>NZ_CP191982.1:9600000-12759061 GCF_050944675.1 Nonomuraea sp. CA-141351
GACAAGGCGCTGTACGCCCTACCCCGTGAGTAATCCACTGACTACCATAAACAACCGGCAATCTTGATTTATCACAAACTATGTCAGGCACCCCGCCACTAACGGCTTTCCCAAGGAGCAAAGAGCAATCACAAACCACCAGAAATCGGACAAAGTATTGATAATCCGCCTTTATCGACACACGTCCTGCCAATTATGCCAAACAGGGCATCGTAACGAATAAAAGTTCGAATCTGGCGGGAGATTCTTTGAACCATTTCGCAGAGGGCGGGTTGCGTGGCGATCTCACCGATCTGATCGCCTCGTTCAGGGAACGGCTGGCCGTCGTTGAGATCGACGCCGCCGGGACACGGATCTTCGAGGTCCGCGTCGACGAGGTCGGCACGCCGTACAACACGCGCAGAGCCGCCGCCAAGTGGTCCACCTTGACCGCCTCCGGCGATGAGGTCTTCGACGTGGTGCTCCGGGTCGCCGGCGATCTGATCTCCGCCGACGAGGAGGACCCGGTGATGGTGGTGCGCTCCGCCGACGGGCCCGAACAGGAGGCGGCCTTACGCGCGCTGCGACAATGGCGTCCATCGGCCCAGGTCGTCGAGGCGCCCGGGGTCAAGGTCGGGGAGCTGCTCGCCGAGTTGATCGCCGGCGCGCCCCTGCGTCAGGCGTACGACCTGATCGTGGCCCGCGAGCGCGCGGACGGCGGCTGGCTCGAACTCGTGGGACAGCGGCTCTTCGGCTCCGGGGCGAAGCCCGGGGACGAGGCCCAGGTGACCGTCACCTGCACCGCGCCGACAGGCATGTTGCTCGCGGTCTCCGCCTGGTCAGGCCTGCTCCAGCCGTCGGAGCTGGTGTCGGTGGACCACGCGCCGCTGCCGACCGGACGACATGTGCTGCGGGCGGTGCTGGAGCGGCCCGGCGTCGTGCGCTTCCCCGAGGTCCCCGGCCTCCAGCCGGACACGCGTCCGTGGGCCGAAGTGATGGCCGTACTGCCTGACCGGCTGGAACCCGCGCCCCGGCCCGCGCACCTGGTGTGCGCCATAGAGACGGCGGGGACCATGGAGGAGTTCGAGGCCCGCTGCCACTGGGCCGGCTACGTGATCGACCTTCTCGCCGAGCGCCGTCTCGACCTCCAGCAGCTCGAGGTGTCCGTCGTGGGATACGGCACCCACGTGTTCGGCGCCCGGCACGCGGACCGTACCCGGCCGGCATTGGCCGTCTGGTCCGCCTCCACGGCGCAGGCACGGGCCGCCCTGGAGTCCCTGCAGCCAACCGCGCCGACCTACCCGAACGCCGCCCAGCTCGAGGACGTGCTCGCGGAGGTGCACGCCCGGCTGCTGTCCCAGCAGGGCAACCCACGGACGGCCCTGCTCACCATCGGGGCTCGGCCGCCGCATCCCCCGCGGTCCGGCCTCGACCGCGTGCCCCCCTGCCCCTGGCGGTACGACTGGCTGGCGCTGCTGCACGATCTGGAAGAGCGCCTCGGTCTGAGGAGCGCGGCCATCTGCGACAGTACGCCCGCCCCCTCGTCCCCCTGGCGTCGGCTCGGCTCGGCCGCGCTGTTCCAGGTGGATGCGGTGAACGCGGAAGAACTCGTCGTCCGGCTCGGCCTGGTGAAAGAGCCTGCCGCCGCGCTTTCCCTCCCCTTCGTCTCCCAGAATGAGGACATCGGTGGTCGACACTGACTCCGCCCCCGGCGATCCTGAGCGCGGTCGCGAGCCCGACATCGCGATGTGGGGGGCTTCGGGCAGCGGCAAGACCGCCTTCCTGGCGGCGCTGAGCATCGCACTGAACAAGGCCCCCGACGCGGGCTGGCGGCTCATCGGGGAGAACCCGGTGTCCCGGACAGAACTCGCGAAGTTGCGCAACACGCTGCTGCAGGCGCGCACGTTCCCGGCCCCGACCGAGGCGCTGACCCACTACAGCTGGATGGTCATCGGCCCGGCGGAGGCGCCGCGCAGACGATGGTGGTGGCCGTGGACCACACATGCGGCGAAGGCGCCGAAGGTCAAGCTCGACTTCCTGGACCTGCGCGGCGACCTGTACGCCGAGTCCGAGACGAACATCGACAAAAAGGCGCTGGTCGACAGCCTGGTCAAGAGCCGCGGGCTGATCTACATGTTCGACCCGGACCGGGAGGCTCGGGTGGGCGACGCCTTCAAACACCTGGACGCCGCGCTGCACGAGGTCGCCGGGCGGATGCTCGTCGGGGACGAGTACGAGGACGGCAAACTGCCTCACCACATCGCGGTCTGCATCACCAAGTACGACGACCCCAGGGTGCTGAGAATCGCGATGGAAGAGGGGTACACGGAACGGAATCCCACCGATGAGCTGCGGATCCCCCGTGTGCCCGAGGATCGGGTCCGCGATTTCTTCCGGCTGTTGTGCCGGGAGGCCCAGGACCACAACGCGGAGATGATCCTCGACCTGATCGAGGCGTTCTTCCATGAGGACCGCATCAGGTACTTCGTAACGTCTTCGGTGGGCCTGTTTATCGATGAGGATTACGGCCGTTTCGACCCTGACGACTTCCTGAACGTCATCGACAACGCGAACGGCGGCCTGACGATCCGGGGGACCATCCGCCCCCTGAACGTGATGGAGCCCGTGATCTGGCTCGGCCGCATGCTCCGGCCCGGCATGATGAGGAGCAGACGATGGGAGGACTGACCGCCCACTGGGCGATCCTCGGCAAGACCCCGGAGAGCCTGGACGACTACAGTGTGATCGGCTGCAGCACGGGCGCGATCAGCAACGCCGACTTCGGCATGTGGCTCAAGGCGTTCACCTCCGGCACCATGGAACCCAAGGCCCTCCCCCGGGTGGCGACCAGCTACTTCGCCACCGGCCCGGACGGCGAGCCCTGGCTGGGGCTGTCCCTGCAGACCGAGCCGGAATCCCAGGACGGCTTCCAACGCCCGTACGCGATGACGTACTACGTCTGCGCACGCTGGGCGGATCTCGTTTGCGAGCCGTCCAGGGTGTCGTACCGGGCCCTGTACGAGGCGCTGCGGGAGGGGGACTTCTCCGGCGACCGGCCCTTCCCGCTCTCCCTCGCGGCGTACGACGAGCGTCAGCTCGCCGGTGAGGTGAACGGCACGGCCCGGCGGGCGGCGGCGCTCCTGCTCACCGGGCGGCCCGTCTGCGTGGTGCGGGCCGGTCATCTGTCCATGGACCGGCGGCTGGATTTCCTCGACGCCGTGGCGGCGCTGCTTCCGTACGGGTTCCGCCACACGCTCGCGGTCTCGACATGGACCAACAGCGCCTCCCGGCACCGGATCCGCCTGTCCTTCGCCGAGGTGTCGCCCACCCACGGGACGTGGGAGCTGCCCTGGGAGGCCGGTGAGCCGGCGGAGTCGTACCCGCCCCAGGCCCTGTTCTACGAGAAGGAGCTGGAGCGCTATCAGGGTGACGACCTTCGCGAGCTGATGAGGTGGCTCGCCACCTTGGCCGAGCCGCGCGACTTCGACAACCTGTCCCACCGCGCCGCGGCGTCCAGACTGCTCCGCGGGCGTACTTCCGCCCGGCTCCCGGCCGCGCCCGACCAGCACACCGCCGTCGTACGCCCGCCGAAACCCTCGGTGGAGCACCTGCTGCACCAGTGCCGTGAGAGCATCGCGAACGCCGAGGAGCAGCGGCTCGGCGTCCTCAACACGCAGCTGGCGCAGCGGGCTCGCGAACGGGTGCCGGACCGGGACCGTAAGACCTACCGGGTGTTCATCAGGGCGAACCCCATCCGCCCGCCCGAAAGGCTGGCCGATTCGGCCGTAGTGCGGAACTTCTTCGAGATTCTGCTACAGCTGCTGTACGCGTCGCCGATGCACGCGGCCGACGTCGAGGAGATGCTGGTCGATCTGGGCGGCTCGCGCCGATCGGAGCCCGACCTCCCGCCGGCGCTGCTCGCCGCGCTGAGCCGGCTGCCGCGGAGCGCTCCCTCAGGCCGGTTGCTCATCGCGAACCTGCAGGGCCCCCAGCACCTGCACAAGATCCTGGACGGCATGCCGGAGGACGAGTTGTTCCACGTCGCCGTCCGGTCCCGCAACCGCAAGGTGCTGGACATCGTCGTCTCCGAGGCGGACCGCCGCGCGGTCCCCACTGATCCACGGGCCATGGAGGCCGTCAAGTACGGGCTGACGCAACACCGCTACCTCATCGAGGCGATCAGCTCCATCTGCGCCGCCGAGGAGAGCATCCTCTACTACCAGGATGTGCTCTGGTTGAGCCATCGCCGGCTGCTCACCTCGGCCGACATCGAAGAGATCCTCGCGGACCTGGACCGCCCTCCCCAGACGTTCCTGCTCGCGATGGTGGCCGTGAGCGCAGCCGGAACGGCCCCGACCATGCTGCGCACACTGGCGGACGGCACGGTGCGCGGACTGGGCCTGACCGGAACGTCCGTCGCCAACAGCGTCAAGGCCGGCCTCGACCGCATGACCGCCCCCGAGGACGGCGACGGCCGGAAGCCGTGGTATCGCCGACGTCCCAGCCTGAGCAGGCTGAAGCCGGTTTCCACCCTCGGGAAGGTCCTCATCGTCATCTCGATCATCATCCTTCTCGCGGCCCTCTCCTTGCGCCTGTGGCTCTGACTCCCCCTATGTGCGACCCACCGGTTCCTGTCAGACGGTCGGGTCGTCCCCGATGACCGGGGCGGTGTGGGTGTCCACGTCCACGGCCGAGCGTGCGACGACGGTGCCGCCGCTGACCAGGGCGATGTGCAGCCGCCCGCTCGTCCAGCCGTCCGGCAGCCGGGCGCCGACCTCGGCGGGGCCGCTGAGCACGAACGGCTTGGCCTCGATCCACGGTCCCTCCGCACCGAAAGCGCCGGGGGCGGGAGCCGGGCCGAAGACCGGGGTCCACGCGGTGCGCAGGTGGCCGTTGACCGGCTCGGCGCCGTGGTGCGAGACGTGGACGGGCACGGTGACCTCACGCGACTCGCTCAGCAGGTCGCGGCCGGGCGCGACGGGGACGACGTCCAGCACGAGCGTGGTCTCGGCGTTCACGTCGGCGGGGTCCACGCCGGCCAGGTCCTTGGCGCGGCGCTCGAAGTCGAGCAGGCCCGCGGACTCGTGCTCGATGTCGTACAGCTCGGTGTAGACGTAGCCGGCCAGGCGGTCGTGCCAGCGCAGCTCCTGGGTCTGCCAGCGCAGGTGCCAGGCCCGCTCGACGCTGGTGAAGCCGCCGCCGTACTCGCTGTTGAGGTTGGGCAGCCCGCGCAGCGGCTGGGACGGGACCGCGGCCAGCTTCTTGCGCACCACGTGGTCGGGGCCGAGCCGTACCGGGAAGTCGTCCTGCTCGCCGTCCAGCAGCGCGGCCACCGTCCTGCCCCAGGAGGCGGCGGACTCGTCGTAGTAGTGCCAGTCGAGCAGGTCGGTCCTGACGTGGGTCCAGCCGGAGTTGTCCACGGCCGGCCTGGTCGGGTCGAGGGCCTTGAGCAGCTCGTACGCCTGCGCCGCCGCCTGCTGCTTGGCCGGGTCGCCCGGGATGTCCCAGTCCAGGCCCCATTCCTCGTTGTACAGGCCCCAGATGACGATCGCGGGCGAGTTGCCGTCGCGCTCCACCATCGGTGCGATCTGCTCCTCGAACGCGATCACCGACTCCGCCGAGAAGCGGCCGGTCGCGGCGGGCTCGGCCCACACCAGCATGCCGAGCACGTCGGCGTGGTGGACGAAGCGGGGGTCCTCGAGCTTGAGGTGCTTGCGTACCAGGTTGTAGCCCGCGGCGGCGGCCAGCTCGATGTCGCGGCGGAGCGCCGCGTCGTCGGGGGCGGTGATGCCGGTACGGGGCCAGTAGCCCTGGTCGAGCACGCCCCGCACGAACAGGCGGCGGCCGTTGAGATAGAGGTCCTCGCCGATCACCTCGATGCGGCGCAGCCCGGTGTAGGCGGCGACCTCGTCGGTGCCGTCGGACGAGGTCAGGCGGGCGTCCACGTGGTAGAGGTGCGGGTCGTCCGGGGACCAGAGCCGCGGCCCGGCGACGGGGATCACCGCTCGCGCGACGCCCTCCGCGACCGGGACCTCGGCCGTCGTGTCCGTCCCGCGCAGGGTCAAGTGGAGCACGGACTCCGACGGCCCCGCCACCCGGGCCTCCACCTCGATGGCGTCCAGCCCTTCAGAAGGGCGCAGCTTCAGCGCGGACACGTACGTGGCGGGCCGGGCCTCCAGCCAGACGCTCTGCCAGATCCCGGATGACGGGGTGAAGCAGACGCCGTCGTAGTCTTCGCGCGGGATGCTGCGCTGCTTGCCGTGCGCGAGCTCCCGCTTGTCCAGCGGCGCGGAGACCCGTACCACGACCTCCTGCGGGCCGTCGCCGCGCAGGGCGTCGGTGATGTCGGCCTCGAACGGCGTGTAGCCGCCCCGGTGCGTGACCACCTCGACGTCGTTGACCCAGACGGTGGCCTCGTGGTGCACGGCCCCGAAGTGCAGCACGGCCCTCTGACCCGCCCACTCGGCGGGGACCGTGATCCGGCGGCGGTACCAGGCCACGGGCAGCCAGTGGGCCTCGATGCCCGACGCGGGGGTCTCCCAGGCGAAGGGCACGGTGATGGTCCTGTTCCAGTCCGGCTCGGTGTCGGCCCGGAAGTCCCACTCGCCGTTCAGGCTCGACCAGGAGTGCGACCGGTCGAAGTGGGGACGGGGGTATTCCATGGTGCTCTCTTCCGTGGGGACGGCGGGTCAGCCCTTGACGCTGCCCGCGAGGATGCCGTTGATGAAGTGGCGCTGCAGCAGTACGAAGATCACCAGCAGCGGCAGCATGGCGATGCTGCCCGCGGCGAGCAGTTCGCCCCACACGGTGGCGAAGTCGGCGCCGATCCGGTTGCCGGTGACGTTCTGCGCGAGGGTGGACAGGACCACCTGCAGGGTCTGGTGCGAGGTGTCGTTGACGGCGACGACCGGCCAGACGAAGTCGTTGTAGATGTTCATGGTGGTCAGGACTGCGAGCGCGGCCAGCCCTGGGCGGATCACGGGGAGCACGACCTTGGCGAAGATGCCGAACTCGCCCGCCCCGTCCACCCGGCCCGCGTCGATGAGCTCGTCCGGGATGGCGGCGATGGTCTGCCGCATCCAGAAGATGCTGAACGCGTCGATGCTGCCCGGCAGGATGAGTGCCTGGTAGGTGTTCACCCAGCCGAGCGCGCTCATCTCCAGCAGCAGCGGGATGATCAGCACCAGCGTCGGCAGCATCAGCGTCAGCAGCACCACGCCGAACAGCAGGTTCTTGCCGGGGAAGTCGTACTTGGCGAACGCGTAGCCCGCCAGCGGGCAGAAGAACATCGTCATGGCGCCCCTGACCACCAGCACCAGCGCCGTGTTCGCGAACCCGGTACCGATCGGCACGTCGGCGAACATGGCCCGGTAGTTGTCGAGCGTCAGCGCGCCGATCGACAGGGGGTCGGCGATGATGTCGGCCGCCGGCTTGAGCGAGGAGCTGACCGCCCACCAGATCGGGTACAGGAACACGATCGCGAGCAGCGCCAGGACCGCGTACTGCAGTGGTCCGGGGCGGGTCTGGTTCATGACACCTCGTCTTTCGGCCGCAGCAGCCTGACCGACACCAGCGACAGGCCGAAGACCAGCAGGACCAGCAGGAACGAGTTCGCGGCGCCGGTGCCCAGGTCGGAGGCGGTGATGTGGTCGTACAGGTAGAGGCCCGCGGTGGTGGTGGAGCCGTACGGGCCGCCCTCGGTGACCACGAACGGCTCGGCGAACATCTGGAAGACGGCCAGGGTCTGCACGACCACCAGGAACGCCATGCTCCGCCGCACCAGCGGAACGGTGATCGACCAGAACTGGCGCCACCGGGAGGCGCCGTCGAGCGCGGCGGCCTCGTACACGCCTCCGGGGACGGCCTGGAGGCCGGCGAGCAGGATGATGATCGCGAACCCGGTGGTCTTCCACAGGAACAGCAGCGCCAGCGTCGGCTTGGACCACGCCGTGGACGTCAGCCAGCCCACGTCGGGCAGGCCCACCAGGTTGAGCAGGTAGTTGACCAGGCCGTAGTCCTGGTCGAACAGCACGATCCAGACCTGCGCCATGGCGACCAGCGGGGTCACGAACGGCGCGATGAACGCCACCCGGAACAGCCCGCGCAGCCGCAGCTTGGCGTTGGCCAGCAGCACCGCGCCGCCCAGCCCGGCCACGACCTGGATCGGCACGATCAGCAGCCACATGACGGCGCTGTTGCCGAGCGAGGCCCAGAAGTCCGGGCTGGTCAGCAGGTAGAGGTAGTTGTCCGCGCCGACCCAGTGGGCCGCGCCCGCGCCCCTCCAGCGCATGAAGCTGAGCTGGAGCGCGTAGATCAGCGGGTAGATCCCGAACGCGGCGAAGACCAGGAAGAACGGGGCTATGAACAGGTACGGCGACAGCCGTGTGGACCTCACGCGGGGCCGACCGGCCCGGGTGATGCTCGCGAGGCTCATGAGCGGTCGATCAGGTTGCGCTGGATCTTCTCGGCCGACTCCGTGATCACCTGGTCGGGGGACATCTTGCCCTCGATCAGGCGCTGCACGTTGTTGCCGAGGTAGTCCACCGACTGGGCCCACCACCAGGGGATGGGCGCGGCGGCCGGGATGGTGCCCGCGGCCTCGACGGCGACCTTCCACAGGTCCTGGCCGCCCAGCGCCTCGATGGGCTGGAAGAGCGGCTTGGCCGGGTCGAGCGCGGGGGTGAAGCTGGGGATCGAGGTGGACAGGCCGCCGGGGTAGACGGCGTTGGGGCCGTACACGGCGGTGTATCCGGGCTCCTTGAAGCACAGGAACTCGTACAGCAGCCAGGCCAGCTCGGGGTTCTTGGCCTTGGCGGGGATGACGAAGCTGCTGCCGCCCATGGCGCCGCTGCGCGCGCCGCCCGGTGTCCAGGACGGCAGCGGCGCGGCCCGCCACTTGCCCTTGGTGGCCTTGAGCAGCTGCTGCGGCGCGAACGACCACCAGATCGCCCACGGCACGAACACCTGCTGGCCGCTGTCGAGCGTGTTGACGTCGGCGGGCTCGAGGTAGGGGGCGTGGGTGACCAGGCCGTCCTTGACCGCGCTCTGGATCCAGCCGAAGATCCGCCGATACTCGGCGGAGTCCAGCCGCAACTTGCCCTGGGCGTCGGTGAGGCTGGTGCCCTGCTGGTTGGCCAGCATCTCGAGCCAGAGCTGGCTGAGGAACGGGGTCTTCTCCAGGTGGATCGGCTTGGTCTTGGGGTCCTTCTCCTTGACCGTCCTGGCGGCGGCCAGCAGGTCGTCGTACGTGGCCAGGCTCGCGGGATCCACTCCGGCGCTCTCCAGCACGTCCTCGCGGTACCACAGCAGCCCGGGGTCCAGGTCCCAGGGGACACCGTAGATCTTGCCGTCCACGGTGTTCACGGAGAGCTTGTACGGCGAGGTCTGGTCCCGGTACGGCGCGATGAGGTCGGTCAGGTCGTACAGGTGCTCGGCCTGTCCGCCGATCTTGGCGTCGTCCCAGAAGCTGCCGTCGGGCACGTCGGTGCCGCTGATCAGCGTGTTGGCCAGCTTCGCGTCGATGTCCACGGCCTGGTGGTTCACCTTGACGCCCGGGTACGCCTCGCGGAACTTGCCGATGGCCGCGTCGAACACCTTGAACAGGTCGCCCGACCGGTTCCAGACGGTGATCTCGCCCTTGGCCGACGACGCCGACGCGGCGGGCGCGGCCAGCTTGCTCGGTTGCGTGCTCGGGCCGCCCGGCGCGCACGCCGCCAGCGAACCGGCCGCGGCGATGCCCAGGGCTCCCTTGAGAAAACCGCGCCGGTCTATGTGGGGTGTGGACATCTCTGTCTCCTCGGCCTGGGCTCAAGTGAGGGCTCTGCAACGATGCAGACATAATGCATACTTGTCTGCAACGATGCAAGAGCGGTTTGGGATCTTCCCAGGCGCAGCCTTCGGAGGGTATAGGAGACGCATGGCCGGTCCAACGCTGCGCGACGTCGCCAAGCGGGCGAACGTATCGATTCGCACCGTGTCCAATGTGGTCAACGGTTACGCGCCGGTGTCAGACGAGCTGCGTGCCCGGGTGCAGGCCGTGCTGGACGAGCTCGACTACCGTCCCAACCTCATCGCGCGCAATCTCAAGCAGGGGCGTACCGGGATGATCGCCCTGGTGGTGCCCGAGCTGGACGTACCGTACTTCGCCGAGCTGGCCCGCGAGGTGATCACGGCGGCCCGCGCCCACGGCTACGTGGTGATGGTCGACCAGACCGACGGCGACGGTGACCGGGAGCGCGAGCTGCTCGGACGGGACTCGCGGGCCACGATGTTCGACGGGCTGCTGCTCAGCCCGCTGACGATCTCCGCCGAGGAGCTGCGCGGGCGCGGCAACCGGATCCCGATCGTGCTGCTCGGCGAGCACATCTTCAACGGCAGTTTCCACCACGTGGCCATCGACAACGTCGCCGCCGCCCGCGAGGCCACCACCCACCTGCTGGACCTGGGCCGCCGCCGGGTGGCCGCCATCGGCGACCAGCCGTACGCGACCGGCGAGACCGCCCAGTTGCGCACCGCCGGCTACCGCCAGGCGCACGCCCGCGCCGGCCTGGAGGTGGACGAGGAGCTCGTCGTCTCCACCTCGCACTTCCACCGGCGTCTGGGGGCCGAGGCCATGGATCACCTGCTCGCCCTGCCCGAGCCGCCCGACGCGGTGTTCTGCTACAACGACCTGCTCGCCCTGGGCGCGATCAGGGCACTGACCAGGGCCGGCCGCCGCGTCCCCGACGACGTGGCCGTGGTCGGGGTGGACGACATCGAAGAGGGCGAGTACAGCACACCCAGCCTGACCACGATCGCCCCGGACAAGGGCGAGATCGCGCGCAGGGCGGTGACCACGCTGATGGACTCGATCAACGGCTCGCCCGCCGCGCCTTCCGAGATCATCGTGCCGCACCGGCTGATGGTCAGGGAGAGCACCGCGGGCTCGACGGGTTAGCAGGACAGCGGTGACGAGCTGAGTGCCACGTCGTCGTACCAGAGGGTGTCCCGGTCGTTGCCGTAGCTCTCCCAGCCCAGCCGCAGTGTGGCCGGGCGCGGCGCGGTGGTGCGGCGCAGCCACTGGGAGTCGATGTCTTGCGTCGGGGTGCCGTCCACGCGCAGGCCGGCTACCTCCTGGTCGTCCAGGTACGTACGCATCGACTGCTTGGAGGTGTCTACCTCATAGCGGAGACAGACCCAGCGGTTGACGGGAAGCGCGGCGCTGAGCGCGACCCCAGCGGGGCTCTGCTCGGGCAGGGTGGCGTCGTCGGATTCGCGGTTCCACTGCAGGGCGCCGTTCTGGCCGCCGATGCGGAGGTCGCGGTTGCCGTCGTTGGCGTCAGCCATGGTGATCATGCTGACGTGGGTCGCGGGCAGAGCGGTCGTGTGCCGGACCCACATCCTGGCGTAGACCACCGGGCCGACGTGGGAGACGTCGCGGGTGGTGCCGACGAAGAGGTGGTTGCAGTAGCCGCCGCCCCCGTTGACCCGCAGGGACTTGCCGCCGCTGTGCGAGATCGCGGTGTCGATCGCGGCCGTGCCGGTGCCGGCGCAGTTGGGGGCGACGACCTGCCACTCGCCGGACGGGCTGCCTGACTGATCCTCGAATCCCGAGCAGACCGTCGCCCCCGAGCAGCCGGGCGGCACGGTCGGGGTGACCGTCGGGGTGACGGTGGGCGTGACGGTGGGGGTCTGGCTCGGGGTTGTGGTGCCGTTACAGGCCACGTCGTCGAGCGTGAAGTCGGTGGGTGTGGGGTTGGCCGCCGACCAGGTGGCCTGCAGGCCGAACTCGGCGCTGCCACCCGTGGCCAACGCGCCGTTCCACGCCACGTTGGCCGCCGTCACGATCCTGTCGTTCTGCTGCACCTGTGCGTTCCACGCGCTCGTCACCCGCTGGTCCCCCGCATACGTCCACCGCAGCCGCCACGCGCTGATTGCCGTCCCCAAGTTCGTCACCTTCACCTGCGCGGTGAAGCCTCCTTGCCACGAGTTGACGGTGTAGTCCACCTTGCATCCGGTGTCCGCCGAAGCGGGAACGGTCACGGCGATGCCGCCGATCGCCATGGCGAGACAGGCGGCGACGGCGACGGCCCAGAGCCGGGCACGCAGCGCGAGGGGACGGGGCATGACATCGCTCGCCTTCGGGACTCGAGGGGCGCGGCATGGGAGCGCTCCCACGCCGTCTCTTGACGACGATGTTTCGCGGGACCGCACCGAGGTGTCAACGCCGGCCCCTCCCCCGCGCCCATGACCGCGCCTGCCCGACACACCTGACCAGGCAAGCTCACCGCCCGGCCGGCCCTGCCCGCGGCTGAATCTTTCATCGCCGCCGGAAGCCCCCTCGAGCAGACGGAACGCCGTGGCATGTGACTCACATCACTCATCAGTCTTTCGACGACGGCGACGGATTTTCCGGCGCCGGCCGGTCCTTATATGGACCGCACCCATCACCATGACACCGCCGGGAGAAGCCGCGATGCTGCCGGACGCCGAGTTCTCCGCCCTGACTGAGCCGTTCCGGCCGGAACTGCTCGCGCACTGCTACCGGATCCTCGGCTCGATCCACGACGCCGAGGACCTCGTGCAGGAGACCTACCTGCGCGCGTGGCGCGCGTTCGACCGGTTCGAGGGCCGCTCCTCGGTACGGCAGTGGCTGTACAAGATTGCCACCATGGCCTGCCTGACGGCCCTGGAGACGCGCTCGAGACGGCCGCTCCCCTCGGGCCTGGGCGCCCCTTCGGACGATCACCGGGTGCCCGTCGCCGCCGGCGAGCCGTCAGTGCAGTGGCTCCAGCCGGCGCCCGACGCGCTGTTCGGCGCCATCGGCGACCCGGCGACGATCGTGGCAGGGAGGAGCGGGGTGCGGCTGGCCTTCGTTGCCGCGCTCCAGTTCCTGCCCGCCCGGCAGCGGGCCGTGCTGACGTTGCGTGACGTGCTGGCGTTCCGGACGGCCGAGGTCGCCGAGATGCTCGACACGACGGTCGCGGCCGTCGACAGCGCGCTCCGCCGCGCCCGCGCCCACCTGGCCCAGGTCGGACCGGTCGAGGAGGACCTGGCCGAGCCGGACGAGGAAGCCCTGCGCGCCCTTCTGGACGGCTACGTCGACGCGTTCACCCGTGCCGACGCGGCGGCCCTGGTGAGCCTGCTACGGGCCGATGTCGAGCTGGAGATGCCGCCGATCCCGACCTGGTTCACGGGTCAGGGTGCCGTCCTCGAGTTCCTGTCCCACCAGGTCCTACGGCGGGACGGATGGCGGATGACGCCCACCCGGGCCAACGGCCAGCCTGCCTTCGTCATCTACGAACGCCAAGGCGACGGCCGGTACGCGGCGTACGGCGTTCAGGTCCTGACCCTCATCGGGAACCGGATCAGCCGCATCACGGCGTTCATCGACGCGAGCCTGGTGCCGACGTTCGGCCTCGCGCCCGCGCTCGCGCGCTGATGACACGAGCCGGTGAACGGCGGCGGCCGCCGTTCACCGCCACGCCTGGACCAGACGGGCGGCGCTCAGCCACACGTTGAGATTTGCATGTGCCAGGCGCCTGTCTCGGGGACGGTGTGGTCCGATACCTGCCAGTGTCTGCTGCTCCATCACTGCTTGGCTGGTTTCCCGCAGTCCACGCGCTCCTGCCTGAACGGGAACCATGTCAACGACCACGCTCACCCGGCCGCGCTCGCCCCTCATCAACTGGCTCGCGATCGCGTCGCTCATGCTGGGCATCTTCGCCATCGTCACCAGCGAGATCCTGCCCATCGGCCTGCTGACCGCCATCGGCGCCGACTTCGGCATCTCCGACGGCACCACGGGGCTGACCATGGCACTGCCCGGCATCGTCGCCGCGATCGCCGCCCCCGCCGTCACGGTGGCCACCGCCCGCCTGGACCGCCGCGTGATGCTGTGCGTCCTCATGGCGGTGCTCGCCGCCGCCGATGTCCTGGCGGCCGCCGGGAACTCCTACTGGATCATGCTGATCTCCAGGGCGCTCGTCGGCCTCACCATCGGCGGCTTCTGGTCGATCGGGGCCGGGCTGGCGGGCCGCCTGGTGCCACCGGCGGCCGTCGGCACCGCCACCGCTGTGATCTTCTCCGCCGTGCCGCTGGGCTCCGTGCTCGGTGTACCGGCCGGAACCTTCATCGGGCACGTTGCCGGCTGGCGGATCGCCTTCCTCGTCCTGGCCGCGCTGGCCATCCTGGTCCTGGCGGCGCTGCTGGTGCTGCTGCCGCCATTGCCCGCCCACCAGGTCACCAGCCCTCGCGTCCTGCTCGACCTGCTTCGCAACCGAGGCGCCAAAATCGCCCTGCTGACCACTTTCCTCATCGTCCTGGCCCACTTCGGCACCTACACCTACGTCACCGCCTTCCTCGAGCACGTCACCGGCCTGCATTCCAAGGCCGTCAGCGTCGTCCTGCTGGCTTATGGCATCGCCGGAATCGCCGGTAACTTCCTCGCCGGCAAGGCCGCCGCCGTAAGCCTGCGGCACACCTTCGCGGCCTGCGGCTGCCTGATCGCGGCGACTACCCTGCTACTGCCCTTGATCGGCACCACGCCCGTCGGCGCCGTGGTGCTGCTCGTACTCTGGGGCCTGGCCTATGGCGGCGTGCCCGTCTGCTCGCAAGCCTCCTTCATCAACTCCGCCCCCGACACGCCCGAAGGCGCCACGGTCGTCTTCACCTCCTCGTTCCAGGCGACCTTCGCCCTCGGCGCGTTCCTCGGCGGCCGCGTCGTCGACGCCTTCTCGGTCTCCACCGTGATGATCTGCGGTGGGCTGAGCGCCTTCCTCATGGCGGCGTCCCTATGGTCGCTCAACAGATCCGGCTGACCCCGCGCCCTGTGCTCACCACTGGCCGGCCCGGGCTTCGCGGTCTCCCGGCCGAGAGGCGGCCGGCGATCGGAGGGACTCAGCGGACGATCCGGCCGCGGTGGATGACGCGCGCCGGCGTCTGCAGGACGGCCAGATCGGAGCGCGGGTCCGCATCGTAGGCGACCAGGTCGGCGGGAGCGTCGTGGCCGAGCCCGGGGAAGCCGAGGAAGGACCGCGCCGTCCATGACGCCGCGCCGATCGCCGCCGCGGCGGGCATAGGGGAGGCCGCCAGGTGCCGCACCTCACCGGCCACCCGTCCGTGCGGAAGCTCGGGCGTCCCGTAGCTGTCGGTCCCGGCCAGCACTGTCACGCCGGCCTCGTACGCGGCCGCCACCAGCGGTTCAAGACGGTCATGGGCCGCCCGGAACCACTCACGGAACCGGTCGGAGCCCGAGGAACGGGCGACCTGCTCGAAGGTCTCCCAGACGGTGAACGTGGGCACCAGGGCCGTCCCCTGGCGGGCCATCCGGTCCAGCAGCGCCGTGTCGAGGCCCAGGCCATGCTCGAGGCTGTCCACCACGGCCTCGACCGCAGCCCGCGCACCCGCCGCCGTCTGGGCGTGCACGGCGACCCGGCCGCCCATGGCGTGCACCCGCCGGGTCAGCTCGGCGAGCACGCCGGCCGGGAGCGGCGGCGCCTCGAGCCCCTCCTCGCCGACCACCCAGTCCGCGTAGACCTTGCACCAGCCACCGGACGCGCGCGCCTCCTCGACCGCCGCGTCCGCCAACTCCGCCTCGCCGACATGCCGCGCCCACCCGTCGTAGAACATGCCGGGCAGGCCCAGCCAGCGACCAGCGGAAACGACGCGCGGCTGGTCCGGCTCTGTGCCGAACCACGCGGGGAGCCGGTCGGCCGAACCAGGTACGCGCAGGAGAGTCACGCCGGCCGCCAGGTGGTCACGTCCGTGCTGCCGGAGCAGCGCCGGGTCGAGCCGGTCGCCCGGACGCAGGGCGCCGGGGTGCGTGTGCGCGTCGACGAGCCCTGGCAGCAGCCAGCCGCCGTCCACAACCGTGGTGGCGCCAGGCAGCGGCTCGCACGTCAGCCTGCCGTCAGCGATCCAGAACTCGGCCCACTCCTCCGAGGGCAGCGCGACACCTCGCACGTGCAGCCGCTCCCGGTGGCGGCCCTTGCCCGCGCGGCTCGTCTCGTTCGCCATGCCCATGCTCTCGTACGGGAAGTTCCCCGGCGGTGACGGAGGAACCCGCCATGGGCAAATGCGCCACCGGCGAGCGAACGCTATCCCTTGCGGGCGATGCCGCCGTACATGAGCCGCTGGCCCACGGTCAGCTCCGTCGGCACCGGCCCGTCCGGCCGCCACAGCGGCAGCGGCACCACGCCCGGCTCCAGCAGCTCGAAGCCGTCGAAGAACGCGGTGATCTCCTCCGGAGTCCGGAACCGCCCGGTGCCGAGCAGCGCCAGGTACTTCTTCTCCGCGTCCCGGGCCTCCGGGCTGGAGTCGCAGAAGTGCGTGATGAACAGGTGGCTGCCCGGCGGCACCGCCGCCATGTACGCCTCGACGATCCCCTTGGGGTCTTCGTCGTCGTGCAGGTGGTGCAGGATGCCGACCAGCATCACACCCACCGGCCGGTCGAAGTCGATGTGCTTGCGAACCTCCGGGTCGGCGAGGATCGCCGCCGGGTCGCGCAGGTCGGAGGTGACGACCGCGGTGTTCTCGTTCTCCGCCATCAGCGCCCGTCCATGGGCCAGCACCATCGGGTCGTTGTCGACGTACACCACCTTCGCCTGCGGGTTCGCCCGCTGCGCCACGTGGTGCGTGTTCTCAACGGTCGGCAGACCCGAGCCGAGGTCGATGAACTGGGTGACACCCTCGGCGCACATGAACCGGACACCTCGGCCGAGTATCTGCCGGTTGTAGGTCGCCACGTCGTAGATCTCGGGGACGACCTTCACGATCTCGGCGACGAAGGCACGGTCGACCTCGAAGTTGTCCTTCCCGTTCAGGACAACGTCATAAGCCCTGGCGATGCTGGGCCTGGTCGTGTCGATGCTGGTCTTCCATGCGTCAAAGTCATTCCCCACCGGACGGTCCTTTCTCGCGGCTCCGGCCTTCCAGGTACCGATGATCATAGGGCCCAGGAGGAGGCGAAATGCGACTTTCCGCCGTTCGTGCAAGGGACTCGGGACGTCCTCCTATCACCCCCGCCGCTGCTCCAGACGCCGATCACTTGTGGCCCTTGCCGTGCCCCTTTCCCGGAGACAGGGACCGGTGCCCGTGTTTGCCGGGCCAGGTCTTGGCGGCCTTCTTGGCCTGCCCGGGCGGCAGGGGCACCACGCCGGTCCCCGTACCACCACCGGCGGGCCGCTGATCCCGATGCCGGGCGGCAGGAGTGGACGAGATGGCCACGGGTCGGTTCTGCAGGTTGTCCACGGGCGCTGACGAGGCCGAGGGGGTGGAGGGTGCGGTGGGCGTGCCGGCCTGAGGCCGCGGATCGGCGGAAGGTTGATCGCTCTGCTCAGCCGACCAGGCAGCCAGCACGCCGATGACCAGCGCGGTCACGGCCACCGCGTGCCGGGCGTAGCCGGCCAGGCGCCGGCGTGCCGCCTGCCCGGCGAAGCCGGGATCGTGCGGAGGGCGGCGCGCGGAGGCCGCGAGGGCGGGACGTCCATCGGACTCGGAGGGTGCCGGGCGTGTCGGCGATGCGGCGGGCGTGGGGACTGGTGGCGGCAGAGCGGATGCGGTGGTGGCCGGCGGGAGCGCTACAGCGCCGGTCTGCGGGAGCTGCTCAGGATGCTGGACACTGATGCGGCGGAGCCGGCGGCGGGCCTCCTCGATGCCGGTGCGGCGGTCGGGGTCTTTGCGCAACAGGCCGGCGATGAGTGGGGCCAGCGATCCGGCGCGTTGGAAGGGAGCGGGGTCGGTGGTGAGCACGGCGCTGATGGTGGCCTCGGGGGTGACCTGCTCGAATGGGGTACGGCCTTCGACGGCGGTGTAGAGGGTGACGCCCAGCGACCACAGGTCGGTCTGCGGGGTGGACGGGCCGCCGCGGGCGCGTTCGGGGGCGATGTAGGCCGGGGTGCCGACCACCATGCCCGTCTGGGTGAGTTCAGCGTCCTTGCGCAGGCTGGCGGCCAGCCCGAAGTCGGTCAGCACGGCGTGCCGGCCGTCGGCGTCGAGCAGGATGTTGGCGGGTTTGACATCGCGGTGCACGATCCCGGCCGCGTGCGCCGCCTGCAGCGCTTCCAGCACCTGCAGCCCGATCCTCGCCACGGCGCCGGGCGGCAGCGGCCCCTGATCCGCCACCACGTCGGCCAGGGTGGGGGCGGGAACGAGTTGCAGGACGATCCATGGTCGTTCGTCGGCCACCACCACGTCGTAGACGGCGGCGATGTTCGGGTGGCTGAGGCGGGCGGCCAGCCGCGCCTCGCGCATCGTCCGCCCGAGCAGCGCTTCGCGTTCGGGCCGGGGCCGCTGATCGAGAGTGACCTCCTTGACCGCGACCGGGCGCTCCAGCAACTCGTCGTGGGCCTGCCAGACCCGGCCCATGCCGCCCCGGCCGAGTTCGGTCAGGAGGCGGTAGCGGCCGGCCAGTAACCGGCCCTCATAGCGAGATGCGGACATAGCGCCCGGCCTACCCGATCGACGTCTGCCTATGCATTCGACCTCCGGCGATGCGTTCGCCAGGCGGGAGCCACCTGTGGATCACGGCGACCTTGTCCCGGGGTGTGCGCCGTTTCGGTTGAGTTGGCGCTCGGCACGTTGTATCTCAGGTATCGGTGTTCCTGATTTCGCGCCGATGCTCTCCGGGCCGTCCCCAGCGGGGCCGACCATCTCCGAGAGACCACGGCCGAACATGCTCGGCGGTGGGGACCGCGAAAGGAGTCTGCTGTGATCCAGCTCGACGACATCCGCCGTATCGCGACCGCGCTGCCCGAGGTGGAGGAGGTGACCCACTTCCGGCTGCCCAGCTTCAAGGTCAGCGGCAAGCCGTTCGCCGGCATGGAGAAGGGGGACGCGACCGCCGTGTTCTCCGTCAGCCAACAGGAGGCGGCGACGGCCGTCGCCGCCGACCCCGGCACCTACGCGGAGGTCTGGCGCACCGCCTCCACGAAGATCTGGGTCGGTCTGCGGGTCGATCTCGCCAAGGTCTCACAGGAGCGCATTCAGGAACTTGTCGAGCACGCCTGGCGGAACAAGGCTCCCAAACGAGTGGTGGCCGCCTACGACGCACTGGCCAGGCCGAACGACGATCAGTGAGACGACGGACACCGCCGGCTCCGTCCCGATGGCGGCCTACGCGTTCGCCCGGCTGATGAGGGCCCCGGTGCGGCGGGCGGCCCGCCGCACCAGAGGCATCCTCAGCGGGCGCAGGTCGTCAGGCCGGGCCGCCAGCGGCACGCGATGGCGGCGAAACCGCCGTCGGCCCGCGCCTCCACCGCCAGCGTGTCGCCGCCCCGCACCACCTGCGCCTCGCGAACGAGACCGTCGGCGCCGTCCCGCGTCACTTCGACCAGCCACCGCCCCGGCAGGAAGCTCGTCGGTACCTGGAGCGTGCGGGCCGCCCCGGAGACACCGGCGCCGATGAACCAGCGATCGCCGCTGCGCCGGGCCATCACCGTGTGGTCGGCGGGCCTCCCGGACAGCAGCCGCGTCTCGTCCCACACAGTGGGCACCTGGTCGAGGAATCGCTCGGCCTCGGGCCGCGCGCGGTAGGCGTCCAGCGACCCGGCCAGGTTCTCCAGCCCCGACTCGAACACCACCGACAGCGCCAGCTCGTGCGCGTCGGACGTGGGCCTGCCGGACCGCTGGAAGGCCATCGGCGTGTAGTCCATCGAGCCGATCTCATTCCTGGTGTACGGGAGGGCCGCCAGGTGGCTGGTGGTCAGGTTCGACGACTTCTCCGCGCCGTGCACCCCTTCCATGGTCATCACGTGGGGCCACGTCCGGTTGATCCCCTTGGGCACGGTCGAGCCGTGGAAGTTGACCATGAGGTGGTTGTCGGCCAGGTCCCGCAGCGTCTCGTCGTACCACTGCAGCCGCTCCTGCGCCTCGGAGTCGATGAAGTCGAGCTTGACGCCCTTGACACCCCACTGGCGCAGCAGCCCGAAGCGCTCGACGCGCTTGTCGTGGGTGTCGAAGTCGGAGAAGCGCAACCACGCCATGATGCCGACCCCGCGAGCCCGGCCGTACTCGACGAGCTGCGGCAACCAGGTGAATTCGGCTGTACGGTCCGTCCAGGCCCGCTCGCCGGTGACCGGATCGTCGTACCAGCCGGCGTCGACCAGCACGTACGGCCAGCGGTGCTGCGAGGCGTAGTCGACGAACTCCTTCTGACGCTCCAGGCTCTGCTGCACGCTCCGGCCGCCGGCCAGCCAGCTCCACAGCACCTTGCCCGGCTTGATCCACGAGGTGTCGGCGAGCCGCGAGCCGGGTGCGAGGTCGTCGACGAGGGTGGATTCGGTGACGGTCGCGAGGTCGCCCGTGACCATGACCCGCCAGGGCGTGGTGAGGCCGTCGGCGTAGGGGACCCGTGCGTCCCAGAGGGCGATCCGGTACGTGTCCTGGTCGCGTACCAGGCGGGGGCCGGTGTAGGAGCCGTTCAACGCCGACTCGGCCAGCAGGAGGTAGTTCTGGCCGACCCCGAACAGGGCGGGCATCTGGTACTCGCCCGACGGGACGTCGGCGTACTGGACGAACGGGTTCTCGTAGTCGCGGCGGTGCGCGGCGAGCCAGGCGGTGGACCCGCCCGGGACGTCGAACCCCGAGGCCTCACCGAGGACGGCGCCGGCGCCGGGCAGCTCGTAGTGGTAGGCGACGCCGTCGCGGGCGGCCCTCACGATCAGATCGAGCTCGGCGTCGCCGCGGGCGAAGCGGAAGCGGGTCTCGTTCATCACGGACATGCGCTGGAGGCGCTTGCCCGCCGTGGTGGTGTACCTCTCGACGACCGCGCGGCTGGATCGACCGCTCAGGCGCAGGCCGGTGGTGAGGTCGGCCTGCTCCGTGGTGACGCCGAGCGGGCTGGGGTCGAGCACCGTCGCTCCCGCCCGCGACACGGCCACGGACGGGCGGCCCCGCTCGTCGAGGTGCACGGTGGCGACGGGCCCGCCCGCGGGCCCGGCGACGGTCCAGGTGTCGGCAGAGGGGGTGGGAGTTGTGAGCAGTCCGGCGAGCAACGCGCCACTCAGTAGCCAGTTCAACGGGTGCCTCCCAAAGGCTCGGGATGCACCCTAATTAACTTCGTCAAGAATTGAATGGCAACCCCTGTCTACTGCTCTCCCTGGGACAGGTGGGTCTTGGCGTCGTCGTAGGAGGTGTCACCCGTCGCCTCGGCGGGCCGGTAGACCAGGTACAGCACACCCGTCGTGAACGTCTCGGACTTGATCAGCTCCAGAGGGATGGTGTTCTCCCCCTCGTCGAACAGGCGCTCGCCCTTGCGGACAGCGATCGGGTGCACCAGCAGGTGCAGCTCGTCCAGCAGTCCCGCGGCCAGCAGCTGGCGGACCACTGAGACCGAGCCGCTCACAGCGATGCGGCCACCCTGCTCCTTCTTCAACGCGGTCACGGCCTCGACCAGGTCACCCTGGAGCAGCTCCGAGCCCCGCCAGGTGAACTCCAGGGGCTGGCGCGACACGACGATCTTCCGTGCGTCGCCGAGCGTCTTTGCGAAGCCGGCGTCCTCGCCGCCCTCGGCCTCCCGCTCCGGCCACGCTCCGGCGAAGCTGTCGTAGGTCTTGCGCCCCAGGAGCAGGGTGTCGGCCATCTGGCTGCCCACGGCCGCGCCCATCTCGTCGTTGAAGTACGGGAAATGCCACTCCGCCGGCTCCTCAACGACCCCGTCGAGTGAGATGAACAGGCTTGCGGCGATCGTCCTCATGATGGTCCTCCAGGAAGGGGCGGGGCGCCCGGCCCAGCCGTTCTGATGTGCCTGTAGCCTCGCGGAACATCCTTACGGAACGCTTAAGGTCTCCTTTGGGACGGGCGGCGACGATTGCAGAGGCGGCAGGCGTGCCGCTGGGCGAGCCGCGCAGGCGGACGCGCTCTTGGATGCCAAGCGATACCGCCATCAACCACAAATGATCCACATTTTCTGCCATTCGCGTTGACAACAGCCTTACTCCGGCCGATGCTTTCCTCGCCTGCACGCCCATTTTTTGACCATCACGCCCAATATTTGGGCATCTTGGAGAAGTCCACGCCGTGTTCGCGATTCATCGCCTGAAACCCGAGTTCGGACGCGCCGCAGCCGTTTCAGGGCGCCCCATGGAGGTCGGCGCGGGACCGGGAGCCTCCGACGACAGGGACATTACGCAATGCCGTAGTGGCACGCTGACCTGCCATTTATCGTCAATCGCAGCGAGCGTGCCATGAATGTCGTCACCGACCTCACGAGCCGGCTGCTCTCCCGCTGGTGCGATCTGCCCCGCTCGCCGATCGCGTCATCCATCGCCCGCCGCTGGGTCTCGGCGATGCTCGCCTCCTGGGACGCACCTCTCTCCCCCGCTGATGAGGCGACGATCGCCGAGCTGACCAGCGAGCTGGTCACGAACGCAGTCCAGCACGCGGTCCCGCCCTCTCACGGATCCTCCGACATCAGGATCAACGTACGAGTGGGGGGTTCCACGATCTGGCTGGCGGTCTGCGACCATGATCCGACCCTCCCCACGCGGCGGGCCCCCGACTTCCTGGCCGAAAGCGGCCGCGGGCTGTTCCTGGTGGAGGCGCAGGCCGACCAGTGGGGCGCTGTCCAGCACGAAAACGGCAAGTACGTCTGGTTCAGCCTGGAATGCCTCGACGGCACCCCATGGGCTGGTGAACAGACGCCGACCGCCACGGCATCCGGCGCCACGAACGCTAAGGAGAATCCGTCATGTCCCCCGTCGTCCTTCCCCACGACGTCCTCGGTTCCGGGCCGCACCGTGTAATCGCGTTGCACGGCTGGTTCGGAGACCGCGGCTCCTTCAGGAAGATCCAGCCCTACCTGAACGGCGAGGCCTTCACCTACGCCTTCCCCGACTACCGGGGGTACGGCGAGGCTCGCGATCTCACCGGTGAGTTCACCCTCGCTGAGATCGCCGGCGATGTGATCGCGCTCGCCGACGAGCTGGGGTGGGAGACCTTCTCCCTGGTCGGTCACTCGATGGGCGGGACGGCGATGCAGCGGGTGATGCTGGACGCGCCCGGCCGGGTCCGCAAGCTCGTCGGCATCTCTCCGGTGCCGGCCTCCGGCGTGCCGTTCGACGACGAGGGCTGGGCGCTGTTCGCCGGCTCCGCCGAGGAGCCCGCCAACCGCCGCGCGATCATCGACCTCACCACCGGCAACCGGCTTCCTGGCCCGTGGCTCGATGAGATGGTGGACAACTCGCTGCGGAACTCCACGGTGACCGCGTTCCGGGCCTACTTGGACGCCTGGGCCCGCACCGCCTTCCACACCGAGGTGGCCGGCGCCACCACGCCAGTGCTCGTCATCGCCGGCGAACACGACCCCGCGCTCTCCGCCGATGTCATGCGGGGCACGTGGCTGCAGTGGTACCCGAACGCCGAACTGCTGACATTCGCAGACGCCGGCCACTACGCGATGGACGAGACACCGTTGGCCCTGGTTTCCGCCATCGAACGTTTCCTGTCCGTCTGACGATCTGCTGGAGGGGTTGCCCGTGATCGACATGAGTACGACGGCCAACGTGTTCGACCCGCGTATCTACGCGGAGGGCATCCCGCACGAGACGTACCGCCGGCTGCGTGATCACGACCCCGTGCGCTGGCAGGAGGAGCACAAGGTCGGTGACTGGCCTGCTGGCCCCGGGTTCTGGGCGGTGACCCGCCACGCGGATGTCGTACGCGTCCTGCGCACGCCGACCGAGTTCAGCTCCTGGCTCGGCGCCACCCAGATCCGCGACCCGGACCCCGCCGACCTGTCGTTCATCCGGCGGATGATGCTCAACCTCGATCCGCCGGACCACGGCCGGCTCCGGCGGATCGTCTCCGGCGTGTTCACCGCCAGGCGCATCGAGCGCTTCACCCCCGGCGTGGCGGCACGGGCACGACTGCTCATCGACGAGATCGCCGAGCGAGGCGAGTGCGACCTGCCGGCGGACGTGACCGACGACTACCCGATCCACAACCTCGCAGATCTCCTCGGCATCCCGCCCGCGGATCGCGGCCAGATCCTGGAGTGGACCAACCGCGTGATCGGCTACCAGGATCCCGACCACGCGACCGCCGTCCGCGGGCCGGACGGCAAGCCGGTCAACCCACGATCCCCGGCCATGCTCACCGACATGTTCGAGTACGCCCACTCACTCGCCGCCTACAAACGCCGCAATCCGGCAGACGACGTCATGACCGCGCTCGCCACGGCCGAAGTGGACGGGCAGCGTCTTACCGATCCCGAACTGTCGATGTTCTTCTTTCTCCTGATCATCGCGGGCAACGACACTGTGCGTTCAGCACTACCGGGCGGGCTGCTCGCCCTGCTCGACCATCCCGGCCAGCATCGTCGTCTGCTCGACCACCCCGAACTCCTCGACTCGGCCATCGAGGAGATGCTGCGCTGGCATCCCCCCGTCCTCAGCTTCCGCCGCACCGCCGTACACGACACGGTCCTGGCCGAGCGGCGCATCGCCGCAGGCGACAAGGTCGTCGTCTTCCACGGTGCCGCCAACTTCGACGAGCGGCGCTTCCCCGACCCGGCGCGTTTCGACATCGCCCGCCGGCCCAATGACCACGTCTCGTTCGGGGACGGCCCGCACGTGTGCGTCGGCTCCCGTTTCGCCCGGCTGCAACTCCGCGCGTTCTACCGCGAACTGCTCTGGCGGCTGCCGGACGTCCAGCTCGCCGGACCGCCTGTCCGGCTGGTGTCGAACTTCATCGGCGGCATCAAGCACCTGCCCCTGCGCTACACCCCCGTACCTCCCCTGGGCACCGAATGACCACTGACGAGCAGGGCCCGGCCGCCTCCACGGCGGGCTCCAAGACGATCGACACCGGCCTGCGGCTCCTGGAGATCCTCAAGGACCATCCGGACGGGTTGACCATCACCGAGCTCGCCCAGCTTGCCGGGATCCATCGCAACGCCGTCTCCCGCCATCTGGTCGCACTCGGCAACCACCGGCTGGCCGCCCGGATCGGCACCCGCTTCACCCTCGGCCTCGGCATCGTCGAGCTGAACGCCGCCGTCCAGCACAGGCTCCGCAGCGCGGCCTCCGCCGCGCTCCAGATGCTGGCCGACGCCTGCAACGCCACCGCTTTCATCACCGTGCTCGACATCGACGAGGGCCAGGCGGTCGTGCTCGCCGTGGCAGAGCCGCGCGTCTCACAGATCCACGTCAGCTACCGCCCCGGCACCCGGCATCCCGCGAACCGCGGCGCCTCAGGGATCGCCATCCTGGCCGGCCGCCCGCCCCTCCCCGGGGAGCGCCCGGCGATAACGCAGGCCCGCACCACCGGATACTCGGTCACCGCAGGTGAGCTGCAGCCCGGGGCATGGGGTATCGCCGCCCCGATCATCGCGGCAGGGCGCCCGGCCGATGCCAGCGTGGGCGTGGTGACCATCGGGGTGCGGGACGAGAACGAGATCGCCCCACTCGTACTCAGCGCCGCGACCGAGATCGCGCGGCTCCTCTAGTGCTGTCACCCCGAAGTCGAAGGGACCCCGCCTGAGGCAGTGCTCTCTGGAGGGGGAACCTCGTCAACCCCTTGACCCACTTCGACTACAGGTGAACCTCCATCAGGGGCGGCCACCGAGCGCGGGCCATTCCCGAGGGCGCCTCCTTCCCTCTGAAAGGCGAGAACCTTGTCCAGACAGAGCGCTGCGCGTGGCGCGTGGCGCGTGTGACCGGAGGCGATCGCCTGCCGGAAGACTCTCTCGGCAGCTTCCAGCTCCCCCTGGTTGGCGAGCACTATCCCCAGATTCACGGCGGCATGAGGTGCTTTGTCTGGATGGCCTGAAGCGATCACCCGTCGAAAGGCTTCGCCGGCAGCGCTCAGCTCCCCTGATTGGGCGAGCAGGGCCCCCAGATTCAGTTCGGCCACAGGTGCATGCTCGGGGTGGTATGAGCGGATCGCCTGCCAGTAGGCATCTTGAGCGGCGTCCAGATCTCCATGCTCTTCGAACATTTTTCCACAAACGAGTGCAGCAAGCGGTCCGGTGTCGGGATGACGCGAGTGGATCACTTGGTGGAAGGCATCCGCAGCAGCTTCGATTTTCCCTTGTCTGGAAAGCATTATCCCTAGCTGAAGGGTAGCCATTGATACACGATCGGGGTTCCGCGAGCGGGTTGCTTGCCGGAAGGCATCCGCAGCGGCTTCCGCATCCCCCTGCTCAGCAAGCAGAATACCCAGATAGCCTGCGGAGACGGATGCCTCTTCAAGGTGAAGTGATGTAGCCGCTTTGCGCCCTGCTGTGATGGCGTGCCTTCGATCCCCGCGGTTCTCGGCTGCATACATAATTTTGCGAGCATCGGACGGGTTGACGATCGAAATGAGTTCAGTCCAGAGGTCCGTGTGGATGGGTCGGGCGGCTTGGCCGAAGAGAGCTCCTTCATCGGCGGAGACGATGTGGTCAAGAACCTTCCATCCTGCCTCACCGTTGCCGATGTCGGCGGTGAGCAGAGCGACCTGGGAGGAGACCGGGACGGTTGCCCAGGTGCGGAGGCCATGTTGGAAGGCGTCCGAAGTGGCGGGCACGCCTGCCCGTATCGCTGGTAGATAGAGAGCGAACAGCCGTAAGAGCTCAGCGTCGGTAACAGGACGGGAGAGTCCCGCACGGCGGCAATCGACCGCTGCTTGGACGATGGCGTAGCCGGCTGGATTGTCATCGGGCCCGGCCTTGTATTTGGCGAAGAGCTCGGTCGCACCGACGAGGGTTTCAGCGATGCTGCCTCGGAAGGTCTCCCCAGGGTAGAGGGCTTCAGCATGCTCACGCTCGGCATCGGTGGGCGGGCGGAAGACCAGTTCGTGGCCTTGGCCGTCCCGGTGCGTGCGGCTCAGTGCTGTTCGGGCGATGCGCGTGATGTCGGTACCGGACTTAAGGATCTGACCGCGCCTTCCGGCGGTCATGGTCGCGACCAGTACGGCCTGGCAAGCGACTGCATCCAGCACAGCAGGCGTCAGGGCTTCGAGGTCGGCGACGGTGATGTCGTCGAGGTAGACCACGGTCGGCCCCTCACCGAAAGAGAGAGTGTCCTCGGAGAGAGCGAGTTCCGCGAGAGCAGTTCCGCTGGCAGGCAACAAGACGGTGGTGTGCTCGGCGAACACCGCCCGGATGGCTTCGGCGGTCGTACGCGACTTACCCGCTTTGGTGTTCCCCCACACCAACACGAACGGATAGGGCGGGCCGGACGCGCTGAGGGCGTTACGGATTTGCGTGTCGTCAGGCTCGCGCGGGACATAGGGGTCGCGCCCGCTGTTGGTGTACTGGGTGGGAGTGACTCCGAAATCAGTGGCCGAGAGCTGACCGAGTCGGGGAAGCTCGCCGGCACTTCCTCGCAAGACCCGGGTAGTGACGTACCGCTGCTTGTCATCGAGCTCCTCCGCCGTCTGGTTCTTCCGCTCGATGCGCGCCCCGATCACGGGGAGAACGATGGAAAGGACGGCGAGGAGGAGCACGATCCCGATACAAGCGGTGATCACCGAGTCGGACTGACCGGGCAACTGCATCAGCATGGTGGTGACCGCGAGGAGCGCACCCTGGGTGGTGGTTGCGGCGGTAATCCAGATCGTCAGGTGTCGCCGTGCCCATACGGCCAATCCCGTGGCTGTCGAGCGTCGAGTATCCCCGCGGTACACCACCGCCTCCGCCCCCCATTGCCTTTGCCGTCATTTTCGGCAACTGGATCAGGAATCGTCCCGGAAGGGATAGAACAGATACTGATCTGCAATATGGGTCCGAGTGACCACGTGGCCGCCCCTGCGAACGCGTGCTTCGCCGCGCCCTCCGAACCCTGACCAGCCGCAACCACTCACCAACGCATACCGGTCGGTGAACTCCTTCGACGGAGCCGTCCCCTGTTCGAGCAGACCCTCAACAAAGGTGGTCAACACCATCCAACCGCAGCACTGCACGAGGTGCCGTATGCAACTCGTCGACCGACCCAACCAGCGAGGCAGGAGCGTCAAGGACGCACTCGCGAGGCGAACGGCCTGACGTCGATACGGCCGGTGTCACAGACTGTCGCCCTGAACGGGATCTCCAGGTGCGCCGTCTCGTCCGGAGGAATGATCATCAGTCGTGCCGACACCGGGCATCGTCCCTCGGATCCGGTCTCCACCATCACCCAGTGCAGCCGGGCATAAGCGGAGGCTTTCGGCTTCAGCACCACCCGGTCAGGCCGGACGCTTTCCCTGCGCACCCGGGTACGCAGCGCGTCGCCGTTGCCATCGAACATGACCAGTCCAGGGAAGCCGTACACCCAGCAGGTCTGGGCGGAGGTGTTGGTCAGCACCAGCGGCGCGTACACGTTCCCCGCCCCCGGATCCTCCCGCCCGAGGTGCGCCGTGAGGGCGTCGGTACGGCACCGCTTGGCCGCCGCCCCTTCTCCGCGTGTGGAGAGGCCGGCGTTCGTGGCCATCGCTCCCTGTGCCCCGACCGCGGTGACCGCCCGCGCGGCGGCGCCGCCGGATGCGAAGAGGCCGGACGCGACCGAGGTCAGCAGTACGCCCGTGATCATCGCCGATCCGGCACGCTTGAATCGCTTCATGCTCCGTTGGATGCGCCCTGTGCCCGTTTTGTTGGGTCCTAGCTTCGGATTTCGGTTTGATCGCGGAGAGTGATCTTCATTTGGCTACTCTCCGTCATGGGGCACTGACCGCGTACACGTCGCGCCGCCGCAACATCCCGCCACCCGTCACTTGAAGCGCGCCGGTGGCTGGGCGTCTGGGGTGCCGCTTCCCCTCTCTATGATCATCACCCGGCCAAGCAGGCAGAACAAGACTGTTTCTTCGTCTGTGCCGTCGCCAAGCTGTAACCGTGAACGCCATGAGTAGCGAGGTCTGGGATCCGTTCGGCACGTTGCACGGCGCCCTATGGATCGGAGGTGGCCAATGGGCCGGAAAATCCACCGTCGCCAGACTGCTGGCCACCCGGTACGGGCTGACCGCCTACCACTACGACTACCACGACGCGCGTGCGCACAATGACCGTCGAATCGCCCGCCGAGCGCGGCTCGGCGAGCCCATCTCCGACCCTGACCCGGACACCGTCTGGGTGAACACCAGCCCTCAGGAGATGGCCGACGAGATCCTGGCCGGCTTTCCCACGCGGTTCGAGTGGACGTTGGACGACCTGCGCGCCCTGGTATCGGGGCGACCCATCATCGCCGAAGGCTGGGGACTGCGTCCCGAACTGGTAGCTCCCATCATCGACTCACCCCGTCGAATGATCGTCATGCTGCCGAGCGAAGAATTTCGCCGGCGCCAGCTCCGCGAACTGCCCCGTGCCGCCACCATCGATCACCCGGTCAGCGACCCCGATCGAGCACAACGCAACCGACTCGCCCGAGACCGCCTCGTCGCCGACGAGGCCGCCCGCTCCGCTCGCCGCCTGGGCATCCGAGTCCTAGAAGTCGATGGGTCCGACGATGCGGAGGCCGTGGCAGACATCGTGGCCGACCACTTCGGCTGCCGCCTCGTCCCGTCGAACAGGTAGGCGTGCTTCGGGGTGAACGCCCAGGCCTCGTCCCTGCCCACGGCTACGGCCTCGGTGGCGCCGCGTAGTCCCAGGAAGCGCCACCGGTGCCCATCGTAGCGGAGCAACCCGTCGTTGCCACCCTCGTAGTCCTGCGCGACGACCCACACGTTGTCGGGCCCTGAGGCGTCGACCTTCACCAAGTCGAGCCAAGCGCCCTTCTTCGGCAGAATCCGACGCCGCCACGAGATTCCGTCCCAGCGCACGAGAACGGAGTAGTGCCCATCGGTTCCGTATTCGTTCTCGCCCACCGCCCACGCGTGGCGGGCGTCCGTGGCTGCGATGTCGTCGAAGGACGTGCCGTGGTCGAGATCGAGCCACGGATGGGACGGCTCGGTGTAGACCACCTGCCACGACAGCAGCAGCGATAGCGACAACGCGATCATGGTTCATGCTGACTGGGGCCCGCGTGTATTCGCGGGCGTTGCGCCAGCGGACGTGAACCCGTCCGGCGTTGATGGAGGCTCCTGCGGTTGGAAAGGATGGAGCAGATCTAAAGAACCAGCCCTTAGGCGCCCGCGCCGGACCCTTGTGGCGGCCAGTTGGGGGCGGGGTCCTCGGCGAGCAGCGGCCGGAGGGCGCCGAGAACCGCGCCGATGCAGACATCGCGCAACTGGGTGCGAGAACAGGACGCATGGGTGAGCCAGTCGACGCAGAGGACCTGGACAAAAAACAGCCAGCTCTTCAGGACGCCGGACACAGCTTCGCGGGCGCTCTCGTCCGCGAGTGGGAGTACGGTCAGCAGCCGCACACGGAGCGCGTCCAGCTCGTTCGTCATGATCGTCTGGATCACCGGGTCACCCGCGAGGACCCGGTTCGCGGCGAGGACGGCGTTGCGGTTCGCCACGAAGTAGTCGAGATGGACGTCCATACCCTGGATGAGCTGCTCCACCAGGGAGTCAGCGGGGTCGAGTCGCGTCTCGGCAAGCAGTTGGTCCGCCGCCTGCTGGTAGACGGCTGCGAAGAGGGCATGCTTGCTGGGGAAGTGGCGGTAGAGCAGGGCTCGGGAGACGCCGGCCTTTTCGGCGACCTCCTCCATCAACACGTCGGCGTACGGGTGCGCGGCGAAGAGCCGTGCGCCGACGGCGAGGAGTTGGGCGCGGCGGTCGGCAGGGGTGAGTCGCTGGCGGGGAGGCGCTTTCGCCGAATGATGAACGGGCAAGCAGGCCCTGCCCGACTGAGCGCACCGAGGTGTGCGCTCAGTCGGGCAGGGCCGCCGCGGCCGCGGTGAAGGCCGCGTGGGCGTCGGGGAGGGGTTCGCCGTGACCGACGCAGGCCAGCTGTACGTCGATCCCGGCGAGCCTGCGGAAAGAGCAGAGCAGGTCTGCGCGGTCCAGGTTGAACACCCCGGGCATGACCTGCCCGTTGACGTGCGCGACCGTGTCTCCGGTGAAGAGCACTCCGGACCGCGGCAGGTGAACCGCGATGCTGCCGTCGGTGTGCCCCGGAGTGTGGATCACCCGCGCGCCACCGCCGAAATCAATCGTGTCGCCGTCCTCCAACTCGCGGTCCACGCGGCACGGGGGCGCGGCGGGCAGCAGGTGTGCTCCTAGGTTGCGGTGCAGGATGCGCTCCTCGTCGGTGAAACAGGGCGGAGGAGCGGGCTTGTCACCGCGGATGACCGGCGCTTCCAGCTTGTGGGCCAGTACGGTGACGTCTCCCCAACCGCTGATCTCGGCGGCTCCACCGCAGTGGTCCTCATGGAAATGGGTGAGGACGACGTGCTTGACGTCGCTCTTGCGATGGCCCAGTTGCTCGATCGCGGTCGCGATGTCCTTGCCAGAGGTGGCGACGCCGGTGTCGACAAGCGTGAGCGCGCCCGCGTCGTTCCAAAGGTACGCCTGGCCGAACCCCAGCAGGATCAGGTGCAACTCAGGACGGATTTCCACGATCTTCATCTCTTGCCCCCTTCGGTGAGACCAGCAAACTCGCAGGCGGCCGGTGGTGTCCAACATCGATCTGCGGCGGATTGACAACCAGCGGTTTTTAATCCACCCTCGAGACGTGGAGGCGGACATCGAGGGCCTGCGCGCGTTCGTCGTCACCGCGGAGGAGCTGCACTTCGGCCGGGCCGGCGCGAGGCTGTTCATCAGCCAGCAGGCGCTGTCGAAGCGGATTCGGCGATTGGAAGAGGCGCTGACGGTGCCGCTGTTCGAGCGGACGACCCGTGCCGTGGAGCTGACCGAGGCGGGTGAGCGGTTGCTGCCCCGCGCACGTGAGGCGGTCTCCGCGTTCGACCGGGCGATCCAGGCGGTCCGCTCGGCGAACGAGCCGTTGCGGGTGGACGTGTACGACGAGCGATTCACGCCGCTGCGGATCGTGCGTCAGGCGAGTGAGCGCGACTCTCGCGTACGGATCGAGCTGAGCATGCGGCAGGGGTTGTCCGTGGCGCTGCCGGCCCTGCGGCGGCAGGAGCTCGACGCCGCGTTCGGGCGCGTACACGACACACCGGCACCCTGGCCCGCCGAGCTGGCGTACCGGCTCGTGCATCTGGAGCCGCTGCACGCGTTTGTGCCCGAGGATCACCGCCTGGCCGCCAGGGACGTGCTGCGACCGGCCGACCTGCGCGAGGCGGGCATCGCGATGCCCGACCCGGCGGGCGCGGCGGAGTGGCGTGGTTATCTCGTACGGCTGGCTGACCGGTTCGGCGTGCCGTTGCGCTTCAACGCTCCGGCCATCGGCCAACGGCATCTCGTGGAGCAGTTCCTGGCGGAGAAGAGCGCGGTGGGACTGGGCGAGATGAGCATCGACCCGGCCGGGAGCGGCCTGCGCCGCATCCCGATCGTCGAGCCGACGCCGCTGATGCCCTGGTCGATCGTCTGGCGTCGGCACAATCCCCGGCCACTGCTGCGGACGCTCCTGCGGCAGCTGCGGCCGCGCCCGCTTCCCGCCCCCTCCGACCCTGGGACATGGGTCCCCGAGATCGACCGGACCCCTTTGGGCTCCGGCAGCTGAAACCATCGATCATCATTCGCCCTGCCTGCACACGTGATGCGCGCGAGTGCGGCCTCGTTCGGATACCGCTCGGGCGGTTCTCAAGGACTGGGCTGTCTTGCGCCTCCAGCCTGAACGCGGCGGGTCGCTGAAAGCCGGGGGCGGGGCGCGAGCGGCAGGCTGGCCTGACCAGGCAAGCTGCTGTGACACAAAGGGGAGCACCTTCATTGGCACTACCACAAGCTCGGCCTGGTCAAGGAGCCGGAACGCGACAGCTCCGGCTACCGGCGGTACGGATCGGCCGATCTGTTGCGGCTGGTGCAGGTCCGGACGCTGGCCGCCGCCGGGGTGCCGCTGGCCGAGGTCGCGCCCATGCTCGACGCCGACACCGCGCTGTTCGCCGCCGCGCTGTTCGCCGCCGCGCTCACCGACGTCGAACGGCAGCTCACCGAACGGATCGAGGAGCTGATCGCGCGGCGTGACACGCTGCACCGGCTCGCTGACGGCGACCGGGCCCGGCTGCCCGACCGCGCTGTGGCGCTGCTGGAGCGGTTGTCCGGCCTCAGATTCCCCGCGGACGAGGTGGCGGCCACCAGGGAGGGCTGGGTGCTGGCCAGGGCCCTGGTCCCAGAGGGCTTCGACGACTACCTCACCCATGTCGAGCACGCCCTCGAAGACACCCGGTTCGTCGCCTTGATCAAGCGCGGCGCCGAAGCCGCGGCCTGGGAACCGGACGACCCGCGCATCGCCGAGCTCGCCACCGCCATTGCCGACCACTTCCTCGCCAACCCCGAACAGCTGAAGATCGTGACCGGCCTGCAAGCCCGCACCGACGCCGCGACCCGGTACAGGCTGATCGCCCTCCACGGCGAAGAGCAGGGATCGGCCGCGGCCCGGGGGTCGCGCTCGTCGAGCCGTCTGCTGCGCTGACTCGGCGAGCGTCGGGTCCAAGAGGCGCTCGACGCTGTGGACCGGGCGGCGCTGGAGCGGCTGTGCGACCGGCTGCCCGAGCTGCTGCCGGTCAGGCCCGCGTGCCTGACGCACGGCGACCTGTGGGCGCAGAACGTCATGGCCACCCCCGACGGGCGGCCCATGCTGATCGACCCGGCCGTGTCGTACACGTGGGCCGAGGTCGACCTGGCCCACCTGTGGACGACCGCGCCGCCGCCCGAGGCGCATGTGTTCTTCGAGCTGTACGCCGAGCTGACCGGGCTCGACCCCGACTGGCGCGAACGGATGCCGATCCTCCAGCTACGCCAACACCTGGCCGTGATCGCCCAGTTCGACCCCGACTGGGGCGCCGCCGACCTCGTGCGCGCCACGCTCGCCCCGTTCCGGCAGCGGCCCTGAGCTCAGCTCAGAAGATACCGCCTTCGGACCGCTGTGGAGGCAGCCATGGCCTTGGGCTGCCACCGGCGCCGGATCGGCGACCGGCTCGTCTTCGACAAACTGCTGCCGGTCCTCCGGTTCGGGTGCTCCCACGAGGCGACCGCGGATTCCACCTGCTCGGCCACGACCAAGAGAGATAGGGCCGTCGAACCCGACGGGAATGAGCATGTTCCAGTCGAACACCGCATCGACGTCCTCCTGGCTCAACTGCCGCTCACACAGGGCGCCAAAGTCATCCATAGACCAGATCAGCTTCTCTTCAAACACTCGCCCAACGGCACGTGGCTCGGGCATGAACGGCGCCAAGCCACGATCGGCGAGCGCCAAGTCCAGTGCTGATCCCAGCTTGAGGAACCGCTCACTGTTCCACGTCTCGAACGTGACTTCGCTGAGGTAAACACCCACACGCCGGACCCAAACCTGCTGCACGCGAAGCGTTGCGGCGTTGCTCCCTCCGCGATCGCAGTGCCTCGGCGGTGCCGGTGCCGAGCTTGGTCGCGACCCGGTTGATCGCGGCCCACTCGGTCGAGTAGTCCGGCCTCACCTCAGCGACCATGCGAACCGCCAGGCGGGTTAGGCGACTTGCCCGGCATCAACTCTCCACCGGACCGAGCGATTCATTTGCGGCAATTTGCCGAATGCTGGGCGCCTTGTCGTCAAATCTCCTAAGGTCTGGACCACCTGATTCGTGCCAGCCGGCGAACGCGAGACGGAGACAGGACTGTGGGATTCGACGAGACACTGGGCGACCTGGTCATCAGGAATCGGTTCCGACGGAGGAAGGTCAAATTCACGCGCCGGGCAGGGCCACTGGTGCTCCAATTCGAGGCCGATGGCGACACAATCCAGACATGGGTCAAGAAGTTCCACCAGGAGTACGCTGGGGTGCTGCCGATCAACGAGCCGGATCCAGCTGATGATACGCCGGCAAGGAGCGTCGCCCAGGAGTTACTGGAAATCGCTGGGAGATGCGGGTACGACGGGCGCGCCGCGTTCCGTCTGCCCATCGTCTTTCCGCGCTTCGCGGCCGCGTACGACGTGCTCTTCGCTTGGCAGCCGGACGAGCGGCGGCGCAGCCTGCCCGACCTCAACGAGGAGCTGGAGGAAAGGGTCAAGAAGGCGATCAGGAACGCCAAGAAAGATGTGCTGCCGGAATTAAGGGTAAGAGTCGACGAAATCTCGAAGGACCAGTTCCTGGAGAAACTCTTCGGTGGTTTGATCACGTTCGTGCTGCACGTCTTCGGCTGGCTGAGGTTCCCGCACATCAGAACCATCCGCTGGTTGCGCAAGAAAGGGTTCGACAAGCATCCGATACGAACCACCCGTGTCCTCATTCACGAGCTCCGCAAGTGGCGGGAGAAGGAAGCTGAGGAAAAGCACCTGTTTCTCGTCCACGCCATACTCGCCGACATAGACACGCACTATGGACTCTTCCGCCGGTTGAACAGGGCGCGTCGTCCCGTCATTCTCTTGCCCGACGTGGACAAGGTACCCGCGCGACGGATGCTCAGGGACGCCTTCCTCAAGGCGTACGGCGGCAGGTCCCGCGATCTACGGACGTATCCGATCGTCATCACCACCTCGACGTCCGCCAAAGTCACCAAGACCTCCCACCCGAAGGCGGACGGTCTGGGCGCGGCCATCCTGAAGCGCTTCAAGGAGCGGAAAGAAGCCGCGATCGAAATCAGTCACAACAACGAGAAGACGATGCCCAGCAGGTTGCTGCTGGTCTCTCTGCAGGGTTATTCACCGGGCCCGCGCGCGAATCGGCGGATCGGGATCGCGGGTCCGGTGGTCGCCGCGATGCTGTCGGTGACCCTGGTGGCGGCAATCGCCGGCGCCGGCCTGTATTTCGGGAACCGGCCCGACAGTTGTGGCGAGCGACTGGAGCGGGCGGGACACGACTGCGTAGGCGTGTCCGACGGTAAGGACGTCTTCATGCCCGACGTCGAGGGAATGCGGGAGGTCTTCGCCCGCATAGCGGCGGAGAACGCCCGCGTCCAACCGATGAAACACGCGACCGTCGCCTTGATGATCCCGATGGAGTCCGATGTCCCCGCGGTGCGGCAACAGATTCTCGGCGAGGTGTGCGGAGCGTATCTCGCGCAGCGCCGGGCCAACAGCCCGGAGGCGGCTACGCCGCCCATCCGCCTGGTCCTGGCGAACCCCGGCCGTGGCTACGGGCAGTGGCGGATCGCGATCGACAAGCTGCTGGAGCAGGAGTCGGACCTCCGCGTCGTCGTAGACTTCAACCTGAGCCTGGACACCACCCATGCCGCCATGTCCGAGCTCACCCAGCAACGCGGGATTCCGGTCGTCGCCGGCCTCGTCACCTCAGGGGCCTTTGCCAACCCCGAGTCCGAGAAACCGAGCAAGTATCCGTTTCCCGGGCTGGCCCGCGTGGTCTCGACCGCCAAGGAGCAGGCCGCCGCGCTGCTCAAATCCGACCTCAGTCTGGCGGGCTCCGAGACCGCTCTGGTCGTCGACGACCGGCCCCGCGACAACTACAACGCCTCCTTGTGGGAGGCGTTCGACGAAGCCCGGAAGACCAGGAAGAAAGGCATCGGGGTCCAGGACATGACCTTCAGGTCGAAGGACCTCGAGGTCGTGGGCAACACGCCGAACATCTTCGCGGACTTCGCACGGAACATCTGCGAGTCCAGGGCCCGTTACGTTTACTTCGCCGGGCGGGCCTTCCATCTGAAACTCTTCATCCAGCAACTCGCCACCGTTTACTGCAAGGACAAGCCCTCGTACACGGTCATCACGGGGTCGGACGCGACGACCATCGCCGAGCGCCTGACCGACGGCGAACGCGCCATGCTCCGCGGTGATCCGGGTATTGGACGGCCCTCTGTATCTGTCGAGTACGCCGCTCCCGCCCACCCAGAGGCCTGGAGCACCGAGGCGAAGAAGTGGCGGCGGGGCGACTTGCCCGGTTACCTCGCCGAAGCCCAGCAAGCCATGACGGAGCTGCGGGAGGACATCGCCGCCACGGGCCTTGGCAACGTCAGCCTCGAGGACGGCCGGCTGATCATCGCCCACGACGTCGTCCTGGTCGCCGCGAAGGAGCTGGCGAAAGCGGCGGCGATCAACAACACTGAGCTCCCGTCGACCGCCCAGGTGACGGAGAGCCTGCCGAATCTGAACGCGGCCTACCGCATACAGGGCGCGAGCGGCTGGATCTGCCTGACGAGGGCCGGCAATCCGTACGACAAGCCCGTTCCTGTGGTCCGTCTCGATGGCGCGTCCGGGAAGCTGAAGCTCAAGGCCGTCGCGTGGCCGGAGGGCGGACCCCCGAAGAACAACTGCGTCATCCCGCAGGACGTCTCGCTGCCTCAGCGCGATGCGCAGGCGGCCCCAAAGGGCGGCACATGAGCGGGCCCGCCCATCGTTGGCGCAGGAGCTTGGCCAGGCGAGACAGGACGTGATACGCAGGCGTGACGGAGGTCGTACGGCGGGCCGCCCAGGGATGCGGCAGTGGTTTCTCTATGTACTCGAAACGCCTGCTGTCTTGTCGGGAGCCTCAGCTCATCCGCCACCGTCCTGCACGAACCGTCGTGACCAGGGCCGTCAGGTTGGGAAGAGCTCACTCGTTCAGAACCGCGCGAAGGTGACGCTCACCGTAGATCAGCATGCGGTCGGTAACTTCGCGTTCGGACGACGCGGATTCAGAAAAGACCGCCGTCACCGGCTGGAACGCGGTCCAGCCGACAGCATCGACCAGGCCTGGCAGTACGCCGGCGCCACCAACGTTTCTGTCGTTCGCTGCTGCTAGAGATTGCCGCACCACCTGACCTTTCACCGAAGCAGGATGTTCGATGGCATCAGTGGCGTTTCGCGATGAGACTGCGATCGGCCGGGCGTTGGAGGAGTTCTCCCTGCCCAACCTGCCCGTGCGGATCTCGGCCCGGGAGCTGGTACGGCTGCGCGTACGCGAGGAGGTGGCCCGTTACAACGTCTCCCCCTCTCACCACTTCCGTGGTCTGCGGTCATTCATGCTTGGGCAAGGGCTGCCGCGCTGCTTCCCGTGCACGGCGCCGTGATCCCCGTATGAACTGGTCGACAGCGGTCTCCACGATCCCGTCGAGCAGTTCCGGCGTCACCAGGCTGCCGTTGATCAGTGTGGCGATGCCCTGCAGCGTCGCGAACAGCACGATCCCAACGCGTTGCGGGTCGCCGGGCTCGAGCACGCCCTGTGCTTGCCCCTGCGCGACCAGGTTGTGCATCAGCCCGAACGGCGCGGCGACGGCCGCGACGAGCCGGTCGGCGCCCTCGCGGTGCTTGCCGGCGAACATCAGTTCCAGCAGCGCGGCGTCCTCGGTGGCGAACCGCAGATAAGCCGCCGCCATGGCGTGCAGGCGCAGCCCGAATTCCTCCCCCGCGGCGGCGAGCGCCGCGCGTAGCTCCTCGTCGAGCCGGGCGAACCCGGCCTCGGCGAGCGCGTCCAGCAGTGCCTGACGGTCCGGGAAGTGCCGGCGGGGCGCGGCGTGGCTGACGCCGGCCTCGCGGGCCAGCTCGCGCAGCGAGAGCTGGTCCGCTCCATGCTGGCGCAGGCTGCGCTCGGCGGCGAGCAGCGTCGCGCGAAGGTTTCCGTGGTGGTACGCGGGCACGGACACTGGCCCGAATGGGCTGCTGGCTAAGCGGGTCAGGATCGCCCTGGTCGGACCGTGGGGCATCGGCATCCCACCCGGCCGTGTGCTTGCACTTGACGTAAACGTCAAGTTCTAGGGTCGTCAGGTCCGCGTCCGATCTCGAGGAGCCGTCATGACCCTCCCCGCCACCCACAGAGAAGTGCATTTGGTCGCCCGTCCGGAAGGACCACTCGACACTGAGAATTTCCGGATCATCGAGGCACCCATGCCCAAGCCCGGCCCCGGCCAGGTACTCGTGCGCAACCGCCTCATGAGCGTCGTCGCCGTGATGCGCACCCTGATGGAAGGTGATACCCGCCTGCCGATGCCACCGTACGGGCTGGGTGAGGCCATGTGGGGACCGGCTGTCGGCGAAGTGGTGGCCGCCCCGATGGCAGACCTCCGACCTGGCGACCTCGTCACCCATCGTCACGGCTGGCGCGAATACGCGGCGGTCGACGAGGCCGGGGCGCAGCGGATCGACCCCGAGGTGCTGCCCGACCTGGCCGCCCACCTCTCGCAGGGCCCGACGGCCTGGCTTGGTGTGCGAGCGGCCGAGGTGGGACCGGGTGACACGGTGTTCGTCACCGGCGCCGCGGGCGGCGTCGGCTCCCTGGCCGGGCAGTTCGCCCGGCTGCGCGGGGCGACGCGGCTGATCGGCAGTACCGGCTCCGTCCGCAAGGGTCGGTACCTGGTCGAAGAGCTGGGCTACGACGCCGCGGTCATCCGGGGCGCGGGCCCGATCGAGGAGCAGTTGCGGAAAGCAGCCCCCGACGGTGTAGACGCGATCTTCGACAACGTCGGGGGCGAACAGCTGACGGCCGGGCTCGCGGTGGCCCGCCGCGGCGCCCGCGTCGCCCTTGTCGGCACCCTGTCCGGCCAAGTCTCCGGCGGCTTCACAGCACCGGTCGAGATCGACACCGGTCACCTGATCCTTCAGGCGATCACGCTGCGCGGCATATCGGGTGGCGCCCAGTCAGACGCGATCCTGCAGGCGATGCACGAGTTCGGCCGCGGGCTACGCGACGGCACCATCACCTTCCCGCACACCGTGCTGGCGGGCATCGAACAGGCGCCTCGCGCGTTGTGTGAGTTGCTTGAAGGGCGCCATATCGGCGCGGTGCTGGTCGAATTGTGACCCCGGCCCCGGGAGGACTCGAAATGCGCATCGGCGACGCGGCGGCGGCCGCGGGTCTCACGCCACGTGCCCTACGCTTCTACGAGCAGCAAGGGCTGCTCGCCGCGCGGCGGATGGCTTCGGGGCATCGCGAGTACGGCCCGGACGACGTCGACCGGTTGCGGGCCGTACGCGAACTAACGGACGCAGGGCTGACGATCCGCGACATCCAGGCCTTGGTCCCTGTCCTCGACGTGGCGTTCCCGCCGGAGGGTGGGACGTCCCCGACAGTACGGCACACGCACGTGGGCGGCTGCCCGGTCGCCGAGGTTGCCGCCAGGCGCCTGGCGAATCTCGACGAACGCATCGCGCGACTGACCGAGGTACGCGACCGGCTCGACCGGGCGCTCACCCACGAGTTCGGCGGCCTGTTCCACGGCGCCGTCAGGCCGCACCGGGCGGCCTGACGGCACGGCCTGGACCCATGCCGAGCTCTCCGGAGGAGATCGCCGTACTGCCGTAGCCGCATCGGATCCCTTGTTGCTGCGGCTGCCTTGACGTTCGGCCAAACTCCTGGCCGTTGATCCAAATCTTGCCCAGGTAGGTGAAGTGATGAAGGCCGGGCCGAGGTCGGCGAGTAGAGCACCACGATCTTCACGACAGGAGGATGTGGCGGCTCTTCCACCGGGCGCGCAACCATCGGTCGTGGCTGGCGATCACGATCGCGCCGGGTCCATCGGTGCCCAGGGCCTCTTCCAGCTCGTCGGAGAGGCGGGGTGAGAGGTGGTTGGTGGGCTCGTCGAGCAGGAGCACCTCGGGTGGATCGGCCACCAGCAGCGCCAGCGCGAGCCGGCGGCGCTGGCCGACCGACAGCTCCCCTACCCGCAGGTCCACATCGCGCGGGCCGATCAGGCCGAGCGAGCGCAGCGGCACGGACTCGGCGCGCCCCGGGCCGAGCGCCCGCTCGTACGTCTCCCGCACCGTGCGGTCCGGCCGCTCGAATACGGTGTCCTGGGCCAGCAGCCCGACGGTCAGCCCACGCCGTCGCCGTACCTCTCCCTCCGCATCCAGCCGCCCTGCCAGCACCGCCAGGAGCGTGGACTTGCCCACGCCGTTCGGCCCGGTGACCAGCAACCGCTCCCCCGGCGCCACGTCGAGCCGGTCCATCGAGAGCCGTCCCGGCACCCGCACGTCCCGCAGTGACAGCAAGGTTTCGTCGTGGGGATCGCAGGAGCCAGCGGCGACACCCTCCGCGACACCGGCAGCGTCGGCGGCGCCGGTGACCAGGGTGCGAGGGCGGAAGCGGAGCGGTGGCGGTGGGGCAGGGACCTGCTCGCGTTCCAGCTCGGCGAGCCGGCGGGCGGCATTGCGCACCCGTCGCGAGATCTGGTGCTGTACGCGTCCTCCGCGGTGCCCGTACCCCATCTTCTCGTTGTCGCGTCGCAACCCGTCCAACGCCACCTGCCGCGCCGTCACCGCGACGGAGCGGCGCAGCTCGCCGAGTTCCTCCTGCTCCTCCGCGTGGCGCCGCTCCCAGCGCCCGCGCTCGGCGCGCTTCTCGGCCAGGTACGCGCCATACCCTCCCCCATAACGGACGGGCCCGTCCACCGCCGGGTCGAAATCGACCAGGTCGGTGCAGACCGCGTCCAGGAACGCCCGGTCATGGCTCGCCACGACCACCACCCCCGTCATACCGCGCAGCTGCTCCTCCACGAACACCGCGGCGTCGTCGTCCAGGTGGTTGGTGGGCTCGTCCAGCAGCAGCGCCGCAGGCCGTCTGATCAGCACCCCCGCCAGGGCGAGCCGCCCCCGCTGCCCGCCCGACAACGACGCAAGCGCGCGTCCGTGCGGCACACCGCCCAGGCCGAGCCGGTCGAGGACGATCTCCGCGCGCCGGTCGGCGTCCCAGGACTCGCGCTGTTGCGCCTGGTCAAGCCTGGCCCCGTACGCTTCGAGCAGAGCGGCGTCGTCCGGGGCGTCGGCGAGCGCCCGGGTGAGCCGGTCGAGCTCGGCCAGGTCCGTACGGGCTTCGCGCAGGGCGTCGTCGAGCACGTCGGCGACCGTGGCGTCGCCGGTGAACGGCAACTCCTGGTGCAGGAAGCCGAGGTCGGCGGGCCGCACGACGGTGCCGGAGTCGGGCTCATCCGCTCCAGCCAGCAGCCGCAGCAGGGTGGACTTGCCCACGCCGTTCTCGCCGATCAGCCCGATCCGGTGGCCGGGCGCGGCGGTGAGCGAGACGCCGTCGAGCACGCGCCGCGTGCCCAGCGTCCGTACGAGATCGCGGGCGAGCAGCGCGTCACTCACTGACGGGCCTCCCGGTCTCCAGGAGACAGCCGCCGGAGAGCTCCAGCCAGCGCTCCACCCCGATCTCCGCGAGGAACCGTTCGTCGTGGCTGACCACCACGAACGCCCCCTCGTACGCGCCGAGCGCGCTCTCCAGCTGCCCCACGCTGACCAGGTCGAGGTTGTTGGTGGGCTCGTCGAGCAGCAGAAGCTGGGGTGCCGGTTCGGCGCACAGCACGCAGGCGAGCGTGGCGCGCAGCCGTTCGCCGCCCGACAGCACGCGCACCGGCAGGTGGGCGCGTGCGCCGCGGAACAGGAAGCGGGCCAGTAGGTTCATCCGCTCCGCTTCCAGCATGCCCGGGGCGAACGCGGCCAGGTTCTCGGCCACGGTGCGTTCGAGGTCGAGCAGGTCGAGCCGCTGTGACAGGTAGGCGACGCGGCCGTCGGCGCGCCTGGTCGTGCCGCCGTCCGGCTCCAGCTCGCCGCTGATCAGGCGCAGCAGGGTGGACTTGCCCGCGCCGTTGGGGCCGGTCAGCGCGATGCGTTCGGGTCCGCGGATGGTCAGGTCGATGCCGGGCTCGGTGAACAGGCCGCGGGCCTGCAGGTGTTCGCCGTGGAAGACCGTACGTCCGGCAGGCACGTTGGTCCCTGGCAGCTCTAGTGTGATCTTCTGGTCGTCGCGCAGGGCGCGCCCGGCCTCGTCGAGCCTGGCCTTGGCGTCGCTGACGCGGGCGGCGTGCGTCTGGCCCGCCCGTCCGGCCGACTCCTGGGCACCCCGTTTCATGTTCCCGGCGAAGATGCGCGGCAGGCCGGCGTTCTTGAGGTTGCGGGCGGCGTTGCTCGCGCGGCGTTCGGCCCGCTCGCGGGCCTGCTGCATCTCGCGCTTTTCGCGTTTCAGCTCCTGCTCGGCGCTGCGCACGGTGCGTTCGGCGGCCTCCTGCTCGCCGCGTACGGCTGCCTCGTAGGCGGTGAAGTCGCCGCCGTAGAAGCGGATCTCGCCGCGGTCGAGTTCGGCGATGCGGTCCATGCGGTCGAGCAGGGCCCGGTCGTGGCTGACCACGAGCAGGCAGCCGTTCCAGTCGCCGAGCACGTCGTAGAGCCTGCGGCGCGCGCCGAGGTCGAGGTTGTTGGTCGGCTCGTCGAGCAGCAGGACGTCGGGCCGCTTGAGGAGTTGCGCAGCCAGGCCGAGCGAGACGACCTGGCCGCCGCTCAGCGTGCGCAGCGTGCGGTCGAACGCGAGGTCGCCGAGCCCGAGCCGGTCGAGCTGGGCACGGGTGCGCTCCTCGATGTCCCAGTCGTTGCCGATCGTGGTGAAGTGCTCCTCACTGGCGTCGCCCGACTCGATGGCGTCCAGCGCGGCGATCACGGGGGCGATGCCGAGGACCTCGGCCACGGTCAGGTCGCCGGCCAAGGGCAGGCTCTGCGGCAGATAGCCCAGCACGCCGCTGACAGACACGCTGCCGCCGCCGGGCCGGTACTCGCCGGCGATCAGCTTGAGCAGCGTGCTCTTGCCCGCGCCGTTCGGGGCGACGAGGCCGGTACGGCCGCCGCCCACGGTGAAGGACAGGTCGCTGAAGACGGGCGTGTCGTCAGGCCAGGAGAAGGACAGGCTGGAGCAGATGATGAACGCATCGGACATGCGAGAGACCTCGTAGGTGACCCGGGCGCGCGAAGGCGGCCCGGCGATGGGGACGGGAATGGGGGAACGACGACGAGGGCCACATCGGCGGCGGTCATGTGCGCCTGCCGGGGCCGGTCAACCTCCGGTATCACCCGGAGATGTCGTCGTCACCTGCCACGTCTGGTCTCCTAGCTTTCCGATCTCAAGCGTCTTTTACCATAGCAGCCGCCGGGATCAGCGCGTGCCGGCCGCCTAGTGCGTTGACCACATACGTTCACCGGGTTTGATGACACGCCATTCGAGGTCCATGGCGGGTGTGCCGGGTGGTGGCCCCACCACTTAGCCCGAGTGGTGGGGCAGCTGTTACGTTCCGGGCATGAAAACAGTCCCATTCACCGGCGGTGAGAAGGAAAGCCTCCAGGCCAGCATGGACCGGCATCGCGACGCGGTGCTGTGGAAGATCGAGGGCCTGGACGACGAGGCGCTGCGACGCCCCATGACCCCGTCCGGGACGAACCTCCTGGGCCTGGTCAAGCATCTGGCGGCCGTCGAGTACTGGTGGTTCGCCGACACGTTCGGGCAGGAGCACGAGGAGCTCCCGTTCGACGACGATGACGAGGACGCCGACCTGCGCGTCGACCCCGGCGAGACCACGGCCGACGTCCTCGCCTTCTACGCCCGCGCCCGCGCGTCCTCCGACGAGGTCATCGAGAAGTTCGGCCTCGAGGACCTCGGCACCAACGAGCGCGGCGAGAAGATGACGCTGCGCTGGGTGCTCATCCACATGATCGAGGAGACCGCCCGGCACGTCGGCCACATGGACATCGTGCGCGAGCTCATCGACGGCGCGAGCGGCGACCACCGGCGCGCCTAGTGCTGTGAGCGGAACGATCACCAGGTTGGGTGAGGATTGTCAGGCGGGCGGTGCGAGGGGCCGGCCGCCCCAGCGGATGCCCTTCTCGCTACGGATGCGGGCGCGTTCGCGGCGTTGGGCGGCCAGTACGTCAGGGTGACGGGCGTGGGCGTTGCGCCAGCGCAGGTAGGCGTGCAGGGCCCGGGTCTGGACGGTGTGGTTGCGGTGGTCGGAGTTGGCCAGGGTGAACTGGCGCAACGGTCCGAAGTGCGCCTCGATCGGGTTGGCCCAGGAGGCGTAGGTCGGCGTGAACAGCAGTCTGACCTTGTTCTTCTCGGCCCAGGCGCGGATGCGCCAGTTCTTGTGCGCCGACAGGTTGTCCAGGATGACGTAGATCGGGGCGCCGTCCGGCCGGGCGGCACGGATGGATTTCAGCGCGGCCCAGGTGGGGTTGATGCCCTTGCGGGCTCGGTTGACGCCCCACAGCAGGTCGTCGCCGACGGAGTAGCAGCCGTGGAAGTAGGTGACGCCGTGGGTGCGGCGGTAGATGGCCGGCAGCCGGTCCGGCTTACCCGCAGGTGCCCAGCCGGATGCCCAAGGGTCCGAACTCGTCGAAGGCGAAGGTGCGTTCGGGCCGTTGGGTCAGGGCGTAGTCGATTTCGTCCAGTTTGGTGTCGAAGTCGGGGTCGGGTGAGTCCTTCCAGGTCTTGGTGCGCTGGAAGGTGATCCCATGGCGGGCCAGCAGGGTGCGTAACGCCTCGCGGCCGAGGGTGATGGCCCGGCCGGGCAGGCGGCGCAAGCAGTCGAGGAGCTTGCGGATGGACCAGCGGGTGAAGGGCTGGCCGAGCTTGACAGGTCGGGTGGTGGCCGTCGTGGCGACGAAGGCTTCGTCGTCAGGACTCAGCAGGCGGGGACGGCCTCCCGCCCACTGAGGGTCCAGGCAGGCCAGACAGGTCTACGGCGATCCGGTCGGCCCTGGGCTTGTGGGTCCGGCCGAACCTGCCACTGCATCCGGCCTGGATCACCGCGCTCCCCACGGGCATGTACGGCGAACTGACCTCGCACCCTGCCGAGGACCAACTCCGGCTCGACACCTGGGCCAAGGAGCAGACCGGTGGGCTCATCCCCACCATGCCCCTCCAACTGACCGACCGCGTGCTCCTTGTCCTGGCCATGGCGTTGACCGTTCGCACCACGTGGCTACGCCCGTTCACCGACGGCATCGGCCTGTTCGAAGCCGGCCCGTGGGCCGGACGTGAGATCCATGTCTTACGCCGCAGCACCCACGTACTCGACCGCGCCAGAGTCACCGACACCCCCAGCGGTTCGCTCACCTTGCTTCGCGTCATGGGTACAGGGGGAATCGACGTCCACCTCGTCATCGGCGACGAATCGATGAAACCCGGCCACGTCCTCACCGCCGGTATCGACGTACTGGCCGGACGCCACCTCACCACACCAGCCAGCCTCCTGCATGCGAGCTGCACCGGCCCCGGAATGACCATCCGCCACGCCCGCGACTACGCTCCTGACGACGTACTGAACGTCACGGTCCCGCGCTTCACCATCACCTCCACGCACGACCTCCTGGACCTGCCCGAAGTGTTCGGTCTGGCAACGGTGACCGACAAGACACGCGGGCACTTCCCCGGCATCAGCACCCAGCCCCTCGCCGTCACCCAGGCCCAGCAGAACGCCGTCGCCACCTTCCAAGCCACCGGCTTCGAGGCCGCCGCTATCACCGCCCTCGGCGCCGTCGCAGGCGGAATAGCCCCACCGCCTCCCTACCGCGTCAGGCACATCGACCTCGACTTCAACCATCCCTTCGGATTCCTCGCGGTTGACCGCCGAAGCCACCTCATTCTGACCGCCGGCTGGGTCGCCGAACCCGAAACCTGGCACTCGGGAGCCAGTAACTGAGCGCCGCACCATGGAAGAAGCCCGTAACACCCACTGTCGGTGCTCCGGCACGAGGCCTCGTGGCCGCGTACGACCTCGGTCCGCCCGGGAGGAATCCGCAGCTCTTCCGCGTAGCCGCCCCAGGTCCAGTCCGAGCGAATACGGGCCTGGCGTGCAGCTTTGATCTGGTCGTTGGGCCGGACGATCACGTTGAAGTTCGGTACGGGCGATGAATCACCGATGCTTAGCGCTTCGACTGGTACCCCGAAGAAGCCCACACCCTCAATGGTGTTCTCATTCAGCCATGCCAAGGCTGCTGCGTGCTCATCAGTGATGGAGTGAGTGGCCCTGATCACGATCTGCACCTGAACACCAGCGCAGTCTATAGGGCGCCGAACGACATGGGCCGGGTCCGTTCCCGGAGATGGCCACGTGGTCCGATGTCAAGGACACCCAGCCCACAACAGCCAGAAACAGAATGTTTCTGATTAATTCCGGCAATGGTGTGAGCTTTTGTTATGGAGCACCGGTAAACGGGTGTCCACAACTCGGTAGGAGTGGCATTTGATAAACCTGCAAACGGCTGTTAATCGCGCCGTCGAGCTGGCGATCGTAGCCGAAATCCAGCCTTGCGGGCGCCGCTAGCACATGGATCGACACAGCGCAAGAGATTGATTGCCATTTGTCAGCGTGAGTAACTGTCAACGCCCGACGGAAACGCCGGCAAAGATCCAGTAGCTGCACGGACGGGTGCCGCGACCAACGATCCCCGCCCGTGGAGCACCATTCGATGCAAAGGGAGCCTACCCGCTATGTTCATGAAACGCACGCTCTTACCGGCCACTCTGATCGCGCCGTTCGCGATGCTGGGCGCGCCCCCGGCATTTGCCGACGATCCTCAGCCGCTTCCGGACAATCCCAACGTTGTGGTCGGATACGACAACGAGACAGAAATCTTCCCCGCCAAAACAACCCCTCCCTCGATGACCATGGCCGCCTGCCGGACAGGAGATGCCACCTACCGGGTCTCCACGTACAGCAACAGCCACAAGGCCGTCGGCCCGACGCAGTCCAATCACAACGGAACGTCCCGCGCCGCCACATCGACCTTCACCGCCACGGTGTCCGGAACCGTCTCGATCTCCTGGAACGTCTCTGGCAGCCTGAAGGTGGACAGGCTCATCGCGGGCGCCGAAGTGGCCGCGGGCGTCAACCTGTCCGCAAGCCTGACGGCCTCGTTGGGGAACCAGATCGCCGTCCCGACCCCGCCGCGCAAAACGACGCTCGCCACGTACGGCGTGTGGCGCAAGAAGACCAACGGCATTTACCAGGTTTGCGGCCAAAGCCGTCAGCGACACGTGACCGCGTGGACCCCCTGGCAGGTCGGCTGGTACGTCAAGCAAAGGTGATCTCGACATGACAATCCGCCAGGTAGTGCCTCTCCTTGCTTCCTGCACCATCATCGGCTTGGCGGTGGCCTGCACGGCTCCGCCTCCAGCGAATCCGGTGCCGGACCGGCGAGGCACTACCTCGTCGGCCGTCCCGACCGAGACCGCAGTGACCACACCACCACCGCCCAACCGCACGCCGCTCCGCATGCCGGGCATGGACGCGGGCACGAAAACCGTCCTCAAGGCAGGGCCGAGAAAAGGGTCCATGGTCGTCGGCGACATCCCACCCGGAAAGGACGAGCTCTGGGTGCTGTTCAACTGCCGGGGAGAGGGCAAGGCGGAGATCATCCTCGAGCCGGGCTATAACATGCCCTTCACCTGCCTCGACAACCTGATCAGCCCCATCATGAACCGGCTCGACCTCGGCCAGAGGGAGACCCTGACGGTACGAATCCAGGCCCCGGACTCAGTCGAGTGGGCCTTGCGCGTCACACGCTGAGCCTCAGAGGCGTTTCCCAAACCAACGGCTCCGCCTCACAGTCGCCTTCGCCCTTGCCTGCAGTGCCGCACATGCCACCGGTGCCGGCCTGGTCGGCCTGCTGTTCTGGTGGATCACCCATCACCAGCCCGCATATTGCGGAGCGGCCCGCGCGGCGTTAACGCAGAGCCACACTCCATTTCTTAATCGTCCAGTCGCCGTCGTCCACCCTCGAGAGGAGCCGGCCAAGGGGCTCAGGGTGAAAGTGGAGCTTCCGACTGAAGGAATGCCTTCACCCCAGGCCCCTGTTTGACTGGCTCATCCTGAGGCGACGGCTTCCTTGAACCCGTCGAGAACCGCCTGCGGATTCTCGCCATATGTCATCTCCCAAATCTGCGTCAGCTCATCCAGCTGACAGTCCGGAATCTGCTGGACACCTCAATGAGAGTGCACTCATCCGCCATGGCCTCAGCGGATCGAACGAAGCGCACCCGTACATCGTTGCGTAAGGGTGCGTGCCGGCATGCAAGCCCGTACGGCCGAAAACCACTTGCCCCGCGTGGTGGGCTCGGGGAACGTGGTGTCCATGATGCTCTGACTGACAGCACCCGCTATTTCGAGATGCCACGGCGCCTGCTCGCGCCGTAATGCCGCCCGCCCATACCCTGTTCAGCGAAGAGAGCGTCTTTGTCTCAGCAACACTCCCGGCAGGAGCTCCTGCCGCCTTCCACCCCGGCTATGGGTTCGGCCACCGTCACCGTGTTCGCCTCCCCCACCAGCTGGATCGAGTCCGATGCCCTCGCGCAGTGCCACCAGGTGGCCGCCCTCGACGGCATGATGCACGTCGCCGCCATGCCGGACCTGCACCCCGGCAAGGGCGCCCCTATCGGCGCCGCCATGGCGTCGACCATCTTGTACCCGTTCCTGGTGGGCTCCGACATCGGATGCGGCATCGCCGTGTTCCCCGTCGAGCTCAAGCGCGCCGTACCCGAGAAGCTCGCCGCCCGGTTCCCCGATCTCGATCGCGCGCTCGACCCTGAGCAGGATGCCGACGATCCCGCCTGGGCCGTAGTGAAGGGTGATATTCCCGCAGGTCACGTCGAAGGCCTCGGGACGGTCGGCAGGGGCAACCACTTCGTCGAGCTGGCGCGGATCGGGACCGTCTTCGAACCGGGCCACGCGAGCCGTCTCGGACTCGCCGCCGACGACCTGGTTCTCATCGTCCACAGCGGTTCCCGAGGGCTGGGCGAACGGATCCTGCGGGCGCACACCGAGGTCCACGGTGCGGGCCCCGCCCCTGATCCCGGCGCCTACCTGGCGATGCATGACGACGCCGTACGCTGGGGATCGCTCAACCGGCGGCTGATGGCCGCCCGGGTCGCCCATGCCCTGGGTACCGAGCCCACCGAGCCGATCGTCGACCAGTGCCACAACCTGGTCGAGCTCCGCGACGGGATCTACCTGCACCGCAAGGGGGCCGCGCCGGGTGACGGCCGCGACGTGCTCATCGCCGGTACGCGAGGCACCCCTTCCTACCTCGTGGCCGCCCACGCTGGCCCGGACGCCGGCCATTCCGTGGCGCACGGCGCGGGCCGCAAGATGTCGCGTACCGACGCCCTGCGCCGGGGCAAGGCCAAGCACACGGTCGAGGAGCTGCGCCGCACACCGGTGGGGTCGCTGGTCGTCTGCGGCGACCGCCAACTGCTCTTCGAGGAGGCACCAACGGCCTACAAGCGCATCGAGCAGGTAATCGCCGACCTCGTCGACCATGACCTGGCCACGCCCGTGGCCACCACGATCCCTCTGGTCACCTACAAGACGCCCGACCTCGGGTCCACGCCCCCAAGGGACCGCCGGGACCACCGCCGCAAGCGAGGCTGGCCGTGAGCGTCCACCTGCTCCTGTCGGCCGGGCGCGGCCCGCAGGAGTGCGCCTGGGCATTGGCCCAGCTGCTGCGCCGCCTGGAAGTTGACGCCACCCGGCAGAATCTGGAGACCCATCGGGCCCAGACCGCTCCCGGTGACCGGCCCGGCACCTACCGGTCGGTCCTCATCCAGATCGCAGGAGACGGCGCCGAGGCGTTCGCCGCCTCGTGGACCGGAACCCTCTGCTGGCAGGCCCCCAGCCCATACCGGACCAACACCAGCCGAAAGAACTGGTACGTCATCGCCCAACCGTGCCTGGTCAGCACCCCGCACACGACCTTCGCGGAAGCAGACGTCGACATCGTCGCCTGCCGCACCGGCGGCCCCGGCGGTCAACATCGCAACAAGGCCAGCACGGCCGTACGGGCGACCCACCGGCCCACGGGGATCGTCGTCGTGGTCGACACCGAGCGGCAGTTCAGCCTCAACCGCCGCATCGCCCTGCGGCTGCTGCGACAGCGCATCGAGCACGGCGACGAGGCAGCAGGACGCGCCGTCACCACCGCCCGCTGGCGCCTCCACGATGAGCTCGTACGCGGCAACCCCACCCGTATCGAACGTCCGGAAACGCCGAAGCAGGACCTGGCTCCGCAGAAGCAGACGCGCCGACGACGGTGGCAGTCCACCCCGCCCACGCCCACCGCCGAAGGAGAATTGCATCATCCGACAACATGAGGATCGCTAGGGCAAGAGCGTGCAGTGCCGCCGCCCGGCTGCGCCGCCTGCCACTGTAAGCCTCAGACGCTGGTCAGCCGTTCGGACGAGCAATAGTCAAGACCTGTGGATCATGCGTTCCTAGGCGGCTGTGGGGACGGGTGATTCTGCAGGGCGTTCGACGAGCTTGCCGTCGATGAAGGTGGCGCCGGCTCGGACCAGGGCGACCAGGTGAGCGCCGTTGACGGCGCGCCAGCGCGCCTGAGCGGACTCGATCAGCTTGAAGGCCATCGCCAGGCCGGCGGCACGGGAGCCGGGACCCTTGGTGACCTTGGTGCGATGCCGGACGGTGGCGAAGGTCGATTCGATCGGGTTGGTGGTGCGCAGGTGCCGCCAGTGTTCGGCCGGATAGTCGTAGAAGGCGAGCAGTTCTTCGACATCGTCGACGACTTTGGCGACCGCTTTGGGGAACTTGGCGCCGTAGGCGGCCTCGAACGCGCTGATCGCGGTCAGCGCCTGGTCCTTGCTCTCGGCGTTCCAGATCTCGGCCAACGCCTTCTTCGCGCCAGGATGGGCGGACTTCGGGAGCGCCCCCAACACATTGGCAATCTTGTGAAACCAGCACCTCTGCGCCCTGGCCTGCGGAAATACCTCACTTAGGGCTGACCAGAAGCCCAGCGCGCCATCGCCGATCGCCAGGACCGGGGCGCGCATGCCGCGCCGGGCGCAGTCACGCAGCAGGTCAGCCCACGACTCGCTCGACTCCCGGTAGCCGTCGGTGAGGGCGACGAGTTCCTTGCGGCCGTCGGCGCGCACGCCGATCAGCACCAGCAGGCACAACTTGTGCTCTTCCAGGCGGATGTTGACGTGGATGCCGTCGGCCCACAGGTAGACGTAGTCCACGTCGGATAGGTCGCGTTCGGCGAAGGCGCGTTGCTCGGCTTTCCACTGCTCGGTGAGCTTGGTGATGACCGGCGCAGACAGCCCGTTGCTCGAGCCGAGAAACTGGCCGAGAGCGGGCACGAAGTCGCCGGACGACAGCCCGTGCAGGTAGAGCAGGGGGAGCACCTCGGTGATGGCCGGGCTCTTGCGGCACCACGGCGGCAAGATGGCTGAGGAGAAGCGTCGGCGCTTGCCGGTGGCTTCGTCGATGCGCTTGTCGTTGACGCGTGGGGCGCGCACTTCGATGGCTCCCGCGCTGGTCAGTACCTGCCGGGGTTCGTGGTGACCGTTGCGGACGACCAGACGGCGGCCGTGTTCGTCACGTTCGTCGGCGAACTGGGCGATGTAGGCGTCGACCTCGGCCTTGAGCGCTTCGGCGAGCATCCGGCGGGCGCCTTCCCGGACGAGCTCGTCGATCAGCGCGGGCGACGGGGCGGAGATCGCCGCGGCGCGGTCGCCGTTGGCGGGGTCAGGGACTACGGTGAGCACGGGTGTGCCTTCCCGACCGACGTTGGCGCGTCGGTCATGCTTGTGGATTCACATGATCATCGGGAAGGTACACCCCTTCCCGATGATCCACAGATCTCAAGCATTGCTCCGTTCGGACTGCCGAGGGTCCTTTGCCCATGTTGTTCTGCGCGACGGCATGCTCAATGGCTTGCTGATATGTCGGCCATCCTTGCTCGCGACGTCCATCAAAGCCGAGGCGGTTCAGCTTTTGGCCCGAGTAACCGAAAGCGGCCCGCATGCCCGCGAGAAGGCAGCGGCTCAGGACCTGCTCGCCACCGGCGAACGGCACGAGGGACGGACTCTACAGAGACGATGGCCATCCTGAGTAGTACGCAACAACCAAGGCATTCGTTGAATTGATGCCGCTTTAGCAGTGCAACTCGACGCCGTTCGGATTACCGCTTACCGTCACATAAGTCCCACAGATCATCGTCCTCAATGATCCAAGGGTGTCTGGTGATGGCGACACAGGAACAGATCGAGGCCGCTCGACGCACGATCGAGCAGTTACGCGACCAGCATGCCAACGACGTGCACAAGCTCATCGGCCTGCTCGAAAGCGGAGCGATGAAGGGCAAGGCCGCAGACAAGCTCATCAAGGACTGCCAAGCCTGGGAAGCAGCCTACAAGAGCGTCTTCCGCAGGGCCCTCTCGCTGGTCGAATCCACACCTGTGAGCCCACAGGCCAAGGATCCCGCTGCGGATCCGTTCCTGCCCTGGCATCCGCGGCCGGACTGGCCCCCCGGGGGATTTCCCCGATGAGCCCATCCCCGAATCGGGTCGGTATCGACCCCGCACTCATGACTCAGCTGATCGGCGAGATCGAGCGCTTGAAACAGTCCTGGTTAGAGGCCGATGCACAAATCCACAGCAGCTTGCGCCAGATCGGCACAAGCCTGTCAGGGCCGGGCCTGCTGAGAGACATCGGTTTCCAGATCGGTGAGCAGGTCCCCGGCCTGCAGCGAAGATTGGATCTCATCGTCTCCACCCAGAAGATCGGGCTCGACAAGGGAGTGATCTGGGCTGACGAGACGCTCTGGCCATCTTCCTCGCCGGCGAGCGGAGCGACAGTGGCGAAGTCCGTTGCCGATCAGCTTCGACAAGCCCGGAAAGAGGCCGCCATAAGAGGTGGCGAAGCAGCCCTTACCCGCGAGACGCTGGACCTGCTCGAGAAGCATAAGCATGATCCCTACTTCGCTGTCGCCTTCGCCAAGGAGATGCCACCCCAGGAGCTCAAAGCACTGCTGAAAGACCTCTACGCCAAGGATCCCTACTCCCGAGATCACAGCTGGAAAGACTCACCAGCATCGGCGACGGACCGTTTGGCAGCGGCACTGAGCGTGACTCTGGGCACGGCTTCGCGAGGAGTCGGCGACATGAAGTTGCCTAAAAGCTATGCCGACGAGCTGATCACGTCCGATGGGACGGCGGTGGACAACGACATCGTCGACAAGCTCCTGCGGTACGGCACCTTCGATGACGCCTTCCTTCGCGACATCGCTAACAAGGTCTTCGACAACGCACAGAAACCCCCTCTTGAACAGCAGAAAATTGTCGGTTTCGGGCCCGGGCTCGCTGCCGCCTTGGCGAAGAACGCCAAGGTCGCGCAGGACTTCTTCACCGATCCAGTACGCCGGCCGCTGGGCTTCCTGATGCGGGACAACTACTGGGGCGAGGGCAGTGGGGAACTCGGTCGAGCGATCGAGGCAGCGACGACGACCTTCCGCGATCATGGCCAGCCCCCAGGAAGCTCACGAGGCTACAAGTCAGCTTTGATCGCGTCATGGGCCGTCCGCTTCTGGGCGGACCCGCAAGTACAGGCTCGGCTTCCCGATACGCGGCAGAACGCAGCCCGTATCTTCTCGGCCTACATGAGTGACGTTCATCGAGTGGCCAATACCGGCGTGAGCGAACCACCAGGTGTCACCCCGCTGCCGGATACCGATATGAACCTGCCTGGCAAGCAACCCCATGGGGCCATGTTCGACCGCGATGCGCTCAAGAACGCGATGACCTGGACCTTCAAAGATACCGAAGCGCTGAAAACGGTGATCGAGGGACATGGCGAGTACAGCATAAAGGTCATGGACGCCCAGGGTGCGGCGATAAGACGCAATATAGATACAGCATTCACCGAATGGCAAAAAAGTCATCCGGACGCAACTCAGGCCGAACAGGACGCGTACCGCCAGCATCTGCTCACGCAAAACATGACCAGCACCCCGAAACAGCTGTTCGACGCCAAGATTGACACTCTCAGCAAGACGCTTTCTTTCGTCGTCGATGCAGGCAATCTGACCAGCATCAACGAAGCGGACCAGAACGATCAAAGAAGAAAGGCCTTCAATGATGCCATTGGCAGAACCATCAAGCTTGCACTGACACCCGCAGGAGATGTAGTCGTCGCCAGCTATGAGTTCTTGGAGGCGAACGTCAGCGATCACGTCAAATACACTGATGGTGATGCAGCACGCAGCAAAGGCGAGAAAACACTTCGTAAGAGTCAGGGCCTGTTCACTGTACTAACGGCTAATGCGATGCTGCGACATGGACTGTTCGGAGATAAGACGACGCCAGGCTCCACCCACCCTCACGCATTTGAAAACTACGCCAAAAATTCTAAGGGAGACTTCCTCGTAGGTGGCCAAATCATCCCACTCGACCAGATGAATTCGACCCAGGCCAGCGCCTACGACGAGTGGTTGAAGCATTCGGACGCTTCCGGCGTCTTCAATGAGACCGCTATGTCTGTCTGGAGGGGATTCCAATTGGACGTACCCCCGTACCCGAAGGCAGAGGAATGAGAGTTCGACCAAAAACGGCTTCAATCGTTGTCGTTCTCGCGACAGCGGCAGCGTGCTCATCGCCTTCTCCGCCTGCGGACCGACGCCCCCTCGGCAGCGTGACCGCACCTCCTCTAGAATGCGGAATAGTTTCCCGTCAAGCCATTGGCCTCGCCATCGGAATAGATAACTTCTACGCTAGCGGCTCGACATCACCGGCCCAGTTCTCAAACTGCGTAGTCACTACTTCGCCCGGGGTCTCAGACAAAGCATCGATGACTATCGAGTTGCACGACCCCTTCCCCTCCACACTGGAAAGCCTGGAATACACAAAGACCAAAGATGGAGGCACCGATCTCCCCGCGGGCACAGCGCCTGGCTATAGCGCATCAATAAAAGGGACAGACGGGGACATCGTTGGAGGGAAAGCGATGGCATGGACGCAAGACGGCAAGAAGATGCTGGTGATCCAAATCGTTCGGGGTGCCCCCGGGCGTGACCACCAAGCGGACGCTATCGAATTCATACGCCAACTGAGGCCGCTACTCTTGAAATAACCAGCTCACCTGTGCGCTTGGCTTATCGGTTCCCGATTGTCGGTCAGCATTGGTTTGTCGTCCAGAACCGCCTACCTTGTGATCCGACAGAAGCCAATTAGCCCCGCCATCAGCCACCCCATCCCACGCGATTCGAAATCCTGGTTCCACGATGGGACTGGCACCGCTATTCTCTTGACGACCATGTGATGCGGCCCGACGGGCTTCCGCGGTCGTACGGCTACAGCCGTAGCGGATAGGCCCCCACCCGCACGAGTTCTTTCGTGCTGCCTGGGGGACAATCCGTGACGGCTCTGCGGCTGTCTGTCGATAACCTTCTGGCCTCGCCCAACGAGGCCGCCTTCGCGGAAGTGATCGCCGAACACGTGCGGGCAACGACCGGACGCCGTTCCTCACCCTCCGAGGTCAGGTCCTGGGAGCGGAGCCTGCCGGTCCTCGCCCGTGATCTGGCCGACGCAGGGTTGCACCGGGTCGAGATGCTCGTGGAGTACAAACTTCCGCTGACCAGCAGGCGAGCCGATGTGGTGCTCGCCGGCGTGCACCCGCGGACCGGCGAAGACTCCTACGTCGTGGTCGAACTCAAGCAGTGGAGCCGCGCCGAGCCCTCCGAGGCGGGTGAACATCTGGTCATCGTCGACGGCATGCCGGGTGGCGAGATACTTCACCCCGCCGAGCAGGTACGCCGGTACTGCGAGTACATGTGCGACTTCCTTGGAGTGCTCAACGGCAAGCCGAACGCCGTCCACGGCGCCGCTTACCTGCACAATGCCATGGACCTTGACATCGACGGCCTAACAGACCAGGTCCGCGACGAGCGCAGCCGCCTGTTCACCAAGCAGCGGCGCGGCGAGTTCCTGCGGTACCTGAGCGAGCGGCTATCCGCCAAGCCCGGCGCCGACGCCGCCGACCGCCTTCTACGTAGCGCGGTCGCCCCCAGCAAGCAGCTCATGACGTACGCCTCCAAGGAGATCCGCGAGCGCGAGCAATTCACGCTGCTGGACGAGCAGCAGGTCGCGTACGAACTCGTGATGGGTGCCGTCGACAAGGCACGGCGTGCGGACTCCAAGCAAGTCGTCATCGTCACCGGCGGCCCCGGCAGCGGAAAGAGCGTCATCGCCCTGTCGCTGCTCGGCGAGCTGTACCGGCAGGGCCGCTCGGCCCTGCACGCCACAGGCTCGCAGTCCTTCACCCAGACCATGCGCCGCTAACCCGGCCGCGGCAGCACCCGCATCAAGAACCTCTTCAAGTACTTCAACAGCTTCACAGATGCCGAGCAGAACGGCATGGACGTGCTGATCTGCGACGAAGCCCATCGCATCCGCGAGACCTCCACCAACCGCTTCACCCCGGCGGCCCAGCGGACGGGACGCAGCCAGCTCGACGAGCTACTGTCCGCGGCGCGGGTGCCGGTCTTACTCCTTGACCAGCATCAGGTGGTACGTCCCGGCGAGCTCGGCACTGTGGAGAGCATTGAGCGATACGCCCGCTCCAAGGGGCACGACGTGCGGTTCGTGTCACTCGATGAGCAGTTCCGCTGTGGCGGCAGCCGGAAATACGAGCAGTGGGTGCTCCGCCTGCTGGGCCTGACCGACGGCGAGCCGATGGAGTGGGACGGGGACCAGGACTTCGAGGTGCGACTCGCCGACTCACCGCAGGAGCTTGAGGCTTATCTGAGCACCAAGCCCGGCACGGCCCGCATGACCGCCGGCTACTGCTGGCCGTGGAGCGACCCGCGCCCCGATGACACCCTCGTCAACGACGTCGTCATCGGTGACTGGGCTCGGCCGTGGAACGTCAAGAAGGACCGCGCCGTCGGCGACTATCCGCCGAGCATGCTGTGGGCCAGCGAGCCGAACGGGTTCGGGCAAGTGGGGTGCGTCTACACGGCTCAGGGGTTCGAGTACGACTGGAACGGCGTCATCTTGGGGCCTGACCTGACGGTCCAGGACGGGCGACTGGTCACCGTACGCGCGGAGAACAAGGATCCTGCTTTCAGGAGCCGTAAATCCGTTCCCGATAGCGATTTTGATCAGCTTGTGCGCAATGTGTACAAGGTTCTACTTACGCGAGGTATGCGGGGAACGGTCATCTACGCGGTCGATCCTGAGCTGCGGAAGTACCTCGCCGACTTGGTGCGGACAGCGAGGACATAAGCGCTGCCGGGGAACACCACGAGCATCCGGGCCGGCGTGATGGTTGACGGCGCCAGCCTCGGACTGATCGGCGTAAATGTTGCCAATTGCTGTGAGAAAAACTGCCAGTCGGCGGGCGTGCGAAACCGCAGGTCGGCCTTCGACCTGCGGTAACACGCCGCCACGAGGCCATTGCAAACGTGACGCTACGTGTGCGGGCTGTCAGTTCGGCGTGTTCTCATCTCGCTTCGCCATGCATGATCTGCCACCAGAGCGCCTCGGCGTCGGACACCCTCATCCACGGGCTTTCGACGACGGTCGCCGGGGAGACGGACCGGTCATACCGCCGCACGAATCCCAGCCCGGCTGCAACGCACTGCTCGAAAACCAAGGGGGAGCACTCGCAGGTGTAGGCCCGAACTCGGATACGGTCCGCGCGTCGCCGACTGGGCGACCACCTGACCGCAACCGCATCAGAGCGGGGCGCCGCGGGGTGCCCGCAATGGAAGCCGTCGAACTCAGCCACAGGCTCACCGTCCTCCGTACCGCACGAATATCCATGTCTGGTGGGCGACGCCAACGAAGACCAGAGGTACCGAAGAGGCGTTGGCGAGCGAGTGACCAGCTCTGGCCGCATTGTGCGCTCTCACGGGGCGCCCAGTTGGATCGCACAAGCGGAGCCCCACCCGGAGGAGCCCTGGACCACCGCTCACCAACGCCATACCTCCAAGCTAGCAAGCCTGTAAGTGCCTGTCTACTCCATTCAGCTCCATGGAACTTCATGATCTGGTGTGAAGGGCCGTGAAACGCCCTCCTACTCTCATACCGTGGCCAGATATGTCGAGCACATGCGCACCTGGGAGTTCGACGAGGACCGTTCCCGCTGGGAGCAGATCCTCGAAGTCCTCATTGCGCGGATCGACTCCGGTGAGTGGGGACCCAAGTTCAAGATTTCCGAGGTCAAGCTCATGGAAGAGTTCGGAGTCGCCCGCCCCACCATACGTAAGGCCATGGAACGCCTCAGAACCGCCGGCAAGGTCTACACCGTCCCGAACCTGGGCAGCTTCGTTAATGCCGACGGCGAGGAACGCAGAAGCAAAGAGACCAACGAGCCCTCGGCGGAGTAGGCTCCGGCCCGTGAGTCAACGGATCGACTACCACAACGACCCGAACGCACCTGCCGCTAACAGTCTCGTCCCGTCCGTGAATGTCGTGGTCACCAACGACGTCGGCGATGTGCTGCTGATCCGCCGCTCCGACAACGGCAACTGGGCCGTCCCCGGCGGTGCCATCGACCTCGGCGAGTCCATCCCGCAGGCAGCCATCCGAGAGACGCTTGAAGAGACCGGGATCGTCTGCGAGATCACGGGACTGGTAGGCACCTACAGCGACCCGCGCCACGTCATCCACTACACCAGCAACGACGAGGTCCGGCAGGAGTTCTCCATCGTCCTCACCGCGCGGGCCACAAGTGGCCAGCCGACTCCGAGTTCAGAATCGCGGGAAGTGCGCTGGGTACCCCGACACGAGCTCAATAACTACGGTATGCACCGCTCCATGCAACTGAGGATCAGCCACTACCTCCGAGGGGGCGGCCCGCACATCGGCTGAACCAGGGGCAGCGACGGGGTGAAGCATCAACCGCGACAGCAGTCGCTGTCGGCGTGCTCAGCCGAACCGTCCAGCTCGATGGCCCACCCGAGGTCATCCCGGATGGCTCACCGTTCGCACACCATGCCGTCGCCATCGCGATCTTCATACCAGCCGTACTCGGGATCCACGCCCTTCTGGTAGTTACCGTAGCCGTGAGCGTTCGCCTCCCCGCACGTGTCGAAGCGAGGGTCTTCCGCCGGTGCCGGAGGTTGCGTCGTCTTCTTCGGTGAAGGCCGGGAAGTTGCAGACTCGGTTTCTCGTGGCTCCTCTGTGGGGGACTCCCGCGGCTCGACGGCCTTGGTCGGTTCCGGCTCCTGAACCTTGTCCAGTTTCAAGGTGATCGGGGTGTCCGGTGTGACGGCCGCCCCAGGCTCAGGGGATTGGCCAACCACGGTCCAAAGGGACTCCATGACCACTTGTTTCCCGGTGACGGATTCGACGCCTATGATTCGCACGCCCAACGTCCGCAGATGCCTCCGGGCGCTTGCGGCATCCTGACCCCGCAGATCGGGCATTGTGATCGTGGCATCTTCCGTTGCAGGAGTCGGCGGAGGCTGGCTGGGCAAGGCCAGCGCCGATGAGGCGCTCGTGCTCACTTCCGGAGCGGGCGAGCTTTGAGTGAGCACCCGGTCGTTCGCGGCCGGGGAGGTGTTGGGGCTTTGGAAGGGCGCGGTCACAATGCCCAGCGTCAGCAGGCCAAGAAATCCAGCACGCAAGACCTTCCGCGCGGGCGGGGTACGCGCAGGACCCAGGTAAACGCGCTTCACAATTTCTAGCCAACGGGGCGGGGCGTCGATCCACAGCTGCCAGCCAGGAGGTGGAGACGGCCAAGACGGGTCAGGTCTCCATCCGGTCGGAGGGGACCAGCCCGGAGGCGGAGCCGGCCAGTTGGGCGGGGGGTTGTAACGGCGTGCCACGGGAACGGCGACCTTCCCTTCCCTTGCTCGAAGACAAGCGATTGGAACGGTACACAGCCAAGATCAAGATCTCGTAACAGGGCGCGACGTTGTAGCCATGTGCGAGACGGGACAGCTTCGAGACATCACGAGAGAGATCGCTGATAGATCGGCATGATAGATCGGCCGGATGAGACTTTTCCCTACGACTTCAAGGCGGTCCACCTCCGGCGGCCCGCAGCGCGTCAGGCGGCAAGCCGGCCCGGCTGCGGCTCTTCGGCCGGTCCGGGCCAGCACCGCCCACGCGCCATGCTCCCGTGGGCGGCAACTCACGACGGGAATGCTTCCTTCGGTTCCGATGCTCTGCCGGAAGTGCTGCCACACCGCTTCCGGTGCTCGGGCCTGGCGGCCCTGCGATCCGAGTCAGCTTGCATCCGGGCATGCTGGCTAAGGACCGTTCTTATTAACGCCGTTGCAAACAACGGTCCTGGACGATTACGGACGCGCACTACCTCCTGTCCCGGAGGAACTACAGCACAAGCCTCGCACTCTCACACGGACACCTGTGGGCGATCTCGTTCTCGCCCGTGATGAAGTGTCTGAGTCATGGCCGGAACTCTCGCTGATCTCGATACTCTTCGTGCACGGCTTGGGCTATCAGCTCGCGGGCCCCAAGAGCGCTGATGCCGACACGCTGGAATGACTCTTAACCAACCACAACCACACGCATCCCGGATTATTGGTGGAGCTGAAGAGCTCCTGCGCGTTTGTTATTCACTTGAGTCGTCTCGAATATTGTTAGCGATATCTACAAGCGAGCCTTGACCTGGAACGAACCAACGACGGGTCCCTTGAATCGCTTTCGGTCCCGGCTTATTGGCCTGACGGAACATTTCCAGCACCAGGGCGCTAGGTGAATGCTGCTTGCCATCCCACTCCCATAAAAGCGCCTTCGGCTTACTCTGAACCCATGTAGCTAGGCCTCGACGCGGGTCCTCCAGAAGCCAATCAGTGAGGGCTCGCCGTTCAGATGCTACGATTGGTCGGAATTCAAGGCGAGTACCCTCTTGAATAGCTCCTGCATCGACAATTACCGTGACGGCGTTGGCCTGTCGTGCACGGCCTTCTCGCACTTCCGCCTTATAGTCTGGCGCCAATTCGGGAGGCTGGCTGCCAGAAAGGACTCCTTCTAAGGCCGTCTCCGCGATCTTCTCGTACCGTTGGGCGGTGCGAAACATGCTACTGATCTGACTATTTCCGCCAAATGAGGCGTCAATGGCGTACATTGACCAGCGAATGGCTGCCTCAGTCGCTATAGGAATATTGCTCAGTAGGTTTTCCCAGTCTGCTTCAGAGCATGATGACCAGGCGCGAAACTGCTGGAAAATAAGGTGGCTGACTAGGTAAGTTCCTTGGTCAGCGAAGAGCGCCGCCCGCCCTTCGAGATCCTGCTGTGTAGCGCCTAGAGCTGCCCGAACCTCGCGAACCAACATGACGGCACGCCAGACTTTGCGGGCCTCTGATCCACCAAACAGCTTATGATAGGCCCCATCCTTCCACAGCTGAGTGATATCAGATTTGGCCAGGAACGATAGCTTCACATCACTCTTGGCAGACGCTAATGCGATTGCCGCTTCCTCCATATCGCATCCGTCATTAAGCTGCGGAATAAATTCGCCGCGTTTGAGTACGTATTTCTTGTTCAGAATGACGTCAAACTCCACCCGAAGACGCTCTTGGATAGGCTCAAGAGCTCGAAAGTCTCTTTCCACTACCCCGTGTTGAGTGTTTGTGGCAACTGTCACTTGGCGGTCGAAAGCCTGCGGCGTATCCTCCAATGAGATAATACGCACGCTAATCCGGGCCTTTGCCACGGCATGCGCTGATCGAGTAGCCGCGGCATACAGCGAAGCGACCGTTTGAGCGCCGTTCACCACACTTGCCCCCGATAGCTCCAAGTCACCTCTTGGGCCCACCTTAAGCTTGTCACAAAGTACAGTGATGCCATTGTGAAAGTACCAGAAGTGCTCTGGATTCTGAATGACGCTGTCGACTAGATCCGAATTAATCTTTGTTAAACCTAGCGGATAGCGAATATTGCGCTTAAATAGCCGGTTGCGATTCTTTGCATACCAGTCTGCAACTTGATCCGCTGTGAGGGTTCCGAAGTAAGCCAAGTATGGCTCGGCATGAAATCGAAAATCCGGCATTCTCGCTTTGAGATCGACCTTTGGATCGTCTAGTCCGGCCCGTACCGCACTCACAAAATCTGATAGTAGTAGCGGCTCGACGCGCAATATCTCTTCCGGGTCGTTAAACTCAGCCTGCAACTCCTTCAATTCTCGCCGCACCCCAGGAGAAAAGTCGTTATCACCAGCCAGAGCTGGGACTACTGAAATCTGAACCTGCGCGCTCGTTAGAGCTGATTCCAAATCTGGAACCATGGGCTGGAGTTTCTTGTTGAAGCGTTCATATTCGCCTCTGATGAGTCTTTTCAATCCTTTGCCGAGAGCCCGTACTGCGTCATTGTTGAAGGTGGCTTCACCTTTGCTGCTCCACTTAGCCTGAACAATCCAGATGTGTGGCGCGTCGGGGTCGACCGCCACGGCGTCGATGCCTTCATCATCGAAGCCGTCAATCACACAGGCGGCCGCCTCTTTGCGGTCTAGTCCGGTGACCTCATGAACCGCAAGGGCTGCCAAGGCACGGCTCAAGAACGACTGGCGAACCTGGTCTGCGGGACGCCGAGCGAGGTCGGACATGTCAATCAGGTCGCCGAACTGCTCGGTCAGAGCCCTCTCAAGCTGGCGCGCCTGGAGATCTTTCATACTCTTCCCACCCCTTTGTGATGTTGTACGACATCAGCCTAGAGCCCTGGGGACAGACTTGTGAGGGACATCAGAGAGCTCTTTCTATCCTGATGGCGCTGTCCTCGGCTAATCGGCCGAAAGCAGCAGCAGTAAGAGGAGGCTCCTGGTAAGACCGCAATCGGCAAAGATCCGGTGCTCAGCCGGAAGCCTCGTCTCATACGCTGCAGACCGCGTGGGCGAAAGATCGGCCGCGTACGGCTGGACGGCATGACGAGATCACCGGCCGCTTCCCAACCGGTGCTTCGCCTTCGACCAGATCGGGCCGCTGTCGATCCAGCCCTGCCTATGTGCTGGACGAGCCTGGCGCGGCAAGCCCGGGTTGGCCGCCGGCAACAGACAACCCGTATCTACGGCGTGCACAACTTCCACGGTTGCTACTAACCTCAGCTATTCAACCGGGGCGGTAGCTGTGCTCTAGAACATGAGAAAAGGTGCCCCTGAACTGCAAGGATTCGGGTGTCGAAGCCATATCCGCTGCAGAAGCAGGTGCACCTTTCTGGTGAGTGAGCGTATCGGGTGGGACCGCCGGTTGTCTGTCACCGCCGACGGAAAAGGGCTGGTCGGTCACGCGGGCGCGGTCCTGCTGCATAAGCTCGCCGATCGAGTGGGGCTGACCCCGGCGCTCGCCGAACTGTGGCCGGATGGGCAGAGCGCGACCTGGCGCGACCGCGCGCATGTCCTCATCAGCCTGGCCGCCGTGATCGTGTGCGGCGCACGCAGCATGCTGGAGGCCGAGCGGTTGCAGGCCCACCAGGCGGCACTGTTCGGGACGGGGCCGTCGGACTCCACCACCCACCGCACCCTGGCCGGCCTGGACGAGCCGATGCTCGCCCGCATCGCCACGGCCCGGGCGAAGATACGCCGCCGCGTCTGGCAACTGCTGCATCTGCGGCCGGGCGGCTTCCCCTGGCTGACGGTGGCCGGCAAACGGCTGCGCGGCTGGATCGTCATCGACATCGACGCCACCGTCATCACCTCCGCCTCCGACAAGAACGGCGCGGCGGTCACGTTCAAGAAGACGTACGGCTTTCACCCGCTGGCCTGCTGGTGCGCCAACACTCAAGAGTCGCTGGCGATGCTGCTGCGCCCCGGGAACGCGGGCAGCAACACCGTCGCCGACCACCTGCGGGTGCTGCGTGAGGCGCTGGCTCAGATCCCGAACTCCTGTCAGGCCAAGATCCTGGTACGGGTGGACAGCGCGGGCGCCACCCACGATCTGCTGGTCCACCTGGAAGGGCTGAACACCGCCCGCCGCACGGTGCGCTACCTGGTCGGCTGGATGATCACCGACGCCGACGAGCAGGCCATCGCCCGGCTGCCCGCCACCGCCTGGACCGACTCCCTGCGCCAGGACGGCGACCTCCAGCCCGACTACCACGTGGCCGAACTGACCGGCCTGAACCAGCGCAAAGGCTGGCCCGACGGCATGCGGCTGCTGGTGCGCCGGGTCCGCCCCTCGGCCCGGCACCGCAAGAACCTCACCGCGTTCGAGCTCAAGACGGGCTGGAGGTACTCGATCATCGTCACCAACATCGGCCGCATGTGGGGCATCGCCGGCTCCCACCACCCGCAATGGCTGGACGCGTTGGCCCGCGCCCACGCCGTGGTCGAAGACCGCGTCCGCGCCGGCAAAGCGATGGGCCTGCGCAACCTGCCCAGCAAGGACTGGACGATCAACGCTGGATGGATGCTGGCGGCCAACCTCGGCCACGACCTGGACTGCTGGCTGCGCCTGCTGACCCTGCACGACCAGGACGGCCTGACCCACGCCGAACCGGACACCATGCGCTACCGGCTCTACCACCTGCCCGCCCGCCTTGCTCGTCACGCCCGCCGCCGCCACCTACGCATCGAGCGCACCTGGCCCTGGGCCCAGGCATTCGCCGTGGCCTGGCAGCGCCTCACCGACCTGCCCGCTCTCGCCTGAGAGCCGGCCCCGACCGCGACGATCAGGAAGGAGCCTCATCCGGGCCCGTGGAACCCGGCGCCCCGCAGCGTCATGCGACGGCCCGCCCCAAACCGTGAGGGGACATTACGGGCAACCCGCGGAGCCACTCACACAGCACAGCCCACTGAAGAATCGAGGCTAACTGGGCGATGGCACGCTGTGGGACGTCACCCGGCGCAGCAAAAGCGGCGCCAACACCATGGCAGCGCTGAAGTCGATCCGCGCAGCGCGACCCGACGAGGCCCCGAACATGAGCGACCAAGCGCAAAGGCGAGCAGTGCTTTGAACCCGTGACTTATGGCTCGCGGGCCCGCCCGATCGAGCCGCGGTTCGGGCCGCTGCACACCTTCCTGATCGCGGGGTCGGACGATTCCAACCGCGTCGTCCTCGCCTCGGAGTTACTGGCGCCCAGCAGCCGGGGAGTTCATTGGCTATCGATGACCCTCAAATGCCAGATGGTGGCATTGAGGATTCGACTCGCCCCATCCAACTCCGTGACCCGACTACCGTCAGTGCCTCGAAGCGGGCATGGTGATCGGGAATTAGTCGCGCAAGGGTTCGTTGGAACCTGGCTCCATGGCCAGGCTCCGTTAGATGAACCAACTCGTGTGCCAAAACGAGCTCAACCAAACTATTTGGTACTTGAAAGAGTGCCCAGTGAAACCGGACAATTCCGTTCTGGTCGCAGTGGCCCCAGCGTGTCCCTAGGTCCTCGATCCGTGTATGGGGGAACGGTACTCCCAAGAGGAGAGCCCATCGAGGAAGTTGTTGATCCAACCACTCGCGGCCGCACCGTTTGTACCAATCGATGATCTCTGCCGCCATAGTGGTGGGAGCCTCCCTTGCTACCTCCAACCAGTTCCCACGTACCCTCACCGAGTGGTCATCAAGATCAACGAATCGCAAGCGATGGTTACGGCCAAGCAGCGAGTAAGATTCGCCCTCCACCATCCGCTTCACCGGATGTGCGGGTGCGGATGCCATCTGTTGCACCCTTGCCCTGGCGAGCCATTCCATGCGACGACGCACAATCTCGACCAGGTCCCTGGGTTCCGTGCATCTGGGCATGCGGATGGTGATCAAGCCTCCGGGAGCCACCGAGATACCCACCGTTCGGCTCCGCACGCTGATCTCCAGCTGGCAATCAACACCAAGCTCTGCCAATGCCTGTCGGTGCGCCGTCACGTCATCGAACCTGTTCATCAGTCCAAGTAATACCCCCGACGCGCGATCGCGAGCTCAGTGACCTCTTCGGCGATCGGCGTTGCAGCCTCCCGTTGGACGAGACCCGAATCTATGAGCCGCTGGCGAATGAGCCGCCGCAGGCGTACTTGCAGCTGGCGAGTGTATGGGAAGTGCCGCGGCCTGACCTCGAAACGAATGAGCGCCGCGAGCGTCCGCGCAACGTCGACCACCTGTGGTCCGTCCTCCGGAACCAGGTCTCTCAGTCGCCCTTCCAGAACACTGTGGATCGGCAATTCAGCGCCTGGATCGAGGTCAAGTTCGCGCGCTCGTAGAGCCTGCGCTCGCTCGTGGTCCAGAGTCACGGAGACAAGGGAGCGCAGCTCCAGAGAGAGCTGCTCCCAGGAGCCCTGCAACTGCCTGATTAGCTCCTCCAGACGCTCACTAAGCCGCTGAGCTTGAATGGGGTCGCTGGGTCGACGTTCCCTGATGTGCCGTTCCAAGGCATGCTGCATGTGCATGGCCGACAGACGGCTGTCACCCAGCTCGTCAACGCGCTGCAGGAATCCATGGTCGGAGATGTCGACCGGGGGGATCTTCTGGAGCACAGCCCAGGCTCGGATGTGACGGTCGAGCAGGCGCCGAACGTGCGCGCCGTACAGATATGGATCGAGCCCTCCGTCCCTGGTCTCCCGATAGGTGTGGCGAACGAGGTACTGGGTACGCAGCAGCCACTGGGCGTCCTCCTCGAACTCCAGCGCCTCGGGCCGAGGTAGGACCCGGTCTAGGTAGGCGAAGAACTCTCTGGCCAGCCCATCAAACCGCACCCTCAGCACAGGATCGGCCAGCCGTACAACGAGCTCACGTCGCGGAGATTCACCCGCCATCGACTCGATGCCGAGTTCCACGAGGAAGTTTCGCATCCGTTGACGCCGATCGCGCAACTCCGGCACGTCGCGGCCGAGAAGGCTCTCCAAACTTCCTTCCACGTCTTGCCGGCGGTAGTCGGACAACGCCTTATCCAGGTTGTCCGAGAGCGCCACATAATCGACGACCAGACCGTATGTCTTCAATCTCGCAGTGCGGTTCGTCCGGGCGATGGCCTGGAGCAGCTCAGCCTCGCGAATGGGCCGGTCGAGGTAGAGGGCTTGCTCGACCGGAGCATCGAACCCGGTGAGCAACATGGCGACCACGATCACGAAGGCGACTGGAGCGCCGCCGCCGGAGCCCGGACCGCTCGGACCGGCTAGCGATCCCTCAGGAATGACCGCGCGCGCGTGATTGAAGCCGTCATCAGGATGCGCCAGGTTCCACGGGTCATGTTGGGATCCGACAGCCGCAGCACTGCTCGGCCCTTCTGTTCGGCCAGCGTTCGCCCACGGCGTGTGCTTGTCCGGCGACGCATGCTCGCCCGACGCCTCGGACGTCCAGGCAGGTGGCGCCCCGAACGTTTCGGGGGACGGAAGGCGATCCTTGAAGGCGTCGATGTGGCGGCGCTGCGCCGCATCCGAGGTCCAGGTTCTCCACGCCGGTGGTTCCTTGTTCTTCTGCCCCGGAGAGAACACGGGAACGAAGTCGATGACTCGGATGAGCGGAAGAAGGCGGGCGGCTCGCTCGGCGAACTCCGCGTCGAAATCATCGGGTACGGCGAAACCGTCGGGAAGCTGCCCTGTTCTCTGGAAGTGCTCCAAGGCGACGACGAGCTCAGCCCGCGCCGTCAGGAAGGCGTCACGGTAGCGGACGGCGGCAAGCTTGGATACGGCAACTACCTGCGCCTTGAAACCCCCGGGCAGGATGCGATCCACCCAGTGCAGCAGCATGTCGCGGGCCTTGGCCGCGATGACGTGTTCGCGCTCCAGGATCTCGCGGCGCTCCATGCTCCGCTGCTGCCTGTCCCTTTGATCTGGGTCCGGGACAACTGCCTGGTAGCCCTCGTCGAGCAGGACACGGTCAACTACCTCAGGAAAGGTCTCCCGGCCCTCATAGCGGATGGGAACCGTCGCGCCGTCGATCTCCGAATCACCCAGGGCGTAGACATCGATCTCGTCACCGAAGATCCTCTGTGAATTCTGACGGTTCCGTCTGACGATCGGAGTTCCGGTGAGTCCGATCTTGGCAGCGTTCGGTACGGCATTGTTGAGCCGGGCGTGCAGCCACCCCGCCTGGTTTCGGTGCGCCTCATCGATGAGGAGCAGGATCTCGTCGCTGGCGTTGAGCTCAGGGAAGCTGATGACCGAATCTTCAGGATCATCAGCGAACCGCTCCCGTTCTGCCTCCGGCAGCAGTGCTTCGTCCCTCTGTGCCTGCTGGATCATCAGCTGGACTACGCCCGGCCCGGTTTCTGCAAGGTATGCCTTGGCCGCCACGATGCTGCGGGCCAGCAGGGGAGTCTCGTCGCTCAGTGCAAGGACCGGCTGGAGCTGCCGTTGGAGGTCACGGCGATCAGACACGATGACGATCTTGAATCGAGACAGGCGTCTGACGGTTCGCATCTTGCGGATCAAGAAAACGGCCGTGAGGCTCTTTCCCGACCCTTGGGTGTGCCAGAGGATACCGCCCCGCTCGTCTCGCGCGGCGCCCTGAAGCTTTGAGCGGCGGTTTCTAAGCCGCTCGACCATTCGCCACACCGCACGAAACTGCTGATAGCGGGCAACTATCTTGACCTTCCGGTCGTCATTCTGATGTACGACGATGAAGTTTCTGACGATGTCGAGTAGGTGCTCAGGACGCAGCACCCCGGCAGTCAGCATCTCCGACTCGGTGAAGGGCAGCCCTGCCCCGATGCCGAGCTCTGCCCGAACCTGCCGCGCTGCAGCCGGTTCCACCGTACGCCAGATCGCATAATGTTCCGGCTCGGAGGAGATCGTCCCGAGCCTGGACCGATCCCCGTCGGTAGCCACCAGGAGCTGGACGAATCGAAAGAAGTCCGGGACTCCATCATCCGGGCCGGACGCACGCTCACCCGTATAGGCTCGGAGATCGGCGATTGCTTCGCCGATCCCACCCTCCCGCCCCGGCCGCTTGGCCTCCACGACTACCAGCGGAATACCGTTGACGAACAGAACCAGATCGAAAACGACCGAGCTGTTGGCCGTCCGCACCCGGAACTGGTTGACGACCAGCAGGTCATTGGCGGCGGGGTCGTCCCAGTCCACCAGCCGGGCAGTCTTGACCTTGCCGCTGTCCCAGTCGGGCACCCCCTCGACGGGCACGCCCTTCAGAAGCAGCTCTGTGACCGCCTGGTTGCGCTCCAGGAGGCCGCCGGCCGGCGGCCTGGTGAAGACCGCCTCGATGGCGTCCAGCCGAGCATCGTCGAGCCACTCCTCGCCGCCCGGACGCGTGTTGATCTGCTGAACAGCTTTGCGGAACCGCCGCCGCAGTAAGTGCTCTGTGAAGCTATCACGATCAGAGTGATCCGGATCACTCGGTATCGCGGCACCGCGTGAGCCGTCGAGATGTTCCCTCCATCCCAACGCGAGCAACCGTTGGATCAGAGGCAGCTCCACCTCGTCCCGCTCAGGCACCTGCCGTCACCTTTCGGTTCTATCCCCCGATAGCTCCCGACACTTCAGTGACTCGTACCCTACCGGTCAAGAGATCATCTGCCAGTCCCCTACGCAAGGTCTTGAGCTTCCTCAACTCCAACCTTTCATGCTCAAGCGGCTCATCCACTGTCGAAACCGACTGCCATGCGCGTCGCTGCTCGTCGAGACTAGATGGCACGTCTATTTCGAGGTTCAACAATCTCGACGGGTTAACGTTCACCTGCTGTACAGCGGGTGTAGAAATAGCCCTGATGCGATTCTTGATTACCGGGTGCGCAAGCCAGAGAGTGAGATATTCCGGCCTCAGTCTATCCGTTATCGGATTTATTCGAACCAGATATGAAGCAAATGAGGCTTCGGGCAACTCTCCGCGCCAGATACCTGTGCGTCCTACATGGTCAATGCTGTTCGTTCTATTGAAGAGAACGTCTCCGGACTTGAGGAGGAGGCTTGATGGTATAGGCGCGCTAGAGAACTTGATATCGTCAAGATAAGCTCGCCCATCGTGCAAGTTATTCATTCTCAGGATAGGTGTCCCCTCGGCATTGCGCGTCAATGGGCTCGAGATTCCATAGTCCACTGAGACGATCAACTCGCGAAGCGGAATACGCTGCCATCCCTTGCCCGGCTCGGCGGCAGACGTAGCTCGTAGCGCCTCAAGCAGTAGCGCTGTTCGCAAGCGCTCGATCTTGTCGATTTTTCTGCGTATACATACAATCAACCGATCAATCTCATTTAGGATCCTCGTGATTCGCTCCTGATCTTCTAGCTTGATCAGGGGGAACGGCATCGAGCTAAAGCGATCGACACCCAGATGAGCAATGCTAGTAGTTTGCTTTGAAACCTCAGCAAACATGCCAGTGTCCAGCCAATGCTTAAATACGTGACGAGCATATCCTGGAGAAATAGAATTGCTTGCACGGAATCTGATTAGTGTATTCTGAAAAAACATACCAGGTGGCCCGTCATAAATGGCCGACCGCCCGACAAGCTCTCGACTCTGACCTTCATTTAGAAGAATGTCGCCTGGCTTCAGCTCGTACACTTCTCGCTCAGCAGGAGCGAAGCTCATCTTTAGCACATCTGAGTAGTCAATGCGGCCATCCAGCACGTTGGCCACACGCAGATAGGGAGCCTGATTGGCGCCAGCGGTGTGCAAGGGCGAGCGTTGCCGGCCCAACGTCACCTCACCGACTTCCCGTACAGGAACATAGCGAATCCTGTGCGCCTCAAGCATAGCCCAGCTCCTTCAGGTGCCCGGCCAGCCGCTTGGCGGTAGTGGCACGAGATGCTTCGAGGTCATCAAACGACAGTGCATACTTCTCCACCCATTTCTGGAATCGAGCTTGGATCGCGCGAAGGTTCTCGGCTGCACGCGACTCCAGCTGAGGAAGGAGTCGGTCGTGCAGGATACCGAGCACGATATCTCTGGCTCGGTCATCCGATAGCAGGGAAACCTTGTTTCGCAACTCGGGTAGGAAGGAATCCTCCAATGTCTTGCGCTTCTTGGCTACTGCGGCGCGCTGTTTCTTCAGCCTAGCGATCTCCATCTCCAATCGAAGCAGCTCCATGGCCTCCTCGGAGAGGGGATCTATCATCTCACGTGCCTCTTCCTCTTCACCGAGGAACTCCGCCAACTTAGCTTCGGCGGCCTTGACAGCGGCGTCTGCTGCGGCGTGGGCATCCATAACTTCGGCCAAGCGATCCAGGAAATCTGGAATGACCTGCGTTACAAGGGGATGTTCGTAGGCTGTACGGCGCTCGGCCGCTGACTTGCTCTTCTCCCCATCGCCAGGAAGGAAAAGAGTCTCGATGGTTGTAACCCAGCCATCGATCACCCGGAGAAAACCACGTGGCTCACCATCGGCTACCAGCGCCTTGAGATCGTACTTGTTCTCTCCCCACCACTGGGCGATGATCCCGGCGGTGGCGAACTCGTCGAGCACGCCCACAGGAGCGAGAGCTGCGCCAAAGGACTCCATCAGTTTTTCGCGGACCGCCATGAGCTTCCTGGTCTCCGGGAGTACAGCGAGTGGTCGTGAATGTTCGGTCCACCAGGCAGCGAACGCGTCACGAAGCTTGGCAAGGCGTGGGCCGGCGAGATGGGCGATCCTCATGGCCGTGGCCTTGTGCCCCTCAGAGAGAAAGTCTAGGTAGGCGGAGTCGCGCTCGCGGAAAAGCGAGAGTACGTCGATACCGAGAGCATCAAACGAGTCCGCAGCGCTGTCCACCTCGGTCCGAGGAATTCCACCATGCAGGTGCGCGCGCACATCCTGTGGCTCCGGGCGCGGCGAGTTGTCGATCCACCGTCGGATATTGAAATTGGCCTCCGCCTTCAGCAGCTCATCCTTGCCGACCAGCCGGGAGAAGCCGTCAATCTCACGCCACTGGCAGTAGGTCGTCACGATCTTTTCGATGTGGTCGAACCCCAGGTGGTTCTGCGCCCTCCCGGAGATGAACTCGCGATCGGCGTTGATGAACAGCACCTGGTTCTCCCGCTCGCGCGGTTTGCCGCCAGGCGAGCGGAGTATGAGGATGCACCCCGGTATGCCCGTTCCATAGAACAGGTTGGGGGCGAGGCCGATCACCGCCTCGATGACGTCGTCGATCAGCAGTTTCTCCCGGATCTCCTGCTCGACACCTCCCCGGAACAGCACTCCGTGAGGCATGACGGTGGCTGCGATCCCCCCGTCCTCCAGGACGGTGACCATGTGCTGGACAAACATCAGGTCGGCCTTCTTGCTGCCGTCCGGACACCAGCCCCAGCGGAAGCGCTCCTTGAAGTTCCGCAATGCCCCCGCCTTGTCATAGTTGATGGAAAAAGGGGGATTGCTGAGGATTTTTGTGAACCGGTCGAGCCTGCCGTTCGAGACGTGCTTGGGATCGCCTATGGTGTCCCCCTGCTTGAGGGAAGCGTCCCGAATCCCATGAAGGAGGAGATTCATCTTAGCCATAGCCCAAGACGTGCCGCTGAACTCCTGCCCGGCCAGGGTGAGTCGACGGCCCGCCGTGCCTTCCGGATCGTGTTCGTCAACGTACTCCCGAGAGAAGATCAACATCCCTCCTGAGCCAGCACACGGGTCATAAACCGAGTCGTCCGGCTGCGGATCTACGAGACGGACCATCATCCGGATGACCGGGCGAGGAGTATAGAACTCACCACCTTTTTTGCCCGCCGAGTCGGCGAACTCGCCGATCAGATACTCATAGGCGGCGCCGAGCAGGTCGGGGAACTCGAAGTCCTCATTGCGCAGGCGGTGCTTACCGAAGTGGCGGATCAACTCGCGCAGCTTTCGGTCGTCCAGTCGCCGGGCGCCCTCGGCCACGGTGCGGTTGAAGTGGATGTGCCCGACGACGCCGTCCAGGTCGTCCTTGTTCGCGTTCTCCAGGGCGACCAAGGCAATGTCGAGTCCCTCGCCGACCTCAGAGACCAGCCCCTCGATGTGCGACCAGCGTGCGTCCTTGGGGACGAAGAAGTGATCTGGGTAGGACTCAGGGTCGTTGGCGGCGGCCGTGGCCTCCTCTTTGCTGCCCGTCCGTATGAGCTCAGCCTCGTAGACGGCCTTCCACGCGGACTCGAACTCGTCGGCTGCCCGCTTCAGGAACAGCATGCCGAAGATGTAGTCCTTGTAGTCGGATGCCTCCATCTGCCCTCGAAGGATGTCGGCAGCGGCGAAGAGATGACGTTCGAGCTGGGGAAGGGTCAGTTTAGGCACGAGAAGAATCTCTCATAGTTCAGCCCGGCACGATGCCCAGCCCGACGAGAAGCTTCCACACCTCCGTTGAAGGAAGGCGGTCGAGCACCCTGCAGTCGGCCCTATGGCCCGTCTTGGCGGAGCAGCCCACGCTTGGACAGTTTGTGATCAACATCTTCGCTCGCTGAACAGCGTCCTTCTCGGCTCCGTGTAATGCGTTCGTCTGAGCGGTCCCCAGGCTCTTGACGAAGGCGCTGAAGCTCGGATGGGCAGATCGAAGCTGGTCCTGGACGCCCTTGGGACTCAGCGCCCCTGATGCTCCAGGTACGAAATGGAGCAGCAGCCACAGTTCGAAGCACGGGTTGGAGAAGGCCACATGCACTCCAGCGGCCTCGGCTCGTGCGTAGGACTCCGCAACCTGCTCATGGGTGTCTCTGTCGAAGAATGCCCACACCTGCTCGCGGTCGGGGTTGTCCAGCTCAGCGACCTTCTCCACCGCCCGTGTGACCACCACGTTAGGTTTGAGACCGTCGCGTTCCCAGATCGGGTGAATCTCGAAGGTACGTGGATTACCACCGAATCTGTCTTCAAGGTAAGCAAGGTAGTCGCGCTCGGTGGTCTCACCTTCCAATACGGCGTAGATCACCTTGCGGGCCTTACCATCTGTCACGACCCGCGGCACGCGTGGGCCAGTGGTGGGCGGGCCCTTTCGCTTGACGCGGCTCACCGTCCAGCCCCGGCTGCTCGCTTCTCGACCTCCACCGCCACGCTCCGTAGCCCCATGCGTGGCACTCCGCCGTATCGTCCGCGCAGGTATCCGCGCTCCAGACTCTCATCCGCGCGCACGCCCGCCGCCGTGAGCGGATAGAGCTCCGATTCGCCATTCTTGCTTTTCTCGGTGATCCATACGTGACCACGATCGAGGGGGCGTTCCACGTGTGCCTTACTCAGCAGAGTCACATCGTGGCCGGTGAAGACGAGCTGCGCTCCTCTGGGATTTGCGACAGGATCCTCGAAGAGCCGGACGACCTCGGCGACCAGGATCGGATGCACGCTGGAGTCGAGCTCGTCCACTAGCAGGACGGCTCCGTCATCGAGCGCCTTCAACAACGGCCCCAGAAACGCCAGCCAGACCAGCGTCCCGAGAGACTCCTGATGCCGGATGTCAAGCGCCACCGGCCCATCCTTGCCGTTGTGCAGCAAGGAGACTTCCGGCAACTCCTCGCCACGATCCTCGACTGTCACACCTGCCAACCCCAGATCCGCGATCGCCAATAGGCTCTCGACCCGCTTGCGGAATTCCGGCTTAAGCAGCTCCCGTCGCGTGTAAGCATCACGCTGACGTAGATCATCGCCCGGGCTGACTAGCCAGAGATTTGCCTTAAACCAGTCGTACAAGGGCGTCAGCTGTTTCATTTGGAGGGATCCCCCGGCCGTAAGGAAGAGCGCGTTAGGCCGGGTCACCTCGATCACTGTCTTCTTCGCGCCTCTGAGCCGATCGCTGGGGAAGCGGTACTCTTCCTCGCCATGCTCTGGGCGTGCGGCATCTCGGTCGAACCATACCTGGCGTCTGCTGCTCCGTTGGGGGTAAACATGCAGCCATTCTGTCTCTACGCGCTCGTCAGAGACCTCGAACCCGTAGACATATCTGTCACCTCCGATGATGACATCGACCTCGAACAAGGAGGCCTCGTTGATCGCCTCCGGATCCAGTTCGAACGGCCGACGGGGTACGCCCTTAAGCCGAGCCCAATCGGCTACCGAGTCCAGAACTGCGTGCCGCATCCACCGCATGGCGCCCAGCAAGTTCGTCTTCCCAGAGGCGTTGGCGCCGAACACAGCGGCGACCGAGGAAAGATGCAGTCCGCCGAGCGATCGTGTGAAGCGGTCACTGCCCTCCGGTGCGAGCATCGATAGCTCAAACTCTCCGCGAAACGACAACACGTTCCCGGCGCGGAACCCCACAAGCATGCCGAGCCTCCTCACATCGATGAGGCACCTGGCACGATCCTATGCCCGGTCGTGGCAGAAACCTACACTGGCGGCCTCGAAATCCGGTTCTGTACCTGATCAATTAGGGAAGGCACGGTTGAGTCTTACCAGGAGCGGGCCCGCTGGGGGTAATCGAGCGCATCTTCGGTGCCGGTGGCAAGAGCGGTTGTCGGGTCGGTGGGCGCGCCCTCACCAGAGCCACGGCCGCCAGCGGTACCTGGCGGGTGTCCTGCCACTGGGCACGCATTGAATGATCATGTGCGTACTACGGGCTGCTGCTTGAGGCATTTGCACAGCTCCGATTACGCAGACTTGCCGCGCAGTATCGCACTGCGTGCGATTTTCTTGGGCTGCCGCGGGGCTTCCGTTCCTCGGGCCTGGCGGCCCTACGGTACGGGTCCCCTTGCCACCGAATGAGCGGGTTGGCCATCCGTCGAGGTACTGAGGGATTTCCAACCTGAAGCCGCAGGTCGAGAGTGCAGTGGGCACGTGGGACTGATCGACAACGAGAAGAGCCCCTGATAGAAGGGTTGTCGACCAAGATCAACCTTCGCCACCAGAGGCTCTGAGTTGCTGTTCTACCGCGCCGCGCTGCCGTTGTCATCTCGGACGCTGTCCTACCTGTCCGGCCTCTTGCGCCGGCACCGCAAGACGATCAGCTCGCCGTGGCGTCGCCTCACCCCCGGGCAGCAGGCCCTGCTCGTCCTCGTTCACCTGCGCAAGGGCGAGACGCTGGCGGAGGTCGCCGCCGGCTTCGGCGTCGGCATCGCGACCGCCTGGCGCTACATCGGTGAGGCCGTCACCCTGCTGGCGCGCCGCTCGCCCCGCCTGGAGCAGGTGTTACGCGCCGCCTAGCGCGCCGGATACCCCTACCTGGTGCTGGACGGCACCCTCATCCCGATCGACCGGGTGGCCGCCGACCGGCCGTACTACTCGGGCAAGCACAAGAAGCACGGCATGAACATCCAGGTGCTGGCCACGCCCGACGGCACCCCGTTGTGGACCTCAGGCTCCTTGCCGGGCTCGGTGCACGACCTCAGGGCCGCCCGCATCTGGGGCATCCTGCGCCGTCTGAAGGCCGCGGACCTGATCACCCTGGCCGACAAGGGTTACGTTGGCGCCGGTGAGCACGTGCGTGTGCCGTACAAGGGCCACAACAAGCCCGCCTCGCAGAAGGCCGCCAACGTCGCCCATGCCAAGCTCCGCGGACCCGGCGAGCGCGCCAACGCTCAGCTGAAAACCTGGCGCATCCTCCGCAAGCTTCGCTGCTGCCCCCTTCTCGCAGGTCAGCTCGTCAAGGCCATCCTTACGCTCCAACTCCGCGAAGCGGGATGAAAAGCATTCACTGAACGGCAATCCGGAGGGCCGCCGGAAGCCAGCCACTGCCTGAGAGTGAGATGGGTAAGCCGAAGCGACATGTGGGACATACACGGGATGATCTTGCAAGCGGTGCAGGCCACAGGAGGTGTTCGCGCAGTTCAGGCCGCCTGAGTTAGCCCTACGATTACCGCTCTCCTACAGCGGTACCGCGAGTGCAAATCCTGCTGTGCCGCCACGTTCATCCAGCAGTTGAGCGCCCATATGTAGGAACGGCAGCTCTGCGAGGTCAAGGAATTGCCATGACGGCGGGAGGACGATCGGCAAAGGAGCATGAGAAGCCCCGTCCCTCAAAGAGGAACGGGGCCGTTTTACTTTTCGTCCCGCTTTCGGCGCATCATGTCGTCCCAGCCGTCCCCTATGGTGCGGTAGTAGGTCGCGTTCTCCACCGACGGCCGTCCTGTGGCCGCTCCGTAGGCGCTCAAGAAGATGTCCTGCTCCTTGCGGGTCAGCTCTGGGTCAGTCACTATCGCCTTCTCGGTTGCGTTGAAGAGGTCGTCTATCTCAGCGAATACCTCCGGAGCAATGCTTGAGATCTGTGGATCATCGGGAAGGGGTGTACCTTCCCGATGATCATGTGAATCCACAAGCATGACCGACGCGCCAACGTCGGTCGGGAAGGCACACCCGTGCTCACCGTAGTCCCTGACCCCGCCAACGGCGACCGCGCCGCGGCGATCTCCGCCCCGTCGCCCGCGCTGATCGACGAGCTCGTCCGGGAAGGCGCCCGCCGGATGCTCGCCGAAGCGCTCAAGGCCGAGGTCGACGCCTACATCGCCCAGTTCGCCGACGAACGTGACGAACACGGCCGCCGTCTGGTCGTCCGCAACGGTCACCACGAACCCCGGCAGGTACTGACCAGCGCGGGAGCCATCGAAGTGCGCGCCCCACGCGTCAACGACAAGCGCATCGACGAAGCCACCGGCAAGCGCCGACGCTTCTCCTCAGCCATCTTGCCGCCGTGGTGCCGCAAGAGCCCGGCCATCACCGAGGTGCTCCCCCTGCTCTACCTGCACGGGCTGTCGTCCGGCGACTTCGTGCCCGCTCTCGGCCAGTTTCTCGGCTCGAGCAACGGGCTGTCTGCGCCGGTCATCACCAAGCTCACCGAGCAGTGGAAAGCCGAGCAACGCGCCTTCGCCGAACGCGACCTATCCGACGTGGACTACGTCTACCTGTGGGCCGACGGCATCCACGTCAACATCCGCCTGGAAGAGCACAAGTTGTGCCTGCTGGTGCTGATCGGCGTGCGCGCCGACGGCCGCAAGGAACTCGTCGCCCTCACCGACGGCTACCGGGAGTCGAGCGAGTCGTGGGCTGACCTGCTGCGTGACTGCGCCCGGCGCGGCATGCGCGCCCCGGTCCTGGCGATCGGCGATGGCGCGCTGGGCTTCTGGTCAGCCCTAAGTGAGGTATTTCCGCAGGCCAGGGCGCAGAGGTGCTGGTTTCACAAGATTGCCAATGTGTTGGGGGCGCTCCCGAAGTCCGCCCATCCTGGCGCGAAGAAGGCGTTGGCCGAGATCTGGAACGCCGAGAGCAAGGACCAGGCGCTGACCGCGATCAGCGCGTTCGAGGCCGCCTACGGCGCCAAGTTCCCCAAAGCGGTCGCCAAAGTCGTCGACGATGTCGAAGAACTGCTCGCCTTCTACGACTATCCGGCCGAACACTGGCGGCACCTGCGCACCACCAACCCGATCGAATCGACCTTCGCCACCGTCCGGCATCGCACCAAGGTCACCAAGGGTCCCGGCTCCCGTGCCGCCGGCCTGGCGATGGCCTTCAAGCTGATCGAGTCCGCTCAGGCGCGCTGGCGCGCCGTCAACGGCGCTCACCTGGTCGCCCTGGTCCGAGCCGGCGCCACCTTCATCGACGGCAAGCTCGTCGAACGCCCTGCAGAATCACCCGTCCCCACAGCCGCCTAGGAACGCATGATCCACAGGTCTTGACTATTGCTCTACCTCCGCCGGGTTGATGCCTAACACGTCGTAGAGCTGCTTGAGGTGCTTGGAAGGGATCTTTTCGCCGCGCTCATACTGTGAGACACGGGATTGGTCCAAGCCAAGCCTCCTACCAAGCTGTGCCTGGGTGAGGTTCCTTTCGATCCTCCGCGCGCTGATCAGGTGCCCTAGGGTCGATGGGTTCATAGGAGAAGATTAGGCCACAGCTCATGATCGGGAACGAGGTATGCTGAGCGGGCATAGACCCGCGTTACCCGTCCCCGCTCTTCCACGCCCAGGGAGAGCGGGGGCTTGAGTGTTGCTCTGAGAGGTCTACCGAATGAGCAGGACGGCGAGCCATCAACGAGAGACCTGCCCTTCCCCACAGATCAGATTGTGCTCTCACGGGGAGGCGAAAGGTCGGCTTTGAGCTCTTGGAGTCCGCGTTGGCAGACTGCCCACTGGATATTGTCGCTACCAGCATCGGCGAGAACGACGCTTGCGACGATATCAGCGTGACAGGGCGGAGTTCCGTGCTGGCTGCAACCGCCCCGAGCGCCCGTACTGTTCGGGTTCTTGTACCACGCCGAAGGCTGAGGATCGAGGATCTGGACGATGCGTGACTTCACCGCCAAGAGGTCATTGAGCGCGGCGGTCACAACTTCTGAGGCATTAGGCTGGGCGAGCGCAGCCGGGGCGAGAGATGGGCGCTTTGCGTAGTTCGCAGCGATGAGCTGTTCACGGACCTGCGCCCATCCCGGAAAGACGCTCAGAGCGTTGACGAGTCGCGCTAGTCGGTCCTGGGAAGCTCCGCGGTTATGCATCCATTCAAAGTTGATGGAAAGGACCGACTTACTCACGCCGGTGTAAATGCTCCAGACCGCCGCCTCGTCGGTGCCGAGACTGAACCATGCCGTGACGGAGGGGTATTCGGCCTCGCCGAAGTAGTACCCGCGAAACGAGGGATGGCGTTCCGCGTGCCGATAGACCGCCAGCAGGGTGTTGGCCACGTCCTCGGAACAGTATTGCTCCAGCGCATGGAGAAGGCTGTCCTCATCCCACTTGCTCTGTCCTCGTGATAGCGCTGCCCGTCGCTCGTTGGTCATTGCTGGGACGGCTCCGAGGGTGCCCGCTTCGGGCGGCGCGGCGTCGTAGTTCGAGGCCGGCAGCGGGTCGCCGAGTGCCAGTTGGATGGCGATCGCAATCGATTCAAGCCAGGAGATGGTCTCCTCCGCCTCGCGCGCGCTGATGGCCGCCTTCTGTCCGGGCTGGTCCGGGTCGTGGTCGGCCGTGTGCGCGATGTTGTTCCGGCGCCAGGCAATGTCGCGTAGTTTGCTCCGCACGCCGTCGGAGGTGATCGGCTCCGCCGCGTCCTGAGCGGTGAGGATCTCCGCGACCTTCACCCAGAGGTTGACGGTGCTGACATGGGCGAACCCGTCCTTGATCTTGTCTGGATTCTGGAAGGTCATGAATGCGAAGACCTGCTCCAAGTGGGCGCGGAAGGCCTCGTCGAGGGGCTCATCGTGATGGTGAACCTTCTCGAACAGCTCGACGGGGATGGACAGCTTGCTGAACTTCGGAGGACGAGCCACCCCCGGCTGCAACGCGAGAGCCACCGCCCGGTCGATGATCTCCCGTGTAATCCAGTGGTCCAAGGCGGCTACGGACTGGGTCCAGGCGGCTCGGTAGAGATCGCCGACGTCAAAGGCGCCTACCCTGAGCCGTTCCAGGTTCTGGCCCCCGTGTACGAGCTGCCGGGCATATCCGAGATTCTGCTGAAACTGCTCGAACGCCGGCGGGACATCGTCGGGTGCAGACGCAGGTGATACCGCGCTGGTCACCCCTGGGATCGGCCCTGCCTCGCTGAGCACCTTGCGGAAGTCATTCGCCGTGACGCGGCGTGCTGGGTCTGCCCGCCCAGCCTGGTCGAAGGTTAGGCCTTCCTGCTCCAAGACGGCACGCGGCTCCTCGGTCCGCAGCGGGTCCAGCCAGCGAAACTGCGGCGAGATCCGGCCTCCGGCTTGGAGAACTCGATGGGCGTTGTATCCCTCGGGGGCCTCGGCCATGAACCCGCCGATCGACTGCGCTGACATGCCGACCAGTTCGGCCAAGTCACCGTAGGTCGTCCAGCTACCAGGCTTCAAGTGCTTCAGGGCCTTTAAGACCACGTCCCAACGGGCATCCTTGCGACCCTGAGCAGGCAGCCGCCGTGCTCGATATTGACGCCCCAACTCCCGGTAGAGCTCAACCCCGGGGAAATCTTCCAGTGCCTGGATTCCGGCGGGTGTGATCGACCACCCGTTCCTCTTGATCATCCAGCCGAGCGACGCCGCTTCCCCCGTCCTGAATCCCAACTGTGCCCACCAGCGGGTCTGGCCGTGCGCATTGGGACCCTGGTGCTCCGGGGCGATGGAGATCTTTTCGGTGACCGCTTTCCGCACTTCATCGGGCTGTAGCGGGCGACCGGCCTCCCGGAGGACCTCCAAGGTCGTGCGAAGAATTGGTGCGATGTGCTCGGCGAAGGACATCGAGGCTCCTTGATCTCAATTGCTGGTATGCCTACTGGAGAGGTCTGAGGTGACCACCAACTGAGCGGGTCAACGTGGCAGCGAGGACAAATTGTCAACAATGAGGTGATCTCTGCAAGATCGACCTGAACAACTGGGTTTGACGTCTCGAGAGGGGCATAGGGAGAGGAGTGCGGAACGGGCACAGAGCACAGTTTCTGTTATATAGGTGGAGCCCTGTAGAAGAGCCTTTCAAGTCTCCACCGCTACCGAAAATCCACTTGAGCAACTATCGTGCCACGCTCGTTATCTCCTTCAAACTAGTTCGCCACATTGCCGGACGACCGATCGCCGAACGCCACCGGTGCGGGACCCGCACAAGGGGGCTGACATGCGTCATCGACTACTGGAAGCGATCAAGGCTTCTCGTGGTCAGCCAAAGGCGGGGCGACGCTGCCCAACCTCGTCAACGATGGAGTGAGTGTCTTGGCGAGTCCTCGGCGGAATAGGGCGGCTGGGCGGCCTACGTCGGGGAGCCGTCGTTCACCGATAGGTATGACGAAGCCTTGCGTCTTCATGACCTTGCGGCGGAAGTTGCTGGGGTCGAGGGAGAGGCCCCACACCGCTTCGTAGATCTGGCGCAGGTCGGCGATGGTGAAGGGCTCCTTGCAGAAGGCGGTGGCGATCGTGGTGTGCTCGAGTTGGGACCTGGCCCGCTCCAGCCCGTCAAGAAGAATCTGCTCGTGGTCGAAGGCGAGTGTGATCTGCCCGTCGAGGATGGAGGAGACCGGGGTCCAGTTGGCGGCTGACGCGTCGGTTCCTGCACGGGGCATGGGAAGATCGGGGCCGAGCGCGAGGTAGGCGATGGAGATGATCCGCCCACGTGGGTCGCGACTGGGGTCACCGTAAGCGTGCAGTTGTTCCAGGTGCAGGCTGTCGCCGGCGACTCCGGTTTCTTCTCGCAGTTCTCGTCTGGCGGCCGCGTCCAGCGCCTCGCCATCGCGGACGAACCCGCCCGGCAGCGCCGCTACGCCACGGTAGGGCATGTTGCCGCGCTCGATCAGCAGAACGTGGAGTCCGCCATCGCGCACGGTGAAGATCACCAGGTCCACGGCCACGGCCAGGGAGGCGGGCGGGCGGCGTTGGCGGACAGTCTTGCTTGTTGCCATACCCCCATTAAAGGTCTAGATGATTGATTCCAAGGGCTGAGATTCGCTGATCGCCTGCGGACATGCAGCGAGGGTGTCCAAGATCGATTTGTGACGAAAGACCTGAACACCCTCGCTACCGCACTGTACGTGAAGATCGACGATCAGCTGATCACATTCCCGGACCTGGCACCTGAACGTCCCCGGGTAGGCATCCAGCCCACCTTGAGCGACGCCGAACTCGTGACCCTGGCGGTGATGTCGGCGCTGCTCGGCTTCACCTCCGAGCGGCGCTGGCTGCGCTATGCCCGCGCCCACCTGGCCGGCATGTTCCCCTACCTGCCCGGCCAAAGCGGCTACAACAAACGCCTGCGCGCCGCCACCAGCCTGGTGCTGAGCATGATCCGCATCCTTGGCCGGGACACCTCGCTGTGGAGCGATGATGTGTGGGTGGTCGACTCCACCCCGGTCGAGTGCGGCCGCTCCCGTCAAACAGCCCAGCGCAGCGACCTGGCCGGCTGGGCCGAGTACGGCTACTGCCCCTCGCACTCCCGCTTCTTCTGGGGATTACGGTTGCACCTGTTGTGCACGCTGGGTGGGCTACCGATCGCCTTCGCCCTGACCGGAGCCAAGGCCGACGAGCGAACCACTCTGCTCGGCATGTTCCAGGCCGACCCCGACCTGCTGGCCCGTCACCGCGGCCAGGACCTCATCGCGGACATGCAGTACTACGGCCGCGACTTCGAAGACACCCTGGCCGGTGCGGGCGTGCGCCTGCTGCGCAAGGCCCGCAAGGGCGAGCCCCCACGCCCGGGAGCGCACCTGTTCAAACCGCTGCGCCAGACCATCGAATCGATCAACCAGACCTTCAAAGGTCAGCTCGACCTGGAACGCCACGGCGCACGCACCGCCGCCGGGGTGGCCATCCGTGTGATCACCCGTGTCCTGGCTCTGACCGCCGTGATCTGGCACAACGACAAGACTGATCAGCCCATCGCGCGATCCCTCACCGCCTACGACCACTGATCCCATCCGAACGGCTTGGAATCAGTCGTCTAGTTGACTCCAAGTCGTGCCGCACTTATGGTCATGTTTACCTAAATGACTACCGGAGGGGCTCATGTCCCGATCGCGCACGGTACGTCTCAAGAACGACACGGGGGCAGTCGGCTCAAAGGCGACACGGTACCTCTGTGCCGGTGTCTACCTCGACCGCGACTTCCGCGACATGGTCATCCGCCGTGTCTACAACGACTCCAAGCACATGGTCGCGCCCTCCTACGGCTTCGATCTGGTGCCAGTTGTCGCGCACGCCTGGCGGGCGTGGCATCTGGAGACACTGAAGTGGGTGCTGGTCCTCGCGATTCTCCTGGGTGGCATCGCATGGGCGCCCGCCGCGACAGCCACCGCGACGGCGTTGTTCGGCCTGCGCCGGTCTGCTGCCGTCGCCGTCAGAAGCGCACGGGTCGCTTTGCCGCTGAAGGCAAAAGAGCGCGCGGACCGGTTCTTGCGACGTGTCCGCTGGAGCAGCGAGTCGAACGATCTCGCCGAGCACCTCCGTTCCCTGAAGCTTGCCTGTATCGGCAGCGGTGCTCTGGTCGTCGCCATTCCCGTGATCTCCGGCGTGGCGGGCATTCCGCTCTCGCAGCTGCTGCAGCAAACAGCGATCATAGGGATGTTGACGGTTCTCGTCGCGTGCGGTTTTGGGGCCGCCCAACGCGTCGCGTTGCACCAAACGGCCAAGGGCCGGCTGCCCTCGCCGGACAGCCACCGCTGTCGAGCGATCGATGAACAGCAGCACCACACCTTCGTCATCTATCGCAGGGTCCCCAAGGAGGAGCCGGAGCCGGAGGACTTCCGCGACATCCTTGCGCTCGACGACTCACATAAACCATTTGTCGGAGCCGGGCGGCTGACGCATCGCTGGAATCCGCCGCTCAACATCCACCTGCTGAGAATGGGCAAAGGCAGCATGGCCGATCGGGAATTTGATCCCCTCCCGTTCAAGGCGCATGAGCTGGTCGCCTATTTGAAGGACGAGATGCAACGGCTCGACGGGCTGGATGACGCCACTAGCCTTCCGGACTTCGGAAAAGCGGACCGTATCTATGTAGCGGAGGCTGATGTCGATCCCGAGCGCGGTTGGCTGCAAGGCGAGCCTGCTACGAACGAAATCAACGAGATCATTGATCGGCCGTTCGACCGATTCCATCACTTCCTCGAGATCCGTACATCGGTATCCGGTGAGCTGGTCACAACCGTGTTCCTTCGCACCACAGTCAAAGGGCGCGCGCTCAGCCTCGACTTCGCTGCCTGTGCGCTGACGCGGACTCCGGACGAGTATCACGTCCTCGACGAGTATGGCGAGTCTGGGGTCACTGCCATACTCCGGGCAGCGGTCCGAGCTCTTACCGAACTTCCGACCGACATCCTGCAGTCGTGGCGTCTCATCCACCTCCCGACCATCCTGCTCGGCGCCCTTCGAGCACGGCGAACCCGCGTTCTCTATCCCAAACGCGGTGTGAAGATCGGAGCGAAGCTGAGTGTGCGGGAAGAGAAGCGCATGCCGTGGGAGACGGCACAACTCGACCGAACGCTCATCTCCGACCACGTGAAGCTCATAGAAGACCGTCTGCTGAAGGCGGCGACCGAGTTCCTGCGCGATCACAAGGTCGACATCTCGGAGTTTGAGGAACGCGCTACCAACATCATCAATACCGGGATCATGAACTTCGGTGAGTCGATGAATGTAAACAACTCCGCGGTCGGCACCAACGCGGTGAGACTCGATCTGCCTGAGAACTTCGGCAGCGCATCAGGAGGAGGCCACGCATGACCGGTCAGTTCAAGAACAGCGGAATAATCAATCAGGGCGGCTCTATGACCATCAGCGGCACCGCGGTCGGCGACGGTGCCACGGTCGTCCACCACCACCTGACCGAGGCCGTGGCCGGTAGGCGCGCAGACGTTGGCGTGATAACAATCAAAGAGTCAGAGGCTAGGGCAGTCATAGATACCCTCAAACTCGAACGTGCCCCCGTGAACGGGATTCCCTTCTGGCACGGCACCATCGACCTCCGAGGCGTAGCCGCCAGGGTGGCGATGACTCGATCGCTGGGCCAGGGCCAGCGATCGACAATGGCCGCGTTCGAGAATCTCAGGGAGACGTTCCGACCGGCGGTCGTCGCACTTGTCGGCATCGGCGGCGGGTTCCATCCGGACGTCTCCGCGGGCGACGTCGCCATAGCAACGCGAGCCGTCTACTACGACCTCCGAAAGGAAACGGCTGACGGCACCCAGCGCAGAGGCGAGGACCGTGAGACATCAGCCATGGTGGGAAACGCCGTGAACAGCTTCTTCGTCGACTACGGCGAACCGGCACGATTCGGAAGCGGAGAGGACGGATTTCAGGTCATCTCCTGCATCGTCGGAACCGGTGACGCCGTTATTGCGGACGCTGAGTCCGAAATCAGGAAATACCTCAAACACTACAACGACAAGATCTCTGTGGTTGATATGGAAGCCGGCGGTCTGGCTCAGGCATTCCACGAGCGCGGCAATCTGGCTCAGATGCGCGGATGGGTAGTGATTCGCGGAGTCTCCGACTACTCGAACAAAGAAAAGAATGACATCCTACAGAAATCGGCTGCCCGGAACGCCGCAGAGGTACTGCGAGCCCTAATCCCCTACCTTCCATCTCACACCTGACGGGAAGTCTCGATGGGAGAGTTCGTAATCGGGGTGGTGAGTTCGCTCGTCGCCACAGTGCTCGCCGTTGTGGGCGGCATGGCGCTGTCGCCTCGCGTGCGCTCCTGGCCGACCCTGCTTCTGTCCAGATTCACCGGCTTGGGAATCTCCCGGGTGCATCCGCGACAGCGCGTCGCCGCCGAAGCTCTCACAGCAGAACTCGGCAAAGCCCGCTGGGTACGGGTGCTCGCAGGCCGAGGGAATGAACTCACCCGCGACGGATTCGTGGCCCTGTGGGAGGACGAAGGACGTCGCCTAGAGTTCGTTCACGTACTGCTTCCCGATACCAACCACCCCTCAGCATCATGGCTGGAGTGGCGCGAGGACCAGATCCGGCGCATCGACCCGGGCTTCTCCCGCGGAATGCTGGCCGAGCAGGTCGACATCAACGCCGGATACATCAGGGAAGTCGCCGTTGACAGGGACAACATCGAGCTGCGCCGCTACAACCTCCCCAACCTCCACCGAATAGTGATCACCGACCGCGTCGCCTTCCTCACTCTCTACCGTCGAGCGGCCCACGGCCGCGACTCGCCCTGCATCGTGGCGCCCCGCCCCGGCCTGATGTACGACTACGCCCTTCAGCTCTTCACCACGGCCTGGGACCATGCCTAGACAGGCGTGCCGTTAAGTGGCGTGGTGGCCAGCCTCGACGGGTCCGGGGACATGCGCGGGATGATCTTCGAGGCGGCGCATGTGTCGCAAAGCTTCTGCACAGGTCAGAGCGTGTGCGCCAGCCCTACGGCTACCACTCTCCTAAAGCGGGTGCCGCAGGTTCGAATCCTGCCGGGGGCACGCTCCAAATCTTCGGCACAGGCGCACGCGGCCAGCGGGCGCTTGTTTTCGTTTCCGGGGATGTGTTCTGCCATGGCAGCTACTCCTTCGATGGTGTCGTGGTCGAGAGCGACCCTGATCAGCGCAATTCCCACGCTGTCGTTGTAACGGATCTCCAGGTGGAAGACCTCGAAGAGCTTGCGTTGAAGTTCTTCCGGTAGTTCGGCGATTCCGGTCTGCAGCATGGGGATCTTGTAGAGCAAGTCGGTCTGGTGGTCGCTGGCGGGCGGGTTGGCCTCGGTCTCGGCGAGTTCCTGGGCCTTGGTGCGGCGCTCCACCTCCAACTCGGAGAACCGTGTGCGCAGGCGACGGGCAAACGCGTCGTCGATCTCGCCCTCCTCGACCTGAGCGATCAGGCGGTCCTGTTTCTTGGTGATCTCGGTGATGCGCTTCCTGAGGGCCTGGCAGCGCGCTTCCCACTCTCCTTCCGCCTGCTTACTGCTCTGCGGTAGGTCGGCAGCCAGGAGCTGATGGCGGCCTGGGCCGAAGATGCGGCGCTGGAACAGGTCGTGGACCGCGTCGAGGAGGGTGTCCTCACGGACGCGGATGACCTTCGGATGTCCGGAGAAGCGGTCTTCGCGGCCTTTGTGGTTCCGGTCAGGCTGGCAGCAGTAGTAAGCGTCCTGAGCCTTGCGACGGGTCTCGGTCTGGCCGAACATTCGCCGGTCACAAGGATCGCAATAGACGAAGGATCGCAAGGGATAGGTGCGTCGGGTCTGGCGGTGGCTGTTGACCGCTGAGCCAGTCCGGGAGGTGCCGCGAACACGCCCTATGTTCTGGGCGGCTTCGTAGATCTCTCTGGTGACCAAGGGTTCATGGGTGGGATGCTCTGACCAGACCCAGGCGCTGGGTGGGTTGGCCATGCTCCGCTTGCTGCCTCGGCGGCTCGTGGTGGCTTTGCGGTTCCAGACCATGTGGCCGGTGTACTTGGGGTTGCGCAGGATCTCTCGAACCCCCGAACGCGACCAGGCGTTACGGCCGCGGAAGTTGGGGTTCAGCGACTCAGGCGGTGGAAAGCGGTCGTGGTCGGTGTTGAGCCGGTCGGCGATGTCTCCGTAGCCCAGCCGTTCCATGACCCGCCACATGAAGATCTTGGTGACGACCGGTCCTCGCACCGGCTCGGGGACCAGGCGGGTCTTGCTCTTGCCATCGGCGGCCTTGGCCGGAACGGGGTGAGGGACCTTCTCGGCCCGGTAGCCGTACGGCGGGTGTCCGACGTTCCAGCCCTGCAGGGTGTGGGTGCGCAGGCCGTCCCATGAGGCCTCCATCATCTGCACCGCATACCATTCGGCGATGCCTTGCTTGACGCGGCGGGTGAGGATCGCGGTGGCGCGCTTGCCGTTCAGCGTGATCGGCTCGTCGGCGGCGAAGAGAGCGACCCCGAGTTCCTCCAACTCGTGCTCGATCTTCGTGCCGTAGAAAGTACGCCGAGAGATACGGTCGATGGACTCGCAGATCACCGCGTCAAATCGGCGGTTGCGCTGGCCTGCCTCGGCGAGCAGGTCCTGGATGCCGCCATCGCGGGGGATCGGGATGTCGAAACGCTCGTGCGCGGTGCCATGGCCGCGGTCTTCGAGATTCTTTCGGCCAGACTCGATGTCATAGAAGTGCGCGACGATGATGGCGCCGGGCGGCAGGGCCGCCCGGCTGTTGTCGAGTTGTCGAGGCAGCGAAAGGGTCGGGTCCTGCAGGTCCTCGGTCGAGGTCCGGCCGCACCAGGCGATACGTAGACCGTCAAACGGGTCATGGCTGCTCCCCGCTCCCCACCCGCTCATCGTTCTCCTCATACCTATCGCGCACGGCCAACCAGCACAGGACCTCGTGGATCACATCCGCCTGAGCCGCACGCAATGAGCGGCCTTCCTCACCCTGGAGCAAGACGAATTCGATCTCGATCCGCACGCCTGGCTGACCGCTGCATGGTTGACCAGGCCCTGCAGCGTACGCCGCCGAAGCCGCTTTGGGAGGCCCTGAGCAGGCCCTTTGTATCTCTTCAGCCATCATCCGCCTCCGGCCGATGCCCCTGTGCCGCAGCGGCAGCCAATCGCGCACGTGCAAGATCGCAGTAGGCGACATTGAGCTCGATGCCCCGGAAGGAGCGGGCGAGTTGCCGCGCGGCGATGCCGGTCGTGCCGGCGCCGGTGAAGGGATCGAGGACGGTGCCTCCTGGGCGGCAGCCAGAGGCAATCGCTCGGAGAGGGAGATCGATGGGGAAGGCCGCAAAGTGCGCTTCTCGGAGCGGACGGGTGGAGACGGACCACACGTCGCCCGGATTCCGGCCCTCCGGGTGTACTGCGTCATGTCGCCCACCGGTAGGCAACATGGCCTCGCCATGTCGCTTGCCGCTGAAGACTTCGGCACCGGCGTCGTACTTGCCGCCTGAGGGCCATGCGGTTTTGACGGAGTTCGGCTTGTTGCCACCGAATCTTGAACGGCGTGCGATGGAGCGGTCTCCTGTGTATCGCTCCCGGATCGGGTCGAGGTCGAACCAGTAGCGGCGCTGTTTGACGAGCAGGAAGATGAACTCGTAGCGGTTGGAGAGCCGATCGAGAACAGACTGGGGCATCGCGTTTGGCTTGTGCCACACAATGGCGTTCCGCAGGATCCAGCCGTCTCGTTGAAGGGCGAAGGCGACCTGCCACGGCATGCCACGCAAGTTCTTTGGCGGTAGCGAGCATCCGCCTGCCGGCCGGACGCGAGGTTGGTGCTGGTTGAAGTTCGCGCCACGTGCCCAGCCGTCGGAGTTGGCCGCGTAGCAGTCACCGAGGTTCAGCCAGAAGGTGCCGTCGTCGGCCAGGACCCGCCGGGCTTCGGCGAAGACACCTCGCAGGTTTTCCACATACTCTTCCGGCGTTGGCTCTTGACCGTATTCGCCAGGGCAGTAGTGGCGGAGTCCGTAGTAAGGCGGACTGGTGACGATGCAGTCGACGGAGCCGCCTTCCATCTCGGCCAGTACTTCGCGGGCATCGCCTTGGAAGATTTCGGCGTACTCGTCGCCCCAGTAAGGCTGGCGCATCAAGAGCGCCTCCTTGCCGGACGGCGCCCGCCAGTGGCATCGGACGCGAGTTGGGTGCCCTCACCGCCCGCGGTGATCTCCCATTGGATGCCGGCGATGTTGTCGGCGTCTTTCGAGGTACGAGGGCGACTCAGGGTGTCGCAGCCCGGCCTGGGCGAGAGCTCAGCCACGGGTCGGAACCCGGCGGCGCGCAAGCTGGTGCCGGATTCGTCGGCGCGAGTGTAGGCGATCAGGCGGCGGTAGCCCATGGCCTTGGAGGCCCGCCAGGCGGCAGCGAGTAGGGCGGAGCAGGCGTTGGGGGTGCCGTCGGTGGCCAGGCGGGTGATCTCTGCGGTGTGGCCGTCATTGAGGTTGCGGGCGACCGGGCGGCCGACGATCACGACACCGACGAGGGTGTCGCTGGTGGTCTTCACGCCTACGGCGAACTTGGCGCCGACCGGCGGACCGAGATGCCGGTGGGTCCAGGCGACGAATGCTTTTGCCGTTTGAATAGCGACCGGGGTAATCGTCAGCCGGCCGTCCGCTGATTGCTGCTGATTTTTCAGCTCACCGAGTGGTCGCGATTTCTCATTCCAATTCTCCATGAAGTGGTGTCGGGACGTTTCCGGATGCACGTCCAGGACAACACCCAGCTCAGAGCCTTCTCAGAGGCCTCAGAACTGACCTCAGAAGGCGAGCTCTCAGAACATCTGAAGCCTGGCTCTGAGGAATTTCAGCACAGGCTCATCTGAGCGAATTCTGATGCGGCGCGTACACCGGGTTCGAGACAACGGAATTTCTCTTGACCTGGAGCGTGAAATGAGCGCCGATCTCATGACTGGCTCGCCGCTGGATATCGCGGAGACCTCGTTCCGCCTGCTGGCAACCGGTCCCGGCGGGCTGACGCTGGACTGTGCAGGTCTGGCACCTGATCTCCCTCAGGGCGAGGTGGGGCTGCTGGAGCTGCGGCGCCTGCTCACCAGCCGCGCCGTCGTCAACGACACCCGGGACGCCGTCTGGCGGGAGTTGGTGACTCGCTCGCGCCAGCTGGGAGCCGCTTGGACGGTCGCCGCCGTCGGCATGGCGATCCCCGCACTGCGTATGATCGCCGGCGCGCTCACTCGCCACGCGCCAACGGCAGACGTGGCGGACCTGGATACCGAGATCCTCACCGGTTACTTGCGGGCCCTTCAGCGCATCGACCTCGCCGGTCCCAACGTCCGGCCTCGGCTCTGCGGGGCGGCACAGCACGCGGGTGAGCGGGCCGTACGGGACTATGCATCGGAAGCAGGGCGGCATCTGCCGCTACACGAGTCCGCTCCGCCGCCGCGCCCGTGGGGTCATCCGGACTTGGTCCTGATCGACGCGGTGGCCAGCGGCGTACTGAGTGAACTGGACGCTGAGCTGATCGGCCTGACCCGGCTGGAGCGGATGCCGCTGCGGCAGGCCGCAGCGCGGCTCGGGCTGAGCGAGGCGGCAGCGCGTAAGCGGCGGCAGCGGTGTGAGCCGCAGCTCATTGCGGCCCTCCGATCCGGGGAAATCGGGTCAGCGCTGTCCCCGACGATCACTTCTTCCGCCCCTCGAAGGGTGGAGGACACGAGCCCCGTGCGGAGCCGGGGTCTTCCGGATGCGGAAGCGGCAACTGATCCGAAAGGAGGCAGGGACGTTGCCCCCGGCTCCGCGCGGACCTTTCCCTCCGGCAATGCCTGGGACGTTCGGCAACCCGCCACACGCCGGGCGAAGCCGTGCCGCGGCCGACGAAAGGCCCTGCGGCGCCGCATGGCAACGACTGCCGTCGTCACGGCGGTCGCCATCCTGCTCGTCGTACTCGTGGCAATGGGGGCGTTTGCCGCCGCTCCCTCCGATGCGGCCGCTCCCACCGACCTGAACACGGTCTTCACCAACATCCGGAACTGGCTGATCGGCCTGCTGGCGACGCTGGCCACGCTGATGCTGACCGTCGGCGGACTGCGATATCTGGTTGCCGGCGGAGACCCGGGCGAGGTCCAGAAGGCCAAAGCGGCATTGAAGGCTGCTGCCTTCGGCTACGGACTGGCCGTCCTCGCGCCGATCTTCGTGAACGTGCTCAAGAGCGTCGTGGGCGGGTGAGCACGATGCCGCAAATCCTGACGCCTTTCAGTCGGCGGACGGCAGTCATTGCCGTTACCGCAGCGGCAACGCTCCACACGATCGCGTCGGCTGCCACTGCCTCTCCGACGCCAACCCCCACCCCCACTGCGGGCACGGGCAGCCTGCCGTTTCCTGCGATGCCAGAGCCTGGTGGTCTCGGCCTCAACTTCGGCGATTGGATCGTCGGCCAGATCAATCACTGGTTCGCCGAGCTCGTGGCCATGTCCATCCAGCCGCTCCTCGAATTGCTGGCGGCCACGCTCCTTGCCACGCCGAACATCTCCGGAGACAGCCGCGTGTTTGACCTGTGGAAGGCGACTGCGGCAATTGCCAACGCCTCCTTCGTTCTCCTCCTCACCATCGGCGCGATTACCGCCATGGGATACGAGACCGTCCAGACGCGGTACGCAGCCAAGGAGGTCCTGCCGCGGCTCGCCATAGCCTTCCTCGCGACAAACACGAGCTTCCTCGTCTGCGGCAAGGCCATCGAGTTGGCCGATGCCCTCTCACAAACGATCCTCGGCCAGGACTTCGACCGGCAGCGGGCCGCGACCACCCTGCGATCGATGCTCCTCCCGAGCAGCACTATGTCGATCTTCTACAACCTGCTCGCCCTAGTCGGCATCATCCTCCTCATCCTGCTATTGATCACCTTCATCAAGCGCGCCGCCCTGGTGATCCTCCTCGTCGTCGCAGCTCCACTCGCACTGGCATGCCACGCATTGCCGCACACCGACGGCTTCGCGCGCTTCTGGTGGCGCGCGTTCGCCGGGTTGCTGATCATCCAGATCGCCCAATCGCTCACGTTGGTCCTGGCCGTACGGATCTTCTTCAACCAAGACGGCCGCCTGCTCCTCGGCGTGGCTCCAACCGGGCAACTCATCAACCTGATGCTCGCCCTCTGCTTGCTGCTCATCCTCGTCCGGATACCCGGCTGGATCTCGCGCCGCATCTTTGCCCAAGTCGGTAGCAGCAACAGCACGATCGTCCGGATCTTCAAGTACGCCCTGGCGTACAAGTTCACCTCACCCGTCCTGAACGCCCTTCACCTCGGCAGGGGCAGACGCAGTGGCAAGCCTTCCGCTGCCGCCAAGGGAGTGGTGGCCTCCACGCTGGTCGGCAAGGTGCTGCCTGCCGTTGCCGGTGGTCCTGCCGGTGCGGCTGCCACCACTGCCGCAACCGCTGCCGCAGCGGCGCACGGCGGGCCGGGACCGGTCAAGCATGCGCCGGTGGGCGCGCGACGCCCGGTCAGTGCCTCGGACTGGTTGCCCGCGCCGATCAAACATGCCCCCACGGCTCCCGGCGTTCAGGGCAAATATCGACCCACGCCGAAACCGTCGGAGCCGATCCCCCGCAACACGCCGGTGTACGGCTACCCGCGCGAGGTCTACTACGCCAACGGCCCGGCAGGGCTGGCTCAGATGTATCGGCTTCGCGCCCAGGGAACGACTTCACCTCCGCCTCCCAGGAGAGCGATCGAACCACCGCCCATCCCGGCGCGGAACGTCAATCCCATCGTCCGGCCTGACGCTCCCATCCCTGGCACTCCCGAATGGCCGGAAAACCCCGGCCGATCCCGCCGTACGCCGCCACGCGGCCGACGCAAAGGCGGTGAAAAGCGATGAGCTGGGTGCAGCCGGTCCGTATCCCTGCCGACGTCGAGCAAGAAGACAAGATCCTTGCCAACTTCACAGCCCGCCAGGTCGTCATTCTCGGTGGCACCGGCGCCCTCCTCTATGTCACCTACCTCGCTCTCGGGGATCAGGTCTCGCTCGTGGTCTTCACCGCGGCAGCTCTGCCGGTCGTGGTCCTCGGGATCGTACTGGCCGTCGGCAGGCGTGACGGCGTCTCCCTGGACCGGTACCTCCTGGCAGCGGTCCGTCACCAGCGCTCTCCCAAGCTTCTGGTCTCCACCCCCGAGGACGTCCCCGCCGCGCCTGCCTGGATGGCCGTCCGCCCCGGCCCGCGACCAGCGCAACTTCGCATCCCAGCGCGTGGCGTATCCGTCAACGGTCTGGTCGATCTCGGTGCGGACGGAGTCGTGGCCATCGCCGAGGTCTCCACGGTCAGCTTCGCCCTCCGCACCCCGGACGAGCAGGACGTGCTCGTGGCGGTGTTCGGCCGGTGGCTCAACTCCTTGTCGGGGCCTGCGCAGATCCTGGTCCGCGCGGAACGTGTCGACCTCACTCAAACCATCACTGAACTGGAAGACAACGCCCGCCGACTGCCCCATACTGCGCTGACCGCCGCCGCGCGCGAGCACGCGGCCTTCCTCGCGAACATCTCGGCACGTCACGACCTTCTGCGCCGCCAGGTCCTGCTGATCATCCGCGAACCGTCCGTCGGCGCCAACGGCCACGACGCAGCGGCGGCCCGTGCCCTGCGCCGCCTCGACGAGGCCTCTCGGGTGCTGTCCGCGTGCGGGCTCACGGTCCGCCTGCTGGACGGCCCGGCCACACACGCCCTGCTGATGTCCTGCTTCGACCCCACCGCCCCGCCCCTCGTCGACACCGATCTCGCCCAGCCCGGCGAGGTCATCACGAAAGGAGAGCGCTGGTGAGACTTCTCCGGCGCCAGAGCCCCGCACCGACGGGGTTCGGCCCCGAATCCGTCGAGGTTCAACCCCGCAATCTGCGGATCGGCGATGGCGTGTGCGCCACCTTCGCCGTCACCGGATATCCGCGTGAAGTTGCCCCCGGCTGGCTGGAACCCCTGCTCACTTACCCCGGCCGCCTCGACGTCTCCCTCCACGTCGACCCCGTCCCTTCCTTGGTGGCCTCCGATCGGCTCCGCAAGCAACTCGCCCGGCTGGAGTCCGGCCTGCGCAGCGACCAGCAACACGGCCGGCTGCTGGACCCGGGCGCGGAAGCGGCCGCGGAGGATGCCCAGGACCTGGCTTCCCGGATCGCCCGTGGCCAGGCCAAGCTGTTCCGTGCCTCGATCTATCTCACTGTGCACGCCGCCACGCAGGAGGAGCTCGACGACGCCTGCGCCCAGGTCCGCGCACTGGCCGCCTCGCTCCTGCTGGACGCCCGGCAGGTCGCCTTCCGGCAGCTCCAAGGCTGGGTGTCGAGCCTGCCGCTGGCCTACGACAACCTGGCCATGCTCCGTACCTTCGACACACCTGCTCTCGCGGCGGCCTTCCCCTTCACCTCACCCGACCTGACCGCCGAGCTGGGCCCCACCACGGTCCTGTACGGCGCGAACGCCGCAAGCGCCTCCTTAGTCGCCTGGGACCGCTTCGCCCAGCCCAACCACAACTCCACGATCATCGCCAGCAGCGGAGCCGGGAAGTCCTACCTCGCCAAGCTGGAGGCCTTGCGGTCCCTCTACCGCGGCGTCGAGGTCGCGGTCATCGACCCCGAGGACGAGTACGCCCGGCTGTGCAGCGCGGTCGGCGGTGCCTACCTCCATCTGGGCGCGCCGAAGGTCCGGCTCAATCCCTTCGACCTGCCGCCGCGCGTCCAACGCGGCGAGGACCCGCTCACACGACGATCGCTGTTCCTGCACACGCTGATCGCGGTCATGCTCGGCGGCCCGCTCGACAAGGCCGCCAAGGCCGCACTCGACCGCGCCATCATCGCCGCGTACAAGCAAGCTGGCATCACCTTCGACCAGCGCACCTGGAAGCGCCGCCCACCGCTCATGCGCGACCTCGCCACGGTGCTGGCCAAGGACCCCGATCCCAAGGCCAAGGAGGTCGCCGCCGGCCTCGCCCCATACGTGACGGGCAGCCACCGCCAGCTCTTCGACGGCCACACCACCACCCGTCCCGACTCCCATCTGATCGTCTTCTCCCTCAGAGATCTCCCAGAAGAGCTCAAAGCCGTAGGTACGCTCCTCACTCTGGACGCGGTCTGGAGGCGCGTCTCCGACCCGCACAACCGGCGCCCTCGCCTGATCGTGGTCGACGAGGCGTGGCTGCTGATGAAGGACCCGGAGGGCGCCAAGTTCCTGCTCCGGATGGCCAAGGCAGCACGTAAGCACTGGGCCGGCCTCTCCGTGGTCACCCAGGACGCCGGGGACCTGCTCAGCTCCGACCTCGGCCAGGCGATCATCGCCAACTCCACCACACAGATCCTGCTCCGCCAGGCACCCCAGGCCATCGAGGCAGTCGCCGAGGCCTTCCGCCTCTCTGACGGTGAGCGCCAACTGCTGTTGTCCGCGGACCGAGGGTTCGGGCTTCTGGCTGCCGATTCAGGAGCTGCTCGGGTGGCCTTCCAAGTGCTGGCGAGCGAACAGGAGCACCGTCTCGTGACCTCGTCTCCTCAGGAGATCTCCGCATACGAGGAGGACGAACTCTGATGCTCTACGACCTCCTCACCAACCCGGACCCGTACCTGGACTGGCTGACCGCACATCTCCGGCAACTCGCCGCCCTCACCCTGGCCGCTCAAGTCGGCTTCATCACGCTCAGATTCCTGCTCGTACGGCTCCGCCACCGCCATCTCGCCAAGAATGCGCGGTGCGTGGAGATCCTCGCCCCGCCGATCGCCGACATGCCCGGAGCCGAGGCACTCTGGGGCAACCTGGTCGGCCTGCTGCGCCCGGCATGGAAGCGGCTGCTGTTCGGCCAACCGCACCTGGCCTTCGAGTACGTCTTCGGGGCCGACGGAGTGCGGATCCGGCTCTGGGTGCCCGGTGTCCTCCCTCAGTACCTTGTTGAGCACGCGATCGAAGCAGCCTGGCCATCGGCGCGCACTGCCGTACAGACAGCCTCTCCCCCTGTGCCGCTCACCGGGTTGGCAACCGGTGGACGTTTCATGATCGCCCGCAGCGAGCGACTGCCACTGCGCCACAACCATGACCGCGACCCGCTCCGCGCGCTGGTCGGTGCCGCAGTGGGCATGCCTCCCTGGCAGCATGCGGTGGTTCAGGTCCTGGCCCGCCCGGCCACTGGGCACCGTCTCGCCCACTTCCTCAACAGTGGCCCTATCCGGTTGGTACGAGCCGCGCTCGACCTGGTCGCCCCTGTCCCTACCGGCCACACAGGTCCAAAGGACCATGCGATCCGGCTCGAGGAAGCAGCCGAGGCACGTGCCATCCGCGACAAGGCCCATCGCCCGCGCTATGAAATAGCCATCCGTTACGCCGTACAGGCTGACGGATGTGGCGAGGCCCGCGCCGGCGCGATCCAGGGACGCGCACACGCCATAGCGTCAGCCTTTGCCCTGTTCTCCGGATACAACAGGCTCGAACGGCACCGACTGCTGCTGCCCGCTCGGTGGCTGGCGTCCCGGCGTCTCGGCCGCGGATTCCTGGTGTCGATCCCCGAGCTGGCCGCACTCGCACACCTGCCCCTGGACATCGCAGTGCCCGGCCTCCGCCGGGCCCGGGCCAACACGGTCGCGCCCACTCCTCAGATCTCCCGCAGTGGCAAGGTCCTCGGATTCTCCGACGCGGGCCACGAACGGCCCGTCGCGCTCCGGGTGCACGACTCCTGCCACCACGTCCACGTCCTCGGGCCGAACGGCACCGGCAAGTCGACGCTACTGGCGCAGATGATCCTCTCAGACATTGAAGCCGGTCACGGTGTGGCCGTCATCGAGGCCAAAGGCGACCTGGTCACCGATCTGCTCGGGCTCATCCCCGAGAACGCCGGAAACCGAGTCGTCTTGATCGACCCGGACGACCGGCACTCCCGGCCCGCCCTCAACGTCCTATCCGGCACGGACCGAGAGACGTGCGTGGACAACCTCGTCGGCATCTTCCACAAGATCTACGCCGACTATTGGGGGCCGCGAACCGACGACATCCTGCGCGGTTGCGCCCTCACCCTGGCACACAACGACGGGACACTCGCCGACATCCCTGCACTGCTCACCGACCCGCCGTACCGCCGCCAGTTGGTCGAGCGCCTGAACGACGGCTTCCTGCTGGGCTTCTGGCACTGGTACGAGCACCTGTCGGAGCCAGCCCAAGCCCACGTCACCGCTCCAATTATGAACAAACTCCGTGCCTTCATGCTCCGCCCGTTCGTCCGCGACATCCTCGGCAACGAGCAATCCACCTTCGACGTCGGCGACGTCCTGGACGGCGGCATCCTGCTGGCCCGCCTCCCCAAGGGCGTCCTCGGTGACGACACCGCCCGGCTACTGGGCTCCTTGCTGCTGGCCCAGGTCTGGCAGGCCGCCTCCAAACGGGCGCGCCTCGGCAAGTCCCGCGCACCCGCCGCTCTGTACGTGGACGAGACCCAGAACTTCCTCAACCTTCCCCACGCCCTGTCCGACATGCTCGCCGAAGCCCGCGCCTACCGGCTGTCGATGGTGCTTGCGCACCAGCACCTCGCCCAGCTGCCGGCCAGACTGCGCCAGGCGATCAGCTCCGACGCCCGCAACAAGATCTACTTCTCCCTCTCGCCGGATGACGCCCGCGAGGTCGAACGCCACTTCACCCCCCACTTGACCGCCCACGACCTGGCCAGCCTGGACGCCTTCCAAGCCGCCGCCCGCCTGGTCGTCCGCTCCGCAGAAGCACCGCCCTTCACCCTGCGAACCCGCCCCCTCCCCGAACCCAACCCCGACCTCGCAGCACGGATCCGCGCCGCCGCCTCCCAAGCCCATGGCCGCGTCCCCGCCACCACCTCTCCCCCACCCGAAGACGACCCTCGAAGGAGAACATGAATGAACGAGCGCTACACCCCCGGCGTCCTCGCCTCCCTGGCCACCAAACTGACCAACCGCGACCGCCACCTGCTTCGCCTGGTCTGGACCCACAAGGTCCTGACCTCCCACCAGCTCTTCCAACTCTGCTTCGAGCACCCCTCCACCGCCCGCCACCGCCTCATCGCCCTGCATCATCTCGGAGTCCTGGACCGCTTCCGCCCCAGGCCCCCGACTGGCTCCGCACCCTGGCACTACGTCCTCGGCGAATCCGGCGCCACCGTGCTCGCTCAGGAGGACGGCATCGACATGGCCGCCTTCGGCTACCGACGCGACAGAGCCCTGTCCATCGCGTACAGCCAACGCCTGGCCCACACGGTCGGGGTCAACCAGGTCTTCGCCACCTTGTACGGCACCGCCCGCAGGACGACCGGCTGTTCCCTGGACACCTGGTGGACCGAAACCCGCTGCGCCGCCACCTGGGGCAAACACGTCCGCCCCGACGCGTACGGCCGCTGGCGGGAGAACCGCCTCACGCTGGACTTCTTCCTCGAATACGACACCGGGACCGAGACGCTGGACCGGGTCATCGCCAAGTTGTCCGGCTATGCCGCCCTCTCGACCGCCACCAGGATCGTCACACCGGTCCTGTTCCTCACCAGTACGCCCCGCCGCGAGAAGTCCCTCCACAGCAGACTCCAGCTCCGGGCCGCGCAACTTGGGGTGCCCGCCGCAACGGCTGTCGGCGACATCCGAGGCGAGCGCTGGCTGCCGCACGACCGGCAGGACATCCGGCTGCGCTTGATCGAGCTGGCAAGCCACTGGCAGCACCTCGGCCTGGTAGCGACGGAGGTTCCAGGTTGATCATCGAGACGGGAGTAGTGGCCAAGGCCATCGCGATCGGCGGCGGACTCGTCTCCGGCGTGGTGGTGCTCGCCGGCATCACTGGCGGCGCCCAATACGCCGCCAGCTCATCAGACAAGGCCAAGACGGCCAGCGTTGTATGCGGCTACGCCTCCGAATCCCCTGCCCGCGAAAACAAGGGATCAAGCCGAGGATTGTCTTCGACACAGATGGCCAACGCCAAGGTCATCGTGGAGATCGCCATCAAGCTCAAGCTTCCCCGGCGAGCCGCGGAAATCGCACTCGCTACGGCTCTGCAAGAAAGCCACCTTGACAACGCCGCCGTCGGCGACCACGGGGAGTCCCTGGGTCTGTTCCAGCAGAAACCCTCAGCAGGCTGGGGAACTCGCGAACAAGTCACGACACCGAACCACGCCGCTCGCACCTTCTATGAGCGGCTGGTTCAGGTGCGTGGCTGGAAGGACATGCCGTTGACGAAAGCCGCCGCGATCGTGCAGCGGCCGAGAGAGGACCTTCGCGGCGAATATGCTAAGCACGAGCCGGTTGCAAAACGACTCGTGGCCGCTCTCTGGTCCGCGAAACCTACGCCGGCAGGCGACATCGCGAAGAACCTCGGACTGACGACTCAGGAACGGGCACGGGTACAAAGCAGCATCGAGGCTGCCGCCGGACTCGGCATTCCTCGAGAAGCGGTGGTGTTGGACGTCATGTCCGGTCTGCAGCGGAAATATGGCGCCACGAGCATGGACCCTGCCGATCTGCGTAAGCAGGCCGAGGGCATCGTCAACACCACCGCAGGGCAGCTATGCGCCGGGCTCACCATCGTCGCCGGTTCCCCTCGTGGCGCCGTGGCCGCAAGCGCCGCCCTGGCCCAACGTGGCATCCCCTACTCATGGGGTGGAGGAGGTCCGGACGGCCCCAGCTACGGCATCGGCCGCGGCGCCGGCACCAAGGGGTTCGACTGCAGCGGCCTGACCGAATATGCCTGGAGCAAGGCCGGGATCCGCATCGGCAGCACCACCTACCAGCAGATCAACGCCGGCTCCAAGATTCCTCACTCACAGATTCAGCCGGGAGATCTGGTCTTCTACGAGACCGATCCCTCTCGTTCGGGCCCCGATCATGTCGGTCTTGCAATAAGCAACACCGAGATGGTGAATGCGCCATATACCGGCGCCGTCGTCCGTATCGATCCCATCGCCCGGCGAGGCTACATCGGCGCCGTACGGCCAGGATGACTGCCAATTCACGCCTCTGTGGCTTGTCCGACCACTACGTGGTGAATCTCCCCTGGAAAAGACAGCGGCGTGGTGTTTTTGAAGGACAGGCGAATGGCCGCCCGGCAGCAGGCCCGCCTGGCCGAACTTGTCCGGTACTCGCGCACCCGCTCGCCCTACTACCGCCACCTGTACCGCGGGCTCCCGGCTGAGGTGAGCGATCCGGCCTTGCTTGCGAACACGGCTGGCTGCACCTCAACGCCGATTGGGCGATCCTCGAACCCGTGGACGCCCAGTACCGGCCGATGCCGCCCGGGCAGCCGTCCCACACCGTGCTGCTGACCAACCTGGCCAACCACGTCCAGCCGATCCTGCGCTACGACCTCGGTGACGCCGTCCTCCTCCGCCCGGACGCCTGCCCATGCGGCAACCCCGGCCCGGCCCTGCGAGTCCAAGGCCGCGCCGCCGATCCCCTCACCTTCCCCCTCCCCGGTGGCGGGCCTGTCGCCCTCGCCCCGCTGCCGCTGGCCACGCTCCTGAAGGCGGTGCCCGGCCTGGAACTGTTCCAGATCGTCCAAACCGAACCGCTGTGCTGCGCGTCCGGCTGCAGGGCGTACCCGGCACCGACCCCGGCACGCTGTGGCACACGGTCCAGATCCGCATGAGGGACTGCTGGCCCGGCACGGCCTCGACCATGTCTACATCGAGCGCGCGAGCGAGCCGCCGCGGCACAGCGCCGGCGGCAAGCTGCGCACCGTAATCCCCACAGCCACCTCCGCCGCGCCCGGGCAAGGACCATTGACACCGGCTGAGCAGGCCTAACGGCCCTGGGCGCGGAAAGCAGGCAGGGAGCAGGGTGGAACAGATACCTGCTCCAGGGAGCGGAGGGATTGACATGAAACGCTCCATGAGCGCGGCGATAACAGCCGCAGCGGTGGCCACCGCCACGGCAGTCAGTGGGACCGCCCTCGCCACCGCTGACCGCCGACCGGAACCCACCGCTACCGCCGCCACATGGCAGCAGCCCCGCTGGCCGATGGCCTCCATGCGCCCGATTGTGGTCAACGACGAGGCCGACTATCTGGCCGAGATGGTGGCCCACCACCAAGAGGCGGTCCAAGCAGCCCGCCAGCTGCAGCGCTCCGGCCGAGCCGAGATGCGCGCCCTGGGGGCCTCCATCGACAAGACACAGACCGCCGAGATCGCCACCATGCAAAGCTGGCTGGCCAAGTGGTACCCGGGCCGGCCGGCCCCGGGCTACCGGCCGATGATGAGCGATCTTTCCAAGCTGTCGGGCGACGCACTGGATGGGACGTTCCTGCAGGACATGATTCCGCATCACATGGTGGCGGTGATGATGTCGCAGCAACTGCTCATGCATGGGCGCATCCAGCACCCCGAGATCGCCGACTTCGCCCGGACGGTGCGCGATGGCCAGCACACCGAGATGCTCCAGATGCAGCGCTACCTGGCCGACTGGTTCGGTACCGGTTGGCGGATGCCGTGCGGCCCATGGGGCCCAGGGGGATGGCCGGACGGCTCCACACCGTCGGCATCGTGGGGACCGGGCTCACCCTGGATGCCCGGCGGAATGATGGGCTGGTGAAGGCGCGCCCCAACACGCACCATCCGGGCGGACGACCGGCGCGCCCGCCCGGCAAACACACTCCCGTGACTTCCGAGATTTACGTCATCTCGGCAGTACACCCCCAGGTGTGACTTCCGAGATTACGAAGCGTCGTCCCGGAGCCCGCCCCACTCGGCTCCCGCCCGCCTACGACACCGTTCTGAGCAGGTACGCCGCCGCGCTGGAGTGCGCGCCGCTGTCGGCCGAGACGCCGCGCCTACCGCTCCAGGGTCCGAATGTTCCTAGCCTGACTCGCCGACCATGCGGCCATCGACACGGGTAAGCATCGGGTCGTGCTCCCCCTTGGCGGCCAGGCGCTTTTCCAGCTCGTCGGGGCTTTGAGGGGCAGCAGCTGGAGAGCCGAGGTGTGCACTGTCTGGGTGACCTGAGCCCGAAGTCGGCACCGTTCTCACCAGCATCGTCCGCGGTCAGAGCGTACGCTGGCGGTGACCGATCTCAACCTTTCTTTGGTCAGAGAGTTGAAGATGGTCAGAGGGCCGTCCCTCCGGGGCGGCCCTCGCGGCTAAGGGCGGTCGTCTCTCAGAAACGCCTGTAGGAGCGTATGTCCCGGCATCGCCTCACGCGGGCGGATGCCAACGTCGAAGAGCTCTGGCTCTTCGAAGACGGGTTCCCCGTTGGGCCGGCGAGCAAAGGCCACCCGACCGTAGTCAACACCGTCCACTTGATCGAGGCTCATCCAGGTGATCGCCTCCTGCTCACCCGCACGGAGCGGATGGTTCGAGATGGCCCGCAGCGCGATCGTGCTTGGTGGCTTGAAAATCCACACTTGTGGAACAGCCAGGACCCAGCGGGTGGCGCCGATCTCGCGTGCCTTGTCTGCTGCTCGTGTTTCGAACGCGACAGCTGTCTGCCGATCCTGGAGGTAGTCGTAGTCGCTGAGCAGAAGCAGGCGCTCCCCCTGGAGCGCGGCGATCGCGGGGCATTGGCGGGCGATGATGTTCTTTTCGAGGCGCTCGACGACGTTGAAGAGCAACGTGGCCGTCTCGTCGTTCATCGCGTCCTCCGAACCCCGCAGTCCTCCAGATCCTGTCACGACCCGGGTGGTGCGTGGCGCCGGTCGCGGCGCCACGCACTGTGGCTAGGCGTCAGGCGGCTTTGCCCAGGATGGAGCGGTTGAGCACTTTCTCCAGGGTTTGCACGGTGGTCAGGTCGAGGTCGTCGACGTCGCCGGTGATCATGCGGTGCATGTTGCGTTCGGCGCGTACGGCTCCGCGGACGATCTGGCCGTGGTGGGTGTAGGTGTTGACGGTCTGCAGGACGCCGAAGGCGGTGCCGTGCCAGGGGGCGACGCGTTCGTCCTGCGTCCAGAGGCGGGTCAGGGCCAGGCGCTTGGTTTCGGCCAGGGTACGGCCTCTCTCGCGCTCCTGCGGGAGAGGAACATGCTGGTCCAGGAAGGCGCGCCAGTGGCTGTTGGACACCTCGACCCGGCAGAGCTGCTGCACTTCGGCGGCGAAGTTATCCGCGGCCTGGTGGATGATCCCGAGGGCGTCGCGGACGTCGACGATGCGGGCCAGGCTCCTGCGGGAGTGCCGGATCTTCACGCGCCTGGCGTTGGCGGAGGCCAGGGCTGCGGACAGGGTGTTGTCGCAGACGATCAGTTGGGCGCCGGTCTGGTAAGTCGAGGACAGGGAACCGTCCAGGGAAGTGGCTGCCGACAGGAACGGGCGGAAGGCGACGCCCTCTGGAGTGGTGCAGGTGTCGGGCAGCTCGACCTGGACCCAGGCCAGCGCGCCGCCGCGGAGAAGGCCGGCCGAGCCGATGGCCAGGTCATCGTCCAGGATCGTTTCGATGTGATCGACGAGCCAACGGTTGTATTCGTGGATTTGGAAGCCCTGTTTGAAGATCCCCAGGATCTGACCGGTGTCGGGGCGGATGATCGTCTTACGGGTGGGGTCAGTCAGCCGTGTGACGCCGTCCTCGGTCAGGTAGCTGGTCTCTACGGTGCCTTCAACCGGCTGCCAGTGGAAGAGGCGGCGTTTGACGTCGGCGACGGGGATGGGGCCGGGGTAGTGGTTGGGTTCGTCACCCTGGTGGCTGGCGCGGTAGTGCCAGGCGGTGCCGCGCTTGGCGGTGAACCCGATGAGCGTGTTCTGGTTCAGCCAGGTCAGGCTTTCGCGGGACATGAAGACCTCCGTTTGTGTTTCGGGCATGCCGAAGGCGCCCCGGGCGCTGGTGGGCGGCCCGGGGCGGCGATTGGTGTGGGTCAGGCGGGCTCGCCGTGCCAGAGGCGCAGGGCGAGCTGGGTGTCGTCTCGGGTAGGGCGGGGGGCGGCGCGCAGGTCGGCCAGGGTCCAGGCCAGGCGCAGCATCCGGGTCAAGGTGCTGGGAGTCAACGCTCCGGCGCGTAGCCGGCTTTCGAGCGGGTCGAGGGCGTCGGGGTCGAGGCGGTAGCTGGTGCGCAGCTCCCAGGCCGAGACCTGGGCGTTGGTCCGCCACGGGGTTCCGGCCAGCCGGTGGGCGGTACGGGCGCGGGCGGCGGCCACCCGGTCAGCCACGGCGCTGCTCGGTCCCCCCGATGCGGCGTTCCGATCGAGGGGTTCGATGGGTGCGGTGATCTCGATCCGGTCGCGCAGTCCGGTGAGCCGGTGGAGGTAGCGGTGCCGCTCCACTGGACCGCATCGACACGAACTGGCGCCGCCACAGGCGCAGGGTGAGCTGGCCAGTAGGAGTTGGAAGCGGGCGGGCAGCCGGGGGATGCCGTCCCAGTCGGCGAGGATGATCTCGCCGGTGTCCAGGGGATGGCGCAGACCGTCCAGGATGCTGCGGGCGTATTCCGGGGCCTGGTCGAGGAACAGCACGCCCGCGTGCGCGAGTGACACGGCTCCGGGGCGGAGTCGGCCGGTGGCGCGGCGGCCGAAGATCGCGGCGGCGGTGTCGGTGTAGTGCGGTGCGCACAGCGGCGGCCGACGACTATGGCGCGGGGTTTCGGTCAGCGCGTAGATCTCAGTGACCTCAGCCAAGTCGGCGTCATCGAGCTGGGGCAGGATGCCGGGCAGGCGTTCGGCCAGCATCGTGGCCGGGCCGTCCCCGATCAGCAGCAGGTGATGCCCACCAGCCGCGCAGACCTCCAAGGCATGGCGCGCGGCGTGGTTCCCCGGCAGGTCGGCCAAATCAAGCGACAGCACCTGCCCCGCCTCCGGCGGGTTGGTCACGGTGGCCAGTGCGCCGCTGTTGAGCCGGTCGACCAGTTCAGTCAGCGACTCGGCCGCGATGACCGCGCAGCGCGTGTTGTCTTCGCTGGCGTTGCCGAGCGGGATGGCGACGCTGCGAATGCCGGAGGTGACCAGAGCCTGGACGGCGCAGGACAGACCACCGACCTGCCGGATGCTGCCGTCCAGGCCCAGCTCGCCAAGGAACGCGGTGTTCGTCAGCCGCTCCGTGGGGATCGTGCCGTCGGCGGCCAGGATGGCCACCGCGATCGCGAGGTCCAGGCTGGAGCCGTAGGCGGGTATGCCGGATGGCAGCACGGTGACGGTGACCTGTTGGTCCGGCCAGGCGAGGCCGCTGTTGAGGATGGCGGCGCGGACCCGGTCCCGGACCGCGGCCGCCGTGCCGTCAGGCAGGCCCGCCAGCTGGAAGCCACCCTGGCCTGCCGATAGGCGGGCCTCGATGCGGACCAGGTGCCCGGACAGGCCGATCACGACGGCGGACGACGTTGCGGCGAATGCCATGACCGGTCACCGCCCCTCGACTGGCTCGGGCAGCCGCGGCGGCACCGCCTTTGGGCAGCGCTCGACCTGGGCTTCGATCACGTCGGCCTGATCGGCGATGTGCATGTCGTGGATCAGCGACGGCGGCGCGGCGTGGCTAAGGGCCCAGTCCAGCAAGGCGGCCATGCTGTAGCGCGGGTTATCCGCCAGCGCGCGGTCGAGGGCGATGCGGGCCAGGGTGCCCGCGCCGCTGCTGTAGGCGGCAAAGGCCAGCAGCGTGGCAGGGGCGGCGACGTAGCCGGGCTCGGCCCGGCGGGTCAGCTCACCCCACAGGGCGATGTGGGCCGCCGCGGTGTAGTGGCCCAGCAGCGTCATCGCCCTGTCGCGGACCACGATGGAGGTGAGCAGCACCCCCAGCCAGGCCACCTCCTCCGCGCTGAGCGGCTCATCGGCGGCGCTGCGCGCGAACGCCTCACGCACCCGGCGCAGCCCTTCGTCGTACCAATATCGAGGCGGGGCGCTGTCCAGCAGTGCGGCGGCGTGCTCTCGGGCAGCGCGGGTGGCCTCTCGCACGGCTTGGCGATCCGGGCCGCCTGCTGGGGCCAGAGTGGCGGCGAAGGCCTCGCGATCCGGCAATGCGCACAGGCCCGCCACGACCGCCCCCGCGGCGGCCGGGTTGATCGTGAGATCGTACGGGGTGCCCTCGTCCGGGCGGGCGTCCAGGTGGTGCCAGTAGCGGCCATCCGCACAGCGCAGCAGTTGCCTGATCCGGACCTCGGCAGACGAGAGCGCCTCTCGTACATCCTCCAGCAGCGGGATGAGCTGGCCAGCTGGACCGTAGCCGATCACGGCAACCTCGTCGGCGTGATGGCGGGCCAGGATGTTCAGACTGGTGGCGATGAGGTCACGAGCCTCGTGCGGGCAGTCGGGGAGGTCGTGGCGCATCGTGTTGACCAGAGCTTGATCGTGAAAGGCGAGGATGACCAGGCTCAGCGTCGGATGGAAGCCCAGCAGGTAGGGCACGATGGCGAGGTAGTCGGTGGGGTGCGACAGGCGTACGGTTTCGGTCACGACAGGACACCTCCAAGAAGGTCGGACCAGAGAGCGGGAAACGATGAAGCGCGCCGCACAACCCGGGGACAGGGCTGTACGGCGCGCTGACATGGCGGCGAGGCGGATTGATTGGTGTCGGTACGGCTCTGCTCGGTTGCTTCGCGCTGGCGAGGTTCAGAGCCAAGTGCGGCATAGCCGCTGGTGGCGGGTCGTGATCAGGGAGTACCGGCCCTCAGGGATGATCACCTCGCCGTCGTCGCAGACCCAGGCGATCGGGGTGGCATACGACAGCACCACGTACACGATGCGCGACTGGTCAGATCGGTAGCGCTCCACCCATTCGGCTGGGAGCCGTCCGGTCTCGGCCGGGGGCGAGCACACCGCCGACAGCCCGCCGCGGGTGGTGAACGCGGCGCGCTGAGCCAGGCGTAGACCAGGGAAGCGAGACCGGCTGGAGACGCGCGGCACGGGGAGCTCACCTCGTCTCGCAGCCGGGCGAGGCATGCCCGTCGCCGCAGTAGCCGCAGACGTCCTCCAGCGCATGTAGCGACAGCTCCTCGGCGAAGCGATCGCGCCAGGCGATCTGCGCGGGCGTGTAGGCGTCGAAATAGTCGGCGTCGGTGTCTCCCGGGCGCAGCGTCAGATAGCTGAGCACCGCAGTCGCGGAGGAGATCAGCGTGTGGGTGGACAGCACGGTGCCGACTGGTGAGCTGATGTCGGTGTCGGAGAAGATCGTCCGATTGCGGTGCGAGAGCCGATACAGCCACCGGATCCGCCCGTCGCAGGTGCGGCCGTGCGGCCACAGTTCGAGGAGATGATCGGCATCGATCGGCCATCCGGCCAGCAGCCGGGAAGTGATCCGCCAGCGTACGGGCAGGGTGATGCCGTCAAGCACGGCCATAGGGGTGACCTCCTCGCGGTCGACGCTTGCCCTCCACAGGCGGGGGCGAGGGTGTTGGTTCCAGGCCCGCCGCAATCGCGTTGGCCCGGCGGATGCCGTACTGCAGCGCGTCCCACAGGCACGTGTGAAACAGCACACCGGGGAAGCGCTCCCGGACCTGATCAAGATCGGTGACCGTGCCGCTCCAATCCCCCTCCCTGCCAGGCTCGGGCGGCAGGAACAGATGCCGGAAGGAACACCTCGGCCCGTGCGCCATCGGCGCGAGCCGCGGGCACAGCACCACGACGAACAACTCCTCGGCAGGGGCAACGTCCATGGACGGACCTCCTCACCGGCATGCGAAACCGTCCGAACGGGCCTGCCGTACCGCCCGGACGGAGAACAACGAGAAAGAAGAGAAAGTTGACGTGGCAAGGTCAGGAGAACGGCCCTCACGCTAAGTCCCTTTGCTACGCCAGGAGTATTGGCTCCCACTTAAATACGGGCACCACAACGTCCCGACCGTCCACCATTCTGAATCTCTACTACGACTCGCCGGAAGGCCAAGCCGACACATCGCCACATGGGCGCGATCGCGTGCCTACTTAAATACGGTCGATAAGTCCTATCAACCGTCCGCGCCTTCCGGACTTCTTCTATCCGAATCCATCGCACGAACGGCCGGCGACAAGGAAAAGGGCCCCAGAGTACCCTTCTGGGGCCCTTTTATCGGTTAAGGTCAGTCTGGCGTCGCTTCCGTGCCCGCGTACACCAGGGCGTCTCTGGCGTCGTCGAGACGTTCAGCCAGTTCCCGCCACTCAGCTCGTGCCGCGTCTCGTACTCGGATTACGTTCCGGCGGGAGCCGTACGCGCCCCCGTACCGGGCTTGCGCGATCGTGCTGAAGATGCCCGCACGCCCCAAGTCGTCGGCGCGTGACGCCATGTCCATGGCGTCAGCAATGATCGGAAAATCGCCGCCGTCGCCGAACGCGATGCGGAATATGGTCGCGCTGTTCTGAGCGGCACAGTACGCCACGGCCGCACGGGTGATGTTCTCCGCATGCGGCAACCCGCGCATGATCTGGGCCCCCGGAATGGCGTCGATCTCGTCTGGAGGCGTATCGATCCGGTAGCCGTTACGGGCGGCGGCATCGCGCACTGCCCACCGCTTGAGGGTGGTGCGCGTAATGATCATCTCCGAACCGTCCCGCCGGACGTAGACCCATGCAGGGATGGCGGTCGTACTCTGGGGTGCCGTTCGACACTTTGCGATGATGTCGCGCAGGCGCTGAGCGAACATGAGTACGGCGTCTTGCGTGACGTCGTCTGATACGTCGTCGGTGCCGTACGGGGCATGTCCGCCCTTGACGATGGTGGCGCTTCCATCCATACGCTTTCGGGAACGCGTGCTGTCTACAGTACGGCAGTAGCCCCGCGCGAGCTTCCGAAGCTCCGTCCAGTCTTCGGGCGTCACGCGCGCCATGTCCTCCGCCGATAGAGTTTCGCCAGGGACGTTTGCAGGGACTTGCTTGCCGAGGATTCCCTTCGCCATGTTAAGCTCCCGATCTCATGTGATGCGCGACGCGCTCCACACCTTTCTTTGGTCAGTTCAATTGAATCGCCAAATGTAGATCGAATCAATATCCGACATCAATTCTTTACGACATCTTCGCAGGTCACACCAGCACTCCGCCAAATCGCGCAAAAGACATGAAGACGACCAGTCCGAAAAACCATTAACAGATACAAATGGCAAATCGCCATAAACCAAGCTGCCAATTCAAATGGGCAACAAACAATAATTCCCGGCCGCCGCCACCTACGACATGGCGGGTCCGCCATACAGTCGCGTCAGCGACTGGCCATAGCAGCAGCGCCTGACCAGGGATAACACCCGAGCAGACGTGGCCGATCTAAATCGGCTGCCCATTGGCTGGCCATCGGCCATTCGAATGGCGAAGGAGATAGCGGTTCCGAATGGATGTCCGTCTGCGAGCTCACGACCGCAGCACCGCAGGCAAAATCACTGGACGCCTCCATCTCCACGGTTTTGCGGTCGCTGATTGCTCCGTCGGCTCCGGCGGCCGAGGACGTCGCCGGGTTGATCGCCGTCATCGGCCTGGTAGCGGTCCATGCGACGCCGTCTTGCCGGTCCTGCGCGCCGACCACGCCCCGGTCCGTTACCGCACTGAGGTCTTCGCCTGGCTCAATACCTTCATGTGGACCGGCTACGGCCTCGGCACCGCCATCGCCGGCCACCGCGCCGGCCCCGGCAACGGGACCGCGGCCTTCGGCACCTCCGCGGCCGCGGCCCTGACAGGCGCGATCCTGGCAATCGCTGCCAAGCACTCCACACCACCCACCCGGTGCCGACCGAGGGACAATCCCCCTGCGATGAGCACACCGCGCCCGATCGTCCCCGATCGATAGCCAGCCGTTGCTCGGGCGAGCAGTGACGGTTGGAGTTCCCCAACGGCCGAGAGAGTGCTCCCTGGACGGACCTGCTGCGGACCGCGATCTCCATCCGGGAGAGCCGGTTGTCGTCGGTGACGCTGCTGCGCCGGCTGGGTAACCACTCGCGCAAGAATCGTCTGTATCGGGCTTTCCGGGAGTTGGGGCGGGCGATCCGGACGATCACGTTGTTGCGGTATTTGTCGCAGCCGGAGCTGCGCGAGCAGATTACCGCGACTTCCCGAGTTCCGTGACTATCTCGCCCGCGTAAAGTCCGGCGAGTTCGATCACCTTCTCCAAGCGCCAGCCGTCCAGATCACCGAGCCCAGGACAAACGGTCCCGTCCTGACGTTCACACCGTCCGAGTTCCGTGCATTCGTCGCCGGTGCGAAGGGTGGCGAGTTCGACAACCTGGCCCTGCAAGCAGCGTGACCCGTTGGTTCGCCACCCGAGAAGCCGGCCTTTCAACGTCTTGCAGGCTACACGCCAAGGTGGCGGATAATTCGCTGGAATTGTCTATCGGCCTTATTGTGGACGTCTAGTAGCACAAAGCACAAAGGGGGGGCCTTTGCGCCGACCAGGCGCATAGACTCCCCCTTATTCAGTCGCGTCAATCGACATGAGTAACGGGATCGCTGGACTCGAACATCAATTCAGCTTGCCACTCAGCACCATCATACGCTTCTGGCGTCAGCCAACACTCAGCCAACTCGCTGATTAGCGGCGCAGCACTCAATGCGCGTGCGGTTAGCTGATAGCACACCCTTACCGGTTTGTCGGTAAGTATATCCCGCCGAATTAGGCGACTGTGTTCGAGGCGCTTCAACTCTCGGCCGAGCGTCTTATGGTCAAGCCCGCAGGCGCGGGCCAATTCATTGTGGCAGCGAGGACCGTCTGACAGCTCCGACAAGACAACTAGGGGCCATTTTCCACTGAAGGCGTTGATTACCCGTTGCGCCGTGTGGGCGTGAAACAATCTCGTCCAACCCTCCCGAAAGTCGCCCTTTAAGGTCATACCACTTCTTGTTTCGATGTCTGTTAGAACGTACGTCTGTTCGAGCCCAGAATCAACAAGCGCAGCGGACTCAAGCGATCACTCCCTGTTACAGTTTGCGGCCTCGCTCGCCGGATTGGACCAAGAGTTCGTGCTATGCCGTGGCTGGATGTGAGGCGCCCGGGCTTCCCCCGTGGGACCGCGCCACCGCGTAACGCCACCATATCTTGCGTGGGGAATGACAGTTATGCCACTTGGTGGCCTCAATGCCCCTTCTTGATAAGAAAGTCAAGTCAGATAATGATCCTAGTCGGCACATGTCTCCACGAACAGGAAAGGTCACAATCGTGAAATTCCGCACAACGGCAATCGCTCTCTTAGCGTGTCTCGGCCTGCTACTAGGCGCGACTCCTTCAGGTGCGAGCGCCGAGGGTGCGAGTTCGGCTCTCGCGCGAGTCTGCACCGCAGACGCTAATACGTTGTACTACTCCAACGGGCTCATCGTCGGCGGCGGGAACGTATCCTGCGATTCAACCCCGTACTACATCCGCTTCATAGTGGAGATTCTCGACAACTACTCGATAGTTAAGTCGGCTTCCCAGGATTGCTACGACACAACCTACTGCAGCCAGGCGGCCCAGACTCCCAACCGCTCGGGTAATCAGGAATGGTGCGTTCAGGTAACTGCACGCGTTGACTGGCCCGACAACACGAGGACCACCGTCTCGGACATTCTGTGCGAGAACGAGGGATGGACTCCGGCCTAGCGGCAAGTTAACCACCAGCACCGTAGCTCTCGCCTTGGGTTAGTCCCGTCAATGGACGGTGGCACCCCCGAGGCGAGAGCCATTCAGTTGCTCTTTCTCTTCTTTGTCGCGTCCTTGTTGCGGAAGGCCAGCGCACGTATAATAAGCAACCCAAACACGAGAGCCACAATTGGCCAAACAAACTCCGTATAATGGCCGGTTGCCACCCAAATCACAACGAAAATGCCGAAGATCGCTGCGCGAACAATAGTGTCACGAAGCACAATTTGTTCCTTCTGCATAAAATTAGGATATTGGACAAGTGTAGCATCAACTGCACTTGTCGTGCAGTAAGTCCACGCTGAGGCTCGGTGAGTGTTTGAGAAGGCTTGATCACGATCGGGTTGTCGCCGTTGCATCTAGCTGGCGGGTAATCGCCATGCGGTAGTGGACACGGCAGAATTCCCACTGGCGGACATGAACGGCCCCCACTGACGGGGGCGTGAGTTCTCCCCGCTGACGGGCACCGGATCTCCCCACAGGTTCGCTCCGTTAGAACAGGCCTCCGGCGGGGGACTCCGGATCCAGGATGATCATCTACTGGCGCGCGTCCGTACGTAGCTGGGCTGGAAAGCTTGATCTTCCCGTCCCTCTCGCCAGGCCAAGCAGAGCAGACATGAGTCAGGGTGTAACGGTCGCTCGTCCAGTTGGGCGCTCCACCGTGACACCCTGACTCATGTCTGCTAAACCCGCAACGGGCGAAGGTGACGGGAAGATCAGACAGCAGTCACGCGGGGGATGCCCTCCAGACAACGACAATGCCCCCGCAGAGCTGATCTTCTCTACGGGGGCAATGAGCTGAATTTATGTACCCATCTTGACAATGGGCTTGCCGGCGCCGTTGAGGCCCAGCAGGGCGTAGATCTGTCCCGCCCGCACGTGCAGGGTGACGTCGTCGACGGCCGTCACGTCGCGATAGCGCTTGCTCAGGTGGGCGACGTCGATGACCGGCGCGGCCCCGGGGGTCATGGGCGGGGGCGCAGGCTCAGATGTGGCGCCATCAGATGGTGAGGTTCGGAGGCGCACGGGCACATCCTTGTCTCGATGCGGACTGGACGTGCCGACCAGGCTTCCCGGCTCACCTAGCGTCAGATTATCCCTACCGGGACGTGCCGGATAGTGCGCTCCGGCCTTTCGGCATCGCCGGCATCGCTACCCCGGTCACGTGGACGCGGGCCTGGTGACGCCGGTGTGGTGAGGCATGCTCAGCGCGGTACGTGTTTCTCTTCCCAGCGGCGCAGCAGACCGGGCAGTTCACCCAGCAGGAACTCATAGAAGTCGCGCATCCGCGTCAGCCGTGCGTGGGCCGGGTCGCCGGAGGCGGTGGCGGCGATGCCGGTCTCAGCGGCCTGCAGCATGACGTTGACGACGGTGTTCTGGGTGGAGAACAGGGTGGCCCAGGCGTCGTCGCGCAGCCGGTAGTGCTCGCGGCGGCTGCCGGGCGCGGGCAGGCGTTCGATGAGGCCGACCGACAGCAGGGCCTTGACCGCGCCGGACACCGATCCCGCGCTGACGCCGAGCCGGGCGGCGATATCGCCCATGGTGACCGTCTCGGCGTCGGTGAACAGGAACACCGCCAGGGCTCGCGCCGACATCCGTTGCAGGCCGCCCTCGGTCAGCACCAGTGCCAGCCGTTCGGCGGCCTGCCATCGTTCCTGCTCACTCATCCGGCCACCTCCATAGGCAGGATAGCTGATGTATTGAGACTTCAGAAATTTCCGAAGCTTGGCTATATTGCTGGTATTCGACCCGTCGCAGGGTCGACGGTGTGCCGGGAAGCCTGGTCGGCGAGCGCAGCAGTCCTCCGAGCAGGGAGCGCCGATGAAGGTTCTCATCCTCACCCATGGCACCCGTGGTGACGTGCAGCCGTACGCCGCCCTCGCCTTGGCCCTGAAGCGTGCCGGTCACGAAGCCGTTCTGGCGGCCCCGGCGGCGATGGCGGGCCTGGTCGAGCCGCACGGCATCGCCTTCGCGCCGGTGCACGACGGGCCGAACACGCTCATTGACGACCCGGACATCCGGCAGGCCATCGAGAGCAACTACCGCGGCTTGCGGGGCAAGCAGGTCGCCCTGCAGGTGATGCGCCGCAGCAAGCCGCTCATGGCCAAGGTCTTCGCCGACATGGCCGACGTTGCGGTAGACGGGGCGGGCCAGGGCGCCGACCTGGTCGTGCACGCACCCGGCATCTCAGCCCAGCATTTGGCCGAACGGCTCGGCGTGCCCGCGGTGCCCGCCGCACTGCAACCGGTGTGGGTGCCCACTGCCGCCTTCCGCAACCCAATGCTGCCGCTGCCGCTGCCCAAGGCGCTGAATCGGGCCTCCTACCTGCCGATCAAGCTGATGTTGCGCTCGTTCGGCGGAATTGCCGACGACCTGCGCAAACACTGGCTGGACCTGCCCCGGCGGCGCGGGCGGCACGACATCCTGCGCCGCCCCGACGGACGTCCGGCGACCGTTCTGCACGGCTTCAGCCGCCATCTGCTGCCGCACGATCCGGCAGGCGGCCTGGACTATCCGGCGTGGGTGCACACCACCGGCTTCTGGTTCCTGCCCGCCCCACCTGGCTGGACGCCGTCGGCGGACCTGGCCGCCTTCCTCGACGCGGGTCCGGCGCCGGTGTACATCGGATTCGGCAGCATGGCGGGCACCAACCCCGAACGTCTGGGCCGAATCGTCACCGAAGCCATCCGATCGGCGGGGGTACGGGCGGTGCTGGCCTCCGGCTGGGGCGGCATCCAGGCCACCGACCTGCCCGGCACCGTGCACCTGCTCAATGAGGCCCCGCACGACTGGCTCCTGCCGCGGATGGCCGCGATCGTGCATCACGGCGGCAGCGGGACCACCGGTGCGGCGCTGGCCGCCGGACGGCCGCAGGTCATCTGCCCGTTCGTCGCCGATCAGCCGTTCTGGGCGGGCCGCGCGTACGCGGCCGGCGTGGCCGTGCCGCCCCAGCCCCAGCGGCGTCTCACCCCGGACACTCTCGCCGCCGCCATCCGTCTGGCCGCCACCGACGCCCGGATGGCGGCGGCCGCCGCCGAGTTCGGGCAGCGCGTGCGGGCCGAGGCCGGGACCGGTGGCGCCGTTACCATCCTGGAGTCGCTGGCATGACCATGTACAACCTTCGCGACCTGCTGTGTGCCGCCGACCGCGACGGGTTTCTGTCCGCATTGGCGCACGGTGGCCCGGTCAGCCGCGGCGTGCACCTGGACGGCAGCCCCATCTGGCTGGTCACCGGCCATGCTGAGAGCCTCCTCGTGCTGACCGATCCGCGCTTCAGCAGCGACCCAGTCAAACAGGCCACCTTCGACCTGGCCGCAACCGCCGGTCTGCCTGACGACGTGGCCCCGTACCTGCTGCGCACGCTCGGCGCCTACGACCCGCCGGACCACACCCGGCTGCGGCGGCTGGTGTCGCGGGCGTTCACCGCCCGCCGCATCGAGCGGCTGCGCCCACGCATCCAGCAGATCGCCGAGAAGTTGCTGGATGGCCTGCCGGAGCAATTCGACCTCATCGAGTGCTTCGCCTACCCGCTGCCGATCCAGGTCATCTGCGAACTGCTTGGCGTGCCTGCGGAAGATCGCGACACCTGGCGGGCGTGGGCCGGCGACCTCATCGCCCCGGATCCGGCCCGGATCGCGGCCGGGGCACGCGGGCTTGTGGCGTACATGGCCCAGCTCATCGCCCACAAGGCCGGCCAGGGCGGCGATGACCTGCTGTCGGCGCTCATCACCGTGCGGGACGACGATGGGGACCGGCTCAGCGAGCACGAGCTGATCGCGTTGTCCGTCAGCATCCTGATCGCCGGCCACGAGACCACGGTCGGCCTCATCAGCCAGAGCGTCCACCTGATCCTCACCCGGTCGCTCAAGCTGGACGACGTCGAAGCGGCAGTGGAGGAGTTTCTGCGCTACAGCGGACCTGCCGAGATCGCCGTTCTGCTACACCCTCGAACCGGTGGAGCTCGGCGGCATCGTGATCGGCGCGGGCGAGGCGGTGCAGGTGGTGTACGCCGCGGCCAACCGCGATCCGCGCCGCTTCGACCGGCCCCAGGTCCTCGACCCACACCGGGCGGACAACCCGCACCTGGGCTTGGGCCACGGCATCCACTACTGCCTCGGCGCCGCCCTGGCCCGTGCCGAGACGCAGATCGCGCTCACCACTCTCCTGCGCCGCTTTCCCGGGCTGGAGGTGGCCGTGCCTGCCGACCGGATCGGCTGGCAGCCCGGCTTGAGGCGGGCGCTGACCGCTTTGCCGGTACGTGCGCGGGCGAGCGGCATCTCCCAGGCGAGCAGCGCCAAAAGAATCCGCTGATGACGACGTTGACGGCCGAGGTGTCGGCGAGCCAGGACACCGGCCAGGCCGGCGATGTCCAGCGAGAGGCAGACGAGGTGGACCGGCGCGGGCGATGACCGTACCGGGGCCGGGCCTTCTTGCCGCGAGCCGCGTGCTTGGCCTCGACGGCCTCACCGAGGCCTGAGCGCCTTGCCCGTCCATTCGGCCTGCCTTCGGCGCCCCGCGAGGTAGCCAAGAGGGCAACGTTGCCTGATGCGACACTAGGTACGCGCCAGGCTTTCCACGCGGGCGACGGCGGTGGCGACGCCATCCTCGGCGGCGACATGTGCGGCGAGCGCGCGGGCCGCCGGAGCGAGCTGTTGCGCGGTGTCGATGGCGGCGGCGAGTCGCTCGGAGGTGAGGCGGCCGGACAGAGCGGGCGGGGCGATACCGAGGTAGTGCAGGCGTGCGGCCCAGAACGGCTGGTCGCCCACGAACGGCCGCACCACCTGTGGGACGCCCGCGCGCAAGGCGGCAGCGACCGTGCCGACGCCCCCGTGGTGCACGGCGACCGCGACGCGCGGCAGCAACCAGTCGTGCGGGGCCTCCTCGATGACCAGGACATCGTCCGCGTCGGCGGCGCCCGCGCGAAGGGCGCCCCAGCCCGTGGCCAGCACGGCCCGGCGCCCGGACAGCCGGGCCGCCTCCAGGACCGTGGCAGTCAATGCCTCGGGGTCGCCGGTGGTCGAGCTGCCGAAGCCCACGTAGACGGGCGGTTCGCCCAGTTCCAGGAAGCGGGCCAGCCGCTCGGGCGGGGTCCAGGTGTCGTCCGCCGGCATCGTCCAGAAGCCGGTGGGGCGGGCGGAGTCGGGCCAGTCGGCGGGCGCGGGCAGCAGATGCGGGCTCCAGGCGTGCAGCACGCTGCCCGTCCTGACCAGCTCGGCCATCGGCAGGAAGCCATCTCGCAGGCCGAGTGCCTCGGCCCGCCACGTGCGGATCGTGCCCCGGTACGGGGCCTCGATCGCGGCGGTGACCCGCCAGCTCGCCCGATTGAGCGGGGCCGGTGGCCGTACCGGGAAGATGGGAGAAGGGAAGGCGGACGTCGGCACGTACAGGGGGATCAGTAGACCGGCGAGGGCCGGGACGCCGAGTTTCTCGGCGACGTAGGGCCCGGCGAGGGACTTCGGGTGGTACACGACGGCATCCGCCTGTCGCGCGGCGAGTGCCGCCTGGTCGTCGAGGAGGCGGCGGAGGATCGGCCTGACTGATCGCGCAGCGGTGATAGCCGCGCGCACGCCTTGTCCCTTGACGGAGTCCTGCAGCGCGAACATCTCGTCGTTGAGCGGCGCGAACTCCACCCCATGCCCGGCCGCGAGCGGCTCGAACCGGCGTGGCGCGGCCAGGACCGGCTGGTGCCCGGCAGCCAGCAGCCCGCGCGCCAGCGCCAGAAACGGCTGGACGTCTCCGCGGCTGCCCACGGTGATCAGCAACGGTCTCATCGGTGGTCCTTCAGCTCGTCCCACTCATCCAGCAGGCGGGGGAAGCGGTCCATCATGAACGCGTACATGTCGCGCATGAGCTCCAGACGTCGCCGACGAGCGGGGTCGTCGCCCACCGCTCCCAGTCCCTGTTCGGCCAGCGTCCGGAAGGCCTCGAATTCGGCCATCTTGGCGCGGAAGGCGCGGGCGAAGACGTCTTCGGCCAGCCGGTAGCGGTCGCGCCGCTCACCCCGCAGCCGGAACCGCTCGACCAGGCCCGCCTGCTCCAGCTGTCGCAACGCGACGCTCATGCTGCTCTTGGCCACCGCCAGAGCCTCGGCCAGCTCCGGCGCGTCGGCGCTGTCGGCCTCGGCGGTCAGCAGCCACCCCATCACCCGGCCGGACGTACGGCTCAATCCGAGCCGCTCGTAGAACATCCCGGCGTCTTCCACGAACTGATCGACACTCATAAGAGAATAGTATCGAATTGTTCGGATAGTTCCGAACATATCGTCTGTGGTCGAGTGGCATTGATCAGCGGGTGCGCTTGCCGGCCCACTGACCGGGCGACAAGTGTTTCCCGCAGCGCTGGCAGGGCGACGGCGACGATGACGAGCACTGCCGCGATCAGCCTGAACGCCTGGCCGCAGCCGGCCGCCAGAGCCGAATCCGCCTCGGTCCAGCACGATGATCAGATCCGCCATGCGGACCGTGCGGAAGCGGTGGGATCAGCAGGGTGACGGTGCCGGGGTGGCGGCGTCGGCGTAGCGGGCGAGGGCGAGCTTCTGCCACTGGCCTCCGGACAGTTTCACGCCGCGTTCGAAGGTGTCGCCGAGTTCGGCGGCCGGGCCGGACGGCAGGCCGGCGACCAGCTCGGTGCCGTCGGCCAGGTACAGAGCGGCGTTTACAGCCGTCCGGTCGTGTACGGCGGCCGGCTGTCATGATCCTGGGTCGCTGTCATGGGTGCGTCTGCCGGGCGGGCGGATAGAGGCCGGCCTGGCGGTAGACGGCGGTGAGGTAGCGCAGCATCTCGGCGGCGTCCGGTGGGTCGGGCTGGAGCACGCGGTAGGTCACCGCTCCGGCCATCATGTCGATCAGGACGTCCAGGTCGGCGTCCGCTGCCACCGTGCCGTCCTGCTGGGCGCGCCGGAGCATGGCGGCGGCCAGCTCGCGGCGGGGCAGGATGTAGTGCCTCCAGTAGACGGCCATCAGCGCGGGATGGCTCACGGCGGAGCCCATGATGCGGGCGACCAGCGCGCGGAAGTCGGGGCTCGCGGCCATCTCGGCCGCCGCAGGCAGGACATGCTCGACGATGGCCTGTGGCGGCAGGGCGTAGACGTCGGCGGCCGACGGTGTCACCTCGGTGCTGACCCACTGCTCGATGGCCTGGGCGATCAAATCTTCCTTGCTGCTCCAGCGGCGGTAGACGGTCAGCTTCCCCACCCCGGCGCGCTTGGCGACCTGTTCGATGCTGGTGCCCTCGACGCCGCGCTCGACGAACAGCTCCAGCGCGGCGTTCAGGATCGCGGTGTCGGTCTCGGGGTCGCGCGGGCGTCCGCGCCCCCGGGTGGCGGTCATCCGAGGGCTCCGTCCAGCCAGCGGGCGAGCTCGGCGGAGCCGCCCTTGCAGGCCAGGTGGGCGTCCGGGCGGACGAGCATGGCGAGCCCGCTCGCGGGCCCTGCGGCGCAGAGGCTGACCACCTGGTCGCCGAGCCGCTGCCGGGCTGCCTCGAAGGCGGCCTGATCACCGAGCACGGCCCACTTCCCGCGCAGCTCGGCGTGCAACCGTGTGCGGCTGCCGTCGGGGCGTTCGCAGGCCAGGTCGCCGATGCGGTCGCCGGGGCGGGGCTTGCGGCCGCGCCCACCGAGCGGGCCGCGCCGGTAGCTCACCCACAGCTGGGAGGTCGTGTACGTGGTCCAGCGCTGGATCCATGCCTGGTTGAACACCCGCATCAGCACTTTGTCGCGCAGGAGGCGGCCGAGCGGGCTGCCGGCGATGTTGACCTTGGTGGCGGCGGTGCTGCCGCGCAAGACCTGGGTGGCCAGCGGGCGGCGTTCGGCCTGGTAGGTGTCGAGCAGGCGCTCTGCGGCTCGCCCCTTGACGACGAGGGCGAGCTTCCAGGCGAGGTTCTCGGCGTCGCCGAGCCCGGTCAGCATGCCCTGCCCACCGAACGGAGCATGCACGTGGGCGGCGTCCCCGGCCAGCAGGATGCGCCCGTCGCGGTAAGTATCGGCCAGCCGCCGGTGGACGCTGAACAACGACGCCCAGGTGACATCGTGCAGACGCAGACCGGTCAGGCTGGTGCGTTCGGGCAGGATGCGCCGCATGCGTTCGACGATCTGTTCCTCGCCGGGTTTGTCGTCGCGGAAGGTGGCGTCGTAGGCGAGCAGCCGCCACTGATCGCCTGGCATCGGCATGGCGCCCAGCACGCCCTCGGGATGGGTCCAGCCGCTGGTGCCCGACCGGTCGAGGTCAGTATCGGTGCCGACGTCGAGGCGGCCGTCGACCAGCAGGAACCGCTCGCTGACCTTCACACCGGGAAAGCCGATTCCGGCCAGCTTACGAACCGCGCTGGCGCTCCCGTCGCAGCCCACCAGCCAGCCCGCCCGGACGGTACTCCCATCGGCCAGCACCGCGGTGACCCCGGCCGCGTCCTGGCCCAAGGCGGTCAGTCTCTTGTCCCATTCCGGCCGCTCGCCCAGCTCGGCAAGCCGCTCACGCAGCCGCGCCTCGACCCTGGCCTGAGAGATCACCATCGGCGGAGCCGCCGTGCCCAGCCCTGGGTCGCCGAACCTGATCTTCATCATCGGACGATCCCCCGCGTACGTGGTGATGGTCATCGCCCGCACCGACTCCTCCGGCAGATCGCCGAGAGCATCCAGCCGGTCCAACACCTCCGAGCCGCGAGCGTGCACAAAGTTCGCCCGTGACGTGGTGGCCGGCCCCGCTGCCTTGTCGATCACCCGGACCGAGACGCCGTACTGCCGCAACGCACACGCCAGCGCCAGACCCACAGGCCCGGCACCGACCACCAAGACATCTGGTTCCACTGCCGCCTCCTCATTTATTTACGAATCGTACTCGTAAATAAATTACTTGGGGCCATCCATAGTGTCCAGAGGCGCTGACGCGTCAGCGCCGCAACCGCTGCGAACCTCCTGTGGGGTGGGTGAAGCGGTGAGGTCGGTCCCTGCGCCGGGGCAGGCACCTCATGACGGCCAGTAGCGATCGCGCTTTACGTGGCTCGCCGGCTGCTATTTGTCGGCGCGGTGCTTGACCCAGGCGTGCAGGGCCAAGCCGAAGGCGACCACGATGACCGCAGGCCATAACAGCCGAGCGGACCCGCCCAACGCCACCCAGCCGAGTGTGAAGATGCCGAAGACCGCGGCTCGCATGAGGAGGTCGCGTCCCACACCGGTTCACCTGCCTCACGATTCGCTGCGGAAAGTGCTTACGGGATGAGTTCTGGTCACATGAGGTAGCGCAGCCACAGGTAGGGCGCGACCAGCGTGACGGTGACCGCGGTGACGATCAGGCCGTACTTGGTGAACTGCCAGAAGCTGATGGGGGTGCCGTTGCGGGCGGCGATGCCGAGCACCACGACGTTGGCGGCGGCGCCGACGGCGGTGGCGTTGCCGCCGAGGTCGGCGCCGAAGGCCAGCGCCCACCACAGGACCTGGCCGGGCCCGTTTCCGCCGCTGGCCTGGACGAGGTCGGCCACGATCGGGCTCATCGTCGCCACGTAGGGGATGTTGTCCACGATCGCCGACAGCACGGCCGAGGCTCCCAGCAGCCCCATCGTGGCCAACCCCAGCCGTCCGCCGGTCGCCTCGACGGCGGCCTGGGACACCTGGCCGATGACGCCGGTCTCGACCAGCGCGCCGACCATCACGAACAATCCGGCGAAGAACACCAGCGTGGGCCACTCCACCTCGGCGATGGCCTGCTCGGTGGTCACCTTCGTCGCGGCCACCAGCACACCCGCCCCCAGCAGCGCGACCACCGACGGCTCGTAGTGCAGCACCGGGTGCAGCACGAACGCGGCCATCACCAGCGCGAGCACCGCCAGTGACTGCCACAGCAGCCGCCGGTCGGCGATCGCCTCGCGCTCGTCCAGCGCCATGATCTCCTCGGCCCGCTCGGGGTCGTAGCGGAAGGACCGCCCGAACATCAGCCAGCACAGCCCGACGAACACCGCCATCAGCGCGATAACCATCGGCGCCATGTGGAGGAGGAAGTCGTTGAAGCTCAAGCCCCCGCGGCTGGCGATGATGATGTTCGGCGGGTCGCCGACCAGGGTGGCCGCGCCGCCGATGTTGGAGGCCATCGCCTCGGCGATCAGGAACGGCGCCGCGTTGACGGCCAGCCGCTCACACACCAGGAACGTCACCGGCGCGATCAGCAGCACCGTGGTCACGTTGTCCAGCAGCGCGGACGCTCCGGCGGTGATCAGCACCAGCAGCACCATGAGCCGGAACGGCCGCCCCTTGGCGCGTTTGGCGGCCCAGATGGCCAGGTATTCGAAGACTCCGGTCTGCTTCAGCACGCCGACGATGATCATCATGCCGAGCAGCAGGAAGATGACGTTCCAGTCGATGCCGGTGTGTTCGGAGAAGAACGCCGCCTGCGCGCCGGTGGCGTGCAGGGCCAGCATGATCCCGGCGCCGCCGAGCGCGGCGGCGACGCGGTGGATCTTCTCGGTGGCGATCAGCGCGTAGGCGGCCAGGAACACGGCGACGCTGACCCAGGCGAGCATGTTCACGGCGTGAGCACCCGGTCCAGCAGTGCCTGCAGCGTCACCGCGCCCAGCAGGTGCCTGTCGCCGACGATCGCGACCAGCGGGCTGCGGGTGCGCGCCATCAACGCGGCCACCTCCAGCACCGTGGCCTCAGGGTCGGTGACCGGCAGCTCGCGCCGCTCCCGCGGCAGTGCCTCGCGTACGGTGCGACCAGCCAGCGCGTTCAGGAAGGCATCGGCGTGCGCCTCGTCCACCACCCGGGCCAGCGCCGGATCGTCCAGGCAATAACCGGGCACGGCCAGCCGCAGCACCTGAGTGCCGGGCAGGACGGTGACCGGCAGGCCGTCGCCGTCGACCACGATGAGACCGGGCAGATCCTGATCGGCCAGCAACCGGGCGGCGTCGATCACGGGAGAATCGAGACCGACAGCGGGGAAGTCGGCAAGAAGATCACGTGCGCGCACTGGGACATCCTTCAGGCAACGGGACAAGGACCTGCCGACCAGACTTCCCGGCGCACCTGCAGACAACGTATCAACAACCGTCAAGATCGCACAGGCGGGGATCGCCTGCTCACGTGAGACTCTGCGGCGCTGTGGTGTCGCGGTACCCGTCAAGAACGCGTCTGTCGCCTCCGGCAGCGCCGCTGTTATGGTGAGCGCGGTGGGCCGGGAAGTCTGGTCGGCAAGATCGTCACTGATCCCGACCGGAGGCCTCCCATGATCTTCTCCACGCGGTGCCCCTGATGGGCACGCTGCTGACGGCGTTCGCGGCCGTGCTGCTGCTGGCTGTGCTGCTGTCAAGCCTGGCCCACCGCACGATCTTGTCCACCGCCGCGCTGTTCCTGGTGGCCGGGTTCGTGCTGGGCGACGGCGTGCTGGGCGTGGTCTCGCTGTGGCCCGGCGACGACCTGGTCGCCACGCTGGCCGAGCTGGCGCTGTTCACCGTGCTGTTCACCGACGGCATGCGGGTGGGCTGGACGGACCTGCGCAGCGCCTGGCGGCTGCCCGGCCGGGCGCTCGGCTGGGGCCTGCCGCTCACCCTGGCTATCACCGCGCTCGGCGCGCCTGGGCTGGATCGAGTCGCTGCTGATCGGCGCGATTCTCGCGCCCACCGACCCGGTCTTCGCCGCCGCGCTGGTCGGCAACGAGAAGGTGCCGCCGCGGCTGCGGCAACTGCTCAACGTCGAGTCCAGCGTCAACGACGGCCTGGCGCTGCCGTTCGTCATCCTCTTCCTGGCCATCGCCGCCGGGTCGGCCGACCTGCACCTGGGTGAGCTGGGCATGGAACTCGGCCTCGGCGTCGTCATCGGCGTCGCCGTCCCGTGGGCGGCGATCAAGCTGGAGCAGATGCGCTGGTTCGCCGCCTCCACGGTCTACGAGCCGCTCAACGCCCTGGCCATCGGCCTGCTCGTGCTCGCCGTCGGCAAGGCCACCCACGGCAACCTGTTTTTGGCCGCGTTCTCGGCCGGCATCACCGTGGCCACCTTCGGGCCGCGGCAGCGCGCCTCGTTCGAGCACTTCGGAGAGCTCATCGCCGAGGTGTTCAAGCTGGCCGCGCTGCTGGTGTTCGGCGCGCTCATCACCCCGTCGCTGCTGGGGTCGGTCGGCTGGACCGGCTGGCTATTCGCGGTGCTCGTCCTGGTCCTGGCCCGGCCGGCGGCGATCTGGCTGTCGTTCCTGCGATCGGGGCTGTCGGTGCGCGAGCAGGCGGCGGTGGCCTGGTTCGGCCCGAAAGGCTTCGCCTCCGTCGTCTACGGCCTCCTGGTGCTCGCCTCCGGCATCGCCGCCGGACAGCAGGTCTTCCAGATCGTCGCCGTGACCATCGTGGTCTCGATCCTGCTGCACTCCTCCACCGACATCGTGGTGGCCCGCTGGTTCGACGACGAGCGCGAGGTGCCGGCCTGGTACGGCAGCCTCACCCGCAAAAAACGCGGGCGAGAGTGAACCCGCAGGCTCGTCCCAGACCTCCGCGCGCCCCCGCGCCCGGAGGCGTGACCCCTTCACCTGATGGAGCTGGAGCTGCGGCCGCGTGGTCCTGCTCGGCGACGCCGCCTGGTGCGTCACCCTGTTCGCCGGCTACGGCTCCGCCTTGGCAGTCGGCGGCGCCGACCGGCTCGGCACCGAACTGGAGCGCCACCCGGGCGACATCGGCGCCGCCCTGGCCGCTTGGGAGGCGGCGCTGCGGCCCGAGGTCGACAAGAAGCAGAGGCTGGGCCGCCGGGTCAAGGGCGTCTACGCGCCCGCCAACCCCCTGCTGCTGTGGCTGACTCAGCTCCCGTTGCGCCTGGCTGCCCTTCCGCCGGTGCGCCGGTACATGACCCGCCGCTTCATCAAGGGCTGAACACGCATGGAGGGGCCGCCCTCCAAGGTGGGCTGTCCAGCCGTGTTGAGAGCCGATATCAGAGATCGCCCGCAAGCTGGTCATTCCCGCTGGGAAGAAAACGGCATGCGGCTCCCGCACCGTTGCGCCCCGCTGCACGCCGACCTCGTCCAGCCACGCCACACTGGCGACAATGCCTGGCTCATCGACCGCCTGAGCCACGATATGGCGGTGGGGCCGCTCAGCGCCGGTCTGTCCGTCAGTATCTCTGGAACGGGCAGGCTGGTGCGGCGGATCCGGCGCTGCTACCGTCGATCGTGGAGCGCCGGGAAGTCTGGTCGGCAAACGTCGTATTGGACCGGCTTCAGGAGGCGCCCCCATGGCGAGCAGTCCTGCTGTCTTCATCAGCGGCCTGACCAAGCGGTACGGCAAAGTCCGCGCACTGGACGGGCTCGACCTCACCGTCCACGTCGGCGAGGTGCACGGTTTCCTCGGCCCGAACGGCTCGGGTAAAACCACCACGCTACGTATCCTGCTCGGCCTGCTGCGCGCCGACTCCGGCCACACCGAGTTGCTCGGCGGCCATCCGTGGCGGGACGCGGTCGAGCTGCACGGGCGGCTCGCGTACGTGCCTGGAGACGTCGTACTGTGGCCCACGCTGTCCGGCGGTGAGGCCATCGACCTGCTCGGACGCCTGCGCGGCGGCCTCGATCGGCGGCGCAAGGCTGCCCTGCTCGAACGCTTCGACCTCGACCCCACGAAGAAGGGCCGCGCCTACTCCAAGGGCAACCGCCAGAAGGTCGCCCTGATCGCCGCCCTGGCCTCGAATGTCGAACTGCTGCTCCTCGACGAGCCCACCTCCGGCCTGGACCCGCTGATGGAGGCAGCCTTCCGCGAGACCATCCGCGAAGAGCGCGACGGGGGCCGTACCGTGCTGCTGTCCAGCCACATCCTGTCCGAGGTCGAGGCGCTGTGCGACCAGGTCACCATCATCCGCGACGGGCGCGCGGTCGAGACCGGCACGCTGGCCCAGCTGCGCCACCTCACCCGCACCTCGGTCACCGCCGAGCTCGACCGGATCCCCGACGGCCTGGCCGGGCTGGAGGGCGTGCACGACCTGGCCGTCAACGGCTCCCAGGTCCGCTTCGGCATCGACGCCGAACACCTCCAGAGTGCACTGCGCCTGCTCACCGACTCCGGCATCCGCCAGCTGACCTGTCAACCGGCCACGCTGGAGGAGCTGTTCCTGCGGCACTACCAGGTCGCGGCATGACCGGCACGCTGACGCTGGTGCGGCTGGCGCTGCGCCGCGACCGCGTCGTGCTGCCCGTCTGGATCGTCACCATCATCGGGCTCCTCGCTGCCAGCGCCTCGGCCATCGCCGAGCTGTACCCGCAGGCGGCCCAGCGCATCGCCCTGGGCGTCACCATCGGCTCCGCCCCCGCGCTGCAGGCACTCACCGGGCCGGTCTTCGACGCGACGTCGGTCGGCGGGCTCACTGCCTGGCGGACCACCACCATGGCCTCGGTGTTGGCCGCGTTGATGAGCATTCTCGTGGTGACCCGGCACACGCGCGCCGACGAGGAGACCGGCCGGGCCGAGCTGGTCGGCGCCTGCGCGGTCGGCCGCCACGCGCCCCTGGCCTCGGCGATGCTCGTCGCCGGCGGCGCGAACCTGCTCATCGTGCTCCTCATCGCGATCTCCCTGGCCGGTCAGGGACTGCCGGCGGCGGGCGCGCTGGCGTTCGGCCTGGCCGTGGGCGGCGTGGGTTGGACGTTCACCGGCGTCGCGGTGCTGGCCGCGCAGCTAAGCGAGCATGCCCGCACCGCGGGCGGCATCGCCGCCGCGACCCTCGGATTGGCCTTCCTCCTGCGCGCGCTCGGCGACGCAGCGAAGGTGGAGACGCTCGCCTGGCTGTCCCCACTGGGCTGGGCGCAGCGGATGCGGGCGTTCGCCGGCGAGCGCTGGTGGGTGGCTGCCTTATTCGCTGTCACGGGGTTGGTCCTGATGGCGGTAGCCGCTCTGCTGGCCAGTCGGCGGGACCTCGGTGCCGGGCTGGTGCCGCCGCGTCCGGGCCCGCCGGACGCGGCTGCCTCTTTCAGGAGCCCGCTGGCGCTGGCGTGGCGGCTGCAGCGCGGCGGCCTGCTCGGCTGGGCGATCGGCTTCGCCGTAGTGGGGGCGATGTTCGGCGCGCTGGCCTACAGCGTCGGCGACATCGTGCGCGACAACCCGCAACTGGCCGAGCTGCTGGCGCGGATGGGCGGCGGCGCCAGTGCGCTGACCGACACGTTCCTGGCAGCCGAGTTGGGCCTGCTCGGCCTGGTCGCGGGCGGTTTCGCCGTCCAGGCGACGCTGCGGCTTCAAGGCGAGGAGTCCGCGATCCGGGCCGAGCCCGTCCTGGCCACGGCCGTGGCCCGATGGCGCTGGACGGCTGGCCATCTGGCCGTGGCGTTGGGCGGCAGTACGCTGATTCTCGCCGCAGGCGGGCTGGCGGCCGGACTGGCGCATGGTTTCCGGATCGGCGAGCCGACCCGTCAGGCCGTACGCCTGCTGGGTGCGGCACTGGTCCAGGTGCCCGCCACGTGGACGCTGGCAGGGATCGCGATGCTGCTGTTCGGGCTGCTGCCCCGGCTGAGCGCGCTCGCATGGGCCGCGCTGGTGGCCTTCGCCCTGCTCGGCCAACTTGGCGAGCTGCTCCAGCTCGATGAATGGGTCAGGGATCTGTCGCCCTTCGTGCACGTCCCACCGTCCTTGGGCCGGCCGCTGGACGTGAGCCCGCTGCTGTGGCTGGGCGCGGTCACCGCGGCGCTCTCGCTGGCCGGGATCGCCGCCTTCCAGTGGCGTGACCTGCGAGGAGACTGATCGTGCCGCTCCTGATCGTCCTCAGCGTGCTGGGGCTGGCCGTGCTGGCCTTCGCCGCGGATCAGCTGGTGCTCGGCTCCGGCCGGTTGGCAGAACGCCTCGGGCTGGAGCCCGTCGTCGTGGGCGTGGTCGTGATCGGGTTCGGCACCAGCGCACCCGAGCTGGTCGTGGCCGGTACGGCCGGGCTCCACGGGCAGGCGGAGCTCGCGGCGAGCAGCCTGGTCGGCTCGAACATCATCAACCTGACGTTGATCCTCGGCGTCGGCGGCCTGACCACCGCCCTGGCTGTCCGCTCCTCGGTGTTGCGGCGGGAGGCGCCGCTGTCGGTGGCGGCCGTCACGATCTTCGCGATCATCCTGTTGTACGGGCTCAGCCCGGCGGCCGGAGTCGTACTGGCCGCGGCCTTGATCGGGGCGGTGGTGGTGCTGCTGCGTTTCGCCCGCGCCACTCCCCGCGACGTGGTCGCTGCGGAGACCACGGACTACCTGGACACCTCCGTACGGCCGCGGCTGGCCGTCGAAGTGCCACGCACGCTGGCCGGTCTGGCCGGGACGTTGCTGGGCGCGCATCTGCTCGTGGCCAACGCCTCCGAGCTCGCCGTGCGGGCGGGAGTGTCACCGACCCTGGTCGGGTTCACCCTCGTCGCGCTCGGGACCTCACTGCCCGAACTGGTCACCTCCATCCAGGCCCAGCGCCGCGGCGACAGCGACCTGCTCGTCGGCAACCTGCTCGGCAGCAACCTGGTCAACAGCCTCGCCGGTGGCGCGATCATCGCGTTCACCACCACCGAACCGCCCACCATGGCGCCTGCTGTCATCGCCGCGATGGCAGGAGTCAGCGGGATCACCTGGGCTCTGCTGGCCCGCGGCAAACGACTCAGCCGCAGGGAGTCGGTCCTGCTGCTCGTCCTCTATGTCGCGCTTCTGCCGTTGATCGCGTGAACGGCGCCCGACCAGGGCTACCCGGATGAACCCCGAAGGAGGAGCCGAGGATGAACGATCTTGACGCGCGAGGAGGACTCCCATCGTCGGCAGGCCGAGGATGGGCCATCACGATGACGATGCGGTCCGGCACTGGAGCATGGAGGGCACGGTGACGATGACCACTCTCGAGAGAGCCACCGCGATGGCACATCTGCCGCCGGGTCCGATGGAGTATCGGCTGGAGCCTCGCGGCCGGGCTGCGATCATCGTGTTCCACGGCGGGCACATGCGGGCCGGTCTCGCGCTGGGCGAAGAGAGCCTGTGAAAGAAGGACCAGGTCCGGGCGTCAAGAAGTCGTCAATATCCGTATTTTTGGCGTCTGAAAGCCGTATGGGCCACTGTCGAACCAGGTAATACGGGGTAAGGCTGGCCATCGTGAAGAGGCTCGTCCGCGACTTGCCGAAGCGACTGCTGGTTGGCCGCCCGCTGCGAAGCTCCCAACTCGGTGAGACGCTACTGCCCAAGAAACTTGCCCTGCCGGTCTTCTGCAGCGACCCGCTGTCGTCCAATGCCTATGCCACTGAGGAGATCCTCCTCGGACTGAGCCTGGGCGGACTGGCCCTGCTCCACCTGACTCCGTGGGTCGCGCTCACGGTGATCGTGCTGCTCGTCGTGGTGGTGGCCTCCTACCGGCAGACCTGTCACGCCTACCCCAACGGCGGCGGGGCGTATGCGGTCAGCCGGGCCAACCTGGGCCGCAACGCCTCCCTGGCCGCGGCTAGCGCCTTGCTGGTCGACTACGTCCTGACCGTCGCGGTGTCCGTGGCCGCGGGCGTGGCCAACGTCGTCTCGGCGATCCCGGCGCTCGCGCCGTACGCGGTGCAGCTGTCGCTGGCGATGGTGGCCCTGCTAGCGCTGATGAACCTGCGGGGGATCAAGGAATCAGGAACGGTCTTCGCGATCCCCACCTACGGCTTCATCGCCGTCGTCTTCACGATGATCATCTGGGGGGCGGTGCGCATTGCGACCGGGCAGACCCCAGTGGCCGAATCGGCCGGCTTCGATATCGCGCCCACCCATCAGACAACCGGCCTGCTGGCCGCGATACTGGTGCTGCGGGCGTTCTCCCAAGGTTGTACCGCGTTGACCGGCGTGGAGGCGGTCAGCAACGGAGTGCCCAATTTCAAACCGCCCAAGAGCCGCAACGCCGCGGCCACGCTCGCGATCATGGGTGGTGTCACCATCGCGATGTTCGCCGGCATCACCGCGCTCGCGCTCGTGTCACAGGTACGCGTCGCCGACTCGGTCGAGCATCTGATCGGTGCTCCCCAAGGATATGAGCAGAAGACCGTCATCACGCAGGTGGCCGGGGCCGTGTTCGGCGCAGGATCGGTGCTGTTCTACCTGGTCGCTGCGTTCACGGCGGCGATTCTCATCCTCGCGGCCAACACCGCCTACAACGGCTTCCCCATCTTGGCCTCGATCCTCGGCGAGGACGGCTTCTTGCCCAAGCAGTTCGGCCGCCGCGGTGACCGGCTGGTCTTCAGTAACGGCATCGTGCTGCTGGCCCTGCTGGCCGGCGTGCTGATCTGGGCGTTCGACGCCAGCACCACCCGGCTGATCCAGCTGTACATCATCGGCGTGTTCGTCTCCTTCACCCTCAGCCAGGCTGGCATGGTCCGGCACTGGACCCGGCTGCTGCCCACCGCACCGGATCCGGCCGCACGCCGGGCCATTCACCGTGCCCGCCTGATCAACGCGGTAGGTGCCAGCTTCACCGGCCTGGTCCTGGTCATCGTACTGATCGCCAAGTTCGCCCAGGGCGCGTGGATCGTCGTGATCGCCATGCCGCTGGTCTTCGCCATGATGAAAGCGATCCGGCGACATTACGATCACGTCGCCGCGGAGCTGAGGCCCGGTCCTGAGGTCGTGACGCTGCCCAGCCGCGTCCACGCCGTCGTCCTGGTCTCCACCCTGCACGCCCCCACCCTGCAGGCGCTGGCCTTCGCCCGCGCTATCCGGCCGACCACACTGACCGCGCTCACCGTCCAGACCCGGCCCGAGGAGACCTCTGCGCTGGAGCGCGAGTGGAGCGAGCGGGACATCCCGGTTCCGCTCACCGTGCTCGATTCGCCCTACCGTGAGATCACCGGACCTGTCCTGGACTATGTGACGCGCATCCGCCGCAAGAGCCCGCGCGATCTTGTCGCCGTGTTCGTTCCCGAATACGTCGTCGGCCGCTGGTGGGAGCAACTCCTGCACAACCAGAGCGCCCTGCGGCTCAAGGCACGGCTGCTGTTCCGGCCCGGCGTCATGGTCATCAGCGTTCCTTGGCAGCTCGGCTCCGCCGAAGCCGCCTTCGCCCGCCACCCCGACGAACAGGCAGCTATCGAAGCCCACACCACCCAGGGGGCATGATGCGTGGCCAGAGGTGGGCGACCGAGCTGGCCATAGCGGCGGGTTTTGCAGGAATTGCCCTGGGCTGTTCCGTGGCCGCGCTGCTCTTTCCGCCGCAGTCCCAGACCGAGCGGTTGATGGTGGTCGCGATGGCGGTCTTCCTGGTCTCCGCGCTGGCAAGGAATATGATCGCCGCCCTTGCCACCGGAGCGATGGCCTGGCCGTTCCTGAACGGCTTCCTGGTGAACACGGCCGGCCAGCTTGCCTGGCACGGCAATGATGACCTCATCCGAGTTGCGACTCTCATCTCCGCCGCCGTGTTCGGCGCAATGATCGGCCGATCCAACGCGGCTCACCATCAGGCGCAGGCCCGACCCTCGACCCACCTCACGTCGATCGACAGGTCGCAACATACGACTTCGTACGACACCGCACCTCCGTACGGCAGCGAAGTGCCCCAAAGCAACCAACCAGTGACCGTGCAGCGCCCTCAGCACCCCCCGAGCCAGAGCGGATAGGACTGCTCCATCCCTCCATAACAGCTTCGGCTGCCCTAGCGGACACACAACACTGACGACCGGATGATCAGCCCAGCACGCCATAGCCGATCCCAAGCGCGCGACCAGCCGCAGTGTCATGCTGATCACTTCGCGGCCGCGGGTCCTCCAGTCCGAGGCGAGCTCATCGGAAAGGAGGGCGGGCCATCCCGGACTGCCCTGTCAGCGGCGGCGCGGGTCTGCGTCGCTACGTACCGAATTCGTCGAACTGGTGGTCACGCTGACAAGGCGAAAGTACTCGGCCACATGAACTCTGAATGAGCTTGTACAGCCTGCGCCGCCGCGACAACGGACAGCCCTGAAGTGATCAACGCTTGCCGACCACGTGGTGCCATCGCCTGTCCAGCTCGCTGACCGCCTTCCTGGCGATCCACCTGTGCCGCAGTTCGCGAAGCCATGACAACGCCACCCGGGTCCCCATGCTCATCGAGAACGCGGAGAGCATGAAGCCGAAAACGATCTGCACCGGTCCTATCGGCCCGGGCGCTGGTCGGCCTCGCGGATCGAGCCAGATACGCGTTTGGGTGTCGGAGACGCGGTCCAGCGGTGTCCGTACGCTGCCGCTCTGCTGCACACCGGCCGCATCCCACCAGGTAACGTCGGCCACGATGGCGTGCTCATCGACCACCTGAGCCACGACCTGACGGTAGGTGGCCTGATAGGCGTGCAGCGCCCCGACAAGCAAGACGGAGACCAGCACGCCGACGACGCATCCGGCCACGAGCGAGATTACGGTCGTGATCGTGTGTGGTCGGACCCAAGTCCGGTGGACGGCTGTCCCCAGGGATGTAGCACCGGGCATTTGGAATGCTCCTACGGGGATTTCTCTTCATGATCCCTCAAGGACGAGCCGTTCACGCCCACTCATACGGAAGCCTGACGCCCATTTAACGCATGCCTACGCAATAAATACGCTGCCCGCCCTGCCACCCACCTCTGCTGAGGTCTCGGCTGCACACAGTGAGCGCCGCCCGTCGCTGCTACCGTTGCCGTCGAAGACCTGCTCCGGCCTTCGGCTCTACGCCAACCGCCGGTACCGGCGCCCGTGATGGAGCATCACGGGCGACGCCACCTTGATGAGGCCGGTTCTTCGCTGGGTCGGTTCCGCTGGCGGCGCGATCTCGGCTCTGGATAGCGCTGCCGGCGCAGGGGCGTAGAGGCCGCGTCAATAATCAGGCTCTCGCCGTATGAAATGCGTCAAGAACGGAAGAACCCGACAAAATCCGGGATTTGCTTGCCTTGTGGTCGTCCGAAGTAGGGGCGGCCGAACATAGATGTCCTGTATCTGAGGAGTGGGGATGACGGACGTCATCTTCGTCGCCCTGACGATCGCGGTCTTCGTGGTCTTGGGGCTGGTCATCAAGGCGGTGGAGCGGCTGTGAGTGCCGTCAACGCCGCCGGTCTCGTCGTGGTCACCGGTCTGGTGATCTTCATTGTCGCGGCCCTGCTGTTCCCGGAGCGATTCTGATGTCCCCGACCCTGGCCGGGATCACCTTCATCGGCTCCCTGCTGCTCGCCCTGGCGCTGTGCTACAAGCCGCTGGGCGACTACATGTACCGCGTCTACACCGGCACCAAGCACTCCCCTGTCGAGCGGGTGATCTACCGGCTGCTCGGCGTCAACCCCGACGGCGAGCAGCGCTGGGGCGTCTACGCCCGCAGCGTACTGGCGTTCTCGCTGGTGTCGATCCTGTTTCTGTACGGCCTCCAGCGACTGCAGAACCACCTGTTCCTGTCCCTGGGGATGAAGCCGGTGGAACCCGCGCTGGCCTGGAACACCGCGGTCAGCTTCGTCACCAACACCAACTGGCAGGCCTACTCGGGCGAGTCCACGATGGGCCACCTGGTGCAGACCGCGGGCCTGGCCGTGCAGAACTTCGTCTCCGCGGCCGTCGGCATGGCGGTGGCGATCGCGCTGGTACGCGGGTTCGCCCGCAAGAAGACCGACACGCTGGGCAACTTCTGGGTGGATCTGGTCCGCGGCACGATCCGCATCCTGCTGCCGATCGCGTTCGTCGCCGCTTTGGTGCTGGTGGCCGGTGGGGTGATCCAGACCTTCGCGGACCACAGCACGTGGACGACGCTGACCGGCGGCGAGCAGACGTTCACCCCGGCCGCGGCTGCCTCGCAGGAGGCGATCAAGGACCTGGGCACGAACGGCGGCGGCATCTTCAACGTCAACTCGGCCCACCCGTTCGAGAACCCGACGTCGTGGACCAACTGGCTGGAGATCTTCCTGCTCCTAGTGATCTCCTTCTCCCTGCCGCGCACCTTGGGCCGCATGGTCGGTGACAACCGGCAGGGGTACGCGATCGTCGCCGTGATGGCCAGCATCTTCCTGATCAGCGTGACCCTGACCAACTGGGCCGAGTTGTCCGCGGGCGGCACGGTGCCGCAGGCCATCGGCGCTGCGATGGAGGGCCGCGAGACGCGCTTCGGCGTGTCGAACTCCGCCCTATTCGCCTCGTCGACGACACTCACGAGCACGGGTTCGGTGGACTCGTTCCACGATTCCTACACCGCGCTCGGCGGCGGCATGCTGATCTTCAACATGCTGCTCGGCGAGGTGGCGCCCGGCGGCGTGGGCGCGGGCCTGTACGGCATCCTGATCCTGGCCGTGATCACGGTGTTCGTGGCGGGCCTGATGGTCGGCCGCACCCCCGAGTACCTGGGCAAGAAGATCGGCGCCCGCGAGATCAAGCTGGCCTCGCTGTACTTCCTGGTCACGCCGGTGCTGGTGCTGGCTGGCACGGCCGTGGCGATGGCCACCGAGACCGGCCGCGCGGCCATGCTGAACGGTGGCCCGCACGGCCTGTCAGAGATCCTGTACGCCTACACCTCGGCGTCCAACAACAACGGCTCGGCCTTCGCCGGGGTCAGCGTGAACACTCCCTTCCACAACGCCACGCTCGGGTTGTGCATGGCCTTCGGCCGCTTCCTGCCGATCGTGCTCGCGTTGGCACTGGCCGGATCGCTGGCCCAGCAGGCGCCCGTGCCCGCCTCCGCCGGCACCCTGCCCACCCACCGGCCGCAGTTCGTCGGCATGGTCGTCGGCGTGACGATCATCCTGGTTGCCCTGACGTTCCTCCCGGCGCTGGCGCTCGGGCCGCTCGCAGAAGGAATTCGCTAGACATGTCCACGCAGACAGTGCATGCGCCGGGCCGTACCCCTGCTCCCAAGGGCGGCAAGGTGGGCGGTGGGCTGCTCGACCCCAAGCAGATGATCAAGTCATTGCCGGACGCGCTGAAGAAGCTCAACCCGGCCAGGATGTGGCGCAACCCAGTGATGTTCATCGTCGAGATCGGCGCCGCCTTCACCACCGTCCTTGCGATCGCCGAACCGTCCTGGTTCGCCTGGGCCATCGTCGCGTGGCTCTGGTTGACGGCCGTATTCGCGAACCTGGCCGAGGCGGTGGCCGAAGGCCGGGGCAAGGCGCAGGCCGCCACGTTGCGGGCGGCCAAGCGCGACACCACCGCCCGCCGCCTGAAGAACCCCGGCGACCACAGCCAGTGGGACGTGATCGGCGCGTCCGAGCTCCAGCAGGGCGACTGTGTGATCGTCGAGGCGGGGGAGATCATTCCTGGTGACGGCGACGTGGTCGAAGGCATCGCGTCGGTGGACGAGTCGGCAATCACCGGCGAGTCCGCCCCCGTCATCCGCGAGTCGGGAGGCGACCGCTCGGCTGTGACTGGCGGCACAAAGGTGCTGTCCGACCAGATCATCGTGCAGGTTACGCAGAAGCCGGGTGAGAGTTTCGTGGACCGGATGATCGCACTGGTGGAGGGGGCGAACCGGCAGAAGACGCCGAACGAGATCGCGCTCAACATCCTGCTCGCCGCGCTGACGATCATCTTCCTGGTCGCCACCGCGACGATGCAGCCTCTGGCGATCTTCTCCAAATCCATCAACCCGGGCGTAGGCGACTCGCTGGCACTTGCCGGCGACGGCGTCACCGGGATCGTGCTGGTGTCGCTGATCGTCTGCCTGATCCCAACCACGATCGGCGCGCTGCTGTCGGCGATCGGCATCGCCGGCATGGACCGCTTGGTCCAGCGCAACGTCCTGGCCATGTCCGGGCGCGCGGTCGAGGCCGCCGGTGACGTCTCCACGCTGCTGCTGGACAAGACCGGCACCATCACGCTGGGCAACCGGCAAGCCTCGGAGTTCGTCCCGGTGGACGGCGTCACGGAGAATGCGCTCGCGGAGGCGGCCCAGTTGTCCAGCCTGGCGGACGAGACGCCTGAGGGCCGCTCGATCGTCGTCTACGCCAAGCAGCAGTATGGCCTGCGCGAACGCCAGCCGGGCGAGCTGGCCCACGCCGCGTGGGTGCCCTTCACCGCCCAGACCCGCATGTCCGGCGTCAACCTGGACGGGCGCGAGGTCCGCAAGGGCGCGGCCACCGCGGTGATGAAGTGGGTACGCGATGCCGGCGGCCACGCCACCGACCAGGTCGGGCACATAGTGGACGGCATCTCCGGCTCCGGCGGCACCCCGCTGGTCGTCGCGGAGAAGGGCCGGGTGCTCGGGGTGATCCGCCTCAAGGACGTGGTCAAGGAGGGCATGCGGGAGCGCTTCGACGAGATGCGCCGGATGGGCATCCGTACCGTCATGATCACCGGCGACAACCCGCTGACCGCCAAGGCCATCGCCGACGAGGCGGGAGTGGACGACTTCCTGGCCGAGGCCACCCCCGAAGACAAGCTGGCGCTCATCAAGAAGGAGCAGGAAGGCGGACGGCTGGTCGCGATGACCGGCGACGGCACCAACGACGCGCCCGCGCTGGCCCAGTCCGATGTCGGGGTGGCGATGAACACCGGCACCAGCGCGGCCAAGGAGGCCGGGAACATGGTCGACCTCGACTCCAACCCGACCAAGCTCATCGAGATCGTCGAGATCGGTAAGCAGCTGCTCATCACCCGCGGGGCGCTGACCACGTTCTCGATCGCGAACGACATCGCCAAGTACTTCGCGATCATCCCCGCGATGTTCGCGGCGGTCTACCCGGGCCTGGACGCCCTGAACGTCATGCGCCTGGCCAGCCCGCAGTCGGCGATCCTGGCCGCGGTCATCTTCAACGCACTGGTGATCGTCGCGCTGATCCCGCTAGCCCTGCGCGGCGTGCGCTACCGGCCTTCCAGCGCCTCCAAGCTGCTGTCCCGCAACCTCTACGTCTATGGCCTGGGCGGGATCATCGTCCCGTTCATCGGCATCAAGCTCATCGATCTGCTGATTCAGTTCCTTCCGGGGATGTCATAAATGGACCGCATGCCCAGCTGGGTCCGCCAGCACGTCGCCGCGCTCCGCGCGCTGCTCGTGCTCACGGTGGTCACCGGCATCATCTACCCGCTGGTCGCCACCGGCGTGGCCCAGGCGCTGTTCAACAACAAGGCCAACGGCTCGCCGATCGAGAAGGACGGCAAGACGGTCGGCAGTGCGATCATCGGCCAGTCCTTCACAGACGCCGACGGCCCGGTCAAGAAGTACTTCCAGTCCCGCCCGTCGGCCGCCGGCGACGGCTACGACCCGACCTCGACCAGCGCCAGCAACCTCGGCCCCGAGGACGTGATCGACACGCAGGACCGGAAATCGCTGCTCACCCAGGTGTGCGCCCGCTCCAAGGCGGTCGGCGAGCTGGAGGGCGTCAGCGGCGCCCGCCCGTACTGCACGCCGGACGGTGTCGGCGCGGTGCTCAAGGTTTTCCCCGACCATGCTGTCAGCGTCAACCAGGCCTGCCCCGCCACCTCCTTCATCGCCGCCTACCAAGGGCTGCGGGTAGAGTGCGCCAAGCCGGGCGAGGACTACGCAGCCGGAAAGACCGTCCCGGTCCGCGGCAACGCGGGCACGCCCGCTGTTCCGGCCGATGCGGTCACTGCCAGCGCCTCCGGCCTGGACCCGAACATATCGCCTGCCTACGCCGAACTGCAGGCGCCCCGCGTGGCCAGAGAGCGCGGGCTGCCGCTTGACCGCGTGAAGGCATTGATCGCCGCGCACACCACCGGCCGCGCTTTGGGCTTCATGGGCGAACCCGCCGTCAACGTGCTCGAACTCAACCTCGCACTCGATAGGGCCTGACATGCGCGGGCGGCTACGGGTCTACCTCGGGGCGGCCCCCGGGGTGGGCAAGACGTACGCGATGCTCGGCGAGGGCCGCCGCGCCCTGGAACGCGGCCGGGACGTGGTCGTGGGCTACGTCGAGACCCACGGCCGCCCCCACACCGCCGCCCTCCTGGAGGACATGGAGGTGATCCCCCGCAAGACGCTGGTCCACCGGGGGGCCACCTTCACCGAGCTCGACACCGACGCGGTCATCGCGCGCCGGCCGAAGGCGGCGCTGATCGACGAGCTGGCCCACACCAACGTGCCAGGCTCGAAGAACGCCAAGCGCTGGCAGGACATCGACGAGATCCTCGACGCCGGCATCGACGTCGTCTCCACCGTCAACATCCAGCACCTGGAGTCCGTCAACGACGTCGTCCACCAGATCACCGGCATCCCGCAACGCGAGACCGTACCGGACGAAGTGGTGCGGCGCGCGAACCAGATCGAGCTGGTCGACATGTCCCCCGAAGCCCTGCGCCGCCGCATGGCCCACGGCAACGTCTACGCCCCGGAGAAGGTGGACGCGGCACTGTCGAACTACTTCCGTGTCGGCAACCTCACCGCTCTGCGCGAGCTGGCCCTGCTGTGGGTCGCGGGCAAGGTCGACGACCAGCTCGACCGCTACCGGACCGAGCACGGCATCGCCGCCACCTGGGAGACCCGCGAGCGCGTCGTGGTGGCACTGACCGGCGGCCCGGAGGGCAACACCCTGGTGCGCCGAGCGGCCCGCATCGCCGCCCGCACCAAGGGCGCCGACCTGCTGGCCGTCCACGTCACCAGGGCCGACGGGCTGGCCGGGGGCGGGCCGGCCAACCTGGCCCGCCAGCGTTCCCTGGTCGAGAGCATGGGTGGCACCTACCACCAGGTCGTCGGTGACGACATTCCCCGTGCCCTGCTGGACTTCGCCCGCGGCGTTAACGCCACCCAGCTCGTCCTCGGCGCATCGAGAAGGGGCCGGTTCGCCCAGATCTTCTCTCGCGGCGTCGGGGTGGAGACCACCGCTCTTTCCGGTCCGATCGACGTCCACCTGGTCACCCACGAGGAGGCCAAGAAGGGCCGCGGACGTCCGGACCGGTCCCGCGCCGCGTTGACCAGTAAGCGCAGGCTGGCTGGATGGGCAGCCGCAGCGGCGGGTCTGCCGCTGCTGACCGCCGCCCTTTCACCTCTACGGGACGTGCTCTCGCTGCCCAGCCAGATTCTGCTGTTCCTGTGCCTGGTCATCGGCGTCGCCCTCATCGGTGGCACGTGGCCCGCCCTCACCGCGGCCGTCGGCGGCTTCCTGCTGCTCAACTGGTTCTTCACCCCGCCCCTGTACACCTGGACCATCGCCGATCCGGAGAACTTCCTCGCACTTACCGTGTTCGTGCTGGTGGCAGCTGCGGTGAGCTCGATCGTCGACCTGGCAGCGCGCCGTACCAGGGAAGCGGCACGCGCCCGTGCGGACGCCGAGGCGCTGTCCACCCTGGCCGGGCACGTTCTCCGTGGCGAGGCCGCGCTGCCGTCGCTGCTCGGCCGGCTGCGCGAAACGTTCGCCCTGGAGTCCGTCACCCTGCTCGAACGCCTCGGCGAACCCACCCCCGACGACCAGTCCGAGGCCGCCGCCTGGCGCATCATCGCCAGCTCCGGCACCGCCCCGTGCACTGCGCCCGCCGCGGCCGACACCGACGTGACGATCAGCGACAGGCTGGTGCTGGCCGTCCGCGGCCGGCTGCTGGACGCCAGCGACCGGCGGGTGCTGGAGGCCTTCGCCGCCGAAGCCGCCGTCGCGCTCCGCCAGGAACGCCTCCAAGCCGAGGCCGAACAGGCCAGACCCTTGGCCGAGGCCGACAAGATGCGCACCGCCCTGCTCGCCGCCGTCAGCCACGACCTGCGCACCCCGCTGTCAGCCGCCAAGGCCGCCGTCGAGAGCCTGCGCAGCCACGACGTCACCTGGACGCCCGAGGACCGCGAGGAACTATTGGCCACCGCCGACGAATCCCTGGACCGGCTGGACCGGCTGGTGGAGAACCTGCTCGACATGAGCCGCCTGCAGGCCGGCGTGCTCGGCCTGGCGCTCCAGCCCATCGCCTTGGATGAGGTCGTCCCCCGCGCCATCGACGACCTCGGCCCGCTCCGTGACCGCGTCGAGGGTGACATCCCCCTCGACTTGCCCGAGATCGAGACCGATCCGGCGCTGTTGGAACGGGTGCTGGTCAATCTGATGAGCAATGCCGTCCGCTACAGCCCGCTGGATCAGAAAGTGCTCATCACGGCCAGCTGGCACGATGATGTGGTCGAGATCCGCGTGATCGATCGCGGTCCTGGCATCGCGGCAGAGGCCTATGAGCGGGTTTTCCTGCCGTTCCAGCGGCTTGGCGATCGCCCCAACGGTACCGGCGTCGGGCTCGGCCTGGCCCTGTCGCGTGGGCTCACCGAGGCCATGGGCGGCACGCTCGAACCCGAGGAGACCCCCGGCGGCGGTCTCACCATGATCATCAAGATGCCCATCTCATCCCGGGCGGTGACACCATGACCAAGATCCTCGTTGTCGACGACGAGCCGCAGATCCTGCGCGCGCTGCGCATCAACCTGGCCGCCCGCCACTACGAGGTCGCCGTCGCCGCGGACGGCGCCTCCGCCCTGCGCCAGGCCGCCGACTGGCAGCCCGACCTGGTTGTGCTCGATCTCGGCCTGCCCGACATCGACGGCGTGGACGTCATCCATGGACTTCGCGGCTGGACCCGGATCCCCATCGTGGTGCTGTCCGGCCGGGCCGGAAACCAGGACAAGATCGAAGCACTGGACGCCGGCGCCGACGACTACGTGACCAAACCGTTCAGCATCGAGGAATTCCTCGCCCGAATCCGAGCTGTCTCCCGCCGCGCCGCCGTACAGGAAGCCGAGCTGTCCAGCATCAAGGTCGGTGACCACACGGTGGACCTGGTCGGAAAGACGATCTCCGGAGGCGTGCGGCTCACCCCCACCGAATGGCACATCCTGGAGGTCCTCCTGCACAACCCCGGCAAGCTCATCCCCCAGCGATACTTGCTGACCGAGGTATGGGGGAGCAAGCACGTCAAGGAAACGCACTACCTGCGTCAGTACATGGCCCAGCTGCGCAAGAAACTCGAACGCGACCCCGCTCGCCCGCAACACCTGATCACTGAACCGGGCATGGGCTACCGCTTCACTCCCTGATCACGCTCCAGCGTGATCTCCCGGTAACCATCCTTCGGAACGGGCTCCGAAGACAAGGCATGCCATCGTCGCCGGCGTGACCTGGCAGGACGAGGCCGGCGTGCCGCGTAGCGGCATGGTGCGGCTACCGCTGGACCACCTTTCCGACACCCGCGCCCAGATCTGGCTCGACCGCCAGGGACGAGTGGCGCCGAGACCGCACGGCATCGTGGAGATCATCTTCGGCGTCCTGCTGGCCGGGCTCCTGGCGGGCTGGTCAACCTGGTTGGCGTCGTGGCGACTTCGCCTGCTGCGGCATTGGTGGGTTGCCGCAAGAGCGGTCAAGACGCTGGAAGAGCAGTGGCACGACCTGAACCGTGAACGTCGCTCGCCGCCGGATCCGCGCATGTGATAGCGGCACGTCCGCATGACTTGCGGCCGGTGCGACCCGGGGCTCGGAATCCCGGGCTATGTGGCGGCTGTTGCGATGTGTCTTGGTGCTGTTTCTTGCGGAGTGCCGCTGCCCGGCCTGCTCCTGCGATCCCAGGGCATGGCCAGGACTAGCAGCGGGATCACCAGAATCGAGCTCATGGCCCACCACGAGTGATGGGCGGCCCAACCGGTGTGGTCGAACTGGGTGAGGTAGATGTAGCCGAGCCCGGCCCACAGCGCGCAGGCCGCGAGCGCGGTCTGGCTCCAGCGGGTCGGACGTGCGATCAGGAAGGGGACGAACCACAGCAGGTACTGAGCGCCCAGCCGCGGCGTCACCACCATGAACGCCAGCAGCATCGCCGACGTCAGATCCACCGGATCGCCGCGACGCCACAGCCAGAAGACGATGATCAGGACGGCATAGATGAGCGCCTGGCCGATCGTCGCATAGGTGGGTTCCAACGCCCAGTTGCCACCCGTCAACCAAGCCGTCCAGCCCCATTCCCCGACGATGGGTCGCACCCAGCGCAGCATCGCCACCACCTCGGGCAGCCGAGAGACAGGTGTACCCGCCCCCAGAGGAAGCGTCACGAAGAACAGCAACGGAACCGCGCCGGAGGCCAGGAGCGCGACAAGGCGCTGCCGCCAGGTCGTGAGCATCAGCAACAGGACAGGCAACAAGACGATCGGCCAGCTCTTGGCGGACAGGGCAAGGCCGAACAAGATCCCGGCAGCCGGCCCTCGGCCGGAGCGGGCAGCGAGATAGGCGCCGACCAGGAACACCAGGGAGACCGGTTCCACCTGACCATGGATGGAGGCGACCATCACCGCGAGCGGGCAGCAGGCGTACTGGAAACGCCGCAGAGCCTCCTGATCCCGGCCCGCGAGCCTGCCGACCAAGATGACCAGGATGACATCAGCAACCACCGTGACCAGCCGTCCACCCACTTCCCAGGGGATGCCGGCGGCCAGGGTGGCGGCGTAGGCATAGGGGATCATCGGCAGGAACCGCCACGACCCGTCGGTGGACAGCACCGGATCCTCGTGCCGCAGGATCGCCTCTCCAGCGGGCTGGAAGCTCTGCACGAAGTCGACCGGCTGCCACTCTGCCACGGCGGCGATGGCCAGGATGGCCAAGCGCAAGCCCACGGCCGCGAGGAGCGTCGTGCGCAGGGAGGGACGCCAGCCATACCGTTGCGCGGCGATCGCCAGGATGAGCCCCGCGGCAAGGAGGACAGCGGTAAGGATCGGCTGGTTCACGCGATGCCGCCCAGCATGGGAGCGGAAATGGGATACATGGTGATCTGCATTTCGTCTTGTCGGAAGCCTCTGCCCTCACGCCGACCAGACTTCCCGGCACACCATGTACGCCCGCGAAGACATACGTGGAGAAAGCCTACAGGACCATGGCGATCACGCCGGCCGTGCGGTCATGGTTTCGCATAGGACTGTCGTATGAGGCGAACGCGGGTTACAGTGACGGCGGTGCGCCGGGAAGTCTGGTCGGCAAACAGCTGTCGATTCCCCTGGAGGCACCACGTGGCGAGCCGCCCCTGGACGCATCAGGCTGGTACGGCTCGGCTGATGGCCGCCTGGCCGTTCGTCATGATGGGTGTCGTGTCCGGCGTCGATCTTCTGGCCGGACCTCAGTACGGATATCTGTCGCTGCTCGCCTTGGGGCCGGCGTTCGCGAGCCTGGTCGGGCGGGTCCGCCGGACGGTTGTCATCGGGCTGGTGGCCTTGGCGCTGTCCTTGCTGCTGGGGGTCTATGACGAGCTGTTCGGAACGCGGCAGGGCAATCTGAGTCTGATCTCCATCGCGGGGGTGACAGCGGCCGGCGTCCTGGCGGCGATGGGACGGCAGCGACGCGAACGAGAACTGGCCAGTGTCCGGTCGGTGGCGGAGGTGGCACAGCGGGTTCTGCTGCGGCCGGTGCCGCGCCGCGCCGGGCACTTGCGTGTCGCCGTCTCCTACACCTCCGCCAACGCGGAGGCGCGCATCGGGGGGGACCTGTATGAGGTGGTGACAGGGCCGACCGGGGTACGGGTGATCGTCGGCGATGTGCAGGGCAAAGGACTGGAGGCGGTGGAGAGCGCGGCGACGGTGCTCGGCGCGTTTCGCGAGGCCGCCCACGATGAAGCCGATCTGCTCGGAGTGACCGAACGACTGGAGCGGGCGCTGAACCGGCGGCTGTCGGGCGAGGAGTTCGTGACGGCGATCGTCGCCGAGGCCGACGCCGGCGGGACCCTGACATTGCTCAATTACGGTCATCCAGCCCCGCTGCTGCTACGCGCCGACGGGGCAGTTGTTCTTGTCGAACCGGACGACTTCGCCGCGCCGCTCGGGCTGCCTGATCTCCAGGCACAGCGGCCGACGCCGCACCAGATCGCTTTCGAACCTGGCGACCAGATCCTTTTTTACACGGACGGGGTGATCGAGGCACGAGACCGGCTGGGCTGCTTCTATCCGCTAGCGGAGCGCTCGTACCTGCTGGACGGCGATGACCCGGAGGCGGCGTTGGAGAAGCTCCGCCTGGATCTGGTGGCCCACGTCGACGGGCCGTTGCAGGACGACGCGGCGATGTTGCTCCTACGCTGTAGGGAGCCCTGGCAGGCGGAGACTCCTCGACAAGGACGTGCGGTACAGAATGGCGAGAGGTATCCCGATTCCCGGGCCGCCATCACATCCACAAGTGATACACAAGCTGTCCCAGATCCGGATCGATCCACTGTCCGGGGATAATGCCGTCCTGGACGTCGCCCGCCCTAGCTGTTTGTTGCCGGCCACCGTCAGCGGTATGCCCCAGCCTGGCAACTGAGCCGACAAGCCGGGTGTCCTGGCATCCAGCCCGACCACACTGGCCCGACCACACCGGTTCGTGCCTGCTCACCAGGGTGCACGAACACCTCGAACGCGTCTCAAACTGCCGCGCCAGGGGCCGGGCACACGGGCGGCGGGTTCACGAAGGAGAGCAGCGGGATGGAATCGCATACGATTCGGTCTCCCTGCGCCTGGTGGACGTCAGCGTAGGCCACCGCTCGCGGTCGGCACCGTATCAAGAGCCGCCAAGATCACGACGAAGGTCATCGGCCGATCGGGGCGTGGTTCCAGCAGCTGTCCGCCCAGGTTCGCGTCAAGAACCCGTATAGGCGTGAGCGACATCGTGGCTGTAGGGTGGGCGCCGGTGCGCCGGGAAGTCTGGTCGGCAAGATCTTCGACGACGATCCGACCGGAGGCGCACATGGCCCACTTCTCGCGGTGCCGTTGATGGGCACGCTGCTGACGGCCTTCGCGGGCGTGCTGCTGGTAGCCGTGCTGCTGTCGAGCTTGGCTCATCGCACCATCCTGTCCACGGCGGCGCTGTTCCTGGTGGCCGGGTTCGTGCTGGGCGACGGCGTCCTGGGCGTGGTGTCACTCAAACCGGGCGACGACCTGGTGGCGACGCTGGCCGAGCTGGCGCTGTTCACGGTGCTGTTCACCGACGGTATGCGGGTGGGCTGGGCCGAGTTGCGCAGCGCCTGGCGGCTGCCGGGCCGGGCACTGGGCTGGGGCCTGCCACTCACCCTGGTGATCACCGCCGTCGGCGCGCACTACCTGCTCGGCTTCGGCTGGATCGAGGCGCTGTTGATCGGCGCGATCCTGGCGCCCACCGACCCCGTCTTCGCCGCCGCCCTGGTCGGCAACGAGAAGGTCCCGCCGCGGCTGCGGCAACTGCTCAACGTCGAATCCGGCGTCAATGACGGGCTGGCGTTGCCGTTCGTCATCCTCTTCCTGGCCATCGCCTCCGGCTCCGACGACCTGCACCTCGGCGAGCTCGGCCTGGAACTCGGCCTCGGCATCCTCATCGGTGTGGCCATCCCCTGGGCGGCGATCAGGCTGGAGCAGACGCGCTGGTTCTCCGCCTCCACTCCCTACGAGCCGCTCAACGCCCTGGCCATCGGCCTGCTCGTGCTCGCCGTCGGCAAGGCCACCCACGGCAACCTGTTCCTGGCCGCCTTCTCCGCCGGGATCACCGTGGCCACCTTCGGACAGCGGCAGCGCGAATCGTTCGAGCATTTCGGCGAGCTCATCGCCGAGGTGTTCAAGCTGGCCGCGCTGCTGGTGTTCGGCGCGCTCATCACCCCCGCCCTGCTCGGCTCGGTCGGCTGGCAGGGATGGCTGTTCGCGATCGGCGCCCTGGTGCTGGCCCGTCCTGTCGCGATCTGGCTGTCGTTCCTGCGTTCCGGGCTGTCGGTGCGGGAACAGGCGGCGGTGGCCTGGTTTGGGCCCAAGGGCTTCGCCTCCGTCGTGTACGGCCTGCTCGTGCTCGCCTCCGGCATCGCGGCTGGGCAGCAGGTGTTCCAGATCGTCGCCGTGACCATCGTGGCCTCGATCCTGCTGCACTCCTCCACTGACATCGTGGTGGCCCGCGGCTTCGACGACGAACACGATGTCCCCACCTGGTTCGGCCGGCTCCGCAGACGCGAGAAGGCATCATGAGACGGCCACACGGAATCCTTGATCGCTTCCAGCACCCGGCCCAGGTGATCGTCACCGGATTCGGGGCGGCGGTCTTGATCGGCACAGCTTTGCTCACGCTGCCGATAGCCACCGAGTCAGGACAGTCCGCCGGCTGGCTGGCGGCCCTGTTCACCGCGACGTCCGCGGTGTGCGTCACCGGCTTGGTGGTCGTGGACACCGCAACGCATTGGTCGGTGTTCGGCGAATGGGTGATCGCGGGCCTGATCCAGATCGGCGGACTGGGCATCATGACGCTGGCCACCCTGTTCACCATCCTGGTGGCCGGTCGTCTAGGTCTGCGTGCCAGGATCTTCGCGCAAGCCGAGACCAAGACGCTGAACATGGCGGACGTGCGGCATGTGGTGCGCAAAGTGGTCGTCTTCAGCCTTGCCTGTGAGGCCGCCGCGGCGCTGGTCCTCATCGGCCGGTTCCTGCTCGGCTATGGCGAGCCGTTCGGCCGAGCGGTCTACCTGGGCGTCTTTCATGCGATCTCCGCCTTCAACAACGCCGGGTTCGCGCTGTGGTCCGACAGCTTGATGCGCTTCGTCACCGACCCGTGGATCTGCCTGACCATCGCGATCGCGGTGATCGTGGGCGGACTCGGTTTCCCGGTGATGTTCGAGCTGCTGCGCACCTGGCGCCGCCCCAGCCGCTGGTCGGTCCTGACCAGAATCACCGTAGGCGTCACCGTGGTCCTGCTGGTCGGCGGCACGCTGGTCTTCCTGATCACCGAATGGCGCAACCCCAAGACGCTGGGCGCGCTCGACGACCCCGGCAAGCTGCTGGCCGCCTTCTTCGCCGCCGTCATGCCCCGCACCGCCGGCTTCAACAGCCTCGATATCGCCGCCCTGCATCCGACCAGCTGGCTGGTCACCGACCTGCTGATGTTCATCGGCGGCGGCAGCGCCGGCACCGCGGGCGGCATCAAGGTCACCACCTTCGGCCTGCTGGCCTTCGTCATCTGGGCTGAGATGCGTGGCGAGCGGGAGGTCAACGTCGGCCATCGCCGCCTCCCGGAGTCGGCGCAGCGCCAGGCCATCTCGATCAGCCTCATCAGTGTGGCGCTGGTCGCGCTGTCCACGTACGTGCTGCTCGCCCTCACCCCGCACAGCCTGGACCAGGTGCTGTTCGAGGTCGTCTCGGCCTTCGGCACGGTCGGCCTGTCCACGGGCATTACCGCCGACACCACACCAGCAGGGCAGTTGCTGCTGACGCTGCTCATGTTCATCGGCAGGACCGGTCCGCTCACTTTGGGGTCCGCGCTTGCCCTGAAAGACCGCACCCGCCGCTACCAGCTACCCGAGGAGAGAGTCATCGTTGGCTGACAAGAACAGTGATCCGGTCGTGGTGATCGGCCTCGGGCGGTTCGGCAGCGCGCTGGCCATTGAGCTGACCCGGCGCGGCACCGAGGTGCTGGCCATCGACAACCACCCCCGGCACGTGCAGAGCCTGTCGGAGCAGATCACCCACATCGCCACGGCGGATGCCACGGACATGGCTGCCTTGCGCCAGCTCGGCGTGCCCGACTTCTACCGGGCCGTCGTCGCGATCGGCAGTGACCTCGAAGCGAGCATCCTGACCGCTTCCCTGCTCGTGGAGCTGGAGATCGACCATATTTGGGCCAAGGCGGTCAGCAGACAGCATGGGCAGATCCTGGACCGGATCGGCGTCCATCACGTGGTCTTGCCCGAGCACGACATGGGCGAGCGCGTCGCCCATCTGGTCAGCGGCCGGATGCTCGACTACATGCAGGTCGATGAGAACTTCGCGTTGGTCAAGACGCGTCCGCCCAAGGAGTACGTCGGCATTCCGCTCGGGCAATCTGGCCTGCGCCGCAAACACGGCGTCACGATCGTCGCGGTCAAGAACCCAGGAGAGGAGTTCACCTACGCCACCGCGGAAACCGAGCTCGGCTACGGCGATGTCATCATCGTCTCCGGCCCTACAGACAAGGCCGAACGCTTCGCCGAACTGCCCTAGACGTGCGCGGCGTGACGGCGAGCCCGTCCTGTGAACGTTGGTGCTCCATGATCTTCCTGGGGGCCGTCGCCGGTCCTGGCCAAGACGGTTGCCGAGGGGGGACGTCGTCCTGGAGCACCTCTTGCTCCCCTACCCTTACGGAGGCCCGCGCCGGATCGGGCCGCACTGCAGGCCTGTTCGCTCTCATGAGCTCAGGTAACCTGGTCCCGGTGCCGGACCGCGCGGGACAGGTCGGCCAGCTGGCGCTGGTCATCGCCACCCGCATAGCCCTTCGCCCATGCCGAAGCTCTTGCTGCGGCCCTGCCGCGAGCCGAGCTGGTGGAGAACCGGGGCGACAGCCACATGATCTGGTTCGGGTCCGAGTCCCCGACGTCGCAGGAGAGATCAAGGGTTTCCTCGCCGCCGGTTGAGCTGCACCGATCCTTCCGGTGCCGTTGAGACATGTCCGGCCTTTCCCCGGGGCGGGCGCGGACACGCCCGCCCCGGTTCCAAGGGCGCGGCATTGATCCCGTTATGAGGCTCTTTGCGTGTCCTGATACGTTATTGATAGGTGCGCCGGGAAGTCTGGTCGGCAGGTGAGCGACCCGACCCCTGCCATAGAGCGGAGTTTCATGCCCGGCACCACCTCCGACCGCAATCCCCGCCTGCTCAGCCGGGGCACGTGGCCAGAAGCGCGGCGGATCGCCGACATCCTGCGCAAAGAGACCATCGGCGGCGCGCTGCTGCTGGTCGCCGCACTCGCCGCGCTGGTGTGGGCCAACTCGCCGTGGGCGCAGGCTTACGCGGATCTGCGCGCGATCCGGATCGGGCCTGCCGACCTGCACCTGGATCTCAGCCTTGCCGCCTGGGCCGGCGACGGGCTGCTGGCGATCTTCTTCTTTGTCGCGGGCCTGGAGCTGAAACGCGAGTTTGTCGCCGGTGACCTGCGCGATGTGCAGCGGGCGGCGGTGCCCGTCGCCGCAGCGTTCGGCGGAGTGATCGTCCCCGCGCTGCTGTACCTCGCGGTGGCCGGCCCAGCCGGCGCGGCGCGGGGGTGGGCGATCCCCACCGCCACCGACATCGCCTTCGCCCTAGCCGTCCTGGCGGTCATCGGACGGTGCCTGCCGACGGCGTTGCGCACGTTCCTGCTCACCCTGGCGGTGGTGGACGATCTGATCGCCATCGTCATCATCGCCGTCTTCTACACCACCCACCTGTCGGTGCTGCCGCTGCTGGGGGCCTTGGTGCCGCTGGCCGTCTTCGCCGTGCTGGTCCAGCGGCGGATGCGCGCGTGGTGGCTGCTGCTACCGCTGGCCTTCGCCACCTGGGCGCTGGTCCACGCCTCCGGCGTGCACGCCACCGTGGCCGGGGTGCTGCTGGCCCTAGCCGTACCGGTGCTCCGCAGCGACCAGGCCGGCGGGCCAGAAGCCGGGCCGGGACTGGCCGAACACTTCGAACACCGCTTCCGCCCGATCTCCGCCGGCATCGCCGTCCCCGTCTTCGCCTTCTCCTCCGCCGGGGTAGCCGTCGGCGGGCTCAGCGAGCTAGCGGATACCCTGACCGACCCGGTCGCAGTGGGCATCGTGATCGGCCTGCTGGTCGGCAAACCGCTCGGCATCATGATCGCGACCTGGCTGGTCGCCCGCTTCACCCGCGCCACCCTGGACCAGGGCCTGGCCTGGATCGACATGGCTGGGTTGTCGATCCTGGCCGGGATCGGCTTCACGGTGTCCCTGCTGATCGGGGAGCTGGCCTTCGGAGCTAGCAGCACCGCCGACACCCGGGTAAAGATCGCCGTCCTGGCCGGCTCCCTGGCCGCCGCGCTGCTGGCCACGGTGATCCTGCGGCTACGCGCCCGCGTCTACCGGCGCATCCACCAGGCCGAGACCCTCGATCTCGACCACGACGACATCCCCGACCGCTACCAGGCCACCTAGGGGCACGTGCGTAACGCCCTCTTTCCGGCTGAAGGGTGTCAAAACTAGGCTCAAGGCCCTGACCTGCGTATTTCATGACTGCACCCCGTTGGTCAGCCAGCTCGCTCGTACTCGCTGATCAGCCCGCCGAGGACTTGACGACGCTCGATCCAACCCACCGGCAGCGGGATCACGTCGGAGTCGTCATCGTCGGGAGCTCGAAAGCCGAGAGAACGGTGCGGCCGGTGCCGATTGTAATGATCGGCATATTCGTCCAGCACGGTACGAAGGTGCTGTTCGTTGAAGATCAGCAGCCTGTTGGTGCACTACGTGCGTACGGTCCGTACCCATCGCTCGGCAAACGCGTTCGCGCGAGACGACCGCGGCGGGATCTTCAGCACGTGAATGTCGTCGCCTGCGAAAACCTCATCGAAGCTGTCGGTGAACTTCGCGTCCCGATCCCGAATCAGAAAACGGAACGTCCCGGCGCGGTCCTTCAGATCGGCGGAAGGTTACGGGCTTGCTGGGCAACCCATGCGCCATCAGGGCCGGCGGTTACGTCGAGCACGTGCACGAACCGAGTGCCGACCTCCACCACGAAGAAGACGTACAACCGGCGCAGCGTGACGGTGTCCACCGTGAAGAAATCACAGGCCAGCGTGGTCGCAGTGTGGGCGCGGAGGAAATCTCCCCATCGGTCATCGGCACGTCGCGGCGCCGGCCCCAGGCGTGCTCGTTTCAGGATGCGGCGGATCGTCGCACCGCTCACCCGATGGCCCAGATACCGCAGTTCGCCGCGGATACGCTCGTAACCCCAGCGCGAATTCTCCCGCGCCAGCCGCTGGATCAACGCCACGACCGCTGGATCGGTCGGAGGCCGTCCCATCCTCCGGTGCGGGTAGGTCCAGTGATGCGCGATCAGACGCCGGTGCCAACGCAGCAGCGTTCCCGGCGTCAGCCCGGACTCAGCGAACGCACGGGCCCTGGCGGGGCAGGTTGGCCTGGTACAGCCGGGTACTGGACGAGGTCTTGGCGGTCGCGGATTTGGACCGGGTTGTGCTGGTGGGCAACTCGCTGGGAGCGGCGTCGGCCGAGGTGTAGCGAGGTGGCGGGACCGGACGGGTCTTCTCGTTCTTGCTCCGCATGTTGTGAGATAGCGGAGTCCTAAACCGCGGTTCCACGCCCGGGATGCATCGAGTACGCGTTCCGGAAATTCTCTTCCAACGAATTGCACCTATCAAACATTCATGATTCCTTAGTCGGCATGTCGCTTGCGACGACAGGCAAGCCTTCGGGGGCAGGGCTTCCAGAGATGGTCTGTGTTTGTGTCGGCTGCGACTTTCCGCGCATGGGTGACACCGTCGTGACCAGCCGGGAGGTGTTGGTCCACTCGCGGGTCGCCTTGTGCCCCCGCCGGAACGCTCGGCCGCTTTCCCCATAAAAGGTATATATCTACGAAATCGCGAGCTTTGGGTCGCGCGTTGCATCCGAACGGAAGACCTTCTTTCGGGGCTGGCGCAGAAAGTAAAATGAGCGTAAAGTTCAGGAAAATCAGCTTACCAGAGCGATCTTATGTGGCCACGCAGAAAGGCAGTAAAGCCAGCCCGGCGACGTTATCCGTCGTCCTGGCCGCTCGCGAAGCCAGTACCGGAGGCTGTCAGAGATCGCCGAAGAGTGGTCGCCATGAACAGATCTCAGCCCCGTAACGACACATCCCGCCGACCTCCCGCACAACCCGGGCAAGAAGCCGCCGCCCCCACCTCCCGCACGCGAAGCCGCAAACCCTTCCTCTCGGGATTGCTCGTGTGCGTCCTGGCAGCCGGGCTGATCGCCGCGGCACCAGCCGCGCTCGCCGACACGCCCCCGGTCGGCCTCGGCAACGCCGAACCCTTCGCAGTGTTCGCGGGATCGTCGGTGTCGAACACGGGCCAAACCGCGGTCACCGGAGATCTGGGCGTGAGCCCGGGCACCTCGGTGTCGGGATTCCCGCCCGGCACGGTGAGCGGCACCATCCACACGAACGACTCCACCGCGATCGCCGCGAAGGCCGACGCGGTGAGCGCCTACAACGACCTCGCCAGCCGCCCGGTCGACAACACCGTCGCTCCCGCGCTCGGCGGCACAACCAGAACCCCCGGCCTCTACACGTCGACCAACGGGACCTTCTCCATCAGCGGGACCCTGACGCTCGACGCCCAGGCCGACCCCGACGCGGTCTTCGTCTTCAGAGCTTCCACGCTCACGGCGGCCAACGTCAGCAACATCAATCTGGTCGGGGGTGCCCAGGAGAAGAACGTCTTCTGGCAGATCACCGGCGCGGCGACGCTCGGCACCTTCTGCACCTTCCGTGGAACCCTGCTCTCGTCGAGTGGGGTCACGGTAAGCTCCGGCGCGGCGGTGTTCGGCCGGGTCTTCTCGCTCAACGCCTCGGTCACGCTCCAAGGTACGGGAGGCATCCCGGCCACGCGAGTCAGCCTGCCGGACCGCCCGCCCACCACCACGACCCTGACCTCGTCACTCAACCCTTCCACCCCAAGCAACACCGTCACCTTCTCCGCGACCGTCGACGGCGGCTCGCAACCGGTGACCCCCGAAGGCGACGTGGTCTTCAAAGACGGCGCGACCACCATCGGGCAGGACCATTTCGACGGCCAAACTCCCGCCACGGTGACCGTCTCGGACTTCACCGCGGGCCAGCACCACATCACCGCCGTCTTCCTGGGCGGCATCACCTTCAACGGCGAACAGCCGATCAATTTCGCGCCGAGCACGTCCAACGTCGTCGTCCAGAACGTCACGACCTCGATCTGGAGCGACTCGACGACGCCCGCCAACCAATCAGCGGACAACCGGGCGGTCACCCTCGGCGTCAAGTTCAGGTCGGCCTCGAACGGGCTCGTCCACGGCATCCGCTTCTACAAGGGCTCCCAGAACACCGGCACCCACACCGGCGGCCTGTGGACCACCGGCGGCCAACTCCTGGCCAGCGTCACCTTCACCGGCGAATCCGCAACCGGCTGGCAGAACGCCTACTTCTCCACCCCGGTCTCCATTAACGCCGGCACCACCTACATCGCCTCGTACCACACCACATCCGGATTCTGGTCCTACAACCGGCCCTACTTCACGACCGCGTTCACCCACGACCCCCTCACCGCGCTTCAGAACGGCGCGGACGGCGGCAACGGCGTCTACACCTACGGCGCCTCGCCCTCCTTCCCCACCAGCACCTCCAACGCCAGCAACTACTGGGCCGATGTCATGTTCACACCGTCGGACAGCCTCTGGAGCGACTCGACGACGCCCGCCAACCAATCAGCGGACAACCGGGCGGTCACCCTCGGCGTGAAGTTCAGGTCGGCCTCGAGCGGGGTCGTCCACGGCATCCGCTTCTACAAGGGCTCCCAGAACACCGGCACCCACACCGGCGGCCTGTGGACCACCGGCGGCCAACTCCTGGCCGGCGTCACCTTCACCGGCGAATCCGCAACCGGCTGGCAGAAGGCCTACTTCACCACCCCGGTCTCCATCAACGCCGGCACCACCTACATCGCCTCGTACCACACCACATCCGGATTCTGGTCATACAACCGGCCGTATTTCACCTCGCCACGCAAGAGCGGCCCCCTCACCGCCCTCGAAGACGGTTTTCAGGGTGGCAACGGCGTCTATACCTACGGTGCCTCGCCCTCGTTCCCGACCAGTACCTTCAACGCCAGCAACTACTGGGTCGACCTCATGTTCGTCGCGCCCTAGCCGTGCGACGATCACCGATGGATTCAGCGCCGGCTCTTCGGAGGAGGGATGGCGCTGAATCCATCGCAGTAAAGAGGGATCGGTCGTGGCGCATCGGTGCCGGCGGTTCCTCACGCCTGGCTCAGACCAAGCGGGACGCCGCCAGACAGGTACCTACACAGGCGTTAAAACGCTAGGCCCGCCCGTATGCCGCTCATGTGAGCAACGGCAACACTAGGAAATACACCGCCACCAACAGGGCCGATTGGGCTCGGCTGAGCGGCATACCGGGGGCGAGCAGGGCCCAGATGAACCCGCTGATGGCCACCATCGCCACGATGACGGTCGGCGCCACAGCGGGCGCTCCAGAGGTGAGCAGGGCGACGATGGCGCCGCCCGCGAGACTGTTACACAGGTTTCCACCGAGCAAGGTACCAACAAGCAGATCACTGTATCCGTGCCGCTGAGCCCGGATCACGATGATCAAGACGGGAAGCGCCGCAGCGAACGCCACCAGCGTGAACCCGACCAGATCCGCCGAGGCACCCGCCCGTGAGGCCACCTCGGATGCGTTGATCACCAGCAGTTGCGCACCCACCAGCACCCCGGCCAGGCCAATAAGTGTCCGCGACACCTCTCTCCTCAGGCGCGGCGGCCCAGCCGTCTTCAGGTAACCCGCGCTCTGCGCCGCCACAACGTCGTTCGGAACCCCCCGGACCAGGAGCACCAGCAGCACCAACGCGCCAATCAGCGCCACGGCCAGCGTGACACCCGCCGCCCAACCGAGCCCCTCCAGCAACGTGATCGCGAATATCGTGACCGCCGCCACCGACAGCAGCGCCTCACGCTGTAGCAGCGAGGACCAGATGACCAGTGCACCCGTGAGCCCGCCGACGCCGAGGATCACGGTCAGGTTGAGGATGTTCCAGCCAACCAAGCTGGCCGTCGCCAGCTCTTCATGCCCCCTGAGACCAGCTGCAGCGGCCACGACGAGCTCTGGGACACTGGCGACCAACCCCATCACCACAACGCCCACCACGACGGGCCGCAGACCGAGCCGTCCGGCCAACCGGCCCGAGCCCAACACCAAGTGATCCCCCGCGAAGGCGAGGATGACCAGCCCGAGCACGACAAGGGCGATAAGGAGCAGCATCAGCGGCCTCCCGGCAGGTCACCTCACTCGAATGGGCCACGCTGACCAGCGCGGACGCCGCCGCGGCGACACATCGACGCTATAACAGTAAGGGATCGATCACATACTCAAAGTAACTGCTGCTTGTTGAATGAGCCGCCTCTCTCACGCTCTCGTGGCGCGAGGATCACGCCGTCGTTTTCGCATCACCGTCGGTCGCGGTACCAACGAGCGGTGCCACACATCCCGAGCCATCAGCCCCTTGCGGCCCTGGGCGAGAGGCGGCCGCGCGTGGCGCTCGCACCCGGCTCAGTGGCGCGGGGCCGACGATGGCAGGTGTGGCGGCTGCCAGCGCCAGGTGGCGTTGCCGTCGGCCGCGATGCCCTTGCGCCACAACGGGCCGGGCACCACGCGCAGCATGGTCACCATTGCTCGGTGGGCGGCCCTGGAGGTGAGGCGCCGCCCGTCTTTGCCGGCGCCCCGGGCAGTGGACTGGGTACGTGGACGGCGTTCGGCGTCGTAGCGGCGCAGCGCAGCCTCGACGGTGGGCTCGCCGGCGAGGGCGGCGGCGAGCACGACCGCGTCCTCTATGGACTGACCGGCGCCCTGGCCGCGATCGGGGCTCATCGCGTGCGCGGCGTCGCCGAGCAGCGCCACCCGGCCGCGAATGTAGGTCGGCAGTGCCTCCACATCGTGGATGTCGATATGGATGACCGCATTCTCCGGAGTGGCCTGAATCAGCGCCGGGATCGGCTCATGCCAGGTCCCGATCCGGCGGACCACTTCGGCCTTCTCCTGGTCGTAACGGATGCCGGGCGCATCGGTGGTAGTGACGTAGGCCCAGTACGCCCGGCCGCGCGTGATCGGATGGATCAAGAAGTAGCCGCCCGGGCCGAGCGTGACACTGCCCGGCAAATCAGGAACCTCAGAGATGCCCAGCCAGGCCGTCCGCCCGAGAAAGCGCGGCGGCGGCGCGTCCGGCCACAGCTGACGGCGCACGGTGCTGCGAATGCCATCGGCGGCGATGACCACCTCGGCGCTCAACTCCATGCCGTCGCACTCCACCGTCATGCCGCTCACGTCCTGCCGCACCGTGGTGACCTCCGCGGCCGTGCGCATCCAGCCAGCAGGCAGCGCCTCCAGCAGCACCCGATGCAAGTCGGCCCGGTGGAAGGCGAGCAGCGCACTCGCATCGCCCGGCCGGGCCCGTTGCAGGTAGCGGCCGTCCGGGGCGCGCAGGTTCGCGGAGGAGTGGGTGGGCACTCCAGCTGCTCGGGCCTGCTCTGCGACGCCGAGCTCGGCCAGCGCGCGCATGGCGTTCGGGGCCTGGGACATGCCGGCGCCGATCTCGCCCAGTTCGGGGGCGCGTTCCAGCACCGTGGCCTGCCAGCCGATCCGCTGCAAGGCCAGGGCGGTGGCTAGCCCGCCGATGCCGCCGCCCACCACGATCGCCCTTCTGGTCATGCCGTCTCCTTACCGTCGGAACCATCGGTGCGGAGCGGCGGCGCGTTGTCGAACACCTTGGCCATCCACTCGAAGGTGGCGTGCGCCTGCCGGACGCGCGCGGCCCGATCATCATCCGGGCCGACCAGGCCCAGGCCGTCGCGCGCGATGTCCAGGAACGAGGTGATCGAGGCGATCTGGCGGCGCACCACGACCCCCCAGGCGTCCTCGGCCATCCAGTAATAGACGGTCCGCTCTCCCGGCCGGGTCCGCCATGTCAAGAACCCCATGCCGGTCAACAGCCGAAGGTTCGACGTCAGCGACGCCCGGCTTGCGCCGATGGCCTCACTGATCTGCCCTGCGGACTGCTCCGGCGGATCGCACACCATCAGCCAGCCCAGCACACGTCCGGCGATCGGCGGCACCCCATCGCGCGCCAGGTACATGGCGATCCGCTCCACCCACTCCAGCAGCCGTTCCTGCTCGGTCACGTGTGACCCCTTTCCTCTTGCAATTGTTTCAGCATGCGCTAAAATCCATGTATTGATCAAGCATACGCCCTGCTGGGGCGTGCCGTTGGGGAGCCGGGAAGTCTGGTCGGCCCGTGACGTTCGCCGTCACGGAGAATGAGGAGGACTTTCCCGATGCCCCCCCGCACCCTCAAGGCCCTGCTCGGTAGCGGCGTCGCCGCCGGTGTGCTCGTACCGGTGGTGTTGTGGGCTGATGGCGCCACCCGGCCCGGCTACAGCCTGTGGCACCACGGCGCCAGCCAGCTCGGCACCGGCGAACGCGGCTGGCTGCAGACGGCCAACTTCGTGCTTGGCGGGCTGCTCCTGCTGGCCTTCGCGGCCGGGCTGCGCCGGGCGTTGCGCGGTGGCCGCGGTGCTACCTGGGGGCCGATCCTGCTCGCGGCCGCGGCGGCAGGGATGGTCGTGGCCGGGCTGGTGCCCACCGACCCGGCGCTGGGCTACCCTCCCGGGCAGTCCGCCCCGGCGACCGGCGCGCTCACCACCGATGGCGTCATTCACCAGGCGGCCGGCTTCGCCTTGTTCGCCGGGCTGAGCGCCGCTGCGTTCGTGCTGGCCAGTCGCCTGGGGCAGCACGTCCGCGCCTGGGTCGTCTACTCGCGTCTGTCCGGCGCCTTGATCATCGGCTTCGCCTTCGCCGCCGGCATCGCCTACCGCCTCGACACCCTCGGCCTCTGGCGACCGGCCCCCGCCGGTCTGCTCGAACACCTCTCCCTGCTGACCGGTTTCAGCTGGATCATCGCCGTGGGCGTTCGTCTCCTGCGCGGCCACGTCCCCGGAGCCCCGAGCACGTCTCCTGTGGGCGCCCAAGGATCCGGCCCGGTCAGGCCCCAGGCTGGATGAAAAGAAAGCAGGCCGCCGGCAGTCCGTCGGCCGCCTGCAGCTGCCGAGCGGGAGCGGCCATCGACCGCCTCCCGCTCCGCGTCATTTCCGTCGGCACGCGGCCGCAGCCGCTACCGGGGAGCGCCAGCGTGTTTGGCGGCATAGTGCTGGCGCCAGCTGTCGATGAGCGGGATCAACTGCTCGGTCATGTAGGCGTAGAAGTCCTTCATCTCGTGCAGGCGCCGACCGGCGACGCTGTCCTCGCCTGCCGCGTCAAGGCCTTCCTGGGCGGCGGCGCCCATGGTGGCCAGCATCGCGTTCTGCTGTGACATCAAGCTGGCCCAAGCACCCGGGCGGAAACGGTAGTGGTCGCGGCGGCTGCCGGGGGCGGGGACCCGTTCGATGAGGCCGAGCGGGATCAGCTGCTTGACCGCGGTGGACACCGCTCCCGAGCTGATGGACAACTCCGCGCACAGGTCGGCGGCGGTCATCGACTCTTGCCGGGTGTAGAGCAGCGCCGTCATCACCCGGGCGGTGGTCTTCTGCATGCCGCCCTGCGCCAGGGTCAGCGCCAGCTTCTCGGCGGCCTCGCGCAGCCGCTGGTCGGTGTCCATGCATCAAGCCTAGCAAGAACTTCGAGTTCTCAGAGAATTTACAAATCTCTGAAAGCTCTATACGGTCTGAGGGGTCGAGGTCGCGTTCAGGGCGATCTCCCCGACAACCGAAGGAGACCCCGTAGTGACGTCGAAGAACGTGGTGGCTGGCGCGCACGGCATGACCGACCAGGCATGGAAGAAGCACGCCAACCCGTGGAGCGTCTGGACCCGGTTCGCCGCGATCCCCGCCTTCGAATTGGCCGTCTGGAGCCGCGAGTGGATCGGCTGGTGGTCACTGGCCGGCGTGGCCCTCGTCGCCCTGTGGCTGTGGCTGAACGTGCACCTGTTCAGCACGGTCGAGCCGACCAGCTGGGCCGCGCGGGGCATCTACGGCGAGCAGCTCCACGTCGAGGGCAAGGCGCCGGCGGCGCACCGGTTGGTGCTGCGGCTGCTCATCGTGGCAGGCCTGGTCGGCTTCGCCTTCATCGCCTGGGGGCTGATCGACCTGGAGATCTGGCCGCTCCTGCTGGGCACCGTGCTGCTCGTACTCGCCCAGCTATGGCGGATCGACCGCTACGGGCTGCTCTACGAACAGCACCACAGCCAAACCCGGTGACCCGGTACGACCGGCGAACGACAACACCGGCCACCGACAACCCACCTCGACCCCAGGTGTGGAGAAACCCATGCCCACCTCTGGCACCGCACACCCCGCGCCGCTGGTGGATCCTCGCAGCGCTTTGCGTGAGCCTGCTCGTCCTGGTGATCGACAACACCATCGGCTCGGCGAGGCTCTACCGGCCCGGGATCGGAGAGGATGAGGCGTGGCCGGCGCTGGAGGAGGTGCTGTCGAACAAGACGATCGACTGGGAAGTGATCGCCCCGCCACTACGACATGATGGTCAAGCACGCGACCGCGCTGCGGTTGCGCACCGCGGAGTCGCACCAGATGCTGCGCCGCTTCACCAGCGGCGGTCCCAAGCACCCCACCTACCAGGCGATCGAGGAGCTCGGCCACGTCGTCAGAACGATCTTCGCAATCTGCGACTACCTCGCGGATGAGGAACTCAGGCGGGAGATCAACGAAGGGCTGAACGTGGTGGAGAACTTCAACTCCGCCGACAAGGATCTGTTCTACGGCAAGGCCGGCGACCTGACCGGCGACGACCGCGAGCACGCCGAGGTCTCCGCGCTGGCCTTGCACCTGGTCGCCGCGGCTATCGCCTACCTGAACACGGTGATGATCCAGATCGTGCTGCGCGATCCCGCCTGGCAAAGGCGGCTGAGTCCGGCCGATCGGCGTGGCCTGTCGGCGCTGTTCTGGACCCATCTGAACCTGTACGGACGCTTCGAGCTCGACATGTGTCGGCGTACGGGGCCATGTGCAGAGGCAGGTACAGGTAAACGTGCAGAGGTAAGCGGTGTGTCCGCTGCCGAGTCGGGCGGTGTTGGTGAAGCCTGCCAAGTGATGTCGACCATCTTGGCGGGGGCGAGGCGATGGTGCTGGAGGCCGAGCGGTGGCTGGAGCTGCGCCGGTTCCGGGCGCTGCGGGAATCTGGGGCGTCGATCTCGGAGATCGCCCGAGAGACCGGGCTGAACTGGCGAACGGTGCGCAAATACCTGGAGCACGAGGGGCCGGTTGCACCGCCGGTAGCCGCGGCGCGGACGAGCCGGCGCAACCAGATGATCGACGCATACGCACCGGTGATCGATGCGTGGTTGCGCGCCGAGCTGCTACTGAAGGGCACGGTCATCCATGAACGGCTGGTCGAGGAGTACGGCTTCACGGGCAACTACCAGCGGGTCAAGCTCTACCTGCAGCAGGCCCGGCCGCGGATCGCCGCGGAGCTGGGTTATAGCCCGAACGAGCTGGCCCGACTGCACCGCCGGTTCGAGGTGGTGCCAGGTGCTCAGGCGCAGGTCGACTGGGGCGACGAGGGCGCCATCCTGGCGCATGTCGGGATCGCCAAGGTCTATTCCTTCCACATGGTGCTGTCGTACTCGCGCGACCCGTTTTGCTGCTTCACCACCAGCCAGGACCTAGCCACCTTCTGGGCCTGCCACCGGCGGGCATTTGAGCACTTCGGCGGCGTGCCCGGCGCGATCGTCTACGACCGCACCAAAACGGTAGTGCGCCGGCACGTGGCCCCGGGCAAGGCGGTGCCGCTACATCCGGAGGCAGTGGCGTTCGCAGGCCATTACGATTTCGACATCGACGTGCTGGCCGCCTACCGGCCTACGGGCAAGGGCCGGGTGGAACGCCAGGTGTCCATCGTCCGCGACCACGTGTTGGCCGGCCGCTCGTTCGCCTCACTGGATGAGCTCGACAACGCATTCCTGGCCTGGGTGCCGCTGCGCCGCAGGCTGACCCACCGAACGCATGGCGAGGTGATCGGAGTGCGGGCCCGCCGCGACCACGCCGCGCTCCGCCCGATCCCATCGCGGCCCTACATCGTGGCCAACCGGTATCTGCGTCACGTGGGCAAGGACTGCCTGGTCGCCTTCGAAGCCAACCTGTATTCGGTGCCGGCGACCAAGGTCGTGCCCCGGCAACTGGTAGAGGTGCGTGCCTCCTCGGCCACCGTCAGCCTGCACACCACCGTCCCGGACGAACAAGGCATCACCCTGCTGGCCGTGCACCCGCGCGCGGTCGGCCGCGGCGCCCGGGTCGTCGACCCCGAGCACTGGCGCGCTCTGCCCGACGGCCACACCCGCGCCACCACGACCAGCGGCGAAAACCACATGACGCCGGCGGATGAGCTGGCGACACGCCGCACCAGCCACGAACCGACCGGAGCGCTGCGTTTCCTGCTGGCCAGAGCCGACGCCGCCAACGTCAAGGTCGGCCGCCGGCCGCTGTCGGTCTATGACCAGATCACCGGGACTGGCCCGTTCTCCTGACCAGCCGCACCTACCGCTCCGAGCCGACCTTCCGCACGCACAAGGGACATCACACGTTGAGTGAGCTGGTCACCGCCCGCATCCGCGCCACCGCCACCAAGCTGGGCCTGCCACACCTGGCCGAGCACCTGAACGACCATGTCGGCCGCGCCGACGCCGCCCGGCTGGGCTACCTGGACTTCCTGGACCTGGTGCTGGAAGAAGAACACGCCGTTCGCGAGGAACGCCGCATCCGGCACGCTCTGCGCATCTCCAAGATGCCCCACCACAAGACCCTCGACGACTACGACTTCTCCTACCAACCCGAGCTCGACGCTCGAAAGGTGCGCGACCTGGCCACCTTGGCCTTCGTCGAGGCCAAGGCCAATGCCGCCTTGCTGGGCCCTCCGGGGGTCGGCAAGACCCACATCGCCGTCGCATTGGCCGTCGCCGCCTGCCGCGCCGGCTTCAGCGTCTACTTCACCACCCTTGATGACATGGTTCGCCAGCTCAAAGCCGCCGACGCCATCGGCCGACTCGCCTCCAAGCTGCGAACCTATCTGCGCCCGCACGTCCTGGTGCTGGATGAGGTGGGTTACCTGCCTCTGGCCCGTGACGAGGCCAACCTGGTCTTCCAGCTGATTTCGAAAAGGTATGAGAAGGGCTCGATTTTGCTGACAAGCAACAAGGCTTTCAGATGAGTGGGGCCAGGTCTTCGGCGATGAGGTGCTGGCCACCGCCATCCTCGACCGCCTACTGCACCACTGCGAAGTCATCGCGATCAACGGCCCCAGTTACCGGCTCAAGAATCGACTTGCCGCCGTGACCACGGAGATCGCCGCCACCGGCTGACCAAGCACGCGTCTCGCCCCTGCCAGGCATACGATGCCTCTTCCCTGCACCACGTCCAGACAGCCGACAGGACTCGACGCCTTGAACGCCCATCAAGAACGCCTTCGTGCCCGATTCCGCAACGCTCCGCTTCAACCACCGCCCCCGCCATGGCGCCCCTTGCCACCCTTAGCCGTCGGCGGCCTGACCGGCGTCGGATTCGGCCCGCACCCAGACTCGGGCGAAGACCTCATCCTCGTGACCTCTCATCAGGGACGCGGCGTCGTCAACTGCGTCACCGGCCAGCGCATAGCACGCGACCCCGATCCAGAACCAGCATGGCCTGACGACTACACCCTCACCTGCGAAGGAATAGGCCCTCTCGCAGGTACTGCCATCCAGATTTCCGGACTCCTGGGTGGCGGCCTGCACACGACCACCACCAACGGATGGTCCATCGACATCGTCACGCCCGACTGGCCCAACGAAAGCATCCTGCTGTCAAAACAGGGCGATCCCTACCGCGACGAAGCCGGATCGACATGGTGGCACATTCACCGCGAAGAAGGATGCGAGATCCGCGCGGCGGGATTCTCACCAACGGGTCACACTCTCGCCATCGCTTCCAGCTGCACACTCACCCTCTTCGCCCACTCCTGACATCCTCTGCACGAATACTCGTACGCACCTCTGCACACCGATGAGTACGCCGACAACATGAACCGCCACCTGGAGCTGGAGGCCGTCGCCGGTCCACCGCAGTGGCCAGCGCGACGGGCGCGCACCGCTGGCAGGCGAGGCTCCGGTCGAGTGGGCTCGCCGCCGGTGACGGGCGGTCAGCAGCAGAATTTCAGATAGTTCTGCAGGTCGCCGAGGATACGGGTGACGCTGTCGCGGTCGCCGCGATACAGCACCTCCTTGCCGTCGCGGCGGGAGGTGACGATGCCGCCGCGGCGCAGCAGGGCGAGTTGCTGAGAGGCGGCGGACTGGCTGACGCCGGCGCGTTCGGCGACCTGGTTGACCGACAACTCGGCGCCTTGGGCGAACAGCAGCATGATCTGCTGGCGTCCGGGATTGGCCAGGGCCTTGAGGAAATCCTGGGTGGCCTGCGGCAGCTGCGGTGTGCACGTCCCGCCCGCCGTCGCATCCATCGGCGCGGCTGGTGATGTCGTGGTCTCGGCCATGCCTGCTCCCTCCTATCCACCGAACCCTACCGCTCATTTCAACTTATTGACATATTAGAAAATGACGGTACGTTCTGCGGCATGACCATCGACAACGACCGCGTCCTGATCGTCGGGGCCGGGCAATCCGGACTGGCCGCCGCGCACGCCGCCCTGCAGCAGGGAATACGCCCCGTGCTGCTGGAAGCCTCCGGCCGGCCCGCCGGATCCTGGCCGCGCTACTACGACAGCCTCGCCCTGTTCTCGCCCGCCCGCTACAGCAGCCTGCCCGGCATGGCCTTCGGCGGCGACCCGGAGCGTTACCCGCGCCGCGACGAAGTCGTCGCCTACCTGGAACGCTATGCCGCCGCCCTGATCCAGCGTGGCGCCGAGCTGCGCACCGGCGCCCGCGTCGAGGCCGTCCGCCCCGCTGGCGAGCCCGGCAGGAGCGGCTTCCTCGTGCGCCTGGCCGATGGCGAGGAACTGACCGCCCCGGCCCTGATCGCGGCCAGCGGCTCCTTCGATCGCCCGCACCGGCCCGCCCTGCCCGGCCTGGACGCCTTCACCGGTCCGATGCTGCACGTCGCCGACTACCGCTCGCCGGCCTCACTGCCGGGCGAGCACGTCGTTGTGGTGGGGGCGGGCAACTCGGCGGTCCAGGTCGCGCACGAGCTGGCCGCCGAGCGACGGGTGACGCTGGCCAGCCGGGCGCCGATCCGCTTCGTCGAGCAGCGCCCACTGGGCCGGGACCTGCACTTCTGGTTCCGGGTGACCGGGTTCGACCGGCTGCCGCTGGCCCGTGCGGAGGCTCCGCCCGCCTCGCCGGTGCTCGATGACGGCCGCTACCGCCGGGCGCTGCGCGAGGGCCGCTACGCGCGGCGGGCGATGTTCACGCGGCTCGACGGCGATCACGCGGTCTGGCCCGACAGCGGCCGCGAACGCGTCGATGCGGTGCTGCTGGCCACCGGCTACCGGCCGAACCTGCCCTACCTCACCGGCCTGGGCGCGCTGGCCACCGGCGGGCATCCCCACCAGCGCCGCGGCCTGTCGCTGACCCATCCCGGTCTGGGCTACCTGGGCCTGGAGTGGCAGCGCACTCCCTCCTCCAACACCCTGCGCGGGGTCGGCGCCGACGCCCGCCGCGTCGTCGCCGTGCTCGCCCGCCACCTACGCGGAACCCGCCGGCATGCCCGCGCGTGAGCGGCACCACTTCCGTGTGCCTACTGATTAGATTCATCTCTAATTTGACATGCCTCTAAGTCGTCGGGCATCCTGCCGACGAAGCTACTTAGACAGCCTTCAAAACAACGCGGACCGGCACGGCCCGCGCAACGATGAGGAGAACCACCATGAGCGGATGCTGCGGTCCCACCGCCGTCGAACTGGAGCCCAGCCGCCAGGCCGCACAGCCCGGCGAGCTACCCATCGTGGTCATCGGTGCCGGCCCGATCGGCCTGGCCGCGGCGGCTCACCTGGCTGAACGGCGCCTGGACTTCGTGGTGCTCGAGGCCGGTGAGCGGGCGGGTGCGTCGGTGGCCCGGTGGGGGCACGTGCGGGTGTTCAGCCCGTGGAAGTACAACATCAACTCTGCGGCCCGACGCCTGCTCGAAGCCGACGGCTGGAGCGCGCCGGACCCCGAGTGGCTGCCCACCGGCGCCGAGCTCATCGATGACTACCTGGCGCCCCTGGCCAAGCTGTTCGGTGACCGGGTCCGCACGAACGCCGAGGTGATCGCGATCAGCAGGCTCGGCTACGACCAGGTCCGCACCGCCGGCCGCGAGCAGGCGCCGTACCTGATCCGGCTGGCCGACGGAAGCGAGCTGCACGCCCGAGCCGTCATCGACGCCTCCGGCACCTACGCCACTCCGAACGTGCTCGGCGCGTCCGGCCTGCCCGCTCACGGTGAGGCCGACGCGGCGGATCTGGTCGATCACGCGCTGCCCGACGTGCTCGGCGCGGATCGTGACCGCTACGCCGGCAGGCACGTCCTGGTCGTCGGCGCCGGCCACTCGGCCGCCACCACCCTACTCGCCCTCGCCCAGCTCGATGACACCCCGATCACCTGGGCGATTCGCGCCGGCAACGCCAGCCGCACCTACGGCGGCGGCGAGGCCGACGCGCTGCCCGCCCGCGGCGCGCTGGGCACGCGCCTGCACGCCCACGTCGAAAGCGGCCGTATCCGCCTGGTGACCGGCTTCTTCACTCACGCCATCGAGCGCGAGGGTGATGGCGATGGCGAGCAGGTGCGGGTGATCAGCCGCGACCCGTCCGGCGCCGAGCAGACCATCACCGCCGAGCGCATCGTGGCCGCCACCGGCTACCGGCCCGACCACGCCATCGCCGGCGAGCTGCGCCTCGACCTCGACCCGATCCTCGGTTCCACCCGCGCGCTGGCACCGCTGATCGACCCCAACGCGCACTCCTGCGGAACCGTGCCCCCGCACGGGGCGGACGAACTGGCCCACCCGGAGGCCGGCTACTACGCCATCGGCGTCAAGAGCTACGGCCGCGCCCCCACCTTCCTGCTCGCCACCGGATACGAACAAGCCCGCTCGGTCGTCGCCGCTCTGGCCGGGGACTGGGAGGCGGCGCGGGATGTGCAGTTGGAGCTGCCCGAGACCGGCGTGTGCTCCTCCAGCCTGGCCGAGGCGCAGGAGCAGCGCGTCGGACTGGCCACCGGCATCAGCGGCGGCCTGCTGTCCACGCCGCTCCCGCTGGCAGGCGTCTCCGCCTCCGATGGCGGCGGCTGCTGCGGCTGAACGGATCAGGCATGAGCTCCACCGCCCAGGCCGCCGCCCTCGACACCGAGGGCGGCGGTCGATCGCGTTCCGGGCAGGGCTGGCGCATCGTCGCGGCCCTGGCGATCGCCCGAACCATCGACTACGGCGGGCGCGGTCGTCTGGTGTGCGCGATTGCCGCGTTCGCGCTGCTTGCCTACCATCGCCTATAATTTCGACAGATTTCGAATCAGGGAGGGTTGGATGACTGCGGGCACGATCCAGTGCTGCGCACCGATCGCGCGTGAACCGCTGTCGGAGAGCGACGCGGCCGAGCTCTCGGTCATGCTCAAGGCGGTCGCCGACCCTGTACGGCTGCGCCTGCTGTCGATGATCGGCTCCCACGCGGGCGGGGAGGCGTGCGTGTGTGACCTGACCGACGCCTTCGACCTGACCGCGCCCACCATCAGCCACCACCTCAAGGTCTTGCGCACCGCCGGCCTCATCGACGGTGAGCGGCGCGGCACCTGGGTCTACTACCGGATCATCCCCGAGGCGGTGAACAAGCTCGGCGCCCTGTTCACCCCGCTGTCCGAGCCGGTCCCCGCGTGACCCGTCTGGTCGACGTTCTGGTCATCGGCGGCGGCCAGGCCGGGCTGGCCGCCGGCTACTACCTGCGCCGCGCCGGAGCCGACTTCGTCATCCTCGACGCCCAGGACCGCCCCGGCGGCGCGTGGCGGCACGCCTGGCCGTCCCTGCGGCTGTTCTCTCCCGCCCAGTACAGCTCGCTGCCCGGACGGATGATGCCCGTCCCACCCGGCGGCGGCTACCCGAGCGCCGCCGACACGGTCGCCTACCTGGCCGACCACGAGCAGCGCTACAACCTTCCCGTGCTGCGGCCAGTGCAGGTCCATGCGGTACGGCGCGGCGGTGAACGCCTGACGGTCGAAACCGACACCGGCACCTGGCAGGCCCGGATCGTCATCAGCGCGACCGGCACCTGGTGGCGACCGTACGTCCCGCACTATCCCGGCATCCGCGACTTCCGGGGAGAGCAGCTTCACACCGTCGGCTACCGCGGCCCCGAGCCGTTCCGCGGCCGACGCGTGGTCATCGTAGGCGGGGCCAACTCCGCCGCGCAAATCCTGGCCGAGGTCTCCACCGTCGCCGACACCACCTGGGTCACCCTGCGCCCGCCCCGCCTGCTGCCCGACGAGATCGACGGCCGGGCGCTGTTCGCGCTGGCTACCCGCCGGACCCAAGGCGGAGGCGGCATCGGCGACCTGGGCGACATCGTCGCCGTCCCACCTGTCCGCGAGGCCCGCGACCGCGGCGTTCTGAAGGCCGAGCCCATGTTCCGCCGGATCATCCGCGACGGCGTCGCCTGGCCCGACGGCACCAGCTTGGCCGCCGACGCCATCATCTGGTGCACCGGCTTCCGCCCCGCCCTCGGCCACCTGGCCCCGTTACGGCTGCGCGGCCCGGGCGGCCTCATCCCCGTCGAGGGCACCCGCGCCATCGGCGAGCCCCGCCTGCACCTGCTCGGCTACGGCGACTGGACCGGCCCGGCCTCTGCCACCCTCATCGGCGCCGCCCGTACCGCCCGTCAGATGGTCGCCGAGATCACCGGCCAGCTCCAAGCATCGCCCTCGCACGATGCCTGAAACGGCATGCAGCGCCGCCGAACTCGCATGAGCGGCGGTTCGCAGGCAGCCGGCGGATGGAGTCTCACCGGCGCACCCGATTCAGTGACGGCCGTTGCGTCGGCAGATCACGGCTCAGCTACCTCGGCTGGAGGGGCGTGACGCGCCATCTTCGCCGCCGAGATCAGCAGGATTGCCGCCAGGACGGGGATGAGGACCAGGTCGGGGATGACTCCGAGCAGCAGCCCGCCGAGCAGGGAGCCGGTGATGGAGCCGGCGGTCATGACGGCGACGAAGCGCAGGTTGGAGCGCAGGACTGCGAAGCTGCCGTCACGGCTGTAGCGGGCGAAGGCGACCAGCATGGTGGGCAGGGACACGAGGAGCGACAGGCTGCCGGCGGTTTTGATGTCGGCCGCGTACAGCAGCACGATCGTGGGGATCAGCAGCTCGCCGCCGGCCACGCCCATGATGGCGGCCACCACGCCGATGCCGAACCCGGCCGCACCCCCGGCGATCGTCTGTGCCGGGCCGGGCAGGGCCAGTGTGCCCAGGGTGGTGGTGTGGGTGAGCACCAGGGCGGCGGCCATGCCCACCATCAGCGCCGCAAGCACCTTGTACAGGGTGGCGGTGCGCATCCGCACCGCCCAGGAGGCGCCCGCCCAGGCGCCGATCAGGCTGCCGGTCAGGAGATTGACCGCGATCGTCCAGTGCGCGCCGAGTTCGGCAAGCGGGACGGCGGCCAGCCGGGCCGGGAGCGCGACCACCACCACGATCAGGCTCATCGCCTTGTTCACGATGATGGCGGCCAGGGCGGCGAAGGCGAACAGACTGATCAGTAGCGGCAGCCGGAACTCCGCGCCACCCAGGCCGATCATGCCGCCCAGCACGCCCACCGCCGCGCCGGCGGCGAAGGCCAGCGGGAGCGAGCGCACTGCACCGGTGGGCATGGTGGCTTCGTCGGCGCTCATGTCCCCTCCCATCGACGTAGAGACCGCACACTTCGGAGGCGCGGGCGCCGCAGACGTAGGCGGTCTCGAACAGCACCCGGTCGCGCAGCCGGTCCAGCGGCAGGTCCTTGCGCGGCCGCCGCGAGCAGATCGCGGCCAAGACTTTGGCGACGTCGGCGGCCGCGGCCGGGCGTGGCAGGGCCTTCGGGACCTTGACGGTGTCGATCCGATCCATCGGGTTGGCACCCAGGAGGTCGTGGCGAACCGCCCACTTGGTGAAGGAGGCGATCGCGGCGCGCTTGCGCTTGCGGCTGGCCGGCGACAGCTCGGCGAGCTCGGCCAGATAGGCGCGGATCGGCGTCGCGGTCAGCTCGCCGATCTCCTCGCCGTGGTGGGCGGCAAAAGCGATCAAGTCGCCGCGGTAGGCGCGCCGGGTGTGGGCGGAGGCGCCGGCGTTGGCCAGGTCGGTGAGGAAGTCGTCGAGATGACGGGCGAGCGGATGAGTGCGGCCGAGCCGCTCGGCGATGACCGGATCCATGCGGTACGCCTCCACCATCCGCCGAGTTGCCAGATAACCGGGATACGAAGCGTGCGCGCCGGACGGTGGTCGCCCAGCTCGCGCTACGTTGTTGATCGCTGTCTTGCCAGATAACGGACGTTATCCCGCAACCAATTCGGCATCCTATTCCCGAAACTGACCTCCAGCCACAAGCAGTGATGGGGGCGTAGCTCGTCGACGGCGGTCGACAGGTAGCGGCTGTTCCACAGCGCGACGGACTGGATCAGGCGAGCAACCGGTCGACCAACCCGTTGAGGTAGTCAGGGGTGAGCGGGCCAGCGCCGAACAGGACGCGCATGTAGATCGGCGCCAGGAGATGGTCCAGCACCTCCAGTACGTCAGGCGGGTCCTCGCCGCGGCCGCGGGCGCGGTCGAGCATGGCCTGCAACTGCCTGGTGCGGTCGGCCAGGAGTTCGTCGCGCGCCTGAAGGCCCTGCTGACCCTCGCCTGACAGTGCGAGGGTCAGCCGCACCAGCGCCAGGCCGTCGGGTCCGGTGACCTCGCGGGCCACGTTGGCGGCGTGGGTCCGCAGGTCGCCGGCCAGGCTGCCGGTGTCAGGCATCGGCGACTGCGCGTTGAGCCGGGTCAGCAGCACATCGCTGAGCAGGGCTTGGAGGTTGCCCCATCGGCGGTAGAGGCTGGTGTCGGCCACGCCCGCGCGGGCGGCGATGTCGCCGACGGTGAAGTTTCCGTAGCCGCGCTCCCTGACCAGTTCGGTAACGGCCTGGTGCACTGCCGCGCGGACCCGGGCGCTGCGCCCGCCGGGCCGCCTGGCCCGCCCCTGCTCATCCATACCCCCACCTTAACGCAGTCGAGACTTGCGTTAGAGCCTCTGAGAGGCTACGTTAACGCAGTCACAAACTGCTTTTAGGAGAGATGTACGTGAAAGCGTTGCTCACCCTGACCTGCGCAGGTCAGTTCATGGTGCTGCTCGACAACACGATCGTCGGCGCCGCCCTGCCCGACATGCAGCAGCGGCTCCACACCGGGCTGACCGGCCTGCAGTGGATCGTCGACGCCTACGTGCTGCTGGTGGCCATGCTGCTGCTGTCGGGCGGCGTCTTCGCCGACCGGTTCGGCCGCAGGCGGGTGTTCCTGGCCGGGGTGGTGGTGTTCACGGCCGCGTCGGTGGTGTGTTCGCTCGCGCCCTCGATCGGCTGGCTGATCGCCGGGCGGGTGCTGCAGGGCGTCGGGGCCGCGGCGCTGAGCCCCGCCTCGCTGGCGCTGCTCGCCGCCGCGTATCCCGCCCCGAGGGAGCGCGTCAGAGCGATCGGGTTGTGGGCCGGGTTCAGCGGCATCGGCCTGGCCGCCGGACCGCTGGCGGGCGGGATCCTGGTGGAGTCCTTCGGCTGGCCCGCCATCTTCCTGGTCAACGTGCCCATCGGGGCGGCACTGCTGCTGGCCGGGCTGCGCGTGCTCGGGGAATCCCGCAACCCGAGCGCACCGCCGATCGACGTCCCCGGCACGGTCCTGTCCGCCGCGGGCGTGGGCGCTGTGACCTACGGCCTGATCGAGGGTGGTTCCCAAGGCTGGACCTCGCCGGTGATCCTGGGCAGCTTCGCCGCCGGACTGGCGCTCCTGGCCGCGTTCGTCGTGATCGAGGGTCGTGTGCCGACGCCGATGCTGCCGCTGCGGCTGTTCCGTCAGCGGCTGTTCACGGTGTCCAACACGGCGATGGTCGTGGTCGGGTTCGCGCTGATGGGGTCGTCGTTCTTCTTCTCCCAGTTCTTCGTCTACGTCCAGGGCACTTCGATCCTGGTCGCCGGGCTGCGGACCCTGCCCGTCTCGCTGGCCATGGTGATCGTCAGCCCGTACGCGGGTCGGTTCGCGGCCAGGTACGGCTTCCGTGTCGTCGTCGGCATCGGCCTGGCGCTGGCCGGGCTGGGGCTGCTGGCGCTGGGCTTCGTCCACGCCGATACCGGCTACGGGAACGTGTGGTGGCGGCTGGCGGTCGTCGGCATCGGGTTCGCTCTCACCATGTCGCCGCTGACCGGGGCCGCCATCCAGGCGGTCAGCCCGCAGGAGGGCGGCCTCGCCTCGGGCGTCAGCAGCACCACCCGGCAGATCGGCGCGGTGCTCGGCGTGGCGGTGCTCGGGGCGATCGTCCACACGCGGGAGTCCGGCGGAGCCTCCTTCGAATCCGGCCTCAACAGCGCCTTCCTCGCGGCGGGTGCCGTGACGCTGGCCTGCGCCGTATTCACCGGCCTGTGGCTGACCGCGGTCCGGACGCCGAGGGGCGTCCTGGCCGGACAGTCAGGAGGCCAAGCAGTCAGTGAGCCGCCGCTGACAGCTCCTCCCAGTCGGCCCACGTCTTGAGCCGCTCGGCGTAGGCCTGCTGGGTCACCCGCAGCCCTTCGGGTGCCGAAGAACACCCGCAGCGGCGAGCGAGCCGCCGGTTATGGGGCGAAGAGGACTTGGGACTCGAGGTCGAGTCGGGTGGTGGGGTTGGCGGCCGGTGGGGTCAGGTTGAGGATCCAGTTGCCGAACCGGCGGATGACGTGGGTGATGTAGGGCGAGATGGTGGCCAGGTCATCGAGGTCGACGGGGTGGCCGTCGGCAGCGATGGCGTTGGCCGCGTCTGTGATGTCCTGGGCGGTCGAGTAAATGACGCAGTTGGCCAGCAGCTCGTTGAACTTGATGATCTTCTCTTGGTAGTCGGGGTCGTTGTGGCCGATGAGCTTGCCGCCGAACATCAGCCAGTCGGCGAAGTTGTGGAAGGACTCGTTGCGGTTGGTGACCTGGGTGATCTGCTCGCGAAGGTCTGGATCCGACAGATACCGCAAGAGCGTGATCGTCCTGACCGCGCGGCCGAGCTCGCGAAAGGCTCGGTAGAGCCGGTTCTTGCGAGAGTGGTTGCCCAGGCGGCGCAGCAGAGTCACTGAGGACAGCCGGTTCTCCCGGATCGAGATCGCGGTACGGAGCAGGTCCGTCCAGTGGGTCTCTATGAGAGTCCAATCGATCGCCTCGTCGCCGAACAGCGAATCGATGTGCTGGTACCGGGTGCCCGGGGTGGGCCGGTAGAAGATCAGGTCGTGCCAGTTGCGGATACGGGGCAGCAGGTCGAACCCCATGAGCGCGGCGAGACCGAAGACCGGCAGCGACTGGCCTTGAGTGTCTGCATGGATGGTGTCGGGCTGGATCTCCGAGGCGTTCTTCAACAGCCCTTCGATGATGTAGACCGCCTCCCACACGCCACATGGGATGAAATGGGAGAAAAGCGCCACGTAGGTGTTGGAGATGTGTCTGTAGGCCAGACCTCCATATCCTCCATACCGAATGTGACTCTCCGCAAGCAGGTTGTTCTCCCACGTCTCGATCTGGGAACCGTCGGCGGCCACGGTCTTGCCGTCGCCCCAGACCGAGGCGATGTCGAGCTTGTTGAACTCGTTGATGACGTCGGTGGAGGCTTTGGAGATCTTGTCGCTGGTGGAGTGCTTGTTCGCGGTCATGGCGATCTCCGCGGCGCTGACCTTGCCGCGCATGTGCGCGGCGACCTGGGCCGGGCCGAGCAGCGTCCCGTAGGTGAACACCATCAGCACGTACCGGCCCAGCGCTTCCTTGATCTTCGGGTCGGAGCCCGAGGCCGGGCCGAGGTGCCGCGTCCAACCGGTCTGGTAGGCAGTGCGGGTGAGGATGTCGAGCAGGTCCCGTTGCGGGAGCCGCTCGTGCACGGCCTCCTCTAGCTTGAGCGCCTCCTTGCTCCGCTCGGCGCCCTTACGGCGTTTGAGCACCGGCCGGCCGCCCGGTGCCCGCGCACGGCACGTTCACCTTCAGCCCCGGCGGCTACCACATCATGATCGAGTCCCCGGCGCGGCCTCTCAGAGAAGGCGGCAGCGTCGATCTCGTGCTCAGTTTCGCGGGAGTGGGCGAGATCGACGTGCACGCTCCCGTGATGCCGGTCGGCTACCACCCTCCGGGGCAGGCCCGATGAGCGCGGGCAAGCAGCCGCGCCGGTTCACCCGGCGCGGCCTGCTGGCGATGACGTCCGCGGCCGGCGTCGCCGCCGCCGCGGGTGCGGTGGGCGGCGACGCCGCGACGTCAATGGTGGGCGGGGAGCGTGCCCGCCAGCTGGGCGGGCGGCACGTTCCTTTCGACGGCGCGCACCAAGCCGGCATCCTGGCCCCGCCTGCCGCCAACGGCTGGTTCGCCGCTTTCGACACGCGACCGGGCATCACGGCCCGCCAGGTGGCCGCGCTGATGCGCGCCTGGACCCGTGATGCCCGGCTGCTGACGTCAGGCGAGCCTGTAGCGGGCGACGACGGCATGGCGCTGGGTCATGCGCCCTCGTCCTTGACGATCACTGTGGGTTTCGGTGCCTCGTTGCTCCGCAAGCTGAACGCTCCTGTTCCCGCCGAGCTCTCCGCGATCCCTCCGTTCCCTCGGGATCGGCTGGACGAGCGACGCAGCGATGGCGACATCGGCGTTCTCCTGGCCGCCGACGACGCGATCGTCGTCGCCCACGCGCTGCGGGCGCTGACCCGTACGGCACGCGGGACTGCGGGCGTGCGGTGGCAGATGAGCGGGTTCAACGCCGTCAGCGGGGTGAGCGTGGCGCGGGAAGCCACTCCTCGCAACCTCATGGGCCAGCTCGACGGCAGCGGCAACCCCAAGCCGGGCGATCCGGGGTTCGAGGCGCACGTGTTCGCCGGCGCCGATCCCGTCTGGATGCGCGGCGGCAGCTATCTGGTGTTCCGGCGGATCCGGATGTTGCTTGACCCGTGGGACACCCTGTCACGCGGGCGGCAGGAGCAGATCATCGGGCGGCGCAAGGACACCGGAGCCCCGCTGTCCGGCGGCGCCGAGTTCACCGCTTTCGATCTCGACAAGCAGAACCCCGACGGCGGGCTCGCCATCGGTCCCGGCGCACACATACGGCAGGCGGCTCCCGTCTCCAACGCCGGAGCGACGATCCTCAGAAAGGGGTTCTCCTACTTCGACGGCTACCGGGCCGACGGCACGCCGGATGCCGGCCTGCTCTTCCTCGCCTTCCAGAAAGATCCCCGGGACGGATTCACCCGGATCCAGCAACGCCTGGCGATGGCGGATGAGCTCAGCCGATTCATCGTGCACGAGTCGAACGCCCTCTTCGCCGTTCCGCCCGGAACCGACGGCCACGGTTATCTCGGGCAGGGCTTGCTGGACGCCCTGTGAAGGTCCACCGAAGCACGGCGTCGTGCCGTGCAAGGAGCGTCTCCGCTGGTCAAATGTTGATCGCCGCTGCCTCGTCAGCTCTGCGTCGTGGCGCTCTGCAGGGCTGAGCGAAGGCCGTCGGAGGTGAAGGTGTCGTTGTCGTCCAGCTTGCGACCGTCGAGGATCAGTGTCGGAGTGCCCTGGACGTCTGGCGTTTTGAAGGCGGCTGCGGTGTTCTGAGTGATCAAGCCGGCGTACTTCTGATTTTCCATGCAGGAGATCACGGAGGAATCGTCGATCTTCGCCTGATCGGCGAAGTCTTTGAGATCTTGGACGGTCAGGGCCGTTCTCTCGTCGGGCTGACCGGTGAAGATGGCGTCGTGGAAAGCCATCCACTTCCCGCCGGGCACGCACTGGGCCGCTGCCGCCGCGCGGAGCGAACCTGTGGGGTTGACGAAGGCGATCGGGTGGTAGACGATCTTTACCTTTCCCCGAGCGGCGAGATCCTTCACAGCGCCACCGTTGACGCGCTCGAATTCCTTGCACATCGGGCACTGGAAGTCTTCGTAGACTTCGAGCACCGGCTTGTCCACGCCTGGTTGAGCCATGGTGACGGATCCGTCGGGCGAGACGGAGACCGGGGCCAGCCCACCGGTGAAGGCGCTTGGCGCGGCGCGGTTGACCTGCACGAGAACGCCGATGACCACCGCCGTCAACGCGAGAACGACCACCACACTTGTGATCAGGATGCGCCGTCTCTTGTCGCTCTTCGCCTGCCGAGCCCGCTCCTCGCGTAACCGCTCTCGGGCCGACCGCGAGGCCGATCCACTCACCCGGGTCTCCATTCAAAAGTTTGTTTGCGAACTATTGCACGGAGCATGTTTAGGCCTGAGCAGCATAGCGTTGAACCGTTGCAGCATGCAATGGTCTTGGCGTGGGCCTCATCGGACGGCAAGCCGTACCGGCGGGTGGTCTCCAGGGGGCGTGCCCGAGAATCTCGGCGAACAGAACCAGGTCGGTTTTGCCGCGGACCAGGGTGGTGGCGAGCGTACGGCGCAAGACGTGCGCATTGGCGGCATCGTCCAGACCGGCCGTCTGAGCGATGGCGGCAATGATGCCACCGGCGGGCGCGGGCGGTCAGCCAGCCCCCCTTGGCGTTGAGGAACAGGGCTCGGTTGTCGTCTGCGTGGGGCCGGTTGGCGTTCGTCGAGCCAGAGCTGCGGTTCCTGGCGGAGCTTGGGGTAGATGTCGACCTCGCGGTACTTGCCGTTTGCCGTATAGGCGCAGTCTGCCCTTGCGGGCTGAGCAGGACGCCGTCGGCGTCCGGGCGGACGACCTCGCTGATGCGGGGCCGCCGCGATCACACCGGGCCCGACTCGCCGTCCCTGCCGACCCGATCAGGCCTCACATCATGCGCGCACGGAACACTGTCGTGGAGTCGACGTGCACGGCGCTCGACGTTCCCATAATGGTGCCCACGATCTCCCGCCACATGCGCACCGCGCGAAAGCAGCCTCGTCTCCACGTGCCGCCGACGCGGGTGGTCAGCGTGGCAGGTGGTAGGCGCGCCGCAGGAGGGTATCGAAGAGGCGTTGCGGCATCAGGGTTTTCAGGCGCGGGACCCACCTGCTCTGGTGGCCGGCGCCGTAGCGACCCAGAGGTGCGGGGACATCGGCGATCTTCCTGATCAGTTCGGCGGCGTTGCGAGGGTCCTCCCCGTCTTGCAGGGCGTTGTGCAGCGTGCGGTGGGCGTTTTCGCGGGGCCCGTCGTGATCCTCGCCTGAGACGAGGAGGACGCGTCCAGTACGGCGGTACTGAACGCCCCAGGTTCGACCAGAGTGACGTGGATGCCCAGGTGCCACACCTCATGGCGCAGAGCTTCGGTGTAGCGGGCCAGCGCGGCCTTGGACGCGGCATAAAATCCCTCACCTGGCTCTCCGACCCAGGCAGCCAGCGAGCCGACGTTGATGACGCGGCCCTGCCGCCGGTCGCGCATCCCGGGCAGCACCGTGTGAATGACGCGCACGGCCCCGAAAAAGTTCATGCCGAAGACCGCTTCGGCTTCTGCTTGACCGGTCTCCTCGGCAAAGCCTTCATGCATCACGCCAGCATTGTTGACCAGTACGTCGAAGCGCGGGCAAGGACCTGGTCGACGCATTGGCGGACCGATTCGGCCGAACGGACGTCCAGTTGGAGCATCTCCACCCCGCGCTCATCCGGGCGTTCGCGCCGTGAGGTGCCGAAGACCCGCGCGCCGCGCTCGGCGAACAGGCGGGCCGTTGCCTGGCCGATACCTGAGGAGGCACCGGTGACCAGGACGGTTCGGGCGGTGGACGACGGGGAGAACATGGAGTCGGCCTTTCGTCAGCGCGTCGTGCAGCGCGATCGATCAGTGGCGACAAGGGGGATACATGACCACTGCCATGCCAGCCGGGCATCGCCTATCTCAATCACGGCAGCAACGAACAGGGCGATGGAGCGAGCAACGAACACGTCGACAAGGTCTTCATGACAGGGTTTTCTGATCACGGTGCGGCGCGGAAGGGACTGGCGGAGGTGTCAGATGAGAGCACCGAACAGCTCAGCAAGCAGGCCGGCCCGCTTGGATAGAGGCAAGTGGAGCGCATCCACTTCGTTGTCGTCCTGACGGTCGACGGCGGCGTCCAGACTGGTGAAAGGTATCGCGGAGGGAGATGGGCGCACATCGCCCGACCAGTCTGGATACGACAGCAGCAGCACCACAGCAAGCGTCAGGACGATGCTCGTCACGGCGGCCAGTGTCCACATGACCAACGTCGGCGTCGAAATGGTGCGCGAGGCCAGGTCGCTGTCGCCACCTAAGGACCGGGACAAGAGCGCGTCGAGGCGTGGGTCCTCGATCGAAAGCCGATCTTCGATCTCCGAGATTATCCGCTGTTCCTCTTCCGACAATGCCATGGCGTCATTTCGTTCCGAAGTGCGGGGAGGGCTGCGCGCGTGATTCGATTTGGAGGCGTGCCTCGCGCTCCGACCGGTTGCTCGCGACAGGCGAACGGCGGCGAGTCGGCAGAGTGCTGGAACAGGCGTCTGCCATGGTGCATGCGTCCTTTTCTGACGTTCTGCCTCTGACGGTTGATCCTTAACGTTCATTGCATAATGCAAGATTTTAGCCCGGCGCATGAGGCGCAGATACTTGCTACGGCGAGTTGGGTGGGGGCGGTCGAAGCGTTGATCCCGCAGTGCACTCGTGTCGCCAGCGCCCATGCGTGTCCATCTCGGCCGCTGACATGAGGCCGCCGGTATGCCTCCCGGGTGTCTGTCTGGGTGAATGTTCAACCTGACAGGAATCGTTGCACAAGGCAATGATCGGGTCTACTCTTTGGGCAAACGTCCAAGGCGATCGCACGAGAGGCAAGGAGTAGCCCCCTCGGCCATCGCGGAGACCCTTCTCCTCAGTGGAACCGCTGCGGGCGACAGTGCGAAGGGAGTGAGACATGAGGGCCCTCATCTGCGGCGCCGGCATCGCGGGGCTGACGCTCGCCTGGCATCTGGAGCGCATGGGCTGGCACGTCGAGATAGTCGAACGCGCGCCGGCATTCCGCAACGGCGGCTACATGATCGACTTTTACGGAGCGGGTTATGAGGTCGCCGAACACATGGGACTGGCTCGCCGCCTGCAGGAGGTGCGGTACCCCTTCACGGAGCTCGACTACGTCAATCGTGGTGGCCGCCGGACCAGCGGTTTCGTCCTGCCGCCGAGCTTCCGCCAAGTGGTCAGCCTGCTACGTGGTGATCTGGCCCGGATCCTCGCCGAGGAGGTCAGGGCACCCATTCGCTATGCCTCCACCGTGGAGGCCGTTCACCAGAACGGCGAGGGGGTCACGGTCACCCTCACCGGCGGTGTTCAAACGACGGTGGATTTGCTGGTCGGGGCGGACGGCGCTCATTCCCGGGTCCGCGAGCTGGCGTTCGGTTCTGAGGAACGCTATGTTCGCTATCTCGATCATCACGTCGCCGCCTGCATCCTCACCGATCCTGAGCTGAGCGCCCAAGTTGGCCAGCGCTACCAGATGCTGACCGTGCCCGGCCTGATGGCCGGTGCGTACGCCCTGAGGCAGGACCGGCTGGCGCTGCTGTTCCTGCGCCGCGAAGCCGATCCCACCCTTCCCTCCGACCCCCGGGAGACGCTCCGCCGCCACTACGGCGACTTGGGATGGATCTTGCCCACCCTCCTTTCCCGGATCCCGGCGGACTTGTACTACGACCAGGTCACCCAGGTACAGATGGAGTCCTGGAGTCGAGGCCGGGTGGTGCTGCTGGGCGATGCGTGCCAGGCGGTATCGCTGTTCGCCGGGCACGGCGCCTCCATGGCCATGGCCGCCGCCTGGATTCTCGCCGACGAACTGGCCGGCACCGACCTCGCGACCGCGTTGAGCAGCTACGAGCGACGCATGCGCCCCACCATCGCCGAAGTGCAGGCGCTCGGTCGCCGCTTCATTGAGTGGATGGCACCATCCAGCCAGCTTCGCATCGCCATTCGCGACTTGATGTTCCGCCTGACTGCTCTTCCCGGAGCCGATCGCCTTTTCCTGAACTCCTTGACTCCTGGAGGTCACAACCTTATCGAAAGCCGAGTCGATCAGCTCCCTCGCAGCTGAGACGGGAGAAACCCGCGGCGCTCGTAGGCGTCGGCCGGACCATGACGGACTACTTCCCACGGCGTAGCGTGCCCGCCTGCTGCGACCAGCACAGTAGCCGGGAAAGCCTGTCCCAGGTTGACGACAGAGGGTGGCTCGCCGCTGCACCATATCCAGACATCACCCCCCTTCGGAAAGGACGAAGCGACGATGTTGTTTGTCGAACTGCTGGTGCCCAAGGGAGCATTCGACGAGCAGGAGCGCCGTCGGTTCGCCGGGCGGCTGACGGCGCGGCGCCTGCTGTCTCCAGGGAACGGCAAGACGCCCGCCACGGACCCCGGCGTGATGGACCTCTTCGACTCGCTCTCCCACGTGGTGGTTCGTGAGGAGGAGATCTGGAGCGCAGGCGGGAACCTGCTCGACGAGTCCCAGGACCCCTGGTACGTGGTGAACGTGATCGCCGGAATGTGGGGCAAGGAGATGAGCGAGCACCTCATTTCCCGGATCACCGCCGAACTGGCGGAGGGGAATGCCGAGCCGCGCGTCGTAGTGAACGTGATCAGTCTTCCCGAGGGGAGCTACGGCCTGCGCGGGCGGGCGCATCGTTCCGCGGACTTCGTCCCTCTGATCGAGGAGGCCAAGACCGGACCGGCGGCGCCCGTACCGGACGGCATGATCGTCGATCCAATCTGCGGCGCGACCGTGCCACTGGACAAGGCGGTCATCCTTGAACACGACGGGCAGACCTACGGCTTCTGCTGCACTCACTGTCGCGGGCGCTTCGCCAAAAGGCTGAGCATCGCGGAGGCGTCCTGATGACGCTGGTCGCCAACGCCGGGCAGGACGAACTGTGGAACGGAGAGGAGGGCAGGCGCTGGACCGATCATCACCGACGACTCGACCGCATGGCCGCCCCCGCCAACGAGCACCTGTTCGCGGCCGCCGCCATCGGCGAGAGCGACCAGGTGCTCGACATCGGCTGCGGCACAGGTGAGACCACCCGGATGTCCGCGCGCCTGGCGGCCCGCGGGCACGCCGTCGGGATCGACCTATCGGCTCCGATGCTGGAGTTGGCCCGGCGCATCGCCACCGAGGAGGCCATCGGCAACATCACCTTCGAGCGGGGAGACGCGCAGGTCCACCCGTTGCCGTCCGGTCGCTTCGACGTGGCGCTCAGCCGGGCGGGGGTGATGTTCTTCGACGATCCGGTCGCCGCGTTCGCCAACATCAGACGGACGCTCCGCCCGCAGGGCCGACTGGGGTTTCTGTGCCATCGGGGCGGCGACAGCCACACGGCCGACATCCTCGCCGCACTGGCCCGGCATCTGCCGGCCCTGGATCCCGGCAGTCGGATGCAGGGAGTCACGGACTTCACGGATCGGGACCACATCTGCGGCGTGCTCGACCGCGCGGGCTTCGCCACCATCGCGACCTCACCGGTGGAGTACCTCACCGTGCTGGGCCTGGACGCCGCCGACGCCGCGCGCTTCCTGCTCGACGTCCAGATGGCGGGCTTCGTCTACGGTGCCGGGGACGAAGCCCTAGGACAAGCCCGCACCGCACTGGAAGCGGCGTTGCGCCCCCACGAGCGCGACGGGGCCGTACGACTGCCCGCTGCGGCGTGGATCGTCACCGCCACCGCTGTTTGAGGCCCAATCCCGCAAACCCCCGGTTGCGCACGGGCTGTCGGGATCGTCCGGGGCAGCGAAAGCCCCGGTCGGGTTCGGTGTCGAGCCCGACCGGGCCTTCCCCGGCCGAGCCGCGTCGCATGCCTGATCTCGCAGCAGTACAACGTGCTGGCGGCCAGGATTTCGCCGCTGCTCGTCGTGAATCTCCATTGCCTCTGGGCGGCTGATGCGCACAGCCGTGACTTCCCGCTGTCGCCCGCCCGCCACGCGAAGGAGTCCAGTGAAGGCATGATCGTAATAGGCAGTGGAGTGCTGCTCCGCCACGATCAAGCGGGTCCATTGCGGTCGTCGCCAGGCTTCGGAGGGCCCGGCTGATGCTGGGAGATCTCGTCGAGACGGGTGCGGAGCTTTTCCAGTTCGGTCAGGACGAGCCGCAGATCGGCCTGATTTCGGGCCTCCGCCGTTGACGTCTGCTGGAAGCGTTCGACGAACCATGCGGCGATCGAGGCGGTGACGACACCGAGCAGCGCGATGCCGGACAGCATCAGCGTGGCGGCGATGAGCCGTCCTTCCAGCGTGGTCGGGTACAGATCGCCGTAGCCAACCGTGGTCATGGTCGTCAGCGCCCACCACAGGGCATCGGCCAGCGTGACGATCGTGGGATCGGCGGAACGGCGTTCGGCGTCCAGCACCGCGATGCCGCCGACCAGGGCCAGGAAGCAGGCCCAGCCGCTGACGTATACGGTCACGCGCATGCGAAACGGCAGCGTGACCCGGCGCATCAGCGCGGTCAGTAGCAAAAGTGAACGCAGCACCGCCAGGTGCCGTAGCAGCGGCAGCAGAACGACCAGTAACGATGGGATGTGGGTGGCGATGAAGTGCCAACGCCGGTCGGCCAGCCACACTCTGATCAGGTAATCGGCGGCGAAGAGCGCCCAGGCCGCCTGTTGGACGTGTCCGAGCCGGTGAACGGCGGTGTCCATCAACTGGGGAAACACGATCGGCAGTGCCCAAGTCGTCAGGAAGAGCAGGCCCACGCCGAACAGTAGGGGATCGGTCCTGCGCTCCCAGCTTTTCAGCCGGAACGATGGCGTGGTTGTCTCGCTGGCTTGTTCCATCTTCGTTCCGTCCGTCAGACGATGGCGGAGGTGGGCGGCTCTCATCGCTGCCCGCGTCACCGCTGGCCGAGGCGATCGGCGTGTTTGTTATCGGCGGACAGAGGCCGAGAATCCACCCACCTGCGGCCGCGCCGTAGCGGGCACGGTCCAGCCAGGATGGCCAACGGGGTGCTCTCCTGCGGGGCGGCTGTCTCGCGCTCAGATGGGAGTAACGGTGGACGCGAGGACCTCGTGAGGGCATGTGTAGCGAGCGCTCCCGGCGCACGACATTTGACCGGCCTGTCCTCTGCCGTCATTCCGGGGGCGCTCGCTTCACCTGTCCCTACATGACAGCTCGCCGCTGCCGAGCTGCCCCGATAATCTATTGCATAGTGCAACGATGTGTCCAGGGTGTCTGTGCAGGGGGCCGCAATACGCGTTCAGCACCTGACGGCCATCCGTTTCTTCCTGGTGCACGGCCGGCAGTACTCGCGCACCCGCACGTACCCCGGAGGGGGTCGCCATTGGCTACATGCCCGAGCGAGGTCGGTTTCGTGGCTGATGCGCAGGGACGGGAGAGCTCGGCATGGTCCTCATCCACTTCGGCAAGGATTTCGCCGACAGGAACCCCATCCGTCCAGAGCAGCAACCACCGTTTGCAGGCAGGCCATGGGCGTTACAACAACCGTCTCAGACGCGGCCAGCTCCTCCCTCAAACCATCCCGATGGCCCTGACATCAATAGCTTCTGAGAGTCCTGCGACCGTCCACGAGGCGCTCCCAGGCGTGCGAGCCTGGTCTCGGCCTGCGGCTTCAGCACGGCAGGTCATGAACACGGGCCGCCGCTCCGGCCGCGCTGCAGCAGGCGGGCGTCGGTGTCGAAGCCGAGGACGGCGTGCTGTGCACGGCCGTGAACGTGCGGTGGCTGCTGACGGCTTATCGCCATGGCTTTGGTCGCCTATGTGGCGATGCCTTCTTCGCGTGGCGCGTGAAGACGAGGCCGCGACGAGCTGTGACGAGAGCACGCTGCGGAAGGGGCGCCGACAGGGCGTGGGCCGGTCTCAGTTGGCAGGTCGCTGACCTGCCGTGCTGGGGCTGTGAGAGCGCTATATGGACATGGCTCTGAAGCTGGCTGCCGAACCGCCAGCGGGGGCCCGAAAGTGGACACCAGGGCGAATTGGGGTGGATTTCCGCTCCTCGGCGATGAAGCACCTCGACCAGTGACGGCTCCCGTGATTGACGATGTCAGCGGTTGGGATGGGCCGATGGCAATTGAGCCGATGCCGTCAAAGGCGGTGTTCTCGGTCAGCAGGGCCGGTGAGACCCTACGAGCGCGTATGTCAGTTCGATCAGTGCGGCGGAGCGCGGCATCCGGCGTGTCTGTTAACTGCCGCGTCGGTGCAGGAGAAGCATCGCGGCGTCGTCGCCGAGCGGGCCGCCGACGTGCTCGACCAGGTCGCCTCTCAGCATGTCGAGCCCGGTTTGCGGATCTTCCTGTCGCAGCAGGTCGATGCGCTCGGCAAGCGGGTAGAACCGGCCGTCGGCGGTTCTGGCCTCGATGACCCCGTCGGTATAGAAGAGAATGCGGTCTCCCTCGCCGAACGGCACCCGGTACGGCTTGGGCGGCAGGGTATCGAGTGCGCCAAGACCGAGCGGCAGCCCCTCCTCGGGCGGCTCCAAGGTCAGGGCTTGCCCGTTCGCGGCGATCAGCATCGGTGCGGGGTGGCCGAAGTTCACCAAGGACATCTCCTCGTCGTGGACCTCGGCGACGATCGCGGTGACGAACTGCTCCGCGCTCAGATGCCTGGCGAGGCTGGCCTCAAGCCGGCCGCCGATCTCGCTCAGGTCGGCCTGGTCATAGGCGGCCTCGCGGAAGGCACCCAGCACCCAGGCCGCCGTCTCAACCGCCGCCAGTCCTTTGCCCTGGACATCTCCGATGAGCAGTCGTACGCCGTGCGGAGTGATGACGATCTCGTACAGGTCGCCGCCGATCTGGGCCTCGGCCGCTGCGGAGGTGTAGGACAGCGCCACCCGGAGATCGCCGGCCCGGCGCGGAACAGGCCGCAGGAGCACACGCTGGGCGGCCTCGGCGACCTGCCGTACGTTGGCCAGCTCACGCTCGCGCGCCAGGCGCAGATGGCCGGCCAGCATGCTGGCCGCGGTGACCCCGATGATGGTGACAATGGTGAGGTTGTTCTGCCACTTGAGCAGCAGGCCGTTGTAGTAGGCCAGCGGCAGGCAGATGGCCAGGGCGATCGCGCCCACCGAGGCGGTCCGGCGAACGCTGCCCGACACCGACGCAAAGGTCGGACCCAACGTGAGAAGAGGCAGGAACCCCAGCTCGGGCCCGGCAAGCAGGTCGACCAGGGCCACGCTGAGCATGGCGGCGAAGGGCAGCCATCCAAGCGCTTGCTGAGATCTCATGCGGCTCCCCGTATCGCCGTCCGTACGTGCCGCACGGTCCTCTCGGCTCGCTGACCTCGCATGACTGCTGATACCCAAGGATCGCTCAATGCCTGTGCTTGCTCAAGCGCGAAGTCTCATCACGTGTGACGCCTTCAGCCCCGCCCTGCACGGCGCAGCCGGGCGGCTGGGGCAGGGGCGGCCTCATGCCGTTGCTCCTGGATCAACGGGCCAGGACAGGAGCGCCGCGGCGTCGTCCGCCGTGGCGCAGGTGCGGAAGCGTTTGTCCAGGCCGGTCATGCGCAGCAGCCGCGCCACCCTTGGCTGGATCCCGCTGAACAGGAGACGACCTCCCTCCGCTTCGACGGTGCCGGCGGCCTGGATCAACGCGTTGAGCCCCGAGGAGTCGCAGAAGTCGACGCACTGCAGGTCGGCGACGATGAGCACCGGCTTGACCTGCGACATCGCATGCGAAAAACCGCGGCGGAACTCGGCCGCCGAGGAGAGGTCCAGTTCGCCGGCCGGGGTCAAGATGGCTACACCGTCTCGTCGCGTGACGGTCCATGAGAACCCGGCTTGGCCCAAGCTCTCCATGACGTTCATCGACCTCCAATCCCTGACGACACATCGGCCGGCAAGGCCTGTTCATCATTGCATAGTGCAACAAAACGTGGAAGCCAGTCAGGCCACAGGGGCGGTGCTCGCCGGAACGTCGCATGGATGACAGCCGGCTAGAGGACCAAGTGGCCGTGGTTCGTCGAGCGCGCGCAGTTCACTGACGGCTTCGGCGAGTGCGGTCCGGAGGTCGAGGATCTGGTCGAGTCCTCGCTGTCGGAAGGTCGCCAGCATGAGATCTCCGACCGCGCAGACGAGCGCCCGGCCGCCGGACGTTCGTGCGTGCCGAGCTGTCGCGATCAACACGGTCAGGCCGTAGGAATCCGCGGACATCAGTCCGCTGAGGTCGATCGCGAGCCGTGGCGGCCGATGCGATGTCAGAGCTTGAGCGAGCCGGGTCTGCAGGAGCGGGCACGTGTCCATGTCGAGTTCTCCGCTGACGGCGATCACCGCGACGCGGAAATCTATCCGGAATTCGCTGATCCGCAGGCGCTCGGGCGCGGTCATTGTCGTCCCTGCCGAGATTCCGTATGGAAGCTGATTGGGCAGGGGGTTGGCATGGCAACCTTTCGGGCAGGCGACTCGACGTGCCGACCAGTCTTCCCGGCGCTCCCACTCTGAGACTAGCGGATCCATTGCATACTGCAATCTTTTGCAAGGTGGTGACTCTGTGATCTCGGGCAGAAGAATCGGCCCGCGACGCGCCTGCGCATGTACAACAGTGCGTATGAGTGAGGACGATGAGCACCGCGTGCATGGGGAAGATCTTTCGGCCGTCGTCACGGCGGTCCTGACCGGTTCGCGGCTGCTGGTGGCCGTCGCTGCCCGTTCGCTGGGAGCTGTGGAGGACAAGGTGACGCTGCCGCAGTTCCGGATGTTGGTGGTGCTGGCCGGCCATGGTGAGACCAAGCTGGTCACGATGGCGGAGTTGCTGGGCGTCAATTCCTCCACGGCGATGCGGATGGCCGATCGGCTGTTGGCCGCCGGGTTGATCGTGCGGGAGGTCAATCCGCACAACCGTCGCGAAAGTCTAATGCGGCTGACGGATGAGGGACACCGCATCGTGGATCAGGTGACCGCGCGCCGCCGGCAGGAGATCAGCGCGATCGTGACGCGGATGTCCACGGAGCAGCGCCGGGCGCTGATCTCGGCGATGAACGCCTTCAACGAGGCGGGCGGTGAATCACCCGTGAACGCGCCGCATCCACTGGGCTGGCCGGATGTGTGAGTTACCGACACTGCCGCAGGCGTTCTTGAGCGCGGCATGCTCAGGACGGTGACACGGCCGCCAGCCGGAAAGCGTCGTCGGCAAGACACCGCCTGGCGCGGTCCTTCCCACGGCCGTCAGGTGGACGGTGTAGGGAAACTCTCGGGAGTGGTCAGGCCGGTGCTTTCCAGGAGGCGTTGGTGGTTGAGCACGGCGGCGTTGGCCTGTTCCGAGAAGCGCCGGACCAGGGTGTTCTGCGTGCTGCCTCGCACCGTGCCGATCAAGGCGAAGACCTGTCCGTGTGCCAGACGCAGCCATTTGACATAGGTGGCGTCGTAGGCTGATCCAGATTTGCTGGAGATGTCGGTCATCCAGTCCTGTTGCTGAGGGGTGGGCTTCACCGGCAGTTTGACCTTCAGCTTGGCGGCCACGTCGCGGACCTGCCGGTCAAGCGTGTGGTGCTGGTCGGCGATCTCCTTGCTGATCTGGCGGACGCGGCCGCTGCTGGCTCGCTGCACGGCATCCTGGGCCATGGGCATCTCCCACAGACTGGCGAGCCGGACCTTCTTGATGAGCTCCTGGTCGGTCTGCGACAGCGGTCCCCATCTGGTCTGGCGCGTGCCTGTCTCCTGCTCCTTCTCCGGTTGGGCGGTGGGGGAGTCGGTCGGCTGCGTCTCGATGGTGGCCGGTTCGGTGCCCAGATCGGTGGTGCCGGAGCCCGGCGTTGGTGTGTAGCCGGCGCAGGCGGTCAGTGTGCAGAGGGCGGCCATGCCGCAAGTGATGAGAACGCGACGGTTCTTGCGAGGTCGCATACGCCGTCATCCCCTTCCGAGTCCTTTTCATGCGGCCCTGCTGAGAGGCGGTCACTGAGAGATACGCGGGATAGGAGCACCAATGTTCATGGCAGTATGCAAGATTTGCATTGAGCAACGTCGCCAATGGCCACCGGCCCAAGCAGCCGACCGCCTCGGCGACCTCCCCACTACCCCAAGGTCCTTGACCTGCTGATCGACATCATGGTGAAGGCGATGACGGCGTCGCCGGCGAGACTGTTGACAAGATTGCTGCCGAGCAGGTTGTCGACCAGCAGGTCGCTGTTGCCGCGTCGCTGGGCCTGGATCGAGGTGACCAGCTTGGGTAACGAGGTGCCAGTGCCACCAGGGTGAACCCCCCCACATCCGGTGACACGCCTGCCTGGACAGCCAGCTCGGAGGCGTTGGCCACGAGTAGTTGCGCGCCCAGCAGCGTCCCGGCCAGGCCGAGGAGCGTCCGCATCGCCTCTGCCGCCAGGCCGGGCAGTACGGCCGTCTCCAGGTAGTCTGCGGTCTCGGTGGCCACCGCCGGCGTCGCCGGGTACTGCGCGGGCGAAGCGAAGCAGCAGCACAGCTCGACCAGGGCCACGACCAGCACAATGCCCACCGCTCACGCGCGGGCATGCGGGCGGGTTCCGCGCAGGTGGCGGGCGAGCGCGGCAACGACGCGGTGGGCGTCGGTGCCGACCCCGCGCAGGGTGTTGGAAGAGGGGGTGCGTTGCCACTCCAGGCCCAGGTAGCCCAGGCCGGGATGGGTGAGCGACAGACCGCGGCGTTGGCGCGGGTGCCCGCTGGCGTTCAGTGCGCCCAGGTCGGTGAGGTAAGGCAGGTTCGGCCGGTAGCCGGTGGCCAGCAGCACCGCATCAACGCGGTCCCGCTGGCCGTCGGGCCAGACCGCGTGATCGCCGTCCAGGCGCGCGAACATCTCCCGGCGCCGATAGCGGCCCTCGCGCAGCGCCCGGCGGTAGCGGCCGTCATCGAACACGAGCGAGGCGGGCGGAGCCTCCACACGGGCCGGCGGCAGCCGGTCGAACCCGGTCGCGCGGAACCAGAAATGCAGATCCCGGCCCAGCGGGCGCTGCTCGACGAAGCGGATCGGCGCCCGGCTGGCCAGCGTCACCCGGCGCCCGGCGGCCAGCTCATAGGCGACCTAGACCGCCGAGTTGCCCGCCCCCACCACGACCACGTGCTCCCCCGGCAGCGAGGCCGGCGAGCGGTAGTCGGCGACGTGCAGCACCAGGCCGGCGAAGGTGTCCAGGCCGGGCAGGGCGGGCCGGTACGAGCGGCCGAAGGAGCCGCTGGCCGCGATGACGGCCAGGCGCACGAGGAAACCGCTCCTGCCGGGGTCGCCGCCGGGGCGGACGGCCTCGACGCGGGCCCCGGTGCGCAGCTCGGCGCCGTGCCAGGCAGCAGGTGGTACTCCTCCAGGATGGCGCGGGCGGTGTCATTGTCGCTGACTGCGTAACCCGCGTTCCGCAGCTAATCCATGATCCAGGGCACGTTCGGGCCTGAAACCGCAGGTCGATGGCTTACGACTTGGTGGAAACGACGGAAAGCCCTAGTGACACGACTTCAGCGATAACCCCGTCACGATCTGTACATACACTGCTACGGTCTGGTGACATGTTCGTCAGGACCGCGACCCGGAAGAACAAAGACGGCACCACGGTGCGATACCTCCAACTCGCCCACAACGAATGGGATCCCATCGCCAAAGCCGCCAAGATGAAGGTCCTGCACAACTTCGGCCGCGAAGATCAGATCGACCGCGCCGCCGTCGAACGCCTGGTCGGCTCGCTATGCCGGCTGCTGGACCCGGGCCGCGCCCGCCGCCCTCACCTCGGGCGCGGAACTGACCTTCATCGGCTCGGCCGCCTACGGCGGCGTCTACCTCCTCGACCAGCTCTGGCGCCAGCTGAAGATCGACACCATCATGACGCGCATCCTGGCCTCCACCCGGCGCAGCCCGTTCACCGAATGCGTGCTGTTCGCCCTGGTCGCCAACCGCGCCCTGGACGCCTCCTCCAAGCTGGCCGCCTCGCACTGGGTCGGCCGCAACGCCCACATCGACGGCATCACAGTCTGCTCCGACGATGCCTGCTACCGGGCGATGGACTGGCTGCACCAGGTCCAAGACTCTGTTGAACGCAAGGTATTCGACCAGGTCGCCACCCTGCTCAACCTCGAAGTCGACCTGCTGTTCTTCGACACCACCTCCACCTACTTCGAGATCGACGAAGGCGACGAGCCGATCGCCCGCGACCAGCGCGGCATCAGGCTGCCTGACCCCGAAAACGGGGACGGCGACGAACCGGTGATGAAGGGCTTCCGCGCCCGCGGCAAGTCCAAGGATCATCGCGACGACCTGCCGCAGATCGTCATCGGCATGGCCGTCACCCGCGACGGCATCCCGGTCCGCGTCTGGTCCTGGCCCGGCAACACCACCGACACCGCCCTGATTCGCCAGGTCAAGGACGACATGCGGGACTGGACCCTGTCCAAGATCGTGTGGGTCGGGGATCGCGGCTTCGCCTCCGCCGACAACCGCCGCTACCTGCGCCAAGGCGACCACCACTACATCATCGGCGAACGGCTGCGCTCGGGCTCGGCCGAGGCCAAGGCCGCACTGTCCCGGCAGGGCCGCGTGGCCGAGAATCTGAAGGTCAAAGAGGTGCGGATCGGTGAGGCCGACCGGTTCGTCATCTGTTTCAACCCCGATGGCGCCGAACGCGACGCCGCCATCCGGGAGCGTCTGATCGCTCAGCTGGAGGAGGTGATCGCCGGCAGCGACGCGCTGAGCGCCACCAAACGCGCCGAGCTCCGCGGCGTCATCTCCACCAAGCCCGGCCTGTACGGGCTGGCCCGCCTCGTCGCGCATGAGATCGACCATCTCGCGGGTCGGCTGTACACCAGCCGGATGCGCGAGGGCGTCAAACCCATCCCGGTGGAGGAGTATCGCGGCATCGGCCAGCCTTGGAAGCGCTCCTGACCACCAGCGGGTCCCGATTCCCCGCTATGACACGTCGAGATCGGGAAGCCACAAAGGGGCGGGGGCAGGGGCATCCTGGGGCTGGTCGAGATGGTATTTCCTAGGTGGCTGGGGTTTTTGATCTACCTCCCGCCGCCCGTCCCGATGTGTCAGGGTGATCGGTCTTGATCGCCGGATGTGGGGATGGGGTTGAGCGGTGGCGGCGGGTCAGACGCCGATGCAGGCAGGTTGTCAAGAGGCGGCTGCGAGTGTTGTCGGGGGACGAGGACAGAGTGCAAACCGTCAGCATGATTGGCGATTCGGCTACGTCGGACCGCTTCCTGTGCCCGGGCGGGGATGTTAGGGCGGTCCAAGGACGTCCGGTGTGATGAGGGCGCGGGCGGTGGCGGCGAAATAGTCACCGGGGGCGGCGTGGGCGAGGCCGAGGATGACACCCTGACTAGCTAATTAGCTCTGTTCTGGCCCGTCTCAGCGTCCGAAGCCCTGATCCAGATCGCCGTGATCGACCTCAGGCTCTCCGGGAGAGGCCTACCGCTCGGCGTAGCATCGCCACGCCCGTGGTCAGCAGCCAGCACTGCACGATCATGGAGCCGAGGACACCGTACAAGAGCGCGCCAGGGAACAGAGGCGGCGACAGGAACAGGCCCGATGCGGCGAGCAGTGTCGCGGTGCCGACGACCGTCCCAGCCCAGCCGAGCCAGGAAGGGTAGCTGTCCAGGACCATCGCGACCCCGAACAGCAGCAGCGGCACGCCGTACATCAGCGCCATCGCGACCAGGGAGGGGCCGTGGGTTGCCATCGCCACCGCGTGCGCGGCGCGCACCAGTTCGGCCCGCTCGCCGGGAGCGGCCTTGGCGGCCGCGTCGGCCAGCTCGGGCAGGGCCAGGCCCTCGCTGGTGCTTTCGACGCTGAACACGGCGAGCCCGACGGCGGAGCTCGCCAGCCCCATTCGGCCCAGCATCCGGGCCGTGGGGTAGACGAACGATGTGACCAGCGCGATCAGCCCCGCCAGCGCGACCACCGCGGCGAAGACGGCGACCAGGTGCACCGCGGCGTAGGTGGGTCGTGACGCGACGAAATCCAGTGCGGCATGGGCGTCGGCCGCCGGAGTGTCGCCGTGCAAGAGCCGGGCCGTGGTGAAGGCGACGGCACCAAGGACGGCGCATACGCCGCCCATTTTCAGGTTACGGGGAGTATGTGATTGCTGATCGATCGCTTGGGGCAGCGTCATGACTGTGTCTCCGGGGGTTGCGTGTGTGATCGATGTAGTCGTCAACCGGGCTGCTCAGCCCAGTGTGTTGACGAAGAAGGCGGTCACCGTGTCGGTGAGCTGCTGCGGGGATGGTCGTTGACCGGGTGTGTCCAGGCTGTGCCCGGTGCCGTGGACCTCGATCAGGGTGGTGGGCACGCTGGCGGCGCGCAGGCGCTCGGCGAGGCCGAAGGAGTGGCGGGGAAAGACGTTCTCATCACGGTCGCCGTGGAGCACAAGGAACGGCGGGGCGTTCGCGGTGACGTAGGTGTTGGGACTCATGGCGCGGCGGGTCTCGACAGAGTCCCCGACACCGATCGCCAGGCACAAGCGGATGAACGGTGGGGCGTCGTCGAAGTCGTTGAGGTCGGCGGGGCCGAACATGTCCACCACGGCCTGGACGGCGCTGGACTGGTCGAGGTATTGGCCGCCGTCGAATCCTGCTCCCTGCCTCGCGAGGCCGAGCAGGGACGCGAGCTGCCCACCGCCGCTACCGCCCCAGGCCCCGATCCGGCCGGCGTCGATGCCCAGGCCGGCGGCATGGGCACGCAGGAACCGCACGGCACATTTGGCGTCCCGGATCGACGCCGGCCAGGGCGCGCCGGGAGGCATCCGGTAGTCGATCGAGGCCACCATGAATCCGCGGGCGTTCAGTTGGCGTCGCATCGGGGTGAACAGGGCGCCCTCATGGTTGGCCAGTGTCGCGCCGAGCCCGGTGGTCCTGCGGTCGCCGAGGATGGTGCCCCCGCCGTGGACGTACACCGCCACGGGCATCGGCCGACCGGTCCGCGCGGCGGCGGGAGGCATGTAGAGATCCATGGCCAAGGGCACGCCGTCGGGACGGCAGTATTCCACTGTGCTCCGCTGTCCGGCGGGCAGGTTCGACGGCTCCACAGCGCCAGCGGGAAAACCGGCCCCCGCCAGTCCGTCGCTGGCCGCGGCCGCTCCCACGAAGCTGCCCAGCAGGACGACCAGCGTCAGCGGCGCGACCGCCGCGGTGGCCGTCGCTCTCCACAGACGCCGCCGCGGGCGCGGCCCGAGCACCACCACCCCGGCGAGCCCGGCCACCGCGACGCTCTCCAGCGCGGCGCAGACGTAGTCGGTGAACCCGATCACGGAGTTCCCCGGCATCCACGGATCTGGTCCGGGAAGGACTCCGGCGAGCCGGGTCAGCACCCACAGGGCGACCACGACCAGCGCGGTCGTCGCGGCGAGCAGCAACCGCCGCGGCACCGGCCGCGCCAGCGCACCGGCAGCGGTGCCCAGTTGCGTCGCGCCGAGTGCGAGGAACAGCAGCCCGTACGGCCAGGCCATACGCCATACTGCGGCGAGCGGAGCCAGATAGATCGCGGCGCCGCCCACCGCCGCCAACAACGCGGTGGTGAGAAGCGGTGTTCTCTTCGCCGTGGTGGCCTCCGCGGTCCTTGTCGGGACTGGGGACGCCTCGGTGCGGAGTGCGGTATCAGACATGCCCGCAATGTTCGCCATCGCGGGCGGGCGGCGCGTCCGCCGTACGCAGACACCTGTCGGCCCGGCTACTGCGTCAGCGTACTCCTGCGGGAGTATCAAGCGGGCGTGGCCAGCCCCGTCTGGTAAGCGAACACCACGAGTTGGGCCCGGTCCCTGGCCCCCACCTTGATCATGGATCGTGACACGTGAGTCTTGGCGGTCAACGGGCTGACCACCAGCTGCGCCGCGATCTCATCGTTGGAGAGCCCGGCCGCCACCAGCCTGACCACCTCGCGTTCCCGGCCGGTCAGCAGGGCCAGTTCCGGTGGCTCCAGGCGTGGCCGCCTGGCCTCCGGGCGGGCGCCGAGAGACCGGGCGATCACCGTCCGCGTGACGCTGGGCGACAGCAGCGCGTCGCCGCGCGCCACGATCCGCACCGCGTGCAGCAGTTCATCAGGCTCGATGTCCTTCACCAGGAATCCGCTGGCGCCGGAGCGAAGCGCGGCGAAGACGTTCTCCTCCTCCGCGAACGTGGTGAGCACGACCACGCGTACCCCACAGAGCCCCGGGTCGTCGGTGATCCTGCGGGTCGCCGTCACCCCGTCCACCTCTGGCATCCGGATGTCCATCAGCACGACATCGGGCCGCAGCTCGCGTACCAGCGCGATCGCCTGCCCGCCATTGGCGGCCTCGCCGACCACCTCGATGTCGGCCGCGCTGTCCAGCAGCGATCGAAAGCCGGCCCGTACCAGGGCCTGGTCGTCGGCCAGCAGCACCCGGATCACGCTGCCTCCAGCGGCAGCCGCGCCCACACCCGGAAACCTCCCCCGCCCAGCGGTCCCGCCTCGAACCGGCCGCCCAGCCCTTCGGCGCGCTCCCGCATCCCCGCCAGACCATGCCCGCCACTCGAGGCTTCCGATTCGGCGCCCACACCGTCGTCGGTCACCTCGACCGCGATCCACTGCTGCTCCCACGCCAAACGGACCCGGGCGCGCGCCGCTGACCCGGCGTGGCGCAGCACGTTGGTCAGCGATTCCTGCAAGATTCGGTACGCCGCGCGATCGACCGGTCCAGCCAGCCGCCGACCCGACATGTCGCCGTCGAACCCGACCTCCAGACCCGCCGCCCGCACCGCGGCCAGGAGATCCGGCAATCGGTCGAGGCCGACGTCGCGATCGGTCACCATGGCAGGCTCACCGTCGGCCCGCAACACGCCCAGCGTCGTGCGCATCTCTCCCAGCGCCGCCTTGCCGGTCTGCCGGATGGCCTTGAGCGCCTCCCGTACCCGCGCCGGGTCCTGGTCGATCAGGTGCAGTGCGGCGCCGGACTGCACCGTGATGGTGGCTATCGCGTGCGCCACCGTGTCATGCAACTCCCTGGCGAGGCGCAGCCGCTCCTCGGCCACCCGCCGCTCGGCCTCGTGCTGCCGCTGTTCCTCGGCCAGACGGAGCCGTTGGCGTACCTCCGCGGCGTACGCCCGCCGGCTGCGCACGAGCGCACCCAGCAGCATCGCGACCGCCACCAGCGCCATCGACGGCAGGAACACCGCGACCGCGTCGAGCGGCGGCATACCATCCCGCACCGCCACAAAGTAGCCCATGGACAGAAACGCGACCGGCACCGGTAGCGCCCGCCACAGGTACCCCGCCAGCACCGCGTCGTACAGCGGCACAGCGAGCACCACTGACGGCGGGAAGCCCGGATAACCCAGCGCGTAGAACAGCAACAGGACCGCCGAGACGACGTACAGCGCGGCTGCGGGACTCCGCCGCCGCAGGAGCAACGGCGCGGCCATCGCGACTCCGAGCACGTACGCCATCCAGTCACGGGGAACGGAGTGCGCCTCTCTGCCGGTGACGATGGCGATCTCCGCCGCCGTCAGCACCGCTACCGCCACGGCTGCGTCGATCATCCAGCGCCGCATGGCGGGCCGCAGCTGAATCATGCGCCAACCGTACGCACACGACACTGTGGCTCTCTACCCCCGACAGCGTCTTGGCCGGGCTGCGCGTCAAAGCCCGACAGGCCCTCTGCCGATCAGCCACGGCGGGCAGGGCAGCGGGGAGGCAGCTCTGGCCCGCCGCCAAGCCCGCGCACACCGGCCCGGCGCATCTGCGCTACGACGGGGGCGATGTGCCCGAACGCGTCCGACGCATGCTGCAACCCCGCCCACGACCCGCTCTCCTGATCATCAGCATGATGGGAGGCCTGCTCATCCTCACCCTGGCCGCGGCCAACGACGCCCGGCAGGACGTCGCTCATCTTCTCGACCAGGTCGGCGCGATGCCCGCCCACCTCGGCCTCCGCATACCCTCGCCCTCACCAGGCGCCGGCCGCTGAGAACGGGCGCTCCCGCAGGCGATCAGGTGGAGGATTGCTTGTCCATGCCGGTCAGGCGGCACAGCGCGGTAAAGCCGTCATCGGTACCGGGCCAGTGACGGCGTACCGCGGGCAGCCCGGCGCGGCGGACGACGGAGCGCAGGACGGCGGTGACGATGATGGCGTCGTCGGCATAGCCCAGGACCGGGATGAAATCCGGCACCAGGTCGAGGGGGAAGGCCAGGTAGGCCAGCAGAAGCGCCAGCCGTACCCGAACCCCGCGCGGCAGGTCGGGGTCGGCGGCCAGGCGGCGCACCAGGCGCAACACGTCCGGCAGCAGCCGCAGCGCCTCCGGCAGCAGGCCGCCGCGGGGCCGGACGACCGCGAGCGTCGCGATCAACGCCGCCCAGGTCACCAGCAACGCGACCACGATGCCGATCAGCAGGTCCCACGCCCATGACCCGGTCATGTCTGCTGCTCCTCGCTCGCAGGCATCGACGGCCGTCCGGGGCTGGGCACCGTGGCCGGGGCCTCGGCCGCCAGGGCCGCCTGCTCGAAAGCGGCCAGATCGGCCGCGGCCTCCTCAATCGCCGCCCCGGCCGCGGCGCCGGCCGGGGCGGCGAAATAGTCCCGCGCGGCGATCTTGGCCATCCAGGAGCGGAACCGCTCCAGATCCGCCTCCGACTCCTCGACCTCGGCATAGGTGGCCCGGCCCCGCTCCCGCTCCGTGGCCAGCTCGACGCGGAAGGCGGGCAGCCGCTCCAGCACCTCGGTGTACTCGGCGTCGCGGGCGGCGTTGAACTCGCCGATGACCTGCCGCTCCTCAGCCGCGTCGGTGAGCGTCAGGCGCAGCAGGCGGCCGGTGCCGCCCTGCTGGCGGACCCGGTCCAGCAGCCGGCGCACTTGCCGCAGCGTCTGCTCGCGCTCGGGCAGCAGGCACACCGACTGCTGCAGATACAGCGCCCCCAGCGAGCGCAGTTTGCGCCACACCTGCACCCGCAGCGTCGGGGCGGCCCCGGCGGTGGACACGCTGACCAGCAACCACCCCGGCCCTTCCGTATGATCCGTCACGCCGATATGTTACACCCGTAACAAGCAACGGCAAGAGGTGTACAGAACGGAAGGAATCGGGATGCGCGCCGGTGTCGCACTACACGGCACGATCAACCTCGCCTACCAGGTCGACGGCCCACCAGACGGAGAGCCGTTACTCCTGCTCGCCGGCACCGGCATGCCTCTGGCCTGGTGGCCGGACGACTTCTGCACCGCGCTGGCCGAGCACGGCTTCGCCGTGGCACGGATGGACAACCGCGACACCGGCACCTCCACCCACCTGACCGCGGCAGGCGTGCCGCGCCTGGCCGCGATGTTGCTGCGGCCCGCGCAAGCGGCGCCCTACCGGCTGGAAGACATGGCAGACGACGCCGCCGTGGTGCTGGACGCGCTCGGCTGGAGGGATGCGCACCTGGTCGGCCACTCGCTCGGCGCGATGATCGCGCAAACCCTGGCGATCCGGCACCCGTCCCGTCTGCGCACCCTGACCAGCATCAGCGGCACACCCAGCCCGCGCACCACACTGCGCCTGATCCAGGCCCGCCGGGCCACACCACGAACCGACACCGCCGAGGCCCTGGCCGACCGGCTACTGGCCGCCGCCCGCATCTACGCCTCACCCGCCTACCCGCTGGAGGAGGCATGGTACGCCGAACTCACCCGGCTGATCGGCCGGCGCGGCGGGCTGGATCCGGCCGGAGCGCGCCGCCACAACGCCGCCATCCTGGCCTCCGGCGACCGGCGACCGGCGCCCCGCCCTGACCCGCGCGCGCGTGCCCACGCTGGTGCTGCACGGCCAGGCCAACCCGCTCATCACACCCGGCGGCGGCCGCGCTACCGCCGCCGCCATTCCCGGCGCCCGACTGCTCACCTTCCCCGGCATGGGCCACGATCTGCCCCGGCCGCTCTGGCCGGCCATCACCGCGGCCATCCGCACCCTGGCCGACGCCGCCCCTGCCTAGACCGCGCCTAGACCTGGAGGGATGAGTCCAAGGCAGAGCTGAGGGGCAGGGCTGAGGGGATAGGACGAGGGTGCCCATGCTCGATGTGTGACGAAAGGGTTAGATACCCTCAAACTTCGGGCTGCCGGACAACCCATGCTGGTAGACCAGCGCGACCAACTGAGCACGGTCACGGGCGCCGACCTTCATCAGCGTCCGGCTGACGTGCGTCTTCACCGTCGCCTCACCGATGAACAGCCGTCTGGCGATCTCGGCGTTGCTCAATCCATGCGCGACCAGGCTCGTCACTTCCTTCTCACGCTCGGTGAGCTGCTCGAACAGACGTCCTGACGGATCAGCCCTCCGGCGCTCGGCGAGCTGAGCGATCAGCCGCCGGGTCAGCCCGGGTGACAGCAACTCCTCTCCGCCTGCGACGACCCGGATGCCGTGCAGGAGCTGGGGTGGGTCGGTGTTCTTGAGCAGGAATCCGCTTGCGCCCGCGTCGAGTGTCTCGATGACGTACTCGTCTAGGTCGAACGTGGTCAAGATGAGCACCCTGACCCCAGCCAGGTCGGGGTCGCCGGTGATCGCCCGGGTGGCCGCCAGGCCGTCCAGACCCGGCATCTGCACGTCCATCAACACCACATCGGGGTGCTCACGTCTGGCCAGTTCGACCGCCTCTCCTCCGTCGCGGGCCTCGCCGACCACCTCCATGTCGTCGGCGCTGTCCACCAGGACCCGGAAGCCGCCCCGGACCAGCGCCTGGTCATCGGCGATGAGCACCCTGATCATGTCGGCAGCTCCGCCCTGACCACGAAGCCGCCGCCCGGCCGTGGCCCCGCGGTGAACTCGCCACGCAGAGCCGTGACCCGCTCGCGCATCCCCCTGATGCCGTGCCCGTCGCCGTCGGATCCGTCTCTCCGTGTCGAGTTCACCGCGGGCCCGCCGTCGCACACCTCGATCGTCAACGCGTCCGGCCCATAGATGATCACCAGGTTGGCCGTGGAGGCCGCCGAGTGCCTGCGGACATTGGTCAAAGACTCCTGGATGATCCGGAATGCCGTCAGATCAATCTGCTGCGCCAGGCGCCGCCGCTGGCCGCGAATCGTCAGCTCCGGCCGCATCCCAGCCGCGCGGGCGGTGTCCAGCAGGGTCTCCAACCGGTCCAGTCCGGCCAACCCGGGGGCGGGCTCGCCCGTGCGCAGGCTCCCGAGCAGCATCCGGATCTCGGCCAGACCGTCGTCGCTGAGCGTTTTGATCGCTTGGAGCGCCTCGATGGCCTGGCCTGGACGCTGCCCCACCACGTGCAGCGCGACACCGGCCTGGACGCTGATCGCGGCCATCGCGTGCGCGCACACGTCATGCACCTCACGAGCGAGGCGAAGCCGGTCCTCTGCCGCCCGCTGCCGAGCCTCACGGTCGGCCTCCTCGCGGGTGGCCGCCCGGTGTGCCCGGTAGTAGAAGGTAGCCGCGCCCAGAGCGAAGAGCGCGACCGACACCGCGATCGCGTTCACCACGGGTTCCAGGTGGAACGACCTGCCGAGCCACATTCCGCTGAGCGAGGTGAGGCAGTTGAGCACGACCGCGACCAGCCCCTGCCGCCAGCCACGCTGCTCGGCCACCGTGTAGCAGGTGATCAGCGCAGCGATCGCCACTGCCCACCCTGGGTAGGCCGCGACCAGCCAGCCCAGCGTGGCCGCGTCCGCCGCGACCAGCGCGAGCAGTGGATATCGCCGGCGCAGCCAGACGGCCGCCGCGGCCATCGCGGCCAGCCCGAACGCCCCGGCGTCCAAGGGCCTGCCCGAGTCTGCCGATACCCATGCCACGATCAGAGCGCACATTCCCACAGCCGAGCCCAGGCCGGGGTCGAGCCACCGGCCGAACGATTCGCGCACGTCCTCCACCCTAGATCGGGCACCGGCGGGCACACATCATCCGTCCGGCTACCCGCCGTACCGCAGCGGATTACACCTCGATGCGACCTGGGTTCGACGACTGCGGACGCTTGCGAAGCGCACCGTGGCGTCCATGGAAGTTCAGCTCATCATCGGCTACGCGACCAGCGCCGTCTTCCTCGTGTCCAACTGCCTGGCCAGGCTGCGGTGGGCGATGGCGATCGCTGTGGTGGCGGCGCTGCTACGGGTCGGGTCCGTCGGGTTGCTCTGGGCTGTCGACTGGAACGCGGCGGCCGACCACGTCGTCCTCGTACTGCCCGCCATGCTGGCCGCGATCCTGCTCGCGCCGCCCCTGCTCCCTGCGGCCCGCTGGCGCAGGCGCACCGCGGTGCTCGCCGCCGTCTTGCAGTGCTACGCCACGTTCGTACCGCAAGCCCCGCCGTACCTGTTCACGCTCCAGATGATGGCGCTGGTGCTGCTGCTCGGTGGCGCGTTGCTGCGCGGGCTGGACGACCGCCCGCGGGTGGTCCTGGCCGTCTTCGTGATCAGCGCATTGCTCGGCACGGCCGGAGCCTGGGCCACCAGCAGGCTGCCCGGCCGGCTCAGCATGGCCAACCACGGCAACATCGACCTGGGCGCAGCCCAGGATCCGGCGCACACCGCGATGGCCATGACCACGCGAACGGGCACGACTTCCCGCGACATCGACATCAGCACCCTCACCGGCCCGCCGACCGGCAAGCCCGACAAGGCGTTCACGCTCACCGCCCAGCGGACCCGCATCCGGCTGGCCTCGGGCCAGCAGGTCGAGGCGTGGACGTACAACGGCACCACCCCCGGCCCCGAACTGCGCGTCAAGGAGGGCGAGCTGGTCCAGGTGACCCTGGTCAACAGGGACATCTCCGAGGGCGTGACCCTGCACTGGCACGGCCTGGACGTGCCCAATGCCGAGGACGGAGTCGCCGGCCTCACCCAGGACGCGATCCATCCAGGCCAGCGCCACGTCTACAGGTTCGTCCCCCGCCAGGTGGGCACCTTCTGGTACCACTCCCACCAGGTCTCCGACACCCAAGTGCGACGCGGCCTGTTCGGGGCCCTCGTGGTGGAGCCCGCCGCCCCGCAGGCGGTCGAGGATCTCACCGCCGTCGTCCACTCCTACCCCACCGGCTCGCACAACACCACCTCACTAGCCCTGGCGGGCGCCGCCCCGTCCTCGGGCGTGTCGCGACGTGCCGTCAAGCCGGGCACCCGGGTACGGCTGCGCATCCTCAACGCCGACAACGAGTGGCGCGGCTACACCGTCACCGGAGCCCCGTTCAAGCTCGCGGCCATCGACGGGGCCGATCTCCACGGACCGACCGACATCACCGGGAAAAGCCTGAGGGTCGCGGGCGCCGGCCGCAACGACATCACCTTCACCATGCCCAGCGGTCCGGTCCAACTGGCCGTCAGCGACGACGAGAACGGCGTCGGCAACCCGATCGCGCTGCTCACCCCCGACGGCGCCGGGAAACCCGCCCCGATCACCGTCAACCCCTACCTCGACCCGACCACCTACGGCACGCCCGGCGGCGCACCGTTCGGCCCCGGCAGCCACTTCGACCGCCGGTTCACGCTCCTGCTCGGCCAGGGCTTCGGCTTCTTCGACGGAGGCTTCCTGCTGCAGCGGACCATCAACGGCGCACTCTTCCCGAACGTGCCCTCGCTGATGGTCAGGAAGGGCGATCTGGTCAAGGTCACGTTCCTCAACCGCAGCTTCAGCGAGCACCCCATGCACCTGCACGGCCACCACATGCTGGTCCTGTCCCGCGACGGACGGCCGGCCACGGGCAGCCCATGGTGGACCGACACGCTCCAGGTCTCGCCCGGTGAGCACTACGAGGTGGCCTTCCGAGCCGACAACCCCGGTCTATGGATGGATCACTGCCACAACCTGCAGCACGCCTCGCAGGGAATGAGCATGCACCTGATGTACGAGGGATACCGCACGCCGTACCAGGTGGGGACCGCGACGGGGAACAATCCGGAGTGACCCCTCACAGCAGCACGACGCGCGCGTGCAACCGACGGCCGGACGAACGGTCACCCGGAAAAGACGGGTACCGCGGCGAGAACCAGCAGCAGCCCCGGCCCCTGTCCACTCCGAGCGGGAACGCCGCCCGTCAGAACGAGCCGGGGAGCATTGAATCCGCCTATGGGGGCGCAATCTGGCGTGACACACGCGCTCATGGCCAGGCAGCCGCCTGCGACCAAGGCGAGCAGCCGCCGGATCGGCGGCCCCGCCAGTGACATTCTTCCGATCATGCGACCAGCTTCGTACCGGCCCCGCACCCGCCGTGAGGTGCGAACGTTGCAGGCTTTCGACAGGTTGTTGCATACGTGCATGGTCGAAAGGCGGGGCAGGGCTACTTCTCGGGTACGGGGGTGCCGTCGCAGCCGCGGTCGACGCGGCCCGTGTCGAAGTAGGACACGAGCTTGGCGGCGCAGTCCGGCACGCGCAGGACGGAGCCGTGTACGTCGTCGTCGACCGTGAAGACCGTACCGCCGATGGCGGCGTGCATCTGCTTGGTCCACTCGTACAGGGAGACCGCTTCGTAGCGGTGTCCGGACAGCACCAGTGACCCACTGGTGCGGCGCACCTTCGCCGCTTGCACCGGCAGTGGCCAGCCGGCGCACTGGGCGGTGAAGGGGATGGCCCGTCCGGTGACCGGGTTGCGCTCGAGTCGCCGCTGGTAGGTGGCCCAGGCCTCGGAGAAGCCGAGCCGGCTGGGGTCCTCGTTGCAGAAGACGGCCTGTCCGGTGGTCGCGTTGAGCCGTTCCGGGGCGTTGGGCGACGGGGGCCGCACAGCTCCCTGCTCGAGGAGTTTCCTGAGAGCGGGCGGTGCGGTGTCGCTCTCTTCCCGCATTTCCTTGAACGCCTGGGCGACCTGCGGCCAGTCCGGTGCGCTCTGGATGGCCAGCATGGCGACCGTGGAACCGTCGGCGACCATCTGCCAGTCGCTGTAGTGCTTCGGAGCGGCGTCATAGGTGCGGCGCAGGGCCAGCACCGCGGTCCGTACCTTCTCCGGGGTGCTGCCGAGGCCGTAGGTGCCGTCGCGCTCGGCGATCCAGGAGGCCATCCGCCCGAAGTTGCGCTCGGCGCCCGCGGCGTGCCCGTCCTCGAAGTCGTCCAGCCGGAAGGTCACGGGCGACACGCTGTCCAGGAACATCCGGCCAACGCTGCCCGGGAACGTGCTGCGGTAGACCGCGCCGAGCCAGGTGCCGTAAGAGACGCCCAGGAAGCTGAGCTCGCGCTCACCCAGCGCGATCCGCACCCGGTCCAGGTCGCGGGCCGAGTTCAGGGTGGTGAGCCGGCCGAGGAAGGCGGGGTCGGACGTTCCGCAGGCCTTGTTCCTGGCCACCCCGCTGTCGTAGGCGCGCTCGGCCGCCGCCTTGGTCAGCGGCCCCGGCTCCGGCGGCTGTCCGCCCATGGCCGGGCAGTCGGCCTTGGTGCTGTAGCCGACCCCACGAGGGTCGAAGCCGATCAGGTCGTAGCGGTCGTTGAGTTCGGCGTTCACCTGGTTCATCGAGGCGATCTGGAGCGGGAACAGGTATCCGGCGCCACCCGGCCCGCCCGGGTTGAGCGCCAGGCTGCCCAACCGGCGCTTGCGGTCGGCAGCCTTGACCCGCGTGATCGCGATGGTGATCTGCCGTTCACGTGGCTTTCCGTAGTCCAGCGGAACGCTGACGGTTCCGCATTCCATCCGGCTCAGCAGAGCGCGGAACTTCCGCAGCTGCTCGTCGGAGGTGATGAGTGTTCGCAGGTCGTCGTCGGAGTAGGTGCGGCAGGGCTGCCACTTCACCGGCTCCTGGGCTTGCGCGGTCGCGGCCGTGGCGGCGGGCGAGCCCGCGACCAGCGATGCGAGAGTGAGCGCGGTCACGGCGACGGCTGTCGCCACGCGGCCTGAAGGCAATTCACGTCGGATCATGCGGCCAACCCTGCTGGCGACCCTGCTGCACCCGCGTCTGCCCTCGGGCGTACGTTCACCTCTGTCGTCAGACGTACGACCGAGCCGCCGAATCAGACTTTCGATGGACGCGGGCGCGAGTGGCGCGGCCGTAAGCTCACAGCATTATGACGGCCGTTCGCGCGTGGTCACGCTTGCCGGTGCCGCAGGACGCGGCGCTGGCCGCTGTGCTGCTCCTGATCTGCGTGCTGGTCAACGACCCGAATACGATCGTGGGCACGACAGCGGGTCCCCTCGCTGCCGGAGGGGCGGGCGTACAACTCATCCTCTGGTGGGCGGCGACGGCGCTGACCGCGATCGCCGTCACGCTGCGCAGGTGCTGGCCGCTCCCGATGCTCGCCGGCTGTGTGCTCGCCGCCGCGGTGCACGTGGCGCAGGCCGCACCTCTCATGATCATCGATCTGAGTGTGCTGGTCCTGCTCCACACCGTGGCCACCCGCCACGAGCGGGCCGTCTCGCTCGCCACCCTGGCCGGCCTGCTGCTGCTCGTCACCGGATGGAGCCTGTACGACGCGCGTCCGATACCCGGGCCATCACATGTGCTCTCGACGGGCCCCGGTCTCGACACCACCTCCCGGCCGAAAGAGGTCATGACGGTCCACCGCAGCGCCTCCGCCGACACCTGGAGTGGTCTGTCGGTGCTCGGATCGGCCCTGGTCGCCTCCTGGGCGATCGGCTCCGGCACCCGCAGCCGCCGCGCCTACCTCGACGAGCTCCACGCACACGCCCGAGACCTCGAACGCGAACGCGACCAGCAGGCGGCGCTCGCGGCGGCCGCCGAGCGCGGGCGGATCAGCCGGGAGTTGCACGACGTCGTGGCCCACGGCCTGTCCCTCATGGTGATCCAGGCCCAGGGCGGCGCCGCGGCGCTCGGCAGCAACCCCGCCGGCACCCGGGGCGCGCTGGAAGCCATCGTCAGCACCGGGCGCGCCTCCCTCGCCGACATGCGGCAGGTGCTCACAGCTGTGGGAGAGGTGGACGACGCCTGGCATCCGCAACCCGGCCTGGCTGACCTGTCCGCCCTGCTCGCCCGAGTCAACGGGGCAGGCACACCCGTGGGGCTGCGCGTGGAGGGCTCGCCCGCGGCGCTGCCCTCGGCGGTGGATCTTTCGGCGTACCGCATCGTGCAGGAGGCTCTGACCAACACCATGAAACATGCCGGAACGGGTGCCGCCGCCAGCGTGATCCTCACCTACCGCGACACGGAGATCGCCATCGAGATCAGCGACAACGGCCACGGCGGGACCACGGACGCCGGCGGCGGCAACGGTCTGCGTGGCATGCGCGAGCGCGTCAAGCTGTTCGGCGGCACGTTGACGGTCGGCCCTGGGCCGCAGGGCGGATTCGCCGTACGGGCAGCGCTACCGATCCGGGGACACACCGCATGATCCGCGTGCTCCTCGCCGACGACCAGGCCCTCGTCCGCACCGGATTCCGCATGATCCTGGACAACGCCGACGACACGCAGGTCGTCGGAGAGGCGGGCGACGGCGGGCAGGCGGCGCAGATGGCGCTCGACCTCCAGCCCGACATCGTGCTGATGGACGTACGGATGCCCGACGTCGACGGCGTCGAGGCGACCCGCCGCATCTGCGCCGGCACCAGCCGGATCCGAGTCCTGATGCTGACCACCTTCGACCTCGACGAGTATGTCTACGCCGCCCTTCACGCCGGCGCCAGCGGATTCCTCCTCAAGGACACCCTCGCGGACGATCTGCTGTCGGCCATCCGCGTGGTCGTACGAGGCGACGCGGTCATCGCGCCCAGCGTGACCCGGCGACTGCTCGAACGCTACGTCGGCATCGGCACCGCCCCGGTCACCCCCACGGTCGGCCTCGACGTCCTGACCGAACGCGAACGCGAGGTGCTGAGCCTCATCGCCCGCGGCCTGTCCAACACCGAGATCGCCGGCTCGCTCTTCCTCTCCGAGGGCACCGTCAAAACCCACGTCAGCCGCGTGCTCACCAAACTCGGCCTGCGCGACCGCGTCCAAGCCGTCGTCTATGCCTACGAAAGCGGGCTGGTACGCACAGGCACCACCTGAGCCGGTGGAGGCGTGTAGCGCGCGAGCTGCCTGCTCTGTGCCACCAGGACACCGTCCGTTCGCCACAGCCGGCCGTCGACCTCGACGTAGCCGTGCCGCAGGAGAGTCGATTCGAACCACACGAAGTGCCAGCCGTCCCCCGGCCGTCCTCTCCAATGAACAGTGAGGTCGACGGTGACGACGCCGCCGCCGAAGCCGAAGTGCCGATGCGGCGGCGGAGGCCAGGAGTCCATCAGCAGCGGCACGGTCGTGGCCCCGAGCGGAGTCCCGTCCGCGAACCGCGTCCAGCCGCCGACTTGGGGAGGGCCAGCGGACGCCCCCTTGAGGAACTCCACCGTCTCCGCCGAGGGCGCCCTGCGGTCCAGCCGCTGCTCGAAGCTTCCCTTGAGCCGGTCGAGAGAAAGCGGCACGGATTCCTCAGGACCGGGCACGGCCGGCATGGGCCGGTGTTCGAAGGCCGCCGATGTGCCGTGCTCGTCGAAGGCGCCCTGCTCGGTGAAGGTGGCGACCGCGGTCAGGCGAGGGAAGCCCTCCTGGCTCAGCTCCGCCTGCAATGTGGAGTGCGTACGTCCGGCTCTGAGCGTACGCAGGGACACGTCCACCTCGCCCACCTTCGGGCGGGACAGGAACTGCACCGTCGCGGCCAGCGGGGACCGGTCAGGCACGGCACGCGCCATGGAGTGCATGGCCATCGAGGCCAGATACCCGCCATTCGGGCCGCCCCTGAGCAACCAACCGTCGCCGATCGACTCCAGATCCTTCTCAGCAGGCATTACTCTCCGATCAGCGTGGGGCCGGCTTCTCATTCCGTTGCCATACTCCTACCAAGCGCGGCTCTCACAGCGCGTCTTTCAGCAACGGCGCGAGCTTCTCCTCACACGGTGCATGTCCGATCTGCCGGCACAGCCGCAGGACCTGGCCGGCCCTGTCCGCCGCCGCCTCGCGGTCGCCGCGCCGCCGTTCCAGCTTGGCCAGCTCCGTCAGCCGGTACGTGCTCTCGCACGCCACGGCGTGGCCCCGCAGCGCGTGGCGGACGGCGCCCTCCTGGTCGCCCAGGGCGTCGAGCAGCCGGGCGCGGGCGAGCAGCGCGTAGGCCAGATGCCAGGTCAGGCCGCCCGCGCCGATGAGGCCGTCGGCCAGGTCCAGGCTGTCCGAGGCCTCTGCCGTCAGGCCGAGGCGGATCCCGGCATCGGCCAGGGCGACCAGCGCCGCCGCCTCCACCAGCCGGTCACCCTGGCCGCGGCACACGTCGAGCGCTCGCAGCGCCTCCTCCCGCGACTGCGCCCACCGGCCGTTCTCCCAGTGCAGCCGACTCGTTTCGGTGACCGGGATCACCCGGTTCACCCAGGCGCGCCCGTTCCACGTCACCGAGCACCGGCACCCGGCCTGGAAAGTCGTCCTTCCGCTCGGTGGCCGGGTCACCGTTCACCCGCCCGGCGACCGGCCGATCACTGCGCCGGGCATGATCGTGCCGCCTCAGTGCACCCACGCCTGCTCGACCGACTCCGGCTTCACGGCCCTGTTCATCGACCCATGGCTGCTCGCCTCGGGCCCGAGCCCGACAGCCCTGGACACCGGTACCGTCGAGCGCCTTCTGGCCGCCCCGTCCCTGGCCGAGGTCACCGCTCTCACCGGCCGGCACTCCGAACTCGACCCCCGGGTGGCACGCGTCCTGCACGCCGACCCCGGCACACCCCTGGCCGCCATCGCCGCCGACGTCGGCCTCTCGGCCTCCCGGCTACGCACCCTCGTCCGAGCTAGCGTCGGCATCCCGCTCGTCCGGCTCCGCCAGTGGGCCCGCCTCCGCACGGCGGTCGCCGGCCTGTCCCGCACATCCGCCGCCACCGCCGCGGCCGACGCGGGCTTCGCCGACCAGGCCCACCTCGCCCCTACCGCCCGCAAGCTGCTGTGCCGTACACCCGCCTCACTACGCTAGGTTCGGATTGTCAGGGTCTGCGTCCTGGCCAGCGGACGAACGCGCGGCTCCCGGCCACTGGAGCCAGGCGGGCTGGGCACGCTCCGCCCAGGCCGCCGGATGGCGCTGCCGGGCGCAACGATCTCTTTCAGCCCGGTTGGTCGGCCTCGATCGTGATCGGCCGTTCGAAGACGGTGCGCAGGACGACCGTGGAGTTGGTGTGTGAGATGGCCGGGATCGCGCGGATACGGTCGAGCGCGTCGGCCAGTTCGACCGTGGTGCCCACCCTGACCTTGATCAGGTAGCAGTCCTCGCCTGCCACCTCGTGCACCTCCAGCACGCACGGGTCCCGTTCCAGAGCCGCGTTGACCTGCGTCTTAGCTCCCGGCTCGGAGCAGAAACGGAGGGCGACGAACGCGGCCGTGCCCGCGCGGACCTCCGCCGGTTCGACGATCGCGCGGTACCCGGTGATAACCCCGTCCCGGAACAGCTTGTCCAGCCGATCGCGTACAGAGGGTTCGGACAGCCCGACGAGCGCGGCGAGCGCGCGGACCGTCTTGCGTCCGTCACGCGACAGCTCCGCCAGCAGGACTCGGACGGCTGCTGTTCTACTCCGGGCTGCGCGTCGCCGAGCCGGTCGCCCTGGACGTCGCCGACGTGCCGCTGTCGGCCCACACGGGCAAGGTCATCGTCCGCAACGGCAAGGGCGAGACCTCCCGCGAGGTGCCGCTGCTGGACACCACGGTGCGCGAGGCCATCAAGGGCTGGAAGACCGAGCGCAGCGAGTGGCTGGGCGCGGGCGGCCCGGCGCTGTTCCTCAACCGCTGCCGTGGCGGCCGACTGTCGGCCCGCGCCGTCGACCAGCTGCTCGACGAGCTCGCGGCCAAGGCCGACCTGGTCGACGACAACGGCGCGCCCGCCGCCTCCGCGCACACCCTGCGGCACACTTTCGCCACCAACCTGCTGCGCCAGGGCGTCGACATCGTCGTGGTCGCCGAGTTGATGGGCCATGCCCGCCTGGACACCACCCGCCGGTACACCAATCCTCAGGAATTGCATCAGACGGGCGAGGATTCGCAGGTCGCCTAAAAGCGGAGCGCAAGGCCTCTACCTCGGGCCGCCCCGTATAACCGCCGGATACCGGGCCTTGCTCGCCCGGCCCCGAAAGGGGTGCTGACGTGGGCAGGTGAGCCTTTGACGACGAAGCGACAAGGTCGCTGGAACCGAGGGACAAGTTGGATGCCGTCGCGGTTGAACAGAATCGCCCCGGTTTCGGTGGAGACTTGATCTCTTGAGAGGATCGAGTCCATGCCAGGTAAGTCTCCCTATCCCGCCGAGCTGCGCCGTCGAGCGGTGCGGATGGTCGCCGAAGTGCGGCCGGATTACCCGACCGAGTGGGCCACGATCAATGCGGTCGCGACCAAGCTCGGCATCGGCACTGCGGAGACACTGCGGGCCTGGGTCCGCCAGGCCCAGATCGACGAGGACAGCCGGCCAGGCCGTACCTCAGATGAGTCGGCCGAGCTGAAGCGGCTGCGCCGGGAGAACGCCGAACTCCGCCGCGCCAACGAGATCCTGAAGGCCGCGTCGGCTTTCTTCGCGGCCGAGCTCGACCGGCCACACACGCACTCGTGACCTTCATCGACCAGCACGCCGGCGTGTTCGGTGTCGAGCCGATCTGCCGTGTCCTGACCCAGCACGGCTGCCCCATCTCCACCAGCACCTACTACGCCGCCAAGAACCGACCGCCCTCGGCCCGCGCCCTGCGCGATGCCGAGCTGGACGAGCACATCACTCGCATCCACGCCGACAACTACGGCGTCTACGGCGCCCGCAAGGTCTGGCAGCAACTGCTGCGGGAGGGGCATCGGGTGGCGCGCTGCACCGTCGAGTGGCGCATGCGCGCGCTCGGCCTGCAGGGCGCGCGGCGGGGCAGGAAGATCCGCACCACGACGCCCGATCCGGGACATGCGCGGGCGGCCGACCGGCTGCGGCGCGACTTCACCGCCCAGCGGCCGAACGCAACCTGGGTAGCCGACTTCACCCACGTTTCCGCCTGGTGCGGAGTGGTCTACGTCGCGTTCGTGGTCGACGTCTACTCCCGGGCGATCGTCGGCTGGGCCGCCTCACTCACCAAGCACACCACCCTCGTACTGGACGCCCTGGACATGGCCCTGTGGCGGCGCGAACGCACCGGCTACCCGGTCGGGCCGGGGTTGATTCATCACTCGGACGCGGGCAGTCAATACACGTCTTTCCGGTTCACCACCCACCTGCTGGCGGCCGGCAGGAGGCGACCACGCGCCGGCGGGCCTGGTCGTCACGATGTCCGCCGGCGCCTTCACCATGGCGGCCGCCATGGTGCACAGGTCGGCCGCGCGAGCCCACTCCCGTGCGCGGTGCGGGCTGTCGGGGGCGCGGCGGGCCGCTTCGGCCTCGCATTCGCGGGCCGCGGCCAGCAGCCGGCCATGGTCACCGTCGCAGTCCACCAGGACGTTCATCGCGTAGCCCTGCTGCCAGGCCAGGGAACGGGGGACGAAGTGCGGTTCGGCAGCGGTCCCCACGTTGAGCTTGGCGGGGCCGGGGTCGTTCTCGTACAGCAGGCAGTTGCTGGCATAGATCCATGCTTGGAACGCGTCTTGTTCGACCGGGGTGCGCTATCTGGTCACGTCACGAGCCCTTCAGGCCACACACGGCGGGGTTGACCCTCACCGTAGCTGGCGCGCCCGACGGTTTCCGCTCTCTTCTTACCTGCGCAACCGGTAGCCGGGTTCGTTGTGCGCCTGTTGTCAACGTCTGGAGCTTTTGGGGCATCTGTTCATCAGGAGGCGCTTGTGGAAGTTCTGAAAGACGGCCTGGAGGACGACGTGATGCTGGTCGAGGCCCTGCATGACGAAGCGGACCGGCTGACCAGGGCCGAGGCCTGCCGCGTGAAGCCCCAGGATGGCGCGCCCGTGCCTGCGCGCTGCCCAGCCTGGGGGGTGGGAGCATGACCGCCAGCGAGTCGGCGACCGTGACCCGGCTGTGCCCGACCTGCCGGGCCACCGGCCCGGTGACCGACGACACGGTCTGCACGCTGTGGACCGAGAACGGGGCGACGATCGAGCAGTTCCGCGCCGCGGACTGCGCCGACTATCTCGCCCAGCACGCGCGCCCGCAGACGAACCTGATGTGATCGCCGGGCCTGGACGATTCACTGTCCCGAATCCGAACGTCGATGACTATTTCTTAAGTGTGGTGATGGCCAGCTCCCAGCGGGTGCCTGGCTGGACCTTGACGTGGAAGGTGTAGGTGCGCTTATGCCTGGGCAGGCCTCTCGCCCTGTAGTAGTAGGTCGTGCCATCGCACTTGGCGGGAATCTGTAGCCCTGTGCTGGTGGTGACCGTCATCCTGGAGCCGTCCAGGCAGGCGAAGCCGACCTCGTAGCCCCGGCTCAACCGCACCTTGGTGCTCCAACGGGTCTGCTCGGCCTTGTTGTCGACGTGGTGCACAAGGATCTTGCCCTGGATGCTGGTCGGGAAGTCCAACTCCGGGAGCTTGGGTTTGGCGGCAGTTGTCGATGCTGTCGCGGCCGGTCCGCTCAGGAGTGTCAGTGCCGTGATCGCCCCGGTTGCCGAGAGTAACCCGAGCGTCCTCGTTGTCGCACGTGACGCCGCCAGGAAGGCGGCTGGGACAGTGCCCTTCACCGTCACGATGTGTGCTCCCTTCGGGTGAGCAGGAGAAGGCCGCAAGCAGGACCCTTCCGATGTGTGCCACAGACGTTTGGTATGACGCGGAAATCCAGGAAGTTGTTCACTCACCAACGAACGAGACCATCGCCATCACCGGCCACCCCGCCCCAGGAGCCGCCACCCTCGACATGATGATCGGGGACGACAGCGCCTACCGAGGCTTTCCTGTTCGAACACGACCCCTCGCTCACCACGAACATCCACATGGCCGCGCTGCTCAACCTCCAAGCAGACCACGACCGCCTGCTGCCCGTGGCTGGCTCCCCTCCCAGACCACCCGCAACCGGGCCCAAGCCTGCAAGTGGCACCTGTCACCGGCCTACGCGCTGGGTGAGATGGCTCGCATCATGTCCACCATCAACCATCCCCTGGCCCGATCCCTGTGCACCGACGTGGCGCAACAGATCTCCCAAACCCCCAACAGCGACGGCGGATGGGGCGCAGACGGCTCAACGACCGAGGAATGAATCGCCCCGAGTTTGATGGAGACCTCAGCGGTTGATTGCGATGGGTTCGGTGGGGTGGTGTTGAGCGTAGTAGATCGCCTCGAACTCCTCCGGCGGTAGGTGCCCGATCGCCGAGTGCAGGCGGGTGGCGTTGAACCAGGCGACCCATTCGGCCGTGGCCAACTCCACCTCCGACAGGCTGCGCCACGGGCCTCGGGGCTTGATCAGCTCGGTCTTGTAGAGGCCGATCTGTGATTCCATCAGGGCGTTGTCGAGCGCTTATCCGCCGACGGTGCCGATGGAGGCGTCGATGCCGGCACGAGACCACGATGATGGCGCTGGGCTCGGTCCCCGCAGTCGCCGAGAGCAGCGCCCAGGACCTCATCGAGGAGCTGGCCGTCATCGACGCCGAACCCGCCGTTCACTCCGAACCTTCGCCGGACGACGCGGTCACCTCCCCCATCACCGGCCCCATCACCGACAAGGACCTGCAGGACGCGGCTGCGGGACTGCTGGACGTCGAGCGGGAGCCGCTCGCCGGCCGAGCGGCCATCGCCGAACTGACCGCGTGCGCCGACCAGGTGGCGTGGGCGCCGGATCGCGATCTGTGGCATGAGCTGATCTACCGGCTCAGCGGAGGCCGGCTGTATCGCCGCTACCGCAGCCTGAACTACCGGCTGCCCCGAGGGCGCGCCCTGGACCGACACCCCCACCTACAACCGCCGCACCTGGCGCACCCGCGCCGCCTATTCGACCGACGCCTTCGCCTTCGCCGTCGACTACCAGATCTGCCGCACCTGCGGCCTGGGATGGGTGGAAGAGCCCTACACCGAGGCCGAGTTCCAGCGCTCCGGCCTGGCCCGCACGGCCCTGGCCGTGCTGCGCTCGGACTACCCGGGCCTGTCCTGGCACACCCTCGGTGGCCACTTCCGAGAGGCCGAACCCTTCTGGGACGTGGTGGGAGCCGGGGTGCCGGGCGGCTATCGCCAGCGGCGCCCCTGCCCGCACATCGAGATAGGCTGACCGGATACGGGCAGGAAGGGAACGTTCCCGATACGGGCCACACTCGCAGGGGGCCGGTTGGCCCCCTGCGAGCCCCGGGGAGATCTACGCCCCTTCCTCCTCCAGGTCGCCGCTGTCGGGGAAGTCGGGCAGGTCGGGGACCTCACCGAGCTGCCGCAGTCCTTCGGCCGGCGTGGAGGAGGAGATGGAGGAGCGGCCCAGGACGTTGAGATGGGCGTGGAATACGCCGGAAACGGGCCGCGGAGACTCCGCTATGAGGTCTGATCTGCAGATTCACCCCACCACGCTGCGGTTCGGCGGGCACATAAGCTGCATCAGCGGCAAGACCGCCACGCCCTCCAACTCTCTGACTATTCCCTGGGATTAGCAGTTGCGAACAACCCAGTTGGTCGTCCAAATCGCCGAGGAGTACGTTCGGCGGCCTCCTCCGGCGACCGTCCAGCAGCCGATGCTGGAATTCCCGTTGAGGACGACCTTGAACTTGTGCGTTGCGGTGCATTTGTTACGAACGACATAGCCAGCTTGCGAACCGCCGGCAATCATGTCGGGCCCCGAAACGCGGACACCGCAGAATCCGGGATCCGCCGATGCCGTACCGGTGAGAGCCATGGTCGAGGCGGCCATGGCAGCGCTCGTGACGACTATCTTGATACGCAGAGCACGTTTCGCAGTGATGAGCATACGCCGATCCCCTTTCAGCAGTTCTGGGCGTAGGCCCAGAACTTCCCGGTCGATACCAGGAACGATTTCGTCGCCTTCGGCGCGATCTTGCCACACGGGCTCGTTCTGCCGGCCCCATCGTTGACCCTGACCTTGATGGTGTGGCCGCACCGGTTGTACACCGGGAAGACCATCCCCTCGTAGGCCGGGCTCCCTTCCCCTACTCGAGCGCAGGTTCCTGGGTCGGCAAGGGCCGCGGGGGCGGTGACGAGCGATGCCCCGCCGCCGAGCGCGATGCTGAAAGCGATGACGGCGGCCTGCTTTTTCCTTTTCACCTTCACCTCACGTAGGCAGATTTTCGTGAATTAAGTCTTCGCGGCTGATCGCAAAGTTTCGTACTACGCAGCACCGTGTAGCCGGCAGCGTGTGCGAGCTGGCCGCGCCAACCGCCGCCAGCACCCCCGACGTCCTGGTTCTTCACTGCATGTTGCCCCCCTTTACCGTGTGATCGACTGGTGATCCTCATCGTGCGGCGGGCGGTGTTGAGGATGTGTTGAGGATGTGTTGAGGTGGGCCGGGATCGGGCGCTCCAGCTCCAGGCGACCAGGTGGAGGAGGTCATCGAGCTGCGGCTAACGTCAACCCCGACAGTCTCCGAGAGCAGCAGCTGGCCAACATCCCCGCATCTACGACCCCGAGAAAGAGGCGCTCGGCGTGCTGGCCATCAAGATCGAACTCCTCCAGCCCGCCACCGCCTGAGACACATCCGACCCACCACCACGACGATGCCTCGCGCACCGCGCCGGGCCATCCTCATCTCCGGAGCACGTCATCGTGGCGGCCCCACGGCCCAGGGCCGATCGTGATAGCTGTGGTCAGAGACGTGACTGCCCCTTTTCCCGTACTTGGTCTCCCCCCCTGTCGCGCGTACGCGATGAGAGCAGTCCCGAAACTCCCGCTACCCCGGCAGTCGTGCACGTGCACGATCTCGCGCGCGCCTGCGCGCATTATCTTGAGCTTGCCTTTTGATCTTGGCTGTGACCTGCGGTGATCCGATGTGGACATGTAGTCGACGGCCGGGGTTGAGCTGGCTGCTCAGCAGGGGCCGGTGAGTTTGGACGAGTCACGCTTCGGCGTGTCGCGGCCGATCGCCTGCCCAAGAACCTCGGCCGCGCGGCGTTCGCCGAGCGCCCGGGCCGTCGTCTTGGGCGTAGAGCCATGATCGAGAGACGCCACTCTCCAGGGCGACGACGTCGAAGGTAATCCGTTGGCCAGCGGCATCCATGCGGCGCAGGGCAACGATGGCGCGTTGCCGAGTTTGCTCTGCCCGGCGACGGGCGGCGGCGACGACGTGATGGGTGTTGTCAGCCCGCATCGGTGGCCTCGCTCTTCTCGTCCTTCTCGATCTCTTCGATCATGCGGTCCAGGTCGGGTGAGCCGTTAACCAACGTGACACAGGCCGCCAAACAGGTCCTGAGCTGCGAAGTCAGCTTCCCGTTTCCAGTTCGGCTCGCACCGTCGGCTGGTCGACTGCAGGGTGGCCTGTCGTGAGTTCGGGGCGTCCGGAGTGTCAGTTTCCGAAGTCGTCTGCACGGATGTGCGAAGTGGTCTGCACGCCCGCCCTGGCGGGCGTGCAGACCACTCGGTGGTGATAGTTGCCGGTCGCATGCATGCGTATCAGCTCGGCCTGCTGCCGCGCGGTCAGTGCGGGGCTCGACCCGAAAAAGGTTTGGGTGCGGCTCCTCCTGAGTGACTGAAGCGATCAAGCCGTAAGGGCGTACCCGTCCTGGTAGCCGGTCTGATGGACGCGCTCGTGTTGCCGGGCGAGATGGAAAGTCCAGTACTCCTCCAGATGACCGTTGGCGACCAGCGCGCGGAGCTTCAGCAGCGCCTCGGCCCCGGCCAGGCCCCACCGCGCCCCGGCCAGGTCGAACCTGTCGGCGATCAGATGACGGCACGCGCCCTCTACCACCCCGGTCGCGATCGGCCATCCCGCCTCCAGCGCCTGGTCATACCGCAGATGCCCGGCGTTGTTGGACAGATAGCGGATGCACGCGTCGATGCCGTCACGGTGCTGCGCGCCGGCTGTGGCGGCCTGCGCCCTCAGCGTGGTGATGACCTGGCCGGTGTGCCCGGCCAGCAGGGCCAGGGCATGCCCGGCGACCCAGTCCTCCGCGGCCGGCGCCGCGGGCGGGTGCAAACTCCACGCAGCAGCCCATAACTTCTCCAGCACGTGCACGAAATCGATCACGATGTGGACGCGGATGCGGCGCCGGGCGGCTTCGGCGGTGATCAGGTCGAGCTGGTGGCGGGCCCCGTCGACGAGCACGACCCAGGGACGGGCGTGCGCGGGATCACGGGCCTCGCCATGGTCGAACACCTTGGCGATCACAGGGCCGGGGCTGGTGATGACCGAGCCGCACAGCCACTTGCGCGTCGCGTTCGGCCGGGCCCGTGGCAGGCGCCGGCCGGATCGCCCGCCCGGGACGGCGATCACATCGTGCGGCCGCCGCGGCGCCGGTTCGGCGTCGTAGACCACCCCCAGCGTCGCCATCCGTTTGCGCGCCGGTTTCTCCCCGGCCGCCAGCCGCGTCCGGAACGTGGCTCGGGCGCGGGCGGCGGCCTTCGCGGTCGCGGGCCGCAGCGCTTCGGGGCGCATCGCGATGCCCTTGCCGTCCACGCTGATCGCCAGCACCGTGGACGCCGTGCACGGCAGCACGGTTCGCGCGGCGTAGAAGGCGTCGACATCGGCCGCGGCCTGGGCGACCAGCTGCTCAATCTGCCGTTTGCCGATCACCTGACCGCACCGTGTGGTGATCGCCGCCAGGGCGGCGTCGAACGAGCCGCGCACCGTCTCGATGACCGCGAGCTTGGCCAGCCCGGCCGAGTGTCGCACCGCCGGCAGCGATAATGCCGCGTCCGCCGGATAAACGTTGCCGACGCCCGGGGCCCGCCACGCGCACCGGGTGACCGTCACCGTCCCGGTCACCGTGGCGAGCAGGCGGTGGTGCCCGAGCTCCAGGCGCCGCCGCGGCACCCCGTCCGCGCCGATCACCTCCGCGGCGCCACCGGCCTGGTGGCGGGCGTGGCGTACCTGCTCCAGCTCGCGCAGCGCGCGCAGGTCAAGGTGGGCCTGCAGCAGCAGGCGCTGCAGCTCCCGGCCCTGCTCGGTGATGGTCTCCTCCAGCCGGTTATGGGCAAACGTCCCGGTCTGCGCGTCGGTGAGGTGTCCGATGAGCCAGTTGAATGTGTTCTTCGCCTTCGCAAAGACGTCAGCGGTGGCCTCGGTGTCGTACGGTGCCTGCACAGGGCTCTTCCTTCGTCCGGGGTCGATTGGGTGGCACCTTCGAACCTGACGGCGGGAGAGCCCCGCCACAATCACCCGCCCGCTGACGACGCGATTGCGTCCCGTGACGCCACGCCATCCTGCCCGGCCATCTCGCGGGCCACCGGATCGGTCACCGTGAACAGTCCCGGCCCTTCTTCCTTCGCCCAGCCGCGTTCCACCAGCCGCTTCAGCTTGGAGCGCAGCCCTTCCCGCTTGGCGGCCTCATCCGGCAGTCCCATCGCCACCGCGATCTGCCCGGCCCGTATCGCCCGCCCGGCATCGGCCATGATCTCCACCGCGTCCCGGTACGCGCGCGGCAGGACCGTCGTATTCATGCCGGGTTGCCAGTGCGGCACCGTCACCACACCCAGCACCGGCGGCTGTGCCGGCGGCGCGGTGCCGGCCGCGTCGGCGGCCTCGGCCTGTCCATGGGGCTCATCGAGCAGCTGGGCCGCTTCGCCCAGGATTTCCTCGACGGTCTTCCGTGTGATCGTCAGCCGTGACAAGCGGTCCTGTTCGTCCTGCATCTGTGAGGTGAGCGCGGCGATCTGCTCGCGGATCTCCTCGATTCGCCGGCGGGCAGCGGCTTCGCGCCGTGCCAGTTCCTCGAGCAACGAGCTCATCGTCACCACCGCCTCACGGGTCTGCACTCACAGTAAAAGGCGGTTCCCGGATCAAACAGTCATGTCTACAAAAGCCCAGCTCAGGAACTCACCGAGGGAGAGCCGCGCCCATTGAAGATGCGAGACGCGCCGGACTTTATCCGCCGGGACAGGGCGGGGCTTGGGGCGTCGGTGCCGTACGACCCCAATGATTCGTAGGCGGGACCGGTCCCGTCAGACGCCCTGATGCTTGACCCATGTGGTGGCGACGACGAAAGCAGTCCACGAACCAACCCGGCACTCGCTCGTACGGCAAGTGGCGCTCCTACGCCGACACCGTCGAGGGCAGCGTCACCGTCGTGGACAGGAAGGACAATGGCCAGGTCTACGAGGTGTTCTGGGTCAAGACCGAGGCCGTCGCGCTGGAGTACCTGCGCCGCCGGGAGGTCCGTCAAGAGGGCTACTACGTGATTGTGGAGACGCCGTACCGCAACCTCGGCCGCGACATGGTCATGATCTTCGACGAGGCCGACGGCACCCTGATCGAGATCCCCGAGCGCACGCCGCTGCCGGAGTTGAGGGCATCGCCGACCTACTGCGTCCGCTGTGGCTACCCGATCCTGCCCTGCTCCCACTTCGAGCTCTCCTGCGACGACCCGGACTGTGGCCACCCTTGGCACACCGCGGACTTCGGGCAGAGCGCCGACGAGGTGATCCTGGCCGGGTGGGGGTACCGCTGCACGAAGTGCCGGAGCGCCGCCTGCCGGGCCTGCTATGAGGCCACAGGCGGTGAGAACCTGACGACCACGCACGGCTTCCTGCTCGAGCCCGGCGACGAGCGGCCGCATCCGGCCGACGAGATCATGCTGCGTCTTTGCTGGCTATGCCGGAGCCCCGTCACGATCTTCGACGAGTGACCGGACGCGTGTTCCGTGGTTGTCCAGGTTGGTCGTGGTTACACCGCTACTTCGCCCTTGGGCGTAGCTCATGAGTGTCACTTCCCGACAGATGAGGCGACGGTATGACCTCGGATGTTGGTTTGACGATTGACGATGCCAAAAGCACGATGCGGAAGTTCAGGCGTACCGAGTTTGATGTCACCCCGGATAGCGGCATTCCGGACGAGTCGGGTTCCCCATCCATAGGCGAGGGCCTTCTCCGGTGCGCGCGCTGCGCGACCCCACCGGCCCGCTGCCCCCTACCCCGAGCCGGACGCCTGATGCTCCTGGCGGGCCGCTGTCAAAGCGGTGCGTTCTCGTCAATTCGCCGAAGTAGTGAAGTGGTCGTGGAGCGCGTCATGCCGGAACTCGTAGAACGGGCCGACCGCGCGCAGCACGCCCAGCCGGTGCATCTCGTCGTAGAACCTCATCACACGAACCGGGTAGTCGCCCGACAGGGCCAGGAACAGGAACGTGATCCTGGAGGTCAGCCAGGCCTGCCGCGGCCGCTGCGCCGTCCCGGCCAGACCACCGACGATCAGCCCGAGTCCGAGGTCGCTCAACCAGTCCCACGGCCCAGGGAAGAAGGGCGCCACGAAGTCCACGGAGACACCCAGCAGGGCGCCCAAGGCCAGTGCGCCGATCAGGTGAAGCCAGAGCAGGGACCGGTTGTCCCGCCACGCCGACAGTGGGGTGAGAGCGTCGGCGAACTGTGGAAGTCGCTCCTCCGTCGCCTTCCCCTCGGTTAGCGGCGGATGCTTGCCCTGCACGAAGGCGAACCAGGTGATGAGCGTCATGGTGACGCCCACGAAAAGGCCTCCGGCGAGGCCCTGCATGATGGTGACCGCCGCCGCGAGCGGCAGGCTCATCGCGAGCGCGACGGGCATGACGTAGGCGCTGTGTTCGCGCAGCGTCGTGGTGATACGCCGGCCGAGCCGAAGGCGCGCGAAATCGGGCGTCTCGGAGGCGTTGACCATAGTCGCGAAGCCAAAGAAAAGACCCGCGGCCGGACCGAGCACGAGGTGGCCGCTCGGGGCGGCGCCCACGGTGACGGGCAGGCCGTAGACGAGTCCGGCAAGCAGAAAGACAAACCACCGGGGAGGCGTGCTCGGCACCGTCCGCCCCGAGTGGTCCGGCACCGGCTGGACGATCCGCCACCAGGCCACGTCCCGCGCTCCGGACGCCGAAGCACGCGCGGCGAGGCGTCCCAGCCACCGCCGTACCCGCTTGGCGTCCCAGGATGACGGAACCCGGCGGACCGCCGTCCCCGCGAGCTTCTGGGCGTGCAGCAACGCCTCGACCAGGTTGTCCATCAGGTGCTTGCGGAGCGCGGCGACATCGTCCCGGTAAACGGTCAGCAGCGGCGTCGGATCGCGATCGCGGTCGATGTACACCGACCGGATCAGCCACAGCCCCCATGCGGTCGAGGACACAGTCTCCAGGGCCCGCGCATTGCCCGCGGCCAGCGCGGACAACAGCGTGTCCCAGGGTTGGGGGCGGCGCGGAGGCAGGCACGTGGCGAGGTACTGCGCCACGGTCGGCGCGGTCAACGCCATCGGAGCCACGACCGCGGCGGCCCTGACGGCTCGGCGCGCGTTCTTGACGGCTCCGGCGAATTCGGAGGTGCGCGAGGTGATGATCAACCGATCGTGCTTGTCCAGGGTTTGGCTCAACCGGTTGACGACTTTCGCCCGAGCCGGTTCTGGAAGCTCGTCCAGCCCGTCCAAAATGGGCAGGACATGGCGGCCCGACACCAGGATCCGCGCGGAGTCGCGGCCTTGGTCGGGCATTTTCGGAACCAGGAAGTCATTCCGCAGGCGGACCACGAGCCAGTCGTGCACGTTCGGATAGAGCTCGGTGTCCCAGTCGGCGATCTGCAGCAACACCGGCACCGGCTCGTCCGCCTCCCGCGTCTCGATCAGTTTGAGGAGGAGTTGAACGGCCAGCGTGGTCTTTCCCGTTCCCGCCCCGCCCGTGACGACCAGCCGATGCCGGCGCAGCCGGCGGAAGAACGAGGCCAGGACGGTGATCTCATCGGACCGTCCAATGAAGGAGAGCTCGCCCTCGGCGATCAGGTGGGGATGGTCCATGAGGTTGGGCCGGGTGGTGACATGCCAGGTGACGGGGATCGGCGGGTCGCCGAGAGAACGCTTCGTCATCTCGCTCCGCCAGAAACCATCCACCAACTCCGCCAGCCGCGCCTTGACCTGAGGCAGATCGGCGGCGGTCGGCGCCGAGTCACGGCTGGCCAGGAAGGTGACGTACCATCCCGCCAAGGCCAGCACCACCGCGAACGCGATCCACGGCGGGTTCCACACACCGTCGTTGGTCCAGAGATTGACCGCCGCGCTGAGGGCGACCGGGATGAGAATGCCCGCCATCCACAATGCGGCAGCTCGGAGCCGAGCGATCATGCCGTCATTTTGGCAGCCGGATTCGGGAAGGACACCGAAACGACGAACATGCGGGGCTCGGCGACGGCCGGCGCGCCGGGCCCCGATGCAGGCCCTGCGGTTTCCGCTCATCTGCCGCAGGCGGCGGTCAGGTTCGCGCCCGTTCTGGCGACGGTGAACATGCCGCCGAGTTCGCCGCTCTGCCGGACCCGGACGGAGACCTTGGTGAGGACGTCCCAGCGCAGCGTGTCGCAACCTGGCGGTGGTCACGGACCAGGAGAAGTTCTTGAGGCCACAGGGGATCGTGGTCTCGCCGATACCTCTGCGCCTGCCGCCCTCCTGGATGACGCCGACCATGAGCATGCAGGTGTTGCCGAGGGTTTTGCTCCAGAGGGTGCGGCCGGTAGGCGGCCGTGCTCGGAAAGCGAGAAGGTGACGGGCGGCCGCACTCGAACCGGTGGCCGGACGCATACGGATCCACGGGTCGAATTCCCCACTGTCTTGAGCGAACCTTTCATCGCCGCCAATGTCGAAGTGATGTACCAGCCCGTCCACCGCGCCGGTCTGCCGGTGCCGTACCGGACGCTGTCGCGCCCGCCGATCAGCAGGTGGGAGCAGAGCGCCGCGACCCCTCACCACCGCCTTACACGCTTGCACCCACAGTAGAAGGCGGCACCCCGATCAAACAGTCACGACCGCGAAAGCCCAGCTCAGATACTCACTGAGAACGAGCTACACCCAAAAGGTTTTTGCAACGAGGACGTCGCCCCGTGCGTCCTTGGAAGGCGAAGTTCGAGGAGTTCGTCCGGGCCAGGAGTCATGCGCTGCTGCGCTACGGCCTGGTGCTGACCGGCAGCGCCGACGACGCGGCCGACCTGGTCCAGGAGGCGTTGCTCAAGCTGAGCTCCTCGTGGCGGCGTGTACGCAGCAGGGATGACCCCGAGGGGTACGTTCGGACGATCATGGCCCGGCAGCATGTGAGCTGGTGGCGCAGGCGACGGCTGGAGCACCTCACGGCGGAGGTTCCCTCCCCGGTCCACGAGGACGAACACGAGCTCGGCGAGATCTGGCAGCGCCTGCGGGCCTTACCGGCCAGACAGCGCGCAGTGCTGATCCTGCGATACTACGAGGATCTCGCCGATGAGGAGATCGCGGCGAGGCTCGGCATCTCGCAGGCGACCGTTCGAAGCCAGGTCTCGCGCGCGCTGGCCACACTCCGCGTCCTCAACATCCCCACCCCCGCCGTCCGCAAGCCGGGCGCGGCCTGGGTCGCACTGCCCCGCCCCGCCACGGCCGACGCCGAACCGGCCGGGCACGCGCGGATCGGCTACGCCCGCGCCTCCACCGTCCGCCAGTCCCTGGACACCCAGCTCGACGCCCTCAAGGCCGCCGGTGTCACCCGCGTCTTCGCCGAGAAGATCTCCACCTGGGCCACCACCCGGCCCGAGCTCGACAAGGCCGTCACCCTGGCCCGGGAACTGCGCGCGGCCGGGGTGGCGGTCACGCTCGTGGTGCACGAGCACAAACGGCTCGGCCGCGGCCTCGACCTGGCCGCCCTCGCCGAGCAACTGAAGGCGGCCGGCATCGGCCTGGAGTTCGTCACCGGCGAGCTGCAGGGCTCCCACGACCCATCCGGCGTGGTGTTCACCGTGCTGGCCGCGCTGTCGGGGATGGAACGCGAGTACATCCGCGACCGCACCCTGGAAGGTCACGAATCCGCCCGCGCCCGCGGCAAGGCCATCGGCGGCGCCGCCGTCACCGACGAGCACATGCTGTCCATGGCCCTGCACCTGCGCGAGCAGAACCTCAGCCTGCGCGACATCGCCGCGAGGCTCGTCATCACCAGCGGCGCGAAAAAGGGCCGTCACCCCTCGGCCGCAACCGTCCTGCGCATGCTGCGCGACCACGATCAGCAGACCGCAATCTGACCGGCCCCGCCGTCAACGCCCGGGGAACGGCTTGAACGCGGAAGCTATGCCAGGCGGATCGCCTCGGCCGCGCGGCGGCAGCCCGGGTACACCGGGTTCTCTCCGGCGTCCAGCCCCGCCCCCAGCCGGTCATCAGTCACCACGATGTCGCCCAGATCAGCTCCGCCCGGCCTGGCTCTGCGGAATCAGCACCAATCGTTGCGAGTTTGTGAGATGCCCCTGAAGATCGCCAGGGCAGGCAAACGGGGTGAGAGCGCGCGATGGGGACGGTCCCGGTAGCAGGGCGAACGGCGAAGCCCTCGACCTGGAGCCTGTGCTCGATGACGCCCGTTCCGCAGCTCAACTTGCCCGCCTCCTTCACGTGGATCGCAGCGCGATCAGCAGGGCATTGTCCACGGCACGGCAGCGTGGCGAGCCGTGGCCGCCCTACACCGCCGACCCGGTGACGGGGTGCCCTACCTTCAACACCAGCGCCTTCCTCGACTGGTGGGCGGGGCGACGCGGCCCGGGACGGCCTCCGAAGAGATCCATGTGACGTCCTCCTGCAAACAGAAGCGCCCTGGGTTTTCCGCACCAATTGGTGCGGAAAACCCAGGGCGCTTGTGCGCGGATCGCACCGGGAGGCGGGCGAGGTGGGGGGCGCTGGTGCCCCCGGGCCTTCAACCGGCGGAGTGCTGGCGTCCTTGCCAGCGCAGCGTCGCGGCGTAGGCGAGTCCCGCGCCGATGAGGACGGCCAGCAGCAGCCCTTCGCCGACGGTGTGGATGAGGTAGCGGGTCAGGTTCCTGTCGATGATCCAGCGAGCGTCGATGGCGGAGTAGATCAGCTGGGCGATGCCGAGGGCCGCTACCCAGCGCACCCGAGGCGTGGCCGCCGCGGTGAAGTAGGCGACCGAGGCCGGCCAGATCCACCCGGCAGGGGACCAGCTGGAGAGGTGATAGACGACGATCGCGGCGACCGACAACAGCAGCACGAGCATGGGCCAGCGCCGCCGGAAAAGCACGAGCACGGCGAGAACCAGCGCGAGCTGGATCGCGCCGTCCCAGGGTGTCTGCACGAACGTGGCGAGAGCACCGGCGACGAACACCACCACGGTGATCGCGGCCAGCGCGAGATCGACGAGCTTGTCGAAGTGACGAACGTAAATCGGTGCGCGCACCGGCAACGATTCGCTCATGACCACCTCCGGGGGACTTCGATGGCGAGCGCCACGCTATGCCCTGATAGTTGCAGCAGTCCTGCCCCTTTGCCGCCAAATGGTCGGGCACGGGGCAAGGTTTGACGTACGAGTCGGGACCCCAGGAACGGCCGTTGCGGTGAATGATCCCCGTCCCCACGCGCCCGGGGCGACCATGCCCAGCGGCGACCCCCTCCACGCCATGGGCGTCGTAGCCGCGAGCGGGTCGTTCGGCAACCCGTACGTACCGGCACTCCCCGGCCAGGACAACTTCACCGGGCGCGCCCTGCACGTGGCCGACTACCGCGACCCCAAGCACTACGCCGGACAACGGGTCGTCGTCGTGGGCGCCGGCAACTCCGCCGTCCAGGTCGGCTACGAACTCGCCGAGGTCGCCGCAGTCACCTTGGCCACCCGCCAGCCGATCACGTTCATGCCGCAGCTCATCGGCGGCAAGGACGTGCACTACTGGCACACCACCACCGGCTTCGATGACCTGCCGCCGCACTGGCTGGCCCGCATCGCCAGTGGCACCATCGTCATGGACACCGGCGACTACGCCAGCGCCCTGGAGTCCTGCCGGATGGAGCGCCGTCCCATGTTCACCGCTTTCGACGGCGACCAGATCGTGTGGGCCGACGGCACCCATGAGCCGGTCGACACAGTCATCTACGCCACCGGCTACCGCCCCAACCTGGACTACCTGCGCCCGCTCGGCGCCTTCGACGACAGCGCGCTTCCCTTGCACGTCGGCGGCATCTCCACCACTCATCTGGGGCTGGCCTACGTCGGCCTGGAGTTCCAGCGCTCCTTTGCCTCCAACACCCTGCGCGGAGTGAACCGCGACGCCGAACACATCGATACCCCGATCGCCGCATACGCCGGCGGAGCTCTGGCCGCCTACGGCCTGTGACATGGGTCCGCACCGGCCATACTGGCGCTCGTCCTGCTCCTACTGGCCCGTGTGCTGGCGCTCAGCACCTCGCTGACACGTCAGGGGTTCATCGACTGCTGCGCCGCCCTCTCACGCTGGTGGCTGCCGCAGCGTTGAACGTTGTCCTCATGCCGGAATTGGCGGTGCTTCTGGTCGGCCATCCTGGACTGGATGGGCCGGTGCCACCCGGCCGACGTATGTCCCTATGACGATGCCAACGTGCGATGATCCCTACCGAGATGGGCGACATGGCCATCTCCGCGTCAGGTATGCGTAAATAGCGGCTAGGTCCGGCGGTTGAGGTGCCCCAACACAGCCTGTGCTTCTGTAGATGGCATGATTCCCAGGGCATCGAGGCGCCTCTTGAGATGGCGAGCACGTAGGTGAGCCTCATCTCGACGGCCGAGCTTGAGAAGGACGCGGATAGCACCTATGGCAGCGCTCTCGACATCCGCGTCCAAGGTGCATACCTGCTCGAACACCTCCAGAGCCCGTTCAAGCCGTCCTGCCTGTTCATGGATCGCACCAAGATGTAGCAATGCACGAACGCTGGTCACAGTCAGCGGCCACCGGTGATCCTGATCGATCCACCCGTAGTTGGTCCCCTGTGCCAGCTGCCCCCGGCAAAGCGCCGCAGCCCCTTCCAGGGCGACCAGCTTGGTCTCTGCATCAGTGGCCGAACGAGCGGCGTCAAGGCTGCGGCGGTAGGCCCACAGATCCACCGCCACGTTCCGGGCCTCCACCCGGTAGACCTTGTTTTCGGCCTCCACAAAAGCGGCTTCCTTATCGCTTCTCCCGGTGGCCTCCCGCAGCGCTGCGCGCAGGTCCTTGAGTGCGGCGTGGAAACGATAGCCCGCTTGTGGCTCCTCCACGTCGGGCCAGAGGTGCGCGCAGATCTTCTCCCGGTCCAGCCCGTGGGGATGCAAGGCAAGGAGAACGAACAACTCCAGAGACTTGGTCCGTCCAGAGATATCGACGACCTTTCCCTCGACCTCGATGATCGGCTCGCCTACGACGCCGAACTGGACCAATGCCTCCGTTGGTTCGGGCGTTGGGGCGACCAGTCCCGCATCCGTCTGCGGCTTGTCGTCGACGAATCCATTTCCTGCGGCGAGCTTCTCGAGCAGAGTTCCAGCCGCAGTCTTGGACACGTGGAACAACGCCACACCCGCCAGTTCGCCGGAGGCGTTCGACACCACGGAGTCAGCGCTCACCTCGTACGTGGTGCCAGACGGCCACTCTCCGCCCAGCAGCGCCCCTATGCCGAATCTGGGGGCCAGCCCCATCAAGGTTCCCAGGTAGGAGTAATCGCCACCGCCGTCCGTCTGGGCCACCAGCAAGAGTGCAGGCAACGGCTCGTCCGGCTCGTTGCCGCGGAGCTCGGGTATGTCGTCGGCCTCGGAGTCGCGGAGTATCCGCCGCCGAGCCACGAACTGCTCCTCCAGACAGTCGATGGCGTCATCGAGCCCCTCCACAAGCCGAAGCTCAGGCAGGTACTCCGACAGAGCACGCACCTGCTCGCCGAGCACGCGGACGGCGTCGTCGACAGGCATGACGATCTCGACACGGTGTTGATCCGCCTGGGCCAGCAGATCGAGCACGATCGCCCTGATGACGTCGTCGACCGCCGGCCCGATCAGCCCCACGTTCAGTCCGGACAGCTCCAACGAAACCGCCTCGGAGCCTCGCGTCCCCACCTTCACAGAGACTGGCGGGTCGATGGAGAAAGCTGACCGTACCAGTTCGAGGTCGTCCGGCGGTGGTTCATCTGAGCTGGCGTATTCGCGTCGATGCGCCTGTTCCAACACCCGTACGGCGGGCGGCTCCGGTTCGGGCACCGGCAAGCTGACGGGCTCGTCCGCTTGAGGAGTGCTGAGGCGTCGTCGGTAATGGAGCCGTGTGGCGGCCAGCGCCACCGCCACCCCAGCAGCGAACGAAAGGCCCACCACACCACCGTCCGGAAGCACGACTGAGGTCCGGGGCGTCTCGGCCGCAGGGGACGCGGCGCACGGGGCCGGCCCTGTAGCTGGCCGTTGCTGGGCAGCCTTCGGCGCCGTCGGACGGTCTGGGAGGATCAGCCGCCAACCGGGTTCGATGACGGCAGGATCGCCGAGCCGACCGCCGTCGGGCTGCTCGCGTCCCTTGTTGAGCTTGTAGATCTCCTTGTACCGGTTGCCGTCCCCTAGCCGCTTCTCAGCGATGTCCCACAGGCTCTCCCCCGCCAGAACCGTATGCACCCGCCCTGATCGCCTTCGCGTCCAGTCCAATCCCGTGGCGTCTATGGGCATTCGTAGCTTCCAGCCAGGTCGTAGCCAGTCCTTGCTGGTGAAGGTCTGTCCGTCGTTCATGACCTGGCCTTGGTTGAGTCGTGCGATCTCCCGGTACCGCGCCGGGTCGCCCAAGTGCCGCTTCGCGATGCCCCAGAGGGTGTCGCGAGGCTTGACCACATAGGTCTTGTCCGGCTTCGCAACCTCGACGGTCCTGGCCTCAGCGGACTCAACCGGCGAAACGTCGGGCAGCGCAGCCGGCGCGACAGCGACAGACGCGGCGGGAATCAAGCCCCGAGCAGCGGCGACCGGAGTGGTGGCAGCCAGGGTCATCGTGGTGATCAGGTGCGCGGCCAGTCGATGGAACGGAGTGCGCACCCGTGTCCGGGTCGCCCGCATCATGCCGATCAACTCGGCCAGAACGCCCCACCCGAACAAGCCCCAGCACACCCACACGACGCCAAGCAGCAGTGGCTTGACCATCTGCGGCTCGGCGGGCATTGCCAGATCTTCGACGCTAGGGAGCTCCAGCGGCCAGAAGAACAGCAGAAGGATCGTAGGTATCCCGGCCAAGAGGACAGCGAGTACCAGGGCGGCGGTCGCCCGGGGGAGAACAGGAAAGCGCATGGCATACGTGGTCATGGTCGTCCTTGATCGCTTCCCTGAAGCATCCGTGCCGAGGCGGAGGCGGTGGTGGACACATTGCTGATGCCGATCAGGGAGAGAAGCACGGTCGGTTTGGAGACGGTGACTGTCACCTGGATGATGCGTCCCCCCGCCAGGGCCGCGCTGCCCGTGTGTCCTGCTGTGGCGAGGTAGGCTCGCGCGGCCGACAGCGCCTTCGTGGTATCGATTTCGAAGCGACCGCCCTGTGCGTAGGCGCGGTCGATATCGACTTGTCCAGCTCCTGCACGCGCCGCCTCCTCGGCAACCGCGTACGCCTCCCTGTATGCCTGGATCTTCTTTCCCCCATCGACGACCAGCCCCGCACAGATCAGCAACGCCATGGCGAACACCACGGTGAAGGCAGTGACCGAGCCGCGCTCGTCGCGAATGTTCATGGCTGCGCCCCGCGGGCTCTGAAGCGGTCAAGGGGACTGGTAAAGCTGCTGCTCAGAGCCTTCGATCCCGGCATCCCCGGCAAGGCGATGTCGCTGAACTCCACCTCACATCGCACCGTCGCGGACACCACGGCAGGCGTTCCCACCGGTTCTGAAAACCCGCTCGTGTCCACGGTGACCAATGGGGAACACTTCAGCCCCTCCCTGCTGAGGGCCTCTTCGGCGCTCGCCAAGGCCGCAGCGCGCGCCGTACCGGAATCTCGAGCGATGGACGCCTGCCGCGCGGCGTCCCTTGCCGCTGCCTCGATCGAGCCCTGTGCGATGGCGATGCGACCAGCCGCAATCATCAACGCCAGCAGAGCGATCAGCGCGGGCGCGATGATCGCCGTCTCCAATGCCATGGAGCCCCGTTCAGGATTCATCAACAGTCCACTTCTCCACGGGCGCCTGGGCCACCTGATCGATGGAGATGGTGAGCAGCGGGATGAGGCTGATTGCCTGCCCATGCACGGTCACCGTGACCGTGTCACCTCCGCGCTTCACATCCACCGCCGGAGACAGCAGGAACGACCCACCGGCCTCACGGGCAAACCGCGCTGCCGCCGCCTTCCCGGCCTCGAGGCTGGAACCGTAAGCACGTCCCACCCGCAGGCCCTCCTGGGCTGCCGACAACGCAAGATTTCGGGCGTCGAACCAGAGCGCGACGTTGACGGCGAGCAGAACCAGCAGGAGCACCACCGGATAGATGACCGCTGCCTCCAGCGTCGCCGAGCCTCGCTCGCGACCTTTCATCCGATCTTGCCCAGTTGCTCGTTCACCACCTGCGTGATCTTCGCCCCGACGGCAACGGCCAACAGGAACACGACAGCCGCTATCACCACCCATTCCAGGGTGCTGGCGCCCCGCTCGGGATCGGTGCCGCGACGTTCTGCGAGCCGGTTCAGTGACAACAAGTCACGCAGCCACAGCACTGCTCGGTAGACCTTCATGATGTACCTCCGGGTAGTTCAACCTCCAGCCATACGGGCGAAGGCGGGATAACCGAGCAGCAGCAGGAACCCGATGACCGACAAGGCCATGGGAACCGTCATGGTCTCGGTGCGGGACTTGGCCTTGGCCACCTCGGTGGACAGCTCCACCTCGCGCAGAGATTGGGCCTTGGCCATGAGGGTGTCGAGGATCCCCGCTCCCCTGGTACCGGCGAGACGGGCGATCGACGCCAAATCGGCGAGCTCGGGAACAGCGATCTCATCTGACAAGCGGGTGAGCTCGTCCCACGCGCTGCCGACTCCCCGCCGGGCCGGATCCAGCGCCACGGCCAGCCGCCGGAATGTCCACCCGCTCCCCACCTTTGCGGCGGACTCCAACGCATCGGCAGGTCCGGAGCCGGCCGCACGGGCGAGCGCGACGAGATCCAGATAGGCGACAATCGCCTGCCGGAACGCCTTTCGAGCATCAGCAGCCTGGCCACGCAGCGCCGCGTCCGGGGCGAAGAACACCGCGACCGCAAAGGCACCACATGACGCCCAGGAGACCATCCAGGGCAGCGCGATTCCCAGCAACGCACACCAGGCCCAGAGGACGGCGGGCCCCGCCATCGCGACGGCAATCATCGCCGCCTTCCGGACGAGGTAGTCATCGGCCGTCTTTCCCAGCAAAACCAGGTTCGTGTGCGGGACACGTGCACCGATAATGGCGCTCCTCGCCAAGTGGGCAGCCACGCGTGTGCGCAAGTCCGGAATCGGATCTGTGCGACCGCCGGGTCGAAGTCGTTCCATCGCCGGAGCGAGAGCGGGCGGTGCGGGGAACAGCGCGGCAATGGCGAGGGAGGCGCCAAGACCCACTGCCGCTCCGGCGAGGAGAACGAGGCCGATCACGACGAGGCTCCGGAACTGTTGAGGAACCGATGCCCCATGAGCGGCTTGGCGAGCCGATGCAGCCAGACGAAAGCACCTGCGTAGAGCAGGACGACGACCGCGAGCACGATCTGGCCGCCGAGCGTCCCGAACGGCTCCACGTAGGTCCGGTTGAGCAGCGCGAACACGGTGTAAGCGAGCAGTGCGCCGATGACCCAGCGGGCCGTGGTGCGGTGAGTCGCACGTTCGGCGTCGATCTCTCGCCGCGCCGCCACGTCCTTGGCCACGGTACGGGCCAGCCCCTGGAGAACCTCCCGCAATCCACGACCTCGAGCGCGGCAGGCCAGAATCAGCGCCGCGGCGATCACGTCTCCCGTCGGGTCGTCCAGGTCATCGGCGAATGCCCGAAGCGCCTGCTCCGTCGGCGTACGGAATGCCAGCCTCCGCGCCAGCCCTTGAACCTCGGCTGCTATGAGTTGTGGCGGGTTCTTGGCACTGGACTGAAGTGCCTCCTCGATCCCCGCGCTGCCACCGAGCACGTCGGACAGGTGGCGCGTCCAGGCCTCCAGCGCTTCGAGCCGCTCGATCTGCCGCTGAGCATCGCGGTTGGTCAACATGCGCGGCAGCACCCATGCGCCGACCGCGGCTCCCAAGGCCGCGACGGGCCAGCCGGTCAGCCACCACGTCGCCGCGGATGCACCGACGGCCGACAAGACCCGGACTGCGGGCACCTTGGGTAGATTCCGTCCGGGTGGGTGTGGGGGTCGTTCTGGAACCTTGCGGAGACCCGCGACGATGAGCAGCGTGCCGGCAACGAGCAGCGCGCCAGACAGGGCAGCAAGCCATTGCGTCATCCGAGCCCTCCGTTCCACGAGCGAGCGACGAACAGTCCGGGATCGAACCCCGCCGCGACGAGCTCGTCCATGCTCTGCGGAATCGTGTTGGGAATGGCGCGGCCATCCGGCCCTGGGACATAGACGCGATTTACCGCGGGTTCGAGGGTGTCGCCGGGCGGTAGCACCTCGTTGACCTGAGCGACGTACCGTCGATTGACCGGCCCTTCGGGGTCATGACGGAGCTCGTGGCGCAGATGGACCACGAAGTCCACGGCCATGCCGATCGTACGGAACAGCGTGTCCGGTGCGATGTTGAGACCGCCCGAGCCGGCAAGGATGAGCATGCGGGCGAAGACCTGGTCGGCCGAGTCGGCGTGCATGGTGCAGATGGAGCCGTTGCCGCCGGTGTTCATCGCCTGGAGCATCGGTACGAGCTCGTCCCCGCGCACCTCGCCGACGATGATCCGGCGCGCGTTGAACCGCAAAGCGTCCTCGATGAGCTGGTGCAGTGTGATCGCGCCGAGCCCTTCGGTGTTGCCCTCGCGCGCCTCCATGGCCAGCACGTCGCGATGCCGCTCGGTCTGGAGGTGGAGGAAGAGCTCGTACTCCTTCTCGATGGTGGCCACCCGCTCGTCCGGATCGATCTCCGCGGCGAGCGCACGGGCGAACGTGGTCTTCCCGTCGCCCATCCCGCCGGTGATCACGATGTCCTTGTGCGCCCGTACGGCGGCACCGAGGAACTCGCGCAAGCCCTTGTCGATCGTGTCATTGGCGACCAGGTCGTCGAGGTCGGCGTCGAGCTTGCCGTGACTGCGGATGGACAGGCATGGGCGCGGCACGACTCCCATCAGCGCGCCCATGCGGGTCCGGCTGCCGATGGACAGGTGGAGCCGAGGGCGTGCGATCGAAAAGTCGCGGGCGGTCTGCCCCTGATAGGCCGCCCACCTCCGAACGTCCTCGACCAGTTCGTCGTCGCTGTCCGCGATGGGCGGGCCGAGCACCTTCCGCCCATCCGAGTAGGTGATCCAGACTTGGTCACAGCCATTGACGTCGATGTTCTCCACGGCGGGGTCGTTGACCAATTCCTGGAGTCGTCCCATGCGGAACACCTGGTTGAAGACGGCCTGGGCGAGGCTATGCTCCTGCTCCAGGGTGGGAACATCCTTTCCGGCGAGAGCGCGGGCATCCACGTACTCGCGAACAAGGTCGGTGATGATGGCTCTGCCGTACTCCTCCACCGCGTCATCTGAGACGGACTCGGCGTCATCGATGGCCTCGGTGACCTTGGGCAGGAGGGCGCGCACGGCTTGCGCCTGGTCAAAGGTCAAGGCGCCATCACCTCGTCCCGTACGGCCTGCACACAGAGCTTTTCAGCGAAGGTGCGGGCGGCTCTGACCAGGAGGGATCGCGGGACATAGCGCTCGTTGCCGCTGCCGTGGGAGAGCACCTTGGCGGCGCGCAGATCGTGCGGGAGGTGATCGGCAACGTCGGCCGCGAGCGTCTGGCTTACCTCTCTGCTGCTGTACGGCCCCTTGCCGACGAGCAAGATCTCCGGCCCCGGCCGGGAGCCACGTACGCGTTTGACCTCCTGGAGGCGAGGCGCCGCAGCCAAGAGATCTACGAGAGTTGGACGAGCCACCAGGAACACTCGGTCCGCCTCACGCAGGAGGTCCACGGGCGTATCGGACCCTCCGATGCGGCCGACGTCAGCGATCACGTCGCCCGGCATGGTCACGAAGGTGGCGATGATGTTCGGCCAGAGCGGGTGGAATGAGGCGGCCTGCGCGGGCTCGGCGAGGCCGGGAAGGATAAGCCTAGGTTGCGCATCGGCTAGGTAATAGGTTTGCTCGCGGAGCGACTTCTCGGGGTCGGCGCCACGCCGCAACTGGACCGCCCACTCCCCCAAGCCTCGCTCCCGGGGCTGTCCGAGGAGGTAGCCGACGTGCAAGCTGCCACCGGCCTGGTCACATTCGGCGAAGAGAATCTCGCGAGGCCATGCGAAGGTCAGCGCGAGACTCGTTGTGGTGACTCCTGGGCTGTGGCCGCCCGAGCACAGGACGATCAGCATCGGCTCACCCCGCCCTGGATTGCAAGACGATGGCCACCTTTCCCACAGCGGCTTGGCGCGCGAGAGCTGCACCATCGGCGGCCGGAACCACGAGGTCCACCACCAGCAATCCGTCGGCATCGGGCTGGCCGACGCGATCGACCCTTCCCATGTGGTCGACGGGGGCCTTTACGTCGTCGGGAAGCACTACAGCAGCCACCACGCGGTCGCCGGCCCGCACTCCCCGGGCGGGAACCTGGCTGGCCTTCAGCGCCAGGGGGACGACAACCTCACCCGGAGCTGGGACGATGCCGTCGGTCACCTGGGTGGGCGCGAGGAGGCCGTTGGCCCTCAAGTCCACGGCCGCGCGCTTGCCGATTACGGCGCTCTTGTCTTTGGCATTGACCCATTGAACGCCGGGATCCATGCCCATCGCCACGGTACGGAAATCTTGTGCCTGCAACTGTTGGCCGATGGGCACGTCGCGGCTCATCACTAGGACCTGGGTCCGGTGGCTCGCGACGCCGTACACCTCCCAGGCGGCGAGCGCGCCGAGCGCGGTCAGCGCGACGCTCGCGGCCACCATCGCAGGGCGGCGCCTGCCTGGAAGTGGTCGAGCGGGCTGGGGCTGCCCAGGGTTCTGAGGTGGCGCGGCGCGCTGGAGCATATGAAGCTATCCCTTCGTGACGAGCGCCTGAGCTTCGGAGACGCGGATCGGGAAGGTGACCGTGCGAGTGATCGACGGGAGCGTGCCGCCGCTGCCACCTGACCCGCGCCAGGTCCCGTTCCAGGTCACGGTCACGCTGGCCTGGTAGGCGCCTTTGGGGTGGAGGTAACGGTAGGAGCAGCTCGACCGCTGCTGGTCGGCCCGCTTGGAGGGGTCGTACGCGGTGCCTGGGCCATCACATGTGATGGTCTTCCCGTCGCCGGCGTCGACCGTCATCTTTTGGGGTGTCGCGGTGGCCTCGGCCCAGACGGCCCCGACTTCGAGGCGCTTGGACTTGGCCTTCCACTCGCCCTTGCGCAGGTAGAACCAGTGCGGAAGGCCGACCAATGCGTCGGATCCGCGAGGCGGAGCGGTGAGGACCTTGGGCGGGGCGATGGGGATGAGCGCGTACGCCTGGCGAGCGAGCTGCTCGGAGGTGACCGTCTGGCCGATATCGCCTTGGACCCAGAGAACGTCGCGGTATCCGTCGCTGCATTCGATCAGGTAATAGGCACCGTCACCTCTCGGCTTGCTGTTGGGGTTGCTGGCGGGGTCGACGAACTCGAGACCGCCGTTCTGCTGGCCATCGACGTGCCACGGCGTGTACTTGCAGGTGACGTTCGATCCTGAACCACTCCGATTTGCGGCTCCAGGTCGAGGGCCCTGCCTGCCGGTGATGAGGTAGCCCCACGGCTGCGCCTTCACCTCAGCACCGTCACCGTCGCCTGGAACAGCCAGCAGAGCGACCGCGAGCAGGGAACTCAGTCCGTAGGCGAGCATGGCCCGTCCACCTGCTCCAGTGTCGAAGCCCGCCACGCTCCGTCCTCGCCCTTTCGAAAGGTGACGACCAGATGGGTATCGGTCGTGCCGTGGGTGAGGCGCTCTCCCGTCTTCGCGTCCGCCTGGCCCGTCTCGGTGGCGTCCTGGCAGTCGTGGAGACTGGCCTTGTCGCCGTTGACCTTCACGTCGAAGGTGTGCAGGACAGGGTTGCCCCAGGTCACTCTGCCGGTCGCTTGAAGTGCGGCGATTCCACGGACCATCCGGTCGAGCAGGGGCTGGGTGGCGACATTCGCCAGGAGTGGGCGGCGCCTTTCGGGTGAGGTTCGCTCTGCTTGCTGGCCGGAGACATAAAGATTCCGGTACGCGGTCGCGACAGCCTGCTCCTCTGGGACTGCTGCCTTGCCTTGAGCTGCTGGCGAGGCGGTGTTCGTCGTCGCAGGGCTGGCGCCGGACGATGCGTCACGGGACCGGCATGCGGTGGCGGCCGCCGCCATCCCAACAATTAGCGCTCCTAGAGCGAATGGCGCCCATTTCGGACGCAGCAAGGCAACCATCACTGACCTGTATCCTTTACAAGGAGGCATCAACTAGGTGCGCGGAGTTGTCAGAGTAGGTCGGAGCTCTGACCTGGTCATCTATCCGTCGAGTCATAGATCACTAACCGCCAGACACCGCCTGAACTTGTCAAAGGCATTTCCAACCATGTCCGGTGTTGTCGCCATGAGCACATGTTTCGGCGAACCAATATCCATGTCCATCATGAGCGAATATCGACGACGTCGTCACGTCCGCATCGGGGACAACGACATGCAGATCGCGTTGACCGCTTGACGTAGTTGTCCAACTACTTAAAGTAAGCATCCGGGTGTCGCAAAGAGACGGAGGATGCGATGATGACACGGGCAAGCGGGGCGATCGCGCTACTGGTCACGGGACTCGCACTTGGCACGGCCGCACCAGTATCAGCGCAGGCGTCAGGCTGGGGCGACAACTACGCCGATGGCAGCGTGACGGTCCCCACCGACCGATCCTCGATCAGAGTCTGCGACAGCAAGAGCGACAACCGCAGCTACAAAGCGGTCTGGCATAACGACAATCCCGTCGACGCGAGGAAACCGTTCGAAGTACGCGCACCTCAGGGCGGGTGTGCCACCGACAGTTCCGTCTGGGGATCGATCAAGGTGTTCAAGCTCTGTTATGGGCACCTCGGCGCTAACAAGCAGGTCACATGGGACGGATGCAAGGCGGCGGTGTGGCCAGGGGGCCACTAAGCCGAGGCTGAGCCCACCGGCTCCGTGGTGGAGCCGGTGGTAGCCGTCGCGAGCGGGATCCGCATCGCGTCGTACTGCCGGCCAAGCGGCTGATCACGTACGGCAAGTGGATCGGCGTCACTGCGGGATGCATACCTCATCCTGCGGTTCATGCGGCCGAGGCAGGCGTAGGGCGTGTTCAGCGACGACAGCTTCCCAGATGGCCAGCGCACGGTGGCGGCGGCCTCGACCTGCCTCGTCGTATCCGCCTTTCCTTTTTCTGCGTAGAACCAGATACTGCCCGCCCTGGCACGCCAGTTCATACGCGCCGCAGCAAGAGGTGGCCCTGATACGGAGAGTTGCGCCCGTCGAGCGGTAAGGCCCCCACACGATCGACTCGGTCCCGACTCGCTTAGCGGCCGTCGGTGAGTTGCCTTTGGCGGAACCGGATGGCGTCCGCCTGGCCTCTGGCAACGAGTCGTATTGGATCGCGAGTTCAGCCGTCATCTTTGCGTCTTTCCGCTCTATGCGTCAGGAGGCCGAGGGCACGTGGATCGGGGCGACTGGCACGCCTGCAGCACGAGCTCGGTCGTCTAGGGCGATCGTGTGGGGTCCATTCGGTATTCGAGCCAGGCGTGCCCCGCTTCCACGGCGCGAGCACGGCTGTCGCGCTCTTCCTCCGGCCCGTGCAGGGCGTTGTGAAGGCGAAACGACGTCCACAACGCAGCCAGCCCGGCCACAGCTGCGGCTGGCGCGTTTCTCCAGCCGATCACGACGGTGGACAGCAGTGCATCGGTCTCGGCCGGCGTATGCCCGGCTTGGACCAGGCGCGGCGCGAACAGGGCCGCATCAACCCAGGGCGCGCCGCGGGCGGCGAGTGACCAGTCCAGCACACGAACGCGACCGTCGCAGACGCGCAGTTTCTCCTGCCGCAGACGTCCGTGAACCAGTGTGCTGCCACGCAGCAAGGTCGGAGTGAACGACGCCATCGCGGCCATGTACAAGTCTCGACGGGGCACCATCTGCGGCGGCTTGGCGTACAACTGGCGCCACTTGGCTTGGAGACGCAGGATGTTCCGTTCGACGGGTACCGCCCCTGGCGGGCAGGGAGTCAACAGCACATGGAGCAGAGCCAGCGCGTCCAAGACCGCGGGCAGGTCGGCCGAGCCAGGTGACAGGTCAGCAGGCCGGCTGTCGTCGGCGAGATCCTCGAAGGCCATCGCGTGCCAACCGGCTCGAGTAGCTGCCCACAGCATGGCGGGTGTGGGAACGTCCGTTGGTAGGTTCTCCCCCGCCCACCGCGCGCGCAGATGCTCTCCCGCGCCGGGCTTCCTGGTGGTGCGAATGGCCTTGAAGAACACGGTGCCGTCGTGGGTGTGCAGGCGCACCGCCACGCCCGGCCCGGAGTCGGGGACGCCTTCGGCCTTGCGCACCATCCCGAAGCGTCTCTCTACGGCGTCGTGAACGTCCTGGGGAAGGTCCTCCCAGGAAGGGGCGATCATCGGAACCCTCCGCGAGTCCTCGCTGGGATCGCGATGCCTGTAGCCGAATGCGTGTACATCCAAGTGATCATCTGGAGTCTCCCAATCCAGGGCTGGTCACAAATTCGGAAGGCGATGTGGCTGGGACGAAAGGAAGGCGGAGGCCGAGCCTCGGCGGCAGGACGCAACGGCCCCGCGCCTTCCTCTCTCGACTGGCCGCGTGCGCATGGGCGCCCCAAACCATGCGGAGGGGGAGGCGGCCCAGATGGCTCCGGCGCCCCTCGCAGCCCGGCTACTCCCCGGGGCGCGAGGCGCGGAGTGATGCGGTCCTCATCGTGCGTGAGGTCCCGGTCCGCATCGTGACGCGCGTGCGGCGAGACGTGCGCTGTCCCACCGCCCGCGCCAAGGGCATGACCCGCCGGCAGCATCCCGGAGCTGCCGTCCAGCGGCGCACGACCACGCCCAAGTTCTTCAGGCTGCTGTCCCATCCCATAAGGCAAGGGGCAGCGTCGGCTTGCCGGCACCGACCGGAGGCACCTTGACCGCGGAGAGGTGTGGCATCGCATTGGCGCCGGGGTTCGCGAACGAAGTGCGGTCGATCATCGCGGACCTCGCAACTCGTCCTGAGGAGCCTTCTCCTTCTCCAGCTCCTCCTGCTGCCGGAGCTGCACGGCAAGCTGGGCCACACCATCTGCATTGATCGTCTGGGTAAGACCCAGACCTACTTCAGATTGAGTCAAACGTCGCCCATTTCGGGTAGCCCACATTTTTCCCGCCGAGGTACGCCAAATGCACCATCCAGGAAAGACCGCTTGAATGTCCTCCAAGATCACCGGCATCGACATACGACCAGCTTGCGCTCTCGGAAGCGACGAACCAACCACGTTAACGAGACGTCCAGGACGCTTTAGAGCTAGAGTCAAAAACGTCCCTGACGTCCTCAGTCAAGTGGGGTGTACCGTGGCAAATGTCGCCCTACGCCGCGCCATGCTCGATGCCCGGATCTCGAACGAGGAGCTAGCGCGCCGGTGTGGTGTGGATCTCAAGACGGTAGAACGCTGGTTGCAGGACGAGACTCGGGTCCCCCACCTCCGGCACCGGTGGTCCGCCGGAGAGGCACTAGGAGTTGAGATATCCGTGCTATGGCCAGACACAATTCGCCACTCCGTCAAGACTGGCCCTGACCGCGAAGTCTTGACTGTTTATCCGTATCGTTCGGCATGTCCGAAATCCATCTGGCGCAATCTCATCAGCACTGCCCAGAATGAGATCGTCTTGGCCGGCTACACGAACTATTTCCTCTGGCTCGAACACCCCAACCTGGCCAAAGTGCTCAAACGCAAGGCGCAGCAAGGATGCAAGATCCGATTCCTGATCGGGGATCCGGAGAGCGACATCACCAGGCGTCGAGAGGAGGTAGAGAACGTTCCGCTCACCGTGTCCACCCGGATCCGCATCACCCTTTCCGAGATCGAGCCACTTCGGGACGTGGCCGGCATCGAGGCCCGCTACGGCAACGAGCACATCGCTATGAGCGTCTTCCGGTTCGACTCCGAGATGCTGGTGACCCCACACCTGGCCAAGCTCGTGGGCCACGACTCCCCGATGCTGCACCTGCGCCGATATCAGGACGACGGGCTCTTCGACAGGTTCGCGTACCATGCCTCGGAGTTGTGGAGCAGCGGCCGCGACGCGTGGGCTACCGCAGGTGAGTAGGCTTCTCGAAATCCGGCGGCGACCAGTAGATATAGCTAAAGGTAACGATTTGATTGCCTACCGTATCTGGCGAGTGTCATCGGACCTACCGTTGCGGCCATGACGCTGTGGACCTATCTCCTGGCATGCCTCGACGTACGTATTCAACGAGCACGCACCGCCCCCAACCGCGGAGCGTCAGCAGTCGAATGGGTGATCATCACCGCTGTGATCGCTAGCGTGGCGATGGGCCTGGCCCTGCTGATCAAGGGCCTGGTCGGGCAAGAGATGGGCAACCTGGAGAGGGCGTTCAGCAGCAGACAATAGTTCTGCTAGGGCAAGCCGGTAACGCTCTGCCCAGAGGCACGAGCGACGCTGGGCTAATGTCCTGATAGAGCGGGTCACATTGTCCCTCTGCCAGACGCGGATCGCGAGCGGGAGGACGGTGAGGGTCGCCCTCCTTCCCTTCTGTCCCTCCTGGTTGCGCTGACCTTTACGTAACGCGCGATGCGGCTAACGCCTGTGAGTTGAAAGCAGTCCGGCATCATCAGCTCCTGGCCATCGAGCTGCGGGTGAGAGGACGGGCCTCGATCCGGAAGGTAGGCGATCAAGTGGTCCACGAGATCGTCTGCCAGAAAAGGGGCGGCGAAGTCTGGGCCGCCGTCGAGCAGGAGGTGCCGGATTCCGCCTGCGTGTAGCGTCTTCAGCAGTTCGTGGTGTTCAAACTGAAGAGGGTTGTCCGGGAGGCGGATCATGCCCGGTCCGTGGCTGCGTGGGGTTGCCTCGTCCAGGTGGCCGTCGGCGTCCAGGACGGCATCGGCAGTCAGGAGCAGGTCGCGTGCTGGCGGGATGCGTTTGAGGGAGCCGGTCCGGCCTTCGGTGGTTTCGGCGTAGACCCAGGTGAGGAGAGGTCGGCTCAGGGCGAGAGCGGCCCGCCATTGGCCGAGCACGAGCATCGCCTCCTCGGCGAGTACGTCTGTCTCCACGCTTACCCCGGCCTTGCGCAGTTCCTCCACCCCACCCTCCCCTCTGGAGGTGGGGTCGATCAGGGCGACGACTACCCGCGCGATACCGGCGTCGATCAGGAGTTGGCGGCAGGCGGGTGCGTGCCCGACATGGTTGCAGGGCTCCAGGGTCACCACAGCGGTCCCGCCCTTGGCGGCGGGACCGGCGGCCAGCAGGGCATTCCCCTCGGCATGGGCTTCGCCCTTGCGGGCGTGGTAGCCCTCGCCGATCGGCTGGCCCGCCGCGTCGAGGATCACGCAGCCGACCGGTGGGTTGGGGCTGGTGGTGCCAAGTCCATGGGCGGACAGGGCGATGGCTCGCCGCATGGCTTGGAGTTCAAGGTTGGAGGCCATCACATGACTCCCACGTCGGCGAGCGCAAGCCGGAACGCGGCCACAGATGGCAGGCGGCGATGGATACTCAGCGAGTACCCGACTGACGTCAGCACAGTGACGATCCTCGCGGAACCGGCGGCGCGAGCGACGTCGAGCGCTTCGACGGCCGTGGTGGCGGCCTTTTCAGGGTCTCCTTGTCCGGCGTAGGCAGCCGCCAGCCCTGCCAGTGCCATGCCTCGATCTCGCCGGTACACCTTGGGCATCGAGGGTAGCGCGCGCTCGTATGTGGCGACGGCCTGTTTGGGCTGTCGCAGCTCCAGCCAGCAGCCCGCCCGCTGCACTTCTACGTAGGCCGGGGTGCAGAACGATCCGTGTCCGCCTCGGGCGTCCCCCTCGTCGTTTACGGCAGAAGCAAGCTCGTGGGCCTGATCCAGGAGCCGGTGGCAGGCCCGTTCCTCTCCGTCGAGGGCATGTCCTTGGGCCTGTTGCTGGACGATGGCCGCGCGCATCGGTGTGGGCAAGCGGTCGGAGTGCCGGAGCGCAGAGGTGGCCAGCCCGAGGACGTCGCCGATCCGTCTTTGGCTCGTGGCCTGCTGGCTGCGACGGAACATGGTCCATGCGATCATCTGTTGATCGTCGATCTCGTGGGCCCAGGTGGCCGCTCGGTCCGCCCACCGTTCGGCCTGCTCCATGTCTCCAGCGTCCTCGTACAGCCACGCTGCCGACTCGGCGTACCGAGCCGCGAGGCGAAGCACTTCGATCCGATCGTTTCCACGGGCGGGGACGAGGAGTTCTTCCAGGACGGTGATCTGTTCGCAGACGGCGGGAACGGTGTGGCGGGGGCCAAGCAAGTTGTCGCGCTGGACCAGCAGATGCCACTGCTCATGTAGGTGTTCGAGGACCTCGCCGTATTGTTCCGCGTGGGGCATCAAGACCTGCGCCTCGCGTCGGAGTAGTGACGCGGTTTTCAGAGCCCGGCCGCCGAAGAGCTCGGTCTCGGTCATGTCAAGAGCCCTGCAGAGCAGCATCCGGTCGAAGGCGTTGGGCTTGTGGGTGCCGGCCTCCCAGTAGCGGATGTTCCGGCACAGGCTTGCGGTCTTGGCCAGCGGCAAGTCATCCCCGGCGGTGTCGCGCATCAGCCGGACAAGAGCCTTCTGGCTGAGTAGCCGGTCAAGCCTGGCTTGGCGAAGCCGTATCGCCCATCCGGGCGTCGCCTGTTCGTCCATCCGTACGCACCTCACCACGGGAGGAAGGAAGGGGCGGAAACGCTTCCTCATGCTTCCCCCAGTCTCCCCTCCCATCGTGAGGTCTTACCAGGCTGTGATGGATCTGTGCCTGTCCGACGTCGCGTTCCCACCGTCTGGAGGACTTCGTGACCTTCCCTCTCTTCGCCCCAGGGATCAATCCCGGCGCACCGAATGCTGCCCGGGTCTACGACTACCTGCTGGGCGGGGAAGACCACTTGGCTGCTGATCGTGAGGAAGCGGAAAGACTGAAGAAGATCGCGCCAGGGATGGAGCTTGCCGCCCGAGGGAACCGGGATTTCCTTGGCCGCGCTGTCACCTACCTTGCCAGGCAGGGGTACACGCAGTTCCTCGACTTGGGGTCCGGACTTCCGACGATGAGGCACGTCCACGAGGTCGCCCGCGAGGTTCACCCGCATGCGCGAGTGGTGTGCGTCGACCACGACCCGATGGTGATCTCCCATGGTCGGGCGCTGTTGCAGCGCTCTGACGGGGTCGGTGTGGTGATGGTCGAGGGAGACCTCCGAGACCCGGTTCAGATCCTGACCGATTCGGCCGTCGAAAACGTGCTGCACCTCAGTCGACCAGTTGTGGCCCTGCTGGTGGACGTCCTTCACTTCGTTTCGGATGATGACAACCCCGCTCAGATCGTCGCGAGCCTACGCGACCGCATGGCACCAGGGAGTTGCCTCATCCTGTCGCACGCCTGCCACGAGACCTCGCCTGAAGTGATCAGCAAGCGGAGAGCGGGCTATGTGTGGGGCCAAACACTCATACATCCGCGCCCGCGTGCCGAGATCGCCGCGATGCTCCATGGCTGCGTCATTCACCGGCCCGGCCTGGTCGAGATCTCGACCTGGCGCTCTCGGTACGAGATCGCGAGCGGCGTCCCGAAGGTGCCCTTCCTCGGCGCCGTGGCTGATCTTCAACCCACTCTCGCCCAGCTGGCGAGGCCTCGTTCCGTAGCCGTCACAGCAACGGCACGGCAATGAACAGGTGCCGTGTCGTCAATGACCTCGTGGCCTTGGGACGAGACCACCTCCACCAGGGCCACGAGTCCTGCTCGTCAAGTCACGGCTCTCGGCATCCTCGCAGTCGCTCATGTCGCGGCCCTCCCCGTCGCGCCATCGCCGAAGGAACCCGAGCCAACAGCGTCATGCTGGCGGCATTGATCTCGCCCTGCTTCTCTTCCAAACCGTTCGCCGACAAGCCGACCGCCTCAGAGTGGGAAGAACTATCAGTGAGCGAGGACCAAGAGCAGTCGAGCCCCACCCCCACACGGGCACGCTGACGATTGGAGTGCACATGAGCACGACATCGCGCACCATCCTGCTGATCTTGGACTGCTACACCGTCGAACCCTCCGGTCTGGGGGTTCCGCCCTACCTGTCCACCTACGCCCGAGCGGCCTACGGTGCGCTTCGCACCGCTCAACCGCGCGCCCAGGTCGCCTACCTCACGATCGACGACGTCCGCTGGTGCCTCAACGGCGGCCGGCCGTACGAGCGGCCTCCACTGTCGGATCGCCTCACCTACTCGGCCACGACCAATAGGGACAACGCACTACGCCTGCTCCGCGACGCCGCCCTCACCATCGTGATCGCCGGAGACGCGGTCCCTTCGGTGCATCTCCAGGCACAGAACGGTTCAGTGGAGGAGATCGCACGGGCCCTGGCCTGCACGCGCGGCCGTCGCGTGCTGCTCGGCCCGCTGGCCACCTACGCGCTGGCCGACCCGGCGGCCTACGGCGGGCTGTTCGACGCCATCCACACGCACACGCTCACCTCCGCGGACATCACCGCCGGAAGCCAACAGGCCGCACCTTACGAACGGCTGGCCGCCGACCGCGTCGACTACCGCGACCTGATCGACCAGTTGCACTGGACGCCGGTCGCCGAGATCGAGCTGTATCGCGGCTGCACCCGGCGCCGGTTCTGCGACTTCTGCAACGAGCCCATCAAGGCCCCGGTGCTGGACTTCCGGCCGGTCGAGGACGTCCTGGCGGAGGTGGCCATCCTGCATGCCGCCGGCGTCCGACACTTCAGGCTCGGGCAGCAGACCTGCTTCTTCTCCTACATGAACCGCGATGCCGGAACGATCGAGAAGCTGCTGGCCGGCATCCGGGAGTCCGCCGCCCTCGACCTGGTGACGCTGCACATCGACAACGCCGACCCGCTCGCCGTGGCCTCACCCGCAGGGGCGAAGATCGCCCACCTGGTCGCCTCCTACTGCACCGAGGGCAACTGCGCACCAATGGGCATCGAGTCCTTCGACCCGAAGGTCATCAAGCGCAACACCCTCACCTGCACACCCGACATCCTCGTCCGGGCCGTCGAGCACGTGAACCAGGCAGGCGCCCAGGTCGGCCCCGGCGGGCTGAGCATTCTGCTGCCTGGCCTCAACCTGATCTACGGCCTGCCCGGCGAGACCCACCGCACCCACTACGAGAACCTCGCTGGGCTGGTGCGCGTCCTCGACGCCGGGCTGCTGTGCCACCGCATCAACGTCCGGCAGGCCCGCGCCTACCCCGGCACACCGCTAGCGGCCATGCAGGAGCAGCAGCCGCCACCTTCAGCCGAGCACTTCGCCAGCTGGAAGGCGGACATCGACCACAGCTTCGACCAGCCGATGAAGCAGCGGGTCTATCCCGAGGGCCGCAAGATCACTGACTTGCACTCCTTCTTCGTCTCCAGCCGCGGCACCTGGCATCGGCGCCTCGGCTCCTATCCCATCCAGGTCGTGGAGCGCGAGACCGCCCGTCCCCTGTATGAGGTCGCCGACATGACCATCACCGACCACGCGCCTCGCTACGTCTACGGAGAACGCGATGACTCTTCAGCAGGCGCCTGAACGCCATCGCATATCCCCACAGGCTCCTCTCTCGCACGTCGGAGTGCTGGTGCCCTGGGCCAACGCGGTAGTGGAGGCCGAACTGCCGAAGTGGGGCCGTGGACGCACGGTGTGGCACTACGCCCGGCTGGTGCCCGCCCACGGCGGCACAGCCCTGGACGACGACTTCCTGTCCGGGCTGATCGAGGCTGTCCCAGGAGCGCTCCACCAGCTCTCCCCGCTCTCGCTGGACCGGGTCTACCTGGCGTGCACGTCGGCGGACTTCACCCAGGTCCGCCGACTCGCGCAGGTCACGGCCGGTTCGCCGGTACGCGTAGTCGGCGCGTTCGAGGCGATCATGGCGCAGCTTCGGGCATACGGCGCGCAAAAGATCGCCTTGGTCACGCCCTATCCCCATGAGGTCACCGAGGTCGAAGTCATCCAGTTCGCGGAGCAGGGCGTCCTTGTCACGGACTCGGCGAGCCTAGGTCTAGCCGACGGATACGCCGAGGTAACCCTCAACCAACAGGCTGCGCTGGTGGATCAGTTGGAAAAGGAGGCGATCCAGCAAGCCGACGCGATCGTACTGTCCTGTACGGGCTGGCCCACCCGAGCCGCCATCACAATGCTGCGACATCGGCTGGGACGGCCCGTGACCTCCTCCAACGCCGCCATCGCCCTGCACGCCCACAGGAGCACCCGTGAACGCCGCCGAAGTCGCCCCACGCCTGTACAACCTGGTCTCGATCGTCAGCGTGCAAGAAGAGGTGAAGACGGCGGTCGAGGCCAACCATGACAACAACCAGTGGTGGCCGCTACATGTGGACGACTGGCGGGTACGGATGCTCGTGGCTGGATGGAGCACTCGCGTGTCCTACGCCATGATCGACGTCTACGCCGAGGTGGTGAAGAAGTCCGACGCCTACGGCTGGGACGCGCTCACCGGCTTCCAGGACCAAGAGGTCGTCGAACTCGTCCGCCCGCTCGGCCTCGTGGACGCCCGCGTCCGCTACCTGCGATCCCTACAGGCCTTCGTAGCCGCCTCCCAAGTCCGCGACCGACACCTGCTCGCCATGCCGGCGGACGCCTTCATCGAGACCTTCGCCACCGAGGTGAAGGGCGCCTCCTACAAGGTCGCCCAGTGCGCCGCCCTCTACGCCCGTGGCTACCACTGCGGCGTCATCCCCGTGGACTCCGGCATGGTCAGCAAGCTCGCTCCGCTGCTGGGTATGAACGTGGGCAGCGGAACGCTCGCCCACGAACGGATGCGGCTGCTCTTGGAGGCGGGCGCCGCCGTGGACTCCTTCCGTTACCGCGCTCTCATCGCTGAACGCGAGTACCGGGTCACCATCCCCGACCAGATCACACCGACATGGTGGCTGCACCTGGTCCTGATCTACTTCAAGCGCCTGTTCCTCAACCCTCCCGCCAGTCCGAGGGTGTGTGCCAACAGGCCCGCCTGCCCGGCCGTCCTCGACTGCGGCCATCGGCCCCGCCGACGACGGAGGTAGCCAGGTGTCCTGCCTTGGCGTGATCGGCAACATCTCCATCGATACCACCCGATACCCGGACGGCCGCACGCACATCCTGATCGGCGGCGCCGCGTTACACGTCGCCTTGGCCGCCGCCCAAGTAGGAACCGCCGCCCACCCCATCGCAGTCATCGGCGACGATCTTGCTCTCGCTCACGCCCATCCGTGGCCCGAAAAGCTCGACCTGTCCCATGTGACCGCCCTTGCCGGACCATCCTGCCGGTTCGACATCACCTACGGGGCCGAGGGACAGGTCATCGGACTGACCGCCGACTACGGCACCGCCACCGCGCTCACCAGCCACGTACTGGCCGAGTTGGAACGCTCGGACTGCGACCATTGGCACGTGTGCTGCCGCCGCCCGTTGGACGTCGCCCAGGTCCTGGAGCGGCTCGTGGTGGCGGGGCAGCGGTTCAGCCTGGACTTCCACCTTGCCTCCGCCGCCGAGCAGATCGACGCGGCCAAAACAGCATTGCCGCACGCCGAGGTGGTGTTCGTCAACGCGGCCGAGTACCGGCTACTGGACGATCTCGTCGCGGTCAACAACCTAGCACGCGTCGTCGTCTCCGACGGACCGGGAACCGTGACCCTGCTGGGCCACCGGCGGACGATCAGCGCCGAGTTACCCAAAGACGGCCCTGTGGTGGAGGTGACCGGCGCCGGAGATACCCTCGCCGGCACCTTCCTCGCCCACGTCCTCAAAGGCACGGCAGAGCGGGACGCTCTGGCGGCGGCCGTGACGGCGGCAACCCGCCAGGCTCGTGACCCGGGTCTGCCCTACGAACCCCCATAACCGCAGGAAGGCTCAGCCGTGACGCTCTACTACGTGGCTCACCGACTGTTCGCCGCCCATGACCGCGCCCTGGGCGCCTACCTCGCCCACCACCTCGCCCGCCGCTTCGGGCCGGACGCCGTGTTCCTCCCCTTCTGCGACACCGACGAGGAGAACCTCAAACACCCCCGCAAAGGCCAGCGCCTGTTCGAGTTGGACAGCGAACGCCTCACCCAGATCGATGCCATGATCGCCATCCTGCACGGCCCCAGCCTCGACGACGGCGCCTGCATGGAGATCGGCTACGCCTCCGCCCGAGGCGTCCCCATCATCGCCGTCACCACCGACTTCCAGGTCTACGGGCCCACGGCCGACGGCGCGCTGCGCTCGCCGTTCCCTGATCCACTTCTCCTGCACGTGGTCAGCCGGATCATCTCCGTGCCGCGGTTAGGCTCACCCGGCGGCGAGGATGACAGGTTCGAACGCTTCCTCGCACAGAACCTCCACGCCATCACCCAAGCAGCCATCGAAACCGCCGACGCCCTCCGAGGATGGCTCGCCTCGAGCCCCGCCTTGCCACCTCCCGGCTCAGCCGGTCAACGACTGGCCTACCTTGAGCCTTCTCCCTACGGGGGAGACGACTGGACCGCTCCTGTCTCCGATGCCCTACGCGCCCTCGGCTTCGCTATCCATCGCGCCAGGCGGTTCAACACCGCCGTAGCCGAGCCTTCGGCGACCGCAATCGAGGATTGGACCGCCCTGGCGCGTTCAAGCTTGGCCGTGGTGGACGTACGCGGTCCCGAGACGCCTCCCGGTGCGGCGTTGGTCATCGGCGCCTGCGCAGCGACCGGCCGTCCCGTCTTTGCGCCCGAGCCCGGCTGCGGGTGGACCTTCGCCCACGGCCGCGAACCCAACTACCGCAACCTCATGGTCCAGTACGGCCTGACCGGCACCTTCAGCAATCTCGATGAACTCGCCAAGCACCTGGAGGTCTGATGGCAGCCGACCTCGCGCTGTGGGCCGACCGCTACGAGGTGATCGTCCTGGAGGGCTGCGACGGGGTGGGGAAGACGACCTACGCCATGACGCTCATGATCAGATACGGCTATCAGCGGGTGCACGCCGGCCGCACCCCCGAGGGAGCGGATCTCTTCCAGCGTCACCGCTCCATCCTGGCCCTCCCCGGCCGCCTGGTGCTGGATCGCAGCTTCATCAGCGAACTGGTCTACGGCCCCATCCTGCACGGCCGCTGCCGCCTCACCCCATCGGAGACCCTCCAGCTGTTAGCCATGGTGACCGCCCGCGGAGGCATCCTCGTCCACCTCACCGCCAGCCCCGAACAGATCCACGCCCGGCTCGTCGCCCGCGACGGGACAGCACCCACCATCGCCGAACTCCGCACGCTTAGCGCCCGATATCTCATGGTCTTCTCGGACCTGGCCCGGTATACGAAAGTCATCACCGTAGACAACGAACAAGCCGCCTGACACGACGTACCAGAGAAGACGTTCGCCTGACCCGCGGAGCGATGACCGCTAGGCTCACAGCCGACCGTCATCCCCAGAGAGCACATGCGGCTCCACGGCCACAGGAGAATCGGTGCACCTCCGAGACGTCCAAAAGCGGGCCTGGGAGAACAAGCTCGCCAAGGGGTTCAACACCACCGATATGCCTCTTGAGTTCGCCCTCGCCCACGGCGAACTGTCCGAAGCTTTCGAGGCCGCCCGTAAGCACCCCGAAACCCTCGGCGAGGAACTCGCCGACGTCCTGATCTTCCTCACCAGCATCGCGGAGATGTCCGGCATCGACCTCGACTCGGCAGTCGAAGCCAAGATGGTGAAGAACGCGACGCGTCGCTACGAGCGCGGTGCGAACGGAACCTTGATCAAGGTGAGCGAAGAACCCTTGCACGGTTAGGCGAGCCCGGCTCGACGCGCCTTGCTCACCGAGGTGGGTCAGGAGCCGAGTGGCGGTACTCGTGCAGAGCCCGGCCCGCGCTAGGCAACGCGACGTCCATCAGGGCGCGGGCCTCGGGAGGCGGGCCAGGCCGGTGTCCGGGTAGACGTTTCGCGGCCTGATGATGTTCCGGTGTCGTGCCAGCGCGGGCTGGTGCAGCGTGCGCAGTGCGACGTCGCCGCGTCGGCGGCGGGGGCGGCCACGCCGAGCATGAGATAGTCGCCGCCGCGGCCGCGATGGCTTGTGCGGGCCGCCGGGTGTTGCGTACAAGATCAGCAGGAGTAGCGACTGGACCACCGTCCCCTCCTGCTCAACCGAGAGCCCCCGGCTTGTGCGCTAGCTAGCTCGCGGAGGCCGTGCAACAGGACCAACTGCTGCCGTTCCGGGGATTGCCGCGCGGAGCTTTTGCTAGGCCCCGCCTGAACTGGGCGACGGCGGCCGAGTCCGGATACTCCCGCTCCAGTGTCGCCCGCAGAACAGCTGCTCTCGTGACAATCACCGAGGCGTAACGTGTGGCTGCCACAGCGGCGAGGACGTGCGTGACCGCCTGTTCGGGGTCTCCCAACCGGGCGCATGCGGTAGCGAGATCCAGACCTGTGATCGCCCGCCGTGTCGGCGATGCACCCGCGGGGGCCTCCTTGTAGACGCCTATAGCTTGCTGCGCGTATTCGCGGGCCTGTTCAGGCTGCCCCAGGTACAAGTGAGAAGTAGCCGAGATCGACAAGATCCGCGCGGTGTCGGCGGTGAACAGCCCGGGCGCGTGCAGAGGCTGCTGCTCGGCCTGCTCACGTAGCGTCTGGAGGGCGCTGGTGGCGGGGTTGGCGTGGCCGAGCCTGGCGTGGATGCGGGCGAGTCGCCCGGACAGGCGGACATGGACCTCGCTGCCAGGCGAGGCGGCTCCTGCCCCGTACTCAGCTGCGCGCAGGGTCGATCGGTTCCCGATCCCCGAGTCGTGGACACGCCGGTCGGTCGACTTCGGGTATACATCCCGTTCGTATGGCAGGACTGGGCCGAAGACCCCGACGTTCGGCCCTACCTCGTGCGCGAGATCTACCGGACGCTGGCCGAGGAGCACTCGGTGGCTCGTCGCGATGGTCACCGACGAGCACGACCTCGCCACCACTGCGCCTGTCGAAATTTCGTCCATGCAGTTCCAGCGGCATGTCGGTATTCGGGGAGGACTCCGCCGAGCTGGCCTGGCAGGCTGCAGCGCCCGCCAGGCCGAACCACGACTGCGACTGGGCTGGGTCGACCTGTGCCCAGCCCGGGAACTACTTGGCGAAGGCGACGGGCTTGAGGAATCGGTGGCCCTCGTTGTACTTCAGGGCGCCGTCGTGCTGTAGGCGCCCCACGACGATCCCCTCGGCGAGGCCGACGTGCGCCGCGAAAGCCTCGATCTTCGTGAAGGGTTTGGGGTTCGCTTTCAGCTTCTCGTAGTCAGCGGCGTATTGCTGCGGGATGAGAATGTCGACTGCGAAGCGGTTGGCTTCATCCTCCTCGGCGGACTGCAGCGGGTTCGTGGCCGGGTCGCCGTCGAGGAAGGTCAGCCGCTTGCCGTGGAGAAGAACGTGGGCGATTTCGTGGAAGAGGGAGAACCAGAAGCGGTCGTCCTTCTTGTAGCGGTCACTCAGTGCGATCATGACCTTGTCCGGGGTCAGCCAGCGGGTGGCCCCCGAGAGATGTGTGTGAGGCATGGATCGTTGGAATACGATCGCGACACCGGCCTGGGCGCACAGGCCGGGCAACTCGTTGATCCACGTGCTCGGCTGGCGCACAGTAAGGGACCGAAGGAGAGGGAGAAGCTCTAGGAGCGCATCCCGGGTGTAGGGGCGGCATTCGATATCTCGAGCCGCCAGCACGCAGAGGCGCAGCCAAACTAGGGTGGCGTACTCGTTGGGCGCCTTTGCCGTGGAACGCCGGAAGGCCACTCGATAGGTGCCCCAAAGCTCCTCGGCCACCTTGGGGTTGGCAACTCCGAAGAATTCCAGCATGCGGCGAAGGTTGGCCACGTTCTTCTTCTTGTCCGGGAGGACGCCGCGGTCTTCCAGCTCCCCCAGTGGGAAGTTGTCGAGCCAGGGGAGGCTCTCCTCAAGGGCCTTACTCTCCTGCTCGCGAAGCTGCTGCGTGCGCCACCGCGCTTCCAGGTTGTTCCATATCGAGGCCGGGACCCGAGTCGCCCGCTCCAACAAGATCGCGGTTTCGGGGCTGAGGATCGCAGCACCCTGGATGATCTGATTCACATGCTTGGTCGACAACCCGATACGTCGCGCTAGGTCCGCCTGGGTGATGCCAAGGTTCTCCAAGGTCTCCTTGAGAGTCTCACCGGGTGGGTCCACACTCTCGGGCGCGTATTCGAGCGGCTCGGCGCTGAGGGTCATGGGGAGCGCCTCCTCCGTGTGGTCGTTACTCAGGGTACTCATGATGCGATAGCGACGTCGGATACCAATAGGTCTCGAATTCTCAGTTCGTCCAAGCGACCGTCAACCAGGGTTGGGATGGGCACCTCCCATGGGCGCACTCTCAAGTCTGCCCACTTACCCACGGCCACCAAAAGGGCCCCACTCTCTCCTCTGGGATCCGCACGAACCCTGGCCGCAGGCAGGCTGCGAAATTCGGCGAGATGCCCCGCGGCCGCCATCTCCCCCAGACGTCTGCGTAGGGCGGGAGCGACGTCCGGGCCGTAGATGCGCAGCCGTTCCTCATCGCTGTTGCAGCTGCGCGCCAGTTCGGGACTGCTGAACCGGATCCTCACTCCACCACCTCGTCTGGCGAGTTGTGTATACCCGACAGGTACATGGTACCGTTGGGATCCACATACGGTTTCATACACCTAACAGGTAAATGAAACTTCTCACCTAGTCATGGAGTGAAACGTGACCGAGACGCACGAGGCGACCGAAGCCGCCGGCAAACACGACCACCGTCACAAGATCATCGTCAACGGCCGCGAGAGGACCGTCGAGGCCGAGGAGCTCTCCTTCGAGGAGATCATCCGGCTCGCCTTCGACCCGGTGCCCACTGACCCGGACGTCCTCTTCACGGTGACCTACCGGCACGCGGCCGGGCACCCGCACCAGGGCATGCTGGTCGCGGGCGAGTCTGTCGAGATCAAGAACGGCACGACATTCAATGTCACCCCGACCAGCAAGTCCTAGCCCCGACCTGGCGCAGCTCGAGCAGGAGGGCTACGACATCGAGATCAGGGACGCCCTCCTAATGGTGCACCACGTGCCCTACGTCGACAGCAAGCGCCGCGTGCGGTACGGCGTGCTGGTCACTCCCCTGGAGCTCAATGGCGACCTCACCGCACCGCCGCGCGACCACACCGTGCGCTTCGGTGGCGCGGAGCCCTGCGACCAGACTGGTCGCCCCCTAGAGGAAATCATCAACCAGCGGATCACGGAGCACCCGGCGGAGGGGGTGGAGACCTCCTACTCCTTCTCCCGCAAGCCCCAGTCGGGCGCCTACCGCGACTACCACGAGAAGATGACGACCTACGCCGCGCTCCTCACGACCCATGCCCGCGCGCTCGACCCGGAGGCCACGGCCACGCCTTTCCAGGGCGGCGAGGCCCAGATGGAGAGCTCGGCCTTCAACTATCCCGACACGGCCTCCAGCCGCGCCGGCATCAACCTGATCACCAAGCGGCTGGAGGGCCACCGGATCGCGATCGTCGGCCTCGGCGGCACCGGCTCCTACATCCTCGACACGGTCGCCAAGACCCCCGTCCAGGAAATCCACCTGTACGACGGCGACACATTCCAATCACACAACGCCTTCCGCGCCCCGGGAGCGCCATCGCGGAAATACCTGCGCAGCGCCCCAACCAAGGTCGCGCACTGGGCGTCGATCTACTCCAACATGCACCCCGGGATCGTCGAGCACGACGTACCGGTCGACGAGTCAAACGTCCACGAGCTGCGCGACATGGATTTCGTCTTCATCGCCATCGATAAGGGCAGCCCCAAGCGGCTCCTGTTCGAGAAGCTCGAGGAGTACAACGTGCCGTTCATCGACGTGGGCATGGGCGTGATCACGGTCGAGGGGCAGCTGTCCGGCCTTCTACGGGTCACCACCAGCACAGCCGACCGGCGCGACCACGTGCGCCAGAGGATCACCCTCGCCGACGAAGGCAAGGACGAGTACGAGACCAACATCCAGATCGCCGAGCTCAACATGCACAACGCCTCGCTGGCGGTCATCAGGTGGAAGAAGCACTGCGGCTTCTACCTCGACCTCGAACGCGAGCACTCCACCGTCTACGAAATCGACGGCAACGTGTTGCACAACGAGGACACCGTGTGAAGGGATGGCGCACACACCTGAGCCACGACTTCGTCGACCACATCCCCGAACGCCTCGAAACTGGCCGGCTATACGTGTCCATCCGCCACGCCACCGCCGTCCACCTGTGCGCCTGCGGATGCGGCAACGAAGTCGTCACCCCGCTGAGCCCCACCGATTGGCGGCTGACCTACGACGGCGAGTCCATCTCGCTCTACCCCTCCGTCGGAAACTGGAGCTTCGCTTGCCAGTCCCACTACTGGATCGACAAAAGCGCCGTCCGACCCGCCCCGCGCTGGTCAAAGGAGCGCATCGCCACGGGCCGTGCCCGCGACCTCGCGGCCACACAACACAGGTTCGCCACAGTCGGTCCTACTCCCGGACGCGACCCAGGTGAACGCATGTCGCTACGCGAACGCGTGGGCTCGTGGATCAGCAGGCGGCTTCGGACACCAAGGAGAAAGAGCGGGGCGTAACATCATCCAGGCTGGGAACCGCGGATCGGCGATCACTGCCACTGTCCGACTGGTTAGAGATCCATCAAGATGGAGGAATATCTAACCAGCGAGCTGTTCGACGACTTCGGTGACCATGGCATGAGCGGTACGGCCGGCGCCGATCAGAGCGGTTGATGCAGGGCCGGTCCAGTCGCCGTAACCGAGGAGGTGGAGGCGAGGTTCGCCGACCGCGCATGGGGCGACGGCCGGGTTCCGTCTGACATGTCGATCTCCCAGATCGGCCGCAGCGGCTGCCGCCGCTGATGCCGGTGGCCAGTCCGACGCGCTCTTCCTGGGCCTCGGGCAGGTTCCTCAGATAACGCCTTGACGAGCATGCGCACCGCTGACTTGGCCCGAAGCCCTCGGGATTCCAGACGCGGATACCCACGCCCGATCGCCTACGAGGGAAGATCCGGTTGCCGTGCGGATGGTTTGAGCAGCGGCCGTGACGCCAAGTACGACACGGCTGAAGTGGTGCCTGCGGCGGGCTGGGGGCGGCGAGTACGCCGTGGTCGTTCTACGTGCTCGGCTTGGTCATGACTGATGATGGCGAGACCGCCCGCCACCGTGTCTGCCTGAGTCAAGAGCCGGTGCGCTGAGCAGCGTATATCTCCGCGAGCAGCGCGGCGTCTTCGCCCACCCAGCCCAGCAGCGCGAGCCGCGGCAGCGCTGAAAAGCAGGCCCAGGTAGTCAGGCCGGGCACCGGACTGACCCGCCGCCGTGGCGGGGGAGCCCGTCGACGAGGGCGCCGGTGACACGGAGCCATCAATAGTCGGGGCTCCTGGCCGTCGTGGTCTGATTCAGAGCCCGCTGCTTGCTGACCGTCTTCGGATCGCGTCACGTCGACGGCTGGGCTTCGTAACTACGCCTGGTGGAGGTCGTCCTCGTGGTGCTGCCTGGTGACGAGGACCGCTCTGCGATGCGCCTCCTGATCGTGTTCCGGTCCGAGGGAAGTTTGCCAGTCCTGCAGTTCGTGAGTGCGGTCGAGTAGATCATCAAGCGCGGAACAGGCTGTCTCGGCGAGCTGACTCAGCCGCGGGACGTCGACGTAGATCGGATCGGGTCGAGCCGCCACCGAGTCAGCACCCCGAGTTCGGGACCTGACAGTCGCGTAACGGAACCACTGCCCGTCCGGGTCCAGCTCATGGAGCTTCTCGCAGGCTGTCCGAACCACCTCGGGGAGGGGCATCTGGAAGTGCTGAGCCAGTGCTGACAAGTCGTCGAGCAGGAGTGAGAGGTCGTGCTTGCTCCGCGCCCGTGCCAGCACCTGCTCCTGCTCTACAGTCAGCTTCTGCGCCGGTTCCTCGAACTGCAGGCTGGCGATCATCGACTTGATCACTGCCTTGAGCCCCAGTTCCAGGGCGTGCCGGTAGTTGTAGAGGACAACGAGGACGAGGGAGTCGTCCTTCCGCTGTCGGTACCAGTCGGCAGCGATCACTCCGGCCGCGTGACGGAAGGCGAATGCCAGATCGGCGTCGCTCTCCAACTCGCGTTCGTCCACCCCCTCAACCGACGAGCAAGGGGGCCCGCCAATGACTGCAACATCCGCTGTCCACTGGACCGGCTTAGTTCTCGAGAACACGCTCTCTGAAGTCACGTCGTCCATGATGCAACCGATCGCCTATTCAATCGTCGCGAGTTTGTCGTTCCTACGGAGTTCCACGTGACGCGCTCGCGTCCTCGGAGTGGTGTAAATAGCTCGACGAGGTAGGTGCCGTGAGTGGATCTTAGGCGGCCTCGGTGGCGGGTGCCAAGGCGGGGTCGTCGGTCGTGCGGAGCTGGGTGGGCCAGTGAAACGGTGTGGCGCCAGGCTGGACTTGGCCCTGCACACGGATTTAAGACTCCAGGCCTTGCTCGGACACGCGAGTCTAACCACCGTCGGCGCTTACGTCTCGGTGCTACCGACGGTGGTCCACGAAGGCTCCCGGGAGACGGCTCGGCTCATGCTGTTGTTAACGGCGTACAGCGCGGGCGGAACGGCGGTCGCTCAATCGGAGAAACCGACGCTGATGAGGCGGCGCTAAGAACGGACGTACTCAAAGGGGTGCCGGCCAGCTTGGGCGGGCGGTCGTCAACGTGCTTGACGCCCAGGGGCCTGGTTCGCCACGCCGTCGAACTGGTGCTCCGTCCAGCAAGCTCGACCAGAGCTCAACTCCTCATCATGGTTGCGGCACGTTCCCTACGGATGGTTCCAACCGACCAGCGCATCCCGCTCGTTTAATCCAACGACCCCATCGGTCACTACGGGAAAACTGCGCAGCGATGACCTTCCCGGAGGGCAACCGGCCATCCGGCCGACAGTTATCCTGAGCCCATCGCCATGCCATCTGATGCAGTTCCTGAGCGCCCTTGCGCGTCGTGTCCTCCCGATTCTCCTCACGGGCAAGCAACACATCGGACGGCAAGTCTGACGTGACGTCCTCCGCCGCCTGCACAGCTCGACTCTGCCGGATCTGGCCCATGAGCATCTCGTAGGCGCCGATCAACGCGAACGATGGCCAAGCAGCGATAATCCGGGCAATTAGAGTCGGGTCGGCGACCGCCACATTCGCGGCCAGGCTGGCGAGACTTCCCACTACCAGCAGGACCCACGGCAGCACTCCCCCACGGCGCCCACACCGGCTCGCGTGAAGGACCGACATGGACGACGCCACGATCATGCCGTCCACCGCCAACGGGATCAACGTCGCCCCCAACCAGCTCTCCCCCTGTCGCACCGCCAGCTCATGCATGTGCTGATACGACACCACAGCAGCGATCCCCGCCACCAGCACCACCGATGTCGTCGTCGTCCGCCGAATCCAAACGTCGGCAGGCGCAGCGAAGGCTGCATGCATCCTCATCGCCCAACACCGCCCTTGACCACCTCAGTACGGGCCTCAACGACGAGGCGGCCACGCGAAACCGCAGGTGGAGTCGCCGAAGATTTGGTGCGTACCCCGCCGGGGGCACTCTGTGATGTCTCAGGACATCGGAAACCCTCGAACCTACGGGTTCGGGGGTTTCGTCTTGTTGGGGTTTGCCTGGGGTTGGTAGTCGCGGGTGGGATCGAGGATCAGCTCGCGCAGGAGTTCTCCGGTGATGGCGTTGACGATGCGGACGTGCAGGTCGTCGACGAGCAGGATGACGTGGGTTCGGGCGTGGGTTCGTCCGATGCCGATGTGGTGCAGTCGGCCGTTGACGCGCAGGGTGACGACGCCGGAGGGGTCGATGCGGTCGTGGCGTACGCGGGCGTGGGTGTCGGCGTCGCGGCTGCCGGAGGGCAGGGCCTTGGGCGAGGCGGCGTAGGCCGCTGCCGGGGTGGCGCGGTGCGGCAGGGATCGGTGCGGGCGGTGGTGGTTGTAGGCGTCGCAGAAGCGGTCGAGAAGTGCCTGCAGGGCTGCCAGGGTGGTGGGCTGGTGGGGCTGGGCGCGTAGCCAGTTCTTCATCGTCTGCTGGAAGCGTTCGACTTTGCCGCAGGTGGTGGGGTGGTTGGGGGTGGAGTTCTTCTGTTGGACGTGCAGGCGGCGTAGTTCGTGTTCGAAGGCGTTGCGGCCGCCGCGGCCGCCGGCCAGGCGGGTGGTGAAGACCATGCCGTTGTCGGTCAGTGTGGAGGCGGGCACGCCGTGGACGGCGACCGCGGCGCGGAAGGTGGCCCGCACGATCGGGCCGGTGACGCGGGCGTGCGCGGTCACCGACAACGCAGCGGCCGAGGCGCTCAACAGCACCATCAAGGTCGAGTACGTACACCGCCACCGGTTCCGCACCAGGGCGGAGGCTCGTCTAAAGATTGCGACCTGGATCGCCGACTTCTACAACACCACTCGGCGGCACAGCGCCAACGACGGCCTGTCGCCCGTCACATTCGAGCACCACATGATCGAGAAGAGGAGAGCCTCATCGGCCCTGCTGAGGACCGCTGTGGCATAGGACCGTCTCCACGTTTTCAGGGGATTGACAGTCTCGAGACACACTCCGCTGAAGTTTCCTATGTCTTGCGACATGGGTTTCCTATGTCCTGAACCAGCACACTGCCGGGGGCACTCATCTCCACCAGGCATTTTGGCCTCCGACCTGCGGGTTCTCTACCGCAGGTCTTTTGCTTGTCAGGCCCTTGATAGGCCGCCGAGGGCACCCGCATGCAGCCATAGGACCATGATCACAGGATATACACAGGATGATCTTGGATGCGTTTCCCCAAGTCGCTCGCAGATTCTTGGGGCAGCCTGACGCTGAGATGCCCTTCCGAAGAGATCATCCAGCGCCATCCTGCGCCGCCAACTTGCGCCCTCGGCTAGCCCTCGGTGCCATGACCAGCGGGCAGATCAGCCACGACCTACACAGACCCCACACCCACGGCAACCGCGAGACGTGAACGGATGCTCCCCGGGTTTCTCCGGCCCTTTCCCAGCGTTTCCGACCGCACTCGACTCGACGCGCATAGCTGATCCAGCACTCCCGCGAGCATGCCCACGAGACGACCTCCGCGATCGCCGAGCCTCATTTAAGACAGGAACACAAGTGGTCAATCGGGAGACTCCGAGTCCCGGGGGAGAGCCAGGATCTCCTCTCGGAGGTACTCCCATGTGTCGTGGAGCGCATTGCGGGCGGACAGCAGGGATTCAGTGTTCCGCGCGTCGGCGTCCAGGGCTCGCAGCCCTTGGCGGATGGCAATCGCGGCCTGCCAGCGCAGCCATTCGGGCGCGGCGTCCGCGGGGTCTCCGTACCAATGGTCCTGTGAGAGGTACGTCGTTTCGATAGCCAGGTCCCGCCATTGCCGGTGCGTCGGATGGGTGTCGCCGCGGATGTGGTCCAGGATGGTTGTCACTTGTGGAATCCGCAAGTCGTACTTATCGGCGAGTCGTTCGATCAGTCGGATCTGGAACGACCGTCGCGCCGCGGGGGAAGCATTTCGAAGCTGTGCCGCGAGTTCCGGCTCGGCCGACGCGAAGGCGCTCGGTGGTATGGCGCCCAACGGTATTGGCCGGTCGATGGTGATCACTGGTTGTGGAGAGTCCAGCCACTCCGAGCTCAACCGGAATCCTCCGTGCAACTCCATGACCGCCAGCGCGGCAGCCTTCCGCTCGAAAAGACTGGGTTGACGCATGATGTCCAACTCGTGTTGCGCAGCGGCGACATCGGCGCCGAAAGGCCTGTCTGTGTCGAAGTATTCGCTTATCCCGAAGAGGATCTCGTCATTCTCGGCGCAGATCAGAGTTTCCCCTCCCTTGATGTGCCAGGAGGTGGACCAGATACGACGCCCCGAACTCATCCATCGCCGAAATTCATCGATATTGGTGTGGATCACTCCTGGCTCGATGAGGTTGATGCGGGATCCCGCCCTTACTGGGATGACATGATTGATACTGCTGATCCGCTCCGTAGCCATTCTCGGTGTGTCTTCCCACACCTCGGCAGGAGCACCCCCAGCGAGCATCGTGGCGATCTCCTGAAATTCAACCGGCCTATCATCAGCGATTATCACGGTCCAGGCAATGCTTTCCCTCAGCCAGGTCCGGTCGAGCAGGTTGCGGTAATGGTTAATTGCTGCGTCAACGCGCATCGATGGAATCCTCTTCTGGGGGCTTTACGTGAGCTGGCTGTGGGCGGCGTGCGCTGGTCGGGAGCCAGCGCAACCGCCCACAGCCTCACTGGCTCCTAGTTATGCCCGGCAATCGGTGCCGCACATTTCTCCGGACCGTCCAGCTGAGTCCTGAATTTGATGAAGTAAGGATCACCGACGAGAATCCGCTCGTCGTTGTAGAATTTGCCGAGAAGGGTCCCAGCCGCCCTGTTCTGGGTCGCCGGTACAGGGCACAGCGAGTAGCCAGCCCTGGTGAGGTTGGCTCCGGGGTACGGGCTGTTCCATCTTTCCCAGCTACTGGCGAAGGGGAATTCGTCGCAATCGTTGCCGCTGGCGTCGCCCACCGAAGCGCCCCAGAGCCAGTTGCACTCGGGGCGGGTTATGCTGTCTCGATTGTTCTCGGCTGTATCGGGGTCGACGCGATGCAGGTAGTTGTACTTCATCTCCTTGTCCGGGTCCAGGCAGCCTGGTATCGACTTTTCCTTCACCGCCGGATATTTGGCGAGCTTAAGCAGGATCGGATAGGTGTCGTTCGGCTCGTAGCATGCCGTCCAGTAATGTTTATACGCGGCATCGTATCCCTGCCCGAGCACGTGCTCCAGCGAGGAGGTCACGTCGCCGAACACGCAACCGCCAGTCCCTCGGCGGATGTATTCAGCGGAGTCACACTGGACAAATGTTGACGCTTCCTTGTTCCCGAGGCTCGTCACATACCGACCGCCATCCGGCAGAATGGGCGGCAGATCAGGGAAGTCACCATAGAGCTTGAATCTCCCCAGAGTGACTCTTTCGTCGTTGTCGAGGGTGACAATGTATTCGTCGTCCTGATCCCAGACGACGGAGCGCTTGGCCCTCGCGTTCTCTGCTGGGCAGCGCAGGTGGAATCTGTAGGTGTCACCCGTCACCCACAGGCCCATTGGCTTAGCGAAGTTGTTGTGATGCGTGGCCCCGTTCCATTCGGTGACATGATCGCATTCATCGTCCGCGGGCATGGCGCCCATCTTCAGCGTATAGCCGGCAACCGACGGCGTGACGGAGATGATTTTGGCGTGAAGGTCGAGAAAGATGTCTCGACTGGTTGCGCTAGGCTCCCCTCCCAGACTGCCAGTGCCGTTGAAGGTGTAGCCGATGATCATCATTTCCGACGCGAAGTGGGTCTTGATGACAGCCATGCTCCCGACTCCTCGGACCTCCTTGATATTGAATTTTCCTATGCTGCACCAGGAATAGCGGTTCATCGTCCAGCCGATGCTACGCCTCGCCTCGCTGCGACGCGCCTCGCACTGTGCCGGGGTCATACGCGGGTGTTCGTTGACCGCAGGTGGAGGCGTCAGCGCGGCGCTCGCGGCGAATTCCTGCGCCTGCGCGTGCTCCGGCTCCGCAGGGGAAGAATCCTTGACCTGCATGGACCGCCAGTCGGCCCAGGGGCCAGTCTGCTGGCCTGTGAGCATCCGGGCTCGCCATCTCACCTTCTCGCCGTCCCGCAACTGGCCCTTGGGAACCTGAAGAGACACCTTGGACTCGCCGGATGCGGCCGTGGCCTGGCCCGACCAGATCAGCCGCTTGTCCGAGGTTGCCTTGCCCGCCTTGACAGACTTGGTGGGTGTGTGGGCGATTTCCACTTCCACCTTCGCCTCGCCGTCGCGCCCGCCGGACAGCCAGGCGGTCAGGCTGGGAGTGAGGTCGGAAGTGACGGTCACGCCGTCCACGGTGCGGCTGTCGTCGACCACGAGCTTCTGAACCTCGGGAGCGGAGCTCTTCTGCAGCCGCCGCGCTGCCGCACCCGATGCCGCCGCGCCGATCGGGGTGCTCATGTCGGCCTGGATCTGAGCGACGGTCTGGGCGCGGTTGTAGATGCGTACCTCGTCGATGACGCCGCTGAAGTGCTCACCCCAGACACTGTTGCCGCCGAGGCGCAGCGCTCCGCCATCGTCGACGAGGTCTCCGCTCATCGGTGTCTGGTCGACCGGGGCGCCGTCGACGTACAGGGTGGCCATGCTGCCGTCATAGGTGACGGCCAGATGACTCCACTGGTTCAGCGGCAGCGGGTTGTCACCTACCACCGACATGTCACCTCTGGCGTTCTTCAACCAGCCCAGGGGAGAGTCACCGGTGGAGGCATACAGGCCGTAGGTACCGCCGTCGGCGTGCTCCTTCATCAGCACGGTGCGCCAGTCGTCCACTGTTGCGGGTCGTACCCATGCCGAGAGCGTCAGGGCGTTCGTCAAACGCAACGACGCCGAGTGCGGGACGGTCACCCAGCTGGAGGAACCATTGAAGGACAGCGCTTGGCCGTGCTTGCCGGTTGTCCAGGTGGTGTCGGTGGCTGCTCCGGTGTTGTTCTGCCCGGAGGCGTCTCCGACGCTGGTGCCTGTGCCCTCTTCCATGCTGTAGGCCGCTACCAGCCCCGGGACCGGGTCGGGGTCGGGGTCGGGGTCCGGCGTGGGGGTCGGGGTCGGGGTGGGCGTGGGGTCGGGTCCCGGTGTGGTGGAGCCGACAGGGGTGTTCATGTCGGCCTGGATCTCGGTCGCGGTCTGGGCGCGGTTGTAGATGCGCAGCTCGTCGATCAGTCCGTTGTAGAACTCGCCCCAGATGTTGTTGCCGCCGATCCGCAGCGGGCTGCCGTCGTCGTAAAGGCTGCCGCTGAGCGCGGTCTGGGCGATCTGCTGCCCGTTGACGAACAGCCGCAGCGTGGCGCCGTCGTAGGTGAGCGCCAGGTGGCTCCAGGTGTTCACCGGCAACGGCGAGACACCGCCGACCGTCGAGTGGTCCTCGGCAGAGGTTTGCACCCAGCCGGAGGGGACCGAGCCGCCGTTGGCGGCGTACATGGTGTACGAGACGCCCGAGGCACTCAGTTCCTTGGCCACCACACTGCTCCAGTCAGCCACCGTGGCGGGGCTAACCCAGGCCGACAGCGTCATCCCGGTCGTCAGGTGCAGCGACGCGGCGTCCTGGACCGTGACCCAACTGGACGAGCCGTTGAACGACAGCGCCTTGCCGTATTTGCCGTTCGCCCAGGTGGTGCTGCTGCCCGTGCCGGTGTTGTTCTGCCCGGAGGAGTCACCGACGATGAAGCCTGTGCCCTCGTTCATGCCATACGCGGCCACAAGCCCTGGCATAGGTGTCGGCGTCGGGGTGGGAGTCGGGGTCGGCTCCGGAAGCTGCACGGTCGTCTTGAAGCGCCAGACGTACGGAGCCGCCATCACATTGCCTGCGGCGTCCTTGGCCCCACTGACTTGAGCCTCGTAAAGGGTCCCGGTCAACGGCTGAGCGAGCGTGAAAGTCAGCACCTTGTTGTCGGCGGACATTGCCATGCTGCCTGGGATCTGTCCCTCACTGAGGCGATCCCTCACGGAGAATTGAGCGTCAGTGACGGGCTCGCTGAACGTCACCGTCACTTGCGTGTCCACCGGCACGTCGACCGCCGCCTCACTGGGAGTGACTTCGACTACTTGCGGCGGCGTCGTGTCCACGCCCGGATCCGGGGTCGGTGGCGGCGGTTCCTCGGGCCGCGGCCTGTTCAGGATCTCGTCGGCGGCCGCGGTCAGGGACTCCGTCGAGTTGGCCTTCTGCGCGTAGGCCTCTTCCCATGTGATGGGAGCCTCTGTAGTGAGCGAGGAGGTGGCCCGGACCCGTGCCGGGTCGTTGAGTGCCGCCACAGCTTCCTCATAGGTGTCGATCTCCTCTTCGTCGCTGTAAGTCCACGAGGCGATGAAGAAGCTGGGAGCTGGTGTGTAGTCGATGATGAGGGCGGGTGGGTGGCGGTAGCCGGGGTAAGGGTCGCCGCCGCCGAATTGGCTGGAGTAGTACTGGCGCCAGTTGATGGCGGCGGTTTCGCTGGCGGCCTTCAGCACGATCCCATGGTTGGGCACGCCTTGTTGGATCCAGGCGCGGGTCATGGCGGTGACCTCGTAGAAGAGTTCCTCGTCCTTGGCGCACCAGCTGGCGGGGTCGGCGTCGTAGTTGTAGCCGGCCTTGTTCACCGTCTCGGCGGCCGTGCTGGAGGGCTGGTTGTACCAGTCCAGGCTGTCGATCGTGCCGTCGAGGGTCCAGTCGGAGGTGACGCGCGCGGCCCGGATACCGGCGCCCATGGTCTCCCCGCACAACTGTCCGTTGGGCCCGCCGGACTTGTAGTTCCACATCCGCAGGTCCGCGTCGTTGACGGTGGCACCCTGCAACACCGGGTCGGTGGTGTCGAACTTCATGTACACGCGGGCGATGTCCGCGCTGGTGGAGGTGGTGCCCGCACGAAGGTACCCGGCTGCGGCGTTGTTGTTGTAGGGGTCGTTCTTACTGATCCAGGCGTCGTCGGGGGCGCCGCCGCCGAACCATATGGAGGACGCGGCGACGGTCACCGGGTAGGTCACCGCGGGGTCAGCCAGGAACTTCTCGTCCGGGGAGAACACCAGCTCCGAAGTCTTACCGGTGGTCTCGACCTGCGCCTTGACCGAGGAGGTTCTGCCCTGTTCGGGGGCGGCCTCCACCTTGGCGTCCGTCGCGGTCAGCACGATCGGCGCGGCCTTGGCCTTGCCCTTGGCGTCCTTGAGTTGCGGCAGCCCTTGGGGTGTCTTGCCGAAGATGGTGCCTTCGGGCAGGGTGAGCGGCAGCCGCACGGTGACGGGGCCGGTCGGCCGCTGCCGGAAGACCACCTGGGAGACGAAACCGTCGGCCTGAGCCAGCACCACCAGGTCCGCCCCTGGTGCGACCGCGTCGGGGTAGGTGACCGCGTTGCCGGAAACCTTGGGCTCCGGCAACGCTTCGGTCACCCCCAGGCCGATCTCGCCGCGTTTCTCAGCCGCGGATACCAGATGCTTGGCGCCGCGCCCGCCGAAGGTCAGCGGGGTCTTGACCCGGGCGGCCTGCAGCTTGCCGTCGCGGGTGACGATGCGGGTGTCGATGGGTTCCCAGGCGCCGCTGGCCGGGTTCTTGAGCTGGATAGGCCGGGTGTGCAGCTCGGCTCGCAGATTCTTGCCGTCGGGGTTGGCCCAGACCTTCATGGTCTCGGTGAACTGGGCGGGGACCTCGATGGGTTGGCCAGACTTGGCGGCCTTGTCCCAGGCGGTTTTGAGGGCTGGATCCGAGGTGGCGCCTGGTGGTCTTGTCGATGCGGAGGTGGGGGTGGGGGATGGCGTGGGGCCTTGGGCGATCGCGGGCGCGCTCATGAGCGAGAGCGGCAGCATCAGAGCCGCGATCAGGGCGCCGCGGCGGCGCGTTCGGGTGGACCAGCCGGGCGCTAATCGGCGTGTGTTCATGCACAACCTTTCGAACGAAAGTAGCAAAACGGCCCTGATCATGACATAAGGAGAAACTAAAAGTAAAGATCGTTTTCTGTATCGGGAACGGGATGCTCCGTGATCAGAGATCGCGTGGATCTGCCCCTCCGCCGAATCACATTCGACCAGCTCATGGCCTTGGGGAGCTAGTGAGTATCGTAGATCGGTGATCTTCATCGGTCGCAGACGACTTCGACCTGTCGCCGAGCAGGACCCTACGGGTAAGACGGCGGCCGTGCCGGCGATGGCGGCCCAGAGGATGATGGCCTCGAAGACCTTCAGGTCCCGTTCGTAGTCGCGGGCCGGACGGCGACAGGCGGTCAGTCAAGCCGGCGTCCGCGTGGAATGGCGCAGGCGATATGGACCGCGACTTGGCATCGCGGCTTGGCATCGCGGCTTGGCATAGCGCCACGCCGAGTGATGCTGTAATAGCAGCCGGGCCCTGCCCCGGCCGCGTCGGCGGAGGACTGCGCAGCACCACTCGCGTACAGGCACCCGCATGTGAAGAGCGGGAACGCCTTACCGGGGTTTCTCGCCGCAGATACCGCTCTGACTAGGCAAAGTACCCGTCAATCGATGAGCAATGGAGAGGTCCTCGTCAAGGGGCGAAGACACGTCGAGCAATATCCACATATGGCTCATTAGCGAAGATGCTGGGCTCTGTTCGGCTGGAGCTCTCCTAAAGCGGGCGCCGCAGGTGGCCCAGGGAACCGGCCGCCGCAGGCGTCACCTCGCCGAAGTGCTGCGCCACGTCCTGCCCTGAACCATCCCTGAGTCGCCCCTGAACGGCCCCTGAGAACGGTTCTGCTCGGGCTTTCCCGCACCTAACGTGACGAACGCCCCAAGATCCGTTCCAGGAGGACAGCTCATGCACAGCGTGGCCGCGTTCGTCATCGCGGGCCTCGTGACCGGTTCGAGCCTCGGTGCCACTCCCCTCGTGTACGCCGCACCGACGGCGGCGGTCACGAGCATCCAATGGACACCCTGCAAACCGGACAGCCCGGAGTGGGCGACGTGGAAGGGGGCGGAGTGTGCGACCCTCCGGCTGCCCGTCGACTGGGCTCGTCCCGACGGGCCCACGTTCGATCTCAAGATCGCACGCCGGACGGCGACCAGCCCGGGAACGCGCGTCGGCACCCTGGTCTTCGGCCCGGGCGGACCCGGTGACTCGGGCGTCGAACGTATAGGAACAGGCATCACGCGCTTCAGCCCCGAGGTCCGCCGCAGGTTCGACATCGTCAGCTTCGATCCTCGCGGAGTCGGCGGCAGCAGTCCCGTGACCTGCCCACCCGAGAAGCTCGCGGCCCGCCCGTCGCCACAGATGACGAGCCAGGCCGACTTCGAGGCCACCGTGAAGTACAACCGGGAACTACGCGACGAGTGCCGCCAGCAGACCCCGAACGGGATCTTCGACCACCTCGACTCACCCCAGACGGTCCAGGACCTGGAGGCCCTCCGCGTGGCGCTCGGGGAGGAGAAGCTCACCTTCCACGGCAGTTCGTACGGCACGATGCTCGGTGCCCAGTACGCCGAGGCCTACCCGCGGCACGTCCGGGCGATGGTGCTGGAGAGTGTGATGGACCACAGCGTCCCCCGCACACGGACCTTCCTGCAGACCGGGGCAGCGGCCGCGCAGGATCTCTTCGGCGAGTTCGTGAAGTGGTGCGGCTCCAACGCCGAGTGTGCGCTCCATGACCGCGACGTACGTGCCGTCTGGAAGGGACTGCTGGCCCGCGCCGAGAGCGGCAGGCTGGCCACCCCGCCGGACCTGGTGCGCAGGCTGGGCCCCACTGTGTCGTCGATCGACCTGGTCAACGCGATCGCCTTCCGGCGGTTCTACGAGGGTGACTTCGCGGGCCTGGCCAAGGAGATCGATGCGATGGACAAGAGCGCACCGGTGAACGGGCCGGCGCCGAAGTTGTCCCCGTTGCCGCCCACCACTCCGATCTTCTGCTCGGACTGGCAGCTCCCCGTACGGGACTACCGGGAGTACGCGGCGCTGGTGCGGCAGATGAACGCCACCGCCCCTGACATGCCGTACCTGCTGCCCCTCCGGATGGTGGCCGCCTGCCTCGGCGCGCCGACCGCCAACCCCCAGCACCGCCTCGAGCCGACGGCGCACCAGGCCCCGCCCGTACTGCTGTCGAACGCGCTGCACGACCCGGCGACGCCGCACCGATGGGCCGCGTCCGTCGCCCGCCAGTTCGGGCTGAAGGGCGTGCTGCTGACCTACGACGGCTGGGGGCACGGCAGCGCCACCAGCGGGCCCTGCATGGAGAACACCGTTGACCGTTACCTCACCGACCTCGCGGTCCCGCCGCGCGGCACCCACTGCCCCGCCGCGCGGTAGCAACTTCAGACACCGGCCGGCCCCTTGAACCGGCACCTGGCGCGATTGTCGGTTACCGGGAACCGACTCCATGACGCATCCGTGCTTTGCGACGGAGCCGAAACCCGTACGGTCCCACTCCTTGGGCCGTACCGGGCACCAGAGCGGAGTGACGGCCGCGTGAGAGAGCGGTGAACTCTTTCCCTGCATCCTGTCGGGTCCGACGGTCGCGCCTGCACAATGACGGCCGTGATCTCATTTTCCCTGACGCGTCTGCGTGCCCTGTTGATCGGCTGCCTGATGACCGCCGGGCTGCTGTTGTCCCCCAGCGTCGCCATGGCCTCCGCCATGACGCAGCCCGGGGATGCACCGTCACAGGACGCGCGCCCGCCGTACTCGCTGCTCCAGATGAACCTCTGCCTGAGCGGTTACGCCGGCTGTTACGCCCGGACCCAATACCCGAAGATCGTTGACGAGGTCGTGGAGCGCATCCGGGCCAACGACGTCAACGCGGTCACCCTCAACGAAGCCTGCAGCGGCGACGTGGCCGAGATCGCCGAGCGCACCGGCTACCACTTCCGGTTCGCCACGGTCATCTACAACGGCGCCCCGCTGGCCTGCAAGGCGCCTGGCGGGCGCGGCGAGTTCGGCAACGCCGTGCTGACCAAGGAGGCTGTCCGCGCCTCCGAGGACGCGCCGTACTCCGTGTTCAGCGGGGTGGAACAGCGCCGCTGGCTCTGCGTGACGACCGCCCGCGGCGTGGACGTGTGCACCAGCCACCTGTCCACCGACGGCGAGGCTCCCGGCAGCACCAACTCGACCCAGTGCGCCGAACTCGCCCAGGTGCTCGCCTCCCGTGGCCGCGCGACCATCTTCGCCGGTGACGTCAACCGTCGCTCCACGTGCGCCCCCGCGGGCCAGTGGACGCTGACCGACGCGGCCGCCACCCAGGCTCCCGGCATCCAGCACGCCTACGGGAACCTCGCGGCGCCGACGCTGGAGCTCGAGCGGACCACGTACACCGACCACGACGCACTCGTGATCCGCGCCGGACTGCCGAAGTAGCCTGATGCCCGTGGGCCGGCGCGCTCAATCGCAGGGCACGCCGGCCAGGGCGCGGGCCGCCTGCGTGATGGCTGCGGCGTCGCTGGTCAGGGACTTGTCGGTGATGACCAAGGGGTTGCCGAAATAGCTCTTGGAGCGCCGCATCTGCTTGGCCAACCGGGGCGGGGCCGTGCGCAGGGTGTGCTCCTCGTCGGTCAGTACGAAGCCAACGATGCGGTGGGAGCCGCGACGGCCGCCACCTGGGGATCGGGGTGCCGCTGCGTGGAGCGCAACAGCTCCCGGCGCACCTGCTTGTCGAGCCGCCGCCATGCGGCCCGTGGCGAGTCGATGGTCATAGTCCGACATGATCCCACTCGTGTCGGCGCGATGGCCGGGACCGTCTACGCCCGGTTTCCTTCGGTTGCCGGTGGGATGCCGGCAACCCGTAGGGTCTGGACCCTTCCGTGCTCAGCCGGACAGCTTGTCGGTCACGGTCTTGGGGTCCGGCGCCTTCACCGACACCTTGCTCCCCCACCCGGTGTAGCGGGTGTCGACGGTGATGATGCTGCCCTCGAATTCGGAGTAGTACTCCGTGACGCCCTTGGCCCTGAACGAGCTCCACAGCTTGGTGACGAGGCCGGCCGAGGCCCGACTCCACGTCCAGGCCGGGACGTACCTGGCCGGCTACGGGGGACTGATGACAGTGAGCATGCGGGCGAGTTTCCACGGCCGACGGCCCCATGCGGCGAGCTTTCCTTCGAGAAGCGGTTTCCCTATTCCTTGTCGGCCGATGAACACCAACATGAGAGCCGCGGGGTCGGCAGACAGGTGGGCGTCAACGTCACGTGCGCTCCCCGCGTCGAGTGTCAACGAACCGCGGTCGAAGACCATCAACATGCGGCTGCCTCCACGCAGACGCAGGTCGAAGCGGGCTCGAAAGGATCGAGCTTTCTCCTGGTCCAACAAGGCCGTGGGCGGTAGAGACGCGATGAGCGGAAGCACGCCGCCCTCGACCGCGAGTAGAGCGTGGTGACGCTGTATCGGCCACGAGCGCCCAGTGGCTACGGCGATGTCATGGCCGTGGATCAAACATTCCTCGAGCAAGTGGCACGCCACCGCCGAAGGCGGCAGGCGGGCACCTTGCAGCCAATTGACGGTGGCCGCTCGCGAACGCGACGCGATGTCGTCGAACTCGTTTGCCAGCGTGCCGATGCGGTCTGCGAGGACGACTGGGTCCCGTTCGCCGTCCCGGGCCAGCATCTTCGCGTTGGCCTCGGCCATTCCCGCCGTCGTCACCGTGGCTTCCGGGACCGGCCTTCCGCCGACGGCATCGGTGTCGAAGCGAAACACATGAGCCAGGTGAGCCGCGACATCACTCACCGTCCAAGTACCGACCGAATCGGCGTTGGCGTCAGGGACGCTGCGCACAAGTTCGACGAGGCTGGGAACAACGTCCCGCAACGCCGCACGAGCCTGGGTCATGGCGTCGAGGGCATGGCTGTGCGTCGCAGCCGGGACTGTGCCGGTGCCTTCCTGGGCGTCAGAGTCTGGGCCTCGCCAGGGAGATGGGGTGTCGGTCATCGTTTCACTCCTGTGGCGTGAGTGCTGGTGGCGGTGGCCGTCCCATGGCCCGGGCAAGATCACCACACCCCTACCGGCGCTGTGCTGGATATTGTCAGGCAGACTTGAGAATGTAAAGTAGTCGCCATGAGTCGGAGCTACGGCCAGTACTGCGGTCTCGCCCGGGCGCTCGATGTCGTGGGCGACCGGTGGAATCTGCTCATCGTCCGCCAGCTCCTTATCGCCCCCGCCCGCTACCGCGAGCTGCTCGATGGGCTCGGCGGCGTGGCCACGAACCTGCTCACCGACCGTCTCCGCGACCTGGAGAGCGCCGCAGTGGTCGAGCGGCGATTGGCCGAGGAGGGCAACGCCATCGTGTACGCGCTCACCCCATGGGGCGCCGAGCTGCGGGAGCCGGTTGAGAGCCTCATCCGCTGGTCCACGCCGCTCATGGCGCGCGGACCCGGCGGCGACCGCTTCCACGCCGAATGGCTCGCCGTCGGCCTCCGTGCCCTGCTCGCGGGCAGGGCCGCCGCGCACCAGGCATCGACGGTGGGGATCGCGGTCGACGGCCAGTTGCTCCAGGTGCGGGCGACGCGCTCGGGCATAGAGGTAACCCTGCATGATGGTGGCGATCTCGATGCCGTCGTGCGCGCTGACGCCCCGATCATTCTCGGGCTGGCAGCGGGTGCGCTCGCCCTCAACGACACCTATGGGCTCGTCGACATCGAAGGCGATGACGCTGCGGTACGAGCCCTCTTCAACTCCCGACGAGCCGATGCCGGAGGGTCCACTCGCATATGACCTCTCACGCCTTAACGGCGATGCGGCGACCGGTGAGTTCCGCGCCTCGCGGGCCGGGGACGGCATCTCCCTGGTCGAGGCCGTCGCATCCAGCAGCCCTCCCGCTCCTGCCGCCGATGACCATTCAGGTGCGGTCCGGCGGATGCCGTCAAAGAGCGAGCTCGCGGACCACCTCCTCGTCCACACCGATCCCCAGGCCAGGGCCGGTGGGCACGTGGGCGACGCCGTCGGCGACGGTGATGACCGGATCCGTGGCGTAGGGGCTGGTGATGAACTGCCGGCCGTTGAGGTCGACCGGCGTGTCCACGCCGAACGCCGCGAACAGGTGGAGCGAGGCGGCCAGCCCGACGTCGGACTCGGTGAGGCCGGAGCCCATGATCGCGAGGCCGCAGTCCTCGGCGAGCTGGCACTGGCGCAGAGCCAGGGTCAGCCCGCCGCAGCGCTGCACCTTGGCGACGGCGACGTCGATGGCGTCGAGCCGGACGAACGTCGCCAGGTCGCTCGGGTGGCGCAGGCTCTCGTCCACGGCCACCGGGACGGGGCTGGCGTCACGCAGGCGGCGCAGGCCGGCGATGTCGTTGGATGGCAGCGGTTGCTCGAAGACCGCGATGTCCAGGTCGGCCAGGCGCCTGGCCACCCGGAGCGCGGCGGCGGCCGTGTAGCCCTGGTTGGCGTCCACCCAGAGCACGGCGTCGGGGGCGGCGGCGCGCACGGCCTCCACGATCGCCACGTCCTCGTCCTCGGTGTGCAGGCCGAGCTTGACCTTGACGTGGCGGTAGCCGTGCGCGCGGCCCTCGGCCACCGAGTCCGCGGCCACCTCCGCCGACTCGGTGGCCACGATCCAGGCCAGCTCGATGGTGTCGCGCCTGCGCCGGCCCCACAGCTCGCCGAGGGACAGGCCGAGGCTGCGGGCGAAGGCGTCGTGGCAGGCCACGTCGACCGCCGCGCGCGCCAGCGGCATGCCGATCGAGAAGCCCTTGCTGATGGTGCGGTCGAAGGCGCGGCAGAGCCCGTCCAGGTCCCACAGCGGACGGCCGACGGCCGCCGGGGCCAGGTAGTTCTCGATGGTGGAGACGATGGACTCGGTGGTCTCGTACGTCCAGGAGGGGATCGGGGTGGCCTCGCCCCACCCGGTGGAGCCGTCGTCGGCCGTGACCTTCACCAGCACTCGGATGGCAGGACGGCCGCCCTGGACGACGGACCCGCCCGCGACGGCGAAGTCGCGCAGCGAGGGCAGGGCCACGGTGAAGGTCTCGACGCGTGCTATCCGGTTCACGTGATTCAGTACCATTCGGATTTGTCGACCAGGTTGATCAGTTCCCGCCCGTCCACGAAGCGCCGGGCGTTCTCCAGCAGTACGGCGAAGCGCCGCTCCTCGGCATGCGGCCCCACCCCCGCCACGTGCGGGGTGATGAGCACGTCGGGCCGCCGCCAGAGCGGGTGGTCGGCGGGAAGCGGTTCGGTTTCGAAGACGTCCAGGGCCGCGCCTGCCAGGCGCCCCTCGGACAGGGCGGCGGCCAGGTCGTCGAGCCGTACGGTGGGCCCGCGGCCGATGTTGACGACGTACGCCCCGGGTTTGGCCAGCGCCAGCCTCCGCGCGTCCAGGAGCCCCTCGGTGGCGGGGGTGTGCGGAACGGTCAGGATGACCAGGTCCGCCCCGGGAAGCAGGCGGTCGAGGGCGTCGGCGGGCAGCACCTCGGCGAAGCCCGGCACGGGGCCGCCGCGCCGGGCGTCCACGCCCACGACCCTGGTGCCGAACGCCGCCAGCAGCCTGCCGATCTCGGCACCGACCGCGCCCACCCCCACCACCAGGGCGGTGGCCTCGGCCAGGGAGAGCACGGCGCCGGGGTCCCAGTCGGGCGCCCAGTGCGCCCGGGCCTGTTCGCGGGCGTATCGGGGCAGGCCCCTGGCCAGCGCGAGCACGAGCGCCAGCGCGTGCGCGGCCACGTGGTCGGTGTAGGTGTCACGCATGTTGGTGACCTGCACGGGGTGCGCGACCAGGGCCGGATGGTAGAACCCCGGAGGCGGCCCGGCCTGCGGGGCCTGCAGCCAGCGCAGCCGCCCGGCGTGCGCCAGCAGGTCCGGGGGCAGCGTGCCGTAGGCGGCGTCGGCCTCCGCCAGCGCCTGTGCCGCTTCCGAAAGGGTCCCGGGCTCGAGCACGACGAGCTCCGGCACCGCCTGCTCCAGCCGGGCCCGCCAGCCGGCGGTGTCCGGATCGTGCGGCGGCAGCAGCACCAGGGTGGTGGTGCTCATGCCCTCTTCGCCAGGCCGGACTCGGTGATCTCGTACAGCAGCGGCTCTCCCGCGACGTAGCGGGCGAGCTCCTCGGCCATCGCCTGCCCGTGGCGGCGCCGCTCGTGGCCCAGGCTGCCCGCCACATGCGGGGTGACGACGATGTTGGGCATCGTGAACAGCGGCGACCCCGCGACGGGTGGTTCCGGGTCGGTGACGTCGAGGACGGCGAACAGGTCGGTCCGCCGGCCCAGTACGTCCACGAGCGCCCTCTCGTCGACGAGGCCGCCGCGCGCCGTGTTGATCAGGGTGGCATCGGGCTTCATCGACTCCAGCAGCTCGGTGCCGACAATGCGCTGCGTCTCAGGGGTGAGCGGCGAGTGCAGGCTGACCACGTCGGAGGTGGCGAACAGCTCCGACAGGCCGACGAGGCGCACGCCGAGCTGTGCGGCCTGCTCCGGATCGGCGTACGGGTCGTAGGCCTGCACGTCGAGGTGGTGATGGGCGAGCAGCCGCGCCGTGGCCCGGCCCGTGGCGCCGAGCGAGACCAGCCCGACCGTCGCGCCGTAGGCCCCGAGCTCGGGCCCGCGCGGGGCGGTGGCGGCGGCGGCGCGCGCGGCCAGCACGTAGCGCCAGCCGTGCTTGAGCGCGTAGAGGATCTGCGAGAGCGCGAACTCGGCGACCGGCTCGGCGTTGGCGGTGGCCGCCGAGGTGACCCGCACTCCCCTGGCCCACATCTCGGGGGTGACCATCGGGCGGATGGAGCCCGCGCCGTACAGCACCAGCGAGAGCTTGGGCGCGGCGGCGAGCAGTTCGGCGTCCAGCTTGGGTGCCCCCCACCCGGTCACCAGCACCTCGAGGCCGCCGAGCAGATCAGGGGTGAGCCGGTCGGCGGTGAGCGGGGGCGACGCGATGGTCAGGTGCCGCTCGATCGCCTCCCGGGCCTCGGCGCCGTAGACGTCGTCGAAGCGGTTCGGGTCCATCACGTACAGGCCGTTCAGCATTAACTCTCCTTCAAACGAGCCGCGGCTCGCACGCTGGCCAGGCGGGCGGGTGAGCCGAGCCCGGCGTGGTAGTAACGTAGCTGCCGCGCGCCCTCGGCGACGAGGTCGGCGGCCAGTGCCGGGATCCGGGCGTGGCCGTCCTCCAGCACGTTGAGGTTGGCGACGAGGGGGATGCCGGTGCGGCTCGCCGCGGCCTTCACCTGGGCCACGGCCGCCTCCTCCTGGCCCCAGCACTTGAGCACGTACGCGTCGACCGGCGCGTCGAAGGAGGCCAGGTCGATCCCCACGTCGGGGCCGGTGACCTGTGGGTCGTCGGTGGCCATGAGCAGCAGCTCGCGGCCGCCCGCCAGCGCCGACACATCGCGGACCAGGTCGGCGATGACCTGGCCGCGGTGACCGTACAGGGCCTGGGCGCGCTCGTGGCCCAGCGCGTCGCCCAGGCTCGTCCCGGCCGGGACGCCCTGCTGGAGCTCTCCGTCCACGGCCGCGCGCACGTCGCGCGCCAGCTCCTCGACGTCCAGGCCGCGCCCGGCCAGCCCGGCCCGGCAGGCCGGGCAGAGGCAGAGGGACAGCAGCGCCCTGCCGCAGGCGGACAGATGGGCGCCGGAGGTCTTCTCGTGGTGGCCGGCGTGCTCCACGCCCAGCCAGCCGCACGCCTCCAGCATCAGCGCGGGCACGTCGTACTGCTCGCAGACCTCGCGCACGAGGGTGAGCGCGTAGTCGCGGACGTCGGGCTGGGCGGGGCAGAGCGCGTAGGGGTAGGACTCGCCGTAGGCGTTCCTGACCGTCAGGTCGGGCGCCTCGCGGCCCAGCACCGAGGAGTGCGTGAGCACCAGCCAGGCCTCGGCCCGCAGCCCGGCCTCCGCCAGCGCGGACAGCGCCGCGCCGAACCTGTCCTCATCGGGCACCCCCCAGCTCGGCGGGTACGGCCGGAGCCGCCCGCGCCAGCGCTCCGGGCGCAGCCGGAAGTAGGCCGCCGCGTGGTCGGCCTGCACGATGCGGTGGCGCGGATGCCACGGGGTGACGGCCCGGACCGAGTGGTAGGCGGCCTGCAGGGTCACCGTGCTCACGCCGAGGCCGGCGATGCGCTCGGCCGCCGCGGGGTCGCCCACGATGTCCCAGGTGTAGGCGAACGCGCCGTGGCTCATCTTCAAGCGGACTGTCACCCCTTCGTGGCGCCGGCCAGGCCGCGCGTGAAATAGTTCTGGAAGAAAAGGAAGATCATCAGCATCGGCAGGAACGAGATCGTCATCCCGGCGGCGAACCCGGTCCAGTCGGTGGCGTGCTCGCCCTGGAAGGACAGCATGCCGACGGCGAGGTTCTGCAGGTCGGGCTGGCCGAGCGTGAACACCAGCGGGATGTTGAACTCGTTCCAGCTGCTGATGAACTGGAAGATGACCACCACCGCGATGACCGGTTTGGCCAGCGGGAGGATGAGGCGGAACGTCTTGAGGAAGCCGGCCCCGTCGAGCTTGGCCGCCTCGAACAGGTCGCTCGGGACGCTGGAGAAGAACCCGACGAACAGCAGGACGTAGAGCGCGCCGGCGCCGCCGGACATGGCCAGGATGACCCCGGCCCGCGTGTTCAGCAGGCCGAGGTTCTCGATCAGCACGAACTGCGGGACGATGATCGAGGCGACCGGGATGAACAGTGTCCCCACGATCATCCGGTAGAGCAGGGTACGGCCGGGGAACTCGTACCTGGCCAGCACATAGCCGCACAATGCCGCCTTGACCAGCTCGACGAGGGTCGAGGCGACCGAGTAGAGCACCGTGTTGAAGAAGTATCCGGAGAACCCGGCGTTGACCCAGGCCCGTACGAAGTTGTCGAAGTTCAGCTGGTCGGGCATGAGGCTCGCGCCGCTGGTGAACATCCCGGCCTGGGTCTTGAACGCGGCCGAGATCGTCCACAGGAAGGGATAGACCCACACGAGCCCGACGACCAGCAGGATCGGCAGGGCGATGAGGTTGGCCCGCACGGCGTGGCTGCGCCTGGTGGGCTGAGCGGTCGTCGCCATCAGACGCCGTACTCCTTCCTGAGCCGCTGTGCCCGGCGGACCGCGAGGCCCTGGGCGGAGACCAGGACGAAGGCGATGACGGAGAACAGCAGCGCCGCGGCCGAGGCGTAGCCGTAGGCGAATGGCACCGAGCCGAAGGCGTTCTGGTAGATGAAGTAGGACACCACGTAGGTGCTGGTGCCGGGCCCGCCCGCGGTGAGCGTGACGACCAGCCCGAAGACGTGCATGGCGTTCACGATGCCGAGCAGGGTGATGATCACGGCGACGGGCCTGATCATCGGCAGCGTGATGCGGGTGAGCTTCTTCCACTCCCCCGCGCCGTCGATGGCGGCCGCCTCGTAGACCTCCTCCGGCACGTTCTGCAGCGCCGCGATCCAGTAGATCATGTACTGGCCGAAGATCTGCCAGATGGAGACGAGCACGAGCACGAGCAGCGCGCTCCACCGGTTGGCGAACACGTCGAACCCCTGGTCGACCAGGCCGAGGTCGCGCAGGATCGCATTCAGCGCGCCGTTGGACGGGTTGAGCAGGTAGGTGAAGACCAGGCCTGCCATGGCGACGGGGATGATGAGCGGCGCGAAGAACATGGTCCGGAAGAACCGTTTGCCCCGCAGCCACTTGCGGGTGAGCACGATCGCCGCCAGCAGCGAGATCGGGAGCTTGATGGCGGTCGTCAGCAGGGCGAAGATCAGCGTGTTGACGACCGAGAGCCAGAACAGCGGGTCGGCCAGGATCGAGCCGTAGTTGCCGGCCCCGACGAAGTGGTCGATCGGGCCGATGCCCGACCAGTCGAAGAAGGAGTAGTAGATCGTCGCGACCAGCGGCCAGATGGTGAAGCCGAGGTAGAGCAGGAGGAAGGGAGCCAGGAAGACGACCAGCCAGACCCTCTCGAAGCCGCGGACGCGCTCGCGGGAGTGATCGACGCGTTCGGGCACACGCTCGGCGGGCGACCGGTCCCTGTCCGCCACCCTCTCCCTGCCGGGAGCGGGGGCGGTGCCGGTGGTTGTCATTGAGGTCCTCACGAAGGAGAAGGCCGTCCGGTCAGTTGCGGTACTTGTCCGAGGTGTAGTCCTTGGTGTACTCCCAGTCGGGGAAGGTGTAGCAGTCCATCGACACCTTCAGGCCACTGGCCGCCTCCTGCTTGAGACCTTCCTCCAGGGCGGCCTGCCGCTGCTTGACGATGCCGGCGGCCGCGGACTCCAGAGGCTGGCCGCTGGTCAGCGCCTGGCCCATGGCCTCCCACTCCCCGTCGGGGTTCTTGGCCAGCGCGTTGACGTACGCCTTGGACTTGGCGATGTCGGGGCACTTGAGCAGCGGCACGGGAAGCTGGACCCGGTAGCCCGGCGACGCGCCGATCTGCATGATCTGCCGGAGGGCCGGGTCGGTGACCATCTTCTGGTTGTCGACGTAGGCCAGCGTGCCGAAGGCGTTCTTGTAGTACTGCTTGACGAAGTAGCCGTTGGGGTCGGTCATCCACTGGATGAACGTCCACATGGCGTCGGGATGCTTGGTCTGCGAGCTGACCCAGTACTTGCTGGTGTCGTACTTGCGGCCGCCCGCGCCGGTCTGCCCGCCGTCCGGGTTGACGCGCGGCGCCACCACGTACTTGTCGCTGCCGAAGCCCTGGCTGGCCCACACGCTCGGCAGCCAGGTGCCGTCGAACATGATGCCGGCCTGGTTGGCGGCGAACTGCTGGCGGGAGAAGTTCTTGTCGTTGGTGCCCGGCGCCAGGTACCCGGCCTTCTTGAGCTCCTGGATGAAGGCGAAGGTCTTCAGCTGCCCGGGCTCGGTCAGGTCGAACTTGCCCGTCTTGTAGTCGAAGAACTCGTCCGTCGAGACGCTGCTGATCAGCCCGAACCAGATCCGCTGCATGTCCACGCCCTTGGTGGGGGCGGCGATGCACTCCGCCTTGGTCTTGGCCTTGATCTGCGCGCAGGCTTTCTTGAGGTCGGTCCAGGTCTTGGGCGGGTTGTTGACGTCCAGCCCGGCCTGCTGGAAGACCTGCTTGTTGAGGAACATGTAGCCGGAGCCCCAGTACAGGTTCTCCGAGAACGGGAAGCCGTACGTCTTCCCGTCCTGCATGTTGATGCCTTCCAGGAAGGACCCGTCCGGCCAGCGCTTGGTGAAGTCGGCGGGGACGGTCCCGCTCGGGCTGAGCGGGCTGACCCACTTCTGGTCCAGCAACTGGGACAGCCCGGTCGCGTTCCAGTAGAACATGTCCGGCGCCTGGTTGCTCTGGAAGGCCAGGGGCAGGGTCTTCATGTAGTCGGCCTGGGTGATCGAGCGCCACTCGATCTTGATGCCGGGATGTTCCTTGGCGAACTGCGCGCCGACGTCCTTGTGGAAGTTCACCTGTTCGGCGGAGAAGTCCCAGATCTGCAGCGTGGTCTGCGAGCCACCTCCACTGCTGTTGCTCGAAGTACCGCAGGCCGCCACGAGCAGTGACGCCACGGCTGCCGTGATCATCGCGGCGGTGCCAGGCCGGTGAGGTTTCATGGAGCCCTCCAAGAGAGGCGGAGGCCAGAGGGGCGCTCGGGCATCCGGTAAGCGCTTGCCCGAGGGTGGGTCGAGAGTAACCCGGCTCATAACCCGATTCAAGGCTTGTGAGAAAGCGTTTTCAGATCCATGCTCGATCGTGAAGAGTGGCCCGTCGACGCCCTCCACGGCCCGTCGGTGCCCGACATATGCGCGTTATCCTGGTATTTCTTGGCGGCATCGCGCCGAGAAGACCATGGAAGAGTTGCGACGATCGGCTCTTCGGACAAGCGCTTTCTGACTTAGGAGTACGTGTGCGCCTGCTCGCCTTCACCAAGCCCTTCGGCCCCATCGACGCAGCCCGGCTGGCCGAGGCCGTGGCCTCGGTGGGCGCCGAGGGGGCGGATCTCGTCGTGCGCGAGGGGCAGACGGTCAGCCCCGCCGACCCCGGCGGCATCGCCGTCGTCGCCGCGGAGCTCGAGCGCCGCGGGCTCACCCTCGACGTGGTCACCACCGACCTGCTCGACACCGGCGCGGACGCCGAACGGATCATCGCGGCCTGCGGCGAGAGCGGCGTCCCCCTCGTGCGGGTGGGCTTCTACCGCTACGACCCCGCCGCCGGATACCGCCGCCAGCTGGAGGAGTCCAGGGCCGCGCTGTCCCGCCTGGCCGGCCTCGCCGCCCGGCACGGCGTGCAGCTGGCGCTCCAGCTGCATCACGGTACGATCCATCCGTCCGCCTCGCTCGCCCTCGCACTCGCAGGCGACCTGAGGGACGTGCGCTTCTACGCCGACCCCGGCAACCAGGCCAAGGAGGGCAGCGAGGCATGGGCGCTCAACGTCGAGCTGCTGGGCGATCGGATGGCCTGCATGGGAGTGAAGAACGCCGTCTGGCGATCGGCCGCGGACGGCTGGGTGTGCGAGTGGCAACCGTTCGCGGACGGTGGCGTGGTCCGCTGGCCGGAGATCATCTCCGGGCTGCGCGCACGCGGCTACACCGGGCTGCTGTCGCTGCACGTCCACTACCCGGCGGCCGACCCGGCGGCGGCCGTACGGAGAGATCTGGATCATCTGCGCGAGCTGCTCGGCTGACGGGCGCTCCACGGGGGGTAGGAGGAGCAGGTGCGGAATCTGCGGCAGGGCCGCCCGGCACGGGTGACGATCAGCGACGTCGGGGCGGCGGCGGGGGTGTCGGCCTCGACGGTCTCCCGAGTGCTCAACGGCACGGCCAAGGTCGACCCTTCGCTGGCGGCGCGCGTCCACGACGCGGTCAGGCAGCTGGGCTACCGGCCCAACGCCGCGGCGCAGGGGCTCGCCCGCGGGGAGTGGGGCACCATCGGCGTGCTGGTCCCCGACCTGGCCAACCCCTATTTTCCCGAGGTGCTCAAGGCCGTGTCGGCCGTGGCCCGCTCCCACGGGCGCCGCGTCATGGTCATGGAGTCGGACGAGGACCCCTCGGTCGAGCACGACCTGGTCGAGGACCTGATGCGCAGCTGCGACGGGGTGCTGCTCTGCTCTCCCCGCATGGAGCGCTCCGACCTGGTCGTCCTGACCGCCCGGGACCACCCGCTCGTCCTGCTCGACCGGATAGTCCCCGGCATCGCCGCGCCCGCCGTCTCCGCCGACTTCTTCGGCGGGATGATGCTGATCTGCGGCCACCTGGCGCAGCTGGGCCACCGCCGGGTCGCCTACCTGAGCGGGCCCGAGGTGTCCTGGGCCAACTCCGAGCGGATCAGGGCGTTGGAGGCGGCCAAGGCGTTCGGCATCTCCGTCACGATCCTGCCGTGCGGGCCCACCAGCCGCTGCGGGTACGAGGCCGCCGCCGAGGTGCCCGGCACCGGCGCCACCGCGCTCACCACCTACAACGACCTGGTGGCCCTGGGGGCGGTGACCCGGATGCGCGAGCTCGGGGTGCGGGTTCCCGAGGAGTTGTCGGTGGTCGGGTTCGACGACATCGAGCTGGACCACGTGGCGCACACGAGCCTGACCACGGTGTCGGTGCCCCGGGGACAGCTCGGCAAGCAGGCGGCCGAGATGCTGGAGGCCCTCATGACCGAGGGGCACGACGGGGAGCCGGTGTATCTGCCGATGGAGCTGCACGTCCGTGACAGCACCGCACCACCCCGGGTGACAGTACCGTCGGCTGTTGACAAGTGAGGGCGGCCGCGGGAACCCTGTCTATCTGAAAGCGCTTTCCCAACGGATGAGAGTGAGCCTGTGGACACCGACGACCGCGCAGGACGGCCTGGCAGCGACCGAGACGACCTGCGGCGTCAGGTCCTGGACCTGGTCGCGCCGCTGATCTCCCGGTTCAGCCCGGGCGGGGGGCGGCTGCGGCTGGGGTTCAACACGGCGCACTACGACCAGGCGGCCGCCGAGCTGGAAGCGTTCGCGCGTCCGCTGTGGGGGCTGGCGCCGCTGGCGGCCGGCGGCGGGGCGTTCGATCACTGGGAGCTCTGGCGCGCCGGGCTCGCCGCCGGGACCGACCCCGAGCACCCCGACTACTGGGGCGCGGCCTTCGACCGCAACCAGCGGCTGGTCGAGACCGCCGCCATCGGCCTGGCGCTCGCCCTGGCCCCCGGGCAGATCTGGGACCCGCTGACCGGCCGGCAGCGCGACACGGTGGCCGCCTGGCTGCGGCACTCGGTCACCGTCGAGCCGAACGACAACAACTGGCTGTTCTTCCCTGTCATGGTGGGGCTCGGGCTCGACCGCGTCGGGGTCTCGCACGACCACGACGCCAACACGGCCAGGCTCGACCGGCTGGAGCAGTTCGACCTCGGACGCGGGTGGTACTCCGACGGGCCCAAGTGGCAGCGCGACTACTACATCCCGTTCGCCATGCACTACTACGGCCTCATCTACGCGGCGCTCGGCGACGACCCGGGCAGGGCCGAGCGCTTCCGCGAGCGGGCCGCGCTGTTCGCCCAGGACTTCCAGCACTGGTTCACCAGCGAGGGGGTCGCCGTCCCGTTCGGCAGGAGCCTGACCTACCGCTTCGCGCAGTCGGCGTTCTGGGGAGCGCTGGCCTTCGCCGGGGTCGAGGCGCTGCCCTGGGAGGTGACCAAGGGGCACCTGCTGCGGAACGTGTCCTGGTGGGCCCGACAGCCCATCCGCGACACCGCCGGGCTGCTCACCATCGGCTACGGCTACCCCCAGCCGCACATGGCCGAGCAGTACAACGCGCCCGGCTCGCCGTACTGGGCCATGAAGGCGTTCCTGCCGCTCGCCCTGCCCGCGGACCACCCGTTCTGGGCCGCCAAGGAGGCCGAGGCGCCCCCGCTGCCCGAGGTCAGCACCCAGCCGGAGGCAGGCGTGGCACTGATGCGCTGCGAGGAGGGACGGCACGTGGTGATGCTGAGCGCGGGGCAGCACGCCCCGTGGGCGCGTCATGGCGCGGCCAAGTACGCCAAGTTCGCCTACTCCACGCGTTTCGGCTTCAGCGTGCCCGCCGGGACACTGGGGCTCGAGCAGGGCGCCTTCGACAGCACGCTGGCGCTCAGCGAGGACGGCGAGCACTGGCGGCCGTGCGAGCTGCCGCACGACGCCTCCGCCTCCGACGGTGTGCTGCACGCGCGCTGGACGCCCTGGGACGACGTGGAGATCGAGACCTGGCTGGTGGCGCTGCCCCCGTGGCACGTGCGGGTGCACCGGATCAGGACCGGGCGGGCGCTGCGCACGGCCGAGGGCGCCTTCGCGGTCGACCGGGACCGGCCGCCCACCAGGGTCGACACCGGCCCCGGCCGGGCCAGGCTCGACTCGCCGCACGGCCTGTGCGTGATCGAGGACCTGTCCGGCCGGCGGGAGGGAGCCCTCGTCACGGCCCTGCCCGGCACCAACGTGTTCGCCCCGCGCACCACGATCCCCACGCTGAAGGGCGACCTGCCGCCCGGCGAGCACCTGCTGGCCTGCGCGGTCATCGGCCTGGAGGCCGCGGGCGGGTGGCCGGAGCCTCCCGCGTGGGAGTCCGTCGAGTCTCTGCTCGGCCTGGGGTGATCACTGTTCCGGGTGCGGGAGCCGGGCCCGCCAGGTGACAGGCCCGGCCCCGTGGTTCTAGGAGAGTGGATTCTGGGCGAGCAGATGTGCCTTGAAACCCTCGCCGTAGGTGCTGGTCGGGGTGCCGTTGTAGTCGGTGATGAGCACGTTGCCCTGGCTGCAGCCCCACGGGTTCCAGGTCCAGGCGGTGTATCCGACGCCGTGTGTGTCGGCCCACGCCATCACCTGGTCGATGTAGTCGTGAGCGCAGGAGTTCTGGCCGATCTCACCGGCGTGCACGGGCACCTGCGCCGCGACGGCACCGACCTGGCTGTCCCAGCAGGAGGTGTTGGAGCAGCTGTTGAAGTTGTACGTGTGCCAGGCGGCCATCAGGTTGCCGGCCGGGTCGTTCGGCTTGTAGGTCAGCCACTGGCTCAGGTCGTTGGACCAGGCCAGGCCGCCGAGCATGATCACGTTGGTCGCGCCGGTGGCACGTACCGTGTTCACCAGTGACTGCATGCCTGCCACCTGGTAGCCGATGCCGGTGCAGGTGCCGCCGTCGCGCCAGCAGGTCCAGCCGGCGGTCGCGTTCCAGTTGGCGGCGGCGTCCGGGTAGGGCTCGTTGAACAGGTCGAAGACGACCGCGTTGTTGCCCTTGAAGGCGTTGGCCACGCCGGTCCAGAACGTCGGCGCGTACTGGGCGTCGGGCATCGGCTTCTGGCAGGTCGCCGCGGTGTCCGAGCAGCCGGCGCCCTGACCGGTGTACTGACCGTAGTTCCAGTGCATCTCCACGATCGGCGTGATGCCGTTGGCGACCAGGAGGTTCACGTAGTCCTTGACGTTCTGCTGGTACGCCGCGCCGCTGGGCGAGCCGTTGGTGCCGATCCAGCATTCCTCGTTCAGCGGGATGCGGACCGCGTGGATGTTCCAGGCCTTCATCGCATTGACCGAGGCCTGGTCCACCGGGCCGCTGTCCCACATGCCCTTGCCCTGCACGCAGGCGAACTCGCCGCTGGCCCGGTTGACGCCGAGCAGACGGTAGGTGGCACCGCTGGAGGTGAGCAGCCGGTTCCCGGAGACGTGCAGAGCGGGTGCCGCGCCACCGGTGCCGCCGTCGTTGTCGGCCTCGGTGGCGCTCACGGTGACGGAGGCCAGGCCGGAGGAGGCGACGGTGATCGCCCGGGTGCCGTTGGTGCTGTCGGAGTCCTCCGCGGCGCGGAGGGTCACGGTCTGCGGGGTGCTCCAGTTGGACGTGGTGAAGGTCAGGCCGGCACCGCCGCTCACGGTGATGTCGCTGTCACCGGTGCCCGCGGTGCTGGTGACCGTCACGTTGCCGGACGGCTGGGACTGCAGGCGGACCGTGTAGGTGCCGGTCCCGCCCTCGGGCACGCTCACGCCGGCAGGGGAGACCACCAGGGCCTGCTGCGTCCCTCCGGAACCGTTGCCGGAGCACGAGACGCTGGGCGGGTTGTTGTTGACGCCGCCGGTGTAGGTGCCGTTGAAGCCGACGGTCCAGGTCGCCCCGGTGCCCTTGGCCGCGTTGTAGGAGACCGGGTTGATGGTGATGACCGCACCCGCCGGCGTGGGCGTCGCAGGGGTGGGCGCGCCGTCCCACATCTGGGTGATCACCTGATTGTTGGGGAAGTCGAAGCTCAGCGCCCAAGTGGTCAACGGGTCACCGGTGTTGGTCGCCGTGATGGTGCCGCCGAACGCGCTGCCGCTGTCCCAGCTCTTGGAATAGGTGGCGGAACACGACACGGCGGCGTCGGCGGCGGTCTGGACGGTTGCGAGCCCGAATCCGGCGAGCAGGACGGCAAATGTGGCCATCAACGCTCTGCGCCACGAGCTCCGGTGGTTTGGCATGAGAGTTTCTCCGTGTCGAAACCGATGCGATACACCGCTTTTCTCGAAGCGGCCGAGCAGCACTTTTGGGAGCGCTCCCAGAAGGTCTCGCGGCTCCATATGCTTCGCAAGAGCGCCCCAGCGGCCGCAAGCGTGGCAACCACGCTGACCTTGGACGAGGCCTCGGACGCTGGTGAAACTTTCACCTGGGTTCGCGGCCGCGCCGGAATGCCATCACCAATATCGATATCAACCGCACCCGATTCCATAACACAGAGTGACATTCCGTGTTGCGGAATAGAGGGCCGGAACGCTCCCCCCGGCATACCGAAGTGCCTTGGGCCCCAGCTCACCGTAGTCCGCCCCGCACGAGCTCAGACAGCCCTCACTCGTGCGCTCCGCGGACCGTGAGGCATGCCCACTCCCCGGACCTCTTGACACACTCTTCGCCGCAGTGATCTGCTATCGCCAGTTCGGAATGTCGTTCTGCAATACGGAATGATAGGCAATCAGGGAGAACGGAGCCCCATGGAACGCGCGCATTCGACGGGCGGAGATCCGCGGTGAAGGCTCTCGTCTTCACCGGGCCGGGTGTGGTTGAGCCGCAGGACGTGCCCGAGCCCGAGGTCGGCCGGGACGAGGTCCTCGTGCACGTGGTCACGTCCGGGATCTGCGGCAGCGAGCTGCACGGCGTCAAGACCCCGGGGTTCCGGGTGCCGCCGCTGGTGATGGGGCACGAGTTCGCCGGTCGCACCGATGACGGGCAGGCGGTGACGGTCAACCCCATCCTGTCCTGCGGTGCGTGCGACGTGTGCGCGGCCGGGCTGCGCAACGTCTGCAGGAACCGGCGGATCATCGGAGTGCACCGGCCCGGCGCCTTCGCCGAGCGCGTCGCGGTGCCCGCCGGCGCCGTGGTGCCGCTGCCCGGAGGGCTCGGCTGGACCGCCGCGGGCGTCGTCGAGCCCGCCGCCAACTCCGTGCACGCCTGGCGGCTGGCCGGGCGTCCGGCGGGGGCCAGGGTCGGCGTGATCGGCGCCGGTGCGATCGGGCTGACCTGCCTGCAGGTCGCGCTCTCCGGCGGCGCGGCCTCGGTCGAGGTCGCCGACCGCGCGCCGGATCGGCTGGAGATCGCCACCCGGCTCGGAGCCCGGGCGGTGGGTCCCGAGCTGACCAGCGAGTACGACGTCATCTTCGACGCGGTGGGCGCCGCCGCCACACACGAGCAGTCGCTGGCCCGCCTGCGCCCCGGCGGCGTGGCGGTCTGGCTCGGCCTGGCCGACCACGTGGCCGGCTACGACGCGGCCGACCTGGTACGCGGTGAGAAGCGCGTGCTGGGCTCCTTCGCCTACGACGACGCCGACTTCGCCGGCGCCCTCGACCTGGTCGCCCGATGGGACCTGAGCTGGGTCGAGACCTTCCCCCTCGACGAGGGCGCGGCCGTATTCACCGCGCTGATGAACGGCCGCTCCACCCCCGTCAAGGCCCTGCTGACCCCGGAAGCGAGGTAAACATGGCGCGAATCGTCCTCGTCGGCGCCGGCAGCATCACGTTCGCCAAGAACCTGCTCTCCGACATCCTGACATTTCCGGAGCTGTCGGAGTCGACGATCGTGCTCCACGACATCGACCAGGCCCGGCTCGACACCGCCGCGGCCATGGCCCGATGGATGGTAGCCGAGCTGGGCGTCGGCGCGACGATCGAGGCCCACGCCGACCGCAGGACGGCGGTCGCCGGCGCGGACTACGTCATCAACGAGATCGCCGTGGGCGGCCTGGAAGCGGTCAAGCGCGACTTCGAAATCCCCGCCGCGTACGGCGTCAGGCAGACGATCGCCGACACCCTCGGCATCGGCGGCATCTTCCGTGCCCTGCGCACGATCCCGGTCATGGTCGGCATCGGCCACGACCTGGCAGAGCTCGCCCCGGACGCCACCCTGTTCACCTACACCAACCCGATGTCGATGATCCCGTGGTCGGTGTACGCGGGCACCCCGTTCCGCAACGTCGTCGGCGTCTGCCACGCCGCCCGCGACACGCAGAAGACCCTGGCCAGGATGGTCGGCGTGCCGGAGGAGGAGGTCTCCTTCCTCACCGCCGGCGTCAACCACCAGGCGTTCGTCCTGCGCTTCGAGCGGAACGGCGAGAACCTCTACGACCGCCTGGACGAGCTGATCGAGAAGGATCCCGAGCTGGCCCGCCGGGTCCGCGTCGAGGTCTACCGGAACTTCGGCTACTTCCCGACCGAGTCCAGCGAGCACGGCTCGGAGTACCTGCCCTGGTTCCTGCCGCACGAGGAGGAGGTGGCGCGCTACCGGATCCCGGTCGGCGTCTACCTCGAGTGGCTGGCCGACGGCTTCGAGGAGTACGAGGCGTACAAGCGCTCGCTCGAAGAGGGGCGAGGCGTGCCGATCCGGCGCGGCGAGGAGCTGGCCTCGCTGGCCATCCACTCGATGGAGACGGGCACCCGCCGGATGATCCACGGCAACGTCCGCAACGGCGGGGTCATCTCCAACCTGCCGCAGGAGGCCACCGTCGAGGTGCCCTGCCACGTCGACCGCGCCGGCGTGCAGCCGGTGCGCGTCGGCGAGCTGCCCGCCCAGGTCGCCGCGCTCAACCGGACGTTCCTCAACGTCAGCGAGTTGACCGTGAAGGCGGCGCTCGAAGGCCGGCGCGACCACGTCTATCAGGCCGCGCTGCTCGACCCCAACACCTCCGCCACGCTCCCGGTCCGCAAGATCCGCGAGCTGGTGGACGACCTGATCGCGGCCCACGGCGACCTGCTGCCGGAAGGAATCAGGAATGTGTGACGCGGATCTGCCCCTCTCCAGGTACCGGCCGGTGTCGCAGCTGCGGGTCGCGGTCCACGAGATCGCCCGCGCCCGCGTGCCCGCCGTGGACGCCCACATCCACCTCGGCCGCTGGCTGACCGAGGACGGCGACTGGATGGTCAAGGACGTCCCGGCCCTAATCGGCCTGATGGACGAGCTCAACCTGCGCGGCATGGTCAACCTCGACGGCCGCTGGGGCAAGGAGCTGGCCGAGAACATCGAGCGCTACGACGCCGCCCACCCGGGCAGGTTCGCCACGTTCTGCCACGTCGACTGGTCGCAGACGGCCGAGCCCGGATTCGGCGAGCGGCTGGCCGCCCAGCTGCGGAGGTCGGTGGCGGAGGGCGCGGCCGGGCTGAAGGTGTGGAAGGACGTGGGCCTGCGGGTCCGCGACGACCGCGGCGAGCTGGTCATGCTCGACGACCCGCGGCTCGACCCGCTCTGGGCGGCCGTCGGCGAGGCCGGCATCCCGATCGCCCTGCACACCGCCGACCCGGTGGCCTTCTTCGAGCCGGCCGACGAGCGCAACGAACGCCTCGAGCTGCTGGCGGCCCGGCCGGACTGGAACTTCTCCGGGCCGGAGTTCCCGCCGTTCGAGCGGCTGATGGAAGCCATGGAGTCCATGGTCGCCAGGCACCCGGCGACCACGGTGATCGGCGTGCACGCCGGCTGCTGGCCGGAGAACCTGGGCTTCGCGAGCCGCATGCTGGACACGTACCCGAACTTCCACATCGACATCGCGGCGCGCATCGCCGAGCTGGGCCGCCAGCCGCGCGCCACGCGCGAGCTGATGCTGCGCCACCCGGACAGGGTGCTGTTCGGCACGGACGAGATCCCGCCGGACCGTGAGATCTACCGCATCCACTTCCGGTTCATGGAGACCGGCGACGAGGCGTTCGCGCACTCGCTGGACGACCCGCCGCTGATGGGCCGCTGGACGATCTCCGGCCTGGACCTGCCCGACGACGTCCTCAGCAAGGTCTACGCCGGCAACGCGCTCAAGCTCGTGCCGAGGCTGGCATGACCGCGACACTCACGCGCGGCAAGCCGGCCTTCAAGCCCGCGTTCAAGCAGCGGCACAGCGCCGAGGGCGGTCAGGGCAGGTACGCGCTGCTGTTCCTGCTCCCCGCGCTGGTCGGCTTCGCCGCGTTCTACATCTACCCGAGCGTCCGCGGCCTGTGGCTCTCGGTCACCGACTGGAACCTGCTGTCGGAGCCCGAGTTCGTCGGGGTGGACAACTACACCGAGCTGGCCACGGACCCGCTGTTCTGGAAGGCGCTGCTGCTCACCGGCTACAACACCGCGCTGAACCTGGTCGGCCAGCTCTCGCTGGCGCTGCTGCTGGCCGCGCTCATGCACCGCCTGACCAAGTCGGTGGTGCTGCGGGCCACGCTGCTGCTGCCCTGGCTGGTGCCGAACGTGGCCACCGCGCTGTTGTGGTTGTGGCTGCTGGACGCCAACCTCGGCTTCGTCAACCAGCTGCTGGGCGCCATGGGCCTGTCCACACACGGCTTCTTCAACGCGCCGGCCGAGGCCATGCCGAGCGTGGCCGCGGTGACCACCTGGGCCTCGGCCGGGTACGTGGCGCTGCTGCTGTACGCGGGCATGCTGCAGATCCCCGCCTCGGTGTACGAGGCGGCGGCGATGGACGGCGCGGGCGAGATCCGCACCTTCTTCCGCATCACCCTGCCGCTGCTGCGCCCCGTGCTCGCGCTCGTGCTGGTGGTCTCGGTGATCGGCTGCTTCCAGATCTTCGACACCATCGCGGTGGCCACCAAGGGCGGCCCGATCAACGCCACCAAGGTCATCTACTACTACATCTACCAGGAGGCGTTCACCCACTTCCGGATGGGCTACGCGGCGGCCATGGCGCTCAGCCTGGTGCTGATCCTCGGCGTCCTCACCTACATACAGATGCGTTTGATGCGCGCGTCCGACTCGGACCTCGGATAGGAGCGGCTGCCATGCGCGCAGGCCGGATCGTCGCTTGGGCGGTGCTGGGGCTGGCCGTCCTGGTGACCGTGTTCCCTTTCTACTGGATGGTGCGTACGGCGCTCACCGACGCCCATCACCTGTTCTCCGACAACTTCTCGCTGTGGCCGCAGCACTTCACCTGGGCGAACTTCAAGCGCGTGCTCGGCCTGTCCACCCTCGCCGAGGCCCAGGCCGCCGGCGGCTCGGGCGCCTCCCTCGACTTCGTGCTCTACCTGCGCAACTCCGTCGTCTACACGGCGGTCGTGGTCGCCGTGCAGACGCTGTCGTGCGCGATGGCCGGGTACGCCCTGGCGCGGCTGCGCTTCCGGGGCAGGGAGGTGCTGTTCTCGTCGTTCGTCGCCGCGCTGATGGTCCCGCCGATCTTCACGCTGCTGCCGAACTTCGCCCTCGTCCGCAACCTGGGCCTGCTCAACACCTTCGCCGGGCTGGTCGCGCCGATCCTGCTCATGACCCCGTTCACCGTCTTCTTCCTGCGGCAGTTCTTCCTCTCGCTGCCGCGCGAGGTCGAGGAGGCCGCCGTCATCGACGGCGCGGGCGTGTGGGGCGTCTTCTGGCGCGTCGCGCTGCCCATGTCGAAGGGCCCTCTCATCACCATCGCCCTCATCAACGGCGTCTACGCCTGGAAGGACTACCTCTGGCCGCTGCTCGTCGGTCAGGAGGAGGGCAGCCGGGTGCTCACGGTCGCGCTCGGCGTCTTCCTGCAGCAGTCGCCGAACGCCCGTCCCGACTGGACGGGCCTGATGGCCGGCTCGACCCTCTCCGTGATCCCCGTCCTGCTGCTCCTGCTGGTCTTCGGCAAGCGGCTGGCCAACTCGCTCAACTTCACCGGCATCAAGTAAAGGACCCCCCGATGTCCAGCAAGAAGACTCGCGCACTCCTGGCCCTGGCCGGGCTCGTCACCGTCACCGCAGCGTGCGGAGGTGGTGGCGGCGCCGACGGGGGCGACGGGCCCGTCACCCTCAACTACGTGATGTGGGTCGACAGCCAGGTGCCCGCGTACAAGCAGTGCGCCGACGCCTTCACCAAGAAGAACCCGAACATCACGATCAAGCTGAGCTCGGTGGCCTGGGCCCAGTACTGGCAGAACCTCACCACCCAGGTCGTCTCGGGCACCGCCCCCGACGTCTTCCGCGACTCGGTCGCCTACTATCCGCAGTTCGCCAAGAACAACCAGCTCCTGGACATCAGCGAGTACGTCGCGCGCGACAAGGTGGACCTGAACCAGTACCAGAAGGGCCTGGCGGACGTCTGGGTGCGCGACGGCAAGCGGTACGGCCTGCCGCTGGACTGGGACACCATCGGCGTCTTCTACAACAAGGATCAGGTGAAGGAGGCCGGCCTCGACAGCGCCGGCTTCGCGAACTGGACCTGGAACCCGCAGGACGGCGGCACGTTCGAGAAGGCCATCGCCGCGCTCACCGTGGACGACCAGGGCCGCAGGGGCACCGACCCCGGCTTCGACAAGGACCACGTGGCCGTCTACGGCATCGCGCCCGACTACAACACCGGCGCGCTGGGCCAGACCGGCTGGGCCGCCTTCGCGGCCGGCAACGGCTTCAAGTACCTCGACAAGAACCCGTTCGGCACCAAGTACTTCTACGACGACCCGAAGCTGGCCGAGACGATCGACTGGTACGCCGGGCTGATCAAGAAGGGGTACGCGCCGCCGTACGACAAGCAGTCGGCGCTCGGCGGCGACGCGGTGCTGCAGGGTGGCAAGACCGCGATGGTCATGGCCGGGTCGTGGATGGCCAAGCCGTACCTCGACAACAAGACGCTCAACCTCGCGGTCGCGCCGCTGCCGGCCGGGCCGCAGGGGCGCAAGACGCCGATCAACGGCGTCTCCGACGCGATCTACGCCGGCACCAAGCACAAGGAGGAGGCGTGGAAGTGGGTCAAGTTCACGGGCTCCTCGGAGTGCCAGGACCTGATCGCCGCCACCACCGAGGTGCTGCCCGCCATCACCACCGCCTCGGCGAAGGCCCTGGCCGCGCACGAGGCCGCCGGGCGTGACATGAAGCCGTTCGTGGAGGAGGCCAATGCCCCCGGCGGCACGTTCCTCCTGCCCGTCACCGACAACGCCGACAAGATCAACGAGATCATGGACACGGCGATCTCGTCGGTCCTCCTGGGCACCGTCGACGCCAAGACGGCGCTCCCCAAGGCCAACTCCGAAGTCAACGCACTGTTCCAGCAGTAGAGAAAGGGCGTACATGCTCAACCCTCTTCGGCGTGCCCTGCTCGGCGCCACGCTCCTGGCGATCCCGCTGTTAACCGCCACGCCGGCGCACGCCGCGGACGCCGTCCTCGACCAGCAGGTCGCGGTCCCCGCCTACTTCCTGCCCAGCGGCGACTCCCTCGCCTACTGGAACCAGCTCAACACGACGGCGAGCAAGCCCGGCGTGCTCGTCGCCAACGTGGCCAACGGACCGGACAACGAGGCCAAGGCCGCGTACGCATCCGCGCTGTCGGCCGCGCACGCCGCCGGGATCAAGGTCATCGGCTACGTGGACACCGGCTACTTCGGGACCACCGGCCGGCCCGAGAACAAGACGCGGCTCGGCTCGCTGGCGATCGAGGACTGGCGGGCGCAGATCCAGTCCGACGTCAACAAGTGGTACCAGTTCTACGGCTCCGCGATCGACGGCATCTTCTTCGACCAGGCGCAGAACGCCTGCGGGCCCACCGCCGGCAGCCAGACCTGGGTGGACCTCTATCGCGAGGCCACCGCGTACGTGAAGAAGTACCATCCGGGCGCGACCACCATCGCCAACCCGGGCGTCTCGCCCGACGCGTGCTTCCAGGACGCGGCCGACATCCTCGTCACCTTCGAGGGGTCCTACAGCTCCTACCTCAACCGGCAGGCCCCGTACCTGCCCGCCGCGTGGGAGGCCGACTACGACCCCAAGCGGATCTGGCACCTGGTCTACGACGTGCCCGACACGACGGCGCTGGCCACCGTCATCGCCACGTCCAAGGCCAACAACGCCGGATACGTGTACGTGACCAACGACGTGATGGTCAACCCGTGGGACCAGCTCCCCTCGGCCTCGTACATGTCGGCGCAGGTCACGGCCGCCAAGGGCAGCGGCGGCGCCGTGCCCGCGACGCCCGCCGCGCCCACCGCGAGCCAGGTGACCGCCACGAGCCTGCGCCTGAGCTGGACCTCGGCCGCCTACCCCGGTGTGGTCGGCTACGACGTCTACCAGGGCGGCGTGAAGGTCGGCACCGAGGCCAACTTCACGCCGGCGGCGACCACGTTCGACGTGGCCGGACTGTCACCCGCCACCTCCTACACCTTCACCGTCAAGGCGCGGGACCGGGCCGGGAACCTCTCCCCCGCAAGCGGTGCGCTGGCCGTGACCACCGCCGCCGCCAGCGCGAGCGTTCCCACCGTGCCCGGCACACCGGTGGCCTCCGACATCGGCCCGACCAGCGTCAAGCTGACCTGGGCCGCCTCGTCCGACGCCGACCCCGGTGACGACGTGCTCTACTACGACGTGTTCAAGAACGGCGTGCGGGAGCTGTCGCTGCCCGGCGACCTCACCAGCGTCAACCTGGGCGGCCTGACGCTCAACACCTCCTACAGCTTCACCGTGCGGGCCCGCGACACGACCGACCGGGTCTCGGCGCAGTCGGCCGCGGCGGCCGTCACCACCACCAACCCCAGCCCGATCACCGGCGCGACGGCGGCGGTCAGCGGGACCAACGCGACCTACACGGCGCAGTTCAACCTCCCGTACACGCACTACCACGTCTTCATCGACACCGACGCGAACTACCAGACGGGCTGGTCGGTGAACACCATCGGCGCGGAGTACATGATCGAGAACAACACCCTGTTCCAGAAGACCGGGGCCTCGACCGACTGGTCATGGAGCGTGGTGGCCGGCGTCAGCCCGCTGGTCTCCAGCGCGAACGGCCTCTACCAGTGGTCGGTGCCGCTCTCGGCGCTGACCGGCACGGGCAACACCCAGAAGATCGTCTTCCACGGCACCGACGGGTCGCGGAACGACTACGCCCCGAACGTGGTCACGCTCACCACGAGCTGACCGACCTCCGGGAACACGATGGCCACCACGCCCCGGGCGTGGTGGCCATGCTCATTTACATGATGGCCAGTTGGCCGCCGTCGATGACCAGCTCGGTGCCATGGATGAAGGCCGCGTCGTCGGAGGCCAGGAAGGCGTATCCGGCCGCGACCTCCTCCGCGAGCCCGGCCCGGCCGAGGGGGATGTGGTCGCGTTCGTACGCCGAGACGAAGTCCCCGTCCAGCCCGGCCGAGATCGAGGCGTTGAGCGGGGTCTGGATGTAGCCCGGACACAGCGCGTTGACGCGGATGCGGTGCCTGCCCAGCTCGACGGCCATGGTCTTGGTGAGCAGCAGCACGCCGCCCTTGGAGGCGTTGTAGTGGGCGTAGTCGGCCTCGCCGCCCAGGCCGTTGGTGGAGGACATGTTGAGGATGACTCCGCCGGTGCCCTGGTCGACCAGGTGACGGGCGACGGCCTGGGCGACGAGGAACATGCCGCGCAGGTTCACCGCCATGATCCTGTCCCAGTGGCCGGGGGTGATCTCCAGGAACGGCTCGCGCCAGGCCGTACCGGCGTTGTTGATCAGGACGTCGACGCCGCCCAGCGCCGCGACCGTCCCTTCGACCAGGCGCGTGACGTCGTCCTGCGCGCTGACGTCGCCCGCGAGGCCGCTCACCTCACCCAGCGCGGACAGCTCGGCCACCGCGCCGTCCACCTCGGCCTGGTCGAGCCCGCCGAGCACCACTCTGGCGCCCTCCTCGAGGAACCTGCGGGCCGTGGCGGCGCCGATGCCGCTGCTCCCCCCGCTGATCAGTACCCGCTTGCCCGCGAGTCCCCGCATGGTGTTTCCCTCCGTTCAGCGCACCGCGCCGCGGGCGGCGACGCGGAGTTCGGTGACGACCTGCCCGTTCTCGACGCCGTAGGCGACATCGAAGAGGTTGACGGCCGCACAGGCGTGGCTGGGGATGAGCTGCGCCCGCGTGCCGACCGGCAGCTCGTCGTGGTGCCCCGGCTCCAGGCGGGCGACCCCGTGCTCCTCGTTGAGGAAGTCCATGTGCAGATACGGCAGGCCCACGGCCCTGATCCAGCCGGGCGAGCCGACGCCGTCGGAGGTGAGGCACTTGGTGCCCGCGTCGAAGACGACACGCTCCGGGATCGATCTGGCGATCACGGTGGTCAGCACGCGGGCGGCCGCCGTCTCCTCGGTGGCCACGCCCAGGCGCATCATCGCGGTGTCGTTGAAGATGTAGGTGCCCGGCCGGATCTCGGTCACCCCGGCGACGCCGGCCGCGTACCGGGCGGTCGGGGTGGAGCCGACGCTGATCTCGCGCAGCTCGATGCCGTCCCGCGCGCACAGCTCGGCCGTGGCCACGAGGTCCTCGCCCTCGCGGCGGGCGGTCTCGGCCAGCTCGGCCTGGGTGCGCGCGTGGTAGGCGTGTCCGGCCAGGGTGAGCAGGCCCACGACCTCCACGCCCGGGACGGCGGCGATCTCGGCGACCAGGTCGGCGGTCGGCCGGCCCGGCGGGCGGCCCAGCCGGTGCTGCCCGGTGTCCACTTCCACCAGCACCTCCACCGGCGGCCCGCCCAGCCGGCCGAGCCCGGCGGCCACCTCGGGAGAGTCGAGGCTGACCCGCACCCGGGCCCGCTCACGCAGCGCGGCCAGGCGGCGCAGCTTGGGCTCGCCCCAGATGGGAAAGGCCAGCAGGATGTCGTCGATCCCGGCGTCGGCCATCACCTCGGCCTCACCGAGTTTGGCGCAGGTGATGCCGCTCGCTCCGGCGTCGAGCTGCATCCGCGCCAGCTCCGGCATCTTGTGGGTCTTGATGTGCGGTCGCAGCCTGACACCGTGCGCGGCGGCCGTCTTGGCCATCTCGGCGACGTTGGTCCTGACCGCATCGAGGTCGATGACGAGCGACGGGGTATCGAGCTCGAGGTACATGGATTGAATGCACGTCCCCTCTGGAGAAGTTCTCCCAGAAAGATAGCAGCCATTCCGCAATGCGCACTAGCGTTCCGCATAATGGAATCAGCAGACCGGCGCGCCTGCCACGGCTTCATGGTTGGTCCGTACCGAAGGCTGAGGCGTCAGTGACATGGCCGCATATCGCCGGTGCTTGCTGCTCCGTCATGCGGAATCCCATTCCGCAATGTGGCGCCCGAGAGCCGGTCCCTTACGGGCGCGTCACACGTGCTCGGAGACCGACCGTCGCAGGCCCTGGCCGATCTCCTCCATCCTCGCTGAGGACATCCGATCCTTGAGCGCCGTCACGCTCACCGCCGCGACCGGCGCCGTCATGCCCATGAACACCGGGACCGCCACACAGCGCACGCCAGGCTCGTTCTCCTCCAGATCGAGCGCGTAGCCGCGCTGGCGGATCTGGTCGAGGTGGGTGGCCAGCTTGGCCGGGCTGGTGATGGTGTTACGGGTCCTGCCCGACAGCGGGCCGAACCGTTCGGCCCAGGCCTTGACCGCCTCGTCGGTGGGATAGGTCCAGGCCAGCAGCGCCTTGCCCACGCCCGTACAGTGGGCGGCGTTGCGGCCGCCGATCACCGAGGTCATCGTGATCGACCGCACCGCCTCCACCTTGTCGAGGTAGACGACCTCCCCGCCGTCGAGCCTGGCCATGTGCACGGTCTCGGAGAACTCCTCACTCACCCGCAGCAGCAGCGGGCGCACGAGGGTGCGCAGATCCATCGCCTCGTAGAACCTGAAGGCCGTGGCCAGCATCTCGGTGCCGAGGAAGTACGGCCCGCTCGGCTCTGGCTGCGCCGCGAACCCCCGGTACTTCAGGGCGCCGAGCAGACGGTGCAGCGAGCTCTTGGGCTGCCCGAGCCGGGTGGCGAGCTCGTCGAGCGTAACGCCTCTGCTGTGCTTGCCGATCTCCTGCAGGATCAGCAGGGCGCGATCGACGCTCCCCACCGGGGACTGGGCCTCAGCCAATGCTCTCTCCGTTTCTGTTCCGCTTCATGGAATGCTAGCGCGTAATGCGGAACCATGCACGGACCACCACGCGTCGCTCACTCACGGTGGTCCCGCTCAGGCGGTGGCTTGGTCGAGGAGTTCGAGGAGGTGGTGGTAGGGCTTGCCGGTGGCGCGGGTGAGGCCGAGTTCGCAGGTGCGGTTGAGTGAGGCGTGGGCGGTGTAGTCGCCGGCTGTCACGGAGGCGGCTTCGGCGTGGGTGGCCGAGGCGGTCAGTTCGGGGTGGAGCAGGCCGCGGTCGCCGGCGAAGGCGCAGCATTGCCAGCCGTCGGGGACCACGACGTGGTCGGCGATGGTCTGGGCGATGTGGGTGATGGCGGCGTCCAGGCCGAGGCGGGTGGAGGAGCAGGTGGGGTGCAAGGCCAGGGTGGGCAGGCGGCGGGCCGGGGTGGGCAGGCGGGGCAGGATGTGTTCGGCGGTGTAGGCGACGGCGTCGAGCACGTGGAGGTCGGGGATGAGGTGGCGGTAGCCCTCGGTGCAGGAGGCGGCGTCGCTGACGACGGGGATGCGGCCGTTGTCGGTGGCTTGCAGGAGGGTGTCGTGGACGCGGCGGGCCATGGTGTGGTGGCCGTGGGTGTAGCCCTTGGAGGACCAGGGTGTGCCGCAGCACAGGCTCGCGATCTGTTTCGGGGTGTGCAGGCGCAGGCCGGCGCGTTCGGCCAGGCGCTGGAAGGCGGTCATGACGCCGGGGCCGCCCTCGGCGGGGGCGAACAGGGTGTTCAGGCAGGACGGCAGGTAGACGGCGTCGGGGTCGGCGGCCGGGGCGGGGCGGCGGCGGGTGCCGCCGCGGGGCAGGTCGCGGGTCCATTGGGGGATGGTGTCGGGGCTGGTGAGGGCGCGGGCGGATCGGCTGGCACTCTCGGCGAGGCGGGGTGGGGTGGCGGCGGCGGTGTCCAGGGCCAGGTTCATCGCCCGGGTGGCTCCGTCCCAGTGGCGGGCGGCGCTCTGCCAGCCTTTCTGTGCCAGGCTTCCGTGTCGTTCGGCGCGTAGGCGTTTGGTCAGGTCGCCGGTGTTGATGAGGACGGGGCAGGCGGTGGCGCACATGCCGTCCACGGCGCAGGTGTCGACGGCGTCGTAGCCGTACTCGGCTTCGAGTTGGCGGGCGAGGGTGTGGTCGCCGGCGGCTTGGGCGGCGGCCAGTTCGCGGCGTAGGACGATGCGCTGGCGGGGGGTGGTGGTGAGGTCGCGGCTGGGGCAGACGGGTTCGCAGTAGCCGCATTCGACGCACCGGTCGACCTCGGGCTCGACGGTGACGACCGTTTTGAGGTCGCGCAGGTGGGTGTGGGGGTCGTCGGTGAGGACGACGCCGGGGTTGAGGATGCCCGCGGGGTCGCACAGGTGTTTGACCTCGCGCATCACCTCATACAGCTCCTGGCCGTATTGGCGGCGGACGAAGGGGGCCATGACGCGGCCGGTGCCGTGTTCGGCCTTGAGCGTGCCGCCCCGGCCCAGGACAGCCTCGACCATGTCATGGGTGAAGTCGGCGTAGCGCTGCAGGCCGGTGTCGAAGCGCTCGTTGAGCATGAAATGCAGGTTGCCGTCTTTGGCGTGGCCGAAGATGACGCTGCGCTCGTAGTGGTGTGTGGCGAACAGGCCGGTCAGCTCGTCGCACAGATCGGCCAGGGCGGCCACGGGCACGGCGACGTCTTCGAGCAGGGCGGTGGTGCCGGTGGGGCGGGCGCCGGCGACGGAGGCGTACAGGCCCTTGCGGATGTGCCACAACGCGGCCCGGCCGCCGGCCTGCCTGCTCAGCCGCGCCGGCGCGGCCAGCCCCAGCTGCGGGAGGAGCGTCTCGGCGGCGCGTTCACGCTCGGCGAGCAGGTCTGCATGCGGTTCCTGCCATTCGATCAGCAGCGCGGCGTGGTCGTGGACGGCCAGGGTGCGCAGCAGGTCGTCGGCTTGGGGGTCGCTCTGGGCCACCCGCAGGGATTCGGCGTCCAGCAGTTCGACGGCGGCGGGCGCGATGGCGACCAGGTCGGGCATCGCGGCCATGGCCTGGCGCAGGGTGGGGAAGATGAGCAGGCCGGTGGCGGCCAGCGGGTGGGCCGGGACCGTGCGCAGCACCGCCTCGGCGACGAAGCCCAGCGTGCCCTCGCTGCCGATGATCAGGTGGGCGAGGATCTGCGCGGGCGAGTCGTGGTCGAGGAAGCTGTTGAGGCCATAGCCCATGGTGTTCTTGAGCGAGAACTGGGCGGTGATGCGGCGCACCGAGTCCGGGTTGCTCCGGACGCGGTCGCGCAGCCGTTCCAGGCCCTTGGTGAGGTCGGGCTCCAGGGCGCGCAGCCGCTCGTCGGCGTCGAGGGCGCCGGTGTCGATCACGGTGCCGCTGGGCAGCACCAAGGTCATCGACTCCAGGGTGCGGTAGGTGTTGGCGTGCGTGCCGCAGGTCATGCCGCTGGAGTTGTTCGCGACGACCCCGCCGATCGTGCATGCCGACTCGCTGGCCGGGTCCGGCCCCAGCTTGCGGCCGTAGGGGGCGAGGCGGGCGTTGACCTGCCGCAACACCGCGCCCGGCTGCACCCGCACCCGCGCCCCCTCATCGAGCACCTCGATGCCGCGGAAGTGCCGGCGGGTGTCGACCAGCAGGTGCTCGCTCACCGCCTGCCCGCTCAGGCTGGTGCCACCCGAACGGAAGGTCACCGGCAACCCGGCGCGCAGCAGCGCCGCCACCTGCTCAGCACTCTCGGGCACCAGCACAGCCTGCGGCGTGAGCAGATAATGCGAGGCATCGTGCGCCATCCCGAGCCGGTCACTCGCCCGCGTACGGGCGATCCCCGGCACAGCGGCCTCCACCGCGGCCAGAAGGGTGGGGTCGGACGCGGTCAGCCGCCGCGATTCTGGATCGGTCACGCTCATGCTCTCTGGAAAGGCGGGGTTCAGCACCGCTGGTCGATGTGGATGGTCGGGCAGGTCACGCGCTTGGGCGCCGCGTGGTCGCGAGCGCGCTATCGGGGGCCGACGACCTGCTGGCGCTGGCTGCCGAGCCCGTCGATGCCGAGCTCCATCACGTCGCCGGGCTGGAGCCAGATCTGGGGATTGTGGCCCATGCCGACGCCGGGCGGAGTGCCGGTGTTGATCAGGTCACCGGGCTCCAGGACCATGAACTGGCTCAGATGGTGCACGATGACGTACGGGTCGAAGATCATCGTCTTGGTGGTGCCGGTCTGGCGGCGGACCCCGTTGACGTCCAGCCACACGCCGAGATCCTTGATGTCGGCGATTTCGTCCGGCGTGACCAGCCAGGGGCCCGCCGGGTTGAACGTCTCGGCGGACTTGCCCTTGCTCCACTGGCCGCCGCGTTCCATCTGGAAGGCGCGCTCGCTGACGTCGTTGACGACGCAGTATCCGGCGATCGCGTCGCGCGCCTCCTCGACCGAGTCCAGGTAGGAGGTGCGCTTGCCGATGACGATGCCCAGCTCCACCTCCCAGTCTGTCTTCGTGGAGTTGCGCGGGATGCGCACCTCGTCGTTGGGCCCGACGAGGGTGTTGGGCGACTTGGTGAACAGGATCGGCTCGTCCGGGACGGCCTGGCCGGTCTCCGCGGCGTGGTCGCTGTAGTTGAGGCCGATGCACAGGATCTGGTGTGGGCGGGCGATCGGCGCGCCAACGCGCTCACCGGCGAAGTCGCGTACCTCGCCGCGGGCGATCCGGTCGGCCACCGGCCGGGCCAGCGAGGCGGTGCCTCCCGCACCGAAGAAGCGCTCGTCGAAGTCGGAAGTGAGGTCCGAGACGTCGACATAGTGGGTGTCGTCAACGCGGACGACGGGCTTTTCGGCGCCGGGCGCGCCTATGCGCATGAGGTACAAGGGTGTTTTCTCCGAATCTCAGGTGAGAGGGGTCCAGTAGGGGGTGGGCAGGCCGCGCACGCCCACGCGGGCGGTGAACAGGCGGCCCGAGTCGGGGTGTGCGGCCAGGTCCTGGTCGGTCAGGCCCTGGGTGGCGGTGGTGATGACGAGGATGTCGAGGTCGGGGCCGGCGAAGGCGGCGCTGGAGGTGTGCGGCGCCCCGGTCTCCACGGTGGCCAGCAGACCCCCGGCAGGAGTGCGGCATTCGACGCGGCCGCGCCCCCAGTTGGCGATCCACAGGTTGCCGTCGGTGTCGGCGCACATCCCGTCGGGCTTGCCGTCGGTGATGGTGAACGCCTCCCGCCGCGGCCCGGCTTTGCCGCTGTCCGGGTCGTAGTCGCGCACCCACACCGTGCCCGGCAAGGTGTCCACGCTGTAGAGACGGTCACCGGCAGGACTCCAGGCCAGGCCGTTGGACAGCACCAGGTCGGTATCGAGGTAGGTCACACCCGTCTCGTCGAGGCGGGCCAGCATCTCCTGACCCCCGCGATCGTCCTTGGCCAGGCTGCCGATCAGAAACCGTCCGGCCGGGTCCACGGCACCGTCGTTGAGGCGGCTGCGCATGCCCTGGGGCAGCACCCGGGCCAGCTCCGTGCGGCTCCCGTCGGTGCCGAGCCGGGTCAGGGTGGCCTGCTCGGCCACGATCAGATCGCCGTCGGCGGCCACGGCGACCGCGCCCACGGTGCCGTCGAAGACGTGCCGGCCGGTGGCGGCGACAGAGCCGGTCGCCGCGTCGAGCAGACCCTCGTACACGGTGCCCGTGACGATGTCGACCCAGAGCAGGCGCTGGCGGGCGGTATCCCACACGGGACCCTCCCCCAGGGCGTAGACCTCGGCCGAGGCCGGGACAGCGGTGAACGTCATGAGGGATCTTCTCCGGAGGCGATGGCGCGGATGGCGGGCAGGTCGTCGATGAGCGTCCGCAGAGGGGTGCGGTAGGCCAGGCCGCTGACGCTGATCGCGCCGCTGGGCACGGTGGGCGAGGCCGAATACACCGGAACCGCCACACAGTTCACGCCCGGCTCGTTCTCCTGATCGTCGGCGGCGTACCCCTGCTCGCGGGTCTTCACCAGCTCGGCGTGCAACTCCTCGACCGTCCCGATGGAGCGCTCGGTCGGGCGTTCCAGCGTGCGGCCGTTCACCCAGGCGCGGACCGCGTCCTCGTCGCGGAGTGCCTGGGCCAGCAGCACCTTGCCGACCGCCGTGCAGTGCGCCGGATTACGGCCGCCCACCACCGAGGTCAGCCGCACCGCGCCCGCGGGCGGATCCAGCTTGGACCGGTAGACGACCGAGGGACCGTCCAGCACGGCATAGTGCACCGTCTCGCCGTAGCGATCGCACAACGCCTTGAGAACCGGCATGACACGGACATGGTCGGGCCGCGCCTCGTGGTGCGCGAAGGCCATCCGCAGGAACTCGTCTCCCAGCACGTACCGGCCGTGACCGTGCTGGGCGGCGAACCCGGCGCGGCGCAACGCGGCAAGGGCCCGGTGCACCGTCGGCTTCGGGCTCGCCACCGCCCGCGCCATTTCCTCCAGCCCGATCCCATCGGGGTGGCGCGCCAGCTCGGCCAGCACCGCCAGCACGCGATCGGACCCGACGAGCTTGGATCCGGCGTCGGTGTCGGCCGCCGGCTCAAATGGGCTCTCCGCGGACATATTCCGAAGATTAGACCATCGTTCCGGCAAACGAAAATCTCAGTTGACGGCGTAGCCAGCCCTTTCCGAGTGGTTCGCCCGTAGAATCCCGTCAGGGGTGGGCGATGGCGACGCGTTCGAGGGGCACCACCGCACTACTCGCCGCTGCGGCGGCAGGGACGTGGCTGCTGGTCGTCAACGTTCTCGGGACCGGTCAGGGGCCCATCTGGCGGCACGGCCCGATCTGGACGCTCGGCGCGTTGGTCGGCGTCTCCTTCCTCACGGCCGGGACCTTGGCCTGGCGGAAGCACCCGCGTAACCGGGTCGGCCCGCTCATGATGGCGCTCGGACTCGCCTGGCTTCCCCAGCAACTGCTGCTCCACCCCGGAGGGCCGCTGTGGGCGCTGGCGTTGTGCGGCATGTGGGCGGGGGTCGCTTGCCACCTGTTCCTCGCTTTCCCCACCGGCAGGCTGGGCTTCGTGTCCTACCGGGTGGTGACCGGCCTGGCGTACGTCGCAGCCCTCGTGCTGCCCTCGGCCCAGGCCGCCACGTACCTTCCCCTCCCGCTACCGCTCCGGCATTTCACCGTCGCGCTCGACGCCTCCTCCTGGCAGGTGACCGTCCTCATCTCCGGCGTGGTGCTCGCCCTCACGGTCAAACGCTGGCGTCAGGCGAGCGTGGCGCAGCGCCGAGCGGTCGCGCCGGTCACCGGCGCCTCGGTGGTCGCCACGATCACCTTCGCCGGGGACCGCGTGGCCGGCCTCTTCGGCCCGAACCCGCTGCAGGTCCCGCTCTCGCTCGTCATGCTGGGGGCGTTCATGGCGGTCCCGCTGGCGTACCTGGCCGGCCTCATGCGAAGCCGGATGGACCACGGCCGCGTGGCCGACCTCGTCGTGCGGCTGAGCAGGCGCGAACGGCGGGAAACGCTGCGCGACGAGCTGGCCGCCACCTTGCGGGACCCAGGGATGATCGTGGGCTATTGGACGGCGGATCAGGACCGCTACGTGGACGCCGACGGCCGCCCGGTCGACCTGGACCCGGGGCCGGGCAGGGTCGTCACCCGCGTCGACCAGGGCGAGGCGCCGCTCGCCGTACTCGTGCACGACGCCGCCCTCCTCGAGCAGCCCCTCCTCGTCGAGGCCGCGTGCGCCGCCGCGGCGCTCGCCCTGGAGAACGAGCGGCTCACCGCGGACCTGCGGGCCCGGCTGCGGCAGCTCGCAGCCTCCCGGCGGCGGATGTTGCAGTGGGGCGAGGCCGAGCGCCGCAGGATCGAACGCGACCTGCACGACGGCGTGCAGCAGCGGCTGCTGTCGGTGGCGATGACGCTCGGGCTGGCCGAGGCCGGCACCGACCCAGGGCGGGCTGTGCCACTGATCGGCGAGGCCAAGGCGGCGGTGCTGGCCGCGCTGGACGACCTGCGCGCGGTCAGCCACGGCATCCACCCGCCGGTGCTGACCGAACGCGGCCTGTCGGGTGCGGTCAAGGAGCTGGCCGCGGTCTCCCCCGTGTCCGTCACGTGCGACCTGGCACTGGACGAGCCGCTGCCACAGTCCGTGGAGAGCGCGACCTACTACATCGTCAACGAGGCCCTGGCCAACGTGACCAAACACGCCTCCGCGTCGAAGGCGTGGATACGGCTCACCCGCGACGGAGGCCACCTCGTGGCCGAGGTGGGCGACGACGGCGTGGGCGGGGCCGATCTCACGCGCGGCTCGGGGCTCGCCGGACTCGCCGACCGCGCCGAGGCCAACGGCGGCAAGCTGACGATCGACAGCCCACCAGGGAGGGGAACCGTGCTGAAGGTGGTCCTGCCGTGCGCGTAGCGATCTGCGAGGACTCCACCCTGTTCCGTGAGGGCCTGGCCCGGCTGCTGGCAGAGTCCGGGTTCACGGTGGCGGCGTGCGTCGACTACGCCGAGGACCTGCTCGCCCACGTGGGAAAGGACCCGCCCGATGTGGCCGTGCTCGACATCCGGCTGCCGCCCACACACACCGACGAGGGGCTACGCGCCGCGGTCGCGCTGCGGGAGCGGCATCCGGAGGTGGGGGTGCTGGTGCTGTCGCAGCACGTCCGGGTGAGCTACGCGGTCGAGCTGCTCGGCGGCCGCACCGAGGGCGTGGGCTACCTGCTCAAGGACCGGGTGTCGGACCTGGCCGAGTTCGCCGCGGCCATCCGCCGGGTGGGGTCGGGCGGGTCCGCGCTGGACCCGGTCGTCGTCGAGCAGCTCGTCGGCCGCCATCGGCAGCCCGGCGACCCGCTGGGCCTGCTCACCGAGCGCGAGCGCGCGGTGCTGCGGCTGATGGCCGAGGGGCGCACGAACATGGCGATCGCCGAGCGGCTGGTCATCGCCGAGCGCACCGTGGAGAAGCACTGCACGAGCATCTTCGCCAAGCTCGGCCTGGAGGCGAGCGCGCACGACCACCGGCGGGTGCTCGCGGTGCTGCGGTACCTGAACGCGTGAGGAGGTGCGGGTAACCGTACCTCTCGGGGAGTGCCAGCCGGGTTCCCCTTCCGGCGGCGATCGCGAAGGATCGGATCGACGGAAGGAGCATGCTGATGGCGGCGGTGGATGCTGGGGTGCGGCGGCTGCTCGCGGACTCCGGGGAGGCGCGCACGTGGGTGAGCCCTCGGACGGACCTGGTCATGGCGTTACTCGGCGTCTGGTTCGGTGTCGGGCTGATGATCGACGCTTGGGCGCACAGCAATCTGGCGCAGCTGGAGACGTTCTTCACGCCCTGGCACGCGGCGTTCTACTCGGGGTTCGCGGCGGTGTCGGCGTGGATCATCTGGCAGGTCTACCGCAACGTGCGCGCCGGCCGCAGCGGGCTGGCCGCGGTGCCGAACGGGTACCTCGCGGGGTTGCTCGCCATCCCGGGGTTCGCCGCGTTCGGGTTCGCCGACCTGATGTGGCACACGTTGCTGGGTATCGAGCAGACCATCAACATCCTGTTCAGCCCCTCCCACCTGGGGCTGATCGTGACGATGATGCTCATCATCACGACCCCGCTCCGCTCGGCCTGGAACGCCCCGGACATCGGGGACCGGCCCCGGCTGTCGCGGCTGCTGCCCGCGCTGATCGGGCTCGGCTTCGGCGCCACGCTGGTGTCGCTGTTCGTGTCGTACGGCAACGCCATGCAGTGGAGCGCCAACGGCGTCGTCCGGGCCTTCTCCGACGTGAACGACGACGGCGGCGCCGGCGCGCTGGCCGCATCAATGATCATCACGAACGTGGTCCTGCTCGCCCCGGTGCTGCTCCTCCAGCGGCGGTGGCGCCTGCCGTTCGGGAGCCTGACCGTGCTGTCCGTCGTGGGCGTCCTGATGCCGGGCGCGCAGACGGCCTTCCGCAACCTGCCGATCCTGCTGACATTCGTGGCCGCCGGGCTGGTGGGCGACCTGCTGAACCAGTGGCTGCGTCCCTCGCGGGAGCGCCGGGCCGCCTACTGGGCCTTCGCCGGCCTGTCGGCGTTCGCCACCTGGTCCCTGTACATCGCGGTCGCCTCCCTGATGGCCGGGCGGCTGCCCGCCGTACCCGAACTGTGGACCGGCGCCCCGGTCGTGGCCGGTCTCATCGGCCTCGCCCTCGGCGTCCTGCTCCTCCCGAACGCGGCGCCCACGGAGGCCGGCGAGTCCGGCGCCCGGCGGGCATGATCCGGCTTCTCTGCCTGGTCGGCCTGCTGGTGGTGATGCTGGCGTCGCCCGCGGCGGCGCACGACGTCAAGGCGGGGGCGGACCTGCGCATCGCGCAGACGATCGCGGGCGCGGAGCTGACCCTGGTGATCAAGGCCACCACCCGGGTGCCGGGGCCGCTGCGCGTCGAGGTGATCGGGTTCCCGTCCGCCCCGGTGCTGGACCTGCGGCTCCGGTCAGTGGCCGACGGGCGCGTCGTGCACGGCACGGCCGCCTCAGGTCGCCCCGCCGAGCTGCGGGTGGAGGAGACCGGACCGCACGAGCTGACCGTCAGCGCCGGGGACGAGACCGCGCTGATCCCGTTCCGGGTCCTGGTGGACCGCGGGTCCGGGTGGGAGTTCCTGATCTACGGCGGCCTGTTCGTGGCCGGTCTGCTCCTGGTGGGCGGCCTGCTCACCGGGGCGTTCAACCGGCGCGGCCGGTCGGCGTTCGTGGTGACCGCGGTCGCCGCCGCCGGGCTCGCGGTGGCCGCGCTGATCGTGGTCCTCGAGCCCTGGTTGCCCACCGGGCCGCCGGACGGCGCCGAGCCGCGTCCCACGGACTCCGCGCTCGGCAGGCCGTACGTACAGCGGGTGGTCACCACGATCCCGGCCCGCCCGGCCGCGGGCGAGGAGTTCGTGGCGCAGGTGGAACTGTTCGACGGGGCCACCGGACGGCCCGTCGACGACCTCGCCATCCACCACGAAGCCATGGCCCACCTGGTGGTCACCAGCGAGGACGGCCGCTACTTCCGCCACGTCCATCCGCTGCGCACCGCGCCCGGCCGCCTGCAGGTACGGCTGCGCGCCGACCGCCCCGGTCGCTATCTCACCTACGTCGAGCTCGAACGCACCGACTCCGGCGGCCAGCTCCTCACCGGCGCTTTCACGGTCACCGGATCGGCGAAGTCCACCGCCTCGTCCGACCCGGCGCCCCAGGCCGCCGCCGCCGGGGCGGTCACGGTGACGCCCGCCGTACCGCAGGCGGGGCGGGCCGCCACCGTCGAGGTGACCACGAGCGGGACACCGCGGCCGTGGCTCGGGATGGCGGGTCACCTCATCGTGCGCGCCGAGAACGGCGAGTTCCTCGGCCACGTCCACGAGATGGGAAAACCCGGCGGCCGGTTGCGCTTCACGTTCGGCTTCCCCGCGCCGGGCCGCTACTTCGCCTGGGCCCAGTACGCCACAGACCGCGGCATCACCACCGTGCCGTTTACCGTGGAGGTCCCCCGATGAAGCGGATCAAGGGCCTGAGGGGCCTGCTGGTGTTCGCCGGGCTCGTGGCGGTCGTGGTGGCCGCGTTCGTCGTCGCCCGCACCTCGGGCGCGGACCCGGTGACCACGACGGGAACCCGCTACGCAGTTACCGTCACGGCCGAGCGGAACACGATCGACGTACAACTGGACAAGGGCGAGGCCGACACCGTCACCGTCGCGGCCGTGATGCCCACCATGGGCCACGCGATGCCCGAGATCACCGCCAGGAAGACGGCCGCCGGGCACTTCGTCGCCGAGGGCGACCTGTTCGACATGAACGGCGCGTGGGAACTGTCCATCCGCCTGGCCGGCCCGCCCGGCGAGGAAACCCTCACGCTCAACACCCTCGTCACCGACTAGCTGTACTGACCGCATCCCCGCTGGTCGTGGCGGACGAGGTGGCCGGTCGGCTCAGTGCGGGTGAGCAACCGTGGGGAATGTGACCCCGCCAACGGAGGCGAGCCGCCTCGCCCCGGCCCTACCGGAGAAACTGCGGAAACACTCAGGCGGGAGCGGGCGGCCCGTCCGTGATCACCCAGGTCAACGTGCCGTCACGAACCACGGGCGTGCGAAACCTGATCGGGTTGCCGCGCTCCAGGGCACGCGCGACCTCCTCCAGCATGGCCGGGACGCCGGGCCAGAGCGGCGGGCCCAAAGCTCCTTCCTGGTGGTTGTAGCGCCTGACGCACCCCTGCAGCGGGCCGCGCCTGAGGTCGGCGAGCAGGTCGTCGCCCGATCCGTCCCAGCCGATGGGCACGAATTCCGGCAGGAACGCCCAGGCCGGCTGCCCGGCGACGTTGTGTTCCCCGGCCTCGCGTACGTCCGGGCTCCACACCTCGGCGGCGATCCGCAGCCACAGGCGGCGGCTGTCCAGCATGCGGGTCACCGAGTACAGCTTGAACGCCGGGATGACGTGGCCTTGGTGGCTGGGCCGCATGCCGTCGTTGATCCTCCACCAGGCTGCCAGGGCGGGTGGCAGGGCGAAGCCGAGCTCCCGTTCGGCCCGTGCGAGCGTCTCGGCGGTCGCGGGCGGGTTGAGCGCGTCGGACGTGCGGGGAGCCCAGCGCGCGAGCCACGTGGTGATCCTCCCCCACGCTTCGGCCACCGGATCGTTCATGTGTCCTCACGAAGGCGCCGGACGTGGGGCCGGGAGCCGTGTCCCAGCCCCACGTCCGTCAGGTCAGATGTGCGCCTGAACCGAGCCGCCCGCGAGAGGTTGCGGCTGGGCCAGGTCCAGGTCGTAGTGACCGTCGCGCCGGTTGTCGTAGACGGTGTTCGCCTGTGGGTACGGCCCTTCGGACAGCGACCACACCACCAGGCGCAACGCGTCGGGATCGTCATCGTAACCGTAGGCCACGAACCCGTATCCGTCTTCACCGTTGAGCGTCGCGGTGCCCTTCACGGCCACCTTGGAGTCAGGGGTGACGACCAGCCACTCCATCGCGATGCTGTCGAGTGTGAAGCCCCCTGCGGACAGCGAGGCGCTGACCTTGCCGCCGCCAGGAGCCGGTCCCTGTTCGCCGGGCTTGTACATGGGATTCATCTGCAGGTCCAGCCGGCCGCCGGCCGCGGGGGCGGTGGCCAGCGCGCCCACGGGCGAGCGCCGGTGAGACCGAAGCGGGTGCCGGGACGCGGCCCGTACGACGCACTTGTGGACGGCCGGCTGGCGGCTGCCCGAATTGCCCGGATCTGGAGCGCGTGGCCTGGTGCAGCCGTGGATGGCCGCAGGTCACGTCACCGAGACGGCCCGCCGGGATCCCGGCGGGCCGTCGTGTGGGTTGTGCGGAGGTCAGCCGTCGGTTTCCGCCGACGGAATGTAGCCACCGGGCACCTCGTCCGGGGTGAAGATCTTGTCCTCACCCGGGTAGGGCGTGGTCCAGTTGTGCGCCTGGTACCACGTGAAGTGGTTCATGAGCACGGGGCTGGCGTAGTCCGCGATCGCGTTCGACCCGCTGAGGTGCTGCTCCTTCTGCCAGGCAGTCCAGGCGTCGACGATGTGCTGCTTGTCGGCGGGCACGGTCGACGCCGTGGTCTGTGCGGGAGCCGCCGAGGCGCCCGTCGCGGCCGGGGTGTCGTTGCCGCAGGCCGGCGGGGTGGCCAGACCGTCGGTGAGCGGGACCTGGTTGGGCACCACGTTGAACGGCGTGTAGTCGGGCTTGTCGGTGAAGGCGCGGCTCATCGGGGTGGCGGCGCTGTCCTTCTGGTTCATCGGCTGGATCCCGAGGATCTGCTCGATGGTGCGGATCATGGTGATCTGCGTGTAGTAGCGGCTGTCCACCTTGCCGTGCTGGGCCCAGGGGCTGATGATCTGCACGGGGCCGCGAGCGCCGTCGACGTGGTCGACGCCGTCCTGGGTGTCGTCCTCGATCACGAAGATCGCGGAGTCCTTCCAATACTTGCTGTGCGAGATGGTGTCGACGATCTTGCCGACGGCCAGGTCATTGTCGGCGACCTGGGCGACCGCGTTCGGCGCCCCGCCGGTGTGGTCGCTGGAGAGCCAGAACATGTTGAGGTTGGCCGGGCCGTTGGCCTCGAAGTCACGCTTCCAGATCTGGTACCGGTAGATGTCCGGGATGTTGGTGTCGTACTTCGGGTACTGGTGCACCGTGATGTCGTTGAGCGACGGGATCGGCGACTGGGTGTCCGTCTTGATGGTGGTGTCCTGGCCGGTCGCCTCCATGTTCCGGGCGTCGCAGTAGAACTTCTGCCACGACGAGCCGGCGGGGACGGTCAGGAACTGGGTGAACTCACCGAAGTTGCGAGCGGTCTTGCCGGCGGCCTGGGCCCCGGTCCACAGGAAGCCGGTGCGCTGGTGGCCCAGCGCGTCGTCCTCCGTGTCGTAGCTGCGCTGGTACAAGCCGGCGCTGGACTCGGTGTACTCCGGGTTGTCGGCCTGCATCAGCCAGTTGTGGCCCTCGGCGGAGTTGGTGCCGATGGAGTACGTGTTGTCGTAGAGGCCGAACTGACGCGAGAGAGCATGCTGGTTCGGGGTGACCCTCTCCCCGAACTGCGCCAGCGACGGGTCGCCGTTGCCGCGCGAGTCGTCGCCGAACACCTGGTCGTAGGAGCGGTTCTCCTTGACCAGCAGGAAGACGTGCTTGATGGTCGACGGGTCACCAAGACGCTTCGGGACCGCCACGGCGTGCTGGGAGTTGCCCTCGGCCTGCTTGACGTCGTTCTTGCCCCAGCCGTTCTGCGCGAAGACCGTGGCCGTGGACTTGGCGATCTCCCGGTCGGCCGGCAGCTTGAACCGGAGCAGCGAGCCGGTCGAGTCGTGGGTGTTGTGGCCCGTGGCCGGGTTGGTGCCGGGTCCCTTGTTGATCGTGCGCGTCGGGCCGCGCTCGCCGATGCCGCGGGTGTTGGTGACGATCACGTCGCCGCCGACGGTGGTCACCTCCTCCGGGTAGTAGTCCGTCGGGAGCAGGCCGACGTAGCTGACCGGCTCCTGCGGGGTGGTGTAGCGGTAGACGGCGACCGCGTTCGCCCGGCCGAGGGTGACCAGCAGGTGGCCGTCCTCGGTCAGGGTCACGCCGTTCGGGGCGTAGCCGACCGTGGCCTCCGGCCACGGCTGGGTGGCGATCGTCTGGACGACCGTGTCGCTGGACGTGTCGATGACCGAGACCGAGTCGTCGAACGTGTTGGTGACGAAGAGCGCGCTGCCGGCGGCGTGCATGGCGGTCGGGTGCAGACCGACCTCGATGGAGGTGACCGAAGCGGCCGGGTTGGCGACGTCGATCACGCTCACGGTGCCGGTGGTCGTCGCACCCGTGACCGGGTTGGCCGGCACCTGGGTGCCGTAGGAGTTCATCGTCGTCTCGCCGGGCTTGGCCGGGCGGCCGCCCTCGTTGCTGACGTAGAGCTTGTTGCCGACCAGCGCCAGATCACGCGGCGCGGTGCCCACGGTCCAGTTCTGCTGGATCGCGCCGGTCGCGGCGTCCATCGCCACGACGCGGTTCTGGCCGTTGACGGCGGCGTACACGGTCTTGCCGTCAGCGGAGAAGACCGCCTGGGCCGGCAGCGCCTTCTTCGTGCCCTGCGCGGCGATGGTGACGAACGTCGGGGTGCCGAGGGTGCCGTCGGCGTTCACCGGGAAGCGGTTGAAGCCGTCGATCTGCGGTAACCACAGGGTCTTGCCGTCCGGGGAGTAGGACGGCCCCTCCTGCCCGACGTTGTTGCTGGTGATGCGCACACCGGCGGTCGAGGCGGTCCCGGCCTGCTGCAGCACCTTGTAGTTCTGCAGGTCGATGATGGTCAGAGCGATCGACCGGTCGTTGGTGAGCGCCGCGAGGAAGCGGCCGTCCGGGCTGATCGTCGAGGCAAGCAGCTTGCCGTTGTCGACGAGCAGGCGGTCACCGATCGGCTTGATGATCTGGTCGCTGGCGAGTTGCAGGCCGGCCTTGGTGGTGGAGCCGACCAGGTTGGTGCCGAACACCTCGGTGGAGGCATAGGCGATGCCCCCGCTGGCGATGGCGAGAGCTGCGGTGCCGGCCGCCACCAGGCGGATCCGGCGACCGGTGCGTCGATCGAAGAGCCCGAGACGGTCCTTCGCGACGCGCTGGCGCTTGACGTGCATGAATCATTCCTTCGGGGTGCTGGCGAGCAGGTCGACGTTCCCGTCGAACTGCCACAGGGGGTTGGGCGCGTCCCCGGCTGGGGTTCGCACCTGGAAGTAGCCGTTTACCTCTTTCGGTCCGTCGCCGTCGGCGATGTACCGCCCGTCCGCGGTGGCGTCGAGCTGGTAGATGGCGGTGCCCACGGCGGTCGCGCCGGGGAGGTGCCAGGAGACGACGCAGCGCCAGTCGTTGCCCGGTCCCTCGTCGAGGACCCGCGAGCCACCCTTGTCGCAGGACGCGGTGGCCTGCAGCTGGGCCTCGGTGACGTCGGGGCGATGGAGCTGCTGCGTCTGCAGCCGGTAGAGGTGGGCGTACGCCGTGGCGAGCGACTCCTGCAGCTTCCCCTTCTCGATCCCCGAGCCCGTGGCCGGGGTCGCGCCGGCGATCACGCCGACGGTGAGCGCGACCAGCACGGCCAGCGGCAGGCCGGCCGCCACGACGACCCGGCGGCCCGACCCGTCGTACGCGAGGTCGGTGAAGTCGCGCCGCAGGAACAGGCGGTAGGCCAGCGCGGTGGCGAGGACCGCCCACGCGAGGCTCACCGCGAGGCCGATGAGGAGGGGGCCCGCCTGCGCCGGGCTGGTGAAGAGCCCGCGCCAGGCGAGGAAGGCGTGGCTCGGCAGGGCCAGCTGCAAGGCCACCGGCAGCGGGAGCAGCTGTGCGAGCTGCAGTGCCAAGGCGAGCAGTAGGGGCATCAGCAGCCCCATCGGAGAGCGGCCGAGGGCGATTGAGCCGAGGAGGCCGACCGCGGCGAACGCCAGCGTCGGCGCCAACGCGCAGACCCACGAGAGCAGGACCGTGCCGGCCGCGTCCGCCGGGGCGAGGAGATGGCCGTCCAGGCCGATGAGCGGCCGGTTGCCGGCCACGACCAGGCCCCCCGCGACGCTCGAAGCGGCCAGTCCGGCTGCCAGCAGCAGGATCACGGTGAGGCTGGCAAGGGTCTTCGCCACGAAGATCCGCCGCGGGGAGCGGACCGCCACGAGGAGGTGGCGCCAGGTGCCCAGCCGGTCCTCGACGGCGAAGACGTCGCCGGCGACCAGCGCCGTCAGCAGCGGGAGCGCCCAGCTGCACGCGAAGTCAAGCACGACCAGCGACCCCGCCCAGCCGGTCGCGTTCATCGAGCGACCGAAGACCGTGTCGGTGGGTAGCGAGCTCTGCAGGCTCACCGCGGCCACGAAGGCCGCGGGGGCGAGCCAGCAGGCGAGCAGCAGCAGGCGGATCCGCCACTGGGAGAGCAGCTTGACCAGCTCGAACCGGTAGCCGTGCAGCACGGGCGCCGGCCGGGCGCCGGCCCGGGGTTCGGTGACGGTCGCGGTCATCGCAGGTTCTCCCGGTCGGTCTGTGCGGGTACGGTCCCGGTCAGGGCCAGGTACGCGGCTTCGAGCGGCGCCACCACGGGCCCCAGCTCCCGGAGCGCCACGCCGGCTTGCACGAGCCGTACGACCAGCTCGTCGAGGGCCGTCACCGGCCCGCGGACCACGACGTCGGCGTCCGGCCGTTGACCCGGGTCGCGGCCGGGCAGGACGCGGAGCCCGGGCGTCTCTGACGCCAGCCGGTGGGCGGCCTCCGGGTCGGAGGTGAGCAGCCGGTAGTCGAGCTCGCCACTCTCGGCGGCGAGCTTGCTCACCGGCCCGGAGAAGACGACCCGCCCGGTGGCGAGGATGGTGACCTCGGAGCACAGCGCGGCGAGGTCGTCCATCCGGTGGCTGGAGAGGACCACCGCGGTCCCGTCCGCGGCCAGTCCGGTGATGACGCGGTGCACGTGGTGCTTGCCGGCGGGGTCCAGGCCGTTGGCCGGCTCGTCGAGCACGAGCAGTCGCGGTGTGGTGAGCAGCGCGGCGGCCAGCCCGAGCCGCTGGCGCATCCCCAGCGAGAAGCCCCGGACACGGTCGTCGGCGACGTCGGTGAGCCCGACCTGCTCCAGCGCGTCGTCCACGTCGGCGGTGCCCCCGGCGTCGTACCGGCGCAGCGAGGCCAGGGCCGAGAGGTTCTGCCGCGCGGTGAGCGAGGGATAGAGCCCGGGTCCGTCCACGAAGCCCGCGACGCCGTCGGGGACGGCGAGCGTCCGCCCGACCGGCGTGCCCAGGATCTCGAGGCTGCCGCTGTCCGCGACCGCCAGGCCCAGCAGCAGACCGAGTAGCGTCGTCTTGCCCGCGCCGTTCGGGCCGACCAGGCCGTGGACCTGCCCGCTCGCCACGTCGAGGTCGAGGCCGTCGAGTGCGATCACATCACCGAAGGACTTCGTGATCCCGCGAGCCCGGACTGCGGGGGGGCTGTGCATGCCGGTCTCCCTAAGCTTGATCTACAGCAAGATGAACCTAGAGATCGCGGTTGGCCTTGGGAGGGCGCGCAGTCGAACGTTGGGCAAAATCGCCACGCACCCGGTCAGCCCGGACCGGCCATGGTCCGCAACTGACGCAGGGATAACCGGCGCCTGACTTTCCGCTGGGTAGCGTGAGGGCGTAAAGATTGATATTTGCCTCGATCCACTTAGGTGTCTCCCATGTCGACGACATACTGGGACCTCAAACACCGGCTGACCGACGCGATCAACGCTCACGACCTGCAGAGAGTGCTCGACTGTTACAGTGCGGACGCTGTCTACATCGCGCCATCAGGCATCGCGGAAGGACATGAGCAGATCGCCTGGGTCTACGAGCACCTCTTCAGGGGATTCCCGGACTTTCACGCGACGGCGTGGTTCGAGGTCGCTGATTGCAACAACCCGGCCATCACGGAATGGACGTATACCGCCACCCACACGGGACCTGTTCTTCTGCCAGATGGGCGTGAGGTAGAAGGAACGGGCCGCCGCATCACCCTACGCGCCACATGCGCCGCTCATGTCGAGAACGGAAAGATCATCTCGCACCGCGAATACTTCGATCAGCTGGAGCTGTACAGCCAACTCGGCTTCTGCTTGGAGCTCAAGTCGGCCTCTACGTAGCCGCCTACGGCCACGACCACCGGACCGCGCGAGCGGTCCGTCACCCCGGCGTATGACCTGCCGGCCGACATCGTGGCCGTCGTACCGGCGAGCGAGGCCGTCAGGCCGGGGTCGAGCCGAAGTCGGCCGCGTGGTGGGCGGCCCATTGTGCGTAGGTGAAGGCCGGCCGGCCGGTGACTTCCTTGACCGTCGGGACCGTCTGCGCGGTCTTGCCGTCCCTCGCGGCGAACCCATCGATGAGCTCGTCGATCACTGGAGCGGGCATTCCGTGGAGGAGCATCTGGTCCCGGAATTGTTCTCGGGGCTGCTCCTCGAACCGCAGCGGCCGCCCGATCGTCTCCGCGATGATCCGCACGCGGTCGAGCTGGGTCAGCGACTGGGGTCCGGTGAGTAGGTACGCCTCGCCGACGCGCCGATCGAGCAGGGCGCGTACGGCGACCGCGGCGATGTCGCGCGGGTCGACCGGAGCAAGTGCGGCATTGCCGTACACCCCGCGGACAACTCCCCCGTTGATGATCTGGGGTGCCCAGACCAGGTCGTTGGTCATGAACGCGTCGGGGCGCACGAAGGTCCACGGCAACCCGGACGCTTCGACGGCCCGTTCCAGTCGCAGGTGTTGTTCGCCGATCCACCCGGGCGTGGGAAACGTGACGGTCGATGAGGACAGCAGCACGACATGCCGCAGGCCCGCTTTCCGCGCCGCTTCGAGGAATCCGTCGACGGCGTTGAAGACGGGGAACAGGAATGCCCGGTCGACGCCGGACAGCGCTTCCGTCAGGGTTTCCGGCCGGATCAGGTCGCCGGGCACGACCTCGACCTGGTCCGGAAAGGAACGGTCGTCGGGGTTACGGGTGACGACACGTACCTTCTCGCCCGCGTCGAGCAGTTGCCGGACGACGTTGGCGCCGACGTTTCCGGTGCCACCGGTTACCAGGATCACCGTTGAGATCTCCTTCTTTCTCTTTCTTCGTTCCGGTCATCGACGCGTGGGCTTTGCGCGATGCGTTCGCGCGGTTCATGCGGGCGGCGATATCCGGCCATGCCTCAGTTCGTGGGCCGGCGGGCCCGGGTCGCCTCGCGGACGACCGCCCAGGCGTCCGCCACCGGACCCACGTGCGCGAGCTTGTCGGGGTTGAGTACCGTGCGGATTGCCTGGATCTGTCCGTCGAGGATGTCGAGAGTCCAGGTGTTGAGGACCTTGCCGTTCCTGTCGCGGAAGATCGCGCCCGGTTGCCCGTTCACCTGGTGTGGCTCCACGACGCCGCCGATCTTGGCGAACGGCGAGGCGAGGGCGGCGAGCGCCCGGGCCACGTTGCCGGCGCCGAAGATGCCCGTACCCCATTGCGGGGCCTTGCCGCCGCTGTCGCTGACCATGTGAACGTCGGCGGCGAGGAACTCCCGCAGCCCGTCGACGTCCCCTTCCCTGAAGGCGTCGAAGAATCGCCCGGCGAGTTCCTCGCGCTCCTTGCGGTCGGCCTCGAACCGGGGCCGGCCCGTGTCCATGTGGCGGCGCGCCCGCATCGCGAGCTGGCGGCACGCCGCCTGTGAGCGCCCCACCGCCGACGCGACCTCACCGAAGTCGAACCCGAACACCTCGCGCAGTACGAAGACCGCGCGTTCGAGCGGGCTGAGCCGTTCGAGCAGAAGCAGGGCCGTCATCGACAGCGAGTCGGCCAGCTCCGCCGAGCGCTCCGGGTCCTGGTAGGGGTCGGTCAGCAGCGGCTCGGGGAACCACGGCCCGACGTACTCCTCGCGCCGGACGCGGGCCGAACGCAGCACGTCGATGGAGATCCGGGTGACCACAGCCGAGAGGAAGGCCTTGGCTGAGGCGGGTTGGGCCGGGGAGGCCTGATAGCGCAGCCAGGTCTCCTGGACCGCGTCCTCGGCCTCGCTCACGCTGCCGAGGATCCGGTAGGCGATCGAGAACAGCAGCGGCCGCAGGTCTTCGAACTCCTCGGCGCGGTTCATGCCAGCTCTTCCTTGAAGCCCTGCCGCCAGGAGGGGTAGCGCAGCTCCCAGCCGAGCTCCCGCTTGGCCTTGGCGTTGGAGAAGCCGCGCCCCTCGGTCATCATCGTCACCGCCACTTGCCCGGCCAGCGGCCGGGCCAGCCAGGTGGGGACCCTCATCGGCCGCTTCGCTCCCGCGCACGCGGCCAGGTAGGGCAGCCACTGGTTGGCCGGGGCCGGTTCGTCGTCGACGATGTTGAACACACCTCTCGCCTGCTGCTCCACAGCCAGGACGGTAGCGCTCGCCGCGTCGTCCAGATGCACCCACGAGCAGTAGCCGGCGCCGCCCCCGACCACCGGGAACTGCCGCTTGCGCACCGGCTCGACGAGGTCGTCGGTGGCGCCCGGTCCATAGAACCAGCCGTATCGCAGGACGGCGCCGCCGGCCTTGACGACCACGTCCTCGACATGGCCGACAGCCGTCATCCCAGGCTCCGCCGGCGTCCCCGTCATCGGGTCCACAGGGTCCTGCTCGGTCTTCACCCAGCCGCCCTCACGGATGCCGTTCCAAGCGGCGTAGCCTTGCGCGACGAAGTCGGTCACGCCGGTCGCCTCCGCGGCGGCCAGCAGGTGATCCGTCCCCTCGGTGCGCAGCCGGTTGGTGCCGGCGAACCACTGATCCATGTGCTTCATATCGGGCTTACCGGCGTGCGCCACGGAAATCGCGGTCATCTGGTGCACGATCACCTCCGGCCGGGCCTTGGCCACCGCCTCACCCACTGACACCGCATCCAGTCCGTCCATCACGACCGCCTCGGCGCCCAGCTGCTCCACCAAGCCCAACTTGGCCGCGCTCGTCGTCGTAGCCGTCACCTGGTGACCCCGGGCCACCAGCAGCGGCACCAGCCGCCGCCCCAAAACCCCGGTCCCACCGGCCACGAACACCCGCATGACCATCACCTTCCCGATCCCAGAACCTGTCTTCGAAACCCGAGACGAGACAGCCCACCCGTCTGTGACATGCGGACGGAAAGCAGCTCGGAGAAGATCGTCGGGAGCGCTGTTCCCGGCCTCACCAGGCTCAGCGGCTCACGGTGGTCTCCCTCTCCAGATGCGACAGCTTCTCGGGATTGCGTACGGCGTAGAGCCCGGTGATGAGGCCGTCGTCGATGCGCACCGCCATGACGGCGTCGACCTCGCCGTCGATCTGGAGAAGCAGTGCCGGGTAGCCATTGACCTGCGCCGGCCGCAGCGACATCGCTTCGGCGATCCTGCCCAGCACTTCGGCCACCCTGTCGATCCCCACGACAGGCGCCAGCGCGGCCCGCTTGATTCCGCCACCGTCAGTCAGGAGGACGACATCGGGCGCAAGGATGTCGAGCAGGCGTTGCAGGTCGCCCGTTTCGACCGCCCGCTGGAAAGCCTCGAGCGCGTCTCGGGTCTCGGCCGGGGAAACCACCCCGCGCGGGCGGCGCGCGGCGACGTGTGCCCGTGCCCGATGGGCGATCTGGCGTACCGCGGCCGGGCTCTTGTCGACGGCTTCGGCGATCTCGTCGTAGTCCAGATCGAACACCTCGCGCAGCACGAACACCGCCCGCTCGGTCGGCCCGAGCGTCTCCAGCACCAGCAGCATCGCCATTGAGACGCTGTCGGCCAGCTCGACGTCCTCGGCCACATCAGGCGCGGTCAGCAGCGGCTCGGGCAACCAGGGGCCGACGTAGGACTCCTTGCGCCGGCCGAGCGTGCGCAGCCGGCCCAGCGCCTGCCGGGTGGTGATCCGGACCAGGTAGGCACGCCGATCCTGCACGATGTCGAGATCGACTCCCGCCCACCGCAGCCAGGTCTCCTGCAGGACGTCCTCGGCGTCGGCGGCCGAGCCGAGCATCTCGTAGGCGACGGTGAACAGCAGGTTGCGGTGGGCGAGGAACGCCTCGGTGGCGGGGTCCGGGCGGTCGTCCTGGCTCATCGCGTCGCCGCGATCTTCGGGCGCGGTCTGCGGCGTGCCGGCCATGGGTGGCTCCTGTTCACTCTCGACTTTGTCACTCCCACCAGACGCCGGGCCGCGCCGTTTTGTGACACCGAGACGGTAGCCAATCGCTGCCGAATGACGTTACGTCGTGGAGCCACCGGTCTGTGGCGTACGTCACGAAACCGGGCTGTCACAAGGATCGGGTCGTCGGCATCTTGTGTTCGTTCAGTACGCAACAGCACAAGGGATGTGTCTTGGAACCCCGCTTGAACCTCTCCGGCAGCCCGCTCGCGGCCAAGTCCATGAAATACATCGCCTCGGCGAGCAGGGTGATCATCAAGGAGTCCACGCTGCCGACCGCGACCCAGGACCTGGTGATGCTCCGCGCCAGTCAGATCAACGGCTGCGGCTTCTGCACCGACATGCATACCAAGGATCTCGCGCACGCCGGGGAGCCCTCGGTGCGCATCAACCTGGTCGCGGCCTGGCGGGAGTCCACGGTGTTCACCGATGCCGAGCGCGCCGCCCTGGAGCTGACGGAGCAGGGCTCCCGCATCGCTGACGCGGCCGGTGGTGTCACGGACGATGCCTGGGCGAATGCCGCCAAGTACTACGACGAGGAGCAACTGGCCGCACTGGTGTTGCTCATCGCCCTGATCAACGCCAACAACCGCCTGGGCGTCATCACCCGGCTGCCCGGCGGCGACTACCAGCCCGGCCAGTTCGGATAACGCGGATTCTCCAGTGTGGAAGGAACATCATGAGTTCAGCGCTTGAAACCCTTCGCCGTGACTTCGGCGGCGACATCATCGAACCGGGCGGAGCGGAGTACGAATCGGCCGGCAGCTCGATATTCGCTTCGGGGAGTCCGGCCTACGTTCTGCGGCCCAAGAGCGTCGGGGACGTGCAAGCAGGTGTCAGATTCGCCGCCGGCGCAGGGCATTCGCTGTCCGTACGAGGCGGCGGCCATGGCTTTCCGGGCTTCGGCACCAACGACGGCGGCGTCGTGATCGACCTCAGCGAGCTCGCGAACGTGGAGATCATCGACAAGCAACGTCACTTCGTGCGGATCGGCGGCGGCGCCACCTGGGGTCAGGTCGCGGCCGCGCTGGCCCCGCACGGCCTGGCGATCTCCTCGGGCGACACCAAGAGCGTCGGTGTCGGTGGGCTGACGTTGACCGGTGGCATCGGCTGGAAGGTCAGAAAGTATGGCCTTGCCCTGGACAACGTGGTCACCGCGGAGGTGGTCACGGCCGGTGGAGAGGTCGTGCAGGCGAGCGCGGAGGAGAACCCGGAGCTGTTCTGGGCGATTCGCGGTGGCGGCGGCAATTTCGGGATCGTGACCGCCTTCGAGTTCGCGGCACACCCGACGACAGACGTCTTCTACGGCAAGATCGCCTTTCCGGCATCGGAGGCGGCCACCGTACTCCAGGGTTGGGCGGACTACCTCCGCACCGCCCCCGAAGCGCTCACATCCATCGCGAACTTCGCCAACCCGTTCGCCGGCGGACCCAAAGCGCCGGTCGAGATCCACGTCGCCTTCGACGGCGATGACCCGGAGCTCGCGGCCGAGGCAATCGACCCGATCCGCCGGCTCGGCACGGTGATCGACGACGATGTCGCGCTGAAACCCTATGCGGACACGCTCGTGGATGGCGGGGCCCCGCCGCCTGGCATCCAGTTTGTCACCCGAAGCGCATTTGCCGACAAGGCATCGGTGTCCGAGGTCCTTCGGATCCTTGCTGAGGCTGGGGCATCGGAGGGGTCGCCGTTCATCGCCGTCCGCAGCGTCGGCGGTGCGGTATCCCGCGTCCCCGACGACGCCACCGCCTATGCGCATCGCCAAGCGGAGTTGATGTTCGTGACCACCACCGTGGGCCCGGCGCCGGTCGTCGAGGCCGCTCGCCCTGCTCTGGAAGCGATCTGGGAGAGACTCGCACCTCACGTCAACGGCGCCTACGCAAACTTCCTCGCCTCTGCCACCGAGGAGGATGTCGCCGCGATCTATCCAACGGAGACCTACAGGCGGCTCGCGGCGGTCAAGCGTCAGTACGACCCCGGCAATCTGTTCGCCGGCAACCACAACGTCCGGCCTCAGTAGGAGCAGAACGGCGGCCTCACACATGTTGTGGGCCGCCGTCTATCCGCTGAGCGGGGCGACGTCCTGGCAGCGGCACGGAACACCGTCGTGGGTCCGCGCCGCGGTGGGACAGGGAGACGCACGTCACATTCGTCCATCTCACATCTCGCCGAGCTGTCTCGTCTCGGGTGTATCCGCCAACACCAGCAAGGAGTGCATCGGAGCCGGCCCCGACGCCACGACCCTGGAGACCTCAGCCAGATCGTCGTGGACCGTGCGGCGCTGTACGCGCCCGCGGCCGGACTGGCCCACGCCTCAGCCCTCACTGCTGTAGCCGACATCGCAGAAAGAACGGAAAGACATCATGAGCAAGGTCTGGTTCGTCACCGGTTCCTCCCGCGGCTTGGGCCGCAACTTCGTCGAGGCCGCCCTGTCCCGCGGCGACAAGGTGGCCGCGACCGCCCGCAACACCGGAAGCCTCGATGACCTGGTCGCCGCCCATGGCGACGCGGTGCTCCCGCTTGAACTGGACGTGACCGACAAGGCCGCCGTCTTCGAGAGCGTGAAGCGGGCCAAGGAGCACTTCGGCCGTCTCGACGTCATCGTGAACAACGCGGGCTACGGCCTGTTCGGCGCTGTCGAGGAGCTGACCGAGCGGGAATTGCGCGACCAGCTGGAGACCAACCTGTTCGGCGTGTTGTGGGTCGTCCAGGCTGCGCTGCCCCATCTGCGCGAGCAGGGTGCAGGGCACATCATCCAGATCTCCTCGGTCGGCGGCGTCTCCGCGATGCCGCTCGGCGGCGGATACCACGCCTCCAAGTGGGCCCTCGAAGGCCTGAGCGAATCCCTCGCCCAAGAGGTCGCCGGCTTCGGCATCAGGGTGACCGTGGTCGAGCCCGGCTCCTACGCCACCGAGGCGATCGCCGGCGCCGTCCAGGTCGAGGCCCACCCGCTCTACGACGGTCTCCGCGAGAGCTTCGCCGCGTTCGCGAAGACGCTCGACTTGGGCGACCCGGCCGCCGCGGGCCGGGCACTCCTCAAGATCGCCGACTCGGACGACCCGCCCCTGCGGGTGTTCTTCGGCACCCAGGGCAACCAGATGCTCCAGCAGGTCTACGCCGACCGGCTCAAGACCTGGGAGGACTGGCAGGAGCTTTCGGTGGAGGCTCATGGACACACCCCCGCGGCCTGACCTGCGGGAAAGCGCAGACCACACCACGGGAACTCCCTCCAGCAGGGCAACGGCCCCCATCCCCGGAGCGGGGGTGGGGGCCGTGGCCGTCCTTACTCATGCCTCGGCCTCCCCGGGCTGGGATAGTTGCGGGCAATCGGCCTGTAAGTGCGCTCCGAAGAATGGCTGACATGACAAATTTCCCTATGGTGCGCCGAGTCCCACCGAGACGGTACGGTGCCGTCCTCGTTCTCACGCTGGTTGCGCTCGCGGGGTGCGGCCTCGCAGGCGGTGAGGCAAGGGACGCCGGCACTGCTCCCGCGCCCGTGCCCAGCAGCGCGACCGCCGCGCCCAGGGAGAGCACGCCCACTCAGGCCGAGAGCGCGCCGGCCCAGGCCGAGACCGGCCAGAACGGCCGATCCCCGGCTGTGGTCGAGCCGGGAGGCGTCCTTACCGACGGCAGCACGGTCTCGGCCGAGTTGACCCGCGCAGGGCAGAAGGACAAGTTCACCCTGGACTTGGGCGATGCCAAGGAGTTCTACGTCACTGACATGCAGGGCGACGACATCCAGTTACAGGTGTTCTCCGAAGTCGACGGTGAGCCGTTGGGCCCGTCCAGCACCGCGCTGAGCTTCGGCACCTCGATCTTCAAGCTGACCAAGGCGGGCGGGCACCGGTTGGAGGTCTGGGGGAACACGAACGTCATAGGGTCGTACAGCTTCCGGATCGCGACCGTGAAGGTCCGGACATTTCCCGCGGCGATCGGCATGAAGATCGGTGAGGGCAGCCCCGCCGGGGCCGGGCGGCTGGACGTCCCCGGACGGGTCGACCGCTTCGAGTTCGACTCGGACGGCGCCACAGCTGTCAAGGTCCTCGGTGGCGCGGGGGCGTGCACGGCCATCCAGTTGGAGCTGTTCGACGCCGCCGAGAAGAGCGTCGCCAGCGCCCGGCAGCCTTTCCCGCTGTGCGGCTACGAGTTCGACATCCCGCTCTCGGGCGGGGACGGACGCTATGCGCTGATTGTCAGATCGGGCGAGGCGAAGACCGGGGCATATTCCTTCCAGATCGCGCGCGCCGGCTGAACGGTCAGGAGCGGCGCAGGCTCCCGCGGTATTCCAGCGCGCCTGCGCCCTCCTGCCGCACGAGATCCAGAGTCCCGGGATCTTTCAGGGTGAGGGTCATGTCTCCGCCCACGCACTGATCCCGCTGCGCCACCGTCATTTCGAGCACGGTGGCGCTCCGCACGCGGGTCAGCGTGGCCTGCTGCTCGCAGTCGCCGTTCGACCACGTCCCGGTGCTCTGCCCGCCCGTCAGGGTGACCGTGACATCGACGCCCCTCTTGCGGTCGTCCTGTGAGACGACCTGCCCCGTCCAAGTCCCCGCGAAGGCTTCGGGAATCCCGCCCGCCCCGGCGGGGGACGGTGCCGGGGTCGACTCCCGGGCCTGGGACGGTGTCGAGGTCGGTCCGGAGGCCGGCTCCCGGCCTGCGGACCTGTCAGGGACCGCCTGTGTCGTCGCCCCGTCGCCCGCGGCCGAGTTGCCGATCGCCCCCCTGGCGTACAGCACACCGGCTGTCGCGAGGGCCGCGACGGTGACGGCGATCAACGGTATGGCAGGCCGCATCCTCCGACGGCTGGTCCGTTCGCCGTACGGCGGCGCGGAGAGGGTGTCCCGCCCCGGGATGCCGGCGCCGCCAAGAAGCACCTCTGGAGGGGGAGCCGGCACCGTCGCGCCGTCCGCGGGCAGGGGTGCCGGGCCGGGCGCGGGCTCGGACTCGGCCGGGAGCACTTTGGTCGCGCCGAGGGCGGGCCAGTTCGGCGGGACGTACGAGCTGGGGACCGGACCGACGTCGGGAACCGTGACGATGGGGGCCCCGGGGTCGACCAGGCGGATCAGGAGCGACCGAGCAGAGAGGCGTGTCCGGGGATCCTTGGACAGGCAGGTGGCCAGGGTCTCGCGCAGGCTCTGCGGAACGCCCGAAAGGTCGGGGTCCTGGGTGAGAATGCGGTGGAAGACGGCGGCGACGGTGTCGCTGCCGAACGGAGCCCGGCCGGTCGCGGCGTAGACCATGGTCGCGGCCCAGGCGAAAACGTCGGCGGCGGGAGACCCGTGTTCTCCTTTGAGCTGCTCGGGCGCCATGTACGGCGGGGTGCCCGACATCGTCGAAGGCGCCGTGCCGGCGTCGAGTGGCCGGGCGATGCCGAAGTCGACCACACGTGGTCCGTCGGGACCGAGCAGCACGTTGGCGGGTTTGAAGTCCCGATGCACGACCCCGGCGCCGTGGATGGCGGCGAGGGCGCAGGCCGTGCCGACCGCCAGCCGCTCCAGGTCGCCGTTCCGCAGGGGGCCGCCCGCGCGTACCCGCTCCTGCAGCGATGGGCCCGCGACGAACTCGCTCACCACATACGGGACCGGCCCGTCGGGCGCGGCCTCCAGAACGCGGGCCGTGCAGAAGGGAGCCACCCGTTGGGCCGACTCCAGCTCCCTGGCCAGCCGGCGACGGGTGTCACGATCAGTGCCACCCTTGAGGACCTTGATCGCCACGCGGGCGCCGGACGCGCTCCGCCCCTCGTAGACGATCCCCTGCCCGCCCTCGCCCAGGCGCGCGACGACCTGGAACGATCCGAGCACACGAGGGTCTCCTGGCTCCAGCGGGCCCGCGGGCATGAACTCCTCCACGCACGTTGGGGGCCGGCTGCCACCGGCACGCCGTGCACCCCCCAGGGTCACGCCAGGCCATCGCCGCGGCGCTGCGAAGGATTGTAGTGACAATTCGTCGGCTCGGGCAGAGGCGTCGGCGAGCACCCGCGCTCTGCTTGCCCCAGCGTCCGCCGGATACGCCCTCGTCGAGGGCACTGGCGGTCAGGCCTGCAGATAACGGAGGACGGCGAGTACCCGGCGGTGGTCGTGCTCCGATGGAGACAGGCCGAGCTTGGCGAAGATCTGCGTCACGTGTTTCTCCACCGAGCCGTACGACAGGAACAGCGCACTGGCGATGGCGTTGTTGGAACGCCCTTCCGCCATCATGGCCAGCACCTCGCGTTCCCTGAGGGTGAGGGTGCTCAGGGCCACCGCGCGCCTGCTGGCGCCCATGATCTGGGTGACGACCTCCGGGTCCAGGACGGTCTCCCCTGCCGCGATCCGGTCGAGCGCGGCCAGGAAGTCCTTGACGTCGGCCACGCGCTCCTTCAGCAGGTATCCCACCCCCTGGGCGCCACCGGCGAGCAGTTGGGCGGCGTAACGCGTCTCGATGTACTGAGAGAACACCAGCACGCCCAGACCCGGATGATCACGGCGGATCTGGATCGCGGCCTGAAGACCCTCGTCGGTGTGAGAAGGCGGCATGCGCACGTCAACCACGGCGATGTCGGGACTGTGTTCCGCCACGGCCGCCAGGAGCGCGTCGCCATCACCCACGGCGGCCACCACCTCCCGGCCGCGGGAGGCGAGCAGCATGCACAGACCCTCCCGGAGCATCACGGCGTCCTCGGCGATCACGATACGCATCCGCTGCCCGTTCAAATGTGCGGACGAGCGGGGATACACCGGCTACGACCAGTTGCAGAAGTACCGTCGTCAGGGGCGGAAGATCTCGCCGAACCTCGGAGGAGGAGCCGCGATGGACGCGCTGGGATGCGCCGGGTGGCCGCTGCAGGTCACCAACCCGTCCCGTCCGCTGCCGACCCGCGGCCTGCCGCCGTTCCTGGGGGTCGGCAGCACATGGGGCGACTACACCTGGACCGACAGCTTCACCAAGATGATCCCGGGATCGGTGACGGTCGCCTACGACGCTCCTGGCCACGCCCTGTACCTGCTGGGGAAGAAGTGCCCGATCGCACACGCCACCACATATCTGACCGATCTGACACTGCCCAAGCCGGGCACCACCTGCCCTGCCGAATGAATCGTTTCGTGGTCCCGGCAACGGCGTCCGCGTAGATGGCTGCCCCTACGGGTCTGAGCGGCTCAGGGGCGGGCGCTGAGCCCAGGTGGCCCAGCGCCAGAGCCATTCGACCGGACCCTGGTGGAAGCGGCTCAGCCAGAGGGCGGAGAACGACCACTGGGCGATGAGGATGACGGCGGCGATCAGGAGCACTGTCGTGGAGGCCCATTCGTGCGGCCGGCCGCCGATCAGGCGAGCGGCCGCCAGGACGAGGAGCGTGGCGGTCAGGTAGTTGGTCAACGCCATTCGGCCCAGTGGTGTGAAGACCTTGTGCAGCAGCGGGCGGAGCGGCGTTCTGAGCAGGACCAGGATGAGGCACACGTATATGCCGGCGAGCAGCAGACCTCCCACGACGGAGGCGAAGCGGACGGCGTGGTCGTTCGCCCCGCCTACCTGTACCCAGAGCGCGGGCACCGCGCCCGCTGCGAATAGCAGGGCCAGTACGGCGGGGACGCGGGCGGAGTCTTCGATCCGGGCGATCACGCCGTACCGGACCAGTGCCGAACCCAGCAGGAACAGCGCGGGCACCTCCGTGTAGAAGCCGCCGACGAGCAGCGCGGTCGCAACGAGTACGGCGGCGAGTGCGGCCACGGCCCACCGGGGCAGCCAGGTGGAGGGCAGCAGCACGATCAGGCCGGCCAGGGCGTAGAAGGTCAGGATCTCGCCTCGCCACAGCAGCACGAAATGCGCAAGGCCGATCGCGAGCAGGGCCAGCAGCCGGCGCAGCAGCAGCAATCGCGGGCGCGCTCCGCGCCGGGCGGCGGACTCCAGGAGCAGTGAGAAGCCGATGCCGAAGAGTAAGGAGAAGATCGGGAAGAAGCGTTGGTGGACGAGCAGGTCCAGCCACGCCCGCCCGGTGACGACGTCGCCGCCGCCGGCGATCGCCTGGATGTTGGCCAGCAAGATCCCGCACAGGGCGAATCCGCGCAGCACGTCGAGCGCGGTGATGCGGGCCGGGCTCTGCGATTCGGGCGCTGAGGGTGAGCAGTCAGGTCGCATGAGCTCACCCTGCCGTTGTGGCCTCGTGCTGTTATCGGCCGAACGGGCATGATCGGGTCGGCGTCACTGTACGTTCGGTCGATACCGCGTGCGCGATCGACCGCTCCCACCGCGAGCCGGCGCTGGTCAGTGTGGGATCGACGCGCCGCCGGGGCGGCGCGTTACGCACCTCGACGTCGGCCCGGTCGCCGGGACAGGCGATGGTGAGACGGTGCCTGTCTTCGGCAAGTGATGGCTCAGGACAGCAGACCGCGTTCGAACGCCGTCATCACCGCGGCCGTACGATCCGAGACGCCGAGCTTCTTGAAGGAGCGGAGCAGATACGTCTTGACGGTGGCCTCGCTGATGAACAGTTCGGTGCCGATTTCGGCGTTGGTCAGGCCCTGGCTGACCAGGCGCAGCACCTCGCACTCACGCTCGGAGAGAGCCGACTGTTCAGGCCCGCGGGCGCGGAAGAGCTTGCCGGCGAGGGAGGGGGTGAGCACGGTCTCGCCGCGGGCGGCGCTCCGGACCGCGCCGATCAGTTCGTGCCGCGAACTGCCTTTCAGCAGATAGCCGGCCGCGCCGGCCTCCACCGCGCGCAAGATGTCGGTGTCGTCCTCGTACGTGGTCACGATGACGACCTTGCTGTCCGGCAGTCGACGCAGGATGTGCTGGGTGGCCGAGACTCCGTCCATGCCGCCCATGCGCAGGTCCAGCAGGATGATGTCCGGCCGGAGCGCCCCTGCCTGGACGACCGCCTCCTCGCCGGAGCCGGCCTCGCCGACGACGGTGATGCCGTCGGCGGACTCCAGCATGGCGATGAGGCCCTCCCGGACCACCGGATGATCGTCGGCCAGCAGGACCCTGATCGGCCTTTCTTCAGCCACTGGCCGACTCCTTGCCTGCGACGCTCGCGGCCGGCACGGGAACGTTCACTTCGATGGCGGTGCCTTCGCCTGGGCGACTGCTGATGGTCACTGTCCCGTCGATCTCCGCTACCCGGGCCTGCATGCCGTGCAGCCCGTATCCTTCCTGCAGGCCGTCCGGCGTGAACCCCTCGCCGTCGTCACGGATCAGCAGGCGGGCGGAGTCCCTTTCGAAGGTCATCACCACGTCCACCGTACGGGCCTGCTTGGCGTGCTTGCGCACGTTGGCGATCGCCTCCTGCACCGAGCGCAGCAGGACGACGTTGACGGCCATCGGCAGGGTCTCCTCCTCGCCCCGAACCGAGGTGCGCACGTCCAGGCCGGTCTCGGCGACCAGTCCGTCGGCCTGCCTGCGTACGGCCTGCACCAGAGAGCCCCCGCGCAGGGTGGGCGGCGTCAGGGCGGCGACGAAGCCACGCGCCTCGGCGAGGGACTCCCTGGCCACTTGCCCGGCTCGCGACAGATGCCTGCTTGCCTTGTCCGGCGCGTCACGCACATTCGACTCCGCCGCCTGGACCAGGCTGATGATGCTGGTCAGGCCCTGGGCGAGAGTGTCGTGGATCTCCCGGGCCAGCCGTTCCCGTTCGGCGGAGATGCCCGCCTCGTGCGAGAGCCTGGCCACTCGCTCCCGGCTGCGCCGCAGTTCCTCGATGAGCTCGGCGCGCTCCTTGCTCTGTCGTGTCACCCGCTTGATCCACAGTCCGAGCAGAACCGACAGCGCGACACTCAACAGCGAGATGGGCAGCGAGCCCCAGAGGCTCGTCCCCGATTCCCAGAGAACCGCCAGGGGGAACAGGTTGGCCACCACGAGCAAGCCGACGGCCTGCGTCATCGGCAGGCTCATGATCAGCATGGGTGCCACGGCGAACAGCGCGAAGGAGCCGATGGGGCCGAACATCGTGGTGACGCAGAACAGCAGCACCAGCCCGATCGCGAAGACCAGGTTTCTCGGCCCGGACGTGTGATTGATCATCAGGCGGCGGCCGAGCCCGGCGTACCACGGCACGATCAGCGTCAACGTGCCGATCGCGATGGAGTGCTGGGCCTGGGAGTCGTCCGAGACGAACAACAGCGCCGAGGTGACCAGGTAGGAGACGGCGAAGAAGCCGTCCCACAGGCCGAACCAGCCGGTGCGCGGCTCCGCGCCATGCTGCTCGCCGGTCTGCCGCCGCTCGTCTGCCTGAGGTCGCACACGCACGGCAACAGTCCTACCACGGCCGCACACCGTGTCCACCGACCGGTTGACAACCAGGACCCACCGTTCGGTCGTCTCGCCGCGGGCGCCGCGTCCCTAGCGTTGAAAGCGCAAGAGAAACGTGCGAAGCGCGAAAGCGGCACAGAAATCCACCTGGCGATACGGAGAATCCTTCAAAATGAGTCAGTTCCTTGCTGCCCTCATCGCGAGCGGAACCATTCTGCTCATCATCCTGGCCACCGACCTGGGACAGCGCCGCATCACCACGATGCGCATGCTGCGGTCGGTCATCGCTGTAGCCGTCATCATCGCCATATTCGTCCATTCCCTTCCGACACAGGGAAACGACCTGTCATTGCAACTCGTGGGGATCGGTACGGGGCTGATCTGCGGGCTGATCGCCGGTGCGTTGCTGCCTGCGTATCGGCGTGAGTCGGGTGAGCTCTACACCGTCGGCGGGATCGGCTACGCGCTGGTGTGGATCGTGCTGTCCGCCGGACGCGTCGTCTTCGCGTACGGAGCCGAGCACTGGTTCGCCGAGGGCCTGGTCCGCTTCTCCATCGACTACCAGATCAGCGGAGCGGACACCTACGCCAACGCCTTCGTCTTCATGTCGCTGACGATGGTTCTGACGCGTACCGCCGTACTCATGACCAAGATGCGCAAGCTCAAGGCCCGCGGCACGGCGGACGTCGAGGAACACGCCAATGCCTCCGTGGCCCGCTTCGGCAGCCGCTGACATCACCCCGATGAAAGGTACGAGCAACATGAGGCTTCGCCCGCCCCGCAATCGCGTCGCCGGCCGAGCGATCGGCTGGTGGAGCGCGCAGTCCGCGGTGTTCGCGCTCCCCCTGCCGCTCGCCTTCGCGATCCTGTGGGCCGGCATCCCCCCGACACGTGAGCTCTTCATGTGGTTCACCCTGATCTCCCTCGTGCCCGGGCTGCTCTACATGGCCGTCATGCCGTCCTGGCGCTACCGGGTGCACCGCTGGGAGGTCACCGACGAGGCCGTCTACGCGGCCTCCGGCTGGCTCTGGCAGCAGTGGCGAGTCGTTCCGCTGTCCCGCGTCCAGACCGTCGACACGCTGCGCGGTCCGCTGCAGCAGTTGTTCGGGCTCTCCGGCGTCAGTGTGACCACCGCCTCCTCCTCCGCCGTCCGCATCAAAGGGCTCGACCAGAAGGTCGGTGACGAGCTCGTCGCGTACCTGACGCGCAGCACGCAGGCCGTACCGGGGGATGCCACATGACATCCGGGAGCACTCTTCGGCGGACGGCGCGCACCACGCCCCGCGACCACGGGGGACGGCTGAGCGGCCGGCTCATCCTGGTCAACCTGAGCATCCTCCTCACCCCGCTGGCCATGTTCCTGGTCAGCCTGCTCATCACCGGCGGGCAGACGAACCTCCAGGTCCTCGTCACGCTCGGCTCGCTGTTCCTCACCTGCCTGGTCGTCGGCGGCATCGGGTTGGCGCGGTTCACGACCACCCGCTACCACCTCGCCGGCGACCGGTTCGAGCTCAGCTCGGGCCTGCTCTTCCGCAGCCGGCACTCGGTCCCGATCGCCCGCATACGCAGCGTCGACCTGACCGCCAACCCGGTGCATCGCCTCTTCGGCCTGACCACGCTGAGGATCGACACCGGCGGGCAGGGGGGCTCCGCCGGTCGAGGGCTCAGACTGGACGGCCTCACCGAGGCGGACGCCCACGAGCTGCGCCGCCTGATCATCGAACGGCGCGCGACGGGTCACGCCGGCAGCATCGCGGACAACGACGGCCTCATCAGCGAGCTGGACCGATCCTGGTTGCGGTATGCCCCGCTCACCGTCTGGGGCGTCGGCAGCGTGCTGGCCGCGGCAGGCGGCGTCTACCGCGCTCTGCACGAGATGAAGATCGACCCGCTCGAACTCGGCATCGTCAAGGACCTCGTCCACCGCTTCGGCTCCGTCCCGCTCTGGTACGGCGTCCTGCTGGCCGTACTCGCCCTCGTCGCCCTCGGCGTGGCCTGCTCGACCGTCACCTTCATCGAAAGCTGGAGCGGGTATGAACTACGGCGCGGCGAAGGCGGGGTCCTGCGGATAAGCCGCGGCCTGCTGGCCACCCGCTCCGTGAGCATGGAGGAACGCCGGATGCGCGGCGTCGAACTGGTCGAGCCCATCCCGCTGCGCTGGGCCAAGGGCGCCAAGCTCAATGCCGTCACCAGCGGCCTGGGCGATCGCGAGGAGAACCGCAGGCGTCGCGCCCTGACCCCGCCGGTCCCCCACGCCGAGGCGCTGCGGGTCGCCGCCGAAGTGCTGCCGGCCGCCACGCCGCCGGAGCGGGAACTGCTCGGCAGGCAGGACCTGACGCCGCACCCCCGCGCCGCCCTGCGAAGGAGGATCAACCAAGCAGTGATGGCCGCGATCCTGATCGCCGCCATCCCCGTCGGTCTCGGACTGTGGCTCAGCCCCGCGCTCGTCACCACCGGCTGGATCACCGGCCTGGTACTGATACCGGCCCTGACGGCCCTCGCTTACGACGCCTACCGCGGTCTCGGTCACGGGATGCGCGGCCGCTATCTCGCCACCGCGTACGGGGCGTTCGCCCGGCGCACCGTCGTTCTCCGGCGGGACGGGATCATCGGCTGGACCATCACCCGGTCGCCGTTCCAGCGCCGTGCCGGCCTGCTCACCCTCGGAGCCACCACGTCCGCGGGAGACGGCCTCTACAAGGTCCGCGACGTGTCCGTGGACCAGGGACTCGCCCTGGCCGAGGCCGCGGTGCCCCGGCTGCTCGCCCCGTTCGTCGAATGGGAGCGACAGGACGCGAAGGCAGACCGATGACTGTTTCTGCCAGGAGGCCCGGTTGCCGCCCGGGCCGCATGAGCCCACTCGCCTCCCTACCGGCGGCTGTACTGGGCTGCCGCAAGGGGCACGCCGTGATGTCATTCAATTTGAAGTATGTTGCGGTTTGTGACAGTCAGAGACGGTGTTCCGACCTCGACGGCACCCCCTCCCCCCCTTCAAGGAACCTTTTATGAGTGCCCATGACATCCAGGTGATGCGGCAGGCGGTGCTGCGATTCCTCGGCTCGCTCGACACCGAGCGGAGGGCCGCGGCGACGGCGGCGTTCGGCTCACCCGAGCGCACCGAGTGGTCCTATCTCCCCGGCCCTCGTCCAGGGCTGCCTCTGGTCGCGATGACCTCCGGCCAGCAGGAACTGGCCCTCGCCCTTCTCGACACCGGCTGCGGCGTGGCCGGCGCGCACACGGCAAGAGGCGTCATCGAGCTCGAGCGCGTCCGGCGCCGCCTGGTCACCGGCGTCGACGAGATCGACGGCGACCGCTACTGGTTCCGGGTGTTCGGCGATCCGGCAGGAGCGGCCCCATGGGCGTGGCGGGTCAACGGCCACCACCTCGCGGTGCACATCACAGTCGTGGGCGACTCGATCGCCGTCACACCGAGCTTCCTGGGCGCCGAGCCGGCCATGGTCCTGTCCGGACCGCAGCGAGGTCTGCGGCTGCTCGTCGACGAGGAGGAAATGGGCCGAGCCCTGCTCGCCGAACTCGCGCCGCACCAGCGATCGATCGCGATCACCGGCGAGGTGGCCCCCGACGACGTCCTCACCCGCAACGACCCCGTGGCCGACCTCGGCCGCATCCCCCGTGGACTGTCCTACGCGGACATGTCGACGCCTTCGAAGGCCCTGCTCGAACGGCTCATCCGCCGCTACTTCGACCGCGCTCCAGGCTGGTACGGCGAGACCTGCTGGCGGGACGCGATCGACGCGGGCCTCGACAAGGTGACGTTCGCGTGGACGGGATCCGACCAGAGAGGACAGGGCCACTACTACTGCGTCGCCGGGCCCACGCTCCTGCTGGAGTACGACAACACCCAGGACGACGCCAACCACATCCACTCCGTATGGCGCGACCTCCGTGACGACTGGGGCGGGGACCTGCTCGCACGGCACTACGCCGACCACCACTGACCACTCGCGCCAGGACCGCGGACCAGACGGCTGCGCCGAGCCCGCCCGAGCAGGCGGGCCCGGCGGCGGTTTCCGGCCGGCGCACTGTTCAGAGCGTTGTCACACATCGGGGCGCTGTCTTGTCTGAGCTGGTGAACGGCCGGATCGAGCCGGCCACTTCCCGGAAGGAATCCTGATGAGCACCGATCACGCTCACGCTCACCACCTCGAGAACCCTGACAAGAGCGGGCCGCCGCCGAAGATCGACGTGATCGCCACCGTGCCTGGAGCCCCGCCTGCGCCGGAGGGGGCCGAGGCGATGACGATCCTGGTCACGTTGCCGCCCAACAGCCCTGGCGCGCCACCTCACCGGCACTCCGGGCCCGCGTACGGGTTCGTGGTCAAAGGGGCGATCAACTTCGAGCTCGAAGGCGAACCCGTGCGGGTCGTCCGGGCCGGCGAGGCGTTCTGGGAGCCCGGCGGGGACGTGATCCACTACCAGGACGGCAACCACCTCGCCGACGAGGAGTCGGCGTTCGTGGTGACGATGTTCTGCGCGCCCGGGCAGCCGATGTTGATCCCGGTCAGCCCGGAGGAGCTGGAAGCCCGGCGGGACCGTCGCGCGCCGCGGTCATGACCAAGGTTTCGCTGACCGCGCTCGTCCTTGATCAGCTCACGCTCGCCCGTGAGGCGGACAGTGGCCGCAGCGCCACCACTGTCCACGGTGGACACGATCGTTCGTTGCGGCAGACCGTGATGGCGTTGCGGCAGGGCGAGCACATGCACGAACACGAGCATCCCGGCGAGGTCACGGTGCACGTGCTGCACGGGCAGGTGCGGCTTGTCGCCGGGCCTGACTCGTGGGACGGAATGCCCGGTGACCTGCTGGTCATGCCCGAACGCCGCCACCGCGTGGAGGCCGTGCAGGACTGCGCGTTCCTGTTCACGACCGCACGCTGAAAGCGAAGAAGGGCGGGAACCGGATTCGGTTCCCGCCTTCAGCGTTGCCAGAAGGTCATTCGACCAGCTTGCCGACCATGGAGCCGACGTGCAGCGAGCACGCCTGCTCGGCCCCGGGCCCGGCCGGTTCAGCCGGCCGCACGAGCGGCGTCCTGGATGAGGCGGGTCACCAGGCCCGGCTGGCTGATCATCGGCACGTGCGAGGCGGCCACCTCGGTGGTGTGGGAGCCGGCGCGCTTGTACATGAAGCGCTCGAGCTGGGGTGGAATGGCCTTGTCCTGGGTGGCCACCAGGCCCCACGAGGGGATGGTGCGCCAGGCGGCGCCAGTGGTCTTGTCGGTGAAGGAGGAGGCGCTGAACGGCCGCTGTCCGGCCTGCATGAGGCGAGTGGTGGACACGGGCAGGTCGGCGGCGAAGGCGCTGCGGAACTTGTCGGCCCGCAGGTACAGGTCGGTGCCGGTGGTGCCGTCCGGGTTGGGGTAGGGCACTTCCTGGACGGCGTCGGGGATCTGGGTGCCGGGGTACTTGTTGATCAGGACGCCGAGTTGTTCGCCCTCGTCGGGCACGAACGCGGCGACGTAGACCAGCGCCTTGACGTTGGGGATGCCGACGGCGGCGTTCGTGATCACGGCTCCGCCGTAGGAGTGGCCTACCAGCACGATCGGCCCCTCGATCGACTTCAGGAAGCTGGCGATGTACGGCGCGTCGATGGGCAGGCCGCGCAGCGGGTTGGCCGGCGCCATGACCGGATACCCCTTCTCCTGCAACCGGCTGATCACGCCGTTCCAGTTGGAGGCGTCGGCGAATCCGCCGTGCACCAAGACGATCGTGGGCTTGACCGTGGAAGACGCGTCATCGTGCGCGGGGGCCGCGGACGCGGCCGGGACCGGAAGCAGCGCGGCGGCCAGGCTGCCGGCAGCGGCGGCGAACGCGGCGCGGCGCGGCAGTGCGGTGGGACGGTTCATAGCTGTCTCCAATGAAATTTGCGTGGGTTCGGGAGCGGCGCTCGAGCACGGTTCAGCGCGGCGCCGCCCCGGAGGCCGAGCGGCCCCGAGGCGGCGTGATCTGCCGGCGCCCTGGCGTCAGGCGGCGGCCTGTCGTCAGGCGGCGGCCTGTCGTCAGGCGGCGGCCTGGCGGATGAGGTCGGCGACCGCGGCCGGCTGCGAGACGTAGACGGCGTGGCTGCCGATGACCTCGACGACCTTGGCTCCGGCGCGTTCGGCCATCATCCGCTGGGCCGGCGGCGGGATCATGCGGTCCTCGGTGGCCACCAGATACCAGCTTCGCTTGTGCCGCCAGGCCGGTTCGGTGACCGCCCCGCCGAGGGCGTCCACGCCCCAGGGGACCTGCGCGTCGGCCATGAACGCGGCCAACTGGGCGGGCAGATCGGCGGCGAACGCGCCGTGGAACTTGTCGCGGTCGAGATGGAGGAAGCCGTCGCGCGGGGGCAGGATGGGCGGCACCGGCGCCCCGGGCGGCGGGTCGGCGATGAGCGTGCTGACCGACTCGCCCTTGTCGGCGGCGAACGCGGCGATGTACGCCAGCACCGCCACGTTGGGGTGCGTACCGGCCTCGCTGACGACGACGCCGCCGTAGGAGTGGCCGACCAGGACGGCCGGGCCGTCGAGGCTGTCCAGGACCTGGCGGGTCGCGGCGACGTCACCCTCCAGCGACAGCGTCGGGTTCTGCACGATCCGGACGCGGAAACCGTCCCTGGCGAGCTCGTCGTAGACGCCCTGCCAGCCGGATCCGTCCACGAACCCACCGTGCACGAGCACGATGTTCCTGATGGTCGTCATGGTCGCTCCTGACCTGGATGGACAGGCCCGACGCCTGTCCCCGTGCGTTCAATCCAAGTAGCGCGCAAGAGGCCAGACCATGCAGAACAGCACGCAGAAGTTCCGCGCGAGCCTGTACGTCAGGGCGCGGCGCTCGCCAGGTCGTGGCAGCGGCTGCTCGCCTCGGCGTCGCCGATCGCCTCGAACACCTCGGCCGCGCGCGCGTACGCCTGGCGGCTCTCTCCGGTCCTGCCCTCGTCGGCCAGCACGGCCGCGAGGCTCTCCAGGCAGCGGGCCTGCGAACCGGACAACGGGAACTGCTCAAAGAGGCTGATCGCCTCGGTGAACTTGACGATCGCTTCGGCCCGGCGGCCGAGCAGTCCCAGACATAAGCCGGCGCCGGCAAGCGCGTTCGGCCGGGTGAGCGCCGCGATGCTCGGTGTCATCCCAGACCCCTCGTCGCCCGCCAGAGCGCACATCTCGAGGTATCGCTCCAGTGCCTCGGCGAAGCGTCCGTCGCCGCGAAAACACTCGCCGACCGTGCCGAGACACTGGCAGTACGCATCGATGTCGCCATTGGCCTTGAACATCTCCGCCGCACTGGACACCGACGCGACGGCTTCATCGAGCCGTCCGAGCCGTAGTAGCGCACGTCCGACGTACATGTGGCCCCAGGCGATCTGCGCCGTGGCGCCACTGTGGGTAGCGCGGTCCAACACCTCGGCCGCGTACCGCATCATGACTTCCGGGTCGGGGGGCGGCACCATATGGTGAACCCGGGCCAGATAGTTCAGCTGAGCCGCCTGCTGGGCCGGATCACCAAGGGCGGCGGCGGCATCCGCGCCGAGAGTGAAGACTTCCTGCCAATGCGGCCAGAGCCTCCACCGGTCGGAGAACCAGCGCATCGACTCGGCACAGTCGAGAACGACAGAGTGCCGGCCGCTGCCGGCCGCGTACCGCAGTGCGCCCAGCCAGTTGTCCGAATCCACGCGCAGCCAGCGGTCGGCGTCCTCCGGGGAGGACAGGTCGGCGAGGTCGGCGTCGGGCCGGTCGGGACGGCCGTAGGCGGGTTCGAACCAGCGCCCGGCGGTGGTGGCCATCCGCAGCAGCCACGACGTCACCGTCTCGGTGATCGCCTCCCGATCGGCCTCGGCCTGCTCCTTGTGAAGCCGGTCGCGGGCGAACAGCCGGACCAGGTCGTGGAAGCGGTAGCGGCCCGACGTGCTGTCCTGCAGCAGGCCAAGGTCGACGAGCTCGTCGAGAGCATCCCAGGCGTCCTCGATCGCGATCTCGCCGACGACCGCGGCGAGGGCGGCGTCGAAGTCCCGGCCGGGCACCAGGGCGAGCCGGCGGAAGACTCGTCGCGGCGATTCGGCAAGCTGCTCGTAGGACATCTCGAACGCGGTGGCGACCTCGAGATCGCCGGCCCTGAGCTGGTTGAGGCGGCGCTCCTCGTCCGTCATCCTGGCGACGAGCTCGCCGGCGTCCCATTCGGGCCGGCTGACCAGCCGGTTCCCGATGATCCGCAGCGCGAGGGGCAGGCCACCGCACAGCTGCGCGAGCCGGGTGAGCGCCGGTTCTCCGTCTGATGCGGAACGTTCGCCCAGAATCCCGGTCAGCAGCTCGGTGGCTTCCAGCAGAGGCAGGGGTCCCAGGCTCAGTCTGCGCACGCCCTCCAGCCCGGCCAGCAACCGGCGGCTGGTCACCAGAACCCTGCCTGCGCCGCCACCCGGCAGCAGCGGACGGATCTGCTCCTCGGAGGCGGCGTTGTCGAGCACGACCAGAACGCGCTTGTCCCGCAGCGACGATCGGTACAAGGAAGCGCGCCCAGGAATGTCATGAGGTATCTGCTGATCCGCGACACCGAGCGCACGAAGCAGCAGAGCCAATGCCTCCTCGACGGCGAGGGGCTGCGGGGACATGCCGAACAGATCGAGGAAGAGCACCCCGTCCGGAAAGTCCGGCCGCAGGGCATGGGCGGCGCGAACCGCGAACGTGGTCTTGCCCAGACCGGCAGAGCCGGTGATGAGCCCCACGCCCGCGGCCCCCGGCGCGTCGCCGGCGTGAACCAGATCTTCCGTCCAGGCCAGCTCCGCGACCCGGCCGGTGAAGTCGTCAACGGATCGGGGAAGCTCACACAGCCCGGTCGGGCGCGCCCAGCGATCCCGCAGGCGGCCGTCCCGCGCCAGTTCGATGAGCTCTTTGCGGGCGACCTCCTCCAGAGCGAGGGCGTCCGCGAGGGCGGTGACGGTCCGGTGCTGGGGTCCCTTACTGCGTCCGCGCTCCATGTCCGACAAGGTGCGGGCGCTGACCCCGGAGGCCTCGGCGAGCTGCTCCAGAGTCAGGCGTGCCGCGTGCCGATGGCGACGCAGCAGCCCCGCTAAGCTCGGTGGATCGGCGATGGGACCACTCCTGCTCTGCAGTGGGGTACGTGACCCGCTGGAAACGCATGCAAGCCTACTCGGGCGACCATGGCAGGCTGTCTTCCCCTCAGAGCACCAGAGCGGCGAACAGCCCGTACTCGATGGCTGTCGCGGCGTTGGCGGGCCCGGCAATGGTGCCCGTGATGACGTTACCTTGCGGGCCCCACGGAGGGCGCTGGTTCGCCTGCGGGCAGGCGAACCAGCGCCACCTGATCAGTCGTCGTCGCCGCCGTGCCGGCCGCCGTGACGGTCGCCGCCTCGGTCGTCGTCGCGCCCGCCGTGGTCGTCCCGGCCCACCCGCTTGGCCTCGTGGTGGATGATCTTGCCGGTGGCGACCGCGACGTACAGCTCGTGCCGTTGGGAGCCCTTGATCAGCTTGACTTCCCACACGTCCGGCCGCGCGCCCCGGCTGTAGTACTCGACCTTGGTGACCCTGGCGCCCGGCACCGCCTTGAGCGCGATCCGGATGGCCTGCTTCCTCGTGACCTTCGTCGCAGCCGTAGCTGTAGACGCAGTGACGCTCTCGGCCGCGGTCGCGGACGTGGCTAAGGCCACTCCCCCGCCCGCGACCAGCGTGACGACTCCGGCTCCTACGATGATGAACTTCTTCGTGATCCGCATGACCTCAGCACATCGCGATCAGCGGTAATCGCGCGCTAAGAGCCGGTTAAGGCGCTGCCTCGTTCGGTGAGCCGGCGGTGGCAGACGCGGATCGCCCTAGCGGATCTCATAGATGGCGATGGTCCCGCTCACCTCGTTGCCCACGATCAGCAGCGCGGAACCTAGAGTCCGTACTTTTCGAGCAGGTGCAGCCAGACCTCACTGACCGTGGGAAATGGGGGCACCGCCTGCCACAGCGTGTCGAGCGGCATCTCGCCGACGATCGCGATGGTGGCCGAGTGCAGCAGCTCCTGCACGCCAGGCCCAGTGAAGGTGGCACCGGCCAGCACCTTGCGGTCGGCGTCGACGACGAGCTTGCACGTGCCGGTGATCCCCACACCCAGCACCCGGGCCCCATCGACGTCGCCGGTTCCGGTGGTCACGGTCCGCACCGCCAAGCCGCGTTCGCGGGCCTGCTTCTCGGTCAGTCCGACCGCGCAGACCTGGGGATCGGTGAAGGTCACGCGCGGCACCACATCGGTCGCCTCGGGCACGTCCTTACCCATGATCACATCGGCGGCGAGCCTGGCCTGGTACTTGCCCATGTGGGTCAGCAGCGCGCGGCCGTTGCAGTCGCCGACTGCGTACAGCCAGCCGCCCGGCACGCGCGCGGCCCGCATCCAGCCGTCGACCTCGACGAATCCGCCGGCTGTCAGGCCGATGGCCTCCAGACCGAGGCCCTCGGTCTCCGGCCGGCGGCCCACCGCGACGAGGATCTCATCGGCAGTGACCTGGCGGCCGTCGCCCAGCGTCGCGGTCAGTGGCCCCTCGGCGTCGGCCCGCGCGACGGCGGTCACGCGGACGCCCGTCACGACGTTGATGTCTTCAGCCTCGAACGCCGCCCGCACCTGCTCACCGGCGAACGGTTCCTCCGCCACCAGCAGCCGCTCGGCTTCCTCCACCACCGTCACCTCGGGACAACCCAGCCGCCGGTACGCCTGCGCCATCTCGGCGCCGACGAACCCGCCGCCGATCACCAGCAGCCGCTCGGGCAGGTCTTTGGCCGCCGTCGCGTCCTGGTTGTCCCACGCCTGGATGCGGCGTAGGCCGTCGATGGGCGGGATGGCCGCACTCGTGCCCGTGGCCAACACCACCGCCCGGTGCGCCGTCATCCGTCGCGTCGCGCCATCGGCGGTCGAGATATCGACCACCCGCTCGTCGGCGATGCGCCCCGATCCACGGACGAACGTGACGCCTTTCTCCTCGAAATAGGGCAGCTGCGCCGAGTCGTCCCACCCGCCGACCAGCTGATCACGGCGCGCGAACGCCTCCCGCGAATCAAGGACGCCGGTGAGCGCCTCTGCCGCTCCCGGCACCCGGCGAGTGGCCGCGAGCACGTCCCCCGGCCGGATCAGCGCCTTGCTCGGAATGCATCCGTAGTACAGGCACTCGCCCCCCACCAGCCGCTGCTCCACCAACGCCACCGACAGCCCACCGTCGGCACATCTGCCGGCGACCGTCTCCCCCGCAGGTCCCGCGCCGATCACGATCACGTCGAATTCGTCCAACGAGCACACCCCCCGCGTGGCACTTACCCGCCGCCCAAGTGACAACACGCGCTGTGCGCGTCACGGTCCGTGCGCCTGCCACGACCTCGACGCCCTTGCGATCGGCCGCGGGACCAGGGCGGTCCCGGTCCAGCGGGAGTCCCGCGCCACGTCCATGAATGCGTCTCCCGGACAGGGACGCCGGATGCAGTGATCGGGGTAGACGATCTACAGAAGGCAGGCATAAGCCATACCTATGGCCGGTGAGTGGCACCCGCGCTACCAGGCGTGATTCGATCGATATGTGGAATTGCGGGAGATGCAGGCGTTCGTCGCGGTCGCCGAAGAGGGCAGTGTGTCCGCGGCCGCGCGTCGTCTGCATCTGAGCCAGCCGGCGCTGTCCCAGACGATCAGCGCCCTGGAGCGGGAACTGGGGGTGGAGTTGCTCGTGCGCAGTTCCACCGGCGTGACGATCACTGAGGCCGGCCTTACCCTTCTCGCCGAAGCCCGCGCCGTTCTGGCGCGGCACGACCAGGCGCTGGCGGCCGTCGCCCGGCACACCGCGACCGGCGGGGGCGTCCTGCGGATCGGCATCCCGCTCGAGCTGGCGCCCGACCTGCTCACCGGGCCGCTCGCCGATCTCGCCGAGGCCTATCCGGACACCCGGGTGCAGGCCTATCACCTGTCCACGGCCGCGCAGGTGGCCGCGCTGCGCGCCGACGAGCTCGATGTCGGGTTGGTACGCGAGCATCCCGTCGGCCCGGACCTGGATGCCGTCCAGATCGCCGAGGAACGACTCGGAGTGCTGCTCTCCACCGACCACGCCGCGAAGGTCGTCGGCCCCGGCGGCATCCACCTGGACGCGCTCGCGGGGCTGGACTGGGTGGGATTTCCACGCTCGGGCAGCCCTGCCTGGTACGACGAACTCACCGCCATCCTGCGCAGCCACGGCCTTGACCTGGGACCGCCCGCCCCGGAGGGGCAGGAACTGATCGCCCCGGTGAAGTTCGCCGCCGTCAGCACAGGCCACGCGTTCGCCTTGGCACCCCCCGGCTGGCCACATCCCATCCCCGACGGCATCACCTGGTCCCCGCTGGTCGGTCATCCTCTCGTCCGGCGTACCTGGGCCGCGTGGAAGGCCGAGTCCCACCGCCGCGACCTGGGCCACCTCATCGTCGCTCTCGGCCAGTCCGCGCCGATGTAACCGGAAGGCGGCGCCCGCTCGGCTGACCGCCTGTCATTCACATTGCCCGGCTTCCGCGAGCCCACTACTCCAATAATTTCTAGTCGAACGAGATCGGAGACCCTTCGTGGCGGATGAGAATGACGTTTTCGATGTGATCGTCATCGGCGCGGGGCCCGTCGGGGAGACGGCGGCCGAACGCGTCGTACGGGGCGGTTTGACGGTGGCCGTCATCGAGGAGCGCCTGGTGGGCGGCGAGTGCAATTACTACGGCTGCATCCCGAGCAAGGCTCTGCTGTGGCCGATGGAGATCGCGGCCGAGGTCAGCCGGATGCCGGGCCTCGAGCTGCGTGGCCCGATCGACGCCGCCGCGGTGCTGGCCCGCCGCGACGAGTTCGTGTCCCACTTCGACGACGGCGGCTACGTGAGCTGGCTGCATGATCTCCCCGCGACGTTCGTACGGGGCCGTGGCCGCCTGGCCGGGCCGTTGCGTGTCGAGGTGAGGATGCCGGACGGCGGCACACGGCCGCTGCGGGCCCGGCACGCCGTCGTCGTGGCCACCGGCAGCGCTCCCGGCATCCCTGACGTGCCAGGGTTGCGGGAGGCGCGCCCGTGGACGAACCAGCAGGCGACGAGTGTCCAGCAGGTGCCCAAGCGGCTCGTCGTGATCGGCGGCGGGCCTGTCGCGTGCGAGATGGCCCAGGCCTTGCATGCCCTCGGCGCCCAGGAGACCACCATGCTCGTACGCGGAGATCGCCTGCTCACCCAGACCGAGCCGATCGCCGGGGAACTGGTGGCCAAATCATTTGCCGAATCGGGCATAGAGGTACGCCTCGGACGCCGGGCCGTTCGTGTCGAGAGGTCGGTCCCGGGCGGCACGGTGACCATCCATACCGACGACGGCTCACGGATCGACGCGGACGAGATCCTCGTCGCCACCGGCCGCAGGCCGACCGTGCACGACCTCGGCCTGGAGACGGTCGGCCTGGAGGCCGACGGGCCGATCACGGTGGACGCGAGCATGCGGGCGACCGGGATCACCGACGGGTGGCTGTACGCAGTCGGGGACGTCAACGGCCGCAACCTGCTCACGCATATGGGCAAGTACCAGGCCCGTATCTGCGGCGACGTGATCGCGGTGCGCGCCAAGGGCCTGCCGGGCGACGCGCCGGCGCTTCGCGACACCGCCGGCGATCGGGGCGCACCTCAGGTCATCTTCACCGACCCGCAGGTCTGCGCGGTCGGACGCACCGAGGCCAAGGCCCGCGCCGACGGCTTCGCTGTACGCGTCGTGGAGTACGACATGGGCGCCGTGATCGGTGCAAGGCTCCAGGCCGAGGGCTACACAGGCTGGGCGAAACTGGTCGTCGACGAGGACCGCCGCGTGCTCCTGGGCGCCACCTTCGTCGGCCCGGCCGTGGTCGATCTCCTCCACTCGGCCACCATCGCGGTGACCTCCGCGGTGCCCCTGGACGAGCTCTGGCACGCCGTCCCCGTGTTCCCCACCACCAGCGAGATCTGGCTCAGCCTGCTCCTGAGATACGGCCTGTAGCTACGGCTCATAGTGTCAGCGCCCACTGCCGGAGATGATGCCGTTGTACGTGCCCACCACCTGGACCTGGCCGAGCTCTGCGCCCTTCGGCGGGATGTGCGCGACCACCTGGATCAGCTCCGTCATCTTCATGTACGTGTAGTACTTGCCACGCAGGAGCCCATTGTTCTTCTGGAAGACGTAGTTGCGCTCCGGCCCCTGGCGCACGTCGTAGCGCCTGGTCCGCTCGATGGTGGTGAAGGCGAGCGCGCCACCGTCGGTCGTGCGCAAGGCGTAGGAGGGGTACGAGGTGGCCGGCCGGGCACTCTCGGCGAGCCGGGCATACTGGTTCATCTCGGCCCGGGTCGACGCGGCGCCAGTGGTGAGCTTGTCGGCGGCATAGTGGCTCTTCTCCGCCGCGGTACCCTTGCTCACCAGGTGGGCGGCATAGCCCTTGGCGAACGCGGCAGGCGACATCAGCAGCCCGGCCGTGTCGGTCTGACCCACTTCGGTAGCCGTTCCTGAGGCATCCCTCACGATCTGCGGCAATTCCTTGGAGGTGTTTCCCTCGAAAGCGTCGGGAGAGTACATCTGCCGCCAGCCCTGCCCCTCACGGGCGAACAGCAGATAGGTCGGCTCCTTGGCGGTCTTGCTCTTGCCTTTCCAGTAGGCGGTCGTCAGGAACCATGGCTTCTGGGAGGCCGGAACATAGAACGTGGGCCTTGCGTAGCCGAACGGCTGGTAGTCCTCGTCGCCCAGCTTCCGGCTGGAGGCATAGGACGCCTTGTCGATGACCAGACTGGAGCCTCCCTCGTAGCCCGCCAGCAACTTGTCACTCATGGCCTCGTTGGCCGCGTTGTTGCGCTTGACGTAATCCTCGACCACCGAGGCCGTCTCCTGGGCCGACACGGACACAGAAGGCATCGGCGTGCTGCTCTTGGCAGGTGGCGCCGCCTGGTTTGCGCTCAGCCCCGGCAGAGCAGAGCACCCCGCCACCAAGCACCCGGCCACCATGCCACCTACTACGCACCCAAACCGCCGCACCGCATCCACCCCACTAACTTCCGCCTCAAAGCGCCCAAACCTACCAATAACGACAAAAGGGCATGAGAGAAACCCCGAGTCTCCACTGCCGAGGATCATGCGCGACGTTCAGGCGCAGCTCGGGTCAGGCCACTCCGCTACGTGCCCTTCCGATCCGAGGTCAAGGCGCGCGAACGGACGGTTCAGGCGCGCGTTGCCGCGATCACGTGGACGGAGGTCGTGAGCACCCTGGTCGACGCGGCCGTCCAGGCCGACCTGCCCGGCGCCGCCGTCGAGCCGCTCGCCCTGCTGGAGCGGTGGGCGGGGAACACGCGCCAGCGCTGGGTGGGCGCGGTGGCGCTGCGGTGCCGTGCACTGATCGCGCCGGACGGCGAGGCGGAGCCGCTCTTCATCGGCGCGCTCGACCTGCACGGCCCGTCCCCGGCATCCTTCCAGCGGGCGAGGACCGCGAGCTTCGGACCTGCGCCTGATACGGCGGAGCCACTGCCCATAGGCGAGCTGGCCCGCGCTGCTGTTCGTCGCCCTGGTCGTCGTGGTGGTGGGCCTCAGTCGTTCCGATATCCATGGCTCCGCACGGCGAAAGAGCAGTGGTTCGTCCGGACGGTCGTGATTGGTCCAAGGATTGGCGGGTCAACTGGTCCACTGGACAGGATGATTTCGGGCCTAGCATTTTGGACATGTCCGAAGATGCAGAAGAGGCGCAATTGTCTGGGTCACCCCTTACGTCATTGCTCTGCCAGGTCCCGCCCTTCCTTCCTGAGGGTGCGATGGTGGAGGTCGCGACGGTGGAGGTACCGCCAGGCGGGGCGGGTGCCCCACCGCACCGGCATTCAGGGCCGGTCTTCGGTTACGTGGCCGAAGGCGAGATGCTCTTTGAGCTGGAGGGCGAGTCGGAGCGGGTCATCGGTACGGGCGAGGCGTTCTGGGAGCCCGGCGGGGACGTCATCCACTACCAGGCCGCCAACAACCGGACCGATATACGGTGCCAGTTCGTGGTGGTCATGATCTGCGCGCCAGGTGCGCCGATGCTCACGTTCGTGGACGAGGAGGAGCTGCGAGCACGCGCCCATCTGCGCGCCCCGCGGCCCGCGACCGCGAAGCCCGCCCTATAACGGGCTTCTCGGGCGAAGGCCGGCTGGTACGGCGGGGGATTGACGGGGCAGCATGTTCGGGCCGGATCCTCATGCGCCGACGATCTGTCGGGAGAGCGCTTCTAGCGCGGCGGGCAGCTCTTGCTCCACGATGATGTCCTCCATGGCGAGAGCGGACAGGAACCCGCCGGCCACGATGGCGTTCAGCGCATTGAGCAAGGGGCTCCAGAAACCGTTGGCGTTCAGGAAACCCACCGGCTTGCGATGAAAGCCCAGCTGCCGCCAGGTCCACACCTCGAAGATCTCTTCCAGGGTTCCGAGCCCTCCCGGCAGGGCCAGAAAAGCATCGGCCTTCTCCGCCATGATCGCTTTTCGCTGGTGCATCGTCTCGCAGACGTGCAGTTCGGCGATACCGTCGTGCGCCCACTCCCGATCGACCATGCTCCGCGGGATCACCCCGATCACCTCGCCGCCGACCTCGCGGGCCCCATCGGCAACCGCTCCCATGAGCCCGGCGCGCCCGACATGCCCAGGTTGTGCCCAAATGTCCACAGCCTTGCGAGAAACGATCAAACCAGATCAGCCCGAACAGAAGCATGGCGTCAACCGGTGCCTGCCGCTCCTCAGCACCAACAGCGGCTCGCCCAGTTCACTGCACGACGGCGCGGCGACGGCGCTTCGGGTCGGCCAGGACGGCGGCGCTGTAGCCCGCGTCGTCGGGGTTGAGGTCGGTTCCGGGCGCCACGATGCTGTCGATGCGGTCCAGTACGGCGGGCTCCAGGACGATGTCCGCGGCGCTGAGCTGGTCGTGCAGGTGCTCGGTGGTGCGCGGGCCGATGATCGCCGCGGAGACCGCCGGGTGCGTGGTGACGAACGCCAGCGCCAACTGGATCAGCGTCAGGCCCGCCTCGTCGGCGATGCCGGAGAGCTCGGTGGTGGCGTCGAGCTTGGCCTGGTTGGCCGGGATGGACAGGTCGTAGTGGGCGGACGTGTGGCGGAAGGGCATCGTCCGCGTGCGGTGGCTGGACGGGTCGGCCGCCTCGCGGTGCCAGCGGCCGGACAGCCAGCCCCCGGCCAGGGGGCTCCAGGCGAGCACCCCCATCCGGTACGCCTCGCAGGTGGGGAGCACGTCGGCCTCGACGCCCCGGACCAGGAGTGAGTAGGGCGGCTGTTCGCAGACGAAGCGCTCGCGTTGCCGTCGCTCGGCGGTCCACTGCGCCTGGACGATGGCCGAGGGGGTGAACGTCGATGACCCGGCGTAGCGGATCTTGCCTGCGCGGACGAGGTCGGAGAGCGCGCCCAAGGTCTCGTCGAGGTCGGTGGCGGGGTCGGGCCTGTGGACCTGGTACAGGTCGATGTGATCGGTGCCCAGGCGGCGCAGGCTCTGCTCGCAGGCCCGGACGATCCAGCGCCGCGAGGCGCCGCGTTCGTTGGGCCCGGGGCCCATGGGGCTCGACACCTTGGTCGCCAGGACGACGTCGTCGCGCCGTCCGGCGATCGCCTTTCCGACGATGACCTCGGACTCTCCGCCCGAATACAGGTCGGCCGTGTCGATGATGTTGACGCCCGCGTCGAGCGCCGTGCGGATGATGCCGATCGACTCGTCGTGATCGGGATTGCCCCATTTGCCGAACATCATCGCGCCCAGGCACAGCGAGCTGACCTGGACTCCTGTACTACCCAGCGTGCGGTACTGCATGACCCGGTGGACGCCCTTTCGGGATCGAGGCGGTGTGATGGAACCGGCCGGTAGGCATCTGCTACCGTCCCGGATAATCGGAGCCGGGTCCGGTTATCCGCCGCCATGCTAAACGGAGCCGACTCCACATAGCAAACCGAGGGGAAAGAGACGCATGCCTGATCCGTCTGACAGGCCGATGCGGGCCGACGCACGGGCCAACGAGGACAAGCTGCTCGCCGCGGCCGCCCTGGCCTTCGCGCGGGACGGTGCCGCCGCGACCCTGAAACAGATCGCGAAGGACGCGGGTGTCGGGATCGCCACCCTGTACCGACGCTTCCCGACCCGCGAGCAGCTCGTCGACGCCACCTACCGATACGAGACGGCCCGGCTCGCCGCCCGGACTGCGGACCTCCTCGGCGAACTGCCCGCCGACCGGGCCCTGCGGGCGTGGATGTCCGAGGTGCTGGACTACCTCGCCGCCAAGCACGGGATGGCCGACACGCTCAAGGCCCTCCTGCGGAGTGACGAAGGGCTGAGCTCGCAGACGCGCGAGCAACTGACCGGCGCGGTCGAGGAGTTCCGTCTCGCCGGGATCGCCCAGGGGGTGATCCGGGAGGACGTGCCCGCATCCGACATCCTCACGGCCCTGGCGGGCGCAACCCTCGTGACTGGGGCTGCCCACCAGCGGCCGCAGGCCGAACGGCTGCTCGACCTGTTGATGGACGGCCTCACCCGGGCGAACGGACGGCGCCAGGACACGGAGCGGTCCTCCCCGAGGTGCTGACGAGCACGCTGCGCCGCCCGGAGGAGTACCGATTGGACGGCAGACGCATCCTGGCGCAGGGCGGTGATGTAGCTCCTGGCTCTGGCCGGTACACGCCTCCGCGTCACCACCATCCCACCGGCAACGAGCACGGCTTCGTCATCCGCACCGCCTGCCAACGCCGCCAACCACGTCGCCGACCTCGACAGTCTTCAGCCCATCCGCTTCCGGATGGATCGGGAGTACATCCGCGACCGGAAGGACGCACTCGGCGGGGGAGAATCGAACGCCACAAGATACTCGGAGGAGCGATCAACGAGTACCGCCGAGCCGCGATATTCGCACCCGACACGTCAGTCAGTTCAGGTCCAGAGCAACGTCCAGGCGCAGTCGCCCCGTGACGGGCTGACCGTCGTCTTGGAGATCCGCCCGGTGGCCGGCCGCACCGTACGGCTGGCGCTGCGGACGGCGGACTCCGTGACCAGGTTGCCGGTGGCCAGAGCGGCCAGCGTGGACGTGGCGATCCGCCGCCGCGCCGGCGCCGCCCCGTCGTCGCCGCCATCCCACTGACGGCGGAGGACCAGCACCATGGCGCTGTCACTGTGGGCCAGGTAGACCTCGGCGATCCGCTGGTCGCCGAGACTACGGATCCGGCAGCCGAGGCTCTCCAGCCGGGCCCGGCGCAACGGGGTCTCGGCGGCCTCGGCGGTCCCGAGCACCTGCGCTACCGCGTCCGCCGTCCGTGACCCGTACCGTCGCTCCCCATCGTGCAACGCACCTGCGCAGTGCGAGACCTCACCGCCCCTGCTCGGGGGCGAGGGGTGGGCCGTCGGGGAGGCCGCCCGAGTCGCGCCAGGTGGCGAGGAAGTCCTCGGCCACGGCGCACGAGCCCGCGAACGGGCCGCCGGGATGCTCAAGCGCCGTGGCGGTGAGCCGGCCGACCCGCTCCGCCACCAGGGCCCGAGCCGACACGACGTCGGAGACATGACCGGCCCGTTCGGCGAGGTAGCCGATCGTGGCGCCGGCCCCGCAGACGAAGTCCGCCAGCGTCACCACTCCACGCTCTCGCAGCGTGCGCAGCCCGGCCGCGGTGTAGGGCACGTTCGCCGCCGGGGCGACCACGCGGGCACGTACCCGGGCGGCGCGCTCGGCGGTCAGGGTGCCGGTCCGCGCGCCGGGCACCAGCACGTCCGCGGCCACCTCGTAGAGCGCCTCGGCCGGGTGCACGGGGAGACCGAGCCGGCCCACGCAGGCGTCGCCGTACTCGGCGCGCAGCCCTTCCAGGGCGGCGGCATCCAGCCCTGAGGGGTCGGCCACGCAACCGTGCAGGGTCGAGAGGGCGACGATGCGCGCGCCCCGCCGCGCGGCCTCCCGCACGACGGCGCCACCCACCTTGCCGAACCCCTCCACCGCGAGCGTCCGCCCAGCCAGACCGCCGAGCACGGTCTCCGCGGCGACGACCACGCCCAAGCCGGTCACGATGGTGTCCACCAGTTCGCCGCCGACCTCCTGGTGCATCACCGCGTCGGTACGGTAGCCAGGAAGCGAGGCGAAGTCCTGCGTACGCGTGCCCAGGTCCGAGGCGGTGAGGAAATCGCCCTTCTCGACCAGCGGAGTGATCTCCTGGCAATAGCGGGCCACGGTGGCCGCCCGATCCTCGGCCTTGGCCCGCAGCACCGCCTTGGCCCCGCCGATCGGCTCGCCAAGCACGGCCAGCTTGTACGTCATCGCGCGCGCCAGCAGCCCGGCTTCGCCGCGAGTGACGTCCGGGGCGAGCCGCGTGCCGCCCGCGCTCATCGGGCAGTCCAGGTCGAAGGCGATATACCCGTCCACCGAGGCGAGTTCCACGATCCTCATGCGCGCTCCTCATGTCGTCCGATCGGCGCCGGCCAGGCAACGACCACGCCTGCCGACCAATCTCGACGCGAACCGGTGCCATGTCCATGGCCGGGGAGCGGGCGGGCTCGTGATGATCAGCGCCATGCCGGGTGGACACGGCGAATCGGCGCGCTGCCTCGATGCCACCCGCGCGTGCGTGCTTCACACCTCAGACGGCGACCGGGGCGGCTCCGCCACCGGGGCGTCTATTCCGAGCGAGGTTCGATCTTGGTGTATCAAAGAAGTTCCACGATCGCGTTCGACGTCTGAGAGATCCGTGACACTCAGTGAAGAACTGCTCAACCTGCTGCGCGGGCCGAGCGTCTGCTACCTCGCCACCACGATGACCGACGGCTCGCCGCAGGTGACCCAGACCTGGGTGGACACCGACGGTGAGCACGTGCTGATCAACAGCGTGCAGACCCACCTGAAGACCAGGAACATCGAGCGGGACCCGCGAGTGGCGATCGCGGTCTCCTCCCCGGAGAACCCCTCGCACTACGTCCAGGTGCGCGGCCGGGTGATCGACATCACCACGAAGGGCGCGGTCGACCACATCGAGAAGCTCTCCCACAAGTACACGGGCAAGCCGTATTCCTGGTACAGGGGCCGTGATCAAGTCCGAGTGATCTTCGTCATCGAGCCGACGAGCGTCAGCGGCACTGGGTGACACGACACACTCCTACGGCGTGTACTTCTTGACCTGCGACGCATCCCCGGCCCAGCCCGCCAGGCGACGGCCCGCGTCGAACGGCTGCCCGACCCGGCCGACGCCCGTGCCCGGCCGGGGTCAGGGGGCCTTCACCACCGCGTCGATCTCCACCACGCTGCCGTAGGGCAGCTCGGACACCCCGACGACGGTGCGGGCCGGCCTGGGTTCGGGCCAGAGGTCGAGGAACTGCTGGTTGGCGACATCGCGCAGCGCGATGTCCGTGACGAAATAGGTCAGCTTCACCACGTCCTCCATTCGAGCCCCCACCGTGGCCATGCGCCGCCGCATGGTGTCGACCGCCGCGTCCAGCGCCGCCCGCCCGCCGGCCACCACGGTGCCGTCCTCCCGCAGCGGCAGCGAGCCGGACACGAAGACCAGCCCGGCCGCGACTACGGCGGGGCTGTACGGGTGGCGGGGATCAGTGGCCATGGAGAGCCTCCTGGCGGGTGGGTTCGGTCAGTACGTCCGCCAGCAGCTGCGGATTCACCGAACCGCCGCTGAGGATGGCCACATGTCTGCCGGCCGTCTCCCCGGCGAGATAGGCCGCGAAGGTGACCGCACCGCTCGGCTCGGCAACGAGGCGAGCGTCCAGGGCCAGGCGCCGTACGGCGTCCAGGGTCTGCTCCTCGCTGACGGTCACGATCCCGTCGAGGTGGCGGCGGATCTGCTCCCACGGCACCACGCCGAGGACGTTGGTGCGCAGCCCGTCGGCCACGGTCCGGTACGTCTGCTCCGGCTCCCACGCGACGCGCCGGCCTTCGCGCAGGCTCTGGGCCGCGTCCGAGGCCAGCTCCGGTTCCACCCCGATCACCAGGGTCCGCGGTCGCAGCGCCTTGACGGCGGTCGCCACCCCGGCCGCCAGCCCTCCCCCGCTGACCGGGACCAGCACCACGTCGGCGTCGGGCAGGTCTTCCATGATCTCCAGGCCCACGGTGCCCTGGCCGGCCACGACCGCCGCATCGTCGAACGGCGGCACCGGCAGGTAGCCGTACTGCTCGGCGAGCACGAACCCGTGGGTGTCCCGGAGAGCCGGTGGCACCAGCACGACTTCGGCGCCCAGCGACCGTACGATGTCGATCTTGTTCGGCGGCGCGGTGTCGGGCATCACGATCACGGCGCGCAGCCCGAGCCGCTGCGCCAGCCAGGCCACCGAGCGGGCGTGGTTGCCGCTGGAGTGCGCGACCACCCCGCGCTCCCGGGCTTCCGGCAGCAGTTGCTTGATCTTGTTGTAGGCGCCGCGCAGTTTGAAGGCCGCCGTCGGCTGCAGCGACTCGGGCTTGATCCACAGTGGTCGTCCGGGATCCGCCAGGGCGAACGGCACCAGCGGGGTGCGTACCACGGTGTCGGAGATCCGGTCGGCGGCGGCGCGGATGTCCGACAGCGTCACCTGCTCGGTCATGCCAGCCTTCCCTTCACGGCCCTGCCGGGCCTCGCGTCCTGAAGCAGTTCGCCATCGCGCACCACGAATTCGCCGCCCACGAGCAGGTGGTCGACGCCTGTCGAGGGGCGCCCCGGCTCGGCGTAGGTCGACCGGTCCGAGACCGCGTCGAGGTCGAACAGCACGAGGTCGGCGTCCGCGCCGGCCTGCACCCGGCCCTTGTGCCGGAACTGCGGCGCCACCGAGGACAGCACCTCGGCGGGCTGGAGCGTGCACCGCCGTACCGCCTCGATCAGGGTCAGGTGGCCGGGGCCCCGCACCATCGTCGCGAGGAACCGGGAGAACGTCCCGCTCGTGCGTGGATGACCGGTCGCTCCGGGAGGCAGCGGCCAGGTGTCGGTGATCAGCCGGCCGTCCGGTCCGGCGAACGGGATCGCGTCGGAGGCGACCGCGGTGTCGGGCAGCAGCAGGGCGCGTTCCAGCACCGACCAGTCCGCCGGGTCGTCCTCGTCCAGGTAGTGGATGGCGACCATGGCGCCCGGGTCGGTGCGCTGGATCTCGCGCAGCCGCTCGGCATTTGCCGGCCGCTCGCCGGTGGCGGCGATCACCAGGTCGCTCGGCGTGATGCCGAGCTCGGGCAGGTTCTCCGGGGACAGGAACGGCACGCCGACGGTGGTCATGCCCGCGCCGTACGGGTAGGCCTCGGTGGACACCCTCAGCCCGTGCCGGCGCGCGCCCGAGACCACCGCGCCGATCTCGTCGATGGCGCGCAGCGAGGTGCTGTTGATGTGGCACAGGTGCATGTGCGCGCCGGTGCCGGCCGCCGCGGCGACCACCTCGGCGATCCCCTCCAGCGCGGTGTGCGGGTCATCGGGGTTCTTGAACCTGGCATGGGTGTACGTGGGCACGTCGTAGCGCTCGGCCAGCCGGGCGACCTGGACGTACTCCTTCCGCCCGGTCTGCGGGGCGTAGCCGAGCAGCACCCCGATGCCCAGCGCGCCCTCGTGCAGCTGGGCCTCCAGCTCGGCCAGCACCAGGTCGATCTGGGCAGGGGTGGCCCGGTCCCGCCAGCGCGGGCCGCCGCACAGGGCGGCGAAGCTCTCCCACCCGCCGTCCGGCTCGGCGCCGTCGAACACCTTCATCCTCGCCATGGCCCAGGAGGCGGAGTAGCCGAAGTTGATCGGCCGGCCCTCGTCGCTCGCGCGCTGGTACGCCACCCGCACCGGGGCCGCGCCCGATTCGAGTTCCAGGGCTGTGGTCACTCCGTCCAGGGCCTGCATCCGCAGCGAGCCGACGGTCTGCGCGTGACTGTGCAGGTCGATGAAGCCCGGAGCGAGCACACGGCCGGACACGTCGACTTCGCGCCGGGCGGGCGGTGGATCCTCCGACACTGATGTGATCTTGTCGCCCGTGATGGCGACGTGGCGGACGGCGTCCAGCCCCGTCTCCGGATCCACCACGCGGGCGCCGCGCAACAGTAGGTCATTCACACAGGAATCATCGCGATCCGGCTCAATCTACGCCTACACTGCCGGAATCCGACATGATTGGAGTTCGAACACCGTGGAATCCGTCATGCTGCGCGAGAACGACCTGGAGTTGATAGACGCGCTCCAGATCAATCCCCGGGCTTCCTGGGCCGAGGTCGGCGACGTGCTGGGCATGGATCCGGTCACCGCGGCCCGGCGCTGGAAAAGGCTGGCCGACGACCGGCTCGCGTGGTGCACGGTCGCCCTGGGGCAGCGCCAGCTGCACACCATGAGCGTGGCGTTCCTGGAGCTGACCTGCGAAGCCGGTGCGGCCGGCCAGGTCGCCGCGGAGCTGGCACAACAGCCGCACATGATCACGGTGCAGCACATCGCCGGTTCGTACGACCTGTGGACGATCGCGATCGCCCCAGATCTGGCCGCTCTGTCCGAATACCTGCTGCACCAGTTGCCCAGGCAACCCGGGGTGACCCGGGTGCGCACGCACATCGCGACCCGGGCGTTCGACCTGAGCATGCGGTGGCGGCTGCGGGTGCTGAACGCGCACCAGGCCGCCCGCCTGCATACGGAGCAGAGCACTCCCGCGGCGACGCGGCCGATGGACGAGATCGACCGGCGCCTGTTCGTCGCGCTGAGCGTGGACGGGCGGCGTAGTTTCGCCGAGCTCGAAGCCGAGCTCGGGTTGTCCGCGCGGACGGTGCAGCGCCGGATCAACCGGCTGGTCGCGGTGGGCGACATCACCTTCCGCTGCGACCTGGCCAGGCGGCTGGCGGGCTGGCACGACTCGGCGGTGTTGTGGCTGGCGATGCCGGACGACCACCTGGAGAGCACCGGCGAGCAGCTCCTGCGCTGGCCCGAGACGCGTACCTGTGCGGCCATCGCCGGCCCCAACAACCTGCTGCTCACCGTGGGCCTGCACGGGGTGGCCGACCTGCACGAGCTGGTCACCCGGCTGCGCCACGAGTTCCCGCACGCCACGATCGTGGACCGGCAGATGGTGCTCCGCCAGGTCAAGCTGTACGGGAGGGTGCTCGACCCGGTCGGCCGCTGGTCCTCGACGACGCCGCTGGACCTGTGGGCGCTCGGCTCCGGGGGACGGTGATGAGCGGCCGCTGTTTCAGCGATGCGAAAGGCTCCTTGTCGATATGACCAGTACGTGCACAAATGCCGATCCGTACGACGGTTTCCGGCGATAAATCGCCTGATATGAGTGCGCTGCCCATACTTTCGCCAATCACATGCCGACGAGAGCCACCCCAGGCGGCGCGAAGGATCCCCTCATGCTGAAGACCGGGCAACCAACGACCCTTGACCGGGTGCTGGGCGGAGTGGAACGACTGGGCAACAGGCTGCCCAGCCCGTTCGTCATGTTCGTCGGCCTGTTCGTCGTGATCGCGCTCGCCTCGTGGGTCGCGCAGACCCTCGGCGCCACGGTGCAACTGCCCGGCGCGGCCGGGGCGACGCCGGTCAAGAGCGTGCTCTCCGGCGAGGGACTGGTCGAGCTGCTCGACTCGGCGGTGGACAACTTCGTGGAATTCCCGGCGCTCGGCCCGGTGCTGACCGTTGTGCTCGGGGTGGGCGTGGCGCAGGGCACCGGCGCATTGGAGGCCGCCGTACGCCTGGCGTTCTATCGCGTGCCCCGCTCCCTGGTGCCGTACGTGGTGGCGTTCGTCGCCTGTCAGGGACACGTCATGTCGGACGCGTCGTTCCTGGTCATCCCTCCGCTGGCGGCCCTGGTGTTCAGCGCTGTCGGCCGCCACCCGCTCGCCGGCCTCATCGGCGCCTACGCCTGCACCGCCACCGGGTACGCCGGCGGTCTGCTGCTGGGCACACTGGACGCGAGCTTGGCCGGCATCACCGAGAAGGCCGCCGCGCTGCTCCCGGGAGCCGGCGGGTACGCCACCAACATCGCGATGAACTACTACTTCGGCGCCGCGGCCGGCGTGATCCTGCCGATCGTCGGCGGGCTGCTGATCTCCCGGGTGCTCGAACCCAGGCTGCCGGCGTGGCGTCCCGGTCAGGGCGACGCGAGGGTGGAGGTGACGCCGCGGGAACGGCGCGCGCTGCTGGTCAGCGGGCTCGTGGTGGCCGGCTTCGTGGCGCTGATCGTGCTGGCCTGGCTGATCCCGGGCAGCCCGCTGCGCGACCCGGACGGCTCGCTGGTCCCCTCTCCGCTGCTGAGCAACCTGGTGCCGATCATCGCGCTGGTGTTCTTCCTGTTCGGCTACACCTACGGCCGAGTGGTCGGGCTGGCCAAGGAGGACCGCGACGTCTCCAAGATGATGACCACGGCGATCAAGGAGATGGCCGGGTTCATCACGCTCATCTTCATCGTGGCCCAGACGCTCAGCGTGCTGTCGTGGAGCGGGCTGGCCACGTTCCTCGCGGTGAAGCTGGCCGACACCGCGCAGGCCGTCGGGCTCGTCGGATTTCCCGCGCTGGTCTTCCTCGTGCTGTTGTCCACTGTGCTGAACCTGGTGATCACCTCGGGCTCCGGCCTGTGGTCGCTGGAGTCGACAGTGATGGTGCCGGCGCTCATGTTGCTCGGCCTGTCCCCGGCGATCATCCAGGCCACCCACCGCATCGGCGACTCGATCACCCAGGCGGTCTCCCCCATGCACATCTTCCTGTACTTCATCCTGGCCGCATCGCAGAAGTACGAGCCCGACCTCAAGCTCGGCACGCTGGTGTCCCGGCTGTTGCCGTTCGTACCCGCGTTCGGTCTGGTGTGGGTCGGCGTGCTGGCCATCTTCTACTTCGCCGGTCTGCCGGTCGGCCCCGGCGCGTCCATCCACCTGCCCTGATCGACGCCGTGACGCGCATCCCTCAACCCTCTCCCTGAGTTCCTGTCACAGCTTGCCGGGCTGTCCTGTCAGAGGGTGTAACCACTGACAACGACAAGGAGTGCACCGACATGCACACCAAGGACGCCGAGGAGTTCAGCGATGCCGAGCACGCCGCAGACGGCCTCGACCTGGCCGGGGGTGTCGAGCATGACGACGTACTCGTGGTCGTTGCGGCCGAACCAGACCGCGTCGTCAAGGTTGAGGGCCTCCAAAACGGGACCGGGAGCGGATTCCTCGTGGAGCGCCACGGGGGTGAACCCGATCCACACGAGGTTGTCCTCACTCCACACGTGAAGTGGACCGGACGCGGTCTCAAAGACGATCGGCTCGGCCGACGCTGCCAAGCCGGTCTCGTACAGGACGTGAGCGGCGGCAAGGGTGGCGTGCCCACATAGCGGCAGTTCGCTGGTCGGCGTGAACCAGCGCAGCCGCCGATCGTGCAGGAAGGCCGTGGTCGGCTGGTTCAGCTCGGCTGCGACCTGCTGCATCCACTCCTCATCAGCAGGCTCCGGCAGCAGGCACACCATTGCCGGGTTACCTCCGAACGGCCGGTCAATGAAGGCATTCACGCGGATGAGCGGAACTCACGGTCGTGACCTGTTCCGATTCATCGGCCTTCCACGATCACCCGTACGCTGAGAGTGTTACGCATGCGCAGAGGAGCGATTTCCTGGTAAGCCGCCGAGTCGTTCCAAGCCCGCGCGGCCGCCGCGTCAGGGAACTCCACCACCACGACCTGCGCGCCGTTCCAGTCTCCCTCCAGGACGGCGACCGGCTCGCCGCGCGCCAGATACCGGCCCCCGTACGGCTCCAGCGTCGCGCCGACACGCCGCCGGTATTCAGCGAGTTCCTCCTCGTTCCCGGTCGGACGGACGGTCGCGATCAGATAAGCGCTCATGATCATTCATGGTACGCCTCGATGGTGATCAAGGGTTCAGCCCATCCCTTCAGGTGAGTGAGTCAAGGATGAGCGCCCCAGCTCGTGAGGCCGCCGTGCCCGTCTCGGCCTCGCACCCGGCACCGTACGCAACTACCTCTCCTCGGCGATGACCAAGCTCGGCGTTTCTACTCGACACGCCGCCGGCACAGGCCGCCTGGGAGCAGGGCTGGGCTGGATCCAGCACGAGCCTTGACATTGCCAAGTAAGTACGAGGGGCGCCGACCGGACAGGCCGATCGGCGCCCTGGGTTGACGGGGGGAGTCTCCGCGGCCTCGGCGTATCAGATCGCAGATGAAAGCAGGTGCAGCGCAAGAAAGACGATCACTGCGCTGGAAGTCAGAGCGGTGGCCAGCCGCCCGCGGCTGCCCGTGATGAGCTGACCGAGCAGCGCACCGCTGCCGGCCAAGAGCAGTTGCCAACTCGCCGAGGCCGCGAAAGCGGCTGCGACGAACACCGCCTGTTCTAGGACGTGCACAGTTGTTGCGGTTTGGATGCCGAGCACCAGTGCTGCGAAGTAGATCACGGTGAGGGGGTTCAGCATCGTGAGGCCCAACAGCGCCCAGAAGGCACCTGCCGGACTGATCGGCCTGTCATCGGTTGTGGCCGGGCGATGGCGTTGGCGGTAATGCCTGATCGCCATCGTCGTTCCCCGAAGGGCCAGGGCGATGAGGACCAGCGCCGCTCCCCAGCGCAGCGGGGCCACGACCGGTTGGACGAAGGGAGTGAGTGCGGCACCGCCGAGGGTGGCGATCAAGGCGTACAGACCGTCTGCGGTCGCCACTCCGAGTGCGGCGAAAGCTCCGGTCTTCAAGGACGTTCGAGCGGTGAGGGCCACCAGATATGTCGCGACCGCGCCCACCGGGATGGCGATGCCATAGCCGGCCAGGAGCCCCGCGACCAGGGCGGCGATCATGCTCGGACTAGCATCGGCCTCCAGGGGCGGCAGATCTGCTGTCGGCCCGGCACCACCGCGGCGGCGGAGTGGGCAGGCGACAGGAAGAGGGAGGTTTTGACCATGGCGCAGAGTATGGGAGAGGCTCAGCTCGTCCCGCAACCGGATTTGGGCCGCCCGGGCAGGAGATCGTCCGGGCGGCGCCTGGCTCTCACGCGCCGACGATCTGTCGGGAGAGCGCTTCTAGCGCGGCGGGCAGCTCTTGCTCCACGATGATGTCCTCCATGGCGAGAGCGGACAGGAACCCGCCGGCCACGATGGCGTTCAGCGCATTGAGCAAGGGGCTCCAGAAGCCGTTGGCGTTCAGGAAACCCACCGGCTTGCGATGAAAGCCGAGCTGCCGCCAGGTCCACACCTCGAAGATCTCTTCCAGGGTTCCGAGCCCTCCCGGCAGGGCCAGAAAAGCATCGGCCTTCTCCGCCATGATCGCTTTTCGCTGGTGCATCGTCTCGCAGACGTGCAGTTCGGCGATACCGTCGTGCGCCCACTCCCGATCGACCATGCTCCGCGGGATCACCCCGATCACCTCACCGCCGGCCTCGCGGGCCCCATCGGCAACCGCTCCCATGAGCCCGGCGCGCCCACCGCCGTACACCACGCCGATCCCCCTGTGAGCCAGCTCGCGACCGACACCGGCCGCCAAATCCGAGAAGCCGGGGTCAGCGCCGGACGACGAACCAGTGAAAATGGCAATGCGCTTCATATGTCTCCCGATTGGTCGCGCCCTCGGAGCGGTGTAAAAGGCTCGACGAGGTAGGTGCGGTGGCCGATCTTAGGCGGCCACCGTGTCAGATGTCGACTCGATAGCCGGGGGTGGGTAGCCGGGTATCTGAGTGGGCGGCTGGAGGGAGACAGCACGCAACAAATGTTGACAGGGAGCCAAGGGCAACATATGTTGCGTGTCCGTGGATCCCTTGAAAGAGGACGCCCGCCGCACCGCGGACGACGTGGCCGGCGAGGGCGGCCTGGCAAGCCTTCGGCGGTTGACCGAGACGATCTCCGCCATGGAGGCCCGGAGAACGGCGATCATCGAGAAGCTGCGCGGCCAGGGCCAGGCGAGCTGGGAGGAGATCGGCCGGGCGTGCGGCATGACCCGGCAGGGTGCGTCCCGCCGCTGGTCCCGCCAGCTGCAAGCCGGCTCGTTCGGCACCGTGCCGGCGGTCTATCACCGAGGGCGGCCCGGATACCCACTGTCGTCGCTCGAGTGGCTGATACCGCGCAGTGCCAGAAGGGTCCTCGACCTGGGCGCGGGCACAGGGCAGTTCACGCGGCTCCTGGTCGATGCCGGTCTGAAGGTCTTCGCCGTCGAACCTTCCGAGGGCATGCGCGCCCAGCTGTCCGCCGCCGTCCCGGCCGCGATCGTCCGCGAGGGCTCCGCCGAACGCATCCCGCTCGAGGATGGCAGCGTCGACGCCGTCGTCGTCGCGCAGACCTGGCACTGGGTCGACCCCGCTCTCGCGGTGCAGGAGGTGGCACGCGTCCTCGTCCCCGGCGGGACGCTGGCCCTGGTCTGGAACATCCGCGACAACACCGAGCCCTGGGTCGCCGACCTCGACGGCATCCTGCACCGGCATACCCGGCAGGCCATCGACACCCAGCCGTCGATCGCGGAACCGTTCAGCAGCCCCGAACGACTGGAGATCCGATGGAGCCAGGTCATGACCCGGGCCGAACTGCTCGACATGGTCGCGTCCCGCAGCTACGTCATCACCCTTCCCGACCCCGACAGGCTGCGGCTGCTGCGCGAGGTGGAGCAGCTCCTCGACTCGCATGCCGACCTCAAGGGCCAGAGCGAGATCACCATGCCGTACCTCACCCGGTGCACCCGGGTCCGCCGCCCCTGACCGACAGGCCGATCGCATGACCGCACGCCCGCTCCCACCCGAGCGAATCACCGTTCGCAGGCTCACCGTCGAGGACGCCGAGGAGTATCGGTCCTTCCGCCTGGAGGCGCTGAGGCACGCGCCCAGCGCGTTCACCTCGAGTTACGGCGAGGAGAGCACCAAGCCGCTGTCGGCGACGATCGAGCGGCTGGCCGCGGTCGGGAGACCCCACGACGCGGTGGTCGGTGCCTTCGACAGCGGCTCAAACTTGCTCGGCATCGCCGGGCTGGCGGTGCCCGCACGCCGCCAGGAGCGCCACAAGGCGACGTTGTTCGGGATGGCCGTCGCGCCGCACGCAACCGGCCAGGGCATCGGGAAGGTGCTGGTGAGACGGGTCCTGGACCTCGCCGCCGCTATCGACGGCGTCGTTCAGGTCTGCCTGACCGTCTCCGAGGGCAACCTCCCCGCCGAACGCCTCTACAGCTCGTGCGGGTTCCAGGTCTGGGGCCGGGAGCCGCGGGCGGTCATCATCGACGGAACGGCCATCGCGAAGCTGCACATGGTCCGCATGCTCGACGACCCGGCCCGGCTATGACCTCCACCCCTGGCACGTCGAGATTACCCCGGTCGCTGGTAGCCGGTCTGCTTCCGGCGTCGGGGCCGGCACGCTCGCTGGCCACCGCCACCTTCGTCAACAGCATCGGCAACGGTGTGTTCGCCGCCATGAGCACGGTGTTCCTGGTGCGCACCGTCGGCCTGACGGTTGCCCAGGTCGGCTCCGGGCTCGCCATCGGCGGATGCGCCGCGCTGCTCGTCGGCGTGCCCCTGGGGCACATGGCCGACCGCGTCGGCGCCAAGCCCGTCTTCGTCGCCCTGACGGTGATCCAAGGGACGGCCGTCGCCCTCTACGCGGCGCTCAGCACGTGGATCCAGTTCCTGGTCGTCGCCGGCGTGGCCATCAGCGCTGAACGGGGGGCGGCCGGAGTCCGCAACGCCTTGATCGCCTCCGTCACCGACCGCACCGACCTGGTCCGCACCCGCGCCTACCTGCGCTCGGTGACGAGCGCCGGAGCCGCGATCGGCACAGCGGTCGGAGGGCTCGCTCTGCTGAACGATTCGCGGCCGCTGTTCCTGGCGCTCCTGGCTGTCGACATCGCCACCTTCCTCATCACCGCCCTCGTGATCGCGCACATCGTGTCACCAGCCCGTCCATCGCACCACGAGCGGGACGAGGTCGCCACCAGGCTCGTCACGGACTGGCGTTTCCTGCTCAGCAGCGGGTGCCAGGCGCTCCTTTCGCTGCACGCGGCCGTTCTCACGATCGCCCTGCCACTGTGGATCACCACGCGCACCGATCTGCCCCGCGTGACGATCGCAATCGTGCTGAGCGCGAGCACCGTCGGCGCCGTATTGTTGCAGGTCCGCGCCAGCAGACGTATCGAGACCGCCGAGCGCGCCGCAGCCGCCGCCCGCCGCGCCGGCCTCTACCTCGCCGCCGCCTGCCTGGCGCTGTCCTTCAGCGGCGAGGCCACCCAGTGGGTCGCGATCGTCCTGCTCATGGCCGGCACCGCCCTTCGGCTCGCAGGGGAGTTGCTGCAGGCGGCAAGCGGCTGGTACATGTCCTTCGCGGCGGCCCCCGCGGGCCGGATGGGCGCCTACCAGTCGGCGTACTCCACCGCCTTCTCCCTGTCGGCGATGGCCGGCCCCCTCGCCTGTGCCGCGGTCGTGTCCGCACCCGGGCCGACCGGCTGGTTCGCGCTGGCAGCGGTCTTCGTCGCGGCCGGAATCACGAATTCACTCGCCGCGCCACCGGGCCAGGTCCGCCATGGCTTGCTCCAACCGGTCGACCGGGCACGAGCTGAACCGCAGCGAGGTCTCCGCAATGTGGGCCAGGGCCGCTACATCGAGGTCGAGCCAGCGCCTGACCAGGTCGTACTCCTCGACAAGGGTGCTGCCGCAGAACAGCGGGCAGTCGCTGTTGACGGTCACCGGCACGCCGGCGTCCATGAGCGCGGGTAGTGGGTGCTCGGCCAAGGACGGGCTGACCTGCAGCTCGATGTTCGAGGAGGGGCACACGTCGAGACACACCTGCCGCTCGGCCAGCTCCGCGACCAGGCCCGGGTCCTCGACAGCCCTGATCCCGTGGTTCACCCGGCGCGCGCCGAGCATCTCCACGCAGGCGCGCACGCTGTCGGCGCCCGCTCCCTCGCCGCCGTGCGGAACCGCGGCCAGGCCGGCATCTCTGGCATGAGTGAACACGCCGGCGAAGGCCGCGGCAGGGAAGCGTGCCTCGTCACCGGCCAGGCCGAACCCCACCACGCCCTGGTCGCGATAGGCGACGGCGAGGGCCAGGGAGCGTTCGGCCTGGTCCAAGGGCAGGCCACGGTTCACGCCCACGATGACGCCCGCGCCGCTCGCCGCGGACGAGCCGGACCTCAGCCCGTCGAGCACCGCCTCCAGCACGCCCTCGGCGGGGCCGAGCCTGCCCGCGTACGTCGGCGGGATCACGTGCACCTCGGTCCAGACGACGCCCTGGGCGGCGGCGTCCTCGACCAGCTCGCGGGCGACCCGACGCAGGTCGTCCAGGCTGCCGATGAGGTCGCGGGCACGCTCATAGGCCACCACGAACTCGCTCAACCCGTTGAACGGCCCGCCCGGCGGGGCGGGCAGGCCGTACCGGTCAGCCAGCTCGGCGGCGGTGGAAGGGCGGATCGCGCCTTCCAGGTGCAGGTGCAGCTCCGCCTTGGGGAGCGTGTGCAGATTCACTCGTGCCCCAGGTAGACGGTCTTGCTCCAGGTGTAGAAGTCGAGCGCGGCCGTTCCCTGCTCTCTGAAGGTGTTGGACGAGGAGTCCTTCACCCCGCCGAAGGGCACGTTCAGGTCCAGACCCGTGGTCGGGCGGTTGACCTTGACGACGCCGACCTGGGCGTGCGCGGCGAAGTGGTGGGCGGCGGTCAGGTCGCGGGTGCAGATGCCCGCCGTCAGGCCGTACCTGGAGTCGTTGACCCGGGCCAGCCCTTCTTCGTAGGAGTCCACGCCCAGCACGGCCACGACGGGTCCGAAGATCTCGTCGCGGACCACCGGCGAGGTGTGGGCCAGGCCGGTCAGCACGGTCGGCCGGAGGAACTGCCCCGAAGGGACGTCGCCGCCCGTGACGACCGTGGCGCCCTCGGCGCGGGCCACGTCGATCGCGGACACGTCCACGGCCAGCTGCTGCTCGCTCACCACCGGCCCCATGGTGAACGCCTCGGCTTCCTTGGCCAGCGCGGCGAGGAAGGCCTCCATGATCCCGGGCGTGCAGTACACCCGTGAGGTCGCCGTGCAGGCCTGCCCGGTGAGGCTGAACGCGCTCGCGGCGACGACCTTCGCGGCGGCCAAGGGGTCGGCGTCGTCCAGGATGAGGTAGGCGTTCTTGCCGCCCATCTCCAGCTGCACCCGGGCCCTGCGCTCACTGAGGATCGTGTGCAGGCCGAGGCCCACGCGGGTCGAGCCGGTGAAGGAGAGCGCCGCCACCCGCGGGTCCCTGGCGAGCGCGTCGCCGGCGACAGAGCCCGTGCCGTGTACGACGTTCAGCACTCCTGCGGGCAGCCCCGCCTCGACCAGGGCATTGCTCAGGTGAGCAACGGACAGCGGGGTGAGCTCGGCGGGCTTGATGACCACCGCATTGCCGCTCACCAGGGCGGGGGCCATCTTCCACGCGGGGATCGCGATCGGGAAGTTCCACGGGGTGATGAGCGCGGCCACGCCGACGGGCTCACGCCTGGTGAAGATCGTGGTGCCCGGCATCGCGCTCGGCAGCACCTCGCCCGAGGCCTGCCAGGCCAGCGAGCCGAAGAAGCGCAGCACGTCGATGGCGCGGCGGACCTCGCCCGTCGCCTCAGCGGGAGTCTTGCCCTCCTCGCGGCTCAGGTCCTCGGCCACCTGGGAGTGGCGGGAACGCAGCAGGTCGGCGGCGTCTAGCAGGATCGCGCCCCGCGCCGGCGCGGGTAGTGCCGCCCACGCGCCTTGCGCCTGCTCGGCCGCCGAGACGGCGGCGTGCACGGCCGAGGCGTCGGAGGCGGGCGTCACAGCCACGATCTCACCGGGGTTGGCGGGATTGTGCCTGGCGAGTTCGGGATCGCCAACCCGTTCGCCGCCGATGAGGTTCTGGACAGTCGTCACGACAGCTCCAATCAGAGGGTTCGGACAAGGCCGCCGTCACAGCGCAGCGCGGTGCCCGTGACGTAGGAGGCGGGCTCGCCGCAGAGGAAGGCGGCGACCTGGCCGAACTCCTCCGGCCTGCCGTACCTTCCCGCGGGAATGGTGGCACGCGAGGCCGCCTCCACCTCGGCCACGGACGTGCCCGCGCGCCCCGCGGCGGCCGCGTCGAGCTGGGCGACCCGGTCGGTGGCGATGCGGCCCGGCAGCAGCAGGTTGACGGTGACGCCGTCGGCGGCCACCTCTGCGGCCAGCGTCTTGAGGTACGCGGCGAGCGCCGCCCTGCCCAGGTTGGACATCGCGAGGTTGGGCAGCGGGGCGATGATGCCGCTCGACCCGATGGCCAGGATGCGACCCCACCCTCTGGCCCGCATGCCGGGAAGAGTCAGCGAGATCAGCCGCTGGTGCGGCCGGACGAGTGCGTCGACAGCCGCCGTCACGTCGTCGCAGGTCGCGTCGGCGGCCGTACCCGGCCGTGGGCCTGGGCCGTTGAGTACGAGGATGTCGACCTGTCCTGCGGCGGCCACCAGGTGCTCAACACCTTCAGCGGACAGCAGGTCGGCCTCGATGCCGATCGCGTCGGGCAGTTCGGCGGCGATCTCGCGGGCCCGCCGGCCTCTGCGCCCCGCCACCACGACGCGGGCGCCCTCGGCGGCCAGCGCCCTGGCCGTGGCTTCGCCGAGGCCACCAGTGGATGCGCAGACCAGCGCTGTCCTGCCCTTCAGCCCGAGATCCATCAGCGCACCGCCGCAAGGTGCCGCGCGAGCTGCTCGTGCAGTGACTCGGGGAGGGAGGCGGCCGGTGGCCGTACCGAGGACTCCAGGAAGAGGCCGCGCCGGCGCAGGCACTCCTTGCGGATGGCCAGCGCGATCCTGGCCTGCTGCTCGAAGTTCACCAGGGGCAGGTAGGGCAGCCACGCGTCCCTGGCGGCCTCGTACCCGCCCTCGCGCCAGCCCTCGACGCAGGCGATGAGCCCTTCGGGGAAGGAGAACCCGGTCATCGCGCCCGCCGCGCCGCAGGCCAGCTCGTCCAGCAGGCCCAGCCCGCCGAGCCCGCCGAAGACGGGGACGTCCAGCGCGGCCGTCAGCGTCGCCACGGCCACCGGCGTGGGCGGCGCCTCCGCCTTCACCGCGACCACGAACGACAGGTCGCGCAGCGCCGTCACCAGTGCGTCAGGGCTGATGCTCACTCCACTGACCAGCGGATAATCCTGCACGACCAGCCCTGCGCCGGTCGCCTCGTGGACGGCCTGGAGATGCCGGGCGAGGACGTGCGGGTTCGGCGAGTTCACCTGCACCATCACGCCCGCGAGGCGGTCGCCGGCCACCTGCTGGGCCAGGCGCACCTCCTCGATGACCGGCGCGGTGCCCAGCGAGGTCGCTCCCACCACCAGAGGCAGCTCGACGGCGTCCACCACGGTCTCCAGTGCGGCGCGGCGCTCTTCGGTGGACAGCTGCGCCGCCTCGCCGAAGACGCCGAGCACCGTCAGCCCGGTGACCCCCACCCGCTCGTAGTGCTCGACGAGCCTGGCCAGGCTCTGCTCGTCGAGGTCGAAGGTAGATCCGGTGAACGGCGTCGCGACGACACCCCATACGCCCGGCTGCAGCATCACTGTCCCTTCCAAACAGGCTTGCGCTTCTCCTGGAAGGCCAGGACGCCTTCCTTGCTGTCCTCGCTGTCCAGCGCCTCCATCAGGGCGGGCAGCCGTACGGCCCGCGCTTCCTGGCTGGTCAGGTGGGCGGTGCGCTGCACCATCTGCTTGACCGCGCGCAGCGAGGACGGGGAACAGGCCAGGATGTCGGCCACCCACCGATCCACGGCCGCGTCCAGCTCGCTCGACGGGGCCACCTCGTTGACCAGCCCCATCCGCTCCAGCTCGGCGGCACGAGCGCGCCGTCCGGTGAGCAGCAGCCCCATGGCCTGGTTGTACGGCAGGCGGCGCACCAGCTGGGTCACGCCGCCGTCCAGCGCGATGCGTCCCACACGCGGCTCGGTCAGCCCGAACTGCGCGTGCTCGGCGGCCACCACGATGTCGCAGCCCAGCACCATCTCCATGCCGCCGCCGAACGCGTAGCCGTTCACCCTGGCGATCACCGGCACGTCGAGCGTGGTGCGCAGCGAAAGACCGCCGAACCCGTTGGGATCGAGATCGGCCCAGTACTCGAGCCCGGTCTTGTCGATCGCGTCGGCGGACATGTCGGCGCCTACGCAGAAGGACTTCTCCCCCGCGCCGGTCACCACCACGACGTGCACGTCGCGGTCGGCCTCGATGCGCTCCCAGATCTCGCAGAGCGTGCGGTGGGTCTTGTCGTCCACGGCGTTGAGGACCTGCGGGCGGTCGATGGTGACCCGCGCGACGTGGTCGATGACCTCGAAGTGCACGGTCATCGCAGGACCCCCGCCGCGACGAGGGCCTCGATCTGCTCGGCCGAGTAGCCGTGCTCGGCCAGGACCTCGGTGTTGTGCTCGCCCAGGCGCGGCGGCGCGTGCCGTACCTCGTAAGGCGAGGACGAGAGCCTGATCGGCGCGGCCAAGGCCCTGACCACGCCCGCCACCGGGTGGTCCATCTCCAGGATCATCTGATTGACCACGGTCTGCTCGTCTGCCAGCGCCTGCTCCATCGTGCGGACCGGCGCGCACAGGATGTCCTGTGCCTCCAGACGCTTGATCCAGTGGTCAGTGGAATTAGTGGCGAAGCGCTCACGGAAGATCGCCTGCAGCTGCGGGCGATGGGCGAACTGTGCCTGCTGGGTCGAGAACTCCTCTCGCTGCGAGAGGTCCTCCTCCAGCTCCAGGGCCTCGGAGACGTCGCGCAGCGGGTTCTCCTTGAACGCGCCGACCATGCACACCGCGCCGTCGCTGGTGGTGAAGACGCCGCTCAGCGGCATCGACGCCCAGTTGATCTCGTAGCCGCGGTTGAGCTGCATGCAGGCTTCCTGCATCTGCATGTGGAGCATGGAGTCGTACATCGTGACCTCGACCTTCTGCCCCTCCCCCGTCAGGTCGCGTGTCCGCAGGGCGAGCAGGATGCCCTGCATGAGGTGCATGCCCGTGGTGTAGTCGGCCAGCGTGGTCGGGTAGACCGACAGCGGCAGGTCGGGTGACTCGCGCCGCCACATCACACCGGAGTATGCCTGCGCGATGACATCCTGACCGCCCTTGTGGCTGTAGGGGCCCTCAGGACCGAAGCCGGTGCCCGACGCCCAGACGATGCGCGGGTTCAGCTCGCGCAGCCGCTCGTAGCCGAAGCCCATGCGCTCCATGACGCCGGACCTGAAGTTGCTGACCACGACGTCGGCATCCTTGACCAGCCGGTATATGACCTCCTTGCCCTCTTCGCGGCGCGTGTCGATGCTGACGCTGCGTTTGTTGCGATTGATGGACAGGAAGATCGGGTTGTCCAAGCCGTCGCGGTCGGGGATGGAGCTTCTGGACAGGTCCCCCACGCGGGGCCGCTCGATCTTGATCACGTCGGCGCCGTAGTCGCCGAGCAGCTGAGTACAGCTCGGCCCCATGTAGACCTGCGTGAAATCGACGACGGTGATTCCTTCGAGCGGCTTCATGCCTCGACCTCCGCGTTGGGGGCTGGGACGTCTCCGGGATCGGCGCCCTGGGCGCGCATCCCACGCTGGATGGCGGCCGGGTCGACCTGCCGTACCGTCACGCCCTTGTCGACGGCCAGCGCCCCGGCCACGCCGGCCGCCTGCCCCATCGCCATGCACGGCGGGATCTCCCGGGAGATCCGCTGCGCGTCCGGCGTGGCCGAGTAGTGGCGGCCCGCGACCAGGAGCTGGTCCACCTGACGGGGCAGCAGCGCGCGGTAAGGGGTGTAGTAGTCGCGGCCACGGGCGACGGAGTCGGCGAAGTGCCGCCGGGTGGTGATGTCGTCCTTGGTCACGACGTACTCACCCTGAAGCAGGCGTGTCTGCCGGACGCCCATCTGCTCGGCGACGTCGAGCAGATAGCAGTTCTCGAAGCCGGGCAGATTCTGCCTTACTTCATCGACCGCTGCGGCGATGCGCGCCCTGGCCTCGAACTCCGCCTGGGTCAGCGACTCCGGGTCCACCCCGTCAAATCCAGACATATGTGGACAATTACACCAGACGACGCCTGGGATCGGTGTCTTCAGCCACCACAGCTCCCACGCGCCGCCGAGCAGTCGTTTGATCTTGCGGTTGATCGCCCTGGCCTCGCGCGGGTTCTCCTGCTCGAACCGCTCGGCAGCCGCGGTGTCCACGCCGCCGAGCCTGAACACGAGCGTGGTGAGGTAGCTGTCGTGCGCGTACTCCGCGCCCGAGCGGGCCGCGACGTCGATGTCGCCGGTGGTGTCGATGACCACGTCGGCCATGATGGCCTGGGGACCCGCCTTGGTCTCGGCCACCACCCCCCGCAGCCTGCCCTCGTCCACGATCGGCTGGGAGAACCACGAGTGCAACCGCAGGTGCACCCCTGCCTCACGGACCAGGTCGTTGGAGACGCGCTTCCACCCGTCGGGGTCGAAGGCGACGGCGTAGCAGATCGGCTTGGGACTCCTGTGGGAGTGGAAGTCGAAGGCGCCCCAGCGGCCCCATTTGTTCCACATCTCCACCGAGCTGACCCGTTCATGCTCAGGCGGGTAGACGGCCAGGCCGAGCTTGGCCATCCGGTCCACGTACTCCGAGACCAGGCCGGTGACAGTGATCTCCTGGCCGTTGACCATGTCGTCGAGCACCAGGACCATGCCGCCTGCGGCGAGTCCGCCGAGCGCGGAGTACCTCTCCAGCAGGGTGACGTCGGCGCCGGCGCGGGCGGCGGCGACAGCGGCGCTGACGCCGGCGGGGCCGCCTCCCACCACGACGATGTCGCTGCGGCGCACCACAGGGGCCCGCAACTCGTCGGAGGTGACCTTGAGATCAGACAATTGCATCAGGGAATTCCTCACTCACCCGCGTAGGTACCGGTGGACCTGCGCGCGGCCAGGTAGAGCACGACACTGATCAGGGAGAGCACTGCCGTATAGGTGGGGAACAACCACGTCGTGTTCTGGCTCTGCAGCCAGATCATCACGTACGACGCGGTGCCGCCGAAGAGCGCGACTCCGATGCCGTACCCGAGAGCGACGCCGGTGGCGCGGCTGTGCTTCGGCATCAGCGACGTCGCGACGAGGTTGTAGAGGGTCATGTTGAGCACGAGCACCACCGACCCGCCGAGGAGCACGCCGACCAGCCCGCCCAGGCCGGGCTCGGTGTACAGGAGCATGAGGAACACCGAGGGGACTGCGAGCAACCGGGTGACGACGAACGTGCGGGACAGTTTGGCCCGGTCGGCGAGCCAGCCGGTCACCAGAGAGCCGACGATCATCACGACGCCGAGCGCGGTGGAGGCGGCGAAGACCCCGGTCGGGTCCTCCTTGAACGTGCTGCGCGCGAGGTTCGGCAGGCCGACGGTCCAGGCGTAGTTGTAGGCCTGCGCGGCGCCGACCACGAAGATCATCGCAACCAGGCCGAGCCAGTGCTTGCCCACCCCGCGCCACACCGTGGACGCCGAGCCCTCGGCGCGCTCGTTCTCGTGCAGCGTCTCCGGCAGGGAGCGGCGCAGGTAGAGCACGACCATGCCCATCAGCGCGCCTACCACGAAGGGGATCCGCCAGCCCCAGTCCTGCATGGTCGCGCCGCCGACCGCCAGGCTGACGAAAAAGCTCACCAGCGACGCGAGCAGGATGCCGAGGTTGACGTAGAAGCTGATGTAGCCCGCGGCGCGCGCTTCGCGCCCCTTCGGGGTGACCTCCACGGCGTACGCGGTGGACAGCGGCGCCTCGATGCCGGTGGAGATGCCCTGGACCAGGCGGCAGACCAGCAGGATCACACCGGACCACACACCGATCGAGTCGTAGGTCGGCGTAACCGCGATCACCAGGGTGGTAGCCGCCATCAGCGTGACCGACAGCAGCATGACCGTGCGCCGGCCGATGCGGTCGGCGACGGTGCCGAGCAGCACCCCGCCCAGCGGCCGTACGGCGAAGCCGACCGCGAAAACCGCCAGAGCGCTGAGCGTCGCGGCGACGGGGTCGTGAGAGGGGAAGAAATGAGGGCCGATGTAGGCCGAAACCAGTCCGAAGAGCATCCAGTCGTACCACTCGAGGGTGTTGCCGAGGCCGAGGCCGAGCATCGCCTTGCGGGTGGTGACCGAATCGTTGGCAGGGGAGGTCGAAGTGATGGTTGCGGACATGGCGATCCGCCTTTCATGGGGGGAACCCGACCGAGGTCACCAAGTTGGTGGGGTGATCACCCAGATCGCTGTGCAGACCTCGTCGCTGGAATTGGCGTACCAGTGCGGGATGGTGGACGGGTATCGAATGGCGTCGCCGGGCCCGAGCTCGTACTTGACCCCGTCCAGGTACACATCCTTGTGTCCGGACAGGACAATCCCCACCTCTTCCCCGTTGTGCCGGAAGGGTGTGGCACTGGTGTCATGACCGGGACGGGTCTCGACCCAGGTCACCTCCAGTGCGCCGTTGAGGTCGGGGACGAGCAGCTCGAAGACGGCGTCGTCGTCGACACCGTGACCACCGAGACGCCGCCGTTCCGACCTGCGGACGAGCGGCGAGCGGTGCTCCTTCTGAACCTGGAACAACATCCCGACCGGGATGCCCAGCCCGTGCGCCAACTGGACCAGCGTGGAGAACGAGGGATTGGCCAGCCCGCGCTCCACCTGGCTGATGATCCCCGTGCTCAACCCTGACAGCTCGGACAGCCGGTCAAGGGTGAAACCCCGCTCCTTGCGCAGGGAGCGGACACGGGTTCCGACGGCACCGAGCATCGCGGCCACGGACTCGGGGATGCCGTCGTTCATCATGGCTTCATCTTAATGTTGCTGCCTTCAGCGTCAATACGATGATGAAGATTTTCAGAATAATGAAACATGCGGGAAACACGCAGCGGCGCAGCAGGCGTATCAACGCGGCCAGACCTGGACGAGTCGACGGGCATGGCCACCGCCACGGCGCCGCGGGCGCCGACGACCGGCGGCGCGGGTCAGTGCGCTCCGGCGGCGCGGAGCAGGGCGGCCACTTCGGTCTGGCCTTTGGCGGTGGCGTGGGCGAGCGGGGTGATGCCGTCGTGGTCGGCGAGGTCCACGTCGGCGCCCGCGGCGATGAGCAGGCGGACGATCTCCTGGTACGGCCTGCCTCCGTCGCCGAGGATGACGGCCTCCAGCAGGCCGGTCCAGCCGAGGTCGTTGACGTGGTCGACGTTGATGCCGGTCTTCAGCACCTCGCGGACGTAGTCCACGTGCCCGCGCTCGCAGGCGGGGATGAGGGAGACGCCTCCGTAGCGGTTGCGTACGGTCAGGTCCGGCTCGGCCGGGAGGAGGGTCCTGAGCATCGCGACGCTTCCCGTGACCCCGGTGACCAGCCAGGGAGTGTCGTGCCGGGAGTCCTGTGCGTTGGGGTCGGCACCGGCCGCGACCAGTATTTTGGCCGCCTCGACATGGTCGGCCGCCGCGGCGAGAAGCAGGGCCGTGCGGCGCTGCCGGTCGCGGGCCTCGATGTCCGCCCCGGAGCCGAGCGCGTCCCGGACGGCGGCGGCATCCCCTCGTGCGGCGCTCGCCAGCAGTTCCTCGTTGAGCACAGCTTCTCCTCTCACCTTCCGGACGCCGCACGCCGCGAGCATCACGCCGAGTACGGAGGTCAGGATGACCCGGCGCCTCGGGCCTCTCAACGGAGCCGGTCGGCGACCGCCTTGAGGCCGGCCCGGGCGATGACCTCGTCGATATCGCCGCTGGTTGCTTGGGGGCGCCACCGGAGGCGACAGGAACTCCGCCGCCGAGGAAGAGGGTACCCGGGATGTCAGCGATGGCCGGGTTACCTCCGGTCAGGCCCTTGCCGAGCTCGCTGGTGGTCGTGCCGGAGGAGACCGCGGCGATGGCCGTACGCCTGGCCGGCCTCCCCCGGGTCGGCACGCTCAGCCGTCCGTCATGACGTAGCGGATGGGGAGGCGTTTGAGTCCGCCGACGAATGTGGTGGCGGTCCACACGGGCTCGCCGTCGAGCTCGACGCTCTCCAGCCTGGGGACGAGTTCGGCGAAGAGCGCACGGATCTCCATCCGGGCGAGCGCGGCGCCCAGGCAGTAGTGGACGCCGAAGCCGAAGGCCAGGTGCCTGTTGGGGTCGCGGCCGACGTCGAAGCGGAACGGGTCGGCGAAGACGTCCTCGTCCCTGTTGGCCGACGGATACGACAGCAGCACCGACTCGCCCTTCCGGATGGGCGTGCCGTTGACCCGGGTGTCGGCGGAGGCGGTGCGCATGAACTCCTTCACAGGGCTCACCCACCGGATCATCTCCTCGGCGGCCGTCGGCAGCAGGCCGGGGTCGTCCCGCAGTCGCCGCAGCTCGTCCGGGTGCCGGATGAGTGCCTCCAGGCCGCCCGCGATGGTGGAGCTGGTGGTGTCGTGCCCGGCCGTGGCGATGAGGATGTAGTAGGAGGCGGCGGTGTTGTCGTCCAGCGGCCGGCCGTCGATGCGGGCGTTGGCGATCTCCGAGGCGAGGTCGCCTGTCGGCCTGGCCCTGCGCTCGGCCGTCAGCTCGTGGAAGTAGGCGAAGAGGTCCTCCAGCACGGAGGTATGGCCCTGCGGGCTGCCGCCGCGCCCGGTCTCCTCGTCGTGCTGGCCGAACAGCTCCTGCGTGAGCCGCAACATGCGCGGGAAGTCCGACTCGGGCAGGCCCAGCAGGGTGAGGATGACGTAGAGCGGGTAGTGCACGGCGACCTGGCGGGCGAAGTCGCAGACGCCGCCGTACTCTGCCATCCGGTCCACGTGCAGGCGGGCGAGCTCTCGGACCCGCACCTCGAGGGCGCGCATGGCCTTGGGGCGGAACCAGTCGGCCCCGACGGCGCGCAGGGCGCGGTGCTCCGGATCGTCCATGTGGACGATGCTGCTGAGCGCGGCCCCCCGCGCCCGGCGCGTTTCGAGTGCGGCGTCGAGGTCCGCGGTCCTCAGCACGGGGCGCGGGGCGCTGAGCCACAGGGTGTGGTCGCGCTCGATCTCCAGCACGTCGGCGTGGCGGGTGACCGCCCAGAACGGGGTGTAGCCGGGGACCTCCACGCGATGGACGGGTGATTCACGGCGCAGCAGCGCGAGTGCCTCGTGAAGGCGGGCCTCGTCGGTGTACGCGGCGGGCGTGGCGAACGTTCGCCCGGCTTCGCTCACGGACACGGGGGTGTTCACAATGGAGCCTCCTGTCTCATCGGGTGGCGCGCCGGGGGCGGTACATCCGGCCGGGAGGAGTGCCTTCCCTTCGGCGCCCTACCGGCCAGGAGGTGCCATTCCCGCGGCGCCGCGTCCCCATGCCGGAGTCGATTGGACTGGTCACGGCGGACAGCAGCCCGGCGTCGTCGGCCTCCACCCGGGTGACGTGCCCCAGTGGGTCGGCGGTCGCGGGGCCCCCGCCACCTCCGCGTCGGCTGGTACAGCACCACCTCGCCGGTGGCCACGTCGACGGGGTCCGCGGTGACGACGCGGGAGCCGTACGCGCGCCGGTGGCGGGGCTCCTCAGGAACCCTTCCAGAGCCTTGAACAACAACCCCAGCGACCCGGCCGGTTAGAAGTTCGACGATCGTCGAGCAGATCACGGGGCCCGAAACCTCTCTCCCCCAACCCGGGTACGCCACTTGACCAGACTTAAACAAGAATCCATCATAAGTGGCCATGCGACGTCGAGCCCTCTCCTTACTCTGCGTTACCCTGCTGCTCGCACCATTCGGACCATTCGCGCCGGCTGCCATGGCCAGTCCGAAGGCTGCGGAGCTATGGGTCGAGAGTCCGCAAAAGACCGTCTATCGCACGACGACCGTCCCGCAGAGTCCGAGCACCTCCATCAACCTCGTAGCCGCCCGCGGTGAATACGAGAGCGCGCAGATCGCCGTGCGCGCCAAAGAACGGCTGCGCGTCGAGCGCGTCCGATTCGGCGACCTGACCGCAGACGGCAAGCGGCGGATCGCGGGAGCCAACCTGAGCTACCACTTCGTTGCCTACAAGGACGACAGCACGGTCGCGGCGAACCCGTTCTTCCCCGACCGTGAGGGCGACCTGCTCTATCCCGAGTCGGCCATGCCAGACCCGCTGTCCAACGATAAGGCGACCTGGGTCGAGGCCGGTCGGACTCAGCCCATCTTCGTGACCGGCTTCGTGCCACGCGGTGCGGCGCCCGGCACCTATCGCGGTACGGCGACGGTCGAGACGACTCGTGGCAACTACTCGGTCCCGATCCAGTTCAGCGTGCACGACGTCGAGATCCCCACGATCGACAAGTCACCGTTCACCAACTACCAGTGGACGATGACGAACGGCTTCACCTGGGACGGCTTCAGCTGGAACGGTGAGGCCAGCCAGGCCTACGACGTCGGCAAGTATTATTACGGCGTCGACACCTACAGCGACGCGTGGTTCGACCTCATGGACGAGTTCGCACGCAAGCTCGCTGAATATCGCACCAACATGGTCTGGCTCCGCACGGACCTGTTCCTGCAGTCCACCGGCACGGAGCTGTCGGAATTCGTCAAGGGGATCCCGAGCGACATCGACTGGACGAACTTCGACCGCTACGTCGAGGCGTTCAAGCGGCACGGGATCACCAACTTCGCGAACCAGCATCTCATTCACGCTCTGAGCAAGATGCCGGACAACGAAAAGCCCAACGACAGCTGGAACGCGAAGCTGCCGGAGAGCCTGCCGGTCACTGACGCCTTCCTGACGAACTATCTGACCGCGCTGCACGAGCACCTGAAGAGCAAGGGCTGGACGAACGGCCTGACGTGGTATCAGCACATTCGTGACGAGCCCATCACCGCCGACCAGCGCAACCTCTGGACCTATGTCGCGCGCAAGATTCAGCAGATCAACTCCCAGATCGGCGCCGACTTCCGCACCATGGACGCCGACCCCGACGGCATCCTCCTCGACGACAAGACCAAGCCCTATGTCGACACCTGGGTGCCGCTGACGCCGGCATTCGAGCGCAAGAAGGCCGGCTACAAGGCACAGCAGGCCGCGGGTCAGGACCTGTGGGTCTACACGTGTGAGGTCAACACTCCCCCGTGGCTCAACCGGTTCTGGACGCAGCCGACGGTGACCGGCCGCATGCTGTTCTGGGACCTCGAACGCGAGGGTGTGCAGGGTCATCTGCACTGGGCGTGGAACGCGTGGTACGTAGGTCCCTGGAAGGGCGACTCCTACATCGTCTATCCGGACAGGGCCAACCTGACGGTGAAGAGCAGCCTGCGTCTCGAGGCACATCGCGATGGTCTCGAGGACTATGAGCTCCTCAACATTCTGAGGAAGCGCAACCCGGCCCTGGCGAAGCAGATCGTCGACAGCGCGATCAGCCCGGAGGACCCGCGTCGCTACACACTCGACCCGGCATATCTCGATACTCTGCACAGCTACATCGTGCGGGCGGCCGCGGGCGAGACCGTCGGCGCGATCCCCCAGCCGACAAGCCCATACGAGGGGCAGGACGTTCCGAACACATTCCTGCTCGACAGCACCGATGACAGCATCAGCTACTCCGCCGGCTGGGCACCACGGCAGCGGCAGTCCGCGTACCTCGGGAGCGTCCATCTCAGCAAGACCGCCGGCGACAAGGCGACCTACGAGTTCGAGGGCACCGGTGTCGACGCGTTCTTCGAGAAGAACTCGACGACCGGAAAAGTGTCCGTGTCGGTCGACGGCGGGCCGGCGACGGTGGTCGACCTCTACGAGGCGGTCCAGTACGACCGCTTCACCGCGTATCGAAAGACCGGGTTGGCGCCGGGCAGGCACCGGATCGAGATCACCAATCTCGAAAACAGAGAGGTGCGGTTCGACGGATTCCGCGTGCATCTCGCACCTGGGCAGCAGCACTTCGACGCGACGCTGAAGGACCTGAAGCTCACCAACGTCTCAGAATTCACGTTCGAGGGGCATCGCGGTGACTATGCGCTGCTCGTCAACCAAGGGGCGAGCGCCGTCGGCCTGACCCCGACGCTGACCGACGCCGGCGGCACGATCACCGTCGACGGCAGCACCGTTGCCAACGGTGCGACCGTCAATGTCAACGTGGCGAACGGCAAGAACAAGGTCGAGATCCGCACGCTGGCAAGCGATGGCCGGACCGCGAAGGCCTACAAGCTCACGCTCGTGAAGGGCGCGGTGAACACGGCGGACGCCAACATCGCCCGCAGCTATTCGGCGGTGTCGGCTTCGGCGGCCCGTGATGGCGATGGCGGCGTGCAATACGGCCCGCAGAAGATGGTCGACGGCGAATACGGCACGATGTTCGCCGCCAAGCAGGGCTACACCGACGCGAACCCGTTCCCGCACGAGATCGTGCTGGACTGGAGAGAGCCGAAGGCGTTCAACACGCTCGTGGTCACCACCCGTGGCGGCATTCCGCAGGGCCTGACCGACGTCGACCTCGAGGTCTCGACCAACGGCACCGACTGGACGACCGCCGCGCAGGGCGTCGCGTTCCGATGGACCCACGATGATGACGACGGAATCATGGAGTATTCGGTCGCCGATCTTCCCGACCTGCAAGGCGTGAGAAAGTTGCGCCTGAAGATCAACGATGCGAACTACACCCGCTGGAGCATGTACGCCGTCTATGAGCTGGAGCTCTACAACCTGCCGACTCAGTGAGCAGGTGATGACCGGGCACGATCCGCTGTGCCGGCCGGTCCGGGGTGACCAGCGACATGGCTCCAGGAGCCAATGAGAAAAGCAGGTTCAGGCCCGTCGCCTTGGTCAGGCGACGGGCTCGAACCTGCGGTGCTGCAAGAGCGACGAAGGCGATCGGGGCCGGCAGCGCTGTCCGGTGGTCAGGAGAACGGCTTCGGGAGGGGAGCGTCGAAGTCGTAGAGGCGGGCGTCGACGTGATCGAGCGCGCGCCGGACCGCACCCAGGACCACGGCCTGCTCCCCCAGATCGGAGATCGCCACCACGGGCGGTTCGAGGCAGAACGGGTCCAGATGCCGGCGCAGCGGCGCGAGCAGCACGTCGCCCGAGCGTGAGACGCCGCCGCCGAGCACCACCAACTCGGGATCCACGGTCAGCACCAAGGCGGCGATGCCTTCCGCCAGGTCGTGCGCGTATTGCTCGACCGCCCACTGCGCGGCCGGGTCGCCGGACCTGGCCGCGGCGAAGACCTGGGCGGCGGCGTCCCGTGGCGCAGTGCCGGGCGGCAGGCCCTGGAAACCGGTCAGGTGGACGGGCGCGCGATGCCAGCCGACCAGCGGCAGCGCGCCGATCTCGCCCGCGCCACCCCTGGCGCCTTTGAGCAGCTTGCCGCCGACCAGGATGCCCGCACCCGTACGCACGCCGGACAGCACGAACACCAGGTCGTCGACGCTGCGGGCCTGGCCGCGCCAACGCTCGGCGAGCGCGGCCAGGTTGCAGTCGTTCTCCACCAGCACGGGGCAGTCGAAGCTCGCGCGCAGCTCGCCCGCCAGATCGAGGCCGGTCCACTCGGGAAGACCGACCGACAGCTTCACCACGCCCTCGGCGGTCACCACGCCGGTGGTGCCCACGCAAACAGCGGCGATGCGGTCGGCGGTCAGCCCGGCGGCCTCCAGCACGGTCGCGATCGCTGTCCTGAGGCCCGCCAGTCGCTCAGCGCGGCCTGCGGTGGCGGCGGTCTGTTCGTCGTGCGCGGCCACGACCGTGCCCTCCAGATCGGCGACGCTGGCCCTGAGCGTGTAGGAGCCGATGTCGATCCCGAGCACGTGGCCGCCCGTCGGGTGGAAGGCGAACAACCTGGCCGGCCGCCCCATCTGACCGCTCTCCGGTGGCAGCTCCCTGAGCCAGCCCGCCGCCAGCAGCTCCTCGACCAGACCCTCCACGGTCGGCCTGGAGAGCGCGGCCTCCTTGGCGAGGTCGGTCAGTCCGAGCGGCCCCTGCGACCGGACCGTGCGGAGCGTCGTCACGAGATTGATCCGGCGAAGCCGCGAGGTGTCGCCGCCACGAATTGTCACGCTTGCCCCCTTGACAGATCTTGCGTCGCAGAAATAAAAACAACCTTCATTAGTAATGCTACAACTCGTAGGGGATGCGGATGGTCACTCTTGCCGTGATTGGGGCGGGCCTGCGCGGCACCGGCTACGCCAGGCTAGCGCGCGAAGGCGGGTTCGCCGAGGTCGTGGCCGTCGCCGAGCCCGACCCGGACAGGCGGGCAGACTTCGCGGCCGAGCACGGCATCCCGGCCGAGCGCGTCTTCGCCGACTGGCGGGACCTGCTGGCCGGCGAGCGGCTGGCCGACGCGGTGATCGTGGCCACGCAGGACCGCCTGCACCTCGATCCTGCCGTACGCGCGGCCGATCTGGGCTACCACATCCTGCTGGAGAAGCCGATGGCGCCGACGGAGGAGGACGCCGCGGCCATCGCCGAGGCCGCCGACCGCAACGGCGTGATCCTGGCGGTCTGCCATGTGCTGCGCTACGCGCCCTACACCACGAGGCTCAAGGAGCTCCTGGACGAGGGCAGGATCGGCCAGATCATGAACATCCAGCACCTGGAGCAGGTCGGCTGGTGGCACCAGGCGCACTCCTTCGTGCGAGGGAACTGGCGAAACGAGGCCGAGTCGGCCCCGATGCTCCTCGCCAAGGCCTGCCATGATCTCGACTGGATCGTGCACATCAAGGGCGAGGTGCCCGAGCGGGTGTCTTCCTTCGGCAAGCTCGTCCACTTCACCGAGGAGAGCAAGCCCGCGGGGGCTGCCGACCGATGCCTGGACTGCTCGATAGAACCCACCTGCCCCTACTCGGCCAAGCGGTTGTACATGGAGTGCCTCGCCGATCCGGACCGGCACTTCTGGCCGCTTGGCGCGATCACCCGCGACTTCACCGAGGAGGGCGTGCTCACGGCCCTGCGCGAGGGCCCGTACGGCAGATGCGTCTACGCCTGCGACAACGACGTGGTCGACAGCCAGGTGGTGATCATGGAGTTCGCCGACGGCACGAGCGCCACCTTCACCATGACCGCGTTCGGCGGGCTCGAGCACAGGAAGACAAGGATCTTCGGCACACACGGCTCGATCGAGTGTGACGGCGAGACGCTCCGCGTCCACGACTTCCTCACCAACGAGGTGTCGGTGATCGACGCCCTCGCCGGAGCCGACGCCTCGGCCGCCTCCGGGCACGGAGGGGGTGACGGGGCACTGATGGAGACGTTCCTCACCGCCGTACGCGACAACAACCCGGCCTTGGTCCCGACCAACGCACAAGCCAGCCTCGCCACGCACCGGGTGGTCTGGGCCGCGGAACTGGCCAGGCACACCCGAACCGTCGTCTCGATAGGAAAGGCCCCCCGCCATGCGTAAAATGACGGCTCTCCTACTGATAGGTGCCCTCGGCCTGGCAGCCTGTGGCAAGAAGAACAGCGGTGAACCCGCCCAGCAGTCCCTGTCCTACCGCTCGTCCTGGGGCGCGGCGGAGGCCCAGGCGAAGATCATCAAGACGATCCTCGACGATTTCGCCAAGGAGACCGGCACCAAGGTCGACGTGAAGTTCGTCGGCCGCACCGGCAACGAGAACCTCAACGCGGAGATGGCCTCCGGCCAGGGCCCCGACCTCTTCGACACCACCACCGGCGACATCGACACCCTGACCGCCCAGCAAATCATCGGCCCACTGGACGACGTGGAGAACGCGCAGGTCCCCGGCGAGGGAAAGACGGTCAAGGACGTGCTCCCCGAGCCGGTACGGTGGGCCTCCTCCGGCAAGAACGGCCTGGCCTTCGTTCCGCACACGATCCTCTCCACCGCCGTCTGGTACGACGCGGCCAAGCACCCCGGGCTGAACCCGCAGACCTGGGATGAGTTCATCGCCTTCCTCGACGAGTCCAAGAAGGCCGGCCGTACCCCGATCGGCCAGGACGGCACCATCGCCTTCTACAACGTCTTCTGGTTCTACAGCCTGCTGGTGGGCGCCAACGGCGCGGGAAGCCTGGCCGAGCTGGCCAAGGACCCCGCCAACTGGGACAAGCCCCAGGTGCTCGACGCGGCGAAGAAGGTCGAGCAGCTGGCCAAGGGCGGCTACTTCCAGCGGGACTTCATGGCGACCAAGTTCCCCGCCGCGCAGAACGCCTGGGCGCAGGGCACATACGACCTGAACCTCAACGGCACCTGGCTGGCCAGCGAGGTCCAGCCCCAGCTGGCTCCCGGCTTCAAGGTCGCCTCGTTCCAGGTCCCCACCGGCGGCAAGAAGTCCATCGAGGTGGGCACCCTCGGATGGGGCGTGAACGCCAAGGGCAAGAACGTCGCCACGGCCAAGAAGTTCCTGGCTTTCGCGCTGCAGAAGAAGTACATGGAGCAGTTCTCCACCGTGGCGCTGAACATCTCCTCGCGCGGTGACGTGCCCGCCCCCGCGCACATGGCGGACGTGCAGAAGGCGGTGCTGGAGGCCAAGGAGACGCACCTCAGCTACGACTACGCGGGTGCCGACAAGACCTGGTGGGGCGACATGTTCCTGCCCCTGAACGACAAGCTGCTCTCCGGCAAGATCGACGCGACCACGTTCGTCCGCGAGGGCAAGAAGCGGACGGCCGAGCACCTGGCGACCGGGTGAAAACCTACGAGCGGGCGTTCTGGCCCTTCCTGCTGCCCGCGCTCCTGGTCTACACCCTGCTGTTCGTCGCGCCCTCGCTGTTCGGGATCTGGGTCAGTCTCACCAGATGGTCGGGACCCGGCTCGGAGATGGCCTGGCGCGGGCTGGACAACTACGTGGCGCTGCTGCACAACGAGGTCTTCACCACTGCCTTCACCAACACCTTCGTGATGGCGATCGTCGGCGGCGCCCTGATCTTCGGCTTCACCTTCCTCGCCATGGTCGTGCTCAGGCAGCTCAAGGGGCGGGCCTTCATCCGGTCCGTCGTCTTCCTGCCGCTGATCATCTCGCTCATCGCGATCGGCGCGGCAGTGGGCTTCCTGCTCAACCCCGAGGGCGCGGTCAACACCGTGCTCGAGTGGTTCGGCCTGGACCCGCAGCCCTGGCTCGGCCCCGAGATGGTGTTCCGCTGCATCGTGGGTGGACTGGTCTGGTCGAGCACCGGCTTCTACGTCGCGCTGATGATGTCGGCCGCCGACGCCGTCCCCACGCACGTGTATGAGGACGCCCAGCTCATCGGGGCCACCAAATGGGAGCAGTTCCGGCACATCACGCTGCCGTTGACCTGGGACGTCTTCGCGGTCTCCGCCGTCCTCTGGGTGGTCAACAGCCTGAAGATCTTCGACATCGTGCTGGCCTTCACCACCGCGGGCACCACTGCCGCACCGCCGATCCCCGCCCGCACGATCGCGGTGCAGCAGTACATCGTGGTGAAAGGCGCCGGGCTGCCGGAGCTCGGAAGCGCGGCGGCCATGGGCGTGATGACGCTCCTCGTGACGGCCGTACTGATCGTGCTGACCCGGCGCATCACCAGGCGTGAGCGAGTGGAGCTGTCATGAGACGTCTGATCGGGGACATCCTGCTGCCCAGGGCCACGGCCGTCGCCCTGTGGGCCTGGGTGGCCTTCAACCTCGCCCTGATCGGGTGGGTGGGCATCCAGTCGCTGAAGGACTCGCGGGACGTGTGGCTGCATCCGTTCGCGCTGCCGAAGACCCCGCGATGGGACAACTTCAGCTCGGCGTGGCAGGCGGCCGAATTCTCCGCCGCGGCCTTGAACAGCGTGGTGCTGACCGTGTTCGGCGCCGTGTTGATCGTGGCGGTGTCCGCCCCTGCCGCCTATGTGCTGGCACGCTCGAGCCGGCGCGTCGCCGGCCCCACGATCAACTATTTCGCGATGGGGCTGAGCATCCCGCTGCAGACGATCCTGGTGCCGATCGTAGTGGTCAAGCTGTCGGTCTACGCGTTCATGGAGGACTGGGTCACCGGCTGGTGGGACAACCGCATCACCTTGCTGGTCTTCCAGGTGGCGCTGTCGGTGCCCTTCGCCGTGTTCGTGCTCACCGGATATATGCGGTCGCTGCCGCACGAGATCGAGGAGGCGGCCGAGATCGACGGGGCCGGTCCGCTCCGCGCGTTCGTTCAGGTCATCATGCCCGTGGCCAGAGCGGGCCTGACCACCGTGCTGGTGCTCAACGTCATGGGCCTGTGGAACGAGACCCTGCTCGCCCTGCTGATCGCCCCCCTCCCCGAGGAACGCAACCTGCCCGCCGCCCTTCTCGGTCTGTACAGCAGCATGCAGTACAGCTCCGACTGGGGCGGCATGTTCGCGGGCATCGTGATCCTGGTCTATCCCATGATCGTGCTCTACCTCTGGCTGGGCCGCCGCATCGTCGACGGCATGACCGCCGGAATCAGCAGATGACCCGCCGATACTGGCACGGCCACGGTGCGCTGATCGAAGGCGTCCTCAAGTGGGTCACCCATCCACCCGCCCCTGACCCCTGCCCAGGCTCGAACTCCAAAGGATGGTTTCGTGCGTGCCTTCTCCGTCGCCGACGGCACATTCCGGCTGGACGGCGCCGAGTTCAGGGTGCTGTCGGGCGCACTGCACTACTTCCGCGTGCAGCCCGAGCAATGGAAACACCGGCTCGCCATGGTGAGCGCCATGGGCCTCAACACGGTCGAGACCTACGTGCCGTGGAACCTGCACGAATCGCGGCCGGGAGACTTTCGCCGCCTGGACGACCTGGGCGCGTTCCTCGACGCGGCCGCGGCCGAAGGACTCCTGGCAATAGTTCGGCCTGGGCCGTACATCTGCGCCGAATGGGACAACGGCGGGCTGCCCACCTGGCTGACCGGCGCCCTCCGCGCCAGCGACCCCGACTATCTGGCTCACGTCGACCGCTACTTCGACCGGCTGATCCCCCAGGTGGCCGAGCGCCAGGTCACCCGCGGCGGCAACGTGATCATGGTCCAGGTGGAGAACGAGTACGGCTCCTACGGCAGCGACCACGCCTACCTGCGCCACCTGGCGGACGGCCTGATCAGCCGCGGCATCGAGGTGCCCCTGTTCACCTCCGACGGGCCGGCCGACCACTACCTGACCGGTGGCACGATCGACGGCGTGCTGGCCACGGTAAATTTCGGCTCCGAGCCAGAGCAGGCCTTCGCCGCGTTGCGCGCCCACCGGCCGGACGACCCGCTGTTCTGCATGGAGTTCTGGTGCGGCTGGTTCGACCACTGGGGGCACGAACACGCCACCCGCGCCCCGGAGGACGCCGCGGACACCCTGGAGCGGATCCTGGCCGCGGGGGCGTCGGTGAACCTGTACATGGCGCACGGCGGCACCAACTTCGGCATGTGGGCGGGTGCCAACCGCACAGGAGACGACAGCGCCGGCCCATGGCGGCCCACGGTGACGTCCTATGACTACGACGCGCCCATCGACGAGCACGGCGCGCCCACCGAGAAGTACTGGCGGTTCCGGGACGTGCTCTCCCGCTACGGCGGCAAGCTCACCGACGTGCCCCCCGTGCCCGCCACGCTGCCTCCCGCCACGCTACGCCCTACGCATTCGGTGCGGCTGCACGAGGCACTGGACGCCATCGCGCGGCCGGAGACCACCGGGCCGGTGCCACCGACGTTCGAAGACCTGGGCCTGAACCACGGCTTGGTCCTGTACCAGACGACCGTTCCGGGACCGCGCGGGCCGTACCCGCTCACCCTGCGCGGCGTGCACGACCGCGCGCACGTCTTCATCGACGGCTGCCTCGCCGGCGTCGTCGAGCGAGACGCCGATCCTCCCGTACTGCTCGCGACCGGGCACGCCGCCCTGGAGATCCTCGTGGAATCGATGGGACGGACCAACTACGGTCCACTGCTCGGCGAGCGCAAGGGCATCCTCGGCGGTGTCCTGCACCACCACCAATACGTGCACGGATACACAGCGCGGCCGATCCCTCTGGAGGACATATCGCGACTGAGATTCCAGCCGGGAACGACGAGCGAGCCGCTTTCGTTCTTCCAAACCACACTCGAGGTGGCCGAGCCCGCGGACACGTTCCTGTCGCTGCCCGGCTGGGGCAAAGGCTACGTCTGGATCAACGGCGTCCTGCTGGGCCGCTACTGGAAGCAAGGACCTCAGCAGACCCTGTACATCCCGGCACCCCTGCTCGAAGCGGGCACCAACGAGATCATCCACTTGGAATTGGACCACGTCGGCTCCCTTCTGCAGATCAGCGCCCAGCCCTCGCACGACGGCTCGATGTCGCACGCTCGGTAGCCGCGATCTCGCATCGCATCAACAAACCCGAAGGCCGCGACCTGCCCTTCACCTCATCACCCCTACGCCCGCCGAAAATGCCATCCGTGCAGGTCATGTAGTTTCGGCAGGCGCCGCCAGGTGATCGACCGCAAGCCACACATGGCGACACTCAGTAATCGAACCTTCGCGTTCTGTTGCATTGCTCGCTAGTCTGGTCCAACAGAAGCGGAGGCACATCGCAGAGCCGCACCCTGCAGGTATCCCAGATGCGATCAAGGTGGCTTCTACTGCCCATCTTCGGTGTGGACGTGCCAGGACAAGCTTGGAATCAAGGGAGTGAGGCCGATGACGGTGCGGCGAAACATCACGATTGCAGTGACGGGCGCGGGGGGCGCCCGAATGGCGCGGTTCGTGTTGGAAGCCCTGATCAAGGACGACCGGGTGGGACAGGTCGACCTGATGGTGTCGGCTGCGGGACGGAAGCTGATCGCACACGAGACTGGTCGCGCCGAAGATGGGGACGCGGCCACCCTCGTGCTGGGCGGGCCGCCGAGGGTGGACAAGGTCAAAGTGTGGGATCCGGAGGATCTGGCCGGCGGACCGACTTCCGGCAGTTACCCCTCCTGGGGGATGCTCGTCGTGCCCTGTGCGCTCGGCGTGGTCGGGCGGATCGCAAGCGGTACTGCGAACACTCTCATTGAGCGCGCCGCCGACGTGACGCTGAAGGAACGCCGCCCCCTTGTGCTGTGCGTGCGCGAGACCCCCTTCAATCTCATCCACCTGCGCAACCTCACCCAAGTGGCAGAGGCGGGCGGCACCATCTATCCGATGATCCCCACCTACTACAACGTGCCGCAGACGGTGGACCAGTTCTTCGAGGAGTTCACGGCCCGGCTACTGGCCTTCATCGACTTGCCCCAGACGGACTACTACACCTACTCGGGTACCGAATCCCCAGCCCACCGCGATCGGGCAGGCCACGGCTGACATGCGGGGGGGCTCGTCGTCAAGGAGGCCTCGCAGTGAGGTGCTGCGCGAGCCGCCCAGGGACGTCTCGTCCGCCGTGGTCGGGCAATGAGCGCGGGGCTCTCATCAGGTGAAGCCATGCGGTCGACTCCCAGTGCCGCCGGCAGATGCCGCAGGAGTTCGACGTGGGCCGCTGTCACGGTGGCGGTGTCGCAGAACCCCAGGACGAAGATCACAACGGTGCCCTCGGCCGTGTCCGGAGTGCGATCGAGGCGGTGGACGTGGTCGGGTCGAATCCACAGCCGAGCCCCCAGCGGCACGTCATACGTCACGGCGTCGACTGTGTGCCGCAGGTAGCCGGGCGACACGGTGAGCAGGTCGTGGAACTCGGCGCGCATCGGAGCCTGGAGGTTCACTGCGTCGTGTGCCGCCCGGGCGCGCAACCGGGTGAAGCCCCGTACCTCGGCACCTGGCGGCCCTCCGGGGGACGGTCGAATCAGAACTTCGTCAAGGCGATCGCGACCGTTTGCGCGATGAGCCACCCAATGAGCACAGAGCGGAGGAGCCGCACACTATGCGAATCATTGTGGGCATGACGGGCGCGACGGGTGCTGTCTTCGGCGTCCGCTTGCTCGAGAACTTGCGGGAGCTACCCAAGGTCGAGACCCACCTGATCCTCTCCCGGTGGGCGCGCACCACCATCGAGCTGGAAACCGGCCTGTCGGTGCGTGAGGTGAGCGACCTCGCCGACGTGACCCACAGCCCTGAGGACCAGGGGGCGACCATTTCGTCGGGCTCCTTCCGGACCGACGGAATGATCATTGCGCCGTGCTCGATGAAGACTCTCGCCGGAATCCGGGCCGGATACGCCGACGGACTGGTCGCCCGTGCCGCCGATGTAGTCATCAAGGAGCGCCGCAAGCTGGTGCTGGTCCCGCGTGAGACCCCGCTGAGCGAGATCCACCTGGAGAACATGCTCGCGCTCACCCGGATGGGGGCGCAAATGGTGCCGCCCATGCCGGCCTTCTACAACCACCCCGCGTCGGTCGACGACATCGTCGACCACGTCACCGCGCGCATCCTCGATCAGTTCGACCTGCCCGCACCGGCCGCCCGGCGCTGGGCCGGCATGCGCGCCACCCGCGAGCAGCAGCCCACCCGTGAACCCGAGCCCACTGCGGCCTGACCAGGAGCCGCGCGCACCCGAGCATTCGCCCCCGGTGCTCTGTTCCGGAACCACCAGAACAAGCAGAGGAGCCACCATGCCGTACGACGACCTGCGCAGCTTCCTTCAGACCCTCGACCAGGAAGGCCAGCTGCTGCACATCACCGAGCAGGTGATGCCCGAACCGGACATCGCCGCCGCCGCCAACGCCGCCCCGCGCCTGGGTGACGCCGCCCCGGCGTTGTACTTCGACAACGTCAAGGGCTTCACCGACGCCCGCATCGCGATGAACGTGCACGGCTCCTGGGCCAACCACGCCCTCGCCTTGAGCATGGACAAGAACAGCAGCACCAAGGACCAGGTGAACGAGTTCATCCGCCGCTGGGGCGATTTCCCCGTCAAGCCCGAGTGGCGCGACAACCCCGGGTGGGCCGAGAACTCCGTCGAAGGCGATGACATCAACATCTTCGAGATCCTGCCCCTGATTCGGCTCAACGACGGTGACGGCGGGTTCTACATCGACAAGGCCGCGGTCGTCTCCAAGGACCCCGACGACCCCGAGAACTCCGGCAAGCAGAACGTCGGCATCTACCGCATCGAGGTCAAGGGCAAGCGCAAACTCGCCCTTCAGCCCGTCCCGATGCACGACATCGCCCAGCACCTGCGCAAGGCCGAGGAGAAGGGCGAAGACCTGCCGATTGCCATCACCCTCGGCAACGAGCCGGTGATATCCATCGTCGCCTCCACCCCCCTTGAGTACGACCAGAACGAGTACGAACTGGCCGGTGCCCTGCGCGGTGCCCCCGCACCGATCGCGAAGGCTCCGCTGACCGGGCTGCCCGTGCCGTGGGGCTCGGAGGTCGTCATCGAGGGCGTCATCGAGGGCCGCAAGCGCGAGATCGAAGGCCCCTTCGGCGAGTTCACCGGCCACTACTCCGGCGGCCGCAACATGACCGTCATCCGCATCGACAAGATCTCCTACCGCACCGACCCGATCTTCGAGCACCTCTACCTCGGCATGCCCTGGACCGAGATCGACTACCTCATGGCCGCCAACACCTGCGTGCCGCTGTACGAGCAGCTCAAGCGGGACTTCCCCGAGGTGCAGGCCGTCAACGCCATGTACACCCACGGCCTGGTCGTCATCGTCTCCACCAAGAAGCGCTACGGCGGCTTCGCCAAAGCCGTCGGTATGCGCGTGCTGACCACCCCGCACGGGCTGGGCTACGCCGCCACCGTCATCGTCGTCGACGAGGACGTCGACCCCTTCAACCTGCCGCAGGTCATGTGGGCGCTGTCCACCAAGATGAACCCCTTGGGCGACCTCATCGTGGTCCCCAATCTGTCCGTGCTGGGGCTCGCCCCGCAGTCCAACACGCCCGGCATCGTCGACAAGCTCATCCTCGACGCCACCACCCCCGCCGAGCCAGACTCCCGCGGCAACTACGGCAATCAGGTCCGTGACCTCCCCGAGATGGGCGAATGGCTCACCAGGCTGCAGGCCCTCGCCGCCCGTTGACCACCCGAAACGAAAGGAAGGACACCCACCATGGCCGCGGAGGACACCATCTGCCCGCGCTGCGCGTACCAGACCATCGAGAAGCTCTACACTTCGCCGGTGCCCGGCGTCTGGGACGTACTCCAGTGCCAGCAGTGCCTGTACTGCTGGCGCACCAGCGAGCCTGCCCGTCGCACCCAGCGCGACGCGTACCCCGAGAACTTCAAGATGACCGTGGAAGACATCCGCAACGCCCCCGAGGTCCCCGCCGTCCCCCCGCTGCGGACTGCCGGATGAGACATCCACGGCAATGCGGCGAGTGCCCGCCGCAGATCCAGCGGGCGCTCGCCGCTCACACCACCCTGAACCTGGCGTACGTGGACGAGGACGGCTTTCCCCAGGTATGCGCCGTCTTCTATGCCCTCTCCCTCGATACCACCCTCGTGTTCCTCAGTTCCGTAAGCACTCGGCACGGTCAAGCACTTCTTTCCGGGCAACCTTCGGCCCGATGCTCATTCACGGCGCAGAAGGACGACCAGACCTGGGATGCCATCACCGGCATCCAGGGGCAGGGCACCTGCCACCGCCTGGAGGGAACGGCCCGCGATGAGGCCCGCACCGTTTACGCCGCTCGCTTCCCGTTCGTTGCCGACACCCCACACCTGGCCCAGGCGCTGTCCGCCGCCGACTACTGGGAAGTACTGCCCCACTGGCTCCGCCTCATCGACAACAGCCGCGGCTTCGGCCACAAGTCCGAATGGACTCGGGAGACTCCCTGCCGGCCGGCCCCCTGCACGGGGCCGCGACGTTGAAGCCGGCTTCGGGTGCTTCTCCACGGGACGAAGAGCTCACGCATCCAGATCGACGGCTCCCTGAACGAGCCGGCCCATGATCGGCGCTGGTAGCGCGCCCACGGAGAAAGCGACCTGCCCATCGGCATCCTCGAGAAGCCCCCGGTTGACGGGCCCGGCGCGGTCCCGCGCCGTGGCGATCCGGACGCTGCGTGCTTCGTCATATCTCAACCGCTCCATGACCCCAGTGGGAGTCTGCGGATCCAGTACGGCCGAACGTCACTCGCTTGGATGCGGTGAGTCGGCGAAGCCAGCCATGCCCGCTCTCGGGAAGCTCGGCGGTGGGGCCAGGGGCGGTGGCTTGCAGGATGACCTGCGCGACCAGTTGGGGCGCGTCGTTCATCGGCACATGGCCGCATCGAGGCAGCCACACCATCCGCGCCGTGGGGATCATGGTTGCCACACGTGCCGCCTGGCGCGCCGGCAGGACACGGTCGGCGGTGCCCCAGGCAAGCGTCACCGGGAGGTCGGGGATGTCCCCGACGAACAGGTCCCGTGCCCGCCCGGCGCGCACGGTGGCTTGGAACCCGACCGCATGGCGTAGTGCACGCAGCGACGCCACCACCGCCTCCGGCGTGGACAGGTCAGGGCGCATGTACAAGGTGCCGGTCAAGGCCGCATGCCCCAGGAACGTCTGCGAGAGCCACGCCGTGATCGGCTCCGGCAGGCGCGCCATCTGACGGGCCGCGTTAAGTACGGTGAAGACGTACCACCGCTCGGTATGGCTCCAGAATCCGGCCGGGGCCAGTGCGGTCACGCTGCGGGCGAGACCGGCCTGAGCCAGCCGCAACGCGATCAGCCCGCCCATGGAATGCCCGACCACGTGCGGCCGCTCCAGCCCGAGCGCGCTGAAGACGGCGCCCAGTCCCGCCACCACGGTGGGCAGGTCGTGGGGCAGACCGTCGGGCAGATCGGGGGATTCGCCAAAGCCCGGCAGATCTACCGTGATCACCTCGTGCTCGGCTGTCAGCGACGGCACCACGGCGTCCCATGCCTGCCGGTTCGACCCGATGCCGTGGAGCAAGACCACCGGCTCCCCGGTGCCGCGCCGCTCGTACGCCACGGTCATCGGGGCGAAACCAGTCGGGCGTACTTCCACAAAAGGCCCTCTAGCGGAGGGAGCCGCAGGCGTAATGGTCCTGCCACTGTCGACCAGCGGTGCGGGCATCGCCAGCACCGCAGCCGACAGTCCGCCGACCCAGTCGCAGACCTTCCCGACGGCCTGCGTCCCTGCCCCGAGCAGGCCGCCCGCAAGACGGGTGATGGGGGTGAAAGCGGATGCCACTGAGGACAACGAAGGAACATTCCACATGCGCGGCGGGCGTTCGCCCATCCCTCCCTCTTCGGTCACGGGGACACCAAGGTCCGGCAACCTTAACTCCGCATAAACGGCAAACACGACCCATGCCATGGCAAAGGACGCAATTTTTACCTTTGAGTCGGGAGGTGATCGGGAAAGGACCCGATGTCACCAGGTGACAGGAAGTTCGGCCAGGCCACCGGTGAGCAGGTGACTGTTGACCGTCAGCTCCTGCACGTCTCTGGCCAGCCGCATCGTGGGGAAGCGCGATATCAGCTGGGAGAACACGGTCTGCAACTCGATCCGCGCCAGCGGGGCGCCGAGGCAGTAGCGAGCGCCATACCCGAAGGTGAGGTGGGCTCCCGCCTGCCTGTTGATGTCGAATCGGTCCGGCTCGGCGAATACCTCGGCATCGTGATTGCCCGCGCTGAGGTCCAGCAGCACCAAATCGCCGGCGCGCACCCGCACGTGCGCGACGTCCAGATCGACGCGGGCATAGCGGAGGATGCCGTGCCCGCCCACGCCGGACGCCCGCAGGATCTCCTCCACGGCTGCGTTGACGCGGGAGGGGTCGCCGAGCAGTTCCTGCCACTGGTCGCGGTGGGCCAGCAGCCACAACGCACCCATGCCGATCGCGACGACCGTGGTCTCGTGCCCGGCGAACAGTAGGAGCATGCCCAAGATGGCGGCCTCGTCGTCGCTGACCCCTTCGGTCAACGCCAGGCGTGTGATCACATCTGCGTCCTCGCTGTCACCGCCGAGGTGGCCCTCGCGCCGTTTGCGGGCCACCAACTGCCGGCCGTAGGTGAACAGCTCGGTCAGCCCCTGCTCTGAGCGGGTCTTGTCGGTGACATCCGCAGCAGCCTGCGTCCAGGCGTGGAACTGCGCGCGGTCGGCGTAGGGCACGCCGAGCAGTTCACAGATCACCGCGATCGGCAGCGGCAACGCCAGACGCGCGTGCAGGTCGGCCTGCGGCCCCCGCCTGGCGAGCTCGTCCAGCAGGTCGCTGGTCAGCGCTTCGACGCGAGGGCGCAGCGCCCGCATCCGTTTGGGGGAGAAGTGCGGCTGGAGCAGGGCGCGCATCCGGCGATGGTCGAGTTGCTCGGTGTCGAAGTCGCCAATCGGCCCGCCGAACAACACCGACTCTCCGGTGCGTGCGGCGTTGTCCGGTGCGGGGTGCGCCCGGCCGAGCCGGTGGTCATCCAGCAACCGGCGGACCTCTTCGTAACCGGTCACCAGCCAGGCCGGATCTCCGACCGCGGTACGGATGGGGTGGATCGGTCCTTGCGTCTGCAGCGCGCGCAGCACAGGGGCCAGTTGCAACGGGCTGGGCTGCTCCAGCGGCAGTTGAGTGCGGATAGTCATGGAACCTCCTAGGAAGGCTCCATTTGTATCCATATTTACGTAAAAACGCCGTATGTCCTTTACCTTCAGGACTTCGGTGGCCTGCGTCCGGCTGAGGCGGCCGGACTCCGGGCACACTTCGACACGCACGGCACGGCCAAGGACGGCCGGCTCTTCCGGACCAGGACGGACGGCGTGATCTCCGGCTCGGTCTACGCCAAGATCCGGAAACAAGCCCGAACCTACGCGATCGACAGCGGCGAGTAGACACCTGACAGCGCAACAGGCCAGCTGACCGGGCACCGATGACTTCCGGGCGGCAGTGGCGTCTAAATCACTAGCGACAAGTCGCAGCCGCGGCAACGCGAGCGCTGCGGCCCGGGACACGCACGTTCCCCTAGCAAGCACGGCCCCCAGAGGATCCGAGACCACGGAGTTCTGATCATGCGGAAGCTGATAGCGACAGTGTTCAACTACTCCCTCGACGGCCTTCTCGCCGACGAGGGCACCGAGTTTTGGAAGTTCTGCTTCGACCTGCCCGAGAACCGTGAGCCCGACGCCCCGGCGCACCTCGACTTTCTCCAGAGCGCGTACGCACACATCATGGGTCGCACCGCCTACGAGGGCATCTCCGGGGCCATGGCAACGTCCACCGACCACCCGTTCGCCGACATCCTGAACGCCGGGCGCAAGGTCGTCTTCTCCCGGACCCTGAAGACGGCCGACTGGGCCGGCACCACCATCGCCGCTGGTGACACGGCAGAAGAGATCGACAAGCTCAGGCTGGGCGGCGACGGCCACATCGTGGTCTGGGGCGGCGTCAGCCTCTGGCGGTCGCTCATGCGGCTCGACCTGATCGACGAGCTCCAGCTGAGCATGTTCCCCTACGTTGCGGGCGAGGGCACCCGGCTGTTCGACGGCGTCCCCAAGTCCTACCAGCTCGACCTGGTCTCCAGCACCGCCTCCAGCAACGGGATCGTATATCTGCAGTACCGGCGGCACCGCTGACCCAGCGGCCCGCCAGTCCGCACCGAAGCCGTGATGGCCGTGCCAGAGGTCACGTCATCGGAGGAATGGCTTAAGGTGACGCTCGCGCTACTTCCGGGGCATTGCCACTCGAACCCGAACTACGCGCTCCAGAGGCAAAGTAACCGTTGCCTGCGCACCGGGAAGATAAGGTTGTGAAGCTCCCTTGAAGCCCGGCATAGATTTATCACGCGGCCCGCCATTTTGAGCGCTGCGACCAAAGTGCGGCCGCAGCGCCTGCTTTCCCCCAGCCTCACCCACCGGACAGGATGGCGTCGTACCAGCGGCGCAAAAGCGTACGTGGCGCTGGACGGTCGACGGCGTATGGCAGGTATCCGAACATGATTCCCCCTATGATCTATTCTGGGGTTTTGTCCTTAATGTCCGCTATGCCCGCTCCCTGGCGCCCCTCACCTTCTGTGGCACAAATTCCCCTTCCTTGAGGTCTCGCATACCCCACCCTGAATTGATCCGCCTTTGCGACATCACGGGCAGGTATTGGCCCAGTGCCATGCCGGGCCAGCGGTAAATCACGAAGGGCGCGAGCCGCCAGCTCGCGCCCTTCGTTACCGGTGACCCGGGTCTACAGCGGCCGCCGCCATCTGCCCCTGGATGGGCGACCGGCTCAACGACGTCACCGTCCGGCTCGACCGCGACCTCGGCCTCGACTGCCCTGTGGTGGCCCGGCCTGCCGATCGCCGCCGCCGTGCCGGTGACGGCCTGGCGACGCGCCCGCACCGCCTCGGCCTCGAACACACCGGCCCCATCACCCGCGAGACCGGCACCGCCCTGACCGAACTGGTGCGAACCGGCCGCCGGGGGAATGGAAGCTTCCTGCTGGCCAAGGGCGTCATCCGCCGAAGCGTCGCGACGAAGGGCGGCTACAGGGAGGCGAGCGGGGGCCGCAGGTCTGCCCGCGGATCCGCGACGGTGGCGACTACCCAGAACAGCACCGCGACGCCCATGGCACCGGGGTCGGGCGCGCCCTTGGCCCGGTCGCCGACGTAGCTGGCCCGGCCCATCCGGGCGCGCATTTCCGCGGTACGCGCGGCACCGGCACCCGCCGCTTCCGCGGCCGCGGAGAACGCGGTCTCTCCCCCTCGCTTCAACGCCTCGACCGCGGGAGCCAGGGCGTCGACGAGGGTACGGTCGCCGACCTCGGCTTCGCCGACCCGCTGGATGGCGGCCAGACCCGCGGCGGTACCCGCGGCCCAGGCGGCGGCCGGGTCGGTTCCCTGCTTCTCCTGCGCGCGGGCGATCTCGGTGAACAGCAGGCCGAGCAGGGGGCCGCTGGTGCCACCCACCTCGTCGAGGAAGACCTCGCCGAGCACGCGCAGCGCGGAGCCACCCGATTTCTCATACGCCGTCACGGCGTCGCGAAGTCCGTTCCTGAGGTTGTCGCCGAAGTCGCCGTCGCCGCTGAGCTGATCGAGTTCGGTGAGCTCGGCGTGTGCGGCTTCAGCGGCTGTCGCGTAGCGGCGCAGGATGACTTCCTCGTTCAGAGCCATCAGTGAACGTCCTCCTCTGTGCTGCGCGCGGGGAAGGCCGGGGTGATCGCGGGAGCGGCCCACCATGCCTTCCACTCCGGCCGCAGGCGAGTAAGTGTCAGGGAGAAGCCGGCCATGTCGAGTGCGGGCACGAACGTGCCGACCAGGGCGTCGACGAGGGTGAGGCCACGGAGCTCCAGCCCGGCGGCCACGAGATCATGCAGGCCGTACAGTTCGAGCTGGGTGGTGCCGCCGAGGCCGTTGACGACGGCGACGACCTCGTCAGGGCCGTCCGGCAGGCCCTCCATGAGCCGGTCGAGCATCGTCTCGATCAGCTTCTCGATGGGCGGCCTGGCGATCGACTGGGCGGCGCGCTCGCCGTGGATGCCGACGCCGTACTCGATCTGACCCGGCTCCAGGCCGAAGGAGGGCCTGCCGGTGTGCAGCGAGGTGTGCGCCCGGGTGGCGACGGCGAGGCTGCGTGACGCACCGGCGAAGCGGGTGCCGAGGCCGGCAAGTTCGTCCAGGCCGAGGCCGGTGTCGGCGGCGGCGCCGAGCAGTTTCTCCACGACGATGGTGGCGCCGGTGCCGCGGCGGCCGGTGGCGGTCTGGTCGGACTCGGTGGCCAGGTCGTCGTCGACCAGCACGCGGCGGACCTCGATGCCGTCGTGTCTGAGCCGTTCCGCGGCGATGCCGAAGTTGATCCGGTCGCCGGTGTAGTTCTTGACGATGTGGATCACACCGGCGGGGCCGGCGGCCTTCCTGCTGGCCTCGAGCACCTGCCGGTTGTGCGGCGAGGCGAACACCTTGCCTGGCGCGACCGCGTCCAGCATGCCTCGGCCGAGGAATCCCGCGTGCAGGGGTTCGTGCCCGGAGCCGCCGCCGGAGACCAGGCCGACCGTGCGGCCGGGGTGGCGGTGCCTGGCGGCGAGGTAGGTGGGGTTCTCGTGCAGTTCGACCAGCCGGGCGTGGGCGCGGGCGAAGCCGCGCAGGCCCGGCGGGACGGGGTCGCCGTCGGCGGGCAGGAACGGGATGTGCGCGGATGTCACGATGCTGGCCTCCCGGGTAGCGGACGTTTCATGACGGGGCTTCAGGACTACGGTTTCATGACGGGGGTGCCGACCGGCTCGCGCACGGCTTCGCCGGCCTTGAGGCGGGTGGCGGCCAGGCTGGAGAGCGCCGCGATGGCGACGGCGTAGACGGCCACCCAGGTCCAGTGGCCACCGCCGGCGGTGATCAGTGCGGTGCCGAGGAGCGGGGCGAGGCCGCCGCCGAGGGTGGCGCCGATCTGCTGGGTGACCGACAGGCCGGTGTAGCGGACGCCGACCGGATAGAGATTGCCGAACAGGGCGGCCTGCGCGCCGTACATGGCACCGTGCCCGACGGCCAGGCCGAGGGTCATGCCCAGGATCATCAACGGCAGGCTGCCGGTGGAGACCAGCAGGAAGAACGGTACGGCGAGCACAAGCTGGAACACCGCGCCGCCGATGTAGACGGCCCGGCGGCCGACACGGTCCGACAGCGCGCCGAACAGCGGCAGGGTGAAGCACTCGATCGCGCAGGCCACCAGGACGGCGAGGAGCACGGGTTCGCGCGGCTGGCCGAGTTCGGTGGTGACGTAGGCGATGGCGACCACGTAGTAGACGTTGAACAGGCCGCTTTCGGCAATCTTCGCGATGACGGAGGTGACGACGCGGCCGGTGTAGCCGGCGAACAGTTCCTTGACCGGCAGGCGGTGTGACTGCCGGTCCTCGCGTGCCTTGACGAATTCCGGGCTCTCGCTGATTTGGGTGCGGATGTAAACGCCGAGCGCGATGAGCACGATGCTCGCCAGGAACGGCAGCCGCCAGGCCCACGACTCATAGGCGCCCTCGGGCAGCCAGGCGTCGAGCAGGGTGACGATGCCGACCGGCAGCAGCACGCCGGCGGGGGTGCCGATGTGCACCAGGGAGGTGTAGAAGCCCTGGCGTTCGCGGGGGCTGTATTCCAGGGCCATGAGGACGCCGCCGCCGTACTCACCGCCCATGCCCAGGCCCTGCAGCAGCCGGATGAGGGTGAGCAGGATGGGCGCCCAGATGCCGATGCTGTCATAGGAGGGCAGCAGGCCGACGGCGAAGGTACCGCCGCCCATCAGCACCATGGTGATGACCAGGATGGTCTTGCGGCCGAGCCGGTCACCGTAGTGGCCGAAGATGATCCCGCCGAGCGGGCGGGCCAGGTAGCCGACGAAGAACGTGGCGAACGCGGCGAGCGTGCCGACCATCGCGTTGTCGGCGGGGAAGAAGACGTCGTTGAAGACGAGCGCCGCGGTGGTGGCGTACAGGGTGAAGTCGTAGTACTCCACCGTGGTGCCGAGGGCACTGGCGACGGTGACTCTCCGGACCGACGAGGCGCCGCTCGCGGATGCGTTCGATTGGTTGTTCATCGGGCTCTCCTCAGGGCCGGGGTGGTACCCCCGCATCTGGTCGGCTAATGTATCAGACACCAGATTTTAGACAAGGGCGCTTGCCCGAGGAGGATGTACATGAAAGACCTGGACCTGCACGGGATGATCTCCACGGTCGTCACCCCGTTCGACGAGAAAGACCAGGTCGACCTCGAACTGCTGCGTGGTGAGGTCAAGTACCTTCTGGACGCCGGGGTGACCGCCATCTGTGCGTGCGGCAGCACCGGCGAGGGGCAGACCTTGTCAGTGGAGGAGAGCAAAGCGATCTGCGAGGTCGTGGTGGATGAGGTCGGCGGCCGGGTCCCGGTCATCGGCGGCGTGATCCAGAACTCCACCGCCCAGGCGATCAGGTATTCGCTGGCGCTGAAGGAAGCCGGTGTGGACGCCCTCCAGGTCACCCCCGTGCACTACGTTTTCGCACCGTCGGCGGAGGAAACGGTTGAGCACTACCGGCTCCTGGGCGAGGCCACCGGCATGCCGATCGTGCTCTATAACGTGGTGCCGTGGGCGCTGGTCCCCGTCGACACGATCGAGAAGCTTGCCGGCGTCCCCCAGCTGATCGCGGTCAAGCAGAGCGGCGGCGACATGCATCTGCTCGCGGACCTGCTGCACCGGGTCCGCGACCGGTTCACCATCCTGGCCGCCCTGGACGACCTGCACTACCCGGCGTTCGTCCTCGGCGCGCATGGCGCGCTCGCGGCCATCCCGACCGTCACGCCCAAGCTGTCGGTGGAGCTGTGGGACGCGGTGCAGGCGGGCGACCACGCGACTGCCCTCGAACTGCACGAGCGCATCCTCACGGTGTGGCGCGCCATCGACGGCCCCAACCTGCCCGCCACCCTCAAGGCCGCCCTCCAGGTCCAGGGCCGCGACGGCGGGCTGCCGCGCAAGCCGTTCGGCCCCGCCACAGAGGCCGAGCGCGAGCGCATCGCCGGCGCGCTGCGTGCGGCTAACCTGATCGACTAGATGTTGCACATCCGCAGGGAGAAACCAGCATGACCGTGCCCGCACGTCCGTCCGGCAGGTCGTCCCTGGTCGTCGACTCCATCGCCGACCAGCTCTACCGGATCCTCAGCGAGCGCATCACCACCGGCGTGTTCGAGCCGGGCTCACGGCTGGACCCCCAGGCGGTGGCCGAAGAATTCGGCGTGTCCCGTACCCCGGTGCGGGACGCGCTGGCCCGCCTCGAACACGACCAGCTCGTCGAGACCCGGCCGCGGTCGGGCACCTTCGTCGCCCGGCCGGGCGTCACCGATGTGCGCGAGGTCTGCCAGCTGCGCAAGGGGATCGAGTGGGTGGCCACCGGCATCGCCGCCACCCTGATGTCCGATGCGCAGATCGCCGACCTGCGCGCCGAGGCGGTCGAAGCGCTGGCCGCCATCGACAAGGGCGACTACGACCCCTTCTTCGCCAGCGACATGCGCATCCACCGGGAGATCGTGGCCGCGACCGGCAACAGCCGGCTGATCAAGGCGCGCGGCTCGGTCGAGCCGTTCGTGGCCTGGCTGCGCGTGCTCGGCGCCACCGGGCCACACAGGACCAAGGGATCCTCCCACCGCCACCTGGAGATCCTCGACGCCATGGCCGCCCGCGACGTGGCGGCGGCCCAGCAGGCCGCGGCGGTCCACCTGGACGAGGTCGAGGAGTGGACGGTGGCCGACATGGAGTCCAACACCATCGCCACCTGACCTCCCCTGGCGGCCCGGCCCGCGTTCGCCACCCGCCGCGGGGTAGTACTCTCCTGTCACCGGTGACATGGCGCTGAGCGAGGAGATTGCGGTGAGGCAGGCGAGCAACCGGGACGTGGCGAAGCTGGCGGGTGTGTCCACCGCCACGGTCGCCAGGGTCCTGCGCGGTACGACCCCTGTCAGCGACGCCCTGCGCGAGCGGGTGGAGGACGCCGTCGCCAAGCTGGGATACGTGCCCAACGCCGTGGCACGCAGCCTGTCCCGTGGCCGGACCCAGCTGCTGGGACTGCTGGTCGCCGACATCTCCAACCCGTTCTTCGGTGAGGTGGCGCGCGGGCTGGAGGACGCGGCGGTCGCCGGCGGCTACCAGGTGCTCGTCGGCAGCTCGGACCTCAACCCCGAGCGGGAGCGTGCCGTACTCACCGCGTTCGAGTCCCGCACCGTCGACGGTGTGGCCCTGACCTCGAGTACGGCCGACTCCAGCATGCTCAGGAAGCTGGCGGCGACCGGCATGCCCACGGTCTTCATCGACCGGCGCCCGGCCGACATCGCCGGGCCTGCGGTGCTGTGTGACAACGAGGCGGCGGCGCGCCGCGCCGTGCAGTACCTGATCGGCCTTGGACACACAGACCTGGCGATGATCAGTGGTCCGCACACGATGGCGACCGCGGCGCAGCGACTCGCCGGGTTCCGCGCCGCGTGCGCGGAGGCGGGACTGTCGATCAGACCGGAATGCGTTCTCGAGGGTTATCTCGGCATCGAAGGCGGGAGCAAGGCCATGCGGCGAGTCCTGGAGCTCGACACCCCGCCGACCGCGGTCTTCTCCTTCAACAACCTGCTCGGTGTCGGGGCGCTGAGCGCCACGAGGGAGATGGGGGTGAAGGTGCCAGGCGAGGTGTCGCTGCTGACCTTCGACGACATGACCCTGTTCCCGTTCGTGGACCCGCCGGTGACAGCGATCGCTCAGCCCGCGTACCAAATGGGCACCGAGGCGGCCCGGCTGCTCCTGGACGCCCTCGCGAACCCTGCCGCGGAGCAGCCAGAGGACGTCGTCCTTCCCTCTGACTTCCGGATTCGCAGTTCCTGCGCCGCACCCCCGCCCCGAGGCTGAGCAGGCTGCCCTCGGGGCGAGTCCGCCTAGTCGGCGAGTTTGACGCCCGCCTCCAGCAGGGCGGCCCTGATCGTCTCGCGCTCGCCGTCCGAGACCGGGGTCAGCGGCGACAGGCCGTGTCCACCGTTGCGTCCCTGCATGGCAAGCGCCGCCTTGATGCGCAGGGTCATGTTCGGTCCGTCGATCGCCCGCCAGACGGGGAGCAGCTTGTTGTGCAGCTCCCTGGCCAGCGCGTGATCTCCACGCTGCACGGCGTCCCACTGCCGCAGGCACAGCTCGGGCACGACGGTCAGCGTCGCGCTGATCGCGCCCTCGGCGCCGATCATGTAACTCGGGTACAGCAGGTCGTCCACGGCGGTGAAGACCTTGCCGCCGGCCGGGTTGAGATACAACAGGTCGGCAAGCTGATGAATGTTGCCTCCCGACTGCTTGACCCCGATGACCTGGGGAATCTCGTTGAGCGTGCGGGCAACGGTGGTGGCAGGGATCAGCGCGTACGGGATGACGTTGTAGATGAGCACCGGCAGGCCGGTAGCCTCGGCGATGCGCCGGTAGTAGTCCACGGTGGTGTCCGCGTCCGGCTGGAACAGGTAGTGGACCGGCGTCACCTGCAGCGCGTCGACGCCGGTCGCGGCGATCGCCTTGCTGTACCTGATGACCTCACGCGTGCTGTCCTGGATGATCCCGGCGATCACCGGCACCCGGCCGGCCGACTCGGCCACCGCCGCCGCGGCGAAGGCCACGGAGTCGTCGACCGACAGCATCTGCCCGTCCCCGGTGCTCCCGGTGACACAGACACCGTGCACGCCGAGGTCGATGTGATAGCGAACCTCGGCGCGCAGCGCGTCTACGTCCGGCTGCTCGTCACTGGTGAACGGGCTGACCAGCGGAGGAATGATGCCATGAAGGTCTACTGCGGACACGAGAAAGACACCTGCTTTCATGAAGGACCAGCCGGTCCCCCACCGTCGTGAAATCGGGGGAATATCAAAATGTCACCGGTGACATCACCCAAGGCTGTGCCCTGACATCCATCTATGTCAAGTACAGGACCCTTGACACGTGAGCAGGACGACACCAGACTGACCCACCAATGTAACCGGTGACATACGCGGATCGCGTACGGCCGCCGACACCGCAGACCCTAGCGAGGGACGCATGTCCGTGGAGAACCCGGCCAAGGGCACGGGAACAACCGATGCGGCCGCCAAGAGTGGACGGCCGCGCGGCAAGAACGTCCGATGGGCGATCATCTGCGCCATCACCATGCTCACGATCACCAATTACCTGGACCGCGGCAATCTCTCCGTCGCCGCACCGACGATCCGCGAGGAGCTCGGATTCAGCAACACCGAGATGGGGTTGGTCCTTTCGGCGTTCATCTGGCCGTACGCCATCATGAACCTGCCGGCGGGCTGGGTGGTGGACAGGTTCGGCCCCAAGGTGATCATGACGGTCGCCGCGGCGGTCTGGTCGATCGCGGGCGCCGTGACCGGGCTGGCGCGCACCATCGGCACGTTCATCGGGCTGCGTGTCGTGCTGGGGATCGCCGAGGCCCCGCTCTTCCCCGGCGCGTTGAAGGCCACGAACGAGTGGTTTCCCGAGCACGAGAAAGCACGGGCGACCAGCGTTTACATCGCGGCAACCCAGGTCGGCCTGGCCATCGCGCCGCCCATCACCACCGCGCTCATGCTCGCGTTCGGCTGGAAGCTGATGTTCGTGATCGTCGGGGTGCTCGGATTCCTCGGCGTCCTGGCCTGGGTCGTGGTCTATCGCAAGCCGGAGCGCCACCCCTGGGTCAGCGCCGAGGAGCTCGACTACATCCAGCACAACCAACGTACCGAGGTCAGTCAGAAGGATGAAGCCGGCGAGGCGTCGAGCGTCGGCGGCGACTGGCTCCGGCTGTTCCGGCACGGCTCGATCTGGGCGATGATCGTCGGCGCTTTCTGCCTGCAGTACGTCTTCTGGTTCTACATCACCTGGCTCCCGAGCTACCTGGAGTCCGCGCTGCACTTCTCGCTGAGCGCGGCCGGGTTGCTCTCGGCCATCCCCTACATCGCCGGCGGCGTCGCCGTGGTCATCGGCGGACGGTTCTCCGACAGGCTCGTCAAACGCGGTATCCGCCCGCTGGACGCCCGGCGCCGGACGATCGCCGGCGGCGCGCTGCTTACCGCGCTCGCGCTGGTCGGGACCGCGTTCAGCACCGGACCGGCAGTGGCGATCATCATGCTCACCCTCGGCATGTTCGCCTACAGCCTGACCACCGCCTCGTACTGGGCCCTCGCCGCCGACGTGGTCACCACCTCCAAGATGGTGGGCTCGGTCGGCAGCATCCAGAACTTCGGCGGTTTCCTCGGCGGCGCCTTCGCGCCGATCGCCACCGGCGTCATCGTCGACGTCACCGGCGGCTTCGTCGTCGCGCTCATCGTCTCGGCCGCGCTGTTGCTGGTCACCGTGGCGATGTACGGCAGCCTCGTCCGTCACCGACTGCCGCTCTGAGCCAGGGAGAACCATCGTGACCACGAACTCGGCACTACCCGTTCGCGACACCGACGTCCTCGTCGTCGGCGGCGGATCAGCCGGAGTCGCCGCCGCGGTGGCGGCCGCGGAAGAAGGAGCCCGGACGGTGCTCGCCGAGGCGAGCGGCTCGGTCGGCGGGACGCTCGCCTGGCAGCTGCTCGAACACTCAGCGGGATTCCACGACGTGCGCGGCGAACAGGTCACCGGCGGCTTCGGTCAGCGGCTGGTGGAGCGGCTCATGGAGATCGGCGCCTCGCCCGGCCACATCCGCGACGACGTCGGCTACACCGCCAGCAGGACTCCCGTCGACCATGCGGCACTCGCGCTCACCCAGTCCGTCATGCTCGACGAAGCGGGAGTGCGGGTCTGGCTGCAGTCGCCGATCGTCGATGCGACGGCCGGCGACGACGCACGGCTCACGGCCGTCCGCGTGCACACCCTGGCCGGTTCCCGCATCGTCAGAGCCGCCGTCGTCATCGACGCGAGCGGCGACGCGGCGGCCGCCGCACTCGCCGGTGCGTCCTTCCAGACCGACACCTCCGCCCGGCAACCCGCTTCACTGCTGTTCAAGCTCGGCGGCGTCGATCTGGCCCTGCTCCTGCGCCACCTGCGCGAGCACCCCGACCAGGTACGGCCGGGCAGCGTGATCGGCGAGGACGACGCGGACCACGTCAACGTCTGGGGTCTCGGCGGGCTGCTCGCGGAGGGCCACGAGCGCGGCGAGCTCCGCCTGCGCCGTACCGAGATGCATCTGGCCGGGTGGCCGCGCCGGGGAGAAGTGGTGGTGAACGTCACCAGGACGCGGGCGGAGGACGCGGAGGAAGGGCTGGGCCTGGCGCACGCCGAGCTCGGCAGGCAGGTTTTCGAGTTCGTGCGCTGGTTCAGGAACCGCGTGCCCGGTTTCGGCTCCTGCCATCTCAGCGCCGTCGGAGATCGGGTGGGTGTGCGGGAATCGCGGCGTGTCCTCGGCCTGTACACCATGAATGCGGCGGATGTACGTACCGGATCGCCCTTCGATGACACGATCGGGCGCGGCGCGTTCCCGATCGACATTCACTCCGACGACTCTCCCGGCCTCTCGCACACCGATCCGGTAGGCAGCGGCTTCGAGATCCCGTATCGGATTCTCGTACCCGCCGGCCTCGGCAACCTGCTCGTCGCGGGACGCTGCGTCTCCTCCACCCACGAGGCGAACGGCTCGCTGCGGATCACCGCCACCTGTTTCACCACCGGCGAGGCGGCGGGCGTGGCGGCCGCCCACGCGGCGGCGTCCGGCAAGCGCGTCGAAGACATCGACGTGACGGCGCTGCAGGATTCTCTCCGCTCGCGCGGAGCACGGCTCGCCCCCTCCTAGGAAGATCAGCCGGCGGCTTACCGGCAGCGCCGGCTGTGCTCACCGACACCGGAGCCACCACGTCCGCCGACCACTTCCCGCTACGGCGCACCGCCCCGAGGCGCGGCCGGGCCGACGTGGAAGAAGTTCCTGACCGCCCAGGCCGACCCATCGTCGCCGTCGATTTCCTGCACGTGGACACGGTCAACCTCACACGCCGCTCGAACACGGCAGTCGTCGTGCCCACCTGCTCGGCGTTACCGCCAACCCCACAGGCCTGTGGACCGCCCAGGCCGCCCGTAACTTCCTGCTGAACTCCGGCACCGAGGATCTTTCATCTCCTCGACATCTGCCGCGCCGGTTTGTCGGTGGGGCGATCTATCGTCCCGGCCATGACTTCAGCGACGCAGGCGTACACGTACGCCGCGCCCTCCTCCCTTGTCGACGGTCGTCTCGGATTGGCGACCTCCGGCGGACGGGTCCTGTCCGGCCCGGCCGTGGCTCCCCGGTTCTTCAGCGGCGTGGTGACCCAGGCGGCCCCCGCCGCGGCGGCCCTGCTCGGCGTCGCCGATGTGGCGCTGGCCCGCTATCACCAGCCGCAGGCGCGGCCCGGCTGGGTGCGGGACCCGGTGGTGACGTGCAACGGAGACCGGTTGCGGTTCGAGTCGTTCTCGGCCTGTGGCGGCGTGTACGCCCGGCTTGATCTGCTGAACGGCACGCTCGACGGCGAGGTGTTCGACCGGGGCACCACCAACGTCGACGTGAACGCGCCGCTCCGGGAGGCGCTGGCGCGCCTCGGCGCGCGTGACCCGCTGCACCTGGGGGTGGGCCTCGACGAGTTGGTCGTGACCACGATGGACGGCGCGGTGGTGGAGAAGAAGGTGCCGCTGCCCGAGCGCTGGTTACGCGGATTCGCCGAGGTGCAGCTCATCGCCTCGGGCATGGACCAGCGCGGTGAGCTGACAGGCATGGCGGCGGTGCGGTTCCTGCGCGGGCTGCCCAAGAAGGGCACCGTGTGGGTGGCGCAGGCGGGGCGTGAGCTGAAGGTCTCCGGCCGTCAGGTTCCGGGCTCGGTCCAGCTCGCCGGCCCCAACCGGCTCGGCACCCTCCTGCCGCTGCTTCGCTTCGCGAAGTCCCTCCGGGTTTACGGCCCGGCCGACGCCGCCTCCAGCGCCTGGGAGCTGGAGCTGCCGGGCATGCGCTACACGCTCACGCTCTCACCCGAGCGCTGGCGCGGCTTCTCCGGCGAGGGCACGGTGCTCGACGGCCTGGCCACCGACGAGGCCGAGAACGACGCCGACGTAGTGGGCATGCTGCTCAACTTCGAGCCCGAGATCGAGATCGGCCTGCTGGCCGACCGCGCGGGCATCCCCGCCGACCGGGTGCGGGCCGCGCTGACGCAGCTCGGCGTCGCCGGCCGGGTCGGCTACGACCTGTCGGAGGCCGCCCACTTCCACCGCGAGCTGCCCTATGACAAGGACAACGTGATCCTGCTCAACCCCCGGCTGGCCAAGGCGCGCAAGCTCGTCGACGCGGGCGCCGTGCACCTCGAAGGCGAGTTTGCCACCGTCCACACCTCGGGCGGCGCGCGCCGGGTCTCTCTGGCAGACAGCTCCTGCACCTGCGAGTGGTGGTGGGACCATCGCGGCTCCCGTGGGCCGTGCAAACACGTGCTGGCCGCCCGGATCGTCGCCCGCGCCGCCGTGGAGGTCTCCCGATGACCCTCTGGACGGAGATCTGCGACCTGGTCACTCGCAACCAGTCACCCGCCTGGCCGACCGGCTGGTCACGCACGCTGAGGAGGAGCGCGCCGAGCTGGGCGGTTGCCCGGCCTCGTCAAGGAGCTGCGTCGCGCCCGCACCGAGCAGGTGCATCCCGACGACTTCGAGGAGATGGCCTCCTGGGAGGTCGGCGACCTGCTCGACACACTGGCCGGCGCGCTGCTGCTGACCGGTGTCGGCGTCATCACCGGTCCGGCGGCCGCCGTGACATGGATGACCGGCCGCGGCGTCAACCGCCGCTGGGCCGAGGACCCCCGACGTCGCCCAGGTGTGCCGGGTGGCGGCCACCCGCCCTTTGGAGTGGCGTCGCGATGTCGCGGTCCGGCCGGCCCAGCGGGTGCGCCGTCCCGCCGACCGCATCGCGCCGCTGGCCGTGGCGCTGCTGCGTGAGTCCGTGCCAGCCCATCGCCGCAGCGGAACGAAGCACCGGCGCCCAGACGCCGTCTCGCTGGCGAGGAAGTCAGCGGCCGGGGATCGACACGGCCGACGGCCGCCACTCTCGCCTGATCAACCCGAACACCCACGAGTCAGATACCTCGCCGTTCACGACGCAGTCTTCTCGCAATGTCCCTTCACGCACGAATCCGACCTTCTCCAGGACCCGGGCAGATGCCACGTTTCGCGTATCGGTCTCGGCCTGAACTCGATTCAGGTCCAGTGAGTCGAATGCCCACTGCAGCAAGGCGCGCGCGGCCTCCGTCGCGTAGCCGTGGCCCCACACCGCATCGTCGAGGCAGTAGCCCAACGACGCGCTGCGGTAGTCCGGGTTCCATCGGGTCAGGCTGCACCAGCCGATGAAGGCACCGTCAGAAACACGGTCGATGGCCACCCGCGCCCCGGTGCCTTCGTCCGCCATCTTCCGGCAAGCCTCGATGAAGCGCTCGGCGCGGGCCCGTTCGTTCCATGGCGGGGCGTCCCAGTAGCGCAGCACGTAGGTGCTGCTGTGCAGCGCGAAAAGGGGGGCCGCGTCGGCGTCGGTGAATGGCCGCAGTCGCAGCCGAGCGGTGTGCAATATGGGGGTGGCCAAAGTCATGCGTACCATCTTGCCTCGCCATGAGGGCGGCCAGAGCACCGAACACCCGATACCGGTCCGGTCCTCACGACCAGGCATCTCCATGGGCCGGCCACGGCGCCATTCCGAAACACGGCCTGGAGCCGAGAGCAGATGTCCTTTATGAGGCCGGAACGCAGCTTGGGCAGCCGCAATGAATAAGCCCCCGCCAGTTCTTGTTCCTACGGTGATTACTGTCCCGTCCTCGTTCATGGCCGGCTGCCAGCCTTGAGACACAGGAACTCTCAACGTGGCTAGCCGGACCGGAAGGCCCTTTTGGGCATTTACCCGCGCGATTCCCATCGACGCCTGGAACGGCGTGTATGTCTTGTCGCATACGCCGGCGTTCTTTTCCCCTCGCGCTTCTTACGGTGACCGGCTTGTCGTCACACCCGCTCCGCATCCACTCCGCGGACGCGCCAGGAAGAGAGGCTTGCGGATAACAATTTCGTTGATTACCCCTTCGAGCGTGAGGAGCGCGCGAGGACATTACTCTCCGGGATCGCGGCGGTTGCGACTTCCGTTGAAGTGGCGCGATCGGTCAGGGTTGGGCTCCGCCGTACTGGAAGGAAGTCAGGGGTGAGACCACGCGCCAGCCGAGCCGCTCATAGAGCGCCCGCCCCTCGACGGTCCCGCCCAGGACGCCGACGCTGACCCCCTGGTCGATGGCCAGATTCTGCAGGGTGCGCATCACCACCGTGCCCAGGCCCCGCCGCTGGTGCGCCTCCTCGGTCAGCACCTTGTCGACGACCACGATCTCATCCGTGCAACCCATCTGGCCGCGCGCGGCCTGCTCGCCACCGGCGGTCAGGACCCGGACGAAGGTGGCCGCTCCGGAGGTGGTCACCTCGATCTCGTATCCGGCCGGGCAGCGGGGTTCGGCGCGCTCCAGGTCCACGGTCATCATGAAGCTGGGGTCTGTGCGTTCCCACCCTTGAGTGAGGTACGGCGCAGCCTCCTCGGGGGAGACGAAGAGCTTGAGCCAGGCGCCCTGTTCAGTGACTGTGGGGAGCAGCTTCTCCAGCCACTGGAGGTCGGTGACGACGTATCGCCCGATCCCCTCGACCTCGATGCGCCAGCCCCACGGCTCAGCCACCGGCTTTCCAGCCCCCCGTGAGATCGCCAAGCCCTTGGTCCACTCGGATACAACGTTGATCACGCCCAGCAGCGTAACGAGTGGCAGAAACGGAAAGGAGCGACCCACCCGGCACCTGGGTGTGGCCGCTCCTTCTCGGAAGCGAAGTAGCACTACTTCATGCTGACGGTGGCGCCGCCGCCCTCAAGGGCAGCCTTGGCCTTCTCCGCCTGCTCCTTGTTGACCTTGCCATCGAAGCCCCGCGCCGTCGACCAGGGTTCCCCGAGCCGGTGAACCTATGTGGTCACCGCACTAGGGCCTATCTGGAGTTGTGATCGATGTCGGAGATTGTTCGATGTGGCGTGGCGGTGTGCGCGGCCGCCGCGGCGACGGCCATTGCTGCGGCCGACCGCTGCAGCCCGGTGGTGTCGGTGGCGGTCTATAGCCTGTCGCAATGATCCGTAGCGTGTTTGAGCAGCGTCCGCTTGATGCTGCCGTCGCTGACGCCGGGAGCGCGACGCTGGAGTTCGACCGGGCCAGGGCCTGGTTGCGCTCTGCGCTGGTTGGCGCCGTGGAGCCGTTGGGCGCCGAGGTGTGGGTCCTGGATACAGCCCTGGAGCAGATCGTGCTGGTCAGGCATCCGTGGCGCGGGCTGGTCCCGCCAGGTGGCAAGGTTGAGCCCGGAGAGTGTCCGCGTGATGGCGCGGCCCGGGAACTGGCCGAGGAGACTGGGCTGCGGCCACGGTTGTTGGAGCGGCCCGCCGCGGTGGCGGTGCGGTCATTCGGCCCGGGTTTGCCGGTGACGCTGTCCCTCTCCTATGCCGCGATCGGCGACCCGGAACAGCCACTGATCGCGGAGGACGGGCAGCCCGCGGCCTGGATGCGGCTGGACCAGGGCTGGAACAGCTGCTTCCCCGATGACGTGCTGCGCATCCGACAGTACGTGAAGCTTCTGAGATCGGGTCCCCCTGCCTGGTGAGTGTGGCCGCGCCTGGTTCTGTGCTGTCGTCTTGCGGTTTTCGGGCCGCGCCCGGTGTTGACGCTGGTAGAACGCTGCTGCGACGCGAACTGAGCGACAGCGAGTGGGAGTTGGTCGAGCCGTTCTTGCCGGTCGGCCGCTACGGCCCCTACCCGCGTCGGCTTCGTGAGCAGTTCGAGGGTGTGATCTGGCGGTTCCGCAGCGGTGGCCAGTGGCGGGAGAGCCTCCCCGCCGATGCCGTGCACGATGTTGAAAACTCCGGCGGGTACGCCCGCCTCCTCCATGATCTCGGGGAGCGCCGAGGCGCTGAGCGGCGACCACTCCGCGGGCTTGAGCACCAGCGTGCATCCCGACGCCAGCGCGGGCGCCAGCTTCCAGGTCTCCAGCATGAACGGCGTGTTCCATGGCGTGATCAGGCCGGCCACGCCGATCGGCTTGCGGGTGACGTAGTTGAGCTGGCCGCCCGGCACGCTGTACGCCTCTTCACTGGAGGCGCCGCGAACATGACCGGATCACCGTGCTGTTCGACTCGGTCGGCTACAAGACGCTGTCGCTGGCCGCGGTGGGTGACGTCCTCCACCGCGTGTAGGTCCCGTACCGTCCGGCACCCACCGATGCCGGTCGTGGGAGGCACCGGGGTTCCAACACCAGGGCGGGCGCGTCAAGGGGCCTGTGGGGTTCGAATGTTCAGTCACTACGTCTGACCTGTGAGTTCGCAGGACACGCTGAAGCCCCGGCGCGGCATCGGACCGTTAAGCCCATCACAAGCCGAAACCGAACCGCCAACCCCACTCGACCTGGCCAACCACCGAGCCCCCCTCGGCGGCCTCATCCACGAGTGCCGGATCGCCAGCTAACGCACCCCAGAACCAGCAGGTCAGAGGCCGAATCCTGTAATTGAGCCCCGCAGGGTGTCGAAGACACCGAGTGGTGATCCTGTGGAAGTGTTTGCGTGGGGCCCCTCCTCCAGGTCCTAACCGGCCAGTCGCCGGAGGAGGCCCTCCAGATCGCGTTCGCCGTCGGGCGTCTGGGCGCCGTGGGCCAGTCCGTCGCGGATCAGCTCTGTGGCCGCAGGGCGAATGATCTGTCCCGTCCAGGCGTCGTTCTCCCGCAGGAGCCCCTCGGCCAGGTCCTCCGGCAGGATGGCGCGCTTGGCCGCTGCGATCACGCCCTCGGGCAAGGCGGCGATGTTGCGGGCGAGCCGGTCGACGACGTCGTCGAGTTCATCGGCGGGGACGGCCCGGTTGACCCAGCCGTAGCGCTCCGCGGTCCTGGCGTCGTACAGGTCGGCACTCAGCACCGCCTCCAGCGCGCGGTTGCGGCCGACCCTGGTGGCGAGATACTGCGTGCCCCCTCCGCCGGGCACGATGCCCATGAGGGCTTCGATCTGGCCGATCCCAGCCCGGCCGATCGCCGCGAACGTCATGTCCGCGGAGGCGACGAACTCCGCCCCGCCGCCGCGCGCCATCCCGGCGAGCTTGACGATGGTCACCTGAGGCTGGTGCCGCAGCAGTTCCCCCAAGGCCTGGAAAACGTTGACACCATCCGGAAGGTCTTGCACGAACTTGTCCAACGCGTCCGGCGTGTCACCAAGCGACATGTCGACGTGGGCGATGAAGAACTCAGGATTGGCGCTGTCGAACACGATGACCCGAACCGAGTCGTCATCCCGCAGCGCGGTCAGCAGGCGCCGAAGGTCGCCCATCAGGGCGACATCCAAGACGTTGACAGGTGGATTGTCGAAAGTGACGCGGGCGATGCCGGCTTCGCGGCTCACCCGCAGGGTCGTGTAGGCGTCGTTCATGGAGATTCCCGATCTGTATCTGGTATGCACCTAGGTTCCCGATGCATACTTACGATGCGGCGGCGGGCGACCAGCCGTCAATAACGCACTTTCGGCATCTCAAGGATCGCGAAGGATACCGATATGGCCATTCCCGAAGCCGGCACCTCAGCGGACATCGTCTACCGGGCCGACTGCCCCAGCCGCCCCATCCTCGACCAGATCGCCGACAAGTGGTCGATGATGGTGATGGCGGTCCTCAACGAGCCCAGGCGGTTCAACGAGATCAAGCGCCGCCTTGAGGGCGTCACCCAGCGCGTCCTGACCCAGACCCTGCGCCGCCTGGAGCGCAACGGGATGATCACGCGCCACGTGCTACCCACCTCGCCGGTCGGGGTCCAGTACTCACTCACACCGCTCGGCGAATCGCTGCGCGAGCCGTTCGGCCGGTTGTACGACTGGACGGTCGACAACGCGGACGAAATCCAAAGGCATCAATTGGAGTACGACCGACGCATTCAGAGCTGAGCACTTGATGTGCACGCCCCGCACGCGCGAGTTCTGGAGCGTCACGGGTGGCGAGCGCGACCACGGCACGTATCAGCGACCGTCCCCCGATTCCGCCTGGTCTCCTTTGTGAAGGCAGGTCAGCGTGACTCCACCGCGGTCAGCCACCGAGCTGACTGCGGAGGACCTGGTTCTCGTGACGGAGCACCAGCAGCTCAACGTCCTTGGACAGGTCAGCGCGGACCAGCACCGCACCAATCGGTAGAGCGACAACACCACGTCGCGATGGTCGCAGCCGCTGCCCTGATCATGCGGCGAAACCCCAGCTCACAGCAGTAAACCGTATTTCCGAGCGGAACGGGGTACGTCTCGCTGACCAGGCCGGCAAGCAAGGCCCTCCCGCACGGCCGGGTCATCCTCGATCAACAACACTCGCGACACGCCACCGAGTATCACAGCACGCTCCGTGACTCGCCCGCCGGTCAATCCCCATCCACTGTCGCCGGCCGTGTCACCGCCTCGTCCGCGCCGTGTCATGGCTATGTCACGGTCACGCCGACGGTGGCCGCCGTCGATAAACGGTGACATGCGGCATACAACGCGCGGACATTCGGCGTCCACCGTAGTCATGATGAACGAACCACGCACCCTCCGACCTCGGCCCCGAGACCGGCTGTTCGCCGTGGTCACGGTGGTGCTCGCCGTGCTCCTGCTGCCCGTGGCGGTCGCCCGCCATCCCGGCCGCGCCCGCGAACTGACCTGCCGCTGGGCGTTGGGGATGCAGTTCCCCGCCGAGGACCTCACCGGGCTCGCCGACGGTGCCATGGCGACGTTCACCGCGGCGCGTACCTAGGCGCTCTGCGTCACGGCCAGCTCATCGGCCTCACCTCGGGATACCGCGATCCCATGTCCAGCAACAGATGTTCGAGGAGGAGGTGCGCCACTCCGGTTCCCCGGCCTCGGCACGAACGCTCGTGCTGCCACCGGCGGAATCCCCCCGCGCTGGACATGCGCCCCCACGAAGGCACGCGCTGGCTGGAGGAACACGGCGCCCGCTACGACCTCTACCGCCTCCACGACAACGAAGTGACCAGCACGCTCGGCATATCCCAGCCCCGTCGACCGAAAGCCTCTTTGCCATGACGACCACCACCCAGCAGGCCACTCAGGAGACCCTGGCCGCCAGCGCGCGGGACCTGACCAAGACCTACGGCCAAGGCGATGCCCAGGTGCATGCCCTGCGCGGCATCGACCTCGACCTCCCACGAGGCAGGTTCACCGCGATCATGGGGCCGAGTGGATCGGGCAAGTCCACGCTGATGCACTGCCTGGCCGGACTCGACCAGGCCAGCGGCGGCACCGTCACCGTGGCCGGCACCGACCTCGGATCACTCGACGACGACGCGCTCACGATCTTCCGCCGCGAGCACATCGGCTTCGTGTTCCAGTCGTTCAACCTGCTGCCGATGCTCACCGCGCTCCAGAACATCGTGCTCCCGCTCGAGCTGGGCGGTCGCCGGATCGACGACGCCGCGCGGGAGCGCGCGCACACGCTCGCCGATACCCTCGGCGTGGCCGACAGGCTCGGCCACCGGCCCGCAGAGCTGTCCGGCGGCCAGCAGCAGCGGGTCGCGATCGCCCGGGCCCTGATCACCCAGCCGGACCTGCTGTTCGCCGACGAGCCCACCGGAAACCTGGACAGCACCACGTCGGCGGAGGTGCTGGACCACCTGCGCCGGTCGGTGCGCGAGCTCGGCCAGACCGTGGTGATGGTCACCCACGAGCGGGACGCGGCGACCTACGCCGACGACGTGGTCACCATGCAGGACGGGCGGATCGCCTGATGCGCACCGTCTTCCTCGCGTCGCTGCGCACCCACACCCGCAGGTACATCGCAGCGGCGATCGCGGTGACCGCCTCTGTCGCCTTCGTCGTCGTGATCGGTGTGCTCACGTCCGGGGCACGCGCCGGATTCATGGAGAACGCCGGGGCGCCGTACCGCGGCGCCGACTACGTTGTCGACGCGCCCGAGGACGGACCCGAGCGGGGCCCATCGTGTTGCCCCGGAACCCTGGACACGTCGGACGCGCTCGAGCTCATCGACCGCCTCGGCGACAACGCATCCGGGCTGGGCCGGGTCGCCCTGCCGGCGCACCGAGAAGGCGGCGCCCCGCTCGGCTCGGGCGAGGTCCGGGGCCAGACGACCGTGGGGCCGATCGCCGCCGCGGAGGACCTGCGCTGGCAGAAGCTCGTCTCGGGCCGCTTCCCGGCACGCACGGGCGAGGCGGTGATGCACGTGTGGGACGCGCAGGCCCAAGATGTCGCGGTCGGCGACCGGATCCGGGTCGGCGAGGGCGCCACCGCGACCGACCTGGAAGTGGTCGGCATCGTGGTGTCCCCCACCACCTGGACCCAGGCCTCGATGTACGTCACGTGGCCGCAGTACCGGCAGTGGCGCGACCAACCCACCTTCCACGTGGGCAGTGTGGCGGTGCGCGGGGAAGTGGGTCCGCTCCCGGAAGGCATGAAGGTCACGTCGGCGGACAAGTACGTCAGGGACGGCCTGGCCGGGCTCAACAACGACACGGACATGATCGCGTTGATGCTGCTGCTGTTCGCCGGCGTGGCGATCGTGGTCTCGGTCCTGGTCGTCGCGAACACGTTCTCCATCCTGTTCGCGCAACGCCTGCGCGACTTCGCACTGCTGCGCTGCGTCGGCGCGACCCGGCGGCAGGTGCTGGGTTCGGTACGCCGGGAGGCCGCCGCCGTCGGCGTGCTCGCGTCACTGACCGGGACGCTGATCGGTATCGGACTCGGCTACGGCCTGCTTCCCGTGATCAACGCCCTCGCGCCCACCACCCCCATGGCCGCCCCCGCCCCGCCTGTGCCCTGGCTGCTGGGCGGGTTCGGCGTCGGCCTGCTCGTCACCATGGTCGCGTCCTGGCTGCCGGCCCGGCAGGTGGTCGCGGTGAGCCCGCTGGCGGCGCTGCGCCCGCAGGCCGCGGTCGTGCACACCGCCACCGGCCGGGCGCGGCTGGCGCTCGCCGCGCTGCTGTTGGTCACCGGGCTTGCCCTGCTCGGAATGGCGATGATCCGGGACAGCACGCTGTTCATGGTGGCCGGCGGAGCATCGGTGTTCACCGGCATCCTGCTGGTCGGGCCGGTGCTCGTGCCCCGCCTGGTCCGGGTCACCGGGGTGCTGCTCGGCCCGGCCGGGCGGCTGGCGATCGAGAACGCCGTGCGCAACCCGCGCCGGACCGCGGCCACCACCGCAGCCCTGCTGGTCGGGGTCACCCTCACGACCGCCGTGCTCACCGGGATGGCCACGTGGCGTGCGGCGATGGACGAGGTGAACGACAGGCATCACCCCATCGACGCCGCGCTCACCTCGCTCGACGAGCCGATCACCACCGACCTCCTCGACCGGGTACGTCGCACTCCCGGTGTGGAGCGAGCCATCGCCGTGGACGGCGCCGTGGCCCAGGTCACCGGGTTCGACAAACCGCTACCGGTCCTCACCGCATCGGACGCGGCGCAGGTGGCCCGCGACGGCGGGAGGTTCGCCCAGGTGGAGCAGCCCGGGACAATCAGGCTCGACCTGGACGCCTTCGTGGACCCGAGCATCCGGCCCGGTGACCAGGTCACGGTTCGTGTCGGCGATCGCCAAGCCCAGCTGCGGGTCATCTCCCTCTCCGGCTGGGGCCGGGCCGGCGTGGTCGCGCCCGAGACCCTGGCGCAGCTCATCGACGCCCCCGAACCGCACGTCATCTGGGTCCGCGCCGCCGCAGGCGCCAACCCGCTCGAGCTCGTCGACGATCTGGACGGGCTGGCGGATGCGGCCAGCGCGGAGCTCGAGGACCAGCTGCAGGCCCAGGCGGTGGCGAACCGGGAGCGGGACATCCTCACCTGGTCGGTGCTCGGCCTGCTCGGCATCTCCGTGGCTATCGCTCTGATCGGGATCGCGAACACCCTGGGGCTCTCCGTCCTCGAACGCGCCCGCGAACACGCGCTGCTGCGCGCGCTCGGGCTCACCCGCAGGCAGCTGCGGCGGATGCTGGCGGCCGAGGCGGTGCTGATGTCGGTGGTGGCCACCCTACTCGGCACCACGATCGGTGTCGGCTTCGCGTGGGTCGGCTACGAGACGGTCGTGAAGCGGGCCCTCACCCGGGCCATCATGCACATCCCCTGGCCATCACTCGTCGCCGTCGTCCTCACCGCCGCCCTGGCCGGACTCCTCGCCGCTGTTCTCCCGGCACGCCGGGCCGCCGGGGTGACTCCGGCCGCAGGGCTCTCCCTCGACTGAACCCCTCGTCAATCGCTTGGCCGGCGGCTGCTGAAGACCGCCGGCCAAGCGCGGCACCGTGTACGGGCCCTGAACTCCTATCTGACCTCAGCCGCAAACCTGAGCGGTCCCCACCGGAAGTCCAAGCTGGTCAAGTCGACGAGTCTGCAGCGGTACGCGGACACCCAGCCGATGCGCGACCGGCCGTCCTCACGGCTGACCCGCAGGGCCATGTCGGGCCGGTGGGAGAGGTTCCCCGTCTCACCGGACCCGGTCTACCGGCTTCTTGACGCCGCTGTCGATGTAGCCGCCTGGCGGTATGCCGAGGCTGTCGTCGTGCACAAGACCCTGACCGAGGCGGCGGCCGAGGGCGAGCAGGAACAGGGGTGACGGCAAGGCCGCCGAGCCGCAACTCGCGCCTGATCGCGGCCGGCGCCGTCAAGTGGCGAGGCCGACGCGGGGCACCCGGTCATCCGTGCACTCGAGGCCCAGAAGCCGCTGTGGCAGGCTGCGGCCCAGTAACATCAACCAGCCGACCACTCGCAGCGTGATCAGATACAGCAGGCGAACAAGCACAAGACGCGATCTTGTCTACGCGGACGGAGCCCGTCAAGCCGCAGGCCAGCACCATCCGCGGCCAAGGCCGGCTTCGCCGGGGTGTGGCTGGGCCAGCGCACCGGCCGGGACGCGCCGACCACCCTGGCTGTGGCCGGGCGCCAGACACTTGGGATCGAGCTCGGCACGGCGGTGGTCCCCGCCTAATCCCGGCACCCCTTCGCCCTGGCCGCGCAGGCGCTGACCGTCCTGTCATGGATCCTTTGTCTACATAAAGGATGGTCCTTGCTGGAGCCTCGCTTCCGCACCCGTGTCAGGGGAAGGCCAGACATCAGCAGTGTCGCCGGGGTGTTGGGGGCGACACAGGCGGCGTTCGGGGAGTGATCATGGCGGGACGGACCGGGGGAACCATGAAGGCGTTCGTGATGAAGGAGATCGGGCGCGTCGGCTTCATGGACAAGCCCGTGCCCCGGCCGGGCCCGTTGGACGCCGTTGTACGAACGACCAGTGCCCTGATCTGCACGTCGGATTCCCACACGGTCAACGGCGGCATCGGGCCCCGGGAGAATCTGACGCTCGGGCACGAGGGGGTCGGTGTGGTGCACGAGGTCGGAGACGAGGTGCGGATCTTCCGGCCCGGCGATCGTGTTCTGGTCGGCGCCATCACCCCTGACTGGGGCGATCTCGCCTCTCAGAACGGGCATCCGTCGCAGTCCGGCGGGCCGCTCGGCGGGTTCAAGTTCGCGAATTCCAAGGACGGGGTTTTCGCCGAATATTTCCATGTCAACGAGGCCGACGCCAACATGGCGAAGATACCCGAAGGGGTCACCGACGAGATGGCGGCCTACTGCTCCGACATGCTCTCGACCGGCTTCATGGGCGCGGAGAACGGTCATATCCCGATGGGCGGGACGGTGGCCGTTCTGGCTCAGGGCCCGGTGGGGCTCATGGCGACCGCGGGAGCCAGGCTCTGCGGCGCCGGCCTCGTCATCGGGGTCGAATCGGTCCCCCGCCGCAAGAAGCTCGCGCAGACCTACGGCGCGGACGAAATCGTGGACTTCACCCGGGAGGACGTCGTCGAACGGATCCTCGAACTGACCCAGGGACAGGGAGTGGACACCGCCATCGAAGCGCTCGGCGCGGACGCGACCTTCCAGACCGCCATCAAAATCACCAGGCCCGGCGGGACGGTCTCCAACACCGGTTATTACGGGGAAGGCGAATTCGTGCGTATTCCCCGCGTCGAGTGGGGTGTCGGAATGGCCGACAAGACGATCACAACGGGGCTGTGCCCAGGCGGCCGGCTGCGTATGGAACGCCTGCTGCGCATTCTGGCGACCAAGCGGGTCGATCCAACCCATATGACGACCCATACGTTCCGCTTCGATGAGATGGAGCGGGCCTTCGAGATATCGGACAAGAAACTCGAGGATGTCGTGAAGGTCCTGATCACCTTCTAGCACCGCCACGGGGCGACGTTCGCCCCGTAAGGAGCGCGCCGTACGACGGAAGAGGAGCCCGGCATGCTTGATCCCGATCCACCGTTCCGCCCGGTTCGCCGACGGGAGGGCTACCTGCCGCTGGAGGATCTCGGCCTCATCGGGGACGGCATGACGGCGGCGCTGGTCGGCCTGGACGGTTCGATCCCGTGGCTGTGCCTGCCCCGCTTCGACAGCGACCCGCTGTTCTGTGGCCTGCTGGATCACGCACAAGGCGGACATTTCACGCTGACGGTGGAGGACCTGCTGGAGGCCCGGCAACGCTATGAGCCGGACACCGCGGTGCTGGTGACCGAATTGCGCAGCCCGACCGGCCTGGTCAGGATCACCGATGCGCTGGCCCTGCGCACCGGCGCCGACCTCACCGACGACGCGGGCGCGAGCCGGGCGGAGCTCGTCCGCTGCGCTCTCGTGCTGGAGGGAACAGTCCGCCTGCGGGCGGAGCTGCGGCCCCGCGGTGGTGGACAGACCCGCGTCCTGAGCAGCGGCCTCGAAGTGCGGGCTTCCCGGCGGCCGGACCTGCGCCTGCATCTACGCTCCAATCGCCCCCTGACCGGCCTGCACACCGTGCACGAACTGGAACAGGGCGACCGTCTCGATCTGGTCCTGTCCTGGGGCCGCATCCACCGCCACCACCGCTTCGACCCTGAGGCGATGCTGCGGGAAACCGCCGAGGCCTGGCGCCGCTGGATGAGGAACTGCCGCTACAGCGGCCCGGAGGAATCGCTGGTCCGCCGCGCCGCGATCACGTTGAAACTGTGCGACGACTGGGTCAACGGCTCGCTGGTCGCCGCCCCCACGTCCTCCTTGCCCGCGCCGATCGGCGGCGTCCGCAACTGGGACTACCGCTACACCTGGATCCGGGATGCCGCCTTCGCCGTGTTCGCACTGCGCCGCATCGGGTTCGACGGCGAGGCCGACGCCTACCTCGGCTGGATCCTCGACGCCTTCGAACAGAGCCGTCAGCCGCGGATCATGTACAGCCTCCGCGGCGACCCCGTACCCGAGGAGATCCAGGACGCCGAGCTGGAAGGCTACCGGCGCTCCGCTCCGGTGCGATGGGGTAACGGCGCGGCCGACCAGCGCCAGCACGACGTCTACGGCGAGGTGCTGGACTGCGCCGACCAGTGGCTGCGCTCCGGGGGTGAGATCCAGCCCGCGCTCTGGTCCGGCCTGGCGAAGCTGGCCGAAACCGCCGTGAGCGCGTGGCGGCAGCCGGATCAGGGCATCTGGGAGGTACGCAGCGAGGGGCGGGTCTTCACCTACTCCGCCGGAATGTGCCAGGTGGCTCTGGACCGGGCCGCGGCGATCGGTGAGCGGCTCGGCCTGCCCGGGCAGACCACGACGTGGCGCGCCACAGCCGGCAAGTTGCGCCAGCTCATCCTGGACCAGTCCTGGAACGAGGACGCACAGAGCCTGAGCGAGCACCTCGACGGCGGCGGCGGCCTGGACGCCAGCCTGCTCGCACTTCCGCTGCGGAAGGTCATCCCGGCCGACCACCCGCGGATGGCGGCCACCACCAAGGCCATCGCCGAACGCCTGTCGGCCGGCGGCGGCCTGCTCTACCGCTACCTCCACGACCGCTCACCCGACGGCCTGCCCGGTGACGAGGGCGCCTTCCTGCTGTGCAGTTTCTGGCTGGTCGAGAACCTCGCCCTGCAAGGCCACATCGAACAAGCCGAGGAACTGTACGCCTCACTGTGCGCCCGGGCCAGCCCGCTCGGACTGCTGCCGGAGCAGATCGACCCGTCGACGGGCACGTTCATGGGCAACTTCCCCCAGGCGTTCAGCCACATCGGAGTCATCGCCGCCGGCGTCGGTCTCGCACGAGCGAAAGCAGGCATGACGGCATGATCAACCGGCTCGTCATCTTCGGCGCCACAGGCGATCTCAACGCGCGTTACCTGCTCCCGGCCCTGGCCGCCCTGCAGGCGGCCGGGCATCTCGGCAACCGGTTCCAGCTGACCTGCGCCGACAGGGCGGACTGGACCGGCGAGCGATTCCGGCGCTGGGCAGCCGATCAACTCGACCGGCACGGCGACTCCTCACCCGCCGGCGCCAGGAAGGCGATCGCCGACTCCGCCCGTTACCTGCAGGCCGACGCCACCGACGTCACCGACGTCGCCCCGGCCATCGACGGCGACGGTCCCATCGCCGTCTACCTCGCCCTCCCTCCAGCGATCTTTCCTGGCACGGTGGCCGCTCTGCGCGGCGCGGGCCTGACACCGGGCAGCCGGATCGTGCTGGAGAAGCCGTTCGGCGAAGATCTTGACAGTGCTGTGGCGCTGAATCGGTTGTTGTCGGAGGTCGTGCCGGAGCAAGCGGTGTTCCGTGTCGACCACTTCCTGGCCATGACGACCGTCCAGAACGTGCTCGGCAGCCGGCTGGCCAACCGTGTGCTGGAGCCCATCTGGAACAGCGCGCACATCTCGGAGGTGGAGATCGTCTGGGACGAGACCCTGACATTGGAAGGCAGGGCGGGCTACTACGACGGCGCCGGGGCGCTGAAGGACATGCTGCAGAACCACCTGCTCCAGGTGCTGTGCCTGGTGGCCATGGAACCACCGCTCAGCCTCGGCGAGCGTGACCTGCGCGATCGGAAGCTCGACGTGCTGCGCTCGGTACGCCGTCTGACGGACGACGACGTCGTGCACCGTACCCGCCGCGCCCGTTACCTGGCCGGCCGCATCGGTGACCGGGACGTTCCGCCCTACGTCGAGGAAGAAGGCGTGGACCGACTACGAGGTACCGAGACCTTCGCCGAGGTAGAGCTGGAACTCGAAAGCTGGCGTTGGTCCGGAACGATCTTCCGGCTCCGCACCGGCAAGGCGCTCGGACAGGACCGCAAAGAGGTCGCGGTACGGTTCCGGCCCGTACCTCACCTGCCCTTCGGCGACAGCGAGCAAGGCGCGTCCAACGTGCTGCGCTTCGGGCTGGAGCCGGAGGGCATGACCCTCGCGCTGACCGGCGTCGGCCCTGACGGGCGCACCCTTGCCCCGCTCACCCTCACCGCGCAGTTGGAGGCCCCCGACCTGCCTGCCTACGGCCGGCTGCTGCTGGACGTCCTGCACGGCAACGCCGCCCTGTCCATCCGCGGCGACGAGGCCGAGGAGTCCTGGCGGGTTCTCGCACCCGTCATGTCGGCCTGGTCCAGGGACCTGGTCCCGCTTCTCGAATATCCGGCCGGATCGTACGGGCCTGCCCGCCCTGGTGGGTCAAGCCCGGGCGGACCAGTGAGGAGTACCTGATGCCATCGACGGAGCGCACCCCAGGCGGCCTGCGCAGCCAGCTCTGGTGGGACAACGCCGGCAATCCGGAGATGACGGCTCTGTATCTCGAGCGCTACCTCAACTTCGGGCTGACCCCGGGGGAACTCCAGTCGGGCCGGCCGATCATCGGCATCGCCCAGACGGGTAGCGATCTCGTTCCGTGCAACCGCCACCACCTCGCCCTCGCCGACCGGGTCAAGGACGGTATCCGCGACGGCGGTGGCATCCCTTTGGAGTTCCCCGTCCACCCGCTGCAGGAGACCGGCAAGCGTCCGACCGCCGCCCTGGATCGCAACCTCGCCTACCTCGGACTGGTCGAGGTGCTCTACGGATATCCACTCGACGGGGTGGTCCTGACGACAGGCTGTGACAAGACCACGCCCGCGTGCCTGACCGCGGCGGCCACGGTGAACATCCCCGCGATAGTCCTGTCCGGAGGGCCGATGCTCAACGGCTATCACCATGGCCGGCGGATCGGCTCGTCAGGCTCGGGACTGGTGATCTGGCAGTCGAAGCGGCTGCTCGCGAGCGGGCAGATCGACTACGACGAGTTCATGGCGCGCGTGGCCGCTTCCGCGCCCAGCATCGGTCACTGCAACACGATGGGCACCGCGCTGTCGATGAACAGCCTGGCCGAGGCACTGGGGATGTCCCTGCCAGGCTGCGCGGCGATCCCCGCCCCCTACCGCCGGCGAGCGCAGATGGCCTACGACACAGGCCGCCGGGCGGTAGCCCTCGTGCGCGAGGACCTCACGCCGCGCAAGATCATGACCCGGCAGGCTTTCGAGAACGCGATCATCGTCGCCTCCGCCATCGCCGCCTCGACCAACGTGCCCATCCACATCAACGCCATCGCTCGCCACGTCGGGGTGCCGCTGTCCATCCAGGATTGGCAAGGAATCGGAGCCGACATCCCGATACTGGCGAACGTCGCCCCCGCAGGGGAGTTCCTCGGCGAGGACTTCTACCGCGCCGGCGGTGTCCCCGCCGTCATGCGGTCGTTGTTGACAGCAGGGCACCTGCACGGCGACGCCATGACCGTCTCCGGACGTACCGTGGCCGAGAACCTGGCCGACGCCCCGCCCGCCGACACGACGGTCATCCGCCCCTTCGACGAGCCTGTCGCCGCGCACGGTGGACTTCTCATCATGACCGGTAACCTCTTCGATTCCGCGGTCATGAAGACCTCGGTCATCACCGACGACTTCCGCGCCCGCCACCTGCCGCATCCCGATGACCCGCAGGTGTTCGACCTCCGCGCCATCGTCTTCGATGGCCCCGAGGACTACCACGCCCGCATCGAAGACCCCGAGCTGGGCCTGGACGAGAACTGCATCCTCGTCATCCGCTACACCGGGCCGATCGGCTACCCGGGATCGGCCGAGGTCGTAAATATGGAGGTGCCCCCCGCGCTGCTCCACCTGGGCATCACGACGCTGCCCACACTCGGTGACGGCCGCCAGAGCGGCACCTCAGACGCACCGTCCATTGTGAACGCCAGCCCCGAGGCCGCGGCCGGCGGCAACCTCGCCATCCTGCGCACCGGCGACCGGATCCGTATCGACCTGGACAACGCGCGTGTCGACGTCCTCCTGCCCGACGAGGAGATCACCGCGCGATGGGCCCAGTACACGCCGGTCGCGTTCGACAACCAGACACCGTGGCAGGAGATCTACCGCTCCACCGTGGGGCAGCTGGACAGCGGAGGCTGCTTGGAGCTCGCCGTGCCCTACCAGGATCTCGTACACACCAAGGGGATTCCCCGTGACTCGCACTGACGCCAAAGGCACGATCCTGATCGCCGACTCCGACTTCGGCGACGTGGACATCGAACGCGCCGTCGTCGAGGGGGCCGGATTCGAGCTCCTCGCCGCACAGTGCAAGAGCGAGGACGAGGTGATCGAAAAGGGCCGGGACGTCGACGGCGTCCTGACCCAGTACGCGCGGGTCGGTTCCCGCGCCATCGACGCGTTCACCCGTTGCCGGGTGATCGCCCGCTATGGCACGGGCGTGGACATCGTCGACGTCACCGCCGCCACCCGACGGGGCATCCAGGTCACGAACGCGCCGAACGAGTGGTGCGCCGACGAGGTCGCCGATCACGCCGTCGCGCTCTGGCTCGCCGCCGCCCGCAAGATCTGCCAATACGACCGAGCGACCCGGCAGGGCACATGGCAGTGGCAGAGCGGAGAGCCGATCTGGCGGCTGAGGGGCCAGGTGTTCGGGCTGTTGTCCTTCGGCGCCATCGCACGGCTCATCGCCGAACGCGCGAAAGCGTTCGGCGTCGAGGTCTGGGCGCACGATCCGTTTCTGGACGAGACCGAGATCCGATCGCACCAAGCGCGGCCGGTGTCCTTCGACGAACTCCTGGAAGGCTCCGACTACCTGGTGATCCAGGCGCCGCTCACCCCGCAGACACATCACACCTTCGACCGTGCGACGCTTCGCAGGATGAAGCCGACCGCCCTCCTCATCAACACCGCACGCGGCCCGATCGTGGAGGACACGGCGATCCACCAGGCTCTCACCGAGGGATGGATCGCGGGCGCGGCGCTGGACGACCTTGAGGAGGAACCTGCGAAGCAACGCGGCTGGCACCCACGCAACCCCCTCTTCACGCTGCCCAACGTGATCATCACCCCCCACGCCGCCTACTACTCCGAGGAGGCCATCACCACGGTGCGCCGCATCGCCGCCGAAGAGGCCGTACGGGTCCTGACCGGACAACCGGCCCGTTACCCGGTCAACGAGGTGCCGGCCGGTTCCCGTCCCTGAGCCAGGAGCCCCTATGCGGGATGGGATCTGGCGAGGAAGCAGGTCCTGCAACACTGGTCGGGTCGCCGGGAGGGATTTCACCTCACGGCTCCCACAGATCCGGGCGGCGCGAATGCCTCGACCACCTGATCATCTGCGGTGAACGGCACCTGCGTACCGTTCTGACCGAGTATGAACACCATTTCAACCAGCATCGCCCCCATCAGGGCCGTTCGCTCCACCCGCCGATACACGACCCCCGCGAAGTGATCGACATGACCGCCTGAATCCACCGTCAAAGGACTGTCACTGAGCTGATCAGCGAGTACCACAGGGCAGCCTGACCACCCTACAAACGCCCAGCTCAGCATCAGCATCCGCGTTTTGGCACCGCACGGGCTTCTGCGAGCGAAGGACTGGGATCAGGGCCGCATGCCCGGATGGAGGGCTCGGGCGCACAGCGTGAGCGCTTCCGCGAGTGTCGTGCGGTCCGGGTCGTCGATCTCGGCGAGCATGACGGCTTCGATGCTGTCGAGGGAGCGGTCGCATCGCCGGAGGGTGCTCAAGCCTTTCGGGGTAAGGCGGGTGCGCAGAGCGCGGCCGCCACGGGGATGCGGGTCGCGGCGGATCAGGCCGCGTTGTTCGAGATCGCGGATGACCAGGTTCATCGCCTGCGGGGTGACGAAGGCGATGCGGGCCAGGTCGGCCGAGGACGGGGCGTCGCGCAGGCGCAGCTCGCTGAGTGCCATGTATTCGGTGGTCGTCATGCCGTGCCGGGCGAGCGCTTCATCCAGGCAGGCGCGGATGCGGCGTTCCAGCCGGAACACCAGGTAGCTCACACGGGGCGGCGGTGCGTCCGGCGCAGCGGCCGCGGGGACACCCGGATCGGTCACCAGGAGACGATATCGCGCCCCATCAGAACGGGCTCCAATGTAAGTTTCCCACACCCATATCAAGGATCTTGATAGCAAGTTACTTGATAAGCAGGGAAAACGGCTCTCTGCCAAGTGAACTGGCGGGCATGCGCACCAAGCGTGCATTGACGGTGGATCGTGGCCCTTCTATTTTCCAGCGACCGACGTCAATACGCGGCGGACCGATCCGCGGCGCGCCGCGGATATGGAGAGGAGGAGCGCGAATGAGACGATTGACCACGGTGCTGGCTGGTGCCTGCGCCGCGGCGCTCTTTGCCGTCATGACCGTGGTACTCGGATCGCCGGCCGTCGCCGCCACTCTGGTGGAGGTGACCAGCTTCGGCAACAACCCGGGCAACATGCGGATGCACGTCTATGTGCCGGACTCGCACCCGGCCTCGCCGGCGATCGTGGTTGCGATGCATGGCTGCGGCGGCTCCGGTCCCGGCTTCTACCAGGGCAGTGAGTTCGCCTCGCTGGCGGATCGATACGGCTTCATCGTCATCTACCCGACCGCCACGCAGTCGGCAGGGTTCGGCAACTGCTTCGACACCTGGTCGGATGCGGCCAAGCAGCGCGGCGGCGGCAGCGATCCGGTCTCGATCGCCTCAATGATCGACTATGTCGAGCGGAACTATCAGGGAGACCCGAACCGGGTCTACGCCACTGGAAGCTCGTCCGGCGGCATGATGACCCAGCACATGCTCGCCATCTACCCGGACGTGTTCAAGGCAGGGGCCTCCTTCATGGGTGTGCCCTTCAACTGCTTCGCCGGCGCCTCCGACTATCCGCCCGGAAGCAGCAGGTGCACCGGAGGGAGCATGGACCGAACACCCCAGCAGTGGGGCGATGCGGTCCGCCAGGCGTACCCGGGATACTCCGGCCCCCGCCCGCGCATGCAACTGTGGCACGGCACCAGCGACACCCTCGTGCCCTACTCGCTGCTGCGAGAGTCGATCGAGCAGTGGACCAATGTGTTCGGGCTGAGCCAGACCCCGACCAGCACCGACGCCCCGCAGGCAAACTGGACCCGCAGCCGGTACGCCAATCTGTCCGGCACCGTGCAGGTGGAGGCGTACAGCATCCAGGGCGCCGGGCATGCTCTTCCGCAGAGCGGTATGGCCCTCTACGCCATCGAGTTCTTCGGCTTGACCACCAGTCCGACCGACACCACGCCGCCGAGCACGCCAGGCACCCCGGTCGCGTCCGACGTGACCGCCTCCAGTGCCACGCTGACCTGGACCGCGTCCACCGACCAGGGCGGCTCCGGCTTGGCCGGCTACAACGTCTACCGGGAGCAGGGCGCCACCGATCCGCAGCTTGGCCAGTCCACCACCACCTCGATCACCTTGACCGGGCTGAGTGCCAACACCCAGTACCAGGTGTACGTACGGGCGCGTGACGGCGCGGGCAACCTGTCGGGCAACTCCGCGCCGGCCACCTTCACCACGGCCGCCACCGGAGGCGACACCACGCCGCCGACCGCCCCCGCCGGGCTCACCGCCTCGGGCACCACCACAACCGGCACCAGCCTGACCTGGACGGCCTCCACTGACGACACCGGTGTGACCGGCTATGAGATCCTGCGCGCTCCCGGCGCGATGGGCGGCACGTTCACCCAGATCGGCACCTCGGCCACGACCTCGTTCACCGACACGGGCCTGGCTACGAACACCACCTACCGCTACCAGGTCCGGGCGCGCGATGCCGCCGGTAACGTCTCACCGGTCTCCAACACCGTCCAGATCACCACGCAGGGAGGCACGACCGGTGCCTGCTCGGCCACCCCGACCGTGCAGTCCCAGTGGGGCAACGGGTATGTGATCCAGCCGCTGACCATCACCAACACCAGCACCTCGACGATCACCAGCTGGACCGTCACCTTCACCCTGCCGGCCGGGCACACCCTGACCGGCTCGTGGAACGCCACCGTCACCAGCAGCGGCCAGACCGTCACGGTCAGAAGTGTCAGCCACAACGGCACGCTCGCGCCGGGAGCCAGCACCACCAGCTTCGGCTTCCAAGCGAGCAGGCCCGACGGCAACACCGCCCTGCCGTCCGGCTACACCTGCGCCTGACCATCAGCGCGCTTCCCTGATCACGGCCCCGTCATTGACAGGTGGGACCGGGCCGTGATCAAGGAATCCGCGCCGGCGGGAGAACCGGCTGCGTACCGCCATCGTGCTGCGGCAGGGCCGGGCGACCGAAATCCCGCGCGAGCCAGCTCGATCGCTCGATCACGAACACTCGCGCGACACAATGGGTTATGGGACGAAAGCCCCCGTGGCGTTCACCACTCTTGGGTGCGGCATCCCGCCCCGCCGCCCGCACCACCAGAGCCCTCGTAGCTCGACCGCGGCGACAGCGCCGCACCCCCGTGGGGTGCCAGAATCCGTCGTAGCGGACCCACGCGGTCTTCTTCGCCATGCCGGTGATGACGCACCCTACTGGGACGGGAGGCCCAGCGATTGCATCAGGAGCGGGAAGGATCGGTGCAGTTCGCGTTCCCAGTAGGGCCAGTTGTGCTGCCCCGGTCCGTACAGGTTCGCCGTGACGTTCGCTCCGAGAGCGCGGAGGCTGCTGACGAACGCGCCGGCCATGTCGTTGCACCAGGGTTCGAGGAGCGGGTCGGCCGGCGTTCCGGGCGGGTCGAGGGGACCCGGCTGTCCGTTGCCGCTGGAGACGTACAGGGGGATGCCGAACAGGTCGAGTGCCCGGTCGTACGGGTTACGGGCCTTCCAGAGGAGAGCGTTCTGTACAGGGTCGCCCCAGAGAGCGAGGGGGTCTTGGCCTTCGTTGACCAGGACCTGCTGGATGTAGTCAGGGCGGAGCAGGGTGTGCACGATGCCGCTGTAGGAGGCGGCGGCGCGGAACATGCCGCGGTTGCGGGCGGCGTACGACATGGCGCCGAATCCGCCCATCGACAGGCCGGCGATGGCGCGCAGGGGGCCCGCGCCGTACTCGCGTTCCAGGAGCGTACGGAGTTCCAGGAGGTGGAATTGCTCCCAGCGCGGCGGCCCGTAAGAGCCGTGGTTCCACCAGTCGGAGTAGAAGCCGATGCGGCCGGCCTCCGGCATGACCACGAGCAGGTCGAGGTCCTCCGTCAGGGCCTCGATGTCCGTCGAGCGGGTCCAGGAGGTGTAGTCGTCGCCCGCACCGTGCAGCAGGTACAGGACCGGTAAGGGCAGTGGCGAGCGCTCGCGCGGGAGCAGCAGCCGCGCCTTGGCGGTCCTGCCCAGGGCGATGGAGTCGATGGTGAGGTCAAGTGTCCGAGGGCCGACCTCGGTCGTGGAGCCGATGAGCGGGATCATGGCAGTGCCGGCGAGGAAGGTTCGGCGGGAGAGGTGCACGGTTGTCTCCACAGGGTGCGGGTGTAGGGGTGTGCGGGGTGGTCGGAGACCTGCGCCGCCGGGCCCTGCTCGACGATGCGGCCTCGGTGCAGGACCGCGATCCGATGTGACATGTGCCGGACCACGTCGAGGTCGTGGGAGATGAACAGGTAGCCGAGCCCGAGCCGTTCGCGCAGGTCGAGCAGGAGGTTGAGGATGTGCGCCTGGACGGACAGGTCGAGTGCGCTGGTTGGCTCGTCGCAGACGATGAGTCGTGGTTCCGGGATGAGGGCGCGGGCGATGGCAATGCGCTGGCGCTGGCCTCCGGAGAAGGCGCTGGGGTAGCGTTCCGCCGCTTCGGCGGGCAGGCCGACGTCGGCCAGTACTTCGCTGACCCGGGCGGTGGCCTGGCCGCGGTCCCGCTTCTGGACGAAGCGGAGGTGCTCGGTGAGCGTCTGGCCGATGGTACGGGCCGGGTTGAGCGAGCCGTAGGGGTCCTGAAAGACGACCTGAATGTGGCGGCTCAGACGGCGGCGCACGCGTGGCTTGGCGTGCGTGACGTCTTCGCCGTTGTAGACGATCTTGCCGGAGGTTGCCCTGACCAGGCCGAGTATCGCGTTGCCGATGGTGGATTTACCCGATCCCGACTCTCCGACGAGGCCTAGCGTCTCCCCCGGAGAGAGATTCAGGCTGATGCCGTCCACTACAGTGCGCCGCCCATACCGGACATGGAGCTCATCGACGGTCAGCAAGGTCATCTCCGAGCACGCATCGGGTCTCGTGGCCTGGCGCGGGCACGAGCATGGGAATCGGCTCCGTGCGGCATTCGTCTCGGGCATGAGAGCAGCGGGGTGTGAAGTGGCAGCCGCGGGTGCGCTCAGCAGGGGCCGGGACGGTGCCGGGGATCGCAGCGAGTCGTTGCCCGGGGCGTGCTCTACGGGGCATGGCATCGATCAGGGCCGTCGTGTACGGGTGCAGGGGCCGGTCGAGCAGGTCGGCCGTGGCGCCTGTCTCGACGATCTGGCCGGCGTACATGACGTAGGTCCTGGTGCATAGGTGGGCCACCTCGTCCAAGTCGTGGCTGATGAGCAGGATGGCCATGTCCCGCTCGGTCTGGAGCCTGTGCAGCAGGTCGAGCACCTCCGTTCGTACGGTGACGTCGAGTGCGCTCGTCGGCTCGTCGGCGATCAACAGCCGCGGCCGGCCGGCCAGGGCCATGGCGATGCCGACGCGCTGCGCCATGCCGCCGGACAGCTCGTGTGGGTAGCGGCGGGCGACCCGTTCCGGGTCGGGGAGACCGACCTCGCGCAGCAGGTCGACGGCGCGGGCTCGGGCGTGCTTCCGGGTTCCGCCGTGGTGTCGGCGGACCAGCTCCGCGACGTGCTGCCCGGCGGTGAAGAGGGGGTCGAGCGAGGCCATGGGGTCCTGGGAGATCATCGCGATCTGCGAGCCGCGCAGGGTCTTGGGGTCCGTGGCGGCCAGGTCGAGTCCGCCGAAATGCATGCTTCCGTCGCCGAGGGCGTGCAGGCCCAGGATGGCGCGGCCGGTCACGGTCTTGCCGCAGCCCGACTCCCCCACCAGGCCGACGGCCTCGCCAGGTTCGATGTCCAGGCTGACACGTTCGACCACGGTGACACCGTTCAGGGTGATCGACGCGTCCCGTACGGTGAGAAGAGCCGAGCTTTGGGGGGCTGGGCGGGCGGCTCTGGTGACGCGGGCAGGAGACGTCAGGGGCCGCGAGTCGTGCGGAGTGGTGCCGAGCAGGCCGAAAGCGAGGATCGCGAGGCCGAGCACGGCTCCCGGGGGCACGAGCAGCCAGGGTTGCCGGTCGATGAGCGACGCCGCTTCGGCGATCATGGATCCCCAGGTGGGGGTCGGCGGCTGGGCCCCGAAGCCGAGATAGCTGAGCCCGGCATCGATCATCAGGGCGCCACCGGCGAGCAGCGAGCCCTGGACCAGGACTGGGCCGCGCACTCTCGGCAGCACGTGCCTGAGCAGGATGTGCCTGGTGGGCAAGCCGCTCACGCGGGCGGCGGCGACGTACAGCTCCTTGCGGACGGCCAGTGTCGCACCGCGGACCAGGCGGGCCGGTCCTGGGGACATCAGCACACCGAGACCGACCATGACGAGCACCTGGTCGTCGCCGGCAATGGCGACGACGGCGAGCAGCGTCACGATCACGGGGATGGCCAGCATCAGGTCCGCGACCCAGGTGAAGACGCGGTCCGCGCGGCCGCCGAGGTAGCCGGCCGCCAAGCCGCTGCCCACACCGGCAACGAGCACGGTGAGGACGGCGACGGCGGCGTGGGCGATGCTGATGCGTCCGCCGTACATGAGCCTGGACAGCACGTCGCGCCCAAGAGCGTCCGTGCCGAGCAGGTGCGCCCCGGTCGGCCCGGACAGCACATGGTCGAGGTCGGTCGCGGCGGGATCGTACGGGGCGAGCAGCGGCGCGGCCAGTGAGCCGAGTCCGAGCACGGCGAGGACGGCGAGGGCAAGTCGCTTCATGGCGTGCGCACCTTCGGGTCGAGCCAGCCGTAGACAAGGTCGACGGTGAGGTTCGCGGCGACCACGACCAGCGTGAACACCACCACGACCCCCTGCAGCACCGGAATGTCGCGCTGGGTCGCCGCCTGCACGGCCAGCCCGCCCAGGCCTGGCATGGCGAAGACGGACTCGACCAGCACGGTTCCGCTGAGCAGGCCGATGAACGTCAACCCGACCAGGGTGACCACGGGAATCCCGGCGTTGCGCAGCCCGTGGCGCAGGACGACGGAGGCTTGCGAAGCGCCGTTGGCCTGCAGCGCGGTCACGAACTCGCGCGACAATGTCCCCAGCAGCGCCTCCCGGGTCTGCTTGGCGAAGACGGCCACCCCGGGCAGCGACAGCGTGGCCACGGGGAGGACGAGGCTGCGGGCCCACTCCACCGGCGATTCCGTCCAGCCGACGTAGCCGGTGGCGGGCAGCAGCGGTACGGTCACCGCGAACAGCGTGACCAGCACGAGCGCCAGCCAGAAACCCGGTACCGCGTAGCCGGCCAGAGCCAGCACGTCGAAGGCGCGGCCGAGCCGACGGCCGCCGACCGCGCCGGCCAGACCGAGCGCGACCCCGAGCAGGACGGTTGCGGCGGTGGCGCACAGGATCAGGGAGAGCGACACGGGCAGCCGGTTCGCCAGCTCGGAGCTCACGTCCAGGCCACTGATCGGCGAAACGCCGAGGTCACCGCGGGCCACGCCACTCAGCCAGTGCCAGTACTGGACGAGCACGGGCTGGTCGAGGCCGAGTTGCGTGCGCAGTCGCTGGTAGGTGTGGGGGTCGTAGTGGTCGCCGAGGATGGTCCTGGCGGTGTCGCCGGGCGCGGCGGCCTGCAGCAGGAAGGTCAGCAGGGAGACCGCCAACACGAGCACGGCGGAGGCGAGGAGTCTGCGCAGGATCAGCGTTCTCATCGGGGCTGCCTCGCGATGAGCCGCCGGTACCAGTGGTAGGAGTCCTTGGGGGTGCGGGTCAGGGTGTCGAAGTCGACGTGGACGAGGCCGAAGCGGGGATCGTAGCCGTGGTCCCATTCGAGGTTGTCCATGAGAGACCAGACGTGGTAGCCGCGGATGTCCATGCCGTCGTCGAGGGCGGCCTTGATCTGCGTGAGGCAGCTGCGCAGGTAGTCGATTCGCCGCGGGTCGTGGATGCCCGCCGGTAGCGGTAGGCCGTTCTCGGTGATGTGCACGGGCGGCAGGTCCGCGTAGGTGTCGCGGAGCCAGCGCAGCAGGTCGCCGAGGCGCTCGGGGAGGATGGGCCAGCCGAGCATGTTGGTGGGTACGCCGGGGAAATCGGTGCGGGCGTAGCCGAGCGGGTCGTGGGAGGCGATGACGCGGGCAGGCGCGTACCAGTTGACTCCGAGGAAATCGATCGGCTCTCCTTTCAGGACCGCGTCCAGGAACAGCTGATCCTCGTGTGCTCGTGCGCGTTCCGCCGCGTCCCCTTCGAAACCGGCCAGGTTGAGCGCGATTCCCACCTCGCCGTGGTCGCGTAGCCGGGGCGTGGCCAAGGCGTGCGCGGCTAGCAGGTTGTCGGCGACGCGCAGACCGTCGTCAAGGGTGAGCGGTCCGGCCGGGCGGGACGCACCCGATATATGCGCCGACATAACGGAGAGCGGCTCGTTGAGAGTGATCCAGCGACGGACCCGATCCCCGATCCTGGCCGCGACCCCCTCGGCGTAGTCCGCGAAACGCTCGGCCGTCTCGGAGCTCAGCCACCCGCCGGAGTCCTCCAGCGCCTGTGGGTGGTCCCAGTGGTAGAGGGTGAGCAGCGGCTCGATCCCGCGAGCGAGCAGGCCGTCGATCAAGCGGTCGTAGAACGCCAGGCCGGCGGGGTTCCAGGAGCCCCTCCCGTCCGGTTGCACCCGGGGCCAGGAGACGGAGAAGCGGTAGGCGTCGATGCCGAGCACGGCCATGAGGTCGAGGTCTTCGTCGAGGCGGTGGTAGTGGTCGCAGGCCACGTCCCCGGTGGCACCGCCGGCGAATCCACGCTGGTGGGCGAGGGTGTCCCAGACGGACGGGCCCTTGCCGTCGACGTCCCAGGCGCCTTCGATCTGGTACGCGGACGTCGCCGCGCCCCACGTGAAGGTGGGCGGGAAGAGCAGGTCGTTCATGAGCCGGGCCGCCAGGACGACAGGCTCGGCAGCGGCTTGCCCGGCACCGCGCCGAGGTTGACGGTGTCGCGGTGCAGGAAGAAGACAGGGCTCAGGCACACGGGCAGGAACCAGCCCAGTTCGGTCACTCGCCGGACGATGCGCCGGTCGAGCTCGGCGCGGCTGCTCTCGTCGGCCGCCGCGGCCTTGGCGTCGAGGTCCTGCAGGACGTCGTCGGCACTGTGGAAGGGGTTCATGCCGATGGCGTCGCGTAACCACAGGCCGCGGCCCATGAAGTACGGGGGCAGCACACCCCATCCCAGGCTGGAGGCGGGATACTTCGACAGCTCCATGACGGCGGCGGCGGGCTCCTTGGCCGTGATCTCGAGGGTGACGCCGACCTCCCGCAGATCGGCGGCGACGGCCTGGACGATGTCCTTGAAGAAGGCCGGGGTCGAGGGGATCAGAACGGGCAGCCGGAACCCGTCCGGATAGCCCGCCTCGGCCAGCAGACGCCTGGCCCTGGCCTTGTCGTAGGTGTAGAAGGCGGTGTCGTTGTAGCCGTCCTGGCCGGAGGCGGCGAGTTGCTCGGTGGGCACACCGTACTCGCCGAGGAGCGCCGTGGTGATCTTCTGGCGGTCGACGGAGAAGTTGAGCGCCTGCCGCACCTGCTGCTTGCCCAAGGGCTGGCTCAGCTTGCCCGTCCGGTCGTTGAGCTGAAGGCCGAAGACGACGTTCGGCGTGGAGGCCACCTGGAGTCCGGCTGATTTCGCACCACCGACGATGGCGTAGCTGCCCGCGATCACGTCGGCCTGGCCCGTCTTGAGCGCGGCCAGCGCGGTGTTCTCGTTGGGCAGCACCCTGATGACGATCTTGTCGTAGTGCTGGTCGCCGGCGTTCCAGTAGGCCGGGTTGCGGACGTAGGTGTAGTGGTCGTTGGCGACGGTCTCTTCTGACGCCAGCGTGTACGGCCCCGCTCCGAAGGTCTGGGCGGCCAGCTTGGCCGGTTGTGCGATGGCGGCCGGGCTGATCAGGTTGCCGGCGAAGAAGTCCTGGCTGAACAGGGCGGGCAGCTGCGGATGCGGTGCCGACAGGCCGAGCCGCACGGTGCGGTCGCCCGCGACCTCCACCTGCGTGATGGGGGCGAGAAAGGCCGCCGCCTGTCCGGCCGCCTGGCGGAAGTAGTCGATGTTGGCCTTGACGGCGGCCGCCGTGAGCGGGGTGCCGTCGCTGAAGGTCACGCCCTGGCGCAGGGTCAGCTCGAACGCGGTGTTGCCCTTGTCCGTATATCGCCAGGAGGTGGCCAGCCTGGGCTGGTAGGTGCCATCGGGTGCGCGGTAGATGAGCGGGTCGTATGCGGCGCCGACGTACAGGGCGGACTCGCCGCCGCTCCTGGCCGGGTCAAGGCTGACCGGCGGCAAGGACTGGCCCACCTGGAGCGTGCGGGCGGTGCTCTTGGGGCCGCTGCTCCTGGACGCTGTGCCGCATCCGGCGCCGAGCACCAGAACCGCCGCGGCGATCGTGAATTCCCGCCTGGAAAGGGTCATCGGGTGTGTCCTTCTGGTGCTTGCCAGGTCCGGTCGAGCAACAGGTCGCCGTCGCGAGTGACGCGGCCCGTGGCGCGGACGGCCGAGGAGGTGGCGGTGAGGTCGATGTTCACGGCGACGCCGTCTACCTCGGCCGATACCCGGCAGGTGATGGTGGCGTCAGGGCGGGTGCGGTGCGCGGTGGCGACGAACTCCTGCTCGATCCAGAGCCCGCGGGCCGGACAGCCGCCGTGTGAGGCCATCCGGGTGGACACCGTGCCGTTGATCAGGTCGTTCGCGATCTCCCAGACGGGCGGCTCGCGCATCTCGAAGTCGACCGCCACGGGCTCCGGCGCCTGGAGCTCGATCTCCGCGGTCTCGCCGGAGATCGGGAGCGACAGGAGCGTCGCCACCGGCCTGCGTTCTCCGGAGGGCTCATACGGCCAGACCCGCGGGAAGTCACCGGAAGCGAGCACCACGCGCAACCGATGCCCGGCCGGGATCTCATAAGTGGTCGGGGCGAGCATCGCCTCATCCGTGCCGGTCAGCCCGGCGCAGATGAGGGTGGACCGGCCGTCCGCGTCCACGTCGACGAGCTTGACCGAGACCCGGAGCCAGGGGTTGTCCAGCATGACCCGCGGGGGGCCGCTGATCAGCAACGCGCCTTCCAACGGAGGCGAGGTGTGGCAGATGCTGCGGACATCGTCGTCGTGCTGGTCGAGCGGCAGCCCGAACGGGCCGTCCGGAGTCGCCCACAGGCCACTGAGCGCGCCTACGGCGTGATCCACTTCGGCGGGCTCGGTGAGCTGCCACCCACCCAGATCGACCTTCTGATCCGCACCACCGGGCGGCCATCGGCCGGCGGCCAGCCAGCGCGGGCGGGATCCCTGAGCGTAGAAGGTCACGGCGGGCTCGGTGCCTGCCTCCTTGCCCAGTAACCAGCGATCCCACCACGACAACGCCATGTTCAGAAAGTCGATGGGGGCCTGCGGGCTCCACTGCGGGGACCCGTGCATCCACGGCCCCGCCACGAGCTTTTTGGGGCCGCGCACTTGCTCGTAGGCGCGGATCATCCCATCGGCGAACAAGTCGCGCCAGCCCGCGAAACACAGGGTGGGGATCTGGATGGCCGCGGCGTCGATCCTCCGCCGGGCCCAGTCGGGATGCCCGGGTCCGTGGCGGAACAGATCGACCAAGTATGGTGTGGCCTCGAGCCGCCGCCGCCAGCGAGCCTGCTCGACGGGGTCGGCCGGGTCGTCGAGCGGCGGCAGGAGCTGGGCGAGCAGAGTGTTCTTGGCCCAGATGGCGAGCGGCATCGCCGCGCCCCTCGTCCCACCGGGGTGAGCGAAGTCCGTTTCCGGATCCATCAGACCCTGCACGGCGACAATCGCCTTCAGCCCGTTCGGGCGGGCGGCGGCCGCGCGCAGGGCCATGACGGCGCCGTACGAGTCACCCCACATGCCCGCCGTGCCGTCACACCACGGTTGTCCGATCGCCCAGTCAATGGCGGCCAGGGCGTCATCGACGTCGTCCTGATGGAGCGGCGGCCGTGGCGTTCCGTCAGAGGAGCCGGTGCCGCGCAGGTCCACCAGCATCGAGGCGTAGCCCCGGGCGGCGAACCAGCGCTGCATGGGCGTCCCGCCCAGCGCCGCCAGATCCCTGCGGTACGGCAGCACAGTGATCAGCACCGGCACCGGGGATCCGGCGGGCTCGGGCAGAAACAGGTCGGCCGAGAGCGTGACGTCCAGCTCTCCGGTCGGGATCCGGACGTCACGGCGCACCGTGACCCCGCCGCTCATGCGCTCCCGCCTTCGCGCAGCAGGAACCGCTGCAGCTTTCCGCTCGGCGTCTTGGGCAGCCCGTCCACGAAACGCACCTCACGCGGATAGGCGTGCGCGGCGAGCCGCTCCTTGACCAGCCGCTGCAACTCGCCCGCCAGCGCCTCGGACGGAACCGCCCCGGACCTGAGCACGACATAGGCGACGACGATCTCGCCACGAAGCTCGTCAGGCGTGCCGACGACGGCCGCCTCCGCCACGTCGTCGTGCTCCAGCAGGACGCTCTCCACCTCGAAGGGGCCGATCCGGTACCCGGCCATGAGGATCACGTCGTCATCGCGGGAGGCGAAGAAGAAGTACCCGTCGGCGTCCCTGGAGGCGGTGTCGCCGGTGAAGTACCATCGCCCGGGCGCGGTTCCACCGCGATAGCCCGTGAACCACATCAGCGGGCTGTGCTCGACATCGACCGCGACCCGGCCGAGAACTCCCGGCGGGGCGATTTGCTCCGAATCCGGCCGCAGCACCTTCAGCCGCCAGCCCGGCAGTTCCCTGCCCATGGAACCGAGGCGCAACCCGGCCAGGATGTCGGGGTGCCAGCCGTTGGCCACCGCCATGCCGAGCTCTGTCTGCCCGTAGTGGTCCAGGATGGGAACCCCGAGCGCCTTCTCCGCCCACTCGATCATGTCCGGGTTCAGCGGCTCTCCCGCGGACGAGCAACGCCGCAGCCGTGGTTCCGCGGCCGGGGCGTTCCGCAGCGCCCGGTAGACGGTCGGCGCCGCGGCGAAGTTTGTCACCCCGAAATGCGACAACACCCGCCAGGTCAGCTCGGCCGAGAACCCACCGTGCAGCAGCAGGGCGCGCCGCCCGAGCGCCAGCGGCCCGACGATCGCGTAGTAGAGCCCGTAGGCCCAGCCGGGGTCGGCCGCGTTCCAGAACACGTCGTCCGCGGCATGGTTCAGCCCGTATTCCTGGTACATCCGCATCGCCGCGACCGCCCGCAGCGGCACCGGGACCGCTTTGGGTGCGCCGGTGGTGCCGGACGTGAACAGCTCGATGATCAAGCCGTCACCTCCCACCGCCACGGCGCCCTCATACGGCGGCAGCTCTCGAAAGGCGGGGCCTGCCACCACCGGCTGGGATATCGAGGCCAGCTTGTCCCGCTGCCCCTCGTCGGCGACCACCACTTTGGCGCCCTCGACGCGCAAGGCGATCGCGGGCGGCGCGAATGCGGTGAACAGCGGCACCTGCACCGCCCCCAGTCGCCAGATCGCCAAGGTCGCCACCACCAGGTCGGCCGACTTGCCCATCAGCGTGGCAACCCGATCCCCCCGGCCCACCCCCAACTCGGCGAGCCCGGTGGCGAACCGCGCCGACTCCTCCCGTAGCCGGCCGAACGTCAGGTCCCGGCTGGACAGATCGGGCTCGACAACGGTGAAGGCGACCGCGTCAGCCGGATGACGATCACACAGAAGCTCGGCCGCGCACGCGTCCGCCGCGCCGTACACGGACAGCAACTCGGCGACGCGCTGAGGAGGGCTGGACATCGAAACTCCAGAGGTGTTGACGTGCTGTTACCGGGATGTTTCTCCCCGGGGCACATCTCGCGGTACCCCCGGATGAGGGGAAGGGGTCTTGCGCGGGCTCGGGAGCAGAGGTGAACCTTTGCGTACCTTGAGGAGAACTGCATGAATCACCCGGCAGACGACGAACGCCACATCCACACTGCGCTCACTCGCCTCCGCGACGCCACCAGGCTTCCGCTGGCCTTCGGCGGCCCGGTCAATGCCCGGCGCCAGGTCCAGCTGACCCAGTTCGCCGGCGCCAACAAGGGCGCGCTACGCGGGGTCGCCCTCGACTTCGGGCTCGGCCTCGGCGGAAAGGTCGTGGCCCGGCGGCAGCCGCTCGTGGTCAACGACTACGTGGCCTCCGAAGGGATCAGCCACCACTACGACCACGTCATCACCGCCGAAGGGCTGCGCGCCATGGTGGCGGTGCCCGTGGTGGTGCGGCAGGCCGTACGGGGAGTGCTCTACTGCACCACGCGCAGCACGTTCCCGCTGGGCGACCGGGTCGTCCAGACGGCCATGGAGACGGCGCGCGAGCTGGAGCAGACCCTGGCCGTACGCGACGAGATCGGCCGCCGCCTTGACCAGCTGACCAGACACGAACCTCCACCGCGCCCTGGACCACGCCCGCCGGGCAGCACCGAGCGCGAACTGATGCGTGAGGCCTACACCGAGCTCCGCATCCTAGCCAACGACCTGCGGGATCCAGCCCTTCGGGAACGGGTCGACGCGGTGTGCAGGAAACTGTCCGGCGCAACCGCGACAGGCGCGGGGCCCACGCTGTCGGGACGAGAGCTGGACGTCCTCGCCTGCGTCGCCCTCGGCTGGACGAACGCCCAGACGGCCGACGACCTAGGCATCACACTGGAAACAGTCAAAAGCTACTTACGCACCGCGACCAGGAAGCTCCAGGCCCGCTCCCGCCTCGAAGCGGTGGTCACCGCCCGCCGGCTCGGCCTACTGCCATAGCGGCGCCCTTCGGTTGTCGGACGAGCCCGGTCGATCACGGGTTCGACCGGGCTCGTCGGGTGGAGACGGGTCACGCGAGGTCGAACCGGTCGAGTTCCATGACCTTGGCCCAGGCTGCGACGAAGTCGGCCACGAACTTGTCGCGGGTGTCCTGGCCGGCGTAGACCTCCGCGAGGGGCTCGTAGCTGGGAGTTGGAGCCGAAGATGAGGTCGACCGCGGTGGCGGTCCACTTCACCTCATCGGTGGCCACGTCGCGGATCTCGTACACATGCTCCTCGGAGTCTGATGCCGTCCACCGGGCGCCCGAGGAGAGCAGGTTGGTGAAGAAGTCGTTGGTGAGCACGCCGTGCCGGGTACCGCCGAAGTTGGCTCCGAGGGAGCGCAGGCCGCCGATAAGGACGGTCATTTCGGGCGGGGTCAGGTTGAGCATGTAGGCACGATCGACGAGCAGCACCGAACTGGCCACAGTCCGTGTGCTCGGCACCACCGCTCATCCGAGCGCCGACTGGGTCACCCAGGTGATCAGGAACCCGGTGATGGATCTGAACGATGCGGGCTGCCGGGCGCACTATCTGATCCGCGATCGGGACGGGAAGTTCCCCGCCCTGATGGACGAGATCCTCGCCGAGGCCGGCATCAAGACCGTGCTCACCGGCATCCGGATGCCGCGCGTGAACTCGATCATGGAGCGGTGGGTGCGGTCCTGCCGTCACGAGCTTCTCGACCGCTGCCTCGTCTGGAACGAACACCATCTTCGGCACGCCCTACGCGAGTACGAAGGCTTCTACAACCAGCACCGAGCCCATCAAGCCTTGAACCAAGCAGCCCCGCTGCGTACCCGTCCCCGATCCGATCACGGATCCAGAGCGAATTACCGACCTGAATGTACCCCGACGAGACCGGCTCGGCGGCGTCCTCCACGAGTACTCACATGCGGCTTGAACTGCACTGAATGGAATTTTCGGCAGGCGCAGTGTCGGAGACCCGCAACGCTGGCCGTAACCCACGCACCCTCTCCGAACCGCGGGACCCACTCCTTCGTTTGGGCCCTCCGCTCCCGAACACGTCCCCAACCGCCAGGTAGCGGAGGGCTCTGCCCCAGGGCGTTCCTCAACCCCGGGTTAGCCAGACGTTAAAAGCCCTGGCGGCCACCTCTCAGAGAGTAGATCAGAGGTTGAGGATATGCTGCTGGACGGTCGGCCATTCCATCCCAAGAGCTTCTTTGGCAAGCTGAAGCGAAGACAATTTGGGGTTGCTCTGTTCGATCTCTCTAAGCGCAACTCGGATGGCAATCCCAGCCCTCCATCGCAACCTCATGAGCTCAGAGTTCGCAGCGGACGATTCATATTCATTGGTAGCCTCCAGCCAATCTCGACCGAGGCGAAGTGTGCGGTCCATGACCTCTGTGTGGAGCGCCTCCTCGGGGACATACCCTGAGCCGTAAGCGCTACGAGCCTCTGAAATTCCCGGCCATTCAAAGCCGAATTTCGCGACAAGCAGATCAATAATCCAGAAGAGAAGTTCAGACTTCTTGCCGTGCGGCCACACATCGGGAGAATTCGGAATAGTTGGTTGTGAAGCGATGGCACCACTGTGTACCGAATCGACGTAGACGACTTCGTGGGTTGAGTTTAGCCACTCTTCGGTAATGCGGAGTCCTGACCGAGCTTCCAGGATTGCCAGCGCCGCCGCCTTTTGCGCGACAACGCCAGCAGGACTGTCCTCGGAAAATTGGTGGATGAATTGCAGCTCTTGGCTAAGTGCTTCTGGATTGGTTCCGCCAGCGAGCTCGCGCGAGAAACCTTCGGGGAAATACGCGACGATATCCCCATCCTCGGCATACGCAATGGCCTCCCAAGTTTTGCCACCCCACTCGATTCCCAGCGCCGACGCACCACTGCTCAGAGCGCGGCAATAGTCTCTCAGAGAGGTGGATTCAGAGGATAGATTGAGGATCGATACCGTCCCATCTCCTGCGTATCGATGGACAAAGAATGCCACTATCGGACAGTGCAGCGTTATTGGAAGTTCGTATCCGTCTTCTTGACGAACCTCTGGCGGAGTCCCACCCGCGAGAACTTCGTGGATATCGTCGATCTCAATCGATTGATGAGCTTTTGGCGTGACAGAGATCCACCACATTCGATCGGATAACCACTGAACAGAGCTGGAACGCAGCAAGGGTAGATAGTAGTTGATTGCAGCAAGATCGTACATGATGCCTGATGCTACTCCTCGATAAGTTAATCGGGAAGATGGTTCGTGTCGAGCCGGCCCGGGAGCGCTGAAGTTTCCATTTTGGGCACCCGGGCCACTCTACCGTCTGCGATCATCCCAATCTTGGTATGCCGGGGGTGGGATTGCCGCAAAGTTGCTCGATCGGTCGCAGGTTGATCTTGGTCTTGAATCGGACGAAAAAAGGATCGCCATGCAGGATCCGGTCTCGAAGATAGAATCTTTTGTCGAGCGCGTCACCGGCCTTTTTGTCGTCGTCATTCGCAATGGGACAGACGAAAACTTATCGGGATTGGCCGGCTTGTCGCCGTCCCAGAGCGAGGACCATTCACATCGCTCATACGTGGGGGCGAAGGGGTATTCATCGCATTGACGGGTTTGGTTCTGCGTGTAGTTTACTCCCCAGATCTCTATGCACTTCGGTCGCGTATATTTTCTACGATAGGTGTCGGCGAGGTCTGCGCCTGCCGAAAATTTCATCCACGCAGGTCACGGCCCTGCGAAGGCTTCGCGTGGCGGCGCGAACTCCGGCCACTCAGAAGATGGAACCAAGTGCGGCATGATGATCGGCCGTGCTCCTCCGCCTGGCCTACCTCACCATCACCAACACATTCGCTGCACTGCGGTTGCTGACGCGCTGGGAGGCCGGAAGGGCGCGTTCGACGGTGTATCGGCCCGCCATGGCGTCCTGAAGCCGAGACGACAACCGTGTATGCGGTGGCAGATCCCCTGTCGGCCCCGAGTTCCTGAGATCGGCAGTAGGTAGCGCCGTTATCGCAGCGTCACGTGTCGCGGGCCGTGGAGTCAGGAGGAGGTTGGTCCGCGTGGTCGTAGGCTTCCTGCGACGCTGACACGTCGCCGAGGTGCGCGATCGCCCATTCCTGCAGTGCGCGCAGCGGCTCGCGCAGGGTGCGGCCCGCCTCGGTCAGCGCGTACTCGACGCGGACCGGAACCTCGGGGTAGACGGTGCGGCGCACGAGCCCGTCCCGTTCGAGCCCGCGGAGGGTCTGGGTGAGCATCTTCTGCGAGATGCCCTCAATGCGTCGGCGCAGCTCCGAGAAGCGGACGCTGCCGTCCCACAGGGCGCCCACGATGAGCACCGTCCAACGGTCGCCAATGCGATCCAGGATGTGGCGAGTCGGGCAGTCCGCGCGGTAGGGGCTGCCGCGGAGCACCGACTCGGCCTGAGTGGTTACCACAAAGTGCCTTCTTCCCATTGGAGAGCTGCGCTCATACGGTAATCGCAGCGCGTCGTCCGACGCCAGCCATCCCGCAGAAAGGCCTCCTCATGTCCCGCATCACCGTCATCGGCGGCACCGGCTATGCCGGTTCGGCCATCGTCGCGGAGGCCGCTGCCCGCGGTCACCAGGTCACCGCGCTGAGCCGCTCGCTCCCCGACGCGCCCATCCCGGACGTGGCCTATGTGCAGGGCGACGCCACCGACGAGGCAACGCTCTCGGCGGCCATCGAGGGCGCGGACGTCGTCGTGGGCGCACTCGCCCCACGCGGCCCGCTGGCCGGCATCTTCCGCGACGTCTACCGCATGATCGCACGTCTGGCCGATGCCGCGGGCGTACCCCTGTACGTCGTCGGCGGCGCCTCGTCGCTGCGCCCCGCGCCCGGGGCGGATCGCTTCGTCACCGACCTCAGCCACATCCCCGCAGAGCTCCACGACGAGATCCGTGCCGGGGCGGCGCTCATCATCGAGGACCTCCCAGCCACGCCCCCGACCCTCGACTGGGTCTTCGTCAGCCCGGCGCTCCGGTTCGGCGCACGCATGCCCGGCGAACGACTTGGCCGTTACCGGCTCGGCGACGACGTCGCGGTCGCGCCCGAGGACGGCGGCGCGATCTCCGCCGCGGACTACGCCCTCGGGTTCGTCGACCTGATCGAGAAAGGCGACCACCACAGGGCACAGGTCAACCTCGGCCACTAGGCAGGCCCGTTGTCCTGTCTCTGAAGATCTTGCCTCTCGACGGAGCCCTGACCAAGCCAGAGGCAATCTCGGGTGAGACGGAACAGCGGCCGAATCTCATTCAAACAAGGGCTCTGTCGCAGTTAACCTTGACAGACCCAAAAGCGGTCTTCAGCCAGCGGGCTCAGGCTGGTGCCGCCGTTCTGGAGGGTGCGAGCAGGCCCAGGGCGCGGGCCGTATCAACGGCCTCCGCCCGGCGGTGCGTGCCGAGCTTGACGTACAAGTTACGGATGTGCGTCTTGACCGTGTTGGTCGAGACTGAGAGTTCGCGGGCGATTTCCGGGGTGGTCAGGTTGGTGGGCAGGTAGCGCAGTACGCGGACCTCGCTGCCGCTGAGCGGTTCCCGCAGCGGCTCAGGTCTGGTCGGCGACCGATCGGGCCGCGTGCCGGCCAGCAGCAGGGCCTGGATCTCGGCGATGAGAGAAGCGTGCGCGGTGCGATGCCGGACGTGGCGCTCGAACAGACTCGGAGCCGGGTAGAGCAGGAACGGGAGGAGCACGCCGTCGGGCTCGGCCAGGTCCAAGGCGCGCTCCAGGGCGGTTTCCGCGGCGGCCTGGTCGCCGAGCGCATCCCGGGCGATCGCTTCGAGCAGGAACGCCTGCGCTTTCCTGGCCGGCCAGGCTAGCGGCGCGGTGCCGTCAAGGACCGGGGCGAGGGCTGCGGTGGCGGCCTGCGGGTCACCCTGGGCGAGGCACAGCGCGGCGGTGGAGTTGCGGGTTGTCCCGTGGCTGCGGTCCTCGTCGCTGTCGTTGAGCCCGGTCAGGAACCGCGCGGCGCGGTCGGTCTCGCCGAGGCGCAACAGGCTGTGCACCAGCAGTTCCCGTGTCGGGGGCAGCAGGTAGTGCCGGGAGGCGAGGTGCCTGGACAGCGGCACGCCGGCCTCGAAGGCGGCGAGCGCCTGCGTGGTTCTGCCGCGTGCCAGTTCAAGGACCCCGCGGACGTAACGGATGGCCAAGACGACCGCAGGCTCGGTTTCTGTGCTGAGGAAGCGCTCGGCGCGCTTCACCCAGGGCTCGGCTTCCGCGGGCCTCACCTGGTAGGCCAGCACCGCACCAATCGTCACGGAGGCGACGCGGGCGGCCGGCTCACTGGCCCACCCGTGCCGCTCGGCCAACTCGACCGCCTGCGTGCCGAGTTCCACCGCGCGGGCTGTCGACCACAGGAGGTTCGTCGCCGCCAGGTAGGCCAGGCCGGTGAACTCCAGGTAGGGCCGCCGGATCTGGCGGGCTAGCGCGATGCCGCGTTCCAGGTTCGGTCTCGCATCATCGGGCGCGTCTGCCCAGAACTCGGCGATGCCGAGGCTGATCAGCGCCAGCGCCCGCAGGTCCTCCCCCAGGCCAGTCACCGCGATGCCCGCGCCGCTGGCCTGGACCATGGCTTCCAGCCTGGCGGCCTGCTCAGTTACGGCTGGCAGGTCGGCACGCTGGCGGGCAAGCAGCAGCCCGACAAGGCCAAGCAGCAGCCGCACCTGCCCGCGCCGGGCTTCTGGCACGCTCTGCGATCCCCGCTGCGCCTGGCCCAGGTACCCTTCCGCGGCTTCCAGCGACCCGCGGGCCAGCTCATCCGCCGCGGCTACCGCGGCCAGCCCGGCATCCGCCGCGGCCAGCCCGGACGGGAAGCCGGCTAGCAGCTCGTGCACGGCGCTGGCCTGGCCGTCCAGGTGCAGGGCGGGCCAGTGGTCGGTGAGCAGTTGGGCGGCGAGGTCCCAGCCCTCGGCGTCCTGGGCCTGCCGCACCGCCTCAACCAGGTAGCCGTGCCCGGCCAGCCACTCTGCCGCTGTCCGGTGCAGCCCGGCCACCGCTCCCGGTTCGGTGCGGCGCAGTTCCAGCCGCAGCAGGCCGGCGAACATCTGGTGGTAACGGAACCAGGAGCGTGCCGCGTCCAGCGAGACCACGAACGCGCCTGCCGCCTCCAGATCCTGCAGGATCCGTTCGGCGCCCTCGGCTCCGGTCAGCAGGCTGGCCAGCTCGCCGTTGACCCGCTCCAGGATGCTGGTGCGCAGCAGCAGCATCCGCACCTGCGCGGGCTGCCGGTCCAGCACCTCAGCCAGCAGGTACTCGGCCACCGTGCGCTCAGTTCCGGAGAACTCGGCCGCGAACCGCTCCGGCTCCGGGTGCCCGGCCAGCGACAAGGCGGCCAGCCTGAGACCTGCCGCCCAGCCCTCCGTTCGCTGGTGCAAGCCCGCCAGCGCCGACGGCGGCAGCTTCGTTCCCGCCGTCGCCAGCAACTCGCCGGCTTCGGCCAGCGAGAACCGCAGGTCGCCATCCCGGATCTCGGTCAGCTCGCCATCCAGCCGGAGCCGATGCAAGCCCAGCCGTACGTCGTGTCGCGCGGCTAACACGAACCGCAGCCCCTGCGGCGCGCGCATCACCAGCAGTTCAAGCTGCCGGAGCGACTCCTCGCCGAGCTCGTGCACGTCATCGACCACGAGCCACAGCTCGTCTTCCAGCCCTGCGAGGTCCGCGAGCAGCTGTTCCGCTATCGTCTGCCCGTCCAGGCCCGGTGCCCCCGTCACTGCGCCCACGAGCCCCGCTCCTGGTGCGGTCGCACGCAATGCGGTAACCACTGACAGCCAGAACCGCTGCGGGTCGCGTTCCTCCCGCCCCGCCGCAACGTACGCTGCCCGCCCCGCCAGCCTCCGCTGGCTGATCCATGACCGCAGCAGCACCGTCTTCCCGCTGCCCGCAGGCGCCGACAGCATCGTCACCCGCGCCGACTCGTCAAGCCGGCCAAACAGCGCAGGCCGGGCCACTACCCCGCCCGGGCCAGCGCCGCCGCCTACCTTGGCCGTGAGCTCCGGTCCGTTTAGTCCCACAGTCTGATCATTGCATTTCTCGCGCCTGAACCGCAGTCGCGCAAGGAACTGTCGCCGGCCAGGGTGCCGGCCGCTGCGCGCAATCACCCTGATCGGATGGGCTTGGTGTCACCCGGTCGATGTGAATTCGTTCCGGCCAGTCCTGTAGGCACGCGCACCCGTGCGGAGGAACTCATGCCTGCTCGGCCAGTGCGCGCCACTGCTGCCAGGTGGCGAGCCGCTCGCGGTACGCCTTCTCCGCGATGGGGTAGGGGAAGCTGCCGAGAAACAGGCGCAGCGGCGGCTCGGGGAGGTCGACCAAGTTGAGGATTACCCGCGCGGTGACCGACGGGTCGCGCGGTGCGCGGGCACCGGCGCCAGCCCGGCGGGCCTCCCGTACCGGCTCGTAGGCGGCGATCGGCGCGGTGTGTACCGCCGAGTCGCCGGCCCAGTCCGTGCCGTACGGCCCGGGCTCGACGAGCGTCACCTTGATGCCGAGCGGGCCGACTTCCTGTGACAGCGCCTCGCTCATGGCCTCAAGGCCCCACTTCGAGGCGTTGTACAGGCCAAGCGTCGGGAAGGCGGCGATGCCGCCGATGCTGGAAACCTGCAGGAGGTGCCCGCTGCCCTGTGCCCGCATGACCGGCAGGGCCGCCTGGGTCACCCACAGCGGGCCGAGCAGGTTGGTGTCGATCTGGGCGCGGGCCTGCTCTTCAGTGGTCTCCTCGACCATGCCGAACAGGCCGTAGCCGGCATTGTTGACCACCACGTCCAAGCTGTCGAACTCGCGCGCGGCGCGGTTCACCGCGGCGAACACTCCAGCCCGGTCGGTCACGTCGAGGGAGACCGGCAGGAACTGGTCACCGTACTTGTCGGACAGTTCCCGCAGCGTGTTGATGTCGCGTGCCGTCGCGGCGACCCGGTCACCACGTTCCAGCGCCGCAGCCGCCCAGATGCGGCCGAAGCCGCGCGAGGCCCCGGTAATGAACCATGTCTTCATGCGATCTCCTCAAGATAACGATGAGCAGCCGGGGGTGTCCCTGTGCCCCGGCGCTCCCTGTCATGCGCGCCAATCTGGCCGGCCGCCGGATGAGCGGTCGTCGCCCTATCGGGGTGGTTCACGGCGGTTCCCTGGTCCGTGGGTCAGTTGCACAGGGTGCCAAGTGCTTGCTTGATCGCGGCGGCGAGGGGAAGCCAGGGGACGGAGCTGATGCCAAGGAAATGCTGGGTCGCGGCCTGGATGTCCTGGCCGGTAACCGTCTGGGTGCTGCCCTTGGCGGGGATGGCGGCGCGGTTGGCGCGGGCTACGCCGGCGATGGCCCCAAGCCGAACCGGCCCGGGAGTGCATGGTGGCCGACAGTTCACCGTCGGCCACCATGTGCGGTGGTGCTCGGATCTAAGTGCCTACTCGGCCTTGTCCGCGAACTCGCGGACATTCGTGGTGAGCGCGTTCTGATGCCGCCACGAACGCAGGTGTTCGTAGATCACCTTGGCGAACCCCGGCGCGGTCTTCTCCTCGGTCCAGGAACGCTGCAGCTCGGACCCGATGGCCAGCCAGTTCGTCGGGATCACCCCGGCCTGGATCAACCGCAGGACGGCCAGGTCGTGCGTCTCCCTGGTGGTGGCGGCGGAGGCGTCCATCACCCCGTACACCTCGTAGCCGCGGTCGAGGGCGGTCAGGGCCGTCTGCGCCAGGCAGACATCGGTCTGAATGCCCGCCATGATCAGCCGCTTCCGCCCGGTCGCCTCGATCGCGGCGGAGAAACCCTTGTCGTAGAACGCGTCGAAGCCTTCGGTGCGGTGGTGGACGGGCGTGTCGCCCAGGGCTTCGGCGACCTCCGGGTACAGCGGCCCGGCAGGCGAGTCGTCGTATCCCGCCGTGACGACCAGCGGCATGTCGAAGGCCTTCGCGATCTGCGCCAGGGCGACCGCGCCGTCGATGGTCTCCTCGAGGGTGTGCGACCGGATCAGGTTGGAGAAGCCGACCTCGTGGTCGATCAGGACGATCGCACTGTTCTCCGGAGCCAGTGGTGTGCGTGCCATTGTTTGTCTTCCCTTCGTTGACAGCGGGGCCTGTAGGTGCGGGCGTCCTCGCCACTCGAAGGTGGGAATGTTACGGCCGTCCCGCACAAGCACACTCAGGCTCACCGGTCCCGCGCTGCGGCCGCATCGGCGAACCTCACCTATAAGCGTCGCCTACGTCGCCCGGCTACCATCGCCAGGGCGAGGGCGGCCAGCAGCAGCGTGATCCTCGCTCCCCAGGCGGCCAGCGCGGCCGAGCCGAGCAGAGGTCCGGCCAGGACCGGCAGCGAGGTGCTGTAGGACAGCCAGGCGCTGACGGCCGCCTGCTCCGGCCGGCTGGTCAGCCAGCTGGGGAGGATGTCGAGTGCGGGGGCGCGGCGAAGGCGCGGCCGAGGCTGGCCACCGCCAGGCACGCGATCAGGACGGGCACGCTGCCCAGGGTCAGTCCCGCCACGATGGCGCCGACGGCCGACAGTGCGCCGGCGCCGATCGCGACGGTCTTGGGGCCGAACCGGTCAATGCGTCCGCCGGCTAGATGATTGATGCCAAGGGGTCTGGCTACGGTTAGTGGTCGTAGGCGATCAGAGACCGCTTGATCGGCTGGCCGGTCTTGTCGTTGTGCCAGATCACGCTGGTCAGTGCGAGGATGCGGGTCAGTACGCGGATGATGACGCCGGCGTGGGTACGGCCGCCGTGGCGTTCCAGGTCCAGCTGGCTCTTGAAGGTCTGGTTGATCGACTCGATGGTCTGGCGCAGTGGCTTGAACAGCGCTGCTCCGGGCCGTTCGGGCTCGCCCTGGCGGGCCGGGCGCAGCAACTGCAGGTCACGCTCGGTGAGCTCGGCTTCGAAGACGCGGCCGTAGTAGTGCCGATCGGCGATGATCGTCTGATCCGGGTGGGTGGACAGCACGTCGGGTGCGGCCTGCAGCATCCCGAGCAGTACCTCGCGCTCATCGGCCTTGGCGCCGCTGAGGGCGAACAGCACCGGCAGTCCGCCCAAGGTGCACAGTAGGTGCAGGCGGAGCCCCCAGAAGTAGCGGGCCGCGTGGTTGAGCTGGGCCATGAGCTCGCGGTTGGCGGTTCGGGCGGCGCGTGGCCGAGGTCTGATTCCCGCCAGGCTTGCTCGCCGAGGGCTTGGGAGAGGCGTTTCTCGAGCTGCTGGACGCGGGTGTTCAGCCGGATGGCGCGTTCTTGGGCGGCCAGGAGGTCGGCTTGCAGCGATGCCCTGGTGACGGCGGGCCCGGTGGCGTTGCCTTCCGAATGAGCCGCCGCCGGCCGTGCTGCGGGCACCGCGCGAGTCGCTCAGCGGCAGCGAGGTCCGCGTGCTGCGGGCCTGCTCGCGCCCTCCCGGAACGCCGTCAGGCGCCAGCGGGACTGAGACACGAGTCCGCATACGGCCGCGGCTCCCGTTGCTGGGAATCACCCTGACCGCATGACGGCCGGTCACCCTGCCTTCGGCAAAGCTGCGTACCAGGACGACGAAGCGTATCTGGGCAAGGGTGATGAGGATGGATCAGGAAGACCGCCCGGTCCTGGTGACCGGGGCTACCGGCAGCACCGGCCGGGCCGTGCTGGAGGCCCTGGCCGGGCGCGGAAAGCCAGTGCGGGCGATGGTGCGCCGGGAGGCGGACCGGGAGCGTCTCCCGGTCGGCGTCCAGGCGGTCGTGGCCGACTTCGACGACGCCGTATCCGTGGCGGCGGCTCTGCGGGGCGCCGGACGCGCCTACCTGGTGACGCCGTCCACGGAGCGGGCCGAGGCGCAGCAGCGGCGTTTCGCGGACCTAGCGGCCGAAGCCGGCGTCGGGCACGTGGTCGTGCTGTCCCAGCTGGCCGCGGACAAGGACTCGCCGGTGCGGTTCCTGCGATACCACGCCATGGTCGAAGAGCATGTCCGCAGCCTGGGCATCGGGTACACGTTCCTGCGGCCCAACCTGTTCTTCCAGGGGCTGCTGGCGTTCGCCGGGCTGGTTTCCACACAGGACCGGTTCTACGCGCCGATCGGCGACGCGAAGGTGAGCGCGATCGACGTGCGCGACATCGGCGCGGTGGCCGCGGCCGCGCTGACCGAGGCCGGGCACGAGGGAGCGACGTACACGCTGACCGGCCCCGCGGCCATTACCCACCACGACATCGCCGCGGCACTGGCCTCCGCCCTCGGGCGCGACGTCACCTTCGCCGAGGTACCGCCGGATGTCTTCGCTGACAGCCTGAGCGGGATGATGCCCCCCTGGCAGATCGACGGTCTCCTGGAGGATTACGCGCACTACCGGCGGGGTGAGGCGGCGGAGGTGACCGCGACAGTCGCCGATATCACCGGCAAGCCCTCCAGGAGCATCGGCCAGTTCGCCCGCGACTACGCCGCGGCGTTCAGCAGCTAAGTGCACCTGTTCGCAAGTTCGCCAGGATTGTCCCCGGCGTGTGCCGTTCTCGAGTACGACCCCTCACTGGCACTGGTCGCCCCGGGGCACCGCTTGCGCGAGGGACGGGGCGCGACAGGATCACGCGAATAAGGTGATCATCCCTTCATACACCGGCGGGTGAGGCTGTGGAGGACCCGCAAGAGGATGACCGGTGATGGCCGGGAAAGGAACACCGATGACCAGCGAGCGTCATGTGCTGCACGTATCCGGCGGACGGTTACGACTGGCGGTACCGCGAGGCCGGGATCAACGCGCTTCCCGGCTATGTCGCTTCGGTGGACGGGACTGGCGTCTTCTACCTGCGGTACGACGCCGAGGAGCCGGGGGCGCTGCCTCTCGTGCTGACGCACGGCTGGCCCAGCTCGTTCCTGGAACTGGCCCCGCTGGCCCGTCGCCTATCCATGCCGTCCCGGCACGGCGGGCAGGCAGCGGACGCGTTCACCGTCATCGTGCCCGCCCTGCCCGGCTTCCCCTTCTCCCCGCAGCGCCCCGACCTGCCGCCGGCCGTGCCGACCGAGGAGCTGTGGCACCGGCTCATGCGGGACGAGCTGGGATATTTGGCACCCACAGGCGAGCATCGCGGTCGTCCACGGCCGTGCGGGGTTTTCATGCAAACGTTTCATCCCTGGCGACAATCGGCTCGCCAAGGGATCGACGACTCGCGGACATGTGGTTGAGCGACTCGCGAGCGGGGCGAAAAAGATCGCAAGGCCGCGAACCTTCCTTCCCCGGGCGCTATCCAACCCAGATGTACGACGAAACCTAAACAGATCCAGAAGGGGCATCCACAGATGCGATCGAAGCTGGTCACCCTGTTCCTCGCCACGCTCGCCGCCGGGAGCTGCGTCCTCGCCGGCGCCTCGCCCGCCTCGGCCACGGAGTCGCAGTACGGCAAAAGCAAATGGATCAGCGCCGAGAGCGGCTGGCAGAACGCCGGCGTGTACGTCGAACCCGGTGACCTGGTGCAGATCCACTACGTCGGTGGCCGGTGGACGGTCGACCACCGCGAGTTCCCCTATGTGTCCTCGCGCGGCTACCCCTGGGACATCGACAGCGACATCTACCAGGGATGCAAGATCTTCAGCCAGTACACGTACGGCACGCTGATCGCGAAGGTCAACGGAGACCACTACAGAATCGGCACTGGGGCTTCCATCCGGGCGCGCCAGGAAGGCTTCCTCCAGTTGCGTATCAACGACGCCGACGGTTGCCTCAGCGACAACGACGGCGCCGTCCGCGTGAAGATCACGGTCACCGACTAACCAGGGCTCGTATGCAGCGGATAGTCACCGGACCTTCCGCAGCTCAGTCGGTAGGTTACCGCGTGTCTACGTCTCCGGCTCGCGTACGTTTTGCGCCCTCCCCTATGGGATGTTCCAGGCGATCGGGATCAGCGCCGCGGATCCGGTCTTCGAGTGCCCGTATTTCCAGTCGGACAATGCCGCCCGGCACCGGAAAGCGGTCCTGTGGCTGTACGCGGCAGGCCGGGCGTACTACTGCGACTGCACTTGCCAGCAGCTCAAAGAGCGGGTCCGAGCACCTGGGGTATGACGGGTTCTGCTGTGAGCGGGGGCTGGAGTTCGCCGAGGGGCGGGCGCTGCGGTTCCGTGCGCCGGATGGGGGCGAGACGGTGGTAGAGGATCTCGTCCGCGGTAAGCTGATCTTTCTCAACAGCGCGCGGGCGTCGCCGGACAGCATGCGGTCGTAGGCATCCTCTACCTCGTCCAGTGGGCTGGGCTCGATCATGGGCTGCACGCCCGTCAGCGCGGCGAAGCGCAGGGTCTCCTCGACATCGCGGGCGGTGCCGGACGGGTGGCCATGCACGGAGCTGCTCGCCGCGCGATGAGCTGGAACGGGCTGACCTGAATGGATTCCGGCCTTGCGCCGAGCACGATGAGCTCGCCGTTGTGACGCAGCCCGTCGATGGTGGCGCCCATGGCGTCGGAGCTGGCCGCAGTGGCGAGCACGACCTTCGCGCCGCACAGGGCGGACACCGGCGGTGGCGGGAGCCAGGGTGCCGAGTCCGGACCGACGGCAGACCGCATCAGTGCTCCGCGCGGGTCGTCTTCCGCGGCTGCCGACTCCTGATCCGCCCTGCTGGGTGTCAGCTCATGGCCTGCCGGAAGTACTTTTCGGCGCTGGTCGGCTGGATGCTGGGGTAGCGGTGGTTCTCGAGCGGGTCGAGCTTCCCCTTCCCACTGACCATGGCCCAGTTGTACTGCAGCAGGAGGTACTCGAACGTGTCGGTGGCCACCGCCTTACGGCGTTCGATCTCGGCGCGGAGGTCGTCGGTGCTGCCGAGCCGCCGTGCCTCGAGCCGTCGCCCCGAGCCGCGCTCCATGGCCCGGTGCAGTTCCTTCAGCGTCAGCACATCCCCGGCCACTCGCACGGTGCGTCCGGCGGTCGAGGGGTCGAGGGCTACTTCGGCGGTCCACTCGGCGGTGTCGGAATAGGTGGAGAAGTCGACGGGTTGATCGCCGTCACCCCAATAGCTGAAGGTGCCGGACTCCCAGTCGACCCAGTTGTAGAAGGGCTCGTTCAGGACCTCGAGGAAGGCGCCGATGAGGACTGAGGTGGGTGCCACGGTGCTGGACCGGTAGGCCTCGGCTGCCTTCTTGCGGAGGTCGGCGAAGTCGTTGTCACCGTAGTCGAGTCGGTCTATACCGAGGGAGAAATCCGAGGGGATCCAGCGCGGAACCCCGGCCTGCTCGGCGGCACGCAGCAGGTTGACCTGGCCGTCGATGATGACCTCCGCACCCCCCTGGACGGCGGAGACAACGACGTCCACTCCCTGCAGCGCGCGGGTGAGGCGGTCGGCGGGATCGCGGATGTCTCCTTCTACGACCTCGATGGCCGGGTCGTCGAATGCCTGCAGGCCCTTGGCGTTGCCGGGCCTGACAAGGGCGCGGACCTGCACGTCCCGCCGTCGCAGACTGTCGATGATCAGACGGCCCAGGCGGCCGGTGGCGCCGGCCACGAACACAGTAGACATGGATGCTCCCTGTAAGGGTGAGATGGAACGGGGACCCGCTGAATGCGGCAGCCCCCGGCTGAACACCGGACAGCGATTCATGTTCGGCTAGGAGAACTGGCCCGCAGGACTGGTTGGACGAGTCTCTGGCTGCTGGATGCGCTCGAAGAGAGGCCAAGCGGCTTTGCCCGGGGTCGGCCATTCGCTGGTTCGCGGTCCTGTGTTGCTTCAGGGCCCGTCGCGCGAGTTCTGAGAAGGTCTGCGACGTCGGTGAGTCCGATCTCGATGCGTCCGTAGATGCGGGGGTTGAGCAGGGTCGTACCGTCGAAGTCTCCGGTGGAGGCGAAGACCGCGACCGGGATCGTCAACGCCTGGAAGAAGGCGAACAGTGGCCGCATGGCGTGTTCCAGGACGAGCGCGTGGTGGTCGCCTCCGCCTGTCGCGGCGAGGAGGACGGGCTTGTTCGCGAGCGCGTATTGGTCGACGAGGTCGAAGAAGTGCTTGAACATGCCCGGGTACGTGCCGCGGAAGACGGGTGCGGCGGCGATGAGGAGATCGGCATCCTCGGCGAGCCGGAGTGAGTCTTCGACCTCGGGTGTGACGTCATCGCGCTCAATCGCTCCGGTGAACCCCGCGCCCAAGCGGTACACGTCAACCTGGGACACCTCGATGGGGAGCTTGTCCTTCAGGGTGTCGAGGACGACGTCGACGAGTCCCATGGTCTTGGACGGCTGGCTGGGGCTGCCGTTGACGACGACGACGCGCAGGGCCGGGCCGGTGTCCGCTACGGCGGTCATGCCGCGCTCTTCTCGCGCAGTGCGACCTCGCGGCGCACGACGGGTGCCACCTGTGTGCCGAGCAGTTCGATCGCCTGGAGGTGCTCCTTTTGCGGCATGCCGCCGAAGCCCATCTGGATGATGGCGCGGTTGAGGCCGTACAGCTCGTGGTAGGTGAGCAGCTTGTCGATGAGCTCCTGCGGGCTGCCGACCAGCAGGCCGGCCGCGGGCGAGGACTGCGCGTCGAACGCGGCCCGGGGAAGTCGCAGGCCGACGCCGCGCTGGTGGTTGTTGTCCATCATGCCCCTGGCGAAGTAGGGGTACATGGTGTCGCGTGCGCCCTGGCTGGTGCGTCCGACGAACCCGTGCGAGTTGATGCTGATCGGCAGTGCGTGCGCGTCGTGCCCGGCCTTGGTCGCGGCCGCTCGGTAGAGCTGGACTGTCTCCTCGTGGAAGGTCATCGGTCCGAGTAGCAGGGCCAGGGCCATGGGCAGGCCGAGGTGGCCGGTGCTGATGGCCGACGCGGGCGATCCGCCGACCCCGACCCAGATCGGGATGGTGCCGCCGTCGGCGCGGGGTGCGATGTCGGCGTCGACCAGGGGCGCGCGGAAGTGCCCGGACCAGGTGAGCGGGTTGTGGTCGCGGATCTTGAGCAGTAGGTCGAGCTTCTCGCGGAACAGGTCGGCGTAGTCTTTCAGGTCGTAGCCGAACAGGGGGAAGGACTCGGTGTAGGAGCCGCGGCCGGCGATGATCTCGGCGCGGCCGGCGGACAGCAGGTCGATCGTGGCGAATTGTTCCCAGACGCGTACGGGGTCCTCCGAACTGAGCACGGTGACCGAGCTCGTGAGCTTGATGTGCTCGGTCTTCTCCGCGGCGGCGGCCAGCAGGATGGCCGGCGCTGAGCCGACGAAGTCGGTGCGGTGGTGTTCGCCGACGCCGAAGACGTCCAGGCCTGCCTGGTCGGCGACCTGCGCCTGCTCGATCGTTTCGCGGACGCGCTGCCGGGGGGATGGAATGGCTCCGGTGGACGGGTCCTGCGTGAGCTCCCCGAACGTCATGATGCCGATCTCGAATGGCATGTCGTTTCCTTTCTCCGACCGGAGGCGCCGCGCGCCTCCGACGGCTGATCCACACTTCTATCAATCTGTCTGCGCAAGCAATTATTCCGCGCGGATGCGCCACAAACTTTGCGCAGGACGGGTCGTCAGCGTGGGGCCTCAAGGACGAGCTCAGATGCGGAATTGGGTTAACGCCAGGGGTCAAATAGTTGCCTGCAAAGGCAACTTGCGAGCTCCTTTGCGTGCGAGTAGGTTGACAACAGTCCTCGCGTATCCCGCGATGCCTGCACGGTACGTGCCCGCCGGGCAGCCGGGCCGCCTGCTGCGGCCTGAGCTGCTCTGCTCACCCTCGCCCCGGGCCGGTGCTGTTCGCATCGGCGACAATCGCCTAGTAGTACTTCGGCGGGAATCGTGTCCCGCTCGGAAATACGGTTGCATGCAGTGAGCTGCGTTTTTGCTGCGTGATCAGGGCGGCGGCTGCGACCATCTCGAGATGTTGTTGTCGCTTGTCTACCGGTTGGTGAGGGGCTTGTTCGGCCTGCTGACCGTGCTGATGCGCTCTGATCTGTCCAAGGATGTTGAACTGCCGGTGCTCCGTCAGGAGAACCAGGTGCTTCGCCGTCAGCTTGGCGGTCAGCCGCGGTGGGGTCACGTCGACCGGCTCTGGTTTACGGCGTTGTCCCGGCTGATCCGCCGCTGCCGGTGGGCGGAGGGTCTCCCCGGTCACCCCAGCGACGATCCTGCGTTGGCACCGCAACCTGGTAGCGCGTAAGTGGACCTGTCACCGACAGGAGAGGCCGGGGACGTCCCGGCACTCGCCGGCCGGTCAAGGCACTGATCATTCGCATGGCCCGGGAGAACCCGACCTGGGGACACCGGAGAATCCAGGGTGAGCTAGCGCGCCTGGGCTACTCGATAGCGGCCTCCACGGTGTGGGAGATTCTGCACGCCGCCGGTATCGATCCGGCGCCCCGCCGGGCCGACCTGGCGGCAGTTCCTGACCGCCCAGGCCCACGCGATCATTGCCTGCGACTTCCTGGTGGTCGAGACGCTGCTGCTCAAGCGGCTGTATGTGCTGGTCTTCATCGAGCACGGCACCCGGCGGCTGCACCTGGCCGGAGCGACCGCGCACCCGACCGGGGCATGGACGGTGCAGCAAGCCCGCAACCTCGCGATGGACCTGGGCGATCGCATTGCTGAGCTACGGTTCTTGATCCACGATCGCGATCCACTCCTCACCGCGCCTTCAACGCGGTCTTCACAGGTGAAGGACTGCGGGTCATCACCACGCTGCCGCGGACGCCGAGGGTGAACGCCATCTGCGAGCGAGTCATCGGCACCCTGCGCCGTGAACTCCTAGACCGAATCCTGATCCTCAACGAACGCCACCTAACCGTCGCGCTCCGCGGGTACCTGATCGACTACAACGGGCACCGGCCACACCAGTCCCGGCAGCAACGTCCCCTGGGCATCGCCACGCAGCCTGTCTGCGACGTGACCGACCTCGACCACCGACGCTCCATCCACCGAAAACCCGTCGTCACAGGAATGATCTACGAATACCGCTACGCCGCATAGCCGCAGCTCAAGCCACGTAACTCAATATTCGAGCGGCACACGACCGGCAAGGGCCGCAAACGCTGGATCACCCGCTGGAAAGCCGCGCTGAACGCCTTCGCCATCACCTTCGAAGGCCCGTCTGACCCCGACCACCCGCTAATCAAGCAAGATCGAGATACACCACTGACAGGACACACCCAACATCGCCTATGAACCTCGACTAGATTCCCGGTCGTGGCGCACGCCGGTTGGAGGTCAGGGAAGCTGCATGTCCCTGAGCTGTCGACGGGAGGTGATGCCGAGCTTGCGGAAGATGCTGCGCAGGTGCGCGTCGATCGTGCGCGGGCTCAGGAACAGCTGCGCGCCGGCCTCCTTGGAGGTCGCCCCGGTGGCCACCAGCCGCGCGATGTGCAGCTCGTGGGCAGTGAGCGCGTCGGCCGGCTGGGCGGTCCGCTTGCGTGGTTGCCCGCCGGTGGCACGCAGTTCGCGTGCGGCGCGCGCCGCGAACGCCTCCAGGCCCATGCCCGACAGCAGCTCGTGCGCGGTGCGCAGCTGCTCGTGGGCGTCCTTACGCCGGCCTTCGCGGCGTAACCACTCGCCGTAGACCAGGTGGGCGCGGGCGAGGTCGGGCACCCTGCGGCAGTCGCCGAGCCGCTGGATCGCTTCGCGGTACAGCTCCTCCGCGGCCGGCCCGCTGCTCATCAGCGCCCGCGAGCGCGCCTCCAGCCCGAGCGCCCACGGGGTGCCGCTGGCACGGGCCCGCGAGCTGAGCCGCTCCAGCGCGGCCGCCGCGCGCACCGGTTCGCCGACGCGGATGGCCGCCTCGATGAGCTCGGGCAGGGCCCCGTTGCTGTGCGCGAGCTCGTCGTAGTCGCACGGTCCTGCCGCGGCGGCGAGCGCGGCCTCGTAGTTGCCCAGGCCGTTGTGCAGCACCGCCAGCGCGGCCTGGCCCAGGGTGACGACGGTGCCCTCGCCCCGTTCGGTCACCTCCCGGACCGTGGCCGCGTACAGCTCGGAGGTTTCGCTCTGCCGGCCGCGATGGGCGGCGAGCACGAGCCTGGCGTGGGGCAGCGGCGGGGCCCCGATCGACCGCGTGATCGCGCTCTCCTCGGCCACCAGCTCGGCGGCGCGGGACAGCTCACCGTTGTTCACCATGATGGTGGCGTGAAAGTTGAGCGCGGTGGCGAGCGTGGCCAGCGCGCCGGCATCGCGGGCAAGGCGGACGTGGCGGCTGGTCAGCTCGTAAAGAATCTCGTCGTCGAACAGCATGAACGCGACGCGGCAGGCCAGCCACAGCCCGCGGCGGTCGTCGTCCTCGGTCCCGAACTGGTCGCGGAACGCCTCCAGCGCCCGCCGCAGACCGGGCACGCTCGCCTCGTACCCTTGCGTGAACCTCGTCACCACCCCGTCGAGCAGGAGATCGAGCGGCCGCGGCGGCGTCGAGGGTGCGGGCGCGGCCCGGGCAGCGTCGGCCACCTCCAGCACCCCGCGGCCCTGACCGAGCGGACCGGCGTGGATGGCCGCCTCAAGAGCTTGCAGGTATGTCTCACGGGCCAGTGCGGCATCCAGCGGGGCGAGCGCCTTGGCGGCGTCCAGCAGCATCCCCGGCACATCGCTGCCGCGCGTCAGAACAAACGCGATCTGCGCGCGCAGCAGCTCGACTCGGGCGTGTTGCAGCGCGTCCAGCGGTCCGGCCGCTGCGACCGTCAGCAGTTCCGAGGCGGCGTGGGGCGCGCCGGCCTGGTGCTTGGCGTGCGCGGCGGCCAGCGCCCGGCGAGCCCGCTCCGCCGGCTTGGGCGTCAGTACCACCGCTCGATCCAGGAACGCGGCCGCCGCGGCCAGCCCGCCGCGTGAGCGTGCCCGGCCGGCCGAGCGCTCCAGCTCCGCGGCGACCGTCTCATCGGTGCCCAGTACGGCCTGCGCGCGATGCCAGGCGTGACGGTCGGGATCGGCCTGGGGGTCGGTGGCCTCGGCCAGCGCGCCATGCGCACGGCGGCGATCCCACGGTGAGGCGGCCCGGTAGACCGCCGAGCGCACCAGCGGATGCGAAAAACGTACCCTGGCACCGATCTCCAGCAACCCCGCCGCCTCCGCCGGCATGGCGGCCTCGGCACCGGTGCCCAGGTGCTCGGCTGCGCGCCACAACAACGCCGCGTCGCCGACCGGCTCGGCCGCCGCGACCAGCAGCAGCAATTGCGTGTCGTCGGGCAGGCTGCCCGAGCGGTGCCGGAAGCTCTCCTCGATTCGGCGAGGCACGCCCAGCGCGTCCGGCAGCCCGAACCCGCCCGCCAGCTCCGCCGACGGGGCCGGCTCCGTGCTTCGGGACAGCTCCAGCAGCGCCAGCGGGTTGCCGCGCGCCTCGGCGATGAGCCGGTCGCGTACCCGCTCATCCAGCGGCGCATGCACGGCTCCGGCCAGCAACGCCCGCGCGTCGGCCTCACCGAGCCCGTCCAGTCGCAGCTCCGGCAGCCCGGCGAGCACCTCGGCGCCGCTCGCGTCGGGGCTGGGGTCACGCAGCGCGAACACCAGCGCCACCCGCTCGGCCTCCACCCGCCGCGCCACGAACGCGAGGGTCTGCGCGGAGGCCGCATCCAGCCACTGCGCATCGTCCACCAGGCACAACAGCGGCCGTTCCTCCGCGGCCTCGGCCAGCATACCGAGGGCGGCCAGCCCGACCAGGAACCGGTCCGGCGGGTCACCGGCGCGTTGTCCCAGCGCCACGCCCAGGGCGGCCTGCTGCGGATCAGGCAGCGCGCCGAGCCGGTCCAGCAGCGGCGCGCACAACTGGTGCAACCCGGCGAACGCGAACTCCATCTCGGACTCCACACCGGTCGCGCGCACCACCCGGAACCTTTCCGCGACGCCGCGGGCATGCTCCAGCAGCACGGTCTTACCGATGCCTGCCTCCCCGCGCACCACCAGCACGCCGCTGCGTCCGTCCCGCGCCTGGGCGAGTAACCGTTCGACGACCTCACGCTCGGCGCGTCGACCTCGAAGCATCGTCTGGTTCCCCCCCGCGGGCGTCAACCGGTGTCCGCCAACATCGCTTTCCGCCCAAGACTAGGCGATTGCCGCCGAAGCACTAATAGGCGATTGTCGCCGATGCGAACAGCATCAGCCCGCGGTGAGGGTGATACCGCGAGTCCTGCCGTCGCAGGTTGCACCGGCTGCGGCCGTTGCGCCGATCGACGGTGGACGCGGCAAGCAGAGCCGCTCGGTTGTCACCGGAAGGACGACCATGTCGACCACCACCGTCAGCAGCCCTTCCATAGCCACCCGTAATCGGACCAATGACACTGGAGTGACGCCGGCTCCCTGCACGAGTCGATCAACCCCTCCACCGGCGAAGTCGTCGGCACCTACGTCTCAGCGGGCCGCGCCGAGGCGCAAGCCGCGATCGCCGCCGCACGCACCGCGTTCGACACCACGACTGGTTACGCAACACGTCGCTGCGAGCCTGGGCACTCAACGAACTGGCCGACCGGCTCGCCGAACGCGTCTCTGCCATGGGCCGCCGCGTAGGACGCAACCTCCACTTCGGTGGAATCTGGATCAACACCTGGGGCGTGCTCTCCGAACACTTCGAGCGAGGCGGCATGCATGGCTACATGCCGCTCTCCGACACCCCTGCGCCCGGTGGTCTGGCCTGTGCGCCATGGAGGATGAAGTCGGCCACCCGCTCGAGGAAGTCGTCGTCCAGCGGGTGGCCGAGCATGAGCCAGTGGAAGTAGAGCGGCCCAGAGATCATCTCCAGCAGGAAGTCCGGGTCGGTGTCGGCGGGTAGTTCGCCGCGTTCGATGGCGCGCTCGAAGATGACTCCTGAGACCTTGAACCGGGCCGGCCAGAACCTGTCGAGGAGTTCGTACAGGTCGGCGTTCGCGGCGGTGCGCGGGCCGGCTTCGCGCTGCAGCGCGACGACCCAGGGGACGTTGAGGCCGAGCCGGATCTCATTGAGCAGCTCGATGAGATCCCCGCGCAGGCTGCCGGTGTCGGCGGGCGGCACCAACTGACCACGGCGCTCAATGAGGGCGGTGGACACCAGGCCGACCTTGTTGCCCCATCGGCGGTAGATCGTCGTCTTGTTGACGCCCGCGCGCTCGGCCACCGCATCGACGCGCAGCGCGGCGTAGCCGACCTCGCTCAACTCCGCGATGGTGGCATCGATGACGGCTTCGCGCACGCGCGCCGTCCGTCCGCCCGGCCGAACCGTCGCCGCGTCGGCGTGCAGATGCTGAACGTCTTGCAGCGGTTCTCCTGCCATACGGCCAAGTTAGAGCCACGCCCATCCTAGTACAACTTGCGGGTGCATTAAGCCAGGAATTAAGGCAACAGCGAGTTGTGTTAAGAGGAAGCAGAACCTAGAGTCCTCAACGCAACAACTCGTTGTACCAACTTCCGTTCGAAGGAGAACCGCCATGATCTACCACCAGATCCGCATCGCCCTGAAGCCCGACGCTCCCGAGGACCAGGTCCAGCACGCGCTCGACCTGTTGCGCACGCTCGGCGACAAGCTCGACGTCGTCGAGTTCTTCATGGTCGGCCGTGACTTCGGCGGCGAGTTCCACTACGGCGCCATGTACGCGCTCAAGGACATCGACGCCTACCGCACCTACATGTACGACCCGCTGCACCTCCAGATCGACGCTATCGGCCTGCCACTCGCGGCCAACATGGCCTCACTGGACCTCACCGACGACCCCGACCCCGAGATCGGCGACAAGATCGCCCAAGTGCACCGCGACCGATTCACCGACCACCCCGAAGTCTTCGACCTGATCGAGAACCTCGGCTCCTATGAAGGCAGCGGTGTACCCGACGACGACTCCACGCCCAGATGAGCCGGCATCGGCGCGAGACAAGCGGCCGCAGTGAGGGCGACGTAGCCGGCACCCACAGCACACCCAGGAGAACTCCATGCCGAGCAACACACCCATGATCACGGTCAGTGACGCAGAACTGAACGAGCTCCGCGCTCGGTTGGAGGCCACGCGATGGCCCCAGCCCTGGCCGCTGAACGGCTGGGAGGCCGGTACCGACACCGTGGAACTGCGCCGCCTCGCCGCGTACTGGGCCTCCGGTTACGACTGGCGAGCCCACGAAGCCGCCATCAACGCCCTACCGTCACATCTCGCGAACCTCGACGGAACACCGGTTCACTACCTTCGCTTCGACGGCGAGCACCCGGACGCGCTGCCGATCATCCTCACGCACGGCTGGCCCAGCTCCTTCCTCGAGCTCATCACCCTCGCCGACCGGTTGGCCACCCCATCCCGGTACGGAGGAGCAGCCGAGGACGCCTTCACCGTGATCGTTCCCTCACTGCCCGGATTCGCTTTCTCACCCCAGCGGCCCACGCTCACCGATGCGGTGCAGACACACGACCTCTGGCACCGGCTGATGCGCGACGAACTGGGCTTCGAGCGGTACGCGGCGCACGGCGGAGACCTGGGCGCCGGCGTCACCTCACGGCTCGCCGAGGCCCACCCCGAGGCGCTGGCCGGCATCCACCTGCTGGCCGTGGCAGCCCCGGCCGACTACGACCCGGACGGCCTCACCCCGCAGGAGCAGGCCCACCTCGCCTCCGTGGCAGCCTGGGAGTCGCAGGAGGGCGGATACCAGCACCAGCAGAGCACCCGTCCCCTCACCCTGGCTTACGGCCTGGCCGACTCGCCCGCCGGCCTGCTCGCCTGGCTCGTCGAGAAGTACCGTGCGTGGAGCGACTGCGGAGGCGACCTGTCCTCGCGCTTCAGCGACGACTTCATCCTCACCCAGGCCTCCCTCTACTGGTTCACCGGCACGATCTCCACCTCCTTCAGGCCCTACTACGAGTACGCCCACGGCCTGACCAGACGCGTGGAGCGGGTGAGCGTGCCCACAGCCCTTGCCGTGTTCCCCGCCGACCTGAGCCGGCCCCCACGGAGCTGGGCCGAGCGCACCTACAACCTCACGCGCTACACGCTCATGCCCCGCGGCGGACACTTCGCCGCCCACGAAGAACCCGACCTGTTGGCCCACGACATCATCGAGTTCTTCCGCGCCCACCGTCCCTCTCTCCTTTCAGCCCCTCCATTCGATGCCTGAACCCCGACGGCCAGGCCGAGGGCGCTTCTGCACCGCGGCCAGTACCCGCTTGCCACCGGAGGCCGCGCCGAGCGCGGCCTCAGCAGCGCGAACAGGCCCAGCGCGTCGTCGATCGCCGCCGCATCAAGGCAGCGTGCCGTTCGCAATCCCTGGGAGATCTCGAGCAGCCAAGTGTTGATTCGGTACAGCGTGGAGGTTCCGTTGCTCTAGTGCGTCGCGACTCGGAAGGGGCTTCGCTCATTTTCGGTCGGATGGGGTGCGCGCCGGAACGCCGAATTCATTAGATGAATGATTCGTGCATTGAATGGGTTGATTTCTCGTTTTACTCTGCAGCAAATGTGCGAAAGTACAGCCTGCTGTACCCGTGGTGGATAGCGGGGGGTATCGTCACGACTCGTGGCCCTTTCATAGTTTCGGGAGAGCAACATGGTGAAGCGCCATGGTGCGTCCTGTTAAATTCTTGGCTGACTAGCCGAACCAGATGGATGGTTCGCTGACGATCCGACCGGCGTGTCCGAGAGGTCGGACCGGCACTTGACAGCGGTATCTGCCGGGTGTTCGGAGAGAGATTAGGGATATGTCATCGGGGAGTAGCAATAAGTCCGGGTTGCTGGGATCGCGCCTGGAAGCGGCGCGCGAGCTGGCGTTTGTGGGGCGGGAGGAAGAGGTCGCGATTTTCAACGCGGCGTTGTACGGCGGCGGCTGCAGCGTTCTGTACGTGCACGGTCCCGGCGGTATCGGGAAGTCGGCCTTGTTGCGGCGATTCGCGCACGTGGCCGCGGTGGCGGGGCGGTCGGTGTCGGCGGTGGACGGGCGCACGTTGGAGCCGTCACCGGCGGCGTTCGGGGCCGAGGCCGAGTTGGTGTTTCGTGATGCGGACGCGGTGCTGCTGGTCGACAACTTCGAACGCATTCAGGGCTTGGAGGGATGGCTGCGCGACCGGTTCCTGCCGCGGGTGCCCATGGGGGCGCTGGTGGTGATCGCGGGGCGATACGCGCCGGACATGCGGTGGCAGGCTGATCCGGGGTGGGCGGGGGCGTTGGAGGTGCTGGCGCTGCGGGACCTGCCGGCCCAAGACGCGCAGGCCCTGATGGACTCCTGCGGGGTGCCGGCCGAGTTGCGCGAGCCGCTGCTGGCGTTTGCCGGTGGTCATCCGCTGGCCTTGTTGCTGGGGGCGGCCGTGGCGGTGAAGGACGGCGCGGCCAGCAGGCGATGGATGCCGAATCAGGACGTGGTGGCCACGTTGCTGGATCAGCTGGTGGGCGAGCTGCCGTCGGCGGCGCATCGGCATGCTCTGGAGATCTGCGCGCATGCGCACATGACGACGGAGGCTCTGCTGCGGGCGGCCTTGCCGCAGGACGCCGGGACGTTGTTCAGGTGGTTGCGGCGGCTGCCGTTCGTGGAGTCGTGCAGTCTCGGGCTCTTTCCGCATGACGTGGTGCGGGAGCTGCTGGAGGCGGACCTGCGCTGGCGGGATCCCGAGGGGTATGCGGTGATGCACGACCGCATTCATGCGCATCTGGCGGACAAGGTGCGCACGGCGAGCGATGCGGACGTGCTCGGCGCGGTGGCGGCACTGCTCTACCTGCATCGCGGCAACGAGGCACTGACCGATTTCCATCGCTGCCGCGACGAGGGCGAGTTCCAGGAAGAGCTGCTGGGCCAGGAGGACGTCGGCACGCTGGTCCGGGTGGCGACGGCAGCGGAGGGCGCGGCCTCCGCTGCCCGCGCCGCCTTCTGGGCCGAACGTCAGCCGGAGGCGTTCCGCCTGTATCGACGGACCGAAACCGGCGAGCCTGTGGCCTTCTCCACGTGGCTGCGTCTGGCCGAGCTCGATGAGGAAGAGCTGGCGGCCGATCCCGTCGTGGCCGCGGCGTGGGCGCATGCGCGCGCTACCACGCCGTTGCGCGCCGGTGAGCATCTGGCGGTCAGCCGGCTATGGGCGCTGCCGCAGTATCGCAGGAATTCGTCGGTGATGGATTTGATCCAGTGGCGAATGATCGGCAATTGTCTGCGGGCCGAGCGGATGGCATGGTCGTATATCGCGATACGGCGGCCGGACCACGCGTGGGTGGAGCGGTTACGGCATTACGGGATGCGTGAGATCTGCGAGCAGCCGCGGTTGAGGGACGACGCCTACACCCTGTTCGTTCATGACTGGCGCGCGGTCCCGGCGCAGGCGTGGCTGGAGCAGATGAACCAGCAACTCGTAGCCGGTTCTGCCGACGGCCCGGATGCCGCGACGGAGGAACTGGCGGTGCTGTCCCAGACCGAGTTCGCCGAGGCGGTCCGCAAGGCGCTGCGCCAGCTGACACGGCCAGGCGCGCTGGCCACATCCCCGCTGACGCGCACCCGGCTGATCGCCGAGCGGGCCAGGCAGGACCCGGCCGGGCGGGACCCGGCCACGGCACTGGGTGACCTGCTCCGCCAGGCGATCGACGACCTGCGCGAGGATCCGCGCTCGATCAAGCTCCACCGGGCGCTGTCCGTCACGTTCCTGCACGGCACGCCCACCCAGGAACTGGCCGCCGAACAACTCGGTCTGCCTTTCACCACCTACCGCCGCCACCTGACGGCCGGCATCGAACGCATCTGCGCCGACCTGTGGCACCGGGAGCTGTACGGCACCACCGCGTCGTGAACTGTCGTCAGTCGGCCAGCGCGAAGCCGGCCGCTGCCTCCGCGTGCAGCCGGGCGCTCGGCAGCACCGGGATGGCGGTGTCCTTCTCACTGATCAACAGCTCGATCTCCGTGCAGCCGAGGATGACGCCTTCGGCGCCGTCGTCGGCGAGATCGGCGACTATCCGGGCGTACGCGTCCCTGGACGATTCCCGGATCACCCCGCGCACCAGCTCGTCGAAGATCACCCGATGGACCAGTTCCCGCTGCTCGCGTCGCGGGACGACCACGTCGAAGCCGTGGGCGGCCAGCCGATCCCGGTAGAAGGGCTGCTCCATGGTGAAGCTGGTGCCCAGCAGACCGACCTTGCGCATCCCCCTGGCGCGGACCTCCGCGCCCACGGCGTCGGCGATGTGCAGCACGGGCACGCTCGCGACCCGCGCCACGTCGTCGCTCACCCGGCTGAAGGTGTTGCTGCAGATGAGCAGGACCTCGGCGCCGAGATCCTCCAGTTTTTTGCCAGCGCCGGCCAGCAGCGTGCTCACCTCGTCCCAGCGGTCGGCGAAGATGAGGTCCTCGACGGTCGTGTAGTCGACCGACCAGATGAGACTGTCGGCGGAATGGCTACCGCCGAGTCGCTCGCGTACCCGCTGGTTGATGATCTGGTAGTAGATCACCGTCGATTCCCAGCTCAACCCGCCGATGAGACCGATAGTACGCATGGAACTCCGTTTCGCCAGCTTGTGCTGGCAGGCTAGACGGAGTGCCTGCTCATTTCGGAGACCAAAAGCTGTTCAGTCGTCCGGGATGCACGAAAATCTCGGGCCTGCTCCGCCCACACCGCGGCGAGATCCTCTTCCAGCGCCGGCCGATCCATCACGTGCCGGCGCACTCAATCCTCGCCGCAGGCATCGCGCACTGCCCGGAAGGCCGCCGGCTGTTCGGCGCTACGCAGACAGCCCGACTTTGTCAGCGATTCCGGCATCCCCGCCGGCGCGGTGCTCTGTGCTTGTCCTGGCCGACTGGGCGCGGCCGCCCCGGATACGCCGGGCGGCGTAGAGGGTCGTGTGCGTGCCGTTCGCTCACGCGCTGAGTTGCTCAGTGGGGTATCTTCTCTCCGGCCTCGATCGCGAAGGGGAGCCGGTTGGTCGACGGCGGCAGTGGGCAGATGGGGAAGTGCTCGCTGAACGCGCAAGGCAGGTTGACGGTGCGGTTGAAGTCGAGCATCACATTGCCCTCGCTGTCCGGGTTGGGGATGTCCAGGGAGCGGCCGGCCCCGTAGGTGGTGACGCCGCTGGTGGCGTCGGTGAAGACCGTGAGCAGCATTCCGTGTGAGCTGAGCACCTGGAGGGTGTGCTCGGTGCCCGCGTACTCGAAGTGCACCAGGCCGGGCGTTTCGTGGGTGTGGGCGCTCCAGTCGACGGAGTCGAGCGTCACGGAGGTGGGCGAGTCGTAGCGTTCGAGGCGGCCCGGGAACACCCATCGCGGGCTGGGCTCGTAGACGGGCACGCCGTCGAAGTCGCGTCGTGGCGGTGAGTTCGGATCGTAGGTCACGATCAGGTACGTGCCCCGGTAGGTGATGCCCACCTCCCGTTCGCCCACGGTGACCCGGAGGTCGTCGGGGGCGCCGGCGAGGGTGAACCGGCGTTCGGCGGTGAAGGTTTCCTCGCCGAACGCCATGGGGGTGCCCTGCGGATCGATGTGGATGGCGTCCCCCTGCTGCCACCACCGGCCGGGCAGCCCGGGATAGTGCCGCGGCGTGTCGTCGAGCCATTCGTGCGAGGTGGCGGCCAGCCAGCCCAGGGGCTGGGTGAGCCATTGCTCCCAGCCGGCCCTCCACTGCTGCCAGGCGCGTGTGAACTCCTGCGGTCTGGTGTCGCTGCCGATGATCGGGCTGGTGGGAACGTGGGCGTCGCTCATCGTGGTTCTCCGTTTTCTTGTATTTGTCGGTCAGTGCGTGGTCGTGGTGGGGCGGGCCCACGTGGCGAAGAGGGTCAGGGCGAGCAGGGGGAAGACGACCCCGGCGGTGAGGGCTGTGGCGATCGCCCCCGCCTCGCCGGCTCCGCCCGCGGCGGCGCTGCCGTACACGGTGGTCATCATGGCCAGGCCGAGCGCGCCGCCGAGCTGCTGCATGGCCTGGTTGAGGCTGGAGGCGGCACCGAGATGGGCCGCAGGCGCCTGGTGCATGATGACGGCGGTGAGTGGCGCGATGGTCAGCCCCGCGCCGAGGCCAAGCAGGACGAACGGCCCGAGAAGTCCGCTGGCGAAGGTGTCGGCGGCGTCGATCCGCGACATCCACAACAGCCCGGTGAGCAGGCCGAACATCCCGAGCGAGCCGACGATCCGCTCCCCGTGTCGCGTCACCATGCGGCTGGTCAGGATGTTCATGACGAGCAGCGCGGCGCTGAAGGGCAGAACGGACAACCCCGTCTGGAGCGGGGTGAAGCCCAGGGCGTTCTGGGTGAACAACGCGGCGAAGTAGAGAAAACCGGCCTGGCCCGCCGGGATCAGCATCATGGCCAGCAGGGGGGCTGCGCTGCGCATTCTCGTGAAGAACCCCAGCGGCACGACCGGGGCGGCGTGGCGCCGTTCGATGAGGACCAGGGCGAGCAGCCCGGCGATCGCCAGCGCGAACGAGACGAGGATCGGCGGGCTGGCCCAGCCCTGCGACTCGGAGTTGATGAGGCCGTAGACGAGGGCGGTCATGCCGGTCGCGGACGCGACGGCCCCGCCGACGTCCAGGCGGGCCGGCGCGCGGGGTGCCTCCGGCACCAGCAAGCGTACCCCGACGAGGACGACCAAGCCGATGGGGATGTTGACGAACATGACCCATTCCCAGCCCAGTGACGTGGTCAGCAGCCCGCCGAGGAGCAGACCGAGCGCGGCGCCGATGCTGATGGCCAGCACGAACACGGTCATCGCCCGGCTGCGCTGGGGCCCCGGCCTGGTGATCGACATCAGCAGCACTAGCGTGCTCGGGGCGGCGAGCGCCGCTCCCAGACCTTGCAGGACGCGGGCGGCGATGAGCATGGCCGGCGTCGTGGCCACGCCGCCCAGCGCCGAGGCGACGGTGAAGATCGACACGCCGATCAGCAACGCGCGCCGCGGGCCGATGATCGACCCCACCTTGCCGCTGAGCAGCACCAGCCCGCCGAAAACCAGGGCGTAGGAGGTGACCACCCAGGACAGGCCGGTCGCCGAGAAGCCCAGCGCGTGCCGGATCTGCGGCAACGCGACGTTCACCACGCTGTTGTCGATCACCAGGATGAGCTGGGTGAGGCACAACACGATGACCGCCGGGTAACGCAGCCGCTGTGCGGAGGGTAGGTGGTCGCCGCTCGCCGCCAGCCGTTGACCCGGCGGGACGACGCGGTCGTCGCCCGGATCGTGGCCGGTGCTCTGGAGGGGTTGGGTGCTCACCGTAAGCGTCCCTTCTGACTGTGGCCAGTGCTGACTGTGTTCGGCGCCTGGCCGGCGTCGCACGGCTGCGAGTCTGCGTCGGCCCCGGACACGGACGCACGAAAAATTGCCGACCCGGCAAGAGACGCCCCGGGGGAATTCGAGCGCATCCGTGGACGGTTGACGCCATGGCTGGACGTGGACCCGCGTCCGGCGCTTGCGTTCCCCGTTGCCGAACCAGCAAGGATGGCCACTGTGGACGACGATCTCGACGCCGCGCTGACGGCCCTGGGGCCGAGGCTTCGGCGGATGCGCCGCCATCGCGGCCTGACTTTGGCCGACCTGGCCGCGGAGACCGGCATTTCGGAGAGCACCCTGTCGCGCCTGGAGAGCGGCGGGCGGCGGCCGAACCTCGAACTCCTCCTCCCGCTGGCCAGGGCCCACGGCATGCCATTGGAGGAGCTCATCGGGGCACCGCAGACCGGCGACCCGCGCGTCCACCTGCGGCCGATCCAGCGCCACGGCATGACGTACATCCGGCTGACCCACAGGGCGGGCGGCACTCAGGCGTACAAGCTGATCATTCCCGGTGCGACGGGCCCTACAGAGCCCGATCCGCAGCGCCATGAAGGCTACGAGTGGCTCTACGTGCTCAGCGGCCGGCTACGGCTTGTGCTCGGTGGCCAGGACCTCATCCTGGCGCCTGGTGAAGTGGCCGAGTTCGACACGCATGTCCCGCACTGGATGGGGAACGCCGGGGCCACGCCGGTCGAGGTGCTCATCCTGTTCGGGCCCCAGGGGGAACGCGCTCACGTACGTGCCCGGCCGCGCCCGAACGGCGGCTGACGCGCGGGGCCTCCCCGAGGCCATCGAGCAGGCGCACAACGCGAATACATCCGCGACCCTAAGCCGAAGCGGTTCCCCTCATTCGGGCAGGACGCGCGCCCGAGTCGGCCGCGAGCCGAACCGGGTCTCCGCACCGGAACGTCGCTCGGCCGCCTCCCGGCCCTCCGTGTTCTGGACCGGCTCGATCAGGTCCTCTATCGTGCAGTCGAGAATGTCCAGCAGGGCCATCAGCAGGCGCAGATTCAGCCGTTCCGGCCGCTCGGCAACCAGCCGGTAGACCTGGCTCTGCGACAGCTGGAAACCCCGTTCGGCCAGGAGCGGTCGTAGGTCGGTGGTGGCGTACATGCCGCGGCCGGCCATGACGGCGCGGAGATGCCAGCGATAGTCGAACGCCGCCGTCACGCCGTTGCCTCCGCCGAACGGACGCAGGTCGCGGTCGTCGCGGCGAGGCGATGCCCGACCTGCTTCTGGACGAACGCCAGATCGGCGCCGTCCTCAAGGAGATGGGCCATGTACGCGCTGCGCATGCAGTGCGGCGTCAACGCCTTGTCCAGGTTGAGCGCGTCCCGGTAGGCCGCGAACCGATCCTCGATCTCCCTGATCCCCAAGCGGCTGCCCCGCTCGGTCAGCCAGAGCGCGGGCTCGTGGTTGCCGCGGTATCGAGGCCGGATGTGGTCCAGATAGTCCTGGACCGCCTCCACCGCCCACGGCATCAGACTGACAACTGTTCGCCGCTGTGGCGGAAGGCCTCTGATCGGCCTGCCGGATGTGACGCGTAGGGAGCCGAACCGGCCCAGCTCCAGCGCGTCGGCATGGGGGTGGAAATCGGATACGTCCAAACAGGACGCCTCCGAGCAGCGCAGCCCCCAGGCGTACATGACCTTGAAGACGGTGGCGTCCCGGTAGCGGGTCAGCGCCCCTTTGTGGCCCTGGCGCAGGGCCACCTCGACCTGGTCGTCGGCATGATCGAGGAAGATCTGGATCTCCTCGCGGGTCATCGGCCGGCGCGCCGGGTCGCCGTGATGGCCGACGAGGTGCACGTCCGTGTTCCAGTCATGGAAGACCTGCGCGGGGGCTCTGCCGAAGCGAGCCTCGCACTCCAGCAGCCACCCATGGTGTGGCGAGGTGACGTAGTCACAGAAGAGCCGGAGCGCGGTCTGATAGCGGCGCACCGTCGACTGTGCTCTGCGCCGTTCCCTCAGGTGAGTGATCCACCTGTCGACGTGCTCGGGTGACCACTGCCACGGGTAGGCGGCGGCGAACGTGGCGAACCGGCGCACCGCCTTCTCCCGGAAGATGAGCGTTGTCGGCTGGAGCCGCCCGGTGCCGCCCTGCTGTCGCGACCACCCTTCCAGCATCGCCTCGAAGACGGCGTCCGCTTCGCTCAGCTCAGCGGCACTACTCTCCATCTGCTCCCCGGATCTCGCATCGGACGTATGTGCCCCTCGGCGATGCGCCGGCGGTCAGGCGCCGGCCAGCGCACGGGCGCAGGTGCTGAGCCCGATCTCGCTGGAGGCTTTGACGAGCACCACGTCTCCCGGTTCGAGCAGTGCGGTGGCCAGCCTGAGGGCGGCGGCCGCGTCCTCGACGGTATGGACGGCCACGCCCTGGTTCGAGGACTGCGCTGCCTCGGCCATCGCGAGCGGATCCCCTGCTCCGACCGCGATCAGCACGTCGAAGCGGAGGTCGGCGACGAGCCGGCCCATCTCCGCGTGCCGGGCGCGGGAGGCGTCCCCCTGCTGGCCCATCGCGCCGAGCACGGCGACGGTACGACGGGTGCCGGCCAGGGCCTTGGCCGCCCGCAGCCCGGCCCGCATGGATTCGGGGTTGGCGTTGTAGGCGTCGTTGACGATGGTGATGCCGTCAGGTCGTTCGACGATCTCCAGCCGGCCCGCGGAGCGCCGCCGTGCGGCGTTCAGCCCATCGGCGATCTCGGCGACGCCCAGGCCGAGTGCGGTGGCGACGGCGGCGGCGGCCAGGGCGTTGCTCACCTGATGCTCGCCTATGAGGCCGAGCTCGACCCGGGCGCGGCCGGAGGGCGTCACCAGCTCGAACGCGGCTCGCGCGCGCTCGTCCAGCCGCACGTCCTCGGCTCGCACCGCCGCCTTCGCCGACCTGCCGTACAACAGGATCGGGGCCTGGGTGCGACCGACCATGCCCATGACGTACGGGTCATCGGCGTTGAGCAGCGCGAACCCGTCCGCCGCAAGCGCCTCGACCAGCTCGCCCTTGGCCTCGGCCACATCGGCCGGCCCGCCTCCCATCCGCTCCACATGCGCGGTGCCGACATTGAGCACCAGCCCGACCTGGGGCGGTGCCAGCCCGGTCAGATACCTCAGATCCCCCTTGCGGCCCGCACCCATCTCCAGCACCAGGTACCGGGTGCCGGCATCGGCACGCAGCACGGTCAGCGGCAGCCCGAGCTCGTTGTTGAACGACCTGTCGGTGGCGACCGTCGGCGCGTGCCGCTCGAGCACCTGGGCCAGCAGGTCCTTGGTCGTGGTCTTGCCCACGGACCCGGTCAGGCCGATCACGGTCGGGCTGAGGCGTTCCAGCACATGCCTGGCCAGCAGGCCGAGCGCGAGCTGGACGTCCTCGACCACGAGGGCGGGCACCCCGACGGGCCTTGCGGCCAGCACCGCGACGGCGCCCCCCGCGACGGCGCCGGCCGCGTAGTCGTGCCCGTCGACGTTGGCGCCGACCGTCGCGGCGAACAGGCCACCGGGCACCACCTCGCGGGAGTCGACCGCCGAGGGCGCCGTCACCAGCGCCTGCGGGTCGCGCACGTCAGACAGGCTCGCGCCGACGACCCGCGCGATCTCCTTCAGCGTCATGGGGATCATGAACCGCTCCTGGCGAAGGCGAGGTCGATGAGGCGGCCCAGCAGGTCCGGGTACGCGACACCGCTTGCGGCCCAGGCCCTGGCGTAGACCGAACGGGAGGTGAAACCGGGCATGGTGTTGATCTCCAGCACGTACAGGCGTCCCGTGTCCTGCTCATAGAGGAAGTCGACACGCGCCAGGCCATAGCCACCGATCGCCCGGAAGACGCGCAGGGCCAGCTCACGCACCTCCTCGGCCACCCGTTCCGGCAGCACGGCAGGGATGGTGGCGATCTCGGCCCGGCTGAGATACTTGGCCTCATAGTCGAGCCAGTCACCGGGCACGATGAGCTCGCCCGGCACCGACACATCCGGCGTGTCATAGCCACCGAGCACGCCACAGATGAGCTCGCGCGCGCTCACGCCCTGCTCGACGACGACCACCCGGTCGTAGCCCAACGCCAGCTCCACACCCGCGCGCAACTCCTGCATGGAGGTGACACGTGAGATGCCGATGGAGGAGCCCATGTTGGCCGGCTTGACGTACATCGGCCAGTCGAGCGACTTCACCAGACCCCAGTGGTCGGTGGTGGTACGCCATTCATGCTCGGTGAACCACACATGCGGGGTGAGGGGAATGTCCTCCGCCAGGAACGTGCGCCGCATCGCCACCTTGTCCATGCCCACTGCCGAGGCCAGGACGCCGCAGCCCACGTACGGGATGCCCAACGCCTCCAAATGACCCTGAACGACGCCGTCCTCACCGAACGGCCCGTGCAGCACGGGAAAGACCACGTCCACCAGATCGCGTCGCAACTCCACCGGCCACCTGCCCTGCCGGTCGATGATGACGGCGACGGGCTCGTACAGATCCCTCGGCAGAGCATCGAGCACAGCCCGCGCCGACTGCAGCGACACCTCATGCTCGGCGGACGGCCCACCCGCCAGCACAGCCACGCGCACGCGTTCAGTCACGATCAATCAGCCTTCCTCAGTAGCACAGGCCAAGTGCCGCCAGCGGCACGGTGTACGTCATTGCAGGACGAGCCTGCCGAGTATCGGCCTTTCGCCTGACCAGTTCCCAGACCATTCGCTGTCCAGTTCCTGGCCGACGAGCACCCGCTGTGGGCCGCGCTCGGGTGGCCGCGTAAGTGAGCACGCCGCCCTCCTGCCCGGCTCGAACCGCTCGATGACGCTGTTCACCGGGCAGGAGCTTGATTGCGCCGTGGCCCTACCGTCGCTGACGTCGACGCGGCGGCCGACCTCCTGGCTGACCAGCACCGAGCACGATCAACGGAATGCGGGGCGGCACCGGAGACGGGCCGCCCCACGAGTACAGCTGCAATTCTCCTTGGACGAGGCCGAAGATGTAGGGGCGGGTACCTCGGTCGTCGTTGACGGCGACGACACCCACCGGCTGGTCGACTCCGCCTTTGATAGGGTCCACTTCCACAGCCCGGCGCCCTGGGGGGGCGGTCGTCCACAGGTGGCGCCAGTCGAATATCTAAGTCCAGCGCCCCTGCCCGGGGTCCACGATGCGAACGACTGCTGATGGCGTCGTGGGCAGGAAATGGGCACCGAATGGACTGTCGAATGGTCACCGGCGTGGGGAAGACTACTCGCCAGTAGATCATTTCCGGAATTCCCAGAAGAGGTCATGAGGATATCCATTTGCAAGGCCCTGACCGCCGGCGGGCGATGCTGGAGGGCGGAGTGATCACGGTAGCTCTTCGCCGCAGGGCATAACATGGCCGGTGAGATGGTGGAAAGCCCGGTTCTAGCCGATCGGGCCGACGGGGTCGTTCCCGGTTTTGCTGATCGCCTCGCCGAGACCCTGGAACAGGGCTACCGCCGCGCCATGATCGTGTCTCTCGCCCGGCGTATGGCGGCGCTCCTGCCTGGCGCCCGGGTCAACTGGTTCACCGCGAGCGTGTCCGTGCTGGCGATGGCCTCCTGGCCCTACCTCGCCGATCTGGCGCTCGTGTTCGTGGCGCCCGATCAGGCCTTCGACAACGTGCCGACCACCGTGTACATCATGTCGACGACGGTCGTCTGCGCAGCCATGCTCGCCCTGGCCTGGGGCGCCTGGAGGCATGCCGAGAAACTCGTCGCACCGCTCGGCGACCTGGTCGCCGACTCGCCGGAGAGGGAAAAGCTGATCGGCTGGCTCCACCGGTGGATGAGAGTGTCCGGCCAGCTCCTGTCCGCGTTCGCCGGAGCCGCCGTCTCGACGATGATGCTGGTGCTCACCGCACTGCAACCCGGCGACGCCATCGAGCCGAACGCGGCCGTCTATCTGCATAACTGCTGGATGGGTTTCCTCGGCGGCAACACGCTCTACTGGCTCATTACGGTGGCCGACCTGCCTCTGCGCCTGCGCACGTACACGCAGCTCCGCCTGGCGTGGATCGACCCCGCCGGCACGTCCGCGATCGTGCGGCTGTGCCACTGCTACGCGTTGGTCTCAGCCGCCATGGCGCTGGGCGTCGTCAGCATTGAGGCCGCAGCGATCGTACTGGCCTCCCAGAACTCCGGGCCCTACCTCGACGCCTTCCTGCTCGGCTTCCCGGTACTGGCCGCCGGGATCGCCCTGTACGTGGGCGTCCAGCCGTACGTGACGTTGTCCCGGATGGTGCGCCGCCACCTCGACGAGGTGATCTCGCCGCTGATGGCGCCTGCCGGTAGTCCGTCCGACGCCCTTGCCCGCGTGGGCTGGTCCGAGGAGGACCTCAAGGCGTACGCCCACTTCGGTACGCTGCGCACGCTGCCGATCAGGACGGCGGCAATCCTGCAGTACGTCCTGGGCATCCTGGCCTCACTGATCGTCTACTTCTTGCAGCAGACCTTGTCCTGAGACAGGTGCCGACGCCGTTCTCACCCCGGATCAACGTGCACCTCACTTACCTAGTGGCCCACTTCCGCTCGGGAGAGTGGCGAAATCACGGCCTTCTTGAGCGCGGCGAGGCCTTCGGCGGTTAGCACGGCGGCGCAGAGTGATGTGCGGCGCGGCGGCACGGAAGATGTCGTGGACGGGCGGGCCGCCACGTGCCAGGCGACGGTCTCGTCCCCGGCGTCCGTTCCGCAGGCCGTCAGCGCGTTGACGGCCAGCCGGTCGCCAACCTGCCAGCCTTCGACATCGTCGCCGACCGCGTCGACGCGTCCGGCGATCTCGTGCCCGGTCACCAGCGGGAACGGCACGTTGGGGAAGGCAGCGCCGACGAAAGCCGCGTCCGAACGGCAGACGCCACAGGCCTCGATTGTCAGGCGGACGTGACCCGGGTTCAAGATGCCGGCCTCCCCACGCACCACCAGCACGCCGCTGCGTCCGTCCCGCGCCTGGGCGAGTAACCGTTCGACGACCTCACGCTCGGCGCGTCGACCTCGAAGCATCGTCCGGTTCCCCCCCGCGGGCGTCAACCCGTGTCCGCCAACATCGCTTTCCGCCCAAGACTAGGCGATCCCCGCCGAAGCACTAATAGGCGATCGTCGCCGATGCGAACAGCGCCAGCCCGCGGTGAGGGTGATACCACGAGTCCTGCCGTCGCAGCTTGCATCGGCTGCGGCCGTTGCGCCGATCGACGGTGGACGCGCCAGCAGAGCCGCTCAGTTCGCACCGGAAGGACGACCATGTCGACCACCGTCAGCCTCTCCATAGCCGCTCGTAATCTGATCAACGGACAGTGGAGTGACGCCGGCTCCCTGCACGAGTCGATCAACCCCTCTACCGGTGACGTCGTCGGCACGTATGTCTCAGCGGGCCGCGCCGAGGCGCAAGCCGCGATCGCCGCCGCACGCACCGCCTTCGACACCACCGACTGGTCCCGCAACGCGTCGCTGCGAGCCCAGGCACTCAACGAACTGGCCGACCGGCTCGCCGAACGCGTCCCTGACATGGGCCGTACTCTGGCCTGGGAGAACGGCAAGCTGCTCGCGCAGACGACCTGGGAGGTGTCGCTCTCCGTCGACTGGCTGCGCTACAGCGCCGCCTCCGCGCTCACCCAGATCGCCGGCCGAGCCGGCGAACCCCAGCCGGGTACCTACTTTTACTCGACCCCTGAGGCGATGGGGGTCGCCGGCATCATCGCACCGTGGAACTCCCCGGTGATCCTGCTGGTCCGTGCCCTCGGGCCGGCGATCGGCGCCGGCTGCACGACGGTGGTGAAGATGCCCGGGCAGACCGCCCTGACCAACGCTCTGTTCGCCGAGGCCGTCGCCGCCACCAAGTCCCTGCCCGCGGGTGTGGTCAACATCCTCACCGAGGCAGGCAACGAGGTGGCACCGTTCCTGGTCGAGTCGCCGGACGTCGATGTGCTCAGCTACACCGGCAGCACGCACGTCGGGCGCGCCATCGCCGCCGCGGCCGCGCCGACGCTCAAGCGCGTCAACCTCGAACTGGGCGGCAAGACCCCGATGATCGTCTTCGACGACGCCGACCTGGACATCGTGGTCCCGCAACTGGTGATGAGCTGCATCCTGATGAACGGGCAGTTCTGCTGCACCGGCTCGCGGGTGCTCGCTCAGCGCGGCATCGCCGATGAGCTGCGTACCCGGCTGGCCGCCGCGCTGGAGGCGGTCAAGGTCGGGCCCGCGGAAGATCCTTCCAGCCAGCTGGGGCCGCTGATCGACAAGGCCGGCGTCGCCAGGGTCGACCGCATCGTCGCCGAGGCCGCCTCCTACGCCAAGGTCATCGTCAGGGGCGGCGCCGTCACCGATCCCGAAATGGCCGGCGGCGCGTTCTACCGCCCTTCGCTGGTTGAGGTGGAACGGCTCGACGTCCCCTTGGTGCAGCAGGAGGTGTTCGGCCCGGTCCAGACCTTCGAGATCTTCGACGATGAGTCCGACGCACTTCACCGGGCGAACGCCACGGAGTTCGGCCTGGCCGCGTCCGTGTTCACCCGCAACGACATCCGGGCCCGCCGAGTAGGACGCAACCTCCACTTCGGTGGAATCTGGATCAACACCTGGGGCGTGCTCTCCGAACACTTCGAGCAGGGCGGCTTCAAGCAGAGCGGGTACGGCGTCCTGTGCGGGCCCGCGGCCATCGCCGAATTCCAGAACCTCAAGACGTACGCGACCGCCGCCCCGCAACTGGCATAGAACTCTGTGCCCCAGGGCCTCCCGCCTTTGCTTCCAGCAACACTGTCCGGTGAGCAGGTCAAGCGACAGTGTCGTATTTCTTCACCCACCAGCCAGGGTGAGTCAGCTGGCGGCCGCTGCTGTCAGCAGGCTCTCCCGATGCGCTCGGTTCATGGCCATCAACTCATCGAGGGCGTCCCGCGTGCGCATGAGGTCGGTGATGTGCTGGGAGAGCCGTTGGCACTCCCGCGTCATCCGCTCCAGCGCAGCGTCGGAGTTCTCCTGGCTGGGCAATACGACGCAAGGCAGCAGCTCGGCGATGGTGCGGCTGCGCACCGGCCCGAAACGCGTGTTGCGATGCGGCCCGAGATCCGGGCACCACGGAGATAGGAGTCTCATGCGATGAGCCTTTTCAGCAGCTATCAGCTCGGTGATCTGACCTTGCCCAACCGGGTGGTGATGGCCCCGATGACGCGGATCCGGGGCCGCCGCCGGTGGTCTGGCGACGCCATCGATGGCGACGTACTACGCCCAGCGGGCGACGGCCGGGCTGATCGTGAGCGAGGGCGTGCAGCCGAGCTTGGTCGGGCAGTCCAATCCGGTACGCCCGGCCTGTACACCGATGAGCAGGCCGCCGCGTGGCTCCAGGTGACCGACGCCGTGCACGCCAACGGCGGCCGGTTCTTCGCCCAGATCATGCACGGCGGACGCGTCTCACATCCCGACACCACCGGTATGCAGCCGGTCGCGCCTTCGGCTGTCTCGGCCGTCGGCGATGTGTTCACCCCGACCGGGCCGCAGGCCGCGCCGACGCCGCGTGCTCTGGCGACGGCCGAAGTGCCTGACCACGTCCAGTCGTACGCCGAGACCGCGCGCCGCGCCATCGACGCCGGCTTCGCGGGTGCGGCAGGCGTCATCGCCGCCACCGTACGCCTGGTCCAGCCATCCCCTCGAGTAAAGGAGCAGATCTGATGATCTACCACATCACCCGCATGACCCTCCGGCCCGGCGTGCCCGCCGACAAGGTCGAGGAGGCCGTCGAGAGCCTGCGCAACCAGGGCCGGGTCATCCCCTCGGTCATCTCGTTCGTGGTCGGCCCCGACATCGGCGGCGAGTACGAGTGGGGCGCCACCTACCTCATCAAGGATCTCGACGGCTACTGGACGTACCTCAAGCACCCCTCCCACCGCCACACCGACGAGATCGGACTCCCCCTGGTCGACAAGTTCGTCTCCTTCGACATCACCGACGACCCCGACCCCCAGATCGCCGAGAAGATCGCCGCGCTGCACCAGCGCCGCTACGACGAGGACCCGGCTCTGGCCAAGCTCGTGTCCAACCTGAACTCCTACACCGGCAGCAGCGCCCCCGGGCCGCATGCCAAGTGACGGCTGAGCCACGGCCGGTGACCTTACCGCAGACAAGCCATGTCCGAGGGTCTTGGAAGGACCGTCTGTGGCGGGGCCACTCGCCACACATGGTCCCCGCACGCACAACGGCGCGTTCCGCAGAACGCCCCAGGGCACCATAACGATCAGGGCGGGCGTACTCCAAGGCGCTGTTCAAGTAGTGCCTTGCGTTTCCCGGGAAGTTCGGCTCGATTCCTTCCGGCCGCGGTCATTGACCGAATTTTCGATCGTGCGAGCGGTGACGATGAATGAGCTGATCGCCTGTTCGTCCAGGTCTCGAGTGGATATCTCCTCCAGCGTGGCCCACATGGCCTCGATGGGTTCGCGCATCGCCTGGCCGCGGTCGGTGAGCCAGACGTTGAGCGCCCGCCGGTCGTCCTCGTTGGGCCGGCGGGTGACGAGGCCGGCTTCCTGCATACGGCGCAGTGATTTCGACACGGTGGAGTGGTCCAGGCCGACGCTGTCCAGCAACTCGGACTGTGTCTGGCCGTCCCTTTCGAACAGTTGCATCAGTAGCAATTCCTGGCCGGGATGCAGGCCGAGGGCGCGGAGCATGGCCGCTGCGGTCGCCCGGTGGGCCCGCGCCAGCGCGAAGATGGCGAAGCTCAGGTGTCCGGCGCGTGCAGCGTGTGGTGGCTGCGTGTTCGTCACGGCGTTGACCTCCTCGGATCTGCGGCGGTCCCTCGAACTCTAACTTATGTTGCCAGCCACGTAAATCTGGGCGTAGATTTTATGTGGCTAGCCACACGATGACGGCCCGGCTGGCCGCATCGCCCTGACACGCGGCGATACCGCCGCACTGAGAGAGGAACCACGATGGTCCTGTTCACACCCGATGACACGGCAATCCTGCTCATCGATCACCAGCTCGGCACCATGAGCTGGGTAGGCTCGGCCGACCATGACGAGGTCAAGGCCAACGCGCTCGCGCTGGCCAAGGCCGCGGTGGCGCTGGACATGCCGCTGATCCTGACCACCTCGCTGGAAGATCACGCGCAAGGGCCGCTGCTGCCCGAGATCGCCGAGATCGCCCCCAAGCAGTTCGAGGAACGCATCCAGCGCACGGGCGTGGTCGACGCCATGGACGACCCCGCCTTCGCCGCCGCGGTCAAGGCCACCGGCCGCCCCAACCTGATCATCGCCGGCGTCACCAACGACGTCTGCACCGTCTACCCCACCCTGACCGCCCTCCAGCAGGGATACCGCGTCCAGGTCATCGCCGACGCCGGCGGATCGATGACCAAGCCGGCCGACGACATCGCACTGCGACGCATGGAGAAGGCCGGCGCCGAGATCGCCTCGACGAACATGATCCTCACGCAGCTGGCCCGCAGCTGGTCCTCACCGGCCGGCCAGAAGCTCCTCCCCATCGTCGGCGCCCTCATCCCCACGTCATGAACACTCCACACGACCCGGCGCCCGACCCGGTCTCGAGCCGGGTCGGCGGCCCGGTGCCCGACGGGTTCGAGCACACCACCGTCACCGCCAACGGCATCACCCTGCACGCGGTGATCGGCGGCTCGGGCGCACCGGTGCTCCTGCTGCACGGCTGGCCCCAGACCTGGCGGGCCTGGCGGCACGTCATGCCGATCCTCGCCGAGCACGGATACCGGGTCATCGCGCCCGATCTGCGCGGCCTCGGCGACAGCACCCGCGCCTCCGGTGGCTACGACAAGGACACCCAGCCGAGGACATGCGCGCCCTGCTGCACCGGCTCGGCATCACCGGCAAGGTACGCCTGGTCGGGCATGACATCGGCGGCATGGTCGCCTTCGCCTACGCCCGCCGCCATCCGCAGGAGGTCGCGCGGCTCGCGCTTGTCGAGCTGGCTCTGCCCGGACTCGGACTGGAACGCGCGATGAACCCCGCCACGGGCGGCTCCTTCCACTTCGGCCTGTTCATGACATCCGAAGTGCCGGAACTGCTCCTGGGCGGAACCGAGCACGCCTTCCTGACCTGGTGGTTCAACCGGCTGGCCCACGTGACCGCCGCGTTCCCGCCGGAGGAGATCACCGCCATCACCGCCTCCTACACCGGACGGGAGGCTCTACGCGCGAGCTTCGGCCACTACCGCACCCTGCTGCAGGACGGACGGGTCAACCAGGCCTGGGCCGAGGGCGGAGCCGGCCTGCCGATGCCGGTCCTGGCCGTCGGCGGCGAGCACAACGCGGGCAACCGGCTGGCCGAGGCCCTGCGCCCGATCGCACCACACCTGTCTGCGGCGGCCATCAAGGACAGCGGGCACTTCGTCCCCGACGAACGCCCCGAAGACTTCGCCCAGCAACTGATCGCTTTCCTGACCTGAGGAAGAACATCATGAGCATTCCGTACCTGGCCCAGCCCGAGCAGCAACAGAAGCTGGAATGGCTGGGCGGGAGCACCTTCTCCGTCCTGCTGGACGCCGCCACCACCGGCGGTCAACTCACCGTCGGGCGATTCGACGCCCCCAAGGGCGAGGCCCCGCCGTTCCACCTGCACACCAGCGAAGACGAAGTCTTCATGCTGATCAAAGGCACCGCCCTGCTCTGGGTCGGCGAGCAGGAGCTGGAGCTGTCCGAGGGCGGCATCGTCTACCTGCCCCGCAACATCCCGCACGGCTACCGCATCACCTCCGACCGCGCCGACCTGCTCCTGATCGCCACACCTGCCGGCATCGAGGGCATGTTCCGCCAGGCCGGACGCGACGCCTCCACCCCGAGACCCGAGGGCTTCGAGATCTCCAAGGACGCGCTGGCCGCGGCGGCCGACGCCTACGGCCAGATCACCGTCGGCCCACCCCGATAAGGAAAGCACCATGAAAGCAACCGCGTCATCGTCATGACCGGAACGGCGAGAGGTATCGGCACGCCACTGACCGCGCGCTTCGTGGACAACGCTGACACCCTCATCGCCACCGACCTCAGCGCCGAGGCACTGAAGCGGCTGGCCGAGCGGATGGACCACCACAGCGCGCTGCATACCGTCGCGGCCGACCTCTCCGCAGAGCCGGGCGTCGCGCGACTGGCCGAATTCGCCCGCCACGTCGCCGGTCATGTCGATGTGATCGTCAATGCCGCCGGCCATTTCCCGCTACAGCCGTACGAGGAGATCACCCCAGGAATCCTGGCGCCGCGTGCTCGACATCAACCTGACCGGCCCCACCGCTCGACACGTCGCTCACCAGGACCGGCGAGGTGTCGGGCACGCCCCCACGCCGGCCAGAAGCCTAGCCGTGCCCTCGGGCGCCTCCACCGGGAAGTGATGGCTGCCCAGCTCGACGAGCACGATGTCGAGCCGGTCCCCGTAACGGTCGATCGCTTCCTGCGTCACCAGGTCACGGATCGCGAACACGGTGATCGGCTGCTTCGTCTCGCGCAACGCCGCGTCCATGTCCCAGCGCATGAGCCCTTCGATGGAACGCAGCCCCGCGGGCTGCCGCACTGCGACCATCTTCTCGAAGTACGCATCCTTGAGAGCCGGATCGGTCCCCGCCGGCGAGCCTCCCTCCACGAGGCCCCGCACCCCTGCGGCGAAGTCCTCACGGAACAGGCGCAGCATCGCCTCCGCCTGTTCGTCGCTCATCGCCGGGAACAGGGACAGATAGTGCAGCGCGTCGAGCGCCACCACCCGCGAGATCGTGCCGGGGAGCAGCCGGCCGACCTCGACGGCGACCGCCCCGCCGAGGGAGTGCCCGGCCACGACCGCCGTGTCCACCGACTCGGCCTCCAATACGGCCGCCACGTCGCGGGCGAACTCCTCCATCGTCCAAACGTCCCGCGTCGACCGCGACTCGCCGTGCTCGGCGAGGTCGATCGCGAGGACGCGGTAGTTCTCGGGCAGATGGTCGATCACCGCGTCGAAGTCGCCGCGGTCGCACGCCCAGCCGTGGATGAGGGCCAGGGTCGGCCCTCCGGCCGGGCCGCTGGCCGTGTACCGGATGGTCGTGTGGTCGGATCGCTGGACCTCGAGGTTCTGCCTGGTCCTGCTTGCGTTTGTCACGATGTCTCCTTGTTACGCATCATGGATCGATTGGTGTGATGAAAACGACGGTCGCTGGATCCCGTGCAGCCGGCCCGGCGCTTCACGTGCACGTGACCATGACGGTGCGGCGCTTGGCCCGTAGCTGGTTCAGGCGCAGGACGAAGGCGGAGAACGTGATCATCACGATCGCCAGCGCGTAGATCATGGTCGCGGTCCTCAGTCCCAGGGCGGTGACGGCGATTCCGCCGAGTACGGCCGGGACGCTGTTGCCCAGGTAGTTGATGACGTTCGCCAGGGCGAAGACCGCGCTGCGCTCGTACGGCCTGGCGATCCTGGCGAACGTACCGAACGTCGCCAGCACCGACGCGCCGAAGCCGAGCCCCGCGACGATGGTGCCGGCGGCAGCGAGCCAGACGAGGTCCTCGGTCGTCCCGCCGAGTGAGATCAGGGTGCCGAGCCCGAGCATCGCGGACGAGGCAGCCAGCAGCGAGGACGCGGGCCGGGAGCGGAGCAGGAAGACCGCGAGTGCTCCGGTTCCCGCCAGGAGCGTCACGACGACGCCGCCGATCAGGTGGTTGTGCAGCCCCAGCAACTCGGCCGCGACGGACGGGCCGAGCGAGAGGTACATCCCGGCCAAGGCCCAGGTCGCGACCATCGCCGGCACCACCGGGACGATGTCAGCGCGCAGGTGCGCGGGCATCGCGACCCGCGGGCGCAGGGAGGCGACGGCTCCCGGCCGGCGCAGCGACGTCTCTGGGATGAGGGCGACGACCACCGCCGCCAGCAGCATTCCGCCGAGCAGCAGCGCGTAGACCAGCCGGGTCGGGGCGGGGCCGAACTCCACCAGCACGCCACTGCCGAGAGCGCCGGCAGCGAGCCCGGTCAGGGGAGCCACCGAGGTGACGACGCCCGCCCGCCCCCGTGACGGCTCGAGATCGACCAGAGTGGCGCTCAGGGTGGTCGTCGCCGCCCCGGTCGCGATGCCCTGCAACACCCGGGCGGCGGACAGGACGAGCACGTTCCCGGCGACCAGGAACAGGACGAGCGCGATCACCTCCAGCGCGATCGCCGCGGCGAGCACCGGCCGGCGGCCGAGGTGGTCCGACAGCGCTCCGACGACGAGCAACGAGCCCAGCAGGCCGAAGACGTAGAGGGCGAAGACGACCGTCAGCACCCACGCCGTGAACTGCCACTGCTGCTGGTAGATGACGTAGATCGGGGACGGGGCGCTGGAAGCGGCCAGGAAGAGGACAAGGATGGCGGCCACGGAAGGGAAGGCACCCTTCCACGGCACGCGGTGCGGACCGCCGACGGGCGGTGCGGGGAGGTCAGAAGACCCAACAGACATGGACATCTCGCAGTGATCGTTGCGTTAGTGGCCTCAACGTACCACAAACGCATCGATCACTGCGACTATAAAGCAGCGATCAATGCAATAATGGCCACATGTCCCCTACGACCACCTCGCCCCGCACCGAGAGCCGGCCCGGCGGCCGCTCGGCCCGAGTCCGCGCGGCCGTCCACCAGGCGGTCAAGGAACTGCTCACCGACGAGGCCGGCGAGCTGACGATCCCGGTGATAGCCGCCCGCGCAGGCGTGCACGCCACCACGGTCTACCGCCGCTGGGGCTCCGTCGGAGAGCTGCTCGCCGACGTCGCGACCAGCCGCTTCTCCGGCGACATCGTGGTGCCGGACACCGGAAGCCTGCGCGAGGATCTCGAACGCTTCGCGTCCGACCTGGCCAAGGACCTCAGCGACCCGGACACCCTCACGCTGGTACGCGCCATCGTCGGCACGGGCGGAGAAGGCGCCAGCGTTTGCCGCGCGGAGCGCCAGCGACAGCTCGAAGCCATGCTCGAACGGGAACAGGCACGGGGCAATGAGACACCGTCCATCGAACGCGCCATAGACGCCCTGCTCGCCCCCCTCTACTACCGGGCCGTCTTCACCGACCGGGCCCCTACTCCCGAATGGGCATGCACCCTCGTGTCGCACCTGCTGCCCGACTGACAACAGCCACACCGCCAGCCGCCGACCGGGCGAACATGCGCAGCAGGTCGTGGACGCGCACCTGGTCCGTCACCGGCGACCCGGCGACGCGCGGTCTCGTTCGCGCCGGCGATCGCCGGGCTGCTCGCCCTGGTCCTCATCGAACGGCGCCACGCCGTCCCGGTCGTGCCACTGGGCTTGCAGGCGGGGTTGTCCGTTCTGCCTTCCACCGCCGCGCTGCTCGTCACACCTGTCTACCCGCCGCCTGGTGCCGCGGTACGGGAGGCTCCCTCGGGACATCCGCCCTTCGCTGGAGGTTGGTGTGAATATCGCGAATCGACACCGCCGACACCTTCGCCGACGGCCTGCTCGGGCCGTTCGTCCTGCTCGGTCTGGCCGTGATGACCGCGTACGCGGGCACCGAGCACACCCTCCAGGGGCTCAGCTCAGCACGACGATCAGCTCCAGCATCCGCCGCACGATCATGTAAGCGAGGGACGACAGCACCTCGTAAGGCTCCCAGACCGGCCCACGCCGCCGCCGACAAACCCCAGCTCACACCCCAGGCTTGAATTCCTCGAGCGGCCCAGGTAGCGGAGGAGGCGGGGACGGTTCTGCTCTGCGCGAAGCCGGCAGAACTCGAACGCGCCGTCTGCCTATGGTGAGGCATGGCCTCCTCCATCCCGCCGCTACGTCCGGTCGATCGGACCGCCCCCAAGCCGTCTCCGGCTCGCGAGCCGCTGTGGCGGCACGTGCTCGGTGAGCGTCTGAGAGGTCTTCGTCACGAGCGGGGCGAGAAGCTGAGCGAGACGGCAAGTCGCGCCGGAATCTCGCCGCAATATCTCTCCGAGATGGAACGAGGCATCAAAGAGCCGTCAAGCGAAATGATCGCTGCGGTTGCCGGCGCGCTGGATGTGACCCTGGTCGATCTGACCCTTGCCGTTGCCGAGAGCTTGCGGTCTGCTCAGCACAGCGCGTCGAGAGGTGCTACCTGCTCGGTGGCGTATGCTCTGGCCGCGTAGCGCGGCTTGCCGGGGTTGTCCACGGGCCTATGAACGCTCCTCGATTATCTGATCGACGAGCCCGTACTCCAAGGCCGCGGTCGCGGTGAACACGCGATCGTGATCGGTGTCGGCACGTAGGGTCTCGACCGTCTGGCCGGTGTGCCGTGACAGTATGCGCTCGATGTCTGCCCGGACACGTACGACCTCGTCGGCTTGCAAGATGAGATCGGGGATCGTTCCGCGCCCTTGAGCGGCCGGTTGGTGCAGAATTATTCGCGCGTGCGGGAGAGCGGCACGTTTTCCTTCGGCACCCGCGGCGAGAAGGACGGCACCCACCGCGACAGCCTGTCCAACGCAGGTTGTCGAAACCCGCGGGCGGATATAGCGCATGGTGTCGTATATCGCGAGCATTGCGCTCGGGTCCCCGCCTTCGCAGTTGATATAGAACTGTATTTCGCCATCGGGGTTGTCTGACTCCAGGAAAATCAGCTGCGCGATGAGCGCGTTCGCGACGCCCGCGTCGATCGCGGTGCCCAGATACACGATTCGCTCGGTGAGCAGATGCGAGTAAACGTCCATGATCCGCTCGCCACGAGAATTCTGAGCGATGACGTTCGGGATCGTATATGTGGTCACTGGCGGACTCCTTCGGTGACGCCGAATCCGGGCCGTGGGCGATTGTAAGGCGCGATTTCGTCGAAGTTCTGCACGATTGCGTCTATGAAGCCGTAGTCCAGTGCCTCTTGCGCTGTGTACCAGCGATCGTGCAGAGAATCCTCGAATATGCGCTCGACGGGCTGACCCGTGTCCTCGGCGATAAGTCCGAGCACCGTGTCGCGAGTATGCCGAAGGTCGCCGGCCTGCAGTTCGATGTCGACTGCGGTGCCACCGATGCCCGCCGAGCCTTGGTGCATCAGGACACGTGCGTGCGGCAGGGCGCGGCGCTTCCCTCGGGCCCCCGATGACAGCAAGAATTGCCCAGCGCTGTAAGCGATGCCCAGCACGAGGGTCGACACGTCACAGGGAATGAGTCGAATGATGTCGCGGATCGCAAGCATCGATGGAACCGAGCCGCCCGGAGAGTGAATCCACAATGCGATATCGGAGGACGCATCCTGCGTGGCGAGTGCCATCAGTTGCGTGGCCAGCAGCGTCCCATTGTCGTCATCGAGAGGGCCGTCGAGAACGAGAACACGCTGCTCGTAGAGCTCGCGTCTTACCCGCGCGTTGAACAGCGGAAGTTTCGATTCTTCGCTCATGCGTCCATCATGTGAGGCGATCCGGATCGGCGTCGACACGATCCGCCTGGGGCAGATCTGCTCTGAGCAGAGAGAACTCCTGAGCAGGGACAACTCGATTTCCGGCCCGGTTCGTACCACTGCGTCCTGGAATCGAGCGGGCGAGTGGTAGGAGATCGATAGTCGGCCGCGTTGGGATCACACCGACCGGCTCTCTGGCTTGCGGCGTTGTCGCGGCTGATACGCCACCGCCGGTGGGCGGACTCATTCCCCGTCACCCCAGTGACGATCTTGCGCTGGCACCGCATCCTCGTAGCGCGCAAGTGGACCTTCACCGACAGGGGAGGCCCGGGACGGCCCTGCACTGACGGCCTGTCCCGCTCGAAAACTCGGTTTCGAGCGGGACGAGGCGTCGCAGGCAGTTCTCGCCGGAGTTCAAGGAAGAAGAATCCGGATGGTGCTGGAGGGTGATCGGACGGTCGCATCGGTGGCGCGGGAGTTCGAGATCAACTGCCGGCCGGTGCTTCCGCAGGGCGGTGGCGGCACCGGCCGGTCAGGGAGGAGCGTCAGGTGGCGAGGGTGGCCACCGGCTCCAGGTCGTACGTGCGGGCGTAGCCGTTCTCGGTGCCCACGAGCAGGTCCACAACGTCGAAGTAGCGGTCCCAGAAGGGGGTTTCGCGCAGCGCGTCGATCAGCAGCCGGTAGGCGCCGTGGTCGTCCGCTTCCCAGACCCAGATGTCGGTGACCCGCGCCGAGTAGAACTCCGTGTCGTAGAAGCGGGAGCGGACGCCGCGGGTGCGGGCCTCGATCACCGGGACGACTTGGGTGGTGAAGGCCTGGACGCGTTCGGCCACGGTCATCGCCAGCCACTCGGGCGTTGTCTTGACCAGCATGAACGCGGTGACCGGCGGCTCGGTTCGGTCAGTGGGCATCGACTGCCTCCGGTGTGGCGAGGACGGCGGGCTTGAGAGTCTGCGCGCACCACTGCGCGAATCCGGTGGCCGGGCCCGCCTGCGGCGAGCGGTCGACGCCCGAATCCAGGCCCTGGTCCTTGGCGCGCTTCATGTCGACGACGCCCTCGACGAACGCCTCGTTGAGGCCGTAGCCGAGCAGGGTGGACCGCAGCTCGTCGAGCGACTGGCGCTGGTAGCGGACCGGACGGCCCAGCTCCTCGGTCATGATGCGGGCCAGGTCGTGGGGCGACAGGTCCTGCGGGCCGAGCACCGGAACACTGCCGACGCCGGTCCAGGAGCGGTCCAGCAGCAGCCCGGCCGCCGTCGCGGCGATGTCGGCGACGGCCACCAGTGGGGCCGGGCGGTCCGCGGCGACGGTGTCGGTGAAGACGCCGTTCTCGCGGATCGAGTCGGCCTCCTCCAGCAGATTCTCGAAGAAGGACGGGTTGGCCAGGGCGCGGTAGGCGACGCCGGAGCCGGCGATCAGGTCGTCCATGGCCAAGGAGGCGGTGACCAGCCCGGCCTGGGCGGCGTGCGGGGTGCCGCGGCCGAGCGCCGAGACGCCGACGACATGGCCGACGCCGTGGGCGGCGAACGCCCGCACAGCCGGGCGGGTGAAGCCGCTGTACGCCTCGTCGGGCGTGACGGAGGCGTCCGGCGGCACCAGCCAGAAAACGGCGTCGGCCCCAGCGAAGGCGCGCTCGACGGTCGCGGCGTCGCCGTGCGAGCCGGTGACCACCTCGACCCGCCTGCGCACGGCCTCGGGGAGCCGGGCAGGATCGCGGACCACGACGCGCAACTCCTCTCCGTGCGCGGGCGCGGCCTCGACCAGCAACGGCAGCAGCCGCCGGCCGATGTTCCCGGTGGGGGCGGTAATGACGATCATGAAAACCTCGCGGTCTGTGTCGGATCGGTACGCCCCCTGATAGTGCAGACCCGAACCGCATTGCCACAATGGGAACTTCAGCATCCAATCATTGCCCGAAACGGAATAATGCCGGTGAGCAGCCCATCCCCGAACCTCGACGCCAACCTCGCCGTCGCCCTCGACGCCCTGCTGACCGAGCAGAGCGTCACCCGAGCCGCCGCGCGCCTGCAGACCTCCCCCGCGGCGATGAGCCGCACCCTGGCCCGGCTGCGCCGGGTGCTCCAGGACCCGTTACTGGTCCGGGCAGGACAGGCGATGGTGCCTACACCCCGCGCCGAGGCGCTGCGGGACGAGGCCGCCGCGGTGGTGCGCCGGCTGGAGGCATTGCTCACCCCGAGCGGCGGCATCGACCCCGCCGCACTGCGGCGCATCTTCACCGTCCAGGCCTCAGACCTGGTCGGCGCGGCGCTGGCCCCGGGCCTGCTCGGGCTCGCCCGGCGCCAGGCGCCGGGCGTCTCGCTGCGGGTGCTGGCCGAGGAGTGGGAGGCAGGCCCCGCGCTGCGCGAGGGCCGGATCGATCTGGAGATCGGGGCCATCGACCACGTCGATCCGGAGACCCGGGTCGAAGAGCTGATCACGCTGCGGATGGCGGCCGGCGTCAGGGCCGGGCACCCGCTCGCCGAAGGAACTCTGACGCCCGTCAGGCTGGCCGCGGCCGAGCACGTGGCGGTCAGCCGCCGGGGACGTTTCACCGGCCCGCTGGACGCGGCCTTGGCCGAGCAAGGGCTCAGCCGGCGGGTCAGCGCCGTCCTGCCCGGACATCTGGCGGCAATGGCGCTGGCTGCAGTCGGCGACGTGGTCTGCCTGGTGCCGACCGCGCTGCCGGGTGAGCCCCCTTCACCACTCAGCGGCGCGGCGCACGCGCTGGGACTACGCCTGCTGGAAATCCCGCTGCCGTTGCCCCCACTGACGATCGGCATGGCCTGGCACCCACGCCACACCGCCGACGGGGCCCACCAGTGGCTGCGTGGCGCCGTGCGGCGGGTACTCCGTCCGGCCCGGGAGGAATAGCCCACGGGGCGGTCCGCGCATACCCGGGCGCCCGGACACAGGCCCGACCCCGGCTGCGGCCAGAAGCCCTGGGTTGTCGAAGCCGCGGCAGACGACTTCGACAACCCAGGGCGGGTGCCACTACCGCTCGGACCCGCTGCTCCACCACCCGACGCGGCCGCGGCTGCCTCAACTCCGCGTGTCTGGAGAAGCTCGCGGCCGAACGGCTGCCGGCTCATTCAAGCCCTGAGTCACACGGCTGTTCGAGGATCGGCCCAACCTCCGTCATCGGCACGCAGGACATGCCCAGCGCCGACGGACTCCGACCCCTACAGGCCGCATGCTCTTCGGTGACGCCGGTGAACGCGAGATCGAACCTTTTGCCTCCGGGCTGGATCAGATGTGGGTGACCAACGCGTTTTGGTGGAGTCAGCCGAGTCGGAGGCTATTCGTGGACTATGTCATCGCGATGATCGCGGCGTGCGCCGCATTCGCCGGGGGCGTCGCCTTTGTGGTCACGCGTCGTGATCTAGGGGGTGGAGGTAGGACGGTGGTTCCTCTGGCCTGCGCCCTCCTTGTGGGCGCCACCTGCCTTTTTGTCCCCTTTCTCCCTGTGTTCGCCTTCTTGGGGACCGTGGTGGCCTATCTGATCGTGCGGCGCTTGTTCTCGGCCCGGCTGGCGCTTGCTGCCTCGGGGGTCCTTCTTCTAGGCGGGTGCTCGTTCTCCGTGCTGCTCATGATGGCCGCCCTGGAGAGCATGTGATGCACCTTCGGAGCCAGTCGGCTGACCGGGCTACGAGCGCTGCACCTGAGCCATGCGGACGCCGGCGGTGACCACCGCGTCATCTAGCCAGTTGAAGCGGCCAGGGGTCGAATGCCAGGATCTTCATCCCTGTTTCCCGATGAACTCGCGCAGCCAGTGGAAGCTCGCCTTCTCGGTGCGGGCCTGGGTTTCGTAGTCGACGTGGACGAGCCCGAAACGGGCGGCGTACCCGCGGGCCCACTCGAAGTTGTCCAGCAGCGACCAGCAGAAGTAGCCGCGCACGTCCACACCGTCGGTCATCGCGGCGCGGATGGCGGCCAGGTGGTCGCGCAGGAAGTCGACGCGACCGGTGTCGTCGAGAGTCCCGTCGTCGCCGTAGCCGTTCTCGGTGATGAAGATCGGCGGGAGCGCGGGGTAGCGCCGGGCCAGGCCGAGGAGAGTCTGGTGGAGCCCTTGCGGCTCCATCGGCCAGCCCAGCCCGCTGGTCGCCGCGCCGTCCGGGATGACGCTGCGCACCCCGAGGTCGAAGGCGGAGCGCAGCGCGGGATCCGCCTGCTCGTACGGCGCCGCGGCAGCGTGGATGCGGTAGTAGTAGTTGACGCCCAGGAAGTCCAGTGGAGCGCCGATGACCTCCAGGTCGCCCTCGCGGCGGAAGGAGAAGTCGCTGATCGCGCCGAAGGTCTCCACCATGTCGGACGCGTAGGCGCCGAGCAGCAGCGGGTCGGTGAACTGGCGGTTGACCAGCAGGTCCATCTTGCGTGCCGCGTCGGCGTCGGCCGCCGAGCCGGTCGCGGGCACCGTGGGCGACATGTTGAGCGTGATGCCGACCTGCTGTCCCGGCCGTGCCCGCGCCCGCAGCCTGGCCGCCGCGAGGCCGTGGCCCACCAGGAGGTGGTGGGCGGCGGCGAGCGCGCCGTGACCCTCGCGTGCGCCGGGTGCGTGACGGCCTTCGGCGTAGCCGACGATGGACGAGCAGTACGGCTCGTTCAGTGTGATCCACTGTGACACCGTGTCGCCCAGCGCCTCATGCGCGACCTCGGCGTAGTCGGCGAAGCGCTCGGCGGTGTCGCGGTCGCGCCAGCCGCCGCGGTCCTCCAGCGCCTGGGGCAGGTCCCAGTGGTAGAGGGTGACGTACGGCTCGATGCCGCGCTCGCGCAGAGTGCCCGCGAGCCGCCGGTAGAAGTCGAGGCCGCGCTGGTTCACCCGGCCGTCGCCGTCGGGCATGATTCTGGGCCAGGCCAGCGAGAAGCGGTAGGCGCCGGCGCCGAGCCGGTCCATCAGCTCCACGTCCTCCCGCCAGCGGTGGTAGTGGTCGCAGGCGTGCTCACCGCTGTGGCCCATGGCCACCGCGCCGGGGATGCGGCAGAACGTGTCCCAGATCGAGGGCCCGCGCCCGTCGGCGTCCACGGCGCCCTCGATCTGGTACGCGGCGGTGGCCGTCCCCCAGACGAACCCAGGGGGAAAGGCCTTATGTTCCTGGGTCATCCCTTGATCGCTCCTGACATGATTCCCCCAATGATCTGACGGCCCAGCGCGGCGAAGACCGCCACGACCGGCACGATGGCGAGCACGGTGCCGGTGAGCACGAGCGCGTAGTCGGTGGTGTAGCCGCTGGCCAGGCTGGAAAGCGCGCGCTGGACGGTCGGGTTCTCCGGCGTGAGGACGACCAGCGGCCAGAAGAAGTCGTTCCAGGCATGCATGAAGGTGAACAGGCCGAGCACGGCGGCGGCCGGGCGGGCGGCGGGCAGCACGACGTGCCAGAACAGCCGGAGCGTGCTGCACCCGTCGATACGACCGGCCTCCAGCAGCTCGTCGGGGATGGCGCTGGAGAGGTACTGGGTCATGAGGAACACCCCGAACGCGGTGACGAGGCCGGGCACGATCACCGCCTCGAGCCTGCCGGTCCAGCCGAACTCCGCCATGAGGATGTACAGCGGGATGATGCCGAGCTGCTGCGGCACGGTGGTGGTGGCGATGGCCACGAGGAGCAGGACGTTGCGCCCGCGGAAGCGCAGCTTGGCGAAGGCGAAGCCGGCCAGCGTGGAGAAGAAGACGACCGAGACGGTGACCGAGCCTGACACGAGGACGGAGTTGAGCATCGCCAGGCCGAACGGGGTGGTGTCGAAGACCCGGGCGATGTTCTCGAACAGGTGACCGCCGGGGGTGAGGACCGGCGGCACGCTGGCGATGGCGTCGTTGTCATGGGAGGCCACGATCAGCGACCAGTAGATGGGGAACAGCGACCCGAGCAGCACGGCGACGAGCGCGGCGTAGGTCCAGAACCCGGCTCCCCGGGGGTTCAAGCGGCGTCGGACCGCGGTGGCGGTTGCCATGTCAGCTGCTCCTGATCCTGCGCGTGATGGCGAAGTTGACGAGCGCCATGACCACGATGATCATGCAGAGGGTCCAGGCGATCGCCGAGGCGTAGCCGAACTCGTACATGCTGAAGCCCTGCTCGTAGAGGTAGAGGCCGACGGTCTGGAACTGGCGGTCCGAACCGCCGGTCGGGTTGCCGGTGCCGGCCTGGAACAGCAGCGGCTCGGCGATGATCTGGAAGCCGCCAATGGTGGACACGACGGCGGTGAAGATGATCGTGGGACGGAGCATCGGCACGGTGATCTTCCGGAACTGGGCGAACTGGCTCGCGCCGTCCAGCCGGGCCGCCTCGTACAGGAACTCGGGGATGGTCTGCATGGCGGCCAGGTAGATGAGGGCGTTGTAGCCGGTCCACCGCCAGATGACGATCATCGAGATCGCGACATGCGAGGAGAGCGTACCGGCCTGCCAGTCGACGGGGTCCAGGCCCACCAGGCCGAGGGCCCAGTTGACCAAGCCGAAGTCGCGGCCGAAGAGCTGGGCGAAGATGATCGTGACCGCGACGATCGAGGTCACGTTGGGCAGCAGAACGCCCATCCGGAACAGAGTGCGGGCGCGCAGCCTGCGGTTGAGCATGTGCGCGATGAACAGCGCGGCCAGCAGCTGCGGCACGGTGGACAACAGCCAGATGCTGACGGTGTTGAACAGCGCGTTCCAGAAGTAGTCGTCGGCCAGCAGTTCGGCGTAGTTGGCCAGCCCCACCCATTCGCGGTTCGGGTCCAGCAGGTTCCAGTCGGTGAGCGAGACGTACGCGGTGTACAGCAGCGGGAACATGCCCAACACGCCGAACAGCAGGAAGAACGGGGCAATGTAGAGGTACGGCGAGCCCTTGACGTCGAGCTGGTAGGCCCAGCGGCGCCGGGGCCGCGATCTTGCGGAGGTCATGGTCGGCTCCTCGGGGAAGGGTGGCGACGGCGGGGCCCCTGACCGCCCGCCGTCGCCCGGCTCTCACGGATCGATGCGCGTCACTTGCTGATGCGCTCGACGTCCCCGAGCATCTGCGTCCACGCCTCGGCGGCGTCCTGCTTGCCCTCCTCCACGCGGTTGATCGCGTCGCGGATGGCGGTCTGGATGTCGCCGGCCCTGGGGCCCTGATACTGCGGCTTGAGGTTGCGGGCGGCGGTGGTGAAGATCTGCCCGATCGGCGCGTCGTTGAAGAACTCGTGCTTGAGCCCGGTCACCTCGGGCTTGTCGTAGGTGGCGACGGTGGAGGGCAGGATGCCGTGCTTGGTGAACACCTCGATCTGCTGTTCGGGCGCTGTCAGCCAGGCGATCAGCTCCACGGCCTCCTTCACGTGCTTGCCCTGGGCGGGGACGGTCAGGTAGGAGCCGCCCCAGTTGCCGCCACCACCGGGGATGGCGGCCACGTCCCACTGCCCGGCGAAGGCCTTGGCCTGGTCCTGGATCTTGGCGAGCATCCAGGCGGGGCAGGCGATGGTGGCGAACTGGCCCTTGGCGAAGCCCGTGTTCCAGGCGGGCGAGCTGCCGACGAGCTTGGCCGACTCACCGTCGGCCACGGCCTTGAGCACCTGGTCGTAGGCGGCGCGGACGGCCGGGTTGGTGGCGACCACGACTTGGTCCTGGCTGTCGTAGTAGCCGGTCTCGGCCTGGCCGATCATCGCATTGAACACCTGGGGGCCGCCGTCGAAGAACGCGGTGCCTACGGGCTTCTTGGCGGTGTAGCGCTTGCCGGCCTCGAAGTACGACGTCCAGTCGGGCCAGAGCTTGGAGACCTCGTCACGGTCGGTGGGCAGCCCGGCCTTCTCGAACAGGTCGCGGCGGTAGCACATGGCCAGGCCGCCGACGTCGGTGCCGTAGCCGATCTGGGCCCCCGACTTGGCCACCGACGCCTCCCACTTCCACGGCAGCCAGCGGTCCTTGAGCTGGTCGGCGCCGTGCTGGCGCAGGTCGATGAAGTGCTGGGGCTGGCTCCTGAATTGGGCGACGAAGCCGGTGTCGATCGCCTCGATGTCGGCGGTGCCGCTGCCGGTGGCCAGGTGCGCCGCGAGGTTGCGGTGGTGGTCGTTGTACGCCGATGTCCTCTCGACGATCTTGATATTGGGGTGGGCGGCCTCGTACTTGGCGTAGAGCTCCTTGAAGCCCATGTTCCCGAACAGGTTGAGGGTTAAAGTGATCTTGCCCTCGGCCGGCGTGGAGCCGGTGGAGGTGGAGCCGCCGCAACCGGCGGCGAGCATGCCGATGGCCAGCACTCCGGCGGCGAGACGGATTCGTCCAGCAGACACCTGGGACTCCTTCGAAGGGAGAGAAAGGGTGACTGCGAGATGCGATGAGAAGGCCGAGCCCCGCGGCAACGGTGCGGCATCGGCCTGTCAGTGGCATATCCCATAGAAAGCCACCATCCTCTGTCAAGTCACAGAAACGTCACGCAGCGGAAATCTGCGGTGTTGGGTTGACATGGTGCGAGCTCTCCCATATCTTCCATGCAACCGGTTACATGAAACCGGTTTCAGCGAGATGCGATAACGTACGTCCGTGGCAACGATTCGAGAGCTGGCGCGCCTTTGCGGGGTGTCGCCGGCGACTGTCTCCCGCGTGTTCAACAACCCTGAGGTGGTGAACGCTCAGACCCGCGAGCTCATTCTCAGCACCGCGACACGTATCGGATACCTGCCCAACGAGTCGGCCCGCACCCTGGCCACCAAGAGGTCCCACATGGTCGGCCTGATCTGGGACACCGACCACCGCCGCCCCGGCTGGCGGCACCCGTTCTTCCAGGAGATCCTCATCGGGCTGAAGACCGCGCTGAGCGAGCGCGGCTACCACCTGCTCATGCTCGCCACCAGCGAGGACGGCACGCCCGACAGCTATCTCCGCGCCGTGCGCAGGCACAACCTCGACGGCGTGGTCTTCATAGACAACGGCAGAGCCGACCCCTCGCTCCAGTCGCTGGCAGGGTCGGAGGTGCCGTGCGTCTCCCTCGACCGGCCCGTCCAGGGACCGTGGACCACCTACGTGACCTCCGACAACGTGGGCGGGGCGCGCGAGGCGGTCCGCCACTTGCACGCGACCGGGCGCCGGGTCATCGCCACCATCACCGGCCCGGTCCGCACCAGGCCGGGCGCGGAGCGGCTGCGCGGCTACCTGGAGGAGTTGGCCGCCCTCGGCCTGCCACACCGGCCGGAGCTGGTCGTCGAGGGCGACTTCTACTTGTCCGGTGGTTATGCCGCGATGCGTACCCTGCTGGAGCTGGAGGAGCCGCCGGACGCGGTGTTTGCGGCAGGCGACGAGATGGCGATCGGCGCACTGCGGGCCGTGGCAGAGGCGGGATTGAAGGTGCCCGAGGATCTCGCGCTGGTCGGGTTCGACGACATCGACCTGGCCGCGCTGGTGCCGCCGGGACTGACGACGCTGGCCCAAGACAAGGCGGGCTTCGGTACGGCGGCGGCCGCGGCGGTCATCACGATGATCAACGAAGGCGTCAGCCCTCCCCCACTGATCCTGCCCACCCCGCTGGTCGTCCGCGGCTCCACCGGGTAGATCTGAAGGGTGTGCCGCTCGAATATTGAGTTACCTGTCCTGAGCTGCGGTTAAGCGGCGTGCTGGTATTCGCTCGCGGCGTCCGCGGCAGCGTTGTGACCAGTCGCAGTCCTTCAGCTCGAAGACCTGTGGGTGCCGACATCACGGTCACTCGAAGAGACCGGCTCGGTGGTCTACTACACGAATACGCCCAGGTCGTATGAGATGACACGATATTCGGCACCCACAAGGTAGACGATGCCGCCCTCGGACAGCTCCAGCTTCTGTTGCTGCTCGGGCTGGGCCAGGTACGGGATGCTCATGATGTTCTTCCTCAGGTCAGGAAAGCGATCAGTTGCTGGGCGAAGTCTTCGGGGCGTTCGTCGGGGACGAAGTGCCCGCTGTCCTTGATGACCGCCGCGGACAGGTGTGGTGCGATCGGGCGCAGGGCCTCGGCCAGCCGGTTGCCCGCGTTGTGCTCGCCGCCGACGGCCAGGGCCGGCATCGGCAGGCCCACCTCGTGACTCTCTGACGGGTTCCCGAGTGCCCGGATGGCTGGGCCGGGCACATCCGGAGGTTTGCGCGTTTGCGCGGGTTTCGCAATCCATATCGCGCGGGCGCGACGTCCCAAGGCGGCCCTGTCCAACCCCCGGAAACACCAGAGCAAAATAGAGTGTCCATTTTATTATCCATTTTCTGCTCATTTTCCGCCCGAGGCCTCGATGTGGCCGGGATCACACAATTAGGCATGAAACTGCGAGGGTTGCCCTGCATCAAATCCCACATAATGAAAATGCTTCACTCAATCCCAAGGCGAAGGCAAAAGGGAAAATACCGCTGCACTTTCCGCGCCCGTGCGACGAAGGTCGTCGACATGCGGCCCCGAGGTAGAGGAGAAGGAAGGCATCAAATGAGGAAGACCCTGATCGCCGGCGTGATCGCGGCGGCATGCGCGACGGCCGCCCTGGTCGGCGCGGCACCGGCGCAGGCGAAGGCGACGGCCTGGGCCGAGTGCTACGAGGGATATGTCTGCCTGTATGGCGACACCAACGGCGAGGGACGTTACCTAAACACAGCGGGGCCCACCCTCAGGAACGTCGGATCCCGGATGAACGACCTGACCAGCTCCATCTGGAACCGCACCTCGTACACGGTTTGTTTCTACGAACACGCGGACACCTGGGGAAGGGAACTCGTCAGGCTTGGCCCTGGTGGGTGGACGGCCAATGTCGGAAGCGCCGCCAACGACAAGATCACCTCTTACACGTTCTGCTGACGAGCCGACCGTCATTGCTTACCGGAGGGATGATGGCTACATCTCGGTCGCGTTACTGGACCGCGCGGCCCGCGAGCACCGGGTGATCTTGATCGGACCGGTCCCCAAGAACAACTCCAGGCAGCACCGAGAGCAGGCCGGATTCTCCTTGGCGCTCTTCACCGTCGACTTCGATCGCCGCCAGGTGACCTGCCCAAACGGCAAGGTCAGCGGCAATTGGCTGGAGCCGCCCGTGCAGGCCCGTACTGCGTGGTCAAGTTCGACCGCCGCTACTGCGGCCCCTGCCCAGACCGGGATCAATGCTGACGGGCCGGCGACCGCCGGTCATGACCCGCATGACCGCGACCGGCTGGGCCACGGGCCGGTAAGATCGCCTGGAGGTCCGCATCCGCGGCCGGTGGGCAGGCCGTGCGAGATAGCCTGGGGCGACGTGAGATCGTCGTGAGGTGGCGGGGGTGAGTCGGTGACGGACTCTCGGGTGCCGGGCTCAGGCGCCCCGGGACGTATCGGTGAGCATCAGGTCGTGCGGCTGCTCGGCGAAGGCGGGCAGGGTGGGGTCTACCTGGCGGAGTCGCCCGCCGCGGAGCGAGTGGCGATCAAGGTGCTGCACGGGTGGCTCGCCGCCGATCCGGAGGTCCGGCGCCGGTTTCTGCGCGAGGCGAAGGTCGCCGCCAGCGTCGCGCCGTTCTGCACGGCGCGGGTGATCGGCACCGGGACGCTGGGCGAGCAGCCGTACATCGTCAGCGAGTACATCCCCGGCCCGTCGCTGGACGCCCTGGTACGCAGGGACGGGCCGCGCACCGGAGGCGGGCTGGACCGGCTGGCGATCAGTACGCTGACCGCCCTCGCCTCGATCCACCGCGCCGGGATCGTGCACCGCGACTTCAAGCCGGGCAACGTGATCCTCGGCCCCGAGGGGCCGGTCGTGATCGACTTCGGCATCGCCCGCACACTCGACGCCGTGACCACCACCAACCAGGTGACCGGCACCCCGGCGTACATGTCGCCGGAGCAGCTCAGCGACCAGCCGCTCACGCCCGCCTCGGACGTGTTCTCCTGGGCGAGCACGATGGTGTTCGCGGCGACCGGGCGCATGGCCTTCACCGGCGGCAGCATCCCGGCGGTCCTGCATGCCATCCTGCACAATCCGCCCGACCTGTCCGGGGTGCCCGAGCCGCTGCGCGCGATGGTGGCGGCCTGCCTGGCCAAGAACCCCGCCGACCGGCCGACCACCGAGCAGCTGCTGCGCGACCTCACCTCCGGCGACGGCGCCGTACGTCCCGGCGGCGGGGCCGAGCGCATGCTCGCCGACATGGCGCGGCCCGGCCTGCCGGCGGTGTCCATCGCGCCCTCGGCCCTGAACGGGACGATGGCGCGGCCCAGGCGCTCTCGCGGGCCGCTGCTCGCGGCCGGGGGCGTGCTGGTGGCGCTGGCCGTCGCCGCGGGCTTACTGCTCGTGCCCTCCTGGCTGGCCGGGGGCGAGGGCGGCGGTGAGATGGCCGCGGCCACCTCGCCCGCCGCAGCCACCTCGCCCGCCGCGGCCACCTCGTCCGCCGCGGCCCGGCCGGTGCTCGACCTCGCGGCGTACCCGACGGTCGACGCGGCCGACGGCTTCGACGGCGCCGCGCGCTACGACGGCTACCAGATCTACAGCGACGAGGTGATGCCGAGGATCAAGGCAGAGGGCGGCAAACTCACCGGCGAAGCTAAGGTCCCGTTCTTCGGCTGGTACGCCCTGCCCGGGGCACCGTCCTCCGGCGACACGGTCAGCATGATCACCCTGGGCGGGCTCGCGGGCACCGGCAAGCAGGAAGACAGCGTGTTCGTCGGCCGGGTCAAGGACGATTTCAACTACATCGGTGCCTGGTACAACCACACCCGCAAGGAGGCCGGCATCGACGTACTGGTCGACGGCAAGTGGCGCCACCCCCTCAACAGCGCCAGCCTGACACTCGCGCCCGGAGACCGCCTCGCCCTGGTGCTGTCGGGCGGCACCCAGGTCACCTCGTACGCCGAGACGGGCGGCGCCTGGCGCCGCTTGACCACCGTCAACCTCCACCTGAAGGCCACGCCGCAGGAGTGGACGCGGTGGCGCCACGGGTTCGGCCTGCGCGCCACGACCGGCACGATCACCCTGGACGCCGCCGAGGGGTACAGCGCCGCCGACTGATCCTCAGACCTTCACCGTGGTGATCGGCATGTCTGCGCCTGCCGAAAATTCCGAAGCTCGCGCGTAGAGCCTCCCGCCCGGTGTAGGAGGCGGTGATGGCGGTGATCTCCTCCGGCGGGAACGCGGCGGTCACATTCAACCGGCTGGCCCACAGGCGTGCTCGGTTCCGTCCAGGAGCAGTTCCGGCACTTCGGGTGTCATGAACAGGCCGAAGTGGAAGGAGCCGCCCGTGGCGTGGTTCATCCCCCGAGTGGGGGCCCATGATCGAAGGCGCCTGCCCCATCTGATCGCCGACAGATTCGGCCTGGCAGGAGCCAGATGGGGCCCAGCCGGCGCCGAAGCGGTATTGAAGCTACACGCCGTGACCGCCAACGGGTTGGCCCGGATGGCGCGGTGGGTGCGCCGGCCCAGGCGGGGTTCAAGTAGGGAACAACGACCGGGCATGAGAGCGAGGTTGCACCGGCCGCGTGAGGGGTGCCATCGGCGAGCGGCGGCTGGTCTGCCGATGGTCGGTGCCGGGCTGATCCGCGTCGGCGCGGCACCGGCGATCACATCTCGGTCTGCCGCTGTCAGGACCTAGCCCTGGCGCTCTTTGCCGGGCAGCGGGCGCCCTGTGCGGGCACGGTCAGCGAGATCAGGTAGTTGTCCATTGCAGCCGTGGTGCACTGGGTCATTCGGTAGATGCCGTGGCCCCAGCCCTCGTACGTGAGCAGGGTGGCCTTGGCGCCGAGCTGGCGGGCCACGTTGGCCGACCACTCGTACGGCGTGTCGGGGTCGTGCATGGAGGTGCCCACCAGCAGCGGAGCGCTACCCGTGTACCGCAGCCGGTGCTGCGGGTTGTTGACCCGCTTGCCCTGACAGATCGGCATGTCGCCCATCGGCTTCGGGTTGTACCGCATGTCCGGGGCCACCGCGTTGGAGCTGCGCATCACGTCGGCGTACTCGTTGAAGTTCCGGAGCGACAGGTTGAAGTCCTCGCAGAGGATCGCGGTGGGGAATTCGGCGAACTCATTTTCCACGGGCCCGTTGCCGGGAGGGTCCGGCATGTCATCCGGCACCGGCCCGCCGTCCAGGGCGAGGAGCACCTTGGCCTCCTGCCGCCAGTTGGGCTCGTTGAGGGCCACGCCCAGCCACAGCAGGTTGTGGGCGCTCACCGGGCGGTCGGGGTCGCCCGGCCAGTACAGCTCGCCGCGGTCCGCCTTCTGGAGCAGTCCTTTCCACAACGCCCGGACGTCGCGCCCGTGCAGGACGCAGTCGGTGTCCCGCTCGCACCAGGCGACGAACTCGTCGAAGGTGTCCTGGGCGGCGGCGGCCTCGGTCACCTGGAACGCCTTGACGTTCAGGCTGTGGTCCATGTTGCCGTCCAGCACCATGGCCCTGACCCGGTTCGGGAACAGCTCGGCGTACATCTGCTGGGCGAGCGTGCCGTAAGAGACACCGTACGAGGTCAGCTTGTCGTCGCCGAGCGCGGCGCGAATGGCGTCCATGTCACGCGCCACGTTGGCCGAGTCGAGGTGGTCGTACAGGGAGCCGGTGCGCTTGCGGCAGTCCGCGTGCAGCTTCTTGTTGAAGGCGACCCATTTGTCGTAGTCGGCCTGGCTGGTCATGACCGGGGACGGCATCTCGTTGTACACCGAAGCCGAGCAGTTCACGAAGCCACTGACCAAGACGCCCCGGGGATCGTAGCCGACGATGTCGAATCGCCGCTGGACGTCCTTGCTGAAGCCGGAGGAATGAAGCATGTCGAGCACGCCGGAGTTGCCGGGTCCGCCCGGGTTGATCAGCAGGGATCCGATCCGCGCGGAGGGGTCGGTGGCCCTGCGCCGAGCGAGGGCCAGGTCGACGGTGAGGCCGTTCGGCTTGGACCAGTCGATCGGTACCGTCAGCGTGCCGCACTCGACGGTGGGCTCCTCCTCGCACGGCGCCCAGACGATGCCGCGCTTGCCGACGGCATCGTCCTCTCCGTTTACCGTCACGATCCCGCAGGACACCGTGGCGGTTGACAACGTCGCCATCGCCACGAGGGCGATGGCGAGCGGAGAAGTTCTTCGTGGCACATTGCTCCTATCGTTGCTTGCCGGGCTGCTCACACGGCACGCGACCGGTCCTGACCTTGCTGCACTGACCGGCCGCGGGGGCAGGATCAGAGCCCGGTCGAAGCGCCGTCGATCCTCCTCGAACCGAGGAGCGCCCGCCCACGCCTCACCCCCGTGGCCGGGCCCTTTGACGCGCGCCTCTCCTTGATCACGGCCCCCGAATCCAACAGGCGGCGGCTCCACCGTTGACGCCAAGGCAGGAACACCCTTCACCGCATCGATGACCGATTGACAGTCCAATCGGTGCCCACTTCCTGATCACGCAAGACTGGCACCAGGTAACCCGTGGCCCATACCTCTTCACCTGGTCCGGCTTGTCCTCCAGCGGTTACGACCCGCCCTGGACAACTCGATCAGCCAAGGCTCCGATGCCGCCAGCCCCACCACGACCTGTCCCGCATCGTGCGGCAGCGGGCGGTCGAGGACCCGGACCTCATCTATCTGGACGGCCGTGAGTTCTACGGCGAGGCGGATTTCGCCGAGCTCCCGCTACCCGACCAACTCCACCCGGACGCCGCGTCCGTGCTGGGCATGTCCTGCGTGCCGATGACCTCGAATAGCCGTGTGACTGCCAGGGCTGAACAGTTCACATGCGGAGGGCTTGAGGCGGGCATCCCGTACCCGTCCCCTTCCGTTAAGGGCAGACGTTCTGGTACGGCGCTCCGCCCAGGTACCGCTCCCACTCGGTGGGCGACAGCGAGCGCCCGACCCGCGCGCACACCTCCTGCGCGACCCGTTCTCCGTCAATGGGAACCGCGTGGACGGCCCCCTCCACCCCGACGTACACGGCCGCCCCGTCGGCGCTGAATGCGAGCGACCATGGCTGGCCCTCCTGCAGCAGGTAGGAGCCGCCGAGCCGCCGCCTGGCCGCGACGTCCCAGAGCTGGAGCACGCCGCTCATCGAGGCGGTGGCGAGGGTCTTGCCGTCGGGTGAGAAGGCCAGGAAACCGACTGCTGCGGCGGCCCGGGGCAGGGCGGGACGCAGTGCCTTCGGCCCGTCGACGTTCCACAGCCCGACCCGCCCGGTGGTGCTCTCGTACGTGGCCAGGAGCCCTCCCTTGCTGATCGCGACCGCTTCGGTGGGCACGAACCCGGCGCCTACCGGCTTGCCGGTGCCGACGTCGATGAACCTGCCGCCGTCCGGCGACACGTACGCCGTGCCGTCCGGCAGTAACGGCCCGCCTCGGGAGCTCGTGTCGAACGAGCTCAGCACGCGCCCGTCGGCGGCGTCGAGCACCACTCCCTTGAACACCGGGACCCGCCCGTACATGACGGTCATCGCGAGCCGCCGCCCGTCCGGGGTGAAGTGCGCGTCGATGGGGGCGCCGTCTTTACCGGGCATCGGCACCGACCAGAGCTTCGCCCGGGCACGCATGTCCCAGAGCGTGACCGTGCGGTTGACGTCCATGACGGCCAGCTTCGTTCCGGAGAAGTCGGCGGGCACCGCGTTCTCCGTGTCGACGGGCAGGCGGCCGGTCTCCTTGTCCGCGCCCACGTCCCAGATCCGAAGCTGTTTGCCGGCTCTGACGACGGCCCACTTGCCGTCTCCACTGAGGTAGGGCAATCCCGGCACGTCCGTCGCCTGGGTGCGCGGCCGCAGGTCCAGGCTGACGACGGCGTCGTCCATGACGTACCGGAGCGTGACGCCGTTGGGGTCGAACGCGACGTCGGTCAGATCGCCCTCGGCGCGGTGGTCGAGCACCAGGTTCCGGCTGCGCAGGTCCCAGACCTGCACATCCCTTTTGAGGAAGGAGGCGAGGTACCGGCCGTCCGGGCTGAAGCGCAACTGGCCGTCGGTCCCGCAGGCGTGGCAGGACAGCGAGTCGCCGCGGGCGCGGCCCGAGTCGGCGTCGACGAGGGCGATGTCCGTGTTGTTGGCGCAGGCGAGCGTGGTGCCGTCCTGGCTGAACGCCACCTCCTTGGCATGATCCGCACAGGTGGGGAACGGCCGCTCCATCCGCCACCCGGGCAGAGCGATCTGGTCGAGGCGATCTCCCGGCAGCAACAGGCGCCTGCCCGCGGGATCCACGAGCGGACGGTTCACCGCCTTCTGCCCGCGGAGCTCGAAGACGCCCTTGCCGAACCGCTTGCCGGTCGAGACGTCGAGCAGGTAGTAGATGTCATGCATGCTGTACAGCACCGTGAGCGTGGTCTCGTGCTCGCCGAACACAGCGCTGTAGCCGAAGTGGGCCGGTGATGGAAGCGGCCGTTCGAGCAGCTTCCTGCCGGTCTTCAGGTCCCAGACACCGAGCCTCTCGGTAGTGGTCTCGGCCAGCAGCCGCCCGCTGCGGCTCAGCGCTGGTGGATACACGATGGTCCCGCTCAGAGTCATCCGGGGCCAGCTCGCCGTACGCCTGCCGGTGCGCACGTCGTACACGTTGACCCCGCCCTCGCTGGCGCTGACCAGCGTGCGGCCGTCGCGGCTGAGCAGCCGCCGCGCCACGCCCTTGACCGGTGGGTCACGGAAGACCGCCGTCTCCTGCTGCTGGAGTGAGGCCGTGAGGCTGGAGCGTGCCTCCGGCTGCGCCGGCGAGATCCGCCAGGCCGCCACGCTGAGCAGCATCGCCAGGGACGGATCGATGGTTCGCTGCCGGTCCGCCTCGGCGGCCGCCTGCTTGGCGGCCAGGATGTCGCGTTGCCGTGCCGTCTCCTGGCGCTGCCAGACGACCAGTCCGCCGGCCACGAGTGACACTGCCAGCAGCCCGGCGAGCGCGACCGTGGTCAGCGTCCTGCGCCTGACCCGCCGTCTGGTGAGGTGGGTGCCGGCGCGCAGGAAGTCGCGTTCGAACGGGGTCAGCGTGACGTGTCGGCGACCGGTCGCGGCCCAGCTCAGCGCCTGCTCCAGGCGGCTGCCCTGGAGCACGTCGGCGTCGCGCCTGCCGTTCTCGGCCCAGTGGCGGGCGGCGACGTTGACGCTGTTCAGCATGGCCAGACCGTCGCGGTCGGCGTCCACCCACATGCGCAGCCGCGGCCAGGCACGCAGTAGGCCGGGTCGCGACAGGGCCACCGTGCCGTGGCCGTTGGTGATCACGTACGAGAACGCGTCGAGCACCCGCCTGACCGCCGCCGACTCCCGCTCAGGGCGCCCCTCGAACAACTCGTCGTAGCCGGCTGACCGTCCGGCCTCGTGCCCATCCTCCCCCACGGCGACCAGCCGCAGGAACACCTCGGCCGTCACCTCCCGCTCCTCCGGGTCCAGCGACTCGTAGGTGTCCTCGGCGATCGTCCCCAGCGCGGGATCGCCCTGCTCCGGCCCGTGCACGCCCTGGGCGGTCCTGCTGCCCGCCGCCAGCAGCCCCTTGGTGTCGGCGCCGTTCCCGCTGACCAGCGCCAGCAGCAGGTCACGGGCCGCGGGACGGGCCGCCGGGTCCTTGTCCATGGCCGCCTCGACCAGCGGGGCCAGGCGTGGCGGCAGGGCGCTCAGGTCGGGTCGGTGCGACAGCACCCGGTGCATGACGGCGCCCAGGTTGTCGGCGGCGAACGGCTCGAGCCCCGTGGCGGCGAACACCATGATCGCGCCCCACGCGAACACGTCGGCCGGTGCGCCCGCCCGCTCCCCGATGAACACCTCGGGCGCCATGTACGCCGGCGTGCCCGACACCTCGCCGGTCTTGGTGAGCGACATGTCGAGCGTGCGTGCTATGCCGAAGTCGATCACCCGTGGGCCGTCGGGACCGAGCAGCACATTGTCCGGTTTGAGGTCACGGTGCACGACTCCCGCGTCGTGGATCGCCGTCAGCGCGGTGGCCACCGCCGTGGCCAGCCGATACAGGTCGTCACCGGTGAACCGGCGTCCGTCCCGCACGGCCCCACCCAGGCTCGGCCCCGGCACGTACTCGGAGACCAGATACGGCCTGCGCCCGTCCAGATCGGCGGCCAGCACGCGCGCCGTGCAGAACGACGACACCCGCCGCGCGGCCGTCGTCTCCTTCGCGAACCTGTCGCGGACCGCACGATCGTCGGCCGCGTGCAGCACCTTGACCGCGACCCGGTTGCCGTCGGCGTCGTAGGCGTCGTACACGACGCCCTGCCCGCCCGAACCGAGCCGTCCGGCGAGCCAGTAATTCCCGATGCGCTGGGGATCCCCCGCGCTCAGCGCTTCCATGGCGGGTTAGATGTCATTTTCTTCGCGAAGGTTGCCACAGTAAGGGATCCTGGCCCCGCCCTCCTCACATGACCCAGACAATCAACTTCGCGAAGAACATCCCCGAGGCGTACGACCACGACCAGTAGCGGCGGCGGATCGGCCCGCCGTGCCGCATCTGACCTTCGGGCGCGGCTCTCCTCCACACCGCCATGGCAGACCTGCCCAATGGCACCTACATCCGGACGCGATAACGGATCGTCTCCTCCCGGACACGACCATACGAAAGGCAAACCCCCATCATGACACCCTCTGTGAAGCTTGCCGTCATCTACTACTCCTCCACCGGGTTCAGCGCCCAGATCGCCAAGGACACAGCTCTTCCTTAGCGCTGATTCGGCACGCCCTGGTCGTCCGGGTCGAGCCGCGCCCAGACTTCGGCGAGATTGCGCAGGTGCTCGTCGTCGAGCCGGTCGAAGAAGAGCCTGCGCAGGTCGTTGTGCTGCTGGCGCCACGCCTTGCGCAGGAGCGCCCTGCCCTCCTTGGTCAGCACCGCCTCGAAACCACGGCCGTCATCGGCCGCCCGCCGCCTCTCGATCAGACCGCGCTGCTCCAGCCGGTCGGCGAGCCGGGTGAACCCGCCGGTGGACATCAGGCGCCGCTGGGCGAGCTCCGACATCCGCATGCCGTTCCGACCGGCCTCGCCCAGCAGTGCCAGCACGCTGTATTCGGCCATGGTCACCTGGAGAGGGGCGAGCCCGGCCTCGATCTCACGCCAGATCCGATCGTGGGTGAGCAGGAAACCCCGCCACGCCTGGTCCTCAAGCTCTCGCAGCCTCTCTGTCGCCATGAGCAGCACGGTATCGCCAGGTCAGCTCGAGAACCAACCGATGTGCCTGCCTGCACAGCAAGTCTTTCGGAACGAGGCCCTCGACGCCGCCTCCGCCGCAACGACGTCCGCCACCGTTTCGTCCTCGACATGTCCGACCTGAGCTGAGCGGGCAGGGCCACTGCGCTGATGGCGGGCATGAGCTCTGGCCCCACGTTGGACGGCTGTTGGCCCTACAGCTCGATCTCGGGTACCAAGGAGTTCGGATCAGTTCGCGCGCCCACCTTCTGGCGATCAAGGGGTGGGGCCGACACACAGCGAAAAGCCGGGCCGGTGAACGTCCGTACAACCACTGCGCCTCGTCCGCTGGGACGGGATCGAGCAGGCAAGTGCCGCGCTCCCGGCGCCAGCGGCCTCGGATGAAAAGTTACGATAACCGATATGTCTGTGGGGAAGCGCCAGAGTTCTGAGCCGCTGGGGCGGCGTCTGCTTGCGGCGAGGGAGCGGTCCTTTGTCGGGCGGGAGGAGGAGTTCGCCGCCTTCGAGGCGGCGCTGCGTACCGGTGGCCGGGTGCTGTTCGTGCATGGTGCGGGCGGTGTCGGGAAGTCGGCGTTGCTGCGGCGGTTCGCGCAGGAGGCGTCGGCGGCCGGGCGGCCCGTGACGATGCTGGACGGGCGCACGCTGGGCCCGTCTCCGGCGGCCTTCGAGTCCGCCGCCGACTCTGTGTTCGGCGATGAGGGCGCGGTGCTGCTCGTCGACACTTTCGAGCACATCCAGAGTCTGGAAGGCTGGTTGCGCGAGCGGTTCCTGCCCCGTATCCCGGTCGGTGCGCTGGTGGTGGTGGCCGGCCGTTTTCCTCCAGACCTGGTGTGGCAGGCCGATCCGGCCTGGTCGGGCACGCTGCAGGTCATGCCGCTGCGTGACCTGAATCCCGTAGACGCGGCGGCGCTGCTGGAAGCCCGTGGCGTGGCCGAGGAGGTACGTGAGCCGCTGCTGGGTTTCGCCGGCGGGCATCCGCTGGCCCTGTCGCTGGGCGCTGCGGTGGCAATCAAGGACGGGGGAGCGAGTTCCCGTTGGACGCCGACCCGGGATGTGGTCGCCACTCTGATCGATCAGTTGGTCGGTGAGGTGCCGAGCCTGGCGCACCGGCACGCGCTGGAGGTGTGCGCGCACACCTACGTCACCACAGAGGAGTTGTTGCGCGCGGTCCTGCCCGACGACGACGCGGCAGCCCTGTTCGCGTGGTTGCGGCGGCTGCCCTTCATGGAGTCCGGCCCGCTCGGGCTGTACCCGCACGATGTCGTACGCGAGATCCTCGAGGCGGATCTTAGCTGGCGCGACCTGCAGCGCCACACCGAATTGCAGCAGCGCGTCAACACCCATCTCATGGCCCAGATCCGCACCGTGGCCGACACCGACGTGCTGCGAGTCGTCGGCTCGATGTTCTATCTGCGCCGCCACCGCAGATCTCCGTCAGGGCGGGACTTTTGGCGTCAGGAGGACAATGTATATGAAGACGCCTTCCGGCCCGAGGACATCGAGACCGTGGTGGACATGGTCGCCGAGGTCGACTGCGAGGAGTCGGCAGCCGCTGTCGCCTTCTGGGCTGCCCGGCAACCGGAGGCATTCCACCTTTATCGGCATATATCCACCGGTGAGCTGGTCGGTGTCTGCACCTGGCCTCGCTTGGAACAGCCTGATGACGAGGAGGCAGCCGCGGACCCGATCGTCGCCGCCGCCTGGGCCTACGCCCGCGCGGTCGCCCCGCTGCGTCCGGGCGAGCACCTGGGTGTCGGGCGAATCTGGGTGCGCGAGCTGAACCAGGGCCTGTCATCGGTGATGGAGTGGCGCGGCGTGGGCCACTCCCTGCGCTCCGAGCGCATGGCCTGGTCGTTCATGGGCCTGCCCGTCGATGACCCCAGATGCGGCTACTACCGGCGTGACAGCCCGTACGAAGTGGATGAGCACACCTGGTTGGGAGACCGCGAGTACACCCTGTTCGCCCACGACTGGCGGGCCTTGCCCGCCCAGGTGTGGCTCGACCGGTTGCTGTCGGCCGACCTGCCAACGAACCCCTCCCCCGGACGGGAGCCTGAACTTAGGGTGCTGTCGCAGGCGGAGTTCACCGACGCTGTCCGCAAAGCCCTGCGGCACCTGTCACGCGCCTCCGAGCTGGCAGCCAATCCCCTCGTCCGCAGCAGGCTCGTCGCCGGCCACGCCGACCCCGCCCAGGCCCTGCGCCGACTCCTCGAACAGAGCATTGAAAACCTGGACCAGGACCCGCGCGCGAGCAAGCTCCACCGCGCCCTCGACGCCACCTACCTGCGCGGCGTGCCCACCCAGGAGGCTGCCGCCACACGCCTTGGCCTGCCCTTCACCACTTACCGCCGCCACCTGACCACCGGCATCGAACGCATCTGCGCCGACCTCTGGCATCGTGAGCTCTACGGGACCAATGAGAGTTGAGGCCATTGTTGCCGGAGGGCCACGCCATGCGGTTCGCACAGATGGACATGGCCCCAGGTACGGGGCGGCGACAGCGAGGATCCGCTCGTGGTCGAGATCGTCGGGGACGAGCCTCGCCTGGAGCGACATGGCGGCGGACTACCGTCTTGGTGCGGTCCTGGACGATCGACAATCGGCACCCCGCCGAAGCCGACCGAACGCCCGGCGGTGGCACTAGAAGAAGTTCGGCAGGTCCTGGCTGGTGGTGAAGCAGCAGAACGGCTCGCGCGAGTACGACAAGGTCATGTGAAAGCAGTAGACGGCGACGGCGGACACCGTGCCGCTGGCGGCGCCTGCTCCGTACCCCTGACGGAGGCTGATCGATCGTGACTGAACGCGTGCACGTGGCCGTGCTGGCGCGTGGACCGTCAGCCGAGCACGAGCAGGGGATCAGCTCGCGATGGCTCAAGGCGTGCCCTCGGGCACCAACCTTCTCGGGCTGCTCAAGCATCTGGCGTTCGTCGAACGGTTCTACTTCCTCGGTGAGGATGTCGGCGACTGGCGCGCCACCATGCGGCCGTCCGCGCAGGACACCATCGACGGCGTGCTCGCCGACTACCGCAAGACCGTCGAGCGAGCGAACCAGGTCATCGACGCCTGCCCAGATCTGGCCCTCCCCGCCCCGCGCCCAGGCCCGGCACCATCGATGCGATGGGTCCTGGTGCACATGATCGAAGAAACCGGCCGGCACGCCGGCCACGCCGACATCCTCCGCGAGCAGATCGACGGATCCACCGGCCGCTGACAAACCCGCCACCGGCGCGAATCGCCGAACAGTGCGGCAGTGCGGCAGTGCGGCAGTGCGGTGACCGTACAGCGAGATTCTCCTACTATCTGTGAACATCTGGCACCAATGGGGCCACGGTACTCTCTCCAGTCAGGAAAACTGGCACCATGGCCTTCCCGTCTCGAGAGCATCAGCCTTTCGCTCACCTGAGCGCTCCCAACGCTGCCCTCTACCGGGAGATCCTGCGCATCTTCGCCCGGGCGAAGGAACGTTTCATCGTGCATCTGCGGCCGGAGGACGTGGCGGCGGAGTTGCGGCGGGACAACGACGATGCGCTCGCGCAAGCCCTGGAAAAGCTGCGAAAGTGGGGCAACCTGCGGGCCGACGCGGACACCGGCAGGGTCACCTCTGTGGAGGATTTCCACCGCAAGCGGTTCCTGTTCCAGCTCACCCCTGCGGGGCAGGCGGCCGAGCAGGCGATCGACTTCTACGAGGAGGCGATCGGGCGGCGTGGGGTGCTGCAGTCGGTGGCCCTGGGCGACATCGCCGAACAACTGCAGGCGCTGACCCTTCTGGCTCAGGAGCAGGATCCTGACCCGGCCAGGGTTCATCTGCTCCTGCTCTCCCTCGCCGAGCGGTTCTCGTCGCTGGCGGACAACGCCCAGGCGTTCATGGCCTCGCTGCGCCGGGCGATCGATTTCTCCGACGGCGACGTGGCGGGGTTCGTCGCCTACAAGGAGCGGCTGATCGAGTACATCAACCGGTTCATCGCCGACCTGGCCAACTCCGGCGCGCGGATAGCGACCCTGCTGGCCCGGCTGGAGACGTGCGGGCATGAGGAGCTGCTGAGACTGGCCGCGCGCAGGGAGGCCGCCGACGCGGTGCCCGACTGGGAGGAAGCCGCGGACGCATACGGGAGGGCCGAGGAGGCGGCGTACTCCTCGTGGCTGAACCGCTGGCGAGGACTTCGGGACTGGTTCGTCTCCACGGATGTGGGCCGGCCGTCACAGGCGCGGTTGCTGCGCCAGGCGGCGATCACGGCGATCAAGCAGCTCATCGACGCGGTCGGGCTGCTCAACGAGCGGAGGTCCGGACGCTCCGACCGATCTGCGGACTTCCGTGCCCTGGCTCGCTGGTTCGCCGAGGCGCCCGACGAAGCGGCGATGCACCGCTTGTGGCGGGCGGCCTTCGGCTTGACCCCGGCCCGCCACCTGACGGTCACCGCCGCCACCCTGGACGAGTGGCGAGAATTCGGAGCGGGGACTTCCTGGCAGGACGCACCGCCGATCAGGATCTCTCCCCAGCTCCGGCGTACCGGCTCCTACGAGCGGCGCGGCAAGCCCAACAAAGTGGCCGACCGCAGCCAGGCGCGCAGGCTGCTGATGGAGCAGGCCGAGCGGGAGGCGGCCGAGACCGCCACGGCCCGGGCCCGGCTCCGCACGGACGGGCCGGTGCTGCTTTCGGAGCTGAACGTGCTGGACCCGCGGGCGTTCCGGCTGTTCCTGGGGCTGCTGGGTGACGCGCTGGCGGCCCGGCGGCCCGGGGAGACGGAAGTTAAGACGGTGACGGGCGACGGCTCGATGGAGGTGCGGCTCACCCTTGTCCCCGATGGCGGCGAGGTCGAGATCCACACCGAGGACGGCGTGTTCACTGGGCCTGAGCACGTGGTGGAGATCTCCGATCTTATGGTGGTCCGATGACGCCCGAGGAGGAGCTGGCCCAGCGGCGCGCCGCGCTGCGCGCGCTGCTGGCCAAGCCACTGCTGACGGCCGAGGACGACGCGGAGGCGCTGGTGCTGGTCCGCCGCCATCTGACCGAGCTGCGCGAGTGGCTCACCCGGGAGACCGGCTGGCGGCTGATGGTGGATTCGGGCACCGCGCGGCTGTTCAAGGGCGTCGCGGACACGTCCGACGCCACCCACCCCGCCAGAGGCAAAGCGGGAGAACCGTACGGAAGGCGCCGCTACGTCCTGTTGTGCCTGGCGCTGGCCGTGCTGGAGCGGGCCGACGCGCAGACCACGCTCGGCCGCCTGGCCGAGGAGGTGCTGTCGGCGGCGGCGGAGCCCGAACTGGACTTCCGCTTCACCCTCGACAACCGTGCCGAGCGGGGCGATCTGGTGACCGTGGTGCGCACGCTGCTCGGCTGGGGCGTGCTGCGCAGAGTCGCGGGCGATGAGGAGGCATATCTGACCTCGACCGGTGACGTACTGTACGACGTGCGCAGGCCGGTACTGGCCGCGTTGCTCACCGGCACGCGAGGCCCATCGACGATCATCGCGGAGTCGTTCGAGGAACGGCTGGCCGAGCTCACCGCCGAGCCTGTCCCCGACACCGACGACCTGCGCAACCAGGCACTTCGCCGCAGGCTGACCCGCAGGCTGCTGGAGGACCCGGTGATCTACTTCGCCGACTTGGATGAGGCAGAGCGTGCCTACCTGACCTCCCAACGGCACGCGATCACCCGCCGGATCGTGGAAGCCACCGGGTTGGTGGCAGAAGTACGCGCGGAGGGTATTGCGATGGTGGATCCCGACGACGAACTGACCGACGTGCGCATGCCCGAACAGCGCACCGACGGCCACGTGACGCTGCTGGTGGCCGAGCACCTCGCCACCCGCGGGGCATCAAGCATGGATGATCTGAGGGCATTCGTCCAGCAGACCGCACGTGACCATGCGTCGTTCTGGCGCAAGGGCGTGACCGAGCCGGGCGCCGAGGACGGGCTGCTGGCCACGGCCCTGGGCAAGCTCACGGCGCTGCGGCTGGTCCACGTCACGGAGGACGCGGCCGTGGGGCTGCCCGCCATTGCCCGTTACGCGCTGGACGAACCCGTCATCAAAGGACAGTGATGCCCCCTTCTCCGACCTCCGAGCGCTGGAAGCCGCTGCGCGCCGGACTCGTCGACATGTTCTACTACGACGTGGAGGAGTTCCACTTCCACGACGGCCGCCTGCTGCTGCGCGGCAACAACGGCACGGGCAAGTCCAAGGTGCTGGCCCTGACGCTGCCGTTCCTGCTCGACGGTGAGCTCGCCCCGCACCGGGTCGAGCCCGACGGCGACCGGCAGAAGCGCATGGAGTGGAACCTGCTGCTGGGCGGCAGGCACCCGCACCCCGAGCGGCTGGGGTACGCGTGGATGGAGTTCGGCCGCCGCGCCGCTGACGGGAGCGAGGAGTTCCGTACCATCGGCTGCGGGCTGAAGGCGGTCAAGGACCGCGGCATCGTTCGGCACTGGTTCTTCGTCACTCCCCAGCGCATCGGCCGCGATCTCCACCTGCTCACCTCCACTGGAGTGGTGCTCACCAGGGAGAAGCTGCGTGAGGCGATCGAGGGCCACGGCATGGTCTACGACCGGGCTGCCGATTACCGCAGGGCGGTGGACGAAGCGCTGTTCGGGCTCGGCGAGCACCGCTACGAGGCGCTGGTGAACCTCCTCATTCAGCTGCGGCAGCCGCAGTTGTCCAAGAAGCCCGACGAGAAGCTCCTGTCGCGGGCCCTCACCGAGGCGCTGCCGCCGCTCAGCCCCACTCTGATCGCCACGGTCGCCGAGGCGTTCCGCGGCCTTGACGAGGAGCGAGACGCGCTGCGCGGGCTGGAGGAGGCGCGCAGGGCGGCGGCCGACTTCCTCGTCCACTACCGCCGGTACGCCGCGATCGCGGCCAAGCGTAAGGCTGCCGTCCCCCGCCTGGCGCAGAGCCGGTACGAGCACCTGGGCCGCGACCTCGGCGAAGCCGAGGCCCGCCACGCGGCCGCGGAGGCGGAGCTGACCGCGGCCCAGCAGGTGCTGGAGGAGCTGGCAGCCCAGCGGAACCTGCTGGAGGCCCGCAAGGAGGCGCTGCGCCAGAGCCCCGAGATGCGTGACGCCGAGCGGCTCAAACACATGGGAGAGGAAGCCGGCCGGCTGGACTCCCACGCGCGCCGGTGCGAGCAGGAGCGCGACCGCCTCACCGGCGAGACCCAGCGCCGAGAGCAGCGGGCGAGCACCGCCCTCGGCAAGGCCGAGGAGGCGGACCGGGACCTGGACCAGGCCAGGGAGTCCGCGCTCGCGGCCGCCCGCGCGGCGGCGTTCGAGGCCGGGCACCTCTCCATCATCGACTGGCACGCACTCGGCGAGCCGTCGGAGCAGGCCAGGGCCCGGCGGGAGGCCGAGACTCTGGCTGACCGCCAGGAGCAGGCGATCAACGAGCTGGAGCGGCTCATCGACACCGTCCGGCAAGCTCGGTCCCGGCTCGCCGCGGCCCGTACGGAGGTGGACCGGCTGACCGGCGAGCTGCAGTCCGCCGCCGAGCGCATCGAAGCCGCCGAGCAGGCCACCGGCGCGGCCACGGCCGGGCTGGTCCACGAGTACTCCCTCTACCTGGCCGGCCTGACCGAGCTGCGGCTGGACGACCCCGACGAGGTGCTCGCGACGCTGGAGGGCTGGGCCGTCTCCGTCGATGGTCCCAACCCAGCCGCGACGGCGGTCGACGACGCGGCCAGGAACGCCACCGACGCGCTCGGCCGCTTGGGCGCCGAACTGGAGGCGGAGCTGCGCGAGGCGAGGCGGGCCGCCGCATCCCTGACGGAGGAGATGGCCCGGCTGGAGGCGGGCGGTCACGACGCTCCGCCCACCCCGCACACGCGCGCCTCAGACGCCCGGCTCGGCCGTCCTGGCGGTCCGCTGTGGAAGGTGGTGGACTTCGCTGAGGCAGTGCCGGCCGCGCATCGGGCCGGGCTGGAGGCCGCCCTGGAGGCCGCGGGCATCCTGGACGCGTGGGTCACGCCCGACGGGCGGCTGCTTGCCGAGGACGACACCTTCGTCGTGACCGGCGAGCCGCCGGCCGGGCCGTCGTGCTCCGCCGTCCTGCGTCCTGCCCTCGACCGCGCCGACCAGCAGGCCGCGGCCCTGTCCGACGCCGCCGTCGAGACCGTGCTCAAGAGCATCGCGCTCGGCCAGGGCGGTGGGACGTGGGTGACCGTGGACGGACGGTGGGCCAACGGCGTGCTGGCAGGCTCATGGCGCAAGAACGACGCCCACTACATAGGCGAGGGCGCGCGAGAAGCGGCGCGGCGTGCCCGACTGGCGGCTCTCCGAGCGGAGCTGGACCAGGTCGCCCAGCGGATCCATCGCCTCGGCGCCGACCTCGACGCGCTCGCCGCCCGGCGCGAGAGGCTCGCGGCCGAGCACCGGGCGCTGCCTCCGGACGCGCCGCTGCGCGAGGCCCACGTCAAGCTCGCCGCCGAGCACGAACGCCGGCGCGAACTCGACGCCCAGCACACCGCCGCGACCGGGGTGGCGCTCCAGCGGCAGAGCGAGCTGGAGGCGGCCGGCAACCGGACCGCTGAGTTCGCCGGCGACGTCGGCCTGCCTGCCGAGCCTCAGGCCTTGGCCGAGGTCAAGAGCGGAGTCACCGGCTACCGGCTGGCACTGGCCCGGTTCTGGCCCGCCGAACAGGCGCGGCGAGCCGCGCACGAGGCTGCCCACGAAGCCACCGACGACCTCGAACGAACCCGGAGCCGGCTCGACGACGCGGCCGAGCTGGCGGTGGCGGCACGCGGCGAGGCGGACGCCGCGGCGGAGACCTACCGCGCACTGGTGGAAACCGCCGGCGCCGCGGTCGAGGAGCTGTTCCGCCGGCTCGACCAGGTGGAGCGAGAACTACGCGAACGCACGTCAGCCGAGGGCGAGACCCGCCGCAGGGAACAGGCGGCCCTGGAGGAACGAGGCAAGGCCGAGGGCGTGCGCGACGCCCTGCGCGGCCAGATCGACGAGGCGACCACGGCACGCGACACCGCCGTACGGGAATTCCAGGCGTTCGCCGCCACGGGACTGCTGCACGTCGCGTTCCCCGCTCTGGACGTGCCCGACACGGACGGCCAGTGGGCGGCCACCCCCACCGTGCTCCTGGCCAGGACGGTCAACGCCGAGCTCGACGCCGTGGACGACGGCGACGGCCCCTGGGACCGGGTGCAGAAGAAGGTGGCCGAGGAGCACAAGCTGCTGTCGGACGCCATGGCCAGACACGGGCACTCCGTCGGACTGACCCTGCGGGACGGGATCATGATCGTGGACGTGCTGTTCCAGGGCCGCAGCAGGGACGTTCCCGGCCTCGCCGAAGCGCTGGCGGAAGAGACTGGGCACAGGGCCCGGCTCCTGTCGGCCAAGGAACGCGAGATCCTGGAGAACCACCTGCTCAACGAGGTCGCCGGAACGTTGCACGAGCTGATCGCCGCGGCCGAGTCCGAGGTCCGGGAGATGAACGCCGAGCTGGAGTCCCGCCCCACCTCTACCGGCATGCGCCTGCGTCTGGTCTGGAAGATCGCCAGGAACGCTCCTGAAGGGCTGGAGCGGGTCCGCGACAAGCTCCGTCAGACGGTGGACGCCTGGTCCGTCGCCGACCGGTCGGCCGTGGGCGCATTCCTCCAGGACAGGATCGCCCGCGAGCATGCCGACAACCCTGCTGCCGGATGGATGGAAGCGCTGACCCAGGCCTTGGACTACCGCGTCTGGCACGAATTCGCGATCCAGCGGCTGCAGGATGGGCAATGGCGGGCCGCCACCGGACCGGCCTCCGGCGGTGAGAGAGTGCTCGCGGCGTCGGTGCCGCTGTTCGCCGCCGCGTCGGCCCACTACAAATCGGCGGGCAACCCGTACGCTCCGCGGCTGGTCGCCCTGGACGAGGCGTTCGCGGGCGTCGACGACGACTCGCGCGCCAAATGCCTGGGCCTGCTGGCCACGTTCGACATGGACGTGGTGATGACGAGCGAGCGCGAATGGGGTTGCTACCCGCAGGTCCCGGGGCTTGCGATCTGCCAGCTGTCCCGTCGCGACGGCGTGGACGCGGTGCTGGTCACCCCGTGGCGTTGGGACGGGCGCGAGCGGCGGCGAGCGGAGCGCCCGGTCACCGCGATGCAGGCCCCTGACGTGGCCGTGGCACAGGACGGCCTGTTCGCATGAGCGTCCAGGATGAGCGGTTGCGGCGACTGCTCGGCGGTGACGAGATCGCCTGGCTGGTCGATCGGGCACGCCGCCGCCTGGAACAGGGCAAGCCGCTGACCGGGACGGTGACGCTCACGACCGCGACTTCCGCGCAGCGCCGCGCGGCCGAGGTACTGCTCGGCCGCCGTGCGGGAGCCGGTTCTTCCCTGTCGGTCTCCTTGGACGAGGTGGACCGCATCCTGCGAGCGGGCGGCGTCACCGCAGGCGGGCTGCACGAGGCCGTCGTACGACTGCGCGGCCCGATCCGGGACCAGGCCGGCGAGAAGGCCGCGCAGGCGGCCGCCTGGGAACGGGCCTTCGCCAGGCTCGACGCTCTCATCGCCGACCGACCCGAGCTGTCCGGGTGGCGATCGTGGCTGGAGTCCACCGGACTGGTCAGAAGGCTCACCCCCACAGCCCAAGAAGCACGTATCCTGCTCGACCGGTTGAGCGCCGTGCTGGAGCGACTGCCGTCACCGGGCACGCCCCTCGGCCGGCTCGCCGCCGAGACCTGCGCAGACGCACACGCTCTGGACGAAGGACGCCCGCTGGCCACCCTCGCCCTATCCGCAGCCCGTGCCCTGTCCGGTCTGCCGCACGCGGGCGAAGGCGGCGCGGACGCCCGCCGCTCGGCCTGGGCCGCGGTCGGTGTACACCTCGATGACCTGTCCTCCCTCGTCCTCTGCCTGGGGCTGCCAGGTGACGGCCACTCTCCCACCGGACGCATGCTCAGCGCCGCCAGGGCTGCAGGCGAGCCGTGCGTGCTGACCCTGCGTCAACTCCGCCGCCACGAAGCACCGCTGCGCGCAGACCTGGTCAGGATCTGCGAGAACCCGGTCGTGGTCGCCGCGGCGGCCGACGAACTCGGAGCCTCCTGCCCACCCCTGGTATGCGGCGGCGGCCGGCCGTCGGCGGCCGTCTGGCGGCTTCTGGACCTTCTTGCGGCCGGCGGCGCGGCGTTCGCCTACCATGGGGACTTCGACTGGGGCGGGATCGCCATCGCCGCCGCAGTCCACGAACGGCTCGGGTTCCTGCCGTGGCGCTTCGATACCGCCTCCTATCAAGCCGTGCCCTCGTCGGCGCCGCTGTCAGGGCAGGTGCGCCCGACTCCCTGGGATCCGGAACTGGGCATCGCGATGGAGGGGCGGGGCGTACGGGTCGAGGAGGAGCTCGTACTCGCCGAGTTGATCGCCGACCTGGTCCCTAAGGGAGGTGGCAGGCACTAAGGCCCAGACTTTCTTGTGATCATCGACCCGATGGTCAGGTAGTCTCAGCCGCCCGGCACGTGTTCCCCAATCTACGGGACGGGGAAGCATCGGATGCCCGTGGACCAGTAACCGAGCAAGCCCAGCGAAAGCACGGGCTCGAAGAAGCAGCGCTGTCATGGACGCCATCAAGCACGCCGCGGCCCTCAAGGAGCGGCTGGTCAACGTCGCCCTCTCGCCCCAGTTCACCCGCGAGCTCGACGAAGCCTTCGAGCGGAGCCTGCGCCTGCCGATAATTACATCCGCCCAGATCATGCCTGAAGGGTGTCAATACTCCGTTCACGGTCGTGAGCTGCGGGTTTCTCTCGGCTTCCTGGTCGGAGCAGTGGCCCGGGTCGTGCATGCTCGAGGCTCGTGACGCCCCGTCTCTTCTATATGATCTTCTGCCGCATGGCGGGCTGGCTGACGCTGCTGCCCCCTGGCGACGCCTCCAAGAACGTGGAGATCCTGGTACTGCGGCACGAGATCGCCGTGCTGCGCCGTCAGGTGTCCCGTCCGAGGCTGTCATGGGCGGATCGAGCGGTGCTGTCCGCGCTGGCTCGAGGACTGCCGACGGCGCTGCGCGCCCACCGACTGGTAACACCAGCGGCGCTGCTGCGCTGGCACCGGCCTCTGATCGCACGTCACCGGACCCACCCGCACCGGAGGATGGGACGGCCACCAACCGATCCCGCCGTCGTGACGTTGATCCAGCAGCCGGCGCGGGAGAATCCGCGCTGGGGCTACGAGCGCATCCGAGGCGAGCTGCGGCAGCTGGGCCATCAGGTGAGTGGTGCGACGATCCGCCGGGTTCTGAAACGGGCACGCCCAGCTCCGGCGCCGCGACATGCCGACGACCGTTGGCGCGATTTCCTCCGCGCCCACGCCGCGAGCACGCCGGCTTGTGACTTCTTCACGGTGGACACCGTCACGCTGCACCGGCTGTACGTCTTCTTCGTGGTGGAGGCCGGCACCCGGTTCGTGCACGTGCTCGGCGTGACCACCCGCCCAGATGGCGCATGGGTCACCCAGCAAGCCCGTAACCTTCTCGTCGACCTGAAGGACCGGGCCGGGACGTTCCGGTTCCTGATACGGGATCGGGACACGAAGTTCACCAGCGGCTCCGATGAGGGTTTCGCAGGCGACGACATTGACGTGCTGAAGATCCCGCCTCGGGCGCCTCGCGCGAACGCGTTCGCCGAGCGATGAGTACGCACCGCACGCAGGGAGTGCACCGACCGACTGCTGATCTTCGGCGAACGGCACCTTCGCACCGTGCTGAACGAATATACCGATCACTACAATCGCCACCGGCCGCACCGCTCCCCCGGCCTTCGAGCTCCCACCAATGATGACTCCAACGTGATCCCGCTGCCGCTGGGCCGGATCGAGCGCCGCCACGTTCTCAGCGGGCTGATCAACGAGTACCAGCGAACTGGCTAATCAACGAGGTGCCGTCACGAATGCGCAGGTCAGCGCCTTGGGCCTGATTTTGACACCCTTCAGGCAGGCCCGCAACCTGGTCATGGATCTGGGTGACCGCATCGCCGAGCAACGATTCCTTGGCGACGCTCAACCGCGACATGCAGGCCGACTCAGGGTTGTCCAACCCCGACTACCAGGTGCTCGTCGTGCTGACCGACTCCGTTGAGGGACGCAGCCGGATCTCCGACCTGGCGGTGGAGCTGCAGTGGGAGCGCAGCCGGGTCTCCCACCACGTCGCCAGGATGGAGAAGCGGGACCTGGTGTCGCGGCAGGGATGTCCCGACGACGGGCGCGGCGCCTTCGTCCGCATCACCGAGACGGGGCGGGCAGCCATCGAGCGCGCCGCGCCCGGTCACGTACGCGCCGTGCGGCACCTGGTCTTCGACGCGCTCACCGCCGACGAGGTGGCTCAGCTCGGCGAGATCTTCCACCGGCTCCGGTCACGCGTCGCCCGGTCAGCGACCGCGCCCTCAACTGCCGCCCGGACCTGACCGTCAGCCAGACCTGCCGGTGGGACGGCGCGAACTTCCGCAGGACGGCGGAGAAGACGGCTCCTATCTCCTGAGCGCCGGTCAGCTGTATGCGAACAGGTCCTTGCGCATGCCGTACGCCTTGAAGAGGTAGTCGCGCGAGGCTTCGAGCTCGTGCCGGAGGCGGCCGAGGTCGGCGTCGAGCAGGCGCCCGCGCCACTTGCGGACCTTGCCGGCCACGATCACGGTCTCGACGTTGGTGCGGTCCATCAGCGAGACGACCGCCCCGGGCACGCTGTTGAGCGGGGCCACGTTGAGCGCGGTGGCGTCGAGCAGCACGATGTCGGCCTGCTTGCCGGGCGTGAGCGTGCCGGTCCTGCCGCCGAGCCCGAGGTGCTCGGCGCCGTTGACGGTTGCGTAGCGCAGCACGTCCCTGACGGTGAGCAGCTCCGGCGTGCCCTTGGCGGGCGTCGGCCAGGTGTTCGGCGGCACCGGGTCGCCCTGGTCCAGGACCAGCTGGTTGACGACCATGCGCTGCATGGCCATCGCGGAGCGCATCAGCGTGAACGGGTCAGCGGCCATCGTGGTCTCCACGTCGGAGCTGAGCGAGGGCTCCATGCCGAGCTCCCGCATCTTGAGGATCGGCGGGGTGCCGTGCCGCATGACCATCTCGATGGGGACGGCCAGCGAGACGTGCGCTCCGGCGTCCCGGATCTTCTTCCAGGTCTCGTCGGACATGCCCGTCATGTGGATGAAGAGGTTGTCCGGGCCCACTCGAAGCCCTCCGGTGCCCTGGGCCAGCTCGTCGAGCGCCGGCCGCATGCCGAACGAGCCGACCGCGTGCGAGACGACCCTGAGACCCAGCTCGCGGCCGATCGTCCAGGCTCTGGTGTACATCTCCTTGTCGAGGTGCAGCTCGCCGCCCATGACCATGGTCACCAGCTGGTCGTCCGAGGAGAACCAGCGATCCCTGATGCGGCGGGCGTCCTCCGGGTACTTGGCTCCTTCGCGGCCGTCCCCCTCGAAATAGCCGAACGCGGCCCGCCGCCCGGTGTCCATCAGCGCCTGGACCGCCGCGTCACTGTGTTCGGGGGAGTGATGGATCTGCGACACGTCGAGCACGGTGGTGACGCCCGCGTCCAGCTGCGAAAGCCCCGCGAACAGCTCGTTGATGTAAACGTCCTGCGGCCGGTACGCCTTCGCGAACCCGCGCAGGACGTGCTCGACGTAATTCGGGTACGCGCTCGGCGACCCGGAGCCGTCATCCTGCAGCAGGCCGTTGGCGAGGAACGAGCGCTCGGCCGTCTCGAACTGATGGTGGTGCGTGTCCACGAAACCCGGCATGACGATGCGCCCGCGCGCGTCGATCACCTCCGCGCCGCCGACCTCGATGCCGGGCCGGACCGCGACGATCTTCTGGCCTTCGACCAGCACGTCGGCGACCTCGAAGTCGCCCACCTTCGGGTCCATCGACATCACCGCCCCGCCCCGGATGACATAGCGGCCTGCGGGGCGCGGCGCCTGGTCACCGCTCTGCGCCGCGGCCGGTGACGTCGCGAGCAGGCTCGTGCCCGCCACGGCGGCCGAGGCCTTCAGAAAATCCCGGCGTCGCGTAATGCTTTTGTTCGACATGTGGATCGCCTTTCATATGTGCTCAAAAAAAATGGCCTGATCAAGAGACGGGGACGGCCCGCAGCGGGGCGAGCGCGGCGCTCCAGGACACGACCTGGCCCAGCATGGAGCCGAGTGATTCGAGCTGGTGGTCGCCGGGCTTGAACACGGTGAGGTCCTGGAAGTCCGCCATCAAGTGGAGCGTGACCTGCTGGCGTACATCGGCCAGCTGCAGGTTGCCGGCAATCGTCCGCAGATGCTCCACGGCCCTGGCGCCGCCCGCCATGCCGTACGACACGAAGCCGACCGACTTGTTGGCCCACTCGGCGTACAGGTAGTCGATGGCGTTCTTGAGCACGCCGGGGATGCTGTGGTTGTACTCGGGCGTCACGATGACGAAGCCGTCGAAGGACGCGATGGTGCCCGCCCACTGCTTGGTGTGCTCGTTCTCGTACGTACCGAACGCGGGCAGCAGCGCCTCGTCGAGGTGCGGCAGCGGGAAGTCGCGGAGGTCGATGAGCTCGAAGACGGCGTCGTCCCGCCGCGAGGCGACTCCGTGCACCCAGGCGGCCACCTGTTCGCTGTTCCGGTTGGGGCGGGTGCTGCCCACGATGATGCCGATGCGGGTCATGACGGTCTCTCTCTAGCGAGTTGATGTGTCTACTGGAGACTAGAAGTCGTTGAGTAGATGTGTCAACTCACTGGTAGAGTGACCTCATGGCGCAGCTTGGATTGACCGAACACGAGCTCCGCGCATGGCGGACGTCCTTCCGGATGGTGGAACTGCTGCGGACTCGCATCGAGCAGCAACTGCAGGCCAGCAGCGACCTGTCCAACGCCGACTACACGGTGCTCGCGCTGCTGTCCGAGGCGCCCGGCCGGCGGTTGCGCCCCTACGAGCTCGCCCGGGTCGCCGGCTGGGAGAAAAGCCGCCTGCACCACCAGCTCACCCGGATGGAGCGGCGCGGCCTGGTCGCCAGGGAGCGGTGCGGCTCCCGCGGCATAGACGCCGTGCTCACCGCGCAGGGCCTCACCGCACTGAAGAAGGCCGTGCCCGGCCACGCCGAGGAGGTCCGGCGCCTGTTCGTCGACCGGCTGACCAGCGAGGAACTCGACCAGTTCGCCGCCCTCGCCACCAAGATCCTCAACAGCTTGGAGGCGGACCAGTGACGTACGGGCTGACACCGAAGCCTGTGGGCTCAAAAACTCAAACCACTTAAAGCGCAGAGCCCTTCGTTCGGTGGGAGGAAGGGCTCTGGGGCGCCGAATGGCCGGTCCTGGTCACCTGGGATCATGATTCGTGATCTTGTGTGCGGTGTAGGCACCCGGGTCTGTTGTCTTTGTCGGCGCTGCTGCTGCGGAGGAGCGTCTCCAAGGAGGTGGAACTGCTAGTGCTTTGGCATCAGAACGCTGTCCTACGCCGTCAGGTCCCGCGGGTGCGTTACGAGCCGGCCGACCGCCTGTGGTTCGCGGCGCTCTCGTACCTGATACCCCGCCGTCAATGGCGGAGGATCTTCCCGATAACCCCGGCCACGTTGCTGGCCCGGCACCGCAAACTCGTGGCGAAGTAGTGGGACTACAGCAATCGCCGCCGTCCCGGACGGCCACACCCTCATGCGCTCTCGCAGTTCATCGGCGGCGGTCGGCTCAATGACACGGCCCGGCCCGCGCAGGTGCGTCTTCAGCTGATCGATGCCGGTTTCGGCCTCCCAGCGATCATGGTAGCAACGGGCCAGGTCCTTCGGCGGTGGCCTCGGCCGGGGTCGAGAATGCTGGTGATCAGCCGGATGTGCTCGTCCTTGCGGTCGGGCACGGTGTAGTCGACCACCCGGACGATCACCGCGTGCTCGGGATCGAGGTCGCGGCCCTGGCGGGCGGCCTCGCGCTGCCGGTCCTTCTGCGATCGGCGCAGGCCGGAGGGTTTGGTGATGACGGCGAGCCAGGACCCGTCCTCCAGGTCACGCAGCCAATACGGGCGAAGCCCGGCTTGGACACGCCAGAGCAGGTGCGCGCCGCTGTGCCGGGCCTGGTTCCAGGCAGGAAAGCTGTAGAAGCCGCGGCCGGCGGTGAGCAGCATCTCCTCGGTCAACTGCTCGTACAGGGAGAAGGCGAGGGTCTGTTCACCGGCCCAGCACCCCGCCACATCGGCGGCCACCATGGCGTGGCTCGCGCACTCGCTGATGGCGACCACCCGGGCCTGCGGGAAGGCGGTCTCGTACCCGCCCGCGCTGTCGCGGCCGAACTCGGCGACGTTCGCCTCGGTGTCGGGCAGGTCCACGACGAACCCGTCAACCGCCATCACCCGCCGGCGGTTCAGCCACGCGCCCGGCGTCGACTTGGTCGCCGCGGGCCCGGCGACCTGCCGGAACACCTCCTTGACCACTTCGGTTCCCAGCCGCCGGCGGGCTTGGGTGATCGCCCCGCGGGTCGGCGCCTCCCAGCGCGCCCCCGGCATCAGGGCCGGCATGCCCGTCAGTTTCTCGGCGACTTCCTCGTAGTCGTCGGCTGGGGAGAGGCACAGCGCGATCAGCAGGTAGACGACCACATGCGCGGGAAGCTTGCGAACGCGACGCTCCCGGCATCCGTACGTGGCGATGTCGCGTCCAGGACCTGGCGAGGGATCAGCGATGTCAGCGCTCCAACCGCGACCAGATCCGTCAACCGCCCCGAACCGCCTGCATCACCCGACAAGATCACCAGGCGACCGCTACCAGCAAGATCGCTATCTAAACGACATTGAGGGCTTCACCAGATGCGATTGAGATCGACGCAGGTCAGCGGCGAGACGGCCGGAACGCTCCAACTCCTGCCGCGATAACCCCTCAGGACCGCGAAAGCGGCCTTACAGCGCCAGTCGCTATATGTCTAAACATTAGGCATCAAAGGGGGATCGGTGAAACCCGGAAGCATTCGCTGGGTCGAGGTCACGCCCTCGGAATACGCCCATGAGCGGAGCGGTCTGAACGCAATCCGGGAGCTGCTCAGCGAGAGCGACCCCTACCGGGCATGGAGCAATTTCACCTTCACCACCAAGACCAACCGCCAGTACGAGGTGGACCTCCTGGTCATCGGCCGTGGCGGCATCTACCTGCTGGAGCTCAAGCACTGGTCAGGCCGGATCGACGGCGACCAGCAGACGTGGTTCCACAACAGAAGTCCCAAGGACAATCCATGCGCCTCGCCAATTCCAAGGCGCAGCACTTCAAGCAGCTCCTATTAGACGCGGGCGGCCGTAACCTGCCATTCGTCCATGCCGGGGTGGTCCTGCACAACCCGGATACCGAGGTGCGGCTCGATAGTCGCGGCCGGAGTGGTGTCTACCGTATCGACGGGCAAGGGCCAACCGGACTCGATGAGGTCGTCAAGGACGCATTGGAGGCTGACCCTCATGGCACTCTCCTCGGAGCGGGACGCACAGACGCCATTCTGCAATCGCTTGATATTCGCATTTCGTACCCCGCGAGCAGCAGCCGACGGCCACGTGCTCTGACACATTCAGACGCCGGAAGGGGGTGGAGTCCGCAGTGCCCGTGCTCTGCACCAGTGCCTCGGCGATCGTGGGGGCGAAGGCGCCGAACCTGCCGCAGCGCGGCAGGATCGGCGAACCCACCTGACCCGCGGTAGGCACATCACCCGCAGTGGAAACATCTGTCAAATGACGACGGTTAACATTCATCGACAGGAAGATCGTCCATGTACCTGGGGAACTCGATGATGTTATTCCACCGCGTGACCGAGTTAGAGGTTCTGCGGAATGCCATCGGGCGCCTGCGGGCCGGAACCGGTGGTGTGGTCGTGGTGGACGGCGAGCCGGGAATCGGCAAGTCGTCGCTCCTGACCGCTGCCGCCGCGGTCGGTCAGGAGTCGGGATGTACGGTGCTGCGCGGCACGGCGGAACAGGACATATACCCGTTGCCACTGCGGTTGCTGTTCGACAGCCTGGAGATCACCGAGCGCTCACCGGATCCACGCCGCGCCGGGATCGTGAAGTTCGTACAGGAGCGGTGGCCCGAGGTGTTTCTCGACGACGCCGCACCCGCCGCGGTCTCCGAGATGCTCCTCACGCTCGTCGACGAACTGTGCGCGGGCGCGCCGACGATGATGGTGCTCGATGACGTGCAGTGGGCGGACGGCGCGTCGCTCGACGTGTGCCGCCGGCTGGCGGCGACCGCGGCGCACCTGCCGTTGCTGCTGGTGTTGTCGTGCCGCCCGGTTCCGCACCGGTCGGACGCGGGGCGCCTGCTCGCTGCGTTGCGCGGCCGCGACACGATATCGATCAGCTTGGGGCCGCTCGACCCGGACGCGGTCCACGACCTGGTGGCCGAGATCGTCGGCGCGCCACCGTGCCCCGGGCTGGTCGAGCTGGTCGCCCAGGCGATGGGCAACCCGCTTTACGTGCGCGAGCTGGTCGAATCCCTGGTACGCGAGAACATGCTGACGATCGGCACGTGCGCCGAACTCCGCCGGACCTCGACGAGCACCGTCTCGAAGTCGCTCGCCGCCGCGCTTGACAGCCGGCTCAACTTCGTCCCGGCCGGCGGGCTGGAGATGTTGCGGATGGCCGCACTGCTCGGCGGGGAATTCGCCGTGACCGAGGTGGCGGTGCTGCTGGGCCGGTCCACCCTCGACATCGCAGGCGATCTTCAGGAGGCGATGGCGGCCGGGATCCTGGTCGAAGCCGGTAAGCACATGAGGTTCCGGCATCCGCTGATCCGCCAGGCACTCTACGACGGCATGCCGACGGCGCTGCGCGTCGCGCTTCACCGGGACGCGGCCCGGGCGCTGGACGGCATCGGCGTCGAGCCCCAGAGGCTGGCGCAGCACCTGCTGGCAGCGGGCCAGACCGGTGACCGCTGGACCCGGCGCTGGATCGTCGGCGCCGCCCCGGTGCTGGCGGTACGAGCCCCGCAGATCGCCGCCGAACTGCTGCGCAGGGAACTGGACCACCAGGTGGCCGACGCGCGTGACCTGGCCGCGTTGAGCGAGGCGCTGGCCCAGATCCTGCTCGGGATGGGGGAGCACGAGCAGGCCGCGACGCGCGCCCGGCAGGCCCTCGCGGTGCTGACCGAGCCGGCCGACCGGGGGCGGATGCACTGGCTGCTGGCCCGTGCGCTGTTCAGCGGCGGTCACAACGATGCCGCGGTGACCGCCCTGGAGCAGGCGTTACGGCACGCCGACCTGCCCGACCCCTGGCGTGCCCGGCTGCTCGCCTCCCTGGCGATGTTCCAGCGGGCGGGGTCGGGCGCGCTGGACGCCGCCGACGCCACCGCACGCGAGGCGCTGGAGATCGGCGAGGCCACGGGGGACACGTTCGCCACCGCGTACGCGCTCACCGACCTCTGGATCAACCACTCGGTACGCCGGCACCACCTGTCCGCGCTGGAATGCGTGGACCGGGCGCTGGAGACCCTGAGCGACACGAGCGAACACGCGGACCTGCGGGCGTACGCACTGCACGGCCGGATCTTCACCCTGCAGAACCTGGACCGCTGGTCGGACGCCGAGGCGGCGTTGCACTCCGCGCGGCGGTTCCTGCTCGACACCGCCCGATCCGACGACACGACGTCCAGCGTCACCGCCGCCGTGCTCATGTTCTGGCTGGGCCGCTGGGACGACGCCCTGGCCGAGCTCAGCTCGGTCGATCAGAGCGATCCCGCGATGACGTACCGTGGCCTGCGCGAGCACAGCCCGGGCTCGCTGTGGCACGGCGTGGCAGCGCTCATCGCCGCCCGCCGCGACGATCACGCCACGGCCCGCGTGCACGTGACCGCCGGCCTGCGCCGGCCAGCGGTCACCGTCGCCGACCGCGAGAACACCGACTTCCTGCGAATCGCCCAGGCGGTCACCGCCGAACAGGATGGTGACAAGCATCTGGCGCTGTCCCACCTTGCCGACCTGCTCGACCGCCGGCCCGGCGAGATGACGCTGATCCACCAGTGGTCACCCGCCATGGTCCGGCTCGCGCTCGCCGTGGACGACCGGCCGGCGGCCGCGGCGGCGCTGGCGGCGTGCCGGGCGGAGGCGGCCTCGGAGCAGGTGCCGGCCCGCGCCGCCGCGGCCGCCGACTGGTGCCGGGGCCTGTACGAGAGAGATCCGGAGCCGTTGCGATCCGCGGTGGAGCACTACCGCGCCACGGGGGTGCCCGTGGACCTGGCCGGCGCGCTTGAGGACCTCGCGGCCGTCCTCGCCGAACGCGACGACCCGGCCGGTTGCCGGCGGGCCGTGGACGAGGCGATCACCTTGTACGGGGGATTCGGCGCGGTCTGGGACATCCGCCGCGCCCAGGCACGCCTGCGCAGGTACGGCATCCGCCGCGGCGTCCAGGGCACCCGGCCCAAGCGGCCCGCGCACGGCTGGGACGCCCTCACCCCGACCGAGCACAAGGTCGCGCTGCTGGTCGCGTCCGGCAGGTCCACCCCCGAGATCGCCCAGAGCATGTTCCTCACCAGGCGTACCGCGCAGACCCACATCTCGCGCATCCTCGCCAAGCTCGGCCTGCGCAGCCGGGTCGAGATCGCCCGGGTGGCGCTCGACAGGGAACCCGACACCGTCATTTGACAGATGTCTCCCGGGCCGCGGCTCTCCAGACTTGGGCGGGTGCGCCATGTCATCCCTGAGGAGAGCTTCGTGAGAGGTCTGTTACGCACCCCCACCCGGCTGGTCGCCCGCGCTCTGGTGGTGATCCTGGGCGCGAGCATCGGCCTGGTGGCCGCCACCTCGCCCGCGTGGGCCGAGCCGCCGCCCCCCGAGATCCCGCAGAACGCCAGCGCGGCCCACCTGAAATTCCAGCCCGCCATGGACTACGACGAGGACGGCTGCTACCCGTCGGTGGCCATCGGCATCGACGGCGAGCTGAACCCGGGCCTGGAGACCACCGGGGCGCTCAACGGCTCGTGCCGCGACGCGTCGGACCTGGAGAACAGCAACATGTACGCGCGGTCCCACTGCAACGCCAGCGGCTGGTGCGCCCACATGTACGGGCTGTACTTCCAGAAGGACCAGACCACCGGGATCGGCTGCTCCGTGTGCGGACACCGCCACGACTGGGAGCACATCGTGGTCTGGACCGAGAACGACCAGATCAAGTACGTCTCCGCCTCTGCCCATGGCGACTACGATCCCAAGCCGGCCGCCGAGGTCGAGTTCGAGACCGACCAGTTCGGTAACGCCACCCATCCGAAGATCGTCTACCACAAGGACGGCGGTGGCACGCACGCCTTCCGTTTCGCCGACGCCGACCAGCCCCTGAACAATCATTGGGGGAAATGGCATTTCCCCGACTTGATCAGCTGGGAAGGCTACCCGTCCGGGCTGCGCGACAAGCTGACCGGGAACGATTTCGGCTCCGCCACCTTCGCGCTCAAGGACCCCGTCTTCAAGACTGATCTCGACAAGGCCATCCCCGGCGACAAGAGCCAGAAGTGCACCCCCGATCCCGACACCGGCCGCCCGGTGTGCGTCGAGATCAAAGATCCGTATTTCGAGTTCAACACCTCCGTGCACACCCTCCCCGCCGGGATGCCGGACCCCAACGTGCCGCTGGACAAGTCGCCCCCGACCGCGCCCGGCAACCTCCGCTGGACCGCCGTGACCGCCGACAGCATCTCCCTGGAGTGGGACGCCTCCACCGACAACGTCGGGGTCACCGGCTACGCGATCTACCGGAACGGCACCCTCGTCAGAGTCGACGGCACCACCCACACCGACAGGAACCTGCCCCCGGACACCGCCCACACCTACACCGTCCGCGCCCTCGACGCCGGCGGCAACATCTCCGACGAGAGCAACGCCGTCACGGTGACCACGGAGGGCGTGGGCGAGACCGCCGCGGGTGCCCCCATCGACAACAGCGTCGACGACCGTGCGGCCAAGCCCGCGGTGTCGGTCCCGCACTCCCAGTGCCGCCCGGAGGGGATGGCCGCGACCCGTGGCGTGGATGCGCCCTACTGCAAGGTGTACGACGCCGCCGGACGCGAATGGCTGGGCGGACGCGACAAGCGAGTGGTCGGCTACTTCACCGGCTGGCGTACCGGCGAGAACGACGAGCCGCGATACCTGGTGCCGAACATTCCGTGGTCCAAGGTGAGCCACATCAACTACGCGTTCGCGAAGGTGGAGAACAACAGGATCTCCGTCGGCGACACCAGCGATCCGGAGAACCCGGCTACCGGCCTGACCTGGCCCTACACCGGCGGCGCCGCGCCCGATCCGACGTTGAACTACAAGGGGCACTTCAACCTGCTGGCGGTGTACAAGAAGAGACATCCCCAGGTCAAGACGCTGATCTCGGTGGGCGGCTGGGCCGACTCGCGGAACTTCTACACGATGGCCACCACCGCCGACGGCGGCGTGAATCAGGAGGGCATCGACGCCTTCGCCGACTCGGTAATCGAGTTCCTCGATCGCTACAAGGAGGCGTTCGACGGCGTGGACATCGACTACGAGTACCCGAGCGCGCTGCCCAAGGCCGGCAACCCGGCCGACTGGGACCTCTCGGACCCGCGCCGCAAGGGACTGCAGAAGGGCTACAACGCCCTGATGAAGACGCTGCGCGAGAAGCTGGACGTGGCCGGCGCGGCCCGCGGCCGCTACTACCTGCTCACCTCCGCGGCCTCCGCCTCGGGTTATCTGGTACGCGGCTTCGACGCCGGCGACGCCCTGAAATATCAGGACTTCATTAACCTGATGACCTACGACCTGCACGGCTCGTGGAACCACTTCGTCGGCCCGCAGGCCCCGTTGTACGACGACGGGAAGGACGTCGAGTTGCAGACCGCTCAGGTCTACTCGACCACGGAGTACGACAAGACCGGCTACTTCAACATCGACTGGGCCTACCACTACTACCGGGGCGCGCTGCCGCCGGGCCGGATCAACATCGGCATCCCGTACTACACCCGGGGCTGGCAGAACGTGACCGGCGGCACCGACGGCCTGTGGGGCACCGCCGCCATGCCCGACCAGGGACAGTGCCAGCCCGGCACCGGCCCGGGCTCCGGTGCGGCCAACCCCCACCCCTGCGGCAACGGCGCGGTCGGCATCGACAACATCTGGCACGACCTGGGACGGATCGGGAACGAGGTGCCGTCGGGATCCAACCCGCTGTGGCACGCGAAGAACCTCCAGCAAGGCGTGACGCCGGGCTACCTGAGCGCGTACACCGACCCCGCCGCCGAGGCGGGCAAGATGAAGGGCTCGTACGCGGAGAAGTACGACAGCACGCTCAAAGCCTCGTGGTTGTGGAACGCGGACAAGAAGGTGTTCCTGTCCACCGAGAACAACGCGTCCATCGACGCCAAGATCGATTACGTCAAGCAGAACAAGCTCGGCGGCGTCATGATGTGGGAACTCGCGGGCGACTACACCCAGCGGGCCAACGGCGAGTACGGCATGGGCTACGACCTCACCACCCGTCTCGACAACGGTCTTAGCGGCTCCGGAGGCTACCAGACCGGCCGCGCCGGCGCGACGACGCTGCCGGGCAACGTCGTCGATGTGAAGGCCGAACTGGTGAACTATCCCACCGGCCCGGACCCGGCGTTCCCCAGCGACGACCCCTTCTACCCGATGCGTCCTACCTTGCGGATCACCAACAACACCAGCGTCAAGCTGCCGTACGGGACCCAGATCGCCTTCGACATCCCCACCTCCGCCCCGCCGATCCTGAAAGACGCGGGTTATCAGGACTTCGGCAGCAAGATCGTCATCACCAAGGGCCGTAGCGGCGCCAACGTGGGCGGGCTGAAGGTCGACTTCCATCGCGTGACCGTCACGATCGGCTACTGCGAGGACGTCGCCCCCGGCGCCAGCCGCGACATCGTCCTGCGCCACTACCTGCCGCTCACCGGCCCGGCCAACGTCACCGTCAAGATCGGCGCCAACACCTACGGCTCCACCCAGAACGATCAGAAGGGCGCCACCACCGTCACCCCGGTGGTCAGCGGCGGGATCGCCTGCCAGGCCGAGCAGTGGCAGCGACGCCCCTACAACCCGCACGGCACCTTCGCCTTCGAGAAGGACGGCACCAGCTGGCGGATCGTGGACTGGGTCGGCGGCAACGTCCTGGACCACCCCACCACCTGGCAGGTCGCCCACCTGGTGGAGAACCAGCCCGGCAACCAGAACCAGCTGTGGACCGTCACCGAGGACGGCGGGGCCGGCTGGTACCGCATCAAGAACCGCGACAAGTGCCTACAGGCCGACGGGATACTGAAGCAGCTCAGCGTGTACGACTGCGACGGGCGGCCGAACCAGTGGTGGCAATTGCTGCGCACCGACAACGGCAGCCGGGTCACCGGTGCTCCCGTCCCCGGCACCGGCTACCACCTGGCGGGCTTCGCGGACACCTCCTACAGGGTCGCCTACCTCGCCGAGGGCAAGAACAGCGGCAACGCGCCCGGCACCCCGGCCGTCGCCGGCGCCCCCGACGGCAGCACCGCGAGCACCGTCTTCTGGAACAACTTCCTCTGGCGCGCCAACTGGTGGACCACCGCCACCGACGAACCCGGCATCAGCGCCGCCTGGACGAAGCTCGGCCCGACCTTGCAAAAGGTGGGCACGAGTTCCAGTCTGTCCGCACCGCGATCCATCGCCACCAGCCAGGCGCCCGTGCCTTCCGACGCGCCGACCGGTCCTCCCGTAGGACACGAACGCGACCCGATCACGATCACCAACCCGAGCACAAAGCCCAAAGCACCCTAGAACCCCCAACGCCCGGCCCGTCGCCCTCCAGCAGGGCGCCGGGCCGGCCCTGCCCAACCTCGGTTTCCAGGATGTTGTGGCCTGCGCGGACGACGGGTGAAGTCAGGTATCAGTGTCTTCAGGGTGTCGGGGGGCCGGTCGCCGCGCTTGGGCCTCATGGCGTTACTTCTAAGTGGCGGACCCAGGGGAAGACGTCCAGCATGGCCAGGACGAGCATCCGCGGTGAGTGAGGAGTTGGGGCCGTAGCGGTGGCGGCGGGTCAGGCCGGGGCGGCGGCGTACAGTGTGGCCTTGATCTGCGGCCAGGCCATGCCCGGCGGTATGGCGACCATGGTGACGTCCGCAACGTTGTCCCATCGCTGGAGCTGTTCCTGCACGCAGACCGAGTCTCCGTCCGCGGTGAACTCGTCCAGCAGGATCTGCGCCGCTTCGGGCACGACACCCGGGTGCCGGCCGCCGGCCGGGTTGACGGCCCGGACGAGATCGACCTGCTCGCCGAGGCCCTGAGCCGAGATGAGTCGCGGGTACACCTCGCCCATGGCCGACAGGTAGAACGCCGTGCATGCGGCCGCGGCGCCTCGGGCCGCGCCGATATCCGCGTCCACGACGGTGAACGGCCCCGCCGCCACGGTGATCGGCTCGTTCTGCCGGCCCGCGTCGGTTCGTAACTCCCTGATCCTGGCGGCAAGCTCACCACAACGATCGCGGCGCAGATAGATCGGGTACCAGCCGTCGGCCAGCTCGGCGGCCACCCGGATGGTCTGCTGCGACCCGGACGCCTACTCCGCCGTCAGCTACCTGAGCTGGAGTTGGCCCGGTTTGGTGACACCTGATCTCGGGGGAACCCTGGTTCCCGGAAGAAGGAGTCTGCTGTGCCGAACAACTATCCGCCGGAGTTTCGCGGGCAGATGGTGGAGCTGGTGCGCGCGGGACGGACGCCGGAGGAGCTGGCCAAGGAGTTCCAGCCGTCCGCGCAGCCAATCCGGGGTATCCCTGCTCGCCGTCCTCGGCGGCGGGATCAGGCTGCCAACCAGCAAGCGGGTGAGCTCTTCGTCGAATTCCGTGAGATCCCATACCAGTCCCAAGGGTGCCAGGCACATCGGCGTCGCTCTGCACCCGAACGATATTGTGCGGTCCACGCGGAGCGGTTCCCGGACGGCTTCCGTCTCGTCCTGATACTTCCGGCGGGCAACCGCTGAACGCGGAACGGACTGACTCGTCATTCTTCCCGGACCGAGGGCAGGGACCGTGGCCGGCCTCGGAGACGACACCACCATCGGGCACACGATCGGCGCCGTTCGTGACGGAACCGGTGAGGGCGCGCTCATCACCTCAGTGGTGAACGCGCCCTCGCAATAGAGCCCTCAGGCTGAGGTCGCAGCGCGCCTGGGAAGTACCCAGTCCGGACGCGGGAAGTGGCACGTGTAGCCGTTCGGGTACGCGATCAGGTAGTCCTGGTGCTCGGGTTCGGCCTCCCAGAACGGCCCTGCGGGCTCGATCGTCGTCACGGCCTTACCCGGCCACAGGCCCGACGCATCGACATCGGCGATCGTGTCACGTGCGACCTTCTCCTGTTCGGGGGTGAGCGGGAAGATCGCCGATCGGTAGCTCGTGCCGATGTCGTTGCCCTGACGGTTCAACGTCGACGGGTCGTGGATCTGGAAGAAGAACGCCAGGATGTCACGGTAGGTCGTCTGCGCCGGATCGAAGACGATCTCGACCGCCTCGGCGTGGCCTGGGTGGTTGCGATACGTGGCGTGATCGTTGTCTCCGCCGGTGTATCCGACGCGCGTGTCCAGCACGCCTGGCTGCCGACGAATGAGGTCCTCCATGCCCCAGAAACACCCGCCGGCCAGGATGGCCGTCTCGGTGCCCGGTTCGCGGGTGATCTGTCCGGTGTCATGAATTCCGCTGGTCATGATGCGTGCTCCTCTGTGCTGGTGGTGTCGGCCGTCTCGAACAGCGAGCGGTACTCGCCGTAGCCCTGCGTCTCGAGCTCGGAGACCGGGACGAAGCGCAGCGCCGCCGAGTTCATGCAGTACCTCTGGCCCCCGGCATCGGCAGGGCCGTCATCGAACACGTGCCCGAGGTGACTGTCGGCTCCGGTGGACCGCACCTCCGTGCGAGTCATCCCGAACGACCTGTCCGTCTCCGAGCGAACGGCGGACGCCACGATCGGCTTGGTGAAGCTCGGCCATCCGGTGCCGCTGTCGTACTTGTCGGTCGACGAGAACAGAGGCTGCCCGGAGACCACATCCACGTAGATCCCCGGCTCATGGTTGTTCCAGTACTCGTTGTGGAACGCCGGCTCCGTCCCGTCCTTTTGAGTGACGCGGAACTGGCTGTCGGTGAGGCGGCTCAGCGCCTCCGGAGTCTTGCTGTAGTCGTGCGACACGATATCTCCTCTTCTGACGTCGCTGGCTGCGATGTCACTGGAAGTAACATCGCAGAGAATCGTTTTGGTCCCGGGTTCCTGAGAACTCGCTGTGACTGCGATCTCAAGTTCGGTGGAAGGGTCAGGTCCGGAAAGCCCGCGTCGACGAGTCCCCCGATGAACCCGAGCATGTCAGCGATGTGGCCAGTAGCTCGCGGCTCGTACGTTGGAGTGCGGACGCCGGTTGTCTGGTAGGCGTGTGCGAACGCTCTCTCGTTCCGGTACGCCCATGCCCACCACGGGATACGAGCCACCTTGCTTGCGGCCAGGATCTTGTCGTCCAGGTCGGTGACATTGCGCACAAGCGTCACATCGAGTCCGTGCCCGATCTCAAGCCAACGCCATAGTTGATCAAATGCAACCGCTGACCTCAGATGTCCGGACATGCGGCACATCCTGAACCGTTGGCCCGCACAAGTGCACTTGTAGCCGTAGGCTTCGTGGGCGGTCACCCAGCCGGACAGCACGCCGGCGGCGAGCGCCGGTTCGATCATGGCCTGTAGGAGCTGAGGTTTGGTGGCGAAGTCGACCTGTTCGGGGGCGCGTGCGGCCGCGCGGCGCTCCGGCGACGCGATCCACGATTCCCTGGGCAGATAGAGCTCCCGATCAAGCACGGCTCGGCCACGAGTGGAGGGACACGCCGACCACGAACTCCTCTCGTTATCCTGTGGGGCTCAAAAACTCGAGTACTGCAAGGGCGCCGAATGGCTGGTCGGTTCACCTGGGATCAGGTTTCGTGATCTTGTCGATGGTGTACGCCGTCACCCGGCTCTGTTGTCTGAGGTGCCCACCTCCAGCTCATGCTGAACGCCGGTAGCGCCGCCCTCGCCATGGCCAACCTGCCCGACATCACTTCATGAGGTTGTTTACAGCAGATCGAACAGCGTGGGCTCGTGCCCGAGGCCCTCGATCTGAGGGGCGGCGAGGTCCTTCAGCTGGGGCCGCCCGCACCACCTCGCGTGGTTCTTCCGTACGAAGGCATGCTCGCAAAGACCACCGACTCCCTCCCCACCTCGGCATCAAGAGAGTCTGTGACGAGGTGCGGCGAGGATTGCCGACCGACCCGAGCGAGACGTTGACGAGGCGGGCTGACGCGATGCGCCGGTCAACGTTTTGGGATGTGTGCATCACTCGTCTATATCGATGTCCGAGGAGGTCATGTGTGTACCCGTCGGGTCCGCCGCACGGATCAGATGACCCGTTCGAGCGGCGGACCCGACGCTGCTTTCCGCGACGAGTCGCTTCGACTGGCCGCTCGGCCCCACCGATCAGAGTGTGGCCATCACTCCCTACGGGCGTACACGAATGACTGTCTTCCCCTGGCGTCGCTCGGTTGAATTGAGGGTTGCGACCGCGTTGTCGAGGGACGCGGTGGTTCCGATGTTCGTACGCAGCCGCCCGTCCCGGACTCGCTGCACGATCTCACCCAGCTGGGTGCGATCGGCCTCGACAACGAAATCGATCGCCAGGCCATCAGCGGGGCGGGTCTCGACCGGGCCCACGACCGACACCAGCGTCCCGCCGGTCTTGATCAGAGCCGCGGAGCTCCTCTGGACGTCGCCGCCGATGACATCGAAGACCAGATCGACGCCCCCGACGTCTTTCAGCGCGTCGTTCTCGAGGTCGACGAACTCATGCGCGCCGAAGTCGAGCGCCTTCTCACGGTCGGCGGCGCGTCCAGTGCCGATGACGTAAGCGCCGGCCTCACGTGCGAGCTGGGTCACCATCGTCCCGACTGCTCCGGCTGCGCCATGGGCGAGGACGGTCTGGCCGGCCTGAAGGCGGCCGTGCTGGAACAGCCCCTGCCACGCGGTCAGACCCGAGATGGGCAGGGACGCGCCTACCGTGAAGTCGACGTCGCCGGGCAGCGGCGCGAGGTTGCGTGCTTCAATCGCCACGTACTCCGCGAGGGTGCCGTCGCGGTGCCAGTCGGCGAGGCCGAACACCCGCTGCCCGACCGACAGCCCCGTCGTGCCGTAGCCGAGGGCGGTGACCACTCCGGCCAGCTCGTGGCCGGGGATCGACGGTGTCTTGTCACGGCCGGCGCGATCGGTCCAGGTCGATGGCCACTCCATCTCTGTCGGGACGAAGCCCGATGCATGAATCTGAACGATGACGTCGTTGATCGCCGCGGGCGGCTCAGGCCGCTCCGTCAGCGTCATCCCGGCCGTTCCCGCGGCCTGGTCGGTTACCACGATGGCTTTCATTGAGATCGTCCCCTTCCTCGTATGTGTTCGAAACACGATCACGAGCGGTGCTTCTCCAGCCGCCTCCGGCAGATGAGGCTGCAGGCCGATGAGTCGCGTGCATCGTGAATTCGCAGGTCATGGGCCTGGTGTGTGTGGCGGTTCGGGTACTTGCGCCGGTCGGTGGCCGATCGCCAGTGCCGTGTCGCGCGCTCTGTCCTGGAGCCTCTCGCCGCTGATGGGCATGTCGAAGGTCAGGCGCGGCGGCCGTAGGTGCGCGGATCCACGGGCTGCTCGGACTTGGGAAGCCCGCCGACCACGAGACGGTAGGAGTCGATCACGAGCTCCTTCACCAGCTTCTCGTCGATGGCGCCCCCGCCTTCCACCGTAATCCAGTGCTTCTTGTTCATGTGATAGCCGGGGGTAATGTCCGCGTACTGCTCACGCAGGGCTGCGGCGTCATCCGGATCAGCTTTCAGGATCACGACGGAGCGCCCCGGCATGTCGGTCATGAGCATGAAGACCTTGCCGCGCACCTTGTAGACCTTCCAGTCGGAGCCGAAACGATGCTCCAGGTGGGCGCCGGGCAGTCCCACAGTGTAGTCGCCCGCGATCTTCTGCAGCTCCTGTCCGTCCAAGGTGATCAACTCCTCTGTCGATCCGAGTGCCCTAACCGGCGGCCAAGGCCCAAGGTGGCGTCTCCCGCATGGCCGCCGCGAACGGCGGCGCCCGCACGCCGGCAACCTCAACAAGATCGTGTTACGAGCACTATGTGTTGTTGTGGGTTTTGGTTTCCGGGTGGGTGTTTAGATGAAGGTGAACAGCCGGTCGGCGTCGAATCGCGAGATCGGCGTGGTGTACACCCTCTCCGGGTCGGGGTAGCCGAGGGCCAGCAGCACCGTCGTGCTGTGTCCGGTCTCGCGGATCTTGAACGCCTTGTCGACACTGGTCGGGTCGAACCCTTCGAGCGGCGTGGCCTCGACGCCGAGCTCAGCGGCCGCCATCATGGTCAGGCCCACCGCCATGTAGGTCTGCTTCTCCATCCAGTGGTTCAGGTCCTTGTAGCTGTAGTTGCGCAGGTTGAGGAAGTCTCGGGTCATTGATTCCCACAGCTCCTGCTTTGACGGGTCAGGGAACCGCCCGTCGGCCCTCTCCTTCGTGAACACCGCCTCGAGGTGGCTGTCGGGTAGATCTGCCCGGGTGGTGAGGATGATGGTGTGCGACGCGTTAAGGATCTTCTCGGCGTTGTCCTGGAATCGTTCGCCCAGGTTGTTGGCGAGCCGCTCTTTGCCTTCGGGCGTGGCGAGGACGTAGAAGTGGTTGGGCTGTACGTTCACCGATGACGGCGTGGAGCGCAGGAACCTCAGCAGCTGCTGAAAGGTTTCCTCCGGAATGGTCTTGCTGGGGTCGAAATACCTGGTGAGGTGCTTATTCATGAGCTTGTCGATATTCATGTCAATCTGCCTTCTTCTTGCGATGGGTGGGTGATGAGCGGTGGTTCGCGGTGTTTTGGGCTAGTTCGTGCCGCGGGCAAGTAGTTCGCTGATGCGCTCGAAGCTGATTCCTGTCGTCGCGGCGGTGAGGTCACCCGCGACGAGAGCCTTGGTGGCCTGTTCGAGTGCCTCCATTGCGTGGGTGTAGAGCGCTGGACCCAAGCTGATGCGCTTGACCCCGGCCTTCTGCAGTTCAGCGACGGTCAGCACCTTGTCCCCCGGTGAGATGAGGACGTTGACCGGTGTCGGCGCGACGGCGGTGACGATCGCGACGAGTGCGTAGAGGTCGGGTGGGTACGGGGCGTAGAGCACATCCGCGCCGGCCTCGGCGAAGGCCGTCAGACGCCGGATGGTGTCGTCGAGATCGGGCCGCCCCTGGATGAAGTTGTCGGTGCGGCCGGTGACGACGATGCGCCCCTTGGCCGCCTCGACGGCGCTGCGTATGCGGTTGACTGCCTCGTCGAAGTCGCGGATGGGTTGATCGGGATTGCCCGAGGTGTCTTCGATCCCGATACCGGCCAGGCCGGACTCGACGGCGGCTTCGACGGTCGCCGCGACGTCTTCAGGCGTGTCGCCGTAGCCGTCCTCGAAGTCTCCGTTGACGGGCAGCCCGGTGAGCCGGCCGAGCAGCCGCGCATGCTCGAGGTGCTCGTCGCGGGTGACTTCGTGACGTCCGTCGGACCGGCCGAGTGTGGTGGCGAGTGCCGCCGATGATGTCGCGATCGCCTCGAAGCCGGCATCGGCCAGCATCAACGCCGAGAGGCCGTCCCATGCGTTGGGCATGACGAGGCCACCGTCGCGGGTGTGTAGCGCCATGAACTTCTCATAGAGTTCGGAGCCTGGCATATCGCATCTTTCCTAAGTGATCGTTTGAGGCAGTGAGGGGTTTACCGGGCTGTGTGCGCAGCCTCGACGGGCGTCCCGGCGATCAGCCGGGCGTACCGGCCGAGTTGACGGCGGGGATGTCGATGCCGGTCTGGTTGACGTTGTTGATGAAGTTGGTCAGCAGGACCTGCACCGCCACCGTGACGATCGCCAGGATCTGCGGGTCGGTGTACCCAGCGCCTCGCACAGCCGCCAGGTCGGCGTCGCTCACCTGACCGCGGCTCTCCACCACCTGCTGAGAGAAACGAGCGACCGCGGCGCGCTTGGGATCGATCGAGCTCCCGGCCCGGGCCAAGTCGATGTCATCGCTCGACATGCCACCGAGTTCGGACGATACGTATGTGTGTATCGCCAGGCAGTAATCGCAACCGTTGGCTTGCGACACGGCGAGCGCGATGGTGTGCCGCGTCTTCGCGTCCAGAACCCGGCTCAAGGTGCCCTGCAGTGTCATGACGACGTCGAGGACGGTCGGGTTCGACGCGAGAGTCGCGAACATGTTCGGGACGAAGCCGAACTGTGCGCCGACGCTGTCGAGGATGCCCTTCGCCCCGTCGGGGACGTCGTCAGGAGAGGGAACGCTAAGGCGTGACATTGGAAATCAACTCCGATCGATGGGAATGGTCGTCGTCAGCCGACTCAGGCGACAGTTTTGGGCTAGCCAGCCCACTTTTAGAGTGAACACTGCTCGCGACTGGGCTGTCAAGCCCAATATTCGGTATCGTGTGAAGCATGAAGCCCACGAAGGGAGCCCGGGAGCCTCGCAAGCTCACCGACAAGGGACAGGCCACGCGGGCCCGAATCCTGGAGCACGCCGCGGAGCTCATCTACACCAACGGCGTCCACGCCACGAACAACGAGCAGGTCCGTCACGCCGCCGGCGTCGGCGGATCACAGCTCAACCACTACTTCCCGACCAAGGAGAGTCTCGTCCTGGCAGTGATCGCATGGCAGGCCGAGCGCATACTAGCGCTCCATCGCAGTGAGCAGTTCTCCGGCTTCGACACCCTCGACACGTTTCGGAAGTGGGCGGCGTTCTACGTCGGTTACGAACGCGCCTACCAGGAAGGCTGCAGCCTCGGTTCCCTCGCGAGCGAGATCATCAAGACCGATCTCGACGTTCACGATGAACTCGCGAGCGCGTTCGACCAGTGGAGAGGCATCTTCCGCGATGGAATCCAGCGCATGCAGCGACTCGGCCGCATGAGCGCCGAAGCAGATTCCGCGCAGTTGGCCAACCTGCTCCTTGCTGCCTTCCAGGGCGGCATGCTCCTTGCCCAGGTCGCCCGGGACATCTCTCCGCTGAAGGATGCGTTGCAGACGGCCATCGACTACGTGGAGACCTTCACGACCACGAGGCCGGACGGTCCTAATGCTGGATCGGCCAGCAGATTGGCGTCAGCGCCCGTGCCGTCGAAGGCTCCGTGAAATACCGCCAGCGCCGCCAGAAGCCAACACTGAGGTGACAACAACGTCGTGAAGGAACACAGCTAGGACTCCGCCTTCAAGATCATCCCGTGGCGAGTTTCTGCCGTATCCGGGTCATGCCCCTATGAACAGTGACTGACTGGGCTCTCTTGCGGGACGGACATGGCGCCTTGGGTCGCCCCGCCAACCAGCAGGCTGCCCGGCTGGTCGGGAGCTCAGGCACCGCCGGCGTCCCCGCCATAGTGACTCCACAGCACATCGGCCTGAACCCGAGCCGTGCGCGCCGCATCCAGGAGCTGCGGCGGCGCGGCCTCCTCACCAGCCACCCGGTCCAGGACCTCCCCTAGCGCCGCACCCATCGTGATCATCACGTCGTCGAACGGGCCCGCCTCCCCCACCACGGCGAAGTCGAGCTCCGCCCGGGCGAGAGCGATCAGCTGCGCCAAGTCCTGACGCCGGGTCCCACCTCTGTAGCGGCGGACCAGGTGCTAGCCGAGAGCATGGCCGAGCAGCTCGCTCGCGCGGTGGCAGACCGACTCGCACACCGCGTACGCCGCACGGCGAGGCACTGTGGTCTCATCCAGGACAGCGCTGAGGACGCCAACCACGACGAACCCGCGACGGGCATGTGCCAGGACGACGGGGGCGGGCTGGCCGGTGCCCGAGCCGAGTTCCAGGCAGATCCCGTTCGGCGGCGGGCCGCCGCGGTCCAGGGCGTCGGTCAGGAAGTCCAGGCGGCCGGTGGCGTGCTCGGCGTCCCAGACGGGTGCCATCTCTTTGAACAGATCGGTGACCAGGGCGGCCAGCGCGGGCGTCCACACGGCGGGGTCAGCGGCGATCTGGCGGGCCAGCCGGCGGAGTTCGGCGCCGCTCTCGGGGTTGAGGAACCTGTGGACAGCCGTTGGCGGCGCCCGCGAGCAACTTAGCCGGCTGCTTCGGCAGGGTCGTCCTGCGCTGCGTGTACATCCCTCGGTCAGTATGAACGAGGGGATGGGATCGGCTGGTCGGTCAGCAGCCGGCCAGCGCGGTCCGGACGGCCGACCCGGCTCAGTCCATGCGCGAGCGAGGGCCGCGATCGAGGTGCCGTGGTCCCAGAACGCCGATCGCACGTCCTCAAGCTGGGCGCCGGTCAGCGCGGGCGGCCGGCCGCGGTAGTGGCCTTCGGCCTCCGCTGCGGCGACTCCCTTGGCGGTCAGCTCGTTTTACAGGTCGCGCTGGAACTGCGCCACGGTGGTGATCACGTTGATGATCAGGGCTGTCGTCGCATCGTTGGCGGCCAGATCGTGAAAGTTGGGCAGCGGGTATGCACAGTGAGACTCATGGTCCGACTGTGCTGAAGTAGGCACGCCCTGTCGAATGAATTGACCAGGGTCTGTTCTGATGCTGCGCCTGGCCGAGTAGCCGCGGGCATCGCAGCCCCCGGCCCTCACAGAGTGAAGTCGACCGCCTGCGAGGTGCCCTTGGCCGGGTCCTTTTCCGTCGGTCTCTTCCCCGTCCAAGCCGGTACATCGCGGCTGGTGATTGCCGGGGCCAACTGTGTCTACCATGTCTAGCTGTACGACTTCCACCCGTCGAACCGATGGAGCCCTGCGGGCGTCATCTCGAGTCCGTCCTCCCGGCATCCTCGACGTTGAGCACCGTGGTGACCCTGAATGCCCACGGGCCCTTCATGAACTCGTCGCCGTCCGTCCAGACGATCACCGGTCGCGCCTGGCCGTCCAGCGTGATGGCCAGGCCACCTTTCGAACCGTGCTGGATCCTGGCAACGCGGGTGCGCTCGCAGCGGGTGCCGGTGCAGGAGGCCAGGATGACCTGCCGGTGCTCAAGATCCCGGTAGGCCACCAGTGCCCGCCCCGCCCCGTCCAGCGCCAGCGCGGGAGGAGGCGTCCGCCCGCCATCGGGACCTGCCAGCGTCGCTTGGTCGACTTGTGCGCAGTCCGCCGACCGGCAGTCGAGCAGAGTGATCGCCCCGTCGCGTAGATGACTGTAGGCGATCACCGGCCGGGCGTCCTCGCGCACGGCCAAGGACGCAGCCACGAAACGGGAACCTTCCCATCTGTCGAAGGGGATATCGCCCTCGCTGTTCACAGGCATGGTCACCCGCGCCCGCTCGCAGCCCGGATCGGCGCAGGAGATCACGGACACGGCACCGGAGGTGATATTCGTCTGCGCGGCCACCGGCCGGTCATCGGCCCCGACGACCATGGTGAGACCGCGCTCGAAGCCCACGAAGTTACCGTCCAGGCGCGCGGACATCCTGGTCTCGGGATGCGAGCAGGGCGCATCGGCGCAGAACACGAAGGAGATCGACGCGTTGTCCCCTCCCCCATCGTCCCGTCGCGCCAGAGCGACGACCAGCCCACCGGCCGGGCGCCCGGCCAAGTCCACGGCGACGTTGTGCAGGTGCAGGTCCTCAGCCGTGGCGAGCGACAGCACCCCTGGCGCGGCCGAGCAGCCCTTCACATCACAGATCAGCAGCTTGAGCCGGTAGAAATCCGTGTCGCCTTCGCCGTCATCGGGCGTCCAGACGACCAGGGCGACGCGCCCGTCGGCCAGCCGGGCACTCCCGGTGTGCACCTGCACGCTCCTGTCACGCCGCCACGCCAGCGAGACGTCATGGCACGGGCTGCCGGCGCAGGTGAGCAGCGTGCTCTCCCGGGTCCCGTTACTCAGGAGCATGAGCTGCCCGTTCGCGCCCTGCCACGCCTGCAGATCGTCCTGGTCCGCCCTGTTGGTCAAAAGTCGGCCTGAGGCGGAGCTCAGGTCCTGCGTCGCGTTGATGTCGTTGACCTGCGGCCAGCCGAGCGGGTTGACCACGACGGCGCCGCCGTACAGCAGGCCGGGCAGCACCAGCGCGGCCAGCACCACCGGCGCCCGCGGCCGGAGCTCCGGGGCTTCGGGGAGCAGGCGCGCGACCTCCTCGAATGCCGGCTCGCCGTCCCGGTGCGCCAGCAGGAAAAGGAACGTCCTGGCCAGCACGGCCGCCTGGACGGCCGCGATGCCCACGTTGAGCACGACGCCGGCGATCCCGCCGACCATGGCCACGAGCCCGGCAGGCAGCGCGGTCCCGAGCCGCTCGACCGCCGGAATGTCGCCGAGCAGTTCCACCCCCAGCGCGACCAGCGCCGGGATGGCCACCACGCCGACGATCAGCCGGAACGTGCCGAGCACCCCGTTGAAGGCCAGCAGGCGACAGGCTCGGCCGAGCGCGCCCCACGCCGAACGTCCCTCCAGGACGGCGGCGGGCACGGCCAGCAACACCGGCAGCACGAGCGCCACCACCACCGCCATGGCCAGGAGCGCGAGCACTGGTGACCCGCTCAGCTCCGCCACGCCCAGCGCCACGGCCGCGCCCGCCACCACCCCGAGCGCCCAGGCCCCGACCAGCGGCAGCACGGTGCTCCAGTGCCGTACCGCGACCCGCAACGCGGCGGCCGGGGACACAGGCCGGTCCAGTATCAGCCCCGCGGCCACGATCACCGTGGCGGGCAGCGAGAGGGCCAGCACGACCACCCCGAGCACCAGCGCCACCGCCAACCAGCCCCAAAGCGGCCCGGGAGCTGCCCCGAACAGCACGAACTCCCCGTTGACCACAACCCCCGCATCGCCCAACCAGGGCATTACCGTCACTAGCAGGACCACACCCAGCGGCACGAATGCCATCACGGCGGGGGCCGCCAACCGGACCGGCCGCCGGCCCACCATCCATAAGCCGCGCCACAACACGCCGGTGTGTCGTATGTGCGTGACAGCGTCCTTGATCTCCATGCGGCAACCCTTGCAGCGGCGGCGACCCCTCGCCCCGATCGTCGTCTGGGTTGGTTACCTTATCTTGCAGGTTAGAACGAGATGTCTCTTTCGGTACATGAACCTCATTTGGGCCGCAACGGTTGTCCGCGCCGCCGGATTCGAGAAGGTCGAAGATGGCGTTCAGCGCGGCCATGGGTCGGGTTCCGTGCCCGGGGCCTCCCCCAAGGTGTGGAGACCTTGAGTACCGGATGATGGAAATCCGGAGGCAAGGAGTTCCACGTGGCGATGAAGTCGTATCCGCCGGAGTTCAAGGCGGACGCCGTCGCGTTGTACCTGTCTGACCCGGCGCGGACGTACGCGTCGGTGTCCCCGGGACCTGGACATCAACCGCGAGACGCTGCGCCTGTGGATGGAGGGCCCAGGCCGATGGCAGCGCCGCCGTGAAAGGCGGAGGGCTGGTGAAGACCTCACACGAGATCGAGTGGCCGGGGTTCGCTGCCGCCTGCCCACGAACTCACCAATTTTCGAGCCAGGCACGTCAGGTATGTAACGCTGATCCATCCACCTGCGGTGTATCGGGGACGTCCGGCAGTCCTCTTCAATGGTGTGGTGGCCTGTGTCGGGGGCTCCCCGCCCGCCTTCGGGGTGCTGGGCTCGTTGCGGGTGTGGGTGGACGGGCGGGAACGTACGGTGTCCCGGCCGGCCGTGCGTCGGCTGCTGGGCGCGCTGCTGCTCACACCGGGCCGCCTGGTGGATCGGGCGCGGTTGATCGCGTTCGTCTGGGGGCTGGCGGGATGCGAGCCGGCGGCATTGCACAGCGCGGTGTACCGGCCGCGGGAATGGCTGAATCCGACCGGCATCCAGATAGTGCGCGAAGGCGACGGCTACCGCATCGAGGTGCCGCCCGAGCAGGTGGACGCCTCCCGTTTCCGGATCGCCGTCGCCGGCGCGAGCCGAGCCGGATCCTTGTCCCGCTCGGAAATCCGGTTTCGTACTGTGAGCTGGGATTTTGCTGCGCGCTCGGAACGGCTGCTGCGACCATCCCAAGGTGTTGTCATCGCTTGTCCACCGGTTGGTGAGGGGCCTGTTCGGCCTGCTGGCGGTACTGGTCCGCGCTGATCTGTCGAAGGACGTTGAGCTGCTGGTGCTTCGTCACGAGAATCAGGTGCGTCGACGTCAGCTCGGCGGCCGGCCGCAGTGGGGTCACGCCGACCGGCTCTGGCTGGCGGCGTTGTCGCGGCTGGTCCACCGCCGCCGGTGGGCGGAGGTGTTCCCGGTCACCCCGGCGACGATCCTGCGTTGGCATCGTAGCCTCGTGGCGCGTAAGTGGACCTTCACGGACAGGAGGCGCCCGGGACGGCCAGGCACCCGCCCGCCGGTCAAGGCACTGATTACTCGGATGGCGCGGGAGAACCCGACCTGGGGACATCGGAGAATCCAAGGGGGATTGGCTCGCCTGGGCTACCCGATCGCGGCCTCCACGGTGTGGGAAATCCTCCACGCCGCCGGTATCGATCCGGCGCCCCGCCGGGCCGGGCCGACCTGGCGGCAGTTCCTGACCACTCATGCCCACGCGATCATCGCCTGCGATTTCCTCGTGGTCGAGACGATACTGCTCAAACGGGTGTATGTGCTGATCTTCATCGAGCACGGCGCCCGACGACTACACCTGGCCGGAGTAACCGCACACCCGACCGGAGCATGGACGGCGCAGCAAGCTCGCAACCTGGCCATGGACCTGGGTGACCGCATCACCAGCCTGCGAGTCTTGATCCACGATCGAGACCCGCTCTTCACCTCCGCATTCCGGGAGGTCTTCAAAGCTGAAGGGCTGCGGATGGTCACCACGCTGCCGCGGACGCCGAGAATGAACGCCATCTGCGAGCGCGTCATCGGCACCCTGCGCCGCGAACTCCTGGACCGAATCCTGATCCTTGATGAACGCCATCTGGCACTCGTGCTCAAGGAGTATCTGGCCCATTACAACGGGCACAGGCCGCACCAATCGCGGTACCAGCGTCCCCCGAACGTCGCAACGCAGCCCGTCCGGCACCTGACCGAACTCAACGACCTGCGATCCATCCGCCGAAAACCCGTCGTCACCGGCATGATCAGCGAATACCAACACGCCGCTTAACCACAGCTCAGGCCACGTAACTCAATATTCGAGCGGCACAGGCGCACAGCATTGTGCTCGTACGGCTCAGCCCTTCGGCGGCGCCGTGCTCTCACGGACCGTGAGGATGGTGGCGATCTCCAGCCCGATCTGGGGAACCGGCTCGCCGCGGCCGAGGGTCAGCGCCAGTTCGGTCGCAGCGCCAGCCACCTCGAACAACGGCTGGCGGACGGTGGTCAGCGGCGGGTCGACCCAGTCCGAGACGACGAGGTCGTCGAAGCCCACCACGCTCAGGTCGCCCGGGACCGACAGGCCCAGCTCTCGAGCGGCCCGGTAGACGCCGAACGCCTGCATGTCGTTGGAAGCGAAGATCGCGGTCGGCCTGCCAGCGCGGGAAAGTAGGTCAAGGGCCGCGGCGTAACCGTGGTCGCGGGTGAGTTCGGTGCGGACCAGGAGCGCGGGATCCGGGGTGAGGTCGGCTTCGCCCAGCGCGGAGAAATATCCGGCCATGCGAGCCCGGCAGAACGGATAGTCAGGCCCGTTGATCATCGCGACGCGCCGGTGTCCCAGGTCGAGCAGGTGCCGGGTGGCCGAGTGGCCGCCCCGCCAGTTGGTGATGCCCACGAAGGGGATGTCGTCTGGCAACTCGTCGATGGGATCGATGACGACGAACGGGATTTCCTTCGCCTTCAGCCTGTCACGCTCGGACTTCGAGATCTGGGAGACGAACAGCACGCAGCTGGGGCGGCGGCCGATCGTGTCGTCGATGGAGGAGTCGAACTGTGACACGAACAGACCGATCCGGTTCTTGCGCGCCACCCGCTCGACCCCCCGGATGACTTCCACGGCCCACGTGTCGGCCATCTCGCGGAAGACGAGCTCCACGGTGCTGCTCCGGGTGCCGGAGGGACGGCGGTAGCCGTACTGGTTGATCAGCTCTTCGATCCGGGCGCGAGTCTCGTCCGAGACGCCGGAACGGCCGTTGAGCACCTTCGACACGGTGGGGATCGAGACGCCGGCGGCCTCGGCGATGAACGCGATGGTGACCGAGGGCGGTACCTCATCGTGCGAGCGTGGGCTGTCGGTCACGAGGAAACTATAGGGGAAGGCTTTCTCTGGCGCGGCCTGCATTTTTCACCAGGGTATGGCTTCCCGCAACGAGCGTTCGATACTACGTTTTCGCGCGAAAGTTTCGCGCAAGCAGAGGAAACGTATGTCCCAGCGCTACTTCGAGGACTTCTCGCCCGGCTTCGGCAAGGCGGCGCCGCGAGCCGTCCTGGCTTCTGACGCCCCATGGCTCGACCTGAATGGTGATTGGGCGTTCCGCTTCTCCCCCATCGGGCTCGACGAGCCGGACGGTTTCGAGTCGCCGGACTTCGACGACACTCAGTGGGATCGGCTGCCGGTTCCGTCGCACTGGCAGCTCCATGGGTACGGCAGGCCCGCCTACCTGAACATTCCCTATCCGATCCCAGTGGACCCGCCGTTCGTCCCGGATGAGAATCAGACCGGCGACTACCGCCGCGAGTTCCAATGGAATGGCAGCTCTGCCGTCCTGCGCTTCGAGGGGGTGGACTCGTGCGCGCGGGTCTGGCTCAACGGAGTGGAGCTGGGAGTGACCAGGGGCAGCCGCCTGCCTGCGGAGTTCGATGCCTCGAAGGCTCTGGTCAAGGGGCGCAACGTCCTGGCCGTCCGGGTTCACCAGTACTCCTCGGGCACCTACCTGGAGGACCAGGACACCTGGCGGATCTCCGGGATCTTTCGTGACGTCGCCCTGCTGGCGCGGCCTGTTGGCGGTATCCGAGACGTCTTCGTGCGTGCCGAGTACTCCGCCGACGGGAGCGGACGGGTCCGGTTCGACGTGGACGCGGACGGACCGGTCGAGGTCGACATCCCGCTGCTGGGGGTGGCGGCCGCCCCGACCACGGACACCTTCAACTTCGAGCGGGTGCGGCCGTGGAGCGCGGAGGACCCGTTCCTGTACGAGGCCGTCCTGTCCACCGCGAGCGAGCGGGTTCGCGTGCGGTACGGCTTCCGCACCGTCGCCATCACCGACGAGGGTGTGCTGACGGTGAACGGGCAGCGGATTGTGCTGCGCGGCGTCAACCGGCACGAATTCGACCCGGATCGCGGCCGCGTGATGAGCCCGGAGCTGATACGTCGCGACGTGGAGCTGATGAAGCGGCACAACGTCAACGCCGTCCGCACCTCGCACTACCCCCCGCACCCCACCTTCCTCGACATCTGCGACGAGCTTGGCCTGTGGGTGGTCCTGGAGTGTGACCTGGAGACCCACGCCTTCGACCAGACGCAGCCGGAGCCCTGGATCGGCAACCCGTCGGACGATCCGCGGTGGCGCGAGGCATACCTAGACCGAGTCCAGCGCACGGTGGAGCGCGACAAGAACCACCCGAGCATCATCATCTGGTCGCTCGGCAACGAGGCGGGCGACGGGCAGAACCTCGAGGCGATGGCCGAGTGGGTCCACGAGCGCGACCCGTCGCGGCCGGTCCACTACGAGGCGGACCGCCTGGCCCGCTATGTCGACATATATGGCGAGATGTATCGCACTCCGGCCGTCGTGCGCCGCATCGGCCAGGGCGGGCTGCGACCCGGGGAGATGTTCTATCCGCTCACCGAGGGCGCGGGCGACCCGGCGGACGACCGGCGCAACCGCATGCCCTTCATCTACACGGAGTTCGCGCACGCGATGGGCAACGGCCCCGGCGCGCTGGCGGAGTACATGCGGCTGACCGACGAGTTCCCGCGGGTCCAGGGCGGGTTCGTCTGGGAATGGATCGACCAGGGCCTGCGCACCACCGACGCGCAGGATCGGGAGTTCTTCGCCTACGGCGGCGACTTCGGTGAGGAACTGCACGACGCGAACTACATCTGCGACGGACTCATGTTCCCGGATCGCACGCCGTCGCCGGGCATGCTGGAATACCAGAAGGTCATCGAGCCCGTCGTCATCGAGCCGGGCAGTCCCGGCCACATCGCGATCCGCAACCGTTACGCCTTCCTGGACCTGTCTCACCTGCGCTTCACCCATGACCAGGGGGAGCTCCAGGTGCCGCGGGTCGGCCCGGGGATGATCGTCGAAGTCCCCGTCCCGGCGGTGGACGGCTGGCTCACCGTGCGGGCCGAGCTGGCCGAGGCCACCGCCTGGGCGCCCGAGGGCCACGTGGTTGCGTGGGGCCAGGTCCCGCCCGCCACACCCGAGAAGAGCCCCACTCTGTCAGAGGTACGGCAGGCCGCCAAGCAGTCCGGCGAGCACCTCCTCCTCGGCCCGGCGCGCTTCGACCGGCGCACCGGGACCCTGGTGGGGCTCGGCGACCGGCAGCTGCATGGCCCCCGGCTGGCGCTGTGGCGCGCGCCCACGGACAACGATCGCTCGGCAGGGCAGGGCGACGCCGACTACTGGAAGGCCCGCGGCCTGGACCGGCTGCTGCACCGGACCGTCTCCGTCGAGGCCGGCGACGACGGCCTGACCGTCGTGGTCCGCAGTTCGGCCGCGAACTCCGGTTGCGGCTACCTCAGCACCTACCGCTGGGAGAGCGACGGTCAGCGGGTCCGCCTCAACGTGCACACCGAGCCGGTCGGCTACTGGCCCGAGCGCACGTTCTTCTTCGACGAGGAGACGGTGGACGCGGATCAGCCGGACGAGGAACGCAAGGAGCTGCTCCGGCGTCACAGCGCGCCCTCCCTGGGACGCATCGGCCTCATGTGGCAGCTTCCCGAGGAGCCGTCGCAGGTCCAGTGGTTCGGCGCCGGGCCGGGTGAGGCATATCCGGACTCGCGGCAGGCGGCACAGATCGGCCACTTCCACGCCACAGTGGACGAACTGCAGACGCCGTACGTCCGTCCCCAGGACAACGGCACCCGCGCGGACGTGCGGTGGGCCGAGATCGGGGGCATCCGCATCGAGGGCGACCCGGTCTTCAACCTCGCCGCCCGCCGCTGGAGCGACAGGCAGCTCGCCTCCGCCCGGCACCAGAGCGACCTGGTCCCCGAGCCGCTGATCTACCTCTACACCGACCACGCCGTCCAGGGCGTCGGATCGGGGGCGGTCGGTCCCGGCATCCTTCCCCGGCACCGGCTGGAAGTCAGAGCCGCCGACTTCGCCTTCATCCTTTCGGCGACGGCCTGAAAGAAGTCACCGCCCCGCCAACCAAGCGGGGCGGTGTTCTCACCTCAGGAGGCGGTGCCGGTGACCGTGTCGCCGGACCTGGTGACCTGATAGGTGATCTTGGCGCCGCTCCAGAAGTGGAAGGTCAGCGTCAGCGATGTGTTCTCCCGCATCTGGCTGACGAGCTCCCTGAGCAGGCGGATCGAGTTGTCGGCATAGGCGGGAGAGTAGGACCTGCCGTACTCCTTGTAGGACGTCCAGTCGTGGGGTGCGGCGTTGGTGCCGTCGCCGTACTTGGCCTCCATCGTGGCGAGCCGGTCACCGTTGAACCGGGTGGGGATGGTCAGGGACTCCGTGGTGCCGGTCGCGTTCGACAGCGCCGGTGTCTCGTAGCTGATCACGTGGATGTTCCACGGGATTCCCTGGGAGAACCGGGCCTGGATCGTCGAGTTGACGCCGTGGGACCGGTCGCCGGCCAGCCGGGTGAGAGCTGTCGCCGTGAGCGTCAGCTTGTCGCCGGAGACCGTGTAGTCCCGGTCCGGGGAGAGCCTGGTGGCGCCATGCCAGAGCCCGCGGAAGTAGGTGCCGTTCTTGTTCAGGGTGAGCGTCTGGGCTTCGATCGCGCCCACCTTGGGCAGGTAGATCGAGTCGCTGGAAGCCGTACCGGAACGGGTGGTCCAGCTCGACTTGATCTGCGCGAACAGGCCGGGGTCCTTCCACTCGCGCAGGTTCTGCCGGTTGAGGTGCTGGCCGTTGTCCCACCACATCGTGGTGAGCTTCTTGGCGCGCGCCTCGTAGCCCAGCATTTCGAAGAACTTCAGCTTCTCGCCCTGCTGGACGGCGTTCCAGTCCACGTCGAAGCTGAGCAGGCCGTACTCCCCGAGGATCACCGGGATGCCGCGGGAGACGAAGGTCTGGGCCGCCCGGTCGAAGTAGCCGATCAGGTCCTGCTGAACCTGCTCGTTGAAGGTGGTGAATCCGGCGATGTTCACACTGAACGGCCAGAAGCCGTAGTAGTGGACGGTCGCGGCCAGGTTCTTGTCGTTCAGCGCGGCGATCTCGCTGGACAGGGCGTCCAGGTATTTCTGATCGGCGCTGGTGTGGACGGTCGGGAGCACCAGGATCCGCTCGGCGTTGCCGCCACCAGAGCCTCGGACGATGCCGTGGAAGGAGCGGTTGAGCTCGGCGAGGAGCGTCATCTTCTGCTCGTCGGTGGCGTTGTCGAACTGCGGCTCGTTGATGCCCTCGAAGAGCACCTTGGACGGCGCGTCACGGAAGGCGGCGGCGATCTGGGTCCACGAGGCGTTGAAGCGGGCGACCACCTCGTCGTGGTTGGCGGTCATCTTGGAGATCCACTGCCACGAGTCGTGGTGAATGTTGATCAGGACGTACAGGTCGGAGCCGAGCGCCAGGTCGACGACCTCCTTGACCCGGTTCATCCAGGTCGCGTCGATGGTGTACGGCGCGGCGGCGGACTGATGGTCGGTCCAGGTGATCGGGATGCGGACGCTGCGGAAGCCCTGGGCGCGGATGGCCTCGAACAGCGCCTTGGTGGCCGGCGGGTTACCCCACGAGGTCTCGTCGGGGATCGCGTCCAGCGTGTTGCCCAGGTTCCAGCCGGGCTGCATCGCCGCGACGATCTCCGTCGCGCTGCGGACGCGCTTGTCGGTGGTGGCGGTGGTGGGGCTGGCGGCCAGCCCCATCACTAAGGCGATCAGCGCTATAAGGAGGGGGGCCTTCTTCATTTCCTTCCCTTCCGGGTGGGCAGGGTGGCCTCGCCGCCGATCCGGAGGTTGCCGATGAAGGCGTAGCCGCCCGCAGCGGCGGCCACCTCGATCCGGACATACCTGGCGTCGACGGCGGGCCAGCGGGCGAACTTCATGGTGCGGTCGGCTGCCCAGGCGGCCGTGGCGACCGGCGCGAAGGTGAGGCCGTCGACGCTGGTCGAGATCGTGCACGCGGTGACGTCGCCGTTGTCGTCGGCGTCGCGCTCCAGTTGCCTCGGCAGGTATTCCAGCGCGGAGATGCCGCTCCAGAGCTCGCCGAGGTCGACGGTGAGCGACTGGGGCAGCTCACCGGCGGACCAGGACGACTCGTGGTCCTGCGCGCACAGGCCGTCGATGGCGTTGTCCGCATCCTGGCCCGCGGACGCGTAAGCCCCTGCCGGGGTGACGGGGTATTCCACCCGCGGCGGTTGCGGCGGCAGCGGCGGGCGCGACAGGTCGGGTCCGGGCCAGGACTCCGCCACTTCGGCCAGCCGGGCCACGATGTTGCCGTCCAGCACACCGTCCCGGTTGGGCGGGCAATTGAGCAGGAAGGAGACGTACTTCGGCTCCAGGTCGGCGAGGTGATGGAGAATGTCCGCCTTGCTCATGAGCTGCTCGGTGGGCGTGCTCGGGTGCCAGAACCATCCGTCGCTGATCGTCTGGCCTTGGACTCCGGCGTAAGTGTTGCCCGGGGGCGCGGTGATGCCCAGGGGCTCCTCGAAGTAGATCGCGTCTCCGACGAACGGCTCCAGTAGCCCGGCGTGGTCGATCATCACGATTCCGGGCTGCAACGCCCGCACGGTTTCCCGGATTCGCTGGTACGGCACGGCACGCTGGCCCATCTGCCACGCGTAGCCGTCGGTGACGAGCAGGTCGATCGGCCCGTACCTGGTCAGCAGCTCGGTGAGCTGGTCGAGGACGAAGGTGACGTGGTGCGGCCGAACGGCCTGGTCGGCGGCGACGCCGAAGCGGGGCGGAGCCTGGACGCCTGCCGTACGGTCCCAGATCGAGAAGTACAGGCCGACCTTGAGGCCCGCGGCTCGAAAAGCGGAGACGTACCGCTCGACGATGTCGTCCCGGGAGGCGTAGTCGGTGTGGGCGCTCGGCCACAGGCAGAAGCCGTCATGGTGCTTGGCGGTCAGCACGCCGTAGCTCATCTTGGCCGCGACCGCCGCGGCGGCCCACTGCTCGCAGTCGACGGCGGTGGGGGCGAAGAGCTTGGGATCCTGGTGGGGCGCCGCCCACTCCTCGTCGGTGAACGTGCCCATGTTGAAGTGGAGGAACATGCCGAACCGCAGCTCGGCGAAGGCGCTGAGGGAGTTCATAGCTCCTCGTAGTCGAACCAGTCGAAATGGACAGCGCCGGTAGCGGCGTACATGCCGATCACCCGGCCGGTGAAGCCGCCCGTCACCTCGGTGGACAGGTAGCGGCCGTCGAGGATGGCGAGCGCGGGCGAGCCCTCGATGCCGAACGAGAGCGTGTCGGGCTCCGCGCACGCGTCGCCCGGCACTCGCGGCTCCCCGGTCTCGACGGTGAGCACCATCGGGGCGGGGGTGACCGCATGCTCGGCGACCACGGATCGCACCGAGCCGATGCGGGCGATGACCTGAACACGGCCGTCGCCTGCCTCGATCTCGTAGTGGTGCCGCTCGTCCAGCCGGACCGCCAGGCCGCCGCGCCCGTGCGAAGGGTCGATCAAGGTTCGGGCGCGCCACCTCAGGTGCTGCGCGCGGTGGCCGAGGAAGGCCACGTCGCGTTCGTCCAGGGAGGCGCCGCGGGCGTGGAGCGTCAGCCAGTCGGGCCGCTCCTTCGTGATGCGAGGGCGGCTCCGCACCGAGATCCACGAGGGCTGGAGCTCGGTCAGGTCGAAATCGTCCCTGAAAGGGCCGGCAGGGACGCCGGAGACGATCTCGCCGACGACGGGCCAGCCGTCCACCCAGCTCACCGGGGCGAGGAAGGTCTCGCGGCCCAGGACGTGCCAGCCGGGGGTGCCTCCGCGGGGCCGTACCGCGAGGAAGACCATCCACCATGAGCCGTCGGCGGCCTGGACGAGGTCGGCGTGGCCGGTGTTCTGGACCGGATGGTGGGTGCCGCGGTGCGTCAGGATCGGGTTGGCAGGGCACGGCTCGAACGGCCCGTCGGGCGCGGGCCCGCGGGCGATCGACACGGCGTGGCCGCGCTCGGTGCCGCCCTCGGCGATCATCAGATACCAGTGGTCGCCGACGCGGTAGAGGTGGGGCGCCTCCGGGGCGAGAGCGCCCGGCGTGCCGTTCCAGACCTCGCGTGGCTCCGCGAGGTTCTCCCCCGTCCACGGGTCGATGCGGACCTGCCCCATGCCGGCGAAGGTGACCCAGCAGCCGTCGTCCTCGTCCCAGGCCAGGTCGGGGTCGATGCCGGGGACGCCGGGCAGCCGGACCGGATCGGACCACGGCCCAGCCGGATCGGTGCTGTTGAACAGCACGTTGACCGGGCCTTCGACGGTCATGATCGTGACGATCAGCCAGAACCGGCCGTCGTGATGGCGGATCGTCGGCGCGTAGACACCTGCTGAGGAGGGGACCTCGACAGAAAGGGGCTGCTCCATGACGTTGCCGATCTGGGTCCAGCGCACGAGGTCGCGACTGTGGAAGATCGGGATGCCCGGGAAGTATTCGAAGCTCGAGCAGGCCAGGTAGTAGTCGTCGCCGACCCGGCAGATGCTGGGATCGGGGTGGAATCCGGGGATGACAGGGTTCATCTCGAACGTTCCTCGGTGAGGCGGAGCAGGACCGCTGAGGGCGCGGTGGGCAGGGTCAGCGTCTGTTCTGTCAGGCGGGCCTTGCTGTCGGCGGGATAGAGCAGCTCCGCGCGGGGCACCTCGATGGTTTCCTCGCCGCCACGCCGCCAGACGGCGAGATAGGCGGCCGCCGGGGCGTGCAGGGCCAGCATGACCCACGGGTCGTCCCAGGCCGGCAGGCCGAGCGGCCATGAGGGCACAGCCTGGGGCAGGTCGGCCCGGATCTCCTTGTAGACGGCCACGGCCTCATGGACGAGGGCGCGGGCGCCGGGATCCAGCTCCGGCAGCAGACCTGACAGGTGGATGCGGCCGAGCAGCGCGCTGACCATGGTGAAGGCCACCTCGTCCAGGGAGTCGCCCGGCCGCGGGTAGGCCCAGACGGCGCCCTGCTCGGGCGGGACCGCGGTGGGCGCGGAGGCGGCGATGGGCGCGTACAGCCGGAGGTTCTGCTGGTCGCTGGTGGACTGGAGCTGGAGGCGGGAGAGCATCGCGTAGTCGGAGCGCATGCCGCCCGAGGCGCAGTTCTCGATCACCAGGTGCGGGTGCCGGTCCAGGACGCCGTCGAGCCAGTCGAGGTGGGCGCGATTGTGACCGAGCAGCCCGGCCGCGGGGGTCTCACGGGCATGACTGCTGGTGCCGGAGCCGGGGTCGATGTTGTAATCCAGCTTCAGGTAGCCGACGCCCCACTCCCCGACGAGGCGGTCCACGACCCGGTCGAGGTGGGCCCGGGCGGCAGGATGGCGCAGGTCCAGGTTGTGGCGGTGGTTCTCGACGACCCGGATGCCGTCCCGGCGGAAGAACGCCTCGTCGGGCAGGTATGTCGCCAGGGGGCTGTGCACGCCGATCACCTCCGGCTCCAGCCAGAGGCCGGGGACCATGCTGCGCTCCCGGATCCGGTCAAGGACCTCGCCGATGCCGCGGGGAAAGCGTGAGGCGGACGGCTCCCAGGCGCCGACGGTATCCCACCAGCTCCTGTCGATCTCGGCGTACCAGCCCGCGTCGATGACGAAGTACTCCGCCCCGGCTTCCGCCGCCGCGTCGATCAGGGGAAGTAGCTTCTCCGTGGTCGGGTCACCCATCAGGCAGTTCATGTAGTCGTTGAAGATGACCGGGAGCCGCTCGTGGTCCCGGTGCGGGCGCCGGATGGCCCGGCGGTAGCGGGTCAGCGCGGCGAACGCCTCGTCGTGCTCGCCCACCGCGAGCGCGACGGGCACGGTGCGGAACTCCTCACCGGGGTTGAGCGGATGCCGCCAGCCGTGGTGGCCGTCGCTGGGTCCGGACAGAGCCACGTAGGCTGTGTCCTCGCGCGCGCCGCACTCCCAGCGCCAGCCGCCGCCGTTGTGCTCGATCTGCCACAGCCACGTGCGGCCGCTCTCGCGGTGGGTCAGGCCGCCCATCGGCAGGTGGCCGCAGCTCGACCAGACGCCCTGCCCGGCCAGGGTGAAGCAGTCCTTGCCATTGCTGTATCTGACCTGATCGCTGAGTTCGGGCGAGGTGAGCCGCAGCGGGCTGCGCCGCCACCGGTATTCGGCCAGCCAGTCGTTCTCGGCCCACATCAGCTCCGCGCCCTCTGCCGGGAAGCCACCGACGACGAGCGAGGTGACCGACTCCAGGATCAGCGGGTGCTCGCCTTCGTTGCGCAGGAGCACCTCGCTGCGGAGCACGGGCAGACCCTCCGGCGATCGGTACGTCACCTCGGCGACCAGGCCGGTCTCCGGGTCGTGGAGTTCGACGGTGTGCTCGTCGCCGGTGGCGTGCTGCCGTCGGCGCTGCATCCGGGAGCCGATGGCGGTGTCGATGAGCCGGTGACTCGACCAGTGGCGGCCGTGCCCGGTCGCGGTCACCTCGACCAGGGGCAGCCCCGACTCGAGGAGGGCGTCGATCATAGTGTTCTCCCTTGCTTCAGTACGGCGCAGCCGCCCGCGGGGAGCTCACCCACGGTCGTGCCGGTCAGCAGGTCGGGGCCGGGCTCGGGAAGGACGATCGGCTCGGTGCCGTGATTGAGGAGAAACCGCCAGTTGCCTCTGATGACGGATTCGAGGCCGGGTGTCCCGGAGGAACCGGCGAGTCGGGTGATCAGGGCGGTGTAGCCGGAGTCATCGAGCCGGGTGGAGAGGTACCAGCCCTCCCCCGCGCCGAAGCGGTGCCGGGTGATCGCAGGTTTCCCGGCGAGCATGCCGTGGGTGTAGGTGACGAGTGTTTCTCCTTCGGTGCGCAGGGACTCGCTCCACACCGTGGCCCGCGTGCCGTCCGACAAGACGATCACCTCGTCCCTGCGGAGCGGCCGGTGTTCCTCGACGCGGATGCCCAGCGCCTCGCGCAGCGGGAGCGCCGGGTAGCCGCCGAGGCGGGCGTGGAGGCGGGCGTCGACGACGCCGCTATAGTGCTGGACGAGCAGCGTCCCGCCGCCCTCGACGTAGTCGCGCAGGTTCTCCGCTCCGGCGTCGGAGAGCAGGAACAGGGCCGGAGCCACGACGAGGCGATAGCGACTCAGGTCGTTTTCGGGATGGGCGAAATCTACCGTGATCCCGGCCTCCCACAACGCGCGATGGGCCCGGCGCAGCGAACCGTGATAGTCGAGTTCCTTCGACGGCAGGCCGTCGACCTCCATCGCCCACCAGGCGTCAGAGTCGTGTAGCACGGCCACGTCCGCGATGACGATCGAGCCCTTGATCTCCCCGAGCCGGGCGACGGCCTCACCCACCTCCTGGATCTCACGGAAGATCCGGCTGTCAGCCCCCGCGTGCGGGACCATCGCCGAGTGCCACGTTTCGGCCCCGGCGCGGGATTGCCGCCACTGGAAGAACAGGGCGCCCTCCGAGCCGCGGGCGATGTGGCCGATCGTGTGGCGGAGGATCTCGCCCGGTTCCTTGCCCAGGACCTGATCGCTGGAGTAGACGGTGCTGGTGCCCTGCTCCATCAGCAGCCAGGGCCGCCCGCCCGCGAACGAGCGGGCGCGGTCAGCGGCGAAGGCGGTGTCGGCGGCGGCGCCGAACCCCGGCGCGTCCGGGTAGTGGTCGATGGCGACCAGGTCGACCTCCCGTCCCATCGCCCATAGGTCCAGGTTCTGGTAGCCGGGCAGCATCAGGTTGGTCGTGACCGGCCGGTCGCTGTGGGCGCGGATCGCGTCGCGCTGCTCCCGGTAGGCGGCGATGACCGTGTCGGACCAGAAGCGCCGGAAGTCCAGGTGCTGGCCCGGGTTCTTGTGCCACTGGGTGGCCCGCGGCGGCAGCACCTGCTCCCACGCGCCGTAGCGCTGGCTCCAGAAGGCCGTCCCCCACGCGTCGTTGAGCGCGTCCAGCGAACCGTGGCGCTCCTGGAGCCATTCACGGAACGCGGCAGCGGTGTGGTCGCACCAGCAGAGCGTCGCGTACTCGTTGTGCACGTGCCACATCGCGACGGCCGGATGCTTGCCGTACCGCTCGGCGAGTTCACCGGCGATGCGCACCGCGGCTTTCCGATAGGCGGGCGCGGCCAGGCAGTAGGTATCGCGGCTGCCGTGGACCAGCCGGGTGCCGTCCGGTCCGACCGGCAGGGCGTCAGGGTGGGCCAGGGTGAACCACGGCGGCGGGGATGCGGTCGGGGTGGCCAGATCCACCGCGACGCGGTTGGCGTGAAGGCGGTCGAGATGGGCATCCAGCCAGGCGAAGTCGTAGCGGCCCTCCTCCGGCTCCAGCAGCGCCCAGGAGAAGACCCCGACGGTGGCCAGGTTGACGCGCGCCTGGCGCATCAGCTCGTCGTCCTCCTTCCAGACCGCCTCGTCCCACTGCTCGGGGTTGTAATCGCCGCCGAAGAACAATTGGGCGTCGTCGCGCAGGTACATGGAAGTGCTCCTAGCTGGGACCGGTGCTCTCACGGATGGTCAGGGTGGGGCTGAGCAGCACGACTTCGTCGGCGGGCTGCTCGCCGCGCATGGAGGCGGCGATCCGGGAGACGACCTGCTCGACGGCGATACGGCCGAGCTCGGTCGCGGAGCCGGTGACCGCGGTGAGGGTCGGTGTGTACTGCTCGGCGAGCCGCTCGGGGCACAGAGCGATCACCGACGCGTCCTCGGGGACCGTCCGGCCGCTGGTGCGCAGGAGGCTGAGCAGCGGGCCGATGGCTCCCTCGTTCTGCACCACGAAGCCGGTGGTCTCGGGCCGGTCGGACAGGATGCGGCCGAGCGCGCCTGCCGTACCCTCGTAGGTTCCCTCGCACGGGCGGTGGAGGAAACGCAGACCGCGCTCCTTGGCACGGGCTCGGAAGCCCGCGAGGGTGCGCTCGGCGTATCCCGCGTGGCGCTGGTAGGTGCCGGGGGCATAGCCGATGAAAGCCACCTCCCGATGACCCAGGTCGGCCAGGTGGTCCGCGCAGAGCTTGCCCGAGGCCTCGAAGTCGTGGTCGACGCAGGACAGCCCGCGGGGGTCTCCCGGTAGTCCGATGAGCGCCGCCTGGAGCTTTCCGAGCGTCGGGATGCGCTTGTCGTCCAGCTCGACGTCCATGAGGATGACGCCCTCGGCCAGGCCGCTCGCGGCCAGGCGGCGGATGCCGTCGGGGCCCTCGTCATTGGTGATCAGCAGAACGTCGTAACCCTTTTTCCGGGCGGCCACGGCGACGGAGGTGGCGATCTCCATCATGATCGGCACGTAGACGTCGGTTCTCAGCGGTACGGCCAGCGCGAGGATGTGCGAGCGCCTGCCCGCCAGCGCGCGGGCGCCCGCGTGCGGGTAATAGCCGAGCTCCCGCACCGAACGCTCCACGCGTCGCCGGGTCTCGTCGGAGACGGGGCGCTTGCCGCTGAGCGCGTAGCTGACCGTGCTCGTGGAGACGCCCGCCGCCCTGGCCACGTCGGCAATTGTCACCATTCGCATGCTCATCCCTTGATGGCGCCGGTCAGGACGCCGGTGCGGAAGTGTTTCTGCACGAACGGGTAGACGATGAGCAGCGGCACCAGCGTCAGGACGACCACCGCCATCTGCAACGACAGCGGAGCGGTCTGCGCATGCTCCAGGCCGAATCCGGCATTGACCGAGCCCGGCATGCCGACGCCGCGGTTGACGTAGGTCAGCAGCACGTACTGCAGCGGCCACTTCTCGCTCTCCGTCGGCATGTAGAGCATGACGTTGAAGAAGGCGTTCCAGTAGCCGACGGCGTAGAAGAGGGCGATCACCGCGGTCACTGCGCGGGAGATCGGCAGGACCACCGACCAGAGGATCCGCCAGTCTCCGGCGCCGTCCATCCGGGCCGCGTCGATCAGTTCGGCCGAGGTCTCCGAATAAAAGGAGCGGAGCACCAGGATGTTGAAGACCGAGACCGCGCTGGGCAGGATCAGTGCCCACCACTGACCGTAGCCGCCCAGCCCGGTCACCACCAGGAAGGTGGGGATCAGTCCGCCGCCGATGAACATCGTGACGACCAGCAGCACCAGGATGAAACGGTGCCCGAACGAGCGCGGCCGCGACAGGCCGAAGGCGCACAGGACGGAGACGACCATGGAGATCGCCGTGCCGATGATGGTGATACCGAGGCTCACCACCAGAGCGGTGCGGACGGTCGGATCGGTCAGCATCTCCTCGTAGGCGTTGAAGGTGATCCCATCGGGCCAGATCACCAGGCCTCCGGCCCGGTTGATGGCGCCGGGGGTCGACAGGCTGGTCACCACGACGATCCAGAGCGGCACCAGCATCACGGCCAGCACTCCGCCAAGAGTGATCCCCTTGGCGGACTGGCCGACGGCGGTCGGTGGTTCCTGCCAGCTTGGTCTTTTCGTCATCTGCGGTACACCCCGTCCTCGCCGAAGGAATGCGCCAGCCTGTTCGCGCCCCAGATGAGCAGGAGCGAGATCACGCTCTTGAAAAGCCCGGCGGCGGCGCCGAGGCTGTAGTTGGCAGCGGTGATGCCGTAGTAGAAGGAGTAGGTGTCGAGCACCTCCGCGGTCTCGTGCCCGACCGCGTCACGCTGGATGAGAAACTGCTCGAAACCGACCGACAGCGCGCCCCCGAGCCGGAGCACCAGCATCAACACGATCACGCCGCGCAGGCTCGGCAGGGTGATGTGCCACATCCGCCGGAAGGGCCCGGCGCCGTCCACCGCCGCCGCCTCGTAGAGGCCGGGGTTGATCGCCGACAGTGCGGCGAGGAAGACGATGATCCCCCAGCCGGCCTCCTTCCACACCGTTTGGAAAGTGACCAGCAGCGCGAAGGTGTCCGGGTTGGACATGATGTCCCACACCGGCAGGTCGTTCGAGCGCAGGAACTGGTTGAGCGCGCCCGCACCACCCAGCATCTGCTGGAAGATCGTGATGACCAGCACCCACGAGAAGAAGTGCGGCAGGTAGACGACGGACTGGACGAAGTTGCGCACCCGCTCGCTGAGCACCGAGTTGAGCAGGATCGCCAGCGCGATCGGGACGGGGAAGAACAGGACCAGCTGGACGAAGCTGAGGTAGAGCGTGTTGTTGAGCGCGCCCCAGAAGAGCGGGTCGGCGAAGATCTGGTGGAACTGGTCGAGGCCAGCCCATTCGCTGTTCCAGATCCCGACCAACGGGTCGTAGTACTGGAAGGCGGTGATCACCCCGACCATCGGGGCGTAGTTGAAGACCAGCAGCAGGACAACAGCGGGCACGACCATGATGAGCAGCGAACGGTCGCGCCTGACCCTGTCCCGCCAGGTCAGGCGCTCTTTCACTGGCCCGTGCCGTACTTGTTCAGCACGTTCTCGGTCATCCACTGCTTGAGCCGGTCGCCACCGCCGCTGCTCTTCCAGGTGGCGATGGCCGCCTGGACCTCGGCGACCTTCTTCTTGCCGTGATAGCAGTCCTTGATGGCGTCCTCGACCGCCTGCGCCGCGGCGGCCGTCGCCAGCGACGTGGGCAGGCTGACGTTCATGTTCAGGAAGACCGGCTTGTACAGCGCGTTGATGTTGGCGGCCTGCCAGGCGGCGTAGTCCTTGGTGACTTGGTCGGCGCCGGGATTGCTGATCACGGAGGCGGGTGCGGCCAGGAACGGGAAGGTCGTCGCCTGCACGAACTTCTTGCCGTCCGCGGTCGCCGTCGGAACCCCGTCCTTCATGGTGAAGTGGGTGCCTTCGACGCCGAAATTGACCATCGTGTACTCCGCCGAGCCGTACGGCGCGGCCAGATAGTTGGCGATCGCCAGGCACTCCTCGATCTGCGCCGGCTTCAGATTGATGTTGAGGTAGCTGATGATGCGGGCCGCCTCGCCCATGAACATGCGCGCGGGACTCTTGCCGTCGTGGGAGAAGTAGTTGAGCGCGCCGCGACGGTAGTTCGGGTCGGCCGCGACACCCGACTCGTGGTCGCCGAGGTTCCAGGCGCCGGTGCCTCCTCCGCCGATCAGCGCCTTGCCCGCGTAGAAGCGGGTGCCGGCGTTGGCGTTCTGGCCCGCGATCGCGTCCGGGTGTATGTAGCCCGCCTGGGCCACGCGGTAGTGCCAGTCGAGCGCCTCGGAGAACTGCGGCAATTCGTACTTGTGGACCAGCTTGCCGTCCTGGACGGTCCAGACGTTGGGGATGTCCCAGGCGGGGAAGGTGTAGGTCCATAGATCGTCGAAGGCCCACACGCCGCCCTTGGCGTCGGTCAACTCCTTGCCCAGGTTCATCAGGTCGTCGGCGGACTTCACCTGGTCGGCGGTGATGCCCTTGGCCTCCAGGATGTCGCGGCGGTAGAAGACGCAGCCGTGGACGACGAAGCTGCTGGCGGAGGAGGGGATGCCGAACAGCTTGTCGCCCCAGGCGCCGGCCTGCCAGGCGGCGGTGGGCAGGGCAGCCAGGTTCGGATATTTCTTGATTTTGTCGCCCGCCAGATAGGGCGTGAGGTCGGCGAGCTGCGTTCCGACCAGTCCCCCGACGTTGAAGTTGCTGTTCCACCAGCTCGGCAGCTGGATCCAGTCGGGCAGCTTCTTGGCCGCCGTCATGGTGGGGATGATGGTCACGTAGTTGTTGCCGTCGGCGGGCTTCATGGTGAAGCTGGCTCCCAGAGCCTTGTTCATCGCCTCGTAGAAGGAGTTTCCCTGCGGCGGCACCGTCCCCCACAGGGGGGTCACGGCGGTGTAGCTCCCGCCCTTGCCAGGCACTCCCTGCACGGTGGCGACCCGGTTGGCCGGATAGGCCAGGAAGGCAGGGTCGGTGGCGGCGCCGGCCTGACCTGCCACGGAGGGGATGTCCGGCTTGACGGCGGAGCTCGGCACGTAGGTCGGGAGCGCGGCTTGGAGCCCGGTCTTGGTGTTCGTACCGACCTTCTGCGCTGGCTGGGGAGCGTTGCTGCTGCAGGCGGCGAGCAGTGGAGTCATCACTGCGGCACCGAGGAAGCCTCTGCGGTTCAACATGGGGGGTTGCCCTTCGAAGCGCTTCGTATGTTGCCGCGAGACTAATGACATGTTTCGGGGCAAAACAAGAGCAAAGTTAAAGGAAAGTTTCTACCTTGTTAGCGTTGACATCACTCAAACGGCGTGCCAGCGTCGATGCGCTTCGACTCCATCGACCTCTCTGTCTGTGAGTGTTTCTGTGAGCGACAACTTTCCCTTCCGAGACCCGGCCCTTCCGGTGCGCAAGCGCGTCGATGACCTCGTCGAACGATTGACGCTGGACGAAAGAATCGCGATGCTGCATCAGTACGCGCCTGCCGTGCCTCGCCTTGACCTCGCCCCCTTCCGCACCGGCTCCGAAACCCTGCACGGCGTGGGCTGGCTGGGGCTGGCGACCGTTTTCCCACAGGCCGTGGGCCTGGGTGCGACGTGGGATGAGACCTTGGTACGGCTGGTCGCCGAGGCCGTCTCCGTTGAGCTGCGCGCGTTCCACCGGCACCGCCCACCCGTGATCGGCACCGGCGCCAACAGCCTGCAAGCGTGGGCGCCCGTGGTGAACCTGCTGCGCGATCCGAGGTGGGGGCGGAACGAGGAGGGCTACTCCGAAGATCCGGTGCACACCGCGCGGCTCGGCGCGGCCTACTGCCGGGGCCTGGCCGGTGACCATCCGACCTACCTGCGCGCGGCTCCGGTGCTCAAGCACTTCCTCGCCTACAACAACGAAGACGACCGGTGCGTCACCTCCTCCGGGCTGCGTCCCCGGGTCCTGCAGGAATATGACCTGGCGGCCTTTCGGCCGATCGTCACCGCCGGTCTGGCCACCGGCGTGATGGCCGCCTACAACCTGGTCAACGGCCGCCCCTGCCACGTCAGCCCGCTCATCGAGACGGAGCTGCGGCGCTGGGCCGAGGATCTCTTCGTGGTCAGCGACGCCGAGGCTCCCTGCAACCTGGTCGAGCTGGAGCACTACTTCGACGACCACGCCGAATCCCACGCCGCCGCGCTCAAGGCCGGGATCGACAGCTTCACCGATCACGGCGAGGACAGCCAGGTGGTGCTCGGAAAGCTGCGGGAGGCTCTCAAGCGCGGGCTGATCGACGAGGGCGACATCGACCGCGCGGTGCGAAGGCAACTTTCGTTGCGCTTCCGGCTCGGCGAGTTCGACCCGGACCTGGACCCGTACGCCGACATCCGTCCCGAGGTGATCGACTGCGCCGAGCACCGGGCGCTGGCTCTGCGTGCCGCGACCGAATCGGTGGTGCTGCTGAAAAACGACGGCCTGCTGCCCCTGGCGGGCTCCCCTCGCGTGGCCGTCATCGGACCCCTGGCGGACACCCTGTTCGAGGACTGGTACAGCGGCACCATGCCCTACCAGGTCACCGTCGCCGACGGGTTGGAGGAGGCGCTCGGCAAGGTCGTCCGCGTGGAGGGCTGCGACCGGATCATGCTCCGCTCGCCCTCGGCCGGTGAGCTCGTGGTCGACGTCACCGACTGGGGTGCCGGGATGCTCACGCTGCGCGATGCCACCACTGGGCGCTACTACAGCCTCCAGGAGGACGGTTCGCTGGCCGCCGACCGGGAGGTGATCAAGACCTGGTTCGTCAACGAGACCTTCCATCTGGAACCGGTTTCCGGCGGTGTGCTGCTGCGTAACGTCCGTACCGGCCTCTATGCGGCAGGCGACGGCCGGTTCACCGCCCGGACTCCTGGCGACGCCGAGTGCTGGGAGCGGGAAGTGCTTGTCGACGGTACGGCTCGCGCCCGCGCGGCAGCCGAAGACGCCGATGTCGCCGTCGTGGTGCTCGGCAACCACCCGCTGATCAACGGTCGCGAGACAGAGGACCGCCGGGACCTCGCGCTGCCCGCGGGGCAGGAGGCGCTGCTGCGCGCGGTCGCAGAGGCCCGCCCCGAAACCGTGCTGGTCACCATGAGCAGCTACCCCTATGCCCTGGACTGGGCCGACGAGCACCTGCCCGCCATGGTGTGGACCTCCCACGGCGGGCAGGAGACCGGGCGAGCACTGGCCGCCGTGCTGCTCGGCGCGGCTGATCCGGGCGGGCGGTTGCCGCAGACCTGGTATCGCGGTGAGCTGCCGGACCCGCTGGACTACGACATCATCAAGGCGGGCTGGACCTACCAGTACCACCGGGCCGCCCCGCTCTACCCCTTCGGCCACGGGCTGTCCTACACCGAGTTCACCTACAGCGACCTGCAGATCTCCGCGGACAACGTCGTCTCGATGACGCTGACCAACACCGGCGCCAGGCACGGATCGGAGGTGGTGCAGCTCTACGTGCGGGCGTTGAACGCGCGCTACGAAGCGCCCCGGCTCCGGCTCGCCGACTTCCGTAAGGTCCGGCTGGCTCCCGAAGAGAGCGTGGAACTCACCTTCCAGATCACGACCGACCACCTGGCTCACTGGGACGTGGCCAGCGGCTCCTTCACCGTCGACCCCGGCGACTACGAGGTGCTGGTGAGCCGCTCCGCCGGTGACATCGTCCTGACGGTCCCGCTCACGGTGGACGGCCCGGCCCCGTTACCTCGCGCCGTCGTCGGCACCCGCACTTCGGCAATCGACTTCGACGACTACACGGGCATCACCCTGGTCGACGCCGGCCGTACCGCCGGAGATGCGATCGCTCCCAACGGCCAGCCCGCGACCGTGCTCTTCCGCTCCGCAGACCTGTCCGGCGCGGCCCGGGTCGAGGCCGAGGTCACCGGTGAGGGGCGCCTGGCCTTCGCGGCGGCCGATCAGCTGCTCGCGGAGATCGCGGTTCCCGACACTGGGGGGCGCTACGCGTGGACGACCATCGCAGCGGATCTGGACTCGGCACTCGAAGGCGTTCACGACCTTCGGATCAGCCTGCACGGGGACGTCAGGCTCGCCGCATTCCGCTTTGGCTCATGAGTACGATCGGCCCCAGGCACTGACCTGAGGGCGGCAATGGCGAAGCGTGTGACGATCAACGATGTGGCCCAGGCTGCAGGGGTTTCCCGGCAGACCGTGACCCGCGCGATCAACGGAATGGGAGAGATCAACGAGCAGACGAAACAGCGTGTCCTGGAGGCGTGCGAGCGCCTCGGCTACCGGCCGAGCCGGTTCGCCCGCAATCTCGTCGCCAGGAAGAAGACCCGCGCGATCGGCTATCTGGTCGCCTCGTTCCGCAACCCGTATTACACCGAGATCGCCGGGGACCTGCTCAACGCAGCCGCGGCTCGGGGCTGGCACGTGCTGATGGCCTCGACGGAGACGGAGGAGGAGTCGGCGGCCATGGAGATGCTGGCAGGAGAGGTGGACTTGTTCATGGGCCACTTCTTCCTTCCGGACGACGACCTCGCGCAGGTCTGCCGGGGAGTTCCGCTGGTCATGGTGGATCGCCTGATGGACCGGTCCGGCATGCACTCGGTGGAGATCGATCTGCGTGAGGGTGTACGGCATGCGATCGAGGCGCTGCGAGCCAGGGGCGTACGGCACCTCGGGATGATCGATTCCGACTTCACCATGCGGGACTCGCCGACCTACCATCCCTCGCTCCGGCGGGAGTGGTTCGAGGAGTTGGCGGGCGCCGAGTCGGCACGAATGATCACGGTCGGGGAGGAGTCGCTGGCCGGTGGCGGGAAGGCCTTCGCCGAGCTCGTGGCCGCCCATCCGGAGGTGGATGCCGTGCTCGTCTACAACGACCTCATGGCCATCGGCGCCGTGCAGGCCTCGCACGCGCTCGGCATCGAGGTGCCCGGGCGGGTCAGGATCTGCGGGATAGACGGGCTGAGCCTGGGCGAGGCGGTGCTCCCGCGGCTGACGACGTTGTCGATGGGGCGTGAGGCCGTGGTGAACGCCGCGCTGGACATCGCCGAAGAGCTCGCCGCGGCCGACTTCGCCCCGCTGCCGCCTATGCGACGGGTTGTCAACCCGTGTCTGATCTGGCGCGAATCCGCCTGATGAAGTTCCCCATTGACATGGAGGCACCCCGCTCCGTAGCGTGACGTTTCCAACAGATGTCGTGAGCGTTCACGGCCGTTACGTGAACGTTCACGACCCCTTCTCTCCGAGAGCGCGCCATCGTGCCTTCCACCTGCAAGAGCCTGATCAACCGGTCATGGAAGTTCACCTACGGAGACCCGTCCGGCGCCACCGAGCCCGGCTATGACGACAGCGACTGGTACGACGTCGGCCTGCCGCACTCCTTCGGCCAGCCGTACTTCATGGAAGCCGGCTTTTATGTGGGTCGTGGCGTCTACCGGCGGGACTTCGTCGTCGAGCACCCGGACAAGCGCGTCGCCCTGGAGTTCCAGGGCGTGTTCCAGGACGCCGAGGTCTATGTCAACGGCCACCACGTCGGCCGGCACCTGGGCGGCTACACCGCTTTCGAGATGGACGTCTCCGAGGCGGTCCGGCCCGGGATCAACCAGCTCACCGTACGGGTGAGCAACGAGTGGAACCCGCGCCTGGCGCCGCGGGCGGGAGAGCACGTCTTCAACGGCGGGATCTACCGCGACGTGTCGCTGATCGTCAGTGAGAAGGTCCGCTTCGCCTGGTACGGCACGGCGGTCACCACCGACGGCAACCGCGTCGAGATCGCCACCGAGCTCGTCAACGACGGGGACACCCCCTTCGAGGGGCAGCTCGACGCCGTGGTGAGCCTGGACGGCGTCGAGCTAGCGACTGTTAGCGCTCACATCAGCCTGGAAGCGGGCGAGACCACTACCCATCGGACGCAGCTGCTGCTCGACGAAGTCCGGCAGTGGCACCCTGCCACCCCGGTCCTCTACCAGCTCGACCAGCGGCTGAGCAACGGCGAGCAGGCGAGCACGACCTTCGGGTTCCGGACCGTCGAGTTCACCACCGACGGCGGCTTCTTCCTCAACGGCGAGCACTACCTCATCAACGGCGCCAACGTCCACCAGGACCACGCCGGCTGGAGCGACGCGGTGAGCCACGCCGGCATCCGCCGCGACGTCGCGATGATCAAGGAGTGCGGCATGAACTTCATCCGCGGCTCTCACTACCCCCACCACGAGCAGTTCGCCGCCGAATGCGACCGGCAGGGCCTGCTGTTCTGGTCAGAACTGCACTTCTGGGGCGTGGGCGGCCACGACGCGGAGGGCTACTGGAACGCCAGCGCCTACCCGCCGCACGAGGAGGACCGCGCCGAGTTCGAGGAGAGCTGCCTGCGCGCGCTCACCGAGATGATCCGTGTCAACCGCAACCACCCCAGCATCATCGTCTGGAGCGTCAGCAACGAGCCCTTCTTCACCGACGCGGAGGTGATGCCAGAGGCCAAGAAGCTCATCACCCGCCTGGTGGACCTGGCTCACCAGCTCGACCCGACCAGGCCCGCCGCGGTCGGCGGCGCGCAGCGGGGCGGCTTCGACGAGCTCGGCGACCTGGCCGGCTACAACGGCGACGGCGCGGCACTCTTCCACCAGCCGCCCTGGCCCAGCCTGGTCACCGAGTACGGCAGCGCCATCGAGAACCGGCCCGGCGTCTACGGCCCGCGCTACACCGACGGCGTCGAGATCGAGCACCCCTGGCGGGCCGGGATCGCGCTGTGGTGCGCCTTCCACCACGGCAGCATCATCACCGACATGAGCCGGATGGGCTTCATCGACTACTTCCGCGTGCCGCTGCGCTCCTACTACTGGTACCGCAACAAGCTGCGCGGCATCGAGCCCCCCGTCTGGCCGAGCGAGGGCACCGCGCGAGCCTTACGGCTGAGCTCCGACACCGAGACGATCGGCACGGACGGCACCGACGACGCCTACCTCCGGGTCGAACTCGTCGACGAGAGCGGCGCGGTCATCTCCGACGAACGCACGGTGACCATCGAGGTCTTGGAGGGCGGCGGCCTCTTCCCGACCGGCACCTCGATCGAGCTGCCCGTCGTAGACGGGATCGGGGCGATCGAGTTCCGCTCCCACTATGCCGGGGTCAACGTCCTGCGCGCGAGCGCCGAGGGTCTGGAGCCCGCCGCCCTCACGATCATGGCGACCGGTGGCCCCGAGTGGACCGGTCAGCCGCGCAAACTGCCCTCTGGGCCGCCGAGCCTGCGCTACCGGCCCGGCAGCGAGCGGCTGCTGTCGGCCAACCGGCCGGTGTTCAGCAGCGGATCACCCGCTCATAACGTCACCGACTACAGCACCGAGCACGGCTGGAGCGGCGGGTGGGTCCGCGTCGACCTGGAGGGCGCGTGGCGGCTACGGCGGATCGAAGTCCGGTTCGGTGAGGGGGCCGACGTACCGTTCGTCATCGAAACCGACGACGGCGCCCAGGTGGCGGCCGGTCTGACCGGAGGCGGCCCGGCCCGCGTGGAGCTGGACGCCCTGCTCGCCCACGAGGTGTGGGTGCGCTTCCCCGCCGGGCCGGCGGAACTGATCGAGGTGAGGGTGTATGGCCACTAGCACGCGCCTGCGGCGCATTCGCCGGAACTGGCAGCTCTACCTGCTCGTCGCGGTGCCGGTGGCCTATTTCGCGATCTTCAAGTACATCCCGATGGCCAACGCGGTCATCGCCTTCAAGGACTACAGCGTCCTGGACGGCATCTGGGGCAGCGAGTGGGTCGGCTTCCGGCACTTCCGCGCCTTCTTCGACAACCCGGTCTTCTGGACGCTGGTCAGCAACACCTTCATCCTGTCGGCCTACTTCCTCCTCGCCAGCTTCCCGATCCCGATCATCCTGGCGCTGGCGCTCAACGAGGTCCGGCGCGGGTTCTTCCAGCGGACCGTGCAGCTGGTCACCTACGCGCCGTACTTCATCTCGACGGTCGTGGTCGTCTCCATGACGATCCTCATCCTGTCGCCCAGTGTCGGGCTCGCCAATGACGCGCTGGGGCTGTTCGGCATCCCCTCGATCGACTTCCTCGGCAATCCTGACTACTTCCGGCACATCTACGTGTGGAGCGACATCTGGCAGACCGCCGGTTACTCCGCCGTCGTCTACATGGCCGCGCTGTCCGGAGTCGATCCCGGGCTGTACGAAGCCGCCCGGGTGGACGGCGCCTCCCGCCTGCAGAAGATCATCCACGTCGACCTGCCGGGCATCATGCCGACCGCGGCCATCATCCTGATCCTCGGCGTCGGCAACATCATGGCGGTCGGCTTCGAGAAGGCGTTCCTGCTGCAGAACCCGCTGAACCTGAGCAAGTCGGAGATCATCGCCACCTACACCTACAAGACCGGCCTGCTCAACGCCGACTTCAGCCAGGCCACCGCGGTCGGCCTGTTCAACTCCGCCGTCAACCTCGTCCTGCTCATCGTCGTGAACAGGGTCGCCAAGCGCGTCTCCGGATCGGGGCTCTGGTAACCATGGTCAGGGAATCGCGAACGGACCGGCTGTTCATGGTGGCCGTCTACGTGCTGCTCGCCACCTTCCTGGCGGTCGTGCTGCTGCCGCTGCTCTACATCCTGGCCAGTTCCCTCAGCGATCCGAACGCGGTCAGCTCCGGCCGGGTCACCTTCTGGCCGGTGGACTTCACCCTGCGCGGCTTCCAGGTGGCACTGTCCGATCCGCAGATCCTCGTCGGTTTCGGCAACTCGCTCTTCTACACGGCCGTGGGAACGTTCGTCAGCGTCAGCCTCACGCTCATGCTGGCCTATCCGCTGTCCCGCAGGGATTTCGTCGGAGGCGGGCTACTCACCCGGATGATCGTCTTCACGATGCTGTTCGGCGGCGGCCTCATCCCCACCTACCTGGTCGTCAAGTCTCTCGGCATGATCGACACGCGGTGGGCGCTGATCGTCCCCAACGCGATCGCCGTCTGGCAGGTGATCATCGCGCGCACCTACCTGCGCCACTCCATCCCTCGCGAGCTGTTCGAGGCCGCCGAGATCGACGGCGCGAGCCACTTCCGGGTTCTCTGGTCGATCGTGCTGCCCCTGGCCAAGCCCATGATCGCGGTGATCGCGCTGGTCTACGCCATCAGCCAGTGGAACTCCTACTTCGACGCCCTGCTCTATCTCAAGAGCGACGACCTCTACCCGTTGCAGCTCGTGCTCCGCAACATCCTCATCCTCAACACCCAGAGCAACGGCATGGACGTCGCCACCGCCATGGAGCGCCAGCAACTCGCCGATCTGCTCAAATACTCGCTCATCGTGATCTCGACCGTACCCGTGCTCCTCATCTACCCCTTTGTCGCCCGGCACTTCACCAAGGGCCTCATGATCGGCTCCGTCAAGGGCTGACACACCCCCCACCTACAGACATCGAGGTATCACCGTGTCCGTCAGAGTCGTCGCCGCACTCACCGCCGGTTTCCTGGCCCTGTCCGCCTGCTCCGCCGAGGAGCCCAAGCAGGAACAGAAGGCCGGCACCATCAGGATCTTCGCCCAGCAGAACGCCGACCAGCACCTGAGCAACAGCCCGTTCACCAAGCGCGTGCAGCAGAAGCTCGGGGTGAGCCTCACCTTCGAGACCACCACCTGGGACAGCGCCGCGGCCAAGGAGAAGCGCCAGATCTCGCTGGCCAGCGGCGATCTCCCCGACGTCTACATGCTCATCCCCTGGGTCGACGCCTTCTCCCAGGCCGAGCTGATCCGCCTGGGCAAGCAGGGCGTGCTCGTGCCGCTCAACGACCTCATCGACAAGTACGCCCCCAACATCAAGAAGGCGCTGGAGTCGACGCCCGACTTCAAGCGGCTGGCGACCGCGCCCGACGGGAAGATCTACGGCATGCCACAGTGGAACGACTGCTTCCACTGCTCCTACCCCTCCAAGCTCTGGATGAACTCGGCCTGGCTGAAGAAGCTCGGACTCAAGCAGCCCACCACCCCCGACGAGCTGCGCGAGGTGCTGAAGGCGTTCAAGACCAAGGATCCCAACGGCAACGGCAAGGCCGATGAGATCCCGCTGAGCGCGAGCACCGCCAACCCGCTCCTGCCGTACCTCATGAACGCCTTCGTCTACGACCCGCAGGCCACCGGCGCGTACGGCTCCACGCTGGCGGTCAACGCCGGCAAGGTGCAACTGCAGGCCGTGCAGCCCGGCTGGCGCGAGGGCCTGCGCTATCTCGCGGGGCTGTACAAGGACGGCCTGATCGACCAGGCGGCCTTCACCCAGAACGGGGACGCGATGAAGGCCAAGGGGGACAAGGCCGGGGTGAGCGTCGTCGGCTCGGCGACGGTACACCACCCGGCTCAGTTGGTCACCCTGGGCCAGAAGGACGGCCGCGACAAGGACTACGACGCCGTGGCCCCGCTTACCGGCCCGTCCGGCGCGCAGTATGCCACCTACATACTGCCCAGCCTGCCCGGCGCCTCCTTCGTCATCACCTCCAAGGCGAGCGAGGCGACCCAGATCTCCGCGATCAAGCTGCTGGACTACCTGTTCACCGACGAGGGACACGTCCTGGGCCAGGTCGGCGAGGAGGACAAGGACTGGGCGAAGGCGGGCCCCGGCGATGTCGCGCTCGACGAGAGCCTCAAGCCGTCGTTCAAGACGCTGACGCAGCCCGAGGACGCGCCGAAGAGGGAGGGCGCCTGGGGGCCGATGGCGGAGTACGACAACACCAAGGAGTTCCGTAACGCCCAGGTGGCATCGACCGACATCTACGACCAGGCGGGCTACGAGCGCCGCCTCTTCAAGGCCACCGAGCTGTACGCGGGCAAGGAGCCCAAGGACCAGATCTTCCCGATCTGGCACACCAAGATTGCGCCGGAGGAGGCAGGCGAGCTGGCCACCATGCAGACCAACATCGACAACTACGTCAACCAGTCCAGCCTGCAGTTCGTCACGGGCCAGAAGAACATCGACGACGACTCCGCCTGGCAGGCTTACCTCGACGGGCTCAACGGCCTGGGCGTGACCCGCTACCTCGAGATCCAGCAGAAGGCATACGACGCGCTGTGACGACCAGACATCTCCTCCGGCTCTCCACACCCGCCGCCCACTTCCACGACGGTTTCCCGCTCGGCAACGGCCGGTTGGGCGCGATGGCGTACGGCGGGCCGGAGGTAGAGCGTTTCGACCTCAACCTCGACACCTTCTGGTCGGGCGGTCCCCAGCCGCCCCCGGAGGGTCCTTCTCCTGCCGGGCTGCTGCCAGAGCTGCGTGCCGCGATCGCCGCGGGCGACTTCGAGCGCGCGGACGAGCTGGGCCGCCGGATGCAGTCCGGCGGCTGGACCCAGGCCTACCAGCCGCTGGGCTTCATCGAGTGGCGCCATACCGCCGCCGGTGAGCCCTCCGGCTACCGCCGAGAGCTCGACCTGGCCCGTGCGGTGACCATGGTGAACGGTCTACTGACCAGCTTCGTATCCGCCCCCGCCGGGGTGCTGGTCGCGTCGGCTCGCGGGCCGCTCGAACTGCCCGCGTTCACCTCACCGCACCCGGTCGAGGTGATCCGCGACGGAGAGTGGCTTACCATCACCGGCCGGGCGCCCGCGAACGTGCTGCCCGATTACGTCGACCGGGAGCCCGCCGTCGTCTACGGCGCGGACGCGCCCGACCGCGATGGCACGGTGGCCGCCGGCATGGGCTTCGCCGTCGTCATCGCCGTCCAGAGCACCGGATCCGGCGAGGTACGGATGGTCGCCGCGGCCGCCGACGGCTTCCGCGGCCATGCCGTACGGCCCAGCGCCGACACCGCCGAGCTGGCCCGGCAGGCGCGCCGGCAGGTCGAGGCCGCACTGTCCCGGAGCACGGCGGAGTTGCTCGCTGAGCACGAGGCCGACTACCGCGGCTACTTCGACCGGGTCGACCTGTCGCTGCCCGACGAGCGCGCCGAGCTCTACTACCACTTCGGCCGCTACCTGATGATCTCCAGCTCCCGTCCCGGCACCCAACCCGCCAACCTGCAGGGCATCTGGAACGCCGACGTGCGGCCCGGCTGGAGCAGCAACTACACCACCAACATCAACCTCCCGATGAACTACTGGCCCGCCGAGCCCGCCGGCCTGCCCGAACTGCACCAACCGCTGTTCGAGCTGATCGGCGGCCTGCTCGATACCGGCCAGGACGCGGCCCGGCACTACTACGGCGCCGCCGGAGCCACCACTCACCACAACACCGACCTGTGGCGCTTCAGCGCCCCGGTCAACGGCGATCCGCAGTGGGCCAACTGGTCCTCCGGCCTGCTCTGGCTCACCGCCCACCTCTGGGACCACCTCGAGTACAGCGGAGCACCCGAGCTGCTCCTACCCGCTCTGCGCAGCGTCACCTCCTTCGCGCTGGACTTGCTGGTTCCCGACGCCCACGGCAAGCTGGTGATGAGCCCGTCAACCTCGCCAGAACACCATTTCCTCACCGAGGCAGGCAATCCGGCGGCCATCTCGGCGGGCGCGGCCATGGACCAGGAGCTCGTCCGCGAGGTCCTGACCCGTTACTGCTCGCTGACCGACAACGAGCTCGCCGTACGCGCGGGCAAGGCGCTGTCACAGCTGCGTCCGGTCGCGATCGACGGCGAACTGCTGGAGTGGTATGACCGGCGGCCCTCCCAGGAGCCCGGCCACCGCCACCTGTCCCACCTCTACGGCCTCTACCCCGGCACCCGGATCACCGAGTCGGGGACGCCGGACGACTTCGAGGCAGTACGGCAGGCGCTGGCCACCCGGCTGCACCACGGCAGCGGACACACCGGCTGGAGCCAGGCGTGGATCCTGTGCCTGGCCGCCCGGCTGCGCGACCCGGAACTGGCCGAGCGCTCGATCGCGATCCTGCTCGACGAGCTAAGCTCCGTCTCGCTGCTGGACCTGCACCCCCACGGCGGCCGGCCATCGGGCTACATCTTCCAGATCGACGGCAACTTCGGCGCTGTCGCGGGGATGACCGAGTTGCTCGTGCAGAGCCACGAAGGCGCGGTCAGCCTGCTGAAGACCCTGCCGCAGAGCTGGGACACGGGGTCGGTGCGCGGCATCCGCTGCCGCGCCGGCCACAGCGCCTCCGTGGTCTGGTCCGCCGGCGTGCTCACGGAGGCCTCGATCACCGCCGGGTCGGACGGCTGGCTCGTCGTCGAGGTCCCTGGCGACACTCCGCCGCTGACCGTCACTTGCGGCGAGCGGCATGTCCCGGCCCGGGAGGTCTCCGGCGCGCCCGCGGGGCGCCGCCGCATGACCTGGGACGCGACCGCGCGCACCCGCTACACGCTCGTCCCCGAGGGTTCCCTGTGAACGCACGTGCGACCGGCCCGATCGCGACGCAGCTTCGGGGGCTACGCCACCGCGCTGCGCCAGCAAGGCCGCAACCTGGTCACCTTCCTGTTCGCCCTCATCCTCACCACGGCTGAGGAGGTGCGTCCGGTGGCCCTCGGGCTGTACACGTATATCAGGACCTACGTCAACGACTGGAGCTCGGTCATGGCCACCGCTGTGCTCGCCTCCATCCAGACCGTTGTCCCTGCATGCTGCGTGCACGACGGCAGGCGCGTCAAATGGAAGGGCACGACATGACACTCCACGTGACCGTATGAGGCGAGAACCGCCACGAGCGCTCGCACTCTGATCAGAGTCGCACCATAGGCAGGAAGACCTGGTCCACGAGCTCGATCAGGGTTTCTTCGGAGATGCCCGCATCCGGATCCATCAGGTACTCCTGCCGCAGCAGGACGACGGGCACCGTGGCCACGCGCGGCCGTAGCGCGTCGGGTCGGGCCTCGCCGCGCGCCACCGCCCGCCCGAGGATGGTCATCATGGCGCCGGGTTCGTGGGCGAGTTCCTCGCGCAGGTGCTGGAACAGTTCGGGGTGGGTGTGCATCTCGGACATGACGCCACGCAGGATCTGACTGCCCACCGCCGACCCCATCCGGGCCGCCGCCCCGCGCAGCAGTTCCAGCACGTCGGTACGCAGGTCGCCGGTGTCGGGCAGAGCCGTGGGCCGGGCCACGAAGTGGCGGTAGGCGGCGAAGGCGAGGGCGGCGCGGTTGGGCCAGCGGCGGTAGATGGCCGTCTTGTTGGTGCCCGCCCGCTGCGCCACCCGGTCGATGGTCAGCCGCGCGTATCCGCCCTCGGCCACCTCGTCGATCGTGGCCTGCAGCAGCGCCTCTTCAAGCTCGGCTCCTCGCCGCCGGGAGCGCTTGTCGGCTTCCGCCCTGATCGCCACGGCTCCTCCTGATGCCTACGGTCCTGCCTGTCCCTTATTGCATCCTAGAGCATCCGCGCGTAAGGTACTGTGCGTCCCCTAATAAGGTGCTCTGATTCTGGATAGATGTGGAAGACCTCCTCGGCGACCTCCGTACCAGCGTAAACCGCGGCGCCACCTACTGCCTGTTCGGCTCACCCGACCGGTTCATGGACCAGGCCCGCGCCCTCGGCAACCGCTTCGTCCGCGTCAACCTCTTCCGGTCCCAGATCGAGCCCGAGCCCGGCACGTACGACTGGACCGAGATCGAGCCCAACATCCCGATGTTGTGGTCCGGCGACCCCGACGACTACCTCGCCCACCTGAGCGTCTTCCACCAGGCCGTCAAACAGGCCGATCAGGGCGCGCTCGTCGCCCTCGGCGCAGCCGTGCCGGGGGCGATGACCGCCTACAACGCCACCGGACCGCGTACTTCGACCGCATCCTGGCCGGCGCCGGCGCCTGGTTCGACGTCTTCGACCTCCACCCCTTTGACAACCCGTACCAGATCCCGTCCTGATCCGACACCTGCCGCCTCCACCCGCCCTTGTCCGCCGCACCCCCTTCATCACCCCGAGGAGCCACCCATGAAACTGCTCAAGACCCTCATCCCGGACGTGCTCCTGCCCATCGCCGTCTACTACCTCTGCCGCCGGCTCGGCGTGGAGGACGAGCTCGCCCTGCTGCTGGGCGCGGCAGCCGCCCTGATCCGCGTGCTGCTCGTGGCGATCGTGAGCCGCCGCTTCAACGGCCTGGCCACCCTGGTCTGCGCCGGCTTCGCCATCGGCGTACTGCTCACCCTCCTCACCGGCGACCCACGCTTCCTGCTGGCCAAGGAGTCCGTCCTGTCCGGGCTGCTCGGCCTGCTCCTGCTCGGCTCCTGCCTGACGGGCAAGCCCCTCATGTACACCCTCATGCGCCGCCTGACCGCCGACGACCCCGCCAAACTGGCCGAATGGGAACAGCGGTGGCAGTCCGCACCTCAGTTCCGCCAGGTGTTCCGCACCCTCACCCTCGTCTGGGGCTTCGGACTGCTGGCCGAATCCATCATCAGGATCCCGCTCGTCTACAGCCTGCCCCTAGATGTGATGGCCGGCCTGTCCACAGTGCTCCAACTCGCCAGCTTCGCCCTGCTGATCGGCTGGTCCCTGCTCTACCGGCAACGGCGCATGAGCCGGGCCGAGGCCCGCTGACATGCGGTCTATGCCCGTGACCGGAAACCCTTGCGGGATTCGTCTGGCATTGTGGGCGAGTGGCACCCTGCCGGGTCATGCCGCACGCTCGGCCAATCTCCTCGCAGCTCACCTGCCCGCTACGGCGCGACTCTTGTGGATCCGAAGCCTCCGACCAGTCAAAAGATCCAAAGTCCCAACAGGCCCTAGATCCGTGGAGATGACGCCATCCGATCCTGTCGAGTTCGCACGTGCAGCCGATCGCGTGCGCGCGGTCGTGGCTTGGTGAGGTCGGTGGCGAGCAGGCTGGCCGCAGTGTACAGGTGCCAGACGAGCGGCGGCTTGGTGAGCCTGCCGCGCTCGAAGAGCTCGGGCACCTTGTCCAGCCGCACGAGGTCGCCGAGCCTGGCGCAGGCCATGATGGTGTGCTTCAGCTCCGTGGCGATCTCCTCGCCCGGCTCGGCACGCCAGTTCCACGGTTTGACCTGTTTGGCCGTCAGCCCCTGAGCCCGGGCCCGCAGCCGGGCGAAGCGCCCTTCGGCCTTGAAGCGCCACTGACCACCTTCCAGGGGTACCGCCGCCAACGACGGCGCGAACGTCTTAATCAGCTTGTGTACCAGGCGCTCCGAGCGCCTGAGCAAGGGATCCAGCTCGAGCGCGGCCGCGATCACCCGGTTGTCCAGGAAGGGCTGCACGGGCGTCCCCCTGCGAAGCATGGCGGCACGGGAGGCGGCATGCCAGCGGCCCACCCGGAAGCGCAGATACAGGTGATCGGGTACGTGCGGGGTGTCCGATCGCCAGGCCAGCTCCTCCGCGTGGGCGTTGGCCGTGTCGGTGAACAGGACCCGATGGGCCAGGAACAGCGACCGAGTCCTGCGGCGCACGTCTTCAGTGCCGACCTCGTCCATCCCGGACAGGAAACCACCGCGCAGGATCTCTCCGTTGTGCCCACCCAGCAAGGGGCGGCGGCTGTAGGCGCCGTCGCCGCTGATGTTCTCGTAGGCCGACAGCATGCCCTCGCACACCCGCAGTACGTTCTGGGCGCGATCCGCCGGATGTACCACCGACAGTTCGTTCGCCGGCGTCAGCGGCGGCGCCTTCACCTCGTGCTCGACACCAAGCGCCGCGGCCACCTGGCGGGCCACCACGACATCGGGGTGATCGTCGAAGCCCGAGGTGGAGGTGTGGAATGGGATGCCCGCCGCGCGTAGCAGCGCCGCGATCAGGCGGCTGTCCCTGCCGCCCGTGAGTGTCAGCCGTACCGGATCGGAAGCCCGCAGCAGCGGCTCCACCGCCGCCAGCATTCCTTCGGCGACCCTTTTCGATCCGGTACGACTCTCACCTTCGGGCAGCGGCTCGGTGGTGATGGTCAGCCGCTGCTCTTCCATGACCAGTCGAGAAGCGGGCGGCAGAGATCTGACCTCGGCGAATGGGGTTTCCTCCGACAGGAAGTAGCCCTGGCGGGCGATCGACTGCAGGGCCCCCAGGTCGTAACGGATCCCGCCGAAGGCCGCCAGCCGGACCAGCAAGGCACGGTTGCCGACCACGTGAAGCTCGCCTGTCCGCGCGTAGTAGACGGGGTCGACGGGCGCAAGAGACGTCGAGGCGCTGAGCCCGCGCTCGCTCGCCTGGAACACCGCGAAGCAGCCCGGCTCGGCTGTCACTCGACCGGTCAGGTCACGCCCTTCCCCGGGATGGTGGCCGGCGATGGCGGTGATGCCGTCCGGCGTGGTCAGAGGTTCCCACTCCGGCTCGTTGGTCCAGGCCAGCATGTGGACGCCGCCGTGCGAGGCTTGCCATTCCGCGGCGCGGACGTGTTTCGACTCGACGGGAAAGGCCGCCTCGATCGAGTCCTTCGCTCGCTGGACCGCCTGCCGTACGGCATCGCGATGGTGTGGCTTCGCGGCCACGGCCAGAAGCACTCTCATACACCGCCCCCGAGTGTTGTTTCCATACAGGTAATCCGCCGTTGAGGCGATCTACTTTCAGGCAGCACGTTTCGACGTGGCCGTCCTGCCGCCGATGACGCTGTGAGAACTCGCCGGAGCAGCGGAAGCCCGGGACCGGATCAACCGGTGAAACCGACCGTCGTCCAGTCGTAGTACTTGTAGCCACGGGCGCCATAGTTGGCGAGCGTCTTCTTGCATGCCCAGATCTCGGGACGCTGGTACAGCGGGATGGTGTGCACCTCGTCCCAGATCAGCTTGTCCGCGGCGTTGGCCAGCTCCGCGGCCTTGACCGGGTCGGTCTCGTCCACCGTCTTCTGGATGGCGGCGTCGATGGCCGGGTCACTGGCCTTGGGGAAGTTGCTCTCGGAGCCGGTCTTGTAGATCTGCGGCAGCCCGCCGAGCGGCAGCGGCGTGCCGATCCAGGAGAACGGCGCCAGGTCGAAGTCGCCCGGGATGATGTAGTCGGTGAACTGCTTGTCGATGGGGACCGTGCGGATTGTCACCTTGATCCCGGCCTCCTTGAGCATGGCCTGGACGAGCTCTGCCTCCGACTTCGTGACGGGCGCCCCCGTCGGGACGAGGACGGACAGGTCCAGTTCCTTGCCGTCCTTCTTGCGGTACTCGCCGTCCTGCTTCCAGCCGGCGGCGTCCAGCAGTTGTTTGGACTTGTCCAGGTTGTACGTGCCGAGGTCGCCGGAGTTGTCGACGTACCGCTTGTCGTTGTTCATGAAGACGTGGTTGCCGAGTGTCTGCACCGGCCAGTCCATGTCCTTCAGGTCCGACTGGGCGATCACCTCACGGTTGATGGCGTACTGGACGGCCTGACGGACCGACTTGTCCTTCAGGAACTTGCTCTGGTTGTTGACGGTGATATGCCGCCAGTTCGGGCTGAGCGACTTGCGGATGTCAGTGTTCGGGACACCCTTGGCCCGCGCCAGGTCCGCCGGGGCGCCCGGCGCGATGGCGACGGCGTCGAGCTCGCCGTTGGCGAAGGCGTTGACCTCGGCCGCGGGGTCGGAGATCGCCCGGAAGATGATCTTGTCGAGCTTGGGCTTCCTGCCCCACCACTTGTCGTCACGCACCAGGGTGAGCGTCTTGGTGCCCTCGTCGATCGACTCCACCTTGAAGGGCCCGCTGGTGACGGGGATCTTCTGCAGGTAGTCCTTCTCGAACTGCTCCGGCGTCGACATGTGCGCGGCCGGGAAGAGGTGGGAGGTGGCGCGGTTGAACATGCCCTGCCACTCCGAGTACGGCTTGGCGAAGGTGATGACGGCGACCTTGTCCGTGTCACCCTTCTCGACCGACTCGATCTTGTCCCAGCCGTCCGTGGAGGCGGGCTTGAAGCCCTTGTCCTGGCCGCTGTCGGCCTTCCACGTGGCTTCCAGGTCCTTCCATGTGATCGGCGTGCCGTCCGACCACATGGCCTTGTCATTGAGGGTGTAGGTGATGACCTGCTTGCCCGACGACGTGTCCTCCTTGATGCCGGTCACGAAGTCCGGGTTCGCCGTCATGACGGCGCTCTCGTCGGACAGCATCAGCTGCGGCATGAACACGTCGAGCATCGTCGCCGTTTCGGCCTGGTTGCCGTCGATGTGGTTGCCGTTCCACTGGGCAGGCCACTGACTGATCGCCAGCGTCAGCGTGCCACCGTCCTTGACCTGCTCGTACGGGACGGGGTTGATGCTCATCGACGGGGTCGCCGCCATCTGCCGCTGAGCCTGCCGCGACTGCTCGGCGCCCGGCTTCTTGGCTTCGCCGCCACCTCCGCCGCAGGCCGCGAGGGCCAGGGCCAGGACCGCGACGACGGCGGCGGCCGGGTAACGAACCTTCACTTCTCCTCCTGATCATCAGAGGCCGTGATGACCTCGATCTTTTCCGCGTAGTGGCCGACGGCCTTTTACGAGCCAGGCCACCGAGGGCTCCTCGTCCACACACCGCGGTCGTTCGGCCCCGCTGAGCTGGGGCCCACTTGGGGCAGTGGGTGCGGAACCTGCATCCAGGTGGCGGGTCGGCCAGGCTGGGCAGGTCGCTCCGAGCAGGATCCGCTTGCGAATGCGTTCTGTTTCGGGTCGGGCAGTGGGATCACCGACGACAACTCGTGCGCGTACAGGTGCACGGGGTGGTCGTAGAAGTTCGCTACCGTCCCGATCTCAGCGATCCCGCCCGGGTACATGACGGCCATGCGATCGGCCAGATGCTGGACCACGGCCAGGCCGTGTACCACGAACAGGTGAGACAGAATCGCCCGCTCCTCAGCTCCTCCAACAGGTTGATCACGCCCGCGTAGATGGACACCTCCAGCCCCGGCAATTTCGGCTCTAGCGTGCGGGCATGGGCGATGGGCTCTCGCTGACCGCCCGAGACCCGCTGCGGACAGCGCTTCGCACGATCGGGGAGGAGTTCGACGAGCAGAGGCAGTTGCTCAACTTCAGCGGCCGCGGCACCTTGCCCGTACAAAAGTCCGGGTGGCCATGTGAATACAGACCTCCCGCCGACGGACGGACCGTCGCGGTGAGGCAGCCGTTCTGGAGGCGCTGAGCGAGTCGGGTCTCATTCCACGCTTCTGCCGGCACGGGACGGGCTGCTCATGAGTACGGCTGGCCAGGAGGAGCCGCTTTGAAGATCCCTTCCTGATCAGGCGTGATGCAGGTTCAGTTGATGTTCGATCGCCTCGCGCACGGCATCGTGGTGTGGGCCAAGAGCGAATTGCTGGTCACTCCAGCGGTCGTGCGGGTACAGCCATACCGGGTAGCAGACGAGGTGGGGGGGCTCCCATTCGTAGCGCGGATGAACTTGCGCCCCCTGGATCGATGCGCGCCAGGGACCCCCAGCCCGCCACGGCTCCAGCGGGGCGCAGCTCCGCGTCGTCGTCACCCAAGGAAATCGAGCACATCCTTATCTCCCCGATCGAAGCCAGAGCACATTGAAAAGGATCTCCCCAAGACGAACATTTCTCCCGACGCACATGGGGACGATCAGTACTTGTATACGGTACCATAAGTCCCTTAATCTCGCCATGTGGTGGCCGCAGTACGCTGCATGGGCCGAAGGAGGCCGAAGGATCGCGCTAATCCGGCGCCGCATGTCGGTGTCGAAGGCGTGGCCCTTGTGGCGGGTGAGGAGCCGTCCGAGTGTGCCGGCGGCCTGTCCCGCCCGGAAACTCGGCTTCCTGTCGCGAGCTGGGGTTTTGGGGCGTGATCAGGGCGGTGGCTGCCCGCTGGCGCTGCGCCTCTTGGGCGCCCAGGTAGGCGAACGCGAGACCGAGGATGGGCGCTGGCGGGCTCCATCGCGGCCTTCGCGGGCATTGAGGATGTGCGGCCAGGTGGCAGCGTCACCCCCGTAAAGGAAGTGCAGCGATGCGCGAGCACCTGCTGGTGGCCGGCGTATCTGGATCGGCAGAAACGGGCCGCGGTACCGGGCCGGTCAGCCTCGGCGGTGGGGGTCGCGGCGTTCTTGCCGACGGGTGAGGTGAGGGAGTGGCGGGTCAGGCCGGTGACGAAGGTGTGGCCTGTGCAGGCCAGGAGCGTGCCGGTGTCGGCGCCGTTCTCGGCCGGCCTGGATGGTGTGGCCGCCCAGTTCGACGTCCTCCAGCGCCACCCGGTAGAACTGCTTGGCGACGCTCAGGTAGCGCAGCAGCTCCTCCACGGCCCCCTCGGTGAGCGACGGGTCGGCGCGCAGCGCGGCGAGCTGCTCCGATTCTGCAGCACCGCGAAGGTGCCCAGCGCCAGCATGTTGGCGGTGGTGCCGAAGCCGGCCGACAGCAGGATCAGGGCCATGCCCTTCAGCTCCTCGTCGGTCAGATCGCTGTCGAGCAGGTCGCTGAGCACGTCGTCGGTGGGGTTGGCGCGTTTGGCGGCCACCAGTTCGGCGAGGTACTGCTGGGTCGCGATGTAGGCGGCGATGAGTTCCTCGCCGCCGAGGAACTTGTCGATGTTCTCCTGGAAGCGACCCCGGTCCTCGTACGGCACGCCCAGCAGCTCGCAGATGACGATGGCGGGGATGGGCTTGGCGAACGCGGTCACCAAGTCCGCCGACGGGCCTTCTCCATGGCGTCCAGGTGCTCGGCGGTGACCTGCTCGACGCGCTCGGTGAGCAGCCGCATCCGCCGGACGGTGAACTTGCCCACCAGCGGTGGTGCTGCTCGAAAGCTGTCCATGCCTGCCCAGCCCGGCGGCCGCGCCCGCTTCGGCCCGCCCAAGGAGCTGTCGCAGGCTGCTCGCGACAGCGACCACTCCTCGGCCCGCTGCTGATCGGTGACGACCGAGCCGATCTCCATCATCGGTGCACGTATACCCGCATGCTCTGCCTGGCCCAGCAGCGGCATTAGGCGAGAACCTACGACTGAAGGAACAGAGACAGAGGAAGACGTAGGTCGCAGGCCTCGTGTGCGGAAGGAGGAGCAAGATCCGGCGAACTAAGCTCAAGAACTGTTGCTTAGCCTACGCGTGGGCAGACGGTGTCGTACCGGGGGCGGGTGCCGTCCGCCAGGAACCGGGAGACGGTCCGGTCGCCGCAGGCGTTGCCGTTAGCCAAGTACGCGCCGTGGCCTCCGGAGTCGACGGCGACCATGACGGCCCGGTCGCCCAGCGCCCGGCGCATCTTCAGCGCACCGCTGTACGGGGTGGAGGGATCGCGCAGGTTGTTGATCAGCAGGATGTTCGACGGGCCGTGCGAGGTGACCCGGACGGCCGGTTCATCGGGCGCCGGCCAGAAGGAACACGGACCCATCCCGGCGGGCATCCCCGCGGTCAGCGGATACTCGGCGCGGTTCTCCAGCACCCGGCGCTGGTGCCAGGAGATCGAACGAGGCCACTCGACGTCATTGCAGATGGTGCCCATGACCACAGCGAGCGTGTTCTGCAGCGCAGCCTCCGGGACCCGCGGCGGCTCGGGTAGCGAGCTCTTTCCCAGCCCGGCCCTCATCAGCCCGGCGAGCGCGGGGAAGCTGGTGTCGGAATACAGCGCGCCGAGCATGGTGTCCCGCAACACGTTGCCGTCAAGTCGGGGCGGGTTGTTGCCGGGCCACGGGAGCGGCTGCTCGTCCAGCCGCTCAGCGAGGTCGAGAAAGCTCTCGCGTACCGCCTCGGGTGTGTTGCCGAGCTGGTAAGTGCTGGCGCGGGAGGCGGCCCAGGCGGCGAAGTCGGGGAAGCGGTCCTCCACGGCGACGCCGTAGTTCTCCACCCAGCCGCGAGCGACCCGGTGGTGGTCGGGGTCGTCGTTGCTGTCGAGCACCACCCGGTCGGTACGCTGCGGGTACAAGGTCGCGTAGACAGCACCCACATAGGTGCCATAGGAGACTCCCCAGTAGGACAGCTTCGGCTCCCCCAGCGCGGCGCGCAGGCTGTCGATGTCCCTGGCCTCGGTCTGCGTGCTCATGCTCCACAGCACGTCCCCGCCGTTACGGGCGCACGCCTGCGCGACCCGACGCGCCCAGGCAACGTTCGCAGTGATGTCGCCGTCCTTGCCGGGCCACCCCTTCATCAAGGAGGACCCAAGATCAGCCAGATCCAGGCCACACGACACGGGACTGCTGCCGCCGACACCCCTCGGGTCGAAGCCCACCAGGTCGTACTGCTCCGACACCTCCTTGGGCAACCGCTGCGCCAGGGCGCTCGGCTTGTTGATCGATGAGCCGCCGGGCCCGCCAGGAATCAACAGCAACACCCCACGCCGCCTGCCCGGCAGCGCGGTGGCGATCCGGGAGACGGCCAGGGTGATCTGCTTCCCGTGGGGCTTGTCGTGGTCCAGCGGCACCTTCACGCTCGCGCACTCCTGCCGGGGATCGACCCCCTGCGCCTGCGCACACGGCTTCCAGTCGATCTTCGTCTCCGCTGCCTGCGCACCGGGTGGGAAGGCAGCGAAAAGCAGGCCGGCGATGGCCGCCGGAATCACCATCCGTTTCATGGGTGACAGGCTGCCAATCCCGGCCCCACGACCACGATCAGGGACGCAGGTCAGAAAGGGGTAGGGCATACCCTACCTCGTGCCGAAACCGGCGGCCTCCACTATCTCCATGGCCCACCGGTGGTCGCCCTCCGTCTCGATAACGCCAGCCTTCTTTCGGTGATGGCCCAGAACGTCGAGGTTGTCACTTCAAGTGTGTAAAGATCTTCAGCCGGGCCTCAGGCGCTGGGCTGTCGGCAGCGGCGTCACGGCGGGCACGGCGTCCTCCTTGCCGCGGCCAAAGATAACAGGGCCGCTTCACGTAGCGGCCCGCATTCGTTGTCGCCGGTCATGATCAGCAGTGCCACGGATATCAGGGCGCTATCTGTGGCCGGCGTCATCTCCTTCTGCGGCACATCGTCCAGAGGGCTCAGGCCGAGGATCGCGGGATCCCCAGGTGGCGCGCATGCTCCACGTCGAGCCCCAGGGATCTGAGCAGGTAGAGCAGTTCGGCGTGATAGAGCTTGGCGGGATCGCTGGTCTGCGTGCCGAGATGGCCGTAGACCTCCAAGGAGATCAAGCCGTGCAGGCGGCCCCACATGCGCATCGCAAGGGCGACGGCGGCCGGGGGCAGGTCGCGGTGTTCTGGTCACCGGCGGTTAGGTGCTCCTGGGTGTCGCACGCGCATCCCGCGCTCATGCTGTTGAAGACGAAGTGGCCGTGCAAACAGCGGTGCAGCGGTGGCGGGAGAACCGTTCCGTAGAGAGCCGGAAGTGATACGGCGCGTCTCAGACACTGACGCGGGCTACGTTCTCGGCATCGCCGACCTCCAGACGGACATAGCCAATCGCCACGAACGGCTTCATATCGCAACGCACTTACGAGGTGTCCTTCCGGCTGGGCGGCTGAAAGCATAGAGCACTCCCATCATCCCAGGTCAAAGGGCGCCTCTCCCTAATTTCACAGTTCTTTCGTCAGATCCCCAGCGGTGGATCCAGACTGAGCCCTGTTCACGGGTCGCAGGGATTCGAAGACCAGATCGCGTGTTCTCGTGAGGTGCCTTCGCGAAAGGGCCCGCGCGGCCTCGGCGTCTCTGGCCATGATCGCCTCCGCTATCGCGCGATGTTCGTGTCGCATTCGCTCGAGCTCGTCGGGGTCGGTGTAGCGGTCTCGGATGTGGAGCTCCCCGGCGAGCTTGGCCTGTTCACGGACGAGCCGTTCCAGCATGAAGTTCTGCGTGGCAGCGGCGACGGCCGTGTGGAACGCCAGGTTGTCCTCCCATGAGGTGAGTCTGCTGCTGAGAAGCAGGAGCTGGTTGGCCTGCTCGGCCGTGCGGCGTTCGCAGGCCAGGACCGTCACCTCGACCTCGACAAGGGCGCGGGCTTCGAGGACGTCAGCGATCGACGCGACCTCGAGTGAGGCGCGCGACCCGGTGTGTTCGTCGGCGGTCTGGGCGCTCTGGTCGCGCAGGTAGCGTCCCGATCCGCGGACGGTCCGGATGATGCCTCTCTCCTCGAGCACACCGAAGGCTTGGCGGACGACGTTCCTGCTGACCCCGAAGAGGTCGGCGAGCTCTCGTTCGGTTGGCAGCGGTTGGCCGGGGGACAGGCCCTGGGCGTCGACGAGTTCCAGGACGCGCTCCACGACGAGCTCATACCTGCGCTGGGTCGGCTCGAGCCGCAGAGCCGAGGGGCGCTCGGAAGCTGCCGCGCTCAATTGGGGTTTCCAATCCACCACATGAGGCAACCCTACAGCGTCAGCGGCCCTGCCAACGGGGCGAATCCCACAGATCGAGGCGATCATTCAAGCGAGAAGATACTCCACAAAGCCTTGACGTGACTGGTAATTGGATGATTGGGTCACCCACATTGAGCGAGCCAAGAGGAGAGAGCCATCAGTACAAGGCATTTCGACGTCGTCATCATCGGCGGGGGTGTCGTCGGAGCAGCCACCACGTGGCACCTCCTCGAAGCCGAACCCTCCCTCACGGTCGCGGTGATCGAACCCGACCCCAGTCACGAGCTCGCGGCGTCGTCGGCGGCAAGCGGAGGGATCCGTCAGCTGTTCACCCGACCGGAGAACGTGCTGATGTCCCAGTACACGCACGAGATCATCGACCGCTGGAGCACCTGGACCGCCCCAGACGGCAGCGTCGAGGGCAACGATGTACCGGACCTCGCCTGGCGCAGGCAGGGTTACCTGTTCGTCGCCGGCACCAGCCGCGCAGAGCAGCTGCGCCTGGACTACGAGCAGCATGTCCGCCTCGGAGTCGACGCACAATGGCTCGAGCCGGAGCGGTTGAGGGAGCTCTACGAGCACCTTCACACCGAGGACCTGGGCGCCGCGATCCTCTCGCCGGGAGACGGTTGGCTGGATCCACACAGCTTCCTGCGGGGGATGACCAGCAGGGCCCGGCGGCTCGGAGCAACGATGATCAAAGGCCGGGCCGTCGGATTCGAGACCGCGCAACGACGCGTCACCGCGGTGCGGCTGGAGTCGGGCGGCACCGTCGAGGGCGAAAGCTTCGTCAACGTGGCCGGCGTCTGGGGCCCCGGTCTTTCGGCTCAGCTCGGCCTGCATCTGCCGGTCGAGCCGATGCGGCGGTACGACCATTACGTCGAGACCAAGACGGACTTCACCGGATACCCCTTCATCAAGGATCCGGCCGGGCTCGCCGTCCGCCCGGAGAGCGTCGGCCTCACCGCGGCGCTGGTCGACTTCGACGCCCCAGCCGGCTTCGACCTGAGTATCGACCCGTCCTACTTCGAGGACGTCGTGTGGCCCGCCCTGGTCGAACGCGTACCTGCCACAGACCAACTCAAGCTCGTCTCCACCTGGGCCGGCTTGTACGACCAGAACCGCCTCGACGGGAACATGATCCTCGACCGCTGGTCCGGCCGGCTCGACAACTACTACTTCGCGACCGGCTTCTCCGGCCACGGGCTCATGCACGCGCCAGCCGTCGGCCGGGCCCTCACCGAGCTCATCGTGACGGGTAGCTTCCAGACGCTCGATCTGACGCGCATGGGTCTGGCCCGGATCATCAGCAACTCGCCGTACCGCGAGCTGTCCATCCGCTGACGCCGGCACTCACGGAGCGGACGTCATGACCACCCTCTGCCTTCAGATCGGAAGACGTGATGACATCGAAGTCGATCGCCGGAGGAAATCCTCCGCAGCCGGCCTCGACACGGGTGCCTGGTCCCCTGATCGTGCTGGATCATGTCAAGAAGCACTACGGCTCCCTGTACGTGCTGCGCGACATCAACCTGTGTATCGACCGCGGAGAGGTGGTCGTTCTCATCGGCCGCTCGGGGTCGGGGAAGTCGACGCTCTGCCGCACGATAAACCGGCTGGAGACCATCGACCAGAGTACGCGCTGTCCAAGCAGGTCGACGAGCTGACCGCCCAGATGATGTCGCGACGCCACCGCATGTCTGTGATCGCCCTGCGCCTGCTGTACGTCGGCGGCTTCGACGAGCGCCTCCTCGACTTCGCGGGGAGATGCGAGCTGGACCCCGGCCTGCACGCGGCCGGCCTGGCGTTCAGGGACGGACGGCGCTCACCAGCCATACGGAGCCGCGGATGCGAACTCCGCCCGGATGTTCGTAGGCCTCGAGTCCGGCCCGAAGCTCCTCGCGAACGCGGGCAGCGGTGGCCTGATCCACGCCTTGGAGGTTGAAGCGGACCGAGCCCTGACCGAGGATGAATCGACTACCTGACGACGTTCGGCTACAGCCCCGAGCAGGCATACCTGTTGCTCGGGGCCGCACCTATCGAGGGCCGGATGTCGGGGGTCGTGGACATCCCCAACTCCTGCGCCACCGTCTACCTGCCAACCGCGATCTTCGACTTCGACGTCCGTCCCAGCGCATCCGGCCCGGCCCGCGTGCCACAGGGCACCAGCACACCGCACGCCAGCCCGCTGATCGTGAACGCCATTGCCGACTCTCAGAAGGCCGCCGGCAAGACGGGCCCCGCCCTCTACACGACATCCCTCTACATCATGATCGCGCTGCAGGCGATCGGCTTCCTGGCCAACGAGCTGATCCGTCCCGTGAACGCCAAGTTCCACGAACCTCAGGCCACGGGGGTCGGCGGACAGGACACCGTGGCCACCACACAAAGAGGATCATGATGGCAGACCAGCACGGCGGAGCATCAGGCCGCATTCCCCTGATGCTCCTGGCCTGGGCCTGGGTGAGCCTGCCCTTCGCCTACGGCGTCTACGAGTTGCTGCTGAAGCTCGGTCATCTCTTCAGCGGTTGACCCGGGCCACGACACAAGAAGGCGGCGAACCTCACGCGGATTGGACCACCTACGTCGGCCCACCCATCCCGGGATAGCGCCGATACATCATGTTTCCGGGAGAGCAAGTGCTCCCCCTTCGACGCCTTCTGGCGTGCCCTCACGAAGCGGGCATGACACAGCGACAACGCCGCCCGCCCGGCTCCGCCCATCCCGACGAGGTAATGGAACGCGGCCCAGTTGGTGGCCGCCCGTGCGGGAGACGGATCGATGCCCTGCTCCTTCAAGATCTCCCGTAGAGGCCGCGCCTTTGACGCCTTCCATGCCGCGTACGGAGTCAGTCCCAAGGACTACCGCAGGCAGGCGTCCTCTCGCCGGCATGTGGAAACTTCCGCGCGTCCCGTGTCATCGTCACGGCGTCCCCGGCCCTCTCTTGGGGAGCCGCTGGACCCGCAGCGCTTCCACCGGCATGGGGGAACTCCGTTCTTCCTGCTCTCGAGCGGGCACGGACGGCGAGTTCACGCACTATACGGCTTTCGCCCAGAGCCTGTGGGGCAGGCGGTCGGCACCGGGGTGACCGGCCGGCTGGCCATCGGGCTGAAGAAGATCATCGTGCTCTGAGAGTGCTCGGCCACGCGCCGGCCGAGGCCTCGGAGCGGTTCGGCGACCTGTGACGCACGGGACGCCCGGAGCCCGTCCCGTGCGCTTCGACGAACGCGCGCCTCCTCTTGGTGGTCCGGCACGAATACGCCGACCGCACCATGGCATACCGTCGCCAGTGAACATCCAGGAGGAAAGGCGGTAAGTTGATCGCGGTCAGGGAGCTCCATGAGATCGCGGAGTTCGAGCGGCTCCTTGAGCTGTACAACGAGATCTGGCACTTCGAACGCGGCGACCCGCCCGTCACGCTCGAACTGATGTGTGCGTTCTCGCATGCCGGCAATTACGTGGCGGGGGCCTTCGACGGTGACCGGCTCGTCGGCGGCTCGGTCGGGTTCTTCGCCGCGGGCGGCGCGCTGCACTCCCACATCACCGGCACGACGGCGCAGCGGGGCGTCGGGCTGGAGCTAAAGCTACACCAGCGGCGCTGGGCCCTGGATCGCGGCCTGGAGCGCATCACCTGGACCTACGACCCTCTCGTACGCCGCAACGCGCACTTCAACCTGGCCAAACTCGGCGCTCACCCCCAGGAGTACCTGCCCTGCTTCTACGGCATCATGGAAGACGCCATCAACCAGGGCGACGATTCCGACCGCCTGTTCGTCTCCTGGCCGCTCACCGCACCCCACGTCGAAGCACTCGCACGCCGCGAGCCGTACGTCACGCCGATGCCAGAGGACGCCGTCGTGGCGCTCGCGGACGAAGGCGGGCGGCCAGTCGTCGGACGCGCCGACGCGGCGACGGTGCTGGTCGGTCTGCCCGCCGACATCGAGGCGTTGCGGCGGACCGATCCGGGCACGGCTAAGGCCTGGCGCCACGCCGTCCGCGAGGTGCTGGGAGACCTGATGGCCGAAGGCCGTCAGGTGACCAGGTTCTGCGAGAAGTCCTGCTATGTAGTGGAGAGAGTGTGAAGATCACTGGAGTAGAGCTGCGGCGGATCGCGATGCCGCTGGTGGCGCCGTTCCGTACCTCGTTCGGCACGGAGACCTCTCGCGACATCCTGCTGGTCAGGGTGATCACCCCGGACGGCGAGGGGTGGGGAGAGTGCGTGGCCATGGCGGAGCCGCTCTACTCCTCCGAGTACGCCGACGGCGCGGCCGAGGTGATCCGCCGCTTCCTGCTGCCCGCCCTCCCCAAGACGCTCGGCGTCTACGACGTCGCCCGGGCGCTCGCCCCGATCAAGGGTCACCGCATGGCCAAGGCCGCCCTGGAGACTGCCGTACTCGACGCACAGCTGCGGGCGTCCGGGGAGTCGTTCGGCCGGTTCCTCGGCGCGGCGAAGACCCGAGTGCCCTGCGGGGTGTCGGTCGGCATCATGGACTCGATCCCGGAACTTCTCGACGCCGTGGCGGGCTACCTCGACGATGGCTACGTCCGCATCAAGTTGAAGATCGAACCCGGCTGGGACGTCGAGCCCGTGCGCGCGGTGCGCGAGCGGTTCGGCGACGACCTGCTGCTCCAGGTGGATGCCAACGCCGCCTACTCCCTCACCGACGCCCGTCGGCTGGCCCGTCTGGACGCCTTCGACCTGCTGCTCATCGAACAGCCGCTGGCCAACGACGACCTCGTCCAGCACGCCAAACTGGCCAAGCAGCTCAAGACGCCCATCTGCCTGGACGAGTCGATCGAGTCGGCGGAGCACGCCGCGGCGGCGATCGCCCTCGGCGCCTGCTCCATCATCAACATCAAGCCGGGCCGGCTCGGCGGCTACCTCGAAGCGCGCCGCGTCCATGACCTGTGCCGAGCCAACGGTATCGCCGTCTGGTGCGGCGGCATGCTGGAGACCGGGCTCGGCCGGGCCGCGAACGTGGCGCTCGCGGCGCTGCCCGGGTTCAGGCTGCCGGGCGACACCTCGGGCTCGCGGCGTTACTACGCCACCGACATCACCGAGCCGTTCGAGCTGGCGGACGGGCACCTGGAGGTGCCGACCGGCCCCGGACTCGGCGTCGCGCCGATCCCGGAGGTGCTCGACGAGGTGACCACCTCCACCGAGTGGATCACCCTCTGAGCCGTGGCACCGCCGCCAGCAGCGCGCGCGTGTAGTCATGTGCCGGCTCACCGACAACCTGCTCGGCGGGTCCGTGCTCGACGATCCGGCCGTGGTGCATGACGGCTATTGTGTCGGCGACGTACCGGACGACAGCCAGATTGTGCGAGATGAACAACATCGACAGTCCGAGTTCGTCGCGCAGCCCGCGGACCAGGTTGAGCACCGCTCCCTGGACCGACACGTCGAGCGAGCCGGTGATCTCGTCGGCCACCAGCAGGGCGGGGTCCCCGCCCAGGGCGCGGGCGATCGCCGCCCGCTGCCGCTGACCGCCCGACAGCTCGCGCGGGTAACGCGCGGCCAGCTCGGCGGGCAGCTGGACAAGGCCGAGCAGCCGCGGCACCTCCGTGGCACGACGGCGCTTCTCGACGCCCTCCCCGACCGTCTCGCCGATCGTCATACGCGGGTCCAACGACGCGTACGGATCCTGGAAGACCATCTGGACCCGCGACGCGCCCTCGATCCCACCCGTGTAGGGCACGAGCCGGCTCACGGCCTTGGCCAGCGACGACTTGCCCGATCCCGACTCGCCGACGAGGCCGACGACGTGGCCCTCGGGGATCTCCAGGGTGACGTCGTCGACCGCGGTGAAGCCGCCGTAGCGCACGGTCAGCCCTTCGATCCTCACGAGGTGACCTCCCAGCAGGCGACCCGCTGCCGCGGGCCATGGACGACGAGTTCGGGACGTTGCGTCCGGCATTGTTCGGTGGCGAGCGAGCACCGGTCGGCGAACGCGCAGCCCATGCCGACCTGCGCCGGGGCCGGCTGGGTGCCGGGGATGCCGGCCAACGGACGGCTCCGGTCGGTGTCGAGGTCGGGCAGGGACGCGATGAGCGCCTTGGTGTAGGGGTGCACGGCACCGTCGGCAAGCCGGTCTGCGGGCAGTTCCTCGACCACACGACCTGCGTACATGACGACGACGCGGTCGCACAGCTCGCCGACGACGGCGATGTCGTGGGAGATGAACAGCAGGGCCGCGCCCGTCTCCTCGACGACCTCGCGCAGCAGCCGCAGGATCTGCCGCTGCACGGTCACGTCGAGAGCGGTCGTGGGCTCGTCGGCGATGATCAGGCGTGGCGTGCCCATGAGGCCCATGGCGATGACCGCGCGCTGGCGCATGCCGCCGGACAGCTCGTGCGGATGCTGGGCGGCGTGCTTGGCGGGGTCGGGCAGCTGGACGTGGCCCAGCCGGTCGACGGCGCGGCGGCGGGCATCCGCGCGGCTCGCGCCCTGATGGACGACGGCCACCTCGGCGAGCTGGCCGCCGACTTTCAGCGCGGGGTTGAGCGAGGCCATCGGGTCCTGGAACACCATGGCGAGCGCGGTGCCCAGTTCCTTGCCGGACATGGTGGCGACGTCGGCGCCACTGAGGCGCAGTCGGCCGTACGTCACTGAGCCGGGATAGGGAACGAGGCCGCCGATGGCGGCGGCGGTCAGGCTCTTGCCGCTGCCGGACTCCCCCACCAGGCCGACAATCTCCCCCGGCGCCACGGTCAGAGACAGCCCGCGCACGGGGGTCGAGCCGCCCGGGAACGAGACGGTCAGGTCGCGGACCTCGAGGACGGCGTCCGGGTCCGGCTCTCCAGCGGGTTCCGGCGGCTCAGGGCGGACGGTATCGTGCTGCCCGGCCGAGGAGCGGGCGGCGGCCCTGGCCAGGGTGTCGCCCAGCAGGTTGAAGCCGATGCCGGCCAGTGCCACGGCCGCCGCGGGACCGAGCGCGACCACGGGAGTGACGTAGATCCGCGCGAACCCGTCGAACAGCAGGCGCCCCCAGTCGAAGTCCGGCGGCTGCACGCCGAGGCCCAGGAACGACATGCCGGCCAGGCCGAGCAGCGCGCCACCGAGCGACTGGGCGAGGTTGAGGATGAGCGGTTCGGCGATGTTGGGCAGAATGTGCCGGGCGAGGATGCGGCGGCGGGGCACGCCGAGCATGCGGGCCGCGGCCACGTAGTCGGCGCCGGCGACCGAGGCTGCCAGGGTCTGGGTGAGCCGAGCGAAGCCGGGCGCGATAGCCACGCCTATTCCGAGCACCGCACCGCGCGCGCCGAGCCCGCTGGCCACCGCCGTGAACATGGCCAGCAGCAGGCCGGGGAAGGCCATCAGGGCGTTGACCGCGCCGGTGACCATCCGGGCGGCCCGGCGGGGCAGCACGGACGGGAGCGCGCCGAGCAGGATGCCCCCGACGGCGCCGATGAGCGTGGCCGCCATCGCCAGCGCCAGCGAGTAACGGCCCGCCACCAGGACCCGGGCGAGCAGGTCCCGGCCCAGGTTGTCGGTGCCGAGCGGGTGTTCGGCGGAGGCGCCCTGGAGGATGGCGCCGGCGTCGATGCGTTCTGCGGCCTCACCCCAGATGATGGGCCCGGCCACGGCCAGCACCGCCATGAGCAGCACCAGCACGCCGCCGATCAGCGCGGGGGCACTGCGCCACACGCTATCCCGGGGCCTCGCCCCTTTCTTCGCGCGCTCGGATGGCATGCCGTTCTCCTTCTCCGCGCCGCCGTCCACGGCCCGAGGGCCGTCCGGTGCCGTCCTGGCCCGCATCAGGCCGAGACCTCCTTGATCTCCGAAGTGGGATCGAGCGCGCCGAGCACCAGGTCCACGACGAGGTTCACGATCAGCACGATGGCGCCGTACACGAGGATCACGGCCTGCGCGACCGGGTAGTCCTTCTGCGTGATCGACTCGACGATCTTCAGACCGAGTCCGGGCCAGGCGAAGACGTACTCGACCAGGACGCTGCCGGCGATCAGCGAGGTCAGCAGCAGGCCGCCCACGGTCAGGGTGGCCGTGAGGGTGTTGGGCAGCACGTGCCGCAGGTGGAGCCGGGCCGTGGGCAGCCGCTTGGCGCGGGCCAGGCGCACGTAGTCGGTCCCCAGCTCTCGCAGGGTCTCGACGCGGGTGATCCGGGCGATCATGGCGATCGGCCCGGCCGACAGGGCTGCGACGGGCAGCACGTACGTGAGCGGCCCGGCCTTGCCTGCGGGCGGAAACCAGCCGAGGCTGACGGCCAGCACGGCCACCAGCGCGATCGAGTACAGGAACTCGGGCACTGCCACGGCGGTGCCGGTGACCGTGCCGAAGGCCAGGTCGGTGCCGCGATTGCGGCCGTTCTCGGTGCGTACGGCGACCCACATGCCGAGCGGCACCGCCACGATCAGCGCCACGGCGGTGGCCAGGAGGGCCAGGGTCAGGGTGTTCGGCAGGCGGGCCGCGATGACGTCGCCCACCGCCTCCCCCGTCAGGAAGGACGTGCCGAAGTCACCGGTCAGGACGTTGCCGACGTACGTGATGAACTGCTCCGGCAGGGGGCGGTCGAGACCGAGCGCGGCCGTTCGGGCCTCGACCAGCTCGATCGGGGCGGCCGGTCCGAGCGAGGCACGCACCGGGTCGCCCGGGATGAGGTGGATCATCGCGAACGACGCCACCAGCAGCACCGCCAGCGACACGGCGAACCGCACGATCCGGCGCACGGCCGTACGAAGCGTCCTTCGCGCAGCCGTGCTCCCCGCTTTGCTGCCCGGATGCTCCGGGGTCCGGGGGTCGCTCACTAGTCTCCTTGCGTGAGGCGGATCGAGGTGGGCACCAGGGCCCCGGCCGTGGTGGTGAACGTGGCGCCCTTCGCTGCCACCAGTGTCGTGTTGTCCACCACGGGCACCAGGTCGGCGTTTTCGAACAGGGCCGACTCCGACTCCAGCCACAGCGGGCAGGCCTGGGCGGCGGGGAGCTTGCTCGCCTTGGCGACGAGCTCCTCGTAGCGCTTGTTGGCCAGGTGGGCGAAGTTGGCGCCCTTGGGGGCGGACGGCCCCGACAGGAAGCCGACGAGCTGGCTGGGCAGGGTGACGCCGATCGGCAGCCACACAACGTCCCAGTCCTGGGTGGCGTTGAGCGACTCCGACAGCTTCGTGTCGATCACACCGTTCAGCTTCACCTCGACGCCGAGCTTCTTCCACGCCTCGGCCATGTACTCGGCGGCGGCCTGGAAGCCGGGGCCGCGGGTGGTGGCGTACATGTAGCGCAGGCTCAGCCGCTTGCCGTCCTTGGCCCTGAACCCGTCGGCGCCCAGCTTCCACCCGGCCGCGTCGAGCGCGGTCGCGGCGGCCGCGGCGTCGTAGCCGGGCACGTGCCCGGCGACGGAGTCGCCCTGGCAGGGACGGGGCGCCAAGACCAGGCCGGTGGCCGGCTTGCCGGTGCCGCCGGAGGCGATGCCGGCCAGCTCCTGGAGGTTGAGCGCCTGTGTGAGGGCCTTGCGGACCTCCGGGTCGCGGGCAGGCCGGTCTTCACCCTGGTGGTAGAAGAACTGGCCGTTGCTCGCCGAGATCGACTGCTTGGTCACGCTCGGGGACGCCTCGACGCGCGAGCGGTCGGGACCGTTGAAGGCGGCACCGTTGAGGGAGCCGGTGATGAGCAGGTTGGCGGAGGTCTGCTCGTTCGGCACGACCTTCATCACCACCGTCTCCGGCAGATCCTTGGCGGTGGCGCCGGCGGGACCCCAGGCGTAGTCGCGCCGGACCTTGAACGTGTAGTGGTCGCTGGGGACGGCCTCGGTGATCTGGTACGGCCCGCTGCCGGAGGTGGCCCGGGCGATCGAGGCGCGGTCCTTCACCCCCTTGCCGCAGACGATGAACATCGCCCGCGTGCTCTCCAGGATGAAGCTGAACGGCTCGGGCGTGGACAGCGTCACGGTGCCGGCGGCGTCGTCGGACTTCGCCTTCATGCCCGCGGGCACCAGCACGCCGTAGATGGGCGACTTGGTGGCGGGGTCGGCGATGTGATTGACGTTGTCGGCCACGTTCGAGGGGGTCACCGGGGAGCCGTCCGAGCAGGTGACGCCCTTGCGCAGGGTGAAGGTGACCGAGTTGGGCTTGACATCCCACTTCTCGGCCAGCGCGGGGACGGTCTTCCCCGATTCGTCGACGGAGACGAGCGTGTCGTAGGCGAGGGACAGCACGTTGTTGGTGACCGTCAGCACGGCCGTGGCGGGGTCGAGGGCCCCGGGGTCGGCCGGGATCGCGAATGTGAAGGTGCCGCCCGTGGCCGGCTTGCCCTGCTCGGGACCGCTCGTCGTGCCTCCGCACGCGGCCGTGAGCAGAGCGAGCCCGGCGAGGGCCGCGACTGCTGGTTTTGTCATGAGGACTCCAGACGAGCACGGGGGGTGTGCACAACCTTCCTGCCTGCGCAGATCCGGTTCTATGTGCCTGCACACGAAAAAGCCGGGAAGGCTCGTGCTAGCGACCGAAGATCCGCATCTGCAGCATCGCGGTGAGCCGGGCGTCGGGGTCGGACAGGTCGAGGCCGCTGATCTCGACCAGGCGCTTGAGCCGGTAGCGGAAGGTGTTGGCGTGCACGTGCACCCGGGCGCTGGCCGCGTTGACGTCGCCGAACGCGTCGAGATAAGCCCGCAGGGTGGGTGCCAGCTCGGTGCCGTGCTCGGCGTCGTGGTCGAGCAGCCGCTGATAGGGACCGGTGGGCGTCTGCTCCTCGGCCGCGGCCACGTCGGCGACCTGCAGCAGCAGCGACTCGAAGTGCACGGTCGTGTAGCCGGCGACCTGACCGGTGGTGTCTCGGGCGCGCAGCACGCGCAGCGCCCGGTCGGCGTCCGCGCGCGACCTGGCCACCTGCGAAAGGTTGGCGGCCAGGCGGCCCACGCCGATGTTGGCGGCATGGCGGGGCCCGACCCTGGCCAGGAAGCTCTCCGCCACGCGTACGGCCCGCGCCTCCTCGTCTCCCATCGAGTGCAGCGGCAGCACGGCGTACGCGACGGACCCGACGAGCGCGGCGGCGGCCTTGGGGTGGATGGCGGCGACGTGCAGCGCCAGCGCGTCGCAGAACCGCTGCCGATCGCTCTCGCCGCGGGCGGGGTCGGCGGCGGCATCCTCCAAGACGAGCTGGGCGGCCAGCACGCAGAGCCGGGCGGTGGCGATGCCCAGCCGCCCTGCCGCCTCGGGCGCGTCGCCGCCGCCGGCCAGCACGGTGGACAGCAGGTCGGCGCGCAGGCGCCGCTGGGTGTCAGCCCCGGCCCGCTCCCGCAGCAACTGCAGCGCGACGATCTTGGCGGCGTCGGCGAGCGCGCGTTGCCGCTGCTCGCTGAGCGGCTCGCGCACGGCCACCCAGATGGAGCCGAGGATCTCGTCGCCGCTGCGCACGGCCACGGCGGCCCGGTTGATCACACCCTCGTCCTCGAGCTCCATGTAGATGGGCTCGCGACTCTGGTAGAGCTGTTTGAAGAAGCCGCGCTCGTCGAGCATCCGCAGGTAGCGCTCGGGCACCTGACGGCCGAGGACGGTCTCCACACGGCCCGGGTCGGCCTCGTCCTGCCGGCCGGAGAAGGCAAGCACCCGGGACGACCTGTCCTCGATGGTGACGGGCGCATCGAGCAGCGCGCAGACGGCGTTGGCCAGCGAGAACAGGTCTCCCTGCGGTCCTTGCTCGGGCTCGGCCAGGTCGGCCTCGGCCAGCAGGGAACGCAGCAGCGCGGCGACCTGCGCCCAGGAGGCGGCCCTGGTGAGGCCGAGCACGGCGACGCCGGTCTCCAGCACGGCGGCGCGGACCTGCTCGTCGACGTCCACGGGCAGCTTCACGACGACGCCTGCGGCGGCGGGCGCGAGTTTGATGAGTGAGCAGATCTCCGCGGCCCCCCGCACGCCGACCGCAAGCAGGATCCCACCCGCCGGGACGATCAGCTCGTCGAGCGGATCGAAGATGTGCACGCCGGTGACCTCGGCGTCGAGATCACCGGGTGAGGCTGCCACGTCGAGGACGGTGGTGCCGAGGTCCTGCAGGATTCGTCCCAGGCTGGCACGGGGACGGGTCCTCACACGCTCACGATAGTCCACGAAAACCGACATCAGCGTAGCCGGTCAACGGCCAGGCGGGCGGCGCGGCCGATGGCGGCGTCCGCGGCGGGCAGGCGGGATCGAATGACGTCACTGCGTACGAACACGGCGACGGCGTACCGCTTGCCGTCGGGGTACTCGACGACGCCCGACTCGTTGCGGATGCCCCACAGGGTGCCCGTCTTGCCCGACACCTTCACCTCGTCGGGGAAGCCCGCGGCCAGCCGGTGCGGCCAGATCTGCTCGCCCATGACCTTCCGCACCTCGGCGCACGCCTCGGGAGAGCCGGCCTGGTCGCGCCAGATGAGGCTCAGCAGCGTCGTGGTCTCGCGCGGCGTGCCGGCGGTGGTGCGGGCCGGGTCGCGTACGGCCATGGCCCGCAGCTCGTCCTGGGTGGCGGCGTCCCAGTCCTCGCCGATGTCCTCGGTGACCTGCTGGAACAGCTCCGCGCACCCGCCGATGAGCCGCGTGCGGCGCAGCCCGAGCGCGGCGAGGGTGCCGTTGACCCGGTCGAGCCCGACGCGGCGGAGCAGCACGTCGGTCGCCGCGTTGTCGGACATCGTGATCATGAAGTGGGCCAGGTCGCGCAGGGTGAGCGACACGTCGTCGAGGCAGCCGGAGGTGCCGATGCCGCCGTCCTTGTCGGCCGCGGTGACGGTGAGCCGCTCGGTGCGGCCGATCTCGCCCGCGGCGGCCTGCCGGGCGTACTCCAGCGCGATCGCGATCTTGAAGACCGAGGCGAGCACGACGGGTTCGTCCGGGTCCAGCCCGATCTCGGCGTCGCCGTCCACCTCTCTGGCGTGCAAGAAGCCCCGCACGCCCGCTTCGGCGAACACCGCCCGCAGGTCAGGCACGGGCCACCGCACGGCCGTTGTGCAGGTAGGCGGCCTTCCCGTCCCGCATCACGAACGTGACCACATCGTGTCGGCCGCCCTCGGCCTCGATGGCGATGAACGACTCGCCGTCAAGGTGCACGTACCGGGTGGTCGTGCGGGCGGCGCCCATGCTCTCCATGAGGGGGCCGGGGATGAGCGTGACGTCCAGGCCGTCTCCGGCGGCGGCGACCTCGTAGCCGAGTTGGGGGCCGGTGTAGAGGCCCGCGTACGGGGTGCCGTCCACGGGCTTCGGCGCCTCCGGAGGCAGGGGCTCCGCGGGCACCATCAGGGCGGTCGCTTCCTCGATGACCGGTCGCGCCACGTCAGCCATGAGGCCGAAGAACGAGCCGCCGTTCCCGCTCATCGCGATGAAGAAGTCCGACTCGGGAACGACACGCCAGAACGTGCTCTGCCCGGGCGTGCCACCGTCGTGGCCGAACGCGCCCCAGTCGAACAGCTCCACACCGAGGCCCCACCGGTCGGACAGCGCGCCACCGCCACCGGGCACGTGGACCTGCGGCGTGAGCATCGCGGCCACCGACTCCTCCGACAGCAGCCGGGTGCCGTTCGGCGCCAGGCCGCCGGCCGCCAGCGCCCGGCCGAACGCGACCAGTTCACGCGGTGCCAGGCACATGGTGGAGCCGGCCGGGGCGTTGGAGCGGGGCATCTGCCAGCCGGGGTAGACGGCGGCGTCCGGCCCGACGTGGCCCGCCGACGCGCGGAAGAGCACGGCCTCCTCGCCGAACAGCGCCGCGTGCGTGGCGCCCAGGGGGGTGAGCAGGCGTTCGCGCAACGCCTGCTCCCAGGTGCCGCCGCGCAGCTTGGCCACCAGCGCGCCGAGCACGCAGTAGCCGGCGTTGCAGTAGGAGAACAGCTCACCCGGCTCGTGCACGTGCCCGGCGGTGCGCAGGTGGACGAGGAACTTGTCCAGACAGTCGTCACCGCGCCCGGTGTCCTCGAACACGTCGCCGTCGAAGCCGGCCGTGTGCGTCAGCAACTGGCGGACGGTGACGCCGCCGAACGCGAAGTCCGGCAGGTACTCCCCCACCGGTTTGTCGAGCTCGGCCAGGCCGTCCTCCACGAGCTGCATGACCAGCGCGGCCGTCCACACCTTCGTGGTGGAGCCGACCTGGAACACGCTGTCCGTCGTCGTCTCCACACCGGTGGCCGTGTTGACCACGCCGGTGGCGGCCTCGTGCAGCCGACCGTCGTGCCACACCGCGACGGCCGCGCCGGGCACGCCGTGCTCGCGCGCCGCCTCGGCGAGGCGATCCCGCAGGTCCATGTTGATCTCCTCAGCTGACCTTGGGAGTGGCGCGGGCGCCCAGGTGCACGTATCGGGTGCCGTCGGCCAGCTCGAAGAACACGGCCGCCATCCAGTCGCGGGTGCCCGGCGTCTGGAAGAGGAACAGGTTCTCGTCGACCGGGACGAAGTCCGACTCTTCGGGCTCGTGCAGGGCGGCCAGCTCGCCGGTGGCCTCGAAGTGCAGGCGGGCCTTGCCGTCGTCGAGCACGCTCACCGTGATCCGGGCGCCGACCCGCTCGTAGACGCCCGCGTACGGCGCGACGTCCACGTCGGCCGGTGTCTCCGGCAGGGACGGCGTGGGCGGCACGGTCAGGCCGTCGAGCCCGGCGAACAGCTCGGTGGCGACGGCCCGGGTGAACTCGCCGCTCCGGCCGCCGTTGGCGGTCACGCAGACGACGGTCCCGGTGTCGGGCACGACCCACAGCATGGCGTGCTGGCCGATGGTGTTGCCACCGTGGGAGATGACCTTGTGGCCGCTCCACTCGTCGATGATCCAGCCGATGCCCCACTGCTTGCCCAGCGTGTACGGGTTGGGGATGTCGACCTGTGGCTCCCACATGGCGCTCGGGTTCTCCAGCAGGCCGCCCTCCAGGTGGGCGCGGCCGAAGGCCACCACGTCGGCCGGTCGGGCGCAGATCAGCCCGGCCGGGCCCATCGACCGCATGAGGCCCCACATCGGGACGGTATTGCCGTCCTCGTGGCCCATCGCGGCGCGGAAGCGCAGCACGTCCTCCGGCAGCGTCCAGGTGTGGGTGAGGCCGAGCGGCTCGCAGATGCCCTCGCGTAGGACGTCGTCCCAGCGCTTGCCGGTCAGTTGCTCCAGCACCCGGCCGGCGATGACGAACCCGGAGTTGCAGTAGGACTGGGTGACCCCGAGCGGGTGGTTCTGTGCCAGGGTCGCGCAAGCCTCCACGTACTTCTCCACGCAGTCGTCGCCGCGACCCGTGTCGATGAACTGGTCGCCGTCGATGCCGCTGGTGTGGGAGAGCAGGTGCCTGATCGTCACGTTCTTGGTGATCTCGGGGTCGGCCACCTTGAACTCGGGCAGTACCTCGATGACCGGCGTGTCCAGCGTAAGCCGGCCCTGCTCGACCTGCTGCATGATCAGAGTCGCGGTCCACACCTTGGTGACCGAGCCGATCTGGTAGAGCGCGTCGGTGGTCGCCTCGACGCCGGTGTCGACGTTCAGCGTGCCGGCCGCGAACTCGTGCAGCTCGCCTTGGTGCCAGTACGCCAGCGCCGAGCCGGGAACCTCGTACTCGGCGATCAGCTCGCGGAGCCGCTGACCCATTGCTCCAGCCACGCGATGATCCTCTCGTTGTAGTCGTACCTGTGCGAGGGACGCCCGCTCAGGATGAACAGATGGCTTGCGCCGGGATAGCGCACCAGCTCGACGGGCACCCGGCTCTCGCGCAGGGCGGAGAACCACTGCTCCGCCTGGCCGACGGGGCAGCGGTCGTCGTCCTCGCCGTGCAGAATGAGCGTCGGAGCGGTGACGTCCGCGACGTGGGTGATGGGCGACTGGGCGGCCAGGTCACCGGCGTACTCGTGCACCTTCATCAGATGGCCGAGGTCGGAGGTGCCGCTCAGGCTCGTCAGGTCGCTCACGCAGCCGCCGGGGATCGCGGCCTTGAACCTGCCGGTCGTGGCCGACAGCCAGCAGCTCATGTAGCCGCCGTAGCTGTAGCCGGTGACGGCCAGCCGGTCGGGGTCGGCGACGCCGTCGGCGATCAATGCGTCGATGGGGGTGAGCAGGTCCTGGGCATCGGCCAGCCCCCAGGCGCCGATGGAGGCGGTGTAGAAGTCCTCGCCGTACCCGTCACTGGCCCGCGGGTTGACAGTGAGGATGGTCCAGCCGCGGGCGGCGAGAAGCTGGTGGTAGAGGTGGATGCCGTCGAAGACGGGCGACCAGGCGTTGTGCGGGCCACCGTGCACATCGAGCAGCAGTGGGCCGGGCATCTGCGCGGTCTCGTCGCGCAGAACGAAACCCTCGACCTGGGTGCCGTCGGGGGCGGTGAATGTGCGGCGGCGGGCGGTGAACAACTCGACGTCGTCGAGGCCGTAGTCGGTAAGCCGGGATATATCCGGCGCTGACGCGCCAGATATATCCGACATTTCGCCCGACATTACTTTTTTCGCGCCTGAGGTCATCAGGTAGACGTCTCCCGCGCTGTACTGCGTCGCCGCCACGTACGCGACCACCCCCGCCGCTGTGCTGATCCCCGAGATGTTGACCTCACCGGGCACCAACCGCTCGCCAGGCGCCCCATCAGAGACGCGGTAAAGGTGCGTCGAGCCACCATCGCGCGCGCAGAACAGCAGATCCTCGCCGAGCAGCGCCGGGACGCCGCCGGGGTAGCCGGGAGCGCCAGTCATGATGTTCCGGTCGAGAGCCGTCTCCACCTCGGCCCACCCGCCAGGGCCGAGCGCGAACAGCCGTACGTGCCCCACCACGGTGCCCTCCAGTCCCGCGGCGACCAACCGGTCGCCGAGCCACCAGACGCCGCCGCAGATGAGGCCGGGATCCGTCAGCCGCTCCGGCACACCGCCCTTGGCCGCGTCGACGGCGTACGCGGCCCCGCCCGGCTCCAGGTCGCGGTCGGCGTCCATGGCGGCGGCGAACGCCAGGCGCAGGCCGTCGGGGGACCACGACGGCTCGCCCGCGTGGAAGTCGCCCTGGGTGGCCTGGACGGTCTCGCCGGTGGCCACGTCCGTGACGAACAGGTGCCTGGTCAGGCCGCGCAGCAGCCCGGCGCCGTCGGCTTTGTGGTCGAGTCGGCCGGTCACGACGGGGGCGTTCGGGTCGGGCATCCCGCCGTCCTCACCCGTTCCGACGAGTGCGGCGAACGCGATGCGGGAGCCGTCCGGAGACCAGACGGGCGCGCTGACGCCGAGCTTCGTGGAGGTCACCGGGGCGGGCTCGCCGCCGTCCATCGGCAACAGGTGGATCTGCGGCCTGCCGTCCATCGGCCGTAGGAACGCCAGCGTGCGACCGTCCGGCGACCACCGCGCGGCGCTGCCGGCGGCGAGGCGCCGGGGCTCGGCACCGGGAGCGGCCAGCCAGATCTCGGTGCGGTTCTCGTCGGAATCTCGGACGGCGGTCGTCAGTGTGTACGCCACCGCTCCCCCGTCGGGACGCACCTGGGGATCGGAAGGGACGGCGAGGCGGTAGAGGTCGTCGAGCGCGAGATGCGGCATGAACGAACCGTAAGCCTCCGCCGTCCGGGCATCTTCGGTGCTCCCGACGAACGACGCCGCCCGGCTTGTGCGGGAGCCCAACGCCCAGACCATGCCGGGGCGAAATTGGGCACCCTACGGGTTCCTGTCGCCCTTGCTAACAGCTGGGGCGAGCTCAGGCACGCTGCCCCGTGGAACCACCACTCATGCTGCTCGCGATCGACCCGGTGGTCTTGCCTCCCCACGACGCACGCGTGAACGTGCTGCTCGTCGAACGCGAGGTCGAGCCCTGCGGGGGCGCACCCGCCTCGCTACCGTGGCGGCCTTCGGCTATGACCTATGACACTGTGGGTTCGGTTGCATCTCTACGCTCCCGGACATGATCGGCGCATGAAGTACGTCGACCTCAACGCGTCGATGACCCTGCCCGGTGGTGTCATCCATGGTGTCATCAACCCGACCGAGTACCTGGAGCGGTTTCCCGAGTTCGCCGACGCGTTGCCGGCCGGTGCTCGCGCGCCCGGGAAGCGTCATGGTGGTCGCCCGGGACCCTGACCACCGCGTGGGTGGAGGCCGGCTGCCCCGAGAAGTCCCAAACGACGACATCCGGCACAATCACTGGATGTTCCGCTATCGATCCATCGCGCTCACCGGGCTGGCCGGACTTCCACCTAGAGTGGCGACGCACCCGGCCGCCAGCTGGGTCATGCAGGCGATGAAGAAATCGCCTTGTCCACGGTGTACGCCGTTACTCGGGCCTGCTGTTCTTTGCCCGCGCTACTGCTACAGAGGAGCGTCTCCAAAGAGGCGGAACTGCTGGCGCTTCGGCATCAGAACGCGGTCCTACGCCGTCAGGTCCCACGGATGCGTTACGAGCCGGCCGACCGCCTGTGGCTCGCAGCGCTCTCGCACCTGATACCCCGCTCCCGATGGGCGGAAATCTCCCCGATTACCCCGGCCACGTTGCTGGCCCGGCACCGCACACCTGTACCGCTCGAAAACACGGCTTCCGTGCTGCGGGCTGGGGTTTTGCTGCGCGTTCAGAGCTGCCGCTGCGACCATCTCAAGGTGTTGTTATCGCTGGTCTACCGGTTGGTGAGGTGCCTGCTCGCCGTGTTGACGGTGCTGGTCCGCTCTGATCTGTCCAAGGACGTTGAACTGCTGGCGCTCCGGCACGAGAACCAGGTACTCCGCCGTCAGATCAATGGCCGACCACGGTGGGACCGCACCGACCGGCTCTGGCTCGCGGCATTGTCTCGGCTGGTCCACCGCCGCCGGTGGGCAGAAGCCTTCCCGGTCACCCCGGCGACGATTCTGCGCTGGCACCGCAACCTGGTGGCGCGGAAGTGGACCTTCACCGACAGGCGACGCCCCGGACGGCCCAGCACCCACCGGCCGGTCAAGGCGCTGATCGTACGGATGGCGCGGGAGAACCCGCGCTGGGGGCATAAGAGAATCCAAGGCGAGTTGGCGCGCCTCGGCTACAACATCGCGGCCTCCACGGTATGGGAGATCCTGCACGCCGCGGGTATCGATCCGGCGCCCCGCCGGGCAGGGCCGACCTGGCGGCAGTTCCTGACCGCTCAAGCCCACGCGATCGTCGCGTGTGACTTCCTCGTAGTCGAAACGGTGCTTCTCAACCGGCTGTATGTGCTGGTCTTCATCGAGCACGGCACCCGGAGACTGCACCTGGCCGGAGTCAGCAGACACCCGACCGGAGCATGGACCACGCAGCAAGCCCGCAACCTGGTCATGGACCTGGGTGACCGTATCGCCGGGCTTCGATTCGTGATCCACGATCGGGACCCGCTCTTCACCTCCGGCTTCCGAAAGGTCTTCCAAGCCGAAGGGCTACGTATCGTCACCACCATGCCGCGGACACCGAGGATGAACGCCATCTGCGAGCGCGTCATCGGCACCCTGCGCCGCGAACTCCTGGACCGCATCCTGATCCTCAACGAACGCCAGCTGGCCCGTGTGCTCCACGAATACGTGATCCACTACAACGGGCACCGGCCGCACCAGTCCCGACAACAACGTCCCCCGGAGACCTCAACGCAGCCCGCCCGCGACGTGACCGACCTCAACGACCTAGGATCCGTCTGCCGAAAACCCGTCGTCACAGGCACGATCAACGAATACCACCACGCCGCCTAACCGCAGCTCAGACCACGTAACTCAATATTCGAGCGGCACACGAATAGATGTCCTGCACGGCCTGGCCAATGCTCTGGTCGCCGCGCAGCGCTGGCAGGAGGCCATCGAGGTGGCGGAGCTGGGCCTGGCCGAGGCGAAGCAGGACACCATCATCGCGAAGAACCTGCACAGAGCGCTGGGCCGGGCGTATGCCGGGCTCGGCGCGACCGGCGAGGCCCGCGAGCACCTGACCCGCGCGATCGAGGCGGCGGAAAAGTACCGATGGTGGATACCCGCAGCGCTCGACGAGACGAAGGCGGATCTGGCGACGCTCGACGCTGACCACAACACGTAACGAAGATCGACTCATGGCCGGTTTGCCGGTTCTCGGCTGAACCCGTACCTGATGAAACCAGGGCATCGTAGATCTCGACTCTGGGGACAAGCGCTTGGACATCGATGCCGTGCTCGACGCTGATGCCTGCCCACACCCGGCCCAAGCCGCTGGTATGGACCGACGACCGAGTCCGCGCCTGGCAGACCGACTACCACACCTACCGAGAGACGGAGAAGCAGCGCCGGGGCGGGCAGCGGGTCGATCCGATCGACGCCTACACCAGCGTGCCACGCCCCTCCCCGGTCATGGTCTGGACGCCAGCGCACACCCGCCTGTTCCTCGAAGAAGCCCGCCGTCACCGCCTGTTCGCCCTCTACCAGCTCATCGCCCTGCGCGGGCTACGCAGGGGCGAGGCGTGCGGGCTGCGCTGGCAGGAAGTCGACCTCGACGGCCACACCTTGACCGTCAACTGGCAGCTCGTGCAGCTGGCCTGGGACGTTCACGAGGGCACCCCGAAAACCGACGCCTCAGTGCGGACCATCGCCCTGGACACCGACACCGCCCGGGTGTTGCGCGTCCACCGGCAGCAGCAACTGCAGGAACGGCTGGCCATGGGCGAGGCATGGACGGACACCGGATTCGTGTTCACTCAGCCCGACGGCAGCCGCCTGCATCCTCAGCACGTCTCCGACCAGTTTCTCTGGCTGGCCTACCTCGCCGGCCTGCCGCCCATCCGCCTTCACGACCTCCGCCATGGCGCGGCCTCGCTGATGCTGGCCGCCGGGGTGGAGATGAAGGTGGTACAGGCAACCCTGGGCCACACCTCCAGCGCATTCACCGCCGACACCTACACCTCCGTCTACCCACAGGTAGCCACGGCTGCGGCCGAGAAGAGCGCCGCCTTGCTGTTCGGCAAGGAGAACCACGCCCAGCCCGGGCAAGTCATCTCGCTGAGGAGCTGACAGTCGGATTAAGCATTCGGCCCCAGCGGCACCTCCTCGGCTGCCATCCCCTGCCACAGCGCGAGGGCCCGGGTGTACGCGTCCAGGGCGCCGCTGGGATCCCGCCTGGCGGCCGTGCGCGGACAGCGCCTCGAACTGCAACAGGTCGAACTCCTCCGGCTCGACCCGTAACAGGTATCCGGCGTCCGCAGCGGCCCGAGAAGCCGGAACTTCACCTCACGCCGCCTACAGGGCGGATCCGCCCAGCCTTCGCAGCGCGACCCCGAGCAGGCGATCGCCCGCGAAGAAGCCGCGCTGCCGCGAGTCGACGCTATGGGGGTTGTCGCCGTAGACCACCAGCGAGCCCGCGGGCACGCGGTCCACACTGCCGTCGATCCCCGGCGGCACGGGGTCTCCCGGGAGGCCGACGGCGCGCTTGATGTTCCAGTGCCGGCCGTCCGTACCGAGAGGGCCGGGCAGGATCTTCCCGGTGGGATCGAGCGGGGGCTCGAGCACCACGACGTCGCCCTTGGGCACCTGGTCGAGCCGGCGCCGCCGGACCAGGACGCGGTCGCCGTCGCTGAGTGTCGGGGCCATGCTCGTCCCGTTGACGGTGACCACCACATAGCGCCGGCGAGCCACCAGGACGGCGGTCACCGTCACGAGAACACCGGCGAGCAACCCCAGGCTGATCAGCTTCATCGCTCACCTCCGCTCGGCCCTATTGATCTTCGTGTGGTTAAGATCGCCGCCGACTCTCCGAACTGTCAACACCGGGGCCCTGTCGCGTGGCGGCGGCGATGCGTTCGGCCAGCTGCCGCGAGCACCCGACCAGCTCGGGCGGCCCCTCGATCGTGTACGGCACGCCCACCGCGGCCAGCATGACGGCCAGCCACTCCCAGGAGTCGGCGGCGGTGACGTAGCGGCACGTGTCGTCGTCGATCGCCTCCAGCGAGCCGGCCTGGGCCATCAGCCGTCCGGAGACGTGGGCCAGCGGGGCGGCGAACCGCACCACGCCATGGCAGGGGCTGCCCTGCGGGAAGGCCACAGCCTCGCCGGAGGGCGGCTCGTGCGGAATGAACGTGGTGCCGGGAACGGCGAGGCGATCGATCCGGTCGAGGCGGAACGTGCGCCAGTCCTGGCGGTCGGCGTCCCAGCCGAGCAGGTACCAGTGGCCGCCGAACAGCACCTGCCGGTACGGCTGGACCCGGCGTTCCGTACTGCGCCCGGCGCGGCTGGTGTAGTGGAAACGGACGTCCTGGTGCGTGTGCGCGGCGGTGCCCAGCAGCTGCACGGTCCGCAGGTCCAACGGCCGGGCCACCCGCGACACGGCCTCGGTGGAGGCCGACAGCGCCTCGATCCGATGGCGCAGCCGCGGCGGGAGTGCCTGGCCGAGCTTGCGCAGCGCGCTGTCCGCCGCGGCGACGGCGCCGTCGGCGCGGGAGAGCGCGGCGAAGCGCAGTCCGACCACGGTCGCCACGGCCTCGTCGTCGGTGAGCACCAGCGGCGGCATGGCGCGGCCCGCCAGGAGCTGGTAGCCGCCGCCCGGACCCCGGAGCGAGGAGACCGGATAGCCGAGGTCGCGCAGCCGCTCGATGTCGCGCCGCAGCGTACGCGGAGAGGTACGCAGCGCCTCGGCGAGCGCGGCGGCCTGCCAGGCCCGGCCGTCCCGCAGGAGCGACAGGAGCTCCAGCAGCCGCTTGCTCGGATCGGGCATTCTGCCAGGTTCGCACATTGTGGCCATGATCTGACCACAACCCGGCCTAGCTTCACCGCATGGCACGCGATCACATCCGCATCGCCGGAGCACGGGAGCACAACCTGAAGGACGTCACCGTGGCCGTTCCGAAGGGCCGGCTCACGGTCGTCACCGGCGTCTCCGGGTCCGGCAAGTCGTCGCTGGTCTTCGGCACCATCGCTGCCGAGGCCCAGCGCCAGCTCAACGAGACCTTCACCGCGTTCGTCCGCAACCGGCTCCCCCGCTACGGCCGGCCGGACGTGGACGAGATCGAGAACCTGTCCGCCGCCATCGTCGTGGACCAGCGGCGCCTCGGCGGCAACGCCCGCTCGACGGTCGGCACCATCACCGACATCTATGCGCTCATGCGGCTGCTCTGGTCGCGGGCGGGCCGCCCGTTCGCCGGGTACTCGAACGCCTTCTCCTTCAACGATCCGCAAGGCATGTGCCCGCGGTGCGAGGGCCTGGGCACGACGCGTACCGTCGACGTCGACCGGCTCGTCGACCGCTGGCTGTCGCTCAACGAGGGCGCCATCCTCTTCCCCACGTTCCAGGTCGGAAGCTGGATGTGGCGGACGTTCGCCGAATCCGGCCTGTTCGACCTCGACAAGCCGCTGTCCGGCTACACGCCGTGGGAGTGGCAGGCCTTCCTGCACGGCGAGGGCGTGCCCGCGAGCCCGCGCGGCCGGAGCGGGCCGGCCGCCAACTTCGAGGGGCTGCTGCCGCGCTTCGAGCGGATCTGGCTGCCCAAGGACGTCGAGTCGCTCAGGGGCAGGACCCGGGAGGCCTACGAACGGGTGGTCACCGCGGGACCCTGCCCCACCTGTCACGGCGCCCGCCTCTCCGAGGCCGCGCTGTCCAGCCGGGTCGGCGGTCGTAACATCGCCGAGTGCGCGGCCATGGAGGCCGGCGAGCTGGTCGAGGTGATCAGGGCACTCGACGCCCCGGAGGCGCGGCCGGTGGCCGCCGCCGTCATCACCCAGCTGGAGCGCCTGATCTCGGTCGGGCTCGGCTACCTCACCATGAACCGGCCGACCTCGACGCTGTCCGGCGGTGAGTCACAAAGGGTCAAGATGGTACGCCACCTGGGCAGCAGCCTCATCGACATGACGTACCTCTTCGACGAGCCGAGCGTCGGCCTGCACCCGCACGACGTGGCCCAGCTGACCGCGCTCCTGCGTGAGCTGCGTGACAAGGGGAACACGGTCATCGTCGTCGAGCACGACCCCGACGTCATCGCGGTGGCGGACCACGTGATCGACCTGGGGCCGGGAGCCGGCCTGGACGGCGGCCAGATCGTCTACCAGGGCGACGTGGCCGGGCTGGCCGAGTCTGGCTCGGCGACGGGGCGGCACCTCCGGCACCGGCCGCGGCCGTTGGCGATCACGCGCGGCCCGGCGGGGTTCATCGAGATCCGCGGCGCCACCCGGCACAACCTGGACGGCGTCGACGTCGACATCCCGGTCGGGGCGCTGACCGTGGTGACCGGCGTCGCGGGGTCCGGCAAGAGCACCCTCATCCGGGGCTTCCTGCCCGAGGTGTGTACCGACGCCGTGCTCGTCGACCAGGCCGCGGTCCGCGGGTCCCGCCGCTCCAGCCCCGCGACGTACACCGGGATCCTCGATCCCGTCCGCGCGCTCTTCGCCGCCGAGAACGGGGTGAGCGCCTCGCTGTTCAGCCCGAACGCCGAAGGCGCGTGCCCGCGGTGCGGCGGGCTCGGCGTGATCTACACGGAACTGGCGTTCATGGACCCGATGGTCAGCACCTGCGAGGAGTGCGACGGCCGCCGGTTCACCCCTCGCGTCCTGCGGTACCGCCATCGCGGTCGCACGATCAGCGAGGTGCTCGACCTCACGGCACGGGAGGCGCTCGAGGTCTTCCCCGAACGGCGGATCCGCCGGGTGCTCGAGAGCCTCGTGGACGTGGGGCTCGGCTACCTGCCGCTTGGACAGCCGCTGAGCACCCTGTCAGGCGGGGAGCGGCAACGGCTCAAGCTCGCGAGCGAGCTTGACCGGCCCGGCCGCGTCTACATCTTCGACGAGCCAACCGCGGGGCTGCACATGTCCGACGTCGCCAGCCTCGTCGAACTGCTGAACCGCCTGGTCGACGGCGGCGCCACGGCGGTCGTGGTCGAGCACGACCTCGACGTGATCAGCCGGGCGGACTGGGTCATCGACCTCGGCCCCGGGCCGGGCCGCCACGGCGGGCAGGTGGTCTTCCAGGGCCCGCCACGCGACCTCGTCCACGCGCCGGGCTCCCTGACGGCCCGCCATCTGCGAGCACTCGGCTGACGCCTGGTGGCTTCGACCGAAGCCCGACCGAACGGCGCGCAGGCAGGGCCGCGGTACTCGGCGTCGGCTCTGACCGTGGCACGTAACGGCCGCCAGCACTGCCGACACCGGCGAGAACTCGCCATACGTTCACCGTACGCTCGGCATCCCCCGCGCTGTCAGGCGGGTGGGCCGAGGGGGACGCTCGACACCGACAACCCTTGTGCCTCGTCATCGTTCCGGCAGGCGGCGAAGCCCTGCTCGAGAGCAGGGCCTCGTTCCGGGGCCGGCAAGGAGCGCTTCGAGTCGCCGGCCAGATCCGGAGCGAGCGCGCCTGCACGTTCCAGGCCACCTACGCTGCCGGCTCCGGCCGGTTCCGCTGGCTGACTATGACGGACGAAGACGAATGAATCAGAAGTGGCCGCGCATCCGTACTGCGCTCCAGTAGGTGTGGGCTACCAGATAGCAGTTCGCGTTGTACCGCCAATCCAGTTGGATATCACACTCGCGCCGCATCTCCGCATAGAAGACGGTGTCCAGGTGATGCCTTTTACTGGCACTGGTCCAGCCGACGTCGGGGTAATTGCGGTAGCCGAAGTCATGGCGGGTGCATGGCGGTCTGAAGTCCACCCGTTTGAACCCGAATATAGGTCCCCACCCCCAGACCAGCGGCTGGTCGGGCCCGGGGCGCGAACAGAGGTCGGTGCTCCAGTTGAAGTTGTAAACCCCGTAGTGGTCGAGGGCGTTTCGCGCCTGCCAGAACATGTTGCGGCTGGAATCGGTGTTCAACGTCATGAGGTACAACAGCGAACGTTTACTGGTCCAGAGGGTGCCGTACGCGACATTGCTGTCGGTGGTGCCCGCCCTGTTCTCCGCCGTCACCTTGAACTCGTAGTCGCCCCACTGGACGTATTTGAAGGTGAGCGAGGTCCTCACGACCGGGTAACGCGCCCGGTGCCAGAAACCGCCTACTCGCCGATACCAGACCCAGTAATAAACGTTGCTCGTCGAGCTCGGATTCCAGTCGAGGTTGACGTATCCCAGGTGGCCATCCGCCCTGAGCGCGGTCGGTGCCTGGGGGGTAGGAGTCTAGGCCCGCCGCGCACCACGTTGGACGCTGGGCTCTGGTCGACGAGGTTCGCCGCGACGATCTTGAAATCGTACGGCTGGTCGTTCCACAGCGGGTATCCGAGCCGGGCGGAGGTCTTCAGAGTCGGGACCTGGAAGTAGTACCAGTCGCTGGAGGTGGCCGACTTGAAGAACACCCAGTAATAGACGGGGGGATCCGGGCTCGGCTGCCAGGACAGCTCGACCCTGCCATCGCCGGTGCCCGTGATTGCCAGACCCGTGGGGGCCCGGGGCCGGGTCATCCTCGGAGTGGCTTCCACCGTGTTGGTGGCGGAGCTTGGCCCGTAGCGGTTGACCGCGACGACCCGGAACTCGTAGCGGAAGTTGTTCCACAACGGTTTCTCCGCCCGTGCCTTCGAGTCGAGGGCCTTGAGGGGGAGGATGTACCATCCGCTGCCGCCGTACGGTTTGAAGTGAACCTGATACCAAGCCCCCGTATCGCGGCTGGGGTCCCAGTCGAGGTCGACGTATCCGTCGCCGACGTGGGTGACCCTCAGGTTGCTGGGTGGCCCGGGGAATCCGGGGATGTCGTCGGCCTCGGGCCTTGCGGGTTTGTCTCGGCTCCCGGGTCGGAGCAGTGGTCGGGGCCGGGCATCCTCGAGCTCGTGGCGCTCCGTCTCTTCTATCTGATCTTCTGCCGCATCGTGGGCTGGCTGACGCTACTGGCCCGTAGCGACGCCTCCAAGAATGGAGATCCTCGTACTACGGCACGAGGTCGCCGCGCTGCGCCGTCAGGTGGGCCGTCAGGTGGGCCGTCAGGTGGGCCGTCAGGTGGGCCGTCCGAGGCTGTCGTGGACAGATCGAGCGGTGCTGTCCGCGCTGGCCCGCGGACTCCCGGCGATGCTGCGGGCCCACCGACTGGTGACGCCGGGGACGCTGCTGCGCTGGCACCGGCGTCTGGTCGCGCGTCATTAGACCTACCCGAACCGCGGGGTGGGACGGCCTGCGACCGATCCGGCGGTCGTGACGTTGATCCAGAGGGTGGCGCGGGAGAATCCGCGCTGGGGCTACGAGCGCATTCGCGGCGAACTGCGGCATCTGGGCCACCGGGTCAGCGGTGCGACGATTCGCCGGGTCTTGAAACGGGCGCGCTTGGGTCCGGCGCCGCGACGAGCTGATGACCGTTGGCGTGATTTCCTGCGCGCCCATGCCGCGAGCACGCTGGCTTGTGACTTTTTCACGGTGGACACCGTCACGCTGCGCCGGTTGTACGTCTTCTTCGTGGTGGAGGTCGGCACCCGGTTCGTGCACGTGCTCGGCGTGACCGCCCACCCTGACGGCGCATGGGCCGCCCAGCAAGCCCGTAATCTTCTCGCCGAACTGAAGGACCGGGCCGGGACGTTCCGGTTCCTGGTTCGAGATCGCGACGCGAAGTTCACCGACAGCTTTGATGAGGTGTTCGCAGGCGACGACATTCACGTGCTGAAGATCCCGCCGCGGTCGCCTCGCGCGAACGCGTTCGCCGAGCGATGGGTCCGCACCGCACGCACGGAATGCACCGATCGGCTGCTGATCTTCGGCGAACGGCACCTTCGCACCGTGCTGGACGAATATGCCGATCACTACAATCGCCACCGGCCGCACCGCTCCCTCGGCCTCCGAGCTCCCACCGACGAATCCGACCTGATCCCGCTGCCGACGGGCCGGATCGAGCGCCGCCAAGTCCTCGGCGGGCTGATCAACGAGTACCAACGAGCCAGCTGACCAACGGGGTGCAGTCATGAGAGACGCAGGTCAGAGCCTTGGGCCTAGTTTTGACACCCTTCACGCCGAAGCGGTGGCCACCGATCTGACCTGGAAGTACGCCCTCGGCCTGGACTTGGACGACCCGGGCTTTGACGCCAGCGTGCTGAGTGAGTTCCGCTCCCGGGTGATCGCTCATGAGCTGGAGGAAACGCCGCTGGATCTGCTGCTGTCGGCGTTGCAGGAGCGCGGCATGCTGGCGGCGGGTGGCAAGCAGCGCACCGACTCCACCCACGTGGTTTCCGCGGTGCGGGATGTGAACCGGGTGGAGTTGGCCGGGGAATGTGTGCGGGCCGCATTGGAAGCGCTGGCGGTGGCCGCGCCCGGCTGGGTGCAACAGGTGCTGGAGGTGCCCGGCTGGGCTGAGCGCTATGAGTTGCGGGCCGATTCCTGGCGGATGCCCACCTCCAAGACCAAGCAAGAGGAACTGGCGCGCGTCTATGGGGCGGACGGGTATGCGCTGGTCGAGGCCGTGTATGCGCCGTTCTCCCCCGTCTGGCTGCGCCACCTGCCGGCCGTTGACACGCTGCGCGTCATGCTGATCCAAAACTATGTGCGCACCACTGACCGGCGGGGGACGGCAGGTGATCAAACGGCGGCAGGACCTCAACCAGGGCGGCGAGGGACTGCCGCCCGGCAGATACCGGCTGGCCTCACCCCACGACCTCGACACCCGCTGGGCGGCCAAAGGCAGCGAGCTGGTGTGGAACGGCTACAAGGTGCACATCAGCGAAACCTGCCACCCCACCGATGACGCCGCCGACGCCCAAACCGCCCTCACTGAGGACGGCACCCACGACCGCCCCGGCACCACGCCGCCGAACCTGATCACGAACGTGGCCACCACCGACGCCACCATGCCCGACACGGCGATGACCGCCACCATCCACCGCCACCTGGCCCGGCGCGGACTGCTGCCCGCCGAGCACTACCTGGATGCCGGCTACTCCTCCGCCGAACTCATCGTCCAGGCCCGCGAGCGCCACCAACTGGCTCTGATCACGCCGTTGCGGACCGACAACTCCGTCCAGGCCCGCACCCGCAACGGCTACGACCGCACCGCCTTCACCATCGACTGGGAACGCCGGCAGGTCACCTGCCCGCAAGGACAAACCAGCACCTCCTGGACACCCTGCCGGCAAAAGCAACAGCCGATGATCGTCGCTGCCTTCCCGCTCAACGTCTGCCGCCCCTGCCCGGTGCGGACCTTGTGCACCAGCGCCCAGCGCAGCGGCCGCCACCTCACCCTGCACCCCCGGGCGATCCAGGAAACCCTCGACACCGCCCGCGCCGAACAGACCACCCCCGCCTGGCGCGACCGCTACGCCCTGCGGTGCGGCATCGAGGCCACCATCCATCAAGCCGTCACCGTCACCGATCTACGCCGCGCCCGCTACCGCGGCATCAAGAAAGTCCACCTCGAACACATCGTCTGCGCCATCGCGATCAACCTGATACGACTACACGCCTGGTGGAACGGTCACCCCCTGGCACGGAAACGCACCAGCCAACTGACCCGACTCGAACCAACCCTGACCGCCTGAAACGAGTTAACCAGCAGAGTCCTTCACCATCGCCGAACTGCCTCACCACCCGGAGCTGCAACGGTCCTGGCGCGACGACGGCACCGGACAGGCCATCCGCAATGTGGTCGCCGCCTACCTGGCCCAACGCGACCGCCGCGGGGAGCTCGCCGTACCCGACCCGGCGCTGGCCGCGCACCAGTTCGTCATGCTGCTCAGCGCCGAGGGGCAGGTGCGCTCGCTGCGCGGCCTACAGCCCCTGACCGAAGAGGAGATCCGGGAGATCGCTCACCAGACCACCGACCTGATCATCAGAGCCCACCGGCCTTCCTGACCATGCCATGATCGGGCACGTCACCCAAGAACGTTACGAGCAGCTCGTCGCCGAAGGCCGACGCCTCGTCGAACAGCAGACTCAGGCGCAATTCGCCCTGGGCGATATCGCCGTGGAATTCGAGCCTTTGCGCTCTCACGGCGGCCGCCCAGGCAGCACCCCAGCAGGAAGAGTTCCAGGTCAGCCAGTCCCTGCAGATGCTCGCGGACGACTTGGTAATCCCGTACAACACGATCAAGGACTATCGCTGGATCGCCTCCCGCTGGCCGGCCCAGCACCGGCGCCCGGGCATCTCCTTGAGCATCTACCGGATCCTGGCCTCCATCACCGACGAGCAAGAACGGTACGCCCGGCTCGCCGAACCGCCGCTGCACGAGCGCAGCGGGACCCGCCGCTGGACGATGGACGCCGCCAAGCGACTGGTCGGCCACCAGGTCGAGCACGCGGTCACCGTGCAGGAGAAAGTCGAGCGCATCCACGACCTGGCCCGTGATGAGGAAGTCGCCGCTCGGGTGGCCACCGATCTACTGCGCCGGCCACAGGTAGCTGACCGGTCCATGCGCGACGACCTGGCCAAGCAGGATAGAGCCATCGTGAACGGTCCTTCCGGGAACGTGAGACCTCTCCCTTCCCGCCTGCATCCCGGGGAGTTGGTTCAGTGCTCCGCGCAGAGGAAGGGAGCGGTGACGGACCAGAACTCCTCCAGCTTCAGGCTGTGCACGCGATGCCCGGCCTCCCCGACGGTCACCAGCCGGCAGTCGCCGATGATCCCGCTCATCCGGGCCAGCGCGCCCGGCGAGACGTGACTGCTCGGCCCGCCGCTGATGAGCAGTGTGGACGCACGGATCGCTTTCAGGCACTCCCACCAGCCGGGGTCGGGCGTCCTCATCTCCGTGATGATCGGCTCGAACGAGCGCCAGTCGAACGGCAGCGGGGTGGCCGGCTCGGCCATGGGGGCGATGGCTTCCCCCGGCGGGGTCTCCGGGGGAGGCGGGGTGTCCTCGACGACCAGGCGCCGGACCCGGCCGGGCTGCCGCTGTGCCACCAGGACGGCGACGGCCCCGCCCATCGAATGCCCGACCAGGTCCACCCGGTCGATCCCCCGGTGGTCGAGGAAGCCGAGCACGTCGTCGCGCATCGACGCCAGCGAGTACGTCCCCGTCCAGGTGCTGTCACCATGCCCCCGCAGGTCCAGGGCGAGGACGTGGCGGACACGGGCGGCCATCCGGGCCGCGAAGTCGTCCCACGTCCCGGCTGTGCTGCCCCACGCGTGCAGCAGCACCACCGGCACCCCGCGAGGGACGCCGATCTCGCGGAAGGCGATCGTCATGTCCCCGAGCGAGACCTTGCCATGCCGGATCTCCGGCGTCATTGAGCCCATGTGTCCGGATCCTACGAGTCGACCGGGGTGCGCGGCATATCACCGCATTTCACCCGCGAGTCGAAAGTCCCGTACGGCCCGGGCGAAACCGGCCGGGTCGTCGTCGTGCACCCAGTGCCCGCAACCGGGTAGCTCCCGCAGCTCGGTGGCCGACCGCCGGTCGGCCATCTGCCTGGCCATCGTGGTGGGCAGGACGAATCTGTCCAGGCCGTGCACAACAGGGCCGGGCAGCGCGAGCCGAGCCAGTCGGACCACCAGTCGTCGACCATGGCCTGCTGGGAATCCATCATGTCGGCGTAGTCGAACAGGAAGCCGCAGGCGTCGGGGCGCGCTCTCCAGGAAGTAGCTCGCGTCGGGGATGCCACGGGCATCGACCTGACTGCGCAGCTCGTGCAGGGTGGCGGCGCGGCGGGGCCAGGCATCGTACGTCCAGGACCGGGTGGGGGATCTCCGGTTGCCGGTTGTAGGCCCCGCCCTCCTCGACGACCAGGGCGCGTATGAGGTCCTGATGCCTGGCGGCGAGCTGGAAGGCGGTCACCCCGCCCATCGAGTGGCCGAGCGCGACCACCGGGCCGAGGTCGAGGTGACGCACGAACGCGGCAGCGTCGGCGACGTAGGTTTCCCGGCTGAAGTCGCCGCCGTCGCTGTGGCCGTGGCCACGCTGCTCCAGGGAGACGACCCGGTAGGCGGGGGCGAGGGCGGCGGCCGGCGGGGCGAACATTTTGGCCCGGCCGAAATGTCCGTGCAGGGCCAGGACCGGGATCCCGGCACCGCCGAAGTCGACGTAGGCCAGCCGCCGGCCGTCAATGAGCGCATATTTCTCGACAGGACGTACCAAGCGGCTCGTTATTCTAGTTTCTCCTCGAGGTCGCGGTGATGCGGATCGGTCAGGAACAGAGCGGTGAGGAACGCCACGGCCAGTGCCAGCCCAGCGGCGATGAGCGCGGCGTCCGCGAACCCGGCCACGAACGCGCCGCGGGCCAGTGCGTCGCCGCTTTGTCCGCCGAGTCGGGCCGCCGTCTCTATTGCGCCGGTAATAGACTCGCTGGCGAACGCTGGCAGGTCGCGCGCAGCCGATTCGGTGGACATACGGCCGGTGAGGTGACCGGTGACCACGCTGCCCAGGACGGCGACACCGAGGCTGCCGCCGAGTTTGAAGGCGGTCTCGTTGACGGCCGCGGCGGATCCCGCGCGCCGCTTGTGGCCGAACCCATGCGGCACATAGCCGGGACGATGGTGCTCGCCGACCGCGAACACATCCAGGCCGACGGTATCCGCATGCTTGGCGATCTCGCGGATCACCTTGATGCGTTGCTTTCCGACGGCGTCGTTCCGGTCACGGGGTCAGCCATCAGATCGCCGATGGCGAATATCCCTATTTCATGTTCTCCGTCCCGTCTTCTCCTCGCCCGGTTCTTCTCGTCCGTCTTCTCCCGAGCCGGTCAACTCAGCAGGAACAACCGGGTCCAGGCCGGTATACGTTCAGACAGGACGATGCACAGGACGGCGGCCACGCCAGCGGCCCCGGGCGGTCGGCGGGATAGGGACCGTACGAACTTGGTCACCCTCGCCGTGGAGGCGGACCGTACCGGTGCGAGCGATGATCGCGACGTCGTCGGCCTCCAGCCGTGCGCACTCCTCCTCGCGGGCCCCCGCATACAGCAGGACCACCCGCAGGTCAGACCTAAATCCGTTAGATTTCCGCCGTTTGCTACGGGGACCCCCACTGAATCCGGCCCTGGCGATGTCGTCGGCCTACGACGAAAGTCTTCGGGAAACATCGAAATGATAGCCGATCTTGGCTTTCGTCCGAGAAAGTAACCGGGTGAAAAAGCGATTCACGGGCTACGGAACAGCCCGACGCACAGCGGCAAAGCTGCGTAGAGTCGTCACCGCGGTGGCGATGTCAGTGGCAGTAACAGGCGCCGCGCTCTCGCTGACGGCGAGTCCCGCCGCAGCTGAGGTCCCCGCAAACGCGGGCAACTGGGTGCTCGCCAACTACAGCACCGAAGACGGCGTGGCTCGATGCCTGGACGATAGCGTCATCGCGCTGCGCGCCATCGGGTGCAACGACCTGAACTACCAGATCTGGGAAACGGGTCGGTTCGCCGACGGCACGTACGAGTTCCTCAACCACCAGACGGGCAAATGCCTGGACGACAGCCCCAATCTCCACCTGCGCACAGAGCGGTGCAACGGGGGATGGGGCGGCTACCAGAGGTGGAGGTCCGTTCGCACGAACGAGTTGATGAACGTGGCGACCGGCCTGTGCCTGGACTACAGCAATCAGAACAACCTGCGCACCTTCAACTGTAACGGCGGTTGGGGGGGCTTCCAGGACTGGTACTGGGTCAAGGGCTGATGAACCCATTCCTCGGCGTGCGCCGGAGAAAAATCCTTTCGGCGCACGCCGAGGAATGGCGTCCTTTTGTATGTACCGCCCCGCGAGAAGACTGCGTGGGGCGGTGCGCGTCTTGAGCCATCGTCCGCGGCGGGCGCTCACTCCAGACTCTGGCCAACAAGCACCGCTCGTCGGTGGCGAAGATGGCCCGCAGACATGCGGCCACCATCGCCACCCCGCACGGGCTGCGCCGCACAAAGGTGGCATCTGGCCTACAGCCGCCGCGTGCTACAACCGCACCACCACCTTCGGCGAACCAGGCCCCAGCGGTCCCCGCTGACGGCCAGCTTGTCGAGCGAGATCTGTCGGTGCGGAGAGCTACGGTCTGCTCACCCCCGATCCCTGTCCGAAGGAGACCAGATGTCATATCGGGACCATCTGACCGACATCACCGAGTTCGGCCCCGGGCCTTCCCCCAAGGCCAGGTAGTTAAGGTTTCTGGGCTGCTGGCAAGGGCGCTGCGGAGATCGGGTCGGCGGTGTAGACGCCTGGTTTGATCTTGTGGATGAGTCGGCTGGCGGCCCAGCGCGATAGCTGCCGATACATCGTGTTCAGAGTGACATCGCCGAGGTGTTGGGCGATGTCACGGGCCTTCCAGGGGCGGTTGGGGTCTTGGTGAAAGAGGGCCAGGACCTGTTGTTGTCTGCGGCGGTCGGTCGGGGCCATGGGTCGCTCGTCTCGGGAGGCGGCAGGCAGTGTGGGTGGGGGTGGCAGGAGGGTGATGTCGAGGTCGGTGATGGTGCGGCTGTGGTCGGGTCTGCCGTCGTCGAGTCGTTCGTTGTAACGAGAGATGGGCGATTTGACCTTGCGGGTGCTGACACGTGGGCGGCGGGGTGGCAGAAGCGCGGCCAGGACGCGGCGTCCGATGGTTCCGACCAGGCCGGTGGCGTTGCCGGGGTTGTCGCCAGGCTGAATTACCAGGTCGCGGGCGGCGTGCAGGGCGATGGAGAAGCCGCAGCGGTCGGGGTCGGTGCCGGGCCGGGACTCGGCGGCGTCGACCATCGCCGTGCGAAGGAGCTGATAGAGCGTGAGCACCGACCACATCTCCTGTTCCAGGCCGGCGGGGTCGCCTGAGCGCAGGATCCGTCCTTGCATGATCGTGTGGCGGAGCGCGTAGTAGGCGGACTCGTGTTCCCATCGCTGGTGGTAGAGCCTGACCAGGGCGGCGGCCGGGTAGCGGCGGGCATCGGTCAATGTGGTGGCCAGGCGGTAGGTGCCGGTGAAGGTGGTGCCGTCGCCGCAGGTCACTGTTATGCGGGCCTCGATGACGCGGATCTGCAAGGCGCCGATCATCGACAGGTAGGAGCCGTCGGTGAGCATGGCCAGTATGGGGGTGCGCCGGTTGCTGCGCAGCCGGCCGAGCACCTGGGCGCCGGTGGCGCTGACCTGGGCGAGGAAGGCGTTGCCGTCGAAGCCCTTGTCCCATAACACGAGCATGTCGGGCTTCAGCAGGTGCAGCAGGCGGCGGGCATAGCCGCTCTCGCCCTCGCCGGTGGGGCCGAAGACCGCGCCGATCAAGGCCCGCGTTCCGGTCTCGACGAGCGTCATCAGCTCCAGCAGGGGATAGCCGCCGTGGCCAGGGCTGCCCAGCCAGGCCCGGTTACGGACGGTGTCGGGGGCCTTGAGAGAACTGCAGCCGTCGAAGGAGACCGTGCGGTAGACCCCGAACCGTACTCCGGGCGTCGTGGGCTGGGCCAGCGGTCCGCTCAGGACCCCGAACAGGCGCTGCATCGGCGCGCCGCCGACCCTGCGGCGCAGATCACGCAGCGCTTTGGCAATGGGCGTCACGACCGGCAAGGCAGCCAGCGAAGCCGTCAGCTTCTGCCAGACCAGCAGGTAGCCGACCTCGGGAAACAGACACATCGCCAGCAGGAAGTAGACCCCGACACGCGAGGGCAGAGCGCGCAGACGACGCTGAACGCCGCGGGTCTCATCAAGGACCGCATCGACGAGCTCGAACGGCACGAGCGCGGTCAACTCCCCCAAATGCCCGGGAGCGAACAATCGCCCCGCTGCCGAGCGGGGCGAAGAGTCCGTCTCGACAGCGCGGGAAACAGCAGAGCTGGCATACTCGGCAAGCAACGGAGATCCAGTTCTTCGACGGCTGGTTGTGGAAGATCACCGTTCTACTGGATCTCCGTTCCCATGTCCTGAGAACTCGTGGGCTTGACAGCGCCACGGGCAACCTTAACTACCTGGCCTTGGGGGAAGTCCCCAGGTTGTCACTTGTGTCATTGACCGCAGTGGCCGCGTCGACGGCGTCCCATCGCAAACCCTCGAAGGAGCGCCGCTCAAAGCGTCCGGTGCAACGGCCTGAGCCACTCAGGTGGCCTTGAGCATTGTGTCGTCGCGGTCAGTCCTGCAGGCTGTCGGGATAGTTCTTGACCTCGACGTCCTCATGAACGCCCGTGCTGTTGATGCGCTTGGACAGGGCGCGCCCCATCTGGGCAGGCAGCGCGCCGATCAGGCGCAGGGCCTGGGCGCCCGCCCAGACCTGAGCCCGGGTGCCAGGAATCACCTGCTTGACCATCCGTACAGCGTAGGCCCGCGCCTTCCGCACGTAACCGGCCATTTCGCGCTCGTAGGCGGGGAAGGCTGCGGTGTGGTCGCCGCTGGCGGCGGCCAGCTCACCCGCGAGCACATACGCCCCGATCACGGCCATGCTGGTGCTGGCGCCGACCGCCGGCCCGGGGCAGTACGCGGCGTCGCCGACAAGGCTCACTCGGCCCCGCGACCAGTTGTCCAGGCGTAGCTGTGTGATCTCGTCGAAGTAGAAGGCTGGGGCACGGTCCAGCTCGGCGAGCAGCCGGGGCGCCTCCCAGCCGGTCCCGCCGAAGTGCTCGCGCAGCAGTTCCTTCTGCCGCGTGGTGTCGCGGTGGTGGTAGTCGAGGCGGCCGGGGGTGCGGAACATGAAGATCACCCGAGCCTCGTCCATCTGCCGCGGGCTGTACATGGCCAGCATGCGGCCGGGGTCGGCCATAGTGATCATCTCGGCGGAGAGCCCGAGGTGGTCGGGAACGGTGGCCACTGCCACGTAGCCGCCGAGGTGATGAGAGAAGTGGTGTTCCTCACCGAAGGCCAGTCCGCGGACGTTGGAGTGCAGGCCATCGGCGCCGATCACCAGGTCGAAGGAGCGGGGTGACCCGTGCCCGAAGGTGACGCGCACCTCGTCCTGGCCATCGTCGACGGAGGTGATGGAGTCGTCGAAGACATATTCGATGTCATCGCGGGTGGCATCGAAGAAGATCTCGCTCAGGTCGTCGCGCATGATCTCGACGTGCCTGCCGTTGGTCACGCCCAGTGCGCTGTGGTGGTCGAGCCGGATGGGACTGGCGCCCTCCATCAGGAACGTCACGCGTTCCGTGCCGACCTCATTGTCCGCAATGGTGTGTAGCAGGCCCATACGTTCGACGATCCGCAGTGAGGGGCGGAACAGGTCGACGGCGTGTCCGCCGGTCTTGCGGAGAGTGGGAGCCCGCTCGATCACGGTGGGCCGGAAGCCATACCGGTTTAGCCAGTACGCGAGCACGGGGCCGGCCACACTGGCTCCCGAGATCAAGATTCGCATCGCACTTCCCCGCTCATCCGGACAGAATGGTCGACTTGATCGCGTGTTCGAACGCGGCGGCGATCTGTCGGTCGCGTTCGGTCTCCGGCGGCATCGCCTCCAGCATGGCCCGGGTGCGTTGCTCGATCGGACCGGCCAGCATCCGGTCGGTGTGCACGTATAGCCTGTTCTCCCGCACGGCCTGCACGACCTGCTCACCGACCACGTCCGCCGGCAGTCCGAAGCGCTCGAACAGCGCGTCGCGTGCCTCATGGGCGGGCAGCCCGCCGCCGGGATCGAGCTTGGCGCTGTTGGCCATGACGCGGGTGCGCACGAATCCGGGGCAGACCACGGTCACCCCGATGCCGCGTTCACTGAGCTCCCTGTGCTGCCGTAACGATTCCGACAGACCGACCACGGCGAACTTGGAAGCGACGTAGAGGATCTTGTCGCTGGCGACGAGCCCCGCGCCGGAGGCGACGTTCACGATCTGGGCCGGCCCGCCCCGGTCCAGCATGCGGGGCAGGAACGTCTGCAGGCCGTTGACCGTGCCGCCCAGGTTGATACCCAGCACGTGGTCCCACAACTCGTAGGTCAGCGCGGACGGGGCAGCAGCGGCAGCGACCCCGGCGTTGTTGCAGAGCACGGTAACCGGGCCGAGCCGCTCTTCGACCGTGTCGGCCATGCGGGCGAAGGCGTCGCGGTCGCGGACGTCCAATGCGTACGCGCTCACCTCGCCCAGGGCCGACAGCTCCAGCTCGGCGGCTCGGAGCTGGTCACGATCGACGTCCGCCAGCGCGATCCGAGCGCCGGCCCGGGCGAAGGCACGGGCGAGGCCGAGTCCGACGCCCTGCGCCCCGCCGGTGATGAAAACGGTGGCATCCGCAATGTTCTCCATGATCTCCTTCCATTTTATACAGCTACTGCATTTATATAGCTACCTTACAACACAAGCTACTGCATCAACATGGCCGGCGGCACGACGGGGATGGCCGGCACTTCAAGCGAGCACCGTGAGCGACACAGACAGGGCGTTGCAGCGGATCTCCCACATAGGTGCGTTGCAAGCTGCTCGGCTTGCCAGGCGGTGCGTGTCTCCACCGTCACCACAAGGGAGCGATGCTGCGAGTACAGCAGCGCAAAAAATTCAGTCACTGTAGTCTGAGAGCATGGTTGAGGCTACGGGGCGACGAGAGCGCAAGAAGCTCCAGACGCGACAGGCGCTGGTGGATGCGGCCATGCGGTTGTTCGAGCAGAAGGGATTCGACCGCACCATGGTGATCGAAATCGCAGAAGCCGCCGATGTGTCGGAACGGACGTTCTACCTGCATTTCCGCACCAAAGAGGATGTCGTGATCGGCACCGCGCAGGAGCGCCTGGACGAAGGGTTGCGGGCGATCGCGGAGTGGCGGCCCGGCGAGAGCGTGGCGGAGGTTCTTGAACGCGCTACGCAGGCGATAGTCGAGAACACCTGGCGTTCGGACGTGCCAAGCGGGCTGGCCGCGCTACGAGTGAAGCTGCTCGCCTCCACACCGTCGGTCCAGGCGCGGCTGGTGCACCAGATGTTGCGGACACAGGGTGAGCTGGTTGAGGCGCTGCATCGGGCGGCACCAGAGCTGATCAGCCGGACTGATGCGGCGGCACTGGTGGGCGCGGTGCTCGGCGCACTCAACGCCACCGCCATCCTCAGCATGGAGCAAGGTGACGGACCCGATCAGGTGCGCGCCGCGTTGCGCCGTGCCATCGACCTCGCGCTACGACCTCAGCAAATGATCGGCCTGCGGAAGCAAACCGGCGGGGGAAACGAGACCGGCCAAGCACCCAGGGGCACGACGCCTGCCAACCCAAGTTGATCGGCCATCAATGGCTTACCCGGTCTCCTGCGCCACGATCGTACGGCCGAACGCTCGCACACGCGAAGAGATCGGGCTCCGGTACGAATTCTGCGATGTTTGGTTGCGGCCACGCACTTTGGCTCATTTCGGACGGTCAAGGAATGGGTTCCTGGAACGCCCGTACAACCAGATGTTGCGTGGGGGCGGAACCCTCTTCACCCCCAGAACGGCCACACCGAGATCAACCATGCGCCCGCCGAGCCCACTCCTGGAGACGGTGACGATTGCACGATACGAGTGGTCATCGATGATCCGGTTGCTCCAGGTCGCCACCTGCAGGTGGGCCATCCCTTTCCAAGCATCGCGTTCCGCTTTCCTGTGTGAGTCTGTTGTGGCCACGGGGGAGGGGGTGCGCCACGCCCCGGGCCGCAAGTACGGGCTGCTGGCCACGATCAACACTGGCATGCTGACCCGTTAGGCGGTTGCTTACCGGTTCATGATGTGGTGAGAATGATCTTGCCTGGGGCTTCGCGCCGTTCCAGAGCACGGTGTGCCTCGGCGGCCTCAGCGAGTGGGAAGCAGGCCCCGATTCGTGGCCGGATGTGACGCCCCAGTGCGAGCTCGAAGAGGTGCGTGAGTAGTGCCCGGTGCTGGGACGGGTCTGCGGCGATCTCCCGGGGCAGCGTGCAGAGGGCCGTGCGCTTGCCAGGCAGCAGGTTCAGCATTCTGTTGCGCAGCGCGCCGCGGATGGTGTCGGCCAGCACGTGTCCTGGCCGACCCATGAAGGCGTAACTGACCAGCACACCGCCCGGCGCGAGGAGGCGATGGCCAGCGCGCATGCTGGAGCCACCGAGGTGGTCGTAGACGATCCGGACGCCTTCGGGGTGCTTGGCGCGTACGACCTGGGCGACGTCCTGGCGGCGGTAGTCGATGGGCACGATGTCGTAGTCGCGCAACCGGTGCAGGCTGCGCTCGGAGGCGGTGCCGTACATGACCAGGCCCCGGTGGGCGCCGAGTTGGCACAGCGCGTCGCCCACGCCGCCGGTCGCGCCGTGGATGAGCACGGTGTCGCCCGGGCGGGCCCGGCTGTGGCGGTCAAGGAGGCTCAGCGCGGTTAGGTAGTCCAGCGGGAGCGCCGCCGCCGCTCGGGTGTCCAGGCCATCCGGTACGGCGGCCAGCAGCCGGACGGGCACGTTGGCGTATTCCGTGTAGCCGCCCATCCTTGTCAGGCAGGCGGCGACCCGGGCACCAGGCACCAGCCAGGGCGGCACCGGCTCCGCGTGGTGGTCGACGACCTCGCCCACGACCTCGTATCCGGGTGTGAACGGGAGCCCGCGCTGGAAGATGTACTCGCCCTTGCGCGCCATCACGTCGGTGTAGCCGACCGCCGCGGCCAGAACCCTGATGCGGACCTGGCCGCGCCCAGGGGCGGAGGTGACCGCATCGGCCTGTCTCAGCACTCCGGCGTCGCCGAAGCGCTGCACCACGATCCGCCCGTGCTTGATCGGCTTGCTCATCGGCCTGCTCCCTTGATGGTGGACGCCCAGTCGAAGATGACCTCGTGGGCGAGGTGGACGGCGCCGTTCTGGCAGTGCAGGCCGCCGCCTTCGGCCCCGGGGAACTCGTGCACCTGGACCGAGCGCGCGCTGGTCAGCCGGCGGGCGAAGTCGTGGGCGAGGCGGTTGTCGAAGAAGTGCTCGTCCTCGCCCAGCAGGATCAGGACATCGGCTTCAATGGTGTCCGCCCACTGACCGTCGTCGTATCTGCCGATCTCTGCGATCAGTTCGGGAAGAGTGGTCACTCCGAACGTCCACAGCGCGTTGCCGAGCGCCCAGCGCAGCTCAGCGTCGTAACGTGCGTTCAGCCTGATCAGCAGCTGAAGCCAGGCGGGCATGGCGCCGATCCGCCCGCGCAGCAACCGGGGCATCTTGTGGGCGAAGGCTCGTAACATGCCGGGGAAGTAGTCGAGCAGCACGATCGCGTCGTAGCGCTTCTCCATCGCGGCCGCCCGGGCCAGCAGGTGGCCACCGAAGCTCACCCCCACCCCGATGATCGCGCCGGGACCGCAGTGCCGTCCCAGCGAGTCGATCGCCGTGGCGGCCGGCCGTTCCCACTGTGGCGTGAACGGCATCCCGAACTCCCGCAGCAGGTTGCCCTGCCCCGGCCCCTCGTACAGCAGCACGTGGAAGCCCCGCTCCAGCGCGCCGGCGCCGATGACGAAGTACAACTCCTCCGGCGTCGAGTCGAAGCCCCCATGCACCACTAACACGTCCCGGGCGCCGGGGTGCGGTGACCGCAGGAAGATCGTCTCCATCTCGGCGCCCTCGTACGGAGTGCGCGAGCGAGTGGCGTCCACGCCGAGGGCTGCCAGTCCGGCATCGAACCAGGTCCGGGAACGGCTCGCGCAGTTCATGCGACGAGGGTCGCCGGGTTCGAGGTAGAACTCGGCGGTGCGCATGTAGTTGCTCGCCCGCAGCAGCGCCTTACCTCTTGAGACGCGGTCGCTCAGCTGTTCGCCGCGGGCGTACGCGGTCATGGCCAGGCGGGTCCATTGCCGATGCCAGGATTCGAAGTCACCTGGGCGTACCCGCGAGACCGCGGAGACGACCTCGCCGTAGTCGGCTCCGTTGAACGGGCTGGACCACAGTGCCCGGACCGCTTCGAAGTGAAACGTTGATGTTCGTGACAGGACGGGGCCGCGCATACCACGCTCCAGAAATACGTCATGACATCTAATGATATGACACACAATATCTATGTCATGTCATCGATTCAAGTAGACTGCCGCCCGTGGACCAGGTGCTGGAATTCGTACTCGCCGTCAAGGCCGCACATCGGGAGATCAACCGGCGCTTCAGCGAAGCCCTGAAGCCGCTGGGCATCACGGTGGTCCAGGCCGAAGCGATCCTCATCCTCGCCGACGACCAACCCCTCACCCTGGGCGAACTAGGCACGCGCCTCATCGCAGAGACCGGCAATCCCAGCCGGCTCGCCGACCGCCTCCAAGCCGCCGACCTCATCCAGCGCCATCCGTCTCCACACGACCGCCGCCACGTCGAACTCACCCTGACCGCCCACGGCCGCGAGATGGCCACCCGCATCCAGCAAGCGCGCCGACCCCTGCTGGACTGGGGCCGCACGCTCCTGGACGACTCCCAATTCGCCGCCGCCACTACCGCACTGCACCGCGTTCGCGAACAACCCTGACCTATAAGGCAGCGCAGGGCTCGTAGGAGCCGGTTGTAGGTGCGGTTGTCTGGGCTGAGGATTTGGTTGCCTTCGGGCTTCCTGATCGGCGTGTGGATGCCGATTCCGGCGCCGTTGTCGCCGCTGTCGGCGAGGGTGGGCAGGCCACGTGCTGCGGCGTACAGCGCGCCCAGCACGTGCGCGCGGGCGGCGGACAGGTCATGGACGGAGCCGGGCTCGACCTCGCCGATCCACACGGCAGGCCGTTGGCGCCGAGAGGGGTTGGAGGTTGCCGGCATGCTGGTGGGCCTTCTTTATGCAGGAGGCGGGCGACGTGCTGAAGGAGTGCGCGGGAGACGTCCAGCGTGGCACGATGAGCAATCACGTGGAGCCTTCCGGAGCTGGGATTACATGTGGTGAGAACTCTTCTACCGGGGGCTCCACGTCTGTTTCCGACCTTCGGCAACTCCTCCCGAAAGGCTCGGAACGCTACAACAGGCTGAACGCATAGAGCCAGTCGTGGGTTCGCCGGGATGTCAAGATTGAACCCGATCTGCGCCAGATATCCGGTGCGCAGGTGGCGGGGGGCGGCCCCGGATACCTGCCACCACACCGAGCGCTATTCGTCACGGCCTGGAAAGGTTACGCAATCAATCGGTGGAAGAGCGGGGTGCGAAGGACAGGAGATCGCCGGGCTGGCAGCCGAGGACCTCACAGATCTTGCTCAGTGTCGAGAACCGGATCGCCTTGGCTCGGTTGTTTTTGAGGATCGACAGGTTCACATTGGTGATCCCCACCTTGTCAGCCAGCTCGACCACGGTCATGCCGCGCTCTTCGAGCAACCCATCCAGATGTACCTCGATGGAGTGCTCGGGGTTTTCAGCGGGCGGCATCAGACAGTTCCTTCGAGTTCCTCGCGCATGTGGGCGCCGACGCGGACGACCTTCGACATCACCACGAGCCCTAGCCCGGCAATCAGGAACGCCCACGGGAAGGCCCAGCCGAACAGGGCCATCTCCCATACGTCCCTAACGGAACTGGCCACCATCGATACGGCCAGCCCGGTCTCGACGATGGTCGTGTAGAGCGACGCCGCGACTGTGCTGACGATGAGGAATGCGCCGAGGAACCGCAGCCGGCGGACGACCACCGCATCGAAACCACTCTCTCGTCGTGCGCCGATGATCAGCCGGTCGAGGAGGAAGAGCGCGATGAGCAACACGAGCGGGGTGGCGAACCGTGACGTCTGATAGAGCAACTGCGTGCCGAGGCTGGAGTCGTCCTTGCAGATCTGAGGCAGCGGGTAGCTGAACTCGACTCCCTTCTCCACGGGGTAGGGGTCGTCGTAGACGCCACTGCTCGTGTCCATGACCCTCCGGCGTTGGGGGTCCCGTCGGGGGTCCTCAGCGAAATTTCCCTTCACATCAAGGATGCTCGGTGATGCGACACACACCAGGGTTCGGGTCCCGCTGGAACTGAAGGCGTTCTCTCCACCGGTCAAGGCCGCACGCCCGACCTCATAGACCATCATGGCGGCGAACAGCACCAGAAGAAGGCGGACGACGATCGCCGTCCGCTTCAGGCGGGTGGATCTGTCGAGGGGCACAGCACGGCTCCACATCGTTGATCGATAAGGTGTCAAGTGGACCTGTCGTCCCGATGCGGGCTCCCCGAGCCGCTCCCGAGCGGCATGCTCTGGCCACGAAACGAAGAAGATCCTTGAGAGACGCATGTCTGCCGCGGTCACACATCGTCCGGAGCCCGTGCGCTCCGGTGGCCGTTCCTCGGCCATGTGTTCCTGCGGTCACGGCCCGGCTTGAGCCACAGGATCGATCCGCGGCATGCCTTTCGGGCTGCACCACATGCGAACCGCCGGCCGGTCTACCTGCGGCGGCGGGCGTAGAAATGGCCGAAAGCCCCCGCGCATGCGGCGGATACGGATAGGCAGATCGCCGCCACGGCGCCGAGATCACCGGCTGCGGCAATGACTCCCAACACGAAGAAGTAAGCGGCCGCAGCCGCATACGACTTCCAGAAGACCCCTCGGTAAGACGGACGGCGAGAACGCGAAGGAGGCAATAGGGTCACTCCCTCATCATGCGGCAGGACAGCGTGACCGCCTCGCCGACAACCCATGCCGTGCAGCGATCGACAAGAAACTGTGCACTGGTGGCGAAAGGACGTGCGCACGTCCTTGGAGCATCCTTGTCAGCTGGCACATGAGTGCTTTTCATGCGGCCGGATTAACTAACCCCCAGCGAGCCCGGATATGTCGCTCGGGTATGGCTTCCGCTTGCTTACGGCGGAATCTTTATCCGCACCTTGTGATCGACAGCGGCACCTGCCTGGATGCCGCGGGAGCGGACTCCCAGTGAGTTCGGCGGGCTTCCTGCCGGCCATGAACGGCAAGCAGTGGTCGCAACCGGGGGCCACTGTTCTTACAATCGCGCTCTGCGGCTAGGCCGGTGGAAGCTGGTCAACGCCTTTTGGGAGCGACTGGGCGCATTGCGACATGGCCGAGCGCTGAGATTTACGACCTCGCTGGCGTGCACAGGCCACAGGTGACGCGTATGGCTGGATGACGACGGGTGGGCCGGGCGCTGCGGAGCACGCCCGTGGCGTCCCTGACCGGGCCGAGGGCGGTGGTTTTCTCTCGAGGACAGCTAACTCTGGTTGACAGCCCCAGTCAGGCTCGGTTTAACTTCCGTCCACAGAAATTAGCCCTCGGAAGGGGAAGTGCCTGTGATCAGGAAAATCGCCACCGCCATGGCGGTGGCGGCCGGTGTCTTGGCGCCCGCGGCGGTCGTCTCACCTGCAGGGGCGGAGGCGGCAAATCCCGCCTACATCGCCTACCACGCGACGAGCGCCGGGCGGCACGCCGCATACGCCAAGACGCTCACAAAGCAGGGCTACCGCCCTATCACCGTCAACATCTCGGACGGCGGCAAGTACGCTGCGGTGTGGATCAGACGCAGCGGCCCGGCTTGGGGGATTTCTCATGAGATGTCCTACCCCGCCTACCTGAGGCGGTACGCCAACTTCATCAAGAAGGGGTACCAGCCGTACTCGGTATCCGCGACCGGCTCGGGCAGCAGCGTGAAGTTCGCCGCCATCTTCGAGAAGAAGAGCGGCAAGTTCCAGACGCGGTACAACATCAGTGCCAACCAGTTCGCGTCGATCAACCAGAAGCTGTCATCGGCCGGCTACGTGCTCACGTCCGTCGACGTGTACGGCGGCGCCGCCAATCCGCGTTACGTGGGCGTCTGGACGGCCAACCCGGGCGGAAGCTGGTTCTACACCGTTGGAAAGACGGCCGCGCAGCACCAGGCCGAGTACGCCAAGCGCACCAAGCAGGGCTTCCGGCCGACGCAGGTGGCCGTAGGCCCAGACGGCACGTACACGGCCGTCTGGCGCAAGGATGGCCTGCGTTCCTGGTCGCACTTCATCGAGATGTCTGGCTCAGGCTACCAGTGGCGATTCGACCAGCAGCGCGCTCGAGGTCTCTATCCGGTGCAGGTGAACAGCGAGAGCGGTCGTTACGCGGCCGTCTTCGTCAAGACTTGACGCGGTAGCGGACCGGTGGCCCCTGCCCCACGGCGGCAGGGGCCAATATTAACTTCTGACATAAGCTAATAGAGCCAACTGACTTCAGGGGTCAGAAAAAGCTCAGCCAATGAGCGCGAAAGGGTCGGCATAGAAGCGCTCGAGCACGCAGGTGGCGGCAGAAATCACCGGCGCGTTGTCGTCGAGGGCGCTCGCTTTGATCAAGCTTTCCGCGTCGAACTCCCGCCGCATCCACCGCCGCGCTTCTCCGCGGATCTCGTTGATGTGGTCGGGCACCAGCAACGGCGTGCCGAAAACGATGACCTGGTCAGGCGCCAGCAGGTCCATCACGATCACGACGGCCTCCCCGATCGCGCGGGCGCGCTCGCGCAGCAGGTAATCAGCCAGGGCGCCACCGCCGCGGGCGAGCTCGGCCAGGTCGTAGATCGTCTGCCCGTCGCCGAGCAGCCCTTCGCGCATGGCACGGCCGACGACGGCGCGATCGCCGGCGACTGACATGAGACAGCTGCCACGGCCGCACTCGCACGGCATCTGAGCGGGCCGGGACAGCGGGAGATGGGCGATCTGCCCGGCACCGTCGCCCTGACCGTGGTGCAGCTCGCGGCCGATGACGATGCCGGCGCCGATCACGTTGCCGATGAACAGGTGCACGAAGTCCTGTACGGCCCGATCGGCTCCGAACCACATCTCCGCCCGGCACAGGGCGCGCTGGGTCGACTCGACGACGAGGAGGCCGGGGAAGCGGCCGGCCGCCAGCGCTGGGATGTCGACGTCGGTCCAGCCGAGCACGTCCTGGTCTCTTATGCGGCCCGAGGCCCCGTCGACCCGGCCGACGGTGGTGAAGCCGGTGCCGATGATCTGCGCGGTGGTCTCCCTGGCGAGCTCAGCCACGCGCTCGGCGGCCTCGGCGACCACGACCGCAGGGTCGAGCTCGCCGTCGTGCGTGATCCGCACGGCGCTGCCGACGAGCCGGCCGCGCAGGTCCACCAGGCCGATGGTGGTGCGGCGCAGGCCGACGTGGATGCCCACGGCGTGGAAGCGGGTAGAGGCGAGGTCGAGCGGCACGCGCGGGCGACCGGCGTCACCGGACACGAGTGCAGGCAACTCCTCCAACAGCCCCGCCCGGGTCAGTTCGGCCGTGATGCGGGTGGTGGCCCCCGAGCTCAGGCGGAGGCGTTCGGCGAGATCGATGCGCGGAGCGGGCCCTTCCCTGAGCAGGGCCCGCAGCAGCGCGGCCACGTTGTGCCTGCGCACGTCGAACGTCGCCGCGGCGCGAGAGGCCGCACTGGGGCTCCGCATGGCATCACTCCCCTTTAGCACCATCGGGGCATATTTTCTTCGAAATGAAGTTAAACGTCCGATGACCAGGCAGTCAATGGGTGAGCCATCCCTGCCCAGATCGTACCAAGGGGTGGCCTTGACAATTAACTTCTGCTAGAAGTTAATACCTCGACTTTGATCAAAGGAGAAGGAGATGACAGGCGACAGCACGCCATCGCGGCGTTCGATCTTGCTCGGCGGCGCGGCCGCGCTAAGCGCCGCGGGTCTCGGTATGCTGCCCACCGCCCCGGCTGCGGCGGCCACGCCCCGGTGGCGGAGGGGGCGCTTCCCCGGCGACCCGGGCAAGGGCAAGATCGTGTATGGGTCCTCGATGGGCCCGCAGCAGACCGTGCCGGTCTTCGAGGCCGGCATCGGCACGACGCTCGGCTGCCACCGCAGCTACTTCAAGTACGTCAATGACGAGCAGTGGCGTGACATGCGGCGGGTCGCGCTGGACGACATCAAGCACCATCGCATCCCCGTCATCTCGACCAAGCTGCCTGGCCCCTGGCAGGAGGTCGCCGACGGCGAACACGACGCCTGGCTGCGCAAGGTGGCCTCGGCGCTCGGCAGCGTGCCGGGCCCGGTCTGGTTCTGCCTGCACCACGAGCCGCGCGGCGAGCAGACGCCCGCGGCCTACCGCGCGATGTACAAGCACGCCGCCCCGATCCTGCACCGGTTCCCGAACATCGCCGTGACCCCGATACTCAACGGCTGGATCTGGCAGGGCGGCGACGACGTCGAGGCCTGGCACATCCCCGAGGCCGACCTCATCGGTGTCGACGACTACAACCCCTGGTGGACCTACGACACCTCGGAGCCCAACTACCGCCCGTGGAAGACCCCGGAGAAGATCTGGGGCGGGCCCGTCGCCACCTGCCGCCAGTGGGGCAAGCCGCTGTTCGTGGCCGAGTACGGCGTCCGCCACGCCTCCCGGGAGCCGGGCAAGTCCGCCGCCTGGCTGGTCGACGCGTACCAGTACGCGCTGGATCATGGGGTGGTGGCCCTGTCGTACTTCAACTCGGGCGTGGAGTCCCCGAACGGCACCTGGGTGCTCGACGGCGAGCGGCTCGACACCTTCAAGAAGCTCATCCACCGCCCCGAATCCGTTCACATGGTGTGAGGACCGGCCATGATCCAGCCACAGGACGCCGTCGTCGTCACCGGCTCAGCGGGACGGCTCGGCAGGGCGGTCGTCGAGCACCTGGTGGCGGCCGGCGTGAAGGTGGTCGGCGTGGACCGCGTGGCCGCGCCGACGCCCCCGGGCATGCGCGTGTACACCATGCCCATCGGGCACCCCAGCGCGCTGCGGCCCGTCTTCCGGGGTGCCCGGGCGGTCATCCACCTCGCCGCCATGCCCAACCCGCGTATCGGCCCCGGGCACACGATCTACACCACCAATACCGCGGCCACGTACGCCGTGCTCGACGCCGCCACCGCCGAGGGCGTGCCGCGCGTGGTGACGGCGTCGAGCGGGTCGGTGCTGGGCATCTCCGGCGGGCCGCACGAGCTGTCCCCGCTGTACGCGCCACTCGACGAGGCACACCCCGTACGTCCACAAGACGGCTACGCCCTGTCCAAGCAAGCCGACGAGGCCGCCTGCGCGATGTTCCACCGGGCAACCGGGCTGTCGGTGGCGGCGCTGCGCTTCCCCGCCATCGGCACCCCCGAGCTGCTGCGGGAGCGGGTCCGCCGGGAGCGAGCCGAGCCAGGCTTCCTGCGCCGGGGTCTGTGGGCGTACGTCGAGGTGCGCGACCTGGCCCGAGCCTTTGCCGCCGCAGTGGCCGCCGAGGGTATCGGCTGGGAGGTGTTCGCGGTGGCCGCGGCCGACACCCTGAGCGAGGTGCCCACCGCGGAGCTCATGCGCCGCCACCACCCGGACACCGTCATCCGCCGGCCGCTGCCTGGGCACGCGTCCGTGTGGGACGTCGGCAAGGCGGCCCGGGTGCTCGGCTGGCAGCCGCAGTTCACCTGGCGGGAGGCGGAACGCGCACCGGTGTGACCGCGGTCAGGCCCCGCGGTGGTGGAGGTCGGCCGCATCTAAAGGTCGATCTTCTTAGGGCGCTGGCTGCGGACCGACCGCCGTCCGGATATGACCACCCAACCCAGCATCCCGTCTTCTAATTGTTCGCACAGCGTGTACAGCACCACTACGTGAGGAACATGCGAGTCCCTGCCATGCAATGATCTGGACGCCTGGCATCTGTTCGAGGCGACGACCCATGCAGCGCCTGCAGCCGCCAGCCGGCGCCGCTCGAGCCGCAGCGAGGACAGAGCGCAGCGCCCGTTGGAAAACCGCGTCGAACGCCGTCTGTAAAGGTCGCCGCGAGGTTGAGGAGGTCTGCGTGTGCTCGGCGAAAGGGTGAATCACCCGGGTGGCGAAGGAGAACGCATGACCTCGACCAGGAGTGACTGACGTGGTCCTGAAGCTGGGCGTGGCCCTATCGGCCTTGGCGGTGTTCGCCCTCGCCCTGTTCGTGGCTCCACGGCCACCGGCCATCGGCCCGCAGACGTCCGGCGACGCCGCTCTCGCTCGCCAGGTGCGGGACCTCGCCGGCGCGGACGGCTACCAAGGCCTGTCGGTGGCGCTACTGGAGCAAGGCCGATCTCGGTTCGCAGGCATAGGCACCGCGGACGGCATTCGTCCTGTCGAGGAGCACACACCGTTCGAGGTGGGCTCGATCGCCAAGCCCATGACCGGCATGATCCTGGCGGATCTGGCCGAGGACGGCCTGTCCCCTGACACGCCGGTCCGTGACCTGCTGCCCGACGCGGGCCTGTCCACTCCGGCGACCCTGGCAGAGCTGGCCTCGCACCGCTCCGGCATACCCCGGCTCCGCATGACGCCGCAGATCATCGCAGGTGCCTTGCTGAGCCCGTACACCGGCGCCGACCCGTACGGAAGCGCGGGTCCCGACACAGTGCTGGCCGACGCGGCGGCTGTCAGGGCCGGTGAGCGAGGCAAGGTCGCCTACTCCAATCTGGGCATGGCCCTGCTCGGCCTGGCCCTGGCCAAGCGCTCGGACACTACCTATGCCGACCTCCTGCGCAAGCGTGTCCTGGCCCCGCTGGGCATGACCTCCACCGTGGCACTCGGCCCTCAGGACGACCTCCCACCCGACCGTGCCACGGGCCGAGCCGAGAACGGCCTGGCCATGGATCCTTGGCGCAGCCACGGTCACGCAGCGGCGGGCGGCGGTGTCTGGTCCACCGCGGAGGACATGGCCAAGCTGGTCGGCGCTGCCATGAACGGCACCGCCCCGGGTGCCGACGCCGCCACCCCGCGCTGGAGCCAGAACGAACGCCAGCGCATCGGCTACGGCTGGTTCACCACCCGCTACGGCGCCAAGAGCATCACCTGGCACAACGGCGCCACCGGCGGGTTCACCTCGTACGTAGGCTTCGACCGCGCAACCGGACGCGGCGTAGTCGTCCTGAGCAACACCAACAAACCGGTGGACGCCGTGGGGCTGCGCCTGCTCGGCATAGAGAAATCTGATGACGAGAGCCGCTCTCCCATGACGGCGATCGTGATGATCCTCTTCTCCTTCAGCGGCCTCTGGCTCGTGGTGTCAGCCGCTCGCAACCGCGTGCCCGACCGACTGTCAGTCGTCGGTCGAGGACTATGGGCACTGTTGCTGCTGTTCGTGGCGCGCAACGCCGGCCCTTGGGATGCCGTAACGCCCATCGTGTGGATTTGCGGAGCCGGCGTGCTGGCCGTGGCCGCAGGCTTGGCCGTCTTCCGCTGGCCGGACCTGCCGCTCACACGCAGGACGGCGTCCCGTTGGAGCTGGATACACCTCGCCTTGCCGGCTGCTCTCCTGCTCGCGTTAGGAGTCGCCACGGCGTTATGAGGCGACATGTCAGGGCGCGTCCGGTGCCCGCTCGGGGATGGCCTGCGATTCGGGCTTGGCCGAGTCTGGTGAGCGAGTCGATGAAGGGAAGCATGCCGTCCTCGGGCTCACCGCAATGTTCAACCACCAAGGAGAGCCGATGGATCGAGCTGAGCAGACCAAGCAACGTCGTGCGGCAAGGCCGTGGCATCTGTGGGTCGTGGGGCTCGTCTTACTGGCCCTGTACCTCGTCGGCGCGCGTGACTACGTCTTGACCAGGACGCTGAACCAGGGGTACTTCGACGAACAAGGCTACGGCCCTGCCCAGATCGCGTACTTCACCGACTATCCGGCGATTCCGGCTGTCTTCTGGACCATCAACATCGCCGCCGGCCTGGCGGCGGCCCTGCTGCTGCTGTTCCGCTCCCGCCGGGCGACCCTGACAGCGTTGATCGCCGCGACGTCCCAGCTGTGCCTGCTCGTCATCACGTTCGGGTTCATGGACCGATGGGCCATCCTCGGCCCCAGGTTCTCACTCGTCGACATCGGCGTGTGGGTGCTGACCATCGGTCTCTGGGTGTACTGCTACGCGATGCACCGACTATGCGTCCTTCGGTGACCGCTGAGCCGGCGGACGCGTTGCGCTGCTGAAGGGATGGGGTGTCGCCATTGCCAGCGGCGATGGTCTGCCAGAGGCGGCCTATGCGCTTTCCTACATGGGCGGCCAACTCTCGTCCATCGCCATGGCTATTTTGGTGTTCGATCGGACCGGTTCTATGGCGGTCACCGCGATGGCGTTCGCCGCACTGGCTTCGGGATGGCCACCAGGGCCAGTTCCAGAGCATCGTCGCGCCTGTCGGATTGAAGACTCACCTCATCGAGCGCCCTGGATCACCGAACGGACCGCGCTCACGCCGTTTCCGGGAGAAACGCGAGGCCGGGGGTGAGGGCGACCCCGAGTCCCGGGGCCGCGGAAAGGGGCAGGCCCTCCCCCGTCACGATCTCCTGCGGGGTGACCACGGCGGCGCGGTCCACATCCTCGCCGTACATGAACTCCACCAGCGTGACGTCGGGATGGACGGTCGACAGATGCGCGCACACGGCGGTGCTGATCGGGCCACAGGGGTTGTGGTACGTCACGTCGACCCCCGTGACCTTCTCGGCAAGACGCAGCAGCGGAGTGAGGCCGGCGGTGTACTTGGGGTCGAGCAGCAGCACCCTCAGGTAGCCCGTGGACAGGGCGGCGGCCAGCTGCTCCGCCGTGTGAAGCGTCTCGCCGCCGGCGATAGGCGCCTTGGCACGGGCCGCCAGCCAGCGGACCGCCTCGGGATCGGTGACGTCCACGGCGTCCTCCAGCCACGCGACACCGAGCTCGTCCAGGCGCGGCACGGCCACGGCGAGCTCGTCCCTGGAGAGCTTGTGATGCACGTCGATCATCAGTTCGGCGCCCTGGCCGATAGCCTCGCGTACGGCCCGGGCGATCGCGAGCCCGGTGTCGAGGTTGGACATGCCTGGCAGCGGCGGCCCGTCGAACGGCGCGACCTTGATCTTGCCGTGGCCGTCGGCGACCGCGGCGGCGGCCTTTGCGGCGAAGTCCTGCGGCCGGCGTCTGCCGCCGCTGCGGTTGATGTTGGCGTAGACCGGGACGCTCTCCCGCCGCTCGCCTCCCATCCACTGCCACAGCGGCACGCCCTCCGCCTGCGCGGCGAGGTCGGCCAGGGCCATGTCGAGGCCGCCGATGACGGTACGCCGCAGGAAGCGCGTACGCGGATCGCCGTGTGCCCCGCACTCGCGGCGCAGCAGCTCGCAGAGGTCCTGCCCGCCTGCCTGCGCGTCGGTCCCGCGGACGCGGGGCACCAGCTCCGCGACCGTCTCCGGGACCCGCTCAGGCCACCCGCTGTCGGAGCACTCGCCGGTCCCCACCATGCCTTCCTCGGTCTCAACCTCGAGGAACATCCACGTCGATCTCTGAGTGGCACGGAAACGCCGCAGGCGGAGGTCGGTGATGCGCATGCTCATACGGACCCCTTCCATAAGTTGTCATCGGAAGATAATAGGAGAACCCCTGCGCGTCAATGTGTCACTCAAGCCTCGACACCTGGTGCGGAACGTCTTGACGACGCCGGTACCGCGACATTAACTTCAGTCAGGAATTAATCTTGCGGGCCGACGGAGGTATTCCACCATGAGCAAACCGCCCGCTCGAAGAGACATCCTGCGCTGGGGAGCCACGAGCCTGGCCCTGCTGGGCGCGGGCGTCGCCGGCTGCGCCTCCGCCGTCGAACGGGAGGTCAGGAACAAGAGTGCCGCGGGGACGCGCGGCGGCCGGCTCGTCATCGCACAGGGCACCGACATCGTCCCCAAGACCGTGGTCAACCAGTCCGCGCAGAACGCCACCTGGCGCAGACAGGTTTTCAACAGCCTGGTCCGCCTCGACAGGCAGACGCACGAGGCGCTCCCCGAGCTGGCGACCGCCTGGGAGACGAGCGAAGGCGGCCGCGTCACCACCCTGACCCTGCGCGAGGGGGTCACCTGGCACTCCGGCCGGCCGTTCACCGCCGACGACGTGCGGTTCTCCGTGGAGTTCCAGCGCGACATGCAGCCGCCGTTCGCCTTCGCCTGGCTGCTCAAGCAGCTCTCCGAAGTCACGGCGGTGAACTCCGGGACCGTGCGGCTGGCCTTCGACGAGCCGGTCAACAACCTCTTCGACGCGCTCTCCCTCATGATCATGCTGGACTGGGAGTCGGCCCGGGAACTCGTCACCGGCGCCAAGGTGATCGGCACCGGGCCGTTCATCTTCGCCGAATACCGGCAGGGCACCAGCCTGCGGCTCGACCGCTACGCCAAGTACTGGGAGTCCGGCAGGCCCGCCCTCGACAGCGTCCTGGTCAGGATGATCACCAAGCCGGAGGCCCGCATGTCCGCGCTGCGCTCGGGCCAGGTGCACCTGGCCACCGGGGTCGGCCCCATGGAGCTCAAGCAGGTCGAGTCCGACCAGAAATTCACCGTCACCCCGTACGACACCTACAGCTCCGGCGTCTACCTCGGCTGCAACGTCAACGCGGGCCCGCTGAAGGACAAGCGGGTGCGCCAGGCCATCCACTACGCGCTGGACCGGCGCCGGATCGCCGCGGAAATCTACCGCGGCAAGGCCCAGCCGAACGCCACCCCATGGTCGGCCACCAGCCCGGCTCATAACCAGACGCTCGCCGACCACTACGCCCGCGACCTGCCCAGGGCAGTGAGCATGCTGAAAGAGGCCGGAGCCGACGGCGCAGAGCTGATCCTGGAATCGGCGCAGCCGGTGAGCAAGTCCGCGGAGATCGCCGAGTTCAACCTGCGTGAGGCCGGGCTCCAACCGCGGCTGCGCGTGCTCAACGCCACCCAGCAGCAGGAGCGCATCGAGAGCCGCACCTTCGAGGGCATGTGGATGGGCCAGCACGGATACAACAACCTCTCCCCCACCAACCTCCTCTACAGCGCCATGCCCTACCGGACCACGCAGAACCTGTTCAACTTCGACTCCGAACAGTACGAGAAGCTCGCCCAGACCGCCCTGCGCGCCCCTGGTGAGACGGAGCGGCGCGCGGCCTACGACGCCGTAACCGAGTTCATCCTGGATGAGGCGTTCTGCTGTGACCTCGTCCACGCCACCAGCACCGCCGTCACCAGCGGCGTCTCCGGCTGGGACTACACCGTCTGGGACGACGTCCTGTTGGGGAACTCCACGGTGGTCTGACGCGTGCTGTCCTACTTCGCCCGCCGCGTCCCGACCGCGGCGCTCACTGTCCTCCTGACCTCAGTCGTGGTCTTCCTGCTGATCGGCCTGCTGCCCGGCAGCCCCGCCTCGGTCATCCTGGGCGACCAGGCCGACCCGGCCGCCGTGGCCGCCCTGGAGGAGCGCATGGGCCTGGACAGGCCGATGCTGCAGCAGTACGCGGACTGGGCCCGTGGCCTGATCATCGGCGACCTCGGCACCTCCTACATCTCTGGCGCGCCGATCGCCGACACGCTCGGCGCGGCGGCAGGCGCGACCGTGGAGCTGGCTCTGGCCAGCCTGGTCGTCACCGTCCTCACCGGCGCGGGCTTCGGCATCGCAGGGGCCACGGCTCGGCGGCGGGTGCCCCAGACGATCATCCGCGGTGTCGGTGCCCTGATCTTCGGCGTGCCGGAGTATGTGCTGGGCATCCTGCTGATCCTGCTCTTCGCGATCAGCGTGCGTCTGCTGCCCGCCGGCGGCCGAGAGCCGCTGCTGGCCGACCCGGAGATCGGCATCCAGTACCTGGCCATGCCCGCCCTCGCGCTGGGGCTGCACTCCGGGGTGGTCGTGGGCAGGTTCCTGGAAACCGAGTTACGCAGGCAGTTGGAGGAGGAGTACCTCGACACCGCGCACGCCAAGGGCGTCTCTGCCCGGCGGGTGCTTTGGCGGCACGCCTTACCCAACGCCCTGCCGCCGGTCGTCACGGTGCTGGGTATGCGCGTCGGCCATCTGCTCGGCGGCGCCGTGGTCATCGAGGCGGTGTTCGCCTGGCCCGGGCTCGGCCAGGTGCTGGCGAACGCGGTCGTCAACCATGACTATCTGATCATCCAGGATCTGGTGGTCTACTTCGTCGTCGTCTTCATCGCCGTGCAGGTGGCGGGCGACCTCATCCACGCGACTCTCGACCCGCGCGTCAGGCTGGAGGGTGAGGCGTCATGAGAACGCCCCGGGTGCTGCGCGCGCCAGGAGGCTCGGCGGGCGCGGCGATCGTCCTGGTCTTGGCCGCGGCAGGCCTGCTCGCGCCGTGGCTCAGCCCGTACGCGCCGGACTTCCAGCAGGCGGGCGCGGTGCTCGAGGGGCCGTCGGCGGGCCATTGGTTCGGCACCGACGACCTAGGCAGGGACGTGCTGTCCCGGCTGTTGTACGGCATCAGGCAGGACATGGTCATCATCGTCCTGGCCGTGCCGCTCAGCAAGGCCATCGGCATCGTCGTCGGGCTACTGGCGACCACACATCGCGCCGCCGATGTCCTCGTCCAGCGGCTGCTGGACGTCAAACTGGCCTTTCCGACGGTGATCATGGGGGCGGCGCTGGCGGCGTTCCTCGGCCCGGGGTTCTCCACGGTGCTGATCGTCATCGTGATCAGCGGCATCCCCGTCACCGCCCGGCTCACCAGGACGGCGGTGCTCACCGAGCGCGAGCGGGAGTACGTCACCGGAGCCCGCGTCGTGGGCGCCTCACGCACCGCGATCCTGGTGAGGCACATCCTGCCGAACGCGGTCGACGCGCTCGTGGTGAACTTCGTGATGTCCGCGGCCGGCGCCGTGTTCCTGGAGGGAGCGCTCAGCCTGCTGGGCTTCGGCATCCAGCCGCCGGCCCCGTCGCTCGGCGGAATGATCGAGAAAGGGCTTCCCTACCTGGCGGAGCAGCAATGGGGCGTTCTGGCGCCTGTCGCCGTGCTCACCGGTCTGGTCATCGGACTCAACCTGCTCGGCGACGCACTCAACGCGGCCTTGCGCCGCGGATGACCCCCCTTGGAGAATCCGTGAACGACAGCCAAGTCCCCCTGCTCCAGGTGCGCGACCTACGGGTCGACTTCCGAGGTCGGCAGGGCCGCGTGCAGGCCGTGCGCGGGGTGGGATTCGACGTCTACCCTGGCGAGTCGCTCGCCATCGTCGGTGAGTCGGGATCCGGCAAGTCCGTGACGGCCCGCAGCGTGCTGCGACTCGTACGCGACCCGGGCCGGATCACCTCCGGCTCCATCCGTTACGGGGGACGCGAGGTCCTCGGCATGTCCAGGGCCGAGCTCGCCCGGCTGCGCGGAGGCGAGATCGGTATGGTCTTCCAGGACCCCCTGTCCTCGCTGAACCCGGTCATGACCATCGGCGAGCAGGTCGCCGAGGCCGTACGGGCACACGGCCACGACCGCCGCCGCGCCCGGGCCAGGGCTGCGGAGCTGCTGGAGCTCGTGGGCGTGCCCGACCCCGCGCGGCGGCTGGCCGACTATCCGCACCAGTTCTCCGGAGGCATGCGCCAGCGCGTCGTGATCGCCATCGCGCTGGCGGGCGACCCGTCGCTCATCATCGCCGATGAACCCACCACCGCTCTGGACGTCACGGTGCAAGCGCAGATCCTGGAGGTGTTCGCGCGGCTGAACAAGGAGCTGGGCACCACGGTCGCCGTCATCACCCACAATCTCGGCCTGGTGGCCCGGTTGTGTGACCGGGCCCTGGTCATGTACGCGGGCCAGATCGTCGAGGAGGCCCCCGTGGCCGCGCTGCACGACGCACCGCGGCATCCGTACGCGTGGAGCCTGCTCAAGTCGGTGCCCCGGCTCACCGGCGGCGCGAACCGGCTGGAAGCAATCCCGGGCCGACCACCGGACCTGCGCCGCCCGCCCGATGGCTGCGCGTTCGCGCCGCGCTGCGCGTTCGCCGAGGATCGCTGCCACGCGGCGGCGCCACCGCTGACGGAACGGGACCCCGGCCACCGGGCCGCCTGCTGGGTCACCGACGACGGGCTGCGCCTCACCGCTGCCAGCCGCTCCTATGCGTGTGTTGAGCCGTCCCCCACGCTCCGGCCCCAGCACGGCGGTCCCGGTCCCGAGCACGGCACGCGCGAGCCCGTCGCCGATGTTCTCGTGCTGCGCGACGTCTACAAGAGCTACCCGGTGCGGGGGCGCGGGCTCGGCCGGCGCACCATGGGCGAGGTCAGGGCCGTACGCGGCGTGAGCCTGCGGCTGGCCGCCGGCGAGACGCTCGGGCTGGTCGGCGAGTCGGGCTGCGGCAAGTCCACGCTCACCCGCATCCTCCTGGGCCTGGAAAAAGCCGATTCGGGGTCCGTGCTCGTGCGGGACCACGACCTGACGGCGACCGACGGCCGTGGGCTGACGGAGCTGCGTCGGCAGGTACAGCTCGTCCTGCAGGACCCGTACGCCTCGCTCAACCCACGGCACACCGTCGGCCGCCTGGTGGCCGAGCCACTGCGCATCCATGGGTTGGCGGAGCCGGGCCAGATCGAGCGCGAGGTGGCCGAACTGCTGGAGCTGGTCGGGCTCGACCCGGCCATGACGGCCCGGCTGCCGCGCGACTTCTCCGGCGGCCAACGCCAGCGCATCGCCCTGGCCAGGGCTCTGGCCGTGGACCCGTCGGTGCTGGTGCTGGACGAGCCCGTCTCCGCGCTGGACGTCTCGCTCCAGGCACAGATCGTCAACCTGCTGCTCGACCTGAAGGACCGGCTCGGCATCGCATACCTGCTGGTCGCCCACGACATCGCCGTGGTCAGGCACATGAGCGACCGCATCGCCGTGATGTACCTGGGGCAGATCATGGAGGAAGGCCCTGCCGACGAGGTCTGTGCCAAGCCACTGCACCCGTACACGGCCGCACTGCTGTCGGCGGTGCCAGAACCCGATCCCGCGCTCGAACGCAGGCGGAGCCGCGTGGCGCTGTCCGGAGAGGTACCGAGCCCGCTGTCGCCTCCCTCCGGCTGTCCCTTCCACACGCGATGCGCCCTGGGGGCGGGACGGGAGATCTGCCGCACCGAGCGGCCGGTCGCGCGCGAGGTCGCACCGGGCCGCTGGTCGGCGTGCCACTTCAGCAAGGAGACGGCATGAAGATCACCGACGTTCGCGCGGTGCCCGTGCGGGGTGGGCGACGTACCTATCTGTTCGTGCTCGTCGACACCGACGAGGGCGTGCTCGGCATCGGCGAGTCGGGGCTCGCCGGCCGCGGGGCAGCGGTGTGCGGGGCACTCGAGCACCTTCGGCCGCTGCTGATCGGCCAGAACCCGCTGCGCACCGAGCAGCTGTGGCAGGTGATGTCGCGCGGCGGATTCTTCCCCGCCGACCGGGTGCTGGGCACGGCCATCGCCGCCGTCGACATCGCGCTGTGGGACATCAAGGGCAAGGCGCTGGGCGTGCCCGTGCACGTCCTGCTGGGCGGGCGGGTCCGCGACCGCGTCCCGTGCTACACGCACGTACGGTCGGAGGGAAGCGATCCCACGGGGATCGCGCGGGCCTGCGCGGAGCTGCGCGAGGCGGGGTGGCAGGCGCTGCGGCTGGCACTGCCCGCGCCCGGGGAGGCGTTCGAGCCGCGCGCGGCGGTACGCGCGGGCGTCGAGTGTTTCACAGCGGCCAGGGAGGCGGTGGGCGAGGACGTCGACCTGATTCTCGACGTGCACACCAGGCTCGATCCGCCCGAGGCGGTGCTGCTCTGCCGGGAGCTGGAACCTCTGCGCCCGCTGTTCGTGGAGGACCCGCTGCGGTGCGAGAACCTCGGCGCCTACCGCAGGCTGCGCGAACGCACCGCCGTGCCGCTGGCGGCCGGCGAGCAGCTGGCGTCGAAGTGGGAGTTCCGCCCGCTGATCGAGGAGGAGCTGGTCGACTACGCCCGGATCGACCTGTGCATCGCGGGCGGGCTCACCGAGGCCGCGAAGATCGCAGGCTGGTGCGAGACGCACTACATCCGCGTGGCCGTGCACAACCCCCTCGGCCCGGTGGCCACCGCCGCGGCGCTCCACTTCAACCTCGCGTGCACCGCGTTCGGCGTCCAGGAGCAGCCCTACATTCCCGGCGACCTGCTGGCTGAGGTGTTCCCCACGGCACCGGAGTGGCGTGACGGGAGCCTGCTGCCGCTGGAGGGGCCGGGCCTCGGCCTCCAGGTCAACCTCGAGGCGCTGGCGGCCGCCCATACGTCTGTCTGGAACGAGCCTCCGCGGCTGTTCCGCGGCGACGGCTCCTTCACGAACTGGTGAGAGGCGTGGAATTTCCTGAACTCTTAGTCATTTACCGTGGTCTGGCCCCCGGCGACGTCCTCGCGGCCAGCGATGCGCTCCACGCCGCAGGGGTGACGGCCTTCGAGACCACCATGGACAGCCCCGGCGCGCTCGACTCGATCGCCGGGCTGTCGCGGCGCCTCAGCGGCGCACTGGTCGGGGCGGGCAGCGTACGAACGATCGGCCACGTCAGGGCGGCCGCGGACGCCGGCGCGTCGTTCCTGCTCTCGCCTCACCTGGACGAGGAGCTGGTCGCGGCGACAAAGGCGTCCGGGCTGGTCTCGATCCCTGGAGCGTTCACGCCGACCGAGGTCGTCCGGGCACACGCCGCCGGCGCGGACCTCGTCAAGATCTTCCCCGTCGCACCCGTCGGCGCCGCCTACGTCGAGCAGCTACGCCAGCCGCTTCCCGGCGTTCCGCTGCTGGCGACTGGCGGGGTCACCGCCGAACTCGGCAGGCAGTGCCTTGCGGCCGGCTGCGCAATGGTGGGCGTCGGCGCCGGGCTGATCAACGCGGACGCCGTCAGAGACAGGGACTGGGACCGGCTGGCGGACGGCGCGCGCCGCTACCTGGCCGTGCTGCACGGCGAGAACGAATGACACAGAAGGGACCGATCATGCAACACGACATCTCCGGAATACGGCTGAGCGGCCGCCCCTATACCGGTGCTGGGCCCCGTTACGAGGTGGTCGAGCCCGCGACCGGGCGGCCGATCGGGCACGTCGCCGCAGGCACCGGCCGCGACGCCGCACGCGCCGTGGACGCCGCGGCCGCCGCGCTGGAGGGATGGCGCGCAACGCCGGCCCCACGACGGGGCGCCGTACTACGCGCGATCGCCGGACGGCTGCGCGTCGCCGACGACCTGACCGAGACCGTCGCCCGCGAGACCGGCAAGTGCCGCCGCGAGGCGAGCGCCGAACTCGCCCTGGCCGCGGACTACTTCGACTGGTACGCCGGACTCGCGCACACCCTCACCGACCAGGCGCTCTCCGTACGCCCCGGCCTGCGGCACATGGTACGCACTGGACCTGTGGGTGTTGCCGCCGTGCTGACACCGTGGAACTTCCCCATCTCCATTCCCGCCCGCAAGATCGCGCCCGCCCTGGCCGCCGGCTGCGCCGTGGTCTTCAAGCCGTCCGAGCTGTCGCTGCTGTCCAGCCTCGCCTTCGCCGAACTCTGCGAGTCCGAGCTCCCCGAAGGTTTGCTGAACACGGTGGCCGGGGATGGACCGGAGATCACCGGCGCCTGGCTGGACGATCGCCGCGTGCGCCTGCTGCATTTCACCGGCTCCACCGCCGTCGGACGGAGCATCGCGCAGGCTGCCGGGGCGGCCCTCACACCCGTGGTGATGGAGCTCGGCGGGCGCGCGCCGTTCATCGTGCTGCCCGACGCCGACCTCGACGAGGCCGTGGACACACTGATGGTGGCGAAGTTCCGTAACAACGGGGCCTCGTGCATCGCCGCCAACAACGTCTGGGTCCACGAAGACATACGCGCGGACTTCCTCGACCGCCTCGCCGAGCGGATCTCGGCTCTGGTTCCCGGGGACCCGCTGGACGAGCGCACGACCCTCGGCCCCGTACGGACCCACGAGATGGCCGCACGCCTGGAAGCTCTCATCGCCGCGCTGGACTCGGCAGGCGCGCGGGTACACCGGGGACGGCGAGCGGAGGCGCGCGGCTGGCACGTGGCGCCGACGCTGGTCGTCGATCCGGCGGCGGACCGGCCGGAGTGGCGGGAAGAGGTCTTCGGCCCTGTCGCGCTGGTCCGCTCCTTCACCGACCTGAAAGAGCCGATCGCCGACGCCTCGGCCACCGGGCACGGCCTGGCCGGGTACGTCTGCACCGGCGACGCCGCCGCGGGCGCGGAGCTGCTCGCCCGGCTCGACGTGGGCATCGCGGGCGTCAACGTGGCCACCCCCGCCACGCCGGAGATCCCCTTCGGTGGCCGCGGCGACAGCGGCATCGGCTACGAGGGCGGCGTGCCCGGCCTGCTGCCGTTCCTCGCCCATCAGAGCATCGCGGCGCCCCGCCCATGACCGCCGACCTGGTGCTCGACGCGCAGGCGACGGTGGCCGAGTCCCCGACCTGGGACCCCGGACGGCAGGCGCTGTGGTGGGTGGACATCCCGGCCGGCCGGGTGCACCGCTTCTCCCCCGCCACCGGCGAGGACGCGAGCTTCACAGCGGGCGAGCCAGTCGGCGCCGTGGCCACCCGGCGCGACGGCGGCCTGCTGCTCGCGACGGCGACGGGGATCGTCGGCTGCGCCGCCGACGGCTCGGGACGTACGGTCCTGCACGAGGTGGACACAGATCCACCGGGTGGACGGTGCAACGACGGCAAGGCCGACCCCTGGGGACGCTTCTGGGCCGGGACCCTGCTCTCCGGCGTCCAGGGCGCGGGCGCGCTCTACCGCCTCGCCCCCGACGGCACGCTCCGTACCATGCTGACCGGTGTCTCGGTCTCCAACGGCCTCGGTTGGAGCCCTGACGGGCGCACGTTCTACTACGCGGACTCCCCCACGGGCGGCGTGGACGCCTTCGACCACGACCCGGAGACGGGCGCCCTCAGCAACCGGCGCCGCCTGATCGACATCGAGCGCGGACGACCCGACGGGCTGACGGTCGATGCGGAGGGATGTCTCTGGGTGGCGCTGTGGGACGGATGGGCCGTGCAGCGGTTCTCGCCGGAGGGTCGGCCCGTCACGACCGTCGAAATTCCCGCGCGCAAGGTGACAAGCTGTGCCTTCGGCGGCGCCTACCTCGGCACACTGTACGTGACCACCGCCCGGGTGGGCCTGTCCGAGGCGGAGCTACGCGAGCAGCCGCACGCCGGAGGAATCTTCGCGGTGGCTGCGGGACCGCATGGGCAGATCCCGGGACGTGTACGCCTGACCGTCGCAGAACTCGCCATCGGCTCCGGCTTGAGCCCTCAACCTTAGTCGGCGAGCTGTCCGGAAGATCTGGGGCACATCAAGGTCATCACGGAAGACCAGTTCACCGCGACACCGCTGCTCGTCATGACCGCCCTGCCGATGATCGCCGTGGTCGGCCTGATCGCGTTCCAGCATCGCGACCCCGCCTGCCCCGCCCCCAGGACAGAAGGAAAGACACAAAGCCATGAGGATCCGGCCCCGCTCGCCCGGTTCCATCTCTATGGGAAAAGAGGACACGAGTGCGTGGAGAAGGAGCTCGCTGGCAGGCGACGGCTTGGAGCGACTGGATCACCCATGCCGATATGTGTCCTGAGTTCGCCACCGTCGACAATGAGAGTGGCATTTCGGTCGATCTCGGGGTGGCTGTATTGGAGGTGAAACGATTCCGCCCGGTACACCTGCAGCGGGAGGCCATCCCGGTACGGACTGGCGATGCGGACATTGTCCAGCTCATCGTGCCAAGGCGCGGCACCGTGAACGCGACGTGGGCAGGACGACAGGACACCGTGAGCGTGGGCGACCTCTACGCACACGACCTTGCCCAACTCGACGAGATACGCCTGGAATCCGACGGGCACGACGATGCTCTGGAATTGGCCCTGGTCGCCATCCCGAAGCCGGTGCTGCCGCTGGCGGGCGAGGCGATCGCTCCTCTGCTCGGGCATGGCATGCCCGTTGACGACGGAGTGAGCGGGCTGCTCAAACGATTCATCGAAGATCTCTCCGACGAGAAGCTGTCGCTCAACCCAGCAGACAGCCAACGGCTGGGGATGGTCCTGGTGGATCTCGTGACCGCATGCTTTTCCAGCCTGCTTCAATCTGGGCCAGGCCCCCGGCCAGGCTCCTCACGGCGAGTCCTCGCCGGGCGCATACGCGCCTACATTCAGCGCCATCTGAACGACCCCGAGCTCACCCCGCGTTCGGTCGCGGCCGCACACCACATCTCGGTCAGCTACCTCCACCGGCTGTTCCAACAGGAAGGTGACACAATCGCGGCATGGATACGCGATCAGCGACTGCAGCGCACACGTCGTGACCTCGCCGACGCCGCCCTGACCGACGTCCCGATCCACGAGATCGCCACCCGATGGGGGTTCGGCCGCGCAGGCGACTTCAGCCGCGCCTTCCGCGCCGCTTATGGCATGTCCCCACGCGCGTTCAGGTCCGAGACGGCCCGCTGGGCGTCACGTCCGTAGACGCTGCCCGCCTGGATACGGACGCGTAGGCTGCACCGCAGCACAGCGCGGCGGCGACCGCGCAGGCACCGCACAGTCCCACGGCGGCCGAAGCGGTGACACCCAGATCGGTCACCCATCCCGCCAGGAGGAATCCGCCGCCCTGACCCGCGGCGATGCCGGCGATCGCGACACCCATGGCGCGTCCCCGGTAAGCCGGAGCGACCCGCTGGACGAACATCGCGTTGAGTGGCGTGCCGAACGAGCATCCCAAGCCGCAGCAGAACAGCAGAGCGAGAACTACGAGCGTGGGTGGGTGCGCGAGCATGGGCAGCAACGCGAGACCGGGGAGCACGGCGAGCGGCGCCAGGATGCGGTCGCGAACGGAGGAAGGGGTCCAGCGGGTCAGGATCGTTGCCCCGGTCGCGTAGCCGAGGGCGATCGTGGCCATGAGCATTCCGGCAAGCGACGGGCCGCCGCCCAGTTCGCGGGCGAGGGGATAGGCGATCGCCTCGATGCCGAAGGCAAAGGCCGGCACCAGCCAGACCAGGAGAAGGCAACATCGCAACCAGGGGTCGGCGAAGACATAGCGCGCCCCTTCCACCGCATCTTTGAGAGGTGACCAGCGGACGCCGTGGCTCTCCGGCGCGGACCGAGGCCGGATGCCCCGCCAGATGAGCATCGCGGAGATCACGAATGTCGCGGCGTTCACCAGCAAGGCTCCCGCTGGTGTGATCAGCAGGACGATGGCGCCGCCGATCGCGAACCCAGCCACCTGGCTGACCTGGTAGGTGAGATTGGTCAGACCGTTTCCGGCGATGTACGCCTCGCCGCTCAGCACTTCGGGCATCAACGCGGCACGGGCGCTTGTGAACGGCGGAGTGAACAAATGTGCGAGATAGAGCAGTGCGATCGCCGCTCCGATCGGCATTCCTGGAATCGCCAGCACCGCGACCAGCACGGCCCGGGCCAGGTCGCAGACGACGAGCAGCCTCCGGCGGGCGATCCGATCGGCGAATGAACCCAGCACTGGGCCCAGCGCGGACGGCAGGAACGACGCGGCGAACGCCATCGCGGTGACCGCCGCAGAACCGGTCCGATCGAACACCAAAATAGCCACGGCGACGGACGAGAGTTGGTCGCCCATGTAGGAAAGCGCATAGGCCGGGTAGAGATAGCGGAATTCCCGTACCCTGAACAGGCTCGCGAAGGTAGCCGTCGCCGGGGCCGACGGCACGTTGATCGACGGTCTTCTCGTTTTCCGCATTTCCTCACCGGGCCGAGGAGGCGCTATCCGGATCCATCGCTTAGAGTTCTTATTTTGTTCACCAGGCACCGATCTCAACCGATTCTCCGCCGCCCGGAGGGCCGTTTTGACCTCTGGCGTGGGACAGCACTCGAGGACTCGGTCTCGAGCGCTGTCCCATTATTCTCCCGAAATTTTAACCCCAGCCAGTGGTACGCATGGCACACCTCCTTCCCAAATCCTGCTTTTCATGCGGTGTGGTCAGCAGCGAACGGTTCCCGTGCGAAGGTCAATCGGGTCCGGGTCCCCGCTGGAGAAATACCAACTCACCCGGAACTGGGTGCGGCATGCGTGATTCCAGATCAGCCGGATGGCCTTGCCTCTCTCAACCGCCTGATGCTTGCCGCGCTTGTAGATTCGGTTCTTCTTCCCAGTCGAGATGCTGAGGTGCCCGTAGACCTTGTGATCCTTGGGCGCAATGAAGATCGCATAGATCTTGCCGTTCAGGTGTCTACCGCACACCGTACCGGCGGAGTTGGTCTTGCAGACCCAACGACTGGCCGCCTCCGCCGGGCCGGAGAAACCGATGAGAACCACGGCGGCCAGAGCGGCAGCAACTGCGACCAGCTTTGCTTTCGAGCGCATCAACTTCTGCTCCAATTCGTTGGCGATGCGGTCGCCTTGCCTCGCAGACGCATGCGCTGAAACGCGCCGAATCCGCCAGCCTGTGAGAGCCGACGTGTATGCGGCACACCAGCGAGCAGTAGCAATGACACCAAGGCGTCCCGGCTATCCGCAATGTTCATATTTGCCCGAGTCCCAGCTCTGACTGGTCATTTGGCCATTCCCGCCTCTGATCGCGATGGAGCCACCCCACTTGACGCATTTCTTGTGAGCATTGATCCGTAGTGGGCCTGCGTAGCGGTAAGGGGGGAGGTCTGGTGCGCTCAGGCCCGGAGTGCCACGCGTCTTTATCTGCGTGGTCACGCGCAGCCATTTCTCCCCGGCATATCGCCCGCTCTTCCAGGTGACCACGCAGTTCTTGGCGCCGTCATAGAGCAGATAAATCGTCGCGTACGTCGGCCCGCGCCCGGCCAACTTGAGCTTGTGCGCGTCGATGACGTGCATGCGGCCACCACCACATACGCTGATCGGCGACGGCGCCGCCGCCTCAGCGACGGATGTCGACGCGGCTGCTACAGCGAGCGCAACCACAGCTGCAGCGGAAATTGAGCCGAGTCTCACATTATTCCCCGTGCTCCCGATGATGAATGTAGAGCGCCCACAGTTTAGCTATGACACGCTCATGGCTGATCAGCAAATTTCTGATCAGCCGGCCCGAGGCAAGGCATCCTCTGGCCAACTTGCTGGAATAGCTTAGCCGTGTAGTTTCTGCCGGGCATTAGCAAGCACTACCCCACTTCTTCGCAATGCCTCCACGGGGCGCTTTTCATCCTGAGACAGAGGTTGAAAGGTCAGGGTTCATAGCGCGCCGCTGGTGAAGGTCAGGCCGGTGCGAGCGATGAAGGCGTTCAGCAGGCTGGATCGGTGCTGCATCGGCTTGGGCCGGGTGCGGATCAGCGCGCCGAGTTGGTCGAGGGCGGCGGAGGCGAGCTTGCCCAAGCTGCGTTTGAGATGAGACCAGACGCCCTCGGTGGGGTTGAGTTCGGGGGCGTAGGAGGGCAGGTAGAACAACCGTCGGCCAGGGTCGGGAGGCGATCAGGCCGCGCATCAGCGCGTCTCGGTGCGTGGTCAGATTGTCCCGGACCAGCACGATCGGCCCGCCGTTGCTGGTGAGCGGCATACAGCAGGCGGGCATAGTCGACCTCACGAAAGCCCTTCTGCTCGCCGCGGCGACCACGGTAGAGGAGCATGGGTAGATCAGGCGGGTGCGTTTGCCGGGCTGAGGCAGATCAGCCGGGCCAGGGAGAGGCGTCCGGAGCCTGTGACGACCGGGGTGCGGCCCCGGCGGGACCAGGTGCGGGCCTTGGGCGGCCTCAGTGACTGGCCTGCTTCGTCTTCGAAGCAGATCCACGCGTCCTGGTCCCGCGCCGTTGTTCCACGCTCGGCCAGGCCTCCTTGATCCACGTAGCGATGGCGTCCTCGTTCCGCTCGGCGGCGCTGGGGCGCCGGCGGACTCCAGCCGAGCCGGTGCAGCAGGTACGAGGTACTGCGCAGGGTGTAAGACATCCTGAACAACTGCTCGATCAGCGCCGTCACCCGCGCCAGAGTCCAGCGCTGGTCCTCGCCCCAGCCGTGGGGGGCCGACCCGGCGTCCAATGCGTGCTCCAGACGGGCCACCTTCTGCTCGTCCAACCGGCAGCGGCGACCCACCCGGCCCCTTTGACCGCAATGCTTCCAGCCCGCCGGCCTGCCAGGCCCGATGCCGGGCGTAGGCGGACTTGCGTGAGACTCTCAGCCGCGTGGCCACCTGCGATGGTGCCACACCGGCAGCGAATAACTCCCTGGCCTGCATGCGTATCTGCTCGCACTTGACTCGGGCGGCCGGGGTCAGACCACCACCATCCGGATACCGCATCCCACCGGCATAGTCACCGACCAGCAGAGAGGCACGCAACCATGCCGAGCCATCTCAACCCAGCCCAACTTCGACGACATGCTCGCCCTGCTCCGCCGCACGACCATCGCCGCCAGATTTTCAGCGACCCGGCCCGAACAAGCCGACCCCACGAAATCCGCCCTAACGGACTGACCTGGGCTTACGCGATGGGATAGCGGCCAGACTCGAGGCGGGCTCGAGGTGGGAAGGCAGTGCGCAGTTTTTGTCGACGCTGCGCGCTAGACATCTGCGACCGGTTTGACCAGCCTTGGTTGCGCTTTCATCGATCATTCTCGAAAGGTTTCGCGTCATGCGTCTTTCGTTGGTTGCGGTCGGCGCGCTGCTGGTCCTTTCCTTCTCCGCCGGCGCCGTACCCGCCTCGTCCGCCGTTTCCTCCTCCGCAGATGCCGCGCTGGCTTCAGCCGCCGCAGGACCGCCCACCTCGTGCGCGGGGGATAGGGCAGTCGCCGCGCCCATGCGGTGGAGTCAGTGGCGGTCGGCTTGCGAGCTGGACTTGCGCGGCAAACTTACCTACAGGTGGAGCGCGGACAGCCGGGTCTGCGTGCAGGTCCGGAGCATTTACCACGGCGAATCGCGCCGTGTTTCCGCGCCCAAGTGCGGCAAGAAGGGCGTGATCACGGTTTCCTGGTCGGGTAAGAACCCGAAGGATGTGCGTAAGCCCAAGCTCCGTGCCTACAGCTCATCCGACACGCGCACCGCGGTAACCCAATGGAGCGCCAGCTTTACTCGCTGAGGATACGACATATGTCGGTCAAATCTCTTTTCCTTCTTCCGCTTGTTGTCCTCGTCGGAGTCTGCGGCACGCCACAGCCGGTCGCACTCATCGGGAGCGCGCACGCCAGCCAATAACGGGCCCGATGTCGCGGTCGAGTGATACATATCCTTCGCCTCCCCGAGCTCTCGCAGGGAGTTATGGTCGCGTACATCTTGCTCACTGTCGACCAGGGAGAGACACCGAGAGACCGTCGGCAAGTGGGTCGTGCTCGAGGATGAGCGTTGCCGAGGCATCCCTCCGCACATAACATCCGCTGGGTCTCTCGCGAATATCGCGAAGTCGTTGTGGCGGTAGCCGGGCGTCGAAGAATTTTCAGAAAGGTTTTCTCCTTCGCATGGTTCTTACCAAGGGCGCAATTATTCTCGTCGAGGCCGTGTTGGTGTCGGCGCTGATGTTTCCCACTCCGGCGAACGCATCGACCACCCCATGGGTGTGCGGTGGCAATGTCGTAGGAAAGCTGTGCGTTCGGCACAACGGCGACAAACTCCAGGCCAAGTACTATCCGCCGAGCGGGCGGACAGCCGCGGGCATCTTCTCGATCCGAACCGGAAAAGTGAACTACGTATACAAGTTCTCCAAGCATAGATACGTCGAGGAGGGCGAAGTGGCCAGGTTCACGTGGAAGCATCCGTGCCGCACTCGGTTCAAGGCCAATTGGTATTCCAACGCTGGTACGGACCCGATGGATCTGTATACCCCCGAAGCTAGATGCTGAGCCACTCGGGATTGGGCACGACAATGCGGAGGGGGACCATGCGCACCAGCGACCGCGGATGACAGCCCGCCCGGTAAGGCCAGCAAACGCGCCCGGGACGCCGTCGTCATCGACCAGCAAGTGCTGTATTCCCTGATCGCCCGATCCGCAGGGCGCCCTAGACCGTGATCCCTTCCGGTCAGAGCACTCATCAGCTCGCAGGACTCAGGTCAGGCCTGCGATCGGCAGAAGGCCGACGCCCTGCCTTCCGCAAGAGCAGGGTGGAGATCAGATAGACGACGAGCAAGCCGAGATTGAACGCCGCGCCGCCGAGCCAGGTCGCGATCGGCTCGGGTGAGACCAAGGCGATCGCCGTCCCGACGGCCAGTAGCGAGAGGGGGTTGGCGACCAGGGCGAACCAGTGTGGCCACACCGTCCGCCCGAGCGCGATTCTGACGCAGAGTGCCAGCAGCGCCAGACCAATCGTCACAATCGGCAAGCACCAGGCGATCTACAGAACATCATGGAATCGCGCGCCCAGATCGAGCATCGCTGCACGGGCCTCGGGGGGGCGTGGCCGGCAGAGTCTTGTAGACCATGCCGACGTAGTAATAGCCGGCAGGGTCGAGCGGCGCCCAAGCATTGCCAGCCAGCAGCATCACGAACAGCGGCCAGGCCTACGCACGACCTGCCGGCAGCAGCCCCCGGAACAGGTGCCAGCTCCCGGCGAGATAGAAGACGATGCCCATGTTGGCAACGAGCGCGCCCGCCGCCAGCCGCGCCTCGGATGATGGCAGCATCATGGTCGCCATGTCCGTATCGACTCTTCCCGCATGGGTCTCGAGAACGAGCGGGTAATCGGCGACTTGGGCCTTGGCGCCGATGAGAAGGATATCGCCGAGCGTCCACAAGATCATCGCGCCGATCACGCCCGCGATCCCGGTCAGGCGCAGCCGACGGAGCGAAGTGATGTCCGTCATCGGTGGCGGTCTGTTCATCACCTCGGGCATCCCCGGAGTCGCCGCAGCGGGCGCCCGTACCGTCCGCGGACTACTGGCCACACATACCGGCTGATCAGTCGCGGGCGGGGGCGCGTCGTTCCCTGAGGGGCGCGCCGAGGGCGTGGAGTGCGGGCACGGCGGCCGTCAAGGCGCTGCGTTCGCCGGGAGGCAGCGTGGCCAGGGCATCGGCGAATATCTCCGCCCAGGCGTCCTCGATCAGGGCCATGCCGTGCTGGGCGCTCATGGTCGGGTACAAGCGTACAGCGCGGCGGTCGTGTGGATCGGGCTCGCGGCGGATGAGGTCGCGGGTGAGCAGGCCGCGCACGGCCGTGCTGACGTTGCTGCTGTGCAGTCCCAGTTCGTGGGCGAGCGCCTTGGTGCCCGTACCGGGCGAGTCCAGCACGTAGCGCAGCACGTCCAGCTCAGAAGGAGGCAGGGGCGGCAGGCCTGCCTCCGTTATGCCACCCCACCGCAGAACGCGTGCGAGCGCATAAAGCGCCGGGGCGAGCTGCCTGGCCTCGCGCAGCAGGTCTTCACGTCCGGGAGCGGCATCGGCATCTGTCCTGCGCACTCCTCGATCCTACCAGTGTGTATAGTTATAGATATAAATCTATATCTAAATTCTGCGGAGTGATGATGACCGTTCGTGCCGCACGGCCGGTGGCTCCATCGGGCGGGCTCACGGCGACCCTGGCCTTGTTGTCGTTCGTGGTACCGCTGTCCACCGACATGTACCTGCCGGGCTTCCCTGCCATGGCACGCGAGCTGAACACCGACGCCGCCGGCGTCCAATTCACGCTCACAGCCTTCCTCGTGGGGCTCGCGGCAGGTCAACTCGCGCTCGGCCCGCTCTCCGACCGCTACGAGCGGCGCAAACCGATCCTGATCGGCGCTGGCGTCTGCACGCTGGCCACGGCGTTGTGCGCCGTGGCTCCCACGCTGAGCATGCTGATCGCACTGCGCTTCGTCATGGGATTCGCCGGCGCGGCAGGAGTCGTCGTAGGCCGTGCTGTGGTAACCGACCTCGCGACCGGTGCGGTCGCGGCCAGACTGTTCGGCCTGCTCATGGCGCTCGGCGGTATCGCGCCCATCCTCGCGCCGCTGGCGGGCGGAGTCGTGGTGGGCGGGGCAGGAAACTGGCGCGCGGTGTTCTGGGTGCTGGCGGGGGCATCGGCGCTCATGTTCGTGGCCGCGCTGGCCCGCGTACCCGAAACCCTGCCCGCCGAGCGGCGCCACACCGATGGTGCCGGCGCTCTGGCGAAGGCAGCCGCCTCCGTCCTCACCGACCGCCCCTACCTCGGCTACACGCTCGCCTTCTGCCTCGCCACCGCCGCGCTCTTCTGCTATATCGCTGCCTCCCCCTTCCTCCTGCAGAACGTCTTGGGCTTCAGCGTCGGCGCGGCATCGACCGTCTTCTCCATCGGTGCCCTCACCGCCACTGTCTCCACCCTGGCCGGCAGCCGTCTCGTCGGCCGCCGCACCCCTCGGCTCCTGCTCCGCGCCGGACTGGCCCTCATGCTCGCCTCCAGCATCGCCGCCCTCCTCCTCACCCTCACTGGACACCTCACCCGAGCCTGGGCCCTGGGCCTCATCGGCGCCGCCTTCCTCGGGCTCGGCCAGGTCTTCGCCACCGCCACCGGGCTCGCCCTCGAACGAGTTCCGCACGCTGCCGGAACGGGCTCGGCGGTGCTGGGCATGCTGCAGAACGCCCTCGGCGCGGCTGTGGCCCCCTTGATGGGCGTCGCCGGCGAGCACACCGCCATACCCCTTTTCGCCGGAATGACCCTTTGCACCCTGCTCGCCTCGGCCGCACTCCTGCTAACGAGGCAAAACACGGCAGATCCCGAGCAGTCCGATCTGACGGCCAAGCCAGATCGAGAAGGAATCATCGATATAGCCTGATACGCGCCCTACCGAGACCACTATCGGCCATCTTCGCCAGCGCGACCAATGAAGCCGCCCGCGAGAACCTGATCATCGGAGTCATGTGAGGCTCCCGCCTCGAACCCACGACCCACCACATCGACGACCTCCCGGCCCCGCCACGGCGGGGCCGTACTCTTGCCGTCAAGAGATCACGTCTGGCCGAATAGCGCCGGAGATCCCGGCCATTTGCCGCCGAAACTTACACCATCCGCGCTCTCATTCTGCGTCTGGTCCGGGAAAACCCCTTGTGGGGATACGGGCGAGTACATGGCGTGCTCGCCACCCTCGGCATCAAGGTCGCGCCTTCCACCGTGTGGGAGATCCTCAAGCAGGAAGGCGTAGATCCGTCTCCTGAGCGGGCATCCAACGTGTGCCGATTTCCTACGTTCGTAAGCCGGCGCGCTGCTGGCCTGCGACTTCATCGAGACCGTCACCCTCAACGGGCTGGCCAGTACATCCTGACCGTCATCGAGCACGCCACCAGGCACGTTCGCGTGCTGAGCACTGTGGCGGCCTTCCGGTGATCTCCTCGACCGTGGGGGTGATCGGGGCTGGCCCCTTGACCATGCTGGCGTATGCGTTGAGGACGATATCGACGACCCCAGCGGGCTGCCATGCCAGCATCTCCTGCCGCGCCGTGGCCGGTGAGATCCCCTCCCAGCGTAGGGGGCGACCGATCGCGTCGCCGATGATGCGTACTTGCTCGGCCTGGGTCAGAAGCTCAGGACCGGTGGGGACGTAGTCGCGCCCGCGATGGCCAGGTGGCTCTTGCCGACGCCGGGCGGGCCGAGCAGCGCGATGTTGGAGCGGGTCTCGAGGAAGGCCAGGGTGGCCAGGTCGCGGATCTTGCGGACGTCGAGGTCGGGCTGGAAGGCGAAGTCGAAGTCGTCGAGGGTCTTGTGGTGGGGCAGGCCGGAGAGTTTGAGCGCGTTGCGGAAGCGGCGGCCGTCTTTGACGCCGGCTTCCTCGCCGAGGGCCAGGTCGAGGAAATCGACGTAGCCCATCGTGGCGTCCTCGGCGCGTTTGATGAGGTCGGGCAGGGTTTCGGCGAGGTGGCCAGGCCGAGTTTGGTGGCGGTGTCGCGGATGCGGGTGATGATCAGTTCGCTCACGGGTTCGTCTCCTTCGGTGAGGTCGATGACTGATAGGTGGATGCAGGGTCGGTGTGGCGGGCCCCCTGGGGGTCGCGTGGCCGGGGTCGGCGGCCAAGGCGGAGGTTGGTGGGTGCGGCCCGAGATGCCCCAGGGGCCCGTCGGCGCCGGCCGGTCAGCGGGTCAGCCGGTGCAGCTTGACCGCCTGGGTGCCGAGATGATCGATGAGGTCGTCGATCGTGTGCCGGTCGATGGTGTGCCGGCTAGGGCCGGGGAAGGTGGCCAGATCCGCCCGGACATCGTCGCTGGTGTGCAGCAGCCAGTCCTCCAGCAGCCCGAGCAGCCAGGCCAGATCGCGTAGTTCGTCGCGGTGCAGGGGCCGGCATTCGGCCAGGTCGGCGTCGGACAGGACGGCTCCGTCCGCGCGCTGGTAGCAGCCCTCCCCGATCCGGTGCACGCCGATCCGGTGCACGCCGATCATGGCTGAGCCTCCTGGTCCCAGACGGGCAGGAGGGCGGCTTTGTCATAGTCGCTCAGCGGCCGCCGGGCCACGACGGTCGCCGCGGCGGGGTTGCCCGCCAGGAGCGCGGCCAGCGGGTTCGGCTCACCCGCAACCGCGCTGTTGCCGCCGCTGTTGCTGTCCGGGCGGTGCGAGCCGGGCCCGCCGGTAGGCCTGCCGGCGGGCGTCGGGTCGAGGCAGGTGGCGCGGGTATGCCCGTCCGGCAGGCCCACCCAGTGCGCCGGGTCGACCATACAGCTGCCCCGGCGCGGGGCGCGGGCGTGCACCGCCAGTACGCCGCCGCCATCGACGTCGAGAGCGTGGATGGCGATCGTGTCGGCGCAGGCCCGCACCTGCACCCGCTGGCCGGCCCGGATTCTCGCGGCGGGTACCGAGTACAGGCTGGCCTCGCACGAGATCAGGCAGTCCTTGCCCACCCGGCGCAGATGGTGATCGGCCACCACATAGGGCAGCTCCGGCAGCGGCAGCAGCGCCGCCCGGTCCTGCTGCGCCCGCACCGCGATCATCTGCCCGTGGGTGCGGTGCACCTGGCCGCGCCGGATCGGCAGCCACGTGGCGAACGCGGCGTTCACCTCATCCAGTGTCGCGAACGACCGCCCGGCCAGCACATGCTCGCGCACGATGGCCACCTGCCGCTCCACCCGGCCTTTGCCGGTGGGACGGTAGGCGGCCAGCGGGTCGATCGTGAACCCGTAGTGCGCGGCGAACGCGGCCGCCTCCGGATGCAGCGGCACCGCTGTGCCGGGTGCGACGTGCCGTTTGACGATGGTCTTGGTCCGGTCGTAGACGATCGTCGCGGGCACACCGCCGAAATGCGCGAACGCCCGCCGGTGGCAGTCGAAGAAGGTGACCAGGTCGGTGCGGGCGGTGAACAGGCAAAACGGGTCACGCGAGTACGACAGCGTCATGTGGAAGGAGTAGACCTTCCCACCGGTACTGCGGCCGGCCAGCAGCGCGCCTTCCTCACCCCAGTCGACCTGCGCCTGAGCGCCGGGGGTGACCTCGAAGCGGCGGTGCAGTCCCCGCAGCCGCTCCCGGCCACCACCCTCGGCGTCGCCGTCGTGTTCGGCGGCGATCCGCGGCCTGGCCCGGGCGACGTAGAGCTTCACCCGCTGATAGGAGTGGGTGAAGCCATACTCGGCGACCAGTCGTTCATGGATCGTGGAGGCGGTGATCGCGCGCTCGGCGCGCAGCATCGCATCGATCACGTTCACGTAGGATTCGATCACCTGGGGCTGGGTGCCCTTGCGCGAGGACGCCTTCGGCGGTGTGACGGGGGCGTCCTGTTGCAGGTATTTCTTGACGGTGCGCCAGTCCAGGCCGGTGGCCTCGGCGATCTCTTTATAGGTGGCACCCGCCTGATGCAGGGCGCGGAAGCGGCGTAGGTTCATCCAGGACTCCTGATCCAGGATCATGAGAGTTGTCGTCCTTCGGGTTGTCTGCTTGGCCTGCCGACAATCCGAAGGATGATCAACTCTGCGGCGAGGAACGGGTCAACTCGCCGGAGTCTCACCTACATATGAGGTCGTACGACCACCGTCATGCGAGGTCGTACGCGGACATGGGCAAGCTGCTGCATCGCCACGGCTGGTCGGTCCAGGTCCCGGCGCGGCGGGCTCTGGAGCGGGACGAGGAGGCCATCGCCGCCTGGAAGGAGCAGGTGTGGCCGGTGGTAAAAGCATCGGAGCGGACCTGGGCGCCTACCTGTGCTTCGAAGACGAAGCCGGGCAGGGGCTGAGGCCGCCCAAGGGACGCACCTGGGCGCCGGTCGGCGCCCGTCCGGTGGTGACGGTACGCGGCAAAGGCTCGGGCCGGGTCAACATGGCCGGCGTTGTGGCCTACCGGGACGGCGAACGACCGCACCTGTTCTACCGCCGGCACCCAGCCGCCGGGCCAGGGCGAACGCGGCCTCGCTGAGACCGAAGAACAGCAGGAATCCGGCCACCTGATGGATCCGGCCGCTGGCGGTGATGGCCGTGGCTTGCCCGGGTGGGTAGCCCAGTGCGAGATCGGTGGGCACCAGCCCGGCACGAGCAGGCCCGCCGCGGTCGCCGCGAGCAGGAGCGGCCCCCAGGTGCCGCCGCGCCCACCCCGAAGAGTGCCTCGCACGCCGGCGGCGAAGGCGGCCAGCAGCCCGCCGAGCACAAAGTTGATCGTCTGCAGCCAGCCGCGTTCGCCGGTGCCGAGGTGACGAGCGCCGTGGTGCCACAGGCTGTAGCCGGGCCGGGTGGCGCCGTCGGCCCACAGCAGCGCCGGCACCAGAACGCCGGCGGCGATGCCGCCTCTCAGCAGCACCGGCAGGGTGCGAGATGACATCGGGGAAAGTCCTCCTGCTTCTCCGCGACGGATCGTCGCGGGTTCAGTCGCTCTCGCCCCACCGCATCCGCAAGGAGCTGGTCGGTCTCGATCCGCTGCAAGGCGACATAGATGCCGGCTGGGAGGCGCGGCGCTGAACCCGGCCGAGGGCATCTGGGCCCACCTCAAGGGCCATCTGGCCAACCTGGCCATCCGCGGCGGCATCGACCACCTCACCGCCATCATCAAGCACCTTCTCAAGCGCCTGTAGTACCGGCCCGACCTGCTCGACGCCATCATCGCCCAGACCGAACTGATCCTCGAACCCGAACCGCCGTAACGCGAGAAGCCAGCCTTTCAACCTCTGTACCCGGAGCCGCGTGAAAATCTGACACCAATGCCCAGAACCTAGCGACCAAGGATCCCTGGACCCAACGCCAACGAAGTGTGCACTCCACGCTAAGGCCGCTTCCAGCCATCATTGATAATCTCCTCTACAGTCGGCGCACTGCCGATAAAGCACCAAAAAGGAGCCGTCAATGAAAATTAGAAGCCTATTCGCGACGATGGCGATCACCGCAGCCGCAACGAGTGCCGGGGTCCTCGCTTGGGGAACACCGGCGTCCGCGGATCCGGACGGCAAGTGCAGTGGCGGCTGGGTCTGCCTCTACGAGAACGAGGATTTCAACAGGGACAAGGGCGTCTCCGGCGACCACTGGCGAAACTTCAAGGAGAGCAAGAGCAATTTCAGCGATTTCAACTGGCGGGACCACGGGGGCAATGACAGCGGTGACGGCATGAACGACGAGACCAGCTCGATCCGGAACAGAACCGGTAAGACCATCATCCTCTACCAGAAGTCCGGATGGTCCGGTACCCCTGACGCCTTTCTTCCGGGCTCCGAATGGGACGACGGCAAACTGTCAAACGACCCCATCGGTGACAACGAGGCGAGCTCGATTTACGTGCCCTGATAGCGGAACCTGAGCGGCCAGGCTGTCTCCCGGCTGGTACGGAGAGGCAGCCTGGCCGCCCTCCGGAGAGGCGATCATGTCCAAGGGAGCTAATTCCGTTTTCTCCGCGGCAGCGATTCTGCTGCCCATCGTCGCATTGGTCGCCGCTTGCGGCACCGCTGCCGAGGTTCCGAGCCGGGCGACGCCGTTTCGGGCGACGATCGTCCTCCCCTTCGACTCCTACAAGGCCGGCGCCGAGGACATCGCCACCATCGACGCGGCGCAGATCGCGCTCATGCGCGAGTGCATGGCCGCCAAGGGCTACGCCTGGACGTGGCCACGCCAGGCGGCCCGCGAGCACCCGTTGCTCTCAGGCAACGCCCGCCGCTACGGTCTGGCCGACTCCGACGCCGCCGATCGCTACGGCTACCACGTCCCCGACACGCCCGAGAGCGCCCAGGCCAAGGCCGCGGAGGCGGCCTGGACCGACCGGTTGGGCGATGACGAGAAAGCAGGGCTGTTCGACCGTGGGGGGTGCGTGGACGAGGCGAGCGCCGTCTTGCGGAAGGGCATCGATGACCGGCACCGCTCATGGTTCACCGGGATGGAACACCAGGCGATCGACCAATCCGCGGAAGACCCGGCCGTGGCGCGGGCCATCACGGCCTGGAGTAGTTGCATGCACGAAGGCGGCTACAACTACCGAACGCCGCAGGATGCCGTGGAGGACCGGCGCTGGGACCTGGACGCGCCCCGCGTCTCCCCTGCAGAACGCGCCGTGGCCACCGCCGACGTGCGCTGCAAACAGCAGACCCGTCTCATCCCCACCCGCGCGGCCGCCGAGAAGCGCATCCAGACGAAGATGCTCGGCGAGCACGCCGACCGGTTCGACGCCGTGCTGAAGTCGCACGAGCGTTTCGTCAGCAACGCCCGCCGCGTCCTCGCCGACGTGGAGAAGAGGCGGCGTCGATAACTGTGCGTCTCGGTGCAGGCGCTCTGGGCAGTTCTTGGCGGGCCGGGCCCGGCGGCCGAGGGCGTCGTGAGGTTTCCGGACGGCGCGCGACGGCGGTCAGACGTGGAGGAAGGCGTCGGCCACGAGCATGGCGGTGCACTCCCTGATGGAGGAGAGGTCGACCATCTCGTCCGCGCTGTGCAGTCCCTCGCCCACTCTGCGTTCCGCAGGTGTGTAGCGATGAACCACATGAATCTGGGTTGTGAGCTGCGGTAACGTGTGCGGGTACGCTGATGCGGCATGTCACAGGCGTGAGTGTCGTGCCTGGTCAGGCGTCTGTGGCGGGCGTGGCCTCGACGATCTTCTTCGGGGTCGGGATGTCGAGTTTCGCCAGGCTGTCGCGCTGGGGCTTGGTCAGTTCGGCGCGTTGGCGGAAGGTGCCGGTCGGGCCGGTGAAGGTGGCCACCGTGAGCAGGTCTAATTCGTCGCGGATGCGGTTCCAGGTGGTGCCCGTGGTGGTCTTGATGATGCTGATGAGTAGCAGGGCCAGCCAGCACAAGATGACGTGTACGCGGATGCGTTCCTCGAGCCGGTGATAGACCGGGCGCAGGTCGATGACGGCTCTTCGAAGTTGGGCGGGGTTGAGACATCCACGGCTTCTACGGGTGGTCGCGCAGCGAGTGCGTAACCGTTGGTTCTCGGGGTTGCGGAAACCGTAGGCATCGCGGGCTCCGGTATTGATCACGCGGTTGGTGCCTTCAGAGCCCGCGTTGGTGATTCCGGTCTGGGGGAATCCCAGGGTCTCGGGCCACCAGGTCTCGATTGTGGTGGGCCAGACGTTCGAATTCCGGCAGGCATGTGCAGCACACCGATTGTAGAAACAAACAGTCGAGTCCGCGATAACGTGCCGGTCGGGCCGCGCGGAACGCGTCAGCCGGGTACGCAGTTCTCACGCGCGGTTGCCCTTGCGGCCGCGCCGACCACGGGCCTGGACGGTGATCCGGCGCTCGAGCAGCCCGGGAACCTGCTCACGAAACGTCTGCCGAGGGCACCCCCACGCCGGGCCGATCAGACGCCGTACCTGTACCGACACCACCACCCGCCGCCCGTCGACCGGGACATCCATGACCGTCCGACTGCCGTAGCTATGCACCCGACCGGTCAGCGCCCCCGCGCACCGGGCACGGTACCGGCTTGTCCCGAGTACGGGGCCATGACCCGAATGAGGTCGTCCTCGTCCCTTACATTGACCAGGGCAGACAGCCCCGCAAACACCACACCCGTAAGATCGTCGATCTTTAGCACGACCCAGCCTGGCGGATGATCGCTCAGCGCTGCCACGATTACGGGACAGAGTCGGTGCCCGTACAGACACGAACCCTGCAGCGCTTCACCTTCGTAGTCCGATCCCGGCCGGACCTGCTCGAGTGTGACGGCGTCTAGCCTCCAACCGGTGACCCCTGACTCACTCTGAACCAGGTTGTGGCCGATCGCCGCAGCCAGCACGAGATCAAATCCGACACAGACGCCAAGGCTCCGGCGATGCGGCGGCGGTGCCGGGGGTGGGGACCCCGCCACCGCCGTGCGCGCGGAGCGGCAGGGAACACCGTCTGGCGCTCCCCGTGTCAGACCAGGAATTCGAGCAGGGCCTTCACCACGGCCGCCGGAGCTTCCTCAGGAAGGAAGTGACCGGCCCCCGGGATGACGAGCCCGGTGACGTCTGTGGCCACCAGGCGCATGACCGTCTCCACGAACGTGCCACCGCTCAGTTCGCCGCCGAGCGTCAGTACGGGGATGGTCAGTGGCCCGGCCTCACGTACCCGCGCCAGCCCTTGGTCCGCACGGTAGAACTCGAAGCTGGCGTGCAGTGCCGCCGGGTCTCGCAGAGCGTCCACGTACACATCCACAGCGTGGGGCGGGATGGCGTGGGGGGTGGCGGCCTTGGAGGCGAACTGGTGGCCGAAGTAGATCTCCTCGCGACCGGCGACCATGCGTTCGTTGACGTCCGCGGGCAGGCGGTTGAAGGCGAAGTGCCACATGAGGTCGCCTCTGGCCGGGTCCGTCATGGGCGGCGGGAAGTCGGAGATGCCAGGGAGGATGGCTTCGGCCACCGCCAGGTGGGTGACACGGTCGCGGTGGCCGGCGGCGAGGGCATAGCTGACGACCATGCCGAGGTCGAAGCCGGCGATGGCGAAGCGGTCGTGTCCCAGGCCGGTCATGAGGGCGGCCATGTCGTCGGCGAGTGTGAGGGGGTCGTACCCGGTGGGGGGCTTGTCGCTGGCGCCCACGCCGCGGACGTCGGCGGCGACGACGGTGAAGTGCTCGGCGAGGTCCGGCATGGCCAGGCGCCAGCAGTACCAGAACTGGGGCCAGCCCGGGAGCAGCAACAGCGGCGGTCCGTCGCCGCCGACCACGGCGTGCAGGGTGAGATCACGGACCTGGACCGTTCGGCTGGTGAACGCGCTGGTGAACCCGTCAGGCAGGTGCGGCACGTCGGTCACGGTGAAGGGCATGTTCGTTCTCCTTATGAGGGCAGGCGAAACTCGCCCGACCTTTCAAATCATTTATCCGTTTATGCTGTGGAAATCCGGACGAGCTATCCGGTTATGCTGGTCGCATCACGACGGCACCTGCTGCGCGAGGACGTTGCTCATAACTGGCAGCGCATCGTAGACGCGGGCCGAACGGGCGCTCACCGACGAGGACGCGTGGCAGGCGCTGAGGTACTCCCTGTTCGCCGTCATCGACGCACAGTTGACCGACGCCTCGTTCTCACTCGTCACTGCCGCGCCCCACACCACGGAACTCAAGGCCGAGCTTGGATCACTCGGCGGTCGACTGCTCGACCGCGCCCGGGCCGCGCGGTCGTGCGCCCCGACGTGACCCGGGACGACCTCATCCCGCTCATGTGCGGCGTGGCCTACGCCGCCACCGCCCACTCCGGTGACCAGGAATCCGGATGCTGGACGACCTTCGCCCCTGATCCGCCGATGGTCAGCGTCTGTGAGCGGCGACGACCTCCGCCTGGACGAGCCAGCCCTCGACAGCAAGGCTGGCGATCTCGATCGTCACGCGGCCCGGCCGGCGGGGTCGAGCGCGGACAGGCTACGTCCAGCGGCGGATCGCGTCGATCGTGGTCTCCGGCGAGGTGTTGAAGCAGAACCGGATGCCAGGTTCCGCCGCCACCAATACGTTGATCAGCCGCTCGAACAGCACGGTGTGCTCCGGCAGCACGCGCACCCCGGCCCCGATCATGGCCAGGCCGAAGGGGCCTTCGGCGGACAGTCGCTCGCGTACGGCTTCCTCGGCCGCGGCCGGATCGGCGCCGATGAGGCACGCTACGGTGTCCAACCCCGCCGCACGCAGCGCTGCCTCACCCTGTTCGATACGGGCGGCCAGTGTCGCCTCGTCCAGGCCGGGGTGATCGGAGTAGTCGATCGCGCTCGGGTGCAGGCCGATCGTCAAGATTTTGGTCATGTGGGGGCTCCTACCAGGGGACGGGTCCGTTGCGGTCGAAAAAGCCGCCCGTCGGCCCGTCTCGGTCCAACGTGGCCAACCGGATGACCGCCTCGGCGGCCTCCGCGACGGTGTGCATGCCGGTGTGGTGGTTCATGTCGGTCGCAGGGTTGCCCGGATCGGCGGCGTTGACCTTGAAGCCGGGCAGTGCACGAGCGTACTGGGAGACGATCATGTTGAGTGCGGTCTTGGACGAGGCGTAGTCCAGGCTCAGGAAGCCGGACTCGGGGCGTGCGGGGTCGCAGGCGTAGGTCAGGGATGCAAGTGCGCTGGAGACCATGACGATTCGGGGATGGTCCGACTTGCGCAGGAGGGGCACGAATGCGTGCGTGACCCGTACCGGGCCGAACACGTTGGCTTCGTACAGGACCTGCAGCCGGTCCGCGCCCGTGTCGGCGGGATCCAGCCGTGGGCCGCCGACTCCGGCGTTGTTGACCAGTACGTCAAGACGGCCGGCCCTCCTGGCCACCGTCTCGGCCGCCGCGGCAACGGAGTCGTCCGAGGTCACATCGAGCTGGACGAACTCGACGCCGAGCGCGTCCGCCGCCCGCGTACCGCGTTCGCGATCACGGGCGGCCAGGAACACCCGCCAGCCCCGCTCCGACAGGCGGTGTACCGTCTCCCTGCCCAGCCCCTTGTTCGCTCCGGTGACCAGCGCCACCGTCTTCGTATCTGCCGCCGTGAGCTGTTCCGCGCCCGGTGCCGGTGTATCCGCCGGCATCAGCTCATCGCCGTTGGTGTCCGTTGTCATGGATTGATCGTCCGAGAACGGTCCCAGCCCTCGCCAGGACCGCTTTGGCCTGGGACCGGCCGTACCACCCGTTGTAGGCGATCAGCGCGGCAGAATCGAGGGGTGAACCGTGCAGAGCTCGCCGCAGTACTCCGCCAGGCCCGCTCCCGCCTGCGACCGCAGGATGTCGGCCTGCCGTCGGGCACCCGCCGCCAGGTGCGCGGCCTGCGCCGCGAGGAGGTGGCCCTGCTCGCGGGGCTGAGCGTCGATTACGTCGTCCGGCTGGAGCAGGGGCGCGGCGCGCGGCCGTCCGCCCAGGTCGTCGCGGCGCTGGCGCAGGCACTGCGGCTCGACGACGACGACCGCGACCTGGTGTTCCGCCTGGCCGGCCACGAGCAGCCGCAGCCTGGACACGTTGCCATGGTTGTGCGGCCGAGCGTGTTGCGGCTGCTGGACCGGATGGCGGATCTGCCGGTGCTGGTGCTGTCGGCCAAAGGCGACGTGCTGGCCTGGAACCCGCTGGCGGCGGCGCTGCAGGGCGACATGTCCGCCTGGCCCCGGCACCGGCGCAACCTCATCTGGCAGCGCTTCCTCGGCAGCAGCCGCTGCCAGGTCGCCGCGGACCCGGGCGAGGACGAGGCCGCCACCCGCGCTGCCGTCGGCACCCTGCGCGCCGCCCAGGCCCGCTATCCGCGTGACGCCGAACTCGCCCGCATGGTCAGTGAGCTGCGCCGCGGCAGTCCCCGGTTCGAGGAGCTCTGGCAGGAGGGACGTTCCGCGGCCTGGCGTGCGGCGGTCAAGTCCATCCGCCATCCCCAGCTTGGCACGATCACGCTCGACTGCGACACCCTCCTGCTCCCCGACACCGACCAGACCGTACTCGTGTATTCCGCCGAACCGGGAAGCCCGGAGGCCACGGCGCTCGACATGCTCAGGGCGACCGGGCTGCTGCAGTTGTGAGGGCAGATTTGGGGGCCGTGCACCGCGTCCAGCGCGCGCTTGGCGGCGGTGAGGGTTGTCAGCACCGGGCTCGGTTGCTGTGCCGGAGGACGGGCGCAACGTCCCGACGCCCGGCGGCACGAGCGCCACGGAGGGCTCGCCCGGTCCGCTCATCGTGATCGGGCAGTCGCACCCGGAACCCGGTTCTGCTTCAACATCTCGCCGGAAACGACGATCGACGCCATTCGCCGTTGGGTATAGCCCTCCCGGATTGCAGGCGGCGGAAGGCCACCGCGCGCTGAGGGGATGCGGACCTATCCGGGCACAGGCTGAGGTTTAGGGCCGTGGACGACACGCTGCATGTCAAGCAGTGGACCAAGAAGGCGTGACTCCCCTCCATCCGAAGCCGGTGGATGGAAGCGGTTCACGGTTATCAGAGGGCACGGTTCTGCCCGACCGGGGCGTGCTCGACGCCGCCGCACCAGATGCGACGGATGTTCCGGGTAGCACGAATGCCGGCAAGAGGGTCGCCGTCGATCAAGATCAGGTCGGCGCGCAGCCCTGGCTCGACAGCACCGCGATCGGTCAGGCCGAACGCCTCGGCCGCAAGCCGGGTGGCCGCGCGTAGCGCCTCGGCGGGGCGCAGGCCGGCGTCGACCAGCAACTCGAGTTCGTGGTGCAAACTGGCTCCGGCTTCGGGCTGGAACGGCACACCGGCCGTGTCGTTCGTGTCGGTCCCGGCCACGACACGCACCCCGGCCTGGTGAAGCAGACCCACGCTGCGGCGGGCGCCGGCGAACCCCTCCGGCCGTCCGATCGTTGCCGCGATGCCTTCCATCATGGTCATGGTGGGAACCACGGTGCAGCCAGCGTCCGCGATCCGGGCCACGACCGGCAGGTCCAGCGCTGGGCCGAGCGGGACGTGGGTGATGATGTCCGCGCCGGCATCGAGGGCCATGATGACGGCGGCCTGGGACGTGGCGTGTACCACGACCGGCTTGCCGTGGGCGTGTGCCGCGCGGGCCAGGGCTGTCACGGTTTCCTGGTCCGGGCCGCCTTCGTCCGGATCGGCCACGATCTTGATGTAGTCGCTGCCTTCGGCCAGCCGCGCGGCGACGAACGGCTGGGCCTGGTCCGGGCCGGTGACGATGGCGTCGGGCGGCATTGTCGGTATGCGCGAGTGCAGGCCGCCTGGGCCGACGGCGGGGGTGCCCGCGCTTCGCACGTCGCTCCCGCCCCGTACACCGCGCAGCGCGGTCAATCGCCGCGCCGGCCAGGTCGCCATGTCCAGCCCTGTGGTGACCCCGTACGAGCAGAGTTTCTCCCGCGTGTTCTCGCCGCTGAGGTGAATGTGCGCATCGATCAGGCCGGGCAGCATCACGCCGCCGTCAGCGTCGATGACCTCGGCGCCGTCGGCGTCGATGCCGATCACGCCGTCGGCGATGACGACTGTACGTGGCTCGGACAGCCGATGTCCGTCAAAGACCCGCACGCCGGTGATGGCAACTCGATCAGTCATAACCCTTCCTTACCTTTCTTCGTGGGCCTGAGCCGGTCAGCTCCGGGTGTGGCTGCCATGGGCATCGTCCGCGCCGGTCGTTCCGACGCCCGGCTCGTTGTCCGGCCGGATGCGCATCGACCACCAGAGTGCGGTCAGCGCCAGGAGCCCGGTGGCGAACGCGGCGTAGCCGATGCCAGTACGGCCGACCAGGCTGTAGCCGATGGCACCGACAAGTCCGCCTGCACTGATGCCCAAATAGATCGCACTCTGGTGAAGGCCGAGCACGATGGGCGCCACATCAGGCGCCGCCGCGGCGACGCGCAGCTGCTGCGGGACGTTCACCATCCAATGCAGCATCGCCCAGGCGACGATGCCCAGCAGCGCGAGCGGCATGGTGACCGCCACCGATGGGACCACCAGGACCGCGGCAGTGAGGCCGGGGGCGACCGCCGCGATCGTACGACCTGGACCGTACCGATCCGCCAGCCGCCCGGCGAGCAGGTTGCCTGCCATCGCCCCGGCCCCGAAGCAGAGCAACGTCAGGAACTGGCGGTCTGGGTCGCCCCCGGTGGCCGGCAGCAGCACCTCGTCGATGAAGTTGTATACCGTCCAGCTCGCGGTCAGGCACAGCCAGGTCGCCAGCAAAGTGGCAAGCACCCGCCGATCTCGCAGCGGCGCCACCCGATTCCTGAGTGCGACCGCGGGCGATCCGTCGAGCGCCGGTAGTGACAGGGTTCCGGCCATCGGCAGCGTCGCGAGGAGTGCGAGCAGGCCGAGCACCAGTCGCCAGCTCGTCGCGCTACCCAGCCACGCACCGATCGGAAGGCCGAGGACGATGGCCGTCGTCAGGCCGCCCACCACGACTGCCACGGCGCGTCCTTGCCGGTCTCCTGTGACCAGGCGACGAGTGACGGCCAGTGCGTTTGCGGTGTAGACGCCGGCGCCTACGCCGGCAATCACGCGCGCGGCGGCCGCACCGGGAAAGTCCATCGCGACCGCGGTCAGGGCGTTGCCCACACCGAACACGGCCAGCGCGACGAGCAGCACCTGCCGTGGCGGCCGGTGCCCGACCAGAGTGGTGAGCAATGGGCCGCCCAGTGCGTAGGCGAGCGCGTACACCACGATGAGCTGCCCGATGACGGCGCGGCCCGCGTGTAAGTCTGCGCTCATGTGGCCGAGCATGGGCGCGATGACGAACGTTGAGACCCCGACCGCGAAGTTACCGGAAGCGAGCGTGAACAGCTTCGCGTTCATGGGGCCCTTCTCCGCGACATGTGCGACTCTTCATCAGGTAGTTGAAGATCTCAACCATGCTGCACAGGCTACTCGCACTAGTTGAAATCATCAACCGCTATCCTTGACTCATGGGTGATCCGCGGTGGCTGGACGACGCCGAGCAGCGGGAGTGGCGCTCCTACGTCGAAGGATCGGCGCTGCTGCTGGAACTGCGCGACCGCCGGCTTCGCCGCCACCACAACCTCTCTCTGGCCGACTTCGAGATCCTGGTGCGGCTGTCCGAGGCGCCCGAGGGCCGCCTGCGCATGGCCGAGCTCGCCGAGCTGTCGTATTACTCCCGTAGCCGGTTGTCGCACACCGTCGCCCGGCTGGAGGCCCGCAAGCTCGTCCAGCGATACAACGACGACGAAGACAAGCGCGGTGTGGTCGCCTCGCTGACAGAGACCGGGCGGGCGGTGCTGGTCAAGGCGGCCATGGACAACGCGCAAACCGTGCGCGAGCACTTCATCGACCTGCTCAGCATGTCCGAACTGCAAGCGATCGGCCGGGCCTTCCAGGCGGTGGCGGCCAAGGTCCGCCAGTCAGCCGAGTAACGGGAGCTATGCCAGGGCCCCCACTACAGTGAGGCGCTGGTTGCGTGCGCCCCTGGCGAGACTGACGGTCATGTTCACCGGTTTGTTACCGGTGACGGCACCGGCGGTCGCGGCGTCGGCCGGATAGCGGTGGACCTCCGGGTCGACCTGAAGCTGCTCCGCCAGGCGCATCACCACCGCCGCCGTCGGCGCCGACGCCACATCGTCCGGCACGAACCCCCAACCAGGGCAGCGTGCACAACGCGACCGCCGGCCCTCCGGCTTACCGGAGACCGCGCCGTGGTTGTCGCGATCGTCGGCATCGCCGCGGGCCACGGCGGCGGGTTCCTCCTGGCCAGATGGGCGCCCGTGTTCCACCGCTTGGGCCACCGTAGGACTATGCGGTCTCGGCGCCGTCGTTGCCGCGCCTGTGCTGCGGCGCCGCCTGCTTTCCGGGTCCGCGCTCAGCCCCTGCGGGCCGTACGGGATCTGAACTCGCGTGGTGACTCGCCGTAGGCGGTGCGGAAAGCACGGCTGAAGTCGCCCACGCGGCCGAACCCCCAGCGGGTGGCGATCTCGTGGATCGGCACGGTGTCCAGGGCCGCGTCGGCGAGGTCACGACGGGTACGCCACAGTCGCTGGTCGCGTATCCACGCCGAGACCGTCTCCGCTTGATTACACCGTTCGATCGCTTGACAGACGCACCCGTCGGACCGGCGTCCCGGGTGTTGGTTGTGCACGCTGCTCAGGTGATCTCGGCGGTGGTGATGTGGAGGGCGTGGACGACGTCATGGATGCCAGCGCCGGTGGTCAGCAGGTCGCTGCCCAGCAGGGCTTCGGCGGTGCGGAGGTGGGTGCGGACGGTGTTGCGGCTGATGCCGAGGCTGCGGGCGGCCTGCTGGGCGTCGGTGTTGGCGTCGATCCAAGCCTGCAGGGTGCGGCGGTGAGCGGCCTGCAGGCGACGGAGGAAAGTCTGAGCCCAGGCGGCGGCGGGTTCGGTGCGCAGTAGGTCGTCCAGTGTGAGGGCTAGATCGCTGATGTGAATTTGGGTTAGTGGTCGTAGGCGGTCAGGGACCGTTTCACGGGTGCGTCGGTGTTCCAGTTGTGCCAGATTGCGGCGTTGAGGGCGAGGATGCGCTGGCTGATACGGGCCCAGAGGCCGTCGGGGTGGCGGGCGTTGTGGCGTTCGAGGCCGAGCTGGTTCTTCAGTGTCCAGATGATCGCCTCGATGCGCTGGCGCAGCCAGCCGGGAAAGGGCAGGGCGCGTGCAGGCTCGTCTTCGCGGGTCGGCCGGATCAGGAGATGACCCAGATCGGCGGCGGCCTTCTCGATGCCGGCTCCGGCGAATCCCTTGTCGCACACGATCGGGCATGGCCCGTCGGCTATCTGGTGGACGTGCAGCAGGTGCAGGGCCTGCTTGCGTTCATCGAGCTCTTTGGGGTGGGCCAGGCTGAAGCCGGTCACCGCGCCATCAGCGGTAGTGATCAGCATCAGCTTGGCGCCCCAGTAGAAGGCGTGGTGGGACTTGTCCATGCCGTATCCGGCGATCTCACCCAGGTGTGATCTGTTGACCGTCACTCGCGAGGCGCCGCAGCGGATCGGGGTGCCGTCCATCAGCCGCAAAGGCTCGTGCCAGGTCGGGACCTGGCGGGCCAGCCACAACGCCGCCGCCGACATGGCCGGCCCCAGATCACGCAGTTGCCGGTTGTACTGCGACTGGGACGGCAGCCTGGGGAACAGGTGCCCGATCCGGCTGGCCGCCATCCGCATCCAGCGGCGTTCGTCATCACACCGCAGCAGCACCTGCGCCACTGCCACGACCACCGCCTCGGCCGGGGTCAGCACCGGCGGCCGGCCCCGTCCGCGAGGCCGTCCCCGCGAAGGCATCACGTGATCGTCCAGATGCACATAGAGTGCGGTCAGAAGGGCGTCTAAGTCAGTCTTCACACACCGACAATGGACGCCCTTCGTCACGCCCGCGGCCGATCACCAAAATTTCACATCAGCGATCTAGGTGATGGTCATCGGCCTCGGTCGCGGCGCATGCGTTGGTGAGGGCCAGGGCCAGGTGAACTTCGGCGTGGGAGCGGACGTTGGCGAGGTCGAGGCGGAGAGCCCGTTGCGCGCGGGTGATGTGTGCGGTGACTGTGTTGCAGCTGAGGTCGAGCAGCCGGGCCACGGCAGATCGGGGCATCCTCATGAGGAAGCGGGTGATGTCAGCGGCGACCTTCGGGAGGGAGTCCAGGGGGCGCAGCAAGGTACCGCGCCACAGGTGAGGGCGGGGCCGCGGCGCAGTACGCCTTCCAGCGAAGTCTGGCCGTGGTAGAGAGCACGCGGCTGGAGGTGGTGCGGGCGGCGGCCAGGGCGTGGGTGGCCTGGGTGTAGGCCTCGGCTGTCGCGCTGAGCGGGTGCGGGCCGCTGATGCCCAGTGCGTGGTGCGGGTTGTCGCGTACCAGGCGGCGCAGGGCCTCGCCCCGTCCGCGGGCCTGGACGCCGGAGCCGGCCGCGTCCTCGTCGTCGGCGATGAGACAGATCAGGTGCTCCTTGAAGACGGGGCACCGCACCATCAACCGGGCCGTGGTAGCCGGAGGGATCCTGGTGGGCCTGCGGGATTCGGTCGCGGTCGGCCGTGGGGCAGTGCAGCAGGTAACCCGCAGCCGGTCGGCCTCCAGCAGCGGCGGGACAGCACCAGTTGTCATGCGGCCGGTCAGCGTCGGTTCCCTGGCCGGTACGCCTGGAGCACGGCGAACCGCACCTGGCGTGTCTTGCGCTGGTAGCCATGCCAGGCTCGGTCAGCGTCTTGGGCGCGGCGCAGGACCGTGATGACGCTACCGACGTGAGAGACCAGCGCGACCGCCTCCGACGTCGGCTCCGAACGACTGGCCGCCACCACCACCGGGCGCGGAGCGTACGCATCCAGGGCTTCACAGCGCACGTACATCCTGTCGGCCTCGGTGGCGGCCGCAGCTAACTCCCCACCGGACAGCCGTGCGAGCAAGGGAGCGAGCGTTCGTACAATCCCCCGGGGGAAACCCGCGGTGGCCGACTCCACAGTGCCCGCGTCATCCCCGACCAGCGCCACATCCATGTCGGTCTGCCGGTGCAGCCAGTCGAGAACTTTCAGGTGCACGTCCAGGTCGGCCGGCACCTGCCGGTTGATGGTGTTGAGGAAGGCGCGAAAGTCGACGGCGCGATGCCGGGGCTGCGTCTGGGTGATGACCTTGCCGGTGGCCACCTCCAGCGCGGTGAACAGATCGGTGGTGCCTGCCCGGATGTAGTCGTGCGTGACGCGCTGGGGCGTGCCGTGCATCATCGGCAGCACCGGCTGACTGCGGTCCAGCGCCTGGACCTGGGTCTTCTCATCCACGCACAACACCAGCCCGGCGGCTGGCGGGTCCAGACAGAGCCCGACCACATCGCGGACCTTGTCCACGGGTCCTTGGACAGCTTGAAAGTCTCTTGCCGGTGCGGCTTGAGGCCGAAGGCACGCCAGATCCGTGAGATCGCGGTCTGCGACATGCCCGTCGCCTGGGCCATCGAGCGGGTCGACCAGTGCGTGTCGTCTCCAGCGTCGCCACGATCACCTGCTCGACCTGGTCATCGGTGATGGTCCGAGGGGCGGCCGGGACGCGGCTCGTCCAGCAGGCCTTCAAAGCGCTGTTCGACGAACCGTGCCCGCCACTGGGTCACGTTCCGCGAGAGACCCCCAGCTCGGTGGCCACCCTGCTGTTGGACCTGCCTTCGGCGCAGGCCAGCACGATCCACGACCGTAACGCCAGCGCCTGCGACGTCTTGCGACGGCGCGTCTACGTAGCTCTCCAGGGTGTGCCGTTCATCGTCAGTTAGTTCCAACGGTGCAAGCTTCGAGCTCGGCATATCGCAAGCCTACAGACTGACCATGAATTAATGACTCAGAACACTAGTAGTACTTTGTTAGTTCGTCATGGTGGTCGTTGATGACAGGTGGGGCATCGGCCGGCCCAGGTGGCTAACAGCACCTGGAGCATGTGCAAGATCTTGTAGAAGGTCAGGCCGCCCCAGTTGCTTTTGGGATGGACAGCCGGAGTTCGGTGAGGAACAGATGGGCGGCCGAAGCCAGGGTGACGTGCCGGTGCCAGCCGGTGAAGGAGCGGCCCTCGAAGTGGGTCAGGCCCAGGCCGGTCTTGAGCTCGCGGTAGTCGTGCTCGATCCGCCAGCGGATCTTCGCCAGGCGCACCAGTTCCCGCAGCCGGATGTCTGGCGGAAGGGTGGACAGCCAGTAATCGGTGGGCTCGGGCTCACCAGGTGGCCATTCGGCCAGAAGCCAGCATTCGGGCAGATGCCCGTCACTGTCTCGGGCGATGCCGCTGTTGGCGGGCCGCACCCGCAGCACGAGGAAGCGTGAGCGCATCGTAGCGGTCGGGTTGCCCTTGCTCTTCTTGGTGCCCTGCCGCCAGCTCACCCGGCGCAGACTGCTGCGTCCGGCGGCCAGGGCCAGCTCGCGCAGGCTGGAGGGCGCGCTGCGGTATTTGGCCACCGGACGGCGGCCGTTACCGGAGTAGGGCACCGTCTCGGGGACGACATCGGCGGGATACGCGCTGGTGGTGCCCTTGAGGGCGACCACGTACGGCAGGTCGCGCCCGGTCAGGCCGAGCCGGAGCGCGGTCACATCGCCGTATCCGGCATCGGCCACCACCAGCGGCGGCACCTGCCCCCAGGCGGCCAGCTCATCGAGCATGTCCAGCGCCTGCTGCCACTTGGGACGGTGCCGCTGATCGTCAGGGATGCCGCAGCGCCGCCGCCGCCCGGCGATCGCCGCGGCCTGGGCTGCATCCTCGGCCAGCGCGTCGTCCCATCGCTCAGGTAGGAACAACCGCCAGTTCAGCGCCGCCGAGCACGTATCGGTAACCGCGTGCACGCTGACCGCGATCTGGCAGTTGGTCACCTTTCCCGCGGTGCCGGTGTACTGCCGGGCCACCCCCGGCGAGGCATCGCCGTCCTTGAGGTGGCCAGTGTCGTCCAGCACCCACGCCTGCGGCGCCACCACGCTGACCGCGCGCTGTGCCAGACGCCTGCGCACCGCCGCATAGTCCCAGGTCGAGGAGGTGATGAACTGCTGCAGCCGCTGGTGATCCACCCCCAACCGCTCAGCCATCGGAACCATCGATTTGCGCCGCCCATCCAGCATCAGCCCACGCAGGTACAGCCCGCCGTTGGACCGCTGTTCCCGACGCGCGAAGGAAGTGAACACCTCACCCGCGAAGTCCTCAAGACGGCCTCGAACCTCAGCCAGCTCAGCCGGAGTCACACAAAAATCATCTCACACAAGATCCCGAACTAACAAAGTACTACTAGAGCGAGCGCAAAAAGACTGTGCACTCCATGCGATGGATCCCGGCGCATCTTCCTCCATAGTCTTACTCACGCGCGGACAAGCGCAGGTGCGACGAAGGAGAAGCAGTGCGATTTAAGCGCTATAAGATGGCAGCATTTTCCGCCGCTGTCACCGGCATGTTCATGGTTCCAATGGCTACCTCGGCCGAGGCGAGCGCGCCTGCAACGGCGGCAACGAAAGCGGCCCCGGCGAGCGCAGCGGTCATCTGCCCAGTAAAGGTCGTTAGAACTACACGGCGCTATGCGCCGAGGGTCGACGGTAGCTGGACGTTCCATAGTTTCTTCCGTAAGGGCAGCCAACTCAGCATCTACCAGGGGGAAACCCGCAAGATCCTCAACGGGATCGTGGTCGTGAAGACGACGACAGTCGTGGGCGGTGTTCGTTTCTGGGTCCGCCAGGCCGACATCGCCAGAACCGGCGGAGCTTGTATGTCATAGCCGTCTATCACCGCCGCCCACTGTCGGCTAGTGTTCTGAGTCATTAATTCATGGTCAGTCTGTAGGCTTGCGATATGCCGAGCTCGAAGCTTGCACCGTTGGAACTAACTGACGATGAACGGCACACCCTGGAGAGCTACGTAGACGCGCCGTCGCAAGACGTCGCAGGCGCTGGCGTTACGGTCGTGGATCGTGCTGGCCTGCGCCGAAGGCAGGTCCAACAGCAGGGTGGCCACCGAGCTGGGGGTCTCTCGCGGAACGTGACCCAGTGGCGGGCACGGTTCGTCGAACAGCGCTTTGAAGGCCTGCTGGACGAGCCGCGTCCCGGCCGCCCCTCGGACCATCACCGATGACCAGGTCGAGCAGGTGATCGTGGCGACGCTGGAGACGACACGCACTGGTCGACCCGCTCGATGGCCCAGGCGACGGGCATGTCGCAGACCGCGATCTCACGGATCTGGCGTGCCTTCGGCCTCAAGCCGCACCGGCAAGAGACTTTCAAGCTGTCCAAGGACCCGTGGACAAGGTCCGCGATGTGGTCGGGCTCTGTCTGGACCCGCCAGCCGCCGGGCTGGTGTTGTGCGTGGATGAGAAGACCCAGGTCCAGGCGCTGGACCGCAGTCAGCCGGTGCTGCCGATGATGCACGGCACGCCCCAGCGCGTCACGCACGACTACATCCGGGCAGGCACCACCGATCTGTTCACCGCGCTGGAGGTGGCCACCGGCAAGGTCATCACCCAGACGCAGCCCCGGCATCGCGCCCAGGTCCAGGCGGTCGTGCTGGAGGATCCACCATTCTTCTCCTCCGTGCTGCCTCGCGCGGAAAAGACGTTCAACCATGTCGGGTGGCATCCTCCACCCACGACTTCCTACGCAGCGGCGAGAGCGACTTCACCGCCTTCCAGATCCGGCATGGCCCGATCTGGGACCTGTTCAAGGGCGCCAAACAGAGCATGCAGGAGTATGCGCTCTCCTACCGCGAGGACCATCCTGGGGAGCCACTCATGATCTTCTACATGCCGCCCGGAGCTCAACGAATCCTTCCGCGCCATGGACTTCTACGACCTCCGCTTCGGCGAGACCTTCTACGACAACAGCTTCCGCCAAGGCTTCGACCACGCCGCCACACTCTCGCGCATCCGCGTCCCCGCCGTCCTGATCCACGTCAAGGACCTTTACGATGACAAGGGCACCTGCTGGCCGCCATGAGCGCCAACGACGCCCGGCAAGCCCGCTCCCTGCTCAAGGACGTGCAGTTCTATCAGGTCGACTCCGGCCACGGCTTCCACTTCGAACGCCCCGACGAGTTCAACGACATCATGCTGGACCTCGAAAGGCGGCTGAAGAAATAGGCCGGCCTGGTACTACCAGGGCCAGCGGGTAGTCTTCTCACGGTCAGATCCATAATTGACATCGCGGCGGGTCCCGCACCTTGTACAGAGCCCGCCGCCCGTCCCCCCTCGTGCCGCGGTCCGGTTCCTGTGCATCCGGCCTGGTCATGTCGACCGCCACGACGGTGCGGGGGCGCGGGTCAGCCGACGGGACATCACGTCGGTCATCGCCCAGTACACCCGTGATTCGGAGCTGGCCGGCAGGTGTTCATAGTCGCGGACCAGGCGCCGGTGCAGCATCAAGGTGCCATACGTCTGCTCGACGATCCATCGTTTCAGCTGGGGGACGAACCCCCGGTCGGCGGGGTTGCGTTCGACGATCTCCACGTCGATCCGAGCCCGGCCCCATGGTCGACGACAGTGTTCTTGAACCCCTGATCGACCAGGGCTTTGGTCACCGTGCCGGAGGTCTGGGCTGCGACCCGGTCCAGCAGAGCGGTCCCGGCGGTGTTCTCGTCCGCGGAGGAGGCCAGCACAACCACCGCGATGACCAGGCCGAAGGTCCACCGCCGGCCCTCTCTGGCGGCCCGGCACCGTCTGGCCGCATCCCTGCCCGTCGTGGTGGCGGGGACTCCGGCCGCCACGTGGCCCGGAACACCTACATCGTGATCGACTTCGAAGCCTTGACGCCAGCCGGACGTCCCGCCGTACCAATGGAGGTGGCCGCTCGCGCTGGCCGTTAAAGGCGGCTGCGCGTTGATGCTGATCTGCCGCAGTCCAGTCCCGAAGCCTGAACCGACCCCGTGCACGGGTGACGTCACCTTCCTCGCGTCTCGGAACCTGTCAATTTGATCAAGGCAGCTGAGCTGGATTAATTCTGTGTCGAGTTCTCTGGGGCGACCTCTTCGACGGTGTTCTTGGGCTTGTTGATCCACGCCGGGCCGGGCAGGTCAGGCGGGGCCGGAGTACCGCCGCTGGCGAACCGCTCGGGATAGGCGCTCTGAGCGGCCGTCAGGATTGCGGCGCGCCGGTCCCGGATAGCGGCAGCGCGGCCGTAATGCACGTCCACCGGATGGTGATAGCCGATCCCCGAGCGGTAGTGCTCGTGGTTATACCAGGCGTAAAAGCCCTGGCAGAAGACGCGGGCGTCCTCGATGGAGCCGAAGACGGCCGGGAAGGCAGGATAGTACTTCAGCGTCTTGAAGCTCGCCTCAACGTGCGAGTTGTCGTTGCTGGTCTTCGGGCGGGAGTGGGACTTGGCCACGCCCAGGTCGATCAGCAACTCGGCGACGGTCTTCGATGTCATCGACGAGCCGCGATCGGCATGCAGGGTGAGCGTGCCGGGATCGATGCCGTGCTTGCGGGCGGTCTGGGCGATGAGCATCTTGGCCAGGTCGGCGGACTCGCGGGAGGCGACCATCCAGCCGACAACATAACGGCTGAACAGGTCGATGATCGTATAGAGCGAGCACCAGACGCCTTTGCCGGGGCTGCGCAGTTTGGTGATGTCCCAGGCCCAGACGCGGTTCGGGGCGTCTGCGACCAGCTCGGGCACCGTCCGGGGCGGGTGGGTGGCTTGCCGGCGCCGATGTCGGCCGACTTCGCCGTGCTGGCGCAGGATCCGGTACATCGTGGAGACCGACGCCAGGTAGGTGCCCTCATCCAGCAGGGTGAAGTAGGCCGTGGCCGGGGCGGCGTCGGCGAACCGCTCGTTGACCACCGCGCGGACGCGCTCGCGTTCGGCCTGCGACAGCGCGGCTTGCGCACTCGAACTGGGCGGACCGGAGCCGGGCTTCGGCGGTTGTTGCGGTACCAGGTGGCCTTGCGCAACCCCGGCCGCCTGACACGCCTTGCGCCGCCCGAGCAGCGGCGTGAGCTCGATGATCGCCTCGTCCTGGGCGGCCTGGAGGAGCTGGTTCACCGCTCGCCCCGAGGCGTCGAGGTCTCGCTGCCGGTGGCGAGCTGATCCAGCAGCGCGAAGAGCTTTCCCTGCACCTCGATCACCTGGCGGGTCTTGCCGAGCTCGGCGCGCAGCCGCTCGACCTCCGCCTGCAGTGCGTCGATCTGCCTGTCCCGCGGATCGGCCTTCGGCCGGCCGACCGGCCGGGCCAGCGCCTGCTCCGCGCCATGGTCCCGCGCTGTGCGCCAGCTGGAGATCAGCGAGGAGTACAGGCCCTCCCGGCGCAGCAGCGCCCCCTTGCCGGCCTTGTCGAGTTGGTCGTACTCCTCCAAGATCCGGGCCTTGTAGGCGGCGGAGTAGGTGCGCGGACGCCCACGTTCGTGCACCTGAGGGTCAGGGATCTCCGGATCCGGCTTGCTTGCTCCCACGAAGGGATGTCTCCTTCCCCACCCTCAACACAGAGTTTCATGCCCGTTTGCTACCTCTGTCCATTTTGACAGGGAGGGTCTTGCCACCACACCCGCATGTGCGACCAGGACGGCCGCCAAGTCGGCGCATGAAAGGTCGAGCTCGCCGCACCCTAACCCGTGGTGCCATGGCGGCCGGTTCAGAGATCTGTCAAGGTCCGCGGCGACCGGTTCCCAGCCAGGCGCGGCAGTTCTTACAGACACCATCATGTTCTCCCTCCGACACCGATGATCGCCCTGCACGAGCCGCTCCACCGGTCCGCTCTCGGGTCCATCATCCTGTTCGCGTGGCAGTGATCAGGGTGTCGATGCCGTTGAGTATCAGCTCGACCCCGAACCTGAAGCTGCCGTCCGTCCCTTGATGCAGGGGCGAGCGGAAGACGTCGGAGGCGAAGAGCTTGGCCGCCTCGGGATAGCGGCCAGGCTCCACGAGCTCGGCTAGGGCCCTGCCATAATCTTGCTCACTCTGCGCCTGATCGAGCCCGATCTCCTGGCGACCCTGCGCGAGCTGTTGCTCCTGAGCACTGGCGGTGCGGACATACCCGCCGATGAGGTTCAGTACGCCCACCTTCGCCCGCCAGTCGAGGCCCGTCCCACGCAGAGCGCGCAGCATCGCGTCCATCCAGCCGATCGCGTGCGGCCCACGCGGCGGGCCGCTGATCGGAAGGTGCGCCAGCCAGGGATGGCGCTCGTAGACCTGCCGGTTGGCCAGGATCCACTGTCGCACGCCGGTCCGCCAGCCAGCCCTCTCGCTGATCTCGGGAGGCGGGCCGATGGCCAAGTCGCTCATCAGATCGAACAGCTCGTCCTTCGATCCCACATAGCGATACAACGACATCTTCGTGACGCCCAGCGCCTCGGCGACTTTCGGCAGTGTCGCGCCAGCCAGTCCGTCGCGGTCAGCGAGTTCCAGTGCGGTGCCGATCACCCGGTCAACATCGAGCCCCGCCGGACGGCCGCGGTGCGACCCGGTGGGAAGCCGCCACAGCCTCCTCAGCGGTGCGGACACCTCGCGTTCTGCCTCGTCGGACGGCTTGCTGCGCACGCTTACAGACTCTACCGGCCGAAATTAATATCCATAGGATAGTATCTTCTGGACGCTAATTCCGGTAGAGAGGTCAATCGAGATGACTCAGGTGTCACAGCGCGACACACCGGTGGCACGATCGCGGCGAAAGCGGCGACGCCCCGCCTGGTGGATGCTCCCCCTGTCGGTGATCACGCTGGCGATCCTGGCTTTCATGCTGTCGGCGTACATCCCGCCGGACATTCGTACGAGTCGGGCCGACATGCACGGCAACCAGGTGCGTTACTGGCTGCTGGTGGGACACATTGCGTTCGGCGCGGTCGCCACAATGACGGGCCTGCTGCAGCTGTGGGCGGGGTTGCGCAACAGGTTTCCCCGCATACATCGATGGACGGGCCGCATCTATTTCTACGCCGGGATCATCCCGTCGATGATCTTCGCAGTGCCAGTTTCCGCCATGAGCGAGTCCGGCGTGTCCAACGTCGCCGCACTGGACACCATGCTCATCCTGTGGGCCGTCACCGGCGTCGCCGGCCTACGTGCCGCCAAGTCGCGCCGCTTCAACGATCATCGCAAGTGGATGATCCGCAACTACGCCGTCACGCTCGCCATCCTCGCCTCCCGGCCGTGGGGCATCGTTATGGCACTGATCGTCATGGCCCAAGCTGACTCTCCCGCCTACCAGGGCAACACCGTTGCGATGATCCACGACATCGCGAGCTCGGGTGCATGGACGGCTCTCATCGTCAACCTCGTCGTCGCCGAGGCGTACATCCAGCGCAAGTACGGAGGCAAGACCCGCAACCCCGCCCTGACGGGGCACGCCCAAGAGTGATGACACACCACGCGTCCCCGCCCTCGATGCCGCATATCCGCCGCTCAAGACGGTGACTCATTTGGCAAGTCGGCGGTAGCAAATGAGGGCGGCGGCGATGGCGACGAAGGATGCGAAGTGGTCCGCCCGAACCGGACCTGATGGTTTCCCGATCATCTGGCTCTCCAGCCCTCAACCTTAGTCGGCGAGCTGTCCGGAAGATCTGGGGCTCACCGGGTCATCACGGGAGACCAGTTCACCACGACACCGCTGCTCGTCATGACCACCCTGCCGATGATCGCCGTGGTCGGCCTGATGGCCTTCCAGCGTCGCAATCCCGCCTGCCCCGCCCCCAGGACAGAAGGAAAGACACAAAACCATGAGGATCCGGCCCCACTCGCCCGGCTCCATCTCTATGCGAAAGGAGAATACGAGTGCGTGGAGAAGGGATAGCTCGCCAGCAGGCAACGGCTTTGAACGACTGGATCACCCATGCCGATCTGTGTCGTGAGTTCGCTACCGTCGATGGGAGTGGCTTTTCCGCCGACGCACGTGTGGTCGATCTCGGGGTGGCCGTACTGGAGGTCAAACGATTCCGTCCGATACACCTGCAGCGGGAGGCCATCCCGGTGCGGCCTGGCGATGCGGACATTGTCCAGCTCATCGTGCCAAGGCGCGGCACCGTGAACGCGACGTGGGCAGGACGACAGGACACCGTGAGCGTGGGCGACCTCTACGCACACGACCTTGCCCAACTCGACGAGATACGCCTGGAATCCGACGGGCACGACGATGCTCTGGAATTGGCCCTGGTCGCCATCCCGAAGCCGGTGCTGCCGCTGGCGGGCGAGGCGATCGCTCCTCTGCTCGGGCATGGCATGCCCGTTGACGACGGAGTAAGCGGGCTGCTCAAACGATTCATCGAAGATCTCTCCGACGAAAAGCTGTTGCTCAACCCGGCAGACAGCCAACGGCTGGGGATGGTCCTGGTGGATCTCGTGACCGCATGCTTTTCCAGCCTGCTTCAATCTGGGCCAGGCCCCCGGCCAGGCTCACCACGGCGAGTCCTCGCCCTGCGCATACGCGCCTACATTCAGCGCCATCTGAACGACCCCGAGCTCACCCCGCGTTCGGTCGCGGCCGCACACCACATCTCGGTCAGCTACCTCCACCGGCTGTTCCAACAGGAAGGTGACACAATCGCGGCATGGATACGCGATCAGCGACTGCAGCGCACACGTCGTGACCTCGCCGACGCCGCCCTGACCGACGTCCCGATCCACGAGATCGCCACCCGATGGGGGTTCGGCCGCGCAGGCGACTTCAGCCGCGCCTTCCGCGCGGCTTATGGCATGTCCCCGCGGGAGTTCAGGTCCGAGACGGCCCACTGGGCGTCACGTCCATAGACGCTGCCCGCCCGGATACGGACGCGTAGACTGCACCGCAGAGCTACCTGTCCAACTGGATGACACAGGTCACGCGGCAGTTCTTGCCTGCTGATCCTCCGTGGTCTCGATCAGCGGCCATCTGCGCCCCTACCGAGTTGGTCAGGACCTGCCTGGAACATGGCATGGGCACACGGCGATGCTCGGCGCCGCCATGCGTCAAGCGGGAGAGCCCGAGGAACGCATCAGCGCCGCGGCCTCCTGGTGGGACGCGCCCTGCTTCACTGACGCCTCGCGGGCCGCGCTGGCGCTGGTGGACGCCGTGTTCCAGCCGAGCGGGAGCCTGAGGTCGCTCGATTCCCGCCGGCCCTTCGCCTGTGGACCCGCCTGTCAGCACTCAGCGCGACCTTCTCCAGGCTGGGCACCACAGTCGCGCACTACCGCTTCTAGCTCGCGGGGTGGAGCCACTAAGAAGTGGTATGGGTTCGCATGAGTTTCACAGAGCACGACGTCCACGAATGCCGCCGCCTGATGATCGGCTGCCGTCGCAATCAGCTGGCGATCGGTGACATCCTGGCAGCGGAATGGGCTCATGGCGCCGCTGCTCTCGGGGAGTTCTGCGAGCGGGTCGGCTTGTCGGTGACCGCCGCCAAGGAGTGGCGGGCGACGGCGGCCGCAGTCACGCCGGAGCTGCTGAACACCTGCGGCGTGTTCGTCTCCTACAGTGTCTTGCACGAGGGAGCGCGCCTGCGGGGCGGCCACGTGCTCGATCCCGGCTACGTCAAGCTGCTGTGCCTGGTCGATGACGCGAAGACGGTAGGCATCGATCGGATCAACCGCGCCACCTACCAGACCGTCCTGGGCACGGCACCTCCGCTGGCGGCGGTCATAGATCCTTCGGCGCGGGAGACCGATGGCCTCGTCGGCTACGTCACCGAGGTGCACCAAAGCCCCAATCGCGACGAGCTCGTCCAAGTGCCGGTCGCCGAAGAGCAGGTGACCCGCGCCGAACTGGCCGCCGAGTTCGACAGATGGCGGGCCCAGCAAGCCGAACAGCGAGCCGGACGCTGCGGCGAGAGGCCGCCGGCCATTACGCCTTCCTCGTCCATGCCTTGTAATGAACCCTTATGGGCTTCCGCGCAGCCAGGCCACGAGTTGCTCCCGGTCCTTGGTGTGCAGCGCCGTGCCGGTGATGAGCAGCCGCAGGTCGCCGGAGCGGCCGGCGGGCAAGGCAGGCACCGGTGCCGCGCTGGTCGCCGACCTCCTAGCCCTGGCCGAGCAGTCCGCACGCGTCGCCAAGCCGCTTCCCGCACCTAGTGCAACTGGATGACACGCAGCAGGCCGACGCCGCTGTCGCGCTAGATGACCTGGACGTCTTCATGAAATGGGCGCTGCGCCTGCCGATAACTACATCCACCCAAGTCATGGCTCTGCGAGGGCTTGCGTGGCGTACCGCGAGCTCCAGTCCCCCGAGAGACGGAAACGCGTACGGCAGGATGATCCGCTGTGCTCCTTCGCCTGGCCTACCTGGGGCTGTCACGAACGCCTTCGCCGCGCTGCGGTTGCTCCCCATGAGCGATCGGGACAAGGACGTGGAGATCCTCGTCCTGCGTCACCAGATCACTGTCCTTGAACGCCAACTCGGCCCCGACACCAGAGTGCGATTCACACCCGAGGACCGAGCCTTCCCCGCCGCGCTCCTGACCTCGCTGCCCCGCGAGGTCCTACGCCGGCTACGGCTCCTCGTCCGGCCCGACACCGTCCTACGCTGGCACCGCGATCTGATACGACGGCGTCATGCCCGTACCTGCCGGCCGAAGCGGCCCGGGCGCCCACCCAGGGTCCGCTCCATCCGCGCCCTCATCCTGCGCCTGGTCCGGGAGAACCCCGGCTGGGGCTATCGGCGAGTGCACGGCGAGCTCACCACCCTCGGCATCAAGGTGGCACCGTCCACGGTCTGGGAGATCCTCAAGCAGGAGGGGCTCGATCCGGCGCCCGAGCGGGCGTTCACTACGTGGGCCGACTTCCTGCGCTCGCAAGCCGACGCCCTGCTGGCCTGCGAATTCATCGAGACCATCACCCTGAACGGACAGCGCCAATACATCCTGGCCGTCATCGAGCACACCACCCGGCGCATCCGGGTGCTCGGCACCACCGCGCACCCGAGCGCCGGCTGGGTCACCCAGGCGATCAGGAACCTGGTGATGGATCTGGACGATACAGGCTGCCGGGCGCGCTATCTAATCCGAGACCGAGATGGGAAGTTCCCCGCCCTCATGGACGACATCCTCGCCGAAGCCGGCATCAAGACCGTGATCACCGGCATCCGGATACCGCGCATGAACTCGATCATGGAACGGTGGGGGCAGTCGTGCCGCCACGAGCTTCTCGACCGCTGCCTCGTCTGGAACGAACACCACCTGCGGCACGCCCTACGCGAATACGAACACTTCTACAACCAGCACCGAGCCCACCAAGCCCTGGACCAAGCAGCGCCGCTGCGCACCGTCCCCGATCCGATCACGGATCCAGAGCGAATCACCGACCTAAAGATACGCCGACGAGACCGGCTCGGCGGCGTCCTCCACGAATACTCACAAGCGGCTTGACCTGCAAGGATGGAATTATCGGCAGGCGCACAGTGTCGGTAGCTCGGCGCGTTCGCTGTGCCGTTGTGCTCGGTCGAGCCACCGCGCGGTTGCGCGTGCTCGACCCCGAGGTGGAGCTGACCGTCGACACCCTCGGCGGCGTGGTCGTCGCCCTCGGCGCCACCAAGATCGCAGGCCGCGCGCAGCTGTTCTCCGGCTCGGCCACGCGGGGCGGGCGGTGCTGGTCAACGGCCTGCCCGGGATGCTCTCCTGGCACGAGGACGGCACTCCACTATCGGTCCTCATATTCATCGTCGCCGACGGGCGGATCACGGGCATCGCGGCCCTGGTCGACCCGGCCCGGCTGGCGGCGATGGACCTGCCCGGCCCGGCGTGAGCCGCCGGCCGGAATCGTCAGAAACGGTAGTGCGCGACCGTGGTGCCCAGCCTGGAGAAGGCCGCGCTGAGCGCCGACAGTCGGGTCCACAGGCGCAGGGCCGGAGGGAACTGGTCGACCTCGGGCTCCCGAGTGAGCAGGATGTGCCGGATCAGGGTCAGTCGCGGGTTCCACCGTACGGGGTCGAGACGGTCGAAGCCGGGGGACTTGAAGAGCGGGACCAGAAACCGGCTGCCGGAGTAGTGTTTCGCTGCCCAGACGGTGAATCTGGTGTAGACGTTGAACGCTATCTCCCCGCTGGGAAAGTGGCTGGTGAGACGGTCCAGCAGCGTGATCATCTCTTCCTGGGAGAGGAAGGGCAGCACGCCGTCGGCGACGATCACGGCGGGGCGGTCGGCGGGGAGCGCCTCCAGCCAGCCGGGCTCGGTCAGGTCCGCGCCGATCGTGTGCGTGTGCGGCCGATCGGGGATGACCCGGTGCCGGGCGTCCACGACTTCGGGGAAGTCGACGTCGTACCAGTCCGCTGTGGGCGGCGGGTCGATGCGGAGGGCCCGGGTGTCGAGGCCGGCTCCCAGGTCGATTCCGATCGCGTCGGGGTGGCGGGCCATGAACTGTTGGGCCACCTCGTCCAGCTTCTTGGCGCGCTGGGCGACGTCGATGGCCGAGGCCGCGCTCCAGCGGAGTTTGCGGTGGTCGTAGCCGGTCTTGTGGATGATCTCGTAGGCCATGCGGTCGCCGAGTATGGGGCGTGGCAGGCGGCTGTCGAGCGCCCGGCCGCACAGCGTCACCCACAGGGTTTCCTGCAGCGGGGTCAGGGTAGGAAGGGTGACTCCCATGATGTCCTCCAGGCTCAGGTGGTGGGCATATCGCGTCGGGTGAATCCGGCCAGGCCGGCCGCGACGAGGGCCGCCGCGACGACGGTCATGACGATCAGTGGCGTGGCCGTCATGACCCCGCCGGGAAGTTTCGGTACGTGCTCGAAGACCGACAGGTTGATGACCCATTGGTCGAGTTGCAACTCCAGGCCGACCCAGCCGAACAACATGCTCACCATGGCCACCGCGAACGTGCCGGCGACCAGCCGGGGCAGCAGCCCGAACAGGGCGAACGCGACCCCGGTGAACACCCACACCACAGGGAGCTGCACGAGAGCGGCGGCCAGGAGGCGGGACAGCTCACGGGCGACGTCGCCGGTGTTGAGGCCGTGCGCCAGACCGGCGGCCGTCCCGAAGGCGATCAACCCGAGCGCCGGGCCGAGCAGTATGAACGCGAAGTGGCTGCCCGCCCAGCGCAGCCGGCGCACCGGGGTGGCCAGCAGGGGCTCGGCCCGCCCGTCGCGCTCCTCGTTCCTGAGCAGCAGCGCGGCCTGGATGGCGAAGCCGGCGCTGACCAGGCCGAGCATGGTCATCATGGGGGCGAGGAACTGGTCGACGAGCGTGCCGGGACCGCCGAGCCGGGCCAGCGCCTCTCGGGCCGCGGCGCCGCTGTTGTCCATCAGCGTCCCAAGGCTCGCCGACATCGCGCCAACCACGAGCCCGACCAGGGCGAGTCCGGCGAGCCGGCTGATCAGCGGCCCGCGGTGCAGCCGCCAGGACAGCGCCAGCGGGCTGCGCAGGCGGGGTCCGGCGGCGGCCGGGCCCAGGCGGGCCTGGAACATGCCGGCGCCGAGGTCGCGCCGCTCCGATAGCGCCACGGCCAGCACGATCAGCGCCAGCACGGCGCCGGCCGCGAGCGCGAGCACCCACCAGCGTTCGCCGCTGTAGGACCGCAGCGCCTCCGCCCAGCCGAGCGGCGTCATCCAGGATACCCAGGCGGGCCCGTCACCGGACTGCGCGGCGACGTCGCCGACACCGCGCAGCAGGATCGCGGCGCCGAGCGTGCTGATCCCGATGGCGCGCGCGCCGCCCGCGCTGGTCGTGAGCTGCGCCGTCACCGCGCCGATCGAGGCGAACGCGCAGGCGGCCACCGTGAACCCAAGTCCGAGCGCCAGGGAGCCGGCGGCGGGCAGGCCCTGGCCGATCAGCGCCACCGCCGAGGCTATGCCCAGGACGAGGGCGGCCCCGCAGGTGACGATCAGGGTGGCGGCCAGGTCTGCGTGGCGGGACACCGCTGTGGCCCCGACCAGTTCGCGCCGCCCGGCCGCCTCTTCCGTACGCGTGTGCCGGATGACCGTGAGCAGGGCGAACAGCGCGACCATGAACGTGACGAATCCCGACCGCCAGGCGACGAGCTCGCCGAGGCTGGATCCGTTCAGCACGCCGTAGGCGATGGTGAAGGCCCTGGTATGGACGCTGGTCTCGTAGTAGTGCTGGCGGGCCTCGGCCGTGGGGTACGCGCCGGTGAAGGCGCCGACGAACACCACCGGGATCATGCAGATGAAGGCCACCCACAGCGGCAGCAGCACACGATCGCGCCGCAGCACCAGGCGGATGAGCTTTCCCGTGCCGGCGAACGCGTTCATCGTCCTGCCTCCGTGTGCCGGCCCTTGACGTTCACGGTCGCGCGGTCGTAGTGCCGCAGGAACAGTTCCTCCAGCGTCGGAGGCCGGCTGACCAGGCTGCGCACGCCGACCTTGGTGAGGTGGCGAAGTGCGAGGTCCAGCGCGGCGGCGTCGACGCTGAAGCGTACCCGGCCGCCGTCGGCGCGCAGGCCGTGCACGCCCGGCAGGCCGGCCAGCCCGTCCGGTGGGGCGGCCAGCTCGGCGTCGATGGAGGTGCGGGTGAGGTGCCGCAGCTCGGCCATGGTGCCGGTCTCGACGGTACGACCGTCGCGGATGATCGTGATCCGGTCGCAGAGTGCCTCGACCTCGGAGAGGATGTGGCTGGACAGCAGCACCGTACGGTTACCCGCGCGCCGCACCTCCTGGATCGTCTGCCGGAAGACCTCCTCCATCAGCGGGTCCAGGCCGGAGGTGGGTTCGTCGAGGATGAGCAGCTCGGCATCGGAGGCCAGCGCGGCGACCAGGGCCACCTTCTGCCGGTTGCCTTTGGAGTAGGTGCGGCCTTTCTTGCGCGGGTCGAGGTCGAAGCGTTCGATCAGTTCGTCCCGGCGCCGCCGGTCGAGGCTGCCGCGCAGCCGGCCGAGCAGGTCGATGGCCTCGCCACCGGACAGGTTGGGCCACAGGGTGACGTCGCCGGGCACGTACGCCAGGCGGCGGTGCAGCTCAGCGGTCTGTGTCCAGGGGTCACCGCCGAGCAGCCGGGCGGTGCCCGCGTCGGGGCGCATCAGGCCCAGCAGGATCCGGATCGTGGTGCTCTTGCCCGCGCCGTTGGGCCCGAGGAAGCCGTGCACCTCGCCAGTCCGTACGACGAGGTCGAGGCCGTTCAGTGCCCGTGCCGGGCCGAACGACTTGACCAATCCGGCCATGGAGATGGCATCGGTCTCAGTCATCATGGGTGTCCTTATGTGGTGATGAGGAGAGGGCTAGAGATCGTCTCCCCGCTGGGCCTCCCAGGCGGCCTGGGCGGCTTTGAGCATGGTGTCGTCGGCGTACAAGCCATGGGTGTAGATCTCGAGCATGGGCAGCCCGATGCGCCGCAGCACGTCGGGACCCATCCGCTCGAAGCCGAGCGCGCGGGTCAGGGGTGGCGCCATGGTCAGCGTGGCCAGGCTGATCAGCACGTTGAGCACGGCCAGCGCCCGCACGTCGGAGGACTGGCGCATCGAGCCGCCGGCGATCCCGGCCCGGAAGAGCTCCTCGGTCTCCTCCACCAGCGTGTTGACGAACGTGGTGGCCGCCGAGGAGTCCTCCTCGATCGCGCGCACCATGTACTGCACATGGAGGCGGTACTCCTCCGAGTCCGACAGATATTCCTGGGACAGATCCCGCATGCCGATCAGGTCGGCCACGGTCCGGGCCCTCCGCACCAGGATCTGTAGGACGTGCTCGTCGCAGACGCTCCGCAGGTTGTCCTTGCTGCCGAAGTGCCGGATGACCAGGGCGGCGCTCACCCCCGCGGTGGCCGCGATGGCGCGCAGGTTCGTCTTCTGGAAGCCGTCGCGGGCGAAGTGCGCGATGGCGGCGTTACGGATCTTGGCCTGGGCGGTCAGGTCCGCCAGAGGTGCTGAACACACGTTTACTATAGTAAACATGTGTTCAGCAGTGTGGCAACCGGAGTCAGAACGTGGTGAGGATTGACGCCCGCCGCTACGAGCCCAAACGCCTGCGGCTCCGCCTGCTCGCCGTCGCCGGCCGCCTGGGGCCCGATATCGTCCGCACACAAATCGCCGTCGCCTGGCGGAAGAACGACCATAACCCCCTGGCTGCGAACTTTCTGGCGACCATCCGCGGCAAGGCCAAGGCCATCAGGGCCTGACACGTGTCCCCGGCGTACGGCGGTTCCCGCGCGGCACGGCAAGATGTCTATGTGACCGGTGAAGCTCCCGAATCCCGAACCGGCGCCGCCCGCGAGCCGGGTCCGGTGCGGGCAAGGGAACGCAACCGCTGGGGTGAGGGCGGGCGGTTGCGCACCGAGATCCTCGTTGCGGCCGGGCAGATGCTCGGCGAACTCGGCGCGGTGGAAGGGCTCACCCTGCGCGGGGTGGCCAGGCGTGTCGGCATCGCCCCCGCCAGCATCTACGCACACTTCAGCGACAAATCCGAGCTGATCGGCGCTCTCTTGGAGTTCGAGGCACACCGGCTGCTCGACCTCGTGGGCCGAGCCGGGCAGGCGGTGGACGCCTCCGACCCGGTCGGCCGCCTCCGTGCCAAGCTCCGCGCGTTCTGCGGGTACGCGCTGAGCAACCGCGGATTCACCCGCGTGCTGCTCGGACTGCGCATGAGCGAGGAGAGCAGCCACATCAACCTGTCGCACACAGTGATCGACGAGCTTGTACCGCGTCAAAACGCGGCCGCAATGGCGCTGACCTGTGGTTTGACGGGCTCCGTCTCGGCAGACAAGATCGCGTCTTGTGCTTGTCCGCTTGCTCTACCTGACTAGGGTCCGGGTATTCGGCTGGCTGATGTTGCTGGGCCGCAGCCAGGCGTCGAAGGATGCGGAGATCATGGTGTTGCGTCACGAGGTGGCGGTGCTGCGGCGTCAGGTCGGACGGCCGAAGCCGGACTGGGCTGATCGGGCCGTTCTCGCGGCGTTGGTCCGATGGCTGCCGGCGGTACGGCGCGCTCATCGGCTGGTCGCTCCGGCTACCTTGCTGGCCTGGCATCGTCGTCTGCTCCGACGGGCCTGGACCTACCCGCATCGGCCCGGGCGCCCAGGAACGAACCGGGAGCTTCGAGACCTGATCATTCGCCTGGCACGCGAGAACCCGACGTGGGGCCATCGACGGGTGCACGGGGAGGTGGTGCGGCTTGGCTTTCAGGTCAGCGAGGCGACCGTGCGGCGCATCCTGCGCTCGCACCGCTTCGAACCGGCGCCTCGGCATCTCGACACTTCCTGGCGGACCTTCTTGCGCTCGCAGGCCAAAGGCCTCTTGGCCTGCGGCTTCTTCCACGTTGACACGATCTCCCTGCAGCGCTTGTACGTGTTGTTCGTGATGGAGGTCCGCACGCGACACGTGCACATCCTGGACATGACCCGTCACCCGAGCGGCGCGTGGACCGCTTAACAGGCCCGCAATCTCCTGATCGACCTCGGCGAGCGGGCAGGGTCCTTCCGCTTTCGCATCCGTGATCGGGACGCCAAGTTCACCGCTGTCTTCGACGAGGTGTTCGCCGCCGTGGGCATCACGGTGCTGAAGACGCCGCCGCGGACACCGAAGGCGAACTGCTTTGCCGAGCGCTGGATCCGGACGGTGCGAGCCGAGTGCACCGACCGCATGCTGATCTACGGCGAACGTCACCTGCGCACGGTCCTGAACGAATATTGCGATCACTACAACACGCATCGGCCGCATCAGGCTCGTGGACAACGACCACCCGATCACGATGAGCATATGGTGATGCCGATAGAAGGCCGGATCGAACGCCACAAGGTCCTCGGAGGAGTGATCAACGAGTACCGCCGAGCCGCCTAGCTCGACTGGTAGAACCCCAGCTCAAGCCATACGCGCGAGTTTCGACGCCCTACAGGAGCGTTTCGACCTCAATCTCGACACCTTCTGGTCGGGCGGCCCCCTGCCGCCCGAGCAGGGCCCCTCTCCCGCCGCTCTGCTGCCGGAACTGCGTGCGGCGATCGCCGCGGGCGACTTCGAGCGCGCGGACCGGCTCGGCCGAAGCATGCAGTCAAGCGGCTGGACCCAGGCCTACCAGCCGCTGGGCTTCATCGAATGGCGCCACACCTCCGGCGGGGAGCCCTCCGGCTACCGGCGCGAGCTCGATCTCGCCCGGGCGGTGACCACCGTCAGCCACGACGGCGGGCAGCTGATCAGCTTCGTCTCCGCTCCCGCCGGGGTGCTGGTCGCCTCGGCTCGCGGGCCGCTCGAACTGCCCGCGTTCACCTCACCGCACCCGGTCGAGGTGATCCGCGACGGAGAGTGGCTTACCATCACCGGCCGGGCGCCCGCGAACGTGCTGCCCGATTACGTCGACCGGGAGCCCGCCGTCGTCTACGGCGCGGACGCGCCCGACCGCGATGGCACGGTGGCCGCCGGCATGGGCTTCGCCGTCGTCATCGCCGTCCAGAGCACCGGATCCGGCGAGGTACGGATGGTCGCCGCGGCCGCCGACGGCTTCCGCGGCCATGCCGTACGGCCCAGCGCCGACACCGCCGAGCTGGCCCGGCAGGCGCGCCGGCAGGTCGAGGCCGCACTGTCCCGGAGCACGGCGGAGTTGCTCGCTGAGCACGAGGCCGACTACCGCGGCTACTTCGACCGGGTCGACCTGTCGCTGCCCGACGAGCGCGCCGAGCTCTACTACCACTTCGGCCGCTACCTGATGATCTCCAGCTCCCGTCCCGGCACCCAACCCGCCAACCTGCAGGGCATCTGGAACGCCGACGTGCGGCCCGGCTGGAGCAGCAACTACACCACCAACATCAACCTCCCGATGAACTACTGGCCCGCCGAGCCCGCCGGCCTGCCCGAACTGCACCAACCGCTGTTCGAGCTGATCGGCGGCCTGCTCGATACCGGCCAGGACGCGGCCCGGCACTACTACGGCGCCGCCGGAGCCACCACTCACCACAACACCGACCTGTGGCGCTTCAGCGCCCCGGTCAACGGCGATCCGCAGTGGGCCAACTGGTCCTCCGGCCTGCTCTGGCTCACCGCCCACCTCTGGGACCACCTCGAGTACAGCGGAGCACCCGAGCTGCTCCTACCCGCTCTGCGCAGCGTCACCTCCTTCGCGCTGGACTTGCTGGTTCCCGACGCCCACGGCAAGCTGGTGATGAGCCCGTCAACCTCGCCAGAACACCATTTCCTCACCGAGGCAGGCAATCCGGCGGCCATCTCGGCGGGCGCGGCCATGGACCAGGAGCTCGTCCGCGAGGTCCTGACCCGTTACTGCTCGCTGACCGACAACGAGCTCGCCGTACGCGCGGGCAAGGCGCTGTCACAGCTGCGTCCGGTCGCGATCGACGGCGAACTGCTGGAGTGGTATGACCGGCGGCCCTCCCAGGAGCCCGGCCACCGCCACCTGTCCCACCTCTACGGCCTCTACCCCGGCACCCGGATCACCGAGTCGGGGACGCCGGACGACTTCGAGGCAGTACGGCAGGCGCTGGCCACCCGGCTGCACCACGGCAGCGGACACACCGGCTGGAGCCAGGCGTGGATCCTGTGCCTGGCCGCCCGGCTGCGCGACCCGGAACTGGCCGAGCGCTCGATCGCGATCCTGCTCGACGAGCTAAGCTCCGTCTCGCTGCTGGACCTGCACCCCCACGGCGGCCGGCCATCGGGCTACATCTTCCAGATCGACGGCAACTTCGGCGCTGTCGCGGGGATGACCGAGTTGCTCGTGCAGAGCCACGAAGGCGCGGTCAGCCTGCTGAAGACCCCGCCGGACAGCTGGGACACAGGGTCGGTGCGCGGCATCCGCTGCCGCGCCGGCCACACCGCCTCCGTGGCCTGGTCCGCCGGCGTGCTCACGTCGGCGGCGATCACCGCCGGATCGGACGGACGGCTCGTCGTCGAGGTACCCGGCGACACTCCGCCACTGACCGTCACTTGCGGCGAGCGGCATGTCCCGGCCCGGGAGGTCTCCGGCGCGCCCGCGGGGCGCCGCCGCATGACCTGGGACGCGACCGCGCGCACCCGCTACACGCTCGTCCCCGAGGGTTCCCTGTGAACGCGCGCGATCGCGATGCCGGCGGCATACGCCGCCGTGCTCGCCTCCCGCCGCCAAGGGCTGGGCCTCGGCACGTCAGCCAAGGCCCAGCCGGCTGGCACTCATGATCAGGCGTAGGGATCCTGGGTCAGCAGGTGCGCCTTGTACCCCTCGCCGATTCCCGGCTCAGGCGTTCCGTTCCAGTCCTTGATGAGCACACCTCCTTGGGTGCAGCCCCACGGGTTCCACGTCCAGGCGAGGTACGACAGGCCGTGCGTGTCGGCCCACTTGGTGAGCGCGTCGACGTAGTCGTAGCCGCAGTTGTCCGCGCCCATCTCGCCGATCACCACGGGCACCTGCGCCGCGAGCGGGGCTATCTCCGTGTTCCAGCAGTCGACGGCGGCACACCGGTTGAAGCTGTAGGAGTGCCAGGAGGCGACCAGGTTGCCGGTGGGGTCGTGCGGCTTGTACTGCGTCCACTCGCGAAGGTCGTTGGTCCACTCGAGCCCGCCGACCATGACGATGTTCGTGGCTCCGGTCGATCGGACGGCGTCGAGCATGCTCTGCATGCCCGCGACCTCATAGCTGAAGCCGGCGCAGGTGCCTCCGTCGCGCAGGCACCGCCAGCCCGCCTCTCTGTCGACGGTGCCGAATTCCGGCCACGGCTCGTTGAACAGGTCGAAGACCACCGCGTTGTTGCCCTTGAAGGCGTTGGCCACGCCGGTCCAGAACCGCGGGGCGTTGCGAGCGGACGGGATCGGCTTCTGGCAGGTCGCGGTCACGTCCTTGCACGCCCAGTCGACGCCGGTGAACTCTCCCCAGGTCCAGTGGAGGTCGAGGATGGGCGTGATGCCGTTGGCGACCAGGAGGTTCACGTAGTCCTTGACCTGCTGCTGGTATGCGGCGCCGCTGGGCGAACCGTTGGTGCCGAGCCAGCACTCCTCGTTCAGCGGGATGCGGAGGGCGTGGATGTTCCAGGTCTTCATCGCGTTGACGGAGGTCTGGTCGACCGGCCCGCCGTCCCACATCCCCTTGCCCTGCACGCAGGCGAACTCGCCGCTCGAGCGGTCCACGCCCAGCAGCCGGTAGGGCTTGCCCTGCGCAGTAACGATCTTGTTGCCCTGGACGTGAAGCTGCGGAGCCGGCGTCTTGGGCGGGTCGATGATGGTGCCGTCGCACTTCACCCCGTTGACGGAGATCGAGGCGGGCACGGGATTGGCATCGCTCCACGAACCGTTGAAGCCGAGGCCCACCGAGCCCTTGGTCGCAACCTCGCTGTTCCAGCTCAGGCTCTTGGCGGTGACGTGAGTGCCGGACTGGGACCAGTCGGCACTCCAGCCCTGATTGACGCGCTGGCCGGCGGCGGGGAAGTCGAACTCCAGAGTCCACGTTGTCAGGCGGTCACCCAGGTTGGTGAAGGAGACTTCGGCTCCGAATCCACTTCCCCATTGGCCGGTGACGGTGTACTTGGCCGTGCAGCCGGTGGCGGCGGTCGCCGCCGGGCCGGTGACGAGCCCGGCGACGGTGAGGGCGGCAGTCGCCACCACGGATAAGATCGTGCGAACTTTCATCGGGGGGTGTCCTCTCTGTGGTCGTACGGCGGTGCGGAGCCGGCGGCGGCCACGTCCGCCGGGTCGAAATCGAAGGTGCGGCCACGCGCGTCCGGGTCGGGTGAGGCGGCGGCCAGCAACTTGGTGTAAGGGTGGCGCGGATCGAGGATCACCTCATCGGCCGGCCCCCGCTCCACGACCCGCCCTCGGTAGAGCACGAGGATGTCGTCGGCGAAGTGCCGCGCGGTAGCCAGGTCATGGGTGATGTAGAGGATGGCGAGATCCTCCTCCTGCTGCAGCCGGGCCAGCAGGTTGAGCACGTCGAGCCGGATGGAGACGTCCAGCATGGACACCGGCTCGTCGGCCACGATCACCTTCGCGCCGGGTGCGAGGGCGCGGGCGATGGCCACCCGCTGGCGTTGCCCGCCGGAAAGCTCGTGGGGGCGGCGCTGCGCCAGCTCCTCCGCCGGCAGGTTGACGCGCTCCAGCAACCGCGCGACCTCCTGCCGGGTCTCGGCCCGTGTCCGCGCCCGGCCGTGCAGTCTCAGCGGCCGGGCCAGGTGGTGTTCGACGGTGTGGAAGGGGTTGAGCGAGGCGAAGGGGTCCTGGAACACCATCTGCACGTGGTCGCGGTAGTCGCCACTGCCTGCGCCGTTCAGGACGACCGTGCCGGACGTGGGTCGCTCCAGGCGGGCGATGATCCTGGCGACCGTGGATTTGCCCGAGCCCGACTCGCCGACGAGTGCGGTGGTGCGGCCGGGTGTGAGTGTGAAGGAGACATGGTCCACCGCCCGCAGCCGCGTACGGCGCATGCCGTCGCCGCGCACGCGGTAGTCCTTGACCAGGTCCGCTACCTCGAGAGTGGTCACCGGGCACCTCCCGATCGCACGAAGGCGCCGCGGTCGCCGGTGAGGCTGGGGAAGGAGCCGAGCAGGCGCCGGGTGTAGGGGTGGCGTGGCTGCTTGCGGATCTCCTCGGCGCTCGCGCACTCGACGATCTCGCCGTGCAGCATGATCGCGATTCTGTCGCTCACCTCCAGGAGGAGGGGGAGGTCGTGCGTGATGAACACGACCGCGAAGCACAGCTCGTCCCGCAAGCGCAGGATCTCCTTGAGGATGCCGCGCTGGACAACGACGTCGAGGGCGCTCGTCGGCTCGTCCATGATCATGATCTGGGGTTCGAGGAGGAGCGCCATGCCGATCATGACCCGTTGCCGCATGCCTCCGGAGAGCTCGTGCGGGTAGGAGCGCAGCCGCCCAGGGTCCACCCTGACCAGCTCCAGCGCCGTGGCGCAGCGGGCCCGGCGCTCGGCCGCCGACAGTCGGGGCAGGTGGGTGGTGAGCACGTCCTCCAGCTGGGCGCCGACGGTCATGACGGGGTTGAGCGAGTCCATCGCCCCCTGGAACACCATGGAGAGCTTCGCCCATCTGAAGGTACGCAGCTCGTGCGGCGGCAAGGCGAGGACGTCGACGGCTGTGCCGGCGCGGTCGTGGAAGGCGACCGTGCCGGAGGTGATCTCCGCCGGCGGCCGGTGGAGACGGCTGATCGCATAAGCGAGGGTGGTCTTGCCGCTGCCCGACTCGCCCGCCAGGCCCAGGATCTCGCCTCGCCGTACCGTCAGCGAGATGTCCTTGACGGCCTGCACGGGCCGTTCGCCCCGGTAGGTCACCGACAGGTTGGCCACGGTGAGAACGGCGTCGTCGGCGGCCTGGTCGACACGCCCCGCCTCCTGGTGGCGCGTATCCACCAGGCGGGCGGCCGGAATCCGGAGCTTCGGGTTGATGATCTCGTCGATGCTGAAGTTGATCAGCGCCAGGCCGCAACCGAGCAGGGCGATGATGATGCCGGGCGGCGCGAACCACCACCACGCGCCGAGTTGCAGCGCGAAGCCGTTCTGCGCGTAGTAGAGCATGGTCCCGAGCGTGGCGGAGTTGGATGCGCCCAGGCCGAGGAAGGACAGGCCGGCTTCGCTGAGAATCGCGGCGATGACCGCGAACACGAACTGGGAGGCCAGCAGGGGCAGGAGGTTCGGGAGGATCTCCACGCCGATGATGCGCCACGGCCGCTCCTTGGCCACGCGGGCGGCCAGGACGTACTCCCTGTTGCGCAACGACAGCGTCTGCGCGCGGAGCACCCGAGCCGAGCCGGCCCAGCTGGTGATCGCGAGCACCAGCGCGATCGTCCACCAGCCGCGTTGCTCCGCCGGGACGAAAGCGGAGATCACGATCACCAGCGGGAGTCCGGGGATCACCAGCATCACGTTGGACAGCAGCGAGAAGGCCTCGTCCACCAGACCACCGGCGTAGGCGCCGACGATGCCGAAGAGCGCCGACAGCAGTGTGGCCATGACGCCCACGAGCGCGCCGATGACGAGTGAGCCCCGGGTGGCGTAGGTGATCTGGGACAGCACGTCCTGGCCGGTCTGGGTGGTGCCCACCAGGTGCTCCCCGCCCGGCGGCGTCAGCCCCATGTCGTTGATCGCGTCCGGGTCGCCGGCGAGGAGCGGTCCGACCACGCCGATGGCGGCGATGACCCCGATCAGGATCAGTCCGATCACGAATTTCGGGTCCCGCCGGCTGATTGCCGTCATGTGGCCGCCCCCGCTCGCGTCCGCGGATCGACGATGCTGTAGAGCAGGTCGACCACCAGGTTGGCGCCGAGGACGGCGACCGTGATGACCAGGAAGATGCCCTGCATGAGCGCGTAGTCGTTGTTCTCCACAGCCTGCAGGAGCTTGGAGCCGATGCCCGGATAGGAGAAGACCTGCTCGGTGACGACCGAGCCGGCCACCACGAACCCCAGCGAGATGGCGAATCCGGCGATGGAGGGCAGTGCCGCGTTGCGGGTCGCGTACCAGACCATGATGCGCCGGTTGCGCAGTCCTTTGGCGACAGCCGTACGGACGTAGTCCTCCGCCATCGTCGAGACCATCATGTTGCGCATGCCCAGCAGCCAGCCGCCGATCGAGGAGATCACGATCGTCGCGGCGGGGAGGATGCCGTAGTACACGGCCGAGGCGAGGAACTCGCCGCTCCAGCCGGGGGTGAGGTTGACGTCGTAACCACCCAGCAGCGGGAACCAGCCGAACGCGGAGGAGAAGACGGCGACCAGGACGAGGGCCAGCCAGAAGTACGGCACGGCCGACAGCACCGTGGTCGCGGGCACCAGCGAGTCCAGCCAGGTGCCCCGGCGCCAGCCCACCAGCGCTCCCAGCGCGGTGCCGGTCAGCACTGACAGCACGGTCGCCAGGCCGACCAGGACGACGGTCCAGGGCAGCGATGCGGCGATGACCTCGGAAACGGGAGCCGGGAAGGAGCTCACGGATATGCCGAAGTCGCCGCGGGCCATGTTCCCCAGGTAGAGCAGGTACTGGGTGAACAGCGGCTCGCCGGTGTCGGTGCCGAGCATCAGCTCGTAAGCGCGGCGCGCGGCGGGGTCGACTCCACCGCGCTGCTGCGCCTTGGCCAGCAGGATGGTGACCGGGTCACCGGGCATCATGCGGGGGATGAGGAAGTTCAGGGTCACCGCCGTCCAGAGGGCGACCAGGTAGAAGGCGATCTTGCGCAGGTAGTACAGCATCGGTCACGCGCTCATTTCCCGGTGGGCTTGAGCCGTCGGTAGATCTCCGAGTTGTCCGGCGACTGCCAGGCGGCCGGGAAGGCGTAGAGGTCTTCCTTGGTCGGCCAGCCGGTGAACTTGGTGGCGTTGTAGACGCTGATCGTGCCCTGGGTGAGCAGCGGGATGTACGGCATGGCCTGTTCGATGCGGGTCTGGATGGTGTCGAACTGCGGCTGCCGCGCGGCGGTGTCCTTCGGGTCGATCTTCTTGAGCGCGGCGATGGCGGCGTCGACCTGGGGATCGGTGAAGCGGCTGACGTTCGTGCCGGCCTGCTTGCCGACCTTCTCGGTGGTGTCGGAGCCGTAGAAGTAGCTGTAGACGTAGAACGGGTCGGCGGCCGGGCCCTGGAAGAGGGAGTCGATGATCAGCTGGTAGTCGCCGCGCCCGCGGGCGTCGGACCATTCGTTGAAGGACAGCTGCTGCGCGGTCACCTTGATGCCGGCCTTCTTGAGCTGCTGGGAAAGCGCGTTGACCGCGGTGATGTAGTCGGTCCAGCCGGAGACGGTCTTGAGGGTCAGCTGCAAGGGCTTGCCGTCCTTGGCGTAGATGCCGTCGGCCCCCTTGGCGTAACCGGCGCCCTCCAGGATCTGCTGGGCCCTGGCCTCGTCGGGCTGCATCGGCGCGACCTTGTTCTGCAGCCGGCCGGAGATGAACGCCTGGTCTCGTTCCAGCAGGGCAAGGCTGGGCGAGATCTCGCTGGAGGTGTTCTCGAAGGCCAGCGCGTTGAGCTGGGTCCGGTTGACGGCGTAGTAGATCGCCTGGCGCACGGCGGGGTCGGTCTGCGGTCCCTTGCAACCGAGGTCCGGGTTGCTGCAGGTGTCCAGCACCATTTGGTTCACCGGAGTGATGATGACCTTGTAGCCGGGGTAGGCCTGCTCGGCGTTCTTGACATTCGGCACGGGCCCGGTCTGCCAGTCGATCTGGCCGGCCCTGATCGCCGCTGCTCCTGCCTGGTTGCCTGACAGCGACAGGACGCGGACGCGCTTGATCGCGGGTTCCCCGCCCCAATGGCTCGGGTTGGCCTTCAGCGTGTATGCCTGCGGCTTGACGTCGTCCTCAAGGTAGGGCCCGGTGGCGACGGGGTTGCGCATCTGGGCGGTCGTGGGGTCGGCCACGGACTTCCACACATGCTCAGGCACGATGTAGATGCGGCCGAGAAGCTGCGGACCGTCCACGAACGACGGCTCGTCGAACTTGACCGATACGTGGGTGTCGTCCACCGCGATCGCATTGCCGCGGTAGCCGGTGGTGTTCAACGCCTTGTTCTTGGCGAGCAGGTCGAGCGTGAAGACCACGTCCCTGGCGGTGAACGGCTGGCCGTCGGACCATTTCACGCCTTGGCGGAGCGTGATCGACAGTTGCGTGCCGTCGGCGTTCCACGAGAACTTCTGGCCCAGCCGTGGCTGGGGGGGATCGGCCCGAGCGGTGTTGTAGAAGAAGAGGGGCTCGTAGATCGGCCCGGTCGACGGGCTGCCCGGGCTGAAGGGATTGAAGTTGACCTGCATGTCGCCGGTGGCGCCCGTGTAGATCACGAGCATCGGCGGTGCCCCCGTGGCCACCGGTGCCCCGGTCGATCCTCGCGGTGAGCTGCCGGACGAGGAACATCCGGTGATGGCTAAGGCCAACGCGGCCAGCCCGGCCCCGGTTCTCATGGTTAGTGCATTCCTCACCGACATCACGCGGAGTCCTCTCGAGCGGTGATGTAATTGTCGGCGCGCCGGTTCCGATTGTTAACTCAGCAACTTAAGTAAGTCAACAGCGCCTGTACCCTCGCAGTGTCGAGCGGATGGAGGGCCCATGAACGCAGCAGCCAGGACCAAGCCGCATGCGAGCAGCAAGGCTGTGGTCCTGGACGCCATCCGAGCCGCGGGGACGATCAGCCGGGCCGGCCTGGTCGGGGCCACCGGGTTCACCGGCCCGACGATCACTGCCGTGGTCCGCAAGCTCATCGAGGAGGGCCTGGTCGTCGAGTCCGGCCGCGCGGAATCCACGGGTGGCAAGCGGCGGATCCTGCTGCGACTAGATCACTCGGCCAGGTACGCGGTTGGCGTGCACCTCGATCACGGCGGCATGGTCTACGTCCTGACGGATCTCGCCGGCGCCGTCGTCACCCGGATGGCCAAGCCGGGAGTGGGTGTGGAAGAGCCACGCGCCGCAGTGGAGGCCATGGCACGGGAGATCTCCGGGCTGATCGACAGCGCCGGTGTGGAGCGCCATCGCGTGCTGGGAGTCGGGGTGGTCTTCGCGGATGCGGGATTCCCCCTCTCCGAGTCGCTCGAGCAGGCGACCGGTCTGCCCGTGGTGCTCGACAACGACGCCACGGCCGCGGCCCTGGGCGAGCACTGGGCCGGCGGATTCGGGGGTGCTTCCGCCGCCGCCGCGCTCTATCTGGGCACCAGGATCAGCGCGGGCCTGGTGATCAACGGCATCACCTATCGCGGTCCCGGCAGGAAGGCGGGCGACCTCGCGCATGTCTGTGTCCAAGCGGACGGTCCGAGGTGCCGGTGCGGTGCCCGAGGCTGCCTCGATGTGCTGGCCGGTCCCGCCGCGGTCGTCGCGGCGGCCCGTGCGGACCTGCTCGTCCCCATGCGCCGCTCGCGAGAGCCTTCGGTGGCGGCGGACTTCGCCGCCCTCAGTCGCTCGGCGCGCAGGGGCGAGCCGAGGGCGCTGGCCTTGCTGGAACGCTCCGCCCGCTACATCGCGGCGGCGGCCAGGACGCTCTCCGCGATCATGGATCTCCAGGTGCTCGTGCTGACGGGCCCTGGATTCTCCATCGCGGGTTCGGTCTATCTCCCGGTGATAGAGAAGGAACTGTCGCCCGCGGTGGACGTGCGGCTCTCGCGGCTGGCCGCCACGGCCTCGGCTGTGGGCGCGGCGGCGCTGGTGCTCGAGTCGGAGCTGGTACCTCTCAGCCTGGGGGCCCGGTTGCCCGAGAATCTGAGCTCGGAGGCGATCCATTGACTTTCTTTAATTCACTACGTAAGAAAGGTGCGTGACTTTAGTTGAGGGCTGGCGGCTGCGCGCCGTGGACGGGCCGGTGCCGGAGTCCATCGCAGGCCGGGAGGTGGACGCCCGCGTACCGGGCAGCACACACCTCGATCTGCTCGAAGCGGGACTGATCCCGGATCCCTATCTCGACCGGAACGAAACGCTCCTCTCCTGGATGCATCACACCGACTGGTGTTACTCCACCACCTTCCAGTCGACATCCGCCCGCCCGGGCGAGCGGGTGGACCTCGTCTTCGACGGGATCGACACGGTGGCGAGCGTCCACTTCAACGGCGAACTCCTCGGACATACCGCCAACATGCACCGCGGCTTCCGCTTCGACGTGGCCGGCCTCGTGCGTGACGGCCCGAACGAGCTGGTGGTCAACCTCCGCTCGGCGCTGCGCCACGCCGAGGAACTGGAGGCGAGACTGGGCCGACGCCAGCGCGCATACGCCCACCCCTACAACGCGATCCGCAAGATGGCCTGCTCGTTCGGCTGGGATTGGGGCCCCGATCTGCAGACGGCGGGCATCTGGAAGCCGGTGCGCCTGGAACGCTGGGACAGCGCCCGTCTGGCGCAGGTACGCCCGCTGGTGACGGTGGACGAGGATGGCACCGGACGCGTCGAGGTCCACGTGCGGCTCGATCGAGCCAGAGACGACGCCTACACCGTGGTGGCCAGGGTGGGCGGCCACGAAGCCCGGACCACCGCGTCCGGGGAATCGGCCGTGCTGACCGTGCTCGTGCCTCAGGCCCGGCTGTGGTGGCCGGTCGGCCACGGCGATCAGCCACTGTACGAGCTGACCGTCACCCTGCTGGACCGCGACAACCCGGCGGACGAGGTACGGCGGCGCGTCGGGTTCCGCACGATCACCGTGCACACCGAACCGGACGAGGTCGGCACGCCGTTCACCTTCGTCGTCAACGGCAAGCCGATCTTCGCCAAGGGCGCCAACTGGATCCCCGACGACCATTTCCTCACCCGCATCACCCGCGAGCGGATCGCCCAGCGCGTCGACCAGGCCGTCGGCGCGCACATGAACATGCTGCGGGTCTGGGGCGGCGGCATCTACGAGAGTGACGACTTCTATGACGTCTGCGACGAACGCGGCATCCTGGTCTGGCAGGACTTCCCCTTCGCCTGCGCCTTCTACGCCGAGGAAGAGCCGCTGTGGAGCGAGGTCGAGGCCGAGGCGCGCGAGAACGTCGCACGACTGACCAGCCACCCTTCACTCGCGCTGTGGTGCGGCAACAACGAGAACCTGGTGGCGTACACCGACTGGCCCGGCTGGCGTGACAGCCTGGAGGGCCGCACCTGGGGGCAGGCCTACTACACCGAACTGCTGCCCGGGATCGTGGCCGAGCTGGATCCCACCCGGGCGTACGCGCCCGGCAGCCCGTTCAGCCCCGGCACCCTGCCGCCCAACGATTCCGACCACGGCACCCGGCACGAGTGGGCGGTGTGGAACGTCGTGGACTACGTCCATTACCGCGACCACATTCCCCGCTTCTGCGCTGAGTTCGGGTTCCAGGGCCCGCCGGCCTCGGCCACGATGGCCCGCTGGATCCACGACGAGCCGCTGACGCCGGCTTCCCCGGTGTTCCTGCAGCACCAGAAGGCCGTCAACGGCGACCACAACCTCGATCGGGGGCTGCGCCCGCACCTGCCCGTCCCCGGCACGTTCGCCGACTGGCACTGGGCGACGCAGCTCAACCAGGCAAGAGCGGTGGCGCTGGGTGTCGAGCACTTCCGCTCCTGGTGGCCCCGGACGGCCGGTGCGCTGGTGTGGCAGCTCAACGACTGCTGGCCGGCCATCTCGTGGTCCGCGGTGGACTACGAGGGGCGGGCCAAGCCGCTCTACTTCGCCCTCAGGCACGCCTTCGCGCCCCGCCTGCTGACCCTCCAGCCCAGAGACGGTCGCTGGGTCCTGGTCGCCGTCAATGACCATGACGAGCCATGGCGGACCGTGGCGACTGCATCCCGCCAGACGTTCGACGGCGAGGAACTGGCCGGACGGCAGCTGGAGCTCGCCGTACCGCCTCGATCGGTCGCGCCGGTCGAGCTGCCGGGTGAGCTCCTGAAGCCGGATGACCAGACCAGGGAGGTGCTCACGATCGTGACAGGCGAGGGCACGCGTCTGTGCCATCTGTTCGCCGAGGACCGCGATGTCGCCTACGATCCGCGGCCGTTGACCGGCACTGTTCAGCCTGTCGACGGCGGCTACCGTGTCGAGGTGCGAGCCACCTCCTTCGCACGTGACGTCGCCCTGCTGGCAGACAGGGTGATACCCGACGCCGTGGTCGACGAGATGCTGGTGTCGTTACCGGCGGGGGCGTCGCAAGTCTTCCTCGTGCGCACGCGTTCGGTGCTGGAGTGGCCGGATCAACTGGCCGCCCCAGAGGTGCTGACCAGCGCCAACGGGTTGAGTGCGGTGACATGAGCATCGCCGACGCGGTTGGCCTCGTCCTGGCAAGACCTTCCCGGCTCCTGGGCGCCGAGCCGTTCTTCATGGAGTTCATCGCGGGCATCGAAGAGCGGCTCGCAGAACACGACCGGTCCGTGCTGCTGCACGTCGTGACCACACACGAACAGGAAGTGGCGGCATACCGGCGATGGGCCGCCCACCGCACCGTCGACGCAGTCGTGCTGGTGAACAGGGCCGTTCACGACACCAGGCCTGCCGCCCTGCGGGAGCTGGGCATACCCGTCGTGGTGGCGGGCGAACCGGCCGGTGACGCCCCCACCGTGCGGACCAACGACGAGGGCGCGGTTCACCAAGCCGTCTCCCATCTGCATGATCTCGGTCATCGCCGGATCGCACGGATCAGCGGTCCGAACACCCTGCTCCACACCCGGACCCGCACCAGGGCACTGCTCCAGACCGCGGGTGCGGCAGGTATCGAAGCGATCGTCGAGGAGGGGGACTATTCGGAGGAGTCGGGCGCCAAGCTGACGGAGATGTTGCTGAACCGGCCGGATCCTCCCACAGCGATTGTCTACGACAACGACCTGATGGCGGTCGCGGGGCTCAACGCCGCAAAAGAGCTGGGTGTCCGGGTGCCTCACGAGCTCAGCCTGATGGCCTGGGACGACTCCAGCCTGTGCCGGCTCACCTCGCCCGCGCTCACCGCCATGAGTCTGGACGTCCACCTCTTCGGGCAGATGGTGGCGGATTCGACGCTGGATCTCATCGCAGGAGCACCTGTGGCGGATCGATGGTGCCCGACTGCCACCCTCGTCACCCGGGAGACCAGCGCGCCCGCCCTCATCGCGAGGTGAAGAGCCTCTGGAGGCTCACGGCAGCGGCGCCGCGTGCCCATTCCTCGAACGGCAACGGCCGGATGACCAGCGGACACTTTCCAGCGGCGCCGAATGCCTGCGCGGTGAAGGTCTCCCTGATGTGTTCCTCGAACAGGTCGTACGCGGCCAGCCCCTCGCCGGTGACGACGACCTTCTCCGGGCCGACCAGGTTCACCATTGCCGCGAGACCTCGCCCGATCGCTCGCCCGGCGATCGCGAAGACCTCCCGTACAGCCGGATGCCCGGCATGGGCCAGATCAACGGCTCCGGGAAGATCGAGCCCCATGTCGCGGGTCACCGCCCGCGCCTGCGTGACGATCGCCGGTTCGGAGGCGATCGCCTCCAGGCAGCCCCGCCCCCCGCAATAGCAGGCCGGTCCGGAGGCTGAGACCGGGATATGCCCGATCTCGCCTGCGACACCGTAGCCACCCGTGACCAGGGCGCCGTTGATCACCAGGCCGCAGCCGATGCCAACCCCTACGGTCATGACGGCGAACGTGGTCGTGCCGACCCCCTCGCCAAACCACTGCTCGGCCACGGCGAGGGCATTGACGTCGTTCTCGACCGTCACCGTCAACCCGGTGGCAGTGGCGGCGAGGTCGGCAAGCGGTACGTCCTGCCACCCCATGAAGGGGCTGTAGCGAACCAGGCCGCTCGCCTGGTCCACGTCGCCGGCGACCGAGATGCCCAGGCAGTGTGTCTGCTCGCCTCCACCGGCCAGATCGGTCACGACCTGCGCAACGGCCTCCACCACGGCGGGCACATCCTTGGTCGCGAGGGGCAGGTGCCTCGCGCTCCGAACCTGAGCGCGAAGGTCGGTGAGCACCACGATCAGCTCGGTCTCAGTGATCTTCACACCGACGAAGTGCTCCCGGTCGGCCCGGACGGCCAAGGGCGCGACCGGACGCCCCAGACGGGCGCCGGTGCGGCCATCGCTCGGGAGTTCGTCCAAGTATCCGGCCTCCAGGATGGGTCTGGCGACCTGGGTGACCGCTGCGGACGAAAGTCCGGTGATTTTCGCGATATCTCTTCGGGAGATCGGCCCGTGGGTAAGAACCGTGGTGAAGACCGCGGTCGCGGCGGGCGTGGCAGTCACCGGATGTAGGCGCATATGAGTCATAAGGCTATCCCTGCTAGCCCGGCTTTGCCGTATCAAGCCGGGCGAGCCACATGGCAGGCGTCCGTTGTCCCGCTCTCTCGCGATCGCCACGCGCTCGGCGGGCTGATGGTCGAAGCATTGATGGTTCGCGCTGGGTCAGGCACGGCCCACTCGAGCCGACCGACACCGTTCGAAGACGGCTTGCGTCTACAAGCGGAATGGCGTGTATTACTTGGTATTCGCCGCCAAATGGCGTCCCGTGTTTATCGCCTGCTCGACGCCCCCGAGCCTCACCGGGCCATGGGCTCTACCTGACAACGATCACGCCCACGCAGTGCAGCAGCTTCGCCGATCGCCGGGCATCCTCGCATCTGGATGAGTTGTGCAAGATCGCTGGTGTGCCCGCGTGGGCACACCACGTCTAATGGACCCCCGATCAACGCTGCACAACAGAATCAAACCTCGTCGCCTTGAGCAGCCAGCTGAGCAAACCTGCAGCTGTGGGACTGCTGGGGCGGCGCCAACCAGCAGTGGAGCCTGATTCCGTGACGACAGCTCGGGGCCAGGCACTGCGCCTGGCCTCGAGCCCGGCTTCCACCAGGCCTTAGACCACGTCTCACGTGGCGAGTTTGGCGAGTCGTTTGAAGCAGGTTAGTGCTGCGGCGAGGTGGCGAAGGCGCAGTAGTTGTCGGCGTGGCGGTCGTAGCGGATGGTCAGGCGGCGGTAGCCGGTCAGCCAGGAGATCGTGCGTTCCACGACCCATCGGTGTCGGCCGAGCCAGTCGGAGGAGTCGATGCCCTTGTGGGCGATCCGCGGGGTGGTGCCGCGGTCGCGTAACCAGCGGCGCAGGTGGTCGATGTCGTAGGCCTTGTCGGCGTGCAGCTTGGCAGGGCGGAAGCGGCGCGGGCCTCGCCGTGGGCGGATGCGCGGAATCGCCCGGAACATCGGCTTGAGGGCCTGGCCTGTCGTGCGGCGGACGCGGCGTGAACCTCGGAATCAACGGCTGCGCCATCACGCGCACCGCACGTAGCCACAGCCCGCGGACGCGAGGGGCGGTGACAGCAGCAGGTGGTCTCGAGGATCTGGGCGTTCCCCTGGTAGACGTAGGTGTAGCGCTCGGCGTCCGGCAGGGTGGCGGGCAGGTCGGTCAGGCCCGCGATGTCGGTTGGGGCTTCGGATCGGGTAGTGGATCCGGTCGGGCGGTCAGGTAGAGTGCGGCGAGCAATGCATCTCGCCGTGCCTGCGGCGGAGGTGGCCCGTAATCGGCGGGGCGACCTGGCCGGACGCCAGGTCTTCCCCTAGCGCGGAGTCAGGTTCAGTGGCCCGAATCCGGCCGTGCGCGGCGCCCGCTGCAGCACCGTCAGCGCGCTGGCCGACGCGGCACGCCCACCCCGCCGCACCGGCTGGCTGATCACAGTCTCGACGGGACTGCCGGTTGCCCGGGGGGACCGCGACGCGATCGACGTCCGGAGGAGCTGGCGAAGCACACCCAATTGAGACCGGGAAGTGTCGAGGAGCGCAATTCGGTTCGCTCGGTCTTATTTGGAACGAACATCCGCTCGGTACGGGAGGACCGGAGTTCGTCAACGGTTACCTCTTGAATGTCCCTGAATAATCTGGCAACGTCACGAGCGACAGGTGGTCACCCTTCCCCTCCATGGTGTAAGCCGCTTTGCGGTACGAATGTTAGCGCTAACATCACCCTTGACAAGAAGCTTCCATGACGTTCCCACGGCGAGTCGGAGCGCAACAACGGCAGCCTCCCGTGGCGACCAAACCCGGAGTGGGGGAACGGGCTCTTCTGCGACGCATAACGCGCCTCGCGCGGGCGCTGACACCGAAGGAGAATCGCCTTGAGTTCGATGGTTTCGGCCGGAGCGGGCGTGTCACCGCCGGCGGTGCGCCGGCATGCGGGTCGCGTTCGACGCAGCCGTTTCAAGTCCGTCCTGATCACCGCGGTCACGGCCGTTTTAGCCGCTGTGTCGGCGGTCGCGCTCACCCCCGGTGCGGCGTCGGCGGCGACCGTCGACACGAACGCCTGGTACGTGCTGGTCAACCGCAACAGCGGCAAGGCGATGGACGTCACGGGTGCCTCCACGGCCGACGGGGCGGTGATCGAGCAGTGGGCGCGCCACGACGGGGCGAACCAGCAGTGGCAGTTCGTGGACTCCGGGGGCGGCTACTACCGGTTGAAGTCGAAGAACTCCGGCAAGGTGCTCGACGTCGACGGCTGGTCGACCGCGGACGGCGCGAAGGTCCAGCAGTGGACGGACAACAACAGCACCAACCAGCAGTTCCGACTCGTGGATTCCGATGGCGGCTATGTCCGGCTGATCAACCGCAACAGCGGCAAGGCCGTGGAAGTGACGGGCCTGTCGACCGCGGACGGGGCGGCCGTCGTGCAGTACGGCGACTGGAACGGCTCGAACCAGCAGTGGCAACTGGTCCGTGTGGGCGGCACCACGCCGGGGACGTGTTCTCTTCCGTCGACGTACCGCTGGTCCTCGACGGGCGCGCTGGCGACGCCGAAGGCGGGCTGGGTTTCGCTCAAGGACTTCACCAACGTCGTCTACAACGGCAAGCACGTGGTCTACGGGTCGACGGTCGACTCGGCTGGGCAGCACTACGGCTCGATGAACTTCGGGCCGTTCACGAACTGGTCGGACATGGCCTCGGCCCCGCAGAACACGATGAATCTTGGCACCGTCGCGCCCACGTTGTTCTACTTCGCCCCGAAGAACATCTGGGTACTCACCTACCAGTGGGGTCCGACCACGTTCAGCTACCGGACCTCAAGCGACCCCACCAACGCGAACGGGTGGTCCGCGCCGCAGGAACTCTTCTCGGGGAACATCCCCGGCGGCGGCGCCCTGGACCAGACGCTGATCGGCGACGGCACGAACATGTACCTGTTCTTCGCCGGTGACAACGGGAACATCTACCGTGCCAGCATGCCGATCGGGAACTTCCCGGGCAGCTTCGGCACGTCCTACACGACGATCATGAGCGACACGACGGCGAACCTGTTCGAGGCGGTCGAGGTCTACAAGGTCAAGGACCAGAACCAGTACCTGATGCTCGTGGAGGCCATCGGCGCGAACGGGCGTTACTTCCGCTCGTTCACGGCAACCAGCCTGAGTGGTTCCTGGACCCCGCAGGCCGCGACCGAGAGCAACCCGTTCGCCGGCAAGGCCAACAGCGGCGCGACGTGGACCAACGACATCAGCCACGGCGACCTGGTGCGCACCAACCCCGACCAGACCAAGACCATCGACCCCTGCAACCTCCAACTCCTCTACCAGGGGCGCGACCCGCGCTCCGACGGCACGGCCTACAACTCCTTGCCCTGGCGGCCGGGCGTGCTGACGCTCCAGCGCTGACCGCCTGACGCGCCAACCCCGCCGGGCCGGCCCCCACCTCGCGGGTGGGGGCCGGCCCGATGGTCTTCGTGCCGCCAGGCGATGGTGATGGTCCCGTGGTTGCTCGTGCTGCCGTTCGGCATCCACACGACGTCCGAACCGACGGTCGCGTTGCCCGCGCCGTCCAGCGCGATGCCGGTGCCGCGGTTGATGATCTCGTAGCGGCCGCCGCCCACACTGCTGAGCCTGTGGGTGCCGAATATTGTGTCACAGGGTTTGATCTGGGGTTTTGCCGTGTTCGATGGTTCGGCTCCGGCAGGATCGCAGGGTGGCTCTGCGGCTGCTGTACTTGATCGTCTTACGAGCATTTGGCTGGATCGCGCTGCTTGCGCGATCACAGGCGTCCAAGGATGCGGAGATCTTGGTGTTGCGGCATCAGCTGGCTGTGCTCCGGCGCCAGGTGGCGGTTCCCCGGCCGTCCTGGGCGGACCGGGCCATCATTTCCGCGCTCGCGCGACTCCTGTCCCGACGCCGTCGATGTCACCTGTTCGTTACCCCGCGGACGCTCTTGCGCTGGCATGCCGACCTGGTGAAGCGACGTTGGACCTACCCTAAGCACGGCCCGGGACGGCCACCGATCCGACCTACCATCCGAGCCCTGGTGCTGCGCCCCGCGCACGCCGCGGGCCAACTGCTACGCCGAGCGATGGGTCCGTACGGTACGGGCCGAGTGCACCGACCGCATGCTGATCTACAACGAACGGCATCTTCGGTCAGTGCTGACCGAGTACGCCGCTCACTATAACGGTCATCGGCCGCACCAGTCCCGCGCGCAGCGACCACCCGATCACGACGAGCGGACCGTCGCGCCGCTGGAAGGCCGGATCGAACGCCGGAGGGTGCTCGGCGGGCTGATCAACGAGTACCACCGAGCCGCGTAGCCACTCCAGAGAACTCCCAGCTCAAGCCTTACGCGATGGATTTTGAAGCGGGACAGGCGCCACACAATGGATTCAGCACCGCGGAGCACGTCGGCATTACGTATAGACGACGGTCCCTGTGCTCGGCACGTGCTCCAAACGCACCGTCACGTGCCCGCAGCTTGAGCCGTGGCAGGCCACAGGGCACTCTTCAGCTCCTGCAGGTCAATTCGGGCGATCAATCTGTGATGTCGACCGCGTTCACCAGTGCCTGAAGCTCGACCTTGATGCCAAGTGTGGTGAGCTCACCATGCACGCGCCGATATCCCCAGCCAGGGTTCTCGCGAACCAGGCGCAGGATGAGGACTCGGATGGAGCGGACCGTGGGCGGTCGCCCTCGCCGCTTCGGCCGGCAAGTGCGCGCGTGACGCCGTTTCATCAGATCACGGTGCCAGCGCAAGACGGTATCCGGCCGGACCAGCAGCCGGACCCTGCGCAGGACCTCACGCGACAAGGAGGTCAGCAGCGCAGCCAAGAGGGCTCGATCCTCAGGCGCGAACCGCACCCTGGCATCGGCGCCGAGCTGCCGTTCAAGCACGGTGATCTGATGGCGCAGGACGAGTATCTCGACATCCTTGTCCCGATCGCCCATCGGCAGCAACCGCAATGCTGCGAAGGCGTTCGTGGCAGCGAGATAGGCCAGGCGAAGGAGCACAGCCGATCATCATTCCGCATGCGTCTCCCTCATCTGAGGCCCGGAGCTCGCACGCGCCCGTGCACGGCCCACATGGCCGTGAGCTGGGCGGACGCAATTATCGGCAGGCACAGTGGCGGGCAACGCGCTTCGTCGTCTGGCGCGTCGCCACTGACGAGGAACTTGGATTCTTTGCCACCAAGTGCGCGCGTACGGTCGGAAGCCGCAAACTCGGTAGTCGTCGTCAGAGCCTCCACGGCGATCCTTTCCGAGGAGGCTCTGACCACTGCTGGCGGATTGGTTGGCTATCTCATAGGCGCGGGTCCTGCTGGACCTTCAGGGCGTTGAGGATCGGGTCGCGCTCGCCGATCTCGCGGCGAAGCTCGACCTTCAGATCGCCACCGGCGTGCTCGACGGTGACCGTGTTCACGTCCGCGGTCAGCGCACCCGCCCTCGCCTGCACGTCGTGGTCGTGGAGCACGGCTTTGCCGTCGACCAGAACATCGAAGGCACGCTTGCCGGCATTGACCTTCTCGATCTCCGCAAAGTCGAGGCCGATCCGGTACGTCCCGGCGGGCGCGTTCTTGAACACGTAGGCGAACGTCTCGCCGGTCCGCTGGGTGCGGAACAGGTCGTCGTCCTCCGTGCCGCCGATGTCGGCCTTGGTGGCACGCGCCCTGCCGCCGACGTAGCCCCACGGCCGCGAGCCGAGTTCCTGGTCGGGCGACCAGACGAAGCCGTCGGCACCGACGTGCCCGGACCCGCCCACGTCGACGCCCTTCCAGTAGGCCGAGGTCGCCAGGCGGACCGGCCTGAGCTGGGCTTCGCCCTTGCCGGCGTTCGACGCCACGAGCACGTCCCCGACGAGCACGCCGGGCTCGACGGCGGCGTTGTCGGCCGTTGCCGTGACCGTGGTGGACTCGCCTACCGCGAGCTTGACCGTGCCGGCCGCGGCCGCGCCCGTGAGGGTCAGCCACGGAAGGTCGGCGGCCTCGTGCCCGCCGTCGCTGGTGCGTTTCTGCTCGCTGAGCCGCACCTCGAGCGGGGCGGAGCCGGTGTTGGTCACGGTCACGTCGGCGGTCGCCTTCTGGCCCGGGCCGAGGAGCCAGTCGAGGTTACCTCCCGTGACGGTTGTGACGCCCGTGGTCAACGCCGCGTCAACCACCTCTGCCTGATCCTTCTTGGCGATGGTCACGGGGTGGCTGGCCGTGACATAGTTCGGCGCCCAGACCTGCACGGTGTTCTCGCCGACCAGCGCCTGGGCCTTCCACCGGCCCTTCTCGTCGGCGGTGATAACCCGGTCACCGCTCGGCCCCCTGAGCGTGACGATCGCGCCCGCGATCGGCTTGCCGTCGTTCGCGTCGGTGACCGTGCCCTCGATCGTGCCCGCAGCCGGGAGGGTGTACTCCAGCCCCAGACCGGCCGTCAGGATGGGCTGGTTGAAGAAGTACTGGCTCGCGGGGTTGCGCGTCAGGCTCTCCAGGCCGACCGTTGCCGACGACCCGCGGGTGACGGGGTTGTCGCCGCCGATGCCGTCGCCGTACCCGATCTGGATGCGGCCGTCCGCGATCAGGGTGACCGAAAAGCTCACCCGGGCCGCTCTGTCGCTGTAGAAGGCGGCGTTGCGCCACTCGATGACCTCAGCGGCCAGGCCGTCCACCTCGGTGGTGCCGAAGTAGATGCCCGCCTGGTCGTCGACGACCAGGTCGTCCCAGAGCGGATAGATCGCGTCGAACGCGTATGGCGACGGCAGCGCCGTGTTGTTCCCCACGGTGCTGGCCCGGTCGAAGATCAGCGCGCCGTTCGTCGTCACACACACGCCGTCCCAGGCCGTGTCGTAGAACGGGAACAGGAAGCTGGAGTCGAACCACAGCACGCCGCAGACGTCATCGCCGTGCCACCCGGACTCCTTCGTACCCTGGCGGTAGAGCCCGTCGGTCACCTTCATCGAGTACGAGCGACCGGCGGGGGCCACCGGCACGGGGCCCGGCTCCGGCTGCTCGGGCTGGGGCTCCGGCTCCGCCTTGTCTCCGCGCGGATCGAGCGTCACGCGCAGCGCCGCGATGCTCGGGGCCCGCAGGCCCTTCCCGCCCCGCAGCTCCACGGTCAGCGGACCGCCGTCGTGCTTAACGACGGCGGTGTGCCAGTCGGCGGCGTTCGGGCCGACGGCTCCCACGGCGTCGTAGGCGTACTGCGTCAGCTCGTCGTCGACGAGGACGTCGAACACCCGCTTGCCCTGGTTCACCTGCTCGATCTCCGCGAACCCGAGGTCGATGGCGTAGGTGCCCTTCGGCGCGTCGGGGAACGTGTAGACCAGGTCCTTGCCCGGCGTGGTGCGCTGGGACTGGAACAGGGCGTCGTCCTCGGTGCCCTCGATCGCGGCGCTCGCGGAGATCGTCTTGCCCTTCCCGGCGTAGCCCCACGCCCCGTCACCGGCCGCCTGGTCGCCAGACCAGGTGTAGCCGGAGGCGTCGGTGAACGAGGGGCCGCCGGCGTTGACGCCGACCTGGTACCTCGTGGTCGTGAGCGTCACTGGGACGTAGGTCTTGGGCTGCCGTCCGGAGTCGGACCACACGACGATGTTCGCGCCGAGAATGCCCGGGGCGGCGTCCTTCGAGGAGAGCGAGACCTTGACCGTCGTCGACTCGCCCGGGGCGAGGGTGCCGCCGGTCGAGGAGAGCGACAGCCAGGGCAGGTCGGTGAGCAGGTCGTCCTCGACGTCGACCAGCACGACGTCATCGGCGATCTGGTCCGCCGCCCACAGCGCCCCGGTCGAGTCGGTCTCGAGGCCGCCACCCTGGCCCGCCTTCTGGCCCGGGAACCACCACGCGTTGACGAGCGAGCAGTCGTCGGGGTCGACCTGCAGCAGGCGGGTGGGCCTGTTCGAGGTGAGGTCGGTGTACCAGATGGTGTCGGAGGCCTGGTTGTAGGCCAGGCCCATCACCTCGGGCAGCGGCGGGGCGCAGAAGGACAGCAGCGCACCCGCGTTATCGTGCGACGTCCCGGCGACGGTTCCGATCATGCCGTTCGCCCGGCCGCCGACGTAGAACACGTCCTCGGTCGGGTTGTAGGCGAGTCCGGTCAGCTGCAGCGTGGACCAGTCACCCTTGATCTGCCGGGTTTCCTTTCCGGTCTCCCGGTCGAAGCAGTGGATGTAGCTGGCCGGGCTGTCCTCCATCTGGCACATGTCACCGGTCTTGGTGTCGAGCGCCATGTCGAACGCCCGGTACTTGGGGTTCCACGAGGCGTCGAAGACCTTGCCGGTCGGCTTGCCCGTCACGGTGTAGGCGGTGTTGGTCCGCGCGTTGTAGTCGTGGACCCAGACGTCGCCGTCGTACCCGATGCCGGAGGGCTCCTTCTGCGCGATCGTTCCCGGGATCTCGATGCGGGTGATGACGTCGCCGCCGGAGGTCGTACCGACCTTGCCGGCCGCCTGTGCTTCCGCGGCGCTCGCCGTCGCAGCCTTGCCGTCGACGTTCGACGGCTTCATGCCGCTCGCACCGGCCTTCCACGCGGTGAGGTCGATCGTGCTGTCCGCACCCGTCCCGGTGCGCGTGGTGGCGCCGGCGGCGTCGAGCTCGGGGTGGCGCGCGGCCTCGCCCAGGTCGTACGTGAGCGGGGCGGAACCGTTGTTGGTCAGCGTCAGCGAGCCCACACCATTCTGGTCGGTTCCCATCACGGCGTCGAGGCCGCTCGCCTTCAGGCCGGCGACGCCCGTGGTGAGGCGCGCGTCGACCGTCGCCTTCGCGTAGAGCTTGTCGAGGGTGAAGTCGTACGACCCCGTCACGTAGTTCGGCGCCTCGACGGTCATCGTGTAGTCGGCGACCGGCAGCTGGCGATGCACGATGCCCGTCCCGTTGGTCGTGACGCTCTCGACGAGGCCGTTCTCGTCGGTGAGCGAGACCTTGGCCCCGGACACCGGCAGCCCGTCGTTCTTGTCGACGACGGTCGCGTCGAGGTAGCCCCAGTCCGGAAGGTCGTAGGTGACGATCATCCCGTCGTGGAGCACCGGGACGTTGTCGGAGAACCGGATGCCGTCCACACCGGCCCAGCCCTGGATGCCGGTGATGGTGCGGGCGCCGCCGGTCACCGGGTCGTCGGTCCCGATGCCGTCGCCGTACCCGAAGATCACCTTGCCCGAGCGGGTGAGCGTGGCCGAGAAGCTGACCGGCTCCGTGTACTCAGACCGGATCGGGTAGGCCCAGATCTTGGCGTTGCGGAACTCGATGACGAACGCGTCCTCGCCGTCGACCTTGGTGGCCGTCGTGAAGACTCCCCCGCCGGGGGCGAACTCGACGGGGGACGGGACGTAGAACGGGAAGATGCCCGCACCGCCGGTGCCGGGTCCGGTGGAGGTGTCCGGGGAGATCACGCCGCGCAGGCTGATTCCGAGGGTGTCGTGGCTGCCGTTGTAGAGCGCGATCGGGAACGGCAGGTGCACCGTCGCCCACACGCCGCTCGTGAACGCGACCGGGTCGGTGCCGCGCAGGTACTCCCCCTCAGAGAGGGAGCAGCTGTAGCCGCCCTTGTCGACGACGAGCCCGATCGGGATCTCCAGCGACTCGTTCTCGGCACCGACGGTCAGCGGGACAAACGTCGGCGAGAAGCAGGCGTTGGGCGTGACGGCGAGCCCGTACTGGCCCTCCGGCACACCGGCGATCGTGAAAGCGCCGTTGGCGTCCGTGCGCACGGCGTCCAGCGGCGTGTCCTTGACGGAGACGTCGGCGTTCGGGACGGGCTGCCTCTTGTCGTCGATGACCCTGCCGCTGATGTCGTGGCGCGCGGCGGCGGTGAGGGGAACCTCAACCGAGGTGTTCTGGCCGAGGGTGACCGTGGCGCTCGCGGTCGCGGTCAGGTACCCGAAGACCTTGGTGCTGATCTGGTAGTCGCCGACCGGGAGATTTATCGTGAACCGGCCGTCCTTGTCGGTCCCGATGGACCGGCTGAACGGTCCGCTGATCGTCACGTCGACGGCGGGAACCGGGGCGCCGTTGGCGGTGACGACACCGGTGAGGGTGCCGCCCTGCCGGGGTGCGAGCTCGAGCAGGCGGACAAGGTCGAGCCGGCCTTCGCCGTACTTGTTGTTGAAGTCGGCGGTGCCGCCGCACTCGGTGTCGTCGACGTCGACGGCCGACTCGGCCAGCAGGCGGCGGGTCTCCTCGACCTGCCCGATGAGGGTCGGGTCGTAGCTCCACAGGCCGGCGACGGCGCCGGCGACGTGGGGAGCCGCCATCGATGTGCCGGACATCTCGGTGTAACTGTCGTTCGGGTAGGACGAACGGACGGCGACGCCCGGAGCGGAGATCTCGGGCTTGATCCGGCCACCTTCACCCTCGCCCTTGCGGGAGAATAACGCGAGCGTGCCGTTCGACGCGTAGGCGCCGACCGAGTAGGCACTCTCGGCGGAGCCGGGCGAGGAGACGGTGTCGCAGGCCGCGTACGGCGTGGTGTTACCCGATGACCAGACGCTGAAAATGCCCGCGGCGCTCCAGGCCTCGTCGATGGCCTGGAAGAAGTCGTCGAAGTTGTGCTCGGCGTTTTGGCCCCACGAGTTGTTGATGACGTGAGGGCGCTTGGACGGGTCGGGGTTGTTCCCGTGGACGTCGGTCGGGGCGAGCAACCACCAGCCGGACTGGAGCAACGACTCGACGCCGGTGCTGTCGCAGCAGCCGTTTGTCGCGATCCACTGCGCGTCCGGGGCGACGCCAACGTGGTTGGTGCCGTCGTCGCCGACCATGGTGCCCATGGTGTGCGTGCCGTGTCCGTCGTCGTCGCACGGTGCGCCGGTGCACGTACCCCGGGTGGCCATCCAGTTGTAGTTGTGGTCGACGGTGCCGTCGGGCTTCGTGCCGCGGTACTGGTGCATCAGGGCGGGGTGGTCGAATTGAACGCCCGAGTCGAGGTTGGACACGGTGATGCCCGCACCGGTGGCCCCCATGGCCCAGGCCTGGGGGGCGTGAATGGCGTCCAGACCCCACGAGACGGTGCCATCCTCGGCGGTGGCCGCGGGGGTGGCGGGGCGGACGGCCTGGTCGGCTGGCGTCTTCTCGTCCACGGGCTCGACCAGCGCGACCTGTGGCGACGCATGGATCTTGGCGACCTGCCCGACCGAGGCGACGTCGAGCGCGAGCTTCTGCGTGCCGCCCTTGACGAGCACGGCGTTGACGAGCGGGTAGGACGTGTACTTCACGCCCGCCGCGTCGAGCTCGGCGGAGACGGACGCCGCGGAGGCCTTGGCCGAGGCCTTCAGTGCGTCGTAGACGAACTGACCGCGAGTGGTCCAGTCGGCGATCTTCTTCGCCGGCGCGAGGTCGGCCTTGGTGTCGAACGTGATCCAGAAGTCGGAGACCGGCTCCGTGCGGAAGCGGCCCTTCAGGTCCGACGCGATCTTGCTGGCGGCCGCACCGGGATCCGGCTCAGCGGCCGACGCCGGTGGTGGCGAGATCATGCTCAGGCCGACCGCTACGGCCAGCGAAGCGACGAGGGCTTTCAGTCTCACGTGGGGGGTCCTCCGGCCTACAGGGGTTGGTAGGGGTCGTGGCTCTCGTCATCGCCGTCATCGCCGGCATCCCGGGCGTCGGGGGCGTCGGGGGCACCAGGGGCGTCGGAGGTGCTGACGCGCGGCTCGCGCGACAGCTCAAGTGGTTGCTGGTGCTCGATGACGGAGTCGTCACGCGCGATAGGTCGCTCAGGCATGCACTGCCCTAGGGCCATGGATCATGGAGTCATGCTCGGGGTGACGAGCGACCTTCGCTATCCGGCGAATACGTCAATTTTCACGACGGGTCGTCGAGGGAATCCCCTTCTGCGAACACTCCGGCCTCTACTGCCTTGACCGCGAGCGCGGTCCGGGAACTCACCTTCAACTTGCGCATCGCCGCACGCAGCTGTTGATCCACCGTGGCCGGTGACTTGGCCAGAATCCGGCTGATCTCCCGGTTCGTCTTGCCGGCGACAACCAGTCGGACCACGTCGAGCTCACGAGGTGAGAGCCGGTCGCCGTACCCCCGTCGACCGCCGCGCCACAATCGCGGAACCTCGGCGCCGTGTTCGCGAAGCCGCTGTGCGACACGGTCCGCATCGCCGCGGGCTCCGAGCCTGAACAGTTGTTCGTACTGTGCGGCCAGCAGCTCTCGGCCCTGTTCGATCTGGCCTTGCGCCATGAGCGCCTCGGCTTGACGCTCGCGGGCGAGCATGGCGTCGTAGGGGCGCGGCAACGCGTTCCAGGCGCGCGCCGCCCGGTCGTACGCCCTCGCCGCGCGGGCGTGGTCTCCGGCTGCGGCGACCAGCAGAGCACGGCATACGGTGAGGGCGGCGCGAGGCGCAGGCGCTGTACGGCCACGCAGTCCTCTGGCGAACTGGTCGCCCAGGCGTGTCGCGGCCTTCAGGTCGCCCGCGACGAGGTGCGCCTCAATCCGGGCGGGGACGAGGTCCGTCGCCCAGACCCAGATGCCTTTTCTCTGGACTGTGTCCATCGGCTCGTTCGTGATCTGCAGCGCCCGGCCGCTGTTTCCGTCCGTCAGCCACAGTCTGGCCAGCGCAGCGGCGGCCTCCATCGTGTCGTCGGCTGCGCCGAGACGGGCAGACTCCTCAAGGACCAGCCGGAACTGCTCCCCCGCGGCGCGCCGCCGTCCGGCTGCGGCTGCCAGCCGGGCCGCGAGGCGAATGCTGCCGAGGTAGTACGCCGGCCGGTCTCGGTCGGCATCGGCGAGTGCCGCGCTTCTCTCCGCGAGACCCTCCCAGCGGCCGGTGAGCCACGCCAGGTTGGTCTGTTCGAGTCGGACGTTGTGTTGCAGCCGGGACGCCTGCTCGGCCTCGGCAAGGCGCATTGCCACGGCGAGGTGTTTTTCCGCGTCGGCGTACCGACCCCAGATCAGTGCGCCGGTCCCGACATTTGCGTGGATGCGGGCCACGTCGAGACGCTCCGCCGAGGCCGCGCCGTCGATGGGCAGGTCAGCGACGACGTCCCAGGCCTCCTCTTCGCCGAGCATGAGCAACGCAGCGGCTCGGTTGCCGGCCAGATTCAGCCGCTCTGCGGGAGAATCGACTTCGGCGGTGAGCTCAGCGGCGCGATCCAGCCAACGCCGATGGGTCGACGCCGGCCACGGTCCCGCATAGGCCCATCCTAGATAGGTCATTGCCCGAGCCGCCTCGACCGGGTCATGGTCGAGGTTGGCCACCGCTTGCTCGAGCTCGCTGAGTGCGGCCTGCGCCTCACCCCCGATGATCAGGAGCCGACCTAGGGGGTTGCGGATCTCCGCCTGCTGGCGGGCGGAGAGACCGGGGGTCTCCAGCACCGAGCGCAAGGTACGGATCACGCGGTGGTAGACCTCGTCGACCGGTTCACGACGGCCCAGTGCGGCTACTCCGGCGATGCGCGCGACTCGTGCCCGATCCGCCGGCGCCAGCTCGGACCACGAAAACAGATCGACCAACAAGTCGACCGCCTTGGTGTGGTCACCCGAGGCCATGGCCAACTCGGCACCTTGCTCGGCGTACCGCGCCCAGGACCGCGTCTCGCCCGCCTCACGGAAGTGGTGGGCAAGGCGTGCGACAGGCGGCGGATGGATGTCCTCCAAGGCCCGGCCGGCCAGCAGGTGGAAGTGTCTGCGGTCGGTCAACGGGATCGCTTCGTAGACAGCTGTGGCGGCCAGCACATGCCGGAATCGCCACTGGCCGCGGTCGTCTCCGTCCAGGACGCCGGCGTCGGCCGCCTCCGCGATAGCGCCTCGACACACAGCTGGTGACAGACCGGCGGTCATCGCGATCGTGGCCACCGATGACCGCTCAGCCAACGTAGCCGCGGCTCGCAACACCTGCTGCGCCGTCGGCGACAGACGGCCCACCCGCTCCCGGGTGGAGTCGCGCACCGTTGGCGGCACCTGTAGCTTGCGCAGCTTCAGCCGGACCCACTGTCCGTCGCGGAAGACGAGGTCGGCACGGTCGCACATGAGGCGAACCGACTCCTCCAGCACCAGAGGAACGCCACCGGTCCGCTCGTGCATGAACGTCGTGAACTCCTGCGATATCGGGTTGCCGTCCAGCATCGAGGACACCAGCGCTGCCGTGTCGTTGGGTCGCATCGGCGCCAGGGCGATCCTCAGTTGGGTCACGCCAGCAGGCAACCGGGACGTCAGCCGCAGCAACAGCGATCCGACGTCCACCTCCTCCGGCCGATAGGAGGTCACGAGGCTTGGCCCGTCCGATTGCTGTCGGGAGGCGACGAACAGCAGGAACTCCAAGGTCACCTCGTCGGCCCAGTGAGCGTCCTCGAGCACGAGAACGTCGACACGCAGAGCCCGCAGCAGCTCGTCCAGGGCGCGGAACAGGCGATGCCGTGCCGCCTTCGCATCGTCCAAAGGCTGCAATGCGGGCGGCAGGTCCGAGGACCATTCAGGGAACAGGGGCCGTAACGCACCCGCAAGCTCGGTGAGCCGCAATCGCGACACCGGGCGGTCGATCCCACGGAACGCGTCGACGATCGGCCCCAACGTCAGCGACTCGCGAAGCGGTGGGCACACCGAGACCAAGGCAGTGCGCTGGTCCGGCGCGGCCAACCACTCTCGCAGCAGCCGGCTCTTCCCGATCCCCGCCTCGCCCTCTACCAGCACGATCGCCGGTGGCCGGGCCAAGGCGACCCGAAGCGCCGCCATCTCCCGATCACGACCCACGAAATGCGGCGTAGAAACCGTCGGTGAAGTCCCGTCGTCCTCGGGCAAGGGGTCGAGCATGCGTGATGATCTCGCTTTTCGATGCTCGGGCGCAACTACCCGCCCGTTGGGATCCTGTGGGTGCCAAGAACTCGGCCGCCCTATGCGACCTGCGCGTATTCGTGGATCAGCCCGCCGAGGCGGTCACGCCGAATGACCTTGATATCGTCCTCGACCGGGTCGGGAAGGGCTCGCAGCGGGGCTGCCTGGCCCAGGGAGCGATGCGGGCGATACTCATTGAAGTGGGCCTCGTAAATGGTGAAGGGTGTCAATACTCCCGTTCACGGTCGTGAGCTGCGGGTTTGTCTTGGCTTCCTGGTCGGAGCAGTGGCCTGGGTCGGGCATGTTCGAGGCTCGTGAGGTCCTGACCCGTCTGTAGACGACCGCCCGCTCTTTTGTGGAGAGGTGGCTGCCGCACACGGCCGACCGGGCGACCTCACCCCTGCGCCGGCCGGCGGCGGGCGCCCTCACCAGTACGCTTCCCGCGGCTGGCTGCGATCTTCGGTGGCGACCAGGACGTCGAGCAGCAGTTCCTGCAGCTCGAGCCGTACCCTCGCATGGGCCGGGTCGTCCCACAGGTTGTCCAGCTCGGTCGGGTCGGCCTCCAGGTCGTACAGCTCGCCGGAGCGCGCTCGAGTCGTGGACGGCGCGCCATGGTAGACGACGACCTTCCAGCGGTCGTGCCTCAGCATCGTGGTGTGCACGGGCTCCTCGTACGGGTGGCCGCTGTTGCGGTACTCGCAGAGCGCCCAGTCCCTGACCGGCGCGTCCTGATCGCCGCGGGCCAGCGGCAGAAGGTTCAGCCCTTGCCCGCGGGGAAGCGGCGGCCGCCACGAAGGTCGTCGCCAGGTCGATCCACTGGACCAGCTCGGCCCGGCGCTCGCTGGCGGGCAATCCGGCCGGCCAGCGCATGACGAGTGGCACGCGTACGGCGCACTCGTACATCATCGGGCCTTTCAGCATGAGCTGGTGATCACCGAGCATCTCGCCGTGGTCGCTGGTGAAGACGACCAGTGTGTCGTCGGCCAGACCCGCCTCGTCGAGAGCGGCGAGGATCCGGCCGACTTCGTCGTCGACGAGACTCACCATGGCGTAGTAGTTGACTCTGACGTCGTGGAGCTCGGATTCGGTGTACTCCGTGTAGCCGCGGGCGTGGCCGGCGTAGGAGCGGTGCGAGGCCTCGGTCAGCACGGAAGGCTTCCCGGCGAGTTCGTCGGGCCGGGTGATCGGAGGCCGCAGAGTTTTGCCGCGGTAACGGTCGACGTACTCCTTGGGCGCGCCGAACCCGTGGTGCGGGTCGAAGAAGTTGGCCACGAAGAAGAACGGCTTGTCCGCGTCGCGTGAGCGCAGCAGGTAGTCGATGGTCTCGTCGCCGATCCACCGGCTGTAGTGGAACTCCGTCGGAAGGCTGTCGAATATGGTCCCGGTCCCGGCATTCGCGGCGGCCTCGTACAGGTCCGGCCGTACGGCCCGCAACCACCGGTGGTAGGCGTTCTCGGACGACCCGGGGTAAGGGTCGTGCGCCCATCGGAACACGCGGAAGCCGTCGTCCAGCCGCGGCTCGAGACGGCCGCAGAAGCACGCGCCGCCGACGTGGAACTTCCCGACCAGGCCGCAGTCGTAGCCGTGGTCGGCCAGGGTACGCGAGAACAGGTGCTCGTGCGCGGGCAACCCGACGCCGTTCGCCCAGGCGCCGTGCGCGTGGACGTAGCGGCCGGACATGAGGCTGGCGCGGGAGGGGCCGCAGACCGTCTGTACATAACAGTTCTCGAACAGCATGCCTTGCTTCGCCAGCCGGTCGAGGTTGGGCGTGTCGATCTCGTCGTTGCCGTAGGCGCCCATCGCGTTGAAGCGCTGCTGGTCGGTGCAGATGAGCAGGATGTTCGGTTGGTTCATTTCTCTCATTCGAGGTTGGGCGCGTCAGGACTTCACGGCCCCTGCGACACCTTCGACAAAGTAGCGCTGGAGCACGAGGAACACGAGGAGCAGGGGGATCAAGGAGATGGTGCCCGCGGCGGCGAGGCCGGACCAGTCGGTGGAATTGGTGCCGCGGAAGGCGAGCATGCCCACCGAGAGCGGGCGCAGGTCGGGGCGGCTGAAGGTGAACACCAGCGGCAGGATGATCGGCCGTGCTCCTTCGCCTGGCCTACCTCACCAGCACATTCGCCGCGCTGCGGTTGCTACCGATGAGCGATCGGGACAAGGACGTCGAGATACTGCCGTGCGTCACCAGATCACGGTCCTTGAACGCCACCTCGGCGCCGACACCAAGGTGAGTCTTACTCCCGAGGACAGGGCCTTCCTCAGCGCCCTCCTGGCCTCGATCGGGACCCGCTCTTCACCTCCGCCTAAGGGAAGTCTTCACAGCCGAAGGGCTGCGGATCATCACCACCCTGCCGCCGACACCGAGAATGAACGCCACCTGCGAGTAGGCCATCGGCACCCTGCGCCACGAACTCCTGGACCGGATCCTGATCCTCAATGAACGCCACCTGACGCCCGTGCTCCAGGAGTATCTGATCCATTACAACCGTCACCGGCCGCATCAGTCCCGGCACCAACGTCCCCCGAACACCGAAACGCAGCCCGCCCGGAACGTGACCGAACTCAACGACCCCGCGCTCCATCCGCCGAAAACTCGTCGTCGCAGGGGCGATCAGCGAATACCACCACGCCGCCTAACCGCAGCTCAAGGGCGCGTAACTCAATATTCGAGCGGTACAGCCAACTGATGCCGCAACACCAAGATCCCTGCGTCTTTGGACGCCTGTGATCGGGCGAGCAGCGCGATCCAGCCGAATGCCCGTAAGACGATCAAGTACAGCAGCCGCAGAGCCATCCTGCCGGAGCCGAGCCGCCGAACGCAGCAAAACCCCAGATCAAACCCGGTGACACAATATTCGGCACCCACATCCTCGCCGACGGTGAGCAGGTCGTGGACGTGCCGCCCGAACGATCAGCACGAGTTCTGAGTCACATCGCTCGCCGAACACTCCCTGCCCTCGCGAACAACGAGAACAGCGGCTGATCGTCACTCGGCGGTGGTGGTTCGGGTGCAGTCGCCGTGCTCGATGATCCAGTGGGGCCGGGCTCGGAGACGGTGCCCGCGGAGGCGGCGCCAGGCGCTGATGAGGTCCGTGGTGAAGCCGCGGTCGCGGTTGCGGATGGCGGGGGCGCCGGAGGGCTGGGCGCGGTACGGGATGCTGTCGCCGGCTTCGAGGCGGGCTAGGAGGTCGGTGAGTTCACAGATCGCGCGCTGGATGGAGCGGCACCAGAGGGTCTCTTCGTTGTCGTCGGGGTGGACGGGGGCATGGATGACGGCGAGGAGCGGGCCCGCGTCAACTTTGGGGACGACCAGGTGGAGGCTCGCACCGACGTTGGCTTCGTCGCGACGGTGGAGGGCCATGAAGATTCCCTGGTTGCCGCGGTAGGTCGGCAGGCAGCCCGCGTGCACGTTGATCGAGGTTCCGGCGGCGGCCAGCACATCGGCGCGCAGGATGGAGACGGCGAAGACGATCGTGATGTCGGGCGCCCATGCGGTGAGGGCGGCGGGGACCTCGGGGTCGTTGACCGACCGGGCCCTGACGACGGTGGCGGGCGGCAAGTCCGGGCCGAGCGCGGCGAAGAAGCCGCGGCGGTAGCGGCGGTGGCCTAGCAGGCGCTGTCGCCGCTCGTGCACCCGGAGGTAGAACCAGTCGACGTAGCGGCGTTTGCGCAGTAACCCGAGACCCCACCGATCGCCTTGTTCTACGATGACCCCGACCAGCTCGAACCGTCGCCCCAGGGCGGAGTAGAGATGGCGGTGGTGCGGACCGTCGGAGCCGATCGCGGCGACCCTCAGGGGACGGCCCGGCTCCCCGCCGATCGACAGGGTTCCTTCTCCGACATCCATCCCTCAGCCCTCCAGGACCCCGCATGGATCTCAAGGACATCTTCGTTCCCAGCGACCGATCTGTCAGGCCCGCGCGCTTCGTCGGCGAGTACTTTTTCGCCCACGACGGCTGGCCGGGGGTGCTGAGGCTCCAGGTCTCCGCCGGACGGAACCTGCGCGGCGAGTACCGCGACCACCGCCTCGACCAGACGTTCACCGTCACCGGCCAGATCGACCTCGAAGTCCGGCACCGGATCACCCTGGTCATCCACGACTTCAACTGGCTGCCCGAGCAGCGCTTCACCGGCTACCTGTTCACCCACGGCGACGGCCGGACGATCGCGGGCACCACCACTTGGGAGACCGAGCCTTTCGGCTTCGTCGCGTTCGGCGACGGCGAACTCCCGCCTGCGGTGCCCGGCCAGGTGACCAACCAGGTCACCCCCACCGACTTCACCGGCTCTTACACCATGCTCCACGACGGCCACGTCGCGGAGATCAACCTGGAACACGCCGAAGGCCGCCTGCTGACCGGCGTCTACCGCCACCCCGACCTCGACGACGAACTGGCGGTCGAGGGCGAGATCGACGCGGACTTCGGCCACGGCTGCGCGTTCCGCTTCACCGGCGACGCCCGGCTGAGCGACGTGCGCCTGCACGGGTACCTGTTCACCCGGCCGAAGAACGCGATCAGCGGCGAGATCGTCAGCGGCGGCACGACCACCGGGTTCGTAATGCTACGCAGGTCCTAGGGGCGGTCGGCGATGATCGTCAGGGTCCAGGTGACGACGCCGGACTCTGGGATGGTCACGGCGTCGCCGGAGCCGCACTCGCTGAGGTCGCCCGTCCGGCCCAGCAGGGGTTCGACGCCGATCGACCGGTAGGGGGCGTCTTCGGGCCAGCCTCCGAGGTTCCGCCAGAACGCCACGCCGGTCGGCAGGCCGGGGGCCGACACCGTCAAGGTGAGGCGGTCAGGGCCGTCCAGGACGATGGTGGTCGCGACGTCGGGGACCACGACCATGAGGGTGCTGCCGTCGTCCGGGCCGAGGTCGCCGAGGTCGACGCCGTCCAGGTCTGGCCAGGGGAAGGATCGCAGTCCGGTCTCGGTGCCGACGGTCGCGGGCAGGCCCTCGGGCAGAACGAGGCGGGAGCCGGGCGGCAGGTCGAGGAGGGCGTGCGCGGCCCAGATGAAGGCCCTGCCCGGTTCGCCTTCGAGCCGGTAGCGGACGGTCAGGACGTCGCCGTCGGCCGTCATCTCCCGGCGCAGCCGGAACCCGTCAGCCTCGACCTCGTGGCCGCCGCCGGTCTCCGTCCAGGGACGCGACCAGACGACGCCGTGATCGGGCGGACCGCCGAGCGTCGGCAGGCACTCCTCGAGGCCGCCCGCGTCGACGAACCGGTCGCCGGGCGTGACCTGCGCACGGCGGGGTTCGGTGCGGGAGAACAGCCATTCGCGTCCCGCGGCGGAGCGGAGCGACGTCCACCGTCCGCCCAGTGCCGGGTCGACCACGACGGAGATCTGACCGGACTCAGCCATGGGCGTCTCCCAGCTCGCGGGGAGGGATCCCCTAGGCATGGACAGGGCGTTATCGTACTCTGATCGGAGGTCGGCGGGAGGTACGATGTCGGAGAACGAGGGACTCGGCCCCCGATCTCCGCTTCCGCCGCAACCATTGGTCCACCGGCTCTTCGAGGAACAGGCCGACCGCACGCCGGACGCCGTCGCGGTGGTGGCTGCGGACGGCGAGCTCACCTACCGGGAGCTCGACCGGCACGCCAACCGGGTCGCGTCCCTGTTGCGGGAGCGCGGCATCGGACCGGACGCAGTGGTCGGGGTGGCGGTGGAGCGCTCGGCCAATCTCGTGGTCACGCTGCTCGGCATCCTGAAGGCCGGGGGCGCGTACCTGCCGCTCGATCTCGACGCCCCGGCCGCGCGGAACGCCGCGCTTCTGGAGCGTGCCGGGAGCATGCTGTGCGTGTGCCGGGACGGCATGGACCCGCCCGGCGCGCTGGTACTGCCCGGCGATCTGTCCGGCCTGCCCGACCATCGGCCGGACGTGGCGATGTCGGCCGACCATCTCGTGTCGGTCTACCACACGTCGGGTTCCACGGGGCTGCCGAAGGCGGTGGCCAGCACCCACCGGGGCTGGACCAACCGGATGCTGTGGATGCAGCGCGCCCACGGCCTGGCTCCGGGCGAGCGGGTGCTGCAGAAGACCACCCTGACGTTCGACGACTCGGCAGTGGAGTTCTTCTGGCCGCTGACGTGCGGCGGGACGGTCGTCATGCTCGGTCCTGGCCTGCACCGCGACCCAGCGGCGATCCGCGCCGCGGCGGCGGAGCATCGGGTGGCGGTTCTGCAGTTCGTGCCGAGTTGGCTGGCGGAGTTCCTCGACCTGCCACCGAGCCCCGGGCTCGCGTCGGTGCGCCTGGTCGTGTCGGCCGGTGAGCCGCTCCGACCGGATCTGGTGCGCAGGTTCCGGGAGGTGTTCGGTCCCGGCTGCGAGCTGCGGAACCTGTGGGGGCTCACCGAGGTATCGATCGACTCGACCGCCCACACCTGCGACGCCGCCGACGAGGAGAGCGGACCGATCCCCATCGGGCGCGTCATCGACAACAACGATGTCCGGGTCCTCGGCGAGGACCTCAGGCCCTGCCCGGCGGGGACGGTCGGCGAACTGTACATCGGCGGCGTCGGCCTGGCCCGCTGTTATCTGGGCGATCCGGTACGGACGGCGGAGCGGTTCGTCGCCGACCCGGCGGGGACGGGCGACCGGCTCTACCGGACGGGCGACCGCGGCTGCCGGCGCCCCGACGGCGAATTAGTCTTCCTCGGCCGCCACGACCGGCAGGTGAAGCTCCGCGGCATCCGCATCGAGCTGAGCGAACTGGAGGAGGCCCTCGCCCGGCACCCGTCCGTGGTCAACGCCGCGGTCGTGCTCGCCGAGGACAGGCTCGGCGAACCCCGCCTGGTCGCCTACGTAGCGGGCCCCGCCCCCGCGCCGCCGGAGCTGACCGCGTTCCTCGCAGCGGAACTGCCCGCCTACATGCTGCCGTCGCTGATCGTCCCATTGGCGGAGATGCCGAAGACGGCCAGCGGCAAGACCGACCGGAAGGCGCTGCCGCCGCCCGACTGGAGCGGCCTGCCCGGCGGGCGGGCCGCGTACCGGGCGCCGGGGTCACCCGTCGAGGAGGCCCTGGCCGTCCTGTGGTCGCAGATCCTCGACGTGTCGCCGGTCGGTGTGGACGACAACTTCTTCGCACTCGGCGGGCAGTCGATCCAGGCGACCCGGATGATGGGGCGGCTCCGTTCCGGTTTCGGCATCGAGCTGGCGCTTCAGGAGCTGTACGACCGGCCGACTATCGCACTCCTGGCTCCGGCCGTCACAGACGCAGTGCACGCGGCCGTCGCCGGGTTGAGCGACTCCGAGGTCGATGCCCGGCTCTCCGGCGGTCCCGCGTGAGCGACGCCGCCCGCCGCGCGCTGCTCGAACGGCTGCTGCGCGGCGGGGGGACCGGAGACGGGATTCCGCGCCGCGACCCGGGCGCGGCGGTGCCGCTGCTACCCGCTCAGCGGCGGGTCTGGCTCGCCGATCGGCTGTCGGGCAACGGCCCGGTCTACCACGTGTACGTGGCAGCGCGGCTCGACGGGGACCTGGACGTCGAGGCGCTCCGGGCGGCGCTCGGCGATCTCGCGCTCCGGCACGAGGCGCTGCGGACCACGTTCGAGATGGACGGCGACGAAGTCGTGCAGGTCGTGGCGGAGACGGGGAGCGTCCCGCTGACGGTGACGTCCGTCGGGGCGATCGGCGACCGGCTCGCGGCCGCGGCGCGCGCTCCGTTCCCGCCCGGAGCACCGCAGGTCCGGGCAGAGTTGTTCGTCGGTGAGCAGACCCATCTGATCCTCGTGGCCCACCACCTGCTCGCCGACGGCTGGTCGCTGCGCGTCCTGGTCGGTGACCTGTCGGCGCTCTACCTGGCACGGCGGCACGGCACGGCCGCGACGTCCTCTCCCGCGCGGATCGGTGCGGCTGACGCCGCCTGCTGGGCGGCCCGGCGGCCGACCCCACCGGAGGGGTTGCGGTTCTGGACCGGCAACCTGGCCGCTCCCCTGCCGGTCCTCGACCTGCCCGCGAACGGGCCGCGCCCCCAGGTCGCCACCCATGCCGGGGCGCAGGTGGCGCTCACGCTGACGCCGGAGCTGACCGCGACGGTCCGGCGGACGGCCGCCGCGTCCGGGACGACCGTCTTCCTCGTGCTGCTGTCGGCGTTCGCGGTGCTGCTGCAGCGCTGGACGGGCCAGGACGAGGTCGTGATCGGGGTGCCAGTCAGCGGACGCGACCACGAGGACCTGCACGGGGTGGCCGGGCTGTTCGCGACCACGGTGGCACTGCGCGTCGCGGTGCCGGACGACGCCGATCCGGCGGGGCTGGTGCCGCGGGTCCGGGACCTGTTCCTCGCCGCCCACCGGCATGCCGAGATTCCGTTCGACGAGGTCGTCCGGGCGCTGGACCCGCCGCGTGACCCCAGCCGCAACCCGCTGTTCCAGGCGTCCTTCGTGATGGAGGAGGAGCCCGTCGAGCTGAACCGGCTCGGTGATCTGACGGTGACGCCCGTTCCCGTCCACAACGGCACCGCCAAGTTCGACGTGTCGCTGTTCGTCACCGATCGGGGCGAGCGGCTCGAGCTGACGCTCGAACACGCCGTGGACGTGATCGCCGAGGGGGTGCCAGAGCAGCTGCTGAAGTCCTTCCGGGATCTGCTGTCCGGGGCGTCCACCCCAGATCCGCTCGCCGGGCCCGTGACGCCGGAAAGGCCTGCGGGAGGGGTCCATCTGCTCGTCCGGAGCTCGCCGCACGTCGCGATGGAGACCGGGGACCTGCAAGTGACCTATGCGGAGCTCGTCGCGCGGTCGGAACGGCTCGCGGCCGGGCTCCGCGCGGCAGGGGTGGGGCCGGGGAGCGTGGTCGGGCTCCGGCTGCCGCGCGGCGTGGACCTCGTGATGGGCGCCCTCGCCGTGTGGCGGGCCGGAGGCGCGTTCCTGGGCGTCGACCCGTCCTATCCGGCCGAACGGTCTCGGCGCATGATCGAGCACGCCGGGGTCTTACTGGTCCTCACGCCGGAGCGGCTGCGCGCGCTGGACGGCGAAGGCCCGCCGGAGGCGGAGGCGGCGGAGACCGAGGCGGACGGCGCTGATCTCGCGTACATCGTGCAGACCTCCGGCTCCAGCGGCCTGCCGAAGGGGGTGATGACCACCCACGCGGGGGCGGTGAACTACCTGTTGTACGTGGTCGAGGAGTACGGGCTCGGCCCCGGCGACGTGGTGCTGCAGGTGCCGTCGATCGCCTACGACTCCGCCGTCCGCGACAGCTTCGCGACCCTCGCCGCCGGGGCACGGCTGGTGGTCGGTGTCCCTTCCGATGATCCTAGGGCGCTGCTGGCGGCCATCCGCGCCCACCGGGTGACGTGCCTGCTCAGTGTCGTCCCGACCCTGCTCGCCGAGCTCGCCGAGGCCGCGTCGGGCGAACCGACGGCGTTGCGGCTGGTGCTGGTCAGCGGGGAGCGGCTGCGCTGGGACGTCCTTCGCCGAGCTCGCGAGCGGCTCGCCCCGGAGGCGACGTTCGTCAACCAGTATGGGCCGACCGAGACAACGATGACGGCCGCCTTCCGCAAGGTCGCGCCCGATGAGGAGGGGACGGGCGACGTCCCGGTGGGACGGCTCATCCCCCACCTGGACGCCCTGATCCTCGACCGGCGGTTCCGCCCCGTACCTGCCGGGGCGCCCGGTGAGCTGTACCTCGGCGGGACGGGCCTCGCCCGAGGCTACGCCAACGACCCGGCGCTGACCGCCGCCCGCTTCGTCGCGGGCCTCGGCGGTCGCCGTTACTACCGGACCGGCGACCGCGTCCGCCTGCTTCCCTGCGGCGACCTCGTCTTCCTCGGCCGCACCGACTCGCTGGTCAAACGGCACGGCGTCCGGATCGACCACGGCGAGATCGAGGCGGCGCTGCGGACGGCTCCCGGTGTCCGGGACGCCGCCGTCACCGCCGGCGAGCGGGCGCTGACCGCCTACGTCACCGGCGACCCTGCCGTCACGGCCACCGGACTGCTCGCCCACCTGCGAACCCTCCTGCCACCGGCGATGCTGCCGTCGGCGTTCCACATGCTCCCGGCCTTGCCCCGCACCCCCAACGGGAAGATCGACCGGGGGGTGCTGCGGCCGGAGCCCGCGACCGCGCTCGCCGCAGGCACGGGCAGGCTCCCGGAGACCCGCTGCGAGATAGAGCTGGCCGAGGTCTGGTCGGAGCTGCTCGGCATCGCCGAGATCCCCGCCGACGCCGACTTCTTCGCGCTCGGCGGCCACTCGCTGACGGCGGTGGTCCTGGCCGACCGGCTTACCCGCCGTTGGAGCGTGCCCGTCACTCCCGCCGACGTCCTGGCGCACCCGACCGTGGCGCTGCTGGCCGCGCGCCTCGACGGCCGGCGCGACAGCGGCCGCGCCGTCCGGCTCCGGGACGGCGACGGGCCTCCACTGTTCCTCGTCCACCCGCTCTCGGGCGACTTGCTCTGCTACCGGCACCTCGTGGCGGCACTGCCACCGGACCGGCCCGTCCACGGCTTCCAGTCCGTCGGCTCGCCGCCCGCGACCGTCGCCGAACTGGCCGCCCGGTACGCGGCCGACGTCCGCAGGATCCGTCCCGCGGGACCTTTCGATCTCGCGGGCTGGTCCTTCGGCGGGATCGTCGCGGTCGAGATGGCACGGCTGCTCGGCGGTGCGGCCGGCGGCGTCCGGACGCTCGCGCTGCTCGACACCTCACCAGAGGAGGAGACGGAGGACACCACCGAGGAGGAGGCCCGCCGAATCATCGCGGGCACGGGCCTGGTCGGGGCACTTGCGGACACGCTGGTCGGCGCGTTGCTCGCCAACGCGCGCGCCCGCCGCGGCCACCGCTTCGAGGGCCCGGCGCTGGACGTCGACCTCGTCCTGGTGCAGGCGTCGCTCGAGCATCCGGTACTTCCCGCCCGGCGGATGACCGACCCGGCCGCCTGGCGTGCCCGCACCACTGGACGAACTCGGTATCTGAGCCTGTCCGCCGACCACTACGGTCTGCTCGCCGCCGAACACGCGACGGCCCTCGCTGAGATCCTCAACCCTGTTGCGCCGCCGGTCGCGGCGGGAGAGGCTACCGGTGCCGGAGGACGATCCCCTCAACAGGAGGCCCAGGCGTGACAAGGTTCGTCGAGGTACCGCTGGACAACGGCATGGCTCTGATCGTCCAGCAGAGCCCCGAGGATGAGGGGGAGATCGTCCGGGCCGGACGGATCCGGGACGTCGCAGGCCTGGCCGGTGAGTCGTTCAACTCGGCGCTGCTACGGCTGCGATCGGCGGCCGAGCAGGTCAGCACGGCGATGCGCGGGGTCAGCGTTCCGCCGTCCGAGGTCACCGTCGAGTTCGCGATCAAGGTGGGCACGTCGGCAGGGGTCGTCGTCGCCAACACCAGCGCCGAGGCCAACCTCAAGGTCGCGCTGCGCTGGACCAACGCGCCCGGCGCGGAGCCCCCGGCGGACTCCGGAGAGTGAGCGGGAACGTCCGCGGCAGCTTGGCCCGGATCTGGGAACCGTCCGGTTCGGTGATCGGCGCCGGGTTCCTCGTCGGCCGCCACCACGTCCTGACCTGCGCCCATGTCGTCGCGGCGGCGCTGGGCATCCCAGACACCGATCCCGAGCCGCCCACCGGGACGATCGAGCTCGACTTCCCGCTGGCGGCGTCCGGGTCGGCGCGGATCACCGCGTCGATCGTGCTGTGGACGCCTGTCGGGCCTGACGGCGGCGGCGACATCGCGGGCCTGCTGCTGGCCGAGGACCCTCCGGCGGGTACGGAACCGGCCCTGCTGATCTCGGTCGCCGAACCGTACGGGCTACCGTTCCGGACGTTCGGGTTTCCAGGCGGACGGTCGGGCGGCGATTGGGCCGAGGGCTTGCTCGCCGACGTGCAGGCGACGTCGTGGCTGCAGATCGAGCACGAACGGCAGACCGGCCGCCGCGTCCAGCCCGGTTACAGCGGGGCGCCGGTCTGGGTCGAGGAGCATCAGGGCGTCGTCGGCATGGTCGTCGCTGCCGACCGGCAGGGCACCGACCGGGTCGCCTACGCGGTGCCGACCGACACGCTCGTGGCGGCCTGGCCGGACGTCCTCACCGAACGGACCATCGCGCCGAGCCCCTACCAGGGCCTGGCCGCGTTCCGTGAGGCCGACGCCGAGCTGTTCTTCGGCCGGGACGACGTGGTCGCCCGGCTCGCTGAGGCCGTCGCCGCCCGGCCCCTGACGGCGGTCGTGGGGCCGTCCGGGGGCGGGAAGTCCTCGGTCGTCCAGGCCGGCTTGATCCCCGCGCTGCGGGCGTCCGGTTCCTGGACGGTCGCGGTGTTCCGGCCCCGGAAGAACCCGTACGAGGAACTCGCGGCCGTCCTGATGCGGCTGCTCCAGCCCGACATGTCGGAGCTCGACCTGCTCCTGGAGACCCCGCGGATGGCCGAGCTCCTCCAGGGGGGCCGGGTCGACGCCGCGGTCCGCCAGATCGTGGCGAACGGGCGGAGGCTCCTGCTGGTGGGCGACCAGTTCGAGGAGCTGTACACCCACCACCAGGGCACGTCGGTGCCGCAGCGGTTCGTGGCCGATCTGCTGAAGGCGGCGGCAGAGTCCGATGTGCGGGTGCTGCTGACCATGCGCGCCGACTTCCTCAACCAGGCTCTCGACGACCGGGTGTTCTCCGAGGCGCTGACCGGGGCGATCGAGCCGATCGGCCCCCTGTCGGAGGACGGGCTGCGGGCCGCGATCGTGGAGCCCGCCGCACTGCGGCGCGCCCGGTTCGAGCCTGGGCTGGTCGGCAGGATCCTCGCCGACGTCGGTGACCAGCCGGGACGCCTGCCGCTGTTGGAGTTCACGCTGTCGCTGCTGTGGGACCGGCAGCACCGACAGACGATCACGCACTCGGCTTACGATGGGATCGGCGGCGTCGAGGGTGCGCTGACCCACCACGCCGAACGCGTCCTCGCGGGCTACGACGAGCAGGAGCGGGTGCGGGTCCGGCAGGTGCTGCTTCAGCTGGTCGCACCCGGTGATGGGACCGCCGATGTGCGGCGCCTCGCCGTCCGCAGCGAACTGCGGCCCGGTGACTGGGAGATCGCGCGGCGGCTCGCCGACGACCGGCTGGTCGTCACCGGGGCCGGGCCGACCGGCGCTCAGACGATCGAGATCGTGCACGAGGCCCTCATCGCGGGCTGGACGCGGCTGCGCGAGTGGGTGAGCCTGGACCGGACGTTCCGGATCTGGCAGGAGCGGGTTCGCGAGCAGATCCGGATCTGGCGGGCGTTCGGCGAGGACCAGGGCGTCCTGCTGCGGGGCCCGCTACTGGCCGAGGCCGAGACCTGGATGGTCGAGCGCGAGGCGGAGATCACCGACGAGGAGCGGGCGTTCGTCCGGCTGAGCCGCGAACGCCAGGAGCAGGAAGACGCCCGGTACCGACTGCTGTATGAGGAGGCCCTGTCCCGTCAGCTCGTCGCGCAGGCCGAACTCGTCCGGGGCGAGCGGGCCAATGCGCTGCCGCTGAGCGTGCTGCTGGCCGCCGAGTCGCTGCGGCGGGCGTCGTCGTTCGAAGCCGATCTGGCGCTGCGGCGCGGACTCGCGTTGCTGCCCGAGCACAGCGTCAGGCTGCCGCACGACTCCGACGTGCAGGTCGCTGCGTTCTCCCCCGACGGTCGGATCCTCGTCACGGCGGGCGATGACGCGAGTGCCCGCGTCTGGGACGTCCGGACCGGTGAGCGGCTGTTGTGCCTGCGGCACCGGGACGGCGGATGGATCCGGGCGGTGGCCTTCAGTCCCGACAGCCGCCGCCTGGTCACGGGCTGCGAGAACGGCGAGGCGCGGATGTGGTCGCTCGACGACGGCGCGATGCTCGTCGAAATGATGCACGGCGGCTGGGTAGGCGCGCTGGCCTTCACCCCGGACGGTTCGCTGCTGGCCAGCGGATGCGACGACGGGATGGTCCGCGTCTGGGACGGCGGCGTCCGTCCGCGGCTCACGGTCCCGCACGAGGGCTGGGTGCGGAGCGTGGCCTTCGATCGTGCAGGTTCCCTGCTGCTGACAGGTGGCGCCGACCGGAGCGCCCGCGTCTGGAACGTCACCGACTGGAGCGAGCGTGCTCGGCACGGCCATGACGCCCCCGTGCGTGACGCCGTCTTCTCCCCCCTGGGGGCGTCCGTTGCGAGCGCAAGTGACGAGGGAACGGTCGCAGTCTGGCCGGTCGCCGCCGGGGCCGCGCCCGTGCTCGTCCTTCCGCACGAGGGCGCGGTCACCGCGGTGGCGTTCAGCCCCGACGGGCGGCTGCTCGGCACCGCCTGCGACGACGGCCACGCACGCATCTGGGACGCCTCCACCGGTTCGGAGCTGGTCAGGATGCGGCACGGCGCGGCCGTCCGGGACGTCGTGTTCGAGCCCTCCGGGCGCGGGCTGCTCACCGGGTCCGACGATGGGACCGCCCGAATCTGGAGCGCCGTCGGAGCAGAGTTGCTTCGCGTGTCCCACCGGCGTGCGGTCAGGGCCGTCGCGGTCAGTCCCGACGGCGCATGGGGAGCCTCGGCCAGCCAGGACGACGAGGGCGCGCTCTGGTCGACGACCGCACACGCCGAACGGTACCGGTTTCAGGCCGCAGGCCCCGTCGTCTCACTGGCCGTGGACGCCTCGGGCTCCCGGATCGCCGTGCTGGCCGTCGAGGGCGCGGTGCAGGTCTGGCGGCTCGACGACCTCGCCCTCGAAACGTCGTTCGGCGCCGGGAACGCCTCCGTACTGGCGCTCTCCCCCGACGGCGGAACACTCGCCGCAACCGGGGAGGGCGGAGACGTCGGGCGATGGTCGCTTCCCGGCGGCGACCGGCTACCCGGCCTGGCCACCGGGGCCGAGGAGTTGCGCTCCCTGGCCTTCTCCCCGGACGGACGGTCGCTCGCCGCTACCGGCGACCTCGAGTCAGTGCTCATCCTCACCGACGGCGGAGGCCGGGTCGAGGCGGATATCGGGGACATCGCGGGCGTCACCGGCTTCTCCCCCGACGGCACGAAGGTCGCCGTCGTCGACGACGCCGGGAACGCGACAGTCGTCTCGGCGGCGGACGGCACGGTCCTGTCAAGGCGAGCGTTCGGCGGAGAATGGTGGGGTGGAGCAGCCTTCGACGGACGGCTGGAACTCCTCGCGACGATCGGACGGGGCGGGGCCGTCGCGGTCCACGACCTGAAGTCTGAGGACCGGCGCTGCGAGGTCGACCACGAGGCATGGGTCACCCGGGTGGTTCTCAGCGCCGACGGCCTGCTGCTGGCGACCGTGGGAGAGGACGCGGTCGTCCGGGTCTGGGACACCGAGAGCGGAGCCGAACGCTGCCGGCTTCCTCACCCCGCGACGGTCGCCGACGCGGTCTTCACGCCCGACGGCCACCTGCTGGTCACAGGGGCGGCGGACGGGTTCGTCCGGGGATGGCCACTGAGGCCGGAGGACCTGCTCGCCCAAGCCGCCACTCAGGTGCACCGTTCGCTGACCCGTGAGGAGTGGGGCCGCTACCTGGGTGCCGAACCGTACCCCGAGAGCCTGTAACCCAACCGGGCGAGAGCGGCGTCCGCCAGGCTCGAGGCCGCGTCGATCAACGGCACGGGCGCGTCGGCGAACTCCCCGGACGAGCGACAGCTCCGAGCAGCCGAGGGTGATCGTGTGCGCCAGAGGCGGCCAGGACGGCGGCGGCCGAGGCGATGCGCCGTCCCGCCTCCCGCAGGTCCCGGCCCGCCTTGACCGCTTTGATCGCCGGATCGACGAGCGTCCTCTGGCCCGGTTCGGCGACCTGGACCACCTGGGGGCCCAACGGTGCGGCAGCGCGCTCGTACAAGCGGGCGAAGTGGGTTCCCGACTGGCGAGGACGCCCAGGCGGACGCAGCTGGTACTGAGGGCGTCCCCGGCCGCTGCCTCGATCATGTCGATGATCTCCACGCCAGTCCGTAGGGTCGGCTCCTCGCGGCAGGCGTGGGCGGTGTTGGTCGGCATCGCCACATATAGCGCCCCGGCGTCGCGGAGCAGGCGGACTCCGGCGACCAGGCCGGGCAGCGGCGACGGCCCGCGCCCCAGCAGCGCGGCGGTCCGGTCGGGCAGCGAGGCGTCTGACCAGAGCACGACCGACGGATGGTCCTGGTCGGTGCCGGGGGGACCCGTTCGACGAGCCTGCGGTAGAAGTCGGCGGTGGCCAGCGGCCCCATGCCGCCAAGCACACCGAGGACCGAGCGGCCGAGGTCAGCGCCAGGGGCACCCCTCGTCCCACCACCGGATGAGATCGTCTCCACGTGCCTCGGCCTCCTCGGCTGACGCCCCATCTACCAATGCATAGGCGGCGAAGTCCGACATCATGGTCGCCCGGCGGCAGTAACTGCCGGGCTCGCGGACGTCCTTGAACCATAGGACCGGCGGACGGTCCCGGATGGGCGGCGTGTAGAGGCCGTCGCCAGTGAGGAAGCCGATCCAGCCGACGTAGCGCAGCGGCGCGGAAGGCTGCTCGGTAATGGTGAGTGGCAACCCGGCCTGGGCGAGGAAGCTCTCGCGTGACAGGTCGAGGCCGAACGCTGCCCGGTAGGCCTCGGCGATCGGCCCGCCTCCCGTCCGGGCGGTCACCTCGCACAGAACGGGGACACCGCGATCGACCCAGGCCTCGATGTGGAAGGAGAAGGGGCCGGATGACGGGAATGCCTTGATGACGGCGACTGCGAACTCCTGGAGTCGCGGGCGCAGCGGATCAGCAGCGCCCATCAACATGCTGACCCGGGGGGCGTGCCGCTGGACCGTCTCCAGGGCTCCGGCACTGTACCGGCTAGGCCAACAGTGCACGACGCGTCCGCGGTCGCTGACGCCGTCGATGTGGTAGATGGAGGCGTCGACCCGCGTCTCGACGAGGAGACCGCCGGGAAAGGCGGAGGCGCCAGCGAACGCGCCTCGGAGTTCGGCGGGCGTGCGGGCCACACCGACACCCTGGGCTCCGGTCGCCCGCCGCGGTTTCATCACCACAGGGAAGCCATGGAGCACGGCGAAGGACATCGCGTCGTCGAGGCTGCGGACATCCTGGAAGCGTGGGACGGCGATCCCTCCTGCCTCGGCTGTCCGTCGCATCGTCAGCTTGTCCCGGAAGGCCATCGCCTCATTGACGCGCTGGCCGGGCAGCCGGTACCGCTCGCGCAGGACGGCCGAACGTAGGAGGTCGGACTCATTGGACGCGATCACTCCAGCCAGCGGATGGCGCCGGGCCAGCGCGTGCGCGGCGATGAGCACGTCCTGGGAGAAGTAGTCGTCAACGGTCATGATCTCTCGGAAGAGCGCGGTCTCGCTCTTGGGTGACGCGGCCCGCGCAGACCGCGAGGTGACCAGGAGCAGATCCCCTGCCCCGCGCAGCCAGGTGCCGATCGGCCGGCTATCGAGGTCGGCGTAGCTGAGCACCAGCAGCGTCACCAGCCGCCTCCACGCTCGTCAAGCCGATCAACGCTCCCAGTATCCGCACCCCTGCCCACAACCGTCAACGAAGAACAGCGAACGCGCTGAGGGTCGGGACCCGCGAGCCCAACGAAGCCGACCATCCGAAGAGCCACGCAACGGCATCCGATTCAAGGGTTTGACCCGGCGTGGAAAACTTGATCATTTGGACCGGTCGGTCGCTATACGGCTGTGGGTGCCGAATATTGTGTCTCCTCATGCGACCTGGGCGTACTCATGCAGGAGGCCACCAAGCCGGTCTCTTCGGGAAACCTCGATGTCGGCGTCGACTGGATCGGGTAGCGCCCGTAAGGGGCTGGCCTGCTTCAAGGTCCGGTGCGGACGATGCCTATTGAAGTAGGTCTCGTACTCGGCGAGGACCTTGCGCAGGTGGCGTTCATTGATGATGAGGATCCGATCGAGTAGCTCGCGGCGCACGCTGCCCACCCACCGCTCCATGACCGCGTTCATCCGAGGAGCCTGCGGTGCAGTGAGCACTACGCGGATGCCCTCGGTCGTGAACACTTCATCGAATAGATCGGTGAACTTGCTGTCCCGATCCCTGATCAGGAATCGGAAGTCACCGATCCGATCGCCCAGGTCGAGCATCAGGTTGCGGGCTTGCTGCCCGACCCAGCCAGCGGTTGGGTGCGCCGTAACCCCCAACACGTGCACCCGCCGAGTGGCGTGCTCAACCACGGCGAAGCAGTACAGCCGCGTAAACATCACCGTCTCCACGCAGAAGAAGTCGCACACCAAGATCGCGGACGCCTGAGCCTGGAGGAACTGAGCCCAGGTCGGACCGCTGCGCCGGGGCGTTGGATCGAAGCCGGCTCTCTTCAAGATCGCCCACACGGTGGCTGCGGACACCTTCCGACCCAGGCCGGCGATCTGCCCGGCGATGCGCCGATATCCCCAGTCCGGATTCTCGGCGGCCAGGCGCAGCACCAGGGCTCGGATGGTGGGTCGGATCGGTGGTCGTCCCGGCCCGTGCTTGGGGTGGGTCCAGCATCGCTTCACCAGGTCGGCGTGGCAGCGCAGGAGCGTCCGCGGTGTGATGAACAGGTCGCATCGGCGGCGTCGAGGAAGGCGTCGCGCGAGCGCGGAAAGGATCGCCCGACCCGCCCACGATGGACGGGGAGCGGCCACCTGCCGCCGGAGGACAGCCAACTGATGCCGCAGTACCAGGATCTCTGCATCTTTGGACGCCTGTGATCGGACGAGCAGCGCGATCCAGCCGAATGTTCGTAAGACGATCAAATACAGCAGCCGCAGAGCCATCCTGCGATCCTGCCGGAGCCGAGCCATCGAGCACAGCAAAACCCCAGATCAAACCCGGTGACACAATATTCGGCACCCACAAGCACACAACCACTAGACGAAAATTCTAGAACGCATCCGATCCCGCATCACCGCAGGTCAGAGCATGATCAAAGCGCGCCCTGCAGGATTCGAACCTGCGACCGTCGGATTAGAAGCAAGATCCTTTAGTGTCGCGCTGTGCCATTGGGTGACGGTTCGTGCCACCTCAGCGCGTTTTGCGTGTCCGGCAGCACCGGGTCCTGACGGCGTGTGACGGGGCGTACGAGCACGCACCGAGCACGACGACACCTAATTTGATCACTGCAGGTGGCGCCGCACAATGAATCCCCTACCCCAAAGCACGCCGGCACTCTGCAGCGATGGCGGTCGCTGTGTTCGGCACGTGCTCTAACACCCGAACGTCCGTAAGATCGCGCAACTGAAGACAGCGAGCGACACCTGTCACGATTCAATATCAGTGCGCGAAAAGCCGAGACGATCGCCGACTGCCGATCTTGACGGAGTGCGCGATTTCTGGCTTGATCAGGGCATTTGGATCTTTCCCATCGCCTCACGAGCGGAGATCTCTATGCGCCTGTTATCCATGGCACGTTCCCGCCCTCTCGCGTCACCGCCCGCCCGGCTCGCTCGCCGGTCGTTGAGCCTCGTCTCGACCCTGGCCACGGCGGCCGGGCTCCTCGTCGCGCTGAGCCCGGCCGCTTCTGCCGCCGACACCACGACGGACCTCGGCGTGGACTACAGCGTCTACAGACCGGGTGATCTGGCCCTCGGCAACGGAAAGGTCTTCGTCTCGAGCGGGGACCAACTCGTTGTCGCCGATACCGACGGTGATCTCCTGGGTGAGGTCGGCGGGCTGACAGAGGCCTCCGGGCTGGCGATGTCGCAGGACGGCGCGCGCCTGTACGCGGCGCTGGTCGGTCCGCAGCAGGTCGTCGAGATCGATACGGCCACCCTGGAGATCACCCGAAGCATCGACCTCCCGTCGTACCCGTGCCCGACGCACCTGGCGCGGTCCGGCGAGTGGCTGTGGGTGGGCTACGGCTGCGACAGCAACTGGGACGGCGGCGTGGTCGGGCTTGATCTGACGGTGACGGCACCACAGCCGATCGTGGTCGCATCAGAGATCTCCGGTGCTCCGCTGCTCGCCGCCAACGGGGGCACGCTGGTCGTGGGTCAAGTGGGGACGAGTCCCGACCACCTGTTCGTCTATGACGTGAGCGGCACTCCCACCATGCGCGGCGAGATCGACGGATTCACGCACAACCTCGACAATCTGGGCGATCTCGTCGTCACCCCGGACGGGTCGAACTTCTTCTCGGTGCCCTCTGCCGAGCGCGGGACCGATCTGTGGGACGCCAACAGCCTGGAGAGAATCCGCTCCTATGCGGGAGATCCGGCCGCCGAAGGCTCCCCCTCGTCCGTCGCGATCAGCCCGGACGGTGCGTACGTGGTGGTCGGGCAGAGTGACGGCGCAGACCTCGTGATGTACGACGTGGTGACGGGGGCGACGATCCACGCGCTCGACAACCTGACGGTAGCCGGAGGCACAGACCGCCTCGCGTTCTCAGGCACGGACGTCTTCGCCGTGAAGACCACCTCCTCCAGGCGGCTCCACTTGTGGCGGGTGGAGGACATCACCTTCCCCGCCTCCACGCTGATGCTGACGCCCCCGCCCGGCGGAGTGGTGAACCAACCGCTCCTTCTGACCGGCCGCCTCGAACTGCCCGGCGGAGCGGCGCTGGGAGCGAAGCCGCTCACGGTGACCCGCCGCCTGCCCGACGGGACCACCGAGACGCTCGCCGGCGTGACGACCGCCCCCGACGGGACCTTCACCGTCACCGACACCCCGGCGGCTGGCGGGGCATACACCTATACCGTGCTCTGGGAGGGTGACGACCACGTTCGCTGGAGCACGGCTTCGGCGAAGGTGACAGTCAAGAACACCTCGTCGCTCACAGTGACGGGCCCCTCGGAGTGGCCCGTCGGCGCCGCCCTGACGCTCAGCGGCGTGTTGCTGCCCACGCCCCCGCCCTCGGGATGGGGTTACCCGCTCACGGTGAAGCGCACCGTCACCAACGCCAACGGCACCGTCACGACCACACTGCCGGGCGTGCCCGCCCGTAAGAACGGGACATACAGCTTCTCTGACAGACCGGCCGAGACAGGGCACTACACGTACACCGTCGAGTGGGCGGGAAACGCCGGATACACGCCCGCGAAGGCCGACCACGAGGTGGAGGTCAAGGAGAGCATCGAATAGTCGCGCTCTCCGGAGCATGACAGGGCGGGACCGACCCCTGACCTCCTCATGGCGCTCACCGCGCGCTCGTCTCGAGGAGGTCAAGCGGCTGCGGAACTCGGCGGTGACACTCTGGAGGACGTGGTTCGTGTGCCCAGCTCGTCCTCCGTAGTCTCCCAGTGAGCTCGTCCCGGGCTGGAAGCCGTTGTGCGCCAGCGTCACCTCCAACTCCGCCAGGAGGTCGCGCGGTGGTCTGCCGATGGCGAACTGTGCGCCTGCCGATAATTGCATCCGTCCATGTCATAGCCCTGCGGGGGCTTCGCATGGCGTGCGCGAGAGCTTCGGCCGCCTGTGGGGCCCAGACCAGTGTGGAGCCTTCGCCTGAAGGGCACAAGACTGAGGGGCGCCAAGCCGCTGGCCAGGGTTCCTGGGATCACACCTTGTGATCTTGCCCACGGGGGTACACCGATACTCGGGGCCTCCTGTCTTTGCTGCTGCTACGGAGGAGCGTCTCTGAAGAAGCGGAACTCTCGCCCGACTACTCCCCCGTGTACTGCTCAGCCACCGAATCGTCTCCCCACGCACCCTCCTTGCCTGGCACCAAGGCCTTATCACGAAGAAGTGGACACAGCCGCCGTCCGCAGGACGCCCTCCAGTTCCAGAGCAACTGCGCGAACTGATCACCCGCCTTGGCACCGAGAACCCGCGCTGGGGCTTCCGAAGAGTGCACGGCGAACTGCGCCGCCTCGGACACAAGGTCAGCCCGGCCACCGTCCGCCGCGTCATGCGCGCCGCCGGCCTGTGTCCCGCTCCGCGACATCATCCGACGCGGGGCGAGTGGACCGCCTTCCTTAAAGCCCAAGCCGACGGCCTACTCGCCACCGACCTGTTCCACGTCGACACAATCGGACTGCAACGTCTCGACGCCATGTTCGTCATGGAGGTACGCACCCGCACGGTCCACATTCTCGGCGTCACCGCCCACCCCACCGCAGCCTGGGCCACCCAGCAGGCCAGACAACTGCTCTGGCACCTCGGAGAGCACGCCGCCGACTTCACCCACCTCGTCCGTGACCGCGACGCGAAGTTTACCGCTGCCTTCGACGCCGTCTTCGCCAGCGAAGGCATCACCATCACGTAGATTCCCCCACGTAGCCCCAACTGCAACCCGCACGCCGAGCGCTTCATACGTTCAGTACGCGAGGAGTGCACGAACCGGATCCTGCTGTTCGACCGCGGTCACGCCGAGAGGGCCCTCCACAGCTACGCCCGCCACTTCAACGAGCATCGCCCTCACCAAGGTCGCCAACAACTTGCGCCGCTGGACGACCCCGAGCTCGTACCGCTACCAGCAGCCCAGATCAAACGCCGGAAAGCCGTCGCAGGCCTCATCAATGAGTACCGCCGGGCTAGCTGATCAAGCGGCAAAACCCCAGCTCAAAGCTGGTGAAGCCATTGCGAAGCGGTGCGGGTCAGCCGACCGTCAGATATTGCTCGCCCGTGTCGGGCGAGCCGGTTAAGGCGATCCCGGGTAGGACCCAGACGGCGACGACCACGCCGATAGCGGTCACAATCAGCTTTAGGACAAAACCCATACCTGGTGATCACGCCGTAGATCATCAGTGGCAATCCCCGTATCAGGAGCAAATCGACCGCCAGGGCGAGTCCGAGGAGCACCCGGACCCGCCGCTTGTCCGCTTGTCCGTCACCCCCGAGCCAACGTGCCAGAAGTATGAGGCCCGGACGGCGCCTCCTGCGCGGTTCCGGTGATCAGCGCCCATTGGGTCACCCGCCAGAGCGCCTCCAAGAGGACCCACATGCTCATCTTGCTCGCTCCGGCCGTACGGTCGACGAAGGTGATCGGCACCTCCGCCACCGTGAACCCGCGATGCAGGGCCCGGCGCGTGAGATCCACCTGAAAGCAGTATCCCCGCGACGCCACACCGCCGAGCAGGATCTTCTCGAGCGCGGCGGCCCGGTAGGCGCGAAATCCCCCTGTGGCATCGGCGACGGGGATCCGGAGCACCAGACGTACGTAACGGTTGGCGAGTCGTGAGAGCAGTTCCCGTCGCCGCGGCCAGTTCGCCACGCGGCCACCGGGCACCCAGCGTGAGCCGATGACGAGGTCGGCCCGCTCCGCCGCGTGCAGCAGGGCGGGAAGCCGCTCGGGCGGGTGCGAGCCGTCGGCGTCGATCTCCACCAGCACGTCGAACCCCCGGTCGAGTCCCCAGCGGAAGCCCGCCAGGTACGCGGCGCCCAGCCCTTGCTTGCGTTCCCGATGCAGGACGTGCACGCCGTCGAGTTCGACGGCGAGCCCGTCCGCGATCAGGCCCGTCCCGTCCGGGCTGTTGTCGTCGACGACGAGAACGTGGGCGGCGGGTACGGCCGCGCGGATCCTGCCCACGATGCCGGGAAGGTTGTCGCGTTCGTTGTAGGTCGGCGTGATGATCAGGACGGTGCTCATGATCGCTCCTCAACTCGCGTGCTTGAAGTCGGGCCAGGCGGTCGCCCATGAAGTACGCGGTCCCGAGCAGACCGTGATGGGCAGGCCCTGCTCCTCGTTCGCCACTCCGGTACCGTGATCGATGACTCCCTCGGATTCGCAGCGCGCGAAGCGCGGCCGTAACTGCTCCGGCGGCAGCCCCACAGCGACCACCGTCTGTGCCGCTTCCGGGGGCGGCCCTTGGTACCACAGCTCGTTGTGGCCGCTGTAGGTTGAAATGTCCGGAGCGAAGCGGTCCAGCGCACCCGCCTCGCCGTAGTTCGCGGTGAGCACGACCGTCTCCGGCGGCAGCGCCCGGTACACCCCGGCCACCTGGGCGGCGAAGCGCGGCCAGCCCACCGACTCCCTGGACACCTCGTTGGGCGAGAAGCCCAGCGCCGGCAACGGGAGCAGCGGCAGCGCCACGACGATCCCGACGACCGAGCTGCCGAGCAGTCCCCACCACACCATCCGGCGCCGGGCGGCCCGGCCTTCCATCCAGACGGCAGCCGGAACACAGCCGGCCACGAAGGCGAAGATCAGGCTCCCGGCGACATAGTCCGCCCTTCCCCCTGACAGCCAGCCAAGCAGAATCGTCACCAGGGCCGCGATCGCCAGCGGCCGGGTCTCCTGCCGCCTGCGCAGCCAGATCCACCCGGCGACGGCGATCACGTATGCGCCGATGCTGAGCAGCACCACCAGCATGGGCACGAACATGATGCGATTCACAGACTCGCTGAGCGTGGCGGCCATGGTGAGCTGCGGCCACCCGTTGGTGACCTGGTAGAGCAGGTTCGGAGCGGCGATGACGGCGGCCAGGCACGCCCCGGACCAGAACCACCTGTCGCTGAAGACGGCACGAGGCCCCTTCACCGCCAGGCCGACGGTGATGAGCAGGCCGGTGGCCAGTCCTGTGATCAGCAGAACGATGAGGTGCTTGTTGAACGTCGCCGCTCCCGCGATGGCGCCGGCCGCCAGCCACCATCGCCCGTCACCGCGCAGCAGGGCACGCAGCACGCACAGGATGCAGGCCATCCAGAACACGAAGTCGGCCGATTGGGTCAGCAGCGTGTGCCCGGCGACCAGGGGGAACATTCCGGTGCCGAGGCCGGCGGCGGCGAGCGTCTGCGCGCTCGCGCTACCGCCGAGCTCCCGGGTGATCGCGGCACCGATCAGGATCAGCAGGCCCGCGCACAGTGCGGGGACGACCCGCAGCCCGACGATGGTGTCCCCGAACAGCTCCGTGGACAGCCGCGCCAGGAGCGGGGTCAGCGGAGGCTGGTCGAAGTACCCCCAGGCGGGAGTCTGACCGAGCAGGCGGAAGTAGAGCTCGTCGCGGTGGTAGCCGTACAACGGGCTCAGCGTCAGCAGGGTGACCACGACGGCGCCTGCGATGGGACCAATGGTCCGCCAAGCGATCGCCGGGAGCGAGGGAGCGGTGGTCTGGAGACGGGGGGCTTGAAGAAGCATACCTCCACGGTTACCGACGGCCCCGCCGCCCGTCGTCTGGCCAGGAACAGAACCTGGAGTCAGACCCCAGGCATAGACGGCGGCTCCCCAGGACGGACCACACCATGGTCGAACGCGAAGACCACCGCCGCGGCGCGGTCCCGCACCGCCAGCTTCGTGAAGATCCGGCCGACGTGGGTCTTGATCGTGCCCTCGCCGATCACGAGGTGACGGGCGATCTCGGCGTTCGTGAGCCCTCGGCCGATGAGCTTGAGCACGTCGAGTTCGCGAGAGGTGAGATCGCCGAGCCGCCGGACCGCCTCGGCATCGGTCACCGGATCCATGCGATAACGCCGCAGGACCCGCCCGCAGACAGCGGGATCCAGCCAGCCATCACCCGCCGCCACCGCCCGTACGGCACGCTGGATGTCCTCGGCCGGAGCGTCCTTGAGACAGAACCCCGACGCGCCGGCCCGCAGAGCCGCCGCGAGAACGCCGTCCTCACCGAACGTGGTCAGCACCAGGATGCGGGACGCCGGATCCGCGGCCAGTAAGGCGCGGGTGGCCTCGACCCCGTCCATCCGCGGCATGCGGATGTCCATGACCACGGCGTCGGGCCGGGCGCGCGCGACCTCCCCCAGCGCGGCCTGGCCGTCGGCTGCCTCTCCAACCACGTCGAATCCGTACGGCTGGCGCAGGATGGTGCGCAGTCCCGCCCTGGCGAGCTCCTGGTCGTCGACCAGCACCACCGAGATCATGCGGGCAGCTCCGTCCGTACGACCCACCGGTCGTCCTCGGGGCCGGCCGTGACGTGGCCGCCGACCATGCGCACCCTGTCGGCCATCGCGCGAAGTCCCATGCCGCCATTGTGCCGGGGCGGGCGGTCTGGCAAGGGATTGGTGACCGTGGCGCGTACGGCGCCTTCCTCCGATATGCGCAGCCCTACCTCGACCGGACACCGCGGGGCATGGCGGCTCGCGTTGGCCAGCGCCTCCTGCATCAGCCGATAGAGCACCATCCCGGTCGTCGGGCCCACCGCCGCCAGCTCACCGTCGACGCTCGCCACGAGTTCCAGGCCCGCCACGCGGTATTCCTCGAAGAGCTCGCAAAGCCGGGACGCGGTCGGCTGAGGAGCGACCACGGCGGGATCGGAGCCCTCCTCGGCAAGGACACGGACCACCTTGCGCAGCTCCGCCATGCTCTGCCGGGCCAGGCGCTCGGCCTCGGCGATCCCTGCCGTCGCTTCCTTGGGATCGTGTTCGAGCGCCAACCGTACGCCGCCCAGGTGCAACACCGTCACGGCGAGCGTGTGCGCGACGATGTCGTGCAGATCGGCGGCGAGCCGCTGTCGTTCGGACAGCGCGGCGGCAGCGGCGGCGGCACTCTCCGCCCGGTGCAGCCGCTCGCCCACCTCAATGCGGTAACGCGCGGCCCAGCCACTCCAGAAGACCAGCGTCACGGCGGCCATCCAGTTCGGCCATCCGGGGTCCGGCGTGGCGAACGCCGCCGCGACCACGACGCCGAGCGAGGCGAGCCACATGACGATGCCCGGCCATCGCCGCAGGGTCAGCGCGACGAACCCGATGTAGAGCACCAGAATGAACCAGCCGATGCTGTTGACCGCGAGCGCGGTGAGCGCCGCTATGGCCCCTGGAGCCAGGAGAGCGGCCACCTCGGCGGTACGGCCCGGCGCCGTACACACAATGACGGCACCGAGGGCGATGAAGGCGGCCCCCCCGGCGAACGGCAGGACGCAATCGCAGCCACGCGTGATCGTTTGCACCCACGACAGCCCAACCAGCACCATCAGCAGCCCGAGGCCGGCCGGTAACAGCCAGCGGGGAGTCATCACCACCCGCCCCATCGTAGGAACGACCGGTTCCACCCGCATCCACCCAGGGTGATACGCGCCATCTGTCCACGGTCAGAGAGGCGATCCACCGGCGACGACCTCGCAGCTGCGACCAGCCCTGCCGGATGCCCCGTGCTGGCCGCACCGGGATTTCTGACTGATCTCCCAGAGTTCACGCAGACTGAAGGTTCTTCAGCGGGAACCGAAGGGTGGTTTCCGGCTATGGCCTGTTTGGTTCCTTGGATTCGTGAGAAGTGGCGGGGTCTTGGCATTCGAGGGCGGCGTTGCGCGGCGGCGGCGTACCGGATGGCGGTGGCGGGGTCCAGGCCAAACACCACGGACAAGTGGAGCGGAAGCCGGAGCGCCAGCAGATAAGCCCAGGTCCTGCGGCTAGAGACAGGCAAAGGAACTCAGGGGTTGTTACATATGAAAGCCGAACAGGTCAGCCGCATCGCGGGCGCGGGCCCGGTCGCCAGCTGCAAAAGGCAGATCCGCCCGTGGGCACACTGTCTCACAGCCGCCGCGGTTACGTAGCCGAAGAGGTTCTCCACCGCGAACTAGCTCCAATGCCAGAAAGTTAAGGGTTCGGGCTGTGGGTCAAGGGTCTGTGATGAGGATGTCGATGCTGATGGTGGCCTTGTAGCTGGTCCGGTCGACGGTGCCCTTGGCGTTGTATTTGGAGATCGCACGTTTGACGACGCGTGGCCGGGTCCGGATGCGCCGGGCGGGCATGAGGTCGGCTAGAACGTGGCGGCCGATGGTGCCAACGAGGTCGATGACGGTGTCGGCGATGATGCCCGTGGCTTGGATGACGAGGTCGCGGGCGGTGTGCAGGGCGGTCGTGAAGCTGGCCCGGTCAGGGTCGATCTCGGGCTGGGTGCCGGTGGCGTCGGCCATCGCCAGGCGCAGGAGTTGGTAGGTGAGTAGCAGGGCGTAGATCTCCTGGTCGATGCCGTCGGGAGTGCGGGCGCGCAACACTCGACCGCCGAGGATGGTGGATTTGATCTCCAGGAAGGCTGTTTCGATCTCCCACCGCTCGTGGTAGAGCGTGACCAGTTCGGCGGCGGGGTGGGTGCGATGATCGGTCAGGGTGGTGACCAGCCGGTACAGGCTGGTGCGGCGGCCGGTGGCGGTGGCGATGGTGATCTCGCAGTCGATGACGCGGACCGCGACGGTGCCCAGCATCGACCGGTAGGAGCCGTCGGCCAGGCGGCGCAGCACGGGCAGCCGGCGGCTGTTCTTGATACGGACCAGTGTCTGGGCACCGGTTGCCACGATCGCCGCTATCAGGGACTGGTCGGCGAAGCTGCGGTCCAGCAGCACGATCATGCCCGCGTGCAGGCTGCGTAACAGACGCGGTGCATACGTGGTCTCTCCGTGCGCGGTCGTGCCGAACACCGCGTCCAGCAGGGCGCGGGTGCCGCAGGAGACCAGTACCAGCAGCCGGATCTGCGGATAGCCCGAGCCGCCGTTGTTGCAGCGATGCTTGGTGAACCTGCTCAGATTGGCCGCAGTGTCGGGCGCCGCCATGGTGGTGCCGTCGATCGCGCAGATGCGCAGTCCCCGCCACCACACGCCTGTGGTGGCGATCCCCGCGGCCGGGCCACGCAGCAGCTCCCACAGCCACCGCACCGGTTCGACACCCACCCGTCGGCGGGCCTGCACCAGCGCAGCCGCGGTCGGGACGGCGAGCTTCAGTCCGGTCAGCCCGGCTGTCAGCCGCTGCCAGACCTGCCGCCACCCCAACTCGGGGAACAAGCATCCGGCCAGCAGCAGATACACCACCACCCGCGAGGGCAGATCCCGCACCCGCACCTGCGTCCTGCCGGTGCGTGTCAGCGCCTCATCGACCATTTCGAACGGAATGAGCCGGGTCAGTTCACCCAGATGGCCGGGCGCGAACGCGCCTGCGGCCACCACAACATCACGACGCATGACAGACTGGACATCCAACGGAGCTCCCGCCGAACAGTGATCTTGGTCGACACCGTTCTAGCAGGAGCTCCGTTGTCGTCTTCACGAGCTTGACACGGCCGCCACCACGTTAACTAAGCGGCATTGGAACTAGCTCGCCACCGCCATTCAGGGTGCTGCAGCCTGCCCACGTGGAGGTCGAATTCCGGTCAGCGTGGAAGCAGCTCCAGCCGAAATGCCGCCAATCCCTTGCTGATGGCCGCGAACAGCACACCGGACTCCGGCAACGACAAGCCGCTGACCCTGGCCTCCAGAGTGATGCGGAGCAACGGCTCGTTCTGCCCGAGCCGCCACACCTCGAGGTTTCCGTCCGTCGTGGCCAGCGCGACAAGGTTGTCCAGTGTGGCGAAGGTGGTGGTGGCTGTGGCAAGGTCCGCGCGCCAACGATAGCGGCAACCGCGCCGGCGCGCGGTCTAGACGCGCAGCGGGGCGCCCCAGGCGAGCAGCACGAGCACCGCAGAGTCCTGGCCCCACCTGGCATGCCCGACCCGGTACGGGGAGAGGATCCGCTGCGTCAGCAGTGGGGCCAGGATCCGCCGCCACGGTGGCACCACCCAAAACCGGCTCTTGCGCAATCGGTGCGTCAGATCCCACACCGCCACTCGGAAGTCGCTGATCACCGGTGACGGCGACACGGGTTCCGTCTGGCAGCCGTCCAAGCGCCACCGTGTCCCGCTCGAAAACACGGTTTCGCACTGTGAGCTGGGGTTTTCCTGCGCGATCAGGGACTGCGCCTGCGACCGTCGCAAGGTGTTGGTCTTGCCCCTCCCGGGCGTGCCGGCCAGCGCATGAGCTTCCCCCGTTCTCCGGACACTTGACCTGGGGACACCCCTGATCGAGTGCGAGCCCTAGCTGGCGCGTCTGTCGGCGCACACCGTGAAGAGTGGAGGTGGGACAGATGCCGAAGACTCGTGTGCAGGTCAGCAGGCGATGCGGCTGTGCGGATGCGACAACGGGACGTCAGCGAGGCGTGACATGTCCGCGTCTGCCGGCGGAGGACGATCATGGCAGCTGGTATTTCACGGTGCAGGTACGCAGCTTGGACGGGCAGCGGCAGCGCATCCGCCAGGGCGGTTACGCCGACCCCGAGGAAGCCCAGGCGGCAGACCGGGCCTTGGCCGCTGCCGACCGCGACGGCGCAGGAGCCGGATGCACCGTCGGTGAGTGGCTGGCACGCTGGCTGGCCAGCAAGGACGCCCTGCGTCCGTCGACCCGGCAAGGCTACGCCACGCACATCCGTCTCTACCTCATCCCGCAGTTGGGACGGATTCTGCTCCACCAGCTCAGCTCGCGCGATGCCAACGGACTGCTCGCGGCGCTGGCGTCCCGTCCCTCGCCGACTGGCCGCCGGTTGTCGCCGGCGACCGTGGTGCGGATCCACGCCACCTTGCGGACCGCGCTGAACGCGGCGGTCCGTGCCCGGCTGATCCCGGTCAATCCGGCCAACGGAGCCGAACTGCCGCATCCCCGGCGACCGCATCCTGTCGTCTGGACCGCCGGGCGGACGGCCCGTTGGCGGCAGTCGGGAGAGCGTCCGGCGGTGGCGGTGTGGACCGAACAGCAGCTCGCGGCGTTCCTGGCCGGTGTCACGCAGGACCGCATGTACGCCGCTTGGTGGCTGGCGGCGCTGCGCGGACTGCGCCGCGGTGAGCTGGCCGGGCTGCGCTGGACGGACGTCGACCTGCAGGCAGCGGAGCTGACGGTGACGCAGCAGCGGGTACATGCCGACGGCCAGGTGGTGGCAGGGCCGCCGAAGAGCTCTGCCAGCTGCCGGGTGGTGGCCCTGGACGAGGAGACCGTGCGGGTGCTGATCCGGCATCGCGAGCGGCAAGAGGAGCTGAGCGCGACGGCAGGGGCACGCTGGTGGAACTCGGGGTACGTGTTCACCACTGCGGAGGGTGCGCCGCTGCGTCCGGACTATCTCACCGGCCGGTTCCGCCGGCTGGTGGCCGCCTCCGGACAGCCGCCGATCCGGCTGCACGATCTGCGGCACGGTGCCGCGACGCTGGCTCTGGCCGCGCACACGGATCTGAAGGTGGTGCAGGCGATGCTGGGGCACGCCAGCATCGTGCTGACCGCCGACACCTACGTCTCGGTGCTGCCGGAGGTGGCCCACGAAGCCGCCTGGGAGACGGCCCGGCTGGTGCTGAGCGCCGCGTCCGCGCTCGGGCGAGGGCTGAGCGTCTGACTCAGCTTTGCCTCATATTTGCCCCATGCCGCCGCAGCACACGGGCGCGGCCGGAGTTTCCGCTGGTGGAGAAGCGCGCCCTGCAGGATTCGAACCTGCGACCGTCGGATTAGAAGTGCCGCCCAGTGCCGTTCGGTGATGGTTCGTGCCACCTCAGCGCGTTTCGTGTGTCCAGTTGTGCCAGGTCCTGACGCCCAGTGACGGGGCGTACGAGCACGCACCGAGCACGCTAGCCCCTAAGGATCAAACAACAGGGGCCGCTCGCATATGGATGCAGGTCACCGGCTGACAAACTGACCAAGCTCGAACTGGAAAGCCACGCTGTCGCCGCCGGCCAGCCTCCACCTCGTGCATGGCCAGAGCATGTATGCACCGCGTCAGCGCCTGATCTTAAGCACAATTCGGCAACGCCTGGGGGTACGCCCAGCTAAGTAGGTTGCCGAGGTACCCCCGTAGTGCCACGTTCACTACGGAAGCAGTCCCTCGGGCACCGAGGCCGAAAATGTCAGTCGCGAAGCATAGCGTGCTGGACATGGAGACGGAGGCGGCTATCAACAGGACGTCGCGCGAGAGGCCATATCGGCAGCTCACCACGACCAAGACTGTACTGATCTCGCTCGTGGTCGCCTTCATCGGAGGAGTCCTACTGTACCTCGGAGGCCTGGACCTCGGATGGGAAGGAGGGAAGGCGCTCCTCAATAACTTGGGGTCTGCCTTCATCGTGTCCGTGGGACTGGCGCTCGTCTGGGACCTATGGGGCAGGCGCGCATTCTCCCGAGAGATCTTGGAGACAGCTCGAACTGCAACCGAGGTGGAGGCCGCTGGGCTTGTGCGCGTTGGGACGAACTACGTCGAAGACCCAGACTGGGAAGACCTCTTCAGGAATGTCCGTAAGCTAGATATATTTGTCGCGTACGGGCGGACATGGAGAAACGCTCAAATGCCACGACTTCGGGCGCTGGCCAATAATGCGGATGCGAGGATTCGCATATATCTACCGGACCCCGATGACCCTGCGACCATCGCCCATCTTGCCGATCGCTTCTCAATGGATGCCGCAGATCTTATTAGCGCCATCAAGGAATCGCGGCGGGAGTTCGTGGGGCTCGCCACAACAGGCAAGGCAAAGATTGAGGTGTATTACAGAAAGGGCGACGTCGTCTTTAGCTGCTATCGCTTCGACCAGACTGCGATTCTGGTCTTGTACTCACACAGCCGTAAGCGGTCGCAAGTACCAACGATCGTATGCCGCGCAGGCGGGAGCTTGTATCGGTTCATCCGCGACGAGCTTGCGGCAATTGAGGAGCAGAGCAAGCTCGTCAACTAAGGAGGAGTCATGTTGTCGCAGACCAACCTCGTCGAAGGCGACCTTCCCACTGACGTCTTGCCCGTTCTACGGCATGCGGGTGTAGTGGCGTGCGATATTGAGACTTCCGGCCTCGATTGGAAGCGCGCCAGAATCGCGACAGTTCAGCTATATACTCCCGACGTCGGAGTTATAGTTCTCAAGGTTCGCCCCATCCCTCCTCGGCGTTTGATATCGATAATGGAAGACAGAAGCATCATAAAAGTCTTTCATCATGCACCGTTCGATTTGCGCTTCCTGCGCGCACACTGGGGAGTGGATGCCGCTTCTGTCATATGCACTAAGGTCGCCTCACGCCTGATTGATCCTGATATCGAGAGATCTCAGCATAGCCTCAAACCTCTTTTGAGCCGCTATCTGGGCATAGATATCAGCAAAACTCAGCAAACAAGCGATTGGGCGGCGCCATCTTTGTCCGCCGAACAAGTAGAGTATGCCGCGGAGGATGTGCGACACTTGCTGGATCTATGGACTGCCCTTGAATCTCGTCTAGGGTACGCCGACCTACTTCCTCTATATCGGAAGTGTATGGCTTTTATGCCAACTCAAGTACAATTGGAGATCAGAGGCATCGCAGACGTCTTCGCGCATTAAATTCACCTCCTCTGCGACTTCATCGAGTCTGTCACCCTCAACGCCAGCATCAATACATCCTGGCCGTTCATTGAGCACGCTAGCAGGCGCATCCGCGTACTCGGAACCACCGCTCACCCGACCACGGCATGGGTGATCCAGGCAGTCGAGAAATCTCTTGATGGTGTCCAGCTCGAAAACACGGTTTCGCGCTGTGAACTGGGGTTTTGCTGCGCGATGAGAGCGGCGGCTGCGACCATCGTGAGGTGGTGTTGTCGCTTGTCTACCGGTTGATGAGGGGCTTGTTCGGCCTGCTGACTGTGCTGGTACGCGCTGATCTGTCCAAGGACGTTGAGCTGCTGGTGCTCCGTCACGAGAACCAGGTCCTCCGCCGCCAGCTCGGTGGCTGGCCACGGCGGATCACGGCGACCGACTCTGGCTTGCCGCGTTGTCTCGCTTAGTTCACCGCCGCCGGTGGGCGGAGGTATTTCCGATCACCCCGGCGACAATCCTCCGCTGGCATCGCCACCTCGTAGCGCGCAAGTGGACCTTCACCCACCGGCGGCACCCGGGACGGCCATGCACCCGCCGGCCGGTCAAGGCACTGATTATTCGGATGGCAAGGGAGAACCCGACATGGGGACATCGGAGAATTCAAGGCGAATTGGCCCGGCTGGGCTACCCGATCGCGGCCTCCACGGTGTGGAAATCCTGCACGCGTCGGGTATCGATCCCGCACCCCGCCGGGCCGGGCCGACCTGGCGACAGTTCCTGACCGCCCATGCCCACGCGATCATCGCCTGCGATTTCCTGGTGGTCGAGGCGATAATGCTCAAACGGCTGTATTGCTGGTCTTCATCGAGCACGGCACCCGGCGACTGCACATGGCCGGAGTGGCCGCGCACCCAACCGAGGCATGGACGGTGCAGCAGGCCCGCAACCTGGTCATTGACCTGGGCAATCGCATCGCTGGGCTGCGGTTCTTGATCCACGATCGGGATCCGCTCTTCACCGGGGCCTTTAGCGCGATCTTCACAGCTGAGGGGCTGCGGGTCATCACCACGCTGCCGCGAACTCCTGGACCGGATCCTGATCCTCAATGAACGCCACCTGGCCCGGCTGCTTCAGGACTATCTGATCCACTGCAACGAACACCGGCCGCACCAGTCCCGGCACCAACGTCCCCCAGACACCGGAACGCAGCCCGCCCGGGACATGACCGATCTCCTCGACCTGCGCTCCATCCGCCGAAAACCCGTCGTCGCCCGCACGATCAGCGAATACCACCACGTCGCTTAACCACAGCTCAGGGCGCGTGCCTCAATATTCGAGCGGCACATGGCGCGAGGTATCATCGCCCTCGTGTTCCGCTGCCACATCGTCGCCAGCCAGCCAGCACAAACCGACGAGGCCGCCGCAGTGATGTGGGCTACGCCCGATGACGTGCGCTCTCTCGCCACGGAGGCGTTCGCCGTCCACATCCTCGACGCCATGAGCCCTTCAACTGCGCCCGCGATTCGACACCACGACGGCACACACCTACTCGATGCCGTGGCGGGCCGCCGGTTGTAGTGACAGAACGGAATGCATAGTCATATTCCTACGCGCATTTTGACGAGCGGTTGATGCCGACGCCCAGCGGACTCCGGCACGCTGTCGGCGACGGGGACCACGTCGCATAAGAGCATCTCACTCAGGGGGGAGTGTAAGAAACAACGGCTCTGGACACACCCACTCAGGGCGTACGAAAAGGGCGGCGAGTTTGACCGCCTTCATCCTGGGGTCAGCCATGCCCCTTCGATAGCGCCGCTGTTGGTTAGTGAGTTCAGCCCTTCTTATGTGAAGGGGGACCATGGTGGACGCCCAGTTCCGCCAATTTTCTCTCCGCTCTGCGGCGATGAGTTCGCCTCAGCGTTCTGTCGCGGACCAATGAAGCGAGGAGGTTCACGGCACCCGAGTAGCGGACGTTGGCCAGCCACACCGCCGATGCCACGCGGAGACGGCTGTCGGCTCTGATGTCACGGGCGAACAGGTCGAGGTCGCGGGTCGCGGCATCATAGAGATCTCGACCACGCTCACCGTCGTATCTGTTCAGCGCCGCAGCCGCCTCCACCCGGTTGAGGATGTGCAGTGTGATATCCCGAGCGAGCAGCTCAAGGAGATCCACTCCGTGCTTGTTCGGCAGGGGTCCCTTCGATGGATCCATGATGGCCAGTTGCCGAGCTGCCAGGACGCGGTGATCGCCGTTCAGTTCCGTGTCGCGGGCAAGTATCTCGAGCAGATCTCCGGCCCGCTCACCACCCTGGTATGCCAGCGTCCTGGCCACTTCGAAACGCACGATATCGGGCAACGTGGTGTCGAAGGTGATCATCTGCAGCAAATCCCTGCCGCGCTCATCACCCAGGTCCACCAGCATCTGCGCCGCGCGAATACGACGAGAGGTGAGCTTCTCCAGTTCGGTGGATGGGTCCCCGCCCAACGACTCGATCAATTTCATCTCGCCGGGCGACATCGTGGTCGTAGCGGTCTGATGACAGCGGCTTCGCGCGAGATTACGAATCTCCTGCGGCAAGGAGGCTCCATCGCAAGCCAGCTCAGCAACCCGGCCGACCGTGCCGTCGCGCGCGGCGAGCCTACGAAGCACGTCGAGCAGAGCACGAGGATGACGAGGCGAAGCCAGCCACGCCGCGATGAGCATCCGGCCGTACATCGATTCGCCGCTGCCCTTCCGGAGCCGCAGGGGCCTGAGCCACCATCTGCCGAACAGTTGCTGAAAGGCTGACTTGCTGAGGTCGGCGTCGGCTGCGACGTACCTGGCCGCGAGAAACTCGGCGAGTGTCCGGTGGAGAAAGTCGACCCTGGTGCCATGCACTGTCACCAAGCCGGTGGCATGCAGCAGATCCGTGACGACCGAGTGCCAGTCCTCAGCGCGAAGGGTGTGAGGGCGCAGATCGGCGACCCGTTCCATCAGTGGCTCAAGGGCAGTGGGCACGTCCTGGCGCATGTGCAGCAGAGCCAGCTCATCAAGCTCGCTTAGCAGGCGGCCACGTAGCTGGAAGAGGAGCCCTGGGTGGCCAGCCAGCCGTTTGACGAGTCGGGAATCCATGCGGTTGTGGAGCCGGCCATCGAGATGATCCACGAGGAGGTCGGCATAGTGCTGGTAAATGCCGTATCGGCTGGCCGGTAGCGGCGAATCGACGTTGTGCATGTGGAGCTGGCACATGATGGTGGCCAACAACGGGTTGGTGGCGAGCTTGTCCAGGGGAGGCCGAACGGCTTGCGACATCAACTTTGCGACCGCTCGTTCAGGATCGTTGACTCCGGCGGCCATCATCCAGGACTTGGCGAAATCCGGCAACTGCCGCGGGTCGAACGGCAACAGATCGAAACGTACGACGTGGTCGGCTGGGCCGAGCGCGGACAGTTGCTCTTCAGGAAGCGGGCGGCTGGCGATGAGCAGCTCATAGCGATCCCTTGGCAGCGACGCCAAACGCAGGAGGACGTCGATGCGCTCGGTGGCGTCGGGGATTTCGTCGAGACCGTCCACCAGGATCAGCCAACGACTGCCCGGCAGGGGCGGGCCTGTAAAGAATGAGGCGGGCAGAGGCGGGGAGTCGCGGCCCTTGATCTGGGATTGCACGGCCCGGGCGAGTTGTTCGCCTAAAACGCCCTCCTGCGTGAGGAAATGCGCAGGAATGTACACGGGTACGGAACCCCTTCCCGCGCCCGATGCCCACTGCTCAGCGAGTGTGATCAGACTCGCGCGCAAGAAGCTGGACTTACCGGCGCCAGGGCCGCCGAGCAGCAAGACGATACGGCCCTGCGTGGTGAGGATCTCTTCAGCGGGACACCGTCGTTCCTGGTCACCGGTGCCCGGGCGAGCCGGCGTCGTGACGCGCCGTCGAACATAGACCTGCCTCAAAGGTGGCAACGGACTGCCAGGAAGCACACCCGGGTAAGGATGGTAGGCGACCGCCTGCTCGACCGCGCGCAGATAGTGCGGGACCAATCGGGCATGCTGATCCTCGTCCATGGCGAGGGCGAGGCCGCTGGTCGCGCGACGGAGCTGACGAGCGGCCTCCCAGAGGCCCTTGCACTCGCTCTCCTTCTCCATCCACCAGGCAGGCGACGGGTTCTGCCCCACCGTGATCGCCTGGAGCATGGCTTTGACGAAGGCCCACAGTGTGGCGAAATCCCGGGGAGTACGTCCCTCGATGATCCACTCGCCAACCGTCGAGGTGTTCAGCGAAGCCCGGCTCCCATGGTTGACCTGCTCGTTGACCCGCTCGATGACCTGCTCCCGTCGGTAGCCGGGCACTTGCCGCTGTGCCTTGCTCTCCAGAGCCTGCAGGTACTTGTGCAGTGCGGCAGTCTCGCCGCTCGTCTTCTTCCGCCCCGCCACGGCACCTCCGGGTCCGGCTCATCCGGCTTCGATGTCACCGGACGGGTCAGTGGCCTGCAGTGATACGGCCTGGCTCCGATCGGTCCGACATCTGTCGACTCTGGCCGATCCGTGCACGTTACATGATGCCGACCAAGCCGATGCCCCAGAAGGGAATCTCGCCATGGACCCCCTGGCTCTCGCCGCCATCAGTTCGATGGCTGTCGTACTCATCGTCGCGCTCGCCGCGGTCGTGATCGTCGGGCTCACAGTCCGTCGCGCAGACTCAGCGAACCTGCCACAGGTGCTCGACGGCATCGCACAGGTTGTCCGTTCGATCCGCGGCAAGAGATAGCGGCGCTTGAAGGTCCAGCGCCGCCGCACCAGATCGACGTGCCAGCGCAGCAGCGTGCCTGGCGTCACAAACAATTGCCGACGACCGGTTGGAGACAGCAGCCATGCCAACGCGCTGATCATCGCCCGATCCGCCCACGACGCCCGAGGCCTGGCCACCTCCCGACGCAACACCGCGAGCTGATGACGCAAGACGAGAATCTCCGCGTCCTTCGACCTCTGCGAGCGACCCAGCAGCACCAGCCAACCCGCGAGCCGAACGAAGATCAGATAAACCAGCCGCAAGGTCGTGGACAGTGATCATGCCCACAAGAACGGGAACGCCGAGCCCCAGGTCAGCAACAACGTCCGAGTTTCAGGCACCCACACCTCTTCGCCAGGCGGCCGGGACCACCGCTGTTCGCCATGGGTAGGTCAACTCGGCCAACCCATGGCGATCAGCGGGTGGTCCCGCCAGGATGGGAGACCACCCTCAACGCACCACCCGCGCCACCTTCCAATCCCCGAGCAGAAGGAAGATCGCGATGCAGGCTCCGATCCCCGCCCCCGAGCAGATCGGCTCCGTCGACCTGGACACCTGGCGGGTCGTCCCCGCCGAATCCAACCCCGACAAGCACGAGCACGGCGCATGGGCGATAGCCGGAGGCGACGGCGACGAGTACGACCTGTACCTGGAGGTCCTCGACGCCGACCAGCCGCAGAAGGTTGCCCAGTTCATTGTTGATGCCGTCAGCCAGCACGCCCGCCAACTGCGGCTCCAGGGTGCGCTAGCGCGAGTCGAGCAGGTGTGGGCTCAACAGCAAGAGGACGAACGCGCCGGCGTGCTGGCCGTGTCCAATCCGGGTCTGCCGGATGCGGTGAAACTTGCCCAGCTCGTGGCCGCTATGGGTGACCTCGCCCACGCGGTGGGCGAGGTCGTTCCCCAGCAGCAGCGAGCAGCTCATCGCGAGCGTGTTTACGACCAGCTGGCTCAGGTTGCCTCCATCACGGTGGCGTGGATGGAGGCGACGTTGTCGTAGCGCATCCCCGCTGGCTAGGGTCGCTGATCCGTGTCGAGGCGGTGCCAGATGACAGCCAGATGATGCGACTGGGCGAAAGCACGCCAGGAGGCCGCCGAGTTCGGCTGAGTACGGCCGCCTTCGGCGAACATCTCGATGTGTTGGTCGCCCCAGGAGAACGCTGCCCCCTGCGGTGGCCAGCCATCGGATGCCACCACCTGCGTGCACAGCTTGCGGAAGCAGTTGAAGGCGCCCACGCCTTCGCCTGCGGCGCACCGGTAGATCGCCCACTGGTCTTCGACGGTGTAGCACAGCTTCGGATGGCGAGCCCGGCGTGGACCCGTGGGCATGCGGGCGGTGGCCGCGCCGTAGTCGGCGTATCCGATCTCCTGGCGGCGGTTCTTGGGCACGACGGACGCCCACAGGTGCGCATCACGACGCGGGACACGGGTTGGTGTGTCGAACGGCATGGCAGCCACCGTTTCTGGCGGCGGGAATCCGCCTACGGCCAAGGTCACCGAGCGCCAGGGAATCCCGGCCGCCCAATCCAACGCTTCATGAGCGCTGCATGCCTTCTCCGACGCGGCGTGGTCGGACTCGACCGCCCATAGATCGATGAGCAGATCAACCTCGTTGAAGGCAAGGCCCATCCGGCGTAGCCGGCCCGACATGTGGGCGTCTTGAGGAGCGCGCCGCGGGCCTCGCCAGGGCAGCCGCAGACAGGGGTGTAATTGATGAACCTGTACGGCGTGCGCCACATCATCGAGGTCGTCGGAGTCGTCGGTGAGTCGGAACACCGGCGTCATAGCGCAGCGGAAGAGCTGGAGGACCTCTGAGACGAGTTGCACCGCCCCACCGGCATCGGGGCGGCCGTGTTGCCGGACCAGGTGCTGGCAATCGATGGCGACTCGTAAGTCGTCGGGAATCCTCTCGTGGATCTCTTTTCCCAGTTTGAGCGCGTCACTGTACAAGCCGCGCCCTTCGCCTCCTTTTCCGGCGATTGCCTCGATAATCGGCATCGTGTTCGAACGGTGCGCGCTCGGGATGTTCTCGAGGGCGCGAAATTCCGCTTCCCGTCCTTTGAAGATCGGCCTGTACACCGTCATGACGTGGTTCTCCGTGCGGTTGGGAACCTCATGACCGGTGGAGCGGCCGTCCCCTCGCCTTACCGGAAAGCCGCCACCTGCCCGGTGTCTTGACAGTCCAGCACAAGCCGGATGGCCGTCAATCTCCGCGAGGTTAGATATTGCGAGAAAGTCTCAATAGCAGAGAATGCCGAGAAGCGGTTTGACAATCCTGTTTTCTGAGGCGCGGCAATACCAGAGAGCAAACAGCTGGGCTGCTCGGCAGCGATGCGGCAACCGTCGTCATGTCTGGGACCGCCTGTTCGTTGAACCGACGCCCTCCAAGCAGACGGTGTTTCGTAGACGCGGCGGTGCCCCGGCACGTCGGTGACGCCGCACCGCAGGTGGCGTTACGCGTCCAGTGCGGGCGTATCGCCTATCTCGATGTCCGAGTTCGGCGCCACTGCATGGGGAATCTCGGCGAGAAGTTTCCATGAGGCACGACTCCATGCCGCGGCCGCCATGCGTGCCAGGGCCCCGTCAAGCGGTGAACGCGCCGACGCGTGCCCGCCCTGCGGGCCGCGCCAGTGTGCGGGCGTACGGTCGTGCTCGGCCGCGACGGCAAGCGCCGCCTGCGTCAGCCAGGCGTAGACGGATCGCGACGAGGCGTCCAACAGCTTCACGCATACAGGCTGGCCAACCAGGGCGTTAGCCGCCCTGCGCACCTGGAACTGGCAGGACTCGTCATAGTGGCCCTGCGGCACCGGCCCGTGGTCGAAGGCCTCGCCGACGTGTTGCGCGGTGGTCAGCGCGTCAGTCGCCGCAGCCTGGTGCGTGTGGTCAGGGGTATCGGCCACGTCGTCGGACTGATGCCGCACGATCTCCAGGTTCGGATCGATGGTGTATCCGTCGCGTTCGAGTGTCTCCTTGAGCAACAGATAGGTGCGGCTGTTGGTGAAGGCTCCCTGGAGATAGCGGCAATGGTTGTTCCGCTCAACCTGCAGCGCCCGTGTGACCAAGTCGAAACGCTGGCCACCTGCTGTTCGTCGGTCCAGTCGATAGCGTCGAAGTGCCGGATGATCTGCTCGTACAGCGGCACCCTGTGCACCAGCCTGCCGGAGGCACCGGTTCGGGCAGGCCGACGGCTGCGAACGCCTCGTCAACGTCTTTGAGCTTGCCGAGATTCCGCAGGTGCCAGGCGAGCCTTTCGCGCGTGGGCTCGCTGAGCAATTGCTGGGCCATGGGCTCTCCAGGGGGTGACATGACGTCCCAGACGATAATGACCCAGCCACACGCTGGCGCGCCGCCTGTTCCCTGAGACCATCGCCACGCCGAACGAGCGCTCTCCTGCAACCTGCGAGATCCGTGAGCGGGGCTACGCGGCCTTTCCAGAGCGCTGACAGATGCGGGAGCCCCGGCCTGCTTCCCCACGGGCCGGGGCTCCCGCATGAGCAGCCTATTCACCGCCCGGCCGGCACCGTTCGGGACGAGATTCCCCGACCTCGCCGCCCCCAGTGAGCGTTACTCGCGTGGGCCCCATAAAGTCGCCCACCAGGTCGACCCCTTTGGGGGGTGGCGTAGGCGACGGGGAAGACTACGCCATTCTTCGACTCGGTTTTCACGGCGAAGTGGCCAGTGTCCTGGTACGCCTTACGCGGCAGGTTCCGATTACCACCGTTGCGAGAGGTCTGTCGCCGGAACAGGTCCTTCTTGACCAGCCATGCCGTGAGAGTGCGGACGTTAGTACCGACGATGTCCGCGATCTCGGTCATGCCAATCAGGCCCTCGGAGTTGCAGTACGCGTCCCACTTGCTGGCCATGGGCTTGGCGACCTCAAGCTCCTTGGACAGCTGCTGCTCGCGCTCCAGGACACCGCCGAACGGCGCGTCGGGCCTCGGCACGTGGATCGTGAAGTCGAGCGGCATGCCGTCCCGGTCCGTGACCTCGACTTGCCCCGAGACCGTCGGTGGCTGTCGGCACTGGTCTGCTCCTGGATGACTTGGGTCGCGTTCGGGTGAGCGGTGATGCCCGAGCACCCGGACGCGCCTGGTGGCGGGCTCGATGATGGTAAGGACGTATTGGCATTGCCTATTGAGAAGGGACGGTCACATGCTGGGCTCGGTGCGGGCGGGCCTGCTTGGGCGCTACTGTCCATGGCGTGGCGGTTACGGGGGTTCCCGCTGAGGTCGGACTCCAGGACAAGGTCTCTTGAGCGTCCTGGCGTGTTGTGGGATGAGGTCGCGCAGCCGCGCGTGAGAGCGCCTGACGAGGAGCAGAGCACATGACCGAGCGAACGATCTATCTCGACCACGATCGACGCGACCTACGCACTCGAAAGATCCATGTCCGGGCTTACCGGTGGTACGCCACGGCCGAACTCGATCGCGATGGCTACGTTGATTATTTGATTTCACAAGGAGATTCAGCAGATCTACCGACCGCCTACACCGAGGCCGTCGCCAAGGCGGAGAACACGTCTATAGATCGAATCTGGTATGACGGATATCCGGACGGCTTCATATCGATCAACGGGCCACGCTGCATTATACTGCCCGTTCCTTTTGCCCAGATCGAAGCCGCGGTCGAAGCGTTACGCAGCGCTGAACTCCACCATGACTACAGCGGGCTTCACGCTTTGGCCGACCAGCTGGCACTCCCCATCGAGGATTGGCTTGCTCCTGGCGAGAGGGAGCTGATTCGCGGTGTCGACTTTTCCGTCCCACCCGAAGTGTTCCTGAACTTCCTGCGTGGCAAAGCCAAGAAGTCCGGACTGCGCCTCAACGGCCGGGCGACCCGAGGAAGTGTGTGGGTTCGCCCGACACTGCCGCTCGCCGAAAAGCTGAGGCGGGAACGGTTTCCCGAGCAGTACCCCGGCTGGGTGGACCGATGGACCGGGTACGTCGAGCCGGAGGACACACCTTTCCGCCCCTGGGTGGGTGGCAGAGAGCAGAACCTCAGTCTTGGCGCGAACCCCGTCCAATTCCAGCATGTACAAACACCGAGCGGCGGCAAATGCCCCTGCGGAATGAACCTGCGAGCCTCTTGGAACGATGGAAATAAACACGCCACACACCACGCCATGTGGGCGATCGGCGTCCGGCCACCCAAAAACTTGGATTGGTCCGGCGACCTGGCCGTGGTGACAACCGAGTCGCCCATCGCTTGGCGGAAACTGACCTACCAGATGGGGCGAATGCCCCAGAGGGAGAATGGCTACGACTTCAATTCGTGGTCCCACCTTGGTGAACCTGAGAAGACCTCGGACAACATACGGGCATACCTGCTAAAGGCCAACGGATACGTCATCGGCTATGTGGCAGCCCACGACGTCAACCACCACCACCGCTGGGATCTGCTCGACGGGTCGAACTACGGTGGCAGAGACGACACCCTACGTCCGAGTATCGACCTGATCTGGGTAGCGGGCTCCTACCGCGGAAAGGGCGTTGGAGCAACCCTCGTGCAAGCCCTCGTTGACCACTCCGGGTGCCAGGTGACCGATGCGTCCTGGTCGACCCCGATAAGCGACGCCGGCCGACGTCTTGCACGCCGGGTCTCGCCGGAAGGCATCTGGGTCAACTGACGCACCAAGCGATGCTGGACGCCTTGAGCGACGCCGGTCACAGCGGCGACAGCCGAGGCTTGGCCCGGCTGTTCTCCCTGGCCGAACCGACAGAACAGGAGGCTGCCCGCTGGCTGGGCGACCTGTGAACGTGCGGCTCCTGGAGACCGCCAGAGCGTGAGCCACCCGTGCGAGGGGCGGGGCTCCGGGGAGATCTTCAGAACCGACACGCTGACTAGCACGCGAAGGTTCGCGCCTGGTGCCGAGTCCCGGGATCTGCAGCTTGACAGCCGTCGGCCATCAACTCTGCCGATCACGCCGCGGTATACAAACGCGCATGCGCTTGAAGAATGTTCTCGACAGCAGACTGCTGACTCGTAGCGACGCGACCAAGAACATGGAGATCCTCGTGCTGCGGCACGAGGTCGCCGCGCTCTGCGCCGTCAAGTTGGCGCTTGCCCGCCAGAGGACGTCGGCTGGTTCGTCTGGTGTAGGCCGATCCAGGACACGACGAGCACGACGGATATGTCCGCTGAGCGGGTCTGGAGAGTGCGCAGGAGTTCGATCAGGCCCGGTTCGCCTTTGAACCGCTCGCCGAGCGCTGGCCTCGGCTGGATGATCAGCCGCGCATCGCAGACGCGCAGCCCGCGGGCCTCCCCGCTGTAGCACTCGCCTTGCACATCAACAACCCCTGGTGTGCCCGGTCGGGACTCATCGCGGCAGCGCGGACCACCTCACCCCGGAGCTTCCCGTACTCCGGACACTTGACCTGAGGTCACCTGATCGAATCCGACCCCTGATAGCTAGGCGCGTACTGGGGGCAGGCTGGAGCTGCTGACGGCCAGGTACGTCTCCGGCGTCGCCGCTTCGAGGAGTCCCCCGTCGCCTTCCAGGTCGAGTTCTGGCTCCTGAGGACGGCGCAGCAGCTCACTCCAGTCGCTTGTCGCTCCCCGCTCGTAGGCGTCGCGGAGCCGGGGGCGCAGCCGGGGACGGGCTTCCTCCTGCTGCTCGCGGAAGATCCGCCGCTGGGTGAGTCGCCGTTCTTCCTGAGCGTCGTCGCTGAGTTCCTGGTCATCGGCCGGCTGGTCCTCGGCGCGCAGCCCCGGGGTGCGCTGGGCAATGGCGAGGTCTTCCTCGTGGAGGCGCTCGCAGGCGGCGTACAGCTTCCGGGACATGCCGAGGTGAACCTCGGTTCCGGGGATGCGGCAGGTGAGGAAGTCGTCAAGGCCCCAGGAACGGACCCTGGCGCGCAGCGTGTGCCGCTCGATGTAGGGCACTACTCCGCGGGCTTCGGCCCGCATGGCGCGGGTGAAGTCGTCGCCTTCCAGGGGCGTGGTCAGCCCGGAGCGCCGACGACGGGACGCGCGGTCAGCGGGAACGAGCACGGTGCGGAGCTGCGAGGCTGGAGCGGAGCGCAGCGCCAGGTAGGCGAGCATCTGGGCGCGGGCCGCACCGATGAGCGCGTCGTCGCTGTCGCCGAGACGGTCTTCGAGATTGCCCGGGCCGACCGCTGACTCGTCGTCGATGTCGAATCCGGCTGCGGTGAGCGGCGGCTGTCCGAAGTGCAGGCCGTGGTCGATGCTGAGTAAGAGGTCGTCACCGGGCCGCACACACGCTCCGACCAGGACGGTGCGGTGGGCGTACGAGCCGAGAATCTTGCTGCCGGCGGCCAGTTGCTCCCACCCCTTGCGGAGCGTGCCGAGACCCACGTCGCCCCCCTTGGCCTCGATCAGCCAGTACAGATTTTCTGCCTGGTGCTGCCCCCACAGGTCGGGCAGCTTCTCTTTCGGATCCTTGAACGTGTTGCGCAGGGCGGAGATCGGGCCACCCAGTTCGAGGTGCTCCGTCTGACCGAGGCCCAGCAGTGAGCGGCAGACCCACTCGGCCATCGTCATACCCAGCCGGTAGCCGGCTGCGTTCTTCGCGCTGCGCTCGGTGCCGAACGCGTACACCGGGTTCAGGGTCAGGCGCCGACCCTTGATGCCTGGTACGGGGAACGGAGGCATGAAGGGGTGCATGCCGAGATAGGCGTACAGCGGGGCAACCCGGGCGACGAGCTCCCCGTGCGCATCCCGCGGCTGATTCTGCAAGTGCGGGGTGACGTCGCGGCCGACCTCAATGGCGGCCTTGATGATCTCCCGCCAGGTGGTGGTCGAGACGTACCAGCCGTCGGCCGCCGGGAACCCGCCCGACCCCGCCCACGGCTTGAGCACGGCCGTCCGCCACTGCCTCCTGGGCTTCCTCGCAGGCCCGTTACGGAAAAGGACCGGTACGTCGAAGCTGTCGGCGTAGGTGAGCGGTGGCTCGTCGGGGACGTGTGCGGGGATCACGTAAATCACTCTGACACGGTTGGATCGCTTCCTGCACCGGATATGGGGTTGCCGACCGGCTCCCAAGAGGAGCCATTCGGTTGGCGTGCCACCGAGGTCGTAGAAGGGCTTGACATGCCGACGCGTCCCGTGAACGGTGAACGCATCGAGGTTGAGCGACTGTGGCAGATCAACGCCCAAGGGATGACACAGCGGGGAGACCTCGGAAAGCCGGTTGTATGTCGAGTGGTGTCGGCATTTCGTCGCTACGTCGATATTCTTCCCGTGTGGGGCCCGTGCGTCCATATTCGTGAAGCTCGCGGCCAACGAGCTGGTCGAATCCGTCGGAGTCGATTGGCGGGAGCGGATCACGGAGCCAGTCGATCAAGTGAGGTTGATCGAGCCGAACGACGCGGTTCGCTGTGTGCTCGCCGAGCTCGCCGCGAACATGCCAGGCCACTTGCCCACGATCGAGGAGTATGAGCCTGAGCTGTTCGCCGTCGGATACTTCTCCCTTCCCAAACGGCGCCCGCAGGGCTTTCTCCAGCCTGCGTACGTTGCGGCGCTACGAGCCCGCGGTGACACGACAATGAGTCGCCTGATAGTGGTTCCTGGAGCGGTGGCAGCATACGAGGCGCTCAGTCGCATCACTGCCGCCCCTCCACATGCGGTAGCGCGGATCTGACCTGGCGTTCCAAGGCCCATCCCGCGTCGGGGCACCAGCTCGCCACCTTGCTGCCGATCCGCGCAGGCGTCCTCGGCCCAGACAACATCAACACGCTACTTACCTAGTACGACCTGGCCATCTGGACGGAAGGCCGGAGATACCGCCGCCCGAGACCAGCTCGCCACTCTGCTCCCATCCGCGATGGGCTCATCCGTGGTGTGGAGGGCCTCCCAGACGCCGACGCAGCGGCGCCGCCTCGCGCTCGCGGCGACGCTTGAGTTCCGCCGAAGAGTCCCTCCAAGCCCGCATGTTCGTGTTATCGGCTCGACGGAGGGAGTCAGCGACCTGGTCATTATGCTGATAGGCGAGGCCCGACGCAGCAGACGACGATGCCACGCCAGCAGTGTCGCCGGAGCGACCAGCTGATGAGCGCGCAGCACCGCCGGCAACCATCGGGCCCGCGCCGCGAGAGCGGCCCGTGACCCAGTTGGGCTTCGGCCGTTCGAGTGTCTTGCGCGCCTTCGTGGCCGGCGCCAAAGCCGGCGAATTCTCGGCTATGGCATCGCCGTCCTCGCGCCCTCCCCCACAGAATCGGAGAACAAGACGACGGCAGAGGCAGTACCAAGCACGTGGGCACGGCCAGAAACCGTACACACATCAATGAGCCGCATGGCCGCCACGAACTCCAACACCCACGGCCACTGGCCGATCTCACAGCCGACCGCTACGCTCCACAGCCGAGCCCCCGAGCGAAGCGCGCACCAAGAGATCCGCGCCCAGCCTCGCCGGACACCTCCGGACACGGTAGAAGCCCATCGCTGATCGCCATGAAGTGTGACGAGTTGTTCCCACCCCACAAACGGGAGTTCCGGCTGCGCAACATCGCATGCCATCGTCTCATCGGCTAACCCAACGCACTTAATGTCCCAGTCCAACCCCGTGGCGGCGCCAACTCCGTTGATGCGGTTTAGACGACCGACGCATGCTGCCCGGCGCCGTAACGGGCCTGGCGAGAGAAACGCAACCCGGTCCAGGTGAAGACGTCCATCATTGCCACGGTGTCCCAGGCGCGCCGCCGAATCTCCAGCAGTTGCGGCAGTTCTCTGAACGATGATCCGGCATGTCCCCGGCTTACCGTGGCGGTCGGCAGCAGCACCTCGTCTCCTGCGGTGACGCCGCAGGAGACGAGGGCGGTGTGCAGGGCGGCTGTGCCGGCGGAGCCGGCGACCGCATGGCCGACACCGTACGCGGGCCACCAGGCGGCGATGGTAGCCAAGATCGTCGTCGGGCGCGTGGGGACCGGAGGCGCGCACGCCGGTCAGCCAGGAACAGCGGTCCGGCGTGCGTCCGGCCAGCAGGCGAAGCAGCAACCGGGCGGTCGGGGTGGCCCAGTGCACGTACTCGATGGCGCCGGGGCCTACAGCCGTCCGTCGCGCAGTAGGGCGTCGGGCCGATCTCCAGGTCGCTCCTGGCCGTGAGGGTCTCGATGGTGGTGCCGCCGGCGAGCTGCTTGGCAATGATCAGGACGGCATTGGTCTCATTGGCGATCTGCTCGACCAGTTCCTGGTAGCGCTCGACCCCTTGCCGCTGCTAGGCCGCCACAGTGAGCCAGCACCCCGACGAGGCCATCGGCGGTCTTCTCCCCTTTCGAATCATGCTTGGCGAGCTGGTCAAGGCGGTGCTAGAACGCGCGCTGGAGGCCGAGCTGTCATCCACTTTGGCTATGGCAAGCACGGCCTGGCTGGCCATGGGACGGGCAACTCCCGCAACAGGAAGACCGGCGAACTGGTGCAGACTGGGGTGGGATCCGCCCGGCTGACCGTGCCACACGGTCGGGGTCTGTCGCCCTTGCCCACCTCGCCATCATCGGTGAAAGCGTCACGAAGGTCGCCACGGTCAAGACCACTGCCGAAAAGATCCGTTCTCGCCCTGCTTGGGTCACAGAAGAATCTTTGTCCCCATGCCTCACGAGAGTCCGACGGAGAGAGGGCTGCTCGGAGGCGAGCAAACCCCTGGGCTGCACGGATGACACTGTCGTCAGGCGCAATGACTGGGCCGCAACCATTCCTCGCCTTGTGATGCCCTGCAAGTCCTTGGCGCTCAGTCGCACATTAGTTCCCATTGTCGATTGAGCATCCGAGAGTCATAGTCCAGAAGAGAAGGTCATTTCAGAGGCTAAGGGACGGGAGCTTCGATGGCTTACGCCCGACGTGGGAAGCAACTGTCGGGCGATATCGATTGGTACGCCGTTATGGCGTACGGGATGGATGAGAGCGGGAAGCCCGAAACAAGCGGCGCGCAGGAGGGCCCACTCCGTAGACCCCTCAAAGTGCTGACACGCGTCGCTACCAGGTTCGGCCTCGATGCCGTCGCTTATGGCGAGGTCCATCTCAAAGAAACACATGCCCACCACTCCTGTGCCGTCGAGGTCAGTAGCGGCAGGCTCGGCCGTCTAGAAGTCAAAGCTTCGAATCGGAATATCCAGGAAGTTCTGCATTGGCGGCCGGGCAAGCGAGATAGTGGGCGATGGGAGCGCATGTCAGCGCTACCCGACCCGGTCAACACCGATGACACGTCCTGGGTGTGGGTGCCGACAATTACGGCTGACGGCCATATGAGTCCATGATGACTGCTTTACGCACCTACCTTGAAGGTATGCAGGCTATCCACTCGACGGGCGAGGCCGTCAAGGAAACTTCTTACTATGGGCAACTCGAAGGGCTGCTCAATCAGGTCGGCAAGACCCTCTCCCCCGCAATTACCTGCGTGTTGACCACTAAGAACCGGGGCGCTGGACTGCCTGACGGCGGCCTGTTCATTGCTGGCCAGGCAGTCGCCGAGGCTGGCGATAGCGCGCTTCTCGCGCGAGCGCCTGAGCGCGGTGTTGTTGAGGTCAAGGGTCCGTCCCATGACATCATCCGTGTCTCACGCTCCGCCCAGATCAATCGCTACTTAGAGCGCTACGGCAAAATCCTTGTCTGCACTTACCGCGACTTCCTTATCCTTCGCTTGGACTCCAACGGCGTGGCCCAGGCTAGCGAGCGTTTCACGTTAGCGACTGACGAAGAGTCCTTTTGGGCGCTCGATCCCCGAAAGACCGACAACGAACGGGGCGCCGACTTTGTCGCCTACTTGGAGCGCATGCTCTGGAGCGACGCGCCACTGAGTTCCCCTGCCGACCTCGCCTGGTTTTTAGCTTCCTACGCCCGCACAGGCTTGAAACGCGTTGAGGCAGCAGGTGACATGCAGAGCCTCTCGTTCTTGCAGAGCACATTGGAGGAAGCCCTAGGTCTGCGCTTCGAGGATAAGCATGGTGACCATTTCTTTCGATCGGCCCTCGTGCAAACACTGTTCTACGGTGTCTTCGCCGCATGGGTCTTCTGGTCAGAACGGCAGCCCGAACAGACCACCGAGCGCTTCGCCTGGCGGCAGGCCCAGTGGACGTTGCCTGTGCCGATGATTCGCGTGCTCTTCCAGCAGCTAGCCACGCCAGCGAACCTACCGGTTGGCCTTGACGAGGTACTCGACTGGACCGATGACGTCCTTGCACGAGTGGACCGAAAGCTGTTTTTCCAGCGCTTCGAAGCTGCTGAAGCTGTCCAGTACTTTTACGAACCGTTTTTACAGGCGTACGATCCCGGACTCCGGCGAGAACTTGGTGTCTGGTATACGCCTCCAGAAGTCGTCCGCTACATGGTGGCCAGCGTCGACCAAGCTCTGCGCACAAGCTTTGGCCTACCTTTGGGGCTTGCCGACCCACGAGTTCACGTACTTGATCCGTGTACGGGTACGGGGTCCTACCTGACCGCCGTCCTCGAGAAGATCGCCACTACTTTGAAGGCCTACGGCGATGATGGGCTTATCGCGGCCGACGTCAAGGAGGCAGCGCTCTCACGCATCCATGGCTTCGAGTTGCTGCCTGCGCCGTTCGTGATCGCGCATTTGCAAATCGGGCTTGCCTTGCAGCGCCTCGGCGTGCCACTCGACGCCAAGGCTGGAGAGCGTGCCAGTGTGTATCTGACAAACGCTCTGACCGGTTGGGTCGAAGATGACGAATACGCACGGCTGCCATTCCCCGAGTTTCTGCTATTCCCTGAATTTGCTGCGGAGCGAAATGCGGCTCAAGCAGTCAAGCGTGACCAACCGATCCTCGTCATTCTTGGAAACCCTCCCTACAACGGCTTCGCGGGTGTTTCCGGGAAGGAAGAAGGCGGCCTAATTGAACCCTACAAAATAGGACTAACTCACGACTGGAATGTAACCAAGAACAAGCTTGACGATCTTTATGTTCGCTTTTTTCGCATTGCAGAGCGCCGCATCACCGAGCAGACCGGCAAGGGTATTATCTGCTTCGTCACTAACTCCTCGTGGATGGGCGATCCTTCCGCAGTTGTTATGCGCAAGCGGCTCCTCACGGAGTTCGACGACATCACCATTGACCATCTCAACGGCGATAGCCGCGAAACTGGCAAAAAGACACCGGCTGGAGATCCGGACCCCTCCATCTTCTCCACGAAGCTTAACCCTGCCGGGATCACACGAGGCGTCGCCATCAGCACCCTCGTCCGTGGCACGGCTCATACCAACGAGCCAGCCAGAATCCGGTATCGCGACTTCTGGGGGCAAGACAAGCGCGAACAACTCGCCGCCACCACCGCCCAACCCGAGGTCGGACCAGCTTACGAGTCCCTTGCACCTGATCAAGCTAACTGGTTCCGTCTGCTGCGCTGGCGCACGGGCGAGGGTTACGCCAATTGGCCGGCAATCCACGAGCTGTGTGCCGAAGATCCTATGCTCGGCCTCAACGAGAACCGCCAATTCGCCCTCATCGACAGCGATCGTGATGCCTTGGCCGCCCGTATCCGTACGTACCTGGATCCCAACGCCCAAATGGAGCAGGTCGATCCTCGACTGAGCAGAACCTTCGCGGGCTTCGATCCTGAGAAGGTTCGCAGGCGCCTGCTAACCGCACGGCCCTTCGACGAGCAGCGCATCCAGCGCTTCCAGTTCCGGCCGCTCGACATGCGATATGCCTACGTCGAGACCGAGACGCCCTTGTGGAACCGGTCACGACCGCTGCTCGTCGCCGCCGCCGAGGCTTCCTCTGGCTTTCTGCTAGTGCGCCGCCGCGCCCCACGGGTACTCGACGGGGCGACCTTTCATTTCTCCGACTGCCTCGTAGACCAAAAAGTTCTGTTTACCGACGCATATGCCATCCCGTTCTGGCTATCAGCTGACCAAGACAGGAACGACAACGGAGTTGCCTCACTGTTTGACCTGGATACAGAGGAATCGGCGGAACCATGGAAACCTAACCTCTCCGATAAGGCGTTGACCTATCTGCGGCAACTGGGAATCAACGACGCGAAATCCAACCAAGACAGCGCAACCCTCATTTGGTTCCATGCGCTTGCTATCGGCGTTTCACCCCTATACGGAGAGCAAAACGGCGAAGCCGTGCGTTCTGACTGGCCCCGCATACCCCTGCCCCGCTCGGAAACAGCGTTGCGAGCGTCAGCAGCCATCGGCCGGCAGGTCGCGGCGCTGCTTAACCTTGACGGACCCTCGAGCGATGTCGCTTCAACCCGCTTGAGGCCGTTCCTGCGGACAGTAGCCGCCATTGAGCGAATCGACGGCAAGCCCTTGAACCCAGGTAAGGGAGACCTAGCCGTCACCGCCGGCTGGGGAATCGTCCAGCAGCGCGCAGTCATGCCGGGCGCCGGCAAATTCGACGTACGTGAACGGGACACACTCCAGAGCGAGGGGGTCACCGAAGAAGAGAGCGACGTCCTCGGCACACAGACACTCGACATCTATCTCAACGCGATAGCGCGCTGGCGAGGGGTGCCAGCAGCAGCTTGGGACTACAAGATCGGCGGCTTCCAGGTGCTGCGCAAGTGGCTGAGCTACCGAGACAAGCGTGTCCTCGGTCGCGATCTCACCCTCGCAGAAGCCCGCGAGTTCACCAACATCGTGCGTCGACTCACGGCACTCGTACTCCTCGCGCCTGAGCTCGACGCAAACTACCGTACGGTTATAACCGTGCCAGATGAGCAGCTGAGACCCTGAGCGTTTTCCGGATACGCCCGCTTCGTCCGGTCACCATGGCCAAGCCTTTGCTTCGTCTGCTGTCCTAATTCGGACCTGGGCACAGGTATTTAGATAGGTGACAGGGATCAGGTGGCCCGGGTGAGTTGGGCCGCACCAGCGTGACGCCATCGCGCCGCAGCACTACAAGACCGAACCACATCATCCGCCACAAGGCCGGCCGCGGTGCCATGCCGTCCAGCAGGGCCGACAGCTCCCGGCTCCTGCCCGATGGGGCTCATCGGCAGTGGCCGAATGCTGGGTGCTGGCCAGCGTGCTGGGCCCGGCTGTCTCATCTCACCCACACGAAGATCGGTACATATCCGCACACCAGAGCCACCCGTACTTCTGTGCCTTCCCGAGAAGCGATGCCCGCCAATAGCCGCGACACCGTGCGGAGAGTGCTGGCGCCCCGGTCCGGCGTTGACCATCGGATTCGGCCTTGACCGTCGCCATCCAGGTGGGCGTCGATACGCCCTGTCCGGCACGGCCATCGATGTGGCGGGTCACGACCACGGGCGTGCTCGCCCGACCACGCCCACGCATCGGCAGCGCCGGACGGAAGCACGAAGACTCTGACGCTCCGCGCCATACAGACGGCGGCACGCGCGACAGGGCCGCCGTGCGCCCGTGATCAGCGATTACCGCAGCAGCCCTGTGCCGAGCGCCACTCACTTCGCCGCTGTTCACCGCCGCATCAGCCCTACCAAGAGCACCAAGAAAAGAGGACGACACACACTATGGCCGAGGGACGCACGTTCAAACGCTGTTCCTGCCGCGACAGCGACGGCAAGGAACTCGGGCAGAAATGCCCCAAGCTCCGCCGCGCCGACGGCGGATGGAGCTACCGGCACGGCATCTGGAACTACCAGATCGAACTCCCGCCCAGCCCCGATGGCAAGCGGCGCGGGCCACTGCGCCGCGGCGGCTTCGCCACCCAGGACGCAGCCAAAGACGAACTCGGCCACGTGCGCGACCTGCTCGCGCTGGCCGACCCGCGCGAGCCCGCCACCCGCACCCAAATCGCCGACCTGATCAAACGCACGCTGGCCGAGACCGACACACTGCCGGACGCGGAGACCCTCCGACGAAAGATCAAGACCGGGCAACATCTCACCCAGGAGATCATCGTCGAGCAGTGGCTGGCAGAGTTCCTCAACCGCAAGCGGAAGATCGAGGAGACCACACGCCGCTCCTACGAAGGCCACATCCGCCTCTACCTCACCCCTTACCTGGGGCGGCTGCGGTTGGATCAGCTCAAGGTCAGCGACATCGCATTGATGTTCGAGCAGATCGAGGAGTTCAACGACACCATCGCCGAACGCCGCGCCGACCCCGACCCGAAAGTGCGCGAGAGCGTCAAATACCGGCGGCCGATCAGCATCGCCACCATGCACCGCATCCGCGCCACCCTGCGCCACGCGCTCAACATGGCCATGCGCCAGGATCGGCTGATCGACTTCAACCCCGCCGCGGTCCTGGAGATGCCCGCCCACACCCGGCCCAAGCCGCTGGTGTGGGCCGACGACCGGGTCCGCGCCTGGCAGACCGCCTACTGCGAATACCGCCAGGCGGAAAAGCAGCGCCGCGCCGGTAGACGGGTCGATCCCATCGACGCCTACACCAGCGTGCCGCGCCCCTCCCCGGTCATGGTGTGGACGCCCGCTCAAACCCGCCTGTTCCTCGAAGAAGCACGACGGCATCGCCTGTTCGCCCTGTATCAATTGATCGCGCTGCGCGGACTACGCCGGGGCGAGGCGTGCGGGCTGCGCTGGAAAGAGGTCGACCTCGACGGCCGCACCCTGACGGTGAACTGGCAACTCGTGCAACTGGCCTGGCAGGTCCACGAGGGCATGCCAAAGACCGACGCCTCCGTGCGCACCATCGCCCTGGACACCGACACCGCCCAGGTCCTACGCGCGCACCGACAGCAGCAACTCCAGGAACGGCTGGCCATGGGCGAAGCGTGGACCGACAGCGGGTTCGTCTTCACCCAACCCGACGGCAGCCGCCTGCACCCGCAGCACGTCTCCGACCAATTCCTCTGGCTGGCCTACCTGGCCGGACTACCACCCGTCCGACTGCATGACCTCCGCCATGGCGCGGCCTCGCTGATGCTGGCCGCCGGGGTGGAGATGAAGGTGGTACAGGAAACCCTGGGACACACCTCCAGCGCCTTCACCGCCGACACCTACACCTCGTCTACCCCCAGGTGGCCACAGCGGCGGCCGAGAAGACCGCGGCCTTGCTGTTCGGCGAGGAAGACGAGGCCGCGTCCGGGAAGGTCATCTCGCTGAGGAGTTGACAGTCGGATTAAGCATCCGGCCCCGCACTCGCCGCCTGCTCGCGGCGAGGCGGGGCCGCTGCTCTTCCCGCAGCAGCCGGAGACGGTGAATGGATCATGGTGTGTGCGGGGTTGGTGCGGGCGAGCACGTACGGAGCACGGAACCGCTAGACGAAAATTCTAGAACGCATCCGATCCCGCATAACCGCAGGTCAGGACATGATCAAAGCGCGCCCTGCAGGATTCGAACCTGCGACCGTCGGATTAGAAGCAAGATCTTTAAATACCACGCTGTGCCGTTCGGCGACGGTTCGTGCGAACTCAGCGCGTTTTGCGTGTCAGGCGGTGCCGGGTTCTGACGGCGTGTGACGGGGCGTACGAGCACGCACCGAGCACGGCCGACATATTGATTGATCATTGCATCCTGGCCTCATAAATAGATTCCACGCCTCGATCCGGCCTGCCGCGCGGGCATGTGCAACCGGAACCAAGCACATCCCAGATGCCGCGCAGCCGCCACTCGTGCTCGCGTGCGCCGGGGCCCCTTCGCGGTGGCGAACACATGGACGATCAGCCCGGGATCGGCCTGGTCAGGCTGCTCCATCAACGTCCTCGACGCCGGGTACGCTGAGAGTGCGGATGAGTCCGCCGGACAGCGCCGTTGCTGTCTCGCCGGGCCTACGGGTTTGCCACGGGGACTGCGGGTACTACGCCGTTGGTGGGTACCGCGAAGTTCCGCCCTTTGCCCGCCGACCGCGTCCAGGCACCCGCACTGCTCACCTTCGGTCACGGCACGGCCTCCAAGACCCAGTTGGCCGCTCTCCTTCACGGCGTTGACGCGCAGGTGGTCGTCGACGTGCGCACCGCACCGGGGAGCAGGCGCTTCCCCGACGTGGGCAGGCTGGAGCTCGCCGCCTGGCTGCCAGAGGAGGGCATCGGCTACCGGTGGGAGAAGAGGCTCGGAGGTTTCCGCAAGCCGGCCCCGGACTCGCCCGACACGTTCTGGCGGAACGACTCCTTCCGGGGGTACGCGGGCTACAGCCGCGGACCGGAGTTCCACGCTGCCCTGAAGGAGCTCCTGGACCAGGCGGCGACCACCCATACCGCGATCATGTGCGCCGAGGCCGTCTGGTGGCGCTGCCATCGGCGGATCATCGCCGACTACGCCGTGCTGGTCCACCACGTCTCAGTACTGCACCTGGCCCACGACGGGCGGCTCACCGAACACCTGCCCACCGAGGGCGCCCGCCTTCTCGACGACGGGCTCCTCGTCTACGACGCCTGAGGTCCTGGTCGGGCTACCGCTCGGCGACGCACGAGCCGCCGACAGCTTGGCGGCGCGGTCGAGCCTTCTAACCCGGGGCGTCCGACCGTCAGCGAAGTCCTTCAGATAGGCGTTATCGCGCCGCTGGGCGCCGGACTCATCCCTGGACGTTCAAACCGAAACCCGCCATCGGCTGCGGTTCGTGAGTAGTGTGGATCGGGGTCTGTGAGCGGCTCGTCGCTTTCGGTCCCTTTGTCGTGTGCGTAGTCGGAGGTGGTCACCCTGCACCCGGTCTAGCGACGGCCCCAACCCGGGGCGTCACGGAGCCGAAAGGTGACCGTATGAGCAAGACCGACAGGACCCGGCCCTGGTGGGTGCGGATGGCCGACGCGCCGCCGATGACCGGCGTGCCCGTTCACGATCATCGTTTCGGGCCGTGCACGCTGCCGGACGAGATCAACGCCGACAGCGCGAACTGGCGCCGGGGCGGCTGTTACTGGGGCGTCCCCGGCTACCACGTGCTCGTTCGCGACACCAAGGGTGCAAACCGGGAGTGGTACTACATTCGCCGCGAGGAGCGCCGCCGCAGCCGTCACCAGGCGCGCCATGAGTTGCGCGCCTATCTCGCCTTTCACGACGAGGACTGAGATGCGGCGAGGGCCGGATATTTAGGGGATCGGCAGGCACTGTCTCTTGCCGTCCGGCTGGTGCGGCACCAACCCCGAACCTCACGCAGTCCGGACGGAAGCATGAGGAGACGGCGCGAGGGCCCCATGGCCGGGCGGTCACAAGAGTGGCTCGACCTCGCCGCAGGGCACCAGCGCCGAACAGGCGTGTGACCGCTGATCGTCACCCCGTAAGGCTCCAGAATGACTGCGCACCTCCGGACCTGGGACGACGCTCCCCGCACCGATACGACACCATCGATCCTCGTGCTCGTACGACTGCTCTACCTGAGCGCCACGCGGATCTTCGCGTGGCTCGTCCTTCTGTCTCGTTCCTCCGCGGCTAAAAACGCAGAAATATTGATCCTGCGGCACGAGGTAGCGGTGCTGCGCCGCCAAGGCACCGCGCCAAGGCCCACCTGGCCGGACCGCGCCACTCGCCGCCCTTGCCCGCCTACTCCCCCGTGTACTACGCAGCCACCGGATCGTCTCCCCACGCACCCTCCTTGCCTGGCACCGACGGCTCATCAACAAGAAGTGGACACAGCCGCCGTCCGCAGGACGCCCACCAACTCCAGAAGAACTGCGCAAACTGATCACCCGACTCGGCACCGAGAACCCGCGCTGGGGCTTCCGAAGAGTGCACGGCGAACTGCGCCGCCTCGGACACAAGGTCAGCCCCGCCACTGTCCGCCGCGTCATGCGCGCCGCCGGCCTGGGACCCGCTCCGCGACGTCATCCGACGCGGGGCGAGTGGAGCACCTTCCTCAAAGCCCAAGCCGACGGCCTACTCGCCACCGACCTGTTCCACGTCGACACGATCGGACTGCAACGGCTCTACGCCCTGTTCGTGATGGAGGTACGCACCCGCACGGTCCACATCCTCGGCGACCGCCCACCCCACCGCAACCTGGGCCACCCAGCAGGCCCGACAATTGCTCTGGCACCTCGGAGAGCACGCCACCCACTACACCTACCTCGTACGCGACCGCGACACGAAGTTCACCGCCGCCTTCGACGCCGTCTTCGCCAGCGAAGGCATCACCGTGGCCAAGATCCCCCCACGTAGCCCCAACTGCAACCCGCACGCGAGCGCTTCATACGTTCAGTACGCGAGGAGTGCACCAACCGGATCCTGCTGTTCGACCGCGGTCACGCCGAGAGGATCCTCCACAGCTACGCCCGCCACTTCAACGAGCATCGCCCGCACCAAGGCCGCCAACAGCTTGCGCCACTGGACGACCCTGAGGTCGTACTGCTGCCAGCAGCCTGGATCAAACGCCGGAAAGCCGTCGCAGGCCTCATCAATGAATACCGCCGGGCTAGCTGACCAAGCGGCAAAACCCCAGCTCAAAGCTGGTGAAGCCATTAAGAAGCGGTACGCTCATGACCACGAAGCCACGGGCGCATATGCGCAAAGTCAATATTTCCTACCGAATATACATCTATTTTCGATCGCAGTACCATCCGAGACACACCGGCAACCAGAAGGGCTTCGCGGCATGCTCATGATCACGCAGTCGGAGATCGAGCGCCTGCTCACCCCTTCCGACTACATCGACCTCATCGAAGACGCCTTCGCCGCCTACGCCCGCGGCGAGACCACCCCCAGCCTCCTGTCCCACCTCGACAGCCCACCCGGCGAGTTCCACATCAAGGCCTCAGGGATTGGCGGCGTGGTAGCCGTCAAGATCGGCGCCTGCTTCTACGACCGGCCCGCTACGCTCGACCTGCCCAGCATCGTCGGCGTCATCGCCCTGTTCGACGCCACCAACGGCCAGCCCCTGCTCTTCCTGGAATCGGCCACGGTCACCCGGCTACGCACCGCGGCCGCCACCGCAGTGGCGGTGCGCCATCTCGCATTACCCGACGCCGCCGCTCTGGCCGTCCTCGGCACCGGCGCGCAGGCCGCCACCCACATCACGGCCATCCGAGCCGTCCGTCCCATCGAGCGGGTCATCGTCTGGGGCCGCGACCCCGCCAAGACCGCGCGCTTCGCCCATGAGCACGCCGCCGAGGTCGCCCGCACTCCGGGCGAAGCCGCGATGGAAGCCTCCGTCGTCGTCACCCTCACCCCGTCCACTCGCGCCTACCTGGGCCTTACCGATGTGCGGCCGGGCGCACTGGTGGCGGCCGTGGGCTCCGACGCGCCCTCCAAGCGCGAGCTCCACGACGACCTGCTCGCCGCCGCCACCCTGATCACCGACGTCACCCACCAGTGCGCCGCCGTGGGCGAACTGCACCACCGCCCACAGACGCCGGTCAAGGCCGAACTGGGCGAGATCGTGCTGGGCACGAAGACGGGCCGCCAACACGCCGACGACATCGTGGTCTTCGACTCCACCGGCACCGCCGTCCAGGACGTGGCCGCCGCGCAGGCCCTCTACACCGCCGCGCGGAAGTACAGCGCCGGCCGCCCGCTCCCCCTATGGGACTGACCCGGTCGCGGCGTCCCAGGAAGAGCGCCAAAAGCACTACGTAGCTCCGCCGTCACCTGGGGGTCTTGCATTCATTTTGTCCGTCAAACCGGATCAAGCCCAGACCTGCTTCCGATCATGACGGCTCGGCGGTGACAAGTCACTGGCGTTACGAGTCCCCAACGAGATCCAGCGCGCGCTCTTCGACGCGACGGATAGACAATGCGCCAAATGCCGCAAACCTCGGCAAGAGTCGCAACTTCTTCTCCTCTTGCCGCAAACCAACACATAGGCATTATTTGCTCTAATGCAGCTCGTAACTGGATCTGCCCCATGTACACCTGCCGTCAACTCTTCGATGTGAGGATCTGGCCCTCCGGATATTGACGTGCTGACAGGCAGAGTTCACCGTCGGTGGCACCGGGCCGTGGCGGCCTGCCCACAGGCGAGGGATGGCCGCTTCACCCGCCATGAGGTTCACCAACCGCACGGAGAACCAACCATGACGGTGTACGTGGTCATCATCAACAGTCGCCGGCCCAATCTGCTGGCGCTCCGGCATATGAGTGACCGGATATCGGACAGCGTCCGGCCTCTTATCGAGATCGTGGCGCGCGCTGAAGATGAGTCGCCGAAGGTCGCGGTCCAGCGAGTACTATCGGAGATCCACCGGAACCGCCTGCTGGACAAGAGCATCGACTTCGCACTGGATACCAGGCCCCTTGCCGACCGGTTCGGGCCCTCAGGAGCATATGAGGCACTCAGGCTCCTTGTCGCAGACCTCGGCGTCGGCTCTTTCCGTCCCGTCATCCATACGGATGAGGCGCCGGAGAACCTGGAGGAAGTGCGACGCGCCACGGAGAAACTGCACACTGGCGTGTGCCTCCGCGTACGGCGCCCCTTCGCCTTCAACCTGTCTGATTCGCGCGTACTCCTGGATCAGCTGGAAGCCGTGGGGGAAACGGCGGAGCGAACGGACCTGGTGCTCGACTGCGGTTACTTCACCTCTGCCTCCGAAACTTGCACAGGCGTTGGAGGCCCTCTGCGCCACCTCCTCGACATCGCCTGGCAATCGGTGACGGTCGTAGGAGGGTCGTTTCCCTCCACCGAGGATCTGGTGAAGCCTGCCGTACCGGAGGTCAGGCGCATCCCACGGCGGGAGGCAGACCTCCGGTGCCGGATCAGCCGGCTGTGGAACGACGTCAGCTACGGGGATTACGGAGTCGACCATCCGGGCCCTCCCCCGGCAGACGACAAGTGGCCGCCCCCGAACCTGCGTTACACGGTCGGACGGCAATGGTCTCTGTACTACTGGCCGAAGGGAACAAGTCGCGGCAACAAGGGCTTCTTCGAGCTCTGCAAGAGGCTGGTCGGCTCCTCGGATTGGCCGACCTATGGTACGGGCTTCTCCTGGGGTGACGAGCAGATCGCGAGGGCGGCCTGTGAGGACGGCGGCCCTGGCGGGAGCACCGAGTGGAAGGCGTACTCCCTGTCTCACCACCTGGCTGCCGTCGTCGGCATGCTTCGCGAGGAGGCTTGCCGAGCGCGCTAAGCGCCGTCGGCACCGTAGCGGGCGTGGATGGCCTCAAGCCAGCTCACGGCCAGTGCCGCTAGATGCGTGACCTCGTCATAGATGCGCTGCGTCTGCGCGTCCTGCTCGGACGCGGACGCGGGTTCGTAGGCTTCGGCGGCGAGCTTGCCGAGTTGCGCCATCATCGCCACGACCCGGCTGCGGTCGAGCTCGTACAGGTCCGCACCGGCTGGGCGGGTGCGCAGGCGCTCCCGTTCGCGCAGGATGTCGTCGAAGGCGGCGCTGAGCCGCAACCGGGTGGCGTGTGCTCGCACCGCCTCAACGATGAACTCGGCGACCTGCCGGGGGTGGGCGGCGTCAGCGACTTCGAAGTACAGGGCGTACTGCTCCTCGTCGCCGACCGTGACGGCCCAGGCGCCGTGTTCGTCCTTGTCCTGGTTTGATGGGCCGGGAACGACGGCCCAGGACGCCAGGTCGACAGTGCCGATCTGATCAGGAGTAGGAATCGGTGGCTGCATCGCGATCTTCCTTCTGCTCGGACTGGGAAGAGGACGCGTTGAGGGCGGCCTCCCATGGTGGCGGAGGCGGCACATGATCGCCAGTCTTGTCGCTAGAGCGGAGGTCAGGGTTCCACCTGATGGCTCGGGACGACCAGGGGTGAGGGTCAGCGTGTGGTGGGTCCACCTCGTACGATGTGACGCCCCCTAATGAGCTGAGGGCGTACGCGTTCACGCTGTCGGAGGCGAACCAGCGCCAGAGGGCCGGACAGGCGATCGTGGCGCCCACAGCGAACGTGAGCAGCAGGGTGAAACGAACGACATCTTCGGCACGCCCTGCGCGAGTACGAACACCTCTACAACCAGCACCGAGCCCTGCGGGTGCCGAATATTGATTCGTGCAGGTCATGGTGGTGCGCTCTCTTGCTTTCCCGCCGCGCACCCCGCACGACATGATGGTTGATCGTGTTGTTACGCTTGGCCTACCTCACGGTCACGACCACCTTCTCCTTCCTGGGGCTGCTCCCCCGAACCGATCGTGACAAGGAAATCGAAATCTTGGTGTTGCGGCACCAGCTGATGGTGCTGCAGCGGCAGGTGACCAAGCCCGCCTTCACGCCGACTGATCGGTTCCTCCTCGCTGGGCTGCTTCACCGCCTGCCCACGGAGAGACTCCAGCACCTTGTGTTGCTGGTCCGCCCGGACACCGTCCTACGCTGGCACCGCGATCTGCTGCGGCGCCGTCCCGCCGCGGCCAGCAAGCGTCGCGGGCCGGACGTCCACGTACCATCCGGTCCCTCCGCTTGCTGGTGTTGCGGCTGGCACGGGAGAACACCTCGTGGGGCTACCGGCGCATCCACGGTGAGCTGGCCGCGCTCGGTATCAAGGTTGCTGCTTCCACCGTGTGGGAGATCCTCAAAACGCACGGCATCGATCCGTCTCCCGAACGGACCGCCCAACCTGGGCCGCGTTCCTGCGCAGCCAAGCAGGCGCCTTACTGGCGTGCGACTTCTTCGAAGTCCGCACCCTCACCGGCACACGCCTGTACGTTCTGGCGGTCATCGAGCACGCCACCCGCCGTATCCGCGTCCTCGGCGTCACCGCCCACCCCACCGGCCAGTGGGTCACCCAACTCGGCCGCAACCTCGCCATGGACCTACAGGATGTGGGCAGCACGGCCAAATTCCTCATCCACGACCGAGACACCAAGTTCACCGCAGCCTTCGACGCGGTGCTGACCGATGCCGGACTACGCATCGTCAAGAGTGGCCTCCGGATACCGCGAATGAACTCCATCATGGAACGCTGGATCCAGACCTGCCGGCGCGAACTGCTGGACCGAACGTTGATCTGGAACCAGCACCACCTTCTGCACGCGCTGCGCGAGTTCGAAACCTTCTACAACGAACACCGACCGCATCGGGCTCTCCGCCAGGCAGCTCCGCTCCGACCGCTTCCCGCCCCCAACGCCGCGCCAGCCCAGATCACGATGCTCGACATCCATCGACGCGATCGACTTGGAGGCATCCTGAAGGAGTATCGGCACGCGGCTTGACCTGGCCGGATGATTAATCGGCACCCGCAATCCGATCCCGCATAAACGCAGGTCAGGACATGATCAAAGCGCGCCCTGCAGGATTCGAACCTGCGACCGTCGGATTAGAAGTGGATAATCTCTTACCCCGCCTCCAACGTCAGCGACGTGCGGCGTTGTGGTGCTGATCTTTCTATAGGAGGGAGATCATCCCGTGCATATCCCGCAGTGGGGTCGCACGCCTAACCTTCCGAGATCCGTAAGTCCCCAAACGATGCCCAGGATCGTTCAGAACCGTTCACCCTGCTGCTCGCCAGACTCCGACCGTTCAGATCCGTCCGGCTCAGTTCATGATCGTCCGCTCGGGTGGCTCCCAAGGTGGCTCCCAGAAGTCCGATAGATCACCTGGCCGCAACGACAAACGTCAACTCTCTCTCCGACCTACGGGAACACGCCCAGCACACTGATTGCGCCATCATGACTTCTCGCCGTTCCGGTTCCCTCATCCCGCGCCACCAAGTACGCGTCGGGTGGACCGCTGGCTGTGTGCGAAGCTCTCACGATCACCGGAAGCGAGACCGTGGGCAAACTATGGAAGGGTTCGGATATGACGGAAATAGGCGACCCCTCCTTCGCAGGGGTGTGTGCGTGCGGGTCCCCGCTAGATGAACTTGATCGCCAGATACGCTTTCGGCTTCCCGATCCTCTGCTGGAGCTGGATCCTGCCGAGTTGGAAGCTCGCAGGTGGGGCAACGACGTCATGATGGCGGTCGAGGGAGTGGGGGCGTTCATCAGATGTCTCTTGCCGGTCAAGCTCTCGCACGGGTTCTCGGCCACTTTCGCCCTCTGGCTCGCCGTACATCCATCAGATCTCCAGACCGCCTATGAGGTGTGGACAGCGCCGGAGTATGCCGATCTAGAGTTGGCCGGCTTCGTCGCGAACGCCGTTGACCCCTGGGGCGCAGAGCTTTTGGCTGCTCCCGCGCGCGCCGTCGTGAAAGATCGGGAACACGTACCGTACATCGTGGAGACTTCCCATGAACTGCTGGGCCAGGTGATCAGCAAGGAGTGGCCACACCGCGAGGTGCTGAACGCGATGCCGTAATAGGCCCGCTGATATTCCCGCAAACGTCAGTGACGTCGAGCGTCGGCCGTCTACCGAGCCCGATGCTACGGCTGAGGCCGGTAACGGAAATCGAACCCGCGCTGGCAGCTTGGGAAGTGTATGGATCACGGCGCGTAGGGGCGCTGAGCTGGGCTTCTGGCCAGTCATGAGTGACCGTGGTTGACCTCTCGTCACCCTGTCTAATTGCACGCTAATTGCACGGTGATCACGGCGTGACGTGGAGATGGAATGCTTTCTCGATGGATTTCTCGGAGTTCGCCGCGGTGAAGCAGCGGGTGATGGGCGAGTCGTTCCCGAGCGCCGGGGATGACCTGGACGGCATGGCGATCGACTTCGATGCTTACCTGTGGCGCTCGCGGCTGATCAAGGAGGTGTCGGTTCGCCGTACCGGCGATACGAACAACCTGATCACTGCTACGTGCCAGACGGTGCCGGGGTGTTCGATGGTGGAGCTCGCTGCGGAGCTCGAACGGGTCTGGTTGCTGGATCTCAGATACTCATACTTCGAGGCTCACATGATCACTGCGGGTGAGTGGGGAGTTCACCTTGATACAGTGACACAGATCGCCCCGGACGGCTTCTACGTAACGGCCTCCATCGTCGCCGAAACGGCGCAGTCGGCCATGGCAGAGACAACATGACGATCTCTTTCGACGGGACCTTCTACCGCGTCACGGATCTTGAGTTCGAGATGGTCATTCCGGCCTGAGAGGGGTGCGAGCCGGACGCTGTAGCAGGGCGCTGCTGGTCGCAGGGGATGCCGGCGAGGTCGTGAGTGACCGTGGTTGACCACTCGTCACCCTGGTTAATGGCCCGCTAATGGCCTGGCAATAACACACAGAGGCCTTGCTTCACGGACCTGGCCGTGGTGGGCTCTCGCCGTGAGCCACGATCGCTTCCCCGGCCAGCTCTCTCTTCCTCTCAGCTTCCCGGATCGCCCCTTCAGGCTGTGGAGCTACGTGCCCTCGCATAGCGAGCTTGTCATACGGACGGAGTTCGACCCGACCGCACCTCACATCGAGCTGCTATTCAAGTCCGTCCGCCAGCTCAATCTTCCGGTGACGATGGATGGTGGCCTTGTCATCGGTATCGAGGATCGCCCCAGCGACAGAGTGGATGCTGTGACCTTCGCCGTCGGCAACGATCATTTCTCCGGCCAGGTCGTCGCTGGCTACCTGTTCCTGCGCCAAGAAGAGCGATCAAAGTACAGCCCGTTTTCCCTCTTCCACGGATACCTGCGAAGTGAGTTCACGCGATAACGACGCGTACGCTCGCGTCCTGATCATCCCGTCTGCCGTCGACCCGCCCGAAGGGGAAGCGGGCCAGGGCCACGGGGACAAGGTGGAGCCCCCAACTGGAGGAACGACCTTGGCCCCGTGGCCCTGGCCCGCTCGGCTTGTCCCGGGTCGATGGTGGGCGGGATGATCAGGCTTCCGCCTCAGCCACCTGCAGATCTGGACCTCGCGGATGGTGATCATCCCGGAGCCGCAGAGCCCCTGCCGGAGGCATAGAGCGTTGCTACCTTGTGCGCCATGAGTTTAACGGCGCGGGCGTTCAATGAACGCGGCGATTCTGTGGAGAACCCGAGCTCTGACGACCTGCATGCTCTGCTGCGCGGATTGACCATGTCCAACCGTTTCCTCGTGGTCGAGCGCCTGGACGCAGGAAATGATGAGTACTACATGCAGGCTTACCTGCGGGACGACGGGGCCTACTGGCTGGAGTATCGCGACGGCAGTGTAGACGCCCACTTCCGCGCTTTCAGCAGGACACTGCCGGTTCTGGCGCAGGTCTTCACCATGTGGCTATACCGGTTGCCTGGGTGGCGGGAGACGCTGGCTTGGACTGCTTGGCCGGATGAGTCCGAAGACTAATGCGGTGGCGTGCCGGTGGTCGGTGCGTTGGCTGGGTACGGCGAGTACGCGCTACGGGTAGGCCCGGGCCGCCGCCGGCCGGGACCGGCCCCCAGGCCGCACGCCCGGGCGGCGGGCGGCAGAGGGCCAGTACGGCGGCGCGGCGCGCCGCCGCTTGAGTACGCCGTTGAGCTGGAAGAGCTTTCGGCAAATCCGCTCGACCGGGTGAAGCTGCGCCGCCCGAAGTCGAATGGCGAGATAGACCGGCGCGTCGTCGTCAATCCGGCCCAGGCGCGGGAACTCCTCATCGCCCTCACCTACTGCGGCCGGACACGCGGGCCGATGCTGGCGGCCATGTTCGCCTGCATGTACTTCGCTGGCCTGCGACCGGCTGAGGCGGCCGGACTCCGGGAGAAGGACTGCCACCTTCCCGCATCCGGATGGGGCCTGCTCACGCTGGAAAAGACCGCACCCCAGAGCAACAAGCGGTTCACCGACTCCGGCAAGGCCCACGACGAGCGCGGTCTGAAGCACCGGGACGCGAAGACCACGCGGCCGGTGCCGATCCCGCCCGAACTGGTGGCCATCCTCCGGGCGCACCTCGACACGCACGGCACGGCCAAGGACGGCCGGCTCTTCCGGACCAGGACAGACGGCGTGATCTCCGGCTCGGCCTACGCCAAGATCTGGAAACAGGCCCGAACCTACGCGCTCACCCCCGACCAGGTCGCCTCTCCCCTGGCAGGCCGACCGTATGACCTGCGCCACGCGGCCGTCTCACTTTGGCTGAACGCCGGGGTCCACGCACCCGAAGCAGCGGAGCGGGCCGGCCACGGACTGGACGTCATGCTCCGGGTCTACGCCAAGTGCATCGACGGGCAACGCGAGGTGGCCAACCAGCGGATAGAGGGCGCGCTGGCCTCATGAATGATCGATCGAGGGATACTGGCCCGGTGGATCTCCCGGCTGAGCTCAGAGATCGTCTGGCCGACCTCAGAGGTGATCTCCTTTGGGGACGGCTCCTGGGGAGCGTAACGGATGCTGGATGGCTGGCCTGTGAGCTCATCGAAGCCGGTCTCGATACGCCCGCGGTCTGGGAGCTTGCGGGCTACGCGTTGTCCATCGGGCCTATGAAGGAAGTTGAGCCGCTGGTCCGCCAGGTGCTGGCGGAGAGCGGCTTCCCCTCCATCGATCTCCAGCGCGAGCCGTGGGCGGTCGCTCAGGATGTGGCGCAGGGGATAGCGGAGGGCACGCTACCCATAGGCAAGGGTGCCGACTTCCTGATCCTTGAGCTCAGGGATAAATGGACCACCCCAAAGGAGATTTGGGAGCTGATCCTTCTCATCGACGACTGGGAGGCCCTGCGTGGGACTCCGCCGACTGACGACGAGCTTCGAGGGCAGGCAAGCAAGATCGTCGATGCCGCACCAGGGTGGCCTGACGCGAAAGCTGACCAGGAACCGTAGAACATGGGAGTACGTCGGCAGCGAAGGGCCTCGGACCACTCCGGGGCCCTTCGTCGTGCGCTGGGGCTCATCCCGCAGACGTCCGAAACCCCGGCCTCGACCTGCGGAAACGTGGCCCCTTTCATCCCGCGTATATCCCGCGACCACCGACAGACAGGGGCTCTCGGCGGCCTACGGCTGCATGCGGGCGGGAGCCGTACCCAAGCAAAAGACCAGCTCAGACGGTGTTTGAGCTGGTCTCGATGGCGCGCCCTGCAGGATTCGAACCTGCGACCGTCGGATTAGAAGCAAGATCTTTTAGTGTCGCGCAGTGCCGCTGGGTGATGGTTCGTGTCACGTTAGCGCGTTCTGCGTGTCAGGCGGTGCCGGATCCTGACGGCGCGTCCACGGGCGTACGAGCACGCACCGAGCACGGCCGCCGCCCTATTCAATCATCACATTAAGGCTCCCCGGGATGGATCCGGCGTTCCAGCCATGTCACACCATCAAAGATGACGGCCGAAGTGCTCGGCACGTACTCCAACCCCGAACTCATCGGCGCGATCCGGAGGCCGCCGATACCGCCCTGCTCCCGCCCGGCGCCGTGCGTGACACCGGCCGCGGCTCGAACTACACCGACGACGAGTTCAGCCGCTCCTCACCGGCTTGCAGATCCGCCGCTCCGCGTTCAGAACGGTGGCTGCACCGCTTTGTCTTCACCACTCGATCCGAGACGGAACGGCAGATCATCGGCTACATCGAACGGTTCGACAGCCCGCGGCCGCCGGGGCCGTGCCCACAGCTGCCCGAATCACCTTTGCCGATCGATGTCATATCGTTAGCGGTAATGCGTACGCGCATACTTATCTCGCACGCCTTGGCACACATGGATGGGTGAACGCGTCCGGCAATCCTCGTAGGCAGCCGTGGCCGCTACACAGACGTCGCCACTCACCGTGACCCCCCAAGCGTGCCGGCACTTTCGGTATTCGATGTTGCCCTCCATGCAGAAACTACGTGCGATGTCAGTGTCACCACGAGTGCGACAGGCCTGATAGACAGGCTCGGAATCTCCGCAGATCGCTCCGCCGCCACGATAGACGCACGCCTCGTGAACGGCGACGTTCTCGCACTGCAGCAATGTCTTCCCCGCGGACCGGCAGGTCGAGAACGTCTCCGCCACCCGCTCCGCCGCCTCGGCGCACGTGTTCGGCCAGAGTCCGACGACATCGGCGGCCACGCAGTCCGCGATGAAGGCTTCGCGCTCGTGTCGCCGAGGCTTCGCATTTGCGCATACCTCATGCTCGCCCGCAGGGGCTTCACAGGGTTTTCTGGATGACTCGCCCGGCGAGGGGGTGGCGTCCTCACTCGTGCGGCTATCGTGCTCGGAACTGCCGGAGGCGACGGTGAGGGCCTCGTTCGACTGCGCCTGCACGGCGAACAGGGCCCCCGCAGCCAGCAGGACGACCGCCGCACCGGCGCGATAGAACATCCTCATCTTGGCTCACCGTTTCGAATGCCTGGAAGGATCAAGCGGGATTGTACGTCAAGGGACCACATCTCCAAGGCGCCTTCAGGCCGATCCCGTCGTCCTCCCTCATGCACTTCTCTCTGACGTTTATCCCGCGGCCGGGATACTTGGTGCGGAACTCATCCCATTTCTTGTTCATCGCGTCCACGTCCGGGCCCAGGGAGTTGAGGATATCGATCCCGTCCTTGATTGCTCCGCAAACCGTATTTGCTGCACCTTCCGCAGTTTTGGCTGCCGGTATGTGGCCCAGGAACTTAGTGAGGTTACAGATGCCCGGAGCGGCGATGTCCTTGTCTTTCTTGTAGATGTTCGACATGAACCACGCCTGTACCGGAGAATAATATGTCGTACACGTTCTGTAGGTGTGACCGCCTTTTTCTGAGCGAACGCAGTGTTTTCCGGGCGTGGAATCGCAATAGGTGGATGTGGGATGGTCGATGCACCAACGGATGGCGTCCCCCAATTTTCCACATGCAGCCATCTTGTGCTTCTTGTCCATGCAGTCCAGCTCCACCACGGCGGCGGCAAAGCAGTCACCCAGGGATCCCTTTATCTTGGTCAGGCACTGAGTTGCGTCGGCTGCTATTCCTTGGCAGTATTTCGCGCTGTTTCCGTAGCCGTGCCGTCCGCCCAGCCCCTCAGGCAGGCCGCCCTTGTAGGCGCACACCGAGTATGCCTCGCTCACGACCTTGCATTGGTCGGTGTCGCCACCATGCGACCTGTCGCCACGACACTTCGCATACTCAATGGCCGACCCCTTGCACATCTTGGTGGCGCTCGAGTAGCGATGCAAACACTCTTGGTACTCAGGACCCGCTTCGATACAGCCCGCCCGATCGGAGTTCTTCCCCGACATACACTGCGTGTACACCTTCTTCTGACCTGTGCAGGTGCCTCCGCCACCGCCAGTGACACACGCGGAGTACACCGCTTTCTCCTCGCAGGTCTTCGCCTTGGTGCCGGCGAATCGGCAATCGTTATACTTCTCGTTCGCGGACTTGCATCCCTTGTCCTTCGTCAAGCCGGCCGTGCAGTCGTTGTAGAAGGACTCGTACGGATCACACTTCTTGCCCTTGAAGCCATTGTCGACGCACGTGTCGTATTGCTTCTCGCATTTCTTCTGGTACGGCTTCTTCGCACAGGAGGCGTGGCCGTCGGGATCGACGTTCGTGAGCGGGTTGTCGTTGGCGTAGGTGTAACGGTTGAGCTGGACAGAGGGGTCGGCACTTTGAGTGAGGGTGTCTCGGCTGATGAAGCTGCCGGTGGTGGGCTGGTACCAGCGGGCGGCCATGTTGACCTTGCCGGTGCTCGGGTCGGTGTAGGCGCCCTGATAGCCGAGGGTGTGGGCTGCTCCGGTGCGGGTGACGACCTCCCCGAAGGGGTTGTAGGCGACCGAGTCGATCAGTGAGGTGCCGGTGGCGGTGAAGGCTCCGATGAGATCGCCGCGCAGATCGCAGAACGCGAGCTGCGCGCCGGCGCCATCCGACAGGCCCAGGGTGCGGCCGAGGGCGTCCCGGCCGAACATCGCGGTCTTGGCGCCGGTGGCGGTGTCGGTGACGGCGACGAGGTTGTTGGTGGTGCCGTCGTAGGTCATGCGCTGGGTCTTGCCGCTCTGCGTGCGGGTCTCGACCCGGTCGAGGGCGTCGTAGTCGTACTGCACGCCGTCGTCGTTGACGAGGCGGTCGAAGGCGTCGGACTTGGTGAGGCGGACCATGCCATTGCCTTCTTCGGCGAGGGTTCCGCGAGCGGTGTAGGTGTACGTCTTGCCGTCGCCCGCGGTCAGCCTGTCGCGTTCGTCGTAGGTGTAGGTCTTGTCGCCTGCCTTGACGCGGTTGCCCGTGGCGTCCCAGCCGTAGTCGGTCTTGGCGCCGTCGGGCGCGGTCCAGGAGATGAGCCGGTTGGCCCAGTCGTAGGTGTAGGTGTTCTTCCCGGCGCCGGCGGTTCCCGTGGTGGTCTTGGACGTCATGTTGTCGTCCAAGTCGTAGCCGTACTCGATGGACGCGATCGGCCCCGCGGCTGAGGTGGTGAGCGTGTCCTTGGCGAGCCGGTTCAGGTCGTCGTAGCCGTAGGTGCGGCGGGCACCGCCCGCGCCGTAGGCCATACCGGTCAGGCGGTTGGCCTTGTCGTAGGTGTAGTCGATCGTGGTGCCCGAGACCGGGTCCACCGACTGGGTGAGCCGGTCGGCGTCGTCCCAGGTGAAGGTGGAGGTGCCGGTGCCGTCGGTGCGCTGCACGACGCGGTTGTCGGCGTCGTAGGCATAGACGTTGAGGTCACCGGCGACGGCGCTGCTGGACTTGAGCAGCTGGCCGCGGTCGTTGAGGGTGAAGGTCAGATCGTTGGCGGTGATCATGCGGCCGACCGAGTCGTAGCCGAACGTCTTGGCCTCGGTGTCGGCCTCGGCTCCCGTACCGGTCTGCTTGACGAGCCGGTTGAGCTCGTCGAAGGTGCGCTCGACCCGTACCCCGCCGGGAGCCAGGCTGACGGCGGGGTTGCCGGCCGCGTCGTAGGCGACGGTCCAGGTGCGGTCCTTCAGGTCGGGGTGCTGCGCGGTGGCCGGCTCGATCACAATCTCCACCAGGCCGAGGCTGTTGTAGGTGGTGTAGGTGGAGTTGCCGCGGCCGTTGGTGGTGCGGGTCTGGGCGCCGGCGGCGTCGTAGCCGAAGGTGCTGGTAATCTGCTCGGACGCGGAGACCGGCTCGACCATCGAGGTCATCCGGTTGGCGGCGTCGTAGGCGCGAGTGACGGTGTGCCCCTCGCCCGACGTGCTGCTGATCGGGTTGCCGGCCAGGTCGTAGCCGGCCTTCACGGTGCGCAGCACCTTCCCCGTCGCGTCCTGCTCCTGGGTCTCGGTCTTGCGACCCGCCAGGTCGTAGAAGGCCGTCGAGGTGATCCCGAGCGCGTTGGTGGTCGTGGTGGGCCGTCCGGCCAGGTCGTAGCCGAAGGTGGTGGCGTTGCCGAGCGCGTCGGTCTGCTTGGTCAACGCACCGGTCGTGTCGTAGGCGCGGGTGGAGGCGTCGCCGGTGGGACGAGTGGTCTTCACCACCCGTCCCGCGTCGTCGTAGTCCAGCTTGGTGACGTAGACGCCCGGCGTCGGCTTGCGCTCGATGGTCGAGAGCGTGATCTGCCGCCCGAGGTCGTCGTAGGTCGCCTCGGACCGTGCTCCGGTCGGATCCACAGTCCACGACGATTCGCCGAGCAGGTCGTAACCGAACGTCCACGTCCCGGCCGCCGCTCCGCTGGCGGGCGGGTCGGTGACCTTCACCTTGCGGCCCAGCACGTCGTAGACGGCGGTGGTGACCTGGCCGCGCACGCCAGTCGCCTTGACCACCTGACCGGCCGCGTCGTATTCCGCCGTCGTGGTCGGGGTGATCGGCTGTCCGCCGGGCGGGGTGTAGACCGGGAGGGTCTGCGTGGTGACGCGCCCAGCCCGGTCGTAGACCGCCGTGGTGGTGCGGCCTTCGGGGTCGACCTGGTGCGTACGCTCGCCGAAGGTGTTGTAGCCCAGCTTGGACGTGGGCCGCTCGGTGACGGCGGCACCGCCGTTGCGTTCCACCTGGACGGCGGGCATTTGCAGGCGCACCGGCTGCCCGGCCGTGCTGTAGGTCACGCTGGTGGTGAAGTCGGCCGGGTCGGCCCCCGCGGCGTTGCCGCGCGGGTCGGTCATCGCCGTCACCAGACCGCGATCGTCCACGGTCAGCGTGGTGACCAGGTCTGCGCCGTCATTGTGGATGGTCTGCCGGGTCGGCTGGTCGAGCACGTCGTACTCGAACTCGGCGACCTCGCTCCGGCTGGTGCCCGCGGCGGTGCGCGTCACCTTGGTCACGTTGTTGTTCGCATCGTAGGTGAAGCTGGTCTTGCGCGCCAGCGTCTCCGGGTCCACCACCTGCGAACTGATCCGCCCGGCGGCGTCGTAGGCGGCGTCGACGCGCAGCGTGCCGCCGTTGGTCGTCTGCCGGACAAGTTGCGCGGCCGCGTCGTACACCCGCGAGTCCAGCACGACGTCGCGCCCGGTGGCGGAGCCGTTCAGCTTGGCTCCCTTGGCGGTCGCCTCCAACGGCAGGTTGTCGGCGTAGTAGGTGTAGGTGGTGGTGCGGCCCATCGCGTCGGTCTTGGACGCGATGCGGCCGGCGGGGTCGTAGGCGATGGACTCCATCACCACGTCGGTGGCCGGCTGCGGGTCGAGCGGGCTGCCCGTCCATCCCTTCAGCACCGTGGTGGCCAGCTCTCCGCGCGGCGTGTAGATGTAGGCCAGCGTGGCGCCGCGCGGGTCGGTGGACGTGGTCTTCTGTCCCTTGGCGTCGTACCCGGACCGCGTGACCGCGCCTTCGGGATCGGTCACCGTCTCCTGCTGGCCGTGGGCGTCGTAGGTGTAGGTCGTGGTCCGTGCAGCGTCCCCGCCCATCAGGTCCGCATTGGTTTCGGTCAGCAGCAGCCCGTCGGCGTCGTAGGTGGCCGACCACTTCAGCGTGTGGGTCTTGCCGTCGACGTCGTTCTTGATCCCGGGCCCTGCCTTGGTCAGCGGCCTGCCCATGACGTCGTAGCTGGTCGTGGTGGTCACGCCCTCGGGGTTCGCCTTGGAGATCTCGGTGGTCGAGATCACCCTGCCGAGCGCGTCATGGGTGTACTTCTTCACCAGCCCCGACGGCAGAGTCTCAGTGACGAGGTCACCGGCGGCGTTGTAGGCGTAGGTGGTCTCGTTGCCCTTGAAGTCCTTCTCCGTCTTCATCAGGCCCGCCGGCATGGTGCCGCCGCCGGCTGCGGGTTCGGTGCCGTCGGTGTAGGTGTTGCTCGTGCTGCGACCGGTCGGGAAATCTTCCGTGGGCGGAGTGGTGGTCTTGATCTCCTCACCGAAGGCGTTGCGCGCCCAGGAGGTCATGTAGGACTCATCGGTGGGCGAGGCCGATCGGCCGTCCCGCTGGGCGATCTTCACGTCGTTGCGCGGGTCGAACGGCTTCTCGGTGTCGACGAAGTAGTTGTAGTACTCCGTCGAGCAGTTCACGCCCGCCGTCCGACAGGTCTTCCTCGACAGCAGGTTCCCCCGGCCGTTGAACGCCAGCTCGACCACGTTGCCGTTCGGATCGATCACCTTGGCCGGATATCCGCCCACGTCATAGGTGTACTTCGTGGTCGCGCCGACCTGGTCGGTCACCGCCACGTCCCGGTAGCCACGCTGCGCGTCGGAGACGTAGGTGATGCCTCCATTGTCCGGATCGGTCACTGTCACGGTGGCGAAGGTGGAGATGGTGGTCTGCTTGGCGTACACCGGATCCGACAGCTTCCACGTGCCGCCGTTGGCGTCGGTGTGCGTCACCAACCGCCCGCCGTCGGGGTTGTAGGCGTTGACCGCCCACACCCGGCCCGACGGCTGGGTCACCTTGGCCAGCTGTGGCTGCGCCTTCCCGGCTGCGAAGTGCCGCTGTACCGCCGCCTCACCCATCGGCTTGCCGTAGATCGCGACCTCATCGATGTCGCCGTTGAACGGGAACAGCGCGGTGCTGGTCGTGCTGGACGGCCAGGCCGTGGAGCCGTATCCGGAGCCGATCCGGGTCTCCGCCATGTCACCGTGCTGGATCTCCCCGGCCAGCGTGCCCACCGCGGCTCCGTCCAGGTACAGCGTCTGCGTGTGCTCGGCGGGCGCCGAGCTTGAGGCGGGCTTGGTCTCCACCGACGACAGCACCGCATGGTGCCAGGTGCCGTCGTTGACGGCGCCAGTGGAGGTGATCGGGGTCTGCGCGACGGTAGAGGAGCCGGTGAAGAACTGGCCGCGCAGCTTTCCGTCGGTGCCTACGTACACCACCGGCGTGAACGCCGACGGCCCGTTGGTCCCCGAGTTCTGCATTCCGATGACCGTTCCGGACGCGGTGGTCTTGAACCACGCCTCCACGGCCAGGTCGCCGCCCTGGCCGCTGATCGCGTTGCGCGGCAGTTGCACGTGGGTGGAGGTCGCCGCTCCCTTGAAGCGCATCGCGGTGTCCGGCGACCCGGCCAGCGCACCCGGCACCTGGGCGCCGAGGTCGGCCGGGGTGGTCCCGTTCAGCTTGGCCTGCTCCTCGGTGATGTTCCAGCCCGCCGCGCTCGCGACGGTGGTGCCGGTACGGGTCTCGGCCTCGTTCAGCCGGTAGTAGTACTCCGGCCCGGAATCGATGATCACGCTCTTGTACCGCGAGGCCGTGCCGTATTCATACGTCGTGCAGGCCGTCGCCGAGGTCGGCGGGCACACCTTGACCAGTTGATCAGCTGTGTAGGTGTAGGTCCAGGTCAGCGGGTTGCCGTCTACGGGGTCGGTGGACACGCTCGCCACGTGGTTCCCCGCCCAGGTGAACGTCAGCGACCTGCCACCCGTCGCGGTCACCTTGGTCAGCTTGCCGTCGGTGCCGCGGGTCAGTTCCTGCGCCCGCCCCCGGTGATCGGTGATCTTGGTGAGGCTGCCGGACGTGTCGAACCAGTAGGACGTGGCCGACTTGTCCATCAACCGCCAGCCACCCGCCTGCTCCGCGGCCATCGTCGCGAACGTCCCCGACGGGGGCGCGTACATGCCGTTGCCCGTCGGGGCGAACCGCAGTTGTTCCCCGCTGGGATAGGTCACCAGCAGGCTCCCGGTCGGCTCCTCCTCGATCCGCATGTCCCATCGGGTGGTCCACCCGGCACCGAAGATCCCGTCGGTGCGCGGGTCCAGGCTGTTGTAGGTGCGGCTCACCGACAAGGGCGGGCCGAGCACCGCCACCGAGGCGTCCGTCGTCGTGGGCGCGTAGTTGCCCGACATATGGTTGAACTCCCGGTCCTGCGTGCCGCCTGCCAGCAGGCCGTTGATGTTCGCCTGCTCCGGCACCAGCGTGAAGGTCCGCCACGAGGAGGTCACCGTGGTGTAGGTGGTGGCGGCCTTCGCCATCCACGAGTACGTCTCCCCCCACTTCAACCGCTCGTCGACAACCTGCCAGGCGCCCGCCGTGGTCCAGTCCTTGGTCTCCGCGGCGGAGTCCTTGCACCAGCGCCAGTTGGGTGCGCTGCCCGCGCAGATCTGGAACCAGTACTTGACCTCGCCCTTGTTGAAGGGGCGCGCGTTCGCCGACAGCACCGGCGTCAACGAGCCCACCTGGCTGTTGTTGGCCGGGGAGAACGACTCGAACGGCAGCGCCGTGACGGTCGCGTACACCCAGTCCGACCACGGCCCGGAAACCCCGGAGGTGGTGGTGGCCCTGGCGCGCCAGCGGATGTGCCAGCCGTCGGTCAGCTTGTCGGCCGGTACGGCGGTCCAGGCGTTGGTGCCGGAGGCGTACTCCTTGTCCGAGGAGCCCGACCAGATCAGGCCCGTGCCCTCGTCGCCGGTGGCCGGGTCGTGCTCCACCTCGACATCGAGCTTGCTGGGCCGGTTCTCGGGATCGGTCACCTTGGCGTACATCCACGGCGTCAGCGACTCGGCGGTCCACGAGGTCGTGCCGCGGATCGCCGGGTTCATCCCCAGGCCGTCGATGCTGGGCTTGCGGAGGTCCACGGTGCCGTTCTGCCAGGGGGACCATTCGCCTTCAGCGCCGGCGGTGGTGATGCCGCGTACCCGCCAGCGGACCTTCATCCCGTCCGACAGTTGCCCGGCCGGGACCTGCACCCAGGCGTTGCCGCCTGAGGCGTAGGAGGTGGTGCCCTTGCCGGACCAGATCAGGCCCGTGCCCTGGGTGGGAGCGGCCGGGTCGTGCTCGATCTCGGCTTCCAGCACCAGCTTCGATCCGCCGGCGTCGGTCACCTTCGCGTACAACCACGGTGTGGCCGAGGCGACCGTCCACGAGTCGGTGCCGCGGGTGGCGGGCACCGCGCCCAGGCCGTCACCCGCCGTTCCGCTCACCGCGACGGTGGACGCCTGCCACTCCGTCCACGGGCCCACCACCCCATCGGAGGTGGACACCCGCACCCGCCAGCGAACCAGCCAGCCGTCCTTCAACTTGCCCGACGCCACCGCAGGGGTCTGCAACCAGCACCTACTCGTCGTGTAACACCCGCCGCTCGACACGTCACCAGAACCCGACCAGATCAACCCCGTACCTTGCGTGGCGACCGAAGGGTCGTGCTCGACCTGCGCCTCCAAGCGCAGCTTCCGTGAATCGGGGTCGCCGCCGTAGGCGTAGAAGGTCGGCTGCGTCGAGGTCAGCGTCCACAACCCTGACGTCTGCTGTCCTGGGGAGGCCGTCGCCTCCGAGACCACGGGCTTGGAGGCGTCCACCCGCGTGGCCTGCCACTCCGACCACTGACTGGCCACTCCGTCAGCGGTGGACACCCGTACGCGCCAGCGGACCTGCCAGCCGTCCTTCAGCTTGCCCGCCGCCACCACGGGAGACTGCAACCAGCACCTACTGGTCGTGTAACAACCACTGCTCGACACCGTGCCAATACCGGACCAGATCAAACCTGAACCCTGGCCGGCAGCCGACGGGTCGTGCTCGACCTGCGCCTCCAAGCGCAACGCGCGTGAATCCGGGTCGCCGCCGTAGGCGTAGAAGCTCGGCTGCGTGGACGGCAACGTCCACAACCCCGCCACCTGCTGGCCCGGAGAAGCCAACATCTCCGACACCACCGGCTTGGAGGCGTCCACCCGCCCGGCCTGCCACTCCGACCACTGACTGGCCACCGCGGCTGCCGTGGACACGCGCACGCGCCAGCGGATCAGCCAGCCGTCCTTCAGCTTGCCCGCCGCCACCACGGGAGACTGCAACCAGCACCTACTGGTCGTGTAACAACCACTGCTCGACACCGTGCCAATACCGGACCAGATCAAACCTGAACCCTGGCCGGCAGCCGACGGGTCGTGCTCGACCTGCGCCTCCAAGCGCAACGCGCGTGAATCCGGGTCGCCGCCGTAGGCGTAGAAGCTCGGCTGCGTGGACGGCAACGTCCACAACCCCGCCACCTGCTGGCCCGGAGAAGCCAACATCTCCGACACCACCGGCTTGGAGGCGTCCACCCGCCCGGCCTGCCACTCCGACCACTGACTGGCCACCGCGGCTGCCGTGGACACGCGCACGCGCCAGCGGATCAGCCAGCCGTCCTTCAGCTTGCCCGCCGCCACCACGGGAGACTGCAACCAGCACCTACTGGTCGTGTAACAACCACTGCTCGACACCGTGCCAATACCGGACCAGATCAAACCTGAACCCTGGCCGGCAGCCGACGGGTCGTGCTCGACCTGCGCCTCCAAGCGCAACGCGCGTGAATCCGGGTCGCCGCCGTAGGCGTAAAAGGTCGGCTGCGTGGACGGCAACGTCCACAACCCCGCCACCTGCTGGCCCGGAGAAGCCAACATCTCCGACACCACCGGCTTGGAGGCGTCCACCCGCGCGGCCTGCCACTCCGACCACGGGCCCGACACCAGCGCGCCCGGAGCAGCCGTGGACTGCACCACCGCGCGCACCCGCCACCGGACGTGCCAGCCGTTCTGCAACCCCGTCACCGCGGGCGACTCATGCGAAGCCAAACACGTCTGCCCCGTGAAACAGGTATCACCGAACGTCGTGCCCTGCCCGGACCAGATCAGCCCCGTACCCTGGCCGGCCGCCGCCGGGTCGTGCTCGACCTCCGCCTCCAGCACACCGGGCCGCCGGTCGGCGTCGGAGATGGCGGCGGTGAAGGACGGGCTGGTGCTCGGCAGTATCCACGTGCCGGACACCAACTGGCCGACAGGCGCGGACACCGTGCTCACGGCAGGGCCGGGCGGGATCGTCTTGGAGATCGTCGTGTCCACGCGCGCCGACACCCACGCGGACCACGGCCCCGACGCCCCGGACGTGGTGGTGGCGCGGGCGCGCCAGCGGATCTGCCACCCGTCGGTCAGCTTTCCTGCCGGTACGGCCGCCCAGGCGATCGTGCCCGTCGCGTAATTCTTGTCCGAGGAGCCCGACCAGATCAGCCCGATCCCCTGCCCGGCGGCAGCCGGGTCGTGCTCGACCTCCACGTTGAGCTTGCTGGACCGGTTGTCCGGATCGATCACCTTGGCGAACAGCCACGGCGTCAGCGTCCCCGCCGTCCACGACGCGCTGCCCGGCAGCGCCGGGTCCATGCCCAGCCACTCGACCGACGGCTTGTTGAGGTCGATGCGCGCCTGGGTCCAGTCCGACCACGGGCTGATGGCGCCGGTGGTGGTCTCGGCACGAGCCCGCCAGCGGATCCTCATCCCATCGGACAACTTCCCGCCCGGCACCTGCACCAGCGCGTTGTCACCGGAGTGGTACGGCTGAGCGCTCTTCCCCGTCCAGATCAGGCCGCTGCCTTGGCCGGTCGCGGCCGGGTCGTGCTCGATCTCCACGGCGAGCAGGGAATCCCTGGTCTCCGGGTCGGTCACCTTCGCGTAGAGCCACGGCGAGGTCGCCGCCGCCGTCCAGCTTCCGGCGTCCCAGGTCGCCGGAGTCATCGACAAGCCCGACACCGACGGTTTGCGCAGGTCGATGCTGGTGGAGGTCCAGTCGGTCCATGGGCCGACGGCGCCGGTGGCGGTCTCACCGCGTACGCGCCAGCGGACCTTCATCCCGTCCGTCAGCTTCGCGGCCGGGATCTGCACCCAGGCGTTGCCGCCCGAGGCGTACGCGGTGGTGCCCTTGCCCTCCCAGATCAGGCCCGTACCCTGCCCGGTCGCGGTCGGGTCGTGCTCGACCTGCGTCCACAGTTTCGAAGCACGCGAATCAGGGTCGCTGACCTTGGCGTACACCCACGGCGTCACCGACGACGCCGTCCACGACGTCGCACCCTTGGTCGCCGGGGTCAAACCGGCGTCGGAGGCGGCGGGCTTCGTCACGTCGACGGTGGCGCTCTGCCAGGGCGACCACTCGCCCTCCGCGCCCGCCGTCGTCACACCGCGCACCCTCCAGCGAACCTTCATCCCGTCCGTCAGTTGCCCGGCCGGGACCTGCAGCCAGGCATTGCCGCCCGAAGCGTAGGAGGTCGTGGCCTTGCCGGACCAGATCAGCCCCGTACCCTGCGCCGGTACGGCCGGATCGTGCTCGACCTCCGCAGCCAGCACCAGTTTCGAACCGCCGGCGTCGGTCACCTTCGCGTACAACCACGGTGTGACGGACGCCAACGTCCACGAGTCAGTTCCACGCGTGGCGGGCACCGCACCCAGGCCGTTACCCGCCGTGCCGCTCACCGCGACCGTCGACTCCTGCCACTCCGACCACGGACCGGCCACCCCGTCGGAGGCCGACACCCGCACCCGCCAGCGGACCAGCCAACCATCCTTCAACTTGCCCGCCGTCACCGCAGGCGTCTGCAGATAACACCTACTGGTCGTGTAACAACCACTGGACGACAACGAACCAGAACCCGACCAGATCAACCCCGTACCCTGCGCCGCGACCGACGGATCGTGCTCAACCTGCGCCTCCAGACGCAACGCCCGCGAATCCGGGTCACCCCCATAGGCGTAGAAGCTCGGCTGCGCGGACGACAACGTCCACAACCCCGCCACCTGCTGACCCGGGGACGCCAGCATCTCCGACACCACCGGCTTGGAGGTGTCCACCCGTCCGCCCTGCCATTCCGACCACTGGCTGGCAATCCCGTCGGCGGTGGACACGCGGACCCGCCAGCGGATCAGCCAGCCGTCCTTCAGCTTGCCCGCCGTCACCGCGGGAGACTGCAACCAGCATCTACTCGTCGTGTAACAACCGCCGCTCGACACCGCGCCGGCGGCCGCCCAGATCAACCCTGTGCCCTGCGCTGCGACCGCGGGATCGTGCTCGACCTGCGCTTCCAGACGCAACGCCCGCGAGTCGGGGTCGCCGCCGTAGGCGTAGAAGGTCGGCTGCGTGGACGGCAACGTCCACAACCCCGCCACCTGCTGGCCCGGAGAGGCCAGCATCTCCGACACCACTGGCTTGGAGGCGTCCACCCGCGCGGACTGCCACTCCGACCACGGACCCGCCTCCCCCTCAGCGGTGGACGCCCGAACCCGCCAGCGGATCAGCCAGCCGTCCTTGAGTTCGCCCGACGCCACCGTAGGAGACTGCAACCAGCATCTACTCGTCGTGTAGCAACCGCCGCTCGACACCGCGCCGGCGGCCGCCCAGATCAGCCCCGAGCCCTGGCCCGCGGCCGACGGGTCGTGCTCGATCTCCGCCTCCAGGCGCAACGGCCGCGAGTCCGGGTCGCCGCCGTAGGCGTAGAAGGACGGTTGCGTGGACGGCAACCTCCACAGTCCTGACGCCTGCTGTCCTGGGGAGGCCAGCATCTCCGACACCACCGGCTTGGAGGTGTCCACCCGTCCGGCCTGCCACTCCGACCACGGGCCCGACACCTGGTCGGCGGTGGACACCCGCACGCGCCAGCGGATCAGCCAGCCGTCCTTCAGCTTGCCCGACGCCACAGCGGGAGACTGCAACCAGCACCTGCTCGACGTGTAACAGCCGCTGCTGGACACCGTGCCGGTATCGGACCAGATCAAACCTGAACCCTGGCCGGCGGCTGACGGGTCGTGCTCGATCTGCGCCTCCAGGCGCAACTTCCGTGACTCGGGGTCGCCGCCGTAGGCGTAAAAGGTCGGCTGCGCGGACGACAACGTCCACAACCCCGCCACCTGCTGTCCTGGGGAGGCCAACATCTCCGACACCACCGGCTTGGAGGTGTCCACCCGCGCGGCCTGCCACTCCGACCACGGGCCCGACACCAGCGCGCCGGCGGTGGCGGTGGACTGCACCACCGCGCGCACCCGCCACCGGACGTGCCAGCCGTTCTGCAACCCCGTCACCGCGGGCGACTCATGCGAAGCCAAACAAGTCTGCCCCGTGAAACAGGTATCACCGAACGTCGTGCCCTGCCCGGACCAGATCAGCCCCGTACCCTGGCCGGCCGCCGCCGGGTCGTGCTCGACCTCCGCCTCCAGCACGCCAGGCCGCCGGTCCACGTCCGAGATCGCGGCGGTGAAGGACGGGTTGGTGGTCGGCAGTATCCACTTGCCCGTCACCAACTGGCCGACAGGCACCGACACCATGCTCACTGCGGGCCCGGGCGGGATCGTCTTGAACACCGTCGTGTCCACGCGCGCCGACACCCACTCCGACCACGGCCCCGACACGCCGGACATGGTGGTGGCGCGGGCCCGCCAACGGATCTGCCACCCGTCGGTCAGCTTCCCTGACGGCACGACCGCCCAGGCATTGGTACCCGGCACGTACGCCTTGTCCGAGGAACCCGACCAGATCAGCCCCGCACCCTGCGCGGGAACGGCCGGGTCGTGCTCGACCTCCACGTTGAGCTTGCTCGACCGGTTCTCCGGATCGGTCACCTTCGCGAACAGCCACGGCGTCAACGTCCCCGCCGTCCACGACGCGGAACCAGGAAGCGCGGGATCCATCCCCAGCGACTCGACCGACGGCTTGTTGAGGTCGATGCCGGCAGCGGACCAGTCGGTCCATGGGCCGAGGGTGCCGGTGGTGGTTTCACCGCGTACCCGCCAGCGGACCTTCATCCCGTCCGACAGTTGCCCGGCCGGGACCTGCACCCACGCGTTGCCCCCCGAGGCGTACGCCGTGGTTCCCTTGCCCTCCCAGATCAGCCCCGTACCCTGCGCGGGAACGGCTGGGTCGTGCTCGACTTGTGCCCACAGTTTCGAAGCGCGCGAATCAGGGTCGCTGACCTTGGCGTACACCCACGGCGTCACCGACGACGCCGTCCACGACATCGCACCCTTGGTCGCCGGCGTCAGCCCCACATCGGACGCCGCCGGCTTCGTCACATCCACCACGGCGCTCTGCCAGGGCGACCACTCACCCTCTACGCCCGCCGTGGTCACACCACGCACCCGCCAGCGAACCTTCATGCCGTCCGTCAGCTTCGCGGCCGGGATCTGCACCCAGGCGTTGCCGCCGGAGGCATAGGAAGTCGTGGCCTTGCCGGACCAGATCAGGCCCGTACCCTGCGCTGGTACGGCTGGGTCGTGCTCGATCTCGGCGCCCAGGACCAGCTTCGAACCACCGGCGTCGGTCACCTTCGCATACAGCCACGGTGTGGCCGAGGCCAGCGTCCACGAGTCGGTGCCGCGGGTGGCGGGCACCGCGCCCAAGCCGTTACCCGCCGTGCCGCTGACCGCGACGGTGGACTCCTGCCACTCCGACCACGGGCCGACCACGCCGTCGGAGGTGGATACTCGTACGCGCCAGCGGACCAGCCAGCCGTCCTTCAGCTTGCCCGACGTCACCGCAGGAGACTGCAACCAGCACCTACTGGTGGTGTAACAGCCGCTGCTCGACAGATCGCCTGAGCCCGACCAGATCAGGCCCGTGCCCTGCGTGGTGACCGAAGGGTCGTGTTCGACCTGTGCCTCCAGGCGCAACGTCCGTGAATCGGGGTCGCCGCCGTAGGCGTAGAAGGTCGGCTGCGCGGACGACAACGTCCACAACCCCGCCACCTGCTGACCCGGGGACGCCAGCATCTCCGACACCACCGGCTTGGAGGTGTCCACCCGTCCGCCCTGCCACTCCGACCACGGGCCCGCCACCCCGTCGGAGGCCGACACCCGCACCCGCCAGCGGACCAGCCAACCATCCTTCAACTTGCCCGACGTCACCGCAGGAGACTGCAACCAGCACCTACTGGTCGTGTAACAACCACTGGACGACAACGAACCAGAACCCGACCAGATCACCCCCGTACCCTGCGCCGCGACCGACGGATCGTGCTCAACCTGCGCCTCCAAGCGCAACGCCCGCGAATCCGGGTCACCCCCATAGGCGTAGAAGCTCGGCTGCGTGGACGGCAGGCTCCAGATCCCGGACGTCGACTGTCCGGGGGAGGCTATCGCCTCCGACACCACCGGCTTGGAGGTATCCACCCGCCCGGCCTGCCACGCCGACCAGGCACTCACCACGCCGCCGGACGTGGACACCCGCACCCGCCAGCGAACCAGCCAGCCGTCCTTCAACTTGCCCGACGCCACCGCCGGCGCCTGCAACCAGCACTTACTCGTCGTGTAACAACCGCTGGACGAAAGGTCGCCGCTAGCGGACCAGATCAGACCCGTACCCTGGGCGGCGACCGAAGGGTCGTGCTCGACCTGGGTCTCCAGGCGCAACGGCCGCGAGTCCGCGTCCTCGCCGTACGCGTAGAAGGTCGGCTGCGTGGATGGGAACGTCCACAACCCCGTCACCTGCTGGGCCGGAGAGGCTGACATTCCCGACACCGCCGGAAGCGCGGCGGCCGCGACAGCCTGCGTCCGGGTGCCCTTCGCCTCGTCCTGCGTCGCGCTCCCCAAGGACACCCTGTGCATGGCGGTGCTCTCGGCGCGAACACGGGTCTGTTGTCTGTCATTCTTCGTTGGTGCAGATGCGGCGGGATCGGAGGACGAGTCCCAGGTCAGCGGCGGTGGGCTGTTCAGCCCGTCCGTGGCCGGCTCGTCGAGCACCTCGTGCGCCTTCTCCAGCGGGAGCGAGCCCTTGGGCCGCTTCTCGCCGACGCCCTTCGTCTTGTCCTCGTTCTTCGGCTTCGGCTGCGTGGCGGCCGGGTCGACGAGATGCGGCAGGTTCGCCGCGGTTCCGGACTGCTGGACGGGGACCGCTCGGGCGGAGCCTGAAGCTGGGGAGCCGGGGATCGCCAGCCGGTTCGGCGCCGGGTCCACGACGACCGCCTGCGCCTGCAGCGCGAGAATCCCCGGCATGAGGATCATGGTCACGACCACGACGAGGCGGCTCAGCCCCCGCGATGGTCCATATCGTCCGATGCCGAACCGAGTCCGGCCCAACACACCCGCACCTGTCCGAGCACGCCGCATGGCCACGCCCACGCTCCCCGCAGACCAGGCGCATCCCCGTAAGCGCCACATAAAGAACGCCACAGATATACACAGACAAGTCGAACCAGGAATAGGCCTTGACAAGGTGATCACTGTTGGTGCAGCCGGCCGAAAATAGTCCCAGCTAATGGGGTTCGGCCAGCTCATGCCCGGCAGGCCAAAAACAGCAGTGTGACGTAAATCACACAGGAAGTCTTGATTTCCTAAAAGGGGCAGGCAAATTCTGTAGCGTCCCCGTCACCATCCGTCTCACATGACCGGCACTCACGCCTGCGCGAGGGACTCCGGGGCGGGCGACCAGGCAAGAAAGCGCCGCGTCATTCTGGGGAAGCGGCTGAGGCGTTCGCATAGAAATCGAAGCACTCGGTCCCCGCCCTTACCAGCGGCTCGCGGGCAAGGGCGGGTAACGATTTTCTACGACATCAAGGATCATGCGAGCAGGTCAGAGCCGTTTCGAATTCCTATGTCGTCGCGCCGGTTTATTTCCCAGCGAGAAGAACAACCACAGGCAATTAACTACTTGAATCGACTACGAACTCACCATCACACCCGACGCACCCTGTGGGCGCCGAATATTGTGTCTCCTCATGCGATCTGGGCGTATTCATGTAGGAGGCCGCCGAGCCGGTCTCGTCGGGAGACCTTGATGTCGGCGTCGACCGGATCGGGCAGCGCCCGCAGAGGGCTGGCCTGCCGCCGGGTCCGATGCGGACGATGCCTATTGAAGTAGGCCTCGTACTCGGCGAGGACCTTGCGCAGGTGGCGTTCGTTCATGATGAGAATCCGATCGAGTAGCTCGCGGCGCACACTGCCCACCCACCGCGCCATGATCGCGTTAATCCAAGGAACCTGCGGTGCGGTGAGCACTACGCGGATGCCCTCGGTCGTGAACCCCTCATCGAACAGCGTGGTGAACTTGCTGTCCCGATCCCTGATCAGGAATCGGAAGTCACCGATCCGATCGCCCAGGTCGAGTATCAGGTTGCGGGCTTGCTGGGCGACCCAGCCGGCGGTTGGGTCGCCGTAACCCCCAGCACGTGGACCCGCCGGGTGGCGTGCTCAACCACGGCGAAGCAGTACAGCCGCGTAAGCATCACCGTCTCCACGCAGAAGAAGTCGCTGTGATCCCGGACGCCTGGGCCTGGAGAAACTGAGCCCAGGTCGGACCGCTGCGCCGGGGCGCTGGATCGAAGCCGGCTCACTTCAAGATCGCCCACACGGTGGCCCGTGACACCTTCCGGCCTAGGCTGGCGATCTGCCCGGCGATGCGCCGGTATCCCCAGTCCGAGTTTTCGGCGGCCAGGCGCAGCACCAGGGCTCGAATGGTAGGTCGGATCGGTGGTCGTCCCGGCCCATGCTTGGGGTAGGTCCAGCGTCGCTTCACCAGGTCGGCGTGCCAGCGCAGGAGGAGCGTCCGCGGTGTGATGAACAGGTCGCATCGGCGGCGTTGGGGCAGAAGTCGCGCGAGCGCGGAAATGATAGCCCGGTCCGCCCACGATGGATGGGGAGCGGCCACCTGGCGCCGGAGAACAGCCAACTGATGCCGCAGTACCAGGATCTCTGCATCCTTGGACGCCTGTGATCGGACGAGTAGCGCGATCCAGCTGAATGTTCGTAAGACGATCAAGTACAGCAGCCGCAGAGCCATCTTGCGATCCTGCCGGAGCCGAGCCATCGAGCACAGCAAAACCCCAGATCAAACCCGGTGGCACAATGTTCGGCACCTACAACCTGCGCTCGGTGCTGATCGAGTATGTCGGGCCACTACAACAGTCATCGCCCGCACCAGTCCCACTCGCAGCGACCACCCAATCACGATGAGCAATCCGCTGTATCGCTGGAAGGCCGGATCGACCGCCGCAAGATACTCGACGGGCTGATCAACGAGTACCACCGAGCCGCGTAGCCACTCCGGAGGACTCCCAGCTCAAGCCCTATGCGATGAATTTTGAAGCGGTGCACCCCAGAAGGCCGATGTCGATCATGGCGTGTACGGGGTTGGTGCGCGCGAGCACGCACGGAGCACGCAATCGCCAGACGAAAATTCTAGAACGCATCCGATCCCACATAACCGCAGGTCAGACCATGACCATAGCGCGCGCTACAGGATTCGAACCTGCGACCGTCGGATAGCTCGTACCGTTTCCGCGCACATTGCGTGTCAGGTGGTGCCGGGGCCTGGCGACACGTAACGGGGCGTACGAGCACGCAGCGAGCACGGCGAACACCCTATTCGATCATTGCATCGTGGGCCCATCTGATCGAGTTCTGTACGTAAGAGCATGGGACAACGCATAGAGATGCTATGCGCTGTGCTCGATACGCGCTCCGACCTCCTGAACGGCTTGTCAGGCGGTGGACAGAAGACTAGCTTGCACCTGTCCGGCGACGTGCTCCAGCTTCACCCACAGCGAGTACGCCAGCATCATGATTGCCACAGGAACACCCTCCGCCGTCACCTGCGGACAGCCTGAGCTGATTGGGGGTTGAGGTACGGAGACCCGGCTTGCAGTGCGCCCCCGCGGACAGCGCGCTCGACCCGGCCGGCCTCCTTCCCATCGCGGCAGATCAGATACCGGTAGCCGAGATGCTCATGAACGTAGGTTTTGGTCAGCTGGTCCAGGCTGAGGCGGCCAAGGCCAATGTCGACCTGCTGCTCGGGCGTGAGGGCGGGGATGACGAAGCGGTCGCAGACGTGAATGTTGAACCGGTCCCCTGAGCGCCTCCCCGACGCGTGCGCCTTCAGCCGTGTCCGCAACCCCAGCGGCTTCTGGCTCTGGCCGGGCTCGGCCACCAGGTGCTCCTGCTTCCGCCCTCGACCGCTCATCCCGGCATACAAGAACACATCTCCCCGCCACACGGTGTACACCCCGGCAGCCAGAAGAGGAATCTGGCCCTTCGGCCACTCCGAGAACTTGAAGAGTGGCCCCTCCTGCAACTCGTTCACCTGCCCGAAGGTACAACTCCGTCACACGATACACATACACCTATTCCGCCCTGACGGTGATCGGCGGCATCATCGCAGCTCACTCCAGGGGCCGTCGTGGTTGCTACATCATCATCGCTGTACCAGCAGCCTCGATTGCCACCTGGGGGCGCTCTGCCTCTTGAGTCCCTACTTCATCGCACGCTTCTATACTTCTCACAAGCACCAGCTATTTCAGGGCCACCCAAAACGGCCAAGCAGGGACATCCAGGACAAAGATGCGACTCGTATGCGCCAAAGTCACGAACTTCCGTGCCCTCGAAGCAGTGAAGATTCGCATCGATGATGCGACCACACTCATCGTCGGAAGGAACAACAGCGGCAAGACTTCCTTCGTCGAGCTCTTCGAGAGGTTCTTTGGCGGCGAGCGGCCACGTTTCACGCTGGACGACCTACCGACCTCCCAGATCGACGCCCTCAAGCGCGCTGTCCGCACCTACCGGCAGGCAGAGCGTTTCAGGGATTCAGACCCGGTACAGGCCAGCACGCTGACCGACCGAGCGATCAAGCTACTGCCGAAGATTTTTTTCCGGCTCACCATCGCCTACCGGGAAGACGAGGACCTTTCACCGATCAGCGCGATCATCATCGACCTGTCCGAAGACTGCCACGAAGCCGAAATCGAGGCGCGGTTCGAGGTGCGGAGTGCTCTGGACTTTCTCAGGACCGCCATCAAGGCGAATACCGACGACAAGCAACTCGCGAAGTATTTCCAGCGCCACTTTCACGCGACATTTCATGCAGTTGGCACAGGCTCAGCAACGGGGACCGAACTTCCCATCGAACGGACGTTGGCAAGGCAGATCATCTCAACGATGTTTGTCTTTGCCCAGGTCAAGTTTGACGACGTCTCCGCCGACCGGACCAGAAAGCTATCACGCACCTTCGAGAAGTTCATGGAGACCTACCACCAGGACGAGCAAACAACTGTCGCGAAGTTCGAAAACGCTCTCCTGGGGATGGCCAGAAGACTCGACAGTAACTACGACGAGATCTTCGCTCCGGTCCTTTCCTGGATGGACGCCTTCGGCAAAGGCATCTTCGGCCCGGGACAGCGGCCCCGCATCGTCTCAGAGCTCGACCCCGTGTCCATCGTCAAGAACACCACGCGCATCACCTATGCCAGCAGCGACGGCAGCCGGCAACTCCCGGAAGCGCACAACGGGCTCGGCTACAGCAAGCTGGCTTTCACCGTGCTCCAAGTCATCAGCTTCCTGGAGTCTCATCGGCGCGCGTCACCCAAACCCGCTGTGAGCCTGCTCTTCGTCGAAGAGCCAGAAGCCCATCTCCATCCTCAAATGCAGGAGGTCTTCGTCCGAGGCATCAGAGACCTTCTGGAAGATCAGGACGCAGAAGGCGTTCAAGTCATCGTGACCACACACTCGTCCCACATCGTCGCCAGCGGCCATTTCGAGGCAGTGCGCTATTTCGACTGCACCGGCCCCACGCTCGTCGTGAAGGACCTAGCGGAGTTCCGCCATACTACAAAACCCGTACCGGCGGAGGAGACCATGCGTTTTCTCGCCAAGTACATGGTGCTGCACCGATGCGACATGTTCTTCGCTGACAGCGTCATCCTCATCGAGGGGGCGACGGAACGACTCCTCATGCCGGCCATGATCCGGATCTGCGCCGAGCAACTTCGCCGCGACTACGTATCCGTGGTCGAGGTGGGCGACGCCTATGCCCACCGTTTCCGCGAGCTCCTTACTTTCCTCGGCGTGCGCACCCTGATCATCACGGATATCGACTCTGTCCAGCCGCTTGAGAGCGTCGACAAGAACGGCAGAAAGCGGACGACGTATCTGACCTGCCGGACGGAGACCGGTGGCGCGGTCACATCAAACGCCACGATCAAGGACCGGCTGCCCAACTTGTCGACTATCGACGCGTTGCTCGCCACCACGGCCGAGCAACGCACCTTCGATCGTGTGCGGCTGGCTTACCAGATGCCCGAAGCACCTGGTATGCGTTGTGGGAGGAGCTTCGAAGAGGCCTTCATCCTCGCCAACGCCGAAATCTTGGCCAAGAACCTCGACCAGCTCGCGCTCAAAAGCACGTTCGAAAGACACCTGGAAGATCCCATCACCGCTGAGGACATCCTTCAGAACGCTTTCGAGATCGCTGCCTCCCTCAATGAGAAGAAAACCGACTTCGCGTTCGACATTCTCATGCTGGATGGCTGGAACGTTCCCCGATACATTGTCGAAGGGCTGCAGTGGCTGATCGCGACGTCACCGAACGGGTAATCCTCGCCCTGGACGAGCGGCGTAGCTTTCTCGTCGACGCGGGTGCGGGCTCGGGGAAAACCTACACGCTTGTCCAGGCGCTGCGACACCTCCTCACCGAGCGCCGCGCCGACCTGGAGCGAACTAGCGGCAGGATCGCGTGCATCACCTACACAAACGTGGCGAAGGACGAGATCCGCGAGCGGATCGGCGCCGACCCCCTCATGATCGTCGCAACGATTCACGAGTTTCTCTGGGCTGAGATCGAGCGGTTCCAGACACCGTTACGCGCGGCGCTCATCGCCAGGAACGAGGAGTTCGACGACCCTCAGGATCTGCAGACTCTTACGGAGAGCACCAAGATCCGATACGTCCAGCTTGGCCGGAACCTCGCCCAGGGCCTGATCTCACACGACGATGTCCTGGCTCTGTCCCACCGACTCGTGTCCAGCTCGCCAAAACTGGCACGAATCATCGCCGACCGGTTCCCCTACATCCTCGTGGACGAGTATCAAGACACCTCTCCCTTGACTGTGGAAGTCCTACTCGACCACCTGGCTGGCGCCGTCAGCCGGAGATGCACCATCGGACTGTTCGGCGACTCGATGCAGAGGATCTACCGGACAGGCGTGGGCGAAGTGACGGGCTACCCTGAACTTGAACGCATCACCAAAGACGAAAACCGCCGCTCCGCTCAATCGATCATTAACGTCCTCAACGCCATGCGTCCTGAGCTGCCGCAAAAGCCAGTCGGCCCGCCCCGTAACGGAGAGACTCAGCTCTTCCTGCAACGGGACGTCCCGAAGGAGAAGCGCCTTGAGTCGGCGCTCACCCGACTCGACGACCTTGGTTGGACGTCGGCGACTGCCAAGCGGCTCTACCTGACTCACCGGGCCATCGCCCGGGATCTGGACTACTCCGACCTCAACGAGGCTTATCGAAAGGCCGGCCGGCAGGACGCCCTGCACGACGCGACTGACCTTCTGATTCGCCATGCCCTCGACATTGAGGCTTTTTGCACCGCCTTCGAGTCCGAGGACCACGCGTTGCTGGCCACCCTGCTCACCAGCAGGAATGTGAAGATCACCAAGCATGCGGACAAGGGCAGAATCTCCGACGCCCTTCAAAGGGTGGTCACCTCACGCGCGACCATGACTATCGGCGCGGTCTTCGATCACGTCCACGAGTCTGGATTGCTGCTGAAGCCCGCGGAGGTCAGCGCGCGCGAGCGGAGCATCATGGCCAAGGACCTCGACAAGCGCGCTCAGCGGAGGGCAGACCTCGCCCGCGCCGTGCTTGCTTGCCCCTATAAGCAGGCCATGGCCTATGGCCTATACAAAAACGAGGAAACACCGCTTGCCACGCAACATGGCGTCAAGGGCGCTGAGTTCGACGACGTCGTGGCCGTGATCGACGACAAAGCCTGGACCATGTACAGCATGAACGAGATGCTGACTGACCCTTCCGGCGTTAAGGACCGCATCGTCCGTACGAAGAACCTCTTCTATGTCTCATGTTCCCGTGCCAGGAACCGCCTTGCCGTTGTCCTCCTGAGTGACCTGTCTCCGACAGCAGAGCACACAGCACGCACCTGGTTTGCTGGGGGCATGATCCATCCCTGACAGAAGGCCACTTTCGGCTAAGTTCAAACAACATCTCGATACATGGACTGGAACCGAGTTTGTTGGAGGCCGGGGCACCAAAATCTCCACGAAACCCGGACTGGTTCAATCGGCGGTCGCGGCAGAGCGTGCAGGGCACGCATGGTCAGGCCGAGGCCTTCCGGCGTGGGCGTTGTGCCTTCGGTGTGAGGGACATAATGCCGGGCGGTGGCATGCCAGCCATCCGCCCTGACCGGCTGGCGTACGGGCAGGGCATGATCGTGGGAAAGCCGTGCGTGGCGAGCCAGCGGGTGACGGTCACAGCGGCGTGCAAATGCCTGGCGATCGCGTTGTTGCCGGGGTGTGACGCAGCCGCAGCACCGCGTCAAGGTCAGGCAGGTGATAGCGCGTCCAGGCCGAGGATCGTCCACGAGGGCCTGGACGGGAGGTGTGCTGGTCGAAACCGGGACAGTCGTCACGTCCGTGCTGCCGGTCAGTTCTCCAGGTCGGCGCGCAACATATCGGTGAAGTCCCGCACGGCCGTCAGCCGCGCGTGGGGTTTGAGCCAGTCGGCGAAGTCGCGGACGTGCGCGACTGAGCGGGCGGAGGTGTGCTTGGGAGCTCAGCGGGAGATCGCGGAGCCGATGACGGACACGGCCATGAACACCGCCCAACCGGACGTCATCAGCCACAGGCCTCTGTTGAGGTGTCCGTACTTGACCTGGCACAGTCGGCTGACGTGCCAGATCTGGTCCGCGAGCGCATCCAGCCAGTCATCCTGGCGCCGCCGCAACACCGTCGAGAGCTCGCCGGGACCGGATAGGCTGCGGACATCGGCGAAATAGGCGATCCGGGCGCCGAACGGCCCGCGTCGGCGGGAGGCTCGGGGTTTGATCGCCGCGATCAGGAAGCCTGAGCTGACCACGACCGTAAGAACTGCACCCCACCAGAGGATCGCGAGGAACCTGTTCGCGGCGGCGGGGTCGCCGCCGGCGGTGAGCTTGTTCAGCACCGCGCCGACGCCGACGCCATTCACCGTCAGGAGGATTCCGGCCTTGACGTCGGCACGGCTGAGTTCTTCCCTGGCATGTTCCAGGATCGTGGCCGCGTGCGCGGGCGGGTCGCCGGTCATGATGCCCCGTTGAGTCGGGCGGTGGACAGCAGTCGCTCGGCCAATTCCGGCCGCTCGTAGTTGGTGAAAACCTGGGCGAGTTGCGAGATGAGGTACTTTCTCGCCTCCGGGGTCAACCCGCGAACGAAGGCTTCGATGATCGCGGCGGCCTCGTTGCGGGCCGAACCCGCATCGGCGGCCTCTTCGAGGAGTCTTACTGCGGTCTCGAAGGGGTCGGCCTTGCCGCTGGTGGACATGGCAGCAAGGTCGGCCAGGCGGCTGGGGTCTTCGCCCACCCACCACATGCGAGCCATGGCGGGGCTCGCCAGGAAGTGATCTCGTAAGAAGCCGAGCCGCCGGGCCTGCTCCCGGTACTCCATCCGGGCGAGCGTCGTCTTCTGGACGGCCTCCTGGAGCGATCGTGCCGTCTCCATAGCGCTTGCGCCGGCGCTGACCCGCGCCTGGACCCGATCGAGCCGGACGTGCAGGTCGGGCATGGCGACGACCGATTCGCGGTTCAGCTCGATGGTGATCTCAGCAGCGGCCCTGTCCAGATCGAGGACGGACAGCTTGCTGCTGACGACGCGGGCATGGCTCTCCAACTTTCGGTAGACCTGGGCCTCCTGAGCGGGCTGTTGGTGATCGAGCTGACCGTGGACCTCGATGGTCGCGTCGAAGCAGGCACCATCGAGCTCGCTGGGGAGCCGCGTGCGGTATATGTACTCGTTCGAATGGCTCGCTCTGGCTCCCAGCAGTTGTTGCAGGAAGTCCCTAATCACCGACCTGCGCCTCCTGCTCCATCTGGAGCGCGAGGTCGATCGACTCCCTGGTCGAGGTTCCGCTCCTCGCAAGGACGGCGTCGATGACCTGGTGGAAAACGTGCTGGCGTGGGGGCTCCGCCTCGTCCGAAGTTTCGCGTGCCCACTTGAAGACGGCGATGACCAGGAGGCTCTCCTCGACCGCGCTACTGGGAACCGCCCCGAGCACGGTTACCACCGTGGAAAGAGGCGCCTTTGCCTGGGCGGCCGCTTCCAGCCAGTGGGAGACACCCGATCGTATCTCCGCCTCGGGAAGGGGGCTTCGCAGCAGTGACCTCCAGGCCACCGCCAGAGCCGGCTCCCACCCCAGGTCGACGTGCTCGAGTAGCAGGAGCCGGCCGTCGGGATCCTGCAGCAGCAGGACCTTGAGTAGGGCTTCGGCTGCGACGCTTCGTCGCGATTCCGGCTCGGATCGGTCGAGCCAGCGTACGAGTTCGTCAATGAGCTCTCGGCGGAGTCGCAGGTTCGTCGCCAGGCCTGCCAGGCCGTCCACCAGGTTCTTCCTGATGTCGATGACGTCGGTGAGCGAGACGTGCTTGAGCCGGGTCAGCGCCACGCGAGGGAACGCTTCGGCCAGCGGGCCGGTGCAGGTGGCTACTACTGCGGCGGGACGCCGTGGCGGGGACTGCCGGGACCACTGATAGAGCGTACGGCGAGCGGCGCGGCCGAGTTCGTCGCTCAACGCCGCCCGTGTGAGAAGGGCGACCCCGAGGCCAAAGGTCGCCGTCCCGTCCAGGTATCCGGTCGCCAGCGTGTTCAGCATGGCGAAATGACGCTGACGGATGGCGAGGTCCGCCACCTGCTCAGCGATCAGCGCTCCGTCGTCCGGCAGCTGCTGCGCGAGCTTGCCGAACCAGTCCTGAAGATCCTTGTGCAGCTGCGGCCAGTGGCTCCAGACGAAATCGAGGGTCGAGGCGCCGAACGCCGTTCGTGAGAACACGACACGGCCATGGTCGTAGCCGGCGGAGATGGATTCCAGGCGTTTTTTCGTGCTGGGCCCAACCAGTCCGTGTCCGGCCTCCGGGCGGAGCTCGAGGATTTCAGAGAGCATCCTGGCCGCGGTGAAGACCGACGACGACGTGCTTCCCTCCAGCACCGCGGCGGCCAGCCGGAGTGCTCGCGTCCTGCCTTCCTCGTCCTCCTTTTCGCCTGGCACGGTGGAGAAGATGTGCTCCAGTTCGGCTTCCCAGTTGGTGTAGGCGCCGAGCACCTCGTCCACCAGGTGCTCGCTGAAGTGGCCTGCCTTGGACATGGCCTCCGCGGCCAGCCTGGCGAGTCGTACGGCGTCACGAGGACCGGCTGGCGACAGGCACTCCTTGATTTTCGGGTGGGCGCTCCAGCCGCCGGCTTCGGTTTCACCCAGGGAGACCGTTAGATGCTTGCCGAAGATGTCGATGGCAGGGGCGGAGACGATGGGGAGCTCAGGAACCCCGTCGAGGGCGACGCGCCGCCAGACGTCGGCGGTCACCCGGATGACGATCGGCAGCCTTCGCTCGCGCGCCGATCCGATGCACGCCTGCAGCGGCTTGGAACTGCCGGCCAGGTCGTCGGCATGGACGATGTAGCCCATATCCGGCGGTCCGAGGAGTTCCCCCGCGTCGTCCTCGTCGAGAGGGACTTCGCGCGGCTGGAGGCCGAGCCCGGCCAGCAGGTTGATCGCGGTGATCCGCCTGCCGCTCCCCTTGGGTCCCACCAGCGCGACGACTCCATACGTCTTGAGACGCTCGGTGAGAGCCTCCATGCCGGCTGTCGGCACGAACATCGCCCGCTGCCGTTTGATCTCTTCCTGGTCGAGCGCGATGGACCGGATCATCGAGCTGCTCGTGTAGATGCGATCCGCGACGTACGCGGTCGTGACGGGAGCCTGAAACACTGCTGCTGCCGTTGTCTCACTCACTGCGGTCTCCCTTGGACTCGCGGCCGAAGAAGTCGGTGGGAAGCGTCTGGCTCACCTGCATGTAATGCGCGGTGTTGCTCTGGCCGACGGGGGCTTGGAAGACCGCCAGCGGCGAGCCACCGGCCTTCTCCGCCTCCGCGGCGGGAACGGCGGGCCGGTCCTGGGTCCGGGCTTGCCAGGAGGGGCGCGGAACGTACAGCCAAGCGGGCTCGGCGAAGTCTTTGCCGGGCACCTCGGCCGTCGCGGAGGTGAGCTCGCTGGGATGCAACGTCGTGTACCCGGGCCGGATGATGTCGTCGAACACCCGCTGGGAAAGCACGGCCGCGGTCTGGGTGACGTCCGGATGAGAGCGCTTCAGCACGTCGTTGATCGGGGTTGAGTTCAGGAGCCGGAACGTGGTGACGGTCGGCTCGCTGATGCGGTCGCGTACCAGGTCGCCGGAGTCCGGGACCGGGCCGACGTGGAGCGCGGCCCGCAGGCGCAGACGGAGGTCGCGGTCGCGCGCGGCCAGTCGGTGATCCACCTCTTCGAGCACGGTCTGCAGGTTCGCCAACAGCGGGCTTACGAGCAGCGGCAACCACGCCGGGTCGGTGCCGAAGATGTAGTCGTCTCCCGCGCTGTCGGGGAAGCGGCGCGCGTCCCATACCTCCTGCAGACCGGACAGGTTCATGGCACGTTCCAGGACCTCAGGCACCAGCTCGTGCAGGTCTCCCAAGAACACCCCCTTGGCGGCGCTGAACTTGACGATGTCCACAGCCAGCAGCGCCCGGTAGGGCGGCAACAGCTGGGTCGGGATGGCTCCTTGCATGTCTCTCTCCTCGCTCTCCCCACGTGCTGCTCCTGCTGCTCATGGTCGTGGAGGTCGGGCGAGCGAACTGTCCAGACCTGGACACAGAGCGCAGATTTCCGTCAACCCTCCAGAAGGATCCGCCGGAGGCCGGCGAGGTCCAGGAGTTCGAGGCGACGGCGGCCAGTGACGACCAGTCCCGCCCTGCGCAGCGCCGACAGCTCGGCCGCGACCGCCGCGCGGGACATCCCAGCAGCGCCTGCCAACTCGCTCTGGCTGATCTCGATCACCTGTCTCGATGAAGTGTCGCAAGCCGCGAAGCGGAGCAGCATCGCCGCGACGCGGCGCTGGGCGGAGAGCTGCGCCAGCTCGCTGCGGAGGTCCTCGCCTTCCCTGAGGCGTTCGACGACGTGGCGGACGAGCTGGTCGGTGAGCCGGTGGCCCTCCAGGATCGCGCGAAATCGGGCGGCGGGAAGTGCGTAGGCGACGCAAGGTTGCAGGGCTGTCACCGTGGCCGAGCGCCTGCCGCCGTCGATGGCTGCGATCACGCCGACCACCTCCCCGGGCCCGCGTACGGCCAGAAGCACCTCGGATCCATCCGGCTCGCTGCGGGTGACCTTGATCTTGCCTGCGGTGAGGCACAGTACGAACGCGCCCGTCTCACCCTGCCGTACCAGGACGTCTCCGACGGCGTAGGACCGAGCCGCGCCAGCCCTGATCAGCCCCTCCCACGCCGGCATGGGTAATGCGCCGCCGAGCCCTCGGACGGGTGACTCAACGTTGGCCATCTTCTCCGTATACCTGGGCTCGTGAACTCCATCAAGCCTCAGGCGGAGCATCAGCCGGCTATGAGACGACGTCAGCTACGGGGATTACGGAGTCGACCATCCGGGCACTCCCCCGGCAGACGACAAGTGGTCGCCCCCGAACCTGCGTTACACGGTCGGACGGCAATGATTTCTGTACTACTACAAGTCGCGGCAACATGGGCTTCTTCGAGCTCTACAAGAAGCTGGTTGGCTCCTCGGATTGGCCGACCTATGGTACGGGCTTCTCCTGGGGTGACGAGCAGATCGCGAGGGCGGCGGTCCCGCAACCGGGAGGCGTGTGCTCGCACCGCCTCGACGATGAACTCGGCGACCTGCCGGGAGAGGTGGGCGGCGTCAGCGACTTCGAAGTACAGGGCGTACTGCTCCTCGTCGCCGGCTGTGACGGCCCAGACGCCGTATTCGTCCTAATCCAGGTCTGATGGGCCGGGAAAGACGGCTTAGGACGCCAGGTCGACAGTGCCGATCTGATCAGGAGTAGGAATCGGTGGCTGCATCGCAATCTTCCTTCTGCTCGGACTGGGAAGATGACGCGTTGAGAGCGGCCTCCCATGGTGGCGGAGGCGGCACGTGATCGCCAGTCTTATCGCTAGAGCGGAGGTCAGAATTCCATCTGACGGCTCGGGACGACCAGGGGTGAGGGCCAGCGCCCGGCTCAACCTGAGTTCCCCGCACCCTGGGCACTTGCCCTGAGGTCATCCCCTATCGAGTGCGGGCCCTGGCTGGCGCGTCTGTCGTCGCCCACCGTGAGAGGTTGAGGTGGGACAGATGCCGAAGACTCGTGTGCAGGTCAGCAGGCGATGCGGCTGCGTCGATGCGGAAACAGGACGCCAGCGAGGGATGACGTGTCCGCGTCTGCCAATAGATGACGACCATGGCAGCTGGTATTTCGCGGTGCAGGTGCGCGGCCTGGACGGGCAGCGGCAGCGCGTCCGCAAGGGCGGTTACGCCGACCCCGAAGAAGCGCAAGCGGCAGGCCAAGCCCTGGCCGCTGCCGACCATGACGGCGCAGGGACCGCATGCACCCTTGGACAGTGGCTGGCACGCTGGCTGGCCACCAAGGACGCCCTGCGTCCGTCGACCCGGCAGGGCTATGCCACCCATATCCGCCTCTACCTCATCCCGCAGCTGGGACGGATACTGCTCCACCAACTCACCTCTCGCGATGTCAACGGACTGCTCGCGACGCTGGCGTCCCGTCCCTTGCCGACCGGCCGCCAGCTGTCACCCGCCACCGTGGTGCGGATCCACGCCACCTTGCGGACCGCGCTGAACGCGGCGGTTCGCGCCCGGCTGATCCCCATCAACCCGGCCAACGGAGCCGAACTCCCCCATCCCCGACGACCACATCCGGTCGTCTGGACCGCCGGACGGACCGCCCGGTGGCAGCAAACAGCAGAACGTCCGGCGGTGGCGGTCTGGACCGAACAACAGCTCGCGGCCTTCCTGACCGGCGTCGCGCAGGACCGCCTGTACGCCGCCTGGTGGCTGGCCGCGCTACGCGGCCTGCGCCGCGGTGAGCTGGCCGGGCTACGCTGGACGGACGTCGACCTGCAGGCCGCGGAGCTGACAATGGCGCAGCAGCGGGTGCACGCCGATGGTCACGTCGTGGTCGGCCCGCCAAATAGCACCGCCAGCTGCCGGGTGGTGGCCCTGGACGCGGAGACCGTGCGGGTGCTGAGACGGCACCGCGAGCGCCAAAAGGAGCTGAGCGCGACGGCGGGCACACGCTGGCAGGACTCCGGGTACGTGTTCACCACCGCGACGGGTGCGGCTCTGCGGCCGGACTACCTCACCGGCCGGTTCCGCCGACTGGTGACGACCTCCGGACAACCGCCCATCCGGCTGCACGACCTGCGACACGGCGCCGCCACACTCGCGCTGGCCGCGCGCACCGATCTGAAGGTGGTGCAGGCCATGCTCGGGCACGCCAGCATTGTGCTCACCGCCGACACCTACGTCTCGGTGCTACCGGAGGTGGCCCACCAAGCCGCCGGGGAAACGGCCAGGCTGGTGCTGAACGCCGCGTCCGCGCTGGGGCGGCCGCTGGGCGGCTGACTCAGCTTTGCCCCACATTTGCCCCATGCTGCCCCAGCGCACGGGCGTGGCCTGAGTTTGCCCAGGTGGAGAAGCGCGCCCTGCAGGATTCGAACCTGCGACCGTCGGATTAGAAGTCCGGTGCTCTATCCAGCTGAGCTAAGGGCGCTCCCGCCTTATTGTGCATGATCCGGCGACTTGTCACGCACACGTTTTCCACGTGTCAGTCTGTCAGGCCGATCACACCCCACACGACCAGCGTCCCCAGGACCGTCGCCGCGAGGGTCCAGCCGGTGGCGCGTCTGGGTATGTGGGCCTCAGGAAGGATACCGGAGGTCGCCAGGTAGAGGAGGAACCGGAGAAAAGGCCCAGGTAGGCGCCCAGGAAGCCGTCTGGGATGGTGACGAGGGTCGTCAGGGTCTGCCACGGGGGCCAGGCATCCAGGAGCAGGGGGCTGAGGGGGCGGTGGCGGGCGTTGCCGTACAGGGACGTGACCGTGTACGTGTTGAAGCCGTCCGTGAAGTCGTGAGCGATCACTCCTATCGCCACGGCCACCGCCAAGGAGGTGTCCGTCTGGTACGCGGCGGCGTCCAGGAGGCCGTGGACGATCAGAGCCGCGCCGGCAGTGAGGCCGCGAGTCCGGAGCGGGCGTGGTGGTGGATGGCGTGGTCGGTCTCGTGGGCGTCGTGCATGCCCAGTCAGGGGAGTCCACGTTAGAGGGGTGCCGAGCCGTGAAAAGGTCGGGCGGGGGCGGGGCAAAAGGGTCTAAGCTCTCGTGGCATGGTCGCGACGCTCCTGCATGAGATTCCCCTGCAGGGCGGGGACGTGACTGACGGGGTGGTGCGGGTCGGAGACACCGTACGGAGACCGGCCAGTACGTCGACACCCGCCGTGCACGCCCTGCTCCGGCACCTCGAGGCCGCGGGGTTCGAAGGAGCGCCGCGGGTGGTGGGGATGGACCGGCTCGGGCGCGAGATCCTCACCTATGTGCCGGGTACGACGGGGCTGCGGCTCGAGAGCGTGACCGATGAGGCGCTGGCTGGGCTCGCGGTGCTGGTGCGGGGATATCACGATGCGACCGTTGGGTTCCCGCTGACGGCCGAGGGGTGGGCGTACGGGTCAAATGATGACAAAGCGCCAGAAGTCATCGGACACTGTGATTTAACGCCAGATAACGTGATATTTGGCAGCGGGCACCAGCCCCGCGCGCTGATCGACTTCGACCTGGCCCGCCCGACGACCAGGCTCTTCGACATCGTCACCACGCTCCGCCACTGGGCACCCATCGCCGACCCCGTCGACCGGCACCCGCTCCTCCGCGACCTCGACGTGGGCGCCCGCCTGCGGCTGTTCTGCGACGCGTACGGCGTGCCGCCCCGCGACCGCCGCCGCCTCCTCGACCTGGCCAGGCTGCGCTTCCACCGCTCCTACACCGTCATGCGCACCCGCGCCTCGTCGAGTGGCAACTGGGCGAAGATGTGGGCGGGCGGCGCGGGCGAGCGCATCCGCCGCGCGGCCGCCTGGCTGGACAAGAACGAAGACGAGCTCCATGCGCATCTGGTGTGACCCGCTGGGGCTCGCCCTCGGGGTGGCCCTCGACCAACTGTTCGCCGACCCGCAGAGCCCCGCCCACCCGGTCGCCGTCTTCGGTCGTACCGCCGCGACGATTGAAAAATCCCTGTACGCGGATAAGAAGGCGCACGGAGTCGTACATGTCGCTGTATGCGTGGGGGGTGCGGCCGCGCTCGGGGTTCTCGCGCAACGGGTCCCCCACGCACGTACGGCCGTAACAGCCGCCGCCACCTGGGCCGTGCTCGGCGGCACCACGCTCGCCCGTGAGGGCGAGTACCTGGCCGACGCCCTCGAACGCGACGATCTGGAGCGGGCCAGGGCCAGGCTCCCCCACCTGTGCGGCCGCGACCCCTCGCACCTCGAGGCCAAGGAACTGGCCAGGGCCACGGTCGAGTCGCTGGCCGAGAACACCTCCGACGCCGTCGTGGCCCCGCTCTTCTGGGGCGCGGTGGCGGGCGTGCCGGGGCTGCTGGCATATCGGGCGATCAACACGCTCGACGCCATGATCGGCCACCGTTCGCCCCGATACGAGCGGTTCGGCTGGGCGGCGGCGAGGCTGGACGACGTCGCGAACTACGTACCGGCCAGGGTGACGGGCCTGCTCACCATCCTGACCGGCCCGAGCCCGGGCCGAGCCCTGGCCGTGCTCAGGAGGGACGGCCATCGGCACCCCAGCCCGAACGCGGGCAGGTGCGAGGCGGCCTTCGCCGGCGCGCTCGGCGTCACCCTTGGCGGCACGAACGTCTACCAGGGCAGGACCGAGCACCGCCCCACCATGGGTGACGGGCCCGAGCCTGGCGTCAAGGACATCCGCCGGGCCGTACGCCTGACACGCGCGGTCAGCCTGGCCGCCGCCGGGGCGGCCGTGCTGACAGCCTGGGCCCTACGAAATCGCCACAAATAGGTCGTCGGTAAGATTGCGGACCGCAGCGCAATTGCGCAGTAATCAGCTATTGAAGGCTTTTCACATGACGCGGTTGAGATTGAGCACCAGCCAGACGACGAATATCGCGACCAAAGTGATCCCGATCATCGACTTGGCGGCGTGGTTCGCAACCTCCTTCCTGGCGACGACCTGCTTGGCGCTCTGCTTCCAGACCTGACGCATAATGATCATGTTCTGGAACCGGCGGCCGAGGGCGAACACGGCGAACGCGATGATGATGAATAAGATGATGCGACCGTCTGCAGGTTCCACGGAGATCCCCCTGTGGCCTTGAAGTAACTCACGCCCCCGAAACTTTTAGAGCACTCAGGATACTCGGCCGACAGCGGTTTGTAATTGGAATTATGGTCCGAGATCAACCACGATCGGCGCGTGATCGGACGGGCCTTTCCCTTTGCGGGCCTCCCGGTCGACGTACGCCGACCGCACCCGCCCGGCGACGTCCGCGCTCGCGTAGACCAGGTCGATGCGCATCCCCATGTTCTGGTGGAACATCCCGGCCCGGTAATCCCAGTACGTGAACGGGTGCGGGCCCTTCATCGGCGTCGGCACCACGTCATGCAGGCCCAGGGCACGCAGCTCGGCGAGGGCCCGGCGCTCGGCCGGGGTGACGTGGGTGGAGCCGGCGAAGAGCGCGGGGTCCCACACGTCGGCGTCCGTGGGCGCCACGTTGTAGTCGCCGCACGCCACCAGCGGCATGGTCATCTCGGCCGCCAGCGCGTCCCGCAGGGCGGCGAACCAGTCGAGCTTGTACGCGTAGTGCGGGGAGTCCACGGTGCGGCCGTTCGGCGCGTACAGGGACCACACGCGCATACCGGCGCAGGTCGCGCCGATCGCCCGGGCCTCGGGCGTGGCCGCGCCCACCCCATCGAGCTCCCCGAACCCCGGCTCGCCCGGGAAACTGAGCGTCACGTCGTCGAGGCCGACCTTGGACAGCAGGGCGACGCCGTTCCACCGCCCGTCGCCGTGGGCCGCGGCGGCGTAGCCCAGCTCGCCCACCTCCGCCATCGGGAACGCCTCCGCCGGGCACTTGGTCTCCTGAAGGCAGACGATGTCGGGCTTCGCCTCGGCCAGCCACTCGAGGAGGCGGGGCAGGCGTGCCTTGACGGAGTTGACGTTCCACGTCCCAAGCCGCATACCCCCACCCTGCCCCTTTTTCAGTTTTTAGGCGCGGCTCTCCCGTCCTTCATCTTTTACGGCGGAGCACGGCCGGCCCACCCACCGCACGTGGCCGGGCCCTGTCCAGGGAGACGGTCGTGTGGTGTGCGGGGCTGGGCGCCGTTACGCCGCATCCTGGGCCGACGGAAGGCAGCCAGAACGCCCGAGATCAACCTCTTCATCCGGGCCCAGCACGCGGAGATCCATCCTGCCCCGAGCATAATGGTCACGGGGAGGGTGCCATATGCCACGCCGTGTCAAGGTCAAAGGTGATCGGTTCCACGGTCGCGTGCCCGAGGGCGCTGTATACGTGGGACGCGAGTTCCCCGGTCACAAGCGCAGCCCGTTCGCCAACCCGCACAGCCTGTCTCCCAAGGGCTGCCGGGTCTGCGGCGGGCAGGTCCACGTGCGCTCTCAGGTGATCCCGCTGTATCGGGCCTACCTGCAAGACCACCCCGAGCTGGTCGAGCGGGCCCGCGGCGAGCTCCGCGGCAAGGACCTCGCCTGCTGGTGCGACCCCGACCAGGAATGCCACGCCGACGCGCTGCTGGCCGTCGTCGCGGGGCAGGCGCCCTGAATCAGGGCCGGCTGCGCGCCACGCCCACGGTGATCTCGTTGCCGAGCCTGTGCCCCATGAGCAGCTCGAGGTCGTCGCCGCTCCAGAACTTGCCCGGGTCGTACCAGTTGGGCCGCCGGCCGCTGGGCAGCAGGCCCATCGTCTCGTACGTGACGGCCACCACCTCGGCGCAGTACGCGCTCTCCAGCGTCTCCTCCTTGAGGCGGCGGCGCAGCCGCGGGATGCGGCCCTTGGCCCAGCGGCCGGCCAGGCGGGCGGTGGAGGGGAACGGGGTGCCGTCGAGCCGGGCCACCGTGCGCAGGGCCGCGTCCTCCATCTCCTGCGTCGCCTCCGGCTCGAGCTGGCGCAGCCAGGCCCGCTGGCCGTAGCGGTCGGCCCACGTGGTGACCGCGTCGCGCAGGTCGTGCAGCTGCACCCCGCGATGGTGGGTGCCCGCCCACAGGTCCAGCAGCGACTTGCCCAGCTCGGCGTGCCACATCATCGGCGGGAGGTCCTCGATCACGATGGCCATGCCGACGTGGTTGACCGGGCTGTTGGTCATCGTCTGGATGGCGCGGTCGGGCACCGAGCGTCCGCGGAAGATCCACAGATCGCCGGTCCTCGTCACCTTGACGGCCTCGTCGAGAGTCAGCACACCGCTATCCCTTCGCTGCAGAACCGCCCGTTCCCGCGCCTCTCGACCATCCTGCCAAAGGGAGCCGCGGAAGTGCGGCGGACGGGGTTAGCCTAGGCAACATGCGCTGGTGGAAGATGCTCGGTCTGGCGGGACTCATGGGGGTGGCCGCCACGGGAGTGGTGATCGCGCGCGCCGAGCGCCGCCGCCGCGCCTACACCCCCGAGGAGATCCGGGCGCGCCTGAGGGAGCGCGTGGATCAGGTGGATCAGCCCGAGGGCAGCAGGTCGTAGACGAAGACCACGTCAGGGTAGGCCGGGTTGTCGTCGTAGCCCTGCACGGCCCCCTGGTAGGCCCGCTGGTAGTTGACCACCCACGGCATCGCGGCGGCCACCCGCTGGTCGAGCACCCGTTTCGTGGCCTGCTCGTACGCCCGCTGCGCCGCCGCCTTGTCGGTCACGGTCAGCTCGGGCACGGTGTCGAGCAGCGCGTCCAGGCTGTGGTCGCGCAGGTAGGTCAGGTTGAAGGCCGGCGGGTTCTCGCTGTGGAAGACGTTCCCGAACCACGAGTAGCCGTCGGCGTAGTCGGGCCACCAGTACATGACGAAAATGTCCTGGCCGCGCTTCTTGCCCAGCTCCCACTGGGCGTTCCACGGCATCGGCCGGGCGTCGATCGTGACGTTGAGCGGTTTGAGGGCGTACGCGAGCTTGGTGGCGAGCAGGTGCCAGTCCGTGTCGCCCTCCCCGTACGTCATCGTCAGCCGCAGCGGCCGGCCGCCCGGGCCGTACCCCGCCCTGGTCAGCAGCCGGGCCGCGCCCGCCAGGTCCTGCCGGGGCACGCGGCCGGGCACATGACCCATCAGCCCCTCGGGGACGATGCCGCTGGCCGGGGTGACGGCGCCCTTCAGGTCCCTGATCAGGCCCCGGTAGTCGACGGCCTTCTGGACCGCGCGGCGTACGCGCACGTCGCGCATCGGTCCGCTCGCGGTGTTGAACAGGAGCATCGCCGTCTGGAACGACGACCGCTGCGACGTGCGCACGCCCGGCTCGGACGAGGCCACGGCGAACAGGCGCGGGTTGAGCCGCGGCACGAAGCTCACCTCACCGCGCTGCAGCAGCCGCCACGCCCGGTCGGGATCGGGCACGACGCGGAACTTGACCGTGTTGTAGTGCGGCCCGTCCCATCCTCTCCAGTACTTGTCGTACGCGCTGAGCGTGAGCTCGTCCTCCTTGCCCTTCTGCCACTTCGTCACCGTGTACGGCCCCGAGCCGGCGTCCCTGCCGGCCGCGAAGAACTTCCCGAGGTCGGGCGCCGCCTGCGTGTCGTATATATAGGCCGCGTACGTGGATGAGGCAACCAGGTCCAGAGGGACGGGGTACTTCAGCGCGAACGTCACCGTGGCCGGGTCGTCGACCCTGATGGAAGAGACGGCGTCCCAGATGTAGGAGGCGCCCGTCTTGGACTTCATGGTGCGCTCGATCGAGGCCTTGACCGCCGCGGCGTCCAGCCGCCTGCCGGTGTGGAAGGTCACCCCGGCGCGGAGGTTGAAGGTCCACGTCCGGCCGTCGGGTGAGGAGCGCCACGACGTGGCCAGCCGGGGGCTGGACTTCTTGGTGACGGGGTTCCAGAAGGTGAGCGTCTCATAGACGTTCTGAAAGGCGACGATCTCGCTGGAGTAGGACTTGCTCGGGTCCCATTCGGTGACGATGTCCAGATTCTTGACGTAGACGAACGAGGACACCCCCGCAGGGGCCTGCGGCGGCTCGGCGGGCGTCGAGCAGGCCGCGAGGAGCATCAGCGCGGCGGCCGCTGCGAGACGACGGCGCAACGCATCTCCCTTTGCTAGCGATGTACTCGGGAAACCTACTCCAAGATCGATAGGATCGGTGCCCAGGTGTCCAAAAGTCCCGAAAAATTGGGCATTCTGGTGATCGAATTGCTATCCTCGGGGCTTGTCCCGTCCGGGGTTGCCAGCAGGGGACCGACCGGAGTGAGGTGCCATGGGTCGTAGCCGAACGATCCGTATGAAGATCATCGGACTACTACTGGTGCCCCTGACCTCCATGGTGGTGTTGTGGGGGGTCATCACCGCCGTCACCGCCACTGAGAGCTTGGAGCTGCGTCAATATAAGACACTCTGGACGAACCTCCGCCTTCCCGCGTACAAACTGATCAGCGAGATTCAGCGTGAACGTCTCGTCTCGGCCAAGCTCCTGCGCAAGTCGGAGAACAAGTCGGCCGTGATCGCGCAGCGTACTAGTACCGACGCCGCCAGAGACGAGTTCAAGCAGCTCTCCAGCAAATCCAAGGACCGATCGGAAGAGATCCGCACACAGGTGGACGCGGTGAACACGCAGCTCGACAGGCTCGACGCGATCAGAGGAGAGATCGACACGAGCCTGTCTGACCGTCTGCACACCGTGGAGGCGTACAGCGGGATCATCGACACCCTGTTCGGGCTGCACAAGCGGGTCGCGATGATCGACGACATCCCGATCTACGAGCAGTCGCGCGTGGTCATCGACATGGGGTACGCCAAGGAGTTGCTCACCAGGGAGCAGGCCGTCGCGTTCGGGCCGACCACGGCCGCGGAGCGCAGGCTGTTCACCCAGCTGGCCGGCAACCGGCGCTTCCTGGTCGACCAGGCGCTCGGCGAGCTCGACCCGAGCCTGCGCGACACCCAGGTGGCACTGATCACCTCCCCCACCTACCAGCGGATGCGGATGATGGAGGACCAGATCATCGCCGGGCAGGCGCCGCGGGGCTGGCTCAGCACCACGGACGGGCTGGCGAAGTCGTTCCAGGACGCGCAGATGCAGGCCAGCACGGTGCTGAACGGGCGGGCCGACCCGATCGCCGACCAGGTGCTGTCCAGGGCTCTCCTGCTGGCCGGTACGGCGCTGGGGTTGGTGATCCTGTCGATCGGGTTCTCGCTGCGCATGGGCAACCGGCTGTCGAAGGAGCTGGGCGCACTGCGGATGGCCGCGCTGGAGGTGGCCCAGGAGAGCCTCCCCCGCGTGGTGGCCAAGCTGCGCAAGGGCGAGACGGTCGAGGTGCCGGAGCTGTCCGTGGCGAGCACCACGGTCGAGATCGACGACGTGGGGCAGGCGTTCTCCACCGTCCAGCAGACCGCCGTCGAGGCCGCGGTCGGCCAGGCACAGCTCAGCGAGGGCGTCGGGCACGTGTTCCGCAACCTGGCCAGGCGCAGCCAGACGCTGCTGCACCGCCAGCGCATCCAGCTGCAGGACATGCAGCACCGGGCGACCGACCCCGACGCGCTGGACGACCTGTTCAAGCTCGACCACCTGACGACCCGCATGCGCCGCCACGCCGAGGGCCTGATCATCCTCTCGGGCGCCACCCCCGGCCGCGGCTGGAGCAGGCCGGTGCCGATGCTCGACGTGGCCCGCGGCGCGGCGGCCGAGGTGGAGGACTACCAGCGGGTCACCGTCGAGCCCATGTCCGGCCAGCGCCTGGCCGGACCTGTGGTGGGCGACGTGATCCACCTGATCGCCGAGCTCATCGAGAACGCCACCGTCTACTCGCCCGTGCACACTTCGGTCATCGTGCGCGGCGAGGTGGCGGCCCGCGGCTTCGTCTTCGAGGTCGAGGACCGTGGGCTCGGGATGAGCGCAGAGGTGCTGGCCGACTTCAACGAGCGGCTGGCCAGCCCACCGGAGTTCGACCTGGCCGACAGCGACCGGCTCGGCCTTTTCGTCGTCTCCCGCCTGGCCGCCAGGCATGACATCCGCGTGACGTTACGCGGTTCACCATATGGAGGGACCACCGCGATCGTGTTGATCCCGGAAGAACACGTGGCCGAGCCAGAACCGGAGACCCACGTGACAGAGCCCGCTCGACCCATGCGGGTGGTGCGCAGTGAATGACGAACGCTGGCTGGACGAGGACGCCGGTCCTATCGTCCCGGCCTACCTGCTGACCAGGGGCCGTACGGTCCCCGCGAGCGAGGCCATCGACCTCATCGCGGTGATCATCACCGCCGGCGGCCTGACGCCGCCGGTGGGGCTTGGCCCCGAACATCTGATCATCCTGCAGAAGTGCACCAAGCCGACCAGGCTCGTGGACGTCGCGGCCGAGCTGAACCTGCCCATCGGCGTGGTCAGGGTGCTGGTCGGCGACCTGCACGCGCAACAGCTCGTGCAGGTCGAGCTCCCGCCACCCGCCCCCGACGCGAAGGTGCTGCTCGAGGTGATCAGCGGGTTGAAGGCGCTGTGACCGCCCTGCGGTTGAGGCGCCCGTACACGGCCGCGAAGACCGTGGCCACGACGCTTGCCAGGGCGGCGGCCCCGAAGACCCGCTGGTAGCCGCCCACGCCCGGCTGGGCGGCCAGGATGGCGGCGATGGCGGCGCCCGCCGTGCTGCCGCCGACGATGCGGACGAGCGCGTTCACACCGGCCGCGAGGGCCGTCTTGGCCGGGTCGACATGCTCGACGGCCATGGTGCCCAGCGCCGCGTAGCCGATGCCCAGCCCGATGCCCATCAGCGAGGCCGCCACGTACAGGTGCGCGGGGCTGCTGTGCTCGACCACCAGCCAGAGCGCGGCCAGCCCGGTGACCGCCGATCCCGCCGCCACCATCGACGAGGCCTGGAAGCGGCGCATGAAACGCCCGGCGAACAGCGAGATCACCAGCATGAAGACGGTGCTCGGGAGCAGGTAGAAACCGACCTCCAGGGTGGACGCGCCGAAGCCGTAGCCGGTCTTCTCGGGCACCTGGGCGAAGCTGGATATGCCAGTCATGAGGGTGAAGAACGAGAACCCGAGCAGCATCGAGGCCACCGTCGCACCGATCGTGCCTCTCTGCACCAGCATCGCCATCTCCACCAGCGGCTCGGCAACCCTGCGCTCGACCAGCACCCAGACGGCCGCCAGTGCCACCGCGGCGGCGAACAGCGCGAGCACGCCCGGCGAGGTCCAGCCCCACGAGCCGCCCTCGCTGATGGCCAGCAGGAGCGCGACCAGCCAGGCGGCCAGCAGAGCGGCGCCGATCAGGTCGGGGCGTCCCTTGCCGGCCGGGGCGCCGTCGCGTACGAGGAAGGCCACGATCGCGACGGCCACCAGGGAGATGCCGGCCGTGATCCAGAAGACCATGTGGAAGTCACCGGACGAGAGCCCGGCCAGGATCATCCCGCCGCCGCTCCCGAACCCCATCGTCGCGCTGATCACCCCGATGCCGGTCGCGAGCTGCTCCCGGGGCAGCACGTCGCGTGCCACACCGATGGAGAGCGGCACCAGCGCCGCCACGGATCCCTGCAGCACCCTCGCCACCATCAACCAGGGCAACGAGGTCGCCAGCGCGGCCATGACCGAGCCGACCACCAGCAGGGCCAGTGCGCCGAGGATCATGGGGCGCCTGCCGTACATGTCGCCGAAGCGCGACAACAACGGCGTGGCGACCGCCGCGACCAGGAGGCTCAGTGTGAGCGTCCAGGACACGGCAGGGAGCGAGGCGTGCAGCTCCCTCTGCAGCACGGGAAGCAACGGGACCACCGCGGTGTTCTGCAGCGCGGCGATGGAGGCGGCGAAGGCCAGCGCGACCACCGCGGGCCATGGGTTCCTGGTGGACGTCTCGCGTGCCGCGGACGCTACCACTGTCGCCATGTGAGGCTCCTTTAGATAACTTAGGTAAGTAACGAGCAATGATGATACATACGTAAGTTAGGTAAGCAAATAGGGATGGACGAAGATCTCAACAGGACGGTTGTGGCGTTCCGCACATTGGTAACCACGCTCAACCGCGCCAAGACGCACGAGCGGCTGACCGAGGCCGCCGGCGTCCGGCTAGACCGGCCGGACGTTCAGATCCTCGTCCACCTGCTGGACGCGGGCGAGCCGCACAGGATCGGCGCGATCGCCGCGGGTCTGCAGGTGGAGAGCCCCCACGTGACCAGGCACGTCGCCTCGCTCGAGCAGCGCAAGCTGGTGGAGCGCGTACGCGACCCCGACGACGGCAGGGCCTGGCGCATCGCGCTCACCGAGGAGGGGGCCGAGGTCGCGAGCAGATGCCGCAGGGTGACCAGCGAGTGGTTCGAGGGCGCGCTCGCCGACTGGCCGGAGGCGGATCGTACGGAACTGTCCAGATTGATGGGGAAGCTCTCGGACGACCTCTGCTCACACCTGCGGGGCCTCATTTAAGCGCGGAGTACGTCCTCCGCGCGGTGGCAGGCGACCTGACGGCCTCCTATGTCCCTGAGTGCGGGCGGCTGCTCGCATTCCGGCGCGGCCAGCGGGCAGCGCAGCCTGAAGGGGCATCCGGTCTGCGCGGGCACCGCCTCCGTCCTGCCCTTGGCCTCGGGCGGGGGGCCGCCCAGCTTCGGCACGGCGTCGCGCAGGGCACGCGTGTAGGGGTGGGCCGGCTTCGCCAGAAGGTCGCTCGTGGGGCCCGACTCCACCACGCGGCCCGCGAAGAGCACGTGCGAGGTGCGGCAGAGCCGGTCCACGACGGCGAGGTTGTGGGTGATGAGCAGGCGCTCGGTGTCCAGAGAGGCCAGCAGGTCGAGGATCCTGGCCTGGACGGTGACGTCGAGCGCGCTGGTGGGCTCGTCCAGGATGAGCAGGCGGGGATCCACGGCCAGGGCCCTGGCGATGACCACGCGCTGGCGCTGGCCGCCGGAGAGCTGGTGAGGCCTGCGGGCGGCCACGTCGGGGTCCAGGCCGACCTGTTCGAGCAGCTCCTTCACCCGGGACCTGGCGCTTCTCGGGAGCGCCTCCGCGACGGAGGTGCCGATGCGCATCCTGGGGTCGAGGGCCTCGGCCTGGAAGACGGGCTGGACGTCTTTGCGGAACTTCCGCATGTCCACCTTTTTCATGGTTTGGTCGCCGTACCAGATATTTCCGGCCAGAGGGGTGAGGAGGCCCAGGAACGCGCGCGCCAGGGTCGTCTTGCCCGAGCCGCTCTCCCCTATCAGGCCGACGCCGCCCTCGGTGATGTCCAGGGTCACGTCGTGCACGACCGGGCGGCGGTCGTACCCGAGTGTCACCCGCTCGGCCCTGAGCATGGTCACGGCAGCGCCTCCAGCAGCTCGCGCGTGTACGGATGGGACGGCTCGGCCAGCACCTTCGCGGCGGGGCCCGACTCCACCACCTCGCCGTCCTTCATGACCAGCACCCGGTCGGCGATCGTCGAGACCAGGGCCAGGTCGTGGGAGACGAGCAGCAGTGCCAGCCCGCGCTCCTCCCTCAGCCTGCGCAGGACGCCGACCACCTCGGCCTGTACGGTCACGTCGAGGGCGCTCGTGGGCTCGTCGGCCAGGATCACCTCGGCGCCCAGGGCGATGGCCAGCGCGATGGCGAAGCGCTGCGCCTGGCCGCCGGAGATCTCGTGGGGGTAGCGGCGCAGGATCTCGCGGTCGAGCATGACCGCCTCCACGGCCTCCGCCATGATCTCGTCCAGGCGTCCCTTCCCGCCCCGCGCGACTGCACGGGCGGAAGGGGATGGGACGGAGCCGGGAGCCTTGCCCACGCCGTGGAGCTTGAGTGCGCGGCGCATCAGGACGCCGAGGCGGGTGGCGGGGCTGAGGGCGGCCTGGGGCGACTGCATGACCAGCGCCACTCTCGCGCCCCGGATCTCGCGGAGCCGGCGTGGCGAGGCCGTGAGAACGTCGACGCCGCACACCCGTACATGGCCCGAAATTTCGGCATCTGGGGTGAGGCCGAGCAGCGAGAGCAGCGTGGTCGACTTGCCCGAGCCGCTCTCCCCCACGATCGCGACGCACTCCCCCTGGCTCACGTCCAGCTCGGGCACGTCGGCCACGACGCGCCCGCCGTAGCGCACCTGGAGGTCACGCACCTCGATCATTTGACCGCCCTCGTGCTCATGGTCGCGGCCGCTTCGGCACTCGTTGGCTTCGCTCTCTCCTGCCGAGCTCCTCCGCTCCGGTGGTCGAGCGCGTTGCGCAGCCCTTCCCCCAGCACGTTGAACGCGAACGCCGTCACCAGGATGGCGAGCCCGGGGAACGTGACCACCCACCAGTTCGTGGTGAAGAGCGTCTGCCCCTGCTGCACCATCAGGCCCCACTCCGCCGTCGGCTCCTGGGCGCCCAGCCCCAGGTACGACAGCGCCGCCGAGGTCAGGATCACGCCACCCGCATCCAGGGAGAGCTGGACCAGGACGGGGGTGAGCGAGTTCGGCAGCACGTGCCTGAGCACGATCAGCGGCGCCGGCACCCCGAGGCATCTGGCGGCGTCCACGTAGCTGCGGGTGGCGATCGAGGCGGCCACGGAGGCGGCCAGCCGGGTGTACCAGGGCCACCACGTCACCGCGATGGCCAGGATGACCGTGTTCACGCTGGGCTGGAGCACCACGGCCAGGGCCAGGGAGAGCAGCAGCGCGGGGAAGGCCAGGAACACGTCCGTGATTCGCATGATCACGTCTCGGATCCAGCCGCCCGCGTACCCGGCGACCACGCCGAGCGTGACGCCGACCACCGACGACACGGCCAGCACCGCGACCGCGATGAACAGCGAGGTGCGGCCGCCGTACAGGATCCTCGTGAGCACGTCTCTGCCCACCTGGTCGGTCCCGAACCAGTGCGCGCCGCTCGGCGGCTGCAGGCCCTCCAGCGGCTTCAGCTGGTCCACAGGGTACGGCGCCAGCCAGGGCGCGAAGATCGCGGCCAGGACGACCAGCACGATGAGCACCGCGCCGAGCGCGGCGAACCGGTCGGGGATCCTGGGCAGGGTGCGGCGCAGGGGAGCTTCGGTCATCGGGCCCTCGTTCGCGGGTCGACGAAGCCCTGGAGGATGTCCACGACCAGGTTGGCCAGCACGTACACCAGGGCCACCAGCAGGGTGACGCCCGCGATGGCCGGGGTGTCCAGCGAGCGGATCGAGTCGGCGGCGTAGCGGCCCAGGCCCGGCCAGTTGAACACGGCCTCGACGAGGAACCCGTTGACGATGGCGTAGGCGAAGACCAGGGCGATCAGCGACAGGACCGGGTTCAGCGCAGGTCTCAGGGCGAATCTGGTCAGGATGGACGTCTCGCCGAAGCCGAGCGCGCGTTCCAGTCTGGAGTGGTCCTGGCCGGACTCCTCGATGAGCGCCGCCCTGGTCATCTGGGCGATCACCCCCGTCGGGTACGCGGCCACGACCAGCGCGGGCAGCACCAGGTGCTGGAGCGTGCTGGTGAAGATGGGCCAGTTGCCGGTGATGAGGGCGTCGACGACGGTGATGTTCGTCCAGAGGCTGAGCGGGCTGGTGGTGTCGAGTTTGGAGTCGTACTCGCCCGCGATCGGGAACCAGCCGAGGTTGCTGGCGAAGACCGTCTGCAGGGCCAGGGCCAGCCAGAAGACCGGCACAGAGACGGCCAGCATGCTGCCGAACCGCACCCCTATATCCGGAAATTTCGTCTTGTAGCGGGCGGCGAGCACTCCGACCGGGATGCCCACGACGACCGCGATGAGCAGAGCCGTACCGACCAGCTCAAGAGAGGCCGGAAACGCGAGGTAGAGGTCGTCGCGCACCGGTTGCCTGGTGTGCAGGCTGACGCCCCAGTCTCCCGAGAGCAGGTCGCGCACGTAGTTCAGGAGCTGCACGGGGATCGAGTCGTCGAGCCCGAACTGCTTGCGCGCAGCGGCGAGCTCCTCGGGCGTGGCCTTCGGCCCCGCGAACGCGACCGCCGGATCCCCCGGCACCAGCCGCATGACGGCGAACGTGAGCACGACCACGCCGGCCACGACCAGGAGGGCCTGGCCGAGGCGGCGGGTCAGATAACGCAGCATGAGTCAGCTTGCGCGCTTGAGGTCGTAGAAGAAGACGACGTTGGGATAGGCGGGATTGTCCACATATCCCTCGACGTCGGCCGTGAGCGCGCGGGAGTATTTCTGCACGTACGGCACCGCCACCGCCGCCTGCTCCTGGATGATCTTCTTCTGCAGGTCCTGGTAGGCCTGGTCGGCCTTGAGCTGGTCGGTGGCCGTGAGCTGCGGCAGCGAGTCGATCTCCTGGTCGATGCCGGCGTCCTTCAGGTACGACAGGTTGAACTGCGGCTTGTCCGCGCTCTTGAACACGTTGAGGAACCAGGAGTAGGCGTCCGGATAGTCCGGATACCAGTACATGATGAAGATGTCCTGCCCCTTCTTCTTGCCCAGGTCCCACTGCGCGGCCCACGACATGGGCTTGGCCTGCAGCGTCACGTTCATGCCCTTGAGCGCCGAGCTAAGCAGCGTGACCAGCAGCTTCTGGTCGTCATCGCCCTGGGCGTAGGTCAGCGTGAGCTTGAGCTCGGGGTTGTCGGGGCCGTACCCGGCCTCGGCGAGCAGCTCCTGCGCCTTGGCGAGGTCCTGCTTGGGCTCCATGCCACTGACGTGGCCGAGCAGTCCCTCCGGCACCAGGCCGCTGGCCTTCTGGCCCGAGCCCTTCAGCGCCGCCGTCAGGCCGTCGTAGTCGAGCGCGTACTGGAGCGCCTGCCGGATCTTGACGTCCTTCATCGGACCCGTGGCCGTGTTGAACAGCAGCAGCAGGTTCTGGAACGACGGCGACGAGGACGTCTGCACGTTCTGGGTGGTCCCGGCCTGCTCGAAGAGCTGCGGGTTCAGGCGCTGGACGAAGTTCACCTCGCCCTTCTGCAGGAGCTGCCAGGCCGTGGTGATCTCCGGGGTGACCCTGAAGGCGACCTTCTTGTACTGCTCCGGCTTCCAGCCACCCCAGTAAGCGTCGTACGCCTTCAGCGTGAGCTCGGTCTCCTTGCCCTTCTGCCAGGAGTCGATCGTGTACGGGCCCGTGCCGGCGTCCGACTTGCCGTCCTTGTCCACGGCGTTCACGTCGTAGATGTAGGACGCGTAGGCGGAGGAGGCGACCAGGTCGAGCGGTGTGGCGTACTTGAGCGTGAACTTCAGCGTGGACGGGTCCACCGCGTCGATCTTCTTGACCGAGTCCCAGATGTAGGACGCGCCGCCCTTCTTCTCCATCGTCCGCTCGATGGCCTTCTTGGCCGCCTCGGCGTCGAGCGTGGCGCCGGAGTGGAACTTGACGCCCTGGCGCAGCTTGAACGTCCACTCCTTGCCGTCGTCAGCCGAGCTCCACTCGGTCGCCAGGCGCGGCTCGGCCTTGCGGGACTGCGAGTTGTACCTGGTCAGGCCCTCGTAGATGTTCTGCATGGCCATGATCTCGTTGGAGTACGAGGTCGCCGGGTCCCAGTCGGTGACCACGTCCAGGTTGGGCACGTAGACGAACGTGCTGTCGTTGGCCTGCGCGGCCGCGGTCTGATTTCCGCTGCTCGCGGCAGGCGCGGGTGTCCCTCCGGCGCCGCGCACCTGGCCGCCCGCGCACGCGGATGCGGTCAAGGCCAAGGCACCGGAGACCCCGGCGACGAGCAGACGCTTCTGCCAGCGCATGGTGGGGGGATCCTTTCGATCTTTCACCGGGCGAGGGGTCCGGCTGCTTTGACGTGTACCCGCACGGCGGGCTCGGAGAGGTAGCTCAATGGCACCTCGAGGAGGTCCACGATCTCGACGCCGGAGGGATCGGCCCCCGCCGCCACGGCCCGCGCCGCCGCCTCCTCCTTGGCCCTTTCGATCGCTTCTGACCGGCTATCTCCCGCTGGCAAGATCGTATCGACTCTGCCACTCGCGAGTGCGATGGCGGCGCCAACGGCATTGGCCACTTCGGCATGCTCCGGCCGGATGACCCGGCTCGCGCCCGGGATGACATCAGGCAGCAGGAACGCCCCGCCACCCACCGCGACCAGGGGTCTGTCGGTTTTGCCGAGGGCCATCCTGTCCACGGCGTCGATGACCATCTCGTCGGCGATGGCCACCGCTCTTTCCAGGGTGTCTTCCATTCTTTCCGACATGTCGGCTTCCAGCGCCTGTGCGGCCGCTTCGAGGCGCTCGCGCCACCCGGCCGCCTCGTGCGGGCTCCGGCCCGCCGCGACGGCCGCGTCGGTCATCGTCACCGTGGCCCCGCCGAACACGAGTGCCTCCCTGACGATCCGGTAGCCGACGGAGTCGGGGCCGATGCCGCCGTTCCGCACCACCGTCCCGCCGCCGAGCGCGATGGCCAGGATGTCGGGCATGCGGAAGTTGGTCAGCACCCCGCCGATCTCCACCGCCGCCGCCGACTCCCTCGGGAAGCCACCGGCGAGCACGCCGAGGTCGGTGGACGTACCGCCCACATCCACCACGATGGCGTCGGCCACCCCCGACAGGTACGCGGCTCCGCGCAGGGAGTTCGCCGGCCCCGAGCCGATCGTCGAGACCGGCAGCCGGGCGGCGTGCTCGAGCGTCATGAGCGTGCCGTCGTTCTGCGCCAGGTACGGTCTCGCGCCCAGGCCTCGTTCGGCCAGCGCGGTCACCAGGGCCTCGGTCACGTGAGCGGCGACGCCGTACAGGGCGGCGTTGAGCACGGTGGCGTTCTCGCGCTCGAGCAGGCCGAGCGAGCCGATCTCCTGGCTCACCGAGACCGGCAGGCCGTACTCGGCCTTGACCAGTTCCTCGACGAGGCGCTCGTGCTCGCCGCTGGCCGGGCTGAACACGCTGGTGACGGCCACGGCGTCGGCCTCCACGCCGTCCAGGAAGCGGCGGACCTCGTCCAGCCCAGGCCGGCCGATCTCGCGGCCGTCGACGTAGTGGCCGCCGGGCACGATCGCCTCCCCCGCCGAGACGGCCTCGCGCAGGTCGCCGGGCCAGCCGGAGAGCGGAGGGACGGAGGTGGTGGCGGGCGCGCCGAGCCGGAGCACGGCGACGCGCCCGAGGTTCCTGCGCTCGAGGATCGCGTTGGTCGCGTGCGTGGTGCCGAGCATGACCCGGCTGATCCTGGCGTGGGGGCCGGCGTGCCCGTCCGGCCCGGTTGCTCCGGAGCCGAGCGGATCTGTCCCTTGGCTCAGCTCGCCGAGGACCGCGTCGAGGGCGGCCCGCAGCCCCTCCGTCACGTCCGGAGTGGTCGGGCGCTTGGCCTTGGCGATCACGCGGCCGTCGGCGCCGAGCACGACCGCGTCGGTGTTCGTGCCGCCGACGTCGATCCCGATCCGCAGGTCAGCCATGGGTTGTCAGCTCCTCGACGGGAACGTAGTCCAGGTCGTACCCGAAGGCCCGCGGCCCGGCCGTCTCCAGGCCCTTGGGGGTGCGCCAGAGCGGGTCGCACGGCCAGGCGAGCACCGTGACGCGCTGGCCGTACCTGAGGGCCTCGGTCTGGATGGCGCCGGCGGTCTCGGTGTCCACGACGGTGATGAGGTCGGGCACCATGGCCCGAACCCGGCCGTCCTCGAGGGCGACCAGGTTCTCGTTCTGCAGCTCCAGGGTGAGACGGCGGCCCCGATCGTCTCCGGTGCCCTCGATCGCGGCCGTCCCCCTGACGAACCCTCCCGTGGTGCGCCGTTCCACGTCCGTGAGCTTGCCGGTGATCAGCCGTACGGCGCCCAGGCTCTCTTGGAGCGCGCCGAGCGGATCCGCCGCGCCCTCCGTGGCCCTGCCGACCTCGATGGCGCGGGTGACCGTACCCTCGATGACCGCGCCCCTGGCCCGCGCGGTGGTGAGCACGTAGTCGGCCATCAGCGCGCTCGAGCCGGCCGCCACGCACACGGCCCGGGCGAGCCGCTCCGACCAGAGGCCGTCGATGGGGCGGATGGTCACCACGTTGCCCACGATGTCGGACATGATCACCAGGTCGGCCGGGAGCCCCGCCACGTACATGGAGACCATCTGGACCTCGGGGAAGGCCCGGCCCATGCCGTCGGCGTCGAGCAGCGGCAGCCCGAGTTGGGCGGCCCAGGCGACGGGCGCCACGCCGTTCGAGCCCCCGATCTCGGAGGACATGATCGCGCTCGGGGGGCGGCCGAAGAGGCGTTCGATCTCCTCGGCGATGCGCTTGGGCTCGTCCGCGCTGTGCATCATCTCGTGGCTGACGGTCGGGGCCCCGATGCCGGACAGCGGCACGATCAACGCGTCGTCGCCCAGCTCGTCCAGCCCGATCAGCGGGACCTCGCCGTACTGCCGGATGGCCCCGACGGCCGCCAGCGATCCGGCGCGCACGTCGCCCCCGCCACCGGTGCCCAGCACGGCGCACCCTCGGGCGAGAGCCGGAATGTCGCTCTCATCGATGCTCATATGGCGACACAACCTGGCACATTCCGTCTCATTTCGCCAGTCCAGGGCATGTGCTGATGCCTTTGCCTCCCCTCGCAGCGCTTGGTACACCTGAGATCAGGAACGGGAGGGCGCATGCGGATTTCGGTGGCCGCCGACAGCAAAGACGGCGTGGCCGGGCGGGTCGTGTCGGAGCTGCGCAGGCGGGGGCACGAGGTGGTGACCCACGGCGCGCTCAGCGACGAGGAGCGCGCCGACTGGGCGTGGGCCTCCGAGCTGGCCGCCCGCGACGTGAGCGAGGGGCGGGCCGACCAGGCGGTGGTCTGCTGCTGGACCGGCACGGGGGCGTCGATCGCGGCGAACAAGGTGCCGGGCGTCCGCGCGGCGCTGTGCGTGGACGCGTACACCGCCGACGGGGCCAGGAAGTGGAACGACGCGAACGTGCTGGCGCTCAGCCTCCGGCTCACGTCCGACGTGGTGCTCGACGAGATCCTCGACGCCTGGCTGGACGGCCGGCCGAGCACCGACTCCGCCGATGTGGCGAATGTCTCCCACCTCGACGAGATCTGACTACCCTGTGTGGGCATGAACTTACACTGTACGCATTGCGGTGAAGAGGGGCTTGAGCCCGGGTTCATCATGGACTCGGGCGAGAACTCCCGGGGATTCGCCAGATGGGTCGAAGGCGCGCTGGAGCGCGGGATCTTCGGCGGCGCCAAGCTGATGGGCCGGCCCAAGTGGGAGATCGACGCCTATCGCTGCCGGTACTGCCACCACCTGGAGCTTTTCGCAGACCGCCCTTCGTGACCGGCACCCATCGGTGCCTCGTGAGCCGTAATGGCGCCTGACCGGAGCCGGCCGCGGCTTCGTGAGCGCAACCTGTCGCCGCCGAGTCAGGGAAATCGTCGGTGCGGCCGTTTAGGGTGCTTGCCATGACCGACGTCCTGCTCCGCGGCGGGCTCCCCTGGGGGCTCGAGGGCCCTGCCGACATCCTCGTCCGCGACGGCCGGATCCACACCGTCGCCCAGGGCATCGACGCGCCCGGCGCCCTGGTCGCCGACATCGCGGGGCAGCTCGTGCTGCCCGGCCTCGTCGAGGCGCACTGCCATCTCGACAAGACCCTCTACGGCGGTCCGTGGGTGCCCCACTCGGCCGACGACACGCTGGCCGGGCGCATCGGAAACGACCTCGGCCGCCGTGCGGAGCTGGGCGTGCCGAGCGTCGAGCGGATAGGCGCGCTGCTGGAGCGCATGAGCGCGGCGGGCACGTCCCATGTCCGCACCCACACCGACATCGACCCCATAGTGGGGCTGCGGGGCGTGGAGGCCGTGCTCGAGGCGGCCGCGGGCTCCCCCGTCGACGTGCGCCAGGTGGCGTTCCCGCAGCACGGCGTGCTGATCAACCCCGGCACGGCCGAGCTGCTCGAAGAGGCGCTGAAGAGCGGCGTCGAGGCGGTCGGCGGCCTCGATCCGGCGGGCATCGACCGCGACCCCGTGCGCCACCTTGACCTGATCTTCGGATTAGCCGAGCGCTACGGCACCCATCTCGACCTCCATCTCCACGACGGCGGCTCGCTGGGCGGGTGGGAGCTCGAGCTCATCACCGAGCGCACCAGGGCGCTGGGGCTGGCCGACCGGGTGACGGTCAGCCACGCCTACGCGCTAGGCCAGCTCGACGAGGCCCACCAGGACCGCCTGATCCAGGGCTTCGCCGAGGCGGGCGTCGCCATCGCGACCGCGGCGGTCTACAGCTTCCCGGTGCCGCCGATCAAGAAGCTGCGGGCCGCCGGCGTCACGGTCGCCTGCGGTCACGACGGCATCCGCGACCTGTGGGGCCCCTACGGCAGCGGTGACATGCTGGAGCGGGCGATGCACGTCGCCTACCGCAGCACGTTCCGCAGAGACGAGGACATCGAGCTGGCGCTGGAGGCCGCCAGCTACGGCGGGGCCCGCGTGCTCGGGCTGGAGTCGTACGGGCTGGCTCCGGGTGACCGGGCCGACCTGGTCGTCGTGCCGTGCGGGGGCGCGGCCGAGGCGGTGGTCGTTCACCCAGCGCGCACTCTGGTCATGAAAGACGGCGTAGTCCTGCACAATTGACCGGCGGGACCATCGAAAGGCAGGCAAGTGCTCTCTATTCACCAGCGGATCGCTGCAGAGCTGGGCGTACGCGACGGCCAGGTGCAGGCGGCCGTCGAGTTGCTCGACGGCGGCGCCACCGTGCCGTTCATCGCGCGATACCGCAAAGAGGTCACCGGCACCCTCGACGACGCGCAGCTGCGCACGCTCGAAGAGCGCCTGCGCTACCTGCGCGAGCTGGAGGAGCGCAGGGCGGCGATCCTTGAGTCGATCGAGTCTCAGGGCAAGCTCGACGACGATCTGCGTGAGCAGATCATGGCGGCGGAGACCAAGGCCAGGCTCGAGGACATCTACCTGCCCTACAAGCCCAAGCGGCGCACCAAGGCGCAGATCGCCCGCGAGCTGGGCCTGGAACCGCTGGCCGACCAGCTGATCGCCGACCCCACGCTCGACCCCTCCGCGACGGCCGAGGGCTTCGTCACCGAGGGCGTGGCCGACGCGGGCGCGGCGCTCGAAGGGGCCAGGGCGATCCTGATCGAGCGGTTCGCCGAAGACGCCGACCTGATCGGCGGCCTGCGCGAGCAGCTCTGGAGCCGCGGGCGGCTGGTGTCGAAGGTCCGCGAGGGCAAGGAGGAGGCGGGGGCCAAGTTCTCCGACTACTTCGAGTTCGGCGAGCCGTTCACGAAGCTGCCCTCTCACCGGATCCTGGCCATGTTCAGGGGCGAGAAGGAGGAGGTGCTGTCCGTCACGCTGGAGCCGGACGACAGCCCCGACTACGAGCTGCGCATCGCGTCCCGGTTCGGCATCTCCGACCAGGGGCGGCCGGCCGACAAGTGGCTGGGCGAGACCGTGCGCTGGGCCTGGCGCACCCGCATCCTCGTGCACCTCGGCATCGACCTGCGGATGCGGCTGTGGCAGGCGGCCGAGGACGAGGCGGTGCGGGTCTTCGCGGCCAACCTGCGCGACCTGCTGCTCGCCGCCCCCGCCGGGAGCCGGGCCACGATGGGTCTCGACCCCGGTCTGCGTACGGGCGTGAAGGTCGCCGTGGTCGACGCCACGGGCAAGGTCGTCGAGACGGCGACCATCTACCCCCACGAGCCCAAGCGGCAGTGGGACCAGTCGCTGGCCGTCCTCGGTGCGCTCGCGCAGCGCCACGGGGTCGAGCTGATCGCCATCGGCAACGGCACCGCCTCGCGCGAGACCGACAAGCTGGCGGCCGAGCTGGTCCAGCACATGCCGTCGATCACCAAGATCGTCGTTTCGGAGGCCGGGGCCTCGGTCTACTCCGCCTCGCCGTACGCGTCGCAGGAGCTGCCGGAGCTCGACGTGTCACTGCGCGGCGCGGTGTCGATCGCCCGCAGGCTCCAGGACCCGCTGGCCGAGCTCGTCAAGATCGACCCCAAGTCGATCGGCGTCGGCCAATACCAGCACGACCTGGCCGAGTCCAAGCTCTCCCGCTCGCTCGACGCGGTGGTCGAAGACTGCGTCAACGCCGTCGGGGTCGACGTCAACACCGCGTCGGCGCCGCTGCTCACGCGCGTGTCGGGCATCGGCTCCACGCTGGCCGAGAGCATCGTCCGCCACCGCGACGCCAACGGCCCCTTCAGGACGCGCTCCGCGCTCAAGAGCGTGCCCCGGCTCGGGCCCAAGGCGTTCGAGCAGTGCGCGGGATTCCTGCGCATCCGCGGGGGCGACGACCCGCTCGACGTGTCGAGCGTCCACCCCGAGGCCTACCCCGTGGTCCGCCGCATCCTCACGGCGGCCAAGACGGACCTCAAGTCCCTGATCGGCAACACGGCGGCGTTGCGCACCATGAAGCCCGACAGCTTCACGGACGAGACGTTCGGCCTGCCGACGGTGACCGACATCCTGCGGGAGCTGGAGAAGCCCGGCCGCGACCCACGGCCTGCCTTCAAGACGGCCACCTTCAAGGAGGGTGTCGAGAAGATCTCCGACCTGGCCTCGGGCATGATCCTCGAGGGTGTGGTGACCAACGTCGCGGCCTTCGGCGCGTTCGTGGACATCGGCGTCCACCAGGACGGCCTGGTCCACGTCTCGGCCATGTCCCGCAATTACGTCAAGGACCCGCGCGATGTGGTCAAGCCCGGCGACATCGTCCGGGTCAAGGTCCTGGACGTCGACATTCCCCGCAAGCGCATCTCCCTGACCCTCCGCCTGGAGGACGAGACCCCGGCCCAGACCGCCGGCGACGGCCCCCGCAGGGGCGCGGGCCGCGGCGATGGCGCACGGGGCGACGGAAAGGGCAACGGCCCGCGCGACCGCGCCCAGGGGCGTGGCGACGACCAGCGCAACCGAGGCGACGGGGCCCGCGGCGAGGGCCGCCGAGGCGGCGACGGCAACCGGGGTGGCGACTCCGGCCGAGGCGGCGATGGCGGCCGGCGGGGCGGCGGCGACCAGCGCGGCCGCGGTGACGGCCAGCGCGGCGGTCAGCGCCGCCAAGATCGCCCGGCCCCCACGGGCGCCATGGCCGAAGCCCTCCGCAAGGCGGGCCTCACCGGCGACAACTAGCCCGACGGCATCCGCCCGCGGCAACGGCTGACCGGGCGGCGTGCCACCGCGCGGATGCCGGCGGGAGAGCCGCCCCGCCCGTCGCGCACCGTTGCCCGCCGCCGCAGGGTGGTGACGGCGTGCCACCGCACGGATGCCTGGCGGGAGAGAGCCACCCCGCCAGGTCGCGCACCTTTGCCCTCCCCTGCACCGAGGCGGTGGCGTGGTGGAGACCCGCACGGAGGTGCGGCGCGGAGGTGCGGCGCGGAGGTGCGGCGCGGAGGTGCGGCGCGGAGGTGCGGCGCGAAGAAGCCCCGCACGGACGTGGCGGCACAGAGGAGCGCCGCACGCGTCTCACACCTCCGCATGTGCCGCGGCATGGGGTTGCGGGGATGAGGGCTTCTGCGCGCCGGACGGTGCGTCGCCTTGCGCCCAAAGCGGGCCAGGGGCGATACGGTCGAAGTGTGAGCACGACAGCGTTTACCACGGCGATCGCCCAGGCCCGCGACCTCCTCAGGTGGCGGTCGCCGCTGCGGACCGAGTTGTGGGCTGCGCGGCTCACCACCGATCTCGAGCCGGGTGAAGTGGAGTCCTTCCTGGGGCGACTGGTGGAGGACGGCAGCACGGAGGCACGTCTGACCCTCGCTGCCCTCTCCGCCGTCAACACGACCACTGCCGCCGGCGAAGGCGGGAGCCCGTCCGCCGATGAGGACGCGGATGCCGGAGTGTTCGTACGTGCCGGGAGCGGCGTGGTGGAGACGCTGCCCGGGTGGGTGCGGCGGATGGGGCGGGTGACGTGTGAGGGCGCCTGGTACGGCAAGGCCGACCCGTTCGGCGAGCAGACCCTCGCGGCCATGTCCTTCCGCTACGAGAACGGCAAGGAGGCGCATCTCCTCGTAGTCGGCATCGATCAGGTGAGCGGAGGGCTGGCCGTTGACGCGGTGGTCGAGGAGATCAAGTTCCTCGACGACCTGGACCTGCGGGCCGAGGAGCCGGGAGTGGTCGCGGGGCGCGTGCTGGACGCGTTCGAGCTGAGCGACCGGATCATGGGGGCCATGGTCGCCGACACATTGCCCGCCGTGCGGCCGATCGCGCTTTTGCGGGCGCGCGCGGTGCCCGATCTTGTACGGCCGGCGCCCGACGACACGGTGAGCCGGTTCCGCGAGCTGCCCAGGACGGCGGCCGGTGACAGCCCTTCGCCGGAGCGGAGTGGGTTGCCGGACCTGCCCGGCGCGCAGGAGGCGTTCGAGAAGCTGGTGGAGTTCGTTGGCGATCGTCCTTTGTGGTGGAGTCCGGCGAGGGCCACTCAGTTCCTGACGTCATGGCTGCCCAGGGAGGCCATCCTGTCGGAGGCGGGAATCGCGGCAACGCCGGAAGTGGCGCGGGCCTGGAGCCTGTTCTCCGGAGGCCATCCTGAGGTGCTCGCCCGGATCGACGAGGGCGCGCCGCGCCTCCCCGCTCTCATGGCCGATGAGTCCCTGGCCGGGCTCGGCAAGCGCATCGCCCAGGCGCAGCGCGACCGCTGACTCCCGCATGGTCCCCGCCGTGCTGCTCGGCGAGCACCGCGCCAAGGGCCTGTCCGGTGTTCGAATCAAGGGGCCGTGGGCCGAGAACCCGGAGCTGAAGGACCTCTACCAGAGGCTGCTCGCGACCGCGCCCGCCGTACAGGCCAAAGCCCTGCACGTGATGTCCGACTCGCAACGCCGGATCGCCGACGCGCTGCTGAAGGCCTCCCCGGCAGACTGGACCCCATCAGCGCCGCGGCGGCGACCGGCGCGTTCATGGGTGCGGTGCAGGCAGCCGGCCTGGCCGGCCTGGAGACGTACGGCGAGGCGGAGGAGGAGTATCTGACGTCAACCGGGCGGGCCGTGGACATCGCGATGCGCGGCCTGGAATCGCTGTGATGCGTCACTGCGGCGGGTTACGCCAGGCAAACTGGCTCGGCTGTGCAGCACGATCGCCGCAGCGGCCGGCCATCCCGCTTCGATCGCGACGTGAAGACACGGCCTAACCGGCCGCTCTGGGCTCGCCGCTCCTCGATCGCACGGCGTCCTTCTTGGCCCTGTTCCCGCAGGTGTCCATCGAGCACCAGCGCCGGCTGCCCGGCCGCGAGCTGTCCAGGAACATCGCCCCGCAGTCGCGCCCCGCGCAGTCACGTACGCGAGCGACCGCCGGGGAGCCCACCAGTTCCAGCGCATCCCGGGCGACCAGTGCCAGCGTGGCGGCAACCGGGTCGGGGGCCTGCCAGCGCACCTCCCCCGAGGGCAGCAGCACCGGGTACGGGGCCGGGCGGGCGGCCTCCTCGTTGACCCGCTCCCGGGCCCGCGAGGGTGGAGGCTCCTGGCGGCGCGCGGCCATCACCAGCGCGTGGACGGCCTCACGGAACTCTTGTGCGGCCGCCACAGCCGCGGCCCGGGAAGCAGGCGAGCCGTCATCGGCCTCGGGCGAGGCGACGGGCCATGGATCGCAGGGGCCGCACTGCCGCACCCAGGCCTCCAGTGCCCCCGCGTCAGGCAACTCCTCCTCCGCGGCGGCCGTGCCGCGCCGGCGGAGGGTGCGGACGAAGTCGAGGCACAGCCGCCCAGAGCCCTGCCTGAATGCCACCATGCCCCCACGATATCCGGGAACCGGTTTAACTGGTACCGTCCGAGGAACCAGTTAAACCGGTTCCCCGAGGTGTCCATGAGAGACCGCACACTGATCCTGGCCCTGGCCTGCGGCATCGCCGTCGGCAACGTGTACTTCCCACAGGCGCTCCCCCTTCTCGTCGCGCAGGACCTGGGCATCCGCCCCGACGCGGCAGCCCTGGTGGCGACGGTCGTCCAACTGGGCTACGCCGCAGGCATCTTCCTCCTGGTGCCGCTGGGCGACCGGGTGCCGCACCGGCCGCTGCTGGTGACGTTGCTGCTGGTCACCGCGGGAGGACTGCTCACCGCCGGCCTCGCCCCCAGCCCGGCGGTGCTGGTCGCGGCGAGCGCCGCCGTCGGGCTGACCACGGTGGTGCCGCAGGTCATCCTGCCGATGGCCGCCGGGCTGGCGACTCCCGAGCGGCGCGGCGCGGTGACCGGCACGCTGCTCGGCGGGCTGCTCGCCGGCATCCTGCTCGCCCGCGCCTTCGGCGGCGCCCTCGGGCAGTGGCTGGGCTGGCGGGCCCCCTACCTGGTGGCGGCGGGCCTGGTGCTCGCCCTGGCCGCGGTCATGGCCAGAGTGGTCCCGGTGACGCGGCCCGCGACGCGGCAGGCGTACCCGTCGTTGCTGCTGGAGTCGCTGCGACTGCTGCGCGCCCAGCCTGCGCTGCGCCGGTCGGCGGTGTACCAGGCGGCGCTGTTCGGCGCGTTCACGGCGGCGTGGACGAGCCTGGCGCTGCTGGTCACCGGCCCGTCGTACGGGTTCGGGGCCACGGCCGTCGGCCTGATCGCGCTTGTGGGAGCGGGCAGCGCGCTGGCCGCCCCGGCGGCCGGGCGGTGGGTGGACCGCTCGGGCCCCGACCTGGTCAATCTGGTCTGCATCGGAGCGACCGTGGCCGCGGCCGCCGTCCTGCTCGTCGGCGGCACGGGCGGGCCGATCGGAGTGGCTGGGCTGGTGGCGGGCATGCTGCTGCTGGACACCGCCGTGCAGTCGGGTCAGGTGGCCAACCAGGCGCGGATCTTCGCCATCGACGCCGCCGCCCGCAGCAGGCTCAACACGGCGTACATGACCTGCTCGTTCCTCGGCGGCACGACCGGATCGTGGCTGGGCGTGCGGGCGTACACCTACCTGGGGTGGCGTGGGGTGTGCGGGCTGGTGGCGCTCGCCGCCCTCTTCGCCCTGGCCGGGCGGGCGTTCCGGGTGAGCTGCTCGGACGCGCTGGACAGGAGCATGTCCAGGGCCGTCGAGTAGGCGCTGTCGTTCATCTGGGCCACCAGCAGCGGCGCCGTCGCGGCGATGTTCGGGTGGCTACGGGCGGGCAGCCGGGCGTACGTGGCGCGCCACACCTCCTCGTCCGCCTCGCGCGCGGCCTTCGGCAGGGCCAGGGTCGCCGCGTCCAGGATGGCGAAGGCCAGGCTCTGGTCGATGAACGCGTGATAGATCCGCACCGCGTCCGGATCGGCGAACCCGGCCCCGCGCAGGATGCCGAGGATGGTCTCGTCGCCGGCCACCTCGTTCGGCCGGCCGGTGACCCGGCTGGCGGTCAGCAGCGCGGCCTGCGGGTGCGTCAGGTACGCGTGGTGGATGCGGAGCCCCAACTCGCGCAGGTCGGCGCGCCAGTCGCCTACGGGCCGCCAGTCGGCCATCGCGGTGCCGAACAACTCGTCGGCGATCGCGAGGACCAGGTCGTCCATGCCGCGGAAATAGCGGTAGATGCTGCTGGCGTCGGCGCCCAGGGCGAGGCCGAGGCGGCGGGCGGTCAACCCGGCGGCCCCGTGCTCGCGGAGCATGCGCAGGGCGGTCTCCACGATGAGCTGGTGGGTGAGGACCTGCCCGTGCTTGGTGGGACGTCGCCGCCTGCGCGCCGCCTCCGGCACCACCCGCTTCGCCACGATGACGGCTCCTTATGCCAACGCCATTGACGTTGAACAGCCTACCGAGATTGGATTCATGACACACCCCCCAAAATGCCTTTAAAGGGGATTTATCGTCATGCGTATCCTTCTCATCGGAGCCGGCGGCGTGGGAACCGCCATCACTCGTATCGCCGCGCGCCGCCCGTTCGTCGATCACATGGTCGTCGCCGACTACGACCTCCGCCGCGCGAAGGCGGCCGTCGCCGCGCTGGGCGAGCGGGCGGGCAGGTTCACCCCCGTCAGAATTGACGCCGCCGATCAGGCCGCGGTCGTCGCGCTGCTGAAAGAGCACCGGTGCGACGTGCTCCTGAACGCCACCGACCCACGTTTCGTGCTGCCGCTGTTCGACGCGGCGCTCGCGGCCGACGCCCACTACCTCGACATGGCGATGTCGATGTCCAGGCCGCACCCGGACCGCCCGTACCAGGAGGTGGGGGTCAAGCTGGGCGACGACCAGTTCGCCCGCGACGGCGAGTGGGCGGCGAAGGGCAGGCTGGCGCTGGTCGGCATGGGCGTGGAGCCCGGACTGGCGGACGTCTTCGCCAGGTACGCCGCCGACGAGCTCTTCGACGAGATCGAGGAGATCGGCATCAGGGACGGCGCCAACCTGACCGTGGACGGCTACGAGTTCGCCCCCTCGTTCAACATCTGGACCACCATCGAGGAGTGCCTCAACCCGCCGGTCATCTACGAGAAGGACCGGGGCTGGTACACCACGGAGCCGTTCAGCGAGCCCGAGGTCTTCGACTTCCCCGACGGGATCGGCCCCGTGGAGTGCGTGAACGTCGAGCACGAGGAGGTGGTGCTCGTCCCGAGGTGGATCCCCGCCCAGCGGGTGACATTCAAGTACGGCCTGGGCGAGGACTTCATCGGCAAGCTCAAGACCCTGCGCGCGCTCGGCGTGGACAGCACCGAGCCGGTCGCCGTCAGGACCGACGACGGCACCGCCCGGGTCGCGCCACGCGACGTGGTCGCCGCCGTGCTGCCCGACCCGGCGGGCCTCGGCGACCGCATGCACGGCAAGACCTGCGCCGGCACCTGGGTGAAGGGCGTCAAGGACGGCCGACGGCGCGAGGTGTACCTCTACCACGTGGTGGACAACCAATGGTCGATGCGCGAGTACGGCTCCCAGGCCGTGGTCTGGCAGACCGCCGTGAATCCGGTCGTCGCCCTGGAACTGATGGCCAACGGGGTGTGGAAGGGCGCGGGCGTGCTGGGGCCCGAGGCGTTCGAGCCGCGCCCGTTCCTGGACCTGCTGGTGGAGTACGGCTCACCCTGGCACATGCGCGAGCAATAGGCGCTGGGATCATTGTGGGGCAACGACCGGCACGACGAAGGACTGCGCCTTGAGCATCGCCGACGACCCAGACCGCGCACCTGCCCGCTCCCACCTGTACGCCATGGGCTGGTCGGAGGAGGAGATGCGCCGCCCCGTGGTCGGCATCGCCTCCACCTGGACCGGCACCATGCCCTGCAACCTCACCCATCGCGAACTGGCCGCCCACGTCGCCGAGGGGGTGCGCGCGGCGGGCGGCACGCCGATGGAGTTCAACACGATCGCCGTATCCGACAACCTCACCATGCACACCCCCGGCATGCGCGCGTCGCTGATCAGCCGCGAGGTCATCGCCGACTCGATCGAGCTCATGGGCCGCGCACACGGCTTCGACGCCCTGGTGGCCATCGTGGGCTGCGACAAGACCGTGCCCGCCGGGATCATGGGGCTCGCCCGACTGGACGTGCCCTCCGTCGTCCTCTACAGCGGCAGCATGATGCCCGGACGTTGGCGCGGGCGCGACGTCACCATCCAGGACATGTGGGAGGCGCTCGGCGAGCGGGCCGTCGGCCGCCTCGACCAGGCGGAGCTGGACGATCTGGCCAGGCACGCCTGTCCGGGCGCCGGTACCTGCGCCGCCCAGTACACCGCCAACACCATGGGGAGCGTCGCCGACTTCCTCGGTCTGGCGCCGTTCGGCGTGGGTGACATCCCCGCGGTGGCCGAGGAGAAGAACGCCGCGGCCCGGCGGGTGGGCGAGATCGCCATGGAGGCGTTGGCCCGCGACGCCCGTCCTTCGCGCGTGCTCACCGAGGACGCCCTGCACAACGCGATCGTCTCGGTCGCGGCCATGGGCGGCTCCACCAACGCCGTCCTGCACCTGCTGGCCATCGCTCGCGAGGCCGGACTGTCCCTGCACATCGACGAGATCGGCGAGGTCTGCCGCGAGGTTCCGATCATCACCGGGCTCAAGCCGAGCGGCGGCGACCACACGGCACTGGACCTGTGGCGGGCCGGCGGCACCTCGCTGGTGGTGCGCCGCCTGCTGGAGGCCGGGCTGCTGCGCGAGAACGTCACGCTGGTGGACGGCCGCACGCTGGCCGAGGTCGCCGCGGACGCCGAGGAGACGCCGGGGCAGCGGGTGGTGGCGAGCGTGGCGGAGCCGTTCAAGCCGCGCGGCGCGCTGGCCATCCTGCGGGGCTCCCTCGCACCCGACGGTTGCGTGCTCAAGCTGGGCGGCAAGGAAGACTTCCGCCACGAGGGCCCGGCCAAGGTGTTCGACTCGGAGAACGACTGCTACGTCGCCATCGAGGAGGGGCTCATCGTGCCCGGGGACGTCATCGTCCTGCGTTACGAGGGCCCCGCGGGTGGTCCCGGCATGCGCGAGATGCTCTCCATCACGGGCCCGCTCGTCGGCCGCGGCCTCGGGAGCTCGGTGGCCCTGGTGACCGACGGGCGGTTCAGCGGGGTCTCACACGGGCGGGTGATCGGGCACGTGGCGCCCGAGGCGTACCATGGCGGGCCGATCGCACTGGTACGCGACGGCGACACGATCGTCATCGACAGCGCGGCGGGGACGATCGAGCTGGTGGTGCCGGAGGAGGAGCTGGAGGCGCGCCGGGCCTCGTGGAAGCGGCCTGAGAGGGAGGTCGAGCGGGGAGTGCTGACCAAGTACATGGCGACGGTCGGCTCCGCCTCGGACGGCGCGGTCACGGCCTGAGCCAGGATCGACCAGCTCACCGAGCCCGCTATGCTGCGCAGTGACGTTCGCCCTCAGAAGGAGACTTACGCGATGTACAAGGAGTTCGCTGTCGAGGCCGTGATGTGGCTCGTGCCGGTCGTGGTGCTGATCGGGGTGGCGCTCCTCGTCACCGCGTGAGCCAGGGGCCCAGCCGGGGGTCGGCCCGGCCCCTGGCGGTCACTCAGCGGTAGTACCTGTACGACACGTAGGTGTTGGCGTACCGGTTGAAGTTGGAGTAACCGTCCAGCCAGTTGTTCCACATCTGCGCCAGCGTCGCGGTGCGCACGGTGCAGGCGGCCCACTTGATCTTGCGGGGTCTGATGGTGCCCACGTAGTCGTAGCAAGACCCGGCCTTCCGGCCGTTGACAGTGAGGCGCGCGTTGAGCTTCACGTTGTAGAGGGTCTTGTACGACTTGTTCCTGACCCGGACCTTGATCAGGCAGGTGTCCTTGCACCGGCCGAAGTAGACCTTGGTGCTGATGAGCTGAGCGCTGGCCGTCGTCTCCGATGTTCCAGCGGTCGCCGACGCGCTGGCTGGCGCCGCCATGAGCGTGGTCGCGGTCGCCGCCACTAAGGCCGTGCCGGCAAGACGCTTGATCATTTTGCCCCCTGTAGCAGAGAACTGTCGCTCCCCCCTGTCGGCAGCGACTCGTACCTGTTCGACTACTATCAGGAAAGCGCTAACACCAACGTTTCGCCAAGAAGATCCGATACGAAACGGTTATCCGCTTATATCGGGCTTATCCGGCGAGGCCGGCGCTCCGTCACAGCGGCGCGTCCCCGGTGTCGTTGAGTTCGGCGATGGCCAGCTCGGCCGTGCTGCGGATGTCGAAGAACTTGTCAAGCGCGGTGATCGCGAACAGGTGCTTGCACCTGCCGTTCAGCCCCGACAGCAGCAGCCTCCCGCCTGAGGCGGTGACCGCCTTGTGCAGGTAGACCAGCACGGACAGGCCGGAGGAGTCGCAGACGCTGACGGCCTGCATGTCGATGACGAGCATCGGTGGCTGGGTGAGATCGAGGGCCTTGGTGACGCGGTCACGCACCTCCGCCGCGGACCCGAAGTCGAAGTCCCCCGTCAGCCGCGCGATGACGCAGGGTCCCTGGAGTCCGAGGCTTATCGACAAGGCCTGCTCCGAAGTCACCCAGCTCCACCTACCTGCGTTGCTTGCCCGTTCCGCTGCGCCTTTCGACCACTTTACGAGAAGTAGCGCTTCGGGTTGAACACCAGCATCTGCTCAATCTGGTCATCGGTCACACCCGAGTCCAGCAGTGCGGCCAAGACGTCGTCGTGAATGTGATCGTAGCGCCAGTTAGGTGCGAGCGTTGAGCGGGCCTCGTCCCAGGCGCCGCCGAAGTAGTCCATGAAGCAGGCGACGTCGTGGCTGAGGACCATGCGGTCGGCGTATCCGCGCTGGCAGAGCGCCGCGACCGTGGCCACGCGCTGTACGGTCGGGTTGTAGACGTCCAAGCCGAACCGGTCCATCCCCAGCGTCGCGCCGGTGTCGGCCATGCGCATGAGGTAGTCGAGGTCGTTGCTGTCGCCCGCGTGCCCGACGATCACCTTCGTCAGGTCGACGCCCTCCTTGGCGAACAGGTCGAGCGCGAGCAGGCCGCTCTGCGTGAAGGCGTTCGTGTGTACGGTGATCGGTGCTCCGGTGCGCACGTGCGCCTGCGCGACGGCCCGGCAGATGCGCTCGACGCCGGGCGTCAGGCCCTTCTGCTCGACCACGCACTTCAGGAACGCGGCCTTCACGCCGGTGTCGGCGATGCCCTCGGTGAGATCGCGTACGAAGTCGTCGATCATCGGGTCCGGCATGTCGAGGAACAGGCCGGGGCCGCGGTGCTCGTACTGGTGGGGCAGCTCCTCAAAGGCGTAGATGCCGGTGGCGACGATGATGTTCAGGCCGGGCACCTGCCCGGCGATGCGCTGGATGCGCGGGATGTACCGGCCAAGGCCCCACACCGTCGGGTCGACGATCGTCCGCACGCCCTTCGCGACCACCGCGTTGAGCTTGGCGACCGCGTCCGCCACGCGGTACTCCTCGTCCCACCAAGCACCTCTGCCGTAGTTGTCCAGGTGCTCGGTGGAGAGGACGAACACGTGCTCGTGCATGAGCGTCTGCCCGAGCCGGTCAACGTCTACGGGTCCGCGGACTGTTTCGACGGTGGGCATGCGCGCCTCCATACCGGCTGGGCTGTCGGCGCTCAACCTAGGCTCGTCCACGACCCCCGTCAACCACCTGCCCCGGCCCGGGCGAGCCGCCGGAACAGCGGCTCCGGCCCGGGCAGCCGCTCACCGTCCACCGCCGCGGCCACACGCGCCGCCGCGGTCGGCAGGAAGGGCTCGAGCTGTACGGCCAGCTCACGGCACGCGTGCACCAGCGTCCCGAGCGAGATCTCCTGCTGGGCCCGCGTCTGCCGCCACGGCTGGGTGCGTTCGACGTACTTGTTGGCCTCCTCGACGATCGCCCATACGGCCACCGCCGCCCGCCGGAAGTCGAACGCCTCCAGCGCCTCGTCCACCGGCACCTCGACGAGCGCCTCCCCGGCAGGGGGCACGTGGCCGTCCAGGAAGCGGTGGACCATGGTGACGACCCGGTTGACCAGGTTCCCCAGTCCGTTGGCCAGGTCCTCGTCGGCCCTGGCGATCAGCCGTTCCTCGGTGAAGTCGGCGTCGCCAACCCGCGGCACCTCGCGCAGCAGCCACCACCGCACGGCATCGACCCCGTACGCGTCGACGAGCGCCAGGGGATCGGCCGCGTCGCCCGCCGACTTGCTGATCTTCCGGCCCTCCACCGTGAGGTAGTCGTGCACGAAGATCCCCGTGGGCAGCGGCTCGCCCGCGGACAGGAGCATCGCGGGCCAGTACACCGCGTGGAACCGGATCACCCCTTTGCCCATCAGGTGCACCTTGCGCGGCTCGGTGACCCACCAGTGGTCGTAGTCATCGCCTTCGAGCGCGGTGATGTAGTTCGCCAGCGCGTCCCACCACACGTAGACCACCTGGCTCGGGTCACCGGGCACCGGGATGCCCCACCCGCGGGCCCGGGCGGCGGAGCGCGAGATGCTGATGTCGTCCAGCCCCGCCTCGATGAACGCCAGCACCTCGTTCCGCCGCGCGACGGGCTCGATCCTGAGCCGTCCTGAGCGGATGAGCTCGCTCAGGACGTCCTGGTATCGGGAGAGGCGGAAGAACCAGTTCTCCTCGGACACGTGCTGCAACGGCGCCTCATGTCCGTCGGGACAGGGACCTTCCGGGTAGAACTGCTCGCAGCCCACGCAGTAGAGCCCCTCGTAATGCCGCTGGTAGAGGTCGTGCCTCGTGGCCTCCCAGATCCGCTCGACCCCGGCGCGGTGCCCGGCGTGGGCGCTCGTCCGGATGAACGAGTCGAACGACAGGTCCAGCGGTCCCCGCAGACCCTCGAACGCGGCCGCGTTCCGGTCCACCAGCTCGCGCACCGGCACGCCCTCGGCCTCGGCGGCCAGCACGTTCTTCAGCGAGTTGTCGTCGGTGCCCGTCTGGAACCGCACCGGCTCGCCCCGCCGCCGATGATGCCTGGCCAGCACATCGGCCTGCACCAGCTCCAAGGCGTGCCCGAGGTGGGGGCGGGCGTTGACGTAGGGGATGGTCGTCGTGATGTACATCGGTTGCCTCCAAAGGGCCCCGAACACGACGAGAGGCCCCGGGTCGCAGGGCCTCAACAAGACGTCGCCGGTGAAACCCCCTAGGGGGCCATCATCACCAGGCACGTCGTCATGCCGCTCATGCTAGCTGCCTTCGGGCGGCCCAAGCCACCGGATTGCCCGCGGCGCGACGCGACGAGCGGCCGTGGGAGCGCGTCAGCCTTCGCCCGTGCGGCCGGTGCGGTGGCGTACCAGCCACACGGCCAGGCCGGCCGCGAAGACCGCCAGCCCGGCGAGCACCGACGTCAAGGGGAGGGTCGCCGCCAGAAGCGCGCACAGCGCCAGCCCGAGCGCGGGGACCGGCCTCGGCGGCGCGCCCTCGTCGGGGCGGAGCGTGAGCGCGCACGCGTTGGCGATGCCGTAGTAGACCAGCACGCCGAACGACGAGAACCCGATCGCCTCCCTCAGGTCGGCGACCAGCAGCAGCACGATCACCGCGCCCCCGACCGCCAGCTCGGCCCGCCGCGGCACATGACGCACCGGGTCCACGGCGGCCAGCACGCCCGGCAGGTCATGCTCGCGCGCCATGGCCAGGACGGTGCGCGAGACGCCGAGCAGCAGCGCAAGCAGCGCGCCCAGCGCCGCCGCCGCGGCGCCGACCCCCACCACCGGCACCAGCCACGCGGCCCCTGCCTCCCTGACGACCTCGGCCAGCGGCGCCGGGGACCTGGCCAGCAGCCACGGCCCGAGCGCGCGCAGCGCGGCCATCGCGACCAGCGTGTAGACGACGAACGTGACGCCCAGCGCGATGCCGACCGCCCGGGGGATCGTGCGGGCCGGGTCGCGCACCTCCTCGCCGAGGGTGGCGATCCTGGCATAACCGGCGAACGCGAAGAACAGCAGCCCGGCCGCCTGCAACACGCCCCACACGTCGACGCCCTCCTGACCGGGTGGGGGCGGCGCGGAGCCGTACCAGACATCGAGGGACCGAGACTCGGCGAGCGGCGTATAGGCGAACCAGCCGAAGGTGACCGTGTCGTCGCCGAACAGGCCGGCGACCACCACCGCGGCGAGCACGGCCAGCACGAACACCACGATCACCCTGGCGACCCCGGCCGAGCGCCGCACGCCGTAGACGCTGAGTAAGGTCAGCGCGGCGACCGCGCCGACGGCCAGGGGCCGCGCCAGGTCAGGGGCGATGTACGCGCCGAACGTGAGGGCCATCGCCGCACACGAGGCGGTCTTGCCGATCGTGAAACCCCAGCCCGCAAGGTAGCCCCACAGCGGGCCGAGCCGCCGCCTGCCGTAGACGTAAGTGCCGCCGGACTCCGGGTAGAGAGCGGCCAGCCGGGCCGAGGAGGTGGCGTTGCAGTAGGCCACGACGGCGGCGAGCGCGAGCGCGAGGAGCAGCCATCTGCCCGCGGCGTCCGCGGCGGGCGCGAGGGCGGCGAACACGCCCGCGCCGATCATCGCGCTCAGGCCCACGACGACCGCGTCGGTGGTGCCCAGCCGTCGCGAGAGCTCCTCGGGCACGTCTCCGCCTCCTCCTCCGTCTCAGGAGGCTCCTACTCTGCCGCACCCCACCGACAATCCACCCCAACGGCCGGGTGAACGTTTGTCGCGGTAGCCCTCGTCACGTGCTGATCTCAGGGGCGGGCACCACCATCACCGGCCGGCGCGCGTGGTGCAGCACCCGGTCGGAGGTGCTGCCGAGCAGCAGCGAGCGCACCCCGCCCAGACCCCGGGTCCCGGTCACGATGAGCTTGGCGTCGATCTCGTTCGCCACGTCGACGATGGTCGACCAGACGGCCAGGGAGTCCACGTCGCACCGCGGGATGGCGTCCAGCCCGGCGTCGCGTGCCAGGTTCGCGCCGCGCTGGGCGAGCTCCACCATCGCCTCCTCGATCGCCTTGTCCTCCTGGCCCAGTTGGTCGACCGTCATCATGAGCCCGACGGAGGCCCTGGCGGTGGTCATCGCCATCCGCTCCCACACCGTCAGCACGACCGCGGACTCGCCCCGCATGATCTCCCCGGCGAAGGCGATCGCCGCCTTGGCGTCGTCCGAACCGTCGTACGCGATCAAGATGGTCATTCCACCCACTCCTTTGCGAGGTCAGGGCCTACCTCTTTCCCGAACAGCCCGTTTCACGCCTGTGTCAGGGGTATGCCGCCATTCATGACCGTGACGCGATTCCAGGACCTGCCCCTCGCCGAACGCGACCGCGAGTGGGACGGCGACGAGGCGGAGAAGCGGGTACGCAAGTGGGCCGGCGCCGAAGACGGGCCGAACGCGAAATACCGCCAAGCCTTCGTCTGGTACGACGCGGACGACGCCGACGAGTTCGGCGCGTACAAGCTGCCGATCGCCGACGTCGTGGACGGGGAGCTGAAGGCGGTGCCCCGGGCCGTGTTCGCCGCGGCCGCGGTGGTGCAGGGCGCCCGCGGCGGGATCGATCTGCCGAAGAAGGACATCGAACCTGTCAAGGACCACCTGGCGCGCTACTACGCCAAGATGGGCGAAGAGCCGCCCTGGGAGCGCTGAGCCAACGGCGTCAGCATCGACAGCCCGGCCAGCGCCAGCACGCCCAGTTCGGTGACGACCACCACCCGCTGGGTCAGCCCTGCCGGGATGTCGTCGTTGGTCAGCGGGATGCCGAACATCCGCACCACGTACGGGACCACGACCAGCAGCAGCGCACCGAGGGCCACCGCGCTGAGGATCCGCACCGCCCTGGCGTACCGGATCTTCGCCTTGGCCAGCAGCATCCCCGCCGCGGGCATCACCAGGAACGCGGCGAACGCGGCGTAGCGGTGGATGCCTCCGGACAACGACAGCGGCACGCCCGGCCGGTCGGTGGGGAAGGCGCCGATCAGGAACATGCTCGCCCCCCACGCCAGCAGCAGCGCGACGACCCAGCGGCTCATCCCGGCCCGGCGCAGCGCCTCGGCGATCAACGCGGAGCCCACCGCGAACAACGTCAGCGAGGTGGGCAGCAACCAGCCGGTCGCCTGGAAGGCGTACTCGCTGATCACGCTGTGCAACGGGTCGAGATTCGATTCGGCGTGCAAAGTGAGCATGGCGCCGCTCCCGGTGCCGATGGCCGCGAATCCGCTGACAAGCAATCCCTTCATGCCCTCAAAACTCGGGGAATGCGCGCTCGCGGAGTATCGGAGATGGACCCGAAACGGCCCTGATCGATCCCCTAATACCTTGGTCGGAACAGCCCCTGGGATGCCCCCGGCAACCTGCGCGAACGCACCCCTGGGTAGGGACTCCCCCCTCAGGGTGCGTACGGGGTGCACGACCCCGATTTGACTTAGAGCGCACTCGAAGGGCGAACCTGAATGTATGACGATCCAGGAGGCCGCCCAGCGGTCGGGACTGAGCGCCCACACGCTGCGCTACTACGAGCGCATCGGGCTCATCCAATCCGTGGGCCGCGACCACAGCGGGCACCGCGACTACGCGGAGCCGGACCTGCAGTGGCTCGAGTTCCTCACCAAGCTGCGGACCACCGGCATGTCGATCGCCGACATGTGCCGGTACGCGGAGCTGCGGCGCAGGGGCGAGCACACCGCCGAGGAGCGCCGGGAGCTGCTTGAGCTGCACCGTGAGCGCGTCAGGTCGAGGATCGCCGAGCTGACCCAGGACCTGAAGGTGCTGGACGACAAGATCGACCGTTACAAGGAACTGGCATGAACAAGCGCACACTCGGAAACGGCGGCCCCCAGGTCTCGGCGCTGGGCCTCGGCTGCATGGGCATGTCCGACTTCTACGGCCCGGGCGACGAGAAGGAGTCGATCGCCGTCATCCATCGTGCTCTCGACCTGGGCATCAATTTTCTGGACACGGCCGACACGTACGGACTCGGCGCCAACGAGGAGCTCGTCGGCCGGGCCATCAAGGACCGGCGGGACGAGGTCGTGCTGGCCACCAAGTTCGGCGTCAAGCGCGGCGGCGGCGCGCGCTCGATCGAGAACAGCCCCGAGTACATCAAGGCGGCCTGCGACGCCTCGCTCCAGCGCCTCGGCGTGGACCACATCGACCTCTACTACATGCACCGGCGCAACAGGGACGTGCCCGTCGAGGAGTCGGTCGGCGCGATGGCGGAGCTGGTCGAGCAGGGCAAGGTACGCCACCTCGGGCTGTCGGAGGTGAGCGCGGACACGCTGCGCCAGGCGTCCGCCGTGCACCCGATCGCGGCGCTGCAGAGCGAGTACTCGCTGTTCACCAGGGGGCTGGAGGCGGAGATCCTGCCAGCGGCCAGGGAACTGGGCGTGGCGCTGGTGGCGTACTCGCCGATCAGCCGCGGCCTCCTGTCCGGCGCGCTGCCGCCGGTCGATGAGCTGCCCGAGGACGACGTCCGCCGGTGGATGCCGCGCATCGCGGGCGAGGGCGGCGAGCGCAACGCGGCGCTGGTGACGGAGGTACGGAAGATCGCCGACGCGGCCGGGATCACCCCCGCGCAGCTCGCCCTGGCCTGGGTGCTGGCCCAGGGGGACGACGTCGTGCCGATCCCGGGGACGAAGCGGCTGAAGTACCTGGAGGAGAACGCCGCGGCGGCCGACATCACGCTGACGGCCGACCAGCTCGACGCCCTGACCCGCGCCATCCCCACCGACGCCGTCACCGGCACCCGCTACCCGGACATGTCGGAAATCGAGGCGTAATCCCCCGGCCGCCCACAAACCGCTCGTCCCCGGCCACCGGGCGGGGACGCACCCCGGGGCGACGATCCCACGTCCCGCGGTCAGTTCCGGGGTGCGATGCGGTAGGCCCGGATGACGGTCTGCTCGACGGTGTTGCCCGCGGTGTCGGCGGCCTTGGCGCGCAGAGAGACGAACCCCTCCGCAGACGGGTGATTCACCGTGACCTGGCCATTGCGGATCTGGGCCGGGCTCCAGGTGGCGCCGTCGTCGTAGGAGACCTTCACGGTGAGGTCTCGCACCTTGTCGGCGGTCGAGCCCTGCTGTCGTTCCACGCGGACCGGTATGCGATAGGTTTCGCCGCTGGGTGCGGTGTTACGGGCATCCAGCGCGGGGGAGAAGCGGACGACGGAGACCGGCAGCGGTTTGTCGTCCTCGCCGGTGTGCTCGGAGCGGAACGTCCAGGCTGTCGAGTTGCGGGTCGTCAGGGTGGCGGGCGCGCCCCGCTCGGCCTCCACGACCAGCCGGTAGCTCGCCGCGCCTGGTGGGACGAGGAACGCCGTTCCTCCCAGTTCGGCGTCTTCGTCGACCAAGACGCCGTCGCGGTAGAGCGCGACGCGCGCCCGGGTGGTGGCCGACCGGCCGGCGTGACCGGCGCCGTCGCCGTACATGGGCACGTTCATCTGGATGAAGTCGCCGGAACGGGTCAGCCCGCTGAAGTCCTCGCCTCCCGCCAGGACGGGAGAGAAGACGCCCAGGTTCCACGATTCCCGGTAGGCGAGACCGGGCGTGTAGCCGGCGAGGCCTGACTCGAAGGCGGTCCCACCGCTCTCGGGGCCGTCCTCCCAGAAGTAGCGGCGCCACTTCGCCCCGCCGTCGGCGTTGACGTACTCGGTGCGCACGGATGGCGTGGTGAACGTCGTCTCGATCAGGAGGTCGGAGCTCGGGCCGCCGGGCGGCTGGGCGGTGGCGGCGGCACGGCCCCGGCCGCCGGTCACGTGGGCGGCATAGGTGGTGTGGATGGCAGCCAGGTCACGGCCGGCCACCTTACGGTGGAACCCGGTGACCATGCCGCCCTCGTGAAACCAGGCGAGCTGGTAGACACGAGAGCCATCGGGCGAGGCCCACGTCCCGGCGATTTGGGTCAGTGACTTGTCGTAGGTCCGGTCGGGGCCGAGCTGTGCGGTCGCAAGGTTCTCGAACCGGTCCGAGACGACGGGATAGGAGAGCTTGCCGTCGCTGAAGGTGACCTGCGCGCCGATGGGCGCGGCCGATGGGTCGGGAACGGTGATCGAGATCGGTTTGCCCAGGCGGGCGTCCAGGTCGAGGGTCTGGTTCTGGGTCAGGTCGAGGCCGGGGTGGATCAGCTGGGTGGTGTGGTCTCCGTCGAGCAGGGTGCTCCTGATCATCCAGCCGCCCTTGGGCAGGCGGAGTGTGACGGCGCCGTCGCCGGTCTTCTGCACGGTGATCTCCTTGATGAGGGTGGAGGAGTCGGTCCGGTGCAGCGTGGTGAGGTAGTCGGCGGTCGGGCTGCCGTCGCGGCCGGTGTGTTCGAGGGTCAGCGCGTAGGTCTCCCTCTCGTTCTCCACCGCCAGTGGCGTGCTCACGTGGATGGCGCCGCCGACGGCGACGAGGTAGCCGCCGAGGTATCCCACCGGGGCCGCCGCGGTGTCGGCGGTGACCGAGACGTCGGCTTGCCCGCCCGCGGGCACCGTCACGGTCGTGGGATTCACGGTGAACGGCTTCGCGTCGCCCTGGCTGTCCACGGACAGCTTGAGCGTCACCGGTGTGGCTCCGTGGTTGCGGTAGGTGATCTGCCGGGTGAGGGGCTTGTCGTCGTCGTGCGGCCACTGCTGCACGCCGAAGCCGACGCCGCCGGGCTCGGCGGTCACCGCCTGGGCCGTGGCTCGTCCCACGTCGACCCGGCCCGCGCCCTGGTCGAAGACGCCCGCTGCCGGGTTGGGCGATGCCGACCCCATCAGCGCCGCCTTGAGCGTGGCCGGGTTCCAGTCCGGGTGCTGCCCGGCCAGGATCGCGGCGGCCCCGGCGACGTGCGGGGTGGACATGGAGGTGCCGGACATGGCGACGTAGGAGCCTTCGCCGAACGGCGCGTCCTTGGCGCGGGCGGCGACGATGTCCACCCCGGGCGCGGTGATCTCGGGCTTGAGCGCCGAGTCGGCGGCGCGCGGCCCTCTGCTGGAGAAATCGGCGAGTTCGTCGGACTTGGTGACGGCGCCCACGGCCAGGGCCGCGTCGGCGCTGGCCGGCGACTCCACCGAGCGCTCGTTGCCGCTGTTGCCCGCGGCGGCCACGACGAGCATGCCGTAGCGCTGGGTGAGCGTCGCCACCGCCGACTCCAGCGGATCGATCTCGGGGGTGTCGTCGCTGCCCAGGCTCAGGTTGACCACCTTCGCGCCCTGCTCGCCCGCCCATTGCATGCCCGCCAGGATCGCCGACTCCTCGCAGAGGTTCACGCACACCTTTCCGACCAGGAGGCTGACGCCGGGCGCGACGCCCTTGTACGTCCCCCCTGAGGCGGCGCCGCTGCCGGCGATGGTGGAGGCGATGTGGGTGCCGTGCCCGTTGCGGTCGACGGCGTCGGCGGATCCGGTGAAGTCGGCCTGCGCGCTCACGCGGCCGGCCAGGTCGGGGTGCGTGGCGTCCACACCGGTGTCGAGCACCGCCACCTTCACCCCGGCGCCGGTGTGGCCCCGTTCCCATGCGACGGGGGCGCCGATCTGTTTGACACTGGTGTCCAGAGTCGGCTTGCGCAGGCCGTCCAGCCAGATCTTGCCCACGCCGCCGGACAGGGACCGTCCGCCGCCGGCGACCTCGCTCCAGAACCGGGTACGGTCCTGCTTCGATGCCTGTACGGCCAGGCCGGACACTGCGCCCAGCTCCCGCGTCACCCGGGCGCCGCCTGCGGTCATCGCCGAGCGTAGCCCGCCGGCACGCGCCGGGCCCGAGCCGGTCACGATGAGCGGCAGGTTGCCACGGCGGTCGTCGTAGCCGAACGCGACGAGCATCGTCACGTCGAACAACCTCTGATCAAGCCGTCCCCGGCGCACCAGCCCGGCCGCGTCGCTGGGTAACACTCGAAGCCGCCCGTCCTGCTTGTCGATGACGAAGGAGATCCCGGTACGGCCCGCGCCCCGCTCTACCAGGAAGCCGCCGTCCGGTCCGGTCAGCGTCACTCGGTCTCCGGTGATCAGGGTGACCGTGACGGGGGTGGCGGGCGGCGCGGGCCTGTCTTCGGCCATTGCCGCCCCCGGCGCGGTGAGCGCCAGCACCATGATCCCTGTAAGTAGGGAAAATCTGCTTCTCATATCCTCTTCCGGCCAGTGTTCTTGTGGTCCGCCTCGAACGACGGAGCACCTGTACTCCACCGGAAGCGGCGGCCGCTTTCACGGGCCGTGAAAGCGGAACGCCTCATCGGTTGAGTGAGAGATGTGACTGCCAATTCGACGGCTGAGAATCTCGCCGATCCGCGGGGGACGATCAGCGACGAGGCTTTGGTGAAGCTGTCGCGTCGCACGCCCGAGCGGTTCGGGGAGATCTACGACCGGTATGTGAGCGAGATCCACGCCTACCTGGGCAGGCGGCTCGACCGGCAGGCCGCGGACGATCTCACAGCCGAGGTGTTCCTGGCCGCCTTCAAGAAGCGTGAGACGTTCGATCCCCAGCGCGGCCAGGTCCGTCCCTGGCTGTACGGCTTCGCCGGAAACGTGATCGCGCTGCACCGGCGTACCGAGGTCCGGCGGCTGGCGGCGCTGCAGCGCAGTGCCGACGCGCACGAGGGCAGCGAGCATGGCCACGAGGAGCGCGTGGTCACCCGACTGGACGCCGTGAGCGCACAGGGGCGGCTCGCGGCCGAACTGCGCGCATTGCCCGACGGGGACAGAGACGTGCTGCTGCTGAGCGCGCTGGGCGAGCTGAGCCATGAAGAGGTGGCCCAGGCACTCGACATCCCGTACGGCACCGTCGGATCGCGCCTGTCGCGGGTGCGCAGAAAGCTCCGTGCCGCCTTGGGCGGCGCCAACCCCTTGCTTGGAGGCTCTGATGAATGATTACCGGGCGGTGAGGGACCTGCTGCCCGCGCCGCCGCTGTCTCCCGAGGTCGAGCGGGCCGGGCGTGAGCACCTGAACGCGGCCTTCGCCCAGGAGCGGGTACGACGTGGCCACAGGGCCGCCAGGTGGAGCGCGCTGGCGATCAGCCTGGTCGGCGCCGCCGCGGCGGCGGCGATCGTCATCGCGCACGCCGCGCCCTCGACCGTGCCCGCCTCCCCTGGCGCGATCACCCCGGCGGACGGCAAACGGTTCCTGCTGGTCGCGGCCGCCTCAGTGGCCGCCGTACCCGACGAGGGCACGTGGTGGGGCAGTACGGAGGTGGAGGGCCGGCAATTCCACGAGCCCGGCGGCCGGTACGTCCTGCGCGAGAGCGAATCGAGACAGACCTGGATCCCCGCAGATCCTGAAGGACGCACCTGGTACCGCCAGACGCCTCAGGGAATCAAGCCCGCGACGCCCCAGGACGAGGCGGCCTGGGTCGCCGACGGCTCGCCGAACTCCTGGACGTACGACAAGCCCTCGGAAATCGGCCGCCTCGGTGTCGTACGGTCCGAGCCCGGCGAGCAGCGGACCTGGTCGACCGAGGACTGGGACTTCCGCATCCTCACCGCGGGCAAGCCGCTGACCAAGAGGAACCAGGTGCCGGAAACCCCCGACGGGCTGAAGGCGCTCTTCGCCGCCGACGACCCCACGACCATCGACACCGCGGCGCGGCTGCTGTTCTTCGCGCCGGTCACGAGCGAGACCAGGGCCGCCGCGTACCGGCTGCTCGCCTCGACGCCCGGGGTCACCGCCGTCGGGCAGGTGACCGATGCGCTGGGCCGGGCCGGGCAGGCGATCGAGTACGAGTCCGGGGAGTTCGCCCCACCCAACTACCGCGGGCCGACCAGGACCCGGCTGGTCATCGACCCCGCCTCCGGCAAGCCTCTTTCCATCGAAACCCGCTCCACCGCGGACGGCCTGCTCTTGACGTACACCGCGATCCAAGACACCCGTTGGGCGAATTCCAACCCGTTGAAGGAGAACAAATGAGATTCCCTCTTACCGTTGCCGCTGGGCTGCTGTTCGCTGGTGTGGCCGCTGTTCCGGCGTCCGCCGACGCCCCGAAGGCGGCGTACTGGCGGGTCGAGACGACCTTCACCAGAACCCACCCTCACGCGTTCGGCAGCGGTTATTACCTGACCGAGCGCAGCGTCAGCACCGAGTGGCAGTCGCCAGAGGGCAAGACCTGGAGCGGCTCCCGTGAGCTGGGAGCCAAGCCCACGACCAAGAAGGACAAGGCGGCCTGGCGCGCCGACGGATCTCCGACCACCTGGAGCTACCGCACGGAAGGCATGAAGTTCCACCTGTCCACCCAGCCCGGCAAGGGCTCGGTGCGGGCGGAGGAGGAGCGGCCCAACGGGTTCCGGCTCGGCGAGAAGTATGTCACGTACCAGCAGCTCCAGGCGCTGCCGGCGGAGGCCGAGGCGCTCAGGAAGCAGCTGACCGCCGAGGTCAACGCCTGGATCGACGAGGCCGCCGAAGAGTCGAAGACCACCGATCCGAAGGCCACGAAGAACGACTGGCTGGTCGACCTCGACCAATATGTCGCCCAGCGGGCGGCCGAACTCCTGTACGTGAACCCCGTACCCGACAAGGTCAGGGCCGCCGCCTACCAGGTCCTCAAGACCACCAAGGGCGTCAGCGACCTCGGCCGGAGCAAGGATCCACTGGGCCGCTCCGGCCAGAAGCTCGCCCTGCCCGTCTCGTCCCGCAAGGGGTCGGTGCTCAAACAGCAGCTCCTTGTGGACACCAGGGCCATGACGCTGCTGGCCGAGTACACCGACCTCAAAGACGGCGGCAAGACGGTGCTCGGCAAGTCCGGCGTGGAGACGTGCAAGGCCGGCTGGACGGACGACAAGCCCGCCGTTCCAGACGTGAGCTGACCCGAGCCTCGCCGCAGCCCTGACGTCCGCGTCAGGGCTGCGCGTGATGTCGGCTTGGGGCTTCGGGCGGGATCACGACGGGATGTCGAAGTACGCGCGGATCGTGGTCGCCCCCACGCGGGTGTGGACGCGTACGAGATCGCTCAGCAGGTTGACGATCAACAGCCCCCGCGACCCCGCGTGACGGGGATCGACCGGCCGGCGCCCCGCCAGCAGGTCGGTGATGTGTCCCGAGTCGCTGACCTCGCACACCATCCGCCCGTCCTCCACCCAGATCCGGACGGTCCCCGACCCGCCCCCGTGGTCGAGGCTGTTGGCCCCGAGCTCCGCCACCGTCAGCCGGATGTCGTCGAGCCGGTCGCCGGAGAACCCCATCAACGCGGCCTGCCCGGCGGCCAGGCTGCGGGCCTCCGAAAGGTTGGTGCGGTCGAAGCGCAGGGACACGAACTCGGCCGGCTCCCCCAGCGCCAGGTTGTGCCCCGAGACCACCAGCTCGGGCGCGTAGTCGGCGCTGGGCCACTCGCGAGTGGCGTCGCGCAGCACGGGATGGGTGCGCGCCGCCTCGTCGATGACCTCGGGTGCCAGCCGCACGGCGTCGTACGGGCAGAGGATCGTGACCCGCCGCCCCGCGAACGACCAGTTGATCAACGCCTCGTGCTGCGCCGCGGCCCCGTATTCGGTGTCGGTGCGCCCGGCCCAGATCGGCTCGCCGATGATCCGGACGTGACCGCCGGGATGCCGGTCGGCGAAGTCGCGCAGCACGGCGGGGATGATCCGCCCCGGGTTGCGCCCGGCCTCCTGCATGTCGAGCAGCTGCACCGACTTGGCGTCGTCTCCCAGCGCAGCCTCGATCAGCGCCAGATTCGCGGCGGGGACGGCGACCGCGACAGGCTCACCGAGCGCCAGTCCGGCGCGGACGAACGCGGTGGTGGCAGCCACGTATTCCCGGTCGCCCCGGTAGAAGAGCGCCGGATGCACGAATGGTTCCGCCAACATCAGACCTCACGCTACCCAAGGTTGATGACTTCAAGACAATCCGTTGGGTACCTAATATGTGTGAAGAGCAGAATCCAACTCATCCGCCGTCCCCGCCCCGCCAGCAGGTTACTCCCGCTGGATCTACGCACCCCGTCCGGCCGGCGCCTCCCGTTCTGAGCAATGCGAACCTATGCTCAGGGACATGTCGGAATTGCAGATGCGGGTCTCCGACGATGACCGGGAGCGGACCGCGCAGCAACTGCAGCGCGCGTTCAGCGAGGGCCGCCTCACCCAGCCGGAGCTCGAAGACCGCCTCGAGATCGCCCTGACCGCGAAGACCTACGGCGACCTGCTGGGCCTGATCGACGATCTTCCCGTCGAGCAGCCGCATGTCGAAGACGTGGTCGAGCTGGAGTCCAAGAACGGCCACATCAAGCGCTCCGGCGACTGGGCCGTCCCCCGGCGGCTGCGGGCGATCTCCAAGTACGGCAGCGTCGAGCTGGACCTCTCCGAAGCCGTCGTCACCCATCCGGTCGTGGACATCGAACTCGACCTCACGTACGGCTCCGCCAAGATCATCCTGCCGGAGGGCGGGGTGGCGAACGTCGACGCGTTCCACAGCGACTGGGGCCACACCACGACCTCCGACGTGCCGGGCAGACCCCGCCCGGGTGCCCTCTACGTCGTGGTCAGCGGCAGGACGAAGTACGGCGGGCTCATGGTGCGCTATCCGCGCAGGCGCTGGTTCACCCACTGATGGAAGAGCGAGATGTGGTGCTCGCTGGGCACGAGCACCCCGCCCTCGCGGTACGCGCGTGACGACATACCCGGCTGGGTCCGCTCGCAGGCGTCGAAGTCCTGCTCGTTGACCCGGTGGAACAGCTCGACCGACAGCGACAGGTCGGCGCCGGAGGCCACCACGTCAGGGTGGTAGAGCCAGTCGCACTCGACCACGGTCCTGTCCACCGCCAGCGGGAACATCCGGTGCATGATCACGTGATCGGGCACGAGGTTGACGAACACCTGCGGCTTGACGGTGATCGCGTAGTAGCGGCGGTCCTGGTCCTGTGACACGTCCGGCAGCTTGCCGAACCCCGGGCTGCCGTCCACGGTGAACCCCTCGATCCGCTCGGCGAACTCCGCGCCGTGACCCACGTAGTACTGCGCCGCGTAGCCGCCCGCGAACTCCGGCAGCACGGCGACCAGCTCTGGGTGGATGGTGGCGCAGTGGTAGCACTCCATGAAGTTCTCGACGATGAGCTTCCAGTTGGCCTTGACGTCGTAGACGATCCTGCGGCCGAGCGCGAGCTTGTCCACGTGGTAACGCTCGATGGCGGCCGGGTCCCCGAGCCGTTCGATGGCCGCGTACGTCACCGTCTCCTCGAACGAGGGCGGCTCCGCGGCCAGGCACACCCACGCGTACCCCAGCCATTCGCGCAGGTGCACGGGCACCAGTCCGTATTCGACGCGATCGATGTCGGGCATCTTCGCCAGGTTCGGGGCGGCGGCCAGGCGGCCGTCGAGGTCGTAGGACCAGGCGTGGTACGCGCACCTGATCGTCCTCCTGACCTCGCCCTCCGGCTCCAAGCAGAGGCGGGCGCCGCGATGCCTGCAGACGTTGAGGAAGGCGCGCAGCCGATCGTCGCGGCCGCGGACCACGATCACGCTCTCCCCGCCGACCTGGACCGTCCTGAACGCGCCCGGCTTCGGCACGTCCTCGCCCCTGACCGCGCAGAACCAGAGGCTCTCGAAGATCTTGGCCTGCTCCTCGGCGAACACCTCGGGGTCGGTGTACGAGCGGCCGGGAAGCGTGGGCATCAAGCTGGTCAACCGGCACCCCTCTGTTGCGCATTACGCACCGAGTTGCTCTATATGCGACATCGTCAGTCGGCTTTCACGAGGAGTCAAGAGGTAGCCGCCGGTCCTGCACGGCTTTACACCGGCTTGATACGCAAGGTGTTAGTGGGGTGCAAGTGACGGTCAAGGACTGATCCATAATGTTCCCTTCGTTCGCTAAACCTACGAAGGGCATGGAAATGACTCCCCCTCGTCGTCGTCTGGCCGTCGCGGCCGCGACGCTGACCCTTGCCGTCCTCTCCACCGCCTGCGGCGCCATCGGCCAGGCCGTCGACTGCAACACCGCCGCCAGTGAGGCCAGCAAGATCGCAACCGAGTGGAGCTCCGCGATGGCGACCAGCGCCACGGACAAGGAGGCCCTCGGGAAGGCCTCGAAGACCGCGGCGGACAAGACCAAGGAGCTCGCGAGCAAGTACGACGGCGACGTCGCCGCCGCGCTGAACGACATGGCCGCCGGGTTCGAGACCATGGAGAAGGGCGACCTGAGCAGCGTGGCCGAGTTCAGCGGCAAGATGAACGGCTTCACGAGCAAGATCACGGCTGCCTGCTCCTGACGTCGGGCCCGCGGTCGCCGTTCCGCCTGTGGGGGGCAGGACGGCACGGCGGCCGCGTCATGTCGGGGTGGATTCGTTCTAGTCTTGCTGCCTGTGACGGGTGAGACTCTGGCGGTGCGAACGGGGGCGTCCGCCGCCTTGTGGAGAACCCGGCTCTCCGGCCACCGCGTGCGTGTGAGCGCTCTGGCGCTCGTCTCCGCGGTGGTCTATGCCGTGCTGGGGCTGGTCAAGCTGGCCACGTTCCGGGCCACCACGTTCGACCTGGTGATCGTGGACCAGGCTGTGCGTAACTACGCGCACTTCCGCCCGCCGTACATCCCGGTGCGCGGCATGTTCTCCGACCGGGGCATGGACTACGTCCAGCTCGCCGACCACTTCTCGCCGATCTACGCGCTGCTGTCGCCGTTCTACTGGATCCACGACGGGCCGGAGACGCTGGTCGTGGCGCAGGCGGTGCTGTTCGCCGCGGCGATGCCCTTCCTGTGGCGCTACACCAGGCGCGTGCTGGGCGTCGCGCCCGCCTACCTGGTCTCCGTGGCGTACGCGCTGTCGTGGCCCGTGGCGCAGGCGGTCGCGTTCGACGTGCACGAGGTGATGTTCGTCCCGCTGCTCACCGCGATCATGATCGAGCGCTACCACGCCGGCAGGACGTTGCCGGCGTTCCTGGCGATGCTCGGACTCCTCCTGGTCAAGGAGGACATGGGGCTCATGGTGGCCGGAGTGGGGTTATGCCTGATCGTCATGGGCGACCGGTGGCGCGGCGTGCTCTGCGTGATGTTCGGCCTCGGCGGCCTGCTGCTCGCCCGCGGCCTGGTGATCTCGGTCTTCGGGGGCGACGCCACGGACTACTGGGCCTACGGGCACCTCGGCGACGACCTTCCCGGCGCGATCCTGGGGATCGTCCACGACCCCCTCGCCGCGCTCCTGCTGCCGTTCAGCGAGGAGGCCAAGGTCGACACGCTGCTCCTGCTGGCCTGGCCGACGTTGATGCTGTGCCTGCTCTCGCCGCTGTCATTGATCGCGCTGCCGCACGTGCTCGAACGCATGTTGTCCGACCGGTCGCTGTGGTGGCAGGCCGACTTCCAGTACAGCGCCTTCACGGTGATCATCCTCTTCTGCGCGGGCGTGGACGGGCTGGCCAGGCTGCTGCGCCGGCTGAAGCGCTCCGACGAGCATGACCACGCCTCGCTCAAGCTGGCCTGGTCGGCGGCGGCCTGCGTGGTCGCGCTCACCCTGGTGCCCAAGTTCTCGCTGGACCAGCTCTACCATCCGGCCTTCTACAAGGAGCCCAAGGCGGCCGCCGCAGCGGAGGCCGCGAGCAAGGTGCCCTCCGGGGTCACCGTCGAGGCGGTCAACTCCCTCGGTCCCGCCCTGACGTCCAGGACCACGGTCCTGCTGTGGACGGCCAAGTCGCACGGCGCTCCGTGGGTGGTGGCCGACACCTCACGCTGGGAGTTCCCCTTCGGCTCCCCCGACGAGCAGCTCGCCACGGTCGGCGAGCTGGAGGCCGACGGGTACACGAAGGTCTTCGAGCACGACGGCTACGTGGTGCTGCGCCGCGACTGAACCGCCTCCTCGTAGGCCCGCTCGAACCCCGCCAGCACCGTGGGCCACGAGCCCGCGGCCGGGGGCGTCGCGCGGTTGTAGGCGGCGATCGACTCGCGCAGCCCGGAGTCGGTGCACAGGCGCGCCACCGCGCGGGCCAGGTCGCCGAGTGTGCGGCCGAGCAGCCCTTCCGTGCCGTTCCTGACGAAGTCGGCGACCCCGCTCTGCGCCCTGGCCACCACGGGCAGACCCGCGGTCCGCGCCTCGAGCGCCGCGATGCCGAACGACTCGCGCGGCGCGGGCGCCACGAACACGTCCGCGGACTCCAGCACCTTCGCGATCTGCTCCCGGGTGTAGCGGCCCGGCAGGAAGACCCACTCGGCCATGCCGTGCCTGGCGAGAAAACGTTCCATCTGACCGCGGGCGGGGCCGTCGCCGACGATCGTGGCGCGCATGGGAATCCGGGCGGGCACCCGCGCCCTCGCCGCCTGGAGCAGCCTCAGCAGGCGCACGGGCTGCTTACGTGGCGCCAGCCGGCCCACGGCCACGATGTGCACCTCCTCACGACGATCGGGGATCCCCGGAGGAGGCGCCCAGCCCGACAGGTCGAGGCCGTTGGAGACAACCCGGACCGGCACCTCGGGCCCGGCCACGGCGCGGATCGGCCCCGCGGCCGCGTTGCTGACCGTGGTCGCCACCAGCCGCCACCGCTGCCAGCCGAACGCCAGCCGCAGCAGCCGGTAAATCATCCGCGTGGCCGGATCCCACATGCTGTGCACGGTCACCACGCACGGCACCCCGGCCCGCGCCGCGGCCCGCACGCCCATCCAGGCGAACGGCGAGACCGCACCCGTGTGGACGTGCACCACGTCGGGGCGCAGGGAGGTGATGCGGCGCGTGAGATGCCCCACGCCGAACGGGTGCACCGGCAGGTCGAACGGCATCCTGGCGACGATTCTGTGGACGCCGGGCAGCGCCTCTCCCCTGGTCGCCGTGGCCACGGAAACGTCGTGTCCGGCCTCCCCCTGCATCCGCACGAGATCGGCCACCTGGACCTCGATCCCGCCGAGTCGCGGCAGGTAACAGTCACTCACGTGAAAGATCCGCACCCCTCCCAGACTAATCTGGGCGTGTGCCTCCACGTACCGCTGTGTTCTTCCACGCCCATCCCGACGACGAGGCCCTGCTGACGGCGGGCACCATGGCGATGCTCGCGGCCGAGGGGCACCGCGTGGTGCTCGTGGTGGCCACCGCGGGCGAGCGCGGGCTGGCCGATATGGAGCCGGGCGAGGCGCTCGGCGAGACCAGGCTCAAGGAGCTCTACAAGTCGGCGGCGCTGCTCGGCTGCGCGCGCGTGGAGTGCCTCGGCTACGGCGACTCGGGGCTGAGTCCCAAGGGCGGCATCGCCGAAGAGCGGCCCGACAACGCCTTCATCGACGCCGACACGGAGGCGGCGGCCAAGGCACTGGCCGCGATCCTGCAGGAGGAGCAGGCCGACCTGCTTGCGATCTACGATCCGGCGGGCGGATACGGGCATCCCGACCACGTGCAGGTGCACCGGGTGGGCAAGCGGGCAGCGGAGATCGCCGGCACGGAGATCGTCCTGGAGGCGACGGTCAACCGGGATCCGCTGGTCAGGCTGCTGCGGCTGGCAGGCCGGTTCTACAAGTTCCCGCCGGAGTTCGACGTACGGACGTTCGAGAGCGCCTACTCGTCCAACGAGACGATCACCCATCGGGTCAACGTCAGGAAATACACCAGGCAGAAACGCGCGTCCATGGCCGCGCACGCCTCCCAGGCCAGCGGCGGCGACAGCGACCGCACGCTCGCCGTCATGCTGAAGGTCCCGCGCCCGATCTACCGCTTCGTCTTCGGCACCGAGTGGTACGTACGCCGCGACCTGCCGCCCGGCACCCGGCTCACTCATCCCTTCGACCGGTGGCCGAAATAATTCCTTCGGAGGACGTTGCCTGTCCGGCGACCCGTCAGACTGGACCCCGATGAAGAACAAGTGGCTCCAGATCGCCCTCTCCGTGCTGTCGCTCGGGCTCGCCGTGCTGCTCGTGGTCTTCCTGCCGCAGATCGTGCACACACTCACCGGCAAGCCCGTCTCCTGGCACCAGATCGGCACCGTCTTCGGCACGCTCGGTGCCGGCGAGATCGCGCTGATGAGCGCGCTGTGGCTGCTGAGCCTGCTGGCGTACACGTTCGTGCTGACCAACTCCCTGCCCGGCCTCAACAACCTGCAGGGCCTCACGATCAACGCGGCGGGCAGCGCGGTCAGCAACCTGCTGCCGTTCGGCGGTGCGGTCGGCGTGGCGGTGACGTTCGCGATGACCAAGGGATGGGGGTTCACCAGCCGGTCGATCGTGGTGATGACGCTGGTCAGCGGCATCTGGAACACGTTGTTCAGGTTCATCCTGCCGGCCGTCGGGATCATCGCGCTGCTGGCCGCGGGCAAGGCGCCCAACACGACCGTCGCCAACGCCGGGTGGACAGGGGCCATCTCGATCCTCGTGCTCTGCGTGATCGTGGCCGTCGCCCTCTACTGGGAGCGCGCCGCCGACGTGCTCGGCCGCGCGCTCGACGGCATCACCCGGCTGCTCCGGCTCAAGATCCACGCCTCGGACGCGTTCCACAAGCTGCGCGCCGACACCGCCGGCGTCGTCAGGACCCGCTGGCTCGGGCTGTCACTCGGCATGGTGTTCTTCCTCGGCTTCCAGTGGGCGATCATGGCGGCCTGCATGTACGCCACCGGCGCCTGGCCCGGCCCGGCCGAGTCGATCGCCGTCTTCGCGCTGTCCAGGGTCCTGACCAGCGCCCTGATCACGCCCAGCGGAGCGGGCATCATGGAGAGCGGCGTGGCTGCCTTGCTCATCTCGGCGTTCGGTGTGCCGGCCACTCCCGCGATCGCGACCGCACTGCTTTTCGGCTTCTGGACTTACACTATCGAGATCCCGTTCGGCGGCCTGGCACTGGGCGCATGGGCACTGCTGCGCAGGCGCAACGGCCGGAACGCCGGCGCGGAGCCCCCGTCCGCGATATCGAAGGCCCAGTAGTGACAATCCCAAACCCATCAAAGACCTTGTGCGTGATTCATAGGCCCGCATAGCGTGGCGGCTGACATGGTGGCGTTCCGAGTTCTGGGGCCAGTCGAGGCGTACGAACACGACGACGAACTCGACCTCGGCGGGTTGCGGCAGCGGGCCGTCCTCGCCCGGCTTCTCGTGGCCAGAGGTCAGGTCGTGCCCGTTGACACGCTTCTTTACGATCTGTGGGACGACGACGCGGCAAAGGGCGCGCAGTCGGGCCTGCAGGTCTACATCTCGCGCCTGCGGCGGGTGCTGGAGCCCGGCCGCCCGCGCGGTGGGCCCAACCGCCTGCTGGTGACGGTCGCGTCCGGCTACGCGTTGCGGGTGGCCTCCGACCAGGTCGACGCGCTCAGGTTCGAGCAGCTCGTACGCGCGGCGGGCGAGCATCTCGAAGAGGGCGACCCTCAGTCCGCCCGCGGCCGCCTGGAGAAGGCTCTGGGCCTGTGGCGCGGCACCCCCTACTCCGACTTCGCCGACCAGTCGTGGGCTGAGGCCGAGGTCAACCGCCTGGCGGAGCTGCGTCTCGTGACACGCGAGCGGCACGCCGACACCGGGCTGCGGCTGGGCCTGCACGCCGAGACCGTGCCCGACCTGGAGGCGCTGACCACCGAGCACCCGCTGCGGGAGGAGGGCTGGCGGCTGCTGGCGCTCGGCCTCTACCGGTGCGGCCGGCAGGGCGACGCACTGGCCGCGCTGCGCAGGGCCAGGAACATCCTGGCCGACGAGCTGGGCATCGACCCGGGTCCCGCGCTGCGCAAGCTGGAGTCCGACATCCTGGCCCAGTCGCCCGAGCTGGACCTGGCCGTCCCGGCGCGCCCCGCACGACCCGCCGCGCCGGTCACCGACACCTGGCCGCCCAGGCCGGCCGCGGCCGTCGAGCCGCCGCCGCTGGAGCCCGAGCCGTTCGTCGGCAGGGACGCCGAGCTGGCCAGGCTGACCACGGCGGCCTCGCGCACGGGCAGGTTCCAGGTCGCGATCGTGACCGGGGTCGCGGGCGCGGGCAAGACCACGCTGCTGCGCCAGCTCGAGGGCAGGCTCGCCGCCGACGGCTGGATCGCCGCGTCCGGCGCGTGCCCCGACTCCAGCGCCACCCCGCCGGGCTGGGCGTGGGTGGAGATCCTGCGCACGCTCACCGGCACGACCGGGGCGGGCGAATACGCGCAGCTGCTCGCGCCGCTGCTCGACGACGCCGCCCCCGATCCCGACGAGGACGAGGCGTCCGGCGGCTTCCGGCTGCACCGCGCCGTCGGCGGCTACCTGGCCGGGGTCGCGCGCCGCGCGCCGGTGCTGCTGACGCTCGAAGACCTCCACTGGGCCGACGACCAGACGCTCGCCCTGCTGCGCGCGCTGCCGAGCCTCCTGGCCACCAGCCGGGTGCTGCTGGTGGTGACGTGCAGGGACAGCGAGCTGGACGACCGCCAGTCCGACGTGCTGGCCGCGCTGGCCAGGCTGAGCCCGCTGCGCGTGGGCCTGTCGGGGCTCGACCCGAAGGCCGTGGCCGAGCTGGTCAAGGCGACGTGCGTACGCGAGATCGACGAGGACGCGGTCGAGTCGATCGTCGAGCGCACGGGCGGCAACCCGTTCTTCGTCCGCGAGACCGTGCGCCTGCTCGACGCCGAGGGCGCGGCCGATCGGGCCAGCGCGACCCAGGTGCTCTCGCGGGTGCCCTCCGGTGTGCGCGACGTGCTGCGGCGGCGCATCTCGCGGCTGCCCTCGGGCGCACAGCAGATCCTGCTCCAGGCCGCCGTGATCGGCCGCGACGTCGACCTCGACGTGCTGATCGCCGTGTCGGGCGAAGAGGACGCGGTGATCGAGGCCGTCGAGGCGGCGCTGCTGGCCGGGCTGGTGACCGAGCCGGGGCCCGGGCTGCTCAGGTTCGACCACGACCTGGTGCGCGACACGATCTACTCCGACGCCTCCAGGCTGCGCCGCACCAGGCTGCACGCGGCCGTGGCGGCGGTCATCGAGCGGCGCGCGCCGTCCGACGTGGCGGCGCTGGCCCACCACTACTTCCTGGCCGACGCGGCCGGGAAGGCGGTCCACTACGCGGGGCTGGCGGCCGAGCAGGCGGAGCGGCGTTTCGCCCACCGCGAGGCGGCCACGTTGTGGGAGCAGGCCATCGCGGCGTTCGACCGCTCGCGCAACGACGAGCAGAGCGGCGAGCAGTCGCCGGAGCGCACGAAGGAGCGCCTGCGGCTCATGTTGCGCCAGATCAGGGCGCTGGCCCTGTGCGGCGACATGCATGCGGCCCGGCTGCTGCGGCGCCAGGCCATGGACGCCGCGCTGCCGCTGGGCGACCTGGAGATCACCGCGAAGGTCGCGGCGTCGCTGGCCGTGCCGCACAAGGGCATCGCGCGCGACTTCACCCGCACCGCGTGGGAGATCGTCGACGTCACCGAGAAGGCGCTCATGGAGCTGCCCGAGGGCGAGCAGCGGCTGCGGGCCAGCCTGCTGACCACTCTCGCGCTGGAGCTGGAGGGCTCCAGCTCGCCCGAGCGCGGGCGCCAGGCGTCCCTGGAGGCGCTGGAACTGGCCAGGCAGAGCGGCGACCCGACGCTGATCGCGGCGGCGCTGAGCGGGCGGCTGCGGCAGTCGTACGACATCCCGGCGGTGGACACCCGGGAGAGCATCGGCAGGGAGCTGCTGGAGGTCGCACAGCGCTCGGGGCAGATGGCCACGCAGGCGCTGGCCCACCTGGTGCTGCTGGAGTGCGCGGCGGCCAGGGGCGAGTTCGCGGTCGCCGACGAGCACGCGGCCGCCGCCGACGCCCTGGCCAAGCAGTACGACCTGTCGGCCCCCGCCGCGGTCGTGGTCTGGTATTCGGGCCAGCGGCTGATGATCGCCGGCGACTACGCGGGCGCCGAGCGGGCCTACCGCGATGCGGCCAGGATGACCGCGCGGGCGGGCATGCTGGAGGGCCGCCAGGACCTCCCGCTGATCACGACGTTCTGCCTGCACCTGGTCGACGGCCGGGCGGCCGAGATGGTCGACCTGCTCGCCGAGAAACACGCGCGGGGGGCCAAGTGGACGCTCGACGCGTACGCGCTGGCTCTGGCCTCGGCGGGGCATCTCCAGGACGCCAAGGCCGTGGCCGCCACCCGTCCGCCGGTGCGCCCCGACTTCCTCTACGAGCTGGCGATGACCTGGCGGGCCCTGGCCGGCATGCTGCTCGACGACCGGGAGCGGATGGTGGACTGCTACGACAAGCTCAAGCCGTTCGCCGACCGGGTGGCGGGCGCGGGCACCGGCGTGGTGGCGCTGTGGCCGGTGGCGCTGACGCTCGGAGACCTCGCCATACGCCTGGGGCAGCCCGACGCCGCGCGCGAACACTACAACAAGGCGCTCGAGGTGGCCGAGCGGGTCGGCGTGCCGCGCTGGGTGGAGGCGGCGCAGCGGTCGGTCGGCAGCTCACCTGGAAACGGACGTTCTTGACGGCTTCGGCGCCCGTGATCGGTTGACGGTCATGCGGGGCTCGAGTTGCTCGGTGTAGGGCACCTCGCGGGCCGACAGGGTGACGGTCATCACGTGCTCGGGTGGGGCGCCGGCGCCATCGGGGGCGGCGAAGCCGGCGTACGCGCCGGTGAACGCCAAGGCGGCCACGAGCAGCTTGGCCGCGCTCTTGGCGCCACTGGCCAGGACGGCTGCGCTTGTCGCCGGCATGTTCAACCCCCTTTGCCTCCCTCATAGAGTGAGGCTGGGTGGTTGAGCCCTGGTTGTCGGCTGGTTGCGGAGGCTTGCAACCCGGTGTGGCGGAAGCTTGCAGCTTGAACTAAGGTAAGCCTGACCTAAGGCTTCGGGAGGGGTGGGTGGATGAGCGGCATTGCCGATCCCATGAAGCCGTCCTTGTTCGGCCTGCCGTACTGGCTGGTCGGGGCCGTGCTCATCCTCGCCCTGTTCGGCGCGTTCCAGGTGTACTACTGGGTCGGCCGCAGGCTGGGCGAGAAGCTCTACGACTCGCGCGTTGGCGTCCGGGTGGGGCGCGAGCGGATCGCGAAGATCGAGCGGGTCCTCGAGAAGTGGGGCGCGCTTGCCGTCTACGGCTGCTTCTGGGTGCCCATGCTGCGGCACACGCTGCCCTGGGTGGCTGGTGCGCTGCGCGTGTCCTATCCCTGGTACGTGGTCGCGAGCGCGCTGGGCTGCCTGACCTGGGCGCCGATCTGGTGGTTCGGCCTGACGGCCATCGTGTGGGGATGGCTGGAGCTGGCCGCGCGCTCGCCAGTCACGGCGGCGGTCGTGGCCGTGCTCGCCGTGGCCGCGATCTCATGGATGGTGGTGCGGCGCAGGAAGAAGCGGCGCGCCGCCTCGTCAGAGGCCCTGGTCTCCTAGACTCGCCCCGGTCTGGTCCTCGATGACGGCTTCCGGAGCGTTCCTGCGCACGGTCTCGATGCCGTTCACGCAAGCGATCTTGGTCGGGTAGCCCTCGCCGACCGCGAGCGTCTGCCCGTTGTTCGCCACGAGCGCGAAGCGGAAGCCGCCCTGCCCGTCCTCGCTGATGATGAACCTGCCCGCCACCGCCCACTCCCCTCGGGTTCAGCTTGGATTTACCCCATCCGATCTGGCCTTATGGCGTAGTTCGGCAAACGGACTCTTGATCTCCTGCCAACATGTTTGGCATGCGTATTGGGGGTTTCATTGGCTCTGCCGTCCTCGCACTGGTTGTGGGGGTCGCCTCTCCGGCCGCGGCGGCGGACGCTCCGGAGGTCGCGGCCAAGTCCGCGTACGTCGTCGACTCGGCCGGAACGGTGCATTTCGGCAAGCGCGAGACTCGCCGGGCTCCGGTGGCCAGCCTGGTCAAGGTCATGACGGCGTACGTCGTGCTGCGCGAGGCCCAGCTGAGCGACACGATCACGATCAGCGCGGCCGACGTCAAGTACGCGAGCAGCAACGGCGCGACCACGGCGGCGCTACGGAAGGGCGAGCGGCTCACGGTCAGGGACCTGCTGTACGGTCTTCTGCTGCCGTCGGGGGCGGACGCGGCCAGCGCCCTGGCGCGGCACTACGGTCCAGGCAAGACGGCCTTCGTCGCCAAGATGAACCGCACCGCCCGCTCCCTCGGCATGTCCGACACCCGCTACACCAACCCCGACGGCATGCCCACACCGGGCAACGGCGGCTACTCGACCGCGGTCGACCAGGTCAAGCTGGCGCAGCGGGCACTGGACGACAGCACCTTCGCGGCCGTGGTCGGGAGCAAGACGCACAAGGTGGCCAAGACGTCGGTGCACAGGGCGCACACCTGGCACAACTCGAACAAGCTGCTGTCGCGTGCCGACGAGGTGCTGGGCGTGAAGACCGGGTACACGAAGGCCGCCGGATACTGCCTGCTCTTCGCCGGGGAGCGGAGCGGCAAGCGCGTGGTGGGCGTGCTGCTCAATGACCAGAACGAGCGCCGCTTCGAGACCGCCGAGCGGCTCCTGGACTACGCCGGGGAGCAGATCGCAGGCGGCTAGCCGAGCGGGTAGGTGCAGCCCTCGGCGCCCCACTCGCCGAACAGCGGGCGCTCGCCGCGGTCGATCGCCCTGATGGAGGGGCGGCCTATGTGGGCGAAGACCAGCCGCCCCACCTGGAGCTCGCGGGCCTGCCGCGCGACCTGGAGCACGCTCGCGTGCCCGCCCACGCCGCCGGCGAAGCGGATCGGCCGGTCCCAGCCCGCCGCGTCGGCGAACATCAGGTCCACACCGGCCGCCCAGACGGGAAAGGTCCAGAACTCCGGCGCCCAGGCGGCGTGCGCCCGCTCCGTCCTGATCAGGTAGCCGTAGGTGGGATGTGAGGTGTGGCTGACCGGCAGCGGCACGATCTCCACGCCCGCGGCCTCGTACGCCGCCACCCCGGCGGTCATCCCGAGCGCCCGGGCCGCGCGGCGTATCTGAGGCATCAGCTCGGCGCGTTCGTCGCAGACCAGCCAGCCGTCGAGCCGTTCGCCGCCCGCGGCCTCGCCGCCTCCGTCGAACAGGACACGGTGGCCCTGCCAGCCGGCCAGCAGCCCGGCGGGACGGTAGCGCGGGGAGTTCATCGCGCCGACCCCCACCAGGCGCAGCCACACCGCCGTCATTCGCCGACCTTGGCCGTCCGCTGTCCGAGTTCGATGCCTGTGCTCTTCATGGCACCAACACAGGTGCCCCCAGGAAGGCCGGCCTCACACAGCACGGCAGGCGGGATCCAGGCGATCCGCCGTCCACCTGAGCGAGTGCGCCACCCGTACCCGCACCTTGGCCCTCGGGTGGTGCGGCCGGCGCGGCGCCCCGGGGAGCGCTTCGCCCAGCGAATCCCGATAACCCATCGCGGTCTGATGGGCGAGGACTTGCATAGCGTCCATGACTCCTCCTTAATCAATTAAGATCTTAATCGATTAAGACAGGCCGGGCAAGCTCTTCGGTACGGTGGGACGATGGCCAGGGTGACACTGCAGACGATCGCCGACCGACTGGGCGTGTCCCGGGCCACCGTGTCCTACGCGTTCTCCCGGCCCGACCAGCTCAGCGACGGGCTGCGGCGGCGGATCATGGAGGTGGCCGACGAGCTCGGCTACGCGGGTCCCAATCCGACCGCGCGCTCGCTCCGCCTGGGGCGGGCCGGGGCGCTCGGGCTGATCTTCAGCGAGACGCTGGCGTACGCGTTCGCCGACCCGTACGCGATCGGGTTCTTCCAGGGGCTGGCCACGGCGGCCGAGGACGCCGGGGTGGGGCTGCTCATCCTGCCGCTGCCGCACGGCGACCGGCGCAGCGAGACGGTCAGGGACGCGGTGGTCGACTCGTTCTGCGTGATGTCGCTGCCCGATGGGCATCCGGCGCTGGCGGAGGTGTTCGCCAGGAAGCTGCCCGTCGTGGTGGTGGACGAGCCGTACGTTCCAGGGCACCCGTTCCTGGGGATCGACGAGCCCGCCGCCGCGGCCGCCGCCGCGCGGCACGTGCTCGGGCTCGGGCACCGGCGGGTGGGGGTGGCCATGGTGGGCCTGCACGACGACGGCTACACCGGCTGGGCCTCCCAGGAGCGGCAGCAGAGCGCCGTGTTCGAGGCCATGCGGCGACGGCGGGGCGGCTACCAGCAAGCCTGCGAGGAGGCCGGGGTCGGCTGGTCAGGGGTGCCGTTCTACGAGGTCGCGCGTAACTCGCGCGAGGCCGGGCGGAAGGCCGGGCACGCGCTACTCGGGCGCGACCCGCGACCCACCGCGATCCTCACCAACACGGACGTGCTGGCTCTTGGGGTCCTCGACGCTGCGGCCGACCTGGAGCTGGAGGTGCCGAGGGAGCTGTCGGTGGTGGGCTTCTCCGACAGCGCGGCCCAAGAGGCGGGGCTCACCACGATCAGGCAGGCCAAGCAGGAGATGGGGGCGGCGGCGGGGCGGCTGCTGCTGTCGGGGGCCGCGGCGGAGCCTGAGCGCCTGACGTTCCCGTACGAGCTGATCGTCCGCGCCTCCACCGCTCCCCCACCTCAGACCTGACGGCCCAGAATCCCCCTCCTTCACTTCACGAGGGGGAGGATGTCAACCGAGTAGCAGCATGAGGGCCACCGCGACAGCGACCACGGCGGTGCCGCCGTGCATGGCGTAGGCGAGGGCAGGGTGGCCGCCACGCCTGGCCACGATGATCGCGTCCCCGGCGGGGATGACGGCGCTGACCAGGACGGCCCAGCCCAGCGCGTGCGCGTCCCCCAAGGCGATCAGGACGAAGATCACCAAGGCGGAGCCCAGGTCGCGGATGGCCTTCACGGAGAAGTACGCGCCGCCGTCCATGCCCGAGGTCGTGCCCGGCACGCCGAACGCGCTGGCTGCGGCCTCTGGGACAAAGAAGAAACGAAGGCTGACAACGACGAGGGTGATGCCGATCAAAGCCGCGATCACGTAAGCGGTGGTGACCATCTTGTGCACTCCAGACGAGAGCCATCGGTAGAAGTGCTAGCAACGCTAATCTAGCAATGACTCAATGTCTAGCGGCGCTAGGAATCAAGGACGCCAGACCTCCTGGCATCGACGCGAGGACCGAGGCGGTGGCGCTGCTCGCCAGTTCCGCCGAACTCAGCACCCCGGTCCCCGGCGGGGCCAGCGCACCGCGGACGACGCCATCACCTGGATCGCCTGATCCAGAAACCGGTTACCGACGGGCGGTCCCGCGGATAGGGTGGTCTACGCATCATCCCGGAGGGCATCCCATGGCGGAATTCATCGAGGTCCGGGCCACGATCGAGGGCTACAAGGAAGCGGCTGCCCTGGCGCACGCCATTCTCAGCGCGGGCCTGGCGGTCTCGATCGACATAGCGGAAGTGCCGTCCGCGCGCCCTGGCGAGATCACCTGGGAGCTCACGCTCATCACGACGGACCGGCATGCGGCCACGCTCGAACGGCACATCAGGGAGACCGGCGAGGGCTGCACCGTGGTCAGCACGCCGGTCACCCACGACGCCGACGGCTACCCCGACTGGCTCACCGACGGCCGGCCCTGACGTCCTACTCCCACTCCCAGCGCGGGACCTCACGCAGAGGATGGAGCTGGTCGTCCGTCTCCGCATGGGAGTTCTGTACGGCCACCTCCGTGCCGAACTCCACATGAGAGCGCAGCGCCGCCCTGAACGGCTCGTCGCCGGGCAGCCCGGCCTGGTCGGCCGCCGCCATGTACAGCTCGACGAACCGCCGCCGCTGGTCCTCATTGATCTTCAGACCCCGGTGGGCGCCGATGAGCAGCGGGAACCCGCCCATCTCCTTGGAGAAGGTGTCGGGACCGCCGAAGGTCTCCGCCGTGAAGGCGGTCAGATTGTCGACGTGGCTCGCCCTTCCCTCGCCGAAGAGCGGCTGAAGCAGCGGGTCGGTCAGCAGGCTGCGGTAGAAAATCTCGATGAACGCACGAAGGCCCTCTTCGCCGCCCGCGTGCTCGAATAACGTCTTCATGATTACAGCATTACAGCTCACTGGGAATCCAGCCAGAGGCATTCGGAACTTGGTCCTGGGCCATATCAGGACGCAACAGCCGATGACCAGGGTTTCATCGAGATCTGCGTAACCAAGAAGAAACGGGGTTCGGGCCGATTATCGAGGTTGTAATGATCGCGGGGATCGGGGATCTGCGTCCAGACCTGGCGAAAGTCGGCCATGTCTACGATTTCTTCGCTGCAGGGTGAGCGTTCGTGCTGGTCAACGTCGGTGACGATGGCGGTGATAGCGGACACGGCGGGCGGCATGGCAAACTGCACGGACAACGAGGCTCCGGTAGATCGGGTTGGCGTGAGGACCGCCGTTCTACGGGGCCTTGGTTGCATGTCAGACCCACGCCACGCCATACGCGATCAAGCTGTGACCTGCACCGAACCACCCACCCGTCTCAGGAGAACTCCCTCAGCCCTGTCCCCAGCATCTCCACAGGATGTTCATCGGAATAATAGGAAAGAGGAGGGCGGAATTACCGCAAAGTTCGTATTGTCGGCGCATGAACGGCTATGGGGGCCCGGGAGCTTACCCACCCGGATTGCGGGGACAGAACAGACCGCCTGATCCGCCACGGCCATGGGTGTCGTTCGGAAGCTTCCTGTGGGCCGTCGCTCCGCTTTTCACCTGTGGCTTCGCCCCCCTTTCACCGTGGGATACGCGGCGGCGCGGCTCCGAAGCCTGGCCCAGGCGGCCGCTGCCATTCTTTACGCGGGCTGCCTGATGGTGTGACTGGCGGTCGACTTGCCGGATTCCAAGGGCATCACCGCCCAGGACGCTCTGATTATGCTCGCGGCGGCCGCCTCCTCGCTGGGAGCGACGATCCATTCCCTTCTCATCCGGCCTCAGGTCTTCTCCCTGCAACCGGTCGGCACAGCGCCCAACGATGTCGCCATCCGGATGGCGGAACATCGACGCGAGCTGCGCAGGCAGGCCCGGGAGCTGGCGAAGCGTGATCCGGGGCTGGCCTGTGAGCTCCGAATCGGACGCCCCGATCTCGCCCGGCAGTACGACGACGGCGGCCTGGTGGACATGAACCACGCCCCCGCCCAGGTGATTGCCACGGTACCCGGGATGCGACCCGAACTGGTCGAACGAATCCTCCAGGTCCGGGAGGCTGTCGGTGTCTCCTCCTCCCCCGCGGAGTTGTCCGTCACAGCGAACCTCTCGGTCGACCTGAACGACGAGCTCGCCGAATACACCGTTTACCTCCCCTAGCGCCCTGGCAATCGGATTGTCGTCCCACTCTGCCCCTAGAGGTGAAGGTCAGATCGAATTTCAGGCTGCTGTTCGGCTTCACCTTGATCACGGACAGGCGGCCGCCCTTGACGGTGATGCGCGTCGGCCGGGATATGGCCACCTCGCACGTGCCGTCCCTGCAGGCCGAGTAGCGCTTGCCGTCGGATGCGCGTGGCAGGGGCCGCGCCGACGGGGTCGGTGTGCCGGCGGATGGGCTGGGGCTAGGGGAAGCCGTGGCCGCCGTTGGGCTGGTGCTCGGGGAAGCCGTGCTCGCGGGTTTGCTGGAGGACGCCGTGGCGGCGGCTCCGCCTCCGCCGGACGGGGCGGAGCCGCATCCGGCCACCAGCAGAAGCACGAGGGCCGCGCCTGTGGCCGGCCGAAGGCGGGGGAGGGACAGCGTGCGGTTCACAGCGACTCCAGTGGGATCGCGTTCCGGATCCAGAGAACCAGCACGTCTCCGGGACCGGTCCCGAAGGCGGGGCTCGGACCCTCCTCAGTCACCCGGCGGAAATGATGGGCCATGCGCGCACATAGGCAGAAATGTCCGAGTACATGAGCCGATGAGGAGATTCGCCATGGGAACCGCCCGTGGATGACGACCGGCTGGCCAAGTTCGAGGCCGCCTACGAGCAGGCTTACGGTCAGATCACGGCCTACGCCGCGCGCCGCTGCGACTCGCCGCAGGACGCCGCCGACGTGGTGGCCGAGACCTTCACCGTCGCCTGGCGCCGGGTGGACGAGCTGCCGGAGGGCGCCGAGGCCACGCTGTGGCTGTACGGCGTGGCGCGCAAGGTCCTGGCCAACCACTTCCGGGGCGACAACCGCCGCCGGGCGCGCACCGCCGAGCTCGACGCCGAACTGGCCGACCTGTACGGGCACTCCCCGGACACCGAGGTCGAGCTGGACGCGATCGGCCGGGCGTTCAGGAGCCTGCCCGACGAGGACCGGGAGCTGCTGTCCCTGGTCGCCTGGGAGGGCCTGGAGCGCGAGGAGATCGCCAAGGCGCTGGGGCTGTCCCGCAATGCCGTACGCATCAGGTTGCACCGCGCCCGCAGGCGCCTGTCCCGGGCGCTCGCCGCGGCGGGCGTGCACGTCACCGCAGAGAGCCGGCTGGTCCCGGCGGAGAGGCCCCTGTGAGGAGCGCTGTGAGGAACGCCGTGAAGAACACCGACGACGTCGAGGCGATCAAGCCGCTGGCCCGGGTCGAACCCGGCGGCCGGGGAGGCGAGCCGTCCGGCGCGGGGGCGCGGGCGCTGCTGGCCACGATCACGGCGCAGGAGCCCGGGACGGCGCCGCGGAGCCGCCGCCGGTACCCGCCCAGGCGGCTGGTGTTCGGGCTGGCGGCCGCGGTCACGCTGGCCGCGGGCATCGTGATGGTCCCGATCGCCCAGGGTGACGGCGTGCCCAGCTCGTACGCGGTCACCCTGGACGACGGGATGGTGACGATCCAGATCCGCGACTTCAGGGACGCCGCCGGGCTGGAGAGGCGGCTGCGGGAGCTGCAGGTGCCCGCGATGGTGGATTACATCCCCAAGGGCATGATGTGCCGCGAGCCGCGCGGGAAGAACGTGGAGGACGTTCCCCGCGGTCTGTACAGCTTGCCGGAGAACATCCCCGGCGAGTCGGAGGGCTGGCAGATGCGCATCAACACCAAGCTGTTCCGTCCCGGTCAGACGTTCGTCTGGACCATCAGCGGCAAGGGCGGAATGACCACCACGTACCTGATGGAGGGCCCGGTGGCGCCCTGCGAGCCCGTGCCCGCGCCCACGCCGAAGAGGATCGAACCGGAGTTCCGCATCGCGACCTTCAAGGGGCGTTCGCTGGAGGGGCTGCGCGTGGACGAGAAGACCGTCGGCGAGGTCCTGCCCGAGCTGAGGAGCCGCGGCAAGAAGGTGATCTTCGCGGTCATCTCCGTCCCGCCGGGGAACCCCGGAGGCTACGGCATCGACCGCACGCAGGAGGAGACGGTCGGCGACCACTGGGTCGTCTGGGAGGCGGAGGAGAACGCCAAGGGGGTGATCCGGCTGCTCGTGACCGAGCACCGGCTCGACAAGAACCCCGTCTACGGCGGACCCAGGGACGCGGTCATGATGGAGTGAGTGGACCCCCATCAGACCGCGCGCAGGTACTGCCTCGGGTAGCGATCCCGGAGAGTGGCCGACCGGGATCCGCTGGTCCGGGTCCAGCCCGCCGGTGCTGACGTCGAGCAGGTCCACACCGTGGTCGTGCAGGAGCCGGGCCAGATCGACCGTCTCCTCCGGCGTCCAGCCGCCCTCCACCCAGTCGGTGGCCGAGACCCGGACGAGCAGGGGGCGCTCGGCCGGCCACGCCCCGCGCACGGCGTCGACCACCTCCAGCAGCAGCCGGACCCGGTTGTCGAAGCCGCCGCCGTACCGGTCCGTACGCCGGTTGGCGCGCGGCGAGAGGAACTGGTGCAACAGGTATGCGTAGCCGCGGTAGGCGAGCGAGGCCCTCGTCCCTTCCGGCAGTGGGTTGCCCAGCCGTTCGTGGACCGTACATCAACGCACTGACACACCTGGCTCCTCGACGTGCGCGGAACCGGGGTGCCCGCGCTCATGATGGCGCCGCACCCGGTTCACACGGCATCAAGGGACGAAAGCATACGGAGTGAAAATCGGAACAGGGCGCATGGCCAAGGGGGTGGCCGTCATGCCGGCGACGGCAGCCGCGGGCATCGTCCTCACATCGGGGCCGGCCCGACCGCTGGGCCCTCATGACCTACCAGGCTGCCGGCCTAACCCGCGGACAGGCCGTCGAACAGCAGGCCGAGCAGCCGGTCGAGGCGGCCGCCCGAGTCGGGTCCCCGTGCCTGCTCGTGTGCCCAGGCGATCCCGAACACCAGCGTGAAGAGCTCGACCGCGGTCAGATCGGCGCGGACCTCCGCACTGCGCTGGGCCCGGATCAGCAGGGCCTCGGCCGCCGTTCGCATCGATGCGCAAGAAGCGTGCAGGGCCGAGGTCTCGTCCTGGAGAGTCGCCGACAGCGCGGCCGTCAGCCCCCTGTAGCTCGTGCCCGCCTCGGCGAACCGTCGCAGCCACGCGACGAGCGCCTCACGTGGAGAGTCATGGCCGAGCAGGGCATGGGCCTCGGCGCCGAGCACGTCGAACCGCTCGCGCAGGACCGCCTCCAGCAGCGCGTCACGGGTGGGGAAATGCCGGTAGAGCGTGCCGATCCCGACCCCTGCGCGGGCGGCGACGTCCTCCAGCGAGGCGGAGACGCCGTCCTGGTCGAAGGCCGCGCGGGCCTCGGTGAGGAGCCGTTCGCGGTTGCGCCGGGCGTCGGCCCGCATCGGCCGCGCGGTCGTCCCGCCGTCCATCCGTGCCTCCCTTCGTCGGTGCCCGTCGTCCGCTGTTGCCAACCGGAGTCTGCCTCCGTATCTTAGCTTACGGAAAATCGGAGGCAGCCTCCGATTTGGTCTGATCGAGGGGTGATGGTGATGGACATGGCGGAGACTCGCGACAGGCTCGGCGGGCTCGGGGTGTGGATCGCGCCGATGACGCTGTTGCGGACGCCGGTGCCGGTGCAGCGCGAGCAGTTCGCCCGGATCGAGCGGCTGGGGTACGGGTCGTTCTGGACCGGAGAGCCGCCCGCATCCTCGCCGATCGGAGGGCGGGAGGTGTTCGCGCAGCTCGCCATCGTCCTGGGCGCGACCGAGCGGCTGGTCGCCGGCGCGGGCATCGCCAACATCGGAGCGCGCCATCCGGCGACGATGCACGGCGCGGCGGCCACGCTCGCGGAGGCCCACCCCGGACGGCTCGTTCTCGGCCTCGGCGGGCAGACGGGCGACCGCCCGCTCACCCAGCTCCGAGATTATCTGGACGCACTGGACCAGGCTGCGGCCCGCCTCCTGCCCGAGGTCCGCTATCCCCGGGTGCTCGCCGCGCTCGGCCCCAGGGCGCACCGGCTCGCCGTCGACCGGTCCGACGGCGTCCATCCCTTCCTCCAGCCGGTCGAGCACACCGAGATCGCCCGCAAGGCGCTCGGGCCCGAACCGCTGCTCATCCCGCACCAGGCCCTGATCATCGACCCCGAGCCCGGTTCGGCCCGGGAACGGATGCGTGCCCTCCTGCGCATCGGCCAACGCAACGTCGAAACCCCGTACACGGCCAGCTACCGCAGACTCGGCTACGGCGACGACGACCTGAGGGACGGCCGCAGTGACCGGCTCATCGACGCCACTTTTGCCTGGGGCGACGAGGACGCGGTCGTCCGGCGCCTGCGCGCGCACCGCGACGCCGGGGCCGACCACGTCCTGCTGCACCCACTGACCGACGATCTCCCCTCGGCCGTGGACCAGCTCGAACGGCTCGCGCCCCGACTCCGGTGAAACCGGATCCGCGGTAGGGGCAGGTTCGCGCGCCGACCGGTCCGGCCTTTCGATCGAACGTGTCCCGCTTGAACATCACGGCAGCCTTGGGCGTCCCGCCACAGCCGGCGACGCTGCGGGCCATCCAGGACGGCGGCAGTGGACAGATGCCCCGGTCACCGCTATGGCCTCAGAAGTGAGTCAGTCAACTAACTCACTCGATGAGGCTAAACCGTGATCGTTGTCACGGGCGCGACAGGCCAGGTCGGTGGAGAGCTGGTCCGGTTGCTCGCCGCCGCGGGCGAGTTGGGCCGCGGGCGCTGACCCCGCGCGAGCGCGCCGCGGTCCTTCGCCGACTGGGCCGCCCGCAATGTCCCCGCCTTCCGCTGACCGCACCACCCGGAGCCCTCACCATGAGCATCCCGACCGGAACGCACGCCATGACCGCCTCAGTGCGATCCTTCCTGGCCGAGCCCCGCGTGGCCACGCTGACGACCCTGCGGCCCGACGGGTCCCCACACGTGGTGGCGGTGCGCTTCACCTGGGACGGAGACGGCGGAACGGCCCGCGTGCTGACCGTCGCCGCCTCGCGCAAGGCCCGCAACCTGGTACGGGGCGGCCGCGTCGCGCTCTGCCAGGTCGACGGGTTCCGCTGGGTCACCCTTGAGGGCGCCGCGACGGTCTCCGACGATCCGCGGCGGGTGGCCGAGGCCGCCCGCCGCTACCTCCGACGCTACGGTTCGCCGCCGCCCGCGCCGCCCGGCCGGGTCGTGATCGAGATCGCGGTGGACCGCACCATGACACTCAACACCTGAACGGATCCGACATGCCTTTTCAGAATGTGCTCGACTCCACCATGCACCACCGGGAGCTCGGCGCCGGCGCGCCGATCGTGTTCCTGCACGGCAACCCCACCTCCTCCTACCTGTGGCGCAACGCATGCCCGCCGTCGGGCACGGCCGTCTCCTGGCCCCCGACCTGATCGGCATGGGCGAGTCGGGTAAGCCCGACATCGACTACACCTTCGCCGACCACGCCCGCTACCTGGAGGCCTGGTTCGACGCCCTCGGCCTCGACGACGTGGTGCTCGTCGGCCACGACTGGGGCGGCGCGCTGGCCTTCGACTGGGCCTCCCGCCACCCGGACCGGGTACGCGGGATCGCCTTCACCGAGGCCATCGTCAAGCCGATGAGCTGGGACGAGCTCCCCGAGGACGGCCGTGACCTGTTCCGGGCGATCAAGACCGAGGGCGTGGGCGAGTCCATGATCCTCGACGAGGACGCCTTCCTCCGGCAGGGCCTGCCCACCACCGTCACCACCCCGCTCACCGAGGAGGACCTGGCCGCGTACACGAACCCGTACCCGACCAGGGAGAGCCGCCTGCCGCAGCGGCGCTGGGCGCGCTCGTTGCCGCTGGGAAGGGAGCCGGCCGACGTCGTGGCCAGGATCGAGGCGTTCGACCGGTGGCTGGCGACCAGTGTCGAGGTGCCGAAGCTGATGGTCGTGTTCCGTCCCGGCGCCGGCACGATGTGGACGGAGGAGACCGTCGCCTGGTGCGCGGAGAACGTCGCTGCGCTGGAGATCGTGCGGCACGAGGAGGTCGCCGGGCATCACACGCCGAAGGACCAGCCCCTGGCCATCGCGGCGGACATCAAGAGCCGGCTGGCCAAACTAACGGCCTAGCTCGAACTGCCAGGCGACCATCGACGGCTCGCCCGCGGCGGCCGGCCGCCAGCGCGGCGCGGACGTAGTCGCCGATCGGGTGGTGGTACGGGGCGATGCGGGCCGGTCGCCCGTCCGGCAGGCGTACGCACGGGATCACGCCGCGCGCCACCCCGGTGGGATGGATGTCCGAGACGACCACGTGCCCGCCGGGCCGCAGCACCCGGGCGAACTCGGCCAGCACCGGGTCCAGCACGGGTACGTGCGTCAGCGCCAGGGAGCAGACCACCAGGTCCACGGCGTCGTCGGGCAGCGGCAGCCGATCCAGGCCGCCGAGGTGGAACTCGCCCTGCGGCACCCTCTCGCGGGCCCGGGCGAGCATGTCGGGCGAGCTGTCCACGCCGAGGACCCGGTGCCCGCGGCCGGCCAGGTAGGCGGCGACCCGTCCGGTGCCACAGGCGGCGTCCAGGGCGACGCCCGCGGGCAGCGCGTCGACGATCTCCCTGATGAGTGGCTCGTCGAGGTCGAACGCCGTATTGGGGCCGTCGTACGTCTTCGACCACACGTGATAGCCCTCGACGGTGTCCACGCGGGCGACATCCACGGCGGCGTCGGCCAGCGTGTCGTCGTCGAGCAGCTTGCGGATCTCGGTGAGCCGCGCCTCGACGAACTCGCGGTCGTGCTCGCCTCTGAAGGATCGGAGCAGAGCGACGCCTTCCAGGCCGAGCAGGTAGGCCAGGGGATGCTCGTAGATCACCGGCGCAAGGCAGTGACCTGCCTCAGGCCGGTGCCACCGAATTACCGGCAGGTGCTAGTGTCCTGAGTCAGTAATTCGCCGACAATATGAGGCGAGGGCGTCGAGGATCTCTTCGGCGGTCTTGGCCCAGACGAAAGGCTTGGGGTCGTCATTCCAGGAGGCGATCCAGGTGCGGATGTCTTTCTCCAGCGCTTGGACCGTCTTGTGGACGCCGCGTCGTAGCTGCTTGGTCGTCAGTTCGGCGAACCAGCGTTCCACCAGGTTCAGCCAGGATGAGCCGGTCGGGGTGAAGTGCAGGTGGAAGCGCGGGTGTGCCAGCAACCAGCGTTTGATCGCGGGCGTCTTGTGCGTGGCGTAGTTGTCGCAGATCAGGTGGACCTCAAGCTCGGTCGGGACCTCCTTGTCCACCTTGATCAGGAACTTCTTGAACTCCACTGCGCGATGCCTGCGGTGCAGGGAGCCGATCACCTTGCCGGAGATCACGTCCAGAGCCGCGAACAACGTGGTGGTGCCAGCCCGGACATAGTCATGGGTGGCTCGCTCGGGCACGCCGGGCATCATCGGCAGCACCGGCTGAGATCGATCCAGCGCCTGGATCTGCGACTTCTCATCCACGCATAAGACCAGCGCCCGCTCCGGCGGATCTAGGTACAGACCGACCACGTCATGCACCTTCTCCACAAAGAACGGATCGGCTGACAGCTTGAACGTCTCCGACCGATGCGGCTGCAGGCCAAAGGCCCGCCAGACACGCGACACCGTCGACTGCGACAGGCCCACCTGCTTGGCCATGGACCGCGTCGACCAGTGCGTGGCGTTGGCGGGCTTGGTCTCCAAGGTGCGCGCGATCAGCTCCGCCACCTGCTCATCGCTCACCGTCCGCGGCCGCCCCGGACGCGGCTCGTCGGCCAAGCCCGCCAGCCGCTCCGCCAGGAAGCGCCGACGCCACTTCGAGACCGTCTCGCGCGATACCCCGACCTCCTCCGCCACCACTTTGGTGGACACGGGCAAGCCGTCCTCACCGATCGCATCACACGCCAGGATCAGCCGGGCCCGCAACGCCATGTCCTGGGCGCCCTTGCGCCGCCGTACCCACCGCTCAAGCTCAGCCCGCTCGCCATCGGTCAGATGCAGCGGCTCGACCTTCGGTCCCGGACGTCCCATAGCCAAGAACCATAGACGAATTACTGACTCAGGACACTAGAAATGTGCTGAAGATCTTGTGTGCAAGCGCGCGGTTATCGAAGGACGGGCATGGCCGGGCGGATCGTCTGCTGAGTGGGTGGAAGGCGTCCGAGGGCGGTACGCGAAAGGACCGCCTCCGTCGGTGGTCAGGTGCCGGTGATAGCCCAGGTGCCGTGGGTGTGGGTCAAACCTAGGTTGATCAAGGTGCGGAGGTTGAGGGCGGCGGCGCGGGTGTGGAGCCAGGCGTTGTTCTTGATCGTGCCCAGGTAGCGCAGGCGTCGGTTGCCGCGGGCGACCAGCCAGGCGATGGCGCGTTCGACCGGTGGCCGCCAGCGCCGGTAGTCGGCTTGCCAGTCGGGGTCGGTGGCGGCCTGACGACGGGCTGCGGCCAGCAGGGCGTGGTGGGGGTGCACGTTGAGATTGCGGCCGGTCTTGGCGGTGGTGCAGCGCGCTCGCAGCGGGCAGGCGGCGCACCGGTGCTTGAACTGGGCGACTCGGTTGCCGTCGGCCTGCGGTTTTCCCAGGGCGACGGTGTGCCCGGCCGGGCAGGTGACGGCGCCGGCGGCCTCATCGACGGTGAAGTCGTCGATGGTGAAGCCGCCCGCAACGGCCTGACGCAGCGTGGCCGGTTTGATGATCAGAGTATGTCCAGCGGCCTGCAGGGTGTGGCGGGCCTGGCCGGTGCCGTAGGCGGCATCGCCCAGCACGCTGACCGGCTCGCGCTCGGCAGCCAGCAACTCTTCGGCGACCAGGGCCTCGTGATGCTCGGCACCGCTGCCCAGCGTTAAACCCACAGCGGTGAACAAGCCGGTCTCAGGCTCAACAGACACATGCGCCTTGTAGCCGTCCAGGCGCTGGGTGCGGTTCTTGTGGATGTGGCGGGCCTCGGGATCGACGGTGGAGACGATCCGGTCACGAGCTGTTCGCCGGGCAATCCGCCAGCGGCCGTCGCCGCCGTCGCTGCCGGGCGCGGGCTCGACGTCCTGGTAGGCCACCAGCGCCAGCAGCCCGACCGCGGTGGCGGCCTTGTCGTCCAGGGCCTGCTCGGGCAGGTCGGCCAGCAGCCGCAGCGCGTCAGTGACCAGCGCATCCACCAGGTTCTCGCGCGCTTGGGCATCGTCCCACGCGATACGGGGCTTGCCCGGATCGTCGTAGTCATGAGCGGTGCAACAGCCCGCTGCGACCGCTGCCGCGCCGGGCACCTCGCGGATCACCCGCCGGATCGCGGCGATCAGCTGAGTGACCGTGTCCTGCGTGGCCACCGCGTCTTCCAGCACGGTGGAATCCAGCGCCCGCCGCTGCCGGCCCCGCAACGCCCCGGTGATCGCGATCAGCTCCCGCACCCGCACAAACAGCCGATGCGGCTCGGCCGAGCGAGCCAGCCGCCGCCGGAAGTAGGTCAGCAACGACGGGTGGAAGGCGCGATCATAAAGCCCGAGCCCACAGGCGGCCTTCCACCGCAGATCGCACCGCAACTGCTGGACCGCGTCAAAGTCCGACACCCCGAACAACGCCTGTAATACCACCGCCGAGGCCAGCACCTGCGGCGGCATACTCGGCCGCCCATTCGGCGAGGGGTACATGTCGGCGAACATCGCCTCAGGGAACAACGCCTGACGATGCTCGGCCAAGAACGCGAACACGCTGCCAGCGGGGATTAACTCCCGGCAGGTCTGCCACACATCCGGCCCGACCGGTGCCCCGGCCGCTTTGCCCTGCATACCACCGAGTCTGACCCCAAGCCAGCCTAAGTGGAACCAGCACCCAACATCTTCAGCACACTTCTAGACGAGTAAGTGCGTCACGAACGTGCCCTGGAGGAGATCGGTGCCGTCATCCGAGGTCGCGGTGCAGGGTCGACATGGTTGCCGCGGGCAGGGACCGGCGGCCGATCTCTCGCTAAAGTGGGCGGAACCCGGCCAACCGCATAGATGGATGCAGCGAACATCTCGTCAGCTACGAGTCGGAATAGCCGTGGCCGGATTTATGGGGCTCCTGCCCACGGGTACCTCACCAGCCCGAGCTGAACACCTCGTGCGGTAACCGAACCATCTCTGTGACGGTTGCCTTGTCGCTGCCCGCACCTAGCGCGGCAGCTCCGCTGACCTCATCAGTCCATGGCAGGCGATGGCCGCCGCGGCCACGACGTTCAGCGAGTCCACGCCCACGGCCATCGCCGTCGCGCTCATCGGGATGCACACCGCCTGGTCGGCTTCCTCCAGCCAGTGTGACGACAGGCCGTCGCCTTCGGCGCCCAGCAACAGCGCCACTCGATCCCCCAGCTTGACGGCATCCATCGGGATGGCCGCCTGGTCAGGGGTCAGGGCCAGCGTCTGGAAGCCCGCCTCCCGCACTTGCGAGAGGCCGTCGAACCAGTTGTCCATCCGCGCGTACGGGATCGAGAACACCGCCCCCATCGAGACCTTCACCGCCCGCCGGTACAACGGATCGGCGCACCGCGGCGACAGCAGGATCCCGTCCACCCCCAAGGCGGCGGCGCTCCGGAAGATGGCGCCTACGTTGGAGTGGTCCACCAGGTCCTCCAGCACGAGCAGCCGCCGTGCGTTGCCCTTCATGAGGGACTCGACGGAGGGCAGGGCGACGCGTTCCATCGAGGCAAGGGCGCCGCGGTGCACCTGGAAACCCACGATGCGCGCCATGACCTCGTCGCTCACCACGTAGACGAGCGCGTCCCCGAGGACGTCCTCGAGCGCGGTCAGCCAGCGGCGCGTGGTCAGGACCGAGCGGATCGGGTAGCCGGCGCCGATGGCCCGCCTGATCACCTTCTCCCCCTCGGCCAGGAACAGGCCGCGCGAAGCCTCCAGGCTCTTGCGCAGCTCCACGTCCCTGAGCCGGGTGTAGTCGGTCAGGCGGGGATCGTCGGCGTCGGTTACGTACTCAAGCACCTTCCGATAGTGCCATGCGCTGCCTGACCTGCCAGCCCGCCGCATAGCAGGTCAGCACCAGGCACAGGCCGACCACGGTGCCCGCGCCCGTCTTGGTGAGCACGCTGGCGATGCCGAGCTCCGGGGCGGGCTCGTCCACCAGGGGCCAGAGGAAGGCGCCCGCGATTATGCCGATCCAGCACAACAGCATGATGAGCCCTCGCACGCGCCGGCTGAGCCTCAAGTGGTCGGGCACGGGGCTGGCCGCCATCCGGGACAGGCCGCGCCACCCCCACCACAGCAGGACGGCCAGGCCGATCACGGACGAGACGTACTGCAGCAGCCGGAACAGCCTGATCACGCCGAACACCCGGATGGACAGCCAGTCCCCCCACAGCTCGGGCCCGGTGGAGTGCGTGAAGGAGTCCCACAAGATGTGGGAGGCGGCGCCGATCACCGCCCCGACGGCCATGGGCGCGAGATGGGGCCGCGAAGGAGCCAGGACGGCGGCGCGGCCGGCGAGCGACGGCGGGAGCAGCGAGATCAGCGGGTCCCTGAAGACGCCGTGGAAGAGCGGCAACAGCAGCAGTACGGCGGCGAGGTCGATGGTGACCACGCCGATCCAGGAGTGCCACTTGCCATAGTCAGGCAGGAACGGCAGGAAGATCGGCAGATCGGGGACCATCGCCCCGAGCGCCAGCGCCCACGGATCGGCGAACCTGCGTACGCGCGGCGACGACATCAGCGGCACCACCGCGGCCATGTGACTGGGCGTGAACGGCAAACCGGCTCCCCTCCCTCGCGATCAGCGCTCATTATGCGGGCAATCTTGACCATCCTTTGCTGCCCGGAAGCTACGTTACGGTGTGTAGTGGGTATATTACACATCGCTGTCGACGGCCGGATAGCCGGGGAGTGCGGAGGGTCATGGTGCCTGACCAGCGGATTCATGAGCATCCGGCCGCGTCAGCCGAGTGGCTGAGCGCTGCCCGCGCCGCCCGTTCGCTATCGGTCGTCACGCTGGTCTGGCTGAGCGTGGAGAGCACGCTCGGCCTGGCCGCCGGATTCGCCGCCCATTCTCTGGCGCTGATCGGGTGGGGGTTGTCGTCGTTCGTGGAGGCGGCGGCCAGCCTGATCGTGGTGTGGCGGTTCACCGGCGCACGCACGCTCTCACCGAGCGCCGAGGGCACTGCCCGGCGGGCGGTCGCGGTGAGCTTCTGGCTGCTCGCGCCCTACCTCATCGCTCACGTCATCTACGACCTGGACGCGGGGCAGCGGTCCGCGCCGAGCGTGCTGGGGATCGCGGTGACGACGTTCAGCCTGATCAGCATGCCCGCCTTGGGGATGGCCAAGCGGCGGCTCGGAGCGCGACTGGCGTCCGCGGCCACCTCGGGCGAGGGGACGCAGAACCTCATGTGCGCGGCCATGGCGGCGGGAGTGCTGGTGAGCCTGTGGCTCAACACACTGGGCTGGTGGTGGGTCGATCCGGCGGTGGCGGTGGCGGTGGCAGTGGTCGCCGTACGGGAGGGCACGCGGGCCTGGCACGGCCATGCCTGCTGTCATTAGCGCCGCCGTCAGCGGCTCCTGGACGCGATCTCCCGGTCATGAGATGAACGCGATCCGCCGATCACACGTACCTCTCATTGAACATCACGCAAGCCAGAAACCCTGACGACACAGAGTAATCACCGCACCAAAAGGGCTGTTTTCCCACATAGAGCACACCGAGTATCGTTCCCGGAGTATTGCGGAGCATCTCCCGATAGGGTCTCCGGGAAAGTCTCAAATCATACCTAAGAGGACATCGTGGGGCGACACCGCACAGACGAGCTCGACGGCGGATACAGAGCGCACGAACCCCCAGCCCGCAGACGCTCCAGCAGCGGTCGCGGCCGGGTGATCGTGCCGCTGGCCGGTGCCGTCGCGCTGGCCGTGCTCCTCGGCGTCGCCGCATTCGTGATCTTCAACCGCGATCACGACTGCTCGGGCGGCAAGCTGGCGCTGCGCGTCGTCGCGACCCCCGACATCCAGCCCGCGTTGAACAAGATCGCGGGCAACTACAACAAGGCCATGCACTCGATCGACAGCAAGTGCGTCGAGGTGACGGTGGCCAAGGAGGCCGCGGCCAGAACCGCGAACGCGGTGGCCGCGGGCAAGGCCAAGGCCGACTTCTGGGTGGCGGACTCCAGTCTTCTCATGGAGAGCCTGCGCAACACCCCGGCGGGCGAGGCGCTGCCGCAGGTGGACAGCTCGATCGCGGCCTCACCCGTGGTGCTGGCGGCGGCCAAGTCGTTCGCGCCGAAGCTGACCGGCACCCTCCAGCCGAGCTGGGCGGCCATGATCTCGGCGGCGAACGTGGCCAACGTGGACGGGCCGGGCAAGAAGGTACGCGTACTCGCCCTCGACCCCCAGAAGAACTCCGCCGGGCTGGCCGCGCTGCTGGCCGCCGCCGGCACGGCGAAGGAGGCCGGGCTGGACAAGGCGCTGGTCGGCGCGATGAAGGAGCTGTCGGGCCAGCTCGCGTCCGACTCGACGGCGCTGCTGGCCAGCCTCACGGTGAAATCCGGCAGCAGGGTGCCCGTCGGCGTCACCTCCGAGCAGGCCATCTACGCCCACAACGCGAAGAAGCCGGAGGCTCCGGTGGTCGCGCTCTATCCGAAGGAAGGCACGCTGAGCCTCGACTACCCGATCACGATCCTCACCAAGGATCCGTCGGTGCTCAAGGCCGCCGCGAGCTTCAAGCAGGACCTCGCCACGGAGTCGGCCAAGAAGGTCCTGCGCGAGGCGGGCTTCCGCAGCACGGACGGCAAGGCGGGCGACGCGCTGTCGAAGGACAAGGGGTTCACGCCCGACACGCCGCCGGCCCTGGAGCCGCCGGACGGCGCGACCGTCGCCAAGATGGTGCAGACCTGGTCCAGGCTGAACCTGGGCACCCGCCTGCTCACGCTGCTCGACGTCTCCGGCACGATGGCGCTGCCCGTTCCCGGTACGGGGATGACCCGCATGCAGGCCATCAACAAGATCGCCACCGAGGGCATGGGCCTGTTCCCCGCCGACTCCGAGCTGGGCCTGTGGACGTTCTCCACGCATATGGACGGGCAGGGCAAGGACTGGAAGGAACTCGTCTCCGTCGGTCCGATCAGCGAGTCGGTCAACGGGACGCTCCGTAAGGACATGCTGGCCAAGAATTTCGCCTCGATCCAGGCCAAGGCCACGGGCGACACCGGGCTGAACGACACGGTCAAGGCCGCGTACGCGCAGCTGACCAAGACGTACCAGGAAGACAAGATCAACACGCTGCTGATCCTCACGGACGGCGCGGGCAACGACGACCCGGACGGCGGCGTCAAGAACGCCGAGATCCTGCAGTACCTGAAGAAGACGTACAACCCGAAGCGGCCCATCAGCATCCTGCTCATCGCGTTCGGGCCGGAGGCCGAGAAGGGCAAGCAGCAGATGGACGCGCTGGCCAAGGCCACGGGCGGCGAGGCCTACATCGCCAAGAACGTCCTCCAGGTGCGCGACTTCTTCCTGCAGGGCATGGAACGCCGCCTCTGCACCCCCAACTGCGACGGCTGAGCCGGCAAGGGAGCGCCCCATGCCTGTTGGGCATAACGGGCGAACCCGCCAGAACGGGGCCGCGTCCTCTCCGCGTGGGGCTTGAGTGCCCGTTCTACCCGCGGGGAGGGAATCCGTGCCTGGATGGCCGTCCGTCGATCGCGCCGAGGAACACGAGCTGGTCGAGGCTCTGCGGCGCGCGGACACCGGCGCTCCCGCCAAGCTGTACGACTCCTACGCCGAGCGGCTGCACGACTACGCCGGCTCCTTCGCCACCGACCTGGCCGCGGACGCCGTACACGACGCCCTGGTCACCGCGCAGGGATGCGTGCACCGGCTGAAGGAGCCCGCCAGGCTGCGGGCCTGGCTTTACGCGCTGACCAGGTTCCAGGTGCAGGCCAGGCTGGCGCATCGGACCCCCGTGGAGGGCATGCCATTGCCCGTGCTCGAGGAGCACGACGACCCTGAGCTGGCCGACCTGGTTCACGAGACGCTGGGTGAGCTGAGCAGGAGCGAGCGCGAGGTCCTCGAGTTGTCGCTGCGCCACGGCCTGACCCCGGCCGAGGTGGGCGCGGTGCTCGGGCTGACCTCGCGGCAGGCGGCCGGCAGGCTCGACCGGGCCCGCGACCACCTGGAGAACGCCGCGGCGGCCGTGGTGCTGGCCAGGACGGGACGGGCGCACTGCCCTGACCTGTCGGCCATGGTCGACTCGTGGGAGGGACCGCTCACCCCGCTGCTGCGGCGGAGGTTGTCGGGGCACATCAGCGGGTGCGAGGTGTGCACGGAGGGGCGGCATCGGCAGGTCTCGGCGGCGCGGCTCCTGGACATGGTGCCGGTCGCGTTCCCGCCCATCTCGCTGCGCCGCCGCGTGATCGACACGTGCGTCAACCCCGAGCGGGACCAGACCCGTACCCTGATCACCGATCGCGGGGACAGCTTCGACAAGACCGGCTTCCCCGTGGCCGTCGAGCACCGCTCGCGGCGGCGCAGGCCACGCCGTCTGGCGCCGGTGCTGCTGGCCGGCGCGTGCGTGCTGGCCGCGACGGGGGCCATGGTCGCGATCAACGGCAGCGACGCGTCCAACAGCACCCCGATGCGGGCCGCCCCCTCACCCACCGCCTCCGTCGAGGAGACGCCGACCTCCCTCGAGGAGACGCCGACGCCCGAGCCGGTGGTGGAGCAGGACGAGCTCACGCCGACCCCGGCCCCCACCGCGAGCCGTACCCCCGCCGGCCGGGCCGCGCCCACCGAGCGGCCGAGCACCAGGCGCGCGGCCGCGCCGACGGCCACCCGGCGCAGGCCCGCACCCGGCGCCCGGCTCGGCGCGTCGTGCCCGAAGGCGATCGACGGCGCGGCCAAGATCGGGCTCAGCGCCCGCAACGCCACGGTCTCGTGGGTGGCGACCGCCTCCGAGGGGCTGGACGTGTTCCCGGCGAGCGGGTCCGTCAAGGCCGGGGGGTCCGTGGCGATCTGGGTCACCATCCTGGACCCGGACGGCGCCGGCAGGGGCCGCGTCACCTTCACCTCGAACGGCGGCACCGCGACCTGCTCGCTGGCCTGGGACGGCCGCACGCAGCAGACGTCCGAGCCGTCCGGCGAGCCGACGGCCTCCGCCGAGCCGAGCACCTCACCCTCTGAGACCGCGTCCGCTGACGACGCGGAAACCCTCGACGGGTAAAGTGAACGTTACCCTCGAGTAGATCGGCATTTATAGCCGACAAAAATGGATGATTCGGGCCTTCGCTCGAAGATGCCCAGCCGCATAGGGCATTCTGGTGTGCTTGATAGCCTCTCCGAGACCGGGAACCTCTTGACCGCGCGTTGAAACTACACGAGAAAATCTTTGCATGCCGGTAAACCAGGGCACCTAGCCAAGCGTCGGCATTGACGTGTCCTGGCGCGGATTGGTCCCATGAAATAGCGATCAGTAGTCCTTTGATGACAGAGCAGGAGAGAAGAGGGATGCTCAAGCAGCACCGCAGGGCGCTGACCTGGCTGTTGGCGCTCGCCTGCATCGCTGGAGCGGTCGTGGCGCTTTTCGACATAGACACGCCACTGCGCCCGTTCTTGATCTCTCTGTTCCTCCTGGTCGTTCCAGGCGCTGCGGTAGTGGGACTGTTGCGCGATCGTGATCCCCTCGCCGCACTATCAGTAGGGGCTGCGGCAAGCCTCGTACTCAACGTGCTTCTCGCTCAGGCGATGTTGCTGTTCGGCGCGTGGTCGCCCCGGGCGGGCGTCGCGACGGTCGCCGTGCTCGGAGGGTTCATGTACGTGCTTCGCGTGTTGTACCGGGGGAAGAACATGCAGACCCAGCAGGGGGCCAGGTGAACATCCAGGTAGTGCGGCCGGGAGAGCTCGGGGATTCCGAGCGGAGCCGATGGCGGGAGTTGCAGAAGGCCGATCCGAGTCTGGACAACCCGTTCCTGTCCGTCGAGTTCGCCGTGGCGATGGACCGCTTGCGCGATTACGTGAGGGTGGCGGTCATCTCCGACGGAAGCGGCATCGTGGGGTTCTTCCCGCACGAGCGGCACAGCTTCGGCATCGGCAAGCCGCTCGGCGGCTTCCTCACCACATGCCACGGGTTAATCGCGGCCCCGGATCTGAAGCTCGACGCCAAGGCCCTGCTGCGGGCCTGCAAGCTCAGCGTGTTCGATTTCGACCACCTGGTGGCGGGACAGCCCACGTTCGCCCCCTACGAGCAGGACGTCCGGCCCGCGCCGGTCATGGACTTCACCTCCGGGTTCGACACCTGGATCGAGCAGGTCAAGTCCAATTCCCCGAAAAACCTCAAGACCGTCCGCTACAAGGAGCGCAAGCTCGGCAGGGAGCAGGGCGAACTGCGCTTCGAGTGGGCCTCGGCCGACCCCGAGGTGCTGCGCACGCTGCTGGCGTGGAAGTCCGACCAGTATCGAAGAACTGGCCGGGTGGACAGATTCGCCCAGCCGTGGATCGTCGAATTGACGGACATGATGCATGCCGAGAAGTCATCGGACTTCGCGGGCGTCCTGACCATGCTTTATGCCGGGGACGTACCGGTGGCCGGGCATTTCGGCCTCCGCACGGCCACCACGCTTGTAGGGTGGTTCCCCGCCTATGACACCGAGTTCGGCCGTTATTCGCCGGGCATCGTCCACCACCTCCAGATGGCCGAGGCCGCCGCGAACGACGGAGTGCACATGGTGGACATGGGCAAAGGCGGCAAGGAGTACAAGGACTGGCTCAAGAGCGGGGTCCTGTACGTCGCCGAAGGCCGCATCTCGAGACCGTCCGCCGCGGCGGCGGTCCACTGGATGGGCCGAACTCCTTTCAACAAGGCCCGAACAATCGTCATGGATCGACCGTCTCTCTATAGGGCGGCCGACCGTGTACTGAAGGGCTTCGGTCGGGTGCGCTCCTCGATGCAGCAGCAAGAGTCACCCAACGGAGTAGTGAAAGAACCAACGGGAGCACGCTGAGCGCTTCCGAGTCCCGGCAGAACACCCTCACAGCACAGGATCCTTCGATGCATCGTTCACCGGCTTCGCCATTCCCTCAGCACCCGGGAGTGGCAGCGTCCGGACCGTGGCGGGGAGGGGTCCCGGAAGGATTTCCCTCGCCATGAGTCCCGAGATAGGCAAGCACAACGGCAAACCGCAAGCCGCACCCTTGCGGTCGATGCCGCCACCCACCAGCTTCACGCCGGTCACTCCTCACCTGGCCATTTCCCCAACGGTGAGCGTGGTCGTGCCGGCGATGAACGAGGCGGCGAACCTGCCGCACGTCTTCGCCACGATCCCGCAGTGGGTGGACGAGATCGTGCTCGTCGACGGCAACTCCGTCGACGACACGGTGGCCGTGGCCAAGCGGCTGCGACCGAGCCTGAAAGTCGTCACGCAGACCGGCAAGGGCAAGGGCGACGCCCTGGCAGCCGGTTTCGCCGCGTGCTCCAGCGACATCATCGTGATGATCGACGCCGACGGCTCGACCGACGGCCGCGAGATCATCTCCTTCGTCGGGGCGCTGGTGACGGGCGCCGACTTCGTCAAGGGGTCACGCTACGCGGCCGGCGGCGGCAGCGACGACCTGACGATCAACCGGCGGGTCGGCAACAAGGTCTTAACCTCGATCGTCAACGTCCTGTACGGCACCAAGTACACCGACCTGTGCTACGGCTACAACGCCTTCTGGGCCCGCCACCTCGACGTGCTCGACCTCGATTGCGACGGCTTCGAGGTGGAGACCCTGATGAACGTGCGCGCAGCCAAGGCCGGGCTGAAGGTACACGAGGTGCCGAGCCACGAACGCACCCGCATTCACGGCGAGAGCAACCTTCGCGCCGTACGAGATGGCTTCCGCGTGCTCAAGACCATCCTGAAGGAGTGGCGTCGCCAGGCCGCTCCCCCTCAGCCTGAGCCGACCGCCACTCCCGCCGCTGACCGAGGCGTCGCATAAGAGGGATCCCTGTGAACACGTCTGTTGTCATCTGCGTCTACACCGAGGAACGGTGGGAGGACATCAGGCAGGCAGTCGAGTCGGTCGAGAGCCAGACACGCCCGGCACACGAGCTGATCCTGGTGGTCGACCACAACCCCGACCTGCACCTCAAGCTCAAACGCGCGTATCCACAGGCCATTGTGGTGGAGAACACGCACGAGAAGGGGCTGTCGGGAGGCAAGAACACCGGCGTGGCCACGGCCCACGGTGAGATTGTCGCGTTCCTCGACGACGACGCGGTCGCCGATGCCGGATGGCTGGAGGCTTTGGAGGAGGGCTTCCAGGAAACCGGCGTGGTGGGTGTCGGGGGTCGTACGGATCCGCTGTGGGCGTCGGGGAGGCGTCCACAGTGGTTCCCGTACGAGTTCGACTGGACGGTCGGCTGCACGTACCGCGGCATGCCCGGCGTACGTGCGCCGATCCGCAACGTGATGGGCGGCAACGCCGCCTTCCTGCGCGACGTCGTGTCCGAGGTGGGGGGGTTCCACAGCGGCATCGGGCGCAGCGTGCAGGGTCGCAAGTCACGCCCCCTGGGGTGTGAGGAGACGGAGTTCTGCATCCGGCTGAGCCAGCGCAAGCCGGGCTCGGTCATGCTCTTCGAGCCGCGCGCGGTGATCGGGCACAAGGTGTCCAGGCAGCGCGAGCGCTTCGCCTACTTCAGGTCCAGGTGCTACGCGGAAGGACTGTCGAAGGCCCTGGTGACGCAGGAGGTCGGCACCCAGGACGGCCTGGCCAGCGAGCGTGCCCACGCGCTCAAGACACTGCCGCTCGGCGCGCTGCGCGGCGTCGGCGAGGCGCTGCGGGGCGACCTGGGCGGGCTCGGCAGGGCGGCCGCGATCGTGGTCGGGCTGGCCTGGACGACCTGGGGTTACGTGGTGGGTTCCGCACGGCTGAAGGTGACACGCTCATGACCCGGATCCCGATCCTGATGTACCACTCGGTCACCGACACCCCCAACGACGAGACCAAGCCGCACTCCGTGCGGCCGTCCGACCTGGCCGAGCAGCTGGCGTACCTGTCGGAGAGCGGCTTCACCCCGCTCACGCTGGGCGACCTGGTGGCCTCCCTGAACAAGAACAACGGCCGCTCGATGCCCGACAAGCCGATCGTGGTGACGTTCGACGACGGCTACGCCGACTTCCACACCGACGCGCTGCCCCTGCTCGAGCGCTACAACTTCCCTGCCACGGTCTTCCTGACCAGCGGCTGGGTGTCCGACGCGGGCAAGGACGCGGCGGGCCGCCCCCTCGACAAGATGTTGTGCTGGGCCCAGGCCCGCGAGGCCGCCCAGACGGGCATCGAGATCGGCGGCCACAGCCACAGCCACCCCCAGCTCGACCAGCTCCGCACCGAGGAACTCCGGCAGGAGCTGCGCAAGAACAAGGGGCTGCTGGAGGAGAAGATCGGCGCGCCGGTCGCCACCATGGCCTACCCCTACGGCTACTCCAGCGCCCGCGTCCGCCAGGAAGTCCGCAAGGCCGGATATTTCGCCGCCTGCGCCGTGAGCAACACGATCGCCGCCGACCGCCACGACATGCTCGCCATCCCCCGGTTGACGGTCGGCAAGGGCACGACCATCACCATGTTCAAGCGCGCCGTCGAAGGCACCGCCGTTCCTCTCATCTACCTGCGCGAGCGCATCCTCACCAAGGGGTACGCGGTCGTGCGCCGGACGAGGTACGGGCTGCAGCGGGTGCGCGGAAATGTCTAGCGTCTGGGGCAGGATCCTCGGCGATCTGCGTAATCCGCTGTTCCGCCAGGGCTACGCGCTCATGGCGAACACCGTCGTCACCGGCGTGCTCGGCATGGGCTACTGGCTGCTGGCGGCACACCACTACTCGCCCGAGGAGTTCGGCCGCGGGCAGGCGGTGATCACGGCGATGCGGCTGTTCGCGTCGCTGACCGCGCTGGGGTTCGTGGGCGCGCTGGCCCGCTTCCTGCCGGTGGCCGGCCGCCGCACGCCCGAGCTGGTCCTGCGTGGGTACGGCCTGGCCGCCGCCACGGGCGGGGTCGCGGCGCTCGGGTTCCTGCTGACCCTGCCGATGTGGGGGAAGACGTACTCGGTGCTCAGCGGCTTCTGGCCCGGGCTGTTCTTCCTGGGGTCCGTGCTGGTGTGGGCCGTCTTCACACTGCAGGACGTGGTGCTGACCGGGTTGCGCCGGGCGCCGTTCGTGCCCATGAACAATCTGGTCTTCGGCGTGGTCAAGATGGGGCTGCTGGTCGCGCTGGCCGGGGCGCTGCCGTCGGGCGGGATCTTCGTCTCGTGGGTCATCCCGACCGCGCTCGCGCTCATCCCGGTCAACTGGCTGATCTTCGGCGTCGTGGTGCCCCGGCACGTCAAGGAGTCCGACGCCGCGCAGGAGCCGCCCCGGCTGCGCGAAATTGGAAGGTTCCTGGCCGGGGACTTCCCCGGGACGCTGTCGATCCTGGGAATCGTCTACCTGGTGCCCGTGGTGGTGGCCACACAGGTGGGCGAGGCCACGTTCGGGCGCTTCTCGATGGCGCACACCCTCGCCAGCATGATCGAGCTGCTGGCCATGAACATGGCGGTGTCGCTCACCGTCGAGGGCTCCTTCGACCGTGCCCGGCTGGCCGAGAACTGCCGTCACGCGCTGCGCCGGGCCTTCCTCATCGTCACGCCGATCATCGCGGTGGCGATTCTCGCGGCGCCGCTGATCCTGACCGTCTTCGGGTCCTCCTTCGCGGAGGAGGGCACGACGCTGCTGCGGCTGATGTCGCTGGCCGTGCTGCCACGGGTGCTGATCGAGGTCTATCTGAGCGCGCTGCGGGCGCAGTCGCGGGCCAGGATGCTGGCGACCGTGCAGATCGGGCTGGCCGTCCTCGTGCTGGTGTCCACCGTGGTGCTGTTCCCGTACGCCGGGGTCAACGCGGTGGGGTACGGGCTGCTCTTCAGCGAGCTGCTCATGGGGCTTTTGATCTTTGGGAATCTACGCAAAATTCTCAGGGTCGGCGAAACAGGGCCGCAGGCTGTAACCCAGGAGTCGGCCGGGGCCTCATGATGGTCAACGTGACGCAACGGGACGGCGATGGGATTAAGAGCTCCTCGGACGTGCACGGGGACAAGGAGGATTCAGACGTGCCCTTCGATCCGGAGGCTACCGGGGTCATCCCTAAGCTGACGCTCGAGTCCGCTTCCTCGGAGAGCTCGCCTTCGGCCCCGGAGGACACCTCGGAGGATGCCTCGGGGGACACCTCGGGGGACACTGAGCCGGACGCGGACACGACGACGGTCTTCCGGTTGCCTGCCTCCTTGCACATCGGGCACCCGCCCACGACGGAAGAGCCGGCGGACCCGGACGTCACGGGGACGGTGGTCACACCCGTACAGGATGGTTCCGCGCCGACCACGGACTCGCCTGACACGTCCGACACCAAGCCCGGCCTGCGCCCCCAGCCGTCCAGCGGGCCCCAGCCGACCGCGGACGCGAAGCCGGACGCGAAGCCGGACGCGAAGCCGGATGCCCGACCGGCTGGGGACTCCGAGGGCGGTGTACGACCGCAACCGGCTGGCGGCCCGCAACCCGCCGGCGCGGCGCAGGCGGCCGGAGCGACGGCTCCCGGCACCGTGCCCGCAGACCGTCCGGCCAAGGGAGGGGCACCGACCGGAGCCACTGGCCCTGCCGGAACACCGCCGACCGCAGGGGCTCCCACCGCAGCGGCCCCCACCGCAGGAGCCCCCACCGGAGGGGCCCCCGCCACGGGAGCCCCTGCGACAGGAGCCCCCGCCGCAGGGGCGTCCACCGCTGCCCCGGCTCAGGGCGTGCCGCTGCATGCGCCTGCCCCGCCCACGCAGGCGCCTCGACAAGCCGCGCCGCCGCAGGCCGCACCCCAGCAAGCCACGCCGCAGGAAGCCGCGCCCCAGCAGGCCGCTCCTCAGCCGGCTCCGGCCAAGCCGCGCACCCTGGGTGGTCGCATAGGCGCACTGGTCGCCAGTGCGCCCACGTGGCTGCCTGTGCTGCTGGTCCTCGAGGGCCTGGCCATGTACATCCTCGCCCTCAAGGTCGCCCCGGGCCCGCTGCGAGGCGTGGATCCGAACAACATCGACGGCCTGGGCCTGATTTCGGCGATCCCGGCGACGGCGTTCATCGCCATCCTGATCATGATCGTGTCGTTCTTCGTCACGGTCGCCCAGAGCACCGACCGCAAGTTCCTCCTGCTGTTCCAGATCGCCGCCATCACGTTCGCCCTGCACGGCGCCGGAGCCCTGGTGGCGACGGAGCCGCGCTTCCCCACGGCGTACATCCATGCCGGTTTCGTGGAGTTCATCAGCAGGACCGGTGAGTCGGCCATCAGCATCGACGCCCGCATGGGCTGGCCCGGCTTCTTCGCGCTGTTCGCCTTCGTGACGCAGGCCGCCGGGATCACCGACCTGACGACGATCCTGCAGTGGACGCCGCTCGTCTCCAACCTGCTCTACCTGCTCCCGTTCGTGCTGATCCTGCGCCAGGTCGTGTCGACCACTCGGGCCCGGTGGTTCGCGGCGCTGCTGTTCGTGCTGGTGCAGTGGATCGGGCAGGACTACTTCTCACCGCAGGGCTTCACGTTCGCGTTGTATCTGGCGTTCGTGGCGATCCTGCTCAGATGGTTCGGCCGGGTCGAGCCGCGGGCGAAGCCGATCCCGCCCAAGGGGCTGCGCAAGCTGCTCGGCAAGCTGGACGCGATGACCCCGGGCGAACTCGCCAACACCGGCACGTTCCGGGCCGACAAGCTGCTCATGCTGCTGATGCTGCTGGCGCTGTTCTTCGCGTCGGTGGCCTCGCACCAGATCACGCCGTTCATGATGCTCGGGGTCGTGACCGCGTTCCTGATCTTCAAGCGGACCTCGCTGAGCTGGGCGCTGCCGTTCTTCCTCGGGCTGGTGGTGCTGGCCTGGATCAGCTACATGACGGTGGGCTTCTGGTCCGGACAGATCGGCGCGATCTTCGGCGGCTTCGGCCGGATCCTGCAGAACATCGGCAACAGCACCGGCGACCGGATCGAGGGCAGCGACCCCGCGCACGCGCTGGTGCTGCAGGCGCGGCTCGGCATCCTTGTGGTGATCCTCAGCCTGGCGGCCGTGGGGCTGTTCAGGCGGTTCCGGCGCGGGGTGTTCGACCGGTCGGCGCTGATCCTGCTCTGCGTGCCGGTGCTGGCGCTGGGGCTGCAGAGCTACGGCGGCGAGATCGGGCTGCGGATCTACATGTTCGCGCTGCCGGGGGCCTGCCTGCTCGCCGCGTACGCGTTCTTCCCCAACCTGCCCGCCGACAGCGCGGACGTGCGTGAGGAGACCGTGCCGCTGCGCAGGCGCAGCGTGCGCTTCAACCCGCAGTTCACCAAGAAGCTCTCCGTCGTGCTCGCGGCGTGCTTCGCGGTGCTGTTCGCGTTCGCGTTCCTGCTGGCCAGGTACGGCAACGAGAAGTTCGAGCGGGTCACCACGGGCGAGGTCGCCGCCCTGCACTACATCTACGAGCACGACAAGCCGAGCGCGAAGGTGCTCTACCTGGTGCCCAAGGAGGGTCCCGAGGTCACCCCGACCCTGCCGTGGGGCGAGAAGGACGTCGAGCTGGTCAACTTCGGCGTGCAGGCCCTCGTGCACAAGGACCCGACGCAGATCGCGAACGCGGTCGAGGCGCTCAAGAAGCAGCCGCGGAACTCGTACCTGATCGTGAGCCGCGGGCAGGTGAGCTACCTGCAGCTCAACGAGGGCTTCCCGGAGGACTGGGGCACGAGGTTCCGCGCGGCGCTGGACGCCTCGCCGGATCTGAAGCGGGTGTTCTCCAACCAGGACGCCGCGCTCTACACCTGGAAGAAGTTCGTCAGAGGCACCGAGATCCCCGATCCCCAGCCGTACAAGGGACGCGGCGATCCCACTTCGCCCTGGACCCCTGTCGGCATCGGCGCACTGGGCGTGACCTGGGTCGCGCTCTTCGCATACGAGATCATCTGCTTGAACGGCCCGAACCGCGCGCGCAAAACCCGCAAGCGCCTGCTGTTCCTGGCGGTTCCCGCCTTCGCGGTGGCCCTAGCAGTGATCATCGAGAGATTTATATACATCGCGCAAAATAACTGAATTCACAGGAAACACTCAGGTTGTGCGGGATGATGTAACCCGATATGAGGACACAGGAGACACATCCCGCCATGTCCGATGCACGACTCGCGGCCGCGAGGATCGCTTCTGTGGACGCCCTGCGTGGCTTCTCACTCCTGGGCATCCTCGTCGTCAACATCGCCTTCCTGGCCTCCGGCTACCGCATGGCCGGGATGGCGGAGCCCGCGTTCCAGTCCTCACTGGACTGGAGCGTGCGGTGGGTGGTGACGATGCTCGTGGAGAACAAGTTCTATCTGCTGTTCTCCTTCCTGTTCGGGTACAGCTTCACGCTCCAGGTCGACTCCGCGGAGCGGCAGGGGCGGCCGTTCGGGCCGATGTTCCTGCGCCGGCTGGCCGGGCTGCTCCTGATCGGGCTGGCGCACTCCGTGCTGCTCTTCCCCGGGGACATCCTGACGACGTACGCCGCCGTGGGCCTGGCACTGCTGATCTTCCGCAAGATCAGGCCCAAGACGGCCGTGGTGCTGGCGGTGATGCTGACCGCGATGCTGGCGCTCGGCTTCGTGATGCTGGCCGTGCTGGCCATGTTCGGCCTGGACACGGCGGGCACGGTGGCCGACACGGCGACGGAGGCCGCCAAGTCGGACACCGCTCTGGTGGCCTCCGTCTGGCAGATCGTCTCCGAGCACCTCAGGAAGCTGTCGCTGATCATCTTGTTCCGCGTCTTCTTCCAGGGTCCGGCCGTGCTGGCCGCGTGCCTGATCGGTCTCGCGGTCGGCAAGCTGGGCGTTCTGCGCAACATCTCCGCCCACACCAGGACACTACGCACGCTGCAATGGGTGGGGTTCACGATCGGGCTCGGAGGCGCGTTCGTCTACACGCTGTCGGCCTGGCACGGCGCGATGCACAAGTTCTGGGGCGAGGCCGTGGATCTGGTGACGGCCCCGCTGCTGGCGGCGGCGTACGCGGCGACGTTCCTGCGGCTGCTGCCGTACATGCCGCGCGTCGCGCGGGTGCTGGCGGCGCCCGGCCGCATGGCGCTGTCCAACTATCTGGCGCAGTCGCTGATCTGCTCGCTGATCTTCACCGGGTACGGGCTGGCGCTCGTGGACCGGGTCAGCCCGCTGACTGAGGTGCTGATGGCGATCGGCATCTTCATCGTCCAGGTCATCTACAGCCATTGGTGGCTCAAGAGCCACCGCTATGGGCCGGTGGAGTGGCTGCTGCGCTTCCTCACGTACTGGCGCAGACCCACCCCCAGCCGCGCGTTCGGGGCGGGCCACTCCTCCACCGCCGCCCTCTCCGAATGACCGGAATCAATTCGGGTGAAGACACCGGCGAGGCTTGGAAGAATGGACCGGTATGCGCCACTGGCCCGTACTCAACCTACGCCTGACCACGCCCCGGCTCGAGCTGCGGCTGCCCTCTCTGGACGATCTCGACGAGCTCGCCGACCGGGCTCTGGAAGGCGTTCATGATCCGGACGTGATGCCTTTCGGCGTCCCGTGGACCGACGTCCCCGCCGACGAGTTGCCGGGGAACGTCATCCGCTACCAGCTCGGAATCATCTCGCGGTGGCAGCGCGAGCGGTGGTGCTGCAACTTCGTCGTCGTCCACGAGGGCCAAGTGGTCGGCACCCAGGATCTGTCCGCGGGCAGCTTCCCGGTCACCCGCGAGGTGAGCACAGGCTCATGGCTGGGCCGCGCCCACCAGGGCAAGGGCCTCGGCACCGAGATGCGCGCCGCCGTGCTCCACCTGGCCTTCACGGGGCTCGGGGCCCAGACGGCCGTCTCCAGCGCGTTCCTGGACAATCCCGCCTCGCTAGGCGTCTCCCGCAGGCTCGGCTACAAGCCCGACGGGCTGTCGGTCGACGAGGTACGCGGCCGGCGGGCGGTCCAGCAACGCCTGCGCCTCGACCGGGCCGACTTCGCCGACCCGGTGCCGGTGAAGATCCACGGTCTGGAGCCGTGCCTGCCGCACTTCGGGCTGGGCTGACGGGGAGACGATCACAGAGGCACGCAGCACCAGACCACGCGCTCTTCCCGTTCGGTGAGGTACGTCCCCCACGCCCCGTCGCAGATCGCGGTGATGGTGGCAAGGCCCATGCCGCCGGGCTGCTTCATTCGCGGAATCCAGTCGTTCCAGTCGGCCGGGAGCGGCCGGCATTCCGGCTCCGACCCGGGGTTGCCCGGATCCGTCACGACCAGGCGGACGCAGGACGCGTCCTCGTCCAGACGCAGCCGGACCCAGTCGCGATCAGGGCCTTTGAGTGCGTGTTTGACGGCGTTGGTCACCAGCTCCGAGACGACGAGCTCGATGTCGTACAGCGCGGGATGCGTCGTCCCCAGCCACGTTCTCACGGCGAGTCTGGCGCGTTGAGGCGCGTACGGATCCTGGTGGAGCGTGGCACGCCGGAGTCGCGTTGGAGCTGTCCCGCCTGACCGCATGGAATCACCTCGAAGCGCACAAGATCGGTCGGCGCAGTGAGAATTACATGCGCCTAAAACTCCGTAGCCCCTGCACAGCATGGCGCCGTGCGATTACTTTGTGTGCCGGAAGAAGACTCCACTTTCCTCCAACTGCCGCTGATGGTGTGTGTGAGCTTTGTAGGGGCGCCAGAGACAACGTCAAAAGGGCATGATATGACGGTAAACGGGCAAGAACCTCGCCTACGGGCGCGAGCGGAGTACGGCGCACGAATGCGGAAGTTTCGGACAAGCCATGGCCTGTCGCAGGAACGCCTTGCCGCCGCTCCTGGAGTCACCTACAGCGAGAGCCAAATCGGAGCCGTCGAGCGGGGCAAGCGCACGCCGAGCGAGGCCTTCACGGAGGAAATAGAGCGCGTTCTCGGGCTCAACGGCGAGCTGAAGGAACTACTTCCCGATATCCACACGGACCTGGGGCCGGCATGGTTCAGACCGTGGCCGGGCATCGAGGCCACAGCCCACACCATCCGCACGTCCGAGCCTCTGGTTGTCCCCGGACTTCTCCAGTCGGAGAGATACGCCGAACAGGTTCTTCTCGGCGAGCCCGGCACCACTCGGGACCAGGTGCAGAAAGCCGTCAAGGTCCGGCTCAAGCGGCAGGCCGTGTTCGACCAGCCGAAGCCACCCATGTATTCGACCCTCATCGACGAGAGCGTGCTATATCGGCCTATCGGCGGGGCAGAGGTGATGCGGGAGCAGCTTGCACACCTCCTCACAGCCATGGGGCACCCGCGCATCACGGTGCGTATCGTCCCCCTGTCCGCAGGGATGACCACCGGCCTGCTGGGTGCGTTCGAGATCGCGCAGGTGGACGGCTCGCCAGACGCCGCTTATCTGGAGAGCGCGCTAACAGGAGAGGTGATCACTCGCACCGACAAGGTCCGCGCCCTTGGCGTGCGATGGGATGCGTTGAGCAGCATGGCGCATCCGGTGAACGTCAGCGAAAAGGTCATTCGCGAGATGATGGAGAGGTATGGAGACTGACAACGAACTGGCCACTGCCGCGTGGCGCAAGGCCAGGGCATCAGGGAGCAACGGCGGCAGCTGCGTCGAAGTCGCGCCACTCAGCGGTGGACGCGTCGCCGTAAGAGATAGCAAGGACCGCAGCGGCCCCGCCCTTGTGTTCACCGCAGCAGAATGGGCCGCCTTCAAGGACGGCATGGACAAGGGCGAATTCAACTTCTAGCCGGAAAAGATGTGGATGAGGGGCTCGATCCGCATTCCGAGCCCCTCACTCATGGAAGCCTGCACGTCAGGCACCACCGCGACCTGACCACTTGATCTCGTACGGCTTCAGCGTCACCTGCCTGCCGTCCACCGTCGCGGAAACCGGCCTGTCCGAGGTGTTCACCATCACCACCTGACGCTCCTGGCCAAGTGCCTTGATCTTGGCGTCCGACGTCGCCACCTGCTCCACGCGCACCCCGGCCGGGAACCACTTCGTGAAGCCGCTGAGCAGGCCGGCCATCGGCATCTCCCCGCCGACCTTCGGCGCCCACAGGCAGCCTGCGCACTCGCCCGCGTCCCGCTGCTGCGGGTTCCAGTAGAGAGCGGTGGTCACGCCGCTCTTGGCGAACTCCATCAGCGCCGCCGCCTGCACCGCCGTGCGCTTCTCCTCCGACCAGCCCGAATTCTCCGGCTCGACGTACCATTCGGCCCACCACACGGGCAGGTCATGGCTTTTCTGCCGCAGCCACGTCGTGATCGCGCTGAACTTTCCCTGGGCCGCGAAGTCATTGGGGACATTGCCCCGCTCGTTCGTCATGGAGGCCCCGTCCACCACGACGAAATCGGCGCCCTTCTTGTGGTCCAGCCAGTATTCGATCGCGTCCAGGGCTCTCTGGTCGACCGTGCCCCATGGGCCGCTCAGTTCGGACGGGCCGCCTTTCACGCTGCTCTCGATCGGCACGTACGGGCCACCGACCTGGATGTCCTTGTTCACCTTCTTCAAGGCCGTGTAGACCTTGTTGTACAGCTCGGTGTAGGCCTCGGCGTCCCAGCGGTTCGTGCTCGGGTCCCAGAAACCCTTGAACTCGTTCCACACCAGGTAGTGCTTGACCGTCGGATACTGCTTGGCGACCCTGACGGCCAATTTGGCGTAGTCGTCGAAATGTTCTGGCTTCGGCGCGACCGTATGGTTCTTGCTCCAGTCGGTACGCCCGGCCTGCCCGCCCTTCATCCAGTCGGGCGCGCAGCACAGCGTGATCACCGGCACGGCCCGCGACGACGCCATGAACTTCAGCCGCCGGTCCAGATCGCGGAAGTTGAACTGTCCCGGACTGGGCTCGGGGTTGCCGACGCCCCAGCCCATGATGTGCTGGTTCTGCAGCATCGGGACGCGGCCGAGCACGCCCCTGGCCTGCTCGACGACCCGGCGCGGCTCGTTGTCGGCGCTGTACTGGGTGTGGGTGACACCCCAGCGCGGCCAGTTCGCGAGCGCCGGCGGCTGCTCCAGCCGCGGCGCGGGCTCGCTGGGCAGCGTCGTGGCGATCTCGTCGCCCTTGAACACGCTGCGTGACTTGGTGCGCATCGAGGCGTACACCATGATGCCCGCCACCAGGACGACCGCGAGAATGCCCGCTCCCAGGGCGAGCGGCCACGGTGATCGCCGGCGCGCGTGCCGGCCGTCGGTCGGAATCACTGGACGCTCCTCATCCTGGCGCAAATGTACAAGAGCTCGGGAACCGGCGAGGTTTCCCGAGGCTCTGTGGACATCGGGAACGTACAAGAGCTGGGTGGCTCCAGCCCTAATTACGCTAATCGTCCCGCTTGCAAGCCACTTGCCGTTTATCAGAGCGCGGGCGGGCGCTGGCCGCCTGCGGGGCCCGGCACCCCGGCATAACGGTACGGCACCGGCTGCCTCCCGGGCTGCACAACCAGGAGCGTGCCGGAGGTGTCGGCGTAGAAGGCGGATTCGACGGCGGCGGCCACGTCCTCCGCCGTGAGCAGCGGGAACCCGGCATTGACGAACATCTCCCGCGACTCCGCCACCAGCGGCGTGTCCGTGAAGCCCGGGCAGACGGCGCCGATCCGGATGTTCTGGGCGGCCAGCGGCTCGGCGAGCGCCCTGACCAGGCCGACGACGGCGTGCTTGGTCATGGTGTAGATCGGGTCGCCGGAGAATCCCACGAGGCCGGCCAGCGACGAGGTGGCCACGATGGCGCCCCCGCCGGACCGGACGAGCAGCGGAACACTGGCCCGCACCCCGAACACGACGCCGTCCACGTTCACCCCGACCACCTGGCGGTAGCGCGCCACGTCGAAGTCCGCCAGGTCCACCTGGCCCGAGACGCCCGCGTTGAGATGGACCAGGTCGAGCCGGCCGAAGCGCCGCTCGGCCAGCGCCACCGCCTCCAGGGACGCCTCCTCCTGGCTGACGTCGGCGGCCAGCCAGACGCCGCCCAGCTCCTTGGCCAGCCGCTCGACGCCTTCGCCGTCGAGGTCGACGAGGACACATCTGACACCGCCCGCCGACAGCCGCCGCGCCACGGCGGCGCCGATGCCGCTGGCCGCTCCGGTGATGAGTGCAACAGTGCTCATGGCGCTCCTTGAGGGCTGAGGATCAGGGGTACCCGGGTCAAGCGCCCCCGTACGGTCAGGGCTGGTCGAGCATGCGATGCGCGCGGGAGATCAGCGTGGGCACGGCGGAGCCGATGCGGTCGAATCCCTCCCCAACGGTCTTACCTTGCCGGAACCGGGCGTGGATACCCTCCACGATGACCGCCAGCTTGAAGTTGCCGAAAGCCACATAAAACCCAAGATCCGAAATATCCCGGCCTGACACCTTTGCGTAGTGCGCGGCGAACTCCGCCGAGTTCAAGAACCCCGGCGCCACCGTCACATCCCCCGCCACCGGAATCCCCGCCCGCTCCGAATCCCCCCGATCGTGCCAGTACGTCAACGTGAGCCCCAGATCGGCCAGCGGATCCCCCAGCGTGGACATCTCCCAGTCCACCACGGCCGTGATCTCCAGAGAGTCGCCAAGCTTGATCAGCGTGTTGTCCAGCCGGTAGTCCCCGTGCACCAGCGTACTGTCGGACGAGGCGGGCAGCCGCTCCCGCAGCCGCTCCACGAGCCGGTCGTACTCGGGCAGGTCCGCCGTCCTCGACCGCTCCCATTGCTGTCCCCACCGGTCGAGCTGCCTGGCCATGTATCCCTCGGGCCGCCCGAAATCCCCCAGCCCCACCTCGCGGTAGTCCACCGCGTGGATGGCCGCCAGCACCTCGGCCAGCCGCTCCGACAGCCGCCGCGTCTTTCCCGGCGAAGGCGAGCCCAGCTCTTCCCTGGTCCGTACGGCGACCCCCTCCACGTACCCCATGAGATAGAACGGCGCCCCGATGACCGACTCGTCCGCGCAGAAGGCGACCGGCGAGGGCACCGGGACGGGCGTGGGCGCCAGCGCCGAGATGACCCGCCACTCGCGCCGCATGTCGTGGGCGGTGGGCAGCACGTGACCGAGCGGTGGCCTGCGCAGCACCAGGTGGCGGTCGCGGGCCTCGACCAGATAGGTCAGGTTGGACCTGCCGCCCGAGATCAGCGAGACGGACAGCGGCTCGCCCGCGTCGGGCACGTTCCGGCCCATCCACGCGACCAGAGAGGGCCGGTCAATGCCAGGTACGGTCATGGACCCACATTAGAACGTCACTCGGTCCTGAACACCAGCTGGGAGTTCTGTAACGTTCCGGACCTGCGGTAATGACGCATCTAGTAATAGCCTTTACCCTGACCGTACAGGTCCCCCCTCAATCTCGAAACAGTGGCATGCCAACGGTAGGGAGCCCATGCGCGTCACCCTTGCCCTGCCCCATGAGCTGGGACATTCCGAACTGAGCCAATGGCGGGACCTGCAGGAGGCGGATCCTTCGCTCGACAGCCCCTTCCTGTCACCGGAATTCACCATCACGGTGGGCGAGCTCCGAAATATCGTGCGAGTCGCCGTTCTTTATGACGGCCCTGACATCGTGGGTTTCTTCCCCTTCGAGCGACATCCCATGGGCATCGGCAAACCGGTCGCCGCGGGACTGACCGACGCACAGGGGCTGATCCGCGCCAAGGGCCTCGAGATCGAGCCGCGTAGCCTGCTCAAGGCCTGCGGGCTCGCGGTGTACGAGTTCGACCACCTGGTGTCCGGCCAGCCGCTGCTGAGCGAGCGGCACGAGCGGCACCCGTCGCCGATCATCGACCTGCACGGCGGCTACGACCGCTACACGGAGGAGCTCAGGGAACACTCCGGCAAGACGTACAAGTCCACCCTGGCCAAGTCCCGCAAGCTCGAGCGCGAGGCCGGGAAGATGCGCCACGACTACGCCACCACCGATCTGGCGCCCCTCCACACGCTGCTCAGCTGGAAGACCGACCAGTACCGTCGCACGGGGCGCACCGACAGGTTCGCGCACCGCTGGATCGTGGAGCTGGTCGAGCGGCTGCTGGCGACCCGGTCGGAGAGCTTCGCCGGGGTGCTGGACATGGTGTACGTGGACGACCGGCCGATGGCCGGGCATTTCGGGCTGCGTACGCGTACGACGCTCGCCGGGTGGTTCCCCGCCTACGATCCCCATTTCGCCAAGTACTCCCCCGGTCTCATCCACCACCTGGCGATGGCCGAGCAGGCCGCGGAGCACGGCATCCAGGTGATCGACATGGGCCGGGGACAGAAGGAGTACAAGGACAAGCTCAAGACGGGCCAGCTCGAGGTGGCCGAGGGCCGCGTGGCCAGGATCGGCGCGGCGGCGGGCATCCACTGGATGATGCGGGTGCCGGTGCGCAAGACGCGCGCCACGGTGCTGGCCAACCCGTTGCTGCACAAGACCGCCGACAAGGCGCTGAAGACCTACGGGCGGCTCCGTACCGTCCTGCAGGGGTGAGGCTCATCCGGGAGCGGACGGGCCGCCGCTGCCTGCCGCTCCCCTCCAACCGCCTCGGCCTCTACCTGGCATTACGCCACTGGTGCGAGCCGGGGCAGCGGCTGCTCCTGTCGCCGATCTCGGCCGACGAGATCCTGTTCCTGGTGCTCGCGGCCGGCCTGCGCCCGGTCATCGCGCCGCTGTCCCCGCGCGACGGCAACATCGACGTCTCCCGCGCCGACCTCGCCGCGGTGGACGCCGTCCTGACGACCAACCTGTACGGCCTCCCCGACGACGCCCCCGGCTTGTCCGGAAAAATCCTGATCGAGGATGTGGCGCACGCCATGGAGACGAGCATCGAGGGCCGGCCACTGGGCACGTTCGGGCAGGCCGGGGTGTTCAGCCTGTCCAAGCACCCGGGCGCGGGCTCGGGCGGCGTCCTGGCCGTGGAGCATGAGTCCGACCTGCGTGCGCTCGAACGCGCCCGCGACGCCCTGCTGGCCCCCGGCTCGCTGAGGGCCGACCTGATCGGCGTGGCCACCTCGATGGCCCGCCAGGCGGCGCTCAGGCTCGACCTCGTACGCCCCGCGCTCCGGCTCATGCGCGCTATCGGCATGCAGGAGGAGCGCGAGGGCTACCGCATCCCCCTGGACCCGGAACTGCTGAAGCGGGCGCTCGAGCACGCTCCGGAGCTGCCGCCCTTCGATCCCTGGGTCCGCGCCGACCTGCACGACTACCGTGCGCGCCGCGGCCCGGTGGCCCGCCGGTACCAGTCCAGGCGCCTGGCCAAGGTGCCCTCGGACCGCCGGCGGCGGCTGGCGGGCGTCGCGCGCCTGGCCGAGCTGCCCACGGCCGCTCCCGCCGTGCGCGACAACGTCCGGCAGCCGCTGTTCCGCGTCCCGCTGCTGGTGCGCGACAGGGACGCGGCCATCGCCGAACTGGAGCGGCGCGGGGTGGCCACGGGTTACCTGTACGACCCGCCGTACGACGACTACGCACCCGCCTTCACCGAGCCGTCCCCTGACCCCGCCCCCGCGCGCTGGTGGGCGCGGCACGTGCTTCCGGTCGATCCGGTGTACGCCGGCCGCGCCCTCCCCGTCCTGCGCGGCCTGGAGCCCCCTACGCAGGGTCCGCCCTGACCAGCCGCAGGAACGCCTTCAATCCCGTGATCACCTCCTGGTTGTCGCTCAGCCCGTCCACGGTCTCGTCGAACCGGCGGGCCATGAGCGTCATCCGGCGGCCCAGATCGTGGTCGGCCAGCTCCAACGCCCGGTGGGCGGCGGTCAGCTCCTCGATGTCCCGCCGCAGGCCCTGCGCGACCGTCTCCAGCTCGAACACCTGGCCGCGCAGGGCGATCGCGTCCACGCGCGGGTACCGCACCTCCTGGCCCAGTGTTCTGACGCGGTCGCGCAGGTGCGAGGTGTACGCCGCGATCGGCCGGAAACCGGTCGCGAGGAGGTAGAACCCGGCGAAGTAGTAGCCGATCTGGGCCCCTGAGAAGAACGTCACGACCGCGATCAACGCGGCTGACACGACGTGGCCGGAGATCGCGAGGACGAGCATGCGCCGGGCTATGCGCCTGGCCTCGTCCTCGCGGTGCTGGGCCACCTCGATGCCGGCCTCCCTGGACACCTGGATCTCGTGGACGACGTGGCGGGCGGCGAAGCACAGGTTCCACGGGACGGTCAGGATGACCACCAGCCAGAGCAGGCTGACCGCCCCGGCTGCGAGCGAGACAAGCGTGGAGAGCGCCACGCCCGCGTAGAGGATCAGCCAGGCGGTGAGCAGGGTGACGAGCAGGGACGCGAGCAGTAGCCACCATTTCATACGGTTCATGGTGCTGTGCCGGTGCGGGATGGCACGAGGGCTCGGCTACTCAGATCCGGCCTGAGCATCCTCGTGGACCGGACCGTGACCCCGCCGTACTCCGGCTGGGGTGCTTGGGGGCGGTGGGTAAGGCGGGACGTGGTGGGACGGGGCGCTAGCGCGCCTGGGCGTCGCGGATCAGCTTGGCCAGGATCCGGCAGCCGCGCCGGACCTCGGCGAGCGAGGCGGAGCCGTACCCGATCACCAGGCCGTGCAGGTGCGCCCGGCCGTGGTGGTGGCGCATGGTGGAGTCGAGCAGGACGCCGTGCTCCCCGGCTCGGGCGATCACGTCCGGTGCGACGGAGGCGGGCAGCTCGGCCAGGACGTGCAGCCCGGCCGTGTCGCCGCGCAGGCGGCAGACGGGCCCGAGGAGCTCGACGACCGCGGCGCGGCGGCGCGCGTACTCCAGGCGCATCCTGCGCAGGTGCCTGTCGAGGTCGCCGTGCTCCAGCAGGGTGATCACGGCCTGCTGTACGGGGCCGCTGGTGCGGTCGGCGATGTTGCGGCGCAGGCGGGCGATCGTGGCGACCAGCTCCGGATCGCCGACGAGCCAGCCGACGCCCACGTCGGGCGCGAGGGTCTTGGACAGAGTGCCGAGGAGCACCACCCTGGACGGGTCCAGGCCGTAGAGGGCGGGCAGCGGGGCCACGTCGTAGCGGAACTCGGCGTCGTAGTCGTCCTCGATGATCGTCGCGCCGGTGCTCCTGGCCCAGGCCAGCAACCGCTCCCTGCGCGGGATCGGCAGCCGCCCGCCCAGGGGGTACTGGTGCGCGGGGGTGGTGTAGAGCACGCGGAGATCGCGGGGAAGCCCGTCCACGATCACGCCGTCCTCGTCCACGGGGCACGGCACCACCTCGGCGCCCCTGGCCGCGAACACCGTCCGCGCCACGTGGTAGCCCGGGTCCTCGACTCCGGCCCGTGCCGGAGCTCGGCCGCCGCCGAGCAGGGCCAGCGCGCACAGGTCGAGCCCGTTGCCGGTGCCCCTGGTGACCAGGATGTTCTCCGGGCCGACGGCCATGCCTCTGGCCCGTCTCAAGTGCTCGGCCAGCAGCTCCCTGAGCCGGGGCAGGCCGTACGGGTTGGGCGAGGCGCCCGGCGGCAGGTCGGCGGCCTTGCGCCAGGCCCGCCGCCACGCCGCCCGGTCGTAGTCGCGTACCCAGGGCTCGCCCGGTGTGAGGTCGATCGAGTCGGCCGGGGCCGGCGGCGGCGCGGGCACGTACGTGCTCTCCCTGGGCTGCGGCGCGGTGACCTCCATGTCGGCCACGAACGTGCCGGAGCCGTGCCGTCCGTCCAGCCAGCCCTCGGCATACAGCTGCTGGTACGCCTCCGTGATCACGGTCCGACTCACCGCGAGCTGGGCCGCCAGGGAACGCGTGGACGGCAGCCGCTCGCCGGGCGCCAGCGTGCCGTCGAGCATGGCATGCCGCAGCCAGTCGGCGAGCTGCGCGGTCAGCGGCGCGTCCGAGTCGCGTGAGAGAGATATGGGCAGGTCAACATGGGTACGCACGGAAGTGGTCTCCGCGAAGGGCTCGATAGTGGCCATACAGGATAGGTCCACTTCGTGGTTACCGTCGAATCATGCTCTCCACCACTCCCCGCACCACGCTCGGCCGCGAGAAGCAGCGCGGCAGCACCGACAGGAACGACCTCTACGAGGTGCTCGACACCGGGCTGATCTGCCACCTGGGCGTGCTCGTGAACGGCCATCCCATGGTCGTCCCCACAGGCTACGGCCGCATCGGCGAGACCCTCTACCTGCACGGCTCCACCGCGGCCACGTCGCTGCGCGCGGGCGAAGGAAGCGACGTGTGCGTCACGGTCACGCACGTGGACGGCATCGTGCTGGCCCGCTCGATCTTTCACCACTCGGTCAACTACCGTTCGGCGATCATCTACGGGCCGGCCAGGCTGGTGACGGACCCCGAGGAGCGGACGGCGGGGCTGCGGGCCCTGGCCGAGCAGCTCGCGCCCGGCCAGTGGGACTACGTCAGGCGGCCTTCGCGCAAGGAACTGGCCGCCACGGCGGTGCTGGCGCTGTCGCTCGAGGAGGCGTCGGTCAAGATGAGGCGCGGGGCGCCCAAGGACGAGGAAGAGGACTACGACCTGCCGGTATGGGCCGGAGTGCTGCCCCTGGTCACCTCATGGGGCGAACCGGAGGCGGATCCGGTGCTCCCAGAAGGTATCGATCCGCCGGTTCACATCCTCCATCGGGAGTAGTTCCATTAAGCAGGGCACTACCTGCTCCTGATGGGAGACGGCGATGGAGTGGAGCGCTCCCGGATATACCGAAGTCAAGCAGCTCGGGGCGGGCGCCAGCGGACGGGTGGCGCTGGCCCTGCACGACGAGACCGGGGTCAAGGTCGCGATCAAGTACCTCTCCGAGGAGCTGCGGCGCGATCCCGCCGCGCTGTCCAGGTTCCAGTCGGAGGCCCGGCTGCTGACCACGCTGCGCGATCCGAACATCGCCACGATGTGGGAGTACATCCAGGACGCCGGCGGGGCCTGCATCGTGATGGAGCTGATCAACGGCGTCTCCCTGCGGGCCCTGCTGCGCGAGAACGGCACGACCGAGCCGGAGGCGGCGTTGACCGTGCTGAAGGGCTCGCTGCTCGGGCTGGCCAAGGCGCACGACCTCGGGCTGGTGCACAGGGACTACAAGCCGGAGAACGTGCTCGTCAGGGACGACGGGGTCAGCAAGCTGGTCGACTTCGGGATCGCGGTACGGCAGGGCACGGTCGCGCAGCCGGAGGGCACGCCGCCGTACATGGCGCCCGAGCTGTGGGAGGGGCTGCCGGCCTCGCCGGCGACCGACGTGTACGCGGCCACGGCGGTCTTCTTCGAGTGCCTGACCGGGCACCGGCCGTACCGGTCGACCGAGCCGAGCGTCCTCGGCTATCAGCACGTCCACGCGCCCGTGCCCTTCCACGACGCGCCGGACCCGGTGCGCGAGCTGGTCAGGCGCGGCCTGGCAAAGCATCCCGCGCAGCGGCCGGCCAGCGCGCACGCGTTCGTGGCGGAGCTGGAGGCCACGGCCAGGGCGGCGTACGGCGAGGACTGGGAGGAGCGCGGCAAACGGCGGCTGGCGGCACTCGTGGCCCTGCTCGCGTTCCTGCTGCCCACGCCGGGGACGCCCGCTCCCGAGGCGACGACCTCGCTGGCCAGGACGGTGTTCCGCGGCCTGCGCTCGAACACGACCCGCGTGGCCATGGGTGGGGCGCTGGCCGTGGCGGCCGCCGTGGCTGTGATCGTGGTCGTGCTGGCCAACCGCCAGTCGTCGCCGCCCACGGAGCCCATCGGCGCGGCGGCGGCCGTACCGCCGTCGCAGGTCACGACGGAGCCGGCGACCGACCCACCGGCCACGCCGGAGTCCACGCCCGAGACGACCCCGGAAGCGACGCCCTCGCCGCAGACGCCCGCGAGCACGCGTGACGCCGTCGTACCCGTCAAGAGCCCGGAAACGAGTCCGGAGAAGAGCACGGTCAGCACCCCGTCGGCCACCAAGCCGGTCAAGAGCCCCAAACCCACCAAGAAGGCCACGCCGAAGCCCACCCCCAAGCCGACGCCGACCCCCACCCCGACCCCCACGCCGACGCCCACTCCCGCGCCGGTGACCGAGGTGCTCGGGGTGAGCGTGGGCGGCCTCACGGTCGACGAGGACGGGGTCGCCGCCGCCACGGTCACCGTGCGCACCAGCGGCACCGCCGCCGTCACCGCCACCGCGACCTGGACCGCCCCCGGCGCGGACGGCCGCGTCCAGCGCCTGCGCCTGTCCGGCGCCAGGTCCTACACCCGCGCGCTCATCTGGGACATGGGCGAGCGCCCGTGCGGCAGCACGGTCACGCTGACCGTCACCACCTCCCCGGCGGCCCCGGGCGGGGCCAGGTCGGCCTCGCTCTCCGTGCCGCCATGCCCCACGAGGGTGACCGGCCTGCGCGTCTCACTGAACCTGCCCGCCGCGCCGGGCCGCACGGCCGAGGCGCTGGTCAGGGTGGCCGCGAGCGGCACCGGGGAGATCCCCGTCCAGGCCGAGTTCGCGGTCGACGGCGACCCGGTCGGCACCCCTACCGCGAGCCTGTCCGGCCGGACCTCCTACTCGCGGTCGTTCACCCACACCTTCGGGTCGCGGCCCTGCGGCGCGACGCTGTCGGTACGGGTGAACGCGGGCGGCAGGACCGCCACCGCGCGGACCACGGTGCCCTGCCCGCCACAGGTGGAGCGGGTGTCGATCGTCAGGGCCGCTGCGAGTGAGGGCGGGCTCGTCGCGACCGTCTCGGTGACCACGTCGAACACCCAGCCGGTACGGCTCGTCGTGTCGTTCTCGGCCGGCGAGGGCGGCGGCTCGGAGTCGGTCACGCTGTCCGGCGACACCTCGTACACCAGGACCTTGAGCCACTCCATCAAGCTGCCGTGCGGCACCAAGTGGTCCGTGACGGCCTCCACCGACCCGGCGGCGGGCAACGGGAGCGACAGCGCAGGCGGCGCCACGGAGGAATGTCCCAAGGAGGAAGAGCCGAGCAGGACCCCTAGCCCTGGCTCAGATAACACCATCAAGTGACATTCCTGACTAATGGGGATTCCGGTAGCGGGAAAGCGGTTCCCTCTGGTTAAGCTACGGCCGATTGATGAGGGTGGGGGCCCGGAATACTCCAGAGGAGAACCGTTATGCACGGTGATGGGCAGTGGGGGGTCCCCGGCTATACCGAGGTACGACAACTCGGTTCGGGGGCGGCCGGTCGCGTGGTCCTGGCCAGGCGCCACCACGACGGCGTCGAGGTGGCCATCAAGTACCTCAGTGACGAGCTGAGGTCCGATGTGGGGTTCGTCGCCCGCTTCCGGCACGAGGCCAGGCTGCTCGCCACGCTCCAGAGCAGGTACCACGCCCGGCTGATCGACTACGTCGAGAGCGGCCAGGGCGCGGCGATCGTCATGGAGCTGATCAACGGGGTGTCGCTGCGCGAGATCCTCAGGTCCGAGGGCCCCACGGGGCCCGAAGCGGCGCTGACCGTGCTCAAGGGCTCGCTCCAGGGTCTGGCCTCGGCGCACGCGATCGGCGTCGTGCACCGCGACTTCAAGCCAGAGAACGTGATGGTCCAGGGCGACGGCACCAGCAAGCTCGTGGACTTCGGCATCGCGGTCAGGGCGGGCGAGGGCGCCGGCGCGGCGGGCACGCCGCCGTACATGGCGCCCGAGCAGTGGTCGGGCGGCCGCGCGGGGCCCGCGACCGACGTGTACGCGGCCACCGTCGTGTTCTTCGAGTGCCTGACCGGCACCCGCCCCTTCCGGGCGTCCAACATCGCTGCCCTGGCCCACCAGCACCAGGCCTCGCCGCCACCGGTGGACGAGGTGCCCGAGCCGCTCCGGAGCCTGGTCGAGCGCGGCCTGGCGAAGGACCCGGCCGAGCGGCCGGAGTCCGCTGAGGCGTTCCTGACCGAGCTCGAGGCGGTCGCGGTCGAGGGGTACGGATCGGACTGGGAGGAGCGCGGACGCCGCCGCCTGGCCGCGCTCGCGGGCCTGCTGGTCCTGCTCTTCCCGACCGAGCTCGCCGAACCCGAGCAGGTGCAGACCTCGCTGGCCGAGACCCGGTTCCGCGACCCGTCCCGCATCCTCAGCAAGCTCCCCGCGAAGATCGCCATCGGCGCGGGCGCCGTCGGCGTGCTGGTCGCCGCGGCCGTGGTCATCGCCAACGTCTCGGCGGACGAGCCGGTGCTGCGGGCGCAGACCAGCACGGTCACGCCGACCACGGCCACCCCGGCCACGCCCGAGCCGGCGGAGACGGAAGAGGAGCCCACGCCCACCCCCGAGGAGACCACTCCGGAGGAGAGCACGCCCGAGCCGACGCCCACGCAGAGCGACGCACCCCCGCCGCCCGTCCAGCCGACCGCGAGCACGCGGCCCACGCGGACTCGCACTCCCAGGCCCACGCCCACCCCGGTCAGGACTCCGCCCACCAAGACCAAGAAGCCGACCTCCACTCCCACACCGGAGGAGCCCCAGATCACCGGCTCGGCGAACGAACCCGAGGGCCAGAGGCCGCCGTCCTCGTCAGCTCCCGCTCCGACGCCCACCCCCACGACCCCAAGGAGCCAGCCGAGCCAGCCGAGCCAGGCACCCTCGCAAACGGCCGGCGAGGACCCCAGGGGCGGCGGGAACGCCGGAGGCGAGGTGCCGACCAAGGGCGAGCCGACGCCGACGGACGAGGGTGAGCCGACGCCTGAGGAGCCGCGGCTCGACCGCGCGAGCAAGGCGTCGGCCGCGCTCGTCGCCTTCGGCCTGATGACGTCCGGCGCGGTTCCGGTCACACTTGCGGTGAAACGCCGTATGGCGGGACGGCACCGAAGGAAGCGCTAGGACGCGCCTGGGGGACGGCGATGACTAACCCTGCACACGGTATCGCCGGATTCCGGCTCACCGAGCACACCTGGATGACCGAGCTCGGCAACTGGATCGACGCCATCTCACCCGACGGCCGCAGGGCCGGGGCGCTGCTGTTCGATCCCAAGATCATCGGCCTGCCCGGCGTACGCGACCGCGTGGTGCACGCGGTCATGACCGACCAGCGGCTCGTGCTGGGCGGGCTGACCGGGCTGATCCCGGTGGCCGACGTGGTGGCGGCGGGCGACCAGGTGTGGCTGCTCACCGCGCAGGCGGTCAGCCCCACCCTGTCCGACCTGCTCGCCACCGGGCCGATCGACCCGGCCGGCGCGGTGTCCGTGCTGGTGGAGACCGCCCGGACCCTGCTCGCGCTGCACGCGGCCGGGGTCACCCACGGCTCCGTCCACCCGGGCACCGTGGTGATCACGGCGGAGGGCGCCGCGCTGCTGTCCGAACGCGGCCTGTCCGACGCCATCCGCGGCCAGGCCTCCCCGCGCGAGCGGGACGCGGCCGGGTGGGCCTCGCTGGCGCGCGGCCTGGCCGCCTCGCTCGGGCAGGGCCGGCCGCGTCCCGCCGAGGTGCTGGAACATGCCGCGGCCACGGCCGCCACGCTGGGCCTGGCCGCCGCCCGCGACATACTGGTCGGCGAGGCGGCGGGCCGGGAAGGGCTGGCGCAGGCCGCCCGGGGGAGGTCGGCGTTCGCGCAGGCGCGGGCGTACGCGCCGCCGCCCACCCTGCCGCCCAGGGACGAGGGCGACATCGTCACGCTGCTGCACGTACCCGGCCGGTCCTCGGGGCCCGTGCAGTTCGGGCCCGGGATCGGCACACAGGTGCAGCGGCCCGAGACGACGGCCGAGCGGATCTGGCGGGCCGGGCGCGATCAGGTCGCCACCGAGCACCGCCCCGGCAGCAGGCTGAAGAAGGCCTCGCGGGCGCGGCGGCGGCGCACGGTCATCTCCGCGGCCGTCTTCGCCGTCATCATGGCGGGGGCGATCCTGGCCTGGCTCTACACGGGCGACTCGCCGGAGCTGGCGGTCATGTCGATCGACGTGACGGCGCCGAAGAAGACCCAGGGCTGCGGCAAGGCCGTTCTGATCACCGGCACGGTCGTCACCAACGGGGCATCCGGCGAGATCACCTACGAATGGCGCAAGAATCTGGACAAAGAGGTTGTCAAGGGAACTCTGCGCACAAAGTCCGACCAGACGACTTATCAAGTGCCGTTCCGGTGGACGCTGCAGGGGAAGAGCAACGTGAAGGCCACCGCGACGCTGCGGATCCTGACGCCTGGACCGGTGCGCACCGACAAGGCGAGCTTCACGTACAAGTGTTGATGCCTTCCCAGCAATGCATATCAAAGCGGTTCTTACTAATCTGGCCAGCATGACCACGCAGACCCCCGCGGGCTGGTACCCAGACCCCTACGGAGAGCCCCAGCTCCGCTGGTGGGACGGCAACCAGTGGACCGATGCCGTACACGCGCAGCAGCCGGGGCAGGGCGCGCCCCAGCCGGGCTCTGGGCCGCAGCCCCAGCCCCAGCCCCAGCCGGGCTCCGGACCGCAACCGCAGTCGAGCCCCGGCTGGTCGGCGACGCCCGCGAACCCCACGCTCCAGTACGGACAGCCGACGTTCGGCCAGTCGGCCTACGGCCAGCCCACCCCGACCGCCCAGTGGCCCGGCGCTCCCCTGCCGGGCCCCGGCTACGGCCCGCCGCGCAAGCAGGGCAACCCGATGCCGTGGGTGTTCGGAGGGCTGGCCGCGCTGGTGGTGGTCGCGCTGATCGTGGTGGCCGGCATCTTCTTCGTCAACAGGAACAGCTCGGAGACCGCCTCGCCGCCGAGTCCGGCGGACACCTTCGAGCAGCAGCCGCCGCCCAGCAACGAGCCGCCGCCCAGCCAGCCGCCCACCCAGGGCACCGTCGAACTGCCGGAGCCGGTCGACGGCCGCATCACCGACGAACAGGCCGGCCTCTCCTTCCAGGTGCCCGACAGCTGGAAGGTGCCCCCGTCCAACGAGATCAACGGTACGGACCCGACCCAGCAGACGTGGTCGAGCGCGGTGCAGGCCACCGCGCAGGCGAAGTACGACGGCCAGGGCGACTGGGTGGGCAACGTCTACACGGGGCTGCTCAACGAGCTCTACCCCTATTCCGACGCCTCGGGGATGGGCGATACGGCCAAGGCGGTCTTCGTCGACTTCTCCACCCAGTACTACCAGCTCCCCCACGAGACCAAGGTCGTGCAGGACAAGGCGATGAAGATCGGCGACAAGGACGCCTGGGTGTTGCAGTTCGAGCTCGACTTCTCGAAGGTGTCGGCGGAGAAGGGCTACAAGTGGAAGAAGGAGAACGGCGCGGTCGTGCTCATGGATCGCGGTGAGGGTGAGCGACCTGCCATCGTGTACGCGTCCGTACCCGACAATCTGGGCACCGACGTGCTCGGTAAGGTTCTCGGCTCGCTCAAGCCCGCCTAACGAGTGGCACTAGGCTGGTGGGGTAACAAGCGGGCGGATTGCTCCGAGCCGCTGGGCGAGGAGATCGAATGAGTGACTTGCTGGTCTGGATCGACTGCGAGATGACCGGGCTCGACCTGAGCCGCGACGCGCTCGTCGAGGTGGCGTGTGTCATCACCGACAGCGAGCTCAATCAGCTGGACGAGGGCGTCGACGTGGTCATCAAGCCGCCGCCGGAGTCGGTGGAGCAGATGTCGGAGGTCGTGCGCGAGATGCACACCGCCTCGGGGCTGCTGCCCGAGCTGGCCGGCGGGGTGACGCTGTCGGAGGCCGAGTCGCTCGTGCTCGACTACATCCGCCGCCACGTCCCCGAGGCGAAGAAGGCGCCGCTGTGCGGCAACTCGATCGGCACCGACCGCACGTTCATCTCACGCGACATGCCCGGGGTCGACGCCTATCTGCACTACCGGATGATCGATGTCTCATCGATCAAGGAGCTGGTCCGCCGCTGGTACCCACGGGTCTACTTCGCCGCGCCCGAGAAGCAGGGCGGGCACCGGGCCCTGGCCGACATCACGGAGAGCATCAGGGAGCTGCGCTACTACCGCGCGGCGATCTTCGTGGCGCAGCCCGGGCCCGACTCGGCGACCGCGAGATCGCTGGCAGAGCGTGTCAGCGATTAAAGGAGTGGCGTAAAGACTCCTGAACTTCGCTACACTTTTCCTGTGCCGCCATACGAGGGCGGCTCATGGTGGGCGTAGCTCAGTTGGCAGAGCGCCAGGTTGTGGTCCTGGATGCCGAGGGTTCAAGTCCCTTCGCTCACCCCAGTGCGCACGGCCGGTCCTTCGGGACCGGCCGTTGGCGTTTTCTCCCGACAACGGCCCCAAAACACGACAATGCGAGTTATGCTCGCTGTCTACCGCTAACGCCGGAAGCACGGGGGCCATCGGCGATCTGACCGTCTGCGCGCCCCCGGAGGCCGGATGAGAGTCGACGACGCAGCGCTCGACAGCGTATTCACGTCCCTGAGCAAGCGCGAAGCCGAGGTCATGGACCTGATCGCGACCGGCCAGTCCAACGGCCAGATCGCGCAACGGCTGTTCCTCAGCGAGAAGACGGTCAAGAACCACGTCAATCGCATCTACGCCAAGCTAGGGGTGGACTCCCGGGTCACGGCCATCGGGCTGTGGCTGTCCCGCCAGGAGTAACCCGACCGCACCATCCGACGGAGCGGCCCGCCGACCAGGCGCGGCCCGCTCCGTCGGCCTGCAGTCCCATGGTCCCCCAACCACCGAGGCCCTCCCAGTCCAGGCCCCATGAAATACGCGGAGTTCGGCTGCGGCGGCTCCGGGCTTGCCGCTGAGGCACTCGTAGAGGCCTCGCCGGTCGACCATCCTCACGACCTGGCCGAGCAGGCCGTTCGCCTTGGGCTCCGTGCTGGCCGCGGCCAGGCGTTCCAGCACGATCGGGCGGACCCCGGCCAGAGTCAGCCCGTTCGGGCCGCCGCCCACGATCACGACATCAGTGATCACGGTGTACTCCCAGGTCTGAGGGGACGGGAAGGCCCGCGGCGAGCCGGTCGAACACCTCGCGCAGCACCTGGTCGAGCGGGGTGGGCCGCTCGGCGCGCAGGCAGTGCTCGATGGCCACGGCGCTGCCGGCGCCGATCACCGCGGCGACCAGCTTCGGGTAGACGTCGTGCGCGAGATCGGTGCCCGCGCGCTCGGCGATCGCCCTGGCCAGCTCGTCCTGCGTGGCCGCGTTCGCCTTGAGCACCTCGCCCTGCAGCGCCGGCTCGGCCAGCATGAGTGAGACCCCGTCCCGCCATCGTCGGAACTCGACGCCCGTGCTGTCGTCCGGCGCGAAGTTGGCCTGGACCGCCTCCACGATCGACTCCCACAGGGGTTCGCCGGACGGACTGGCGCGTATCTCGTCCGCGATCCGCAGCGTGCGCTCGACGTGGGCGGCGGCGATCGCCTCCGCCTTGTTCGAGAAGTAGTTACGGAAGGTGCGCACGGACACGTCGGCCGCGGCGGCGATGTCCTCGATGGTGACGTGGTCCCAGCCGCGCTCGACGCACAGGCGGATCGTGGCGAGGCTCAACGCCACTCGGGTCTCCCGCTTCTTGCGTTCCCGCAACCCGTTACCGGTCGGCATGGCGTCACCGTAACAGATCTTGCCGAAAAGGCAGAAATACCTTTTCGGCAAGAATGGCCATGATGGTTTGAGAGCCGCCGGCAGGGCCAGGGACCTTGGCATGGAGCAGAGACCGCGAGTCGTGGTGGTGGGGGCGGGGTTCGCCGGACTGGCCGCCACCAAGGAGCTGGCCAAGGCGGGGGCGCTGGTGACGCTCATCGACCGCAACCCGTACTCGACCTTCCAGCCGCTCCTCTACCAGGTGGCCACCGCCGGGATGGGCGGCGCGGACGTGTCGTACCCCATCCGCACGTTCGCCGCCAAGTGGCCCAACGTGCGGGCGCGCCAGGCCACGCTGAGCAAGATCCGCCCGGCCGAGCGGCGCGTGGAGCTCGACGACGGCAGCGGGCTCGAGTACGACTACCTCGTGCTGGGCACCGGCGTCACCACCAACTGGCTCGGCATCGACGGCGCGCGGGAGAACTCGCAGCCGATCTACTCGCTCAGCGACGCCACGACGTTGCGCCGCCGGTTCCAGCACCAGCTGGAGGACACCGCGGCGGGCCGGCGCAAGAGTGTGCACGTCGTGGTGGTCGGCGCGGGCGCGACCGGGGTCGAGATGGCAGGCACGCTGGCCGAGCTGCGGCGGCGCACGCTGCCGCTGACACACCCCGAGATCAAGCCGGACCAGACCAGTGTGACGCTGGTGGAGCGGTTCGACTTCGTACTGGCGCCGTACAAGCGGAGGCTGCGGGACTCGGCGGCGCGGGCGCTGCGCCGGAGGGGGGTGCGGCTGCGGCTGGGCTCCACGGTGGCCTCCGTCGAGCCGGACGCGGTGGTGCTGGCCGACGGCACGCGGCTGCCGAGCGACGTGACGGTGTGGGCGCTCGGCGTCACCGCGCCCAAGCAGGTGGGCGACTGGGGCCTGCCACAGGGCAAGGGCGGCAGGATCAGTGTCACGGAGGCGCTGAACGTACCCGAACATCCCGAGATCTTCGTGGCCGGCGACCTGGCGGGGCCGCCCAACCCCCTCCCCCAGCTCGCCCAGCCGGCGATCCAGATGGGCGAGCACGTGGCCGCGCAGATCCTCGCGGCCGCGCAGGGGCGGCCGCTGACGGCGTTCTCCTATCGCGATCCGGGCATCATGGCCACCGTCGGCAAGGCGGAGGCCGTGTTGCAGCTGTCCAACGGGCTCACCATGCGCGGGTTGCCCGCATGGCTGGTGTGGATCTTCGTGCACGTGGCATACCTGCTGGGCGGGCGCAACCGGATGACCGTGCTGCTCAACTTCTTCTGGCGCTACTTCGGCCCCCGCCGCACGGCCACCAGCGTCACGCAGTAAGGGCTTCCGACAGTGCCTGCAGGCCGTGGTCGACGTCGGCCTCCGGGATGTTCAGCGCCGGACGCAGGCGTATGGAGCGGGGCCCGCAGGGCAGCGCCAGCACCCCGTGATCCTCCCTGAGCCGGGTCACCAGCGCGTCGCGCGCGGCCTGGTCCGGCAGGTCGAACGCGCACATCAGGCCCCTGCCACGGACGTTGGACACCAGCTCCGGGCTCTCGGCCTCCAGCTTGGTGAGATCGTCGAGCAGCGCGGAGCCGAGGGTGCCGGCGCGGGCGATCAGGCCGTCACGCTCGATGATCTCCAGGATGCCCCGGCTGCGCACCATGTCCACCAGCCCGCCGCCCCACGTGGAGTTGATGCGCCCGCTCTGCTGGAACACGTTGTCCGGCACCAGGTCGACCCTGCGTCCCGCCATGATCCCGCCCACCTGGACCTTCTTCGCGAACGCCACCACATCCGGAGCGAGGCCCAGCTGCTGGTACGCCCACGGCGTGCCGGTCATGCCGCCGCCCGTCTGGACCTCGTCGAGGATGAACAGGGCGTCGTACTCGTGGCACATGCGCTGCATGGCCTGCAGGAACTCGGGCCGCATGTGGTTGTCGCCGCCCTCGCCCTGGATGGGCTCGGCAATGAAACAGGCGATGTCGTACGGATTCCGCTCGAACGCCTCACGTGCCTGCGCCAGCGCACGTTCCTCGGCCGCCTCGACGTCGCCGAAATGGATGGCGGGCACGTCGATCCGCGGCCAGTCGAACTTCGGGAAGCGGTCGGTCTTGCCCGGCTCGGTGTTGGTCAGGCTCAGGGTGTAGCCGCTGCGGCCGTGGAAGGCCTTCGTCAGGTGCAGGACCTTGGTGCCCAGGTCGCGTGAGCGGCCGGCGGCCTCGTTGCGGCGGCTCTTCCAGTCGAAGGCGGTCTTGAGCGCGTTCTCGACGGCCAGGGCGCCACCCTCGACGAAGAACAGGTGGGGCAGCTCCGGATCGCCCAGCACCCGGGCGAAGGTGTCGACGAAGTCTGCGAGGTGCTCGGTGTAGATGTCGGGGTTCGCCGGCTTGTTGCGGGCGACTTGGCCGAGCAGCTGGGCGAAGTCGGGATCGAAGGGTGGGTTCACGCCGAGCGGCGCGGAGGCGAAGAACGTGTAGAAGTCCAGGTAGCGGCGGCCGTTTCGGGCGTCGACAAGCCAGGAGCCGCGGCTGAGCTCGAGGTCGAGCACGAGGCGGTATCCGTCGACGAGCAGGTGGCGGGCAAGGCGGGCGTGTACGTCCATGGCGACTCCACGTGCGTCGGACAGGCGTGCGTTCCTCTTGTTGAATACGGCTAACTACATAAAATTTACGGCATACCTACCCCCGGAGTGAAGTTCTTCACGCGGAACGCCAGAGCGATCTCGGCGATGCCGTGCAGGATCGCGTAGATGCCGACCAGCCAGACGAGGCTGAGCAGGCCCGTGACCGGCCAGATGAGCAGCAGGACGCCGAAGATCACCGACAGGATGCCTCCGACGATGAGCATCCACTCGTTGTCGATGGTCTTGCGCAGCCGGATCCCGGCCACGATCTCCAGGACGCCGGTGACGATGGCCCAGAAGGCCACGACGAAGAGCAGGGCGAGCGAGGTGATGCCCGGCCAGATGAATGTCGCTATACCGACCAATATCCCGACAATTCCGGAAATGATGAGCCAAGCTCTCGACCTGGCCCCGTGCCGGAACCCGGCGAACAGCTCGAAGATCCCGCTCACCAGCGCGTACGCGCCGAAGAAGATCACCAGCACGAGGAGCGTGATCGCCGGCCAGATGAGCGCCAGGAAGCCGAAGAGGATCGACGCGAGGCCGCGCAGGAGCAGCAACCACCACGATTGAGCGATATCTACCATGCTGATCTGCTTTCCGAGCTGTGCCCGAAAACAGACCAGCACGGGGTCAAATGTCGGTGATCCGCACCCCCACGGTGCCGGTGCTCCCCCTGCGGAGCTTGCTGCCGAGCAGCGTGATGCGCCCCATGAGCCCGTACTTGCGCCGCAGCAGCCCGCGCACCCGCTCGGTCTCCGCCGCGTCCAGCACCACGGCCCGCCCGTTGACCGGCTCGGTCTTGAGGTTGCCCCTGAAGTCGCAGCCCGCCACGCTGACCTCGGGGTTGTTCCTGATGCGCTTGACCTTCCCCGAGTCGGCGACGGTCCAGATGACCACCGCGTCGCCGTCCTGCGCCGCCCACACCGGGGTGGCGACCGGGGTGCCGTCCCTGCGGTACGTCGTCACCGAGACGTACTGTTCTGTCCCAAGATTCACATGTGTGAATAAACCACAATCGACACCGCGATGTACTGCACCAGGTACGCGGCGACGGTGAGGGCGTGGAAGACCTCGTGGAATCCGAACCACCGGGGCGACGGGTCCGGGCGGCGCAGGCCGTACACGACGGCTCCCGCCGAATAGAAGACGCCGCCGACGGCCACCAGGACGACGGCGGCCACGCCCGCGCCCTGCAGCAGCTGCGGCATCACGAAGATCGCGGTCCAGCCCAGCGCCAGGTAGAGGACGGTGTAGAGCCAGCGCGGCGCGCCCATCCAGAGCACCCGGAACAGCACCCCGGCCAGGGCCCCGCCCCAGATGACGGAGAGCACCGCGACCCTCGCCACCCCGTCAAGCGCCAGCAGGGCGAACGGCGTGTAGGTCCCGGCAATGATCAGATAGATGTTGGCGTGATCGCACCGGCGCAGGAACTCCGCCAGCCGCGGGCCCAGCGTGCCCCGGTGGTAGGTGGCCGAGATCCCGAACAACAAACCGGACGTGATGGCGTAAACGGCGGCGGCCAGGCGCGCCTGCAGGGTCGGACCGAGCGCCACGAGCACGAACCCCGCGACCAGCGCCACGGGCATCGCTCCAGTGTGCAACCAGCCTCGCAGCCTGGGCTTAACGGTGATGGTCGTCATGCAACCTACGGTACCGTAGGTTCGAAATCCGATACCTGTGGCAGTCCGCTGGACGCGGCCAGCCATAGGTTGGAAATCCGCTACCTGTGGCGGTGGCTAGAGGCCGTTGAGGAAGCGGGCGGCGATGGGAACGGCGGCCGTACGGCCCGAGCCTCCGTGCCGTACGAAGACGCAGAAGGCCAGGTCGTCCTGGTAGCCGATGAACCACGCGTGCGACTCCTCGCCGTCCACCTCGGCCGTCCCCGTCTTGCCCGCCACACCCTCCGGCAGCCCCATGTCGCCGGCCGTGCCGTGATCGACCACGGCGGCCATCATGTCCCTGAGCGCCGCCACGACCTGCTCGTTCATCGGCACGTCCTTGTGCGGGGTGCCGTCGATGCGGCGTACCTGCGCCTCCGACAAGAGCCTGGGCGAGCGCCAGGTGCCGCTCTGCACGGCGGCGGCGAGCGCGGCCATGCACAGCGGCGTGGCGACGACCTGACCCTGGCCGATGGCGTCGGCGCCGAACATGTCCGGGTCGTCGGTGTCATCCATGGTGCCGCAGGTCCCGCCGATGCCGGTCGCGATCGGCCGGCCGAAGCCCCAGGCGTCGGCCGTCTCGCGCAGCTGGTCCGCGGTGAGCCTGGTGGTGGCCTGCTCGACGAACGTCGTGTTGCAGGAGTAGGCGTACGCGTCGGAGAAGCTGACGAGGCCGCGGTCGACTTTGCCGTCGTTCTCGAAGGGCCGGTGGAAGGGGATCGTGTACGTGCCCGGGCACCGGACCTGCGCCGCCGGGTCGAGCCCGTTCTCGAGGAGCGCCGCCGCCGTGATCGTCTTGAAGACGGACCCGGGCGGGAAGACGTTGCTTACGGCGCTGTAGTTGTCCTTGAGGCGGTCGGCCAGCGCGAGGATCTCGCCGGTGCTCGGCCGGATGGCGATGATCGTGGAGTCCTCGACCCCGTCCAGCGCCCTGGCGGCGGCCGCCTGCACGTTGCGTGACAGGGTGGTGCGCTCGACGTTCGCCTCGGGCTGGCGGGTCATCAGCTGCCTGACGGGCTGCCCCGGGACCTTCGAGACCAGCTCCCAGCCGTGCCCGGCCTCCGCGAACTCGGGTTTGAGCTGGTTGAGGTACGAGTCCGCGTAGCTGTCGTTCGGGATCTTGGCGCCCTCGCTGGTGACCAGCTCGGCAGGCGAGGCGTCGACCTCGTCCAGCTCCAGCGTGCCACCGTCCTTGAGCAGGGGGTGCAGCGTCTCCGGGGCCCACAACACCTTCCAGGCCCGATCCCGTACGCCGAGCCGTAACGTGCTGTCGAACGGCCACGCCCCGAACTCGGCGAGCTGCCGCACCCCCGCGAACGGCACCTCGGCCACCCCCTCCCCCGTGCTCTTCAACCGCCCGGGAGTCAGCCGGATGGACTCGACGTGGAGGTCCTCCGTCAACCGGTAATGCCGGACGGCGAAGTCCGGGGGCGGCTGGTACACCAGGCTCGCCATGCGCGACACATCACCTTTGCGCCATGCGTCGAAGTACGCCGCAGCCGCCTGGGAAGCGCTCCCCTTGATCCGGTTCGACGCCATGACAGCGAAAGCACCCGCCCCAACTACCGCGACAAGAGCGATAACGAGCACAATCAGCCTTCTCCGTCGCATACGGTTTCTCCCGGGAGGGGATGAGCGTGGCACGTGGACAGCGGGAACCGATGCCTGGCCTGTATCCGGTGACGTTCGGCGAGATCGAGCTGCTCCGGGACCTGGACAGGCAGGACGGCTGGGTGCTGTCCAAGGATGGCGTACCTCAGTCGTACGTTGATCTACAAGACCCGACATTTCTGGAATTCGAGTATGTACGACTCATAGCGGATGTGATCGACCTTTTGCCGGAAGGGCCGCTGAGCTGCGTACACGTGGGCGGGGGCGCCTGCACCATCCCCCGCTACATCGCCGCCACCCGCCAGGGCTCCCGCCACATCGTCGTCGAGCCCGACGGCCTGCTGATCAATCTGGTACGCGAGCAGCTGGACCTGCGGTCGGTGCCCAAGCTGAAGGTCATCGTGGAGGGCGGCCGGGAGGGCACCGCCAAGATCTGGGACGCATCGGCGGACCTGGTCGTGCTGGACGCCTTCACGGGGGCGACGATGCCGGTGGAGCTGGCCACGCTGGAGTACATGGGGGACATAGCCAGAGTCCTCCGGCCGACCGGCACTCTGTTGATCAACATGGCCGACGGCAAGGGCCTGGCCTTCGCCAAGCGCCTGCTCGCCACGGTGACGAGCACGTTCGGGCACGTGGTCCTGCTGGCGGAGCCGGGCGTCATGCGCGGCCGGCGCTTCGGCAACCTGATCGTGGCGGCCTCGCGTACGGGCCTGCCCGTGGACCTGCTGACGCGGCGCGCGGCGGGCGGCCTCACGCAGGCGAGATGCGTGCACGGGGAGGCGCTGACGAACTTCATCGCGGGCGCCTCCCCCATCAAGGACGGCGACCCGGTCCTGGCCCCGGTTCCCCCACCCGCGGTCTTCGGCTGACGTCCCCGAACGGGTCTCACCCACCCGTCGCCCGACCGCCTGGCCGGCGGACCACGACGCCGGCGATCCGAGCCTGGGCGGCCAAGCCCACGACCGGCGGCTGATCTACACGATCACGGTCAGTGTCCTGGGGAACGAGTTCGTCACACACCCGTCGGCGCGATGCCGGCCGCCAGTGACACCACCGCGCGAGAGACCGGAACGAGCCCCTTTCTCCCTTGCCAAAAAAGTGATATCACTTTGCTAGCACCCGAAGTCAGGAGAAGGGGGATCAGGAGATGGCGGACACATCGGGCGGGGTCGCGCTTGAGGGAACCGTCGTGGACATGCCCGCGCCGCACACCAGCGAGCGCCCCGTGCGGGCGGCCAACGGATTCGCGGTGCTCGGGATCGCGACAGTGCTGGTCCTGGGCGGGATCGCGCTGTTCGCCTGGGGGATCTTCACGCTCGCCGCGGAGGCGGGGCAGGGCGGCGGGTGGGTGGTCGCGGTGGCCTGCCTGGCGTTCATCGCCGGCGTGGTGCTGTGCGGGGGGCTCACCGCGGTGGCGCCCGGCGAGGCGCGCGTGGTGCAGCTGCTCGGCCGGTACGTCGGCACCCTGCGGACGCCCGGTCTGCAGTGGGTCAACCCGTTCACCGTGCGGCGGCGGGTGTCCACCAGGATCCGCAACCACGAGACGGAAGTGACAAAGGTCAACGACGCGGACGGCAACCCCATCCAGATCGCGACCGTGGTGGTCTGGCAGGTGCGGGACACGGCACAGGCGATGTTCGAGGTGGACGACTTCGTGGAGTTCGTGGCCATCCAGGCGGAGACGGCCGTGCGGCACATCGCGGGCAGCTACCCGTACGACGCGCACGGCGAGCAGAGGTTGTCGCTGCGGGACAACGCCGACGAGATCAACGAGCAGCTGTCCGCGGAGATCGGGGTCAGGGTGGCCGCGGCCGGCGTGAAGGTCATCGAGTCCCGCATCGTCCACCTGGCGTACGCGCCGGAGATCGCCCACGCGATGCTGCGGCGTCAGCAGGCCGGGGCGGTGGTGGCGGCCCGCCAGCGGATCGTCGAAGGGGCGGTCGGCATGGTCGAGATGGCCCTGACCAAGCTCGCCGAGCACGACGTGGTGGAGCTGGACGAGGAGCGCAAGGCGGCCATGGTCAGCAATCTGATGGTGGTGCTGGTCGGCGACCGCGACACCCAGCCGGTGGTCAACACCGGCACCCTCTACCAGTAAACGCCGTGGAGCGGAAGAAGATCCTGCTGCGGCTCGACCCGGTGGTCCACGACGCGCTCGCCAGGTGGGCGTCCGACGAGTTGCGCAGTACGAACTCGCAGATCGAGTTCCTGCTGCGCAAGGCCCTTTCCGAGGCCGGACGCCTGCCCGACGGCGTGGGGCGGATGCGCCCGCGCGGGCGGCCGAGCAAGACGTCCACGGATGAAGAGGAGTCGACAGGTGAAACCGGATGAGTCCCTGCCGAGGTCGGCGTTCCTGCTGGCCTTCGACCTGCGCAAGGGGAAGCTGTCCAACCGCGGCGAGCTGGGTTACCTCCTGCGCGCGGCGGCGCTCGCCGAGCTCGTGATGGGCGGCAACGTGGCGGACGAGTCGGGCCGGGTACGCCCGGTCGCCGCCCCCGCCGACCCCGGCCCCCTGCAGGCCGCCGTCTGGGAGCAGATCACGAACTCCCCGGCCCGGTCGTGGCGGCACTGGATCCGCAAGGATCGCTCGCGTGCGTTCCGCCTGGTCAGGGACGAGCTGGAGGCCGCCCGGCTGATCCGCGTCGAGCGGCGACGGCTCGTGCTGTTCCCGGTCGAGCGGATCACGCCGCGCCGGCCGTACCTCTCGCGCCGGCTCGCCGAACGGGTCGGCCGTGCGATCCGCGGCGGCCGGCCCGTGGACCGGCTGGGGCAGGACGTCCGCGTCCTGGCCGCGCTGGCCACGGCGGCCAGGCTCAAGGGGGTCGTGCCCAGGCGGGAGTGGCGCGAGCACCGGGGCAGGGCCGCGGTGCTGGCCGAGCCCGTCGAGCCGGTCGCCACGGCCCTGCGCAAGAACGTGGAGGCCGCCGCGAGTGCGGCCGCCGCGGGCGGCTGATGCCTGGCGGCTACCCGAAGATCTTGTCGGCGGAGATGCCGAACATCTCGTGTGCCAGGCCGAAGCCGAAGTCCTCGACGAGGCGGCGCTTCCACGGACGCGAGACGATGGCGTGGGTCAGCCTGCGGGCGGCCCTGGGGCGGCTGCGGATCGCCTCGGCCAGCTCCCAGGCGCGCGGCAGCAGCTTCTCGCGGGGCCGGATCTCGTTGACCAGGCCGAGGTCGAGGGCGGTGCGTGCGTCGATCTCGGCGCCGGTGTACAGGTAGTAGGCCGCGCGCTTGGTGCCCAGCAACTCCTGGAGGCCGAGGTGCATGCCGTCGCCCGGGGCGGTGCCGGCCAGCAGGTGCGTGTCGGAGAAGGTGGCGTCCTCCGAGGCCAGGGTGATGTCACAGAGCAACGCGAACTCGGTGTGGCCGGGGCTGGGACCGTTGACCGCGGCGATGGTGGGGATGTCGACCGCGTGGATCAGGTTCTCCAGCAGCTTCATCGCGTCGTAGTAGGTGCGATAGGCGAAGTGGTCGGGCCTCGGCTCGCGCATCATCTCCGCCAGCCTGTCCGCCGGGGCCGGCCTGAGCCACCAGTCGCCGGTCCCGGTGAGGATCAGCACTTCGTTGTCGGGATCGTTGCCGACCTCCTGCCACGCCTGGCCCCAGGCGTTGTGCATGCCCATGCCGTAGACGGCCGGGCCGCCGTCGGTGTGCATGCGCAGCTCGATGACGCCGTCGCGGCGGGTCATCGCGAAGTGGTCGGCGTACTTCTCGGAGTAGTCCTCGAAGCGCGGGGGCGAGACGTAGCGGCCGTTACGGGCCTGCCAGTCCTCGGGGATCGGTGACATCGGTTGAGCTCCTTAGGGAGGTCTCGGGCAGAGCAGCCCGACATCCGGAACAGTGCTCCGATTATATTCGGAGCACTGTTCCGAATGGCAACCCCAGGAACTTCACATCACGAGGTTCTTGGCATAGCAAAGGGTCAGCGGCTGGTCCACGTACCTGCCATAGAGGGCGGTCCGCTCGTAGCCGGAGCTCTCATAGAGGGCGACGGCCTCAGGCTGGCGGACTCCGGTGGCCAGTCGCATGCGGTCGTACCCCAGCTCGACCGCGAGTTCCTCCAGGGCCTTCAGCAGGGAACGGGCGACGCCGCGCCCCCGGTGGCGGGGGTCGACGTACATGCGCTTGAGCTCGCCGGTCGCGCCATCGCCCGGCTGTACGGCGCCGCAGCCGACGGCGACACGGTCGACCACGGCGACCAGGAACCTCGCGTCGGCATGCACGCCCGAGCGGCCCTCGGGGCCGTATCTGGCGACCAGTTCGGCGAAGGCCGCGTCGAGCAGGGCGACGAGCTCGGTGTCCGTGGGGGCACGTTCCACAATCATCATGCGAGCAAGCGTACGAAACCGGCCAACTAGCAGTTTCCGGAAGTATGTAATAAAGTGCTCCTTCATTATGAAGATAGAACATGATTCAGCCGGATCACTCTTCGATCCCAGAGCGAGGGCCGCCATGAGCGAGCTCGCGGGGGACGACACCCTCACCTTCGAGGCCGCAGCCGCCGTGCGCACGGCCTTCCAGGCCATCGAACGCATGCGCACGCACGGCAGTGAGGGCCGCGGGCTCAGCTCGGGGGCGATGGACGTGCTGTTGCGGCTGAGCGCCGCCGACGAGGACGGACTCAGCATCGGGGACCTGGCCCAGTCGGCGGGCGTGAGCTCGAGGAACGTGACCGGGCTCGTCGACACCCTGGAGAAGGACGGGCTCGTCCGGCGGGTTCAGGACCAGCGCGATCGGCGGTCTGTGCTGGCCCGGATCACCCCCGAGGGGCGGGCCTGGATCGCGGCGTTCAGGAAGCCGTCGCAGCTCGCCATGGCGGCGATGTTCCGGGGGTTCTCGCCCGAGGAGCTGACCTCGCTGCGCCATTTGTGCCTGCGGCTGGCCGACAACCAGCAGCGGCTGGCCGACTATTTGACCGCTCAGGAGGGCCGATGAGTACGCGCGAGGTCGTCAGGGCCTACCACGACGCCAGGTTCCGGGGTGACGTGGCGGCCGCCGCGGCGCTGATCGGCGAGCCGTTCTCGTTCAGGAGCCCGTTCATCACCTCCGCCGACCCCGCCGGGCACCTGGCGGGGCTGGAGGGGCTCCTGCGGGTGGTGACGGAGGTGGAGATGATCAGCGAGCTGTACGGCGAGTCGGAGGCGACGCTTGTCTACGACGTGCACACGGCGACGCCCGCCGGGATCCAGCGGACGGCCGAGCACTTCAGGCTGCACGACGGGAAGATCGCCACGATCATGCTGATCTTCGACGCCACGCCATGGCAGCCGATGGCGGCGGCGATCAGGTGACCGGCGCGGCGGCCGCCGTCTGCCGCCAGATCTTGCCGTCCCTGATCACCAGGGTGCCGTACGTGGTGACGCGGTTGCCGGCGATCGTCATCAGGGCACTGTAGAAGATCACGTCGTCGGTCGTCCGCACTGAGATGACCTCGTCCACCTGGGGTTCCGCCGAGAGATACGCACTGAACAGGTCCCTGATCTCGGCGGGGCCCCGTGCGACCCGGTCGAAGCGGACGACCGTGGCGTCGTCGTGATATTGGCTCAGCAGGGCCTCCAGGTCGCGGTCGGCGATGGCGGCCAGCTGGCGGTCGAACAGGTCCTCGGCGGTCATGCGGCACCTTCCGGCTGGGGGCGGATCAAGTCATAAACGACCTGCGCCGCCGCGTACAGCAGGATGAGCGGGAGCGCGGCCGCGATCAGAAGCGCCGAGGTGGCGAGCGTGAGCGCCGCCGCGGCGAGGCGGATCGTGCCGGCGCGCCTGTCGGACGAGCACAGGTGCTGCAGGCCGAGTACGGCGAGCACCAGGGCGGCGGGCAGCCCGACGGACCAGCTCGTCGACCCCGGGTGCTCGATCGCGTGCTCGATCCCGATCCCGAACGCCACCAGGCTTATCGAGAGCGGCAGGTGCGAATAGACCCACACCTGCCCGGCCAGTTGGGTACGCAGCACGACGGACTCGTCGATGTGGCCGAAGTACAGCCACCAGAAGCCCATCGCGATCGCCACTCCCACCAGGGCGATCAGCAGCGTGCCCGGCGTGACGGCGTGACCCTTCAGCCCGACGACGACGGCCGCCACCACCTCGCCCAGCACGATCACCACGAACAGGCCGAAGCGCTCCGGCAGGTGCTCGGTCTGCGGCGGCAGCTTGCTCTGGTGTCGCCTCCCCAGGAGGGGCGTGGCCAGGTCGATCACGAGCGCGACGGCCCAGAACACATAACGCAGGGGAGGATCGACGGCGAGCGAGGCCAGCCAGATGAGCACGGCCACCGCGAACCCGATGGCGTAGTGCGTCGTCAGCGGCCTGGCCTCGGGCACGTGGCGGCCGGCGCGGACATAGGCCACGATGAGCAGCACCCTGGCCACGGCGTACGAGATGGCGAAAAGCGCCGAACGCTGGCTGATGTCGCCCACGCTCGCCGCCATCGTCGCCACGGCCAGGATCTGCGGCAACGCGAGCAGCCGGTGGCTGACGTCGTCGGTGTCGAACCTGTTGGCGTAGAAGACATATCCCGCCCAGGCCCACCAGACCGGCACGAACAGGCCCACGAACGTCAGAAGGCTGTCGGCGAGCACGTCGGCCAGCTCGGCGACGGCGACGACGAAGACGAGGTCGTAGAGTAGCTCGAGCCAGGTCGCCCGGCGGTGCAGGTTTTCGAACAGCCGTAATCTGGGGGGCTGCCACTGGGTCACGACTACTCCCAACGTCGCTATGTAATTGTGTAATTATGCCCGGATCTGATGCTTAGGACGTCTTTTTGAGGGTCAGGCAGGCCACGCGGGTCCCGGCCGTGCCGACTTCCGGGCCCGAGGTCTTGGTGCCCTGGGAGTGGATGACGAGCGAACCGGGCAGATCGGCCGGATCGAGAGCCCAGTCGTTGCGCGCGCTCGAGCGGCCGGCGCCGTCGCCGTTGGTGGTCACGTCGAGCCAGACCTCGCTGGTCGGGCTGACCTCGCCGCGATGGTGCTGGTAGTGGGGCCCCGACTCGTCGGGCTTGGCACCGCAGGGCTTGGTGTGGAGATGGGCTCCGTAGCGGTGGTTGGGCAGCATGCCCTCGACGACGAGGGAGGTGCGGGTCTTGTTGCCGGACGACTCGACGGCGGCGCTGGCCTGGGCTCCCCGCGGGACCAGCTTGCGGTCGTAGACGATGGCCGAGGTGTCGGACGGGGAGAACTCCCCCGCACCGGACAGTTTGATCTCCCCTGTCGGGGGCACCTCGCTGGGACCCGCGAGATCCTGGAGCGGGGCGGGTGACCCCGCGCAGGCTGCGGTGAGCATGACGAGCAGGAGTGCGGGCACGCGCATGAGACCCTCCATGGTTCGAGCCCTTACGGCACTGCGGGCTCCGGGAGAGCACCCACTCTAACGAGTAATCGGGCAGCTACGGCCCGTATTCGCGCTCAGGCGCCGTGTTTCGTCGCGATGTCGTCGATGATGGCGGCCAGCGTGAAGTCGAGGTCGGTGAGGCCCCCCTTGTCGTGGGTGGTCAGGGTCAGATGGAGGGTACGCCAGCGGATGTCGATGTCGGGATGGTGGTTGAGCTCCTCGGCCTTGACCGCGATCTCGTCGACGATGCGGATGGCGGTGGGGAAGTCGGGCGCGGTGACCGTGCGCCGGATCTCGTCGCCCTCACGCCGCCATTCGGGCAGGTTGGTGTCCATGGCGTCACGTTACTTCAGCGCCCCCGAGCTGAGCCCCGACTGGATCTGGCGCTGGAAGATGATGTAGACGACCATTACCGGCAGGATCGTCATGCTCAGGGCGGCGAACAGGCCCGGCCAGTCCGCCTCGTATCCCGCCAAAGTGGAGATCTTGGCGATGCCTTGGGTGAGGACCCATTTGTTCGGGTCGCCTGCCAGGAGGACCAGGGGCAGGAGGTACTGGTTCCACTGGCCCAGGATGTTGAAGATCGTGATGCTGACGAGGCCCGGCCTGGCCATGGGGACCATGATCTGGAAGAACGTGCGGGTGTGCGAGGCGCCGTCGATCATGGCGGCTTCGGCGACAGTTTCCGGCAATGTCCGGAAAAATGCCGCTAAGAAGAACACCGTGAAAGGCAGGGAATAGGCGATATAGACCAGGATGAGCCCGAAATGGGAATCCAACAGGCCGAGCTGCTTGACGACGAAGAAGAGCGGCCCGAGGGCCAGGAACACGGGAAACGCCAGACCGGCCACGAAGTAGTAGTAAATCAGCTTGTTACCGATGAACTGGTAGCGCGCCAGCACGTACGCCGCCATCGACCCGAACAACATCGTGCCCGCCGTGCCGAAGAAGACGACGATGACGGTGTTGAGCATGTACTGCCCGATGTGCGCCTTGTCCCACGCTCTCCCCCATGAGTCCAGCCGCAAAGCCCCGGGAAGCTGCAGCGGATCGCCGAAGATCTCCGTGTTGTTCTTGAACGACGCCAGGAACGTCCACAGCAGCGGCAGGATGATCAGCAGCGCCCAGACGGCCAGCGCGATGTGCGAGAGCCCGGCGAGCACGCTGGGGCGCGGCGGGCGGTTTCTGGCCATTTCTAGAGCTCAACCCTCTCACGCCTGGTCGTACGCAATGTCAGCACGGCGAACGTCACGGTGAGGAAGAACAGCGCCACACCCATCGCGGACGCGTACCCGACCTTGTTGTAGGCGAAGGCCGTTTTGTAGATGGTGACGGGAAGAATGGTCGTCGCGCCGTCCGGCTCGCCTTTGTCGCCCGCCAGCACCTGCACCAGCGCGAACCCGTCGAAGGCGGCGATCCCCAGATAGATCCAGCCGACCTGGATGGTGTCGCGCAGCAGCGGCAGCGTCATCGAGAAGAACAACCGCACGCGCCCGGCGCCGTCCAGCGCCGCGGCCTCGAAATAGTCCTTGGGAATGGCCGCCATGCCCGCTGAGAACAGCACCACATAGAAGCCGACGCCCTGCCAGACCATCACCGCGATGATCGACCAGAGGGCGAGGCCCGGCTCGGTGAGCCAGCCGACGGGCTCGAGGCCGAATCTGGCGAGCACGCCGTTGAGGACGCCGTCCGCGTCCGGCCGGTAAACGGACTGGAAGAGCACGCCCACCACGGCCACGGCCAGGACCTGGGGGAAGAAGAACACCACCCGGTAGAACTTCGACCCCCACACCCCGCTCATGCCGGCGCCGCGCGGGCCGCCGCCCAGGTTCAGCAGGAACGACAGGAACAGCGCGATGACGATCGTCACGATCGGCAGCACGAGCAGCATGATCCCGTGGTTGCGCAGGGCCTGCCAGAACACCTCGTCGTCGAACAGCCGGCCGAAGTTGTCCAGCCCCACGTACCGCACGATCGAGCTGTATCCGTTCCAGCTCGTCAGGGAGAGCTGGAACGCCTGGACGTACGGGCTGATGACGAAGACCGAATAGAGCGTGAGCGGGACGACGAGAAACCCAGCGACGAACCCGTATTTGCGCAGCCGCTCCATCTGCTCACTGGCTCCGCGTCTGCTTGGCGACCGCGTCGTCCTTCTTGATCTGGTCGGCCTTCTTCTGCATGGCGGCGCAGAACTTCTCCGGGGTGATGCGCCCGGCCATGACCACGTTGATCTGCTGGGTGCCGTAGTCGAACAGCTCCTTGTACCAGCCTTCGAAACGCGCGTCGGTGATGATGTTCTGGCCCGCCACGTCCTGGGCCTTGGCGGCGCTCCGCAGCCCGGCCGGCAGGTCGAGTCCCTCGGCGGCGCCGTTGACCACCGTGAGGTTCTCGGTCTTCTGCGTGAATCCCCGCGCGCCTTCCTTGGACAACATGATGCGCAGATATTCGAGGCCGCCCTGCGGGTTCTTGCCCTTGGCCGCCACGATGAAGTTCTCTCCGACGCCGACCTGGATGGCGCCGTAGGGCATCTTGTCCGCGGCGGTGACGTCGGGAAGAGGAGCGATGGCGTATTCGAAGTCGTCGGGCTTGTCCTTGGCCATCTCGTTCTCGATCCAGGAGCCCACCGGGTAGAAGAGCAGCTTGTTCTGGAGCTGCTTGATCTGGGTCTGGGTGTGATCGAGACCGAAGTACGCTTTGTCGCCATATTTCGCCTGGATGTCTACCCAGGCCGTGACCGCCTGCTTCATCGGCTCGGCGTTCCAGGCGTTGTCGACCAGGTTGTCGATGTCAATGATGACCTGGTTCCCGCCGATCTTGGCGGCCGTGTAGAGGACGTTCCAGAGCTGGTAGTACGGGCCCTTCAGCCCCGGGTACGCGAACAGCAGGATGCCCTCCTGTTTGGCCGTGTCCCCCAGCGCCGTGAACTCAGCCCACGTCTTCGGCAGCGTCCATCCCTTGGACGCGAACAGCTTGGCGTTGTACCAGAGTGCCCGGTGCGACACGGTGTAGTTGAGCACGAGGTCCTTGCCGTCGATCTTGGCGTTGTCGATCACGGCGGGCGTGACGGTGTCGCGTACCTTCTTGGCCGGGTCATCGATGGAAGGGGCGTCGAACAGCACGCTCAGATCGGCCAGGTGCCCCTCGGCGGCCAGCGCGGCCAGGTCCATCGACTCGGGGCCGGAGTTGTTGAGCACGTCGGGCACGTCGCCGCTGACGAAGCGCGGGCGTAACTGGGTGCCGATCTGCTGGGTGGCGTTGTGCTTGACCGTCACGCCGGGGAACTCCTTCTTGTAGAGCTCCTCGTGCAGGTCCTTGGCGTACGCGTCGCCGTACCCGCCGCTGAAGATGACCACCTCGAGCGGCTTCTTAGGATCGACACCGAACGGGTTCTTCGAGTTCGCGGAGGCGGTGATGCTGGGGGCGGCCGACGGCTCGCCTCCCGTGCCGCCGGTGGCGCAGGCGCTCACGAGGCCCGCGCCGGGGCCGGCGACGAACGCGGTCATGCCGAGGCGGCGCAGCATCTGACGCCGAGTGATCTCGCCCGGGTGGGTCATGAGGGCTCCCGTGGGGAATTAGGAAAGTTTCCTAAACGTTTGCCCGAACGTACGAACGGCCACCGACACCCGTCAAGGGGGCGCAATCGAGACGTGACCTTGCCGTGATCCCCTCGCCTGAACAGATGCCAGCATCGTGCACGAGGACATGAACGGCAAGACCAGGGTCAGTCCTTCCACCAGTCGGGAGCCTCGAGCGGGGCGGCTTTGGGCAACGAGTTCAGCGCCACCCCGGGACCGGCTTCGACATGCACCCGGACGGCGTCGGACGCGGTCTTGATGACATGGTCGACGATCCAGTCGTCCTTGATGTACGCGTCTTCCACGTTGTACCCCTGACCGCTGCCGTCGGGCTTGAGCCACATCACCACGTAGCTGGCCTTCAGCCCGAGCCGCTCCATATCGGCTCTGACCTCGGAAACCTGCTTGCCGCGGGCTTTGTAGCCGTCAATGGGTCCGCCGTCGGCGGGCGGCGAGACCAGGCCAGGGGTGGCGTAGGACTCCCCCGGCGCGGCGGACCGGCCAATCCCGAAGATGACCTTTCCCTTGAAGTGGACGGGGATGGAGACCGTGCCACACCAGGCGGAAGGGCAGTCCTCCGTCCACGATCCCTTCACGCCCGTGCCGGGCGGGAACTGCCCGTCCATGATCGGGCCGATCAGCTTACCCACGTCCTCCGGCGCCACCGGAGCCTTCTTCACCTCGGCGTCCAGCCCGACCGCCCGGAACGCCTTCGTGAACTCCTCCGCCTCGGCCTCGGGGTCGTTGATCGCCACTTCCAGATAGTCGTCGCCGGCCTTGACCGAGACGGCCGCGTTGGCGTACTGGGTGACCGGGCCGCCGAACGGCACTCCGACGACGAGCACGGCGGTCGCCGCGGCCGCCGCCACACCCAGCGCGAGCCACCGTCCTCTGCGCGGGGCACGCCTTCGCGCGGGCACCCGCTCCTCGGCCATGATCGACTCCATCAGCGCCCGCGCCCCCGCGCCGGACGCCTGCCCCACCGGATCCCCGGCCAGCTGTTCGTCCCGCACCCGGGCGAGATCGGCGATGTTCACAGGTTGCTCCCTTCCATCGCGACGGCGCGCGAATACTCGATTCCGGCCTCGGTCAGCCCGCGGGCGAAGCGCTTGCGCGCGCGGTAGAGCCTGACTCGTGTGGCGTTACGTGAGATGCCGAGAACCCTGGCGATCTGGCCGGGATCCAGCCGCTCCCAGGCGACCAGCGCCAGCAGCTCCCTGTCGTCCTCGGACAGGGCCCGGAACACCCGGCCCAGCTGCGAGAGGTCCTCTCCGGGCGGCTCGGCCACGAGCGGCGAGGCCGCCAGTTCCGCGCGCAGGGCGGCGGTCCGCTGCTCGTGCCGCCGCTCGCCGCGCCGCTGGTTGGCCAGCACATTCCTGGCCACCCCGAAGAGCCATAACCTCGCTTCGTCGCCCTCGGGGACCTCCTCTATGCGCCGCCACGCGACCATGAAGGTCTCGGCCACCACGTCGGCCGCGTCGTCGGGGTCCGAGCAGCGACGCAACGCGTACCCGAGCAGCGGCCCGTACGAAGATCCGTAGATCTCCTCGAACCGGCTTTCGGGATCGACTCCCATCCGTTCTCCCTTATAGCGGCGATATCACCACTCACCCCATGTCCGGAATGTAGGGAGCATTACCGGTACGGCGCAGAAGGACTTTCTGCGTGACGCCGATACACGTCCTGAGCTGGGCGAAGCGCTTCGGCCCGCCGGTCAGGCCGATGGATACTCTGGCTCTCATGAAGATCCTGCTCTTCGGCGCGACCGGCATGGTCGGCCAGCGCATCGCCGCCGAGCTGACCAACCGCGGCCACCAGGTGACCGCCGTCAGCCGCAAGGGCCCGGTCAAGGGCGACGTCCACGACGCCGCCACGCTGGCCGAGGGCTACGACGCCGTCGTCTCCGCCATCGCCCCGCCGCGCGACGGCACCGAGCCGGAGCCGCCGTTCCTCGACGCCAACCGCGCCCTCATCGAGGGCGTGCGGGCGGCCGGAGTGCGCAGGCTGATCGTCGTGGGCGGCGCGGGCAGCCTCCAGATCGCGCCCGGTCAGGACCTGGTCGACACGCCCGACTTCCCGGCCGTCTACAAGAAGGAGTCGCTGGCCCAGAGGTCGGCCCTCGGCCTCTACCGGGAGGTCGAGGACCTCGACTGGACGTACATCTCGCCGGCCGCCGAGGTCGCGCCCGGCGAGCGTACCGGCGTCTACCGCATCGGCGGCGACATGCTGCTGGCCGACGCCGAGGGCCGCAGCTTCATCTCGGCTGAGGACTACGCGGTCGCCGTCGCGGACGAGCTGGAGAACGGCGCCCACCCGCGCAAGCGCATCACGGTGGCCTACTGAGACGGCTCGTCCGGGAGGAGCGCCTTCTCGTCGGGCTTGTGCACGAGCACGTTGTCCACGTATGACTTCACGGCCGCGGCCAGCCCCACGTCGGCGCCCTGCTCCTCCGACAGGTACCAGCGGTGGTCGAGTATCTCGTGGAAGAGCTGCGCGGGCTCGAGCTTCCCGCGCAGCTCCCCGGGAATGGCCTCGACCGTCGGCTGGAACACCTCCGCCAGCCACCGGTGCGCCACGATGGCCTCGTCCTCGTGCCGCAGCCCCTTGGCCACCCTGAACCCGTCGAGGTCGTTGAGCAGCCGCCGCGCCTGGTTCTCCTCCACGTCGAGTCCGGTCAGCCGGAGCAGCCGCCGCTGGTGGTGCCCGGCGTCCACGACCTTGGGCCGTACGATGAGCCGCCCGGTGCCGACCTTGCGCCGCACCATCATCTCGGCCACGTCGAAGCCGAGCAGGTTCAGCCGCCGGATCCGCTGCTCCACCCGGTGCCAGTCGACCTCCTCGATGATCTCGCTCTGGGTGATCTCATCCCACAGGCGGTGGTATCGGGCGACGATGTCCTCGGCCGTGTCCATGGGGTCGATGGACGGGTGCAGCAGCCCGCCGGCCTCCAGGTCGAGCATCTCGCCGAAGATGTTCGTGTGCGCGACGTCGATGTCGGCCAGCCGCTGGCCCTCGCTGATCATCGGGTGCATCTCGCCGGTCTCGGCGTCCACGAGGTAGGCCGCGAACGCCCCCGCGTCCCTGCGGAAGAGCGTGTTGGACAGCGAGCAGTCACCCCAGTAGAAGCCGTTCAGGTGCAGCCGCACCAGCAGCACGGCCAGCGCGTCCAGCAGCCGGGTGAGCGTGTCGGGCCGCAGCGTGCCCGACATGACCGCCCGGTAGGGCAGTGAGAACTGCAGGTGCCTGGTGATCAGCGCCGCGTCCAGCCCGTCCTCGCGGCCGGTCACGTACGCGACCGGCTCCACGGCGGGGGCGTCGAGACGGGCGAGATCCCAGAGCAGCTGATACTCCCGCTTGGCGTAACGCTCGCTGATCTCCTTGATCGCGTACACCTTGCCGGACAGCCGCGCGAACCGCACGACGTGCCGCGAAATGCCGCGCGGTAGATCGACGAGGTGGTACTGCGGCCAGTCTTGGAGCGGCACTTCCCAGGGGAGGCGGATCAGGTCAGGATCGCCTAGCGCGCCAGTGATCTGCAGGGGCATTTGCTCAGGATATGGTACATCGGTGGACGAGTTTCTCAAGTGGTACTTTTCCGACCGTCCCGTCGTGGCCAGCTCATTGGGGGCCGACGGTTACGATCACACCCTCGGTGACTTCACCGCCTCCGCCTGGACCGCCCGCGAGCGGGAGGAGGTCCGCTGGCTCGGACACCTCTCGGGCATCGAGACGGTCTCCCCGGACGACGCGATCGACAGGGAACTGGTCCTCTCCCAGCTGAGAGGCTCGATCGCGCTCGCGTCCTGGCCCGAATGGCGGCGCGACCCCGCCGTCTACCTCTCGGCGATCTTCTCCTCGATGTACACGCCGTTCCAGCGGCGGCTCAAGCCGGAGCCCGAGCTGGTGTCGTCCGCCCTCTCCCGGCTGGCCGAGGTGCCCGGCGTGCTGGCCGCCTGCCAGGCCAACCTGGACCCCGAGCTCGCCGCGCCGCTGCTGATCAAGCGCGGGCTCGGCCAGGCGCGTACCGGCCGCAACTTCCTCACCCGCACGATCCCGTCCATGGTCGAGGACCCCGAGCTCGCCGCCAAGCTGGCCGAGGCCGCCGAGCCGGCCGCAAGGGCCTTCGACGAACTTGTCACGTTCCTCGAGGGCTTCCAGTGCGGCGGCACCTGGCGGATGGGAGAGCGGCTCTACTCCACGTTGCTGCGCGAGAAGGAACTGCTCGGGTACGGCGCCGCCGAGCTGCACGAGAAGGGCAAGGCCGCCTGGGCCGAGCTGGACGCGCGGATGCGCGAGGTGGCGGTCCTGGTCAACGGCGGCGAGGACTGGCGGGCGGCGATGGAGTTCCTCATGGACGACCATCCGCCGACGCTGGCCGACATGCGCGCCGAGTACGAGGCCGAGACGCGGCGGGCCAGGGAGTTCGTGCGGGAGCTCGACCTGGTCACGTTCGCCGATGGCGAGGAGTGCGACGTCCTCCCCTCAGCCGAGTACACCCGCCCGATCCTGTCCGTCGCCCACTACCTCGCGCCGCCCCCGCTGAGCGCCTCACGCAAGGGCGTCTTCTTCGTCCCCTACACGCCCGACGACTTCACCCCCGAGCAGGTACGCCAGCGTCTGCGGACGAACTCGCGGGCTCAGATGCCCTCGATCTCCGTGCACGAGGCTTACCCGGGACATCACTGGCACCTGTCGTACATGGCGGGCAACCCCCGTACCGTCAGGAAGGTCTTCCGCACCCCGTACTTCACGGAGGGCTGGGCCCTTTACGTGGAGAAGCTCCTGCACGAGCAGGGCTACTTCGACACCCCGGCCACCGAGCTGGCCCACCTGGACTGCCGGATCTTCCGCGCCGCCAGGATCGTCGTGGACACGGCGCTGCACTGCGAGGACATGTCGATCGAGGAGGCGGAGACGTTCATGGCGACCAAGGCGTCGCTGTCTCCCGGCACGGCCCAGGGCGAGGTGAACCGCTACTGCGCCTGGCCCACGCAAGCGCCCTCCTATCTCACGGGCGCGATCGAGATCGACCGCATCCGGCAGTCCTTCCAGGGGTCGCTGAAGGAGTTCCACGACCGGATCGCCGGGTCGGGCGGGCTGCCCCTGGGGCTGGCGGAGCAGGTCGCGCTGTCATAGCCGCGGCGGGAACGTGGGAGGGTTCAGCGCGCGCTCGATCACCGCGTTGAGCTGCTCGTCCGTGAGGATGGTCGGCTTGCCGACGCTGAGCCCCCGCACGTACACCTCGCACAGCCACTCCAGCAGCCGGGTGGACTCGAACGCCTCCTCCAGCGTCGCCCCGATGGTCACCCCGCCGTGGTTGGCCATGAGGGCGGCCCGCTTGCCCTCCATCGCCGCCCGCACGTTGGCGGCCAGCTCCGGGGTGCCGTAAGTGGCGTACGCGGCCACCTTGACCGTGCCGCCGAGCAGCAGCGCGTTGTAGTGCACGGGCGGCAGCTCGGTCATGGTGGTGGCCACGACCGTCCCGAACACCGAGTGCGTGTGCACGATCGCGCGGGCGTCCGTGCTCTCGTAGACGGCCAGGTGCATGGGCGTCTCGCTGGACGGCTGGAGCTCGCCTTCCACGAGGTGCCCCTCGACGTCCACGACGGGACACATCTCGGGGGTCAGCCGGTCGAGCGCCACCCCCGAGGGCGTGACCGCGACCAGCTCCCCCTCGCGCACGCTCAGGTTGCCCGATGTGCCGATGACCAGGCCCAGCTCGACGGCGCGACGGCCGTACTCGCATAACTGCTCGCGCAGGCTCATGGATGGCGAATGTAGTCGGTCGTCCGAATTGCGGCAATCAGAGTCTGTCGAGGGCCTGGAGCATGAGGCGCTCGACGTCGACGCGCTTGAGCCGGTCCGGGTAGAGGAGCAGGTGCAGGCTGAGACCGTCCATCAGGGCGAGGAGGTGCTCGGTCAGGTCGTCCAGGTTGTCGTCCGTGCGGAGCTCGCCGGCCGCGCGGGCCTGCCCCAGCAGGTCGCGTACGGCGACGCGCAGCTCGGCCGCCTCCGTGCGCTGCACCTCGGCCAGGCGGTCCGAGGCCAGGCTGCGGCTCCAGAAGCTGACCTCCAGCCGGGTCTCCTGAGTGCGCTCCGCGTCCAGCGGCAGGTTGTCCAGCAGCAACTCGCGCAGCGCGGCCAGCCCGGTCACGCCCTCGATCTTGCTGGTGAGCCGGTCCCGGATGCGCTGGTGCGACTGGCGCAGCGCCGACAGCAGGATCTCGTCCTTGTCGGCGAAATAGTGGGCGAGCACGCCGTTGGAGTATCCGGCCTCCTTGGCGATGGCCCGCGTGGTGGCGGCGTCGATGCCGTCCCTGACGATCACCCGGCGGGCGGCTGACAGGACCTCGCGCCTGCGCTCGTCGTGATCGACGATCTTGGGCATCGGCTCCTCCATTGACTTTTTATTCGGACGTCTGTCTATTTAGACTATGACCGTCGCCACCGTCGGCGTCCACATCGTCGACATTCTCGCCAGGCCCGTCGAGCACATCCCCGAGGGCCAGGACACCGTACTGGTGGACCAGATCCGCCTCACCGCCGCCGGCGCCGCCGCCGGGACAGCCGTAGACCTGGTCAAGCTGGGCAACTCCGTGGTCACCATGGGCGCGATCGGCGACGACGAGCTGGGCGACTTCCTGGTGGCCGTGCTGGCCAAGCGCGGCGTGGACGTCTCACATCTCGTGCGCAGGGCGGGTGAGCAGACGGCCGCCTCGATCCTGCCCATCAGGCCGGACGGCGGGCGGCCCAGCTTCCACGTGCCCGGGGCGAACCTTACGGTGACGTACGCGGACCTGGACGCCGAGGTGCTGCACGGCGTGCGCGCGATCCACCTGGGCGGCATGGACGTCACGTTCGGCCTGGGCGACCCGGCGTTCTTCGCCCTCCTGGACTCGGTGCGTGGCGCGGGCACCATCATCACGATGGACCTCCTTTCGGAGATGCCGGATTTATTGGGAATGGCCCGGGCTTTTCTGCCGCACGTGGACTACGTGCTGCCGAACGAGTCGCAGGCGCTCCTCATGACCGACTGCTCCGACGTCCAGGAGGCCGCCCAGGCCCTGCTGGCGGACGGACCGCGCGGCGTGCTCGTCACGCTGGGCGCGTCGGGCAGCCTCGTGGTCACTCCGGACGGTACGGAGCCGGTGCCCGCCCTCAAGACGGACGTCTCGGACACGACCGGCTGCGGTGACGCCTACTGCGCCGGCTTCCTGACGGGGCTCCTGCACGGGCAGGACGTGCTGACCGCGGCCCGCTGGGGCACGGCCGCCGCCGCCCGCGTCGCCACGGGGCTCGGCTCGGACGCCGGCCTCACCGACCTCGACTCGACTCTAAGGATCCTCGGATGACCGACGCAGAACTTCGCCGGCGGGCCTTGAAGGTCGTCCCCGGCGGCATGTACGGGCACCTCAACGCCGCCCTCTTCGCCCCCGGCTTCCCGCAGTTCTTCGAACGCGGCGAGGGCTGCCGCCAGTGGGACGTGGACGGGCGCGAGTACATCGACTTCATGTGCAGCTGGGGCCCGGTCGTGCTCGGGCACCGGCACCCGCGCGTGGAGGAGGCCGCCGCGAGGCAGGCCGCGCTCGGTGACTGCCTCAACGGCCCGGGCCCGATCATGGTGGAGCTGGCCGAGCTGCTGGTGGACACCGTGCCCAGCGCCGATTGGGCGATGTTCTCCAAGAACGGCACCGACGCCACCACCCAGGCGCTCATGGTCGCCAGGGCCGCCACCGGCCGGACCAAGGTGCTGATGGCCCATGGGGCCTATCACGGGGCGGACCCCTGGTGCACGCCGTCCCTGTCGGGCACGACGCCCAACGAGCGGGCGGACCTGGTGGAGTTCACGTACAACTCCCTGGAGTCGCTGGAGGCCGCGGCGGCGACCGTGGAGGGGGACGTGGCGGCGATCATCGTGACGCCGTTCAAGCACGACTCGTTCGAGGACCAGGAGCTGGTGGAGCCCGCGTTCGCGCGCGGCGCCCGCGCCCTGGCCGACCGGCTCGGGGCGGCACTGGTGATCGACGACGTGCGGGCGGGGTTCCGGATCGACCTGCGCGGCTCCTGGGAGCCCTATGGGGTACGCCCTGACCTGACGGCCTGGTCGAAGGCCATGGCCAACGGCCACCCGATCGCGGCCGTCACCGGCACGGACGCGCTGCGCGGACCGGCGCAGACGCTGTACTCCACGGGCTCGTTCTGGTTCTCGGCGGTCGCCATGGCGGCGGCCAAGGCGACCATCGAGACCCTGCGCGACACGGACGGCATCGGGGCCATGGAGCGGGCGGGCACGCAGCTGCGTGAGGGGCTGCACGCGCAGGCCAAGTCCCACGGGTTCGTGGTGAACCAGACGGGGCCGGTGACGATCCCCTGGCTCAGCTTCGACGGGGACGCCGACCTCTCGGTCGCGATGTACTGGAGCGACGCCTGCCTGCGGCACGGGGTCTACCTGCACCCGTGGCACAACTGGTTCATGTCGGCCGCGCACACGGAGGCGGACGTGGCGAAGGCTCTGGAGGGCACGGATCAGGCGTTCGCGGAGACCCGTGCCCACTTCGGCTGATCCCGTTGGCAGCACACGCCACGAGTGACCCACCGCCCCTCCCCCAAAAGGACCTTCACCCAAGTGCGACGGGAGGGCCGGAAAGGGGGCCGGTGGCGGTGAGCTTGGTGATCTCGTCCACGATGGACGGCCAGAGCGGGCGCGGCAGGTCGTGGCCCATGCCCGCGTAGGTCACCAGGCGGGCACCGGGGACGGCCGCGGCCGTGGCGTGGCCTGCGGCGACAGGGATGAGCTGGTCGGCCTCGCCGTGCAGCACCAGCGTGGGCACCTGTAGGCCCGTGAGCAGCGCCGTACGGTCGCCCGAGGCCATGATCGCGGCGAGCTGCCGGGCCGTGCCGTCGGGGTCGAAGCAGCGGTCGAACGCCAGCCCGGCCAGCTCGGTGATCCTCTCAGGGTCCAGCGCGTATCCGGGCGAGCCGAGGACCGACCAGGTCCGCACCGCCTGGGCCATGACGGATCCGCGGTCGGGGGCGGGCCTGGCCAGGAGGACGGCGAGCGCGGCCTCCGTCGGCGGGGCCACCGAGGGTCCGGGCGTGGACATGATCGAGGTCAGGGTCAGCACCCGGTCCGGGTGGCGGATGGCCAGGGCCTGGGCGATCATGCCGCCCATCGAGGCGCCGACCACGTGCGCGGCGGGCCAGCCGAGGGCGTCCATGAGCCCCGCCGCGTCATCGGCCAGGTCGTCCAGCAGATACGGCGAGGGCGCCCCCAGCGCGGGAGCGCCCTTGTCGTGGAAGTGGGTGGAGAGGCCCGCGTCGCGGTTGTCGAACCGTACGACGTGATGTCCCTGTCCCGCCAGCAGCTCGCAGAGCCCTTCGTCCCAGTGGATCAGCTGGGCGCCGAGTCCCATGATGAGGAGCAGGGGACGGCCCTCGTGCGAACCGAAACTCTCGTAGGCGATTTCGATGCCGTTCGCGGCTACACGGGTGGTCACGAGGACCAGAATGACATTCTGGTAGTGACCCGTAAAGTCAGATCTTGATGAGGTTGCGGATGCGCTCGCTGGTGAGCGCCACGCTGCCGCCCGCCACGGCCACGGCGCCGGCCACGATGGCGGCTGTGCTCTTCGAGAGCGGTGCGGGCACGGCCTCGCTGGCGGCCGCGGGAGGCTCGGCCGGGTTGTCGTCCTGCTCGGCCCAGGCGCCGGTCGAGAACGGAACCGGGTAGTTCTTCTTGCCTGGACCCTGGCCCCACTTGGTGATGACGTAGTCGACCTTGATGTGGCCCTCGCCGCCGTTGCCGTCGACGCCCAGTGTGTCGGAGTTGAACGTGCCGCCGGTGAGCTCCGCGAACGTCTTGGCATCCAGGTCCAGCATGACCCCGTTGTTGGAGGGCACGCCCGGGCCGCGGTCGCCGACGAAGAAGGGCAGCTTCTTGCCCTCGTAGACCACATAGCCCTCGGTCATGAGCGGCCAGCTCGGACTGGCGGCCAGGCCCTTCTGCATGGGCTTGCCGCTGGCGGGCAGGCCGGTGTCACCGGCGCGGCCGGAGGAGTCGTCCCAGAAGTATGAAGCGGTGGTCGAGCCCTTGAGCAGGACCTTCTCGTCAGTGCTCGAGTCGGCGTGAGCCGCGGTGCCGGCGCAGGTCAGCGCGCACACGGTAGAGCTGGTGAGCAGAGCGAGGGAACGCAGGCCAAAACGTGCAGACATGAAAATTAAGTCCTTCGCGACGGGGGCAGGGAGGTTGCGCTCGCTCCAAAAGGGCGCAGCAGGGCAAAGCACCTGACTTGGGGGGAGCTACGCGGAGCGCGAAACGAACCTGAGGAAGGGACCGCTCAGGAGGCGGCGGCTATCACGCTGTCTGGGAGTTCGACGCGGTCGTCCAAGTCGTTCATATGTCCTCTCCATCTCGCCTACCGGGTTAGCTGGCGGGTTCGGACGTGGAGATGCCCTACCGACGTGTGGTCGGATTCACCCCATTTGCAGTGGGTCCCCGGTTCCCGAGCGATCGGGATTCGGCGCCAGCCGGCTGTTCCTCCTCTGTGAGGTCCACGCCACCGGCTGTGAATTGGGCAACACTCTAACCACGCATTCCGGACATACGCAAACACTTCGTCATGAAACGGGCAGAAGATCTACCTTCCCGTACAAAGAAAAAAGGGGGTACGGCACTGCCGTACCCCCTGAAAAATCCAGCCTCAGCCGCCGCTCTTGCGCCTGAACGATCTTTTACTCGCAGCCGGACCGTGCGCCCCGTGGATCTTCGATGGGTCGCCGCCCTTGCCACCCGCGCCCGAGTCCGCGTGCAGGTTGCGCTTACGCTCCAGCGCCTCGCGGAACTTGCGCTTCATCTCGTCCTCGGGAGTTTCGCTGACTTCCGGCTCCGGTGTATCCGCCATGAGGACCTCCAAGGTGTTGGGGACAACTCACAGCTTCGCATGGCCCCGCTTACGACGCGAAACCGGCTTCGACCCTGCCTTGCGAGACCGCCGGCGCGTCCAGCCGCCTGCCCGGCATCGCCACCAACGCCACCAGGGCGATCAGCGCTCCCACCACCCCCAGCGACGGGATGACCACGGCCGCAGCGGAGGCGTGCGCGGCGGCCAGGCCGTGCGCGGGCGCGTCCGCGGCGACGGTGGAGCCGTAGAGGGTGCCGCCCACGGCCAGCGCGACGGAGCCGCCGATCTGGCGGAAGAAGGCCAGGTTCGCCGAGGCGGTGCCGATGTACTGCGGCTCGACCGACTGCTGCGCGGCCACGGTCAGGCCGGACAACATGGGCCCCATGCCCAGCCCGATCAGCAGCATCCAGCCCGCCAGCAGCACCCCGTCGGTGTGCGCGGTCAGGTTGAGGCAGAGCAGGGTGCCCGCGACCAGCAGGAACGGGGACACGACCAGCCACGGCTTGTAGACCCTGGTCCTGGACATGAGCGTCCCCATGAGAGCGCTGCCCACGACCATCGCCAGCGTCATCGGATAGATCCTCAGCCCCGATTCGGTGGCGCTGACGCCCAGGGACTCCTGGAAGTAACGCGGCAGGAACACGACCCCCGCGTACATGCAGAACGCCGTGAAGAACGACGTGACGTTGACGAACGTGTAGGTACGGTTGCCGAACAGGTGCATGGGCATGATCGGGCTGGCCACCCGCCTCTCGATCAGCACGAACACCGCGAGCAGCGCGAGCGCGAGCACGATCGGCCCGGCCACGGCGACGTCGGCCCAGGTATGCCCGTCCAGGCCCTTCTCCGTCAGCCCCAGCAGCAGCGCGCTGATCGCCACGGTGAATACCGCGATGCCCGCGTAGTCGGGACGCCCGCCTCCGGTGCCCGGCCGGTTCGGCAGGCGCAGCACGACGATCGCGATCAGCACGATGCCGAGCGGCACGTTCACATAGAAGGACCACCGCCAGCTCGCGTGGTCGGTGAACAACCCGCCGAGGAACGGCCCCGCCAGGTACGTCAGCCCCATCACGCCGCCGAGCGCGCCCTGCACGCGGGCGCCGCTCCTGCCGTCCGGCGGGAACATCTCCATCACCAGCGCCATCGACAGCGGCAACAGCGCGCCCGCGCCGAGCCCCTGGAGCGCGCGGAACGCGATGAGCTGCGTCATGTCCTGCGCCGCCCCGCACAACGCCGAGCCCGCCACGAACACCACCATCCCGATCAGCAGCAGCGGCTTCCTGCCGTGCTGGTCGGACAGCCGGCCGTAGAGCGGCACGGTCACCGTGGAGGTGAGCAGGTACGCCGTCACGACCCAGACGTAGAGGGTGGCGCCTCCCAGCTCGCTCGTGATGCGCGGTAAGGCCGTGCCGACGATCGTCTGGTCGAGCATCGCCAGGAACATCCCGCCGAGCACGGCGAGCAGGACAATCCCGTTGCCACGGGTCTTCATGTCAGTAGTCACATGTGAGAACTTATATGTAAGTTCTGACATGTCAAGTCTTCGTTATGCTGAAGGGCATGTCCCTACGGATCGCGCTGCTCGGACTGCTCGAGGCGATCGGCCCGGCGAGCGGTTATGACCTTGCCAAGAAGTTCGAGCACTCGCTCAACCATGTCTGGCAGGCCGGGCACACGCAGATCTATCCCGAGCTGGTGAAGATGGCCGCCGACGGGCTGGTGGCGGTCGAGTCGGAGGGCGCGAGGGGGCGCAAGATCTACACGATCACCCCTGAGGGCACGCGTGAGCTGCACACGTGGCTGGTCGAGCACCAGCCCGCCGTGACCGTACGCAGCGAGACCGCGCTCCAGGCGTTCCTGCTGCCGCTGCTCGACACGGACGAGGCGATCGCGGTGGTGGAGCGGATCAGGACCGGTTTCGAGGAGCGGCTCGCGGTGCTGCAGTGCCACCCCAAGGACGGGGTCGGCGCGTACGCGGCGAAGCTCGGCCTGAGCCACGTCCGCGCCGGTCTGGCGTGGGCCGAGGAGACGCTGGCCGACCTCAGGCGCTGACCCGACGCGGTTCATAGGTAAAGGGGAACCGTTCAGTTCCTGGTGTTGGGTTGGAGTGGCTCAGGAAATACACCCGGCATGACGGTCAAGCCCCCGGTCCTGCCATGAGCCTCCTGGGCCGTGACCTGGCGCTGGATCTGGGAGGCGCGAGCACACGAATCTACGCCAGGGGCAAGGGCATCGTGCTCGACGAGCCCTCGGCGGTCATGCTCGACGAGCGCACCGGCAAGGTCATCGCGTACGGCGCGGACGCGACCGACGGCGAGACGTACCGGCCGGTCAGCGGCGGCCTGCCGGCCGACGGCGAGCTGACCTGGCGCATGGTCAGGCATTTCCTGAGCAAGGTGCACCGGCGTCCGTTCGCCAGGCCACGCCTGGTCATGGCGCTGCCCGACACCTCCACCCCGATCGAGCGGACGGCACTGAGCGACGTGGCGTTCGAGGCGGACGCCCGGCGGATCGTGCTCGTCCCGCACTCGCTCGCGGCGGCGCTCGGCGCCGGACTGCCGGTCGACGACGTCGCCGGGAACATGGTGATCGACATCGGGCGCGACTCGGCCAGGATCGCCGTGCTCTCGTCCGGGGCCGCCGTGTCCACGACGGCCGTCCCAGGCGGCGGCGAGGCCGTCGACAGGGCCATCGTGCGCCTGGTCGAACACGAGCACGGCCTCCTCCTCGACGAGCACGAGGCCGAGTCGGCCAAACGCCACATCGGCGCCGAGTGGAAACCGGCGCACCGGCACGTGACGGTGCACGCCCGCGACTCGGAAACCGGCCACGAGCGCGAGGTGCAGCTGCCCGTCCAGCAGATTTACGAGGCGACCAGGCAGCCGGTCGAGGCGATCGTGCGGGCGGCGATGGAGACGGTCGAGCGGTGCCCGGCCGAACTGGCCGCGGACCTCGGGGGGCGAGGCGCCGTACTGATCGGAGGCGGCGCGCTGCTGCGGGGGCTCGCGCGGCGGCTGCGGGCGTCGCTGAGAATGCCGGTACGGAGGGCGGAACGGCCGCTGGAGTGCGTGGCCCTCGGCCTGGGCCGGTTCGTGGACGACCTGGGTCTCGTCGCCCGGCTTCGCAGCGGCCTCTCCTGGGCCGTGCCGGACAGGTGACCGCCCATCCGCTCAGCCCATTCGCAGGCCCTTGATGTGTTCCCAGCCCGTTACGGCGAGGAGGCGGCGTACCACGGGAGAGATCGGGTCGAGGATCAGCCTGCGCGGCGGGGATAATCGGGCGGCGGCCGTCACGATGACGCGCAGCCCGGCCACGTCGATGAAGGCCAGTTCCCCAAGGTCGAGGCGGATCTCCTCGCCGCCCTCGCGAATCGCGCGATGGAGGGCTCCGGCAAGGAGACGGTGATTGCCGTAATCGATCTCACCGGTTACGCGTAGGCCGAAAGGGCGCGAAATGGGGGTCACGTGAGCTTGGTCGTTGGTTTCGAAGGTCATCCTGCTCCGCTAGTGACTCCTTATCGCGATAAGCAGTGCTTCTGCCCATGAAAAGATGATTTATACGGATCAGGTCCGCAGAGGTTTCTGTTCCGTTTCCCGGGTGTTCGTGGACGATCTCCGATATGGTCCGATCGTGCGCGCCCGCCGTCACAGTTTTTCCGCGGTGCTCTTCTGTGTCGCGGCGATGACGGCCTGCGCGACGGCGTCCGAACTGCCCAGTCTCGAAGAGGCCGCCCGGCAGCTCGACTCCGATGCCACCTCTCTGCTCAGCGCCGCCGACCTTCATTTGTCGCCTGTCGCGCGGGATGAAGACGGCTCTTGCGTGCCAGGGCAGGTGCGGCGGTACTTCCGCGCCGAGAGCGACCTCGCCGACGCCTCCGCGGGACTTCTCGAACGGCTCCAGGCAATGGGGTACGACAAGGTGGTCGACGATCTGGACCTGCGGGACGGGGATCAGGATATTTCCGTGCTGCGCAATCCTGAGACGCGGCTGACGTTCGAGCTGACCGTCATCTCCGGAGAGAAGCCCGGCATCCGCATCGTCGGCAAGACAACCTGCTACGCCACCGACTGACGCCGCCCACCCGGCACGCTCCCTGACCCTCCACCTGGCGCTCGCACCAGCACCCCGCAGCCACAGCCCGCATCGCCACCACCGGGCTCCCCCGTGCCCGCACCACCAGACCTCCCCGTGCCGACACCGCTGCCGGGGCGTTGCTGCCGGTCACGGGGCGCGTAGTGGCACGGCGCCACCCATGACGGCACGGCCGACGGTGCGACGATGGCGCGGCTCACTCCAACCGAACAGCCGTGCCCAGTCGAGCAACGCTCCCGAGCAGAGCCGCACACCCGTAACCGGCCGGCACCCGAGCCGTGCCGTGAGGCGGTGTGCAAGCGGCACGCCCCAACCAAGCGTCGCAGCCGAGCCCAGCCTCGCTGTCGGGCGCGAACGACGCACCTGGACCGGGCGGCGTGTGAGTGTGCGGGTCCCGGGGTGAGGGGTGTCAGGGGGTGGAGAGGGCTTCCGTCGGGGACAGGCGGGAGGCGCGGATCGCCGGGTAGAGGCCCGCTGCCGCGCCGATGACCAGGGTCGCGGCGAGGCCGCCGATGGTGGCCCAGGCGGGCACCACCGAGGGCCAGCCGCTGTACAGCGCGTACCCCATCGTGACACCCGTCCCCAGCAGGATCCCCCCGCCACCGCCCAGGGCCGACAGCAGGAGTGACTCCGCGAGGAACTGGGTGCGGATCTGGCCGCGCGTGGCCCCGAGGGAGCGGCGCAGGCCGATTTCCGCGCGGCGTTCCAGCACCGAGATGACCATGGTGTTGGCCACGCCGACCCCGCCCACCAGCAGGGCCACCGCGCCCACCCCCAGCAGAAGGTTGGCGAACGCCTGGCTGGTCGCCTGCTTGGCGGCCAGGGCGTCGGACGGCCGGGATACGTCCACCTCGTTGGGTGCCTCCGGGTTGGCGGTGCCGGCCAGCACCTGGCGTACGGCCTCCAGCTTGGCCTCGTCCGAGCGGGTGTAGAGCGTGGTCGGGTGCCCGTCGAAGCCCAGCCTGGACTCCGCCGCCGGCCAGCCGACCAGGACGCCGCTGTCCAGGTCGGTGGCGAGCGCCACCGGGTTCAGGATCCCGACGACCGTGAAGCGGATCCCTCCTACCACGACCTGCGTGTCGGGCGAGGCCGAGCCGATGCCGAGCCGCTGCGCCGCGGAGGAGCCGAGCACGGCGGCCGGGTAGCGTTCGGTGGCCGCGTTGAGCCAGGTGCCGTTCCGCAGGGTCGCGCCCACGGTGGCGGGCAGGTCGAGGCGGGCCGCGTACGTGGCGATGCCGCTGGTCTGGGCCTCGGGGATCTCCTCCGACCGGTAGACCTTGACGTCGCCCATGCGTCCGATCGACGAGACGGCCTTGACGGGGCCGATGCGTTCGATCATCGCCTCCGCTTCCTTCGGCATCTGCGCGGCCTCGCCCATGATCGTGGTGCCGGACGAGACCGTGAGCAGGTTGGTGCCGAGCGCGGAGAGCGTACGGTCGAGCTCGGCGCCCGACGAGGACGAGAGCCCGACCACCCCCACCATTGCCGCGATGCCGATGGCGATGCCCAGCGCGGACAGGAACGCCCGCAGCGGCCGGGTGCGCAGGCCCACCGCCCCGACCCGCATCACGTCGCGGGACCGCATCCTGGCCGGACGCAGTTTCGGGCGCGCCACCTCCACAACGGCCATCACACCGCCTCCAGAGGGACCCGCGCGGTGTCGGAGATGATCTGGCCGTCGCGCATCCGTACCTGCCTGGGCAGGCTCGCGGCGATCTCCCGGTCGTGCGTGATGATCACGATGGTGGTGCCGGCCGCGTTCAGCTCGTGCAGCAGCTCCATCACCCCCGTGCCCGACACCGAGTCCAGGGCCCCGGTCGGCTCGTCGGCGAGGAGCAGCGGCGGGTCGCCCGCCACGGCCCTGGCGATGGCCACGCGCTGCCGCTCGCCGCCGGACAGCTCGTGCGGCTCGTGGTCCATCCGGTGGCCGAGCCCCACCCGTTCCAGCGCCTGGGCCGCGCGGCGGCGCCGCTCCGACCTGCCCAGGCCGGTGTAGACGAGGCCGTCGGCCACGTTGTCCAGCGCCGGGACCTTCGCGGCCAGGTGGAACGACTGGAACACGAACCCGATCGTCGTCGCCCGCAACGCCGACAGCTGGTTGTCCGACAGCTTCGACACGTCGTACCCGTCGATGTGGATGGTTCCGGACGTGGGCCGGTCGAGGGTGCCGACGACGTTGAGCATCGTCGACTTGCCCGACCCGGACGGGCCGGCGATGGCGACCAGCTCGCCGTGCTCGATCCGCAGCGACACCGAGTTCAGCGCCGCCACGCCGCCCGGGTACGTTCTGCACACGTCCGTCAGAGCGATCATGGGGTACGTCATTTCGGCATCCCCACGGTCATGCCCTCGGCGAGCCCGTCGCCGCTGACCTCGACCCGCCCTCCGGAGAACAGACCAGTCTCGACCTTGATATATCGGGACGTGCCGCCTTCGATGACCTCCAACCCGTACCCGCCCTCCTGCAGCGCCACCAGCGCCGCCACCGGCACGGTCAGCACGTTCTTGCGCTTGGAGGCCGTGAACGTCACGTCCACCGCCGCCTTGTCCAGCCCCTTGGCGGCTTTGGCGTTCCCGATCGAGACGAGCGCCTCCACCCGGGTCTCCGGGTCCGCGTTCTGGCCCTCGCCCGGCTCGATGACCGTGGCCACCTCGGTGACCTTGCCCTTCACGCTCTTGCCGTCCGGCAGCGTGACATCGACCTGGGCGCCCTTCTTGGCCATCCGCTGATCCTCGGCCTCCAGCTTCACCGTGACCACCTTGGACGTGCCCGTATAAGTCAGGACCTTCTGCCCCGGAGCGGTCGGCTGGCCCTTCTCGGACTCCAGGCTCTCCACCCGCACCTTGCCGGGGGCGAAGACGACCCGGCCCAGCTCGACCACGCCCGTCTCGTCCAGGCCGCGGTCCTCCTGCCACTCCTTGACCGCCTCGGCCGTGTCATAGGTGTACTCGTCGTCCACCGTGAACCCGTCGTAGCCGAGCTTGCTGAGGTTCCGCTCCAGGTTCTCGACGTCCTTGCCCTCCACGCCGGCCTTGAGGTCGCGGTACGCGGGCGTCGAGCCGTACATGAGCATGACCGGCTTGTTGTCCACCCGGTACAGCGACCTGCCGCGGGTGATCTGCGCGCCGCTGTCGGGCAGCCAGGTGATCGTGCCGGGTTTCCTGCTCACCGCCGTGGTCACCGGGCCGTAGCCGAGCTCGCCGTCGGCGTCCCTGGTGTCGTTCAAAGTCTGCCTGGTCACCGTGGCGGTGGCCGGGGGCAGGGCGTTGGCCGACCGCGTGGGGCCGGCGCTGCCTTCGAGCAGGCCCGCGCTGTTGACCGCCACGAACCCGCCGCCGGCCACGGCCACCACGATCAGGAGCCCGGCGACCATCTTGCCCCGGCCGCGACGCCGGCGCGTACGGGAGGGCGTCGCGTCCGGCTCCGCCTTTCCATCAAGGGTGGCCATCCCCATCAAAGCCCTCCCATACCGGCCTCAGCGGACTCCTTCTGGCACTTCTGCTGGGCGGACTTGAAGTCGGGGTCGTCGCCGACCTCGCCGGTGATGCGCATGGCGCCGCCGTCGGGGTCGGGGAAGCTCTCCACGCCGTTGTCACGCATGCACTGGGCGAGCTTGCGCAGCGCCTCTCCCCGCTTCGGGTCGGGCTGGCCGGAACGCTCGCCGCTCGGGGCGTACTGCTTGCACGCCTCCTGAGCCTTGTCGACCGTCTCCTTCGGGACGCTCCCGTCGAGCTTCATCAAGATGCCCTTGCCCGGCTGCGGGTCGTCCATCTGCACGCCGTTCTCGCGCATGCACTGGGCGAACTTGAGCATCTTCTGGTACGGGTCTTCGCTCGGCTTCGCGCTGGCCGCGGCCTGGGTGCCGGTGCCACTGACCGAGGCCACGTCGGCTCCGCCGCCGTCGTCCGCGCCGCAGCCGGCCAGGAACAGAGCGGCGGCCGCCAGCGCGCCGAGGACTCGTGCTCGCATGGAATCTCTCCTCTGTCGGATGAATGCCGTTTCGAGGGGAGATGCAATAGGGGTCGCTGTTTCCTCAGCGTTTCCGTTCGCGCTTATTTTGAGCAAATGCCGCCTAGGCCACACTCAGCTCCGTAAGCGAATGAAAGGTACGCCATGCGGGTGCTGGTGGTTGAGGACGAGCGGCTGCTCGCCGACGCGATTGCCGAGTGGCTGCGTGAGGAGACCCACGCGGTCGATCTGGCACACGACGGCGAGGCCGCGCTGGAACGGATCGCCGTCAACGACTACGACGTGGTCGTGCTGGACCGCGACCTGCCGCGCGTACACGGCGACGAGGTGTGCAGGGAACTGGTCGAGTCGGAGCGGGACGCGCGGGTGCTGATGCTGACGGCCGCCGCCCAGCTCGACGACCGGGTGACCGGACTGTCCTTGGGGGCCGACGACTATCTGGCGAAGCCGTTCGCGTTCCCCGAGCTGGCCGCCCGCGTGCTGGCCCTGGGGCGGCGCTCGCGCCCGGCCGTCCCGCCCGTGCTGCGGCGGGCCGGGATCACGCTCGATCCGGCACGCAGGGAGGTGTTCAGGAACGGGCGGTTCGTGCCGCTGTCGAAGAAGGAGTTCGCGGTGCTGGCCGAGCTGCTGCGGGCGAACGGGAGCGTCGTCTCGGCCGAGCAGCTGCTGGAGAAGGCGTGGGACGAGAACGCGGACCCGTTCACCGGAGCGGTCCGGCTCACCATTCTCAAGCTGCGCCGCAAGCTCGCCGACCCGCCGGTCGTGGAGACCGTGCCGGGGGTGGGGTACCGGATCGCATGACTCTCCGGTTGCGGCTGACGTTGATGTACGGCGCCGTCTTCCTGGTCGCCGGGCTGGCCCTGCTCGGCGTCACCTATCTCCTGTTCAACCAGCAGCTGACCCAGTCGTTCGAGAGCCGGTACCGGCCGGAGCCCGGCAAGATGAAGAACCTGATCTTGGCCGAGAACGGTGTCGTGCTCACCGGCGACGCCGCGGTGGAGTGGCTGCGGCGGCAGGAGGCGGAGATACGCGGCGCGGCCGTCACGTCGCTGATCACGGAGGGCGCGATCGCGCTGGTCGTGGCCGGCGGCGCGGCGCTGGGGCTCGGCTGGTTCGTCGCGGGCCGGGCGCTGGCCCCGCTGCACCGCGTGACCGACACGGCGCGCAGGATCGCGGCCGCCCCCATGGCCGAACGCGGGCTGCACGAGCGGATCGCGCTGCAGGGTCCCCCGGACGAGGTCAAGCAGCTCGCCGACACGTTCGACACCATGGTGGAGCGGCTGGACGAGTCCTTCGACGGGCAGCGCAGGTTCGTGGCGAACGCCTCGCACGAGCTGCGCACGCCACTGACCCTGAACCGGGCGCTGGTCGAGCTGGCCATGCACCGCCGTGCGGCCCCTCCTGAGGTCAAGGAGTTGGGCGAGAGCCTGCTGGAGATCAACGCCCGCCACGAACGCCTCATCTCCGGCCTGCTCCTGCTGGCCCGGTCCGAGCAGGAGATCGCGGACCGGTCGCCGGTGGACCTGGCGGACGTGGTGACGCACGTGGTCGCGCAGACGGCCGGCGACGCTCACGACGCGAAGGTCACCGTGTACGAGGTCGCCGCTCAGGCGCCCACCACCGGGGACGCGTTGCTGCTCGAACGGCTGGTGCACAACCTCGTCGAGAACGGCATTCGGCACAACGTGGACGACGGGACCGGGTGGGTGCGGGTGGTGAGCCGTACCGTGTCGGACGGGAAGGTCGAGGTGGAGGTGAGCAACACCGGGCCGAGCGTGCCGCCGTACGACATCCCGCTGCTGTTCAAGCCGTTCCACCGGCACGGGGCCGAGCGCGTGGTCACGGCGAGGAGCGCCGGGCTGGGGCTGTCGATCGTGCGGTCGGTGGCGGTCGCGCACGGCGGGGACGTCAGGGCGCAGCCGCGGGAGGGCGGCGGCCTGGTCGTGACCGCGTCCCTGCCGCGCGCTTCTCAGTGACTCTTGGGGAGCAGCGCGCGGAGATCGTCGCGGACGCGGCCCGGGTCGACGGTCACGATCTCGTATTCGGCCACGCCCGCGACCGCGAACGGATCCTCCGCCGCCGCCTTCTCGACGTGCTCGCGTGGGCCGACGGCGAGGATCACGCCGCCGATGCTGTCGGGAACGGTCTGGCCGGACAGCAGGAACGTGCCGTCGGCGTGCCACCGCTCCAGGTAGGCCACGTGGCCGGGAACATGCGGGGTCACCTGGTCGATCGGAGCGGTGTAGCGCACCAGCAGCACGTGCAACATGCGGCAATTGTCGCTGATCGCGGCGTAGGGCTGGGTGTGGACGCCGCGTGGATCGCTCCGTCAGTTGGTGCAGTCCTGCGAGTTGAGTCCGATCAGCAGGTCGTGGACCTTGCCCTTCTCGAGCAGGAAGGCGTAATAGGCCTTGCGGTTACCGGGGACGCGGACGGACGGGTATCCGTCCTCGGGGGTCCTGACGTTCGGGTACGCCTTCTCAATCTGCTTCATCGTGGAGCCGATGCCGATGCCCTCGGGCGTCTTGACCCCCTTCGGGGCACTGATCACGGCCACACCCTTCTTCTTGGAGATGTACAGGCCTACGGCGTTCTTGCCGCTGGGGTGTGCCCTCAGGTCCCAGCCGGAGCACAAGCCGTCCTCGCTGGGCATCTTGAGCACGATCTGCCTGGTCGCCTTGGCCTGCTTCTCGCTCATGCCGAGCCTGACCTTGCCGTAGCCGTACGGCCCCAGCGTGGTCTTGGCGGTGGTCTGAGCACCGGCCTGAGCGCTGGTCTGGGCGAGCGCGGGCGTGCCCGCGGTGAGCAGAGCCCCGCCTGCCAGAACCGCTGCGAGCATCTTCTTCATGATGATCTCCCCGTGAGTGTCGAACCGTTACTCATGCTTCGAGTGTCGGGAGTGGCGGAAAGTTCAGCCGTTTTCGGCTCGGATGCGCCAAACCGACGGCACCAACAGAGTGACGGCCGTGACGAGCACGGCCGACGCGGGAAGGTTTTCGACGACTCCGGAACATCACAACAAATCCGTATTCCAGTCGCTATGGTACGAAAGATCACCCGCACCCGTATCAGGAGTCACTTCTCTCATGGCGCATGTCGAACCGCTGCGGGAGGATGACCCAGCGGCGTTAGGCGCATATCGCTTGCTCGGCCGACTGGGGGCGGGCGGTCAGGGGACCGTCTATCTCGGGCAGACGCCCGACGGCCGGCACGTGGCTGTCAAGCTGCTACGCGAGGGCGCGGGCTTCGACGACAGGCTGGCGAAGGAGATCGCGGCCGCGCGACGGGTGGAGCCGTTCTGCATCGCGCAGGTGCTGGACGTCTCGCTGGGCGAACGACCGTACATCGTGACCGAGTACGTCGACGGGCCTTCCCTGCAGCAGGCAGGCCGCCACAGCGGGGCGGACCTGCAGCGGCTGGCGGTCGCGACGGCCACCGCGCTGGCCGCCATCCATGCGGCGGGCATCGTGCATCGGGACTTCAAGCCCGCGAACGTGCTGCTCGGTCCCGGCGGGCCGCGCGTCATCGACTTCGGCATCGCCCGTGCCATGGACGACGCCGTCACGCACACCAGCAGCATCGTCGGGACGCCCGCGTACATGGCTCCCGAGCAGCTGGCGGGGCAGCCGGTGGGGCCGCCCACCGACGTGTTCGCCTGGGCGTCGGTCATGGTGTGGGCGGCCAACGAGACGCCGCCGTTCGGGCAGGACACGTTGCCTGCCATCATCAACCGCATCCTGCACAACGAACCGCAGCTCGGTGACCTGCCGCAGCCGTTGCAGTCGATCGTGTACGACTGCCTGGCCAAGGATCCACGCGCCCGGCCGACCATGCGGGACGTGATCCTGCGGCTGTTGAGCGGGCAGAACCCCGCGGTCCCCAGCCCGTACCAGGACTTCCAGGCCCAGGCGCCAGTGCGGGTACAAGGGCCCGGACCGACGCCCGTGCCTGGCTACGGACCTGGACCGATGCCCGGCCAGGGGCTAGGCCCGATGCCCCGCCAAAGGCCGATACCGGGGGCAGGGCTTGGGCCAGGCCGGAGGGCTCGGGCTACGGGTGGTCGCCGGATCGGCGTTCCGGTGGCCGTGGGCGTGTCGAGTGTCGTGGTGGTGACGCTGGTCGGCAGCGTCGTCTGGCTCGCCCCCTGGTCGAAGCTGCCCAACTCGGCATCCCTCGCCGCCGATTCCCCGAGCCCTTCCGCCACCCGGACCACGAAACACCCCGACACGACGCCGCCGCGGAAGACCCGCGAGCCCACCCATACGCCCACTGTACGGAAGAGCACCCCCAAGACCACTCCCGCGCTCTCGGCCACGCCCACCCCCAAGGCCACCACGGCGCGACCGACCAAGACCCCGACGCCCACCCGCACCACCAAGAAGCCGGTCACCAACGCGCGGGCCAGCATCCTCGAGATCGAGCTGTTCGGCGGTCCCGGTCAGAACGACGCCGATGGCTGCTACATGCCACCGGTGCATTTCCAGACCAATGTGGAGTCGACCCGGCGTGAGGTCTGGGTCTCCTACGCCTGGCTACTCGACGGCAAGTCGGTCTCGCGAAACAGGTCGTGGGTGCCAGAGGACCAATACACCGCGTTCGCGACTTCGGGGATGTACATGCTCAAGGCCGGACGCCACACCGTCACCCTCAAGGTCACCTCGCCCTCCGCGGCGCAGAAGAGCGTCTCGTTCAACGTCTGCGCCATAGAAACCTCGTGACGATGGAGACCATCGGCCCGTACCGGGTCGTCAGGCAGCTCGGCGAGGGGGGCCAGGGCGTGGTCTACCTGGCCACCGCCCCCGACGGCACCCCGGTCGCCGTCAAGGTGCTGCACGAGGGGCTGCCCGGTGACGGCCGGTTCGCCAAGGAGATCGCGGCCGCGCGGCGGGTGGAGCCCTTCTGCATCGCGCAGGTGCTGGACGCCTCGCTGGGCGCGCGGCCGTACATCGTGACCGAGTACGTCGAGGGCCCCTCGCTCCAGAAGGCGGGCCTCCACGCCGGGGCCGACCTGCAACGGCTGGCGGTCGCGACGGCCACCGCGCTGGCCGCCATCCACCGCGCGGGCGTCGTCCACCGGGACTTCAAGCCCGCCAACGTGCTGCTCGGACGGGACGGGCCGCGCGTCATCGACTTCGGCATCGCCCGGGCCATGGACGCCGCGCTGACCCGTACCAGCAGCATTGTGGGGACGCCCGCGTACATGGCGCCCGAGCAGTTCATGGGCGCCGCCGGCCCGGCCGTGGACGTGTTCGCGTGGGGGGCGGTGATCGTGTACGCGGCCACCGGCGCCCCGCCGTTCGGCAACGACTCCCTGCCCGCGGTGCTCAGGCGGATCCAGTACGAGGAGCCGCGCCTCGGCGGGGTCCCCGAGCCGCTGCGCTCGATCGTGTACGCCTGCCTCGCCAAGGAGCCCGCGGCCCGCCCGGCCATGCAGGACGTCCTCTTCCAGCTCATCGGCGGCCAGGCGCCCCCATCTCCAGGCGGACACGCGTACCACGCATCGCCGGGCGGTCCCGCACACGCGGCCTCCCCCGGCCACGGGCCGGCGCGCGCGCCATTTCCGGGCCACGGACCCGGGCACGCGGCATTCTCGGGCGGTCCGTCACCGGCGGGATTCCCCGGCCAGGGCGCCGGACCCGGGCATCCGCAGCCGCCTCCGGTCCACCACCGCCACGCCGGGCCCATCCGAGCGACCTCCCGCAACCAGCGCACACCGGCCCTCGTGGCCGGGGGGACCGCGGTCGTCGTGGCCGGTGCCGTGGCGGCAGCCTGGCTCTGGTCACCCATATGGCCCGGCCGGACCACCAACGCCACCATCGTCACAGCCCCGACCCCCACCCCCTCCGCCCCTGTCGCCGGGGCGACGAAGTCCGCCAGAACCTCCCACCCGACCTCCCAGCCCCGCCCTACCAAGACCTCGAAGACCCCGAAGGCCCCCAAGACCAGCGCAACCGCCCACCCCACGACGGAGCCCACCACCAAGCCCACGTCGCGGCCCACCACGAGACCCACGACCACCAAACCGACCGCGGCCAGCGGCGGCTCGGGGAACGTGACGTCGGTGACCTTCACCTACGAGGGCTTCAAGCTGGGCGACTGCTGGCGCAACGACACGAACATCTGGGCCAAGGTCGCGGCCACGGGCACCTACAGCTACCGGTGGCTCGTCAACGGTCAGAACCAGGGCAGGCAGCAGGGCACGCCTTCGTCGAAGCCCCTGCTTCCGTCCATCACGTGGAAGGGCGCCGGCACGTACAACATCGTCTTCGAGGTGGTCACCCCCAAGAGCTTCCGGAAGAGCGTCGCGGTGAAGATCTGCAGCAACAGCGAGAGCTGGGGCGAAGGTTGGTAGGGCCTGCCGGGCGAGCACTGGACGGTGTTTCCTATTCCGATACGGCTTGGACTGTCGGCGACATCCGGCATGCTTTTCAGGGATGGATGAGATCACTGGGGCCTTCGGGATCGACGCGTTCACCGTGGACGACCGGATGCGGTTGTTCCACTTCGTCGCGACCGAGAAACGCCACGAATACCTGTGGTTACTGCGTGCCCTCGACCGCGGCCGCGCCAACTACCAGGTGCTGCTGCACGCCTCCCGGGCTCGCGAGCTGCCGGTCGACGCGTTCGCCGCGAAGATCTCTGCCGGCAGGAACGACCAGCAGCAACTGCTCACCGACTCTGAGCGGCGCATCCTGGAGGATGCCCTGCAGACCAGGCTGGCCCAGCAGATCCACGAACCGCACCGTGGGCCCCGGTTGCGCGCCGCTGATCTGCACCGAGGGCGTGCCATCAGCAGCCTGCCACCGCCTGCTGGAAACGGCCGAAGGCGAGCTGGGATGGCGAGCCGACTTCGACTGGACCGGCCTTCGAACCGTCGAACGCGCGATCTCCCGCTACCAGGCGACCCCGTGGCGCATGTCATCAGCCGACTACGCCGCAGGACTTGCCGAAAGCGAATCCACCCCGCTGACCGGCCCGGCGGCACCGAGCCTCTGGGACCCCGGAACTCGCGTCTCTCATGGCGAGCCGGGGCCGGACGGTGATGGAAGAACGCCTGATCCCCGTCCTGCTTGGCGACCTGAACCGCGCATCCCCCTGAGACTGTGTCATGTCGCCGCACGTACGTCGCGGCTCATCCGGCCCGAACGCGCAGAAGCTCTACGCCACCGCGGGCGGCGGGTATCGGTGGATTTCCGCCCGATGACCCGTGGAGCCCGCGAACTTGGCGTCATCGGTGAGCAGCGGCACTCCCAGCAGTTCGGCGAGTGCCACGTACATGCCGTCGTGTGCCGTGAGATTGTTCCGGAGCTCCAGCACCCGGGGCTGCAGGGGCAGCATGGGGTGTCGCACGATCTTGAGCTGGCCATACCGCTCCAACATGACCCTGGCCCGTGCTTCGGAGATCCGCACCTCCGGCTTGCTGGTGATCACATGTCCGCGGACGACTGATGCGATCTCCACATCTATCAGCGCTGGAGCGTGCACTCTACGAGCCAGCCGTTGCCGGAGAAGGTCATCGCCTTTCACGTTCGCCAGCAGGCGGAAAACGATCGAAGCGTCCACGACCAAGCTCATCGGCGCCCCTCGCGCATCGTCTCCCGTACGAAATCAGGGTCATACGGCACTGGCTCGTCAGCCGCGATCCTGGTCATCACCTCGTCCAAGGTCGGGACGGACGCCTCCTCATTCAGCAGATCGCGCACATATGCCGCCAGCGACTTGCCCTCACGTTCGGCCCTGGTTTTCAGCGTCCGCTCGGTCTCTTCGGGAACATCTCGAACCTGTATAACTCCCATGCCTCCACATTAGCATGCAGATTGCATGCAAAGTCGAGCCCAGATGCCAGCGCGCGAGGAAGTCATCGGTCGGGATCTAATGGCCTCTTCCTGTGCCGACGCAAGGCGTGTAGCGGCTCTGTAGCCGCTTTGTAGGACCCGGGTTGATCGTTTACAGGCATGGGGGCAGCCCGAAAGCCCCCGATCCCGAACGAATAGGGAGAGTCCCATGGTCAAGACTGTTCGCCGGTACGCCAAGTACGCCATCAGCACGCTGTCGACCGCGGTGTTCATCCTCAACGGCTGACGCTCGTTGTCCCCCGGGCGCTCCGGGCCTGGGGGACGCACAGCTCCATCGCGACAGGAGGGCGAGGCGTGTTCGGCACAGCGGTGCGGCAACTGGGCTACGCGTGGTCGATGATGTCGGGCCGGCGGTTCCGGATCCGGGACGTCCGAGCCCTGGTGGAGGACACGCGGGCGACCATGGAGGCGTTCGGCTCGCCCGGAGAGGGCTCCGAGGACATGCTGGCCGCCGCCGATCCGGAGATCCAGGAAGACCTCACGAAGCGGCGCCTGCGCCGGACGATGAAGCATGCCAAAGCGGAGGTCCCGTACTACCGCCACCTCGAGGCGGACAACCTGGCCGACGTCCCGCCCACCCCGAAGCAGGCGCTGCGTGGCATGCCAGCGGCGTTCGTCTCCGAACTGGCCCATCCCGCCGTGCTCGCGCACACCACCGGCACGACCGGCAGCCCCACGCTCGTGTGGTTCTCCGCGTACGAGGTCGAGCTGATGTCGTACATGGCCGCGCTCGCCGCCATGTTGAACGGCGGCCTGCGCTCCGAGCATGTGTGGGCCAACGCCATCAGCTCCCGCTCCATCGCCCAGATCGTGGCCGAGCGGGCGGTGCCGATGACGGGCGCGGGATTCGTGCACCTCGGCATGATCGACCCGCGCGCCACCCTCGACCGCCTGGCCACTCCGCTGCACGTCCCCGGCAAGCAGCCCCTGATCACCCACCTGAACCTGACCGCCTCCTACCTCGCCGCGCTGGTCCAGGAGGCCGAGCGCGGCGGCTGGAGCCCGCGCGACTTCGGGCTGGTCGAGATCACGTCCGGCGGCGAGGTGCTCACGGACGCGCTGCGCCTGCGCGCCGAGGAGGCGCTGGGGGCCAAGGTCTTCGACGGCTACTCCATGACCGAGGTCGCGCCCGTCGCCGGGCGGGTATGCGACGACGGCCACCTGCATCTCCCCACGGATCAGGGCCTGATCGAGGTGCTCGACCCGGTCACCATGGAGCCCGCCGGGCCGGACGCGCCCGGCATGCTGGTCATCACCCCGTACTCCACCTTCCGTGACACCACGCTGCTGCTCCGGTACGTCACCGGCGACCTGGTCAGAACGCTGCCCGAGCCGCCCACGTGCGCGATGGCGGCGATCCCGGCGACCTCCCGCGTCCTGGGCCGCGCCGTCGATGCCGAGGTGTCCACCCGTGACGTGCTGGACCTGCTGCAGGCCGAGCCCGCGCTGCCGCTGCCGACCAGGTTCGCGATCGAAGACGGAGTCCTGCACGTGGTGTCGGGTAAGGACGATCCGGCGCTGCTCGGCCGGCTGGAGGAGCGCGCCGGGGCACTGAAGATCAAGGGCATCAGGCTGATCGAGACCCCCGACGACCTTCCGCACCCCTGCCACGTCCGGGCGGACCTGATCGAGCAGAGCTTCGAGCACGCCGCTCCCCTCTCGATCGGAGTCCGATGACCGCGCACGTCCTGGGCCTGAACGCGCTCATCGCGCTGACGGTCGCACTGGCGGCCCTCTTCCTGTCGCGGTACGAGATCCCGCGCCCGCCGGTCGGCAAGTTCGTCGGGTCCGACATCGCGATCATGATCGTGGCGCTGGTGGCGATGCCGTTCGCGTACCTGCACATCCCCGTCGGCATCGTCGTGACGGTCTTCGGCATCGTGGTGTTCACGATCGCGCAGCTCACGCTGGCACCGGTGCTCGGCGGCCGGACGGCGGCGATCGCGGCGCTGCTGCTGTGCGGCGGTGACGTGGCCGCGTACTTCGCCGGATGGGAGCCGGGCGTCCTCGTGCTGAACGACGTGGCCGTGATCGTGCTGGTCGTCGGCGTGGTCAACCTCTGGGTGCAGACGGCGATCAGCCCGGCCCAGGTGGCCGCCCTGGCCGCGGCCCTGACCTGCTACGACACGCTCGCCACCGGGCTCAGCTCACTCACGATGGACTTCGTCGCGCGGCTCGACGGGCTGCCGTTCGCGCCCGTGCTGGCCACCCGTTACGGCTCCGACCCCTCGATCGTCGGGCTGGGCGACTGCCTCATGCTCGCGCTGTGGCCGCTCGTGGCATACAAGCGGTACGGCAGGCGGGCCGGATGGACGGCGGCCGGGATCGACGCCGCGCTGCTGATCGTGGTGGCCACGGCCATCCTGTCCGGGAGTGGCGCGGTGCCGCTGCTGACCACGCTCGGCCCGCTCATCGTCGTGCAGTGGCTCTTCTGGCGCAGGCTGCCCACCCCGGCGCCGTCGCGCCCGCAGGTGGAACAGGCCCTCGGCGACACGATCCCCGAGGGCGTGTGGGTGGCGCTGACCGACGGCCGGATCGTCGGCGAGGGGCCGACGCCGGGCCGGGCGAGGCAGGCGGCGCGGCGGTCCGGCGTGGCGGAAGTGCCCGTGATCAGGCATCAGCCGGCCAGGTAGGCCTCGACTTGCACGCTCTCAGGTCCGCTCTCGAACAGCTCGATCGACTCGCGCCAGACCGCGGTCGCGCGCTCGCGCTCCCCCAGCTCGGCATGCGCGCGCCCGAGCTCCCTCAGTACGCGGGCCCGCCACACCGGCGGCCCGTCGGGCCCGAGCCCATCACGCGCGATGGCCAGCAGGTCGAGCGCCTCCGATGCGCGCCCCTGCCGCAGCCGCACCTCGCCCAGCGCGTACGTGGCCAGCGCCTCCCCCAGCCCGTCCCCGCACTCGCGGAACAGCGACCGCGCCCGGACCAGCGCATCGACGGCCTCGTCGAACCGGCCGAGCGCGCCCAGCGCCTCGCCGAGCCTGCGCAGCACCTTGCTCGCCGAAACACGATTCCCGATGACCTCGTTGATCAGCAGGCTTTCCTGGTAGCACCGCACCGCCTCGGCCACCTCGCCGCGCAGGTAGCAGGCGGTGCCCAGAGCCCGCAGCAGGTCGCCGCGCGCCCGCGGGTCGTCTCCGGCCTTGGCCAGCCGTTCCTGGCAGAGCCGCACCGACTCGCCGTACCGGCCGAGCTCCATGTGGATCCAGATCGGCCACGTCCAGGCGTAGTCGAGCCCGCCCGTGTCGCCCAGTTCCTCCAGCATGGCGATGGCCCGGTACGCGTCGTCCAGCCCCTCCTCCCACAGCCCGGCCCCGTGGTGGCACGCGGACCGGTTGATCAGCGCGTACGCGGCCCCATGCGAGTCCCCGATCCTCAGAAATTCCCCATGCAACCGGCCGAAGTGCGCCCCCGCCATCCCGTAGGCCCCGCGCGACAGCGACGCCCCCGCCAGGATCAGCTCGGCCCGCAGCGCGGTCCGCTCGCTGGGCGCCGCCGCGATCACGACCTGCTGCACCCGCTCGACGTCGTCCAGAAACCCCTCGAGGTTCAGGTACGCGGACAGATGGTGCGCCAGCTCGGCCGCCTCTTCCGCCATCCCCAGCTCGACGGCCGCCGACACGCTGTGGATGAGCGTCCTGCGCTCCGCGGCCAGCCACGCGATGCCCAATCCCTCGGAAGACTCCGACTGCGGATACGGCGGCGCGGTCGGAATGGGCAGGTCGCGGGTCGCCGCCCTGATCCGGCGTAAGCACTCCAGCACGTGCCTGGTCAGCGCCGCCCGCTGCTCCTCTGGAGCGTCCTCGGCCTGGGCGCGTTCGCCGGCGTAGACCCGTAACAGATCGTGCAGCCGGTAGCGCGGCTGGCCCGCCCCGTCGACCTCGCCCGCGTCGAGCATTCCCCTGGCGACCAGGGTCTCCAGGGCCTCGTCGGCGTCGAGTGCCGGCACGCCGAGCAGCGCCGCCGCCGACCACTCGGCGATGCTTCCCAGATCCGCCAGCCCGAGCAGCCTGAACGCCCGCCGCGCCGGCTCCGGCAGGGCCGCGTAGCTCTCCGAGAACGTGCCGCGCACGTCAAGCCCGCCCACGACCAGCTCGTCGAGCCGCCGGCCCTCGAGCCTGCTCGCGAACTCGCGTACCGGCCAGGAAGGACGGATCGCCAGCCGCGCGCCCGCCACCCTGATCGCCAGCGGCAACATCCCGCACGCCAGCAAGATGGCCTCCGCGGCCTCCGGCGCCGCCCCGAGCCGGACGCCGCCCGCCACCCGCTCGAGCAGCAGCCGGGCGTCGTCCTCTCCCGGGAGGTCCAGTGGCAGGCGGGTGGCCCCCTCCAGGACGGGCATCCGCGACCTGGACGTCACCAGCACGCAGCACCGCGCCGTGCCCGGCAGCAGGTGACGCACCTGCGTCTCGTCCTGGGCGTCGTCGAGCACGATGAGCACTGCCAGGTCGGCCAGGCGCTGCCTGAGCAGCCCGGCCCGCTCCTCCAGCGGCTCGGGGATCAACGTACCGTCCACGCCCAGAGACCTGAGCAGCTCGCCCAGCAGGTCGCCAGGGCGTCTCGCCCCGGCCGCGTCGCGGCCCAGCCGCAGGAAGACCTGGCCGTCGGGGTAGTCGGGACGTAACAGGTGCGCCGCGTGCACGGCGAGCGTGGTCTTGCCCACCCCCGGCAGTCCCGAGACGACCACGATGGGCGGCGACATCCGGTCCGCCCTGGCCCGCGCCGCCGTCAGCAGCACATCGAGCTCGGCCTGCCTGCCCACGAAGTCGGAGGTGTCGGCGGGGAGCCGGCACAGCGGCGCGCGGAAGGCGGAGGCGCTCTGCCCGGTGGCCGGCCCAGTGATCGGCCCAGTGATCGGCCCAGTGATCGGCGCGGGGTCGCCGGCGAGCAGGGCGGCGTGCAGGTCGGCCAGCTCGCGGCCCGGCTCGAGGCCCAGCTCCGTGCGGAGCACCGCGCGGGCCTGGCGGAAGGCGTCCAGCGCCTCGCTGCGCCGACCGGTCCTGTGCAGGGCCAGCATGAGCTGTGCCCACAGCCGCTCGCGCAGCGGGTGGGCGGCGACCAGCGTGCGCAGCTCGGCCACCAGGTCTTCCCCGCCGAGCTCCAGCCGCACGTCGATCCACTCGGACCTGGCCATGAGGAGCTGCTCCTCCAGCTCGGCGATCCTGGGCGCCATCGCGTTGCCGAGCCGGGCGTCCTCCGCGGGGCTGCCCCGCCACAGGGACACCGCCGCCTCGTAGGCCCGCGCCGCGCTCTGGCGCTCGCCGGCCTGCCTCGCGCGCCGCGCCCGCCGTACGGAGTCCTCGAACGCGAGCAGGTCGAGCCGGTCGGGCGTCAGCTCGCACGTGTACCCGAAAGGCTCCGTGTGCAGGTGGAGCGCGGTGCCGCGCATGGTGCGGCGCAGCTGGGAGACGTACGTCTGGATGTTGGCCACCGCCGAGCGCGGCGGGTCGTCCCAGACGGCGGCGACCAGGCGTTCGGTGGAGACGGCGACATTGGGATGGAGGAGCAGGGCGCTGAGCACGCCCCGCTGCTTGGCGCTCAGCCGGACAGACCCTTCCGCGCCACGCACGCGCAGGGGTCCCAGAACCGCGAAATCCACTGTGGCATCTCCCCGAAGCCGTCCGGACCCACGAGGCAGTACATCCCTTGCCGAACGTTTTGGCAACCGTCGACCTTGGCCCGTCTAGTTTGATGACATGGGATATCTGCCGATCGGCGAACACGGGCTGATCGGTGACCTGCGGACGGTCGCCCTCGTCGGCACGGACGGCACGATCGACTGGTACTGCTGTCCGCGCTTCGACGCGCCCAGCGTGTTCGCCTCGATCCTCGACGACGAGCGGGGCGGGTCGTTCGAACTGGCCGCCGACCTGCCCGTGCGGACCACCCAGTTCTACGTCCCCGACACGAACGTGCTGGTCACCCGGTTCTTCACCGACGAGGGCGTGGCCGAGGTCCAGGACTTCATGCCGATCGTCGAGGAGGAGTCGCGCGAGGCCGACCGGCACCGGCTGATCAGGCGGGTGCTGTGCGTGCGCGGCGCGCTGCCGTTCCGCGTGCTGGTGGCGCCCCGGTTCGACTACGGCTCCGAGCCGCACACCGTGCACATGATCGACGGTCAGGCCGTGTTCGAGTCGTCCGCGTATTCGCTGACGCTGACCGCCACCGTTCCTCTGGAGAGCGACGGGCGGGACGTCCGGGCGCGGTTCAAGCTCAGCGAGGGTGAACAGGCCGTCTTCGCCCTCGACCGGGCGGCCGAGGGAATCGTGCGCAGATCGTGCGCGCTTTTCGAGGCCGAGAAGGCGTACGGCGACACCGTGCGGTACTGGCGGCACTGGTTGTCCGCCTCCCGCTACCGCGGCCGCTGGCGGGAGATGGTGCACCGCTCCGCGCTGACGCTGAAGCTGCTCACGTACGCGCCGACCGGCGGCATCGTCGCGGCCGCCACCACGAGCCTGCCGGAGCAGATCGGCGGCGGGCGCAACTGGGACTACCGCTACGTGTGGGTACGCGACGCGGCCTTCTGCGTGTACGCCCTGCTCAGGCTGGGCTTCACCGAGGAGGCCGAGGCGTTCATGAGCTTCCTGTCGAAGCACGCCACGCCCGGCGGCGTCCAGCCGTCGGGCCCGCTCCAGATCATGTACGGCATCGACGGCCGCACCGAGTTCCCCGAGCGCGAGCTCACCCACCTGAAGGGCTACCGCGGATCCGCCCCGGTGCGCGTGGGCAACGCCGCCGCAGGCCAGCTCCAGTTGGACATCTACGGCGCACTCATCGACTCCATCTACCTGTACAACAAGTGGGGCCAGCCCATCTCCAGCGAGCGCTGGGACGAGCTGTGCGTGCTGGTCGAGTGGATCTGCGACAACTGGGACCAGCCGGACGAGGGCATCTGGGAGACCCGCGGCGGCCGCAAGAACTTCGTCTACTCCCGGCTCATGTGCTGGGTGGCCGTGGAGCGCGCCATGCGCGTGGCCATCCACCGCGGGCTCCCGGCCGACGTGCCACGCTGGCGCGAGTCCCGCGACGCGATCTACCACCAGATCATGCGCGACGGCTGGTCGCCCACGCTGAACGCCTTCGTCCAGCACTTCAACGAGGACGTGCTGGACGCGTCGGTGCTGATGATGCCGCTGGCCAAGTTCGTCTCACCCACCGATCCCAAGTGGCTGTCCACGCTGGACGCCCTGGCCGAGGGGCTGGTCTCCGACACGCTGGTGTACCGCTACGACCCCGAGGTCAGCCCCGACGGGCTGCAGGGCGAGGAGGGCACGTTCTCGATCTGCACCTTCTGGTACGTCGAGGCGCTGACCAGGGCGGGCCGCTTGGAGGAGGCGCGCCGGGTTTTCGACAACATCCTCAGCTACGCCAACCATCTCGGGCTGTACGCCGAGCAGATCGGGCGCTCGGGCGAGCAGCTCGGCAACTTCCCCCAGGCGTTCACTCATCTGGCCCTGATCAGCGCCGCCTTCAACCTTGACCATGCCCTGGGCTGAAGCGTTCCATTTCCTTGATGAAGGCAGTGTGGGCATCGTTCACCTGGCGCTCCATGGCCTCGTACGCCGCCGGATCCACGGAGGTGCCCACGCCGGCCTCGCCCATCAGGTCGTGGATCTGCCGGGCGCAGTCGTCCTGCGCGCCGCTGACCGCGCGGAGCAGCTCGCCCGCCAGGTCCTGGCTGGCAAGGCGCATCACGCGCGGGTTGAGCTGGATCGAGTCGATCCGGCCCGAGCTGTCGGCCCCCACGACGACCATCCCGTCCGCCCCCGTGCCGGTGCCGCGGATGCTGTTGACCCGCTCCTGGAGGCCGGCGAGCCGCCGCAGCGCCTCATCCGCCTCCCGCGCGACTCGTTCCAGGTCTTCCGGACTGATACCACCCGGATCCAGCAACATACTCCCCCTATGTCGCAAATGTAACTTAGATCACTCCTGACTTGCCACAAAATACTAGATAGCCTCATGCTGCGTTAAGCCAGTGTTTCGGATCTTGCAAACTGCTGGCCAACGAGGGGAGAGGTTATGTCGCAGGACATCTATGTCACGTCCACAACGATCGCTTCCATCCAGAGCAACCTCAACGAATACGTCATCCCCGCCCTCGAACGGCTCAAGGGCTCCGTTGACAGCACCGGCGTACCCTGGCCGGGCTTCGGCAGCCTGGGCTTCATCCTGGTCGGCAAGTACGACGACGTCCGGCACGACGTCAAGGGCTATGCCGACGACGCCATCGAGACCATCCACAACTGGATCGACGCCCTGGAGACGATCAAGAAGAACTGGCGGGCGGCGGAAGACGCCAGCACCGTCGTCTACCAGTGAGGACCTGACTCATGCCCTATGCGATGCTGCACGCGAAAGCGGCGATGGACGAGCTCAAGGTGGCCGCCAGGTCGGCCCCGGCCATCATGATCGGCGTCACCATCGCCGCGACCGCGCTGGCGAACGTCCCCGGCATGGGCGACGCCAAGGCCAACTGGAACTCCCTGGCCAAGGCCCTGGAGGTCGAATACCCGAACGCCATCGGCAACGCCGTCTTCCTGTCGAGGGCAGGCTGGATCGCCGACGACCGGGAGCAGTTCCTCAACGCCGTCGCCACGTTCAGCGGCGACCTGCAGAAGCTCAGCGGCCTCTGCTACAACATGGAGTCGCAGGTCGACCAGGTGCGCGACCGCTACGCGCTCTACTGGATGGAGATCGGCGTCCTGGCGGCCACCATCATGGCCTACATCCTCGCCGCCCAGGCCATGAAGCTCACGCCGTATCTGCGCGCGTACGGCGAGATCCTGCTCAACCGGCTGAGCGCGCTGACCAACGCCATGATCGCCCAGAAGACCAAGGTCCTGGTCGGCTTCCTGGGCGCGGCGGGCGCCACGCTCGCGACCAGTTCGCAGTCGCTCGGGCAGCTCTTCAACATCCAGCCCACCGAGGGCACCAAGATCGACTTTCAGCGCGCCGTCATCCCGGTCACGCCGCCCACCCAGTGGATCGCGCCCAAGAAGGAGAAGGCGACCACCGCGCAACCCGAAAAGCCCGAAAAGCCCCGCTAACTGGAGGTCATAGCCGGCATGCCGAGCAGAGTCCTGGGTGTTCTCGTAGCGGCCACTCTGTTCTCCCCGGCCGGGGCGCCCTTATCCTGGGCGTCCCCATCCGGGAAGACCGTCGTCTACGTGTCCCAGGAGGGCAGAGCGGGCGCCGCCGGCACGCAGAAGGATCCGTTCGCGACCGTCGAGCAGGCCCGCGACGCGCTCGCGGGCCGGACGAGCGCCCGCGATCCCGGCGTCGTCTACATCAGGGGCGGCGTGTACCAGACCTCCAAGACCATCCAGCTCAGCGGCGAACGGGACTCCTACGTCACCTACGCCGCCTACCCCGGCGAACAGGTCGAGTTCGCCGGGGTGACCACGCTCAAACCGGAGAAGTTCCGCAGACTGAGTGACGTGCCCGCGGGCGAGGCCAAGTGGTCGTCGAGTTCGCGGGTCCCGGACGCGGTGCACGACAAGGTCTACGTCTACGACCTGGGCGCCGAGGGCATCCCCGCCGGGCAGATCAACAAGAACGGGTTCAACTGGAAGCCGCAGCCGTACGCGCCCGAGTTGATCACCGACGACGCGGCGCAGACGCCGGCGCAGTACCCGAACGGCGGCGAGAAACTGGACCGCGCCGACCTCACCGTCAAGGTGGCGCCCAAGGGCGCCCGCGACTACTTCTCGGACAAGACCGCCGACGGCATCACCATGCCCTACGCGGACATGCTCAAGCTGCCCGGTCCCGTCTACACCACCGTCGACCCCGCGCTCAAGGACCACTCCGCCACGTGGGCCCCGCCCGACGGGACCCCCGACAACACGAAGTACGAGACCGACGGCTGGCTGTCCGGCTACTTCGGCAACAACTACGCCAACGACCGCGTGCGCATCGACTCCGTCAACGGGGACGAGCTCAAGACCCGCTACCCCACGATGTACGCCGCCACGGACAAGTGGACGTCGTTCGTCGCCCAGAACGTGCTGAGCGAGCTGGACACCGAGGGCGAGTACTACATCGACCGCTGGAACGGCGGCAACACCCTCTACTACTACCCACCCGGCGGGACGGTCGAGGGCAAGCACATCAGCCTCACCTCCTTCGACGCGCCGTTCTTCACGCTGGAGAACGTGAAGGGCGTGACGCTCAAGGGGCTGAAGCTGAACGGCACCACGGGCACCGGCGTCCGCCTGCTGGACGCGGAGTCGTGCACCATCGACGGCCTGGAGATCCTCAACGTCAGCATGGACGCGGTCGCGATCGGCGAGGCCAACGACGCGATCACGGCGATCGCGGAGTACCGCACGAGCCGGGGCGGGCACCGCAACAGGGTGATCAACAGCAGGCTGCACGACCTGGGCGGCGGCGGGGTGTTCACGGCCGGCGGGAACCGCGATTCACTGGAGCGCGGCGACCACGTGGTGGAGCACAACGAGATCTACGACTTCTCCAAGCTCGCCACCTACACCCCCGCGGGCTACATGTACGGCGTCGGCAACACCTTCCGCTACAACCATGTCCACGACGCGCCCCACATGGCCATCCAGATCATGGGCAACGACATGGAGGTCAGCCACAACAGGTTCGAGAACCTCGTGACGCACGCCTCGGACCAGGGGGTGATCTACGCGGGCCGCGACTACACGTACCTGAACAACGTGATCTCCTACAACCTCTTCAAGAACGTGGGCCGTGCCGGCAACCAGGCCGTCTACATGGACGACGGGATGTCGGGGATGGTGGTCCACCACAACGTCATCGACGGAGCACAGCACGGGCTGTTCTTCCAGTCGGGGCACAGCAACGTCGCGTACGACAACGTGTTCAAGGACGTGACGTACGTCGGGCACGACAAGCTCTACCACGAGGGCGGGCCGAAGTTGCCGGTGCCCAATTCCAAGGTCGTGGTCGAGCGTTTCAACGACATGCTCAAAATGGGTGACGGCACCGGATTCACCAACACGCGCCAGAACGTCGAGAAGTGGTACCGCCACTACGGCCGGCAGTACCCCAACATCCGGTCCTGGTACGTCCCCGCGGACTCGAGCGGGCAGATCTGCACCGCGATCGGCACCACGGAGTGCACCGAATCGTATGTGTGGAGCGACCCCGACTCCCTGTACGTGCCGTCCCACAACGTCCTGACCCGGTCGGTGAGCATCGCCTCCGGCGACTTCGCCTACACCGACGACGCCGGTGGCCTGAGCGTCAAGACGTTCAACCCGGACTTCGACTCGTACGACGTCAAGAAGGAGACCGCCGCCGAATTCGCCTTCGATCCGGGCACGGGCAAGTTCGACGCGGCCACCACGCCGCTCAACACCGCTGAAGGATTCGGCCGGAAATGGGTAAAGGACTGGAACACGCACTTCACCTTGGAGGGCATCGGACCGGCGTGACGAGAAACACGGGCCTTGTGGTGGCGGCGGCGGGCTGCGTGCTGGCCGCCCCTGTAGTCGTCTGGTGGCTGCTGGGAGATCTGAGCGCGGCGGCCCCACCGGGCACCGAGCTCGACCATGCGGTCCGCCCGCCGGCCATCGATCCGTGGGCCGAGCGCGCCGCCGGCATCGCGGCGGCGCTGGTGGCGGCCGGCACGCTGGCCCTGCTCGTGCGGGCCTCCCGGCGCCGCCGGTTCGATCGCCGCTGGTGGGCGGCGCTCCTGCCGGCGCTGGCCGCGGGCGCCATCGCGGGAGCCGGTTGGCGGGTGGTGACCGCGGGGACGCTCGGCGCCAACATCGGCGCCGGGCTGACGATCCTCCTGGGCGGCCCTCTCGTGGCTCTGCTCCTGCTGTGGGCACTCGGCTGGTCGATCCGCCTCCTGGTGGCCGGCCGCTGACTTCGACCACTGACAGAAAATCGGCTGCTTGTAAACATCCATCCTGTGCGAAGCCTTCCCCCGGAATTGAGCAAGATCTGCTTCTGCATTCCCAGCCGTTTCGGGTCATCGTGAGGACGTCCCTCCCCTCGGCTTAGGAGCCAGGTCCTCATGGCCAGACGATCCCGCGCCGCACTCACCTCCGTCGTCCTCTCCCTGATCACCGTGCTCGGCTTCGCGTTACCGGCGCACGCGGTGACCCTGCAGCAGAAACTCGCCGCGCTCTCCGGATTCACCCAGCCCACCACCGCCAGCGCCGGCTCCTGGCGGGCCGCCTGGGAGAACCAGGCGGCGTGGGCCGACTACGCCTTCGACTGGTCGACCGACCTCTGCTCGAGCAGCCCCGACCAGCCGCTCGGGTTCGATTTCAGGATGCCCTGCAGGCGGCACGACTTCGGCTACCGCAACTACAAGGACGTGAGCCAGTTCCCGGCGAACAAGTCACGCATCGATGACTCGTTCTACTTCGACATGAAGCAGGTGTGCTCCAAGTACTCGGGGGTCTCCAAGTCCACCTGCAACGGCCTCGCCTGGACGTACTACCAGGCGGTCAAGGAGTTCGGAAGCCTCGTCGTCACTGACGAGCAGATCCAGCAGGTGCAGCGGCAGGCGGAACTGGACGCCCAGAACGCCGAGAGCGCCGACGCCTGAAACAGGCCGGGCGGGGATGCCGTCGCATCCCCGCCCGCCAACCGCCGCGGGCCGAAGGGCCGTCGGACGCCCGGGCGCGGCCCTGCGGCCCCAGCCGGCCTCGGCCTGTACCGCCGTCCAGAGACCGCGGTGCCGGTCGGCCCCTGACAGGCAGGGGTGCAGGCGGTGTCGAACTTGAGCAGGTCGTCGTGCAGTGGTCCTCGTAAGAGGGTTGACCAGCGGGTCGGCGGCGCCGGCGAGGACCTGGGCCCGGCTGCGGCCGCACCGGAGTCTCCAAGAACCGAGAAACCCCAGTTCAGCACGCTGAGCTGGGGTTTTCATACAGTGCGCCGCCAGGGACTCGAACCCCGGACCCGCTGATTAAGAGTCGCTAGCTTTCATGTCAGGCGATGCCTGCATGCACTTCCTTGTACCGCTCGGTTCGGTTTTGCCGCTTTCGAAATGTCCCAGAATGCCGTCGCGTGTTCGTGCGTACCGATGGCCGAAGAGCAACCACCGAGCAACCGGCCGGACGATTGCACGGCCTTGACCCTGCGATTTGGTCGGATGAGCGGCCTTTGGCCAACTAGATTCTGAAGCAGTGTGGAGTTCAGGGACGCAGTCACGGCGGGCACCGAACATGCCCCGGGAATCTTGGAGGCTCCGATTCCGTAGGCATTCAGTAGCCTCGATCTTGCTGGCGTGAGGGCTGTCCGCGAGGTGCGATGATCTTTGGCTGCCGAAGACCCCGGAGCGCCGTCCGTCGTATGACGAGCTGGCATCGCTGGTGGTCCGGCAGATGGCCACGATCGAGGCTCAGCGCGAGACGATCGCGAAGCTGGAAGCAACGGTGGAGCGGCTGAGCGCCCGGGTCGCCGAGCTGGAACGTCGGCAGAACCGCAATTCGGGGAACTCCTCGTTACCGCCGTCCAGCGACACCTTCGTCCGTCCGGGGAAGCAGCCGCCGGTCAAGAGCGGGCGGACACGGGGGCGCCAGCCCGGCGCTGCGGGCAACGGCCTGGCCATGGCCGAGGTCGCCGACGAGGTCGAGGATTACCTCCCGGCGGCCTGCGGCGGATGCGGGAAGCAGCTGTCGGCCACCGACAGCGTCGGCTACTCGCGCCGCCAGGTCCGCGACATTCCCCTGGTCACCGTGACGGTGACCGAGCACCGGGCGCATCGCTGCCGGTGCGGCGGGTGCGGCGCTGTCACCGGTGCGGACATGCCCGAGCAGGTGGCTGGTGCGCCGTCGTCGTACGGGCCGAACCTGCGCGCACTCGCCGCCTATCTGCTGGTGTTCCAGCACGTGCCGGTGGAGCGCTGCGCCCAGCTGATCGCCGACGTCACCGGAGCCCGGGTCTCGCCCGGCTGGGTGTCGTCGATCCTGGCCGAGGCCGCCACGCTGGTCGCCGGCAGCATCAAGGTGATCCGCGCGCTGCCGACCCTCACGCATGTGCTGCACGTCGATGAGACCACCACCCGGATCGGGGCGGCGCGCCGCTGGCTGCACGTGGCCTGCACCACCACCCTGACCCTGCTCGGCCTGGGCGAACGCTCCCGCCAGGGCGGCAACTCCCTCGGCATCCTGCCCGAGTTCCGCGGGGTGCTGGTGCACGACTCGCTGTCGCTGTATGACGGCTACCCGCACGCTCGTCACCAACTGTGCGGAGCACATCTGGTCAGGGAGCTGACCGCGGCGGCCGAGGATCATCCCGGTCAGCGGTGGCCGGCGCAGATCCGGTGGGCGCTGGCCGAGTTGAACAAGCAGGCCATCAAGGCCCGCGAGAAGGGACTGGCCGAGATCCCGCCCGAGCGGGCGCGGATCTACCTCGAATCCTTCCATCACGGGATCGCGGTCGGGCTGTCGCTGCATCCCCGCGCCCCTGGGCGGAAACAGTCCCCGGCCCGTAACCTGCTGGAACGCCTGCGGGACCGGGCTGATGAGGTGCTGCGCTTCGCCGACTTCCCCGGCTGGGTGCCGTTCACAAACAACACCGGGGAGCGCGCGCTGCGCCCGGTCAAGACCCAGGTGAAAATCTCCGGCTGCCATCAATCCGAAGACGGTGCCGCGCACTGGCTGACCGTCCGTTCCTACCTCGACAGCGCCCGCAAACACGGGCTGAGCGCCTTCGAGGCGATCCACCGCGCCTTCACCGGCAACCTCTGGATGCCACCGATCGCACTCGACGCCTGATCAGCACCTATCACCCAGCGTCACAGAACCTTCTGATTGCTTACACGATTCCTGCGAACTTGTCGGCTTCCCGAGCATGCTCACGCTGCTGGCCGGCGAGCAGGAGGCGGCCGCCTGCACATCAACCCCGTGCTGGTCATGACCAATGGTGAGACGCTGACAGCCGACAGCCGCGCCCGGCTCGCCGCCGCGTTCCACACCAGGGTCCGAGCCAGCTACGGCTGCACCGAGTGCGGCTTCCTCACGTTCAGCTGCGCCCACGGCTGGTACCACGTCACCAGCGACTGGGCCGTGGTCGAACCGGTCGATGTCGACTACCGGCCGGTCCCGCCTGGCCGGCAGTCGCACACCGTGCTGATCAGCAACCTGGCCAACCGCATCCAGCCGATCCTGCGCTACGATCTGGGCGACAGCGTCCTGCTCCGCCCCGACCCGTGCCCGTGCCCGTGCGGCAGCCCACTTCCCGCTCTTCAGGTGCAGGGCCGCGCCGCCGACGTGCTCACCTTCCCCACCGAGCGCGGTGAGCACGCCGACATCTCCCCCATGCTGTTCGGCACCCTGCTGGACCGCGTTGCCGGGATCGAGCAGTTCCAGGTCGTCCAGACCGCGCCCTCTACACTGCGCGTGCGCCTGCAGCCCGAGAACAACGCCGACCCCGACCGCGTGTGGCAGGCGGTGCGCGGCGAGATCGCCCACCTGCTCACCGAGCACAAGATCGACCACGTCGCGCTGGAGCGCGCCAAGGAGCCGCCGCAGCAGTCACCCGGCGGCAAGTTCCGCCGGGTCATCCCGCTGGCCCAGCCGTGACAACCTCGGCTCGTCCGCGTTCGTATCGCCGCGAGTACTCACCCGTCCTCCGGCCAAGAGCCTCAGGCCAAGGACCTTCCGACCAGGAAAGGGAACAACCGTTGACAACGACACAGCAAGGAATTGTTCCGCTCGCGCGGATGCCGCTCAGCGGGAAGGTGGCGATCGTGACCGGGGCCGGGTCCGGGAAGGGAGCGGCGTCCACGGCGACGCTGGCCGCCCAGGGAGCCCGGGTGTACTGCGCCGACATCGACGCCGAATGCGCCGAACAGACGGCCGAGGACATCGCGGCGGCCAAGCGTCCGGGCTGCAGGTGGACGTTGCCTCGCAGGACAACGACGCGATGGTCCACGAGACGGTGGCCCGCCACAGCGCCGTGCACGTGGCGCACCTCAACGCCGGGACGGGGCAGTGGGCGGGTGCTCGATTACCCGCTGGAGGAATGGGACCGCACGATAGCGGTGAATCTGCGCGGTGCCCTGCTCGGCCTGCAGGCGGCGGTGACGACGCTCATCTGAAGTCTTCGGCGAGCGTCATCAGGGCAGGCTCGTGGCGCGGCCGCTGAGTCCTGATTGTCCGAGTGTGGTCGTCGGCCTTGTTGCGGTGAGTGAATACTAGTCCCGTGGACAGGGGATGGATGAAGGTCCTGGATGGCTTCCTCGGCGAGCACCGCCGCGAGTTGTGGGCGTTCTGCTATCAGATGTTGGGCTCTCCGTTCGATGCTGAAGACGCCGTCCAAGATGTGCTTGAGCGGGTATGGCGAGCGCGGGGTGACTTTGACGCCGAAGTAGGGAGCGTGACCGGATGGGTGTTTCGGATCGCTCGGAATGTCTGCGTGGATCGGCTTCGGAACGCGAGCCGCCGTACGCTGCCGCGCGATCTCAGCGATCCGGGATTCGAGGTGGGCGCCCCTCTGGTCCCTCGGTTCGACACCCCGTGGCTGCAGCCGGCCCCGTCAAGCTGGTTGGGCGAGGATGGCATCGGCGATGCTGTGGTGCGGGGCAGCGAAGTCCGGTTGGCGTTGACGGCTCTCCTACAAGCGCTGCCGGCCCAACAGCGCGCGGTCTTCATTCTGCGTGAGGTGCTGGGTTACTCCTCGGCTGACGCTGCCGCCGCACTCGGCACCTCAGTACCTGCGATCAACTCCGCACTCCAGCGCGCTCGAGCTCGTCTCTCACAGACGCGAACGGATGGCCGCCCTGAGCAACGAGGCATCGAAGCCGCACTGGTCGAGCAGTACGCCCGGGCCTTCGAAGCGGGGGACGCAGAGGCACTGGAGCAGCTGGTAACAGCGGATGTCGTCTTCGAGATGCCGCCAGTTCTACAGTGGTTGCGCGGCCGAGTTCCGTACCGGGCATTCATGGAAGACCTCTTCCGCCGGCGTGGCGCCCGCCGGCAGACGCGTTCCATCTCGGCCAATCATCAACCAGGGCTGCTGCTCTATCACGTCACCGACGACGGTGTGCAGCCCAACACGCTCCATGTGCTCACGGGGGGAGCGGACGGCCTGCTGTCCCACCTGCTCGTCTACCGGGACCCGAAGCTGTTCGCGCTCTTCGAGCAGTAGCGATGAGTTCGAGGGCTCTCATTCGTAGGTAGCGGTAACCGAATTAGGAGGGTTACCGCTATGCGGAAAGTGATCGAGTACGTTCTGGCCTCGGCGGACGGTGTCGTTGAAGACCCGGTGGGCATGGGAGTGGCCGAGTACCAGGATGAGGCCTATCTGCGGGACGGTCTGGGTCTGCTGACGGCCTGCGACGCGATCCTGTTCGGGCGCCGCATCTACGAAGCGTTCGCGGAACTGTATGACGGTCGCACAGACCACAAGCCGATGTGGGCCGACCGACTCACGACGATCCCGAAGTACGTGTTCAGCTCGACGCTTGAGAGGGCCGACTGGAACAACTCGATCATCGTTCGGGGCGATGCCGTTGCCGAGGTGGCCCGCCTCAAACAGCAAGACGGGGGAAACCTGCTGCTTCTCGGTCACGGCCAGTTCGGGGAGGCTCTTCTGCGAGAGCAGCTGATCGATGTCATCGACCTCACGGTTTACCCCTTCATGGCCGGGAGCGGGAAGCAGTTTTTTCGGGAGGGGCAGGATGCCAAGCTGAGGCTCGCGGGCGTGAAGACCTTTTCGAAGATCGTCAAGCTGACCTACGAGATGCAGAGATGAGGCCCCAGGGTTGGCCCTCGTGCTCTTCGACCGCACCGTGATGATCGCCGTCCTCGACCCCGGCGGGCACGTCAAAGTCCTGCTGCGCCAGGACGACGCCGGCTACCCACGAGTCGCCATCGCCATCGCCAAAGCATGGGGAGCGCTGGGCATGGGCCAGTCGGGTCACTTGACAGCGATCTTGTAGTGGGTGCGCATGTCAGGTGGCGGATGTCCTGAGCGGAAGTCCTGTGTGGTGGGCGCCGATGACGACGCCGATCAGGACGGCTGTCTCGTCGCCGTCGTTGCGGCAACTGTGAGCAACGCCGTTGAGGATGAGCCAGTCGCCGGGGCGGAGATGCACCTCGGTCTGGTCGAGGACGAAGACGGATTCTCCCGTGAGCTGCATCATGCAGTCCATGGAGGCGGTGGCGTGCATGGCAGACGAGCCGGGCAGGTCGCCATGGCCGCCGGGCGGGTTGGGGTCGTGGACGAAGGGGTGGGATTCGTCGGCGGCCTGGCGCATCAGTTCGGCGGCCTTGGCCGGGTCTCGGCCGAGCAGGTCGTCGGGGTTGAAGCGGGGCGGCAGGGTGAAGACGGTGATGTGGAAGCCGCCCGGCTGAGGTAGGAGCGGGCCGGTGAACGGCGGCGGTGCGCCGTCGCTAGGGAGGGTGACGGTGGCGTCGCCGGCCCAGATGGACCATTTCTGCCCGAGGTCGGGGGCGAACGGTTCGACGTGGTCGTCGCTGACGACGACGCCGGTGCCGCTGGGGTCGTGTCCGGTGACGACTCTGCGGATTTTCAAGATTCCTCCTGGAGGATGCCGAGGGCTTGGGCGAGGAGTTCGTGGGGCATGTCTTGTCCTCCGCTCTCCGCCCAGCGGGTGAGAGCGGTGGTCGCGGCGGCCAGGCAGGCGCTGGCGACGACTTGGAGGTGGAACTCGTCGTACCGGCCGTCGTTGAGCGCATCGACAATGGCCTTCTGGGTCTGGTACTCGTTGTCCAGCCAGCGGGCACGCAATGCGGGGGTGGCCAGCCCGAGCTTCAGCCGAGCCAGCAGCATGTCGAGCTCGGCAGGCGGCGTCTGGGCCAGGCTCTCGACCAGCGTGTCGCCGATGCGCCGTAGCAGCGGCTGGTCGGCAGGCTTGGCCTGGACGCGGGCGGCCAGGGCAGGGTCGAACTCGTCGGACAGGACGAGGTCTTCCTTGGTCGGGAAGTGGCGGAAGACCGTCATCGACGAGACGCCCACTGCCTGGGCTATGTCGGCCACGGCTGTTTCGTCGTAGCCGCGCTCCTGGAACAGTCGCATCGCGTGTGCCTGGATCTCCTGCCGGAGAAGCGCCTTGCGGCGTGCCCGGAGACCATCCTTCATGTGTTAGAGAGTAACATCTTGAGACTCTCTAACACAATCGGGAACCATCCACGGGAATCAAGGCGCCAGGGTGGCTATGGCCAGCCATGGGTGCAGTCACTTGGCCTCACAACATGGAGTTGTCAGCGTGCGCTGAGTGAATGCACCAGTCGTGGCGGCTGCGGCGTACGCCATCGATTTCCCTTGAGCGCGCCGACGAAGAAGGTCGGCACCGTCGGCCCTGACCTTGCCCAGCCAGGGGCTGGTGTGCCGCAAGCGCGGCTCAGCGGTCGGAAAGTGCCAGGCGCAGGCCGAAGGCGATGAGGATGCCGCCGGTGACCGCGTCCAGCGTCCGGCGGACCCGCGACCGGTCGAACAAGGCGCGCATCTTGTCGATCAGAAGGCTGTAGACGGTGAGCCAGGCGAAAGTGAGCAGGCTGAACAGCAGCCCCAGCCCCAGCATCGTGACAAACGCACCCTCCCCCGCCGGCGCGAACTGCGGCAGCAGACTCATGAAGAACGCCGCCATCTTCGGATTGGCGAGGTCGTTGACGAGACCCTGACGCAGCGATCTAACCGGGGTCAGGCGGAGCTCAGACTGGTCAGCGGCCTGCGCCGCATGACCCCGCCACGCCGCCCACAGGGACTGGACGCCGAGGTAGCAGAGATAGGCGGCACCCGCCACCTTCATCACCAGGAACAAGGGCTCCGACGCCTGGATGAGCCCGGCGATGCCGAGACCGGCGGCCAGGGTCCAGACGGCCTGTCCAGCGGCCACCCCGCCAGCCGTCCACACACCGCTGCGGCGGCCGCCGGAGAACGCGTTGCGTACCGTCAGCGCGGTATCGGGGCCAGGGGTGCAGATGACCGCGAGGGAGAGTCCGAGGAACGCAACCAGGTGAATCCACATATACCCGAATATGCCAACATTCTTGCCGATCTGCGCCGGTCCGTGCCACGGAATCGCTCAACGCAGCACCGGCACCTGGCCGCGAGCATCAGCCTGCCGTAGTAGACGCAGCTGCGGAACCCCCGAGAGATTTACGGAGACGGCCACTTAGGAGAGAGTTCCCTCGATGCCCCAACCGTCCGCAGCACTGTCGTATACGCAGAGAGTATCACCAGGCGTGTCCATAAATGGATCATCCAACCACCACACTCTTCCAATGACCTTGGCCTTGCTGATGGTGGCGGTGAGGGTCTCCAGGGTGAACCAGGCGACCCGCAGGTCTTTCTCGATCGCGGCGTGGGCGAGGGCTTCGACGAAGTGGGACTTGCCGGTGCCGGACGGGCCGGCGATGACGAGGTTCTCGGCGCGGCCACCATTCCAGGGTGGCCAGCGCGTTTTGGGTGGGTTCGCCGATGGAGGACTGCGCGGACTGCCAGGAGGCCAGTGTTTACCGGTGGGGAAGCCGGCCGCGGTGCGGCGCTGGCGGCGGGTGGCGGCGTCGCGGCTGATGACCTCCTCGCTGATCAGCACGCGCAGCACTTCGGCCGGGTCCCAGCGTTGCGCGCGGGCGGTGGCCAGCACATCGGGCGCGGCTTTGCGCAGGTAGGGCAGACGCATGCGGCTCAGCAGCCGATCCAGCTCATCGGACAGGGCCGGTGCGGCGGGGGTGGTCACGGGGTGGGACTCCTTTGAAGAGGTTGCGGTTCAGAGCAGGCGAGCCGCCCGGACCTGCAGGCGGAGGCCGGGCAGCTCGCCCCCGGGGACACCCCGGGCCGGGATCTGTCGGCCCAGGGCTTGCCAGCTGCCAGGAGTTGTGCCGGCGTCTGAAGGTGGTCCCGTCAACGGGCACGCTCAAGGTCGAATACGTTCACCGCTACCGGTTCCGCACCCCGGCCGAAGCCCACCTGAAGATCGCCACCTGGATCGCCGACTTCTACCGTCTCCACACATGCCGGAGATCGACAAACAAGGCGGCAGGCGCTGCGGCCATCAGATCTCGCACGATAGGGAGCCAGGTTCACCACGTGATACGGAGCCCGCGAAACCGGGCAGTCAAGATCACACCTTGACCCGGCAGAAGTCAGAACTCGCCATAACGTGCCCCAGAATCCTCCAGGCGTGCCCTTCTTCCAGCACTTCCATGGGATGGCGTTGGCAATCGAGCCCGAAACGGCGGTCAGGACGGCCCGGCCATGTGCCGGAACGGCGCCGAAGAGCAACCAGCGAGCAACCAACCGCGCGCCTCGGCATCGTCTGAAACGGTCCGTGGGACTCCGAAAATCGAGAAACCCCAGGTCACGGACATGACCTGGGGTTTCTTATGCGTGCGCCGCCAGGGACTCGAACCCCGGACCCGCTGATTAAGAGTCAGCTGCTCTAACCAACTGAGCTAGCGGCGCTTGCAGAGAGGAATATACCGGTGATCCCTATGTTGGTCGAATCGGTATCAGGTCGGCCCGTCCGGCTAGAATAAAGTTCGGCCACGAGCTCCGGCAGACAGGATCATCGATGTTCGACTCCCCCGACGACGTGACGGAGCGGCTCGCCGCCGTGGACTACCTCTCCGACGACGCCATCTCCACGTCGGTGTTCCTGGCCGCGGCGCTGGGCAAGCCGCTGCTGGTCGAAGGACCGGCGGGCGTGGGGAAGACGCAGCTGGCCAAGGCGGTGGCCATGGCGACCGGGGCCGAGCTGATCAGGCTGCAGTGTTACGAGGGCCTCGACGAGGCCAGGGCGCTGTACGAGTGGAACTACAAGAAGCAGTTGCTCAGGATCCAGGCCACAAGTGCCGACGATGACATCTTCTCCGAGGAGTTCCTGCTGGAGCGGCCGCTGCTGAAGGCGATCAGGGCCGCGGGGCCCACCGTGCTGCTCATCGACGAGACCGACAAGGCCGACGTCGAGGTCGAAGGGCTGCTGCTCGAGCTGCTGTCCGACTTCCAGGTGACGGTTCCGGAGCTGGGGACCATCGTCGCGACGCGCCGGCCGTACGTGGTGCTCACCTCCAACGCCACCCGCGAGCTGTCGGAGGCGCTCAAGCGGCGCTGCCTCTACCTGCACCTCGAATACCCCACCCCCGAGCGGGAGCGGGACATCGTGCTCAGCCAGGTCCCGGGCATCCGGGCCGACCTCGCCGAGCGGCTCGCCAGGACTGTCGCGACGCTCCGTGCGCTCGAGCTGAAGAAGGCGCCGTCGGTGGCCGAGACCGTGGACTGGGCGAACACGCTGCTCGCGCTCGGGCGGGAGGAGCTGGACGAGGCCACCGTGGCGGGCACGCTGGGCGTGGTGCTCAAGCACGCCTCCGACCAGACGCGGGCGGTCAAGGAGCTGGGGCTGCCGGATGTCGCTGGTCGATAGACATGTCGGGTTCGTGCAGGCGCTGCGCGAGGCCGGGATACCGGTGTCGGTGGCCGAGGGGCTGGATGCCGCGCACGCGCTGCGGGTGATCGAGCTGAGCGATCGGGAGTCACTGCGTGCCGCCTACGCGGCGACGCTGGTCAAGAAGCCCGCGTACCGGCCGGGGTTCGACGTGCTGTTCGACCTGTGGTTCCCGGCGTCGACGTCCGGCATGTACGCCCCACGCGCACATACGCTGATGAATCCGGAGAAAGCCTCTGTCGAGGAGCTCCGCGACCACCTCGCCCGGCTCCTGACCGGCGGCACCGACCAGGAGATGCGCGAGTTCGCCCAGGCCATGGTCGGGCGCTTCGGCCGCCAGCCCACGACGAGCCCGGGGCGGCAGAACTGGTTCTCCTACAGCGTCATGCGCGCCCTCTCCCCTGAGACGCTGATGGCCCGCATCCTCCAGAACGTCCTCCAGGGCCAGGAGCGCGGCGGCCTGGCCGAGAAGAACGTGCGCCGGCGCGTCTACGACAACACCAGGCGCTTCGAGGACGCCGTGGCCACCGACGTGCGCCGCCGCATCGCCGAGGACTCGGGGATCGAACGCATCGCCCGTTCCGCCGTGCGCCCCCCGCTCGACCAGATCGACTTCCTCCGCATCACCAAGGCCGACCTGGCCCGGCTGCGCCGCGAGGTGTATCCGCTGGCCAGACGCCTGGCCACGCGCCTGACGATCAAACAGCGGAAGGGGCGGCGCGGCCGGCTCGACTTCCGCAGGACCATGCGGGCCTCCCTGCAGAGCGGCGGCGTGCCGCTGACCACCCATTTCCGGCCCCCGCGCCCGCACAGGCCCGAGCTGGTCATCCTCTGCGACACCAGCGACTCGGTCTCGTCGTTCGCGCACTTCACGCTGCTGCTCACGTACGCGCTCAGAGAGCAGTTCACCAAGGTGCGCGCGTTCGGGTTCGTGGACACGGTGGACGAGATCACCAGGTTCTTCGTCCCGGGCGCCGACGTGGTCGAGGCCATGACCAGACTGGCGAACGAGGCCGACATGGTGCGCTTCGGCCGCACCAACTACGGGCACTCGCTGGAGCGCTTCGCCGAGCGGTACGGCGACGCCATCGGTCCCAAGACCTCACTGCTGATCCTGGGCGACGCCCGCTCCAACTACCAGCCGCCCGCCCTGGACGTGCTCAGGTCGCTCGTGTCCCGCTCGCGCCACGCGTACTGGCTCAACCCGGAGCCCACGGCGCAGTGGGACACGGGAGACTCGGTCGCCAGTGAGTACGGCACGGTCGTCCCGATGTACGAGTGCCGCAACGTCGCCCAGCTCACCGCCTTCATCGAGACGCTCGCCTGAGCGCGCCGGCCGGTTTCGCCCGGCGCGTCAGGTGCGCTGGAGCTCCCTGGCCGCGGTGCGGGCCAGCAGCTCGATCTGCTCGTCGTTGAGCACGACGCCGTCGGCCGACTTGATCACCTTGGCCGCCAGCCGCGGCTTGAGCAGCGTCAGCCCCTCGGCGCCCACGATGCCGCCCTTGGGCAGCAGCCCGCAGTGGACGGCGAGCATGGGCGTGATCGTCACCGGGATGCGCGTCTCGCGGGTGAGCAGCTCGGCGAACGCCTCGGCGGTCTCGACCAGCGGCTTGGCGGTCTTGCTACCGTACTTCTCGCCGAAGAACAGCCTCCCGCCGTAGCAGGCGATCTCGGTGTCGGGGCTCCAGGACTCGTTGTCGATGATCCACACGCCGCCCGGGCCGATCACCAGATGGTCGATGGACGCCTGGCCGCGGATGGCTCGGCCGTCGAGCACGCTGTAGCCGTGACGGCTCAGCGACCTGCGCAACATCTTCCCGGTGATCGCCTCGCCGCGTCGCGCGCCGCGCCAGACCGCCGTCGCGTGGAAGGAGCGCCAGTCGAGATACCAGTCGCCGCCGGCCACGATCCCAGCCATGATCAGGCCGAAGAACGGGGACGCTCCGGCAAGGTCGAACCTGAGCCCGAGCGCGAACCCGACCACGAATCCCACGGCGGCCTTGACGTACCTGGATCTGCGCCGGCTGGGGGCGTCCTCCCGCCAGAACTTCTCGTACCACCACTGCGGGGAAGACCCTGTGTACTTCTCATTTGGTTGCACGTAGATAGAGCCACCGGGCACGGCAAACTCCCCGAATGTGTAGATGTGTTGCAGGATCTGCCACGCCGAAGATCCCTCGCCGGTCAAGAGATACCCGCCTCCTGACCAAGGCGAGCCTAAGGTGACGTAATTAGTACCCGCAAGACCAGCAAATGACCTGAACCGACCAGTCGGTATGCTAGGGCAGGTGACAAAGGGGGACCATGTGAAAGACGAACCGGTCAGACAGCGGTTGCTCGCCGAGGCGACCCGGCTGTTCGCCGAGCGCGGCTTCGAGGGCACCTCCGTTCAGCAGGTGGTCGTGGCGGCCGGCGTCACCAAGGGCGCCATGTACCATTACTTCGACTCCAAGGACGACCTGCTGCACGAGATCTACGCCCGGGTCCTCCGCATGCAGATGGAACGGCTGACGCGGATCGCCGACGGCCCGGGCGACGTGCGGCAGCGCCTCTACAAGGCCGCGGCCGACGTCGTGGAGACCACGGCCGCGAACCTCGACGACTCCAAGATCTTCTTCAGGTCGATGCACCTGCTCGCCCCGGAGACCCAGAAGACCGTACGCGCCGAGCGCCGCCGCTACCACGAGCGCTTCCGCGACCTCGTGGCCGAGGGGCAGCGCGAGGGCGTCTTCAGCGACCGGGTCCCGGCCGAGCTGGTCGTCGACTACTTCTTCGGCTCGGTGCACCACCTGGGCACGTGGTTCCACACGGAGGGGCCGCTGACCGGCGCCCAGGTGGGCAGGCACTTCGCCGACCTGCTGCTCACCTCACTCGGGGCCGGGCACGTCGGCAAGTGAGGCCAGCGCCGCACGGTGGTCGCCGGGCGTGCCCAGCGCGATCTCCGAGGCTTTCGCGCGCTTGAGATAGAGATGTACGGGGTGCTCCCATGTCATGCCGATGCCTCCGTGCAGCTGCAGGGCCTCCTCCGCCGCGTGCACGGCGACGCCCGCGTTCCACGACTGGGCCACGGCCACGGAGATCGCCGAGCCGTCGGTCGCGGCGCTCCTGGCGGCGGCCCTGGCCCTGACCACGTCCAGCCACAGGTCGGCCAGCCGGTGCTTGATCGCCTGGAAGGAGCCGATGGGCCGGGCGAACTGGTGGCGTTCCTTGACGTAGGCGAGCGTCGTGTCGAGGCACCATTCGGCCACCCCGAGCTGCTCCGACGCCAGCAGCCCCGCCCCGGCCCTCAGCACCGCCGCCAGGTCGCACTCCCCCACGTCCCGGGCGGGCGTGCGGTCGAAGGCGACGGTCGCGACCGGCCTGGTCAGGTCGAGCGACGGCACGACCTCGACGACTGCCCCCTCCTCCACGGCGTAGAGCCTGCCGCCGACGGGTGCCAGCAGCACGTCGGCCACATCCGCCCCGGCCACGCCGGTGACGGTCCCGGTCAGCCGCCCCTCCTCGACCCGCACGGATGCGCCGAGCCTGTACGGGTTCGCCGCGAACGGCACGGCGAGCGCGGCGGTCTTCCTGCCCTCTGCCAGCTCCCCCAGCAGGGCGTCCCCGCTCGGCAGCAGCGCGTACGTGGCCAGCACGGAACTGGTGAAGAACGGCACCGGCGCCACTCCCCTGCCGAGCTCCTCCAGCACGACGGCCGCCTCGCTCGCCGACGCCCCGGCGCCACCGTGCTCCTCCGGGATGAGCAACCCGGCCACCCCGATCTCGCCGGCCAGCGTCTTCCACAGGTCCAGGTCGTAGGGTTCGGACTCGATCCGCTTGAGCACGGCGGCGGGAGGGCACCTGTCGGCGAGCAGCCCGCGCACCGCGGCCCTCAGCTCCTCCTCGACCTCTGAGTAAAGAAGGCTCATCGCGGCAGGTCCTTCCAGGGCACGTCCTTGTCGACGCGGGGCTCTGAGGGCAGGCCGAGCACCCGCTCGGAGATGATGTTGCGCAGGATCTCGGAGGTGCCGCCCTCGATCGAGTTGCCCTTGGCCCGCAGGTAGCGGTAGCCGGAGCCGCGGCCGTAGAAGTCGACGTCCTCCGAGCGGCGGAACGTCCAGTCGTCGTAGCCCAGGTCTCGCCCGAACTCCACCTCGAACCCGGACAGCGCCTGGTTGAGCTTGGCGAACGACAGTTTCATCCCGGATCCCTCGGGCCCCGGCTGACCCGCGGCGAGCTGCTCGCGCAGCCGTGCCCCGGAAAGGCGGGTGACCTCGGACTCGACCCAGAGCGACAGCAGCCGCTGGTGCAGGTCGTGGGTGCGCAGTTCGGGGTGCGCGCGCCAGGAGTCGAGCACGACCCCGACCATGCCGCCGCCCCGCCGCACGGGAGCGCCGCCGATGGCGACGCGCTCGTTCATCAGCGTGGTCTGCGCGACCCGCCAGCCGTCGCCGACCTCGCCGAGACGCAGGTCGTCGGGGAGCCGTACGCCGGTCAGGAAGACCTCGTTGAACTCGGCCTCACCGGTGATCTGCCGCAGCGGCCGCACCTCGACGCCCGGCGCCTGCATGTCGCAGACGAAGTACGTCATGCCGCGGTGCTTGGGCACGTCCGGGTCGGTACGCGCGACGAGGATGGCCCACCTGGCGTGATGGGCGCCGGACGTCCACACCTTCTGGCCATCGACGACCCATTCGTCCCCATCCCTCACGGCGCGGGTCGCGAGCGTGGCCAGGTCGGATCCGGCGCCGGGTTCGCTGAAGAGCTGGCACCAGATCTCCTCCCCCGTCCACAACGGCCGCAGGAAGCGACGCTTCTGCTCCTCCGTCCCGAACGCCAGGATGGTCGGAGCGGCCATCCCCAGCCCGATGCCCTGGACGCCGGAGTTGATCTGCGGCGTGCCGGCCAGCTCGCGCTCCACGACCTGCTGCGACTCCCGCGACGCGCCCAGCCCGCCGAGCCCTTCGGGGAACCACACCCAGGCCAGCCCCGCGTCGAATCTCGCCCGCAGGAACTCCAGCCGATCTCCGTCCGGGTCGTGCTCCGCGAGGAACGCCGCGACCCGCTCCTTGATGTTCACATCCACTTCTTCAGCTCCCGGTGGGCCAGAGACCGCTTGTGCACCTCGTCGGGGCCGTCCGCCAGCCGCAGCGACCGGGCGCCCGCCCAGAGCCCCGCCAGCGGGAAGTCCTGCGAGACACCGCCCGCGCCGTGGACCTGGATGGCCTTGTCGAGAATCCACTCCACGGTCTGCGGGGTGGAGATCTTGATGGCCTGGATCTCGGTGTGCGCACCCTGGTTGCCCACCGTGTCCATGAGCCAGGCGGTCTTGAGCACGAGCAGGCGCATCTGCTCGATCTTGATGCGGGACTCGGCGATCCAGTCCTGCACGACGCCCTGCTGGGCGATGGGCTTGCCGAACGTGGTCCTGTCCAGCGCGCGCCTGCACATGAGCTCGACGGCGCGCTCGGCCATGCCGATCAGGCGCATGCAGTGGTGGATGCGGCCGGGCCCGAGCCTGGCCTGCGCGATGGCGAAGCCGCCGCCCTCCTCGCCGATGAGGTTCTCGACGGGTACGCGTACGTCCTCGAACTCGATCTCCGCGTGGCCGCCGTGGTCGGCGTCGGTGTAGCCGAACACGTGCATGCCGCGCTTGATGTGCAGCCCCGGCGTGTCGCGCGGCACCAGGACCATGCTCTGCTGGCGGTGCTTGGGCGCGTCGGGGTTCGTCTTGCCCATGACGATGAAGATCTTGCAGTCGGGGTTCATCGCGCCGGAGATGAACCACTTGCGGCCGTTGATGACGTACTCGCCGCCGTCGCGAACGATGGAGGTGGCGATGTTCGTGGCGTCGGAGGAGGCCACGTCGGGCTCGGTCATCGCGAACGCGGAGCGGATCTCCCCGTCGAGCAGCGGCCGCAGCCACTCCTTGCGCTGCCACTCGTTGCCGAACATGGACAGGACCTCCATGTTCCCGGTGTCCGGCGCGGCGCAGTTGGTGGCCGTCGGGGCGATGGTGGGGCTCCGGCCCATGATCTCCGCCAGCGGCGCGTACTGGAGGTTCGTCAGCCCGGCGCCGTGCTCACCCGGGAGGAACAGGTTCCACAGACCCCGCTTCCTGGCCTCGTCCTTCAGGTCGGCCATCAGCGGCGGGGGGCTCCAGCCACTGGTCGCCGCCTGCTCCTCGAAGGCGGTCTCGGCGGGATAGACGCATTCGTCCATGAAGCTCAGCAGTCGTTCGCGCAGGTCCTCGGTGACGCTGTCAAAGGCGAAGTCCATGGCTGTGAGCCTACCGACCGGCCGGTATGAGTGTCGACAGGTGGTTCTCCGCAAAAACCGGCATGTGGCCCTAATCGCGACTTCACGGGCTCTCTAGAGTTGCCGCCATGACCGCGAAGCTGCCTGCGCCTGTAGTGCTCGAGAACGACGTCGTCCGGCTCGAGCCGCTCACCCTTGACCACATTCCCGACCTGTTCGCCGCCGGCGGCGGGGACGAGGAGCTCTGGCGCTGGCTGCCCATCTCCGCACCGCGCTCCGAGGAGGAGCTGGCGAAGGTCGCCCTCGGCCTGGTGTCGGACGACCAGCACGTTCCCTTCGCCGTGGTGGTCAAGGAGAGCGGGCGGGCCGTGGGCTGGACCACGTACGGCGACGTGCCGGGCTTCGACGAGAGCATCGAGATCGGCTGGACGTGGTACGGCCGGGAGGTGTGGCGTACGGCCGTGAACACCAGCTGCAAGCTCCTGCTCATCGATCACGCGTTCGGGCTCGGCTACAACCGGGTCCTGCTCAAGACCGACAACCTCAACCTCAGGTCGCAGAACGCGATCAAGCGGATCGGCGGCCTGCACGAGGGCACCCTGCGACGGCACCGCAGGCGGCCGGACGGCACCTGGCGCGACACGGTCTGTTTCGGCATCCTCGAAGAGGAATGGCCGGAGCACCGGGCCCGCCTGACGCGCTCCGCCCTCGCGTGATCGGCCGGCGACAAGCGGATAGCGGCATGTGAAACTCATCGGGGATGTCAGGAACTCCTCACTCACCGCTCGCTCAGTCCTCGGGCGTGCCCGCGAAGACCACCGGGCGCACCTCGATGCCGAGGCCCTCCACGCCGGCGTCGGGGATCATCGCGGCCAGTTCCAGGGCGCGCTCTCTGCTGTCGCATTCGACCAGGTAGTAGCCGCCGAGGTACTCCTTGGCCTCGAGATACGGCCCGTCGGTGACCGCCGGAACGCCGCCCCGGACCCGGACCACGGCGCTCTTCGACGGGTCGTCCAGCGCGGCGGTGCCGATCATCTCTCCGGACTTCTTGATGGTCTCCATGAACGCGCCGTGGCCGCTCATCACCTCGTTGCGCTCCTCCTCGGTCAGCGCGTCCCAGATATGCGGATTCATGTGCATGATCAACAGGAATTTCACGTCGTCTCCCTCGATGGTCGGGCGGCGCACCCGGAGGCGCCGTTCGGCAATGAGTCGGAGCCGATGCCGCGTTCTTGACATCCTCCTGGCGCCCGGCCGCAAAAGAGTGGCGGCTGTTTCCGAAGGGCGCCTCACCTGGGCGTGCCGTATGCGTGAGCCTTCCGCACTTCGGGGCGTACGCTGTCGTCACCGTGGCTCAGGCGACCGAACGCCTCGGATTCCACACGGTCGGAGCGGTGTGTCCCGGTGCTGCTGGAGCAGCAGGTGGGCCGCTCGGGACGCGGGGACCGGCGCCGAGGGTGAAGGCTGGGAAGTCAGCTGACCTCGGAGGTCGCCGAGACCGGGCGCGGCGCCGGCTTGGCATCCACCGGGGCCGGGCGGGAGTGGTCGGGGGCGAGGCGGCCGAGGGTGATCGTGCCGCCGATGGTGAGCGCGCTCGCCAGGATGGCTGGGATCGCGGTGGAAGGGCTGGTCGGCAGGGGTTCGCCGAGGAGGATCGCGCCGGCGAGGACCGAGGTGATGGGGTCGATGACCTGTACGCCGGCGTACGCGATGCCGAAGTACCCCACCGCGTACGAGCGCTGCAGCAGCACGACCGCGCAGACCAGCAGCACGGGCACGGCGACCGTGAACCAGTGCAGCAACCGCCCCCAGTCGCCCTGCATGCCCCCGCCGACCACCCGCACGAACGTGGATACGCTCGCCGTCACCGCACCCGCGCCGACCGCCAGCAGCAACGCCCGGCTCGGGCCCTGGACGCGGGTCGCGGCCAGCTGGGTGACCAGGACGATGAGCCCGATCACGGCCAGGAAGCCGAGCGCGGCGCCGTCGCTCAACCTGGGCGTCACGTTGTGCTGCGGGACCAGGAGCATGAGCCAGAGCAGGCCGACGGCCACCGCGATGGACCCGAGGATCTCCCCCTTGTACGGCTTGCGCCCGTACATGAACGCGGCCAGCGGCACGGCGAACACCAGCGTGGCGACGCTGATCGGCTGGACGGCCACCAGCGGGGCGAGGCTGAGCGCTACGGCGTGCAGGCAGGCGCCCGTGAAGCCGATGACACCACCGATCCACCAGCGAGGACGTCTGACCAGCTTCAGGGAGGCGCCCTCGGCCACGGCCTCGTACTGTTGCAGTGCCGCGCCGAGCGCGTATCCCAGCGCTCCCACCAGGGCGACTACCAGGCCGACCCAGGTCATCGTCGCCCGCGCCGGGGCATGGATCCTTCCAAAAGCATTGCTCTAGCTTATGGGCCAAGCGAAGTGGGCGAATCATACTTTCGGTGGATCATCCCACCGAATGACGTTCCTGACCGGGACCTACATGTGGCCTCTTGTTCCAGATGGCTGCCCGGACGGGATGCCGAGGCGGCGACCGCTGCGGACGGCGGTCGCCGCACTCCTCGGCCAAGGGTCAGGACCGCTCGGGACAGACGCAGAACAGGTGACCGTCCGGGTCCTGCAGGACGATCCAGCCGACGCCGTCCTCCGTGATCCCCGGCTGGAACTCCGGTTTCGTGGCCCCCAGCGCGATGTACTCCTCCACCGCCTTCTCCACGTCCGGCACCCTGAAGTCCAGGTGGAACTGCTTGTCCGGGCTCGGCCACGTCACCGGCTTGCGATCGGGGACCCGGCCGAAGTAAATGCTCCTCGTCCCGTCCCCGATGGCCGCGTATTCGTCCTCCGAGTACTGGATCTCCCACCCGGTGATCTCGTGGTAGAACTCGGCCAGCTTCTTCGGCTCCGCGCAGTCGATGGTGACCGCCAGGAGTTTCGCCTTCGTTGTCATGGGTCCAGCCTTCCAGCCGTACCTGCCATCCTCCGTCAGGTACGGGGAGGCGGATCATCCGCGCCGGGTGGCCGTCTTGACGCGCTTGAGAATCCTGTCCCACTCCGTGCCGAACGGGTTGTCCTGCACCAGGTACGTCCACGTCGCCGTCGGCCGCTGCAGATTGGGCTCGGGCGCCTCGAAGGACTCCAGCGAGCGCCGCTCCACCTCGGCCAGCAGCGACTTGTACTCCGCCACCGCCTCGCGGTGGAACTCGTCGACCGGGCTCATCCGGCCCAGCGCGCGCAGGTGGATGCCCTCGCGGAGGTCCGTCAGGAACGCCAGGTGCTCGGTCCAGCAGCGGTCGATGGCGTGCAGGACGATCTGGCGGGCCGTCTCGTCCCTGGTGTCCTCCGGCAGGGACTCCCAGCGTTCGGGGTCGGCCGAGGACAGGGCCTTGGAGGCGGCGTCGCCGTGCAGGACCTTGTCGCGCCACTCCAGGATGAGCTCCCGCTGGTGCTCCAGGAGGCGGGTGTAGCGCCAGGTGTTGCGGTGGATCTCCAGGTTGACCCCCTCGGCGACGCGCTGGGCGTGGCCCACGAGGTACGCGCCGCGCCGGTGGCGGACGATGCCGTCCGCGTCGGCGGCGGGCGGGCGCTCGTCGGGGACGAACTGGGTGATCAGGTCGTCCTGCGTGCTGACGAAGAAGACCGAGCCGCCCGGGTCGCCCTGGCGGCCGGCGCGGCCGCGGAGCTGGTCGTCGAGGCGGCTGCTGGCGTGGCGGCCCGAGCCGATCACGTACAGGCCGCCCAGCTCGGCGACGCCCTCCCCCAGGCGGATGTCGGTGCCGCGCCCGGCCATCTGCGTGGAGACGGTGATGGCGTCGCGCTCGCCGGCCTTGGCGATGATCGCGGCCTCTTCGGCGTCGTTCTTGGCGTTGAGCACGACCGGCTCCATGCCACGGCGCTGGAGCAGCTTGGCGAGATTCTCCGACTCGGCGACGTCGAGCGTGCCGATGAGGATGGGCCGGCCGGTGGCGTGGGCCTCCTGGATCTCCTCGACCAGCGCGGCGTCCTTGTCGGGCACGGTCGGGTAGATGCGGTCCGGCTCGTCCTCGCGCACGCACGGGCGGTTGGGCGGGATGACCGCGACCTTGAGGCCGTAGAACTCGCCGAGTTGCTCGCTGACGGCCACGGCCGTGCCGGTCATGCCGCAGATCTCCGGATAGCGGCGGATCAGGCCCTGCACGGTGATCGAGTCGAGGATCTCGCCCTTCTCGCTCGGCGGCAGCGCCTCCTTGGCCTCCACGGCCGCCTGAAGGCCGTCGGGCCAGCGCTGGAGCAGCGCCACCCGGCCGCGCGAGGGATTGATCAGCTGGACCTTGCCGTCGCGCACGATGTAGTCGACGTCGCGGGCGAGCAGCGCGTGGGCGTGCAGGGCCAGGTTGAGCTCGATGAGCGTGCCCGGCTCGTGCTCGTCGTAGAGCTCGACGCCGAGGAGGTTCTCGACGCTGTCGGCGCCCTTGGGGGTGAGGTAGACGTTGCGGGCCTGCTCGTCGATCTCGTAGTGGTAGCCGCGTACGAGCTGCCTGACCAGCGCCGCCATCTCCGGCACCGCGCTGCCCGGATCGGTCGATCCGGCCATCACGAGTGGCACGCGGGCCTCGTCGACCAGCACCGAGTCGGCCTCGTCGACCAGCGCCACCTCGGGCGCGGGCACGATGATCTCGCCGGGGCCGGTACGGAGCCGGTCGCGCAGCACGTCGAACCCGATCTCGCTGACGGGCCCGTACGTGACGTCCTTCGCGTACGCCTCGCGCCGCTCGTCCGGCGAGGAGTTCTGCCCGATCCAGCCCACGCTGACGCCGAGCGCCTCGTAGAACGGCCCCATCCACTCGGCGTCGCGCTTGGCCAGGTAGTCGTTCACCGAGATCACATGGACGTGCTTGCCCTGCAACGCGTAGCCGGCCGCGGCCATGGCGCCGGAGAGCGTCTTGCCCTCGCCGGTGGCCATCTCGGCGACCTTCCCGTCGAGGAGGGCAAGCGTTCCGAGCAACTGCACGTCGTACGGCCGCAGCCCCAGCGTCCTGTCGGCGGCCTCGCGTGCGATGGCGCAGAACTCGGCCAGATCGTCCATCGTGGGCTCGGGCAGCTCGTCGAGCTCGCGCAACCGCTCCGCCCGATCGTCAGCCGCCTTGACGATCTTGAGGTAGGGGGTCAGGGGCACCCCACCTGGACGATCCAGGAGGTTCCTGAGAATTCCCTTTATTGAGGCCACAGTTCCTCCAACGCACGCTTCGCTGACACCGTTCCCTCTTTCAAGGGAGGGGAGCGGAGCGACGATACGACACGCGTCGCCGTACCGGACCTTAACTCATCCGGCGCGCTGTGCCGTCACATCGCTCGCGCCCGAGTCACCCGGATTCAGCGCGTACGGCGAGAACTGCGACGGCCGCCAGCAGCAGCCCGCACCCCGACCAGGCGAGAGGCGTGAGCCGCTCGCCGAACAGCACCACGCCGAGCAGCGCCGCACCCACGGCCTCGCCGAGCGAGATGATCGACACCGTGGTCGCGCGGAGCGCGGTGAGCGCGCTGAAGAACAGGCCGTAGGCGAGGGCGGTCGGCACCGCGCCCAAGTAGAGCAGCAGTGACACCGACGCCGCGCTCACATCCGGCACCACCCCTTCCACCAGCGCGAACGGCGCCAGGCACACCGCGCCGACCACGAACCCGCCGATCGCCACGCCCTGCGGGTCGTCATCCTTGTGCCGCCTGGAGTAGAGCGTGACCCCGGCGTATCCGGCGGCCGAGGCCAGGGCGGAACCGATGCCGGCGACGGATGAGGTGCCGGCCTGTAGTGCGGTCTCGCCGGCGAGGAGGACGAGCCCGGCCAGGGCCGCGGCGAGAGCGGTGAGCGCGACGCGGCCGAGCGGCTCGCGCAGGAGGAAGCGGCTGCCCAGGGCGGTGAAGACGGGCGTGGCGCCCATCGTCACCACGGTCGCGACGGCCACGCCCGAGTGGGCGATCGAGGCGAAGTACGCCGTCTGGTAGACGGCCATCCCGGCCCCCACCAGCAGGACCCGCCCGTTGACGACGACGGGTCTGCGGGTGAGGACGAGGAGGAAGGCGGCGCCGAGGAGGTAGCGCCACAGGGAGACGCCGGCGGGGCCGAGGCCGCCGGTCTGGAAGAGCAGCGAACCGGCGGCGCCGCCCGTCCCCCAGGCGGTCGCGGCCACGGACGCGTAAAGGGCGCCCCGCCGGGCGGAGACATGGGTCATGACAGGAGTTCTCCGGATGGAGTGGTTGGAATGGGCCCGGTCTGCGGGCAGCAACCACCCCCGGATCGGTCAGACCCGGAAATTTCAGGAAATGCCGCCCGCTACAGGGCGGGGGGCGGGGAGCAGATCAAACGTCGCGGCACGCCGCCCACCCTAGCGCCCCCGGTGATCCGCCGTACTCCGGCCGGTGTCCTCAGCGGCGGGTGACGCTCTAGGGTTTGCGGGCCACGCCGCCCATCAGGAGTTCCTCCCAGGTCGCGAGCGGGCCGGGGATGCGCTCGTCGGGACGCCATTCGGGAAAGTGCACCAGTCCGGGCTCCACCAGCACCAGCCCGTCGAAGAACGCGGTGATGGACTCCCGGTCGCGGAAATGGCCGGTGCCCATGGTGGCTTGCAGCATGGCCTCCAAGGCCCGGGCCTTGGGGTTGGCCGAGGCGAGCATGTTGGAGGCGGCGAGGTAGCTGTCCTTCGGCAGTGCGGACATGTACCGCCTGACCAGCCCGTGCGGGTCCTCACGATCCGAGAAGAGATGGAGCAGGCCGACGATCAGGATCGCCGTGGGCTGCGACAGGTCGATCAGGCGGCGCAGCGACGGGTGGCCGAGCACCGCGTCCACGTCCCGGACGTCGGCGGTGATGGCCTCGGTGTACGGGTTGCCGTTCAGCAGGGCGCGGGCGTGCGGCTCGACCATGGGGTCGATGTCGACATAGACCACCCTGGTCCTGGGGTCGGCGAACTGCGCCACCTCATGGGTGTTCTCCACCGTGGGCAGCCCGGCGCCCAGGTCGATGATCTGCCTGATCCCGGCCTCGCGGATCAGGAAGTCCACCACCCTGCCGACGAAGGCGCGGTTGCACCAGACGAGATCCACCACTTCGGGCACCGCGTCCTTCAGCTTGCGCGCCACCGAGCGGTCAGTGCCGAAGTTCTCCAGGCCGCCGAGGAGCGCGTCGTGCACGCGGGCCACGCTCGGCTGCGTCGGATCGACCCCGGGAGGAGCCCACTCGTACTCATTGTCGAGACTCATCCCGCCCCCTTCGACAGGTTGTGACCGGGATCGTAGCCGAGGACCGGCCCAGGCCGCCGGACGGCGAGTGCTTTGCCAGGGGTTTACGCGGCCCTGTCCGGGTAGCGGGAGCGTGCCCGAGAAAGACGGAAGAAGAGAGGGAGAGAGCCCTCATGGAGCTCTGGAACTATCGACCTGACGTCTACGACCGCGGCCAGCCGTTGGACCTCATCGGCTACCACGTCCAGGCGACCGACGGGAAGATCGGGAGCGTCGACGAGGCGACGTACGAGGTCGGCGAGAGTTACATCATCGTCGACACCGGTCCTTGGATCTTCGGTAAGAAGGTCATGCTCCCGGCACAGGTCGTCACGAGCATCGACCCTCAGGAGCGCAACGTGCACGTGGCGCGCACCAAAGCCGAGATCAAGGACGCGCCTGAGTTCGACGAAGGCACGTTCAAGGAACCCGAGTACCGGACGCGGATAGGGGACTACTACGGCCGGTACACGCCGTAACTTCCGTGCCATGAAAGGAGGGCCGCGCCCCATCGGGGGCGCGGCCCTCCCCATGTATCACGGCCACTTCGGGTCGCCCAGCGGCTCGATCGGCCCCTTCAGCACGTCCAGCCGTTCCAGGAGCGTGAGGAACGTCATCGCGTACGGCGAGTCCTGGAGCACGGCGGCCACGCGCGGCCAGTCGACCTGCTCGCGCAGCGCGCGCACCTGGGCCAGCAGCGCCCCGTAGTCGCAGGCGTGCTCCGACAGCGGCAGCAGCCATGTGATGACCAGATCGGTGGCCTCCAGTACGGGAACGATCACCGCGGAGGCCTTCAGCGGCTCGGCGCGGTCGAGCAGCTCATCGGTGATCGGCAGGTCGGACACCCGGTAGATGAGGTCCACCAGGCGTCCCTCGTCATACGCCTTGACGAGCCAGTCCTCCGGCGGCTTGGCCGTCTGGAAGCCCAGCTCGCGCAGCGCTTCAAGCGCGGCCGGCACGTCATGCTCCGTGAGCACGAAGTCCACGTCGTGCAACGACGGCGCGGCACCCCGCGCGTACGCGGCGCACCCACCGGCCAGCGCGAATTTCACTCCGGCATCCTTCAGCCCGGAGCTGGCACGCTTGAGCGTGTCGAGGATGGCGTCAGTGACCGCGTGGCCGTGGCTAGTCATGTTTTCGGGCTACCCAAACGATCGTCAACTAGACGTTGGACGGCGGTGCGTGAGGGTAGCGCCAGGAGCTATGACCGAAATCCTCGAGAAGACCGAACAGAACTATGAGGGCGAGCACGACCGGCCGCTCCGCGGGTACGTCCGCATACTCGGGGCCTACGGCGGCACGGTCGCGGTCGCCGCTACCGCGTCGATGCTGGCCGGGCGCCGGGTTCCCGATCACGTCGGGGTGATGGACCTGCTGCTCATGGCGGCGTGCACGCACAAGGTGTCGCGGCGGCTGTCCAAGGATCCCGTCACCAGCCCGCTCCGCGCGCCGTTCACCCGGTACGAGGGGCAGGGCGGCCCCGCCGAGGTGGACGAGGAGCCGCGCGGCGCGGTGGGCGAGTTGCTGGCCTGCCCGTTCTGCCTGGCCCAGTGGGTGGCCACCGCGTACGCCGCGGGCCTGGTGCTGGCGCCCAGGGTCACCCGGATCGTGGGCGCGACGATGACCGCGGTGGCGATCTCGGACTGGCTGCAGCTCGCCTACGCCAAGCTCATGAAGTCCGCCGGCTAATGGACGCTGCTGACGGACGCGGCTGACGGACGCCCCCGGCAGATGCCCCTAACGGACCCTCGGCAGGACCTCGCGCTCGTAGAAGTCGAAGAACGCGTCCTGCTCGTTCCCGATCTGGTTGACGTAGACCTCGTCGAAGCCCGCGTCCACGTACTGCATGATGGCCCGCGCATGGACGTCGGGGTCGGGGCCGACCGGGCTGCCGTTCACGGCCTCGTCCTCGGTCACCATCTGCGCGAGCTGCTCGAAGTGTCGCGGCAGCGGCAGGAGCTGCGAGGCCTCGCCCTTGATCCCCTGTGTGGGCCACAGCCGGTGCACGGTCTTGCGGGCAGCCGACTCGTCGGCGGCGTAGCAGGCCTTGAGCCCGCCGAGCGCCGGCTTGCCCTCGCCGCCCGCGACGCGGAACGCCCGTACGGAGTCCGCGTCCGGCGCGGTCGAGATGTACCCGTCCGCCAGCCGCCCGGCGAGCTGAATGGACTTCCGGCCGAACCCCGACATGAAGATGGGCGGCGGATCGTCGGGCAGCGTGTAGAGCCTGGCGGTGTCCACGTTGTAGTGGCGGCCCCTGTGCGTGACCAGCTTGCCGGTGAACAGCTCGCGGATCAGCCTGACCGCCTCCTCCAGCATCTCCAGCCGCTCGTTGACCGGGGGCCAGCGCGAGTCCACGATGTGCTCGTTGAGTGCCTCACCGGTGCCCACGCCGAGCCGGAAGCGGCCGCCGGTCAGCGCCGCCGTGGTGGCCGCGGCCTGGGCGATGATCGCGGGGTGCGTGCGGACGAGCGGGCAGGTCACGGCGGTGGTGATCGGCAGAGACGTCGCCTCGGCCACGGCGCCGATGACAGACCAGACGAACGGGGCCTGTCCCTGCTCGTCCAGCCATGGGTGGAAGTGATCGGATATCCAGAGGGCCTCGAAGCCGGCGCGCTCGGCGGCCTTGGCCTGCCGGACCAGCTCTTTCGGGCCGTGTTCCTCACAAGACAGGAAATAACCGAAGGTCGTCATGCGAATTCCCTGCCCTTTAGTCAGGGGAAAAACATGTTATGTAACTCCTCCTGAGGGCAGCAGCAGGTCTATGGCTACTTTGCTCTGGATCATCGCGGTAATACTCGTCATCTCCGGGATCTACGTGATCCTGGCCAGGCGCGACCTCCTCTGGGGGATCGTGCTCATCGTACTCGGATTCCTGGTCGGACCTGGTGGGGTCAGTATCTTCAATGTGTAGGTGAGCCGCTCCCCAGGGCATGGGGAGCGGGGTGAACAAATATCCGCCGTTCAGCCGATTCGAAACGGGCGCGGCCTCGGCAGGAGTACGGAACAACTCGCGCGCTAGCGACATCGCATGCGTAGCGAGGCCTTACTCGACGAGGCGACCGCCCGGCTCGCGACACAGCTGAACATCCGCCCCGGTGAGGCCGCCGCACAGCTCGCCCGGATGGCGCAGCACAGCGGACTCGACCTGATCGAGGTCGCCAAGGGGCATCGAGCGCCCGCGGGAGGCGCTCGCCATGCCCGCCCAGGTATCCGGGATGCTGGAAGCCGTCCACCCCTCGGCCCTCTATCACACCCCCGTCAAAGACTCTCGGGGCCGCGTGGTGGACTTCCGCATCCTGGCGCCAACCGGCACGCCAAGACCGTGCCGGGACGACCCGCCGGCGAGCTGGCCGGAGACGGCCAGCCCCGGCGTGGCCGGCTCCGGGCTGCTCGACGACTACATCGCCGTGTACGAGACCGGCGAGCCGGTGTACCGGGGAGTACCTGGACGTTGACTGGCCCAGGACGTGACCAAGAACCGCCGCAGAGAGCGGGCGCCGGCGGTGGCGCACGAGCAGGGCACGGAGGACGGCACGGAGGCCCTGATCCACGCGGCGCACTCGTGCGCCGGGGAGGATCCCGAGGAGATCATCGCCTGCGTGCTCAAGCGGCTGGGCGGGGAGAACGCCGAGGACGTCATATGCCTGACAGCCGCGAAGATCCTCTAGAAGCCGCTCTCGCAGTCGAGGCAGTAAACCGCGTAGGCCCGCCCCAGGACCGGCAGCGCGACGTTACGCACCCTGATACCGCCCGGCGTCATGCCCTTCTCACTGCCCTTGTGTGCGTGCCCGTGCAGGATCAGGTCGGCGCCCGCCGTGTCGACCGCCTCCGCCAGCAGGTAGCTGCCCAGGAACGGGTAGATCTCGGGCGGCTCGCCCTCCAGCGTCTCCTTGATCGGGGAGTAGTGCGACAGCACCACGCGCTTCTCGGCCACGATCTCCTTCAGCGCGACCTTCCACGACTCGGCGATGTAGCGGGTGTGGGCCACGAAGTTCTTGATCTCGCGCTCGCCGAACTCGCTGGCGCACTTGCCCGCGAACCCGCCGCCGAACCCCTTCCCGCCGACCACTCCAAGCTTCCTGTCGCCACACTGAACGACGGCGCCGTCGTCGTCCAGCACGACGACGCCGGCGTCGCGTAGCTCCCCGGCGATCTCGTACTGCAGGTCCGAGTGGTAGTCGTGGTTGCCGAGCACCGCGACGACGGGGATCGGCAGGCCGCGCAGCTCGTCGGCCACGACCCGGCCCTCTTCCAGAGTGCCGTGCCTGGTCAGGTCGCCCGCCAGCATGAACACGTCCGCGCGCTCCTCGATGCCCCCCAGCTTCTTGCGGTACTGGCCTCTGTCGTCCTCCCCCAGGTGGATGTCTCCGACGGCTGCGATACGCAGGTCAGTCAAGACGCTCATCCTCCCCCGGCTCGTTGGCCTCCACGACCTTGATCTCGTTGTGCAGGTGGAGCTCGGGTGCGGCTTCGTGCGCCACTTGGCCGAGCCGCTCGCGCTGCCCGGCGCCGCTCACCTGGCCGCGCAGGAAGAGCTGGTCACCTCGTATGTCGACGCGAATTCCGAGCTCGTGCGTGCGTCCGTCCTCGGCCAGCGCCTGCTGGACGCGGGCCGCGACGTACTGCGGAGCTTCCATCGCTCGCCTCCTTCTTCTGTCGCCGCATGCCCGGGGAAAAACAGCTCAAACGGCGCGGACGAGGTCGATGACCGCCTGTTCCACCGTGCCCGCCGTGGCCAGTTGCCCGAAGTCGGCGTCCGCGCCCAGCTCGGTCAGCACGGCCGCGATGGTCCTGCCCTGGTCGTACGCCTCGACCACGCGCGGGTCCACGTACGACGCCCTTGCCACGGTGGGGGTGTTCCCCAGGTACTCGGCGACCTCCCGCATGACCCGGGCGACCGCCCGCTTCTTCTGGCCGGCGGGCTTGGACACCGCCAGGCCCACCGCGGCCAGGACGGTGGCGTGCCAGGTGCGGAAGTCCTTGGCGGTGACCTCGTACCCGATGATCTCCCGCAGGTAGCCGTTGATGTCCTCGCTCCTGATGTCGGCCCAGCCGCCCGCGTGCCGGTAGCGCAGCAGCTCGCCCTCGGCGCCGAGCGCCTTGAGCGCCCTGAGCACCTTGCACGCCGCGGGATCGGCCACCTCGACCTCCCGCAGGGCGTCCCCTTTGGCCTGGTACGAGCACGTGACGATGCCGTTGGCGCAGGTGACGTGCTCCATCCTGAGCGTGGTCAGCCCGTAGGTGTCGTAGCTCTCGCCGCCGATGCGGAAGAAACCGATGTCGAGCAGGCGGGCGGCGGCGGCCAGCACCCGCTGCCTGGTCAGGCCGCGCCCCTCGAGCTGGTCGTCCACGGTCTTCCTGAACGCCGGCAGCCGTTCGGCCACCTCGAGCACCCGGTCGAACTTGGCCTGGTCCTGCTGCTCGCGCCACAGGTCGTGATAGCGGTACTGCCTGCGCCCGGCCGCGTCCGTGCCCACGGCCTGCAGGTGGCCGCGGGGCGACCGGCAGATCCACACGTCGGTCCAGGCCGGGGGGATGGCGAGCGCCTTGATCCGGTCCAGCGTGGCGCGGTCGCGCACCGGACGCCCGTCAGGACCCTGATAGCTGAAACCGCGCCCGCGGCGCTTCCGCACGATCCCTGGCTCACTCTGGTCACTGGGATGCAGCTCGGGCACGGAAGGTCGCTACCCCTGACGTTAGGCGACAAACAGGACGGGCAGGTGAGCCGCATGTCTGACTTGCCTGATAACGGAAAGTGGCACGAAGAGGGAGACGCCAGGGGCCATCCCATGGTGCCGGCCACACCGCGTGACGTGGTCCACATCAGGGTCGGGTCGTTCATGCTGGTGTTCCTCTTCGCGTTCGCGGTGCTCGGGATCATCGCACAGGCTCCGGTCATGACCGGGGTCGCGATCGTGCTGGCCATCGGCACGGTGATCGACATCGTCCTGGCCGTACGGCGCCAGAAACTACGACAAAACGGAGAGGCGGGCTGATCTCAACATGACGCCACTCGAAGGGCGGGTAGTGGTGGTGACAGGCGCGAGCGGCGGGGTCGGCCGAGCGGTCGTCCGCCTGCTCGGCCAGCAGGGGGCCAAGGTGGCGCTCATCGCCCGGGGCACGACCGGGCTGGGCGCCGCCGCCGTGGACGTGGGCGTGGAAGGAGGCATCGGGAAGGTATTCGAGGCCGACATAGCGGACTACGACGAGGTGAGACGGGCCGGGGAGCGCATCGAGGCGGAGATGGGACCGATCTCCGTCTGGATCAATACCGCCTTCTCCTCCGTCTTCGCCAAATTCACTGACATCTCCCCAGATGAGTACGCCCGCACCACCGCGGTGACGTACCTGGGCTATGTCTGGGGCACGAAGGTGGCCCTGGACCTCATGCGCCCGCGCGGCACGGGCACGATCGTCCAGACCGGCTCGGCGCTGTCATATCGCGGCATCCCGCTGCAGTCGGCGTACTGCGGCGCCAAACACGCGATCAAGGGCTTCACGGAGTCCCTCCGCACCGAACTGCTGGCCGACGGCAGCGACATCCACGTCACCCTGGTGCAGTTGCCCGCGGTCAACACCCCGCAGTTCGACTGGGTGCTGTCCAAGCTCCGCCGCCACCCGCAGCCGGTCCCCCCGATCTACCAGCCGGAGGTCGCGGCCAGGGCCATCGTGTACGCGGCCGAGCACCCGGAGCGCAAGGAGTACTGGGTGGGCGCAAGCACGGCCGCCACGCTCCTGGCCCAGCGCGTGGCCCCGGCACTGGTGGACCGCTACCTGGCCAGGAGCGGCGCGCGGTCCCAGCAGACGGACGAGAAGCCGCCGAGCGGCGTGTCCAACCTGTGGGAGCCGGCGGACGAGGCGGAGGACTACGGCGCCCACGGCTCGTTCGACAACCGCTCCCATGCCCACAGCCCCCAGCTCTGGCTGTCACAACACCGCGGCCCCGTCCTCCTCGCCCTGGCCGGAGGCGCCGCCGCCTTCGCCGCCCTCCGCCGCCGAAACCACTGAGCCGGGGCGCGGCTCGCTGCCGAATCCCACCGTGGCGGACAACGCGAGCGGTGACCGGACGCTGGAGACGGGGCAACGAACCGATCACGCGCATATCGGGGTTAAGGCGGCTTGGCGGGGTAGGCGGCGGGAAACCCTTTCCGAGGAGGTCATGATGCCCGAGCGCGATCTTCAGTACCTGGCCGAACTGGCCGCGCAACTTCGTGTCGACTCCGTACGGGCGGCCGCGGAGGCCGGGTCCGGCCATCCGACCTCATCGATGTCGGCGGCCGATCTGATGGCGGTGCTGTTCGCCTGCCATCTGCGTTACGACTTCGACCACCCGGACAGTCCGGCCAACGATCACTTGATCTTCTCGAAGGGGCACGCGTCGCCCCTTCTCTATGCGCTCTACAAGGCGGCCGGGGCCATCGACGACAAGGAGTTGCTGACGTTCAGAAAGCGCTCCAGCCGGCTGGAAGGTCATCCGACGCCCCGGCTGCCCTGGGTGGACGTCGCGACCGGGTCGCTGGGGCAGGGCCTGCCGGTGGGGGTCGGGGTGGCCATGGCCGGGCGGCTGGAACGGTTGCCGTACCGGGTGTGGGTGCTCTGCGGGGACAGCGAGCTGGCCGAGGGGTCCATCTGGGAGGCGGCCGAGCACGCGGGCTGCGAGGGGCTGGCCAACCTGACCGTGATCGTGGACGTGAACCGGCTCGGGCAGCGGGGACCAACCCGGCATGGGTGGGACACCGGGGCGTACGCGCGCAGGTTCGGGGCGTTCGGGTGGCACACGATAGAGATCGACGGGCACGATCCCGGGCAGATCGACTACGCCCTGAGCGACGCCTGCAACACGCGCAGGCGGCCGACCGCGATCCTGGCCAAGACGCGCAAGGGCGAGGGGGCCCTGGAGGTCGAGAACCGCGAAGGGGCCCACGGCAAGCCGCTCAAGGATCCGGACAAGGCCATCGAGGAGCTGGGCGGCCCCAGAGACGTGCGGGTCGAGGTGCACAAGCCAGACGATTCCCCGGCGCCGTACCGGTTCGAGACCAGGCCGATGAGCCTGCCCTCATACAAGGTGGGCGACAAGGTGGCCACGCGGACGGCGTTCGGGGAGGCGCTCGCGGCCCTCGGCGCGGCGCGGGAGGACGTCGTCGTGCTGGACGGCGAGGTGGCGGACTCCACCAAGACGGAGGCGTTCGCGAAGGAGTTCCCCGAGCGGTTCTTCGAGATGTACATCGCCGAGCAGCAGCTCGTCGCCGCCGCCGTGGGCCTGCAGGTGCGCGGGTGGCGGCCGTACGCGGCCACGTTCGCGGCGTTCCTGACCAGGGCGTACGACTTCATCAGGATGGCCGGCGTGAGCAGGGCGTCGATCCGGCTGGTCGGCTCGCACGCGGGGGTGTCGATCGGCGAGGACGGGCCGTCCCAGATGGGTCTGGAGGACCTGGCGATGCTGCGGGCCATATACGGCAGCACCGTGCTGTATCCGTGCGACGCCAACCAGGCGGCGGCGCTGACCGTCGAGATGGCAGACCTCGAAGGGGTGTCCTACCTGCGCACGACGCGCGGGAACACGCCGGTGATCTACCCGCCGGGCGAGCACTTCCCCGTGGGCGGTTCACGGATACTGCGGCACTCGCCCAACGACCGGGCCACGATCGTCGCGGCGGGCGTGACCGTGCACGAGGCGCTGGCGGCGGCCGACGAACTGCGCGACGCCGGCATCCCTGTGGGGGTGATCGACCTGTACTCGGTCAAGCCCGTCGACACGTCGGCGCTGGTCGAGGCGGCCACCACCACGGGCAACCTGATCACAGTGGAGGATCACCGGCTGGAGGGCGGGCTCGGCGACGCGGTGATGGACGCGGTCAGCGAGCTCGGGCCGCGGGTGGTGAAGCTGGCCGTGACGGGCCTGCCCGGGTCCGCGACGCCTGAGGAGCAACTCGCCCTCGCCCGCATCGACCGCCACGCGATCGCGGAGGCGGTCAAGCGGCTGTTGTAACGGATACGGACATGATGAGGGCCGATGGCTTGTGCGCCACCGGCCCTCGGAGTGTACGGCCCGCGATCAGCGGGCCTTCGCCGTGGCCTTCCGGTTGGCCTTCTTGATGGCATTCACCAGCTCCTGCTTGGTCATCTTCGACCGGCCGTGCACATCGAGCTGCGCGGCCACCTTCTGCAGGTGCTCCTTGCTGGCGTTGGCGTCGACGCCCTCGGCCGTCCGGCCGGACCGGTCCATCGCGCCCTTGTCAGAAGGCCCCTTCTTCTCCTTCGGTTCCCAGTGGTCGCCGACCTTCTCGAACGAATGCTTCAGCGCCGCGAACGCGGTCATGTGGGCGCGCCGGCCCTCGCCGTACTCCTTCACGGCGTTGTCGTGCGCCTTGATCCACGTGTTCTGCGCCTTCTTCGGCGAACGCTTGATGGTCGACGGCAGCTCTTCGACGGCAGGCATGCCGATTCACCTCCTACAGCGGTGGTTCGTCGTAGTGGCGACGTTCCTCATACACGGTGGTCCTGCGGGCTTCAGGCTCCTCGTAGACGTCGTGACGGTGCACCGGCTCGTCGATCGGGCCGACCGCCCTACGGGTGACGCTGATCCTGTATATGCCGAACAGGAGTCCGACGAGGCCGCCGAGCATGAGGATGACCCCCACTACGTTGATGTCGAGACCGGCGAGGTCGAACTCGACGGCCCAGGTGAGGATCGCGCCGAGCATGATGAGGATGATGCTTCCGGCGATGGTCATCAGATTTACCTCCTTGACACGAAGGAACCTCTATCCACATGTCGAGAAACAAACCAGTCGTGGTGCTCGGGCTGATGGGCTCGGGCAAGTCGACAGCGGGCCGGTTGATCGCGGAGGCGCTGGGGCTGCCGTTCAGTGACAGCGATCCGTTCCTCAAGGAGCGGTACGGCGGCTCGGCCGCGCAGATCGCCGCCCGCGACGGCGCGGACACGCTGCACCGGTACGAGGCCGACCACGTGCTGCACGAACTGGCCGGGGAGCCCGAGGTCATCGCGGCGGCCGCCAGCACGGTCGAGGACCCCCGGGTGCGCGAGGCGCTGGACAAGGCGTTCGTGCTCTGGGTGGACGCCCCCGACGAGGTGCTGGCGCAGCGGATGAAGTCGAGCGATCACCGCCCCGGCTTCGACCCGGCCGCCATGCGGGCCCGCCGTGAGCCGTACTTCCGCGAGGTCGCGGACCTGAGATGCGACGTCGGCTCCATGCGCCCCGAGCAGGTGCGGGACGCGACACTGCGGGAAATGGGTTTGCCCGGCGAGGATCGGCACTGATAGCCAATGGGGATGCCAAATGGGTTGTTCGCCGAGAAACCCACCTTGACGGGTGAGCACGTGACGCTGTGCCCGGTCGGCCCCGAGCACGTCGACGGGCTCTTCGAGCTGATCTCCGACCCCGAGGTGGGCCGGCTGACGGGCTCCCACGGCGAGATCGACCTCGAAAGCGCCCGCCAGTGGTACGCCACCAGGAAGGACCACGCCGAGCGGCTCGACCTGGCCATCATCGCGGACGGGGAGTACGTCGGCGAGGTCGTGCTCAACGAGCTCGACCGGCACAACCTCTCCTGCAACCTGCGCATAGCGCTCATCGGCGACAGGGTCTTCGGCAAGGGCTACGGCACCGAGGCCATCAGGCTGGTCCTCGACCACGCCTTCGCCACGACGCCACTGCACCGGATCAGGCTCGGCGTCTACGCCTTCAACGAGCGGGCCCGCCACGTGTACAAGAAGGTCGGATTCGTGGAGGAGGGCGTGGAGCGCGACGCCCTGCTGTGGGACGGCGAGTGGCACGACGCGGTGCTCATGTCGGTGCTTCGCCACGAGTGGCCGGCAAGATCCAGAAGCCTGGCATAATGATCATGACGCATGGGTCCCCCGAGGCGCGCGGGGGACCTGTGACGTTCTATGGATGACGTTGTGCCGGCGACAACCAATGTGCGGTCTCGTGCATCTAAGCATCAGTGACGATGCGCTTGGTGCCCGGTGACCCCGAGAGGCTCGGCGGCTTCTGGCTGGCGGCCAGGCTCGGCGCGGGCGGTCGCGGCGTGGTCTACGACGCGTACGACGACGAGGGGCGCCGCTTCGCGGTCACGGTGCCGCGGGGTGAGGTCGGGCGCCGGTTCGAGCGGGTGACCTGTCCACATCTGGCCGAGGTGGTCGCCGTCGGGGCGGACGCGGGCGTGCCGTACGTGGTGAGCGAATACGTGGACGGGCCGGACCTGCGGCGGGCGGTGGAGCTGCACGGGCCTTACGAGGGTGACGAGCTGGTCGCGCTGGCCGGGGCGCTGGGGTCCGCGCTGGACGCGCTGCACGTGGCCGGGCTGACGCATCGGGGGCTCAATCCGGAGAGCGTGCTGCTGGCCGCCGGCGGTCCCAAGGTGATCGAGCTGGGCGTGCCTGCCGGCGGGACGTACACCTGCACGGCCCCCGAGGTCCTGACCGGCAAAGAGGCCGGGGCGGCGGCCGACGTGTTCGCGTGGGGCGCGGTGGTGGTGTTCGCGGCCACCGGGCTCGATCCGTTCCGCGGGGAGAGCCTGGGCGGGGTCATGCACCGGCTGCTGACCGTCGATCCCGACCTGGACGCGCTGCCCGAGCCGCTGCGCGAGCTGGTCGGGCGGGCCCTGGCCAAGGATCCCGCCGACCGGCCCTCGGCGCGGGAGCTGCGCGTCCAGAGCACGGCGGAGATACGGCCGCCCGAGGGGCACGCGGGGCCGCGGTCGCTGGGCGAGGTGGCCGAGGAGGCGTACCAGGCGCTCACGCCCCGGCAGCAGGCGGAGGTGCCGGGGCTGCTGCTGCGCCTGTTCGACGGCGACAGCCCGCACGACGAGGGCGACGTGCTCAGGCCGCTCATGGACGCGGGCCTCCTGGTACGGCGCAGCGTACGCGTCCCGCCGACCGAGACCGCCGTGGGCAAGCTCGTGGCCGTCAGCGACAACCGGGTGGCTCCCGCCAGCGCCGCGCTCTACCGGGCCTGGCCCCGGCTGCGCGACTGGGTCGAGGACGAGCGCGAGAGCATGCCGGTCCACCGGCTGATCCGCGAGGCCGCCGGAAACTGGTCCGAGCACCGGCGCGGCAGGAGCCGCCTCCTCCGCGGCCAGGCGCTCGACACCGCGCTCGCCTGGGCCGCGACCAAACGCCGCCACCTGCGCCTCAACCAGCTCGAACGCGACTTCGTCAATGACAGCGTGGCCCTGTCCAAGCAGCGCAGGAAGCTTCTCACGCCCGCGCTGGCGGCGCTCAGCGCGGTGCTGGCCGTCGCGGTGACGCTGTCGGTGGTGTCCGTGCACGGGCAGAACCAGCTGCGCCGGCAGCTCATCGAGGCCAACGCGCGGGCCGTGGCCGCCAGGGCCGAGGCGCTGCGGTCGTCCGATCCGCGCACGGCGATGCGGCTGAGCGTGGCCGCCTGGAAGCTGTCGCCGGTGTTCGAGGCGCGGGCCGCGCTGCAGGCCTCTCTCGTGCAGCCGGAGCTGGGGACGTTCACCGATCCGGCCGCCGACATGCGGGCGCGTTACCTGCTGCGCGGGGACGAGCTGGTCAAATGGGGCACCGGCGCGGTCACCGTCTGGGACGTGGGCCGCGGGGGGCGCCTCGCGTCGTACCCGCTGCCCGCGGGCGGTGTGCTGAGCGATGACGGGAAGTTCGCGGTGGGGGCCGACGGCAGGGCGTTCGAGGTGGCCACGGGGCGCCCGCCCGCCGCGACGGCCGCGTATGCGATCACCCAGGGCAGCAGGACCAGGGTCTACCGGGGTGGGCGGCTGCTGTTCGACGTCGCCGACAGCCAGGTGGCGCTTTCCGCGGACGGGAGCAAGGCGGCCCTCTCGGCCCTGAACGGGCGGGTCGAGTTGTGGGAGCTCGGCGGGCGGACCAGGACGGGAGCGGTCGAGGTCCGGCCGCTCACCGGCGCGGACGCGGCGGCGCCCGCCCTGGCGTTCAGCCCGGACGGCGGCACGCTGGCGGTGGCCGGGCGCGACGGGGTCACGCTCGTGGCGGCGGGGACCGTGCGTGCCGAACGCGAGACGTTCGGCACCGGGCCGCCGAACACGGCGCCGTCCGGACGGGAGCCCGCGGGCGTGGCGTCTCCGGGGGCCTCGGCGTCCACCGGACGGGAGCCCGCCGGCACGCCGTCGCCGAGCCCTTCGGCGTCCGGCCGCCCTGAGGTGCTGCGCTCGGACGGGCAGGACGCTCGGGACGCGGGGCGCGACCGCACGAAGACGTCCGTCCTGCCCGGCGTGGAGGTGGTCGGCGACGACGACCTGGGACACACCTCGGCGGACCCGCCCGCCTTCAGTCCCGACGGCCGCCTGCTCGCCCTGCCGGGCGAGGGCGAGGTGCGGGTGTGGAACGTGGCCGAGCGCCGCCTCGCGGGCGCGTACCCACTCAGGAACCCCGAACGCGGCCTGGCCTTCTCCGCCGACGGCCGCTCGCTACGCTACCTGAGCGGCACGGGATCCGTCGTCTCGCTCGACGTCTCTGGGCTGCCGGTCCCGTCAGAAGACGGCCACAGCGCCGCCTTCTCCGGCGACGGGCGGGTCGCCGCCAAGGAGGTCGGCGACTCCATCGAGCTCACCGACGCCGTCGAACGCAAGACGCTCGGCCGCATCGCCGCCGCCGGCGACCTGGCCTTCGACGGGGACGGCCGGCTGCTCGCCGTCGCGGGCGACCCGGTGACCGTGTGGGAGGTGGCCGGCGGCAGGCAGGTGGCCGCCATCGACGCGGGCGGCGACGTGCCCGCCGTCGCGCTCTCCCCCAGCGGCGACACGCTGGCCACCGCACGTGGCAGGACACTGGAGACGTGGGACGTTCGCGAGGGGCGGCGCATCAAGGCGTACGAGGGCGCGGGGGACCTGGCGCTGGCCTTCAGCCCCGACGGCTCGACGCTGGCCGCCGGCGCCAAGCTGCTCGACCTGAGCACCGGCGAGATCACCCCGCTCGACCTCCCCCGATCCGGCGACGCCTCCCCTGTGCCGACCGCGCTCGCGTTCTCCCCCGACGGGCGCACGCTGGCGTTCGGGCTGGAGGGCGGCCGGGTGCTGCTCTGGGACGTACGCAAGGAGGAGCCGCGGGGCACCATCCAGACCGGCACGGCGCCTGTGGACGAGCTGCGCTTCTCCCCCGACGGCGATCTGCTGGCCATCGACGCCGCCCGTACCTCGCTCTGGGACGCCGGCACGATGCGCGAGGTCGGCCAGGCGGGCTCGTGGGTCGCGGGCCCGGCCTTCACCCAGGACGGCAAGCGGCTGCGCGGCGTGGCGCTCGACGGCACCGTGCGCGAGAGCCCGGTCGATCCCGCGCTGACCGCGAAAGAGGTGTGCACCAAGGCGGGCGGGGCGCTGAGCAGAGCGGAGTGGACCAGGCTGATCCCGGAGAGCGGCTACCAGGACAGCTGCTGACGGACGAAAAGCGGGCGCGCCCATGCCGGCCGCCCTCCCGAAGGGACTTCGCCGAAGGGCGGCGGGTGGCTGAGGAACAGCGGCCAGGCGCCGTGACGTGTGGGGCTAGTCGCTCGGATAGGTCCTGACGACCTTGCCCTTGAGGTCGGCGACCAGGTAGCCCGAGCGGTAGCCGTCGGACACGTAGACGAGCAGCACCTGGTGCGGGCTGGCGAACGCGTAGTCGGGGTCAGCGATCACGTACCGCGTGGTCGGCTTGGGGACGCCGAGGTCCTTGTCCGCCTTCCTGAACAGGGCGGGGAGGGCGTCCCAGTTGTACTGGTCGAGGTCCACGACGGGGGTGTTCACACTGCCGCCGGTGCCCGAGCGGACGACCTCGCCGTAACGGTAGTCGTACCTGTCGTAGAGCTCCTTGTCCCGCTCGAGCGGCGCCTCGATGGAGGCGTAGGTCGGGTACACCGTCAGCTTGACGACCTTGGTGCCGCCGACGGCGGACTCGATCTTGGCGATCATGGCGCGCATTCCCGCCGGGGTGTGCAGGTTCTCCGGTGTGGCGCGCGTGGTGGTGCTCGGCGACCTCGGGTTCGAGGTCACCTCCGGGGTGAATCCCACCGAGGGGATGTCCTTCGCGACGTACCTGGACTGGGCGGGGAGCAGCTGCCACACCAGCACGCCGGCCACCGTGACCGCCGCCGCGGACGCCACGATCGCCGCGGTGCGGACTGCGGGGGCGCGGCGCGGGGGCGCGGTGCCGGCCCCTGTGCTTGGAGGGGGTGGGTGCGAGGCCGCGTGCCCGTAGCGGGGCGGGATGCTGGGCCCGGACCTCGGCGGGACCGTGTTACCGGCGACAGGCGGCACCGCATGACCGTAGCCGGGCGGCATGGTAGGCCCGGACACCGGCGGGACCGTGTTACCGGCGAGAGGCGGCTCCGGGTGCCCGGCCATAGGCGGCGCGGTATGCGCGGCGGCCCGCGGCGCGGGTCCCATCGCGCTGGAGAGCGGGGGCGTCCCTGAGGATGGGGCCGGGATCGGAGATGAGGCCTGGACCGGGAATGGCGGCAGGAGCGGAGATGGGGCCAGGACCGGAGGCGGGGCCGAGCCGGGGTCGGCGGCCGAGGCCAGCATGCGGTCGAGGGTCTCGGTGTCGGGGCGGGCCGCCGGGTCGCGTCTGAGCAGTGCGCTCAGCACGGGGGTGAGCGGCCCGGCGCGCTCCGGCGGCGGCACGTCCTGGTTGAGCACGGCGGCCAGCGTCGCCAGCACGGTGCTCCTGCGCAGCGGGTGCCGGCCCTCCACCGCCACGTACAGCATCATGCCGAGCGACCAGAAGTCGGAGGCCGGGTCGCCCTCGACGCCGTTGATGCGCTCGGGAGCCATGTATTCGGGCGAGCCGATGAACGACCCGGTGGCCGTCAGGCTCGTGGACTCACGTACGGCCGCGACGCCGAAGTCGGTGAGCACCGACCTGCCGTCCTCGCGTAACAGGACGTTGGCGGGCTTGACGTCGCGGTGCTGGATGCCGACGGCGTGCGCGGCCCGTAACGCGGACAAGACCTCACGTCCGAGTCGCGCCACCTCGTGCGGCGGCATGGGCCCGCGCTGGATGCGGTCCTGAAGCGAGCCGCCCGAGACCAGCTCCATGACGATCCACGGGTAGCCGTGCTCGCCCGGATCGACGATGTGGTGGATGGTGGCGACGTGCGGATGGTTCAGCCGAGCCAGGGCGCGGGCCTCCCGCAGCACCCTCGAGCGCAGCTCACGGGCGCCGGCTGGGTCGTGCTCGTCCATGGAGGGATCGGGAGGACGTACCTCCTTGAGCGCGACCTCGCGGTGCAGGGCCATGTCCCGGGCCCGCCACACCAGGCCCATGCCCCCACCGCCGAGCCGCTCCACCAACTCGAAGCGGCCGTCGATCACCCGTCTGTGCATGCAGAGCAGCGTAGGGCCGGCCCGCCGCCCGCGCCATCACGCCCCCAACCGACGCCCGGCGTTTACCATCGGCACCGCCCAATCGACCCGAGCAGTCACCGTCGGCACCGCCCAACCGACACAAGCACCTACCGTCGGCACCACCCGGCCGACGCCGCCCGCCAACCCAAGGCGCTGACGGCCGGCGCTCATGATCCGAGGCCAACCGCTCCGAGCCGACACCCCTACCGTCACCAGCCACCTCCAGCGGCTGCGATGGCGGCGCCACCGCCCATCGCGCACCAGCCACTCACAGCCCGCGCCGAGTTGCTCTCGGGTGGTGCCGCCGGCCACGGTGTCAGGCGCTTCTGCTCAGTTCCTCCGCTTCGACGCCGTGCAGGAACGGCAGGCCCTGGGCGTACCTGGCGAGCTCGTCGAGGGCCAGGTGGGCGAGGCGGGGCAGCTCGCCGCCGAGAGATCCGGCGATGTGCGGGGTGAGCAGGACGTTCGGGAGGTCGTAGAGGGGCGACTCGGTGGGCAGCAGGTCAGGCTCGGTCACGTCGATCACCGCGTACAACCGACCGCCGGCCAGCTCGGCGATGAGCGCCTCCTGGTCCACGAGCGCACCGCGAGCCGTGTTGATCAGCGTCGCGCCGTCGCGCATGCGCGCGAGGCGGCCCGCGTCGATGAGGTGCCTGGTCTCCGGGAGCGCGGGCGCGTGCAGGCTGATCACGTCACACCGCTCGAAGAGCTCGTCCAGTTCGACGTGCGGCACGCCCAGGTCATCCGTCAGGTACGGGTCAGCGACGAGCACGTCCAGCTCGAACGGTCGCAGCAGCTCGATCAGCCGCCGGCCGACCCTGGAGGCGCCGACGATGCCGACAGTGCGCCGGTAGTTGCCGAACCCGGGGAAGTGACTGTCCAGGTCGAGCCGCGCCCGGTGCTCGCGGTAGAGCCGGGAGATGTCGAGCACCCGCTTGTTCGCGAACAGGATCGAGGCCAGCGTGTACTCGGCGACCGGCTCGGCGTTGGCCGCCGCCGCGGACGAGACGAGGATGCCGCGCTCCCAGCACGCCTCGGTGATGTGGTGCTTCACGGAGCCGGCCGCGTGCACGACCGCGCGCAACCTGGGCGCCCTGTCCAGCACCTCCTGGGTGATGGGCGGGCACCACCAGCTCGTGTAGAGCACCTCCGCCCCGGCCAGCGCCTCGGCCACGCCCGGGTCGGCGAAATCCTCGGCCACCAGGTCGGGGTCCACGTCGGCGATGCCGAGCAGGCGATCGCGTACCTCTCCCGTGACGAGCCGCTTCGCCACCGGCCGCCCCATGGCGAGCAGAGTCTTCGGCCGTGATTCGGTCATTTCGCTCCCCGGACAATCAATTCGATCGAACCGATCATAACGAAGGAGCCGTACACGAACTCGAGCGCCCTAAGGGCCGCGAGAGCGCGGGTCACGTACGCACCGACTCGGGCCCTTGTGTCGCCGAACGACAAGCGATCACTGCGAAGCACGCACGCATCGGCCCACGCATCCGGGGCCACCCGGGAGCGGCCGAACCGAGCGATCACGGCGAAGCACGCGCACACCGACCCACACACCCAAGGCCACCCGGGAGCGAGCCATCACGACGAAGCACGGCGTACCGACCCCGCGCCCAAGGCCATGCAGGAGCCACCGAGCCGCAATCGAGCCACCGCCGAACAGACGCACATCGACCCGGACACCCAGAGTCCGCAGAAGTGGTGAGTGGCAGGCGATCACGGTGAGGCGGGCGCGGACGACTCGCGTACCCTCAGCTCGGGCAGCAGTGCCAGGTGGCGGCCGGGGGCGGAGCCGCGGGTGAGGCGGGTGATCAGCAGGTCCACCGCACAGCGGCCGACCTCTTCCTTGGGCGGCGCCACGGCGGTGAGTGAGGGTGAGCAGAACGCGGCCACCTCGTCGTCATAGGCAACCAGCGACACCTCGCCGGGGATGGCGACGCCGGCCGCGCCCAGGTGCCTGACCAGCGAGAGCGCGTCCTCGTCGTTGTGCACGAGCAGACCCGTCACGCCCTGGTCGCGCACCAGACCCGCCACGCCGGCGGCGAGCTCGTCCGTCCGCCCGCGGTCGATGACGACCTCCTGGGCGACTGCCACGCCCAGCGACGAGGCGGCGGCCAGCAGCCCCACTCTGATCCTCGGCGTGGTCGGGCTGGGGTAGGCGACGAGCGCGAGCTTGCGGTGGCCGAGCTCGGCCAGGTGGCGTACGGCGAGGTAGGCGCCGTGGGCGTGATCGGAGGCGACAGCGTCGAGCATGGACGCCGGACCCGCGAGCTCAGCCCTGCGCTCCACCAGCACGGCCGGTACGCGCAGCCCGGCCAGCCACTCCGCGTGGTCGTCGTCGGGCTGCCTGCTCGGCGTGAGCAGCAGGCCGTCCGCGCCGCCCTCGACGAGCTGGCGCACCTGGGCCCGGTCCTCGGCGTCGTCGTAGCGGGAGATGCCCAGCACGAGCCGCGCCCCCGCCCTGGCAGCCTGCTCCTGCGCGCCCTTGATCACCGCTGGGTAGTAGTAGTGGGCGGTGGGGACCAGCATGCCGATGGTCAGCTTCGAGGCCGGCGGAGCGGGCGCGTCGGTGTCGCGTGGCAGTGTGACGCCGCCGTGCACCCTGGTGAGCAGGCCCTGGGCGGCGAGGTGCTCGACGTCCCTGCGCAAGGTCACGGCGGAGACGCCCAGCGCCTCGGCCAGGTCGGCCACGCGAACCGAGCCCTTGTCGCGGACCTGGCGGAGTATGAGCCGATGGCGCTGCTCGACGGACACGGGTGGGGACTCCTTCACGGACGATGACTCGATCCTACGACCTTTCGTTATGAGCGTTTGTGTTTCATGCGATCGTTCGGGGTCAGGGTCGGGGACGGCTTGTCCTCCGGCGGCCGGTACCCGGGCGAGCACGGAGCGCTCGCGCGGCACTGACCGGGATCGTGGTGCCACGGCACGACAGCCCCTGCCCCGTCGGTCATTCCGGCCTTCGGAAGTTCCTGAGGGATGACATCGGCGCGCGTACTATCAGGCCCTAGAAGGCCACGAGCCGGCCGACCGCCGGTGTCGCGGGGGCTATTGCGGCCCGGGACCGGCCGCAATAGCCCCTACCTTTAGACCATGGATCCCCTCATCAGCCGCAGGGCGCTCAACCGGGCCACGCTCGACCGGCAGCACCTGCTGCGCCGCACCGGCAAGACCGTGATCGAGGTCGTGGAGCACCTCGGCGGACTCCAGGCGCAGACCCCGCACACCTGGTACGCCGGCCTGTGGAACCGCATCGAGGGCTTCAAGCCCGCCGACGCCGCCGACCTGCTGCTCTCGCGCGATCTCGTACGCATCGCCCTGCAGCGATCCACGATCCACCTCGTGAGCGCCCGCGACTGCCTGGCCATGCGGCCGCTGCTGCAGACTGTCGGCGAGCGCATGACCTGGTCCACATTCGGCAAGCGGTTGGAAGGGGTGGATCTGGACGAACTGGCCGCGGTCGGGAGGGCGCTGCTGGAAGAGCGGCCCATGACGTTCGCCGAACTGGGCCGCGGACTCGCGGAACGGTGGCCGTCACACGATCCGCACGCGCTCGGCCAGGGTGTGCGGTGCCTGGTGCCGCTCGTGCAGGTGCCGCCCCGCGGCCTGTGGGGCAAGAGCGGACCCGTCGCGCACACGAGCGCCGAGTCGTGGCTGGGCTTCGAGGTGCCGCCGATGACGCCCGCCGAGCTGGTGCTGCGTTATCTCGCGGCGTTCGGGCCCGCGTCGGTGATGGACGTGCAGATGTGGTCGGGGCTGACGCGGCTGGGCGAGGCGGTGGAGTCGCTGGACCTGGTCAGGTTCAGGGACGAGTCAGGACGGATCCTGTACGACCTGCCCGACGCCGTACGGCCCGACGAGGACACCCCGGCACCGGTGCGGCTGATGTACGACTTCGACAACCTCTTCCGGTCACACGCCGACCGCTCCAGGGTCATCACCGAGACGGGCCTGGCCGCGCTCCAGGGCTTCATGGGCTCGAGCGTGCCGCCCCGCACCATCCTGGTGGACGGCTTCACCGCGGGAGACTGGACGGTCACCCGCGCCAAGGGCACCTCCACGCTCACCATCCACCAGTGGGTGCCGATCTCCGTCCTGGAGGAGGTCGAGGAGGAGGGGCTGCGGCTGCTGGAGTTCCTGACCCCAGGCGACAAACACGAAGTCTCGGTCTCCGATCGCCCGTCCAAACCGTGACACTAGGCTTCAACCATGCACGAGCTGGTGACTTTCGGAGAAACCATGGCGCTGTTCGCCGCCCGCCGCACCGGGCCGCTGCGCTTCGCCCGCGACTTCGACCTGGGCCTGGGTGGCGCCGAGTCGAACGTCGCGATCGGCGTGGCCAGGCTCGGCCACAGCGCGACGTGGGTCGGCCGGGTGGGGGCCGACGAGTTCGGCGACCTCATCCGCTCCACGCTGGCGGGCGAGGGCGTCGACGTGCGGGCCATCCCCGATCCCGCGGCGCCGACCGGGCTCATGATCAAGGGCAGGCGCACGGCGGACCTCATCGACGTGCGTTACTACCGCAAGGACAGCGCGGGCTCGCGCCTGCGCGCCGCCGACCTCGACCCCGAGCTCATCAGGTCCGCCAGGGTGCTGCACGTCTCCGCGATCACGCCCGCGCTCTCGGAGTCGGCACGCGACGCCGTACGGCACGCCATCGCCGAGGCGCGGGCCGCCGGGGTGCTGGTCTCTCTCGACGTCAACTACCGCAGGACGCTCTGGACGCCCGAGGAGGCGGGGACGTGGCTGCGGGAGACGATCGGGAACGTGGACGTGCTGTTCGCGACGGAGGCCGAGGGCCGGCTGATCGTCGACGTGAAAGGCCCTGACGAGCTGGCCAAGGCGCTGGCGGCGCTGGGCCCGCGGCACGTGCTGGTCAAGTTCGGCGCGAAGGGCGCGATGGAGCTGTCCGAGGGCGTCGTGCGGCGGGCGGAGCCGTACCAGGTGACCGAGGTCGACTCCGTGGGGGCCGGGGACGCGTTCGCGGCCGGCTGGCTGGCCGACTGGCTGGCGGGGGCGGAGCCCGGGGAGCGGCTCAGCACGGCGTGCGCGGCGGGGGCGTTCGCGGTGACCTCCCAGGGCGACTGGGAGAGCCTTCCGCGGCGGGCCGATCTGGGCCTGTTGCGGCGGCCCGCCGACGGTGTGAGCCGGTGATCACGCGGCGCGGATCCTGGTGACCTCCTTGCGGTACTGGCGCTTGCCCACGAGCGTCCAGAGCACGCGGGCGGGCAGCGGCAGCAGGCCGAGGAACGCCTGGCGCTCCCAGTCCGTGGCGTCCTCCAAGAGCGCGCCGAGCTGGATGATCAGCCGGTCCTTGGACAGGTGGGAGCGGCCGTACTCGCCGAGCCGGTCCCACTCCTCCTTGGTGATGTGCTCGGCGACCAGCGGCAGGATCCGCTCCTCCTCCTGATCGAGGTGGACCACGAGGTCGGCGTGCAGCCGCTCGAGTACGTGGGCGACCCGCATGCCGCCCTGGGCGGTCTTCCGCCAGGCGGGCAGCAGTTCCCGCAGCGCGTCGATGTGGTCGGCGACGCTCTCGTGCTGGCGCTCCATGGTCTCGATCAGCTCGGCCTCGAACGAGACCCGCTCCAGCAGCAGCGGCCAGAGCAGCTTGTCCTCACCCTCGTGGTGGTGGTGCAGGCCGTCGAGGACCTCCGTGACGTAGGAGGCCAGGATGGCGGCCCTGTCGGTGTCTCCAGGAGTCGCCCGGCGGATGAGCTCCGGGGCGAGCTTGAGTTCGCGGCGGAACAGGCGGTGTACGACCACCATCTCCCAGATGGCCGGCTTGTCGTTGACGCTCACGCGGACAAGGGTGTGGCCCGTCGATTGCCGAATAGTTGCGTTCCAATACGACCCTTAACATGAGCTCATGAAGCGCGCCCTCGGAGAGCTCGAATCCACGATCATGGACAGGATGTGGTCCTACCGCAGGCCGGCCTCCGTCCGTGACGTGCTCGAGGACCTCCGCAAGGAGCGCGAGATCGCGTACACCACGGTCATGACCGTGATGGACAAGCTCCACACCAAGGGCCTGCTCAGGCGCGAGCCGGTCGGCAGGGCGTACGTCTACGAGCCCGTCTCCACCAAGGAGGCCTACACCGCGGAGCTGATGCGCCACGCGCTCGCCTCCAGCGGCAACCAGGCCGCCACCCTGGTCCACTTCCTCGAGCGCCTCACCCCGGAAGAGGCCACCGCGCTGGAGGCCGCTCTCCAGGTCTACCCGCCGAAGAGCCGCCGCGACTGACCTTCCGCGCTCCCGAGCCCGCCGAAGGCGGTTTCCGAGGGCGAGCAGCCCGCCGGCCACTACGATCGCCAGCGGGGCGCGGGTGCGTCGAGAGGAGCGTGATGGAGACCTTCACGAGCTGGCCCTCCTGGCCGCAGGCGGAAGAACCGCTGGCCAGGGCGCTCCCGCCGGAGACCGTGGACGCGCTGCGCGCGGCGGTCGCCTTCGCTCGCGAGAAACACGGACTGCAGCAGCGGCCCACCGGGCGCCCGTACCTCGAGCATCTGCTGGAGGCCCTGGAGGTGGCCGTGGCCGGCGCCGGGGTGACCGACTTGGACGTGCTCGTGGCGATCGTGCTGCACGACGTGCTGGAGGACACGCCGTGCACCGAGGCGGAGATCGTACGGCGGTTCGGCCCCCGCGTGGCGGAGTTCGTGGGATGGGTGACCAGGCCCCAAGGCATCGCGAAGGCCGACTACCTGGGCTCCCTCGTCAAGGCGCCGCCCCAGGCCGTGCTCGTGAAGCTGGCCGACCGGGTGAGCAACGTGCAGGAGCTGCAGCGGATGCCGTGGCGGTTCCAGCGGCGCTACTACCTGGAGACCGTGGCGTACATCATGCCGCTGGCCGGGGTCCACCCCTGGTTCGCCGCGTGGTACGGGGAGTGGCGCCGGCACTGGCATCGCCGCGTGGAGCGCCTCAGCGCTTACTAGCCTCCGATCCTGGCGACGCGGTTGCGTACGCCCTCGAAATGGGCGTGCACGGCGGCCACCGCGGCGGCCCGGTCGCCTCGCAGGACGGCCGTGTAGATGTCGCGATGGCGCCTGACCACGTCGCCCGGCGGTTCGTCGGGCGCCCCCAGCTCGTCGCGGAGCTGGTAGTACACGTCCCAGAACGCGCCCAGGAGCTGGCTCACCAGCGGGTTGCCGAGCGGCCGGTAGAGGAGGTCGTGGAAGAGTCGGTCGGTCTCGGGCGAGACGAGGCCGGCCTGCGCCTCGGACTCCATCCTGGCGATGACGTCGGCGATCGGCGTCAGGTCGACCTCCGGCCCCAGCTCGATGAGCCGCTCCACGAGGCCGGACTCCAGGATCTCGCGGATCTCGACGAGGTGCGCCAGGTGGTTCTTGCCGTTCTGCAGCGTGATGCGGCTGTGGAAGGCGAGCTCGTCCACGAGCCCTGCCAGCGACATCCGGCCCACGAACATGCCGAACCCGTGGCGGATCTCCACGATGCCGACCGCCTGCAGGGCCTTGAGCGCCTCCCTGATCGAGTTGCGGCTGACCCGCAGCTCCTCCATGAGCTCCGACTCTGTCGGCAGCGGATCGCCCGCCACCAGCCCGCGGCGGACGATCAGGTCCTTGACGCCCTCCTGGGCCTCCACGGCACGGCTCTGCCGCACCGGACGCGGGACAGTGGTCATGAAAATTCCTTTCGTCGTAGGTAACATTCCGGAAATCTTCTGTTGACCTCAAGCCGGAGCAGCATCTAGCGTCCACGTTACGGTAAAGATAGGACATGGGATGTCCCACGTTCTACCCTTCAGGAGGCATCCGTGAGCTCTGAGTTCAGCCGCCGCGACTTCCTGCGTTACAGCGGGGCGACGGGTGCGGCGGCGTTCGTCGCGGCGACACTTTCCGCGTGTTCCGGCGGCCCGGCCTCGACCGGCTCGGTCGGCGCCGGATCCAACAAGGACCTGATCACCGCCGTCATCGGGTACGGCAACGACCAGAGCTGGGATCCGACGCAGACCGCGTCGGCGTTCGCGATGGCGGGGATCCAGCACATCTACGAGGGGCTGCTCGACACCGACCCGATCACGCGCGAGCCGTACCCGGCCCTGGCCACCGCCCTGCCCACCGACCTGAACGCGACCTCCTGGAAGTTCACGCTCAGGGACGGCGCCAAGTGGCACGACGGCCAGCCGGTCACCGCCGACGACGTGGTCTTCACCTTCGAGCGGATCCTGGGCCCGGAAAACGTCCTGGCCGGTAACTTCTTCAAGTCCTGGCTCCAGGAGGTGAAGAAGGTCGACGACAAGAACGTCGAGCTGGTCTTCAAGTTCCCCTTCCCCGACGCGGCTCCCAGGCTGACCATCGCCAAGATCATGCCCAAGCACGTGTTCAGCCAGGCGGGCGCGTGGGACAAGGCCAAGAGCGGCATGACGATGGGCTCGGGGCCGTACAAGCAGACCGCCCACCACCCCAAGTCCAACACCACCTTCGAGGCGTTCGACGGCTACAACGGCCCGCGCCCGGCCACGGCCAAGAAGATGAACTGGCTGACGATCGTGGACGCCGCCGCCCGCGTGGCCAAGATCTCCGGCGGCTCGGCCGAGGCGCAGATCGCCGACAACATCCCGTACGCCAACGTCGACCAGCTCAAGCAGCAGGGCCTGACGGTCGAGGGCGGCAAGGGCATGAACCACATGTTCCTGATGTTCAACACGGGCGCCAAGCCGTTCGACGACGTACGCGTCCGCCAGGCCCTGCACTACGCGATCGACAAGCAGAAGATGATCGACGTGGCGCTCAAGGGCCACGGCACGGCCTCCAGCTCCTTCCTCAACGAGGGCAACCCCGACTACAAGCGGGCCTCGGTCGTCTACGACTACGACCCGGAGAAGGCCAAGGCGCTGCTGGCCGAGGCCGGGGTGAAGAACCTCACGATCAACCTCATGGCCGTGAACGTGAGCTGGATCGCGGACTGCCTGCCCACCATCGCCTCCTCCTGGGAGGCCGTCGGCATCAAGACCACGCTGGAGCCGCAGGACACGGCCGCGCTGTTCGCCAAGATGGACCAGTTCCAGGACTACCAGGCGGTGGCCGCCGCCTCGAACCCCAACCAGTTCGGCATGGACGCCGACCTCATCCTGCACTACAACTACGTGCCCGGCGGCCTGTGGATGAAGTACAGCCACTGGGACGGCAGCGCGGACGCCAAGAAGTTGTTCGCGATGATGGACGAGGCCAGCAAGGAAACCGACAAGGCCAAGCGGACCGAACTTATCCACAAATATCTGGACTTCGTGGCCGAGCAGGCGATCCTCTACCCGGTCGTCCACAACGAGCTGATGACCGCCTGGGACCCGAAGAAGCTCTCGGGCATCCGCGCCCAGCCCTACCCGGGCATCAACCTGCTGCAGGCCAAGAGGACATGACGCTCGTCGCCAGGATGCTGCTGCGGCGGCTCCTCATGCTGATCCCGCTGCTGCTCGGCGTGGTCGCGTTCGTCTTCATCGTGATGCGCTTCTCCAACAGCAAGCCGGAGTACGCGTACTTCCAGGGCGCGAACCCGACCCCCGAGCAGATCCACCAGTTCCAGGTCGAGAACGGCCTGCTGGACCCGCTGCCCCTGCGTTACGTCCGCTTCGTCGGGGACCTGGCCCAGGGAGACATGGGCACCAGCGTGCTCACCAAGAAGCCGGTGCTGGAGTCCGTCACGACCGCGCTGCCGCTGACGTTGCAGCTCACGTTCCTGGGCCTGGCCGTCGCCGTGGTGCTGTCGCTGGTGTTCGGCGTCACCGGGGCGTTGTTCCGCGACCGCTGGCCGGACCAGGTGATCCGCGTGGTTTCGCTGATCGGGGTGGCTGCGCCGTCGTTCTGGCTGGCGCTGCTGATGATCCAGTACCTGGCCGTCGGCGAGGGCCTCTTCCCGACCGGCGGCTACATCAACCCGGCCGACTCCACGGTCGGCTGGCTGCAGTCGATGACGCTGCCCGCCCTGTCGCTGTCGCTGCCGATCGCCGCCCAGCTCACCCGCATCATCCGCACGTCGATGGTGGAGGAGCTGGACCGCGACTACGTGCGTACCGCGATCGGCAGCGGCCTGCCGCCGATCGTGGTCGTCGGCAGGAACGTGCTACGCAACGCCCTGATCACCCCGCTCACCGTGCTCGGCCTGCGCATCGGCTACCTGATCGGCGGCACCGTGGTCATCGAGACCATCTACGGCCTGCCCGGCATGGGCCAGCTCATGATCAACGCCGTGCGCGACGGCGACCCGGCCGTCGTCCAGGGCGTGGTGCTGACCATCGCGGTCGGCTTCATGGTCGTCAACCTGGTCGTGGACATCCTGTACCTGCTGGTCAACCCCCGCCTCAGGAGCGCCACATGAGACGTGGACTGACGGAACGGCTTTCCCGCCCCGGAGTGGCCCTCCGCAGGCTGAAGCCCCTGTCATGGGTCGCTGTCGGCATCGTGGCCGTGGTCGTGCTGGCCGCGCTGCTGGCGCCGTGGATCGCGCCGCACTCGCCGTACTTCCAGGAGGCAGCGGGCGGCGGCCCGTCGGCCGCGCACTGGATGGGCCTCGACAGCGCCAACCGCGACATCCTGTCCAGGCTCCTGTACGGGTCCCGCTGGTCGCTGATCATCGGCCTCGGCGCGACCGGGCTCGCCCTGGTGGCCGGGGCGGTCGTCGGCGCGGTCGCGGCCACCTCGCGCAGGGCCGTGGACGAGACCATCATGCGACTGCTCGACGTCATCATGGCCTTCCCCGGCATCGCGCTGGCTGCCGTGCTGGTGGCGGTGTTCGGCGGCAGCATCCCGGTGCTGGTCATGGCCATGGCCTTCCTCTACATGCCGTCCGTGGCCAGAGTCGTGCGGGCCAACGTGATCGCCCAGTACGGCGAGGACTACGTGGCGGCCGAGCGGATCATCGGCGCCCGCACGCCGTACATCGTCGTCAAGCACGTCGCGATCAACTGCGCGGCGCCGGTGCTGGTGTTCTGCACGGTGATGGTGGCCGACGCGATCGTGTTCGAGGCGTCGCTGTCGTTCATCGGCGCCGGTGTGCGCCCGCCGAACCCCTCCTGGGGCAGCGTCATCGCCGACGGCAAGAACATGGTGCTGCTCGGCGGCTGGTGGGCCACGGTCTTCCCCGGCCTGATGATCCTGCTCACGGTGCTCGCGCTCAACATCCTCTCGGAGGGCATCTCGGACGCCTGGGCCGCGCCCGCCGCCCGCAAGACCGTCACCAAGAAGGAGGACGCATTCGAACAGGCCAGGCCCGGGTCCGGCGAGGTCGTCGAGCTGCCGGGGCTGGCCGAGGCTGCCCGCAGGCTGGCCGAGCGCGCGCGCCCGCTCCCGCAGGGGCCGCCGGTCCTCTCGGTGGAGCGGCTGCGGATCGGGTTCGCCGACGGCGTCGACATCGTGGACGGCATCGGCTTCGAGGTGCGTGCGGGTGAGGTGCTCGGCCTGGTGGGCGAGTCCGGCTGCGGCAAGTCGCTGACCGCGCTGACCATCATGGGCCTGCAGCCCCGCGACGCCCGGGTCAGCGGCCACGTCCGCTTCGACCAGCGAGAGCTGCTCTCGGAGTCGCGCCGCGGCCGCCGCCGCCTGCTCGGCCACGAGATGGCGATGATCTACCAGGACGCGCTCTCCTCGCTGAACCCGGCCATGACCATCAAGGCCCAGCTCAAGCAGCTCACCCGCCGCGGCGGCCGGCGCACCCCCGCCGAGCTGCTCGAACTCGTCGGCCTCGACGCCCGCCGCACGCTGTCCTCCTACCCGCACGAGCTGTCCGGCGGGCAGCGGCAACGGGTGCTGATCGCGATGGCACTGTCGCGCGAGCCGAAGCTGATCGTGGCCGACGAGCCCACCACGGCGCTCGACGTGACCGTCCAGGCGCAGGTCATCGAGCTGCTGCTGAAGCTGCGCGAGGAGCTGGGGTTCGCGCTGATCCTCGTCTCGCACGACCTCGCGCTGGTCGCCGACGTCACCGACCGCGTGGTCGTCATGTACGGCGGCCAGATCGTCGAGACCGGCGCCACGGCGACCCTCGTCGGCGCGCCCGCCCACCACTACGCCCGCGGCCTGCTGGGCTCGGTGCTGTCACTGGAGTCGGGAGCCGAGCGGCTCACCCAGATCCGCGGCGTGGTGCCTGCCCCGGCGGACTTCCCGCCCGGCTGCCGGTTCGCCGACCGGTGCCCGACGGCCACGGATGTGTGCCGTACCGAGACCCCGGCGCTGGAGGGGGACGCGACACATGCGGCGGCCTGCCACCATCCCGCGGTGTCCCTCGTGAGGAGTGAGCAGAGTGCTTGAGCTCAAGGACGTGCACGTCGTGCACAAGGCCCGCTCGGGCGGCCTGCTCTCCCGCGACCGCGTCTATGCGCTGACCGCGGCGGATCTCACGGTGAGCCCCGGCGAGACCGTCGGGGTCGTGGGCGAGTCGGGGTGCGGCAAGTCCACGCTGGCCAAGGTGCTGGTCGGCCTGCAGCGACCGACCCAGGGCACCGTGACGTTCCACGGCAAGGACCTGTGGTCGCTGAAGGAGGCCGAGCGGCGCGGCCTGATCGGGTCGAGCATCGGGATGGTCTTCCAGGACCCGTCCACGGCGCTCAACCGCCGCCTGCCCGTCAGGCTGATCCTGCGTGATCCGCTCAACGTGCACCGCCGCGGCACCCCGGCCGAGCGCGACGCCCGCGTACGCGAGCTGCTCGATCTTGTGGGCCTGCCCGCGAGCGCCGCCGACGCGCTGCCGAGCCAGCTCTCCGGCGGGCAGCGCCAGCGCGTGGCCGTGGCCAGGGCGCTCGCGCTCGAGCCCGAGCTGATCGTGGCCGACGAGCCCACCAGCGCGCTGGACGTGTCGGTTCGCGCCCAGATACTCAACCTGCTGCTCGACCTCAAGGAAAGGCTCGGGCTCGCGCTGGTGTTCGTCTCGCACGACATCCAGACCGTCCGCAGGATGAGCGACCGCGTCGTCACCATGTACCTGGGCAGGATCGTCGAGCAGGCACCCGCACAGGCCATGCCTCTGGGCGCCCGCCACCCGTACACGCGGGCGCTGTTCTCCGCGACCCCGGGGCTGATCTCGCCCATCAACCCGATCCCGCTCGTGGGCGCCGTGCCCTCGGCCACCAGGCCGCCGAGCGGTTGCCCGTTCCGCACCCGGTGCTGGCGGGCAGACGACCTGTGTGCCGCGGATTGGCCCGCGGCACAGGCCGAAGACGACCACCTCTTCCATTGCCACCATCCGGTGGCGGCGGGAGCGACCGATGTAGAGCTGATCCAGGAGCGCGTATGAGTTTGACGGGCGTCATCCCCCCGGTTTGCACCCCTTTGACCCCCGACTACGAGGTGGACGCCGGTTCGCTCGCCCGGCTGGTCGACCACCTGCTGGACGGCGGTGTCGACGCGCTGTTCGTGCTGGGGTCGTCGTCGGAGGTGGCGTACCTGACGGACGCGCAGCGGCGGGTGGTGCTGGACACCGTGGTCGGCCACGTGGGCGGGCAGGTGCCGGTGCTGGCCGGGGTGATCGACATGACGACGCCGCGCGTGCTGAAGCACGTGCGGGTCGCGGTCGAGGCCGGGGCGTCGGGGGTGGTGGCGACCGCGCCGTTCTACACGCGTACGCATCCGGAGGAGATCCGCACCCATTTCCGCACCGTCGCCGCCCGCGGCGGGCTGCCGGTCTACGCCTATGACCTGCCGGTTTCCGTACACACCAAGCTGAGCGCCGACCTGCTGCTCGAGCTGGCGGCCGAGGGGGCGCTGGCCGGGGTGAAGGACTCCAGCGGCGACGACGGCGGGTTGCGCCAGGTCATCATGGGTCGCGAGGCGCCGTTCAGCGTGCTCACCGGGTCCGAGGTGACCGTGGACTCGGCCCTGTGGATGGGCGCCGACGGCGTGGTGCCCGGGCTGGGGAACGTGGACCCGCAGGGGTACGTGGAGCTGTACCGCTGCGCCGTCCGCGGTGACTGGGAGGCGGCCAGGATGGAGCAGGAGCGCCTGGTCAGGCTGTTCGAGATAGTCCGCGTCGGTGGCACGCGCATGGGCGGCAGCTCGTCCGGCCTCGGCGCTTTCAAGGCCGCACTTCACCTCCGCGGCGTCATCGACTGCCCGATCACCGCGCTCCCGCAGATTCCACTGAACGACGACGAGGTCGGCCGGATCGGCAAGCTCCTGGCTGCCGCCGGGCTGCTCTGAGCTATGCCGTACCGGCCAGCTGGGCCACGTCCTCGGCACCGTCCTCGATCAACTTCGAGGCCAGCTCCGACAGCGCCCGCCCGACGGCCAGCTCGTCCCCGATCCCGGGTACCGGCCGGTCGCTGGGATTGCGCCGGGCGTGGGCCACGCTCTCGTGCCGCTTGCCGTCAGCCGTGAACAACACTGCCGTGGCCGTGGTCACGGCGTCGTTGTCGTCTTCACTGATCCAGATCTGTACATTCCACTGCTTGTAATCCATGGAGGACCACCTCCCTACCTTCGAGGATCTCTCCTGCGAGCCCAAAGGTAAAGGTCAGGCCCCTGGAGCGGCCCTCCTCCGGCACGGGACCCGTGGCTGATCAGGGACACTGAGAATATGGCCGAGATCGCCGTCGCAGACGGCTCGTGGACGTTCAACGGCGAGTTCCTGCGCATCGTCCCCGGCAGCGACAAGGACGTGCACGAGCTGCGCAGGACGCTGGGCGAGCTGATAGTCCCGCTCGAGGCGGTCGCGAGCGTGACGTTCGAGCCGTCACGCAAGGGTGGTCACGTGCGGCTGCGGCTGCGCAAGGGGGCCGACCCGCTGTCGGACGCGGTGGCGGGGCTGCTCGGGCCGCCTGCCGACCCGTACCGGCTGGCCGTCCCGAAGAGCCGCGCGGGCGCGGCCGAATACTTCGCCGACGAGGTCCGCGACACCCTGCTCGTCTACCAGACGCCCACCGCCGCCTGCGAGGACTACCTCCTGCCCGGGCCCTCCGTGCCCATATCGGCCACGGCGGGAGACGGCACGGCGCTCTTCGACGGGGAGCGGGTGCGCCTGGAGTGGACCGGGTTCGCGAGCTCGGAGAAGGAGAAGGCGGGGCCGCAGGAGTTCCCGCTGTCGGACGTGGCCGGGGTGGAGTGGAAGCCGCAGTCGGGCATGGGATACGGCACGCTCCGCTTCCGTCTCAAGGCCGACGGGCCCGCGCTGTCGCCGCAGAAGGACCTCCGCTGCGTGTCGTGGGGCATCCAGCGGTACGGCGGCGCCACGGCCCTGGTCGCCGCCGCGGTGGTGGCCCGCCTGCCGCGGGCGTCCGAGCTGCCGCCGCCCCCGCCGCCGCCGCCCGTCTCCGACGACGTGCACGACGCGGTGCTGCGCCGCCTGGCGGAGCTCGGGGAGCTGCACCGGTCGGGCGTGCTGACCGACGAGGAGTTCGCGGCGGCCAAGCAGGCCATGATCCGCCGCCTCCAGGAGTCGTGACCGCCCGCGCCAGGGGCGTACCCGCGTGCCGGTGGAGGGCCACTACGGTTGATCCCCCATCAACCGTTCGGAGGATGTTGAAAGCCTCGGCCGCCGACGACTCTCAATACATGACAGTCATCGAAATCGACGGCATGACCAAGAGCTACCGAGGCGACAAGGTCCTGGACGGCGTCTCCCTCGAGGTGGAGCGGGGCGAGATCTTCGGCATCGCCGGCCCCAACGGCGCGGGCAAGACCACCACCGTGGAGTGCGCGTCGGGCCTGCGGGACCGCGACGGCGGCGTCCTGCGCGTGCTGGGCCTGGACCCGCGGACCGACCGGCGCCGGCTGCTCCCGCGCATCGGCGTCCAGCTGCAGGAGGCGGCCCTGCCGGACGCGATCAAGGTCGGCGAGGCGCTGAAGCTGTACGCCTCCTTCTACGACGAGCCCGCCGACTGGCGGGCGCTGATGGAGGAGTGGGGGCTGGCGGACCGGCGGCGCTCCAGCTTCTCGAGCCTGTCGGGCGGCTGGAAGCAGCGCCTGTTCATCGCGCTGGCCCTGGTCGGAGACCCCGAGGTCGTCTTCCTCGACGAGCTCACCACCGGCCTCGACCCCTCCGCCCGCCGCACCACGTGGGGCCTGATCCGCGACATCCGCGACCGCGGGGTGACCGTCGTGCTGGTCACCCACTTCATGGACGAGGCCCAGACGCTGTGCGACCGTATGGCGATCATCGATCACGGCCGCGTCATCACTCAGGGCACCCCGGGCGAGCTGATCGCCCAGGCCCGCACCGATTCGCTGGAGAACGCGTACTTCGCGCTGACTGGAGGGCAGGCGGCATGAGAGGCATCACACAGGTCATCGGGGTCGAGCTCAAGCTCATCATGCGGGATCCGATGTCGGCGTTCTTCGCGCTGGCCTTCCCGGCGATCATGCTCTGGGTCAAGTTACGCAGCGGCAAGCCCCTGCCCGGCGGGCTGCCGGCGGTGGACGCCACGGTGCCCATGCTGAGCGTCTTCGTCATCGGCCTGGCCGCGCTGGTCGTCCTGCCGGCCACCCTGGCGCAATACCGCGAACGCCGGGTGCTCAAGCGGATGCGCGCCACTCCCGCCTCGCCCGGCATGTTGTTCGGCGCCCAGTTGGCCGCTCACATGCTGCTGGCCGTGCTCGGCACTGCGTTGCTGATCGTCATCGGCATCGTCGCCTACGATCTGACGGCTCCCGCCGACGTGAGCGCGGTGGTCGTGGCCTGGATCCTGGCCGCGCTGAGCCTCAGCGGCATCGGACTGCTGCTCGGGGCCGTCGTCCCCTCCGGCCGCACCGCGACCGTGATCGGGCTGAGCCTGTTCTTCCCGATGGTGTTCACCTCCGGCGCCGTGATCCCCCGCGAGACCATGGGCGGCGGGATGCGAGCCATCGGCGACCTGACCCCCATGGCCCCCGCCGTTCAGGCGATCCGCGACGGCTGGGAGGGTCACGCGTTGTCGCCCATGTCGCTGATCATCATGATCGCGATCTGCCTCGTCGCCGGCGGCGTCGCCGTGAAGGCGTTCCGTTGGTGAGCAACGGACCCGGTCCCAGTCGCTGGGACCGGGTCTGGCCCGTGCTTCCGTACCTGTTCATCCTGCTCCCGGCCGGCGCCTCGCTGCTGCAGCACTGGCGGCTCGACACGCTCGTGCTGACCCTGTTCGCCGTGGGCTGGCACTGGGGCATGGTCGCCACCGGGTTGGTCAGGAAGCCGGTGGTGGCGGTCTTCTACTTAGTGGTCCTGCTTGCCGCCATCGGGGCGCTGGTCAGCATCGACTCGCTGTTCACGGTGGCCGGGCCGGCGGCCTTCATCCAGTCCTTCGCGGTGCTGCCCCGGTGGTGGGCCTACGCCGGGGTGATGGCGACCGCCGGCGTGCTGGTCTCCATGCGGTCCGAGCCCGTGCGGTCTCCCGGGCAGCTGCTCTACTCGTTCCTGGTGGCCGTGCTGGTCGCCTCCGCCATCGGCTTCGTCGTACAGACCATCTCCAACCAGAACGAGAGCCGCAGAGTGATGATCGCGCAGCTCCAGGAGACCGGCGCCAAGCTGGCCGCGCTCGCGGAGGAGAACGCGAATCTGCAGGCCCAGCTGCTGACCCAGTCCCGCGCGGCCGGGGTGCTGGATGAGCGGCAGCGCATGGCCCGGGAGATCCACGACACGATCGCCCAGGGGCTGACAGCCATCGTGACCCAGATCGAGGCCGCGGAAGAGGAACTCGACGACGTGGCCGCCGCTCGGGCCCGCCTCGACACGGTACGCACTCTGGCCAGGGACAGCCTGAAGGAGGCCCGTCGTTCGGTGCGGGCCCTGCGCCCGGCGCCGCTGGCCGGGTCGCAGCTGCCCGCCGCCGTCCAGGACGTCGCCGACAAGTGGACGCGGGCCACCGGCGTACCGGCCCCGCTGTCGGTCACCGGCGACGCCCGGCCGCTGCACCCGGAGGTGGAGGCCACCCTGCTGCGGGTGGCGCAGGAGGCGCTGGCCAATGTCGCCAAGCACGCCTCGGCCGGACGGGTTGCCCTCACCCTGTCGTACATGGAAGATGTCGTGGTGCTGGACGTACGTGACGACGGGGCCGGTTTCACCCCGTCCGGGGAGGCGAGCGGCTTCGGCCTGATCTCGATGCGCCAGCGTGTGACCAGGCTGGCCGGCGACTTCCAGATCGAGTCGGTCCCCGGCGAGGGCACCGGCATCTCCGCCACCGTCCCCGCCATCCCGGCGGAGTGAGCCATGCCGATTCGACTGATCATCGTGGACGATCATCCAGTCGTACGCGACGGGCTGCGCGGGATCTTCACCGACGACGCGTTCGAGGTGGTCGGAGAGGCGGGCGACGGCCTCGAGGCACTCGCCGTGGTCGACCGCACCAGCCCCGACGTCGTGCTCACCGACCTGCGCATGCCCAGGATGAACGGCGCCGAGCTCATCCGCCGCCTCCGCGAGCAGTCCCCCGGCGTCCGCGTGCTGGTCCTGACCACGTACGACAACGACGTCGACGTGCTGCCCGCCATCGAGGAGGGCGCGACCGGCTATCTGCTCAAGGACACCCCGCGCGCCGAGCTGCGCCGCGCCGTCCAGGCCGCGGCCCGCGGCGAGACCGTGCTGTCCCCCTCCGTGGCGGGCGTGCTGACCCAGAAGATACGCGCGCCGCAGCAGCAGTCGCTCAGCCCCCGCGAGCTCGAGGTGCTCTCGCTCATTTCCCGGGGCGCCACGAATCGCGAGGTCGCCAAGAAGCTGTTCATCACCGAGGCCACCGTGAAGACGCACCTGCTGCACATCTTCGCCAAGCTCGAGGTGAACGATCGTGCCGCCGCCGTCGCCGCCGCCTACGAGACCGGCCTGCTGCGCCCGAGCTCTTGAATTGTAAGGCGATAGTCCGGCATCGATCGATCGAGAGATCAGCAGAGATCGACGTTGATGTACTTGCGGGCCACCTTGTAGATCTTCTCATCCGTGGTGACCAGGGTGCAGTCCAGCGCTTCGGCCAGAGCGACGTAGGTGGCGTCGTAACCGTTGAAGTTGGCTCGCAGGTCCCAGGCGCGGTCGGCGGTCACGTCGTCAGCGTGGCGGGTGAAGGGCAGGCCCGCCTTGACGATCCGGGCTCCCTCGGCGCGGGCCTCGCTGATCTTCCCGCCGAGGAGCAGGCCGCGCATGGCGTTGCGGAACTCGTAGTCGAGCAGGTATGGGATGTGGAGCCGGTTCTCGGCGACGCGTGCGAGCAGCTCGTCCGCGGGAGCGTCACCGGCCAGGGCCTCGACGAGCGCCGAACTGTCGATGACGATCACGACTCGCGGATCTTCCGTATCTCGGTTACGACGTCGTCGTGACTCGCCCCGCCGCCGAGCGACCGGAGCGCCTCCAGCCGTTCTCTGATCGTGTCCGGGGCCGGGGTGGCGGCGACCTCGGTAAGGATGTCGGCCACATACGCGGACAGTGACATGCGCTTACGCGCGGCCCGCGCTTTCAGCTCGGCGACCACTTCCGCATCCAGCCCTCTGACCTGCAAGGTGGCATCCATGGTGCAAGCATAATGCTTTTTACACATGTGACATATGCACACCGCCTATGGCTCGATGGAGGAGGAACAGGTCGGCGTCCTGTGCGCCCGTGCGATCGGGGACATCCCCTTCCGATCGGGTTGCCCAGAAAGTGCCCGGGGATCGCTCAGCGGTCCCAGGCCAGCAGGACCGGATCCGTCGGAACGTCCCCGGCGAGCAGGCGTTCCAGCAGACGCGGAAGGTCGGCGGGGAGGACCAGTTCAGTGGTGGCGCGCAGCTCGTCCAGGGTCCACCAGTGGAAGCAGTCGAGCCGGGACCGTTCGAACTCCTCCATGCCCGAGATGTCGACCTTCAGGGTGGGCACGCGGTGGAAGAAGAAGTGGTGCTCCGACCTGATCAGGAGCCCGTCGCCACGGGACCAGACCCCGGTGTTGAGCGCGACCACCGGGCCGAGATCGCCGGGCTCCAGGTGATAACCGATCTCTTCGCGCAGTTCCCTGGCCGCAGCGGTCTCCGGTGTCTCGCCCGGCTCAAGTCGACCGCCGGGCGTGAACCAGGCAAGGTGGCAGTGGGGCGCATGATCGGCTCGGGCACAACGGTGAGCCTACGTCCGGGAAACGACCTCAAAGCGCGCCGCTACTCGGGCTGCTGTCCGTCCTGGTTCTCGGATGGGTCAGGGCGAGAACGCCCGGGGCCCTATGTACGCCGGAGGGGCCCAACGAAGAAAACCCCAGCTCAGAAATACCGAACTGGGGTTTTTACTGTGCGCCGCCAGGGACTCGAACCCCGGACCCGCGTAGACGCTGTCGGCCCAGATCAGCGAGATCCTCTCGTACCAGTCGCGCAGGCGTTCCAGTGCGGGCTTGGCGCCGTCGCAACCCTGGACGCTCGCCCGACCTGGAGCAACGGAAACAGCCCACAGACGCTCAGAACCGGCTGGGGGCCAGCCATCGTCATCCTGCTCAAGCTCGAACACCACACGCACGTGTGTAGTCGGAGCGCTTTCTATCACCGCAACAGGATGCTCTATGGACACAAACCACCCCACTGGCTGTTCCGTCTCAATTGAAGCTGGCGGGATCCCCCGCTGAAACGCTGAGTCACCACAGCCGATCGTGGCGAGGCGCCGTTAGCCGGCTTCTAGAACGAAGAACAGGAAGCTCAGGAACCTCGTGCCGGTGATCTGGCGGAACTCCTCGGGGAACAGTTCGCGGGCTTCCGGCACAAACGGCGGTTCGCTGATGACGCTGATGCGAAAGCCAGCCGCGGTGAAGGCCTCGGTCATCGCGTGCAGCGGCCGGTCCCAGAAGCTCATCTGGGCGGTCTGCCCACCCATGGTCCATTCATCGATCCGGATACGGGTCTCGAAGTACTTGGGCTTTTTCCCGGCCATGTGCTGCCAGAGGGTGATGGAGAAAGGATGCTCGACCGAGACGAGGAGCCGGCCGCCAGGCCTCAGCACGCGTCGAAGCTCGGCCAGTGTCGGTGCCCAGTCTTCCAGGTAGTGCAGCACCAGCGACGCCATGACGTCGTCGAAGGTGTCGTCGGGGAAGGGCAGCGGGTCGGCCAGGTCGGCGACCCGCAGATCCGCGTCGGCGCCCAGCCTCCGTCGGGCCATCTCCAGCATCCCGGCGCTCGCGTCGATGCCGGTCATGATGGCGCCTCGATCGCGCAGCTCGGCGAACAGGGGGCCTGAGCCGCAGCCGGCGTCAAGGATACGCCGGCCGGTCACGTTCCCGGCGAGCTCCAGCATCGCGGGACGCTCGTAGTACGCGTTCAGGAGGCTGGTCTCGTTCTCGGCCGTGTACCCCTCGGCGATCATGTCGTAGGCGTTGGATTCGGACGAATGTGCGATCTTGACATGGTTCTCGGGCATAGTCGCCATACGGGCCATCTTGGCCCACCCGTCACGGGTTGCGCAGGCATACGGCCCCTACAGCGATCTTGCGTCAAGTCTTCCTCGCTGATCGATCACATCGTCCGTGATGGTGCTCGCAGGATGCTGACACTGCGTTGCAGGCCGAGCTGGATGCCTACATCGCCGCCTTCGCCGATGAGCGCGACGAGAACGGCCGCCGTCTGGTGATGCGGCGGCCCTCTTCCCTGAGCAAGGTCCCGAGCCCGCCAGCACCGCGTGAGACCCTGCTTTGACCGCACGAGGCGATCATGGCCCGCGATGCTATCGCTATGCGCTCCGGTACGCCGAGGACACGCGACGGCGTTGGCAGGATGCCGACGCACGGCCGATCGTGGAGATGACTCGCCCCCGCGAACACTACCTGGCTGGCTGCCGGCGGTTCTGGAACGCATCCGGCTCATTCCCGCCACCGCCACCAGCCCGCCGCAGGTCCTGATCTCCGACCGGCTCCAACACAGCTTGCTGCAACTGCTGAACGTCGATCCCACCCGGCCACGCCGACTCGCTTTGTGATCCACCAGACCAGCCAGCGCAGCATCCACCTAAATGCGAAGAACGCGGCTAGGCACTAGGTGATGCTGATCAACCGTAGGATCGCGGTGCGCTGCCGCACGGTCCACCACATGACCCCGAACACGCCGAGCACCGCTGCCAGGAAGAGCCACGCCGTGGTGAGACCCGCTGTTTCCGCCAGCCAACCCGCCATCAGCGAGAAGCCCGCCTTGGCCGAGCCCGCGACGGCGTTGCGCACAACGGTGAAGCGGCCCACCTGATCCTCGGCGGGCGCTTGGTTGGTCAGGACCTGCATCGCCATCACATGGCCGGTCATCACCATGCTGAGAACCAACATGATCAACACAACGGCCGGTGGCCATAGTGTCGCGGCGATGCACGCGGCCAGCACACCTCCCCCAACCAGGGCGCCGTTCAGGTAGGTGGCCGACGACAGGCGGCCGCTCGACAGTGCGGCACCGGCGAGGAAACCACCACATGTCCCGGCCACCGTGAGGACGGAGTAAAGCGTGCTCGAACCGGGAGCCACCGCCTGCGCCAAGGGCACGGTAAGGGTCGAGATGAACGGCAAGGAACCGCTGCTGGGCACTGAATACAGCAGGATCAGTCTCAGCCGGCCTCTGACATCGGAGGGCTCCTGCGGCACGGGCGTCCTGACGGTCTCCGTGGCAGAAGGCCGGCTCTCAGGTGCCGCTGGATCCACGGCGGCCGAATCCACCTCCCAGGTTGTCACCTGCCGGGCACCGACACGCCACGCAGCCACGAGACTCAGCAGGTACAGCAGCGCCGCGACACCAAAGCACCAGCCAGCCACACCGGCGTCCATGACCAGACCAGCGGCGCCCCCACCCATCAGGCCACCGATGAGCGCCACCGAAGTCGTCTGCTCGCGGAGCCGGATGCCGCGCGGAGAGGGGAACTGCTGACGGATCACCCGGCCCACATAGGCCTTGTTCAGGGCCTTCACCAAGCTCAGAGCACATTGAGCGACGGCAAAGGCCACCAAGATGAGGTCAGGCGACGAACTGGCCACCCACACGAGGGCCAGCGCTGACGATCCCACGACCAGAGCCCCATTGGTGAGGGACAGCAAGCGCGATGCGTGTCCGGCATCAACCCGCTTTCGCAGCACCAGCCCCAGGACGATGCCGGGCACGTACGCCGCGGCGTTGACCATGCCGGTAACTGTCGCGTTGTGCGTGAGTTCGTAGGACGCCCACAAGATGGCAACTGCTTGCAAGGTCTCGGCGACGCTACTCAGGAAGAAGAAGGTGAGGAGCCACGTCCCACGCGGGGGGATCCCCTTGGATCTTTTCTGGAACACCGCTCAGCTTTCACGGTGCGAGCGACGTTCAGCCAGCCCCATTCCGAGGGTGGGAGCCCTGTCGGATTCCTCACTTACCGAAGCCTCATCGAGCAGCAGGAGTTCGAATTCACACGTGCTTTCAAGTTCGATTCCGGACAGGAGCACGTAGTCGATGGCACAAATATTCATTCAGTCCTCACTTGCGAGCTTGCGTGACACGCGTCCCAGAAGCGGCTGAACCGTATATTAGGACGTTTGATATTCGAGTTTCCTGCGGCTCTCTGACGCGCTCACAGTGGCCCGGTGATGGTCTCGGCTCCGCCCCGTGCCAGCGGGTTCGCCGTCCCAGGAGCAGAGGGTGAAGAAGCCGCCTCGGTGACTACGCCCGAGGCCCGTAGGTCAGGCGGCGCAGGACGATCTCGGCGGGACCGGCGTGCTGGCGCTTGTCGAGAAGGCGGGCGATCAGGACGGTCGCGAGCCAGACGGCCACCGCGATGATCAGCCCGGTCGCCGTGGGGCTGCCGAAACGATCGCCGAGGTCGAGCGTGAACGGCGCCAAGAGGACGAGCCAGGCCACGGACTGGAGCAGGTATCCCGACAGGGAACGCCGGCCCAGGGCCGAGAGCGCGCCGGCGACAGGGCCGGGCCGGGTGATCCGCATGACGATCAAGCCGAAGACGGCCACGCACCCTGGGCAGGCGAACATGCCGCTGCCGCCATGGAGCAGACGACTCCGGCGACGTTGACCAGCGCGATGATCAGCAACATCGCTCCCCGGGCCAGGTCGGTGCGAGGGCGCGTTCGGCGCGCCGCACCGGCCCCATCGATGTCCGTGGTGCGGTGGGAATGCTCATGTTCGCGCCTCTCCCCGAGACTCAGACTTAGTTTTTGATAGAAAGTATCATAGATATACTAATCAGGACCCTGGCATGATGGGACTGATTTCCTGGAGCGAACGAGGGAGCCATGACGAGCGAGGACTTCGTTCCGGCCCCGCTGCGCCGGCTGTGGAGGATGACAGAGTCCTCGCGTCTCGGGCGGCCCGCGGCCCTCGACATCGACCTGGTCGTCGCCGCGGCGGTGGAGATCGCCGACCGCGACGGGCTCGGCGGCGTGACACTACCCAAGGTCGCCAAGAGCCTCGGCTTCACAGGGATGTCGCTCTACAGGCACGTCGGATCCAAGGACGAACTGCTCACGCTCATGACCGACTACGCCCTGGGCATGCCGCCGGACACCGACACCGATTCCGGCGACTGGCGCGAGGGATTGCGCAGGTGGGCCTTCGCGCAGCGCGCGGTGCTCCAGCGCCGACTGTGGCTGACGCGCGTGCCCATCTCCGGACCGCCCTCCGGACCGAACCAGATCGCGTGGATGGAGGTCGCGCTGGCGATCATGTCCCGCACCCGCCTCGACTGGGCGCACAAGGTCGGCGTCCTGTCGCTGATCGGCGGCTACGTGGTCCAGGCCGTGCGGCAGCACAGCGAACTCGCCGAGAGCAGGGCCGAAGACCGACGAGAGGCCGACGCCGAGCGCGACCGCACCCGCGCGCTGGTGCGGCTCGTCGACCCCGAGCGCTTCCCCGAGACGGCCCAGCTGTTCTCCTCGGCACTGTTCCAAGCGCCGCCGCCGTCGGACACTCCCTGCGAGACGGTCGCCGACGCGGACTTCTCCCTTGGACTGGAGCTGATCCTCGATGGCATCGCCGTCCGGATGGAGCGCTCCTGAGCCGCCATCCGGCGGGCCGTCGCGGCGGCTTCTGCTTGTACGCGGGCGTCCACGGCGTCGGCCGCCCCGACATCCCATTGTGAGTACGGCGCTCAGGGGCAGGACCCGGGCTGGACATGGGAGAGATTGTGTGATGTTCGAAATGACAGAGCGTGGTCATCGTCCTGAGCCGGACGCGACGCTTCCCCGCGGGCGCCTGCGGGACTTGGGCTTGCCGGTATGGTTCGTGTACTCCAGCCACCATTCCGCGATCACCAGGTTGACGACCCAGCTGAGCCATACACCGGCGGCTCCGATCGCTTGGATCATCGCCTGTTGGTCGCCGCCGTAGGCGGTGTCGAGCCGCGGAAGCTGGATGAGGAGCAAGACCCCGGCCCACAGACGGCTCACGACGATGGACGTGGTCAGCGCGAAGCTGCGGATCATCCACCTGCGGTGCTCGGGGAAGCGCCGCTGCCGCGCCATCCGCCATCCGGCGATACTGGTGACCAGCCACACCACGCCCAGCATGGTGTTCCCGGCGTTCCCCCCGAACCCCGTGTGGCCGAACGGAGCGACCCCGAGCACGGCGATGCCGGCCGGGAAGACTCCAAGGAAGAAGTACGCTCGCCCCATCCAACGGTGCACCCGGGGAAACGAGCGACGGAACCACGGCCACACCTGGAAGCACCCCGTCAGCAGGGCGACCGTGCCGAACATGATGTGCGCCACGAGCAGGGGATAGAAGAACGGCGGGGAATCGGACACCTCGACTCGCGATTGCGCCGGATCGAAAGTGAGATACGGCGGTAGGGAGTACACCACGAAAGCGAGCATCACGATGAACAGCGGAATGATCCAGCGGAACTGGCGCCGTCGCTGTGGTCGCGCCGCCGGCTGCGGGGGCGGCGCGGCCCCGTGCTCGTCGGGCACCGAGCCCGGTCCTCCCAGCATTGTGGCCACCCAAAGTCTCCTCATCGTCGTCGGGGCTGACGGGCGTTACCCGCCCATTGGCGCTAGCCTCGCGGGGAGTCGGGTCTTGGGCCAGAGTCGAACCGACTGCAGTCACCCGGGAGATCCCCGGCGCAGACCTGGGACTCACACGTGATGCATGGTCGGCGCGGGGAACAAGAAGCCATCGCCCGGCTCCTCACCGACGCGCGGAGCGGACGCAGCGGGGTGCTGGTCCTGCGCGGCGAAGCGGGGATCGGCAAGAGTTCGCTGCTACGCCATGCCGCCGAGACCGCAGCCGTCCCCGAGCCCATGCGGGTGCTCGCGTGCGCCGGGGTGGAATCCGAGGTCGAGCACGCGTTCAGCGGTCTGCTCGGGCTGCTGCGGCCGGTGCTCGATCATCTCGACGCGCTGCCTGGTGTCCAGGCCGATGCGTTGCGCGGCGCGCTCGGCATAACCGACTCGGCAGCCTCGGACTTCCTGGTCTCGGCGGCGGTGCTCACCTTGCTCGCGGCGGTGGCGGCGGACCGCCCGCTGCTGGTCACCGTCGACGACGTGCAGTGGCTGGACCGTGCCTCCGCCGCCGCCCTGCTGTTCGCCGCTCGCCGGCTGGCCGGCGAGCCCGTCGCGATGCTGCTCGCCGTGCGCGACCCTGAACCGCTGCTGGTCAATACGGCCGGGCTGAGCGAACTGGTGCTGCACGGACTACCCCCCGAGGACGCCGCGCAACTGCTCGACGCGTACGGCTGGACGCTGCCCGCCCGTCAACGAGATGCCCTCGTCGCGGCGACCGGTGGCAACCCGCTGGCGCTGATCGAGTTGGCCCGGCTCGACGAGCCCGAGCGAGCCCTGCCCGACCTCGCCATGACCGGAGCCCTGCCCGTGAGTGCCCGCGTCCGCTCGGCGTTCCTGCGCCAGGTCGAAGTCCTGTCCGCGGACGGCCGAGCGGCGCTGCTGGTGGCGGCCGCGGAGGAGAGCGGGAACGCCGGCACCGTCCTCGGAGCCGCCGCCCGGCTGGGTCTGCCGGCCGACGCTCTGGGCCCGGCCGAGCGGTCGGGGCTGGTGCAGCTCACCGGGGTCGAGCTCCGCTTCCGGCATCCGCTGATCCGTTCCGCCGTCTACGCCGACGCCTCATTCGACCGCCGCCGCACCGCGCACCTGGCCATCGCCGCATACCTGAGCGCCTCCGGAGAGGAGGACCAGGCGACCTGGCATCTCGCCGTGGCCACGACCGCACCGGATGAGAAGATCGCCGCCGCGCTGGAACAAGGCGCCGACGCCGCCCGACGACGCGGTGGCGCGGCCGCGGCGATCTCCGTCCTGCAGCAGGCCGCGCGGCTCAGCGAGTCGCCCGCCGACCGCTGCCGCAGGACGGTGACCGCCGCCTTCGTGGCGCTGGACGCAGGCCGGCCCGGCCTGGCACGGACGCTCGTCGACCAGGTCATGGCCGAGCCCGTGCCCCCCGCGATACTGGCCCAGCTCAACGGAACCATCGAGCTGTACAGCGGAGACCCCGCGATCGCCTACTCACACCTGATGCGGTGCGCCGAGCTCATGGCATCCGCCGAACCCGAGGAGGCAGCCTGGATCCTCACCCTTGCGGCGGGATCGGCGTTGCACGCCGGAGACATGGCGGCGACGGTGCTGGCGACCAGGCGCATCACCGACCTGGACTGCTCCCCGGCGACTCTTCGCGCCGCGGAAGGCCTCCTCAAGGGCTATGAGGGTGTCATCACCGGGGCCGAACTGTGGGAACTGCCGGGCGCCATGGCCCAGGCCGGGGGCGGGGGCGGTGAGCGGGAGTGGATGTGGGCGACCGTGATCGGCTGGATGGGTCCCGACGACCACCAGGCCCTCCGGCTCGCCGAAGCCACCGGCCGCCGGGTCCGCGCCGCGGGCTCTCCCGCGCTCCTGACCGAGGTGCTGTTCTACCACGCCGACATCGAGTTCCGGCTCGGACACTGGACCGAGGGAGCCGCGCATGCCGAGGAGGGCCTGCGGTTGAGCTACGAGACCGGCCAGCGGGGATGGACAGCCACCTTCCTCGCCCAGTCGGCCCGGTTCGCCGCCGTGCGCGGTGAGGCCGCGAAATGCCGCATGCTCGCCCGGCAGGCGCTGGAGATCGCGCTCCCGCTGCGCGAGCGGGTCGCCGCGGCGACCGCCACCGGCGCCCTGGGGCTGCTGGCGCTAGGCGAAGACGCGTCAAAGGAGGCATTCACGGAGTTGATGCGCCTGGTCGAGCGAGGTTCACCTCGATCCAATGACTTCGTCGCCTTCGCGATGCTCCCGGACCTCGTTGAGGCCGCCGTGCGCGCCGGCCATCCGGAACAGGCCCGGCGGGTCACCGCGGCCATGGAACCTCAGACCGGCGGCATCGGCGGGCCCGCCGCCCTGGCCCGCAAGCACCGTTACCTCGCGATCCTGGCAGACGACGCACACGCCGAATCGCACTACCGGAGCGCGCTGGCGGGCGGCATGCTCGACCAGCACCCCTTCGACCGGGCGCGGACCCAGCTTCTCTACGGGGAATGGCTGCGCCGCAACCACCGCAGGACCGAGGCCCAGCCGATACTGACGGCCTCAGCCGAGACGTTCGAGGCGTTAGGAGCGGCACCATGGGCACGGCGCGCGGTCGTCCAGGTCCGCGCGGCCGGCGGCGCCGTACCGCACCAGAGCCGGTCGGTCGCGGGCCTGCTCAGCCCGCAGGAACTGGAGGTGTCCAGGCTCGCGTCCAAAGGGCTGAGCAACCGCGAGATCGGCGCCCGGCTGCACCTCAGCCCGCGGACGGTGGGCTCGCATCTATATCGGGCGTTTCCCAAACTCGGGATTTCCGCACGCGCCGAACTCCGCGACCTCGACTTCGGCTGACCCTCCAGGACGCCCCCTACCGGGCTGCAGCGATCCGGCTTTGCGCCTTGCCGGAAACCACGTCCGTGCAGCTCAAGCGGCATGTGAGTATTCGTGGAGGACTCTGCGAGCCGGTCTCGTCGGCGTTGCGCCCGCCGATGATTACATACGCGCAGGTCATGGGCAGGTGGGGCTTCACGGGGGGTGCGCGTCCTGCCGGCCAGGCGCTGCGCGGCCTCGGGTACGGCGTCGCGGCGGTCCAACATGGCGTGATCTTGCGGGCCGGGGGCAGTCGCCGGCGGAGGTGGGGTTGATGCGCGCCATCCTGGCCGGCACGCCCCCAAGAGCCTCCAAGAACCGAGAAACCCCAGATCAGCACGCTGAACTGGGGTTTCCGTACAGTGCGCCGCCAGGGACTCGAACCCCGGACCCGCTGATTAAGAGTCAGCTGCTCTGACCAACTGAGCTAGCGGCGCAACAGATGTAACTGTATCAGCCGCCGAGCACTGCCCGCACATCATCCGAGCCGCCCCGCCAACCCCTCGTACGCCCCCAGAACCAGCTCCCAGAACCCCTTCACGTCCATCGAGGTAGCCACCAGCGCGTTCGAGTCCTGGGAGCTCACCTTGAAGTCCGTCACGGTCATCCCCCGCGTGTATCGCCCGGCCGTCTCGACGTTCACCACGGCCGGCACGCAGGTGAACAGGGAGGGATCAAGCACGTACGCCACCGCGCAAGCGTCGTGGATGGCCGGGCCGCCGTCGGCCGTCACCACCCCGTAGAACTGCGCGGCGGGGACCAGCAGTTCGGCCAGCTTTCCGAGGGGACGCATCCGGTCGAGTACGTCAGAGGTCACCACGGCGGTCAGCGTCACGTCCAGGCCCAGCATCTTCACCGTCCACCCCGCGCCGAAGACGATGGCGGCCGCCTCGGGGTCGGCGAGCATGTTGAACTCGGCGGCCGGATTGTGGTTGCCGCGCGTGAAAGAGCCGCCCATGATGACCAGCTCGCGGGCCCACTCAACGACGCGGGGCTCGCGGCGTACGGCGAGGGCGATGTTCGTCAGCGGCCCCACGGCCACCAGCGTGATCTCGCCCGGGGCGGACTTCAGGGTGTCCACGATGAAGTCGACCGCGTGCCCGTCCGACGGGCCCAGCCGGGGTGCGGGCAGGACCACGCCGCCCAGGCCCGTGGTCCCGTGCACGCGGGTGGCGCGCACTGTCTCGCGCAGCAGGGCGCCGGCGCTGCCCGGCGTCACCGGGACGTCGCCCAGCTCCAGGAACTCTCGTAGTGCCAGCGCGTTCGCCGTGGTCAGGGGGAGGTCGACGTTGCCGCCCACCGTGGTGACGCCCACCACGTCGAGGGAAGGGGATCCGGCCGCCAGGGCCAGGGCGAGCGCGTCGTCGATACCGGGGTCACAGTCAATCAGAACCTTTTTCACGAAACCGGAGGATACGCATAGATCGGGCCGGGCAGTTCCCCCAAAGCTGCCCGGCCCGATCGGCGGCGGTCCAGGCCGGCGTCTTCCCCCAAAAACGCCGGCGGTCCCGCACTAGCGAACCGCGGTCCCCCTCCGCGTCCGCTTCGGTGAAGGTTCACTGGTCTGTTGACCTGCTACAACGCTACCGAGACGAATGCAACGGTCGCGTCATAACGGGGTCGAATATCTGTTTAATCCGACTCTGGAACCTCCAGCCGAACCTCTGTACCTTCCTGCAACGATCTGCTCACCGTGCAGTACTTCTCGTGCACCCGCTCCGCCACCGCCCGGAACACCTCGCCGGCCTCCTCCGAGGGCAGCTCCACGTCATATGTGACGGTCACGGGGCCGAGCTTGCTCGGCTCGACCTTCTCCGCCTGCACGGTCATCGCCAGGCGCACCAGGCGGTGGCCACGTTTGGCGGTGAGCGGCTCGACTGTCACGATGTTGCATCCGCCCACCGCCGCCAGCAGCAACTCCACCGGCGTGAACACGCCGTCCTCGTCGCCGCCACCCATCCGCACCTCGGCGCCGCGGGCGTTCGTGGCCCGGAATCCGCCGTCCTCAGTTCGTTCGACACGCACGTTAGCCATGTTTCAGACCCTACTCAGAAACCTTTAATGTTCATTCAGCATCGTGAAGCCATGGCTAGCGAGGCGAAAGCGAACCCAGGTCCCGTCCTCTTCTGGTGCGGTGTCGCGGTGGCCGAGTTCGGTGCGATCCAACCGGGTTTCGGCTACCCGTGGCGGCCGACCGCCTATGCCGCGGCGGCGCTGCTGGTCGCGCTCGGCTTTGTCACCGTCAAGGCCGCCGACTACCTGCGCACCGAGGAGGCCAGGCAGCGGCTGCGGCTCGGCGGCTACCTGGCCGGCGCGCTGCTGGTGGCCCACGAGTTCAGCTCCACGGCGTACGTGACCGGGCTGAGCCGCGCGGGCTCGCTCATCCTGTACGCGATGGCGGCCGTCATGGCGGTCCGCAGCCACCGCGTCGCCGGGACCCCCAGGCCGACCCTGCTGATCGCCACCGGCCTCGACCCGGCCGCCCTTCGAGCTCGTCTGGACGGCGCGAGCGACACCGTGGCCGTCTACAGGATCGAGCGCGCCACCGACGAGCTGCGCGACCTGGAGGCCCGCCACGGCCTCATCCTGGTCGAGGGGGCGGAGCACGACCCACGGGCCAAGGAGCGCCTGAGCGCCTCGGGCCTGAGCCGCGAGATTCCCGACATCGCCGAGCGCGATGTGGTGGTGGCCGGTCCGCGGCAGTTCAAGAGGTACGTACGCGGGGCGTTGTCACGCCTTGCTGTGCCGAGATCACAGATTCATTTCAAATCACGGCAAAAGGTTTAGCTCCACATTACGCCTCATCTGCAACGGTGGGCTGCGGACAAGGAGGCAAGGTGACGACTTTCCCCGGAAGCGCCCGTGTCGAGATGGTCATGGGCATGCCGGTCAGTGTGGACATCCGCACCGCTCTCCCGGCACGCGAACTGATCCCCCTGCTGGATGACGCGTTCGCCTGGCTGAGGTGGGTGGACGACACCTTCAGCCCGGTCAAGGAGGACAGCCAGATCGGCCGGCTCAACCGCGGCCAGACGATCAGGCAGATCCCCGAGCTCATCGAGGTCCTCCACCGCTGCGACGAGCTCAGCCAGGCCACGGACGGCTATTTCGAGGCCCGCATCAACGGCGTCATCGACCCGTCCGGCTACATCAAGGGCTGGGCGCTCGAGCGGCTGTCCCGTGCCCTGGTCAATGCCGGCGCGGGCGACCACCGCATCAGCGCGGGCGAGGACATCAGGGTGCGTGGCTCGGCCGCACCAGGCAAGCGCTGGCGGGTCGGCATCCGCGACCCGCGCAAGAACGTGGTGCGCAAGGTCGTCTTCGCCCACGACCTGGGCATCGCCACTTCGGGCGGCGCCACCGTGGTCAACCCGCGCACGGGGAGGGTCGAGGAGGGCCTCGGCTCGGTCACCGTGATCGGCCCCGACCTCGGTGTGGCCGACGCGTACGCCACCGCCATCTACGCCATGGGCCCCATCCTGGCCAGACGCTTCGCGGCCGAGGTGGCGGCGGCGGGGCCGTACCAGACCATGATCATCGCGCGCGACGGGCAGGAGATCAGCACGCCCGGCTTCGCCGACTACAGCGGCGCGGAAGCCCGCATGGCCGGCTGACCACCCCTGCGTGCGGCAGGCCGCCCTCCCTCAGCGGCCCGCCGGCCCTCGCGTGAGCCGGTCGCACTCGAGTGGCTACGCAGGGTGGCGTGCAAAGCGGCATCGTTTCGCATCCTTGGCCTTCGCTAACGATCAGGCATCGGGATGCTTACGCAAATACTCTATGTAGATCGGGCGCAGCGCCTCGCCCAGCCGCCCCTCGCCGGAGGCGATGGCATCGCTGAGCAACGCGGAGACCCTGCTGAGGTCGTTGGCGGTCTCGGAATCATGACCGCTGGCGGCCTCCGCGGCCGGGATCACCTTCAGCAGGTCCCAGAGAAACCCCAGGTCCCCGTGGCGTACGGCATAACGCACCGCCCGATCGTGCAACTCGTCGGCCGGCAACGACTCGAGCCCGTTCGCGTCCATCTCGCTCCCTCCCCTCGACGCCCTCTGCCCGGGTTGGGCCGACCATAACCGGCGACTACCCAGAGTAATCGCTGGGAATCGTAGAGACTGCGCCACTATCGAATTGCCGATCTCAAGTGGGAGGATCAACCAGCGTGAGATTCATCATCAGAACCATTGCGGCGGCGGTGGCCCTTTGGGTGGCCATTCAGCTCGTCCCCGGCATCGGGGTCAGCGCCCCGGCCAGCTCGGCCAAATACTGGGGCGTGCTGCTGATCGTGGCGTTGATCTTCGGCCTCGTGAACGCGATCGTCAAGCCCATCGTCAAGGCACTGGGGTGCGCGATCGTCGTGCTGACACTCGGCCTGTTCCTCCTCGTGATCAACGCGGCCATGCTGCTGCTCACGGGCTGGATCGCCGGGCAGCTCTCCATCCCCTTCCACGTCGACAACTTCTACCCGGCCGCGTTCTGGGGCGCGATCATCGTCAGCGTCGTGAGCTGGCTGCTGGGCCTGGTCCTTCCCGACGGCGACTGAACCCCACGTGGAGCTCGACGGCGCCGGCCTGACCTGCGCGCAGGTTCACGAGGCCGCGTACGGCGGGGCCCGGGTCACGATCGCTTCCCTGGATCGGGCCCGGGCCGCGTGGGTCACTGCTCAGGAGTTCAAGGGTCCTGTGTACGGGCGGAGCACCGGCGTGGGCGCCAACAGGGGCGTACTCGTCGAAGAGCGCGGCCTAGACCTGCTCCGCAGCCATGTGTGCGGCGCCGGCCCCCTGGTCCCGCCCGCCCGCGCCAGGGCCATGCTCGTGGTCCGCCTCAACCAGTTCCTCGCGGGCGGCTCCGGCATCGACCCGGGCGTGCTCCCGGTGCTGGCCGACGCGATCAACGGCGGCTTCACCCCGCCGATCCAGACGTACGGGGCCATCGGCACCGGCGACCTCACGGCGCTCGCCACCGCTGCCCTGTGCCTGCTGGGCGAACTCCCCTGGCACCACGAAGGCTCACCACCCCCTCCCGACCAGCCCCGCTTCCCGCTCGCCTCCGGGGACGCGCTGCCGTTCATCAGCTCGGGTGCCGCCACGCTCGCCGACGCGGCCATCGCCTGCCACCGGCTCCGCCACCTCCTGGAAGCCGCCATCGACGTCGCCGCGATGTCGTTCACCGCCGTGCACGCCTCGGCGGAACCGCTGGCCGCAGCCGTGCAGGCGGCCCGCCCCCACGCCGGCCAGGCCGCCGTGGCCGCACGCCTGCGCGGCCTGCTCAGCCAGGAGCTCGGGACCCGTGTGCAGGACCCGTACGGGTACCGCGCCTTCGCCCAGGTGCACGGCGCCGCCATGGACGCCCTCGACCGAGCGACCGCCGCCATCGAGACCGACCTCAACGCCGCCACCGAGAACCCGCTCATGTCCGGCTCCCTGGCCTGGCACAACGGCAACTTCCATTCGGCCCCGGTGTCCCTGGCACTCGACGCGCTGCGTACGGCGCTCGTACAGACCGCCCAGCTCAGCGCCGCCCGTCTGGCCAACCTCATGGATCCTGCCTACACCGGCCGCCACCCGTTCCTCGCCGACCGCCCGGGCGCCTCGGGGCTGCTGATCCTGGAATACGTGGCACAAGACGCCCTGGCCGACCTCCGCCACCTCGCCAACCCGGTGACGACGGGCACGGCGGTGATCTCCCTGGGCACGGAGGACCACGCGGGCTTCGCCACCCAGGCCGCCCGCCACGCACTGCGCTGCCTGGAACCCCTGGAGATCGTCCTGGCCTGCGAACGCACGGCCGCCACCAGCGCCCTCCACGGCCCTACCCCCGACCGCCCCCTCACCACCGACCTCGCCGCCTCCCGCCACGCCCTGGCCCTCCACCCACCCACCTGACCCCGTCTTCGGGGGCCGCCGGCTGCTTCGACGGCGCCGTGGGGCGTCCGGCGGCCGTGCCCGGCCGAACGCGGTACCGGGCGGGACATAATGAGGCGGTTGCCGGGCGGCACATCACACGGGACCCCGGCGCAACGCGCGCGCTGGAGGTAACCGTGCCGGATGACGCCCCCTCTGCCCGCCTTTCAGCGCCGGTGCGGCGAGACGCACGCGGCGGAGCCACGCAGCAGGTGCGGCGAGCCCAAGGCGCGTGGCGGGTGCGCATTCGAGACGGCGTCGAATCCTGAAGGCCCCGGTCACACCACCCGTGCGACCGACCCCCGCTCCCTGAGCGTGGGCGCCTGGACGACCCGGCGTCGCCGTGTGCCGCCGTCGGTCGCCGCCGAAATGAGCCGCACCGCCGCCCGGACGATCCCGTCGATGTCCCAATCGACAGTAGTGAGCCCAGGCGTGAGCAGCCCCGACATCGGGTGGTCGTCATAGCCCATGACCGACACGTCACCGGGAACGGACAGCCCCAGCTCCTGAGCCGCCGCGTAAACCCCGTAAGCGATCGAGTCGGCGAAGCAGAACACCGCGCTCGGCCCCCGGGCGGTCAGGAGGTCGCGGGCGGCCGAGGTGGCGCCGGCGAGTCCGTGAGGGGCGGTGGTGACCTCGATGTCCAGGCCCAGCCGGTCGGCCTCCGCCGTGACGTGGAGGTCGGCGGGCCGGTCGGGCGTGCTGGCCCTGGTCGGGGTGAGGACCGCGACGCGGCGGTGGCCGAGGTCGCGCAGGTGCTCCAGGGCCATCGTCACGCCACGCCGGTTGTCGAAGACGACCTCCCCCGCCGTGCCCGCGATCGAGTCGCCGATCGCGACCACCGGCAGCGACTCGCACAGCTCGGCCCAGAACGCCGCCGCCGGGTCGATCGGCTGGACGATCAGGCCGTCAACGCGCTGGTCGCGGAGCCGCTGGGCGAAGGCGCGCTCGCGGGCGGGGTCGCCGACCGCATCGAGGATCAGGGCATAACGGTCTTTCTCCCGCAGACCCCGGCTGATGCCGACGGCCAAGGACTGCTGCCACAGGTCCTCCAGCGAGCCGCACAGCAGGCCGATCATGCCGGTGCGCCCGCTGGCCAGGGCCCTGGCGATGGGGTCGGCCTCGTAGCCGAGCTCGGCTGCCGCGGCGCGCACTCGCTCCATGGTCTCCTCGGACACCTGGAGGCCGCGCAGCGCGTAGGAGACGGCCGCGGGTGACAGGCCCGTGGCCTGGGCCACCTCCCGGATCGTGGCTCTCTTGCGAGGCATTCAGCCAGCCTATTCGGTGACACCGACAGAACCGCAGTTTTCGCGCCAGGATTGCCGATCCACGCCCGCCCGGCGCGCCCGAGGCCGCGGTACGCGTGTGGCGCCGAGCCATTGACAAGCCCGTAGGTGAAGCGGTTCACTGAATCGTATCACTGAAACGCTTCACGGTAGCGACAACCCAGTACGGCGCGTTAACATGTAATGTGAGTAGGAAATAGAGGGAGGAGGAAGCCGTGAGCGTCGACGTCCATCAGCATGTGTGGACCCACCGGTTCGTCGATGCCCTGCGCGCCCGGACTTCCCCGCCTTACGTCGACGGCTGGACGCTGATCCTCGACGGCGAGCCCCCGTACGAGATCGACCCCGAGGACCGCAGGGACACCACCGGCCTGGAGCTGGCGCTGGTGTCGATGTCGAGCCCGCTCGGCGTCGAGTCCCTGCCGCCCGAGGAGTCGTGGCCGCTGATCGACGCCTACCACGACGGCGCGCTCGCGCTGGGCGAGCCGTTCGGGGCCTGGGCGTCCACGTGCCTCAGCGAGCCCGATCCCGGCCGACTGGCCAAGGACCTCGACCGCGGCTTCGCCGGGCTGCAGATCCCCGCGACGGCCGTCCCGGACGACCGGCTGCTCGAGGTGCTCACCCACAGGGATCTGCCGCTCTTCGTCCACCCCGGCCCCGCCGCCCCGGCCCCCGGCACGCCGCCGTGGTGGCCGGCCGTGGTGCCGTACGTGCAGCAGTTGCACGCCGCGTGGCACTACTTCCACGCCGTCGTCCGGCCCAGGCACCCGCGGCTGCGCGTCTGCTTCGCGGCGCTCGCGGGGCTGGCCCCGCTGCACTCGGAACGCCTGATCGCCAGAGGCGGCGGCACCCGCGGCCTGGTCGATCCGGACTTCTTCGTGGAGACCTCCTCCTACGGCCCGCGCGCCATCGACGCGATCGTTCGCGAGCTGGGCATCGACGTCGTCGTCAACGGCTCCGACGCCCCTTACGCCAGAGCACCCGAGCCCGGGCTCGGCGCGGCCGCCGGCCACGCCATCCGGGTCGTCAACCCCCGTCGTCTACTTTCCAGAAGGGAGACTCGTACGTGAGCACGAACCAGATCCAGGACGGGGGCACCTGTGCCCGGCTCCCCGAGCGCACGCTCGACCGCCGCGAGCTGCGCGAGCTGGTGAACGAACTGGCCGCCAACCCCGAGGAGTGGCGCGACCAGGTGGAGTTCCCGGAAGAGGGCGGAAGGCACTATGCCTCGCTCTACCGCGACGCGTACGTGGACGTCTGGCTCCTGTGCTGGCGCCCCGAGGACGACACGGGCTGGCACGACCACGACATCTCCTCGGGAGCCGTCCACGTGGTGCAGGGCGCGCTGCTGGAGTGCAACCCCCGCATCGGCGGCGAGCACTTGGAGACCGTGGTGTCGGAGGGCCAGTCGTTCTCGTTCGGGCCCGACCACATCCACCGGCTCAACGGCGCGGTCGACAACAGCGTCTCCATCCACGCCTACTCGCCGCCGCTGTGGCGGCTCGGCCAGTACTCGATCGACGACACCGGCGTCATGCGCCGCGTCTCGGTGAGCTACGCCGACGAGCTCAGGCCGCTGGATGACGCCGTGGTGGCCTGAGGACGCAGCAGCTTCCGCAGGGCTCGACATCGGGCAGTGTGATCCACAGACAGCAGGTCCTGCGGAAGTAGCCGTCGCCGGCGGGCTCGATCAGCCCGTCGACCGGTGCGCCGATCTCCTTCAGCAGCCGCATGTAGTCGCCGGGCACGATCGACGTCAGCGGGTGGGCGAACGCCTCCGCCGTGGAACCCCACAGCGTGCGCTCCCCCACCTTCGCGATGGAGCCGATCAGCGAGACCAGCGGCCGCTGCGACTCGGCGAGCGCCTCGCCGATCACACCGGCCCCGGAGCCCCAGCTCACGCGCGTCGCCGCGACCGTCACCCCCGCGTCCGACACCTTGAAGTACGTGTCCGCCAGCCGCATGATCGGCACCCGCCCGTCCAGCGCCCACCCGAGCGCCATGGGCAGCGTGTGCCAGTAGCTGTAGGTCTTCCAGAACAGCGCCGCGCCGACATGGCGTGGCGCGTTCCAGCGCGCGGCCGTCTCGTCGATCAGCTCGATGAGCAGCCGGTACGGCTCCCGCAGCAGCTCGCCGACCGGCGTCCAGCTCTCGTCAGGATCGATGACCAGACCCGGATCGACCCCGATCACCCCGCCCCGCCCGTCGGCAAGTCGCTGGAGCACCTCGGTCAGCACGCTGGAACCTCCCTATAGGTTAGCCTTACCTAAGGTAGCAGGCCGTCCCGCGAACCACCCAGCCACGATCTGGACCACGAGCACCGCCAGCCCTGCCGTCAGCGGCACCGACCAGCCGCCGGAGACCTGCCTGAGGAACCCGAACAGCAACGGCCCCAGGGCCGCGATCACGTACCCCACGGACTGCGCCACGGCCGACAACGCGGTCACGGCGGCCGGATCGGCGGGCCGCAATGCGATGATCAGCAGCGCCAGCGCGAACGAGGCTCCCTGGCCGATCCCCAGCACGATCATCCATACCCACGGCGCGGCGGTCGGGGCCAGCAGCATGCCGAGGTAGCCCAGCACCGTCAGCACCCCGGCGCCCACCACGTACGGCACCTGCGACTCCCGCCTGCCGGCCAGCACGGGGACCGCGAGCGAGGTGGCCACCTGGACCAGGTTGGTCAGGCTGAGCAGGTATCCCGCCTGGTCGGCGGGCAGTCCTGCCTCCAGGAAGATCGTCGGCAACCAGGCCAGCATGACGTAGAAGGTCAGCGACTGCAGGCCCATGAGCGCGGTCACGTACCAGGTCACGCGACTCCTGAGCACCGCGCCGAACGGCCTGGGCCCGTTCTGCGCCCCGCTCCGATTGCGCAGCGCCTGAGGGAGCCAGAGCAGCGCGGCCAGCAGCGCCGGCACGGCAAGCAGCGCGGAGACGCCGCGCCAGCCATACCCCGTGGCGTGCTCGATGGGGATGACCAGCCCGGAGGCGAGGGTGGCGCCGGCCACCACCGAGGAGACGTAGACGCCGGTCAGGAGGTTGACTCGGGTCGGGAAGTGCTGCTTGACGACGGCGGGCATGGAGACGTTCATGACGGCTATCGCGGTGGCGGCGAGGGCGGAGCCGAGGTAGAGCACGGGCGCGCCGTCGAGGCCGCGCAGCGCCACGCCCGCCGCGATGACGAGCAGACCGGCCAGCAGGGTGCGATCCAGCCCCAAGCGCCGCGCGAGCAGCGGCGTGACCGGCCCGAACACGCCCAGGCAGACCACCATGACCGTGGTGACCGCGCCACCGCCGGCGGGCGAGAGGCCCACGTCTTTCATGATCTCGTCGAGGAGCGGGGAGACACCCGCGATGGCGGGGCGCAGGTTGAGCGCGGCCAGCACGAAACCGGCCACCAGCACGGCAGATCTCAACGACATAGGGGACCACTCTCGCATAACCTCCTGACAACGTTGTCTACCTGGTCGGAGTGAGAAATGATCCTGGCGTGAGACCGACGATGAAGGACGTCGCCTCGGCCGCGGGCGTGGCGCTCAAGACAGTCTCGCGCGTCGTGAACGGCGAGCCCGGCGTCCACCCGGGCACGGCCGAGCGGGTGCGCGCGGCCATCGACCGGCTGGGCTACAGCCGCAACGAGAGCGCGCGGGTGCTGCGCAGGGGCAGGACCGCCACGATCGGGCTGGTCATCGAGGACGTGGCGGACCCGTTCTACTCGGGTCTGAGCCGGGCCGTCGAGGACGTCGTCATCGAGCACGGATGCCTGCTGCTGAGCGGCTCGTCCGGCGAGGAGCCGGGCAGGGAGCGGGAGCTGGTCGAGGCGTTCTGCGCGCGCCGCGTGGACGGGCTGATCATGGTGCCCGCCGGTGAGGACCACACGTATCTACGTCCCGAGCTGGAGGCCGGCACACCGGTGGTGTTCGCGGACCGGCCGCCGGGAGCGGGGATCGACGTGGACACGGTGCTCGCCGACAACGTGGGCGGCGCCGGGGAGGCGATCCGCCACCTCATGGGCCACGGCCACCGCAGGATCGCCTTCCTCGGGGACGACCCCGGGATCTTCACCGCCGCCGAGCGGCTCAAGGGCTACCGCGAGGTGCTCGGGGGGCTGTTCGACGAGCGCCTGGTGTCGATGCGGCCGCCCTCGATGGAGGCGGTACGCGCGGACCTGGCCCGCATGTTCGCGCTGGACGACCCGCCGTCCGCGCTGTTCACCGGCAACGGCCGCTACACCGTGACAGCCCTGCGCGCGCTCGACGGGCGACGGGTCGCGCTGGTGGGGTTCGACGACTTCGAGCTGTCCGACCTGCTGGATCCGCGGGTGAGCGTGGTGGCGCAGGACCCGGCACGGATGGGTCGGGTGGCGGCAGAGCTGCTGTTCCGCCGCCTGCGCGGCGAGGCAGGACCGCCGGAGCACGTCGAGCTGCCGGTACGGCTGATCGCCCGCGGCTCCGGCGAGCTCCCGCCGGGCTAGCCTCTCAGGCGAGCCGCTCCTCCACGCCCACGACGCCGGCGGCGCCGGTGAGGGTGTTGCCGCAGGATCCCCGGGACTGCCCGTACGCGCCGGGCGGCAGCGTCTCCCACTCGCCCAGGACGTCGAGCGCTCGGCTGCAGACCACCACGGCCCGGAACATCCAGGTCTCGTCCGTGGGGTTGCTGCATGCGGCGATGCCGAGGTCGTTGCTCTGCGCGTGCACGATGGTGTCGCACTTGAGGACCGTGGCCGCCGCGGGAGCGGGCGGCGCCATGCCCGCGGCCACGAGACCGATGGCCGCCGCGATCAACATCCCTTTGGACATTGCCCCTCCCGCACCGATAGCCGGACACTACTTTGCGCATTCAATCGTAAGCGGAGAGTTTCGATCCCGCCTAGAGAACCTTCCCGGACGGACAAGCGGGGACTGGCCTTCTCCATCAAGACAGCATCCCCGTATAGTCGTTTGCGCATCGGTTCAGCAAAGATGTTCAGGAGTGCGCTCATGAATGCCGCCGACGTCGCACCCGAGACGCAGGCCAGGTTCCCCCTGGAGCTGATGTACGCGGCGGCCCAGCAGTACTACATGGAAGAGGCCACCCAGGGCGACATCGCCAAGCGGCTGGGCGTCTCCAGGGCGACGGTGAGCCGGCTGCTCACCGAGGCCCGCAAGCAGGGCATCGTCGAGATCAAGGTGCACAGGCCGGCCGCGCTTGAGGACGGCCCGCTGGCCGCCGAGGTGGCGGAGGCGCTCCGGCTGCAGCGCGTCTACCTGGTCCCCAAGGTCAGCGGCCCCGCCCTGGGCCCGTGGCTGGCCCCCGCCGTGACCCGCGCGCTGGCGGCGGTCGGGCTGGAGTCCGGCGACGTCGTACTCGTCTCGTCGGGCACCACGGTCTACGAGTGCGCCCGCGAGGGGCTCGGCCACTATCCCGGGGTCACGATCGCCCCCGCGGTGGGCGGCCAGGAGGAGCCGCAGCCCTGGTTCCAGACCAACGAGACCACCCGCATCCTGGCCGAACGCGTCGGCGGCGTGCCCGCCTACCTCTATGCTCCCGCGCTGCCCGGCCCCGAGCTGTTCTACTCGCTCCAGCACGAACCGTCCGTACGCCGCGTCATGGACCTGTGGGCGCACGCCAAGTGCGCCGTCGTCGGCGTCGGCTCGGCACCGCTGATGCGGCAGATGACGCCCGCACTCATGCCGCGCGACGCCGAGAGCCTGCGCCAGGCCGTGGGCGACGTGTGCATGCGTGTCTACGACCGCGACGGCGAGCCCGTTACGTACCCCGGCAGCGAGCGCCTGGTCGCCACCCAGCCGGAGGAGCTGCGCCGCATCCCGGCCACCATCGCGGTCGCGGTGGGCGCCGAGAAGGTGCTGTCCATCGTCGCGGGCGCCAAGGGCGGCTACTTCAACCAGCTCGTCACGGATGTCCCCACGGCAGAGGGCCTGGTGGCGGCCGCACGTCAACTCTGAACATCTTTGCTGGACAAAGTTTCAGAAGGCGCGCTACCGTGAGCCGCACCACAGGATGTGTCCCTTTGTGAGGGCCATGTCCTGTTTCGGGGGCAATGCGTCATGAATCCCGGTAGGCAAGTGAGGAACAAACCCGTGAACAGAGCGAAGATGCGGACCTCCGCGTTCGCCGCAGTGGCAGTGCTCGCAGGCTCGGTGCTGGCCGCGTGCGGCTCCGGCTCCAGCGGCGGCTCCAGCGGCGGGAACACCAGTGGTGGCGGCGCCGTCGAGAACGCCAAGGTGGCCTTCCTCATGCCCGACCTGGCCTCCACCCGATACGAGCTGCAGGACAAGCCGCTGTTCGAGGCCAAGATGAAGCAGCTCTGCCCGACATGCCAGGTCATCTACCAGAACGCCGACTCCGACGCCGCCAAGCAGCAGCAGCAGGCCAACTCCGCGCTCGCCCAGGGCGTCAAGGCCATCGTGATCGACCCGGTCGACTCCGCCGCCGCGGCCACCATCGTCAAGTCGGCCCAGTCGCAGCAGGTGCCGGTCATCGCCTACGACCGGCCGGTCCCGGCCACGCCCGCCGACTACTACATCTCGTTCGACAACGAGAAGATCGGCCAGATGATCGCCCAGTCCCTGGTCGACCACCTCAAGAAGGAGAACGCCCAGGGCGGGATCCTCCAGGTCAACGGCTCCCCCACGGACGCGGCGGCCGGTCTGATCAAGAAGGGCATCCACAGCGCGGTCGACCCGAGCGGCTTCAAGCTGCTGGCCGAGTACGACACGCCCGACTGGCAGCCGGAGAAGGCGCAGACCTGGGTCAGCGGCCAGATCACGCAGTTCAAGGACCAGATCGTGGGCGTCGTCGCGGCCAACGACGGCACCGGCGGCGGTTCGATCGCCGCGTTCAAGGCCGCCGGCGTGAAGGTGCCCCCGATCACCGGCAACGACGCCGAGATCGCCGCCGCGCAGCGCATCATCAAGGGCGACCAGTACAACACCATCTCCAAGCCGATCAAGATCGTGGCCGAGGCCGCGGCGAACACGGCCTGGGAGTTCATGCAGGGCAAGAAGCCCGCAGGAAAGACCACGCTCTACAACACCCCCTCCGAGCTGTTCGTCCCCACGGTCGTGACCAAGGAGAACGTCAAGGAGGTGCTGTTCGACAGCGGCATCATGAAGGCCGCCGACGTCTGCACCGGCGAGTACGCCAAGGGCTGCGAAGAGCTCGGCATCAAGTAGGAGAACGCCGATGACCGTCCTGTCCCTGCGCGGGATCAGCAAGACCTTCGGCGCGGTGGCCGCGCTCACCGACATCGAGCTCGACGTCGCGGCCGGCCAGGTCGTCGCCGTCGTGGGCGACAACGGCGCGGGCAAGTCGACGCTGGTCAAGATCCTCTCCGGCGTGCACCCGCCGGACGCGGGCACGATCACGTTCGAGGGGAACGAGGTCGAGATCCCCACCCCGGCCGCCGCCCACAAGCTCGGCATCGCCACGGTCTTCCAGGACCTGGCGCTCTGCGAGAACCTCAACGTGATCCAGAACCTGTTCCTCGGCCAGGAGATCCGTCCGCTACGCCTCAACGACGTGGCCATGGAGACCCGTTCGTGGGAGCTGCTCCGCCAGCTCTCCGCCAAGATCCCGAGCGTACGGGTGCCCGTGGCGGCGCTGTCGGGCGGCCAGCGGCAGACGGTGGCCATCGCCAGGTCGCTGCTCGGCGACCCGAAGGTCATCATCCTCGACGAGCCCACCGCCGCGCTCGGCGTGGCCCAGACGGCCGAGGTGCTCAACCTGGTCGAGCGGCTGCGTGAGAACGGCCTGGGCGTCATCATGATCAGCCACAACATGGCGGACGTGAAGGCCGTCGCCGACACCGTCGCGGTGCTGCGGCTCGGCCGCAACAACGGAGTGTTCGACGTGGCCGAGGTCTCCACCGAGGACATCATCGCCGCCATCACCGGCGCCACCGACAACGTGGTGTCCCGGCGGGCCCAGCGCGAGGGAGCGCCGGCGCCTGGAGGAGCGGCGGGAGCGAAGCGACCAGAGCGGGGGAAGGCGACGGCATCAGAGGCGACCGAGCCCGCCTCACGGAGTGAGGCCATAGACACGAGGGGAGCTCAGTCGTGAGCACATTGACGACAGACCGCCAGGACGAGCGGCTTCAGGACCGTGACGGGCTGCGCGGCGCGCTCGCCGACATGCTCGAACGGGCCCGCGGCGGCGACCTGGGCGTCATCCCCGTCGTCGTCGGGCTCGTGGTCATCTGGACGGTACTGCAGATCCTGAACCCGATCTTCCTGTCCAGCGCCAACCTGGTGAACCTCACGCTGGAGTCCGCCGCCGTCGGGATCATCGCGCTCGGCATCGTGTGCGTGCTGCTCGTGGGCCAGATCGACCTGTCCGTGGGCTCGGTCAGCGGGCTGTCGGGCGCGGTGCTCGCGGTGCTCTTCGTGAGCCAGGGGCTGCCGGTCTGGCTGGCCATCCTGGCCTCGGTGATCATGGGCGCGGTCATCGGCTGGGTGTACGGGCAGCTGTTCAACAGGTTCGGCGTGCCGAGCTTCGTGATCACGCTGGCCGGCCTGCTGGCCTTCCTCGGGCTCCAGCTGTACGTGCTGGGCACCAAGGGCTCGATCAACCTGCCCTTCGACTCGGGCCTGGTGAACTTCGCGCAGCTCGACTTCGTGCCGGCCTGGCTGTCGTACACGTTCGCGGTCATCGCGGCCGCGTGGCTGTTCGCCAGCGGGTACCTGCACGCCAGGGAGCGGCGCAAGGCCGGGCTGTCGGCCAGGAGCGTGTCGGCGCTGGCCGTCAGGAGCGTGGCGCTGCTGGTGGTGCTGGCGTTCGTGGTCTGGTACCTCGGCCAGACCCGCGGCGTGGGCTGGATGTTCGTCTTCTTCGTGGCGCTCGTGCTGATCATGCACTACCTGCTGTCGCGGACGAAGTGGGGCAGGGCCGTCTACGCCGTGGGCGGCAACGTCGAGGCCGCGCGCCGCGCCGGCATCAACGTCAAGGCCATCTACACCTCGGTGTTCGTGCTCTGCTCGACGTTCGCGGCCGTCGGCGGCATCCTGGCCGCGGCCAGGCTCGCGGCGGCCAACCAGTCCAGCGGCGCGGGCGACGTCAACCTCAACGCCATCGCGGCGGCCGTGATCGGCGGGACGAGCCTGTTCGGCGGGCGCGGCACGGCGTTCGGCGCGCTGCTCGGCATCATCGTGATCCAGTCGATCTCCAGCGGCCTGACCCTGCTCAACCTCGACTCGTCGATCAGGTTCGTGGTCACCGGTGCGGTGCTGCTGCTCGCGGTGATCGTCGACTCCGTGTCGCGGCGGTCGAGGACCTCTCACGGCAGGGCCTGATGGCGATCATCTGCGTGGACGCCGGGACCACGGTCATCAAGGCGGTCGGGTACGACGCCGGGGGCGCGGAGGCGTTCGTCGCGAGGCGGGAGACCACGGTCTCCAGGCCCGCGCCCGGCCATGCCGAGCAGGACATGGGCGCCGTCTGGGACGCGGTCGTCGCCACCGTGCGCGAGGTCGCCGCCCGGATGGACCAGAAGGTCGACTTCGTGGCCGTGACGGCGCAGGGTGACGGCTGCTGGCTGGTCGACGCGAAGGGCGAGCCGACCGGGCCCGCGATCCTGTGGAACGACGCCAGGGCGGCCGCGGCCGTGGACGCCTGGACCCGCTCCGGGATCGCGGCCGAGGCCTTCCGCCTGAACGGCTCCTCGGCCGCGTCCGGGCTGCCGCACGCGATCCTGACCTGGCTGCGCGCGAACGACCCCGAACGGCTCGACCGGTCGAGCGCCATGCTGACCTGCGGGGGCTGGATCTTCGCGAGGATGACCGGAGAACTGGCGGCCGACGAGTCCGACGCCTCCGCGCCGTTCATGGACCTGCGGGCGCGTGCTTACTCCCCTTCCCTGCTTGCCATGTTCGGCCTGGAGTGGGCCGAGCGGCTGCTGCCTCCCATCCGCTCCAGCCACGTCGCCGAGCTGACCCGGGAGGCGGCCTCGGCGCTCGGCCTCCCCGCCGGGACGCCGGTCGCGATGGCCCCGTACGACATCGCCGCCACGGCTCTGGGCGCGGGCGCGGTGCGGACCGGGCAGGCGTGCGGCATCCTCGGCACCACGCTGTGCACCGAGGTCATCGTCGACTCCGCCGACCTGGAGGGCGAGCCGATCGGGATCACGATCGCGATCCCGGGTGGCTACGTGCGGGCCTTCCCGACGTTCGCGGGTACGGAAGTGGTGCAGTGGACGTGCCGCATGCTGGGCCTGCACGGCCCGGCCGAGCTGGGCGACCTGGCCCTGCTGAGCGAGCCGGGCGCGCGCGGGCTGACGTTCCTGCCATACATGTCGCCCGCCGGTGAGCGGGCGCCGTTCTCCGACCCGCTGGCCAGGGGTTCGCTGCTGGGCATGTCGTTCGAGCACGGCCGCGAGGACGTGGCGCGGGCAGTGCTCGAGGGGCTGACGATGGTCATCCGCGACTGCCTGGCCGCCACCGGCGCCGAGCCGACGGAGCTGCGCGTGTGCGGCGGCGGCTCGAACAGCACCGTCTGGCTCCAGCTGATCGCCGACATCACCGGGCTGCCCGTGCGCCGCCCGGCGGACGCCGAGGTGGGCGCGCGGGGCGCGTACCTGGTGGGACTGGCCGCCACCGGAGCAGCTCCGTCCATCGCCGCGGCGGCCTCGGAGCATGTACGGCTGCGCGACGCGGTCGAGCCCGCCCCCTCTCGCCGGGCACTGTACACGCGCCTGTTCGACGACTTCCTGACCCTGCGCGGGGCGAACGCGGCTTCCTGGCCGCTCCTGGCCGAGATGAGGAGCCGTACATGAGCGTATGGATCGGCGTCGACCTCGGGACGCAGAGCGTACGGGTGATGGCCGTGGCCGGGGACGGGCAGGTGCTGGGGACGGCCAGCCGGGCCCTCACCAGCCACCGCGACGGGCCCCGCCACGAACAGGACCCCGAGCAGTGGTGGCGCGAGCTGGCCGGCGCCGCCCGCGAGGCACTGCGGGACGTGCCCGCGTCGGAGGTGGCCGGCGTGGCCGTCGACGCGACATCTGGAACGATCCTGCTCACGGACGGCTCCGGCAGGGCTGTGACGCCCGCGCTCATGTACGACGACCGGCGCGCCGACGCCGCGCGTGCCAACGAGGCAGGCGCTCCCGTCTGGGAGCGGCTCGGCTACCGGCGCATGCAGCCCAACTGGGCGCTGCCGAAGCTGCTATGGCTGCTCGACGAGGCGCCCGAGGGCGCCCGGCTGGCACATCAGAGCGACTTCGTCACCAGGCGGCTGGTCGGGCACGAGGTGGCCACAGACCTGAGCAACGCGCTGAAGACCGGCGTGGACCTCATCGAGGAGCGCTGGCCCCTCGAGGTGATGGACGCGCTGGGGGTGCCCTCGGAGATCCTTCCCGAGGTCGTGCGGCCCGGCACCCGGCTCGGCGTGGTCTGCGCCGAGGCCGCCGATGAGACCGGCATCCCAGTGGGCACGCCCGTGATCGCCGGGACCACCGACGGGTGCGCGGCCCAGCTGGGCGCGGGCGCCAACCAGGTGGGCAGCTGGAACTCGGTGCTGGGCACGACGCTGGTGCTCAAGGGCGTGACGAAGGAGCTGATCCACGACCCGCTCGGCGTCGTCTACTCGCACCGCGCGCCGGACGGCTCGTGGCTGCCGGGCGGCGCGTCGAGCACCGGTGCGGGCGTCCTGACGCGTGACCTGCCGGGCCGCGATCTCGGCGCGCTGAGCGCCCAGGCTGCGGCCCGCGGGCTCAACGGCGACGGCACCGCCGGATGGCCCGTGACGTACCCGCTGGTGTCGCGTGGTGAGCGCTTCCCGTTCGACGCGCCGGGGGCCGAGGGGTTCACGCTCGGCAGCCCGGTCGACGACGTCGAGCGCTACGCGGCGATCCTGCTCGGCGCGGCCTTCGTCGAGCGCCTCTGCTTCGACTACCTCGACCTGCTCGGCGCCCCCGTGGACGGCGAGGTCATCCTGACCGGCGGTGCCACCCGCAGCGCGTACTGGACGCAGCTCCGGGCGGACGTCCTGGGACGTCCTGTGACGCTGCGGGAGAACGCCGAGCCCGCCCTGGGCATGGCCGTCCTGGCGTCCGGTGACCCCGGGCGGATGATCAGGACCAGTGCGGTCGTCGACCCGTCGAGAGCCGACCTCACGGAGGCGTACCTGCGATTCGTCACGGAACTGGAGCAGCGCGGCTGGCTCGACGCGGCCGCCGCCGGACACGCGCGCGAGAGGACCAACCGATGACCGACCTCGTCCTGGTACGCCACGGCGAGACCGTCTGGCACGCCGAGAACCGCTATGCCGGAATCAGCGACATCGAGCTGACCCCGCGCGGACATGCGCAGGCCGTCCAGCTCGCCGAGTGGGCCGGTCAGGCGGGCCTGTCGGCCGTCTGGGCCTCCACGCTCAGCCGGGCCCAGATCACCGCCGCGGCCGGCGCGGCCAAGGCGGGCGTGGCGCTCCAGACCGACCCCAGGCTGCGCGAGCTGGACTTCGGCGAGGGCGAGGGCCTGACCTCCGCCGAGATGGCGGCCCGATTCCCCGAGGCGCGCGCCGCGTTCGAGTCCGACCCCGCCGAGCACCCGCTGCCCGGCGGGGAGGACCCGCACCAGGCCGCCGACCGGTTCGTCGCCGCACTCCACGACATCGCCGCCGCCCATTCCGACGGGCGCGTGCTGGTGGTCGCGCACACGACCGCCATCAGGCTCGCCCTGTGCCGCCTGATCGGGGTGCCGCTCGGCGAATACCGGCGGCTGTTCCCGCGCCTGGACAACTGCGCCCTGACCGAACTGCGCCTGCGCGCCGGGCGGCGGGCCGCGATGCTGCAGTACAACTCCCCGATTGGAGCCGTTCGTTGACCATCCGAGTCCTTGCCGCAGGGGACCACTTCGTCCAGAACAGCCTGCTCATCGACGCGCTCAGGCGCGAGGTCCCGGGCGAGGTGGACATCAGCGAGCTGACGCTGCCGTGGCCGGTCGAGCCGTTCGGCCGGGTGGGCGAGGTGGACGAGGCGTCGGACGTGGAGGACGAGCTGATCGAGGCGCTGCGCGGCGTCGAGGTCTGCGTGACCCAGATGGCCCCCCTGACCAAGCGCGTCCTGGACGCCTCCCCTGACCTGCGGCTGTTCTGCGTGAGCCGGGGCGGCCCGGTGAACGCCAACCTGGAGGCGGCCAAGGAGGCGGGCGTGGCGGTGACGTTCGCGCCCGGCCGCAACGCGGTGGCCACCGCCGAGCACACCCTGGCCATGCTGCTCGCCGCCACCCGCAGGATCCCCCAGACGCACAACGACCTCGCGGGCGGCGTGTGGCGGGGCGACTACTACATGTACGACAACGTCGGCCCCGAACTGGACGGCAACACGGTCGGCCTGGTCGGCTACGGCGCCATCGGCCGCCGCGTGGCCCGCATGCTCGAGGGCTTCGGCGCGGACGTGCTGGTCTACGACCCGTACGTGGACGTGCCCGGCAAGGTGGACCTGGACGAGCTGCTCCGCCGCTCCCACTTCGTCTCCCTGCACGCCCGCGCCACCCCCGAGACCATCGGCATGATCGGCGCGGCCCAGATCGCCGCCATGCCCCGCGGCTCGGTCCTGGTCAACTGCGCCAGGGGCTCGCTGCTCGACTACGACGCCGTGTGCGACGCGCTGGACTCGGGCCACCTGTTCGGCGCCGCGATGGACGTCTTCCCCGAGGAGCCCATCCCGCCCGGCTCGCGCCTGCTCGCGACCCCCAACCTGATCATGACCCCGCACCTGGCCGGGGCCAGCAAGCAGACGGCCATGAAGGCGGCCTCGATCGTGGCCGCGGATGTGGCCCGCTACGTGCGCGGCGAGCCACTCGCCCACGAGGCCACCTCTTGACGGCCGTCCTTCGACTTCCCGCGCCCCTCCGCCGGAGCCACCCCCACCCTCCTCCCCAAAGGGCCCACCGAAGTACGGCGAGGGCGAAGGGATGCAGACGAATGGCGGTGACGGGGGTTGGCTACCCCTTGAGTGCCCCCGCCATGAGCCCGCGCATGAAGAACCGGCCCAGCACGACGTAGATCAGCATCGTCGGGATCGACGCCAGGATCGCCGCCGCCATCTGCTGGCTGTACGGGGTGGCCTGCGCGCCCGCGATGTTGTTCAGCATCACGGTCGTGGGCCAGCTCGTCGGTCCGGTCAGGAACACGGCGAACAGGAAGTCGTTCCAGAGCGAGGTGAACTGCCAGATGATGACGACCGCGATGGCCGGCCCCGACACCGGCAGCACCACCGACCAGTACGCCCGCAGCATCCCGGCCCCGTCCACCCGCGAGGCCTCGATCAGCTCGTCGGGGATCGTGACGTAGTAGTTGCGGAAGATCAGCGTGCAGATCGGGATGCCGTACACGACGTGGGCCAGCACAAGTCCCGGGATGCCGCCGTAGAAGACGCCCTCGAGCCCGGTGCTCTCGTTCAGCCACACCAGCAGCTGCACCAGCGGGATCATCACCCCCTGGTACGGGATGAACATCCCGAACAGGAACAGCGTGAACAGCACGTCCGCGCCGGGGAAGCGCCACTTGGACAGCACGTAGCCGTTCATGGAGCCCAGCGCACACGACAGCAGCGAGCCCGGCACGGCCAGCAGCACGCTGTTCCACAGGCCGGGCGACAGCTTCTCCCAGGCCACCCGCCACGCCTCGGTCGTCCACGTCCGCGGCAGGTTCCACGCCTGCCCCGGGTCCGCCTCCGTGAGCGGTTTGAAGCTGGTGACGAGCAGCACGTAGATCGGGATGAGCACGATCACCACGAGGACGACCAGCAGGCCGAACCGCACCCAGGAGAAGGCCGCCCTGCGCCCGGCCACCGCCGTCATGAGCGCCTCTCCTTACGCACGGACCAGATCAGGTACGGGATCACGAAGATCGCCACGCTGACCACGATGTAGGACGCGATCGTCGCCCCCTTGGCCGGATCGTTCGAGTCGAACACCGCCACCCACATGAACACCGCAGGCACGTCGGTGATGATCTGCTTCCCCGACACCGCCACGATCAGGTCGAAGACCTTGAGCGAGATGTGCCCCAGGATGATCAGCGCGGACAGGGTGACAGGCCTGAGCAGGGGCAGCACCACATGCCGGTAGACGCCCCACTCGTTGCAGCCGTCCACCCGGGCGGCCTCCCGCAGCTCCTCGGGCACGCCCCGGAACCCGGCCAGAAACAAAGCCATGACATATCCGGACATCTGCCAGATGGCGGGGATCGCCATCGCGGCCATCCCCCAGTCCGGATCCCTGAACCACTGCCACTGCGGCAGCCCGATCCAGTCGAACAGCCGGTTCAAGCCGACCGCCCGCTCCCCCGTCCCCGAGTTCATCAGCCACCGCCACACGATCCCGGTCGCGACGAACGAGATGGCCATCGGGAACAGGTAGATCGCCCGGAACGTCCCCTCGCCCCTGATCCCCTTCTCCATGAGGAACGCCAGGAGCCAGCCGAGCAGCAGCGCCCCCAGCACGAACGCGATCGTGAAGACGATCGCGTGGTTCACCGACAGGTGCCAGCGCGGCTGGTCCCAGATGTCGACGAAGTTCTGCAGCCCCACGAACTTCCCCTCGGACACCCGATCGTGCTGGTCCGTCATGGCCAGCCGGAAGTTCCAGCCGAGCATGCCGTACACGAAGACGCCGATCAGGATGATCGACGGCGTGACGAGGAGGAGTCCGGGCAGCCACGTGCGTGCCCGCCTCACAAGCATTCCCTCCCACGGGCGCGGCGGACGCCCATGACGACCGCCGCGCGCGATGAGTTATTGAGCGTTGGCCTTGGCCGCGTCGGAGAGCCCCTGCTGCAGGGCCTTGACGTCCTTGCTGCCGATGAACAGCCCGACCGCCTCGGTGATCGACGCCAGCCACGGCTGGTTCACCGAGACGCCGTGCTGGATCGACCCGGCGAGCTTGTTGCTCGACCAGTCCTTCAGCGCGTCGGCCAGGTAGTCGGTGTAGAGCGACTGGTCGGCGTCCTTGCGGGCGGGGATGGAGCCCTTCTTGGGGTTGAAGGCGTCCTGGCCCTCCTTGCTGGCCGCGACCTTCAGCCAGGCGATGGCCCCGTCACGGTTCTTCGCGCCCTTGGGCAGGGTGAAGCTGTCGGACAGCCACAGGTACGTGCCCGTGGTCCCCGGAGCCGGAGCCCAGTCGAAGTCCGTCTTCGACGTCTTGCCCAGGCCGCCCTCCGGCGGGTTGTGGAAGTAGCCGTACGCCCAGTCGCCCATGATGTTGAACGCGGCCTCGCCGTCGGCGACCTGCTTGGCGGCCGGCTGCCAGTCGTCCTGCGGGTCGCCCGCGTACGACATGATCTTCGCGAAGTCCTGGAGCGCCTTGGTCACCTGCGGGCTGTTCCAGTCGGCGCCCGGCTTGAACAGCGCGTTGTAGGCGTCGGTGCCCAGCGAGCCGAGCAGCACGTTCTCCATCAGGTGGACGACGGTCCACTCGGAGCCGATGGACAGCGGGATCTTGCCCTTGGCCTTGACCTTCTCCAGGTCCGCGATGAACTCGTCGATCGTCTTGGGTGCGGCGGCCACGCCGGCGTCCTTCAGCACGCCCGGGTTGAACCACAGCACGTTCGACCGGTGGATGTTCACCGGCACCGAATAGATCTTGCCGTCGACGCTGATCTGGTCGATGAGCTGGGTGGGGAAGACGTCCTTCAGCTTCAGCTCGTCGTAGAGGAAGGTCAGGTCCTCCAGGTTGCCGGCCTTGATGTAGCCCTGCAGCTCGGCGCCCGCGTGTCCCTGGAAGGTGTCGGGCGGGGTGTTGGCCTGGAGTTTCGACTGGAGCAGGGCCTTGGCCTTGTCACCGGAGCCGCCGGCCACCGCGGCGTCGAAGAACGTGAAGTTCGGATTCTGCTGCTCGAAGATCTTCTTCATCGCCTGGAGACCGTCGGCCTCGCCGGGGCCGGTCCACCAGGAGAAGACCTCAACCTGTTTCTTACCGCCGCCGGACGCCGGCGCCTGGGACGCCTGCCCGCCTCCGCCGCCGCCACCACAGGCCACCAGGCCGAGCACGCTCACGATTGAGATCGAGACGGTCGCTAACCATCGTCGCATCGCACACCATCCCTTCGAAGCCCCCCGAAGTCGGTGATTTGACAACGTTGTCAATCAACCCACTTCCCGGCGCGCGCCGTCAAGGGATGGGCAGATAACAGCTCCGCATATTCAGTGGATGCGCTCCAGCGTGCCCTCCGGGCTCGTCACCACCGTGACGCTGAAGTCGTAGCTGGTGCCGGGAAGATCACCGCCGCCCGCGGCGACCACCAGCGCGCCCTTGGACACGCCGAGCCCGACCAGGGCGACAAGGTCGCATCCGCCGTCGGGCAGCCACGTGGTGAGCACGACGTCGGACTCGGCCAGGCGTACGGGGAGGTCGAGCTCGGCCATCCTGGTCAGCAGGTCGGCGTGGGACATCCGGCGGCTGTCCGCCGTCAGCAGCGCGTCCTGGCGCTTGGCGTCGAGCACCGGCAGCGCGGTGGGCTCCAGTGTGAGCAGCCCGCGGAAGTCGATCGTGTCGAGCGCGGTGCCCAGCGAGACGACCTGGCGCACCCGGGACTCGTCGGCCGCCCGGACCGCCGTCTCCGCTAGATCGGGAGTGGTGATCAGAGTGCGGGCGTCGCACTCCCGCAGCCGGGCGGCCATCTCGGAGGCGCCGAGCGCCGGATCGATCGGCGCCGCCACCCCGCCCGCGGCCAGCACCGTGTGCACGGCCAGCGTCTGCGCGCCGGCCGTCGAGACGTGCACGCCCACCACCTGGTCGCGCCGCGCGCCCCTGCGTACCAGACCGGAGGCCGCCCTGGTCACCTCGGTCACCAGCCTTCGGTAACCGTAGACGTGACCGCCGCGCAGATCGACGAGCGCCGGCCGCTCGCCGCGCTCGTAGGCCTGGCGGAACACCTCGTGGATCACGGTGCCGGTGGTCGAGGCGGTGGGCTTCATGACCGCCAACGTACGGCCGCCGGGCGGGACCAGCATCCACCGATGTATGTAGGCAGATGTGCATTCCAGCGGGGCGGGCCCGAGCCCTGCGCGACTCGAGCCCGCAGTCACGCGCCCGGAGCCGGGTCCCCACCCCTCCGAGGAGGCCCGGCTCCGTGCGGACGCGTGACGTTCGCGATCGGCCGGCCGCTGCCGTATGGCCGATCACACGTAGCAACGGTAGGTGTGCAGACGGGGGCAGCACATGCACTGACATCGCCATTGGAGGGTGTAGCCGGGCCTGCACTGTGATGTGTAGAGAGGTGCACCGGTCAGCGGCTCTCGATCACCCATGCGGCGATCTGTGTACGTGTGGAGAAGCCCAGCTTGGACAGGATGTTCGCCACGTGGCGGGCGGCGGTCGCGGGGCTGATGACCAGTTCGTCGGCGATGGCCCGGTTACTGAGCCCCCTGGCGATCAGCTCGGCGATCTCGCGTTCCCTGGCCGTGAGCCTGCTGTCCTGGTGGACCGATATGACGGGCGCGGCGGGCCGTTCGGGCAGCGTGCCGTCGAGAGCGCACGCCACGGCCTGCTCGGCGGTCATGCCCGTGCCCTCGGCCCACAACATGCCGACCACCGCCTCGCCGAGCTCCGCCCGGGCGGGACGCAGGACGTCCTCGGTACGCGCGTCGGGCTGCCGGCCGCGCAGCGCCACCGAGGCGGCGGCCAGCACGACCGCGCGCCGGTGGTCGCCCTCGGCGGTGACCAGGATCGCCCATTCCTCCAGCCGCCTGGCGATGCCCGAACGCAGCCCCGCGTCGCGGCTGAGCACCAGCGCCTCGGTGAGCCTGGCCCTGGCCTCCACCAGGTCGCCCTGGTCGAGCGCCACCTTGCCGAGCCCGGCCAGGCAGCTCACGATCTGCTGCCTGGCATCCACGTGCCGCAGCAGCCGCAGCCCCGACTCGTAGTGCCGCTTGGCCGTCGCGGGGTCACCCGAGCGCCTGGCCACCTGGGCGAGCCCGATGTGGGCGTAGGCCTGGCCGACGTGGTTGTCGAGGTCCTCGCTGATCGCCAGGACCTCCTCGAACGCGCGCTGCGCCTCGCGCAGGCGGCCGTGGTGCAGGCCGACCTGCGCTCTGGTGCCCTGGGCCAGCGACTCCAGGATGCGGTCGCCGGACTGCCTGGCCTGCTCCAGCGCACGGTCCAGGGTGTCGGGCTGGCCGGTGAGCTGGGCCAGCGCGATCAGGCCGATGGCCTCGCCGTACCCGTCCTGGACCGATCTGCACAGATCGAGCCCCGCACGCGTGCACCGCGTGGCCAGCTCGAGGTCGCCCGCCGCCAGCGCCAGCTCGCCGCGCAGGATCGTGGCCTGTCCGCGCAGCGCCGGCCGCACCTGCGGGGCGCCGAGCGCCAGCAGGCGGTCGAGCCGCTCTGTCACGTCGAGCTTCCTGCCGCTGCCGACCAGCAGGTAGCGTACGTCGGTCAGCAGGCCGAACGCGGTCTCCGGCTGCCCGACGGCGATCGACCAGTCGCAGGCCGAGGCGATCTCGGCCTTGAGCGCGTCGAAGACGTTGACGTACCGCTCGATCACCGGCCACGACGTGCGCGCCCCCGGCGCGATCGCGTCCTTGAACCGGGCCGCCATCGTGGCCAGCGCCGTCAGGTGCCTGTGCCGCAGCTCGGCCTCCTCGCCGGACTCGGCGAGCTGCTCCAGCGCGTAGTCGCGCACGGTCTCCAGCAGCCGGTAACGCGCCTGCCCGGCGATCTCGCCGTCCAGGGCGACCAGCGACTTGTCCACCAGATCGCACAGCCTGAGCAGCACGTCCTCCTCGGGCAGCCCCGGACCCGAACAGACGGCTTCCGCCAGGTCGAGCGTCCACGAGGAGCGGAAGACGGCCGTACGGCGCAGCAGCAGACGTTCCTGCGGGGTGAGCAGCCGGTAGCTCCAGTCCACGGCGGCCCTGAGCGTGCGGTGCCTGGCCGGAGCCGTACGCGCGCCGCCCGCCAGCAGCCTGAACCGGTCGTCGAGCCGCTCGACGAGCTGGCAGACCGACACCACCCTGACCATGGCCGCGGCGAGTTCGATCGCCAGCGGCAGGCCGTCGAGCGCCTGGCACAACTCCACGACCAGCGGCCGGGTCTCGTCGGTCAGCTCGAAGTCGGGCCTGGCGGCGGTGGCCCTGGCCACGAACAGCCGCACGGCCTCGCTCTCCTCCCCGTCCACCGACAGCGGCGGCACCCGCCACACCGTCTCGCCCGGGACGCGCAACGGCTCCCTGCTGGTGGCCAGCACGGTGAGCCCAGGGCAGGCCCCGAGCAGGTCACGGCAGAGCTCCGCGCACTCGCCGATCACAGGCTCGCAGTTGTCGAGCAGCAGGAGCGCGCGCCGCCCGCCGATCGTCTCGGCCAGGTCGCCCACGATCCCGAGCGCGGCGGCGACATAGCCTCTCAGCTCGCCCTTCTCCAGGTCGGCCAGCTCGATCAGCCACACGCCGCCCGGGTGGTCGGAGACGACCCTGTCGGCGAGCCGCAGGGCCAGCCGGGTCTTCCCGATGCCTCCCGCGCCGCAGAGGGTCACGGCCCGCGAAACGCGCATCAGGTGGACGAGCTCGTCAATGTCCGACTCCCGACCCACGAACACGTTCGGCTCGGCCGGCAGGTTGCTGAAGTCAGCAGATCGCAGCATCACTGTGAGTGTGTCACCAACTACGCCACGCGCCCAGACATAATCGTGGAGAACTGTCAGTGCCCGCGGGCACAATCACTCCAGGGCGGCCCTGATGACGTCGTGGACGATCGTGGTCACCGCCTGGGCCCGCGCCCCCGGATGCTCCAGCACGACCCCCACCGCCACCTCGGGCGCGTTGGCGGGGGCGAAGGCGGTGATGACCGCGTGGTCGTCCGTCCCCGGGATGACCTTCGACGCGGCGATTGCCGCGGTCTCCGGACCGGCGACCCCCGACTCGCGGGCCGCCATGGCGCGCGGCGTCGTCGTCATCATGGCCACCAGATTCCTGGCCACCGGGGGCGACACGGCCGTCCGGTAAACGGCAGGGTTGGCGCGGTCGATGACCGACCCGTCCGGCAGCCGCACCTCCTCCACCAGGTACGGCCGCATCAGCACCCCGTTGTCGGCCACGGCCGCCGACAGCATGGCGACCATCAGCGGCGTCACCCGGCTGTCGTGGTGCCCGATCGCCGACAGGGCGGTCTGCGACCTGTCCAGGCCGAGCGGATACCGGCTCGCTGTCGCGACCAGCGGAATCGCCAGGCTCGGCGCGTTGAACCCGAACGCCTCGGCCTGGTCCCTGAGCAGGTCCTGCCCGAGCTGGAGCCCGATGTTGGCGAACGCGGTGTTACAGGACACCTGGAACGCGTATGTGAGCGTCGGCCGGGCGTCCCCGCACCCGCCGCCGTTCGCGTTCTGCAGGAACGTCGAGGTCCCTGGGAGCCGCAGCCGCGCGGGGGCGTCCACCAGCGCGGACGGGGTGTACTCGCCGGAGGCCAGCGCCGCCGCGGCCGTCACCAGCTTGAACGTGGAGCCGGGCGGATAGAGCTGGTTGAGCGCCCGGTTCAGCAGGGGGTGCGACGGATCCTGCCCGAGCCGCCGCGAGGTCTCGGAGAGGCGCGCGGGGTCGGAGGTGGTGAGAGCGTTCGGGTCGTACGTCGGATAGGTGGCCAGTGCCAGGATCGCCCCGGTCGCCGGGTCGATGGCCACCACCGCCCCCGGCAGCCCCGTCGCCTTGAGCCCCTGGTACGCGGCCCGCTGCACCCGATCCCTGATCGTCAGCCGGACGTCCGCCCCCTCCACGACACCGTCCCTGACCAGCGACCGCACCTTGACCTTGGGGTCGTCCCCGGACAGCACCCCGTCGCGCGCCTGCTCGATCCCGGTGGAGCTGTAGAGCGACTGGTGCCCGGTGACGGCGGCGTACTGCTCGCCGTCCCGGTAGAACCGCCGGTAGAGGTACGGGCCGGCGCCGGTCGGGCGGCTCGTGGCGATCGGCGTGCCGTCATAGGTGAGGATGTCGCCGCGCGGACGGTCGAACTTGTCGATCAGCGGCCGTTCGTTCCTGTGGTCGGAGTTGAGCGCGCGCGAGCCGAACGCCTGGACGAGCGTTATGTGCCCCAGCAGGAGGAACAGCATCGCCGAGCAGAGCCTGGCGACGCGGCGCAGCGGCTCGTCGATCCGCTCCGCCCTCGATCCGGCCATGGATCTTGGTTTAACAGCCGGACCGCAAAGGCCGGGCTAGAGGAGACTGCGATAGTAGGAGATCTTGTTGTGGATGTAGTGCTGCCGCTCGCCGAGGTTGTCGATCTGCGCCTGGACCTGCTGGTCGTGCTCCTCCAGCAGCTTGATCCGGTCGGGGATCGTGTGGTCTCCCGCGCGTACGAGCTCGGCGAAGCGCAACATCTGGCGGATGGGCATGCCCGTGTCACGCAGGCACCGGAGCATGCCGAGCCAGCCGACGTCCTCCTGGCTGAACCTGCGCTGCCCGGCCGCGTTCCGGCCGACGTGCTCCAGCAGCCCGATCTTCTCGTAGTAACGGAGAGTGTCGATGCTGAAGCCGGTCTCCTCGGAGACTTCCCCTGGTGTGTACACACTCACAGCACCCAGCATCCCACCTGGAGTGCGCTCCAGGTCAACGGCTTGACATGGAGCGCGCTCCAGCTCTCAGAGTCTGGTTCATGAATATCGCGCTCGGCACGATTCCGTTCGGCACCACCGTCGGCCTGCGGGACACCTTCGCTACCGCACCACACCCCGCCGATCCGGCGCCGGAAGGGCCTAGAGGGCCGTCGCGCTCAGTGCGGCGACGTGCGGCGCGGACACCGTGGGGCGCGCCGTCTGGTGTGGCGCGTCACGGGACGCTGGGCGCCGTCCGAGGGGCGCGAGCCGAGAGGCGGGCGGCGAGTCACGGGAGGTGGTCGGCCAGGTAGCGGCGGACGAGTTGCTTGCACTCGGCGATCAGCAGCGCGTCGCCGCGGGGATCCGCGCGGAAGGCCAGCTTCAGCACCGCGTCCGTCGCCTCCACCGCCACCAGCAGCGCACGGTCCAGCCCTGGGCCCACGGGGGCGCCCAGGAGTTCGAGGGTGAGGGCGCGTAGCCGCTCGGCCACCACCACGTTGTTGTCCTGCGCCCCGTCCAGCGCCCGCTTGCTGCCGGCGACCGAGGGCCCGCCGGGTGCGAGGAGGATCTCGCCGAAGTCCACCACCGCGAACCCCGGCGTGGTGCGCTTCATGCCGACGAACTCGTCGATGGCCAGGTCCACCAGATCCGTCCAGTGCCCGAGGTCGGCCTCGGGCATGCGTTCGATGATCCGGGCGAGGAACGCCTCGAGGTTGCGCCGCGCCAGCGCGCGCACCAACCCCTGCTTGTCGGGGAAGAACTGGTAGAACGTGCCGATCGGGACCTCGGCCCGGCGCGCCACCTCCTTCGTCGTCAGCGACTCGTAGCCGACCTCGTCGAGCAGGAGCGCGCACTCGTCGAGCATCCGCTCCACCCGCTCCACGCTCCGACGCTGGGCGGGACGGCGGCGCAAGGTACTCGTCATGCCCCCATCCTGACGTATTACCGGAAGGTAAAGTTCGCCACGAAAGCATCAGGCAGGGAGGAGCCCGGGATGTTCCTGTGGGGTACGGCAACGGCCGCGTACCAGATCGAGGGCGCCGTCGAGGAGGACGGCAGGGGCGTCTCCATCTGGGACACCTTCGCCCACGAGCCGGGCCGCATCAGGGACGGGCACACCGGGGACGTGGCGTGCGACCACTATCACTTGTGGCGCGAGGACATCGAGCTCATGTCCGGTCTGGGAGTGAACGCCTACCGGTTCTCGATCGCCTGGCCGCGCGTCCAGCCCCAAGGGGACGGGCCCGTCAACGCGAAGGGGCTCGACTTCTACGAGCGGCTGGTGGACGCGCTGCTCGAGCGCGGCATCCAGCCGGTGCCGACGCTGTTCCACTGGGACCTGCCGCAGGCGCTGCAAGATCGCAGTGGGTGGTTAAATCGCGAAATTTCGGAAAAGTTCGCGGACTACGCCGCCGCAGTCGCCGACCGTCTGGCCGACCGCGTCCCCCTCTGGATCACCCTGAACGAGCCGTTCGTCCACATGGCCTACGGATACGCCATGGGCATCCACGCCCCGGGCCAGGTCCTCCTCACGGACGCGCTCCCGGCCGCCCACCACCAGCTCCTGGCGCACGGACTGGCCACGCAGGCGCTGAGGGCCGCGGGGGCCCGCCAGGTGGCCATCACCAACAACTGCACCCCGGTCTGGCCGGCCTCGCAGCAGGAGCCCGACCTCAAGGCGGCGGACGCGTACGACATCCTCCACAACCGCCTGTTCAACGACCCCGTACTTCTCGGCAAATATCCGGACCTGTCGGCGTATACCCAATCCCTGGACTTCCTCCAGGACGGCGACCTCGACATCATCGCCACCCCGCTGGACGCCCTGGGCATCAACTACTACAACCCCACCCGCATAGCCGCCCCCGCGGACGAGGCACTCCCCTTCTCGGACACGGGCATCACCGGCTACCCGACGACCGCGTTCGGCTGGCCGGTCGTCCCCGACGGCCTGCGCGAGCTCCTGACCGGCCTCAAGACGAGGTACGGCACCGCGCTCCCGCCCATCCTCATCACGGAGAACGGCTGCTCCACAGAGGACACGGTCCAGGACGACGCCCGGATCGACTTCCTGGACGGCCACATCGGGGCGATGCGCCAGGCCATGGCCGAAGGCGTGGACGTACGGGGCTACTTCGTCTGGTCCCTGCTGGACAACTTCGAGTGGGCCGAGGGCTACCACCAGCGCTTCGGCCTCGTACGCGTGGACTTCGAGACCCAGCGCCGCACCCCGAAGGCGTCGTACCGATGGCTGCGGGACCTCCTGAAGGCTCAGAACACCGACACGTGAACGTGGTCGTAGTGGTTGGCCGTGATCCCGCCGCGGTCCGACATCGGATCCCAGCCGCCCCCCGACCGGATGTCGTAGTAGCGCTGCTTCCAGATGATGTACATGACGCCGATCCGGGCGCCGTTCTTGATCAGATAATCCGCCAGAGCGTCACCGCGGGCCTCGTCGGCCCCGGTGGCCCGGGTGCCGCCTCTCGACATCATGAAGTCGCAGGCCCGCCCCTTCCCGTGCTCGCCGGGGTCGCCGGGGCGTAGGCAGCCGACGCCGTACTTCATGGGGAAGTTCTGCATGATGTCGGCGCGCACCGCGATCATGCGCGGGGTCAGCCCCTCGGAGCCGCCGGGCTGCTGGAAGCCGAACTTGGCGAGCAGCTTCTCGACGTCGCGCTGCTTGCTCTGCAGCTTCTTGATCTCCTTCTGCAGCTTCTCGATCTTGTCGTTGGCGGCGATCTTCGCCGCTCTGGACTTCTCGATCAGCTTCTGGACGTTCTCGACGCGCCTGGTGCGCTCGTCGGCCATGTAGGTCATGCTGGCCGCCTGTCCCAGCATCACGTACGGGTCGACGTTGGGGGCGATGAGCCGAAAGGTGTCAACAGGGCCCACCATGTAGGCGGTCTGCGCGATGCGCCCCACGTCCGCCTGCGCCTCCTTCAACTGGGCCAGCAGGGTGCCGGAAGTCGTGGTGGCCTTCTTCACCTGGAGCTTGACCTCCTCCAGGCTCTGGATCTGGCCGCGGTAGCGCTTCTCCAGCTCGGCGGCCTGTTTGGTGAGCTTCCGCAGGTCAGCGGGGCTGGGATCGGCCGCTGCAGGCAGCGAGGCAGGGAGGCCGAGCAGCCCGGCGAGGACGGCGACAAGACCGGCGACCCGCCCGATTCTCACACCCGTCCCCTCCCTCATAGACGGACCGAAACTATAGAAGATGATCTTGATCTCTGTCACCCGAACGACCGAACTGCCGCACCTTTGGCGAAAATTCTAGGGATTTGTCCGAATTAAGGAGGAGCTAAAGATTGGGCCTTGTATAGATCGCTCCAACGGTTTGAGATGGCGATCGAACTCGTCTCTGCGAAGGGGCAGATCGTGTCTCGAACATTGACCCTCGCCGCAGCCGTCATCCTCGGCTTAGGCACGTCCATCGTGGCCACGACGGCGCAAGCGTCCGTGGACCCCTTACCGGCCGGCGACCGCATCGAGCTCTACCAGCTCGACAGCCCGCCTGGCACCGCCCAGGAGCTCAGGGAGAAGGGCTTCGACGTCGTCCAGCAGCAGAACAAGGGCGGCAAGGAGCACATCGAGCTGACCGCCGCCCAGACGGACCTGGCCGCGCTGCGCAAGCTCGGCCACAAACCCGAGCCCGTACGCAACCCGCAGGGCCAGAGCCAGCTGGAGGCCGCCAAGGCGCAGGCGGCGGGCGGCTACACCGTCTGGAAGTCCTACTCCGAGTCGGGCGGCATCGCCGACCAGCTCAAGGCCATCGCGAACGCCAACAAGGACATCGTCAAGCTCGAGTCGATCGGCAAGTCGCTGAAGGGCCAGGACATCCTGGCCGTCAAGGTCACCACGGGCGCCCGGCTGCTGCCCGACGGCCTCAAGCCCTCGACGCTCTACTCCGCCACGCAGCACGCCCGCGAGTGGATCGCCACTGAGGTGGACATGCGGCTGCTCAAGCACGTGATCGCGAACAAGGCCACGCTGAAGGACCTGCTCAACAAGACCGAGCTGTGGTTCGTGCCGGTGGCCAACCCCGACGGGTACGACTTCACGTTCACCGAGGGCAACCGCCTGTGGCGCAAGAACCTGCGCGACAACAACGGCGACGGCAAGATCACGATCGGCGACGGCGTCGACCCGAACCGGAACTTCCCCACGAACTTCCACTACGACGAGGAAGGCTCGTCGAGCATCCCGAGCAGCGAGACCTTCCGCGGCGCGGGCCCGGCCAGCGAGCCGGAGACCAAGGCCATGGACGGCCTGCTCAAACGCGTCGGGTTCGAGATGAACCTCAACTACCACTCCTTCGGCCCGCTGCTGCTCTACCCGAGCGGCTTCCAGATCGCCACGGAGACGGCCGACAACCCGATCTACGAGGCCATCACCGGCAACGACGCCAACCCCGCCGTCCCCGGCTTCGACCCCGACCTCGGCGCCGAGCTGTACACCACGAACGGCGACACCAACGACCATGCCCATCGCCAGTACGGCACGCTGTCGTGGACGCCGGAGCTGGACGAGGGCTGCGACGGCTGCGGGTTCGTCTTCCCCGACGACGAGGCTGCGGTGCAGGCGGAGTTCGAGAAGAACCTGCCGTTCGCGCTCGACGTGGCCAAGTCCGCGGTCAACCCCGTCGAGCCGGTGAACCACCTGGGCAACACGACCCCCGACTTCGAGATCGACCCGTTCGAGGTCAGCTACGGCAAGGACCAGGTCGTCCAGGTCGACGCCAAGCGCAAGCTCGGCCCGGTCTTCCTGAACTACCAGGTCAACGGCGGCCGTACCAAGACGGCCCTGACCTCCGAGTGGAACGGCGGTGAGCGCTACGGCAAGGGCTACAACCGCTACTACCACCGGCTCCGCGGCAAGATCACCGGCACGAAGCCCAATGACAAGGTGAAGGTCTGGTTCAGCTCGATCGGCAGGAAGAGCGCCGACTTCACCTACACCGTCGCGACCGACATCGGCGGCAAGGTGCTGATCCTGGCCACCGAGGACGTCACGGGCCTCAGCCCCGCGCAGGGCGTGACCGAGGCCAAGTACGCCGACGAGTACGCCGCCGCGCTCCAGACGGCCGGCTACACCTCGGACGTGTACGACATGGACAAGATGGGCCGCAAGGCCCCGCACCCGCTCGGTGTGCTCAGCCACTACAAGGCCGTGGTGTGGGAGACCGGCGACGACATCATCCCGAGATCGCCCGGCCAGGTGGCGGGCACGACCTCCAAGGGCGGCGTGGACACCGAGCTGGCGGTCCGCGACTACCTGAACGAGGGCGGCAAGCTGCTGCACGCCGGCAAGTTCCCGTCGTACGCGGCCAACAACAACGGCGCCTACTACTACCAGCCCGACCAGCCGGCGCAGCCCGAGTGCACGGTCCCGAACGACCCGCCGTGCATCCCGGTGTTCAACGACTTCCAGCAGTACTGGCTCGGCGCGTACGTCTACTTCGACGACGCGGGCACCGACCAGAACACCGGGCAGCCGTACGCGCTGCAGGGCCACGGAGGCAAGTTCGAGGGCTTCAACGCCACGATCGAGCCGAGCCACACCAACTCGTTCGTGGCCACCTCGGCCATCCTGCCCGCCGACCAGTTCCCGCTGTTCGCGAGCTCGGCGCAGGTCAAGTGGGCACGCCCGGGCGGCCCGTTCGACCCGCACACCGGCTCCTGGGACGTCTACAGCGGCATCGCCGACGTCTCGTGGAAGCGGCTGACCAAGACGATCGACCTGACCGGGAAGACCAGTGGCGACCTGTCGTTCTGGACCTCGTACGACACCGAGGGCGGCTGGGACTTCCTGACGGTCGAGGCGCACACGGCAGGCGGCGACGACTGGACCACGCTGCCGGACGCCAACGGGCACACCACCCAGGAGACCGGCAGCAGCTGCGATCCGCCCAGCGGCGGCGAGGGCTGGCGGGCGATCCACCCGTTCACCCAGCGCTACCAGGGCCCGAACTGCGAGCCGACCGGCACGTCCGGCGCCTGGCACGCGGCCACCGGCAACTCGGGCGGCTGGCAGCAGTGGAAGGTCGACCTGACCCCGTACGCGGGCAAGAAGGTCGAGCTGTCCATCTCCTATATCAGCGACTGGGGCACCCAGGGTGCGGGCGTCTTCCTGGACGACTTCGCGGTCACCCTGGACGGCGCGACGGCCGAGCAGACCTCGTTCGAGTCGGACCTGGGCGGCTGGACCGTCGGGGCGCCTCCCGAGGGCACCTCACCGTCGATCAACAACTGGTTCCGCACGGACCAGGTCTTCGAGGAAGGCGGCGGCATCGTCACCAAGAACACCGTCTACCTGGGATTCGGCGCTGAGAGCGTGACCGACCAGGCCACGCGGGCCGACCTCGTCAAGCGGTCCATGCGGCATCTGCTCGGTTAAGGCCCAGGAGGGGTGCGGCGAGCCATGCCGCACCCCTCTTGCGTGTCCGGACAGAACATGGTTCGGTCACCTTGAGGAGTCCCGAAAGCAAGCAAGCATTCGGTCAAGCAGGAGGCTCACGACATGCGCCAGCACGACACGCTGTTCATCGGGGGCGAATGGGTGGCCCCAGCGGGCACCGGAACGATAGACGTCGTCTCCCCGCACACCGAAGAGGTGGTCGGCCGGGTGCCCGACGGCACGGCCGAGGACATGGAGCGGGCGGTCGCGGCCGCCCGGGAGGCGTTCGACCACGGACCGTGGCCGCAGATGACGTTCGCCGAGCGGGCCGAGGTGATCGGCAGGCTGGCCGCGATCTACAACGAGCGGCAGGGCGAGATGGCCCAGCTCATCACGGAGGAGATGGGCTCGCCGATCACGTTCTCGAACCTGGCCCAGGCGCCCCAGCCGCTGGGCATGCTGCAGTACTACGCCGAGCTGGGCAAGACGTTCGAGCAGGAGGACCAGCGGCCGGGGCTGTTCGGCCCGCTGACCGTGCGCAGGGAGCCCGTAGGCGTGGTGGCGGCCGTGGTGCCGTGGAACGTGCCCCAGTTCGTCACGATGACCAAGGTCGCGCCCGCGCTGCTGGCCGGCTGCACCATCGTGCTCAAACCGGCGCCCGAGACGCCGCTGGACGCGTACCTGCTGGCCGAGTGGGCACACGAGGCGGGCCTCCCGGCGGGCGTGCTCAACATCGTGGCCGCGGGCCGCGAGGCCGGCGAGCACCTGATCTCCCACCCCGGCGTGGACAAGGTGGCCTTCACCGGCTCGCCGGCCGCCGGCCGGCGCATCGCGGGCATCTGCGGCGAGCAGCTCAAGCGGGTCAGCCTGGAGCTGGGCGGCAAGTCCGCCGCGATCATCCTGGACGACGCCGACCTGGCCGCCAGCATGGGCTTCCTCTCCATGGCCTCCCTCATGAACAACGGCCAGGCGTGCGTGGCCCAGACCCGCATCCTGGCCTCGCGCAACCGCTACGACGAGGTCGTCGAGGCCGTCGCCGGCATGGTCAACTCCCAGCCCGTCGGCGACCCCGCCGACCCGGCGACCGGCATCGGCCCGCTGGTGGCCAAGCGGCAGCAGGACCGGGTCGAGGGCTACATCAAGATCGGCATGGACGAGGGCGCCAAGGTCGTCGTCGGCGGCCTGGACCGCCCTCGCGACCGCGGCTGGTACGTCTCCCCCACCGTCTTCGCCGGCGTCACCAACGACATGCGCATCGCGCGTGAGGAGATCTTCGGCCCGGTCCTGGCCGTGATCCCGTACGAGGACGAGGCGGACGCCGTACGCATCGCCAACGACAGCGACTACGGCCTGGCCGGCACGGTCTGGACGGCCGACACCGAGCACGGCATGGACGTGGCCCGCCAGGTCCGCACCGGCACGTACGGCGTGAACTGCTTCATGCTGGAGACCAACGCGCCCTTCGGCGGCTACAAGGCCAGCGGCATCGGCCGCGAACTCGGCCCCGAGGGCCTGAACGGCTATCTGGAGTACAAGACGATCGCCCGGCTCGGCTAGACCTCTTGCGAAGGGCCTCGCGGCACGCCGCGAGGCCCTTCTTCGTGCCGCGGGACGTGCACCCAGCGCGCCCCCGCAACGCTAGGTACAGATCCCGCTACCGGAAGTATGTCCCACGTCCACCGCGAAGGCGGTTTCCTTCCCCAGGGACTTTCTCCCGGCGGTTTCTTTCTTTCCGCCCTAGATAGACGCGTTTAACTCACGAAAGGTTCGAGGCAATCCATTTGCCGATTTTGCGGATGAGATCGGGAGTGGCGGCGGACTCGGCGTGGCCGTACCCCGGCTCGATCCAGAGCTCCTTGGGCTCGCGCGCGCCCGCGTACAGCTGGTGCGGGTGGTCGAGCGGGAAGAACGTGTCGGCGTCGCCGTGCACGATCAGCAGCGGGGTCGGCGAAATGAGGCCGGCGGCCTCGTGGGGCGGCATCGGGATCGGGTCCCACTGGCCGCGGGCGATCCTGGTGCGCTTGGCCATCCTGGCCGCCCAACGACCGAGCGGCCGCTCGATGGCCCAGTGGACCTGCCGCATCGGCTTGGTGCCGCGGTAGTACCAGCGGGCCGGGCCGCTCACCGACACCACCGCGTCCACGCCCCCGCGCAGCCCCGCGTACCGTACGGCCACCGCCGCGCCCATGGAGAAGCCCACAACCGCGATCTTGGAGTACCCGACCACGCGGGCGTGCCTCACGGCGGCCTCCACGTCGAGGATCTCCAGGTCGCCGACCGTGGTCTCGCCGCCGGAGCGCCCGTGGCCGCGGAAGTCGAAGGCGACCACGCCGCCGTACTCGCTCAGCACGTGCACGATGCGGCGCGCGCTGCGCTCCCGCCACGACCCGGTGAACCCGTGCGCCACCACGATCCCTGTGTGGGTGCGTGTGGAGGGGGTGTGTGCGGCGTCGATGCGGACCCCGTCGTCGGTTCTGAGCATGACGGGAAAGTTGGGCGCGAACGGCATGGATATGAGCTTATGTTCGCCCCGCGTCCACCCCGTGCTCGGCCGCCCACACCGCGATCTGCGCCCGCGAGCCGAAGTCCAGTTTCTCCATGATGTTGGCGATATGCCGGGCAACGGTGGCCGGGCTGATCACCAGCTCCTGGGCGATGCCGCGGTTGCTCAGCCCGCCGGCGAGCAGGGCGGCGACCTCCTGCTCCCGCGCGGTCAGCCCGCCGTACGGCGCCGCCTCCCGGGCACGCGTGCCCGGCTGCGAAGAGGTGTACGCGGCCTCCCCCTCGAGCACCCATCTGGCCACCTCCTCGGGCGGCCGCTCCGCGCCCCTGGCCCAGAGCAGCGCCACCCGGCCCGCCCCGAGCCTCGAGCGGGCGAGCTCCAGGAGCTCCTGGATGCGGCCCGGCGTGCCGAACTGCCCGATGGACTCGCGCAGCGCGGTGGCGGCCGACCCGGCCAGCACCGCGCCCTCCAGGTCGTCCTGGGCCCGCGCCAGGGCGGACAGCGCCGCGAGCGCACGCATGATGCCCCTGCGCTGGCCCATCTGCCTGCTCAGGTCCAGACCGGCGGAGATGTGGCTCCTGGCCGCGGCGTAGTCGCCCAGCCCGGCCGCCACCCGGCCGAGCTGGGCATGGCAGCGCGCCAGCTCGACCCGGTTGTCCATGTCCTCGATCAGCGGCAGCGCGGCGGCGTGGTGCGACCTGGCCGTCTCCAGGTCGCCCGCCGCCTCGGCCACCGCGCCCAGGTGGGTCAGCGCCCTGGCCACCGTCCAGTGGTGCCCGGCCTCCCTGGCCAGCGCGAGCGCCTCCTCGCCGTAACGCTGGGCCTGGTGCAGCCGGCCGCGGAAGAGCGCGAGGTTGAGCTGGGCGATCCTGGCCGTGGCCAGGTTGAACAGGTCGTCGTGGGCGGTGGCCGCCGCCTCCAGCTCCTCGAGGTAACGCCGTGCCTTCTCGCTCTGCCCGGTGCGGAAGAACACGGTCAGCGCCACGCCGTACGTCATGCCCAGCCAGTGCGTGTACGGGTGCCGTTTCTGCTCCTCGACGCTCCGCACGACCAGCTCCTCCGCGCCGGCCAGCTCATCGGCGAGCTCCAGCCCGTACGCCAGCGCGCCCTTGGCCACCGCGACCAGGTCGGCGGGCACGCCGGACAGGTCGAGCGCGAGCAGCCGCTCGTGCCAGGCGACGGTCTCGCCCAGGTCGCCGCGGGCGGCCAGCATCGCCAGCGCGACGCGGGCGAGGCGCAGCCCGGACGCCGGGTCGCGGCTCTCCACCGCCCAGTCCACCGCGTTCCTGGCGTCGTCGAGGAGGGCGCGGCCCTCGGTGAAGTGCGCGAACCGCTCCTGCCAAGGCTTCCTGCGGTCGAGCGAGGCCGCGTCGTGGCCGCGCTCCAGCGCCTCGCAGATCACCTTCAGGTGCCTGTCTCGCAGGCGCTCGGCCTCTCCGGCCTCGTCCAGGCGCTCGGCGGCGTACTGCTTGATGGTCTCCAGCAGGCGGTAGCGGCCGGCGGCGTGGTGGAGCACCAGCGACTTGTCGACCAGGCCGCCGAGCAGGTCGAGCAGGTCGATCTTGCGCAGGATGCCGCCGTCGGCGCACACCCGCTCGGCCAGGCCGAGGTCGAACAGCCCGGCGAAGACCGACAGCCTGCGCAGCAGCACGCGCTCCTTGGGCAGGAGCAGTTCGTGGCTCCAGTCGACGGTGGCCAGGAGCGTGCGCTGCCTGGCCGGGGCCGTGCGGTCGCCGGTGGTGAGGAGGCTGAAGCGGTCGCCCTTGCGAACGGCGATGCGATCGGCGATGCGGCCGGGGCCGAGCAGGCTGGTGCGGGCCGCCGCCAGCTCCAGCGCGAGCGGCAGGCCGTCGAGCGCGTGGCACAGGCGTATGACGTCGTTCATGCTGCCCGTCACCCCGCGCGCGCCGGCCGCGTGTGCCCGCTCCACGAACAGCAGCACCGACTCCGCCTCGGGATGCCCCTCATCCGGCAGCTCCAGCGGCGGCACCCTCCAGATCAGCTCGCCGGGGATGTGCAGCGGCTCGCGGCTGGTGAGCAGGAACCGCAGCTCCGGGCACTCGGCGATCAGGTCGCCCACCAGCTCGGCGCAGCGATCGACCAGGTGCTCGCAGTTGTCCAGCACGATCAGCGCGCCGGCTCCGCGCAGGCGCGTGCGCAGGCCGTCGAGCAGCCGCCCGGGCACCTCGTCGCGTACGCCGAGCACCTCGGCCATCTCGTTGACGATCAGCGCCGGGTTGCCGATGCGGGCCAGCTCCACCAGCCACACGCCGTCGGCGAAATGGTGCGACTGCTGCGCCGCCACGCGCAGGGCCAGGCGGGTCTTGCCGATGCCGCCCACGCCACTCAGCGTGACCACGCGCTCTTCGTGGAGCAGCGCCGCCAGCTCGGCCAGATCGCGGGTGCGCCCGACGAAGCGGTTGGGCTCAGCAGGGAGATTGTGCGGGACTTGCGCGGTCATGTGGGGCCCAAACAGGTCGCGGGAGGATCACATCCGGTGCATAGTCTCCACCGCTTCAGGGTCTGATGCGGTCACTTTCCGTGCAGAGTCGTGACTGACTGGATACGAATGCAGGGCGCCGAGGTCCGCGACGCTCATGACGACCCTTACGCGTGATTCGTCCGCCGCGTCGAGCGCCTGCGGCACATCGGAGATCATCACGCGGGCGCCGCTCGCCCGCATGCGGTCCCTGAGGACGCCCGCGTCGAGCTCGGCGGGCAACGGCCAGACGACGCCTCCCGCGGCGATCACCGCGTCGGTCGCCACCAGCAGGTCGGGCCCGACGGGCAGGCAGATGAGCACGGCGTCACCCGCGCGTACGCCTCTGCGCCGCAGCTGGACGGTCGCGACGGCGGACCTCTCGTCCAGCTGCTCCTCGGTGAGCTTCAGGCCCGTGCCCGAGTCCACCATCACGATCCGCTCATCCATGTCGCCCACGGTAGGGAGGGGGTCTCGTGCGTACATGGGGCGGAATATGCAGATCCTTATGCAGAAGCGCCTGCCCCATCACACACTCGCCGTGCCCGCCGCCTACACACGAAGCGCCGGGACGCCCTGAGGATCGTCAGGGCGGAGGGCTCGGGTGCTTGGCGGCCCACACCGCTATCTGCGCCCGCGACGTGTAGCCGAGCTTCTCCATGATGTTGGCGATGTGCCGGGCGACGGTGGCGGGGCTGATCACCAGCTCGGCCGCGATGGCCCGGTTGGACAGCCCCCGGGTGAGGAGGTTGGCGATCTCCTGCTCGCGTGCGGTCAGCAGCGAGTGTTTGACCGGCTCGGCCGCCACGGGCATCTTCTGCGTCACCCGCTCGCCCTCCAGCACGCGGCGGGCGGCGTCGTCCGGGCTCATCGCCCGCCCCCGCGACCACAGCGAGGTGGCGCGTACGTCGCCCAGCTTGGTGCGGGCCCGGCCGAGCAGCTCCTCGATCCTGATCGTGGACGACTGCTGGCCGATCGACTCGCGAAGCGTGGCCGCCGCGCCGGCGGCCAGCACGGCGCCCTCCAGATCGCCTTCGCACTCCGCCAGCACGGACAGCCCCACCAGACAGCGGGCCACGCCCTGCCGCTGCCCGGTCTCCCTGCCCAGAGCGAGGCTGGCACCCAGCCACTCCCGCGCGGTGGCGAACTCGCTCAGCAGCGCCGCCACCCTGCCCATCCTGGCCAGGCAGCGCGACAGATCGAGGTCGCTGCCCATCTCGCGCAGCCATGGGACGGCCATCTCGTACTGGGCCTTGGCGGTCACCAGGTCGCCGCGGAACTCGGCCACCGCGCCGAGCTGGGTCGCGGTCCTGGCCATGATCCAGCGGTGGCCGTGCTCACGGGCCCGCGCGAGCGCCTCCTCGCCGAGCCGCTGCGCCTCGCGCAGCCGGCCGCGGGTCAGCGCCACCGCCGACAGCCCGGCCAGCCCCGCCGCCTGGTTCCACGCGTCGCCCGAGCGGGTGGCCAGGGCCAGGCCCTCTTCAGCGTGGTGCACCGCGTCCTCGGACCTGCCCATGCGCAGCAGTACGACGACGATGAGGCTGTGCATGACGCAGCAGGCGTACGCGTTGGACGGCGACATCCCGGCCAGGCTCTCCTCCGCCAGCTCCAGAGCGCGGCTCAGCTCGTCTCTGGCCTCCAGACCGTAGGCGAGATACGCCTTGGCCTGCGCGATCTGCTCGGGCGGCACATGAGTCAGGTCGAGCGAGAGCAGCCGCTCGACCCAGGTGACGATCTCCGTCAGGTTTCCGCAGATGGGCAGCAGGCCCGTGCTGCTGGCACACAGGCGCAGGGCGAGCAGCACGCTGCCGGACTCGGCCGCCCAGTCGAGTGCCACCCGCTGGTCGTCGATGAGGCTCTTGCTCATGGTCAGCGCCTCGAGCCGGCGCGCCCACGGCACGCCCTGCTCGACCATCTCGGTCATGAAGTGGCGCTCCTGCAGCTCGCAGAGCACGTGGAGGTGCCGCTCGCGCAGGACTTCGCGCTCGCCGGCCTGCTGGAGGCGCTCGACCGCGTACCGCTTGATGGTCTCGAGCAGCCAGTAGCGCCTGCGGCTCTCGTCGCACAGCACCAGGGACTTGTCGACCAGCCCTCCGAGCAGATCGACGATCTCCGCCCCGGAGATCGGCTGCCCCGCGCAGATCTGCTCGGCGAGGTCGAGGTCGAAGTCCCGCGGGAACACCGACAGCCTGCGCAGCAGCACCTGCTCCTTCTCGGACAGCAGGTCGTAGCTCCACTCGACGGCCGCCAGCAGCGTGCGTTGCCTGGCGGGAGCGGTGCGGCCGCCGGTGGTGAGCAGCGAGAACCGGTCGTCGATGCGGTCGGCGATCTGCCCGGGGCTGAGCAGGCTCGTGCGCGCCGCGGCCAGCTCCAGCGCGAGCGGAAGCCCGTCGAGCGCCTGGCACAGGCGCACCACGTCGGGCAGGCTGCCGGGGCCCAGCCTGGTGCCGGCGGCCGCCGCCCGATCCATGAAGAGCTGCACGGACTCGGCGTCGGGACCGCCTGTGTCGGGCAGGTCGAGCGGCGGCACCCGCCAGATCAGCTCGCTGGCGATGTGCAGCGGCTCCCTGCTGGTGGCCAGGATGCTCAGCCGCGGGCAGGCCGCGATCAGCGCCGCGCTCACCTCGGCGCACCTGTCGATGAGATGCTCGCAGTTGTCGAGGAGCAGCAGGCACCGCAGATCGCGCAGCCGGTCGGCCACGGTGGCGAACACCGGGCGGCCCGCCTCCTCGCACACGCCGAGCACGCGGCCGACCTCCTGGTCGACCAGCTCCGGGCGGCGCACCTTGGCCAGCTCTACCAGCCAGACGCCGTCGGGGTACGCGGGCACGAGCCTCGCGGCGACACGCAGCGCCAGCCGGGTCTTGCCGATGCCTCCGACCCCGCACAGCGTGACCACGCGGGTCTCGCCGAACAGCCTGCGCAGGTCGTCGAGATCGCGCTCGCGGCCCACGAACCGGTTGGGCTCAGCGGGAAGGTTGTGCTGCCTGGGGGGCTCTGGCATGTGGTCACCCTGCGTCGCTGAAGGATCACACTCTCCCACAGTGTCGCACTTTTCACAGCCCGAGCGAGCTCACGATCGCCCTTTCGTCGACGACACGCAGAACGGGGTCACCGAGCAGCCGTCTGGCCAGGTCATACGGCGCGACGACCATGGTGGCCCGGCGCTCGGCGGCCAGCACGCGGCAGCCGATCAGGCTCGGCTCGTGGGCGACGATGACGTGGGCGCCCGCCGTCATCGCCAGATCGACCACCCTGAGGCCCTTGAACGGCTCGCTCACCGCGCTGAGCACGACGTCGTCCTTGTCGATCACCAGGCGCGAGGCGAGCTTACGCAGGTCGCCCGCCAGCATGTCGTGGCGGAACATCCGCCCGCCGTCGATGATCGCGGGGCCCGCCAACGGGCCGAACTCGACGGTGCGGTCGCCGATCAACTCGCTGAACGGCTTCGCCCCCGCCACCGGCTGGAACGAGAAGACCTGCTCGACCTCTGCGACGGCGGGGTCGTAATCACGCTGGGTGATCATGAAGCGGGCCGCCCCCGAGGCCGCGAGGACCGCGACCCCGCCCGCCCAGGCCACGGCGTGGACCGCGACGGGCAGCGTCGCGCCGAGCGGGACGTTGACGATGACGTGGTCGCCCGGCTTCAGGCCCTGGAGGCGCAGGCCCGCCGCGGCACGGGTGACGCGTCTGACGAACGCGGAGTATGACACCACCTCGCCGGTCCTGACGTCGCTGACCGCCGGCTGATCCCCCTGAGTCGGCGCCGCGGCCATAACCAGCTCTGTCCACGTCATGCCGTCAATCTAGGGACGCGAGCCACGCTTGCCATGCGCACAATTGTGCAACCCGCTATGTACGTCAGGTTTCCCATGCGTACAGGGGGTCCCCAGTATGTAGGCCCGAATCCCCCCTGCCGTTCACCGTGCGCCGCGCTGGCATCAGGGGGGATCAACTAGACTTATGTAGTCGCGACTTCGCGCGGCCGACCCCACCTCACATAGAGCGAGACGTCATCATGCCTTTGAACAGCCGCGACGACCTGCGGAACATCGCGATCATCGCGCACGTCGACCATGGCAAGACCACGTTGGTCGACGCCATGCTCTGGCAGTCCGGGGCCTTCCGCGCGAACCAGGACGTCGACGACCGCGTCATGGACTCCAACGACCTCGAGCGCGAGAAGGGCATCACCATTCTCGCGAAGAACACCGCGGTCCAGCACGGCGGCATGACCATCAACATCATCGACACGCCCGGCCACGCCGACTTCGGCGGCGAGGTCGAGCGCGGCCTGTCGATGGTCGACGGTGTGGTGCTGCTGGTCGACGCCTCCGAGGGGCCGCTGCCGCAGACCCGCTTCGTGCTGCGCAAGGCGCTGGCCGCGAAGATGCCGGTCATCCTCTGCATCAACAAGGTCGACCGCCCGGACGCCCGCATCAAGGAAGTCGTGGACGAGGTCTACGAGCTGTTCATGGACCTCGACGCCACGGAGGAGCAGATCGACTTCCCGATCGTCTACGCCTCCGCCAAGGCGGGCCGGGCCTCCATGGAGCGCCCTGAAGACGGCGGCATGCCCGACTCGCCGGACCTGGAGCCGCTGTTCGACATCATCAAGTCGACCATCCCGGCGCCGATGTACGACCCGAGCGCCCCGCTCCAGGCCCACGTCACCAACCTCGACGCCTCCTCCTACCTGGGCCGCATCGCGCTCTGCCGGATCCACCAGGGCGTCATGCGCAAGGGCCAGCAGGTGGCCTGGTGCCGCACCGACGGCACGATCCAGCGCGTCAAGGTGACCGAGCTGCTCATGACCGAGGCGCTGGAGCGCAAGCCGGCCGAGGAGGCGGGCCCCGGCGACATCATCGCCATCGCAGGCATCCCCGAGATCATGATCGGCGAGACGCTCGCCGACCCCGACGACCCGCGCCCGCTGCCGCTGATCACGGTGGACGAGCCGGCCATCTCCATGACCATCGGCACCAACACCTCGCCCCTGGTCGGCAAGGTCAAGGGCTCGAAGGTCACCGCCCGCATGGTGAAGGACCGCCTCGAGAAGGAGCTGGTCGGCAACGTGTCGCTGCGCGTGCTGCCCACCGACCGGCCCGACTCCTGGGAGGTCCAGGGCCGCGGCGAGCTGGCGCTGGCCATCCTGGTCGAGCAGATGCGCCGCGAGGGCTACGAGCTGACCGTGGGCAAGCCGCAGGTGGTCACCAAGACCATCGACGGCAAGGTGCACGAGCCGGTCGAGCGCCTCACGGTCGACTGCCCGGAGGAATACCTCGGCGCGATCACCCAGCTCCTGGCCGTCCGCAAGGGCCGCATGGAGCACATGACCAACCACGGCACCGGATGGATCCGGATGGAGTTCGTGGTCCCGGCGCGCGGCCTGATCGGGTTCCGTACGGAGTTCCTCACCGAGACCCGCGGCACCGGCCTGGTGCACCACGTGTTCGACTCCTACGAGCCGTGGTTCGGCGAGCTCCGCACCCGCAACAACGGCTCCCTGGTGGCCGACAGGTCCGGCCCGGTGACGGCGTTCGCGATGCTCAACCTGCAGGAACGCGGCACCCTGTTCGTCTCGCCGACGACCGAGGTCTACGAAGGCATGATCATCGGCGAGAACTCCCGGTCCGACGACATGGACGTGAACATCACCAAGGAGAAGAAGCTCACCAACATGCGCTCCTCCACCAGCGAGGAGACGGAGAAGGTGATCCCGCCGCGCGTCCTCTCGCTGGAGCAGGCGCTGGAGTTCATCCGCGAGGACGAGTGCGTGGAGATCACTCCGGAGCACGTGCGCATCCGCAAGGTCGTGCTCGACGCCTCCACGCGCGGTCGCGCCGCGGCCCGCGCCAAGCGCGCCTGAGATTTTCCGGCCGTTCATCACCCCCGGGGCAACACCACAGGTGCCCGGGGGCTGATGGCCGGTCAGCGGCGGGGGAGCTCGCTGCCGCGGACGTGGGTGCAGAGCCAGTCGACCAGAGGGGCGTAGGCGCGCCACGTGTGCGTCACGCGCGTGAGCACCTCCGCCGTGTGCACCCAAGGCTCCGGCTCGAACCGCATGCCCGCGTAGAGCGACTTGTGCCGCAGCAGCTCGATGCGCGGGTGGTCCTCCGTGAAGCCCCGCGGCTTGGTCTTGAGCCGCTCCCCGTACAGCGCGTGATCCTGGGCCACGAGCGCCGACGTGATCGACTCCAGCGGCTTGCCCGACAGGTCCTCGTCCACGGCCGCCCGATAGCGGGCCACCTGGTCGGTGGCCTGCGTGTAGAAGCCGCCCGCCGTGAACAGCCCTGCCGCGCTCACCTCAACGTAAAGCCCGATCCCAGGCTGAAGGTCCACAAAGGCACCCTGGTGGGTCTTGTACGGCGACTTGTCCTTGGAGAAGCGCACGTCCCGATAGGGCCGGAAGAGCTGCGCGGGCCCGAACTCCGGGGCCAGCTCGTCCGTGAGCGCGAGCATCGGCTCCCGGACCGCCTCCTCATAGAGGTGCTTGTGCCGCGCGAAGTAGGTCTTCGAATTGTCCGCCTCGAGCCCCTCGTAGAACAGGAACGCCTCGTCAGGGAAGCCGCTGAAACCCATGCCCCAAGGGTGCCACGCCCCACGGGCACGACGGACATCAGCGCTCGGTGTACGTCCGCCCAGGTGAGGGCGTCTTGCCGTACAGCTCCGAGACCGTGACGAACGTATAGCCCTTCTTCTGGAGGATGTCGAGCACGGCGGGCACGGCGTCCACGGTGGTCCGGTGGATGTCGTGCATGAGGACGATCGCGCCGGGTTTGGCCTCCCCTGCGCGCTTGGCCACGAGGGACGGCACGCGGTTCAGCCAGTCGAGCGTGTCCACGCTCCAGAGGATCTGCGCCAGCCCCTCACGGCGCGCCTCCGCCGCGACTTCGTGGTTCGTCGACCCGTACGGCGGCCGCATCACCTGCATCCGCACCCCGGTCAGCTTCTCCACGAGGTCCTCGGTGTGCTGGAGCTGCCGTTCGACCTCCTCGTGTGACAACCCCGCGAGCGGCGGATGGCTCCACGTGTGGTTGCCGATCTCGTGGCCCTCGTCCACGATGCGGCGCGTCATGCGGCCGCCCTTGTCGGCCGCGACCATCTGCCCGATGACGAAGAACGTGGCCCTGACGTCACGCTGGCGCAGCAGGTCGAGCAGCCGGTCGGTGTAGTCGCCCGGCCCGTCGTCGAAGGTCAGGGCCACACACTTCAACTTCGAGCAGTCGAACTTACGGCTGCGCGGCCAGCCGGCCCCCTGGATCGACATCAGTCGTCTGGCCAGTGCCTCGGGATTGACGGCGGCCGGTCTGATGGGCACGATCGGCGGCTCAGGCTGCCGGCGGCGCGCCACCGAGTAGGTGACGCAGAGCGCCACAACGAGCAGGGCCAGCGGCAGAGCCCATACGCGCATGGTTCCCCCCGAAACGCCGCGCGCGGGGGCTTACGGATAGTCCTGGGCCGGTTTCCCCCGCAACTCCCTGGCCAGGTCGTCCCACCAGAGTGGGATATCGGCCTGCAGTTCCTTGTAGCGGCGCGCCACGCGTATGGCACATCCAACCGGATCCGTACCCAGATGCCGACGTTTCGCCGACCCTTCCTGCCAACGGTAAAAACCATCTCTATAGCGCACTACCAGGCCTATCCACACAGAGATGGTCTCCCCATCGCCTACCTCGTACGCGCTGGTGACGCCCAGACCACGAAGCTCCACTTGGAGCTTCTCCGTCGCCGCTCGGGCCTCACTCACACGCCACCCCCTGCCGACGCTCCGCCGTACACCAGGGATGTACCCAGCAACGGGCATCAGCCGTCCAAGACGGGGAGTAATCACCAACTGCTATCGACTGAGGCCGGCGACAGCCTGCTCTCAGTGTGTTCACGCCTCGCGAGGCGGCACAGCGCCCGCCGCGCCGAGCTTCGTGGCGTGCCGACCGGCGCAGGGGGCGATCGCCCGCACGGCTGCCTGCGCGCCCAGCCCGGCGACCTGTTGACAAAGCGCCATCGCACACCTCCTGTCACGGGAGCCTCACTTGACGCACAGATTACCGAGTGTGACCAACCTTTTCCATGGCGTTTCCAAGAAGCTTGCTCTTGGGTCCCGCGCCGTCATTGGTCGTGGGTATCCCGCGGCTCCGCGACCACCATCACGAATCTGAGATGCTCCTCACCTCCGTTCGCGTAGCGATGGGGCCGGTCGGCGGTGAAGAGCACCGCGTCGTCCTTCCCGATCACATAGCTCTTGCCGTACACGGTGAGCGTCAGCTCGCCGCCCAGCACGGTCAGCATCTCGCGGGTGCCCGGCGGGTGGGCGTCGCCGTCGTGGTGCTCGCCGGGCGCCAGCCGCCAGTCCCACAGCTCCAGGATCATCGGCACGTCCGCGCCGACCAGCAGCCGCGCCCGCACGTCTCCCTGGTCGAACGTGACCACGTCGGCCTTGCTCACGATCCGCACCGTGGGCACGTCGGCGACCTCGACGAGCCTGGCCACGGTGACGCCCAGGGCGGAGGCGATCCGGGTGAGCGTGGAGACGCTGGGATTGGTCCTGCCCTGCTCCACCTGGACGAGCATGCCCCTGCTCACCCCGGACCTGGCGGCCAGCGCGTCCAGTGTCAGCCCGCGGTGCGAGCGCTGGGCGCGCACGTTGTTGGCGATGGCCTGGTTGATCAGATCCGGATCTTCCACGCAGTGCAGTCTAGTGAATTCGATTTGCAGTGGACTGTACTCTTTGTGTTGTACTAAGGGTGCAATCTGTTGAACTGGAGGGCTGCCGATGACGGTGATCCTGGCGGCCGCGTGCGCGGTCGTGTACGGCACGGCCGACTTCTTCGGCGGCCTGGCCACGCGGCGCTCTCAAGTGCTGTCCGTCGTCGTGTTGTCGCAGCTCGCCGGCCTGGCGCTGATCCTCGGCCTGCTGCCGCTGCTGCCGGGCACGGCGAGCACCCCGGCCCTGTCGTGGGGCCTGGCGGCGGGCCTGTCGGGCGCGGCCGGTCTGGTGCTGTTCTACCGGGCGCTGGCCACGGGCGTCATGTCGGTGGTGGCCCCTACGACCGCCGTCACCTCCGCGGCGCTGCCTGTGATGTTCGGGCTGGCGACGGGCGAGCGGCCCGCGTTCTGGGCGCTGGTGGGGGTGGCCCTGGCGCTGGGCGCCGTGCTGCTGGTCAGCCAGGACAAGTCCGCCGTACGGCGCGGCTCGTTCACTGCGGTGCTGGTCGCGCTGGCCGCGGGGGCCGGGTTCGGTGGCTTCTTCATCCTGCTCGCCATGGCGCCGCACGAGGCGGGCCTGTGGCCGCTGGTGGGCGCCAGACTGTCCTCGGTGACGGTCGTGGCGATGCTGGCCCTGGCCACACGGCGGACGCTGAAGCCAGGCCCGGGCTCGCTGCACATCATCGTGGCGGCGGGCGTGCTCGACATGGCGGCGAACGTGCTCTACCTGCTGGCCCAGCAGGACGGCCTGCTCAGCCTCGTCGCCGTGCTGGTCTCGCTCTATCCCGCGAGCACCCTGCTGCTGGCCAGGCAGGTGCTGGGCGAGCGGCTGCGGGCGATCCAGGTGGCCGGTGTGGCCTGCGCGCTGGGGGCGGTGGCGTTGATAGCCGTTGCGCAGCCCCTCTAGCGCTTGCTACGTTTCGCCCGTGCGCCCTGGCCGGGCACGGCACGATCACGATGTGGGTCGGTGACGGTGAGCTGATCTGCGAGATAGCCGACCCCGGCGGCTCCCTGGATGGCCCCTTGCCCGGCTATATACCACCTGAGCCCGAATCCCCTCGGGGATACGGGCTCTGGATCAGCCGGCAGCTCTGCGATCTCGTCGAGCTGCGCAATGAAGGCGGCGCGCTACGCGTCCGCCTTCATCTCACTATGAGGTCCTAGGGACGGGGTTTCAGGCCGCGGCCGCGCGCTGGGCGGGGAGCCGGACGGCGCCCTCCTCGCGGGCGTACTCCTCCAGCATGCCGCGCAGCTGGCGGCGGCCCCGGTGGAGGCGGGACATGACGGTGCCGATGGGCGTGCCCATGCGCTCGGCGATCTCCTTGTACGCGAACCCCTCGACGTCGGCCAGGTAGACGGCCACGCGGAAGTCCTCGGGGAGCGCCCGCAGGGCGTTCATGACGACACTGTCGGGCAGCCGGTCGAGCGCCTCGGTCTCGGCCGAGCGCAGACCGGTCGAGCTGTGCGACTCGGCCGCGTGCAGCTGCCAGTCCTCGATGTCCTCGGCGGCCGACAGCTTGGGCGAGCGCTGCTTCTTGCGGTAGTCGTTGATGAAGTTGTTGGTGAGGATCCGGTGCAGCCACGCCTTGAGGTTCGTGCCCTCCCGGAACTGGTGATACGACGTATACGCCTTCGCCACCGTCTCCTGTACCAGGTCTTCCGCGTCAGCGGCGTTGCGGGTCAGGCGCATGGCGGAGGCGAACAGCTGCGACGTCACGGGCACGACATCGCGCTCGAACCAGTCCTGACGCTGCTCATCGGTCATAGTGATCAATTCATTCCCCCTTGCGCTATCCCCCGTTCCGGCACAAGCCGCCTGCGGGCGGATTCCATCATGGCAAGTCCCAGGTAAGGGACGCGTTAGAGATCCGCCTTGGTCAGAGGGGGTTTCCGTCCATCTGCTCGCGGCGTGTGTCATCACGTCCACGGCCGGACAAGTCTCATTATCATAACACTAGCCGCCCATTTTTTGGGAAATAGTGGCGAGAGTCACATGGGATAGCGTATAGGCATGAGTTTCGTGGACCGTCACGACCCGGGGACGCGCCGCTGGGTGGCGGAGGCCATACGCAAGGTCGAGGCCGACGCCAACCGTAGCTGCGACACACATCTGCACGTCTTTCCGCTGCCCTCGCACTGGGGTGTAAACCTCTACTTGAAAGACGAGTCGGTGCACCCCACAGGTTCACTCAAACATCGACTTGCCCGGTCTCTCTTCCTGTACGGCCTGTCCAACGGCTGGATAGGCCCCACCACGACGATCGTGGAGGCGTCGAGCGGATCCACGGCCGTGAGTGAGGCATACTTCGCCCGCCTGCTCGGCCTGCCGTTCAGCGCGGTCATGCCCGCGTCCACGTCACCGGAGAAGTGTCACCTCATCGAGTTCTACGGTGGGAAATGTCACCTCGTGGCGGATCCGCGCGCGATCTATGAGGAATCTCACCGTCTGGCCGCCGAGACCGGCGGCCATTTCATGGACCAGTTCACCTACGCGGAGCGGGCCACCGACTGGCGGGGCAACAACAACATCGCCGAGTCCATCTATTCCCAGATGTCCATGGAGCCCCATCCGGAGCCCGCGTGGATCGTGGTGGGCGCCGGCACCGGCGGCACGTCCTCCACCATCGGCCGCTACATCCGCTACCGCCGCCACGCCACTCGCCTGGCCGTCGTCGACCCGGAGGGCTCGGCCTTCTACCCGAGCTGGATCTCCGGCGACACCTCGGTCACCGCGCCCGGCTCGCGCATCGAGGGCATCGGCCGCCCTCGCGTGGAGCCCTCGTTCCAGCCGTCCGTCATCGACCGCATGATCGCCGTGCCCGACGCCCGCTCGATCGCCGCCATGCACTGGACCCGCGAGGTCACAGGGCTGGACGTGGGCGGCTCGACGGGCACGAACGTGGCGGCCTGCGTGGACCTGATCAGCGAGATGCGCGCGGCGGGCGAGCAGGGCAGCATCGTCACGCTGATCTGCGACAGCGGCGACCGCTACCGCGGCACGTACGGCAACCCGCAGTGGCTCGGCGAGCAGGGCCTCGACATCGACCGCCATCTGGCGGAGCTGCGCACGTTCCTCAACGGCTCGTAAAGGGGCCTCAGGTCCTCGCCGGGTCCACGGAGAAGAGCTTGGCCACGTCGTCCAGGATCGCGTGCGCGCCCTGGATCCCCACCGCGGTCATCCAGGTCAGGTCCTCGACCTCGTGCTTCTCGCCCTTGAGCTTGCTCCAGAGCGGGTTGTTCACGAACTTCTCCTTGGGCCCCTCAGCCGACGGGTCCGGATATGTCGCGACGAAGATGTGGTCGGCGTCCAGGTCCGAGATCCGCTCCTGGCTGACGTCCACCGCGATGGCGTCCTGCTTGGTCGGCTGCCCTTCGGGCCGCGGGAAGCCGGCGTCCTTCATCACCAGGCCGGAATAGGAGTTCTCCACGTACAGACGGACCGTCGGCTCGCCGGCGAACCGCACGACCGAGATCGTCGGCATCTCGCCGTCCTTCGCCTTGACGGCTTCGCCGATCTTGGCCGCCCGGCCCTCGTACTCCTTGATCCTGGTGCCGGCGAGTTGCTCCTTGCCCAGGGCCTGCCCCATGAGCCGGAGGTTCTCCTTCCAGATGGCCCCGGTGGTCTCGCTGAACACGGTTGGCGCGATCTTGGACAGCTTGTCGTACAGGGCCTCGTGCCGGACCTTGGCCGAGACGATCAGGTCGGGCTTGAGCGCCATGATCTTCTCCAGGCTCGGCTGCTCCAGCGTGCCGACCGGGGTGGCCTCCTTGCCGTACTGCTCGGCGACGGTCCCCAGGTAGGCGGGCAGCTTGTCGTCGAGCGACCGGTACGTCGTGTACCCCACCACCGGCGTCTCCAGCGTGAGCACCGCGTCGACGAAGCTCTGGTCCAGGGCCACCACCCGCTTCGGCTGAGCAGGGATCACGGTCTCGCCCATCGCGTGCTTGACGGTCCTGAACGCGGAGGAGGCGGCCTCGGGTTTCTCCGCCGGGGAAGAACCGCAGGCGGCGAGCCCCGCTATCAGGACAGCACCGGCCAGCACGCGCAACGATCTCATCAGATCCCTTTCCAGAACCCAGCAAGTTAGGCAACCCTAAATTAGGTTAGCCCTGCCTAAGCTGGCATACTTCACCAGGATCGGGCAAACGCTGAGGAGGGCATGGGTGAGTGCGACCGCCGTGGCACCGCGCCTCCATGACCTCCGGCACAGGCGGCTCACCGTCCTGCTCGCCCTGCTCGGCGCCGTGCTCGTCGCGGTCGTGCTGAGCATCACGATCGGCTCCAAGTCCGTGCCGCTCTCCGACGCCTGGCACGCCCTCACCGCTCCCACCGGGACGGAGAACGACATCGTGATCCGCTCGCTCCGCATCCCCAGGACCGCCTTAGGGGTCCTCGCCGGGATCGCGCTCGGCGTGGCGGGCGCGCTCATGCAGGGCCACACCCGCAACCCGCTCGCCGATCCCGGGCTGCTCGGCGTCACGCAGGGCGCGGCGTTCGCGATGGTGGCCTCGATCATCCTGCTCGGCGCCTCCAGCCTGCTTGCCTACATCTGGTTCGGCCTGGCCGGCGCGCTGATCGCCAGCGTGGGGGTGTTCGCGCTCGGCATGGTGGGCGGCAGGGGCGGCCCGACCCCAGTCACGCTGGCGCTCGCGGGCACCGCGGTGAGCGCTCTGCTGTACGCCCTGACCTCGGCCATCGTGCTGCTGAACGAGCAGGCGATGGACGTGTTCCGCTTCTGGCAGGCCGGCTCCATCGCGGCCAGGGGCGCGGACGTGGTCTGGCAGGTGCTGCCGTTCATCCTCGTGGGCCTGGTGCTCGCGATGGTCAACGCGCCCGGCCTGAACGCGCTCTCCCTGGGCGAGGACGTGGCCAGGAGCCTTGGCCAGAACATCGCCCTGACCCGGACCGTCGGCGTCGCCGCGGTGACCCTGCTGTCCGGCGCGGCCGTCGCGGCCTGCGGCTCGCTGGCGTTCGTGGGCCTGATCGTGCCCCATCTGGCCCGCCCGCTGTCGGGCACCGACCATCGGTGGCTGCTGCCGTACTCGGGGCTGGTCGGCGCGGCGCTGCTGCTGCTCGCCGACGTGATCGGCCGCGTGGTGGCCCCGCCGGGAGAGCTGGAGGTAGGCGTGGTGCTCGCCCTGCTCGGCGCGCCGTTCTTCGTCGCGCTCGTACGCCGCAGGAAGCCAGTGCGACTGTGATGACCGCTCTCCCCCTGCGCCTCGCCGGCCTGTCCTGGCGGGTACGGCTGCGCGGCGCGACCGTCACGCTGACGGGGCTCGTCCTGATCGCCCTGCTCATGGCTCTGAACATGCGCATCGGCGAGATCCCGATGACCTTGCCGGAAGTGGTCGCGGGCACGTTCGACGTCAACAGCGCCGCCCACTTCGTCATCATGGAGCTGCGCCTGCCGCGCGCCCTCACCGGCGCCCTGGTCGGGGCCGCGCTCGCGCTGTCCGGCGCGATCATTCAATCCATCGCGCGCAACCCGCTGGCCAGCCCGGAGATCCTCGGCGTCACCACGGGCGCCTCCGTGACGGTCGTGGCCGGCGTCGTGGCCGGCGGCAGCGCGTACGGCGGCGCCAGCGGCCTGCTGGCCACCCTCGGCATCCCCGCGCTGGCCCTGCTCGGCGGCCTGATCGGCGCGGCCGTCGTCTACGGGCTCGCCTGGCGACGCGGCCTGGACGGCTACCGCCTGGTGCTGGTCGGCATCGGCGTGGCCGCCGTGTTCACGAACATCAAGTTCTGGCTCCTGACCGTCGGCGACGTCAACGACACCGGCCGCGCCATGGTCTGGATCAGCGGCTCACTCAACGGCCGCGGCTGGGAGCACGTGACGCCCACGGCGCTGGCCCTGGCCGTCCTCGTGCCGCTGACCCTGCTCGGCACCCGCTCACTCGACGCCCTGCGCTTCGGCGACGACACCATCGCCGCGCTCGGCGTCCGCACGAACCTGGCCCGCGCGCTGATGATCCTGGCCGCCGTGCTGCTGGCCGCCGTGGCCACCGCCTCGGCGGGCCCGATCGCGTTCGTGGCCCTCGCCTCGCCGCAGATCGCGCTCAGGCTCACCCGCTCCGCCCAGCCGCCGCTGCTGTGCTCGGCGGTCGTAGGCGCCGTGCTCACCTCCGCCGCCGACCTGATCGCCAGGACCGTGTTCTCCCCGCTGGAGCTGCCCGTCGGCATCGTCACCGCCGTGCTGGGCGCCCCGTACCTGATCCACCTGATCTGGAGGTCCCGCAAATGAGGCTGCAGGCCGCCGGTGTCAAGCTCGGATACGGCGAACGGCTGGTGGTCGACGGCCTCGACCTCGGCATCGAGGCGGGCACCGTGACCACGATCATCGGCCCGAACGGCTGCGGCAAGTCCACGCTGCTGCGCGCGCTGGGCCGCCTGCTCAAGCCTCAGGGCGGCGAGGTGCTGCTGGACGGCAAGCGCATCGACAAGATCCCCACCCGGGAGGTCGCCAAGATCCTCGGCGTGCTGCCCCAGGCGCCCACCGCTCCCGAGGGGCTGACCGTGGCCGACCTGGTGGCCAGGGGCAGGCATCCGCACCAGACGTGGTACCGGCAGTGGTCGTCGGACGACGAGGGCGCGGTCGCGGCCGCGCTGGACATGACGGGCCTGGCCGACCTGGCGGAGCGTCCGCTGGACGAGCTGTCGGGCGGCCAGCGCCAGCGGGCGTGGATCTCCATGGCCCTGGCCCAGGGCACCGACCTGCTGCTGCTCGACGAGCCGACCACGTTCCTGGACCTGGCGCACCAGGTGGAGGTGCTGGAGCTCGTACGGCACCTGCACCAGGAGGCGGGCCGCACGGTCGTCATGGTCCTGCACGACCTCAACCTGGCCGCCCGCTACGCCGACCGGCTGGTGGCCATGCGCGCCGGCAAGGTGATCGCCGCGGGCACCCCGCACGAGGTGCTGACCGAGGAGCTGCTGCGCGAGGTGTTCGACCTGGACGCCAAGGTCATCGAGGATCCGGTGGCGGGGACTCCCCTGGTGGTTCCGATCGGGCCGCGTTCGCATCCTGGAGGGCCTCGAGCCTGACCCGCCGCAGCGGCGACCACGCCACGGCCGCCGCGATGGCGATCCAGCTCGCCCCGGCGAAGGCCATCAGCGCGTACGCGTCGCGCACGAAGGACTCGAACACCCCGGTCGCGAACGCCGCCAGCGGGATGGACAGGAAGGCGATCATCCTGGCCGTGCCCAGCACCCGCCCGAGCAGCTCGTTGGGCACGAGAAGCTGGCGGACGGTCGCGGTGGCCACGATCGACGTTCCCGCGGCGGCGAACTGCCCCAGCCACGCGAGCCCGATCAGCACGGGACCGCGCGCCACGATCATCAGCAGCATCGCCAGGCCGCCCGCGAAGACCGCCCAGGAGATCACCCGCCCCGGCGGGTACCAGCGGATCAGCCGGCTGCCGAGCACCGCGCCCAGTACCGCGCCCGCCCCTTGGAAGGTGTAGACCACGCCGATCTCGCCCGGCGTGAAGCCGTGATAGGAGCTGAGGTAGTAGACCAGGCCGGCCAGCAGCAGCCAGACGCCGAAGTTGCAGGCCAGGGAGGTGAGCGCGGTGGTGAGCACGACCCTGTCACCGCGCAGGAGGAAACGCAGCCCCTCGCGCATGTCCGCGAGCACCGAGCGCCCCCGGGCCGCCGCCACGGCCGGAGCCGTCCTGATGAACCAGATCAGCAGCGCCGACGCCAGGAAGGTCCCTGCGTCGGCATAGACCGCGACCTCGTAGCCGAAGCTCACGACGAGCGCGCCGCCGGCCACCGGGCCGATCATGTTCACCGCGTGCTCGCCCATGTGGATGCGGGCGTTGGCCTGCGGCAGCCGGTCCACGTCGACCAGCGAGGGCACGATCGACCTGAACGCGGGCTGGTACAGCGGATCGACGCAGGCAAGCAGGAACGCCACCGCGTAGATCGGCCAGGTCCGCGACACCCCCGCGCTGACCATGACCGCGAGCACGATCGTGATCGCCCCGGAGACGAGGTCGCCGAGCACCAGCACGCGCCTGCGGTCCAACCGGTCCGCCAGCACCCCGCCGAACATCCCCAGCGCCAGGTACGGCAGGTACTCCACGACGTAGACCAGCCCCGTGCCCAGCGCGGACCCGGTCAGTTCGTAGACCAGCAGCGGGAGCGCCAGCCGATAGATCCAGGTGCCGAACGACGAGGCGAGGAACGCGCTCAGCAGCAGCCAGTAGCGCCTGCCCATGGGTCACACCTCGGCGAGCGCCCGCCCGACGTCCTCGTCATCAGGAGCCAGCTCCGCGGCTCTGAGCAGGTCCTCCTTGGCCCTGCCCGCCAGTCCCGCGGCCCGGTAGACCACGGACCTGTTGAACAGCAGCTCCGCTGTCTCCCCCAGCTCGAGCGCGTGCGTCAGGTCGGCCAGCGCCTCGTCGTGATCGCCGCGCTCGAAGGCCAGCTCGGCCCGGCCCGCCCAGGCCGCCACCAGCCCGGGGTCGATCTCCAGCGCCCTGTCGAACGCGGTCCGCGCCTCCGGGTGCCTGCCCTCGGCCAGCTCCACCTGCCCGAGCACGCACAGCAGGTGGGGGTCGCGCGGCGTCAGCCCCAGCCCGCGCACCACGTCCTCCCTGGCCCTCGTGTACTCCCCCAGCCCCGCGTGGATGCCGCTGCGGTTCACGTACGCGGACGCGAACTCGGGGTCCAGCTCCAGCGTGTGGTCCAGGTCGGCGCGGGCGCCGTCGAGGTCGCCCGAGGCGAACCGGAGCTCGGCCCTGTTGTAGTACGCCTCGGGGAAGGGCGGGCTGAGCCGCATGACCGCCTCGTAGTCGGCCAGGGCCTCGTCCGGCCTGCCGAGCCGGTGCAGCAGATTGCCCCGCTCAAGGTAGTAGTCGGGATAGCCAGGGTCGGCCTCGATGGCCCGCGTGTAGTCGGCCAGCGCCTCCTCCGTCCTGCCCGCCACGGCCAGGAGCTGCGCCCTGTTGGCGTACAGCACCAGCCGGTGTATCGGGTGCTCGCCGGCCAGGTCCACCTCGGCCAGGTCGATGGCCTGCCGTACGAGCTCCATCGCGGCCTCGTAACGGCCCCTGCGTACCTCCACCAGGGCCTTGCCGTTGAGGTCGAACCCGAGGTGGAAGGCGCGCTCACGGCGGTCCGGCAGCAGCGATGTGATCGTGATCGCCTCGTTGATCCAGGCCAGGGCCTCCTCGGGGTCGCGCCGGGCCGGGTCGTGGTGGCGTACCAGGATCATGGCGGTGGCGTACCCGATGGTGGCGCGGTGCTTGGGGTCGGTGCTGTGGCGCCTGGCCCTGTCGTACAGCTCGCGGGCCTCGTCCTCGCGCTCGATGGCCTCCAGGGAGGCGGCGACGCGCTGCTGGAGGTGCCGCCAGCCCTCCGGGTCGTCCTCGTACGTCATGTCGCGCAGCGCTTCCAGGCCCGACTCGGCCATGGCGTGGTGGAAGCCCTCATCGCGATAGCGGTCGAAATCCCCACATAACGGCCCGGCGCTCGGGGCCGACGGGCCCTCGTCGATCCGCAGCAGCCGAGGATCGACCCTGCGCCGCAGCACGGACACCAGCTCGGCGTCGGTGTGGTCGGCCTCGCCCAGATTGGTCACGGTCACGGCCAGCGGGCCCGCGCGGCGCAGGTGGTCGCGGACGAACTCGGCCAGCCCGTTCGCCACCCGGAGGCTGCGCCGGGCGCCGGGCACGAGAATGCGCTGCCCCCTGGGCAGGCTGCCGGCCAGCGAGCTCCTGCGCTCGGGGACGGCCTCGCGTAAGCCGGGCGCGGCGGCGCGGATCTCGATGTCGTACGCGGCGACCAGGTCGGGCCAGCGCTCCAGCGCCTGGGGGACGAGGCGGTCGAGGAGCCCGGCCGCGAACGTGTAGGGGCCGCCGATCCGGCGGTCGGCGTCAAGGATGATCGTGTCCACAGGGGCCCTTCTCCGTGGTGGCCGGCGTCCCCGCACGAGACGCCGGCCGGGCGACTTACTGGCCGTGCCTCGGCGAGGCCGCGGCGGTCGGCTTCACGGTGCCTGGCCGGTGAACGACGATCTTCTTCATGTACGCCCCTTTGCGCGGAATCGAGCGGTGACCGGTACATGTCAACACAGAGAAATGGCGCAAAACAACGTTTATCTGGTAATGGCTATTTCTCCGCTAATTAACGAATGACCGGAATTGTCCCGCTTAGTCCCCCAGGATCGCGTCCACGAACACCTCGGGGTCGAACGGCGCCAGGTCGTCGGGCCCCTCGCCCAGCCCCGCGAGCTTGACCGGCACCCCCAGCTCCCGCTGCACCGAGATCACGATGCCGCCCTTGGCGGTGCCGTCGAGCTTGGTCAGCGCGATCCCCGTGATGTTGACCACCTCAGCGAACACCTGGGCCTGGCGCATGCCGTTCTGGCCGGTGGTGGCGTCGAGGACGAGCAGCACCTCGTCGACCGTGGCCTTCTTCTCGATGACCCGCTTGACCTTGCCCAGCTCGTCCATGAGCCCGGTCTTGGTGTGGAGGCGGCCCGCGGTGTCGACGATGACGACGTCCACCTTCTCGTCGATGCCCTTGGCGACCGCGTCGAAGGCCACGGAGGCCGGATCGCCGGCCTCCGGGCCGCGCACGACGTCGGCGCCCACCCGCTCGCCCCAGGTCTCGAGCTGGTCGGCGGCCGCCGCCCGGAACGTGTCGGCCGCGCCGAGCACGACCTTCTTGCCGTCACCGACGAGCGAACGGGCCAGCTTGCCCGTGGTGGTGGTCTTTCCGGTGCCGTTGACGCCCACGACGAGCACGACCGCGGGCCGCTCGCCGTGCTTCTGGACGTGCAGCGTTCGATCGAGGTCGGGGTTGACCTGGGCGAGCAGCTCCTGCTTCAGCAGCTCTCGCACCTCCTGAGGAGTGCGGCTGCCCAGCACCTTGACCTTGGTACGCAGGTCATCGACGACGGTGCGCGTCGGCGCGACGCCCATGTCGGCGCTGATCAGCTTCTCCTCGACCTCGTCCCACACCTCGTCGTCGAGCCGGTCGCGGGAGAGCAGCTCGAGCAGCCCGCGCCCGAGCGCGCTCTGCGAGCGCGCCAGCCGCGAGCGCAGCCGCACCATCCGGCCCGCGGACGGCGGCGGCACCTCGAGCTCCGGCTTGACGACGGCCGGCTCGGCGGGCTTGACCGGCGGCGGGAGCGTGGTGGTCGCGCCTTCGCCCTCCTCGCCGAGTCCGGCGGGACGCTTCTCCTTCTCTTCGGGAAGCACGGGCGTCTCTGGCGGCTTGACCGGCGGGGCCGCCTTGCGACCCGGCCTGAAGTACAGCAGAAGACCGCCGGCCGCCAGCAGGGCGACGACGGCCACGATCACGATGACGCCGAGGTAACCATCCACAAGATGTCAGTTTTCCAGATCGACCGGCATGGTCATGCCCAAGGCCACTCCGATCGGCCCCAACTCGCGCCTCCCGCTCCGCCCTCAGCGAGCCCATGCCCGGCCCTGAACGGTCCGGTCGGCCACCGATGGCCCGCTTCCCCGAGGGAACCTCCGCCCCGCCGTCCGGGGTCACGGTCCTTCGATCGGGAGGAAACGGCCTCGGGGTCCGGCGCGGCGCTGGGGTCAGGCCGACTCGCGCTCGCGCAGCCGCTGGCTGACCACCTGCGTCACGCCGTCGCCGCGCATCGAAACGCCGTAGAGCGCGTCGGCGATCTCCATCGTGCGCTTGTTGTGGGTGATGACGATCAGCTGCGAGCTCTGCCGCAACTCCTCGAACAACGTCAGCAGCCGCTGCGTGTTCGTGTCGTCGAGCGCGGCCTCGACCTCGTCCATCACGTAGAACGGCGAGGGCCGCGCCTTGAAGATGGAGATCAGGAACGCCACGGCGGTCAGCGAGCGCTCGCCGCCCGACAGCAGCGACAGCCGCTTGACCTTCTTGCCCGGCGGTCTGGCCTCGACCTCGATGCCGGTGGTCAGCATGTCGTTGGGCTCGGTCAGCACCAGCCGGCCCTCGCCGCCGGGGAACACCCTGGTGAAGATCTGCTCGAACTCCGTGGCCACGTCCTCGTACGCCGAGGCGAACATCTGCTCCACCCGGTCGTCGACCTCCTTGACCACGGTCAGCAGGTCGCGCCTGGTCTTCTTGAGGTCCTCGAGCTGCGAGTTGAGGAACGCGTGCCGCTCCTCCAGCGCCGCGAACTCCTCCAGCGCGAGAGGGTTGACCTTGCCGAGCTGGTTCATCTGCCGCTCGGCGGCCCTGGCCCGCTTCTCCTGCTCCTCGCGCACGTACGGCACGGGCGGGTCGCCGGGGACCGGAGCCTCGGGACCGTACTCGGAGATCAGGGACTCGGCCTCGACCCCGAACTCCTCCAGCGCCCGCTGCTCCATCTGCTCCAGCCGCAGCCGCTGCTCGGTCCGGGCGACCTCGCTGCCGTGCACGCGGTTGACCAGCTTGTCCAGCTCCTGGCCGAGCTCGCGTACCCGTAGGCGGACCTGCTTGAGCTCGGCGTCGACGGCGACCCTGGCGAGGTCGGCCTCGTCGCGTTCCCTGGAGGCGAGCTGGATGGAGGACTCGAGCGCTTTGAGCACCTGCCTGGCGCCCTTGCTGACGGACTCGGCCACGGCCGCCTGCTGGCGGCGTCTGGCGCGCTGGGCGGCCGCCTGGGCGCGTTCCTGGCGCTCCCGCTGGGCGGCCCGCATGAGGCCGTCGGCGCGGCCCTCGATGCCCTTGGCGCGCTCTTCGGCGGTGCGGACCTGCAGGCGGGTGTCCATCTCGCGCTGCCTCGCGGCCTCGCACGCGCTCGCCAGGTCGTCGCGGAGGTCGGTGGTGGGCTCGGACTCCAGCTCCCGGGCGTACTCGGCCTCGGCCAGGCGGATCTCCAGCTCGGCCAGTTCTTCCAAGCCTTCGGTACGGGACTCTTCCGCTCTGGTGACGCTCTTGGCGAGGCGCTCCGCCTCGTCGTGGGCGGCGTTGGCGGCGGCCTCGAGCTGGGCCAGGCGCTTGGCGGCGGCGGCGTTGCGCTGGTCGGCCTCCCGCTGGCGGCCCCTGACCTGGTCGAGGGTGCCCTGGGCGGCGCTCACGCCCGCCTGGGCGGTGGTGACGGCGGTCTGGGCCTCGCTGACCTTCGCCTGGGCGGCCTCCAGCGCCGCCTGGACCGCCTGCTCCCGCTCGATCGCCTCGTCCAGCGCCTCGGCCGTCTCCTCCGACCTGCGCTCGGCCTGCTCCAGGTCCCCGATGGCCTCGTCGAGCGCGGCGCGCACCTGGAGCACGGAGGTGCCGCCCTCGGCGCCGCCGCTGGCCAGATGGGCGCCCACCAGGTCGCCCGCCTTGGTGACCGCCCTGAGCCCGGGGTGGCGGTCGGCGACCGAGCGCGCGGCTTCGAGATCCGCCACGACGACGACGTCCGCGAGCACGTGGTCGAGGGCGGGCCGCAGGTGGTCGGGGACCGCGACGAGGTCGGCGGCCCACTGACCGCCCTCGGGAGCCGCCGTACGCATGCGCGGGGCTCCGCGTGAGGACCCACCGGACGTCGTGGCGTCGGTCAGGAAGCCCGGGTGGTCGTCGTCGGCACCGGCCGGCAGGGCCACCAGGAGGGTCGCCTGGCCCGCGCCCTGAGTGCGCAGCAAATCCAGCGCCTCGACGGCCGTGTCCAGGGTCTTGACCGCGATCGCCTCCGCCACGGGACCCAGCACGGCCGCCACCGCCAGCTCGGCACCGGGCGTGACCTGCATCGAGGCGGCCAGCGGCCCCAGCACCCCGGCCAGGTCCGCGTCCAGCAGGGCCGCGCCTCCGTCACCCTTGGCGAGCCCCAGCTCCAGGGCATCCCGGCGGGCGACCAGAGCGGCCACGGACCGCTGCGCCTCCTGGTCGGCGGCGCGCGCGGTGACCACCCCGGACTTGGCGGCCTGCAGGGCGGCGCGCGGCGCGTCGAGGCCCGACTTGGCCTCCTCCACCGCGGCCCGCGCCTCGTCGGCGACGGCCCTGGCCTCCTCCACCAGGGCCTGCGCCGTGGCAAGCTCCTCCGCGAGCGCCGGATCGACCGCGGGCTCCTCCAGCCGCTGCGCCTCCAGGTCCTCCCTGGCGCGCCGCTCGCGCTGGGCCGCGTCGGCCACGGCCTGCTGGAGCCGCCCGATCTCCTCCTCGGCGGCCCGTGCCCGGCTCCGTACGGAATCGACCTGCCCGCGCAGCTTGGCCAGCCCCTCGCGGCGGTCGGCGGCGGCCCGGGCGGCCAGGGCGAGCCGCTGCTCCTCGGCGCTCAGCTCGGCCTCGGCCTCGGCCCGCCGCTGGACGGCCTCCTCCAGCAGCTCGTGCGCCTGCTCCAGCTCGGCCCTGAGTATGAGCTCGCGCTCGCGCACCTCGGCCGCCTCGCGTTCGAGGTCCTCGGGGTCGCGGCCGCGGCGCTCGATGGCGGCGGCGTCGAGCGCGTGGCGGTGGCGCTCGGCGGCGAGCTGCGCCAGGCCGGTGATGCGCTCACGCAGCGACGAGAGGCGGAAATACGTCTCCTGCGCGGCGGCAAGGCGGGGCTGCGTCTCGGCCTCGGCGGTCTCCAGCGCCGCCTCGCGCTGCTGGCCCTCGGCCAGCTCGGTCTCCACCTGGTTACGCCTGGCCATGATCGCGGCCTCGTCGGCGGCCTCCCGCTCCAGCGTCGTACGCAGGATGCACACGTCGTCGGCGAGCAGCCGCAGCCGGGCGTCACGCAGGTCGGCCTGGATGACGGCGGCCTTGCGGGCGATCTCCGCCTGGCGGCCCAGCGGCTTGAGCTGGCGGCGCAGCTCGGTGGCGAGGTCCTGAACGCGGGTCAGGTTGGCCTGCATGGCGTCGAGCTTGCGCAGCGCCTTTTCCTTGCGCTTGCGGTGCTTGAGCACGCCGGCGGCCTCTTCGATGAACGCCCGCCGGTCCTCGGGCCCCGCGTGCAGCACGGCGTCGAGCTGGCCCTGACCGACGATCACGTGCATCTCGCGCCCGATGCCCGAGTCGGACAGCAGCTCCTGGATGTCGAGCAGGCGGCAGGTGTCACCGTTGATGGCGTATTCGCTCTGCCCCGACCTGAACATCAGCCGGCTGATCGTGACCTCGGTGTAGTCGATCGGCAGGGCGCCGTCGGAGTTGTCGATGGTCAGCGTCACCTCGGCGCGCCCGAGGGGCGGCCTGGAGGAGGTGCCGGCGAAGATGACGTCCTCCATCTTGCCGCCGCGCAGCGACTTGGCGCTGTGCTCGCCCATGACCCAGGCCAGGGCGTCGACGACGTTGGACTTGCCCGAGCCGTTGGGGCCGACGACGCAGGTGATGCCCGGTTCGAGACGCAGGGCGGTCGCGGAGGCGAAAGACTTGAAGCCGCGCAGGGTGAGGGTCTTCAAATACAAGCGCGACCCCCTTCTCCCTGATGCCGGACTCGGGAAAGCCTACTGGTCCTCACTGCCCCACGTGGGCACGTACATTCTGGACCGGGCCGGCCTGGGCAAAGGAAGGTTTCCGAAAGAGCGCAAATAACAAGGGACGCCTCTCCGAGACGTCCCTGGGGTCTTGCGCTCCGATCACTCTCAGGTGAGTGCCGGCTCGCGCTCTTGCATGCGGCTTATCGCCTCATCGCGGGTTTGCGCCGCAAGAGCGTCATTGGTGGCCTGAAGTCGGATGAGTTCTGCCTCCAGATCCCGGATACGCTGCTGCAGACGGCGCATCTCCGAGACCATTCGAGGGTCAGGACCGCCGACGTGGCCGAGTAGAGCCTTCGCCATGGTAAAGGGTCCTCCACGCTGAGTGACCAGACTGGTTCGCGCACTTCTTATTCCGCGGGAGGGGTGCGCGTGGTACCTAACAAGAGTCGCACCGGCAGTGTGGGCGGTCAAGTCGAACCAACCGCTGAGCCCTACTGATGGGCACTCCCGACATACAACTATACCCTATTTGGGCGGTTTAACAAAAGGTACTACCGTTCTACAAACCCACCCAAACTACCTCGGGGTTCGCTCCAACGTTCTACTACTCCATCTACTCTCCCCGGCGTGTCGCAACCTTTGAGCAGCTCCAGCAGCTTGACGCACGCCTCGCGGGGGCCCTCGGCGACCACTTCCACCCGGCCGTCGGCCGTGTTGCGCGCCCAGCCCTCAAGCCCCAGCTCCAGCGCCCGGGCACGGGTCCACCAGCGGAACCCCACCCCTTGGACCCTGCCCCGAACCCAGGCGGTCAATCGGGCGTTCTCGCCGTTCTCCTGCATGTCCTCTCCTGTCAGGCCACAAGGGACTCCACCCCGAGTGCGTGCCCGGCCGCCGCCTCGTCGAACGCCCTGATCGCGGCGGTCTCGGCCGCCTTCACCCAGGCCAGGCCCATGATGGACGGCCGCAGCCCCGTGACGGGGACGAAGCTCACGTCCGGCCGCCTGTGGTGGGCCGCCGTCGGGGTGCAGAACAGCATGCCACCCCGGTTGAGCGCCACCTGGGTCAGGCCCTCCTGGCTGGTGGTCACCGTACCGGCCAGAGGAATCGGACGTCCGGAAGGGGTTACCGAGGGTGCCACCCGCTCGCGCCAGTCCCGCGGGGCCGGGCCGTCCAGTCCGATCAGGGGCACCTCCGACAGCTCCTCCGCCGCGATGCTCGCGCGGCCGGCCAGCGGATGGCGGACGGAGACGCCCAGCTGGTACGAGACCTCGTTCAGTCCCTCGCCGGTCGCCAGGTCGGGCTCACGCACCGGGAGCAGCGTGAACGCGAGATCCACCTGCCCGGCCCGCAACTTGCTGAAAGGGTCCGAGAGCGGGATCTCGACCAGCTCCACCTCGCACCCCGGATACCGGCGTTCGAAGGCCTGCACGCTCCCCGTGACGACCTCTGTGGGCGTGGCCAGGAAGCCGACCCTGATCGCGCCGGTCACCTCGCGCGCGGCCGCCTTGGCCCGGCTCACGGCGCTCGCCAGGCCGTCGTACGCGGGGCGCAGGTCGGCCAGGAAGCGCTCGCCGAGCGGCGTGAGGCGCACGCTGCGGCTGGTCCGCTGGAAGAGCCTGCCGCCGATGCCGGTCTCCAGCGAGCTGATGAGCTGGCTCACCCTCCCGGGCGACAGGTAGAGGCGCTCGGCCGTACGCGCGAAGTGCAATTCCTCGCTGAGCACCACAAAGCACTCCAGCTCCCTGAACTCCATCTCCACCACCTCTGGACCCGGATCGCTTAGCCCACCTAAACCAAGCCTTCGGACTTCGCCATTGTTCCCGCAGGCGGCCGGGGCAAAGGCTGAGTGGCATGACCATGACCGAAGTTTCCCCTGCTACGAGGGCTCGCTGGCTGGCCGTGTCGACGGTCGCGGTAGGCACCTTCACCATCGTGACCAGCGAGATGCTGCCTGTCGGGCTGCTGACCTCGATCGCATCCAGCCTTGGCGTGTCCGCCGGGACCGCCGGACTGATGATGTCGGCCCCGGGCCTGGTCGCCGCCGTCTCCGCGCCCCTGCTGGCCGTCACCACACGCCGGCTCGATCGGCGCGCCACATTGCTCGGGCTGATGGCGGTGCTGGCTGTGGCCAACCTGGTGGGCGCGTTCGCGCCGAGCTATCCCGTCATCCTGGCGGCCAGGGTGCTGACCGGGGTGAGCATCGGCGGGTTCTGGGCCTTCGCGGCGGGCTTGGCGACGCGGCTGGTGCCGGAGAAGTCCGTCGGGCGGGCCACGTCGATCATCTTGGGCGGTGTCTCGGTGGCGTCGGTGCTGGGCGTGCCCGCGGCGACGTTCATCTCGTCGTTCGCGGGGTGGCGGATGGCGTTCGCCGCGATGGGCGTGGTGGCGCTGGCCCTGATCGCGGTCCTGTACGCCACGCTGCCGCCGTTGCCGGGCGAGGGCCCCGCCCGGACATCGGGATCCCCACGGGAGTGGCTCTCGGGGCAGCTCAAGACCGTCCTGGTGATGACCGTTCTGATCGTGTGCGGGCACTTCGCCGCCTACACCTACGTCCAGCCGTTCCTCGAGCAGGTCTCGCACGCGGGTCCCGCCCTCATCAGCACGATCCTTCTCCTGTACGGCGCCGCGGGCGTGGTGGGCAACTTCACGGCCGGCGCGTGGGCGGCCAGGAACCCCAAGCCGGTCCTGATCACCCGGGCCGTCCTCATCGCGCTGGGCACGGCGGCGCTGCCCGTCATCGGCCTCCCCCTGGCCGTGCTGGTGGTGTGGGGCTTCGGCTACGGGGGCGTCGGAGTGACGCTTCAGCTGTGGATCATGCGCGCGGGCGGCGGCGAACTCGGCACGGCGCTCTTCGTCAGCGCCTTCAATGTCTCCATCGCGCTCGGCGCGTTCGCCGGTGGCAGGGTCGTGGACGGGTTCTCGATCTCCGCCGCGATGTGGCTGGGCGCGGGGCTGGCCGTGCTCACCGCGGCCGTCGCTGGCATTTGGGGCAGGAGTACGACGACCGGTTCATGAACGGCTCGCGCCTGATCGGGGTGCCGCAGCGCGAGCAGGGCAGGTCGCGCCGGCCGTACACCTCCAGGGAGCGCTCGAAGTAGCCGCTCTCGCCGTTGACGTTCACGTACAGGCTGTCGAACGAGGTGCCACCCGCCCGCAACGCGGACGCCATGACCGTGCGCACGGCGGCGAGCAGCTCGGCGATCTTGGGACGTGTGAGCGTCTGCGTGGACCTGGCCCAGTGGAGCCGCGCGATCCACAGGGCCTCGTCCGCGTAGATGTTGCCGACGCCGCTGATCAGCGACTGGTCGAGCAGCGCCCGCTTGATCTCGGTCTGTTTGGCCCTGAGCCTGCGGGCGAACTCGGCGTCGTCGAACACCGCCTCGAACGGGTCGGGGGCGATGTGGGAGATCGGCTCCGGCACGCCGCCGACCAGGGACGTGATCATGACGTGGCCGAACGTCCGCTGGTCGACGAAGCGCAGGTCGGGGCCGCCGTCCTCGAAACGGACGCGCACCCTCAGATGCTTCTCCAGCGGCGAGTCCTGGTCGACCACCAGCAGCTGGCCGCTCATCCCCAGATGGGCCATGAGCGCCTCCTCGGCGCCCGAGAGCCGGAGCCACAGATATTTGCCGCGACGCTCGGCGGACAGCACCTCGCGGCCCTTCAACTGGGCCGCGAACTCGTCGGCCCCGGGCAGATGCCGCCTGATGGCACGGGGGTGCAGCACCTCCGCCGAGGCGATCTCGCGTGTGGTGACCCATTGCGCGAGGCCGCGCCTGACGACCTCGACCTCCGGTAGCTCAGGCACCTCAGACCCCTAAAGCTCGGGCGCCGCAAACCTCTGGACGCCCGGATGGCCGGGCCCCAGACGCTTCGGGCAGCAACCTAATTGTCGCCCTCCGGACACACCCGGAGGGCCGTTCAGCCCGCGGGCTGGCTCTCGCGCTGCTCCCGCCTGGCCCGGATGCGGGTCCAGGCCGCCTCGGCCGCCTGCTGCTCGGCCTCCTTCTTGCTGCGCCCGGTGCCCGACCCGTAGGACTCGCCGCCGACCCGCACCATGGCCGTGAACGACTTGGCGTGGTCGGGACCGCTCTCCTCGACGTGGTATTCGGGCACGCCGAGCGCCTCGGAGGCGGTCAGCTCCTGCAGCGAGGTCTTCCAGTCGAGCCCGGCCCCGAGCGAGGCCGAGCGGACGATCAGCGGGTCGAACAGCAGGTGCACCACCCGGAACGCCTCGTCGAGCCCCTTGTCGACGTAGATCGCGCCGATCAGCGCCTCGAGGGTGTCGGCCAGGATGGACGACTTGTCGCGCCCGCCGGTGCCCTCCTCGCCCCTGCCGAGCCGCAGGAACCGGCCCAGGCCCAGGTTTCGGGCCACGTCGGCCAGCGCCCGCATGTTGACCACCGCGGCACGCAGCTTCGCGAGCTGGCCCTCGGGCAGGTCGGGGTGGTTGCGGTAGAGGGTGTCGGTGACCACCAGGCCCAGCACCGAGTCGCCCAGGAACTCCAGGCGCTCGTTGGTGGGCAGGCCACCGTTCTCGTACGCGTAGGAGCGGTGGGTCAGCGCCCGCTCCAGGATGTCGGGGTCGAGGCCGACCGCCAGGACCCGCTCAAGCTCGTCTTTGGCGACCTCCACGGCCACCGGCTTAGGACCTGCGCCCACGTGCTTCCTCCTCGGACATCTTCGCATGGCGCGCCGGCCGCGGGAGATGCCCGAAAACGTGGTGGGCGTCGGGGTAACACGTAGCCCCGGCGTCCACCACGACCGCGGGCGAGCCGCCGCCGCACGCATCTGAGACGGTAACGCCGACCGAGGCACAATGGCACCCGGTCGGCATCACGTCAACTGCTGACGAGAAACCTGCGATGTGGACTGCCGCCACGGTCTCCGGTGCGGCAGCCCGACGGGCAGGTCTTCTTGTCAGAGGGATCAGGCGGACGGCTCGATGACCTGACGACGGTTGTAGGTGCCGCAGGTGGGGCACGCGATGTGCGGCTGCTTGGGCGAACGGCACTGCGGGCAGCTCACCAGGGCGACAGCAGTCGTCTTCCACTGGGAGCGACGGTGGCGGGTGTTACTCCGCGACATCTTTCGCTTCGGGACGGCCACGTCACTTCTCCTGATCGTTATCTTTGTCGGAAATCAGACCTTGCAACGACGCCCAACGGGCATCGATCTTCTCGTGCCGGTGATCATCGCCGGCCTCGGCCAGCTTGACCCCGCACTCCGTGCAGAGCCCCTCGCAGTCCTCACGGCACACGGGGCTCAACGGCAGCGCCAGCACCACCGCGTCACGGAACGTCGGCTCGAGGTCGAGCAGCTCCCCGTCGAGCAGTGAGTCCTCCTCCGAGGCGTCCTCGTCGGAGTAGAAGAACAGCTCCTGCAGGTCCACCTCGATCTCCGAGGTGAGCGGGTCGAGGCAGCGCGCGCACTCCCCGGCGAGCGGGGCCTGCGCCGTGCCTGACACGAGCACGCCTTCCATCACTGCTTCGAACCGGAGATCCAGCTCGACTTCGGCGTCCTTGGGGACACCGATCATGTCGACGCCGAGATCTGCCGGTGCCGGAAGGGTCAGGGTCATCTGCCGCATCGTGCCCGGCCGCTTTCCCAGGTCATGAGTGGAGATCACCCACGGGGAGCGGGGGTCGAGGTGCTGAGTCATCCTGCTCTCGCTAGGCATGGCGAGACGATCGCCGTCGTACAAGGCCGAAATGAAAGGATAGCAGGTCGCACTCAGCCCCTGAGCCGCTCGATGAGCAGCTTGTGCACAAGATCGGGTACGAGGCCCGATACGTCCCCACCATATCTGGCGATCTCCTTCACCCTGCTGGAGGACAGGAACGAGTATTCGGGATTCGTGGGCATGAAAAGCGTCTCCACCCCTGACAACCGATAGTTGAGCTGTGCCATCTGCAGCTCGTAGTCGAAGTCGCTGACCACCCTGATGCCCTTGACAATGGCAGGGATGTCGTTCTGCCTGCAGAAATCGACCAGCAGTCCGTGGAATTTCCGCACCTTGACGTTCGGAAAGTCCTTGGTCACGGTCTGCAGGATGTCGATTCGCTCGTCCACCGTGAACAGACTGCTTTTCTCGACGTTGATGAGGACTGCCACGGTCACTTCGTCATACAGGCGCGCGGAGCGGCCGATGATGTCGAGGTGGCCATTGGTGATGGGGTCGAACGACCCCGGGCAGACTACGCGGCGCAAGACGCCTCCCAGGTCTACGGGTTCCCGGCGGCGCGACCGTACCAAACGGACGCTTCGCCATAACGACGGACCCTCTCCTCAACGTAGCCTTCCGGCCACATCAGGGCCTTTCCCCTGCTTTCCCTCTCGAACGCCACCAACGCCTCATCCGCCAGCCAGCCGTTGTCCCGCAGCAGATCCAGGACCTGCTGGACCTCGGCATCGGACGTGGCATACGGCGGATCCGCGAACACGATGTCGTAGGGCGACTCCTTTCCAAGATCGTCAGGTGTCTTCCCGAGCACCCGCACCACCTTGTCCGCGATCACCCTGGCGCCTTCGAGGCCGAGCGTCTGGACGTTCGCCTTGATCGTCCGTACGGCCTTGGGGTCGGACTCGACCAGCACGGCCTCCTTCGCTCCCCTGGACAGGGCCTCCAGGCCGATCGCCCCTGATCCGGCGTACAGGTCGAGCACGCGGGCGCCGTCGAGTCCGTACAGCGAGTCGAGCGTCAAGAAGATCCCTTCTCTCGCCCTGTCACTGGTCGGCCTCGTCCCGCGCCCCGGCGGCACCGCGAGCCGCCTGCCACCCGCCGTGCCTGCGATGATCCGCGTCATGTGACCTATTGTTCCGCATATTCTTGCAGGTCAAGAGTGGACAAGTGTCTGCCTCGAGTACGCAAGGGTGATTCACATCGGGCCGGTCGGCCCGCATGATGAGTTCTGCGGCCTTCAAGGTGACCCACATGAAGGCCGACCGGCGTGATCGTGAGCCCTTCCGCACGCCGGTTCCCTCGGCACCTGACCCGAGGGTGGGCCCAGCCGGGGACGGCATTCGGGGGGAGGCCGTCCCCGCGGCTGGGCCTTTTTCTTCTTTGTCGTGGGTTTTTTCATTTGTTACGGCGGGGCCGGCTTGGCACTTACCGCCGTACGTGGCCGAGGGCCTCCAGGAAGACGCTCGCTGACCCGCACATGGCCGGCCACCGTTACGGCGATTCCTTGGCCGATTCCGTGGCTCCCACCCGCGACCCCGCACGGCCCTTTCCGCCTCATAGCGGACCCCGCCCATGCCGGAAGACGGCCCTTCCCGCCTCGTGGCGGACCCCACGCCGTCCCGCCGCACCAGCGCCGCTTCAGACGTCCCCTGCACCCCTACCGGCTCCCGCCGTGCGGCTGAGGAGCGCCCCGTGTCAGGTCTTCTCCAGATACTCGGCGCGTTCGTCTGCCAAGAGGCGGGTGATCTCGGCTCTCAGGCCCTCGTGGGAGGTCAGGTCCGGGTCCTCGGCGAGCAGGGCGGACGCCTCGTCGCGGGCGGTGGCGATCACGTCCTCGTCCCGCAGCAGCTGCAGCAGCTTCAGCGACGACCGCTTGCCGGACTGCGCCGCCCCCAGTACGTCGCCCTCCCGCCGCTGCTCCAGGTCCACGCGCGACAGCTCGAAGCCGTCCAAGGTGGCGGCCACCGCGTCCAGGCGGGCGCGGGCCGGGGTGCCTTCGGGGAAGTCCGAGACCAGCAGGCACAGGCCCGGGAGGCCGCCGCGGCCGACGCGGCCGCGGAGCTGGTGGAGCTGGGAGACGCCGAAGCGGTCGGCGTCCATGATGATCATGACGGAGGAGTTGGGGACGTCGACACCCACCTCGATGACCGTGGTGGCCACCAGGACGTCCAGCTCACCCCGCGTGAAGGAACGCATGATCGCGTCCTTCTCCTCCGGCGGGAGCTTGCCGTGGAGGGTGCCGACGCGCAGGTCGTGGAAGGGGCCGCTCTTCAGGAGCTCGGCCACGTCGAGGACCGCGAGCGGCGGGCGGCGCTCCTCGTCGTTGGCCGCCGCCAGGTCGCCCTCGTCGCCCTCCAGGTCGCCGATGCGCGGGCACACGATGTACGCCTGGCGCCCCAGGGCCACCTCCTCCCGCACCCGCTCCCACGTGCGTTCGAGATAGTGAGGCTTCTCGGCGGCCGGGACGACGTGACTGGAGATGGGCGCACGCCCGGCCGGGAGCTGGGACAGCGTCGAGACCTCCAGGTCGCCGAAGACCGTCATGGCGACCGTGCGCGGAATCGGGGTGGCCGTCATGACCAGGACGTGCGGCCGCCCGCCTCCCGCCTTCTCGCGCAGCGCGTCACGTTGCTCGACCCCGAACCGGTGCTGCTCGTCCACCACGACCAGCCCCAGGTCGGCGAACTGCACGTGCTCCTGCAGCAGCGCGTGCGTGCCCACGACGATCCCCGCCGTGCCCGAGGCGGCGTCGAGCAGGGCCGCGCGACGGGCGGCGGCGCCCATCGAGCCGGTCAGCAGCGTGACCGCCGTGCCTCCGAACATGCCCCCCTGCGCCAGATCCCCCAACATGCTCGTGATCGAGCGGTGGTGCTGCTGGGCCAGCACCTCCGTGGGCGCCAGCAGCGCCGCCTGGCCGCCCGCGTCGACCACCTGGAGCATCGCGCGCAGCGCCACCACCGTCTTGCCCGCGCCGACCTCGCCCTGCAGCAGCCGGTGCATCGGGTGCTCGAGCGCGAGGTCGGCGGCGATCTCCTCACCGACCTGCGCCTGCCCCTCCGTCAGCGAGAACGGCAGCCGCGCGTCGAAATCGGCCAGCATGCCGTCCGAACGCCTGGGCCTGGCCTTGGCGGGCAGCGAGGTGGCGGCCTGGCGCCGCTGCAGCAGCACGGCCTGCAGCACGAACGCCTCATCGAACTTCAGCCGCTGACGCGCCCGCCCCACCTCGGCGAAGTCCTTCGGCCGGTGGATGGCCACCAGCGCCTCACCCAGGTCCTGCAGCCCGTGGCGGGCCCGCAGCGCGGCGGGCAGCGGGTCCTCGAGCGGGCCGAGCGTGTCGAGCACGATGCCGACCGCGCGCCTGATCGCCCACGGCGTGAGGTCCTTGCCCGCCGGATAGATCGGCACCGGCGCCGCCGCGAACTCCTCCGCGCTCGCCTCGTTCTCCTCGAACAGCTCGAACTCCGGGTGCGAGAGCTGCCAGCGCGGGCTCGTACGCGACCCGAACAGCCCCACCTTGCCCGCGAACATGCCGCGCCGCCCGGGCTTGAGCCGCGACTCCGCCACATGGGAACCCTTGCCGAAGAACGACAGGTAGATCTTGTTGCGGTTTCCGTCGACGACCTCGACCTCCAGCCAGGTGCCGCCGCGGTTGCGCATGGGCTTGCGCATGAGCCTGGTCACCTCGCCGACCACGGTGACGTGCTCGTCGACCTCCAGCGCGTCGAGCGAGGTCAGCTCGCCGCGCTCGGCGTAACGCCGCGGATAGTGGCGCAGCAGGTCGCCGACCGTCTCCAGGTCGAGCACGCTGTGCAGGAGCTTGGCGGTCTTCGGGTCGAGCGCCTTCGTCAGAGGCTCGTCGAAACGGCTCACGGCATTAAGTTCTACCGCCTACGCCCGACAGGAATCCCGCCCGACGGTCCTCTTTCGTCAGATCACTCCACGCCGATCAGGAGCGGGTAGCCGCCCTGCTCGCCGTCGTACACGACCAGGTCCACGTCCGGCCGTACACGTCCCAGATGCTCCTCCAGGTGCCCCGCCAGCCCCGGCGGCGCTTCCAGGCCCGTGACCAGGGTCACCAGCTCGCCGCCACCCGCCACCATCCGGTCCACGACCATGGTCGCCACGTGGTCGAGCGAGCCGCCGATCACCGCCACATCCCCGTCGATCATGCCGAGCACGTCCCCGGGGCAGCAGACCCCCGCGCTCGTGACCGCTTCCCGGTCCGCCACCGTCACGTGCCCGTACCGCGTGTGCCCCGCGGCGTCGGTCATCGCCACCACGTCGTCGTCGAAGCGGCGCAGCGGATCGTGTACGGCCAGGGCCGCCAGCCCCTGCACGGTCGCCTCCGTGGGCAGCACGCTGACCGTGACCCCGTCCTCGCGGGCGATCTCCGCGGCCGCGACGGCGATCGACCTGACGCCCTCGTCGTTCGGCAGGACCGCGACCTCGCTGCCGGCCTGCCTGATCGCGGCCAGCATCGCGGGAAGCGCGGGCCGTGTGCCGGGCGCGCGCCGTACCACGACAGCGCCGCACTCCTCGAAGAGCGCCGCGATCCCGTCCCCCGCGGCCACCGCCACCACGCCCCTGCCCGCGCCGCCACGGTGGGTGCGCTCGGCCAGGTACGTGATCCTGATCCGGTGCGGCCGGCCCGCCCGCACACCGGCCTCGACGGCGGGACCGGCCTCGGCCACGTGGACGTGCACGTTCCACAGGCCCCCGCCTCCGACCACGACCAGCGAGTCGCCCATGGCGTCGAGCTCCCCGCGCAGCGCGGCCACCGCGGCGTCGTCGGCCTCCAGCAGGTACATCACCTCGTACCCCGCGCCCACCTCGGCCATCGGCGAGACCCGGGCGGTCGGCGCCGGCACGTCGTAGTGGTCGACGTAGGAGTCGGTGATCACGGCGGCCAGCGTCTCCAGCACGATCGCCGCCCCCGCGCCACCCGCGTCCACCACACCGCTGCGGGCCAGCACCTCCAACTGGCCGGGCGTGCGGCGCAGCGCAGCGCGGGCCTCGCCCGCCGCCTGCCGCGCCACCTCCGTCAGATCGTCCCCGTCCACGTCCTGTACGGCTCGCGCGGCGGACTCCAGCACGCTCAGCACCGTGCCCTCCACCGGCCTGGCCACCGCCTCCCTGGCCAGCACGGCGGCCCTGAGCAGCCCGGCCCGCAGATCGGTGCCGTCCTTCAGGACCTCGGCGAGGCCGCGTAACGCCTGGCTGACGATCACCCCGGAGTTGCCGCGGGCCCCGACCAGGGCGCCGTAAGAGAGCGTCTGCCACACCACGGCCGCGTCCACGTCATCGGGCAGCGACTCGACGGCCTCGGCCGCGGACAGCATGGTCAGGTGCAGGTTGGTGCCGGTGTCGCCGTCGGCCACCGGGAACACGTTGAGCGCGTCGATCTCGGCCCTGGCCTGGCCCAGCGCGTCGGCGGCGAGGCGGGCCCAGCGGCGCACCGCGGGCGGGTCGAGGATCTTCATCTACGCCCTCCGACTGTATTTCCCCAACCAACCGACCCCCGGCCGAACTCCTGGCCCGAATGCGCTACGGTTGTCGATGGAGAATATCGCTGCTGGGCCCCCGGTCCAGCGTTCCAGTTCGCGCCCATCGGTGTGGATCGGATATTCTCGTCTGGCTGGCCGGTTGTCCCGGCATGCCCTCCGCCCGGAAAGCATCAGCGGACAGGGCTACATCGACTGTTTTAAGGAGCGAACCGTGGCTTCCGTCTGCGATGTCTGCCGTAAGGGCCCGACCTTCGGCAACAACGTGTCCCACTCGCACCGCCGCACCCGTCGTCGTTGGAACCCCAACATCCAGACGGTTCGCGCGGTCGTCGGCGGCACGCCGAAGAAGCTGAACGTGTGCACCTCGTGCATCAAGGCGGGCAAGGTCACCCGCTAGTCCCACACTTCTCACCCAAGCCCGTCGCTCTTCTGTGGAGCGGCGGGCTTGCGTGTTTTCGTTCCCGGCGGCCACGGCCGACCGCCCAACGGGACAACGAGCTGCTGTCCGATGGAATGCGGTCGGCGCGCCTCCAGAGGGGTCAGCGCGCCCCAGAGCGTGGCATTCCGCCTGAAAAGGCTGCAAGCAGGGAACGGCGGCCGAGGAGGGCTCTCAGGGTCTGGGTTCAGCGCCAGCGCCAGGCATGGTCCACCGGGCCGATACCGCTGCCCAGGGGGAAGCCGCGGGCGATCGCGCCCGTCACGTACTCCTTCGCCTTGCCCACCGCCTCGGGCACGTCGTCACCCAGCGCGAGCCGGGAGGCGATGGCGGAGGCCAGCGTGCAGCCCGTGCCGTGGGTGTGGCGGTTGTCGAGGCGTTCGGCGGCGAAGCGGTATTCGTTCGTGCCGTCCGTGAGCAGGTCGACCGGCGCCCCGGGCAGGTGGCCGCCCTTGATCAGCGCCCAGGCGGGCCCCAGCTCCAGTACGGCGTCCGCGGCCCGGCGCAGCCCGTCCTCGTCCTCTACCTTGACGGACGTGAGCTGCTCCACCTCCCACAGGTTCGGCGTCACCACGGTGGCCACCGGAAGCAGCCGCGTCCGGACCGTCTCGACGGCCTCGGGCGCGAGCAGCGGGTCGCCGTGCTTCGACACCCCGACGGGATCCACGACCACCGGGGCGGCGTACGAGCCGAGCACGCCGGCCACTGTCTCGACCAGGGCCGGTGAGGCCAGCATGCCGGTCTTCACCGCCTGCGCGCCGATGTCGCCGAGCACCGAGTCGAGCTGCGCCCGCACGGCCTCGGGCGGCAGCTCCCAGTAGCCCTGGACGCCCAGCGAGTTCTGTGCCGTCACCGCGGCGATGACGCTCATGCCGTGGACGCCCATGGCCATCATGGTCTTCAGGTCGGCCTGGATGCCCGCGCCGCCCCCTGAGTCGGAGCCGGCGACGGTCAGCACACATGGAGGGGTCATGTCCCCCATCCAACCACTCAGCTGACGGCACACTTCCCGCTGACCAGCCCGCAGTTCGCAGCCTTCTCGCCCTTGCCCGTGGCGGTGAACGAGACGGAGACCGAGTCACCCGACGCCAGCGACGCCGACAGGTCCAGGATCAGCAGGTCGCCGTCCTGCGTCCATTGGGCGCCGGTCACGTTCATGACCTTGCCCTCCACCGGGACGGACACGGTGGGGTTCTCGAGCGTCTGCTTGGACGTGTTCGAGAGCGTCATGGCGGCCTGATAGGTGAACAGCTGCTGCTTGATCGTCTGCCGGAGGTTCATCGAGCCGGCGCCGGACCCGAAGGTGCCCGTGTCGGTGGGGGCGGGCGTGGTGCCGCTGGTGGGCGCGCCGCCGGTGTCGGAGTCGTCCAGCGTCGAAGGCTCTTCGGCCGGGGACTCGGACACGCTCTCCTCGACGGGGGGCGTCGGGTCCTCCGTCGGCTTCGAGGACGTCTTCACCTTGGTCTTGGTGGGCGTCGGTGTGGCGGACGAGGTGCGCCGCGGCGTGCGGGCGCTGTAGGAGGCCGTCGGCGAGGGGGCCGTGGAGGGCGTGTCCTTTTCGGTCGGTTCCTCCGTCGGCTCCTCCTCGGGCTGGGTCTGCTCCTCGCTCGGCTGGGAGACCTCGGGGCCCGGCTGGTTGCCCGTCGCCTGTACGGCGGCGCAGGTCGTATCCGCGCACTTGCCGGTCCCGCTCGACGAGCTCATGAACTTGACGCCCGCCACGGTGCCGCCCAGCACGACGGCCACGGCGGCGACAGACAGCAGCGCGACCCGGCCCTTGCCTCCGCCCGAGGGGGGCGCGGCGAGCACGTCGTCGCCGCCGCGTCCGGGTTTACGGCGCCCGCGGCGGCCCTTCGGCTCCTCCGGCTCGTCGTAGCCGGAGTCGGACGGCCAGTCGGAGCCGAGGAACCCGGTCTCGGCGTTCGCCCAGGCGGGAGCCTGCACGGCCGTCGGCTCCCCGGCCACCTTGACGTCCCCCGGCTCGGGCGGGCCGGGCGACAGGGGTACGTCGAACCCTCCGGTACGGTCGCCGGGCGGCCCACCGAAGGCACCACCTGGCGCGTTGGGGCCGTCGAAGAAGGCCGTGCGCTCAGAGGGGCCGGGTGCGTCCGGACCGTCGAAGAAGGGCGTGCGCTCGGACGCGCCGTGGGCGTCCCGACCGTCAAAGAAGGCCGTGCGCTCGGACGGGCCCTGCGCATCGGGGCCGTCGAAGAAGGCCGTGCGCTCAGAAGGACCCGGCGCGTCCGGACCGTCGAAGAAGGCCGTGCGCTCCATGGGCCCGTCAAAGGGACCCGGCACGTCGAAGGGGCCCCGCCCGGCGGAAGGCCCGGGCCGGTCATTGGGCGCGCCGCCGAAGATGCCCGAGGGCCCGGGGTCCGGCGCGCCGCGACCGGGCATCCGGTCGGGGCCGCCGAAGACGGATGTCTGGTCGGCGGGGCCGGCGAAGGGACGGTCAGCGGGATCCGGACCGTCGAAGGAGCGGTCGGCGACCGGGCCCCACTCCGACGGACGGGTGAAGGCGCCCGTCGTCTCGAACGGCCCGGCCTCCTCCCCTGGTCTCGCCGGCGGGAAGGCACGCGAAGGGTCGTTGGCCGGGGGGAAGCCGCCGGCGGGGTCGTTGGGCAGCGCGAAGGCCCCGGTGGTCTCGAACGGCTCGGACTGCGGCCCGCGCGACGGCGGCCCGTCCGTGCGCCGCGGCATGGGAGCCCACTGGCCCGTCACCTCGGGTTCGTCCGGCAACGAGGGCCAGCCCGGCGGCTCGGCCTGCTCGTCAGGACCCCAGAATGCGCTGTTGTTCCCCCGTTCGTCCCCGTCGTCGGATCCACCTGTGCCGTGGCGGCCCATGGCTGCCCTTTCTCGCGGTTACAGTGGCCGCCAATCTTCATAACACCTTTGCTACGTCGTTGTCACAGCAATCCCCTGAGTCCCACGCCAAATCAGGAAAATTTCACGTAAATCGGGACAAGTCGTCACCGAAAGTGATCCCAGCCGCGCCGGCCGATCTCGCGTCCATACACCAGAACGCCCTCGCCCTCGACCACCCGGCCCACGACCTGCCATGACGGCGGCAGCCGTACCTCTGCGGGGAAGACCGCGGCGAGCGCGTGGTCCTCACCGCCTGTGAGCACCCACTCCAGCGGATCGGCCCCCAGTTCTTTGGCCGCGACGGCCACTGGCTCCCCCACCGGGAATGCCTGTGGATCGACCTCGATACGCACGCTGCTGGCCTCGGCGACGTGGCCAAGGTCCTGCAGCAGCCCGTCGCTGACGTCCAGCATCGCGCTCGCGCCCAGCTCGGCCGCCCGCGGCCCCATCGCGTACGGAGGGCAGGGCCGCCGATGCGCGACCACGGCCTCCTCGAGGACGGGGGTCAGAGGCACACCCGCCTCCAGCAGCGCCCACCCGGCGGCGGCGTACCCCAGCCGGCCGGTCACCGCCACCACCTGCCCGGGCCTGGCCCCCGAACGCGTCACGGGCGCCCGGCCGCCCAGGTCGCCCAGCGCGGTCACCCCGATGACCACCAGGTCGCACTTCGTGATGTCACCCCCGGCCACGCTCGCCCCGACCACTGCGCACTCGTCGCGGAACCCGTCCGTAAGGTCGTCCAGCCACTTCAAGGGGAGGTCGGCGGGCATGCCCAGCCCGACCACGATGGACGTCGGCTCGGCGCCCATGGCGGCGACGTCGGCAAGGTTCTGTGCTGCCGCCTTGCGGCCCACGTCATAGCCGCTGGACCAATCGCGGCGAAAGTGCCTACCCTCGATCAGCAGATCCGTTGAGACCACGACACGGCCGTCGGACGCGCCGATGACGGCGGCGTCGTCACCCGGGCCTAGCATTACCGCCGCGCCCTGGGGCAGACGTCCGGTAATACGATTTATCACTCCGAATTCGCCGAGATCTCCGACTGTGATGACGCACCTCCTGACGCACACAGGGTACGGTGGCCCTTCGGCGTGATCCAATCGCCTGGGAGGACGTGATGGTGCAGGCCTACATCCTTATTCAGACTGAAGTCGGCAAGGCCGCTGCCGTGGCTCAGGAGATATCCGGGATTCCCGGCGTCACCCAGGCTGAAGACGTGACGGGCCCCTACGACGTGATCGTGCGCGCGGAGGCCAACAACGTCGACGAGCTGGGCAAGCTCGTGGTGGCGCAGATTCAGGCAGTGGAGGGCATCACGCGTACTCTTACGTGTCCGATTGTCCACATTTGAAGGTAGTCGTCGCATGCGTGCCGCCGCCGTCCTGCTCGTTCTCCTAGCACTCGCCGGTTGCGGCGGCACCGTGCAGGTCGACCCACCCAAGCCGCAGGGCGAGGCGGTGGCGGCCTGCGACAAGCTGGCGACGCTGCTGCCCCAGACGCTCGACGGCGACCGGCGTGGCACGTCCACGCCGGAGTCGCCGTACGTGGCCGTCTGGGGCGAGGCCGCCATCGCGCTGCGCTGCGGCGTGCCCCGGCCCGCCAAGATGGCGCCCACCGACCAGCTCCAGGAGATCGGGGGGGTGGGCTGGTTCCCCGATCCCGACAGGCCCACCCTGTTCACCGCGGTGACGGACACGGCCTATGTGGAGGTCACGGTCGGCGGCGAACACGTGGCCGCCGAGGTGCTCGCGGACCTGTCGAAGCCGATCGCCCAGGTCTCGACGCCGTCCAGCTGAGACGTCAACGCAGCCCCGTCGGCCGCGACAGCGCGAGCTGGATGAGCCGGTCGACCAGCGCCGGGTAGTCCAGCCCTGAGGCGGCCCAGAGCTGCGGCGCGACCGACAGCGCCGTGAAACCGGGCATGGTGTTGATCTCGTTGAGGACCAGCTCGCCGTCGGTCGTGTAGAAGAAGTCGACCCGCGCGAGCCCCTCGCAGTCGAGCGCCTCGAACGCGCGCACGGCCATCGCCCGCAGCTGCTCGGCCGTCTCCTCGGGGATGTCGGCGGGCACGGTGAGTGACATCTGATCGGGGTAGTACTTCGCCTCGAAGTCGAAGAACTCCTGGCCGCCCTCGACCTTCACCTCGCCTGGCACCGACGCCACCGCGGGCTCGTCGCCGAGCGACTCCAGCACCGCGCACTCGATCTCGCGGCCCACGATCGCGGCCTCGATGAGCACCTTGGGGTCGTGCTGCCTGGCGAACTCCACGGCCGACTCCAGCCCGGCCAGGTCGGAGGCCTTGGAGATGCCCTGCGACGAGCCCGCCCTTGCGGGTTTGACGAACACCGGCCAGCCGAGCGACTCCGCCTCCTTGAGCACGCGGTCGCGGTCGAGCCGCCAGTCGCGGTCACGTACGACGACGTAGCGGCCGGTCGGCAGACCCGCGGCGGCCATCACGGTCTTCATGTGGGCCTTGTCCATGCCCACGGCGCTGGCCAGCACGCCGGAGCCGACATAGCGCACCCCGGCCATCTCCAGCAGCCCCTGGATCGTGCCGTCCTCGGCGAATGGCCCGTGCATCACGGGGAAGACCACGTCCACGCTGCCGAGCTCCACGGGGATGCTGCCGGAGTCGTACGCCACCAGCGAACTCCCGCCGGACGGCAGCGCCAGCGCCGCGCCCGAGGTGTCGACGACCGGCAGCTCGCCCGACTCGATGGCGAACCGCTGGTCGGAAGCTGCCAGCACCCACCTGCCGTCCTGGGCGATCCCGATGGGGATCACCTCGTACTTGCTCCTGTCGATCGCATCCAGAACGCTGCCCGCGCCCATCAGGGACACGGCGTGCTCGGAATTGCGGCCTCCGAAAACGACGGCGACGCGTGGCTTGCTCATGGTGTCCGAATCTACCGGGGTGTTCTGGTCACAGCGAGCCAAGCACGCCGTAATCAGGTCTTTCTCACAGTGTGCCGCGTTCAGCGGTGCACTGCAGGCAGCGGAGTCTGCGCCTACAGTGTGCCGCGTTCAGCGGTGCACTGCAGGCAGCGGAGTCTGCGCCTACAGTGTGCCGCGTTCAGCGGTGCACTGCAGGCAGCGGAGTCTGCGCCTACAGTGTGCCGCGTCGACGCGGCGCACTGTGTCTAGACGCCGTAGCGTTCTGGCTTGGGTGAGCGGGACATGAGCAGCATGCCCGCCTCGGCAGGAGACATGCCGTCGTGCACGACCCCGACGACGACCTCGGTGATCGGCATCTCGACGTCGTGCTTCCTGGCCAGCTCCAGCACGGACTCGCAGGACTTCACGCCCTCCGCGGTCTGCTTGGTGGCGGCCACGACCTCGTCGAGGGTCATGCCCCTGCCCAGGTTCTCGCCGAAGGTGCGGTTGCGCGACAGCGGCGACGTGCAGGTCGCCACGAGGTCGCCCATCCCGGCGAGCCCCGCGAACGTGTGCTGGTCGGCCCCGAGCGCCGCGCCCAGGCGGGAGATCTCGGCCAGCCCCCTGGTGATGAGCATGGCGCTGACGTTGTCGCCCATGCCCATGCCGGCGGAGACGCCCACGGCCAGCGCGATCACGTTCTTCACCGCGCCGCCGAGCTCGACACCGACCACGTCGTGGTTGGTGTACGGGCGGAACCACGGAGGCAGATGGCAGATCGCCTGGAAGCGGGCGGCGACCGACTCGTCGGTGCACGCGACGACGGTGGCGGCGGGCTGGCGCTCGGCGATCTCCCTGGCCAGGTTGGGACCCGAGATGACCGCGACCCGCTCCTCGGGCACCTCGGCGACCTCGCGGATCACCTCGCTCATCCGCTTGGTCGTGCCCAGCTCGATGCCCTTCATCAGGCTCACCAGGACCGCGTTCGGCGGGATGTGCTCGCGCCAGGCGGCCAGGTTGGGCCGCAGCTGCTGCGACGGCACGGCCAGCACCACGAACTCGGCCCCGTCGAGCGCGCGCGCCGGGTCGGTCGTGGCGCGCAGGTTTTCGGGGAGCGCGATGCCCGGCAGGTAGTCGGGATTGACATGGTCGCGGTCGATCGCCTCGACCAGCTCCCGCCTGCGCCCCCACAGCGTGACCTCGTTGCCGGCCTCCGCCAGAATCATCGCGAACGTGGTGCCCCATGAACCCGTACTGAAAACGGCCACCTTTGTCATGCCATCACCGTCCGGCGGGATCGTAGGGAGTCTCGGGGGCCTGCTCGCCACGCAACTCGGCGAGCTGCTCGGTGATCGCCGCCATGATGTCGGCCGTAGCCTCGCGCAGCACGTCCGCGTGCGGCGGCTTGCCTTCGTACTTCGACAGGTCCACCGGCGGCCCCACCGTCACGTGGAACGTCTTACGCGGGAACAGCCTGGGCTTCTTCTCCCCATATGGCAGGAGCTCATGCGCGCCCCAGTGTGCCACCGGAATGACCGGCGCGCCGCTCTCCAGCGCCAGCCGGGCCGCGCCCGTCTTGCCCACCATGGGCCACAGGTTGGGATCGCGAGTGCAGGTGCCCTCCGGGTAGAACAGGATCGCGCCGCCGTCCTTGAGCCGCTGAGCGGAGATGTGCAGCGACTTGGCCGCCTCGGCGCTGTCGCGGTAGACCGGGATCGCGAGCAGCTCCGCCACGGCCTTGCCCAGGAACGGCACCTTGAACAGCGCGGACTTGGCCAGGATCACCGGCCAGCGGCCGTTGTTGTAGAGGTAGTGGGACAGCAGGACCGGATCGGTCCAGGAGAGATGGTTGGCCGCGATGATCACGCCGCCGGTGCGCGGGATGCGCTCTCCCCGGCGCCAGTCCCTCTTGACCAGGAGCCGGGACAGCGGTTTCACGATAACTACTGCCAGGGTTTCCCAGAAACGCGATGGTCTCGTGGGGCGGCTCATGGTCTCCTCCAACACGTACGGGATGCGCCCCAAGTCTCCCGGGTGGCCGTGCGGGATGTCGAGGCGGGATGCTTAAGACTATGAGCATCCGCTGGTCACTGGTCATCCCGGTGAAGACGCTGGTCGCGGCGAAGACGAGGCTGGCCGCGGCGACGGGGCCACACCGCACCCGGCTGGCGGTGGCGGTGGCCAGCGACACCGTGGCGGCGGCGCTTTCATGTGCGCAGGTCGCCCGGGTGATCGTGGTGACGGCCGATCCCGCCGCCGCGGGTCCGCTGGGCGCGCTGGGGGCCGAGGTGGTGGCCGATCCGGACCGCGGACTGAACACCGCCTTACGGACAGGGGCCGCCCACGCCGTACGCGTCGCGCCCGGCGACGCTGTGGGGGCGCTCCAGGCCGACCTGCCCGCCCTGCGCTCTTCGGAGCTGGGGGTGGCGCTGTCGGCCGCGGCCGAGCTGGACCAGGCCTTCGTGCCGGACGCGCTCGACGTCGGGACGACCTTCTACGGGGTACGGCCCGGGATGGCGTTCACGCCGAGGTTCGGCGGGGAGTCGCGGGCCAAGCATCTGGCGGTCGGGGCCAAGGAGCTGTGCCTGCCGGGGATCGACTCCGTCCGGCGGGACGTGGACACGCCCGACGACCTGCGCGCGGCCATCGCGCTGGGCCTCGGCCCGCACACCGCCGCGGTGGTCGCCGAGCTGTGGCCCGCCTCATGAGGGGGTCGCGGGCGCCTTCATGATGGCGGGCGAGGTCGCCATTGCCAGGTGCGACAGGCCCAGCAGGGCCACGCCCGCGGCGAAGACCGCGTGTCCGCCGAGCCACTCCCCCAGCGCCCCGCCGGCCAGCCCACCCAGGGGGACGGCGCCCCACATGAGAAAGCGCATGCTGGCGTTGACCCGGCCGAGCAGGTGGTCGGGGGTGATGCGCTGGCGGTAGCTGAGCTGGGCGATCCCGAAGATCGAGCTGGCCACGCCGAACAGCGACGAGGCCACCGGGAAGATCAGCAGCCGCCAGCCGGGGCCGGTCGCCAGCGCGGGCAGGTAGAGCAGGGTCGCCAGGACGGCGGAGCCGTACAGGGTGCGGCCGGTGCCGAAGCGGGCCGTGACGCGGGCCACCAGCGCCGCGCCCACGAGGGAGCCGACGGCGGCGGCCGACAGCAGCAGCCCGTACTGGGCCGAGCCGACGCCGAGCTGCTTGATCAGGTAGAGCGGCAGTCCGACCGTGCAGATGCTGTTGGCGGCCATGGCCAGCGCGCCGCCGGCCGCGATCCTGCGCAGCACGGGCTCCCCCGCGACGAACTTGATGCCCTCCGCCACCTCATGCCGCAGTAACCCCCGCTCGCCACGCATCGGACTCTCCTGAGCCCGCACCCCCGACAGCAGGAGCGCGGAGACGAGGTAGCTGACGGCGTCGGCGAGCAGCGCGATCGGCGCGGTGAACACGGCCACCGCCCAGCCTCCGACGCCCGGACCCGCGAGCAGCGAGACGTTCCTGGTGACCTCCAGGAGGCCGTTGCCGCGTTCGAGGCGCTCCTTGGGCACGATGGCGGGCAGGAAGCTCATGTGGGCGACGTCGAAGAACACCGTGCCCACTCCCAGCACCAGCGCGACGACGTAGAGGTGCGGCAGAGTCAGCACGTCGAGCCAGGCCGCCATCGGGATCGACAGCAGCGCCACGCCGCGCGCGACGTCGGACCAGATGAGGATCGGGCGGCGCCGCGCCCGGTCCACCCACACGCCCGCGGGCAGGCCGATCAGCAGGAAGGCGAGCATCTGGGCCGCCGACAGCAGGCCGAGCTGGAACGCTCCGGCGTCCAGTGTGAGGAGCGCCGCCAGCGGCAGGGCCACGACCGTGACCTGGGTGCCCATTTGCGTGACACCGTTCGCCCACACGAATCGCCAGAAGTCGCCCGCACGCACCATGCTTTTCGATTTTGGTCGCCTCGCCGGGCGAGGGGCAAACCAATTACGCTGATCTGCGTGCAGGGGACGGTACGCAGCTTTGACGAGGCCACGCGCTCGGGCACGGTGTTCCTGGACGACGGGACCGTGCTGGAGTTCGGCACGCCCGCCTTCGACGCGGGGCCGCTTCGGCTGCTGCGCACGGGCCAGCGGGTCAACCTCGCGATGTCCGCCGGCGAGATCACCTACATCACGCTCTCGACTTTCCCGGTCCCGGACACATTCGGTGAGCCGGGTCCGGCGGCCGACGCGGAGTAACGGGTCCCGCACGCGAGCGGCGGGCCGGCGTTCTCGGCGGATCGCGTGGCCAAATGCGAACGCCCGGGCCGACGGCCCGGGCGTGCTGGCTCGCTGGGATTACTTCTTCTTTCCGGCTTTCTTGCCGCCCTGGTTGACCAGCTCCTTGAAGTCGGAGCCCGGCCGGAACTTCGGCCCCCAGCTCTCGGGAACGTTGATTTCCGCGCCGGTCGACGGGTTCCTGGCCGTGCGGGCGGGCTTGTTCACCATCTCGAACGCGCCGAAGCCCGTGATCGAGACCTTGTCGCCACTGGCCACGGCTTTCTGGATGGCGTCGATGACCGCGTTTACGGCCTCGGTGGCCGTCTTCCTGTCGCCCACCCGATCCGCGATGGCCTCGACGAGTTCTCGCTTGTTCATGAAAGTCCTGCTCCCCCAGTTACGGCTCGGGGTTCCAGCTCACGAGTTCGACGTAGAAACCCCTTACGCGCTCGAAAGTAGGCTGGATCGCGGGGGAACTCAATCACCAAGCGTATTTTCGCCACTACGTGGCGTGTCGAGAGAGGCCAGAAAGGCGTCCAAGCGGACGGCCGCCCTTTCCGGATCCCGCTTCGCCAGGTCGCAGATCGCGAGGTAACGGCGGCCCAGCCGGGCCTTCTCCGCCGCGGGGAGCATGCGGACGCGGCGGTGCGCCTCGCGCAACCGCCGCGCCAGTTCGTCGTCTTCTAGACGGTCGTCGGCAGCCATGGCTGCCGACCATTCTCGTACGCCGCCACATCGTCGGCGTGACGCAGGGTCAGCCCGATGTCGTCAAGCCCCTCCATGAGCCGCCAGCGGGTGTAGTCGTCGATCTCGAACGGCACGACCTCGCCGGCCCAGCGGACCTGGCGTTCCACCAGGTCGACGGTGACCTCCAGCTTCGGGTCGGCCTCGACGGCCGCCTGCAGGGCCTCGATCTTCTCGCCCGGCAGGACGACCGGCAGCAGGCCCATCTTCGTGGAGTTGTTGCGGAAGATGTCGCCGAAGCGGGCGGCGATCACGACGCGGAACCCGTACTGCTGCAGCGCCCAGACCGCGTGCTCACGCGAGGAGCCGGTGCCGAAGTCGGGACCGGAGACGAGGATCGAGCCGCCCTCGTAGGACGGGTCGTTCAGCACGAACGTCGGGTCCTCGCGCCAGGCCGCGAACAGGCCCTTCTCGAAGCCGGTGCGGCTGACCTGCTTGAGCCAGACGGCCGGGATGATCTGGTCGGTGTCGACGTTGCTGCGGCGCAGCGGCACCGCCGTACCGGTGTGGGTGGTGAATGCTTCCATCGGTGAGCTCTCCTTACAGGTCGGCGGGCGCAGTGAGGCGGCCGGTGACGGCGGTCGCGGCGGCGACCTGCGGCGACACCAGGTGGGTACGGCCACCCTTGCCCTGGCGGCCCTCGAAGTTGCGGTTGGAGGTGGAGGCGCTGCGCTCGCCGGGCTTGAGCGTGTCGGGGTTCATGCCCAGGCACATCGAGCAGCCTGCCTCGCGCCACTCGGCGCCGGCGGCCTTGAACACCTCGTGCAGGCCCTCCTGCTCGGCCTGCAGCTTGACCAGCATCGAGCCGGGCACGATCAGCGTGCGGGTCTTCACCTGACGGCCGCGCAGGATCTCGGCGGCCGAGCGCAGGTCCTCGATGCGCCCGTTGGTGCACGAGCCGACGAAGACCGTGTCGACCTCGATCTCGCGCAGCGGCGTGCCCGCGGTCAGGCCCATGTACTCCAGGGCCCGCTCGGCGGCCGATCGGGCGACGGGGTCGGAGAAGCTCTCCGGGGACGGGACTGACTCGCCCAGCGGCAGGCCCTGCCCGGGGTTGGTGCCCCACGTGACGTACGGGGTCAGCGTCGAGGCGTCGATCTCCACGACCTTGTCGAACACGGCGTCGTCGTCGGTGCGCAGCGACTTCCAGTATTCGACGGCCTGGTCCCACGCCTCGCCCTGGGGCGCGTGCGGGCGGTCTTTGAGGTACTCGAACGTGGTCTCGTCCGGCGCGATCATGCCGGCGCGGGCGCCTGCCTCGATCGACATGTTGCAGACCGTCATCCGGCCCTCCATGGAGAGCTTGCGGACGGCCTCGCCGCGGTACTCGACGATGTAGCCCTGGCCGCCGCCGGTGCCGATCTTGGCGATGATGGCCAGGATCAGGTCCTTGGCCGTGACGCCCGCGGGCAACTCTCCGGAGACCTCGATGGCCATCGTCCTCGGCCGGTACGCGGGCAGGGTCTGCGTGGCGAGCACGTGCTCGACCTCGGAGGTGCCGATGCCGAACGCGATACCGCCGAACGCGCCGTGCGTCGAAGTGTGAGAGTCGCCACACACGATCGTCATGCCCGGCTGCGTCAGCCCGAACTGCGGGCCGATGATGTGCACCACGCCCTGACCGGCGTCGCCCATCGGATGGAGCCTGATGCCGAACTCGGCGGCGTTCTTGCGCAGCGTCTCGACCTGTGTCTTGGACACCGGGTCCGAGATCGGGCCGAGCACGGTCGGCACGTTGTGGTCCTCGGTGGCGATCGTGAGATCGGGCCGCCGCACCTTCCGGCCGGCGAGACGGAGCCCGTCGAACGCCTGCGGGCTGGTCACCTCGTGAATGAGGTGCAGGTCGATGTAGAGCAGGTCCGGTTCGCCCTCGGCGCGCCGGACTACGTGTTGCTCCCAGACCTTCTCGGCCAGTGTGCGGCCCATGTCTCCTCCTGGGTTGTTCGCGATGCACCGTCGCATCACTCGCTGGGGCCCCAATATCCCCTCGCGTGGAGTTTGCCTCCGACTTGCTTTCTCATATGTCGAGACGGCAGTATCGGTACATGGACAACTCTAGCGGAGTCGGAGTACTCGACAAGGCCGTTCTTGTACTCAATGCCCTCGAAGCGGGACCCGCTTCACTGGCGCAGCTCGTCCAGGCCACCGGTCTGGCCCGCCCCACGGCCCACCGGCTCGCCGTCGCACTTGAGCATCACCGCATTGTGAGTCGTGACACACAGGGCAGATTCGTGTTGGGTCCCCGGCTTTCCGAGTTGTCCACCGCGGCCGGCGAGGACCGGCTGCTGGCGGTGGCCGCACCCGTGCTGCTGCAGCTCAGGGATCTCACCGGGGAGAGTGCGCAACTCTACCGCCGCCAGGGCGACGAGCGCGTCTGCGTAGCGGCCGCCGAACGCTCCAGCGGCCTGCGGGACACCGTGCCGGTCGGGTCGGCGCTGCCCATGACGGCGGGCTCGGCGGCGCAGATTCTGCTGGCCTGGGAGGAGCCGGATCGCCTGCACCGGGGCCTGCGCGGCGCCAAGTTCAGCGCCGCCACCCTCGCCTCAGTACGGCGCCGTGGCTGGGCCCACAGCGTCGGCGAGCGCGAGCAGGGCGTGGCCAGCGTGTCGGCCCCCATCAGGGGCAGCGGCGGCAAAGTGATCGCGGCCGTGTCGGTCTCCGGCCCCATCGAACGGCTCACGAGGGCACCGGGACGGCTCCACGCGGTGCCCGTTATGGCGGCCGCCGAACGTATAACGGAGGCAATGCGTCGCACGTCATGATCGGCAAAAGCAGGTATTTGGGGAGCCGAGTGCCTCGCGGGCGCACTAGCCTGAGTGCGTGACAGATCGCATCGAGGTAGCCGCCACTGAGCTGCGACCCCTGCTCGAAGAGTTCATCATGTGGGCGCGTGCGAACGCGCCCGGAAGCGACCCCGAGCTCGTGGGGCCTGCCGCACTCTGGCACCGTCTCGCCTTCTCGCAGGACCTCGGCACCTGGAAGCGCGCCGACCTGCGTAACCTGCTGCTCGACCGCATGCCCAAGGTCGTGGAGGATCCCGACGCCGCCGCCGACGGGATGCTCCCGGCCGTGGACGCGTACCTGACGTTCCTCTCCCAGACCGGCAGGCTGGCCAAGGGCTCGGACTCCCTCGCCGATCTGCAGGCGGAGCTGGACGACGTCGAAGACGAGTTCGTCGACCTCATGGAAGAGCTGCTGGACGACACCGAGGGCGACGACGAGGAGGAAGAGGTCGGCGACCTTGGCGATTTCGAGCCGTTCGCGGACGAGCTCGCCGATCTCGACACGATCCGGTTGCGGCCCGACACCGAGCTGGCCGAGGCCGCCCGGCAGGCGCCGCTGGTCGCCAAGGCCCGCGACCTCGCCCTGTGGGTGGGGTCGGGCCGCCGGGTGGGCGAGGACACCCTGCTCACCGACGCCGAGGTGGAGGAGGCGCTGGCGGCCGCCGGGCTGCCCAGGCCCGAGACCGACGGCCCGATCGCCGAGGCGGTCCCCCAGCTCTGGAACCTCTGGAACCTGGCCGTGGACCTGGAGTTCCTCCAGCCGGGCGAGGGCAACACGGTGGCGGTGCAGGACGACACCTCCGAGTGGCCGTTCGACGACGACGAGGACGTGCTCGACGCCTGGATGCTGGGCCTCCACTCGGTCGACTACGGCGATCCGGAGCTCGACGACGAAGACCTCACGATGGCGCTGACGGGCCTGACGCGGGGCCTGCTGGTCCGCCTGCTGCTGGCGGGCGGCTCGCGCGAGTTCGACGAGCTGGCGCAGGACCTGGCCGAGGCCGCCGCCGACCTCGACGAGCTGGGGGCGGACGCGTGGGAGGCGGCGGGCGACCCGCTGACGCCCGCGATCGACTGGCTGGCCGGTTACGGCATGGTCGAGGTCGACGGCACCACCGTCCGGCTCACGCCGCTCGGCACCGAGGGGGTCGTCCACCTGGTGGACGACGCCGACATCGAGGTGGACGCGCGGCCCGCGATCGAGTCCATGAGCGCCCACGAGCTGCTGGCGCTCAGCGCGGAGCTGCCGGAGGACGAGGCCGACGCGGAGTTCGCGGCCTGGATGCGGCTGCGGGAGCCGGGCAAGGCGGCCGAGGAGCTGCTGGACGCGGCGGCCGAGGACGAGAGCGACGCGCTGATCAGGGTGCAGGCCGCCAGCGTGGTCGGCACGCTGGGCGAGGCCGCCATCCCGGCCTGGCAGGCGGCGCTCAAGCAGCCCTCGCTGCGGCCCTACGCTGCCACGCATCTGAGCCAGCTGGAGGTCGAGGGGGCGCCCGAGCCCACTCAGGACGACACACACTGGCTGATCCTGGACATGTGGACGATCTCTGCCGGTCTGGGGCGGTCGGAGTTCGTGAGCAGCTTGCGGGACATCGGGCCCGAGATGGTCAACAGCCTGCTCGAGGTGGTCTGGCGGATCCCGCACGCGCACGTGGAGGAACTGCTGGACCTGATCTCCCAGGTCCACCCGGACAAACAAGTCGCCAAGGCGGCCCGTCGCGCCCTCTTCAAGGCCCGTTCCGCCTAACCGCTTCCCAGGCCCCCGCGGATTCCTGTTCGCGGGGGCCTTCTAGTCGCATGTGCGGCGCCGTCGCGTACCTTCATGTTTTGCGGCGGAGCACGGCCCACCCGCCGCACGCCGTCTCGTCCTTCATGTTTTACGGCGGAGCACGGGCAACCCACCCGCCGCACGCCGTCTCGTCCTTCATGTTTTACGGCGGAGCACGGGCAACCCACCCGCCGCACGTGGCCGGGCTCTGTCCAGGGAGACGGTCGTGTGGTGTGCGGGGCTGGGCGCCGTTACGAGCGCAAAGTGGGCCGGCTCCGTGAGAGTCGTCAACCGGCACGCCACGCGAATTCGTCAACCTAAACACATCACGCGCGATCACCCACCTGGCGCACCGCGCGCGGCCGTCCACCCAGCGCACTACGCGCGGTCGTCCACCCGGTGCGGGGCCGAGGCTGGTGAGCCGTTCGGCGGTGCGTGAAGTCGTTTCTTCGGCCGGAAAAGCGAAACGCTCCGGGCTGTGAGCGCCGGAGCGGGTGGAGTAGACGTAGTCCCGACCGGATTCGAACCGGCGCTACCGCCTTGAGAGGGCGGCGTCCTGGGCCACTAGACGACGGGACCTTCGCGGGCTTGTGACAAGTGGTAGTCCCGACCGGATTCGAACCGGCGCTACCGCCTTGAGAGGGCGGCGTCCTGGGCCACTAGACGACGGGACCCTGTCCACAAGCGGTGGTGCCGGGCCTCCCCGGCAACGCAGGTAACTCTACCGCACCCCGGAGACCACTCCAAACCGCTTATCAGCCCATCAGATCGGGCCTGTGGCGGCGAACCCAGTCCCCCATCGGCCCTCGTTCCCACAGCGGATCGATCTCCCCGAGCGGGATCGCCACCTCCGGGCGACCGGTCATCAGGTCCACGGGAACGCGGGCCAGCCGGTCCCGCATCCAGCCCGGTAGGCGGGGCGGCAGCGTCCGCTCGCCCCACCCGATGAGCCCCACGGACCGTAGCGCCTGAGCCCGCACCCGCACGCCGCCCAGGCGGCCCATGGTCCTCGGGTTGGCCAGCTGGGTGTCCACGATGTCGATCCTGGTGATGTCGGGCCAGCGGAGGTGGACGCGGAAGCCGTACGAATCGGTCAGCTCCACGCCGTCGGGCGAGAACCGGACGACGGTGCCGGCGGTCAGGCGGCGGTGCTTGGCCGTGAGCACGGCCAGGAGTATTGCGGTGGCCAGGGCGCCGATGACGACGCCCAGTGGGGTGCTGCCGGTCAGGATGGCGCCGAGGAGGAGGCATACGGCGAAGAAGAGGACGAGCGGGGCGATGAACGGGGCGACGAAGCGTGGGAAGCTGCCCGCGCGAATACGAAAGACATCCATAGGCCGGGCGGACTCTACCCAAATCACCGCCGCACCTCCAGCCCCCGTCAGTGGGTGAGGAGGCCGCGGCGGTAGGCTTCGGCGACGGCGGAGGCGCGGTCGCGGACGTCGAGCTTGGCGTAGATGTGCAGCAGGTGTGTCTTGACGCTGGCCTCGCTGATGAACAGACCGGCCGCGGCCTCCTTGTTCGTCGCTCCCCCCGCCACGAGGTGGAGCACCTCCAGCTCGCGCTTGCTGAGCCTGCCCCTGGACGGCCTGCGGAGGTGGTCGGCGAGGCGGCCCGCGACGGCGGGAGCGAGGACGGTCTCGCCCCTGTGGGTGGCTCTGACGGCACGCACGAGCTCCTCCGGAGGGGCGTCCTTCAGCAGGTAGCCGGTGGCGCCCGCCTCGAGGGCGGGCAGGACGTCGGTGTCGAACGTGGTGAGCACCAGCACCCTCGGGCCTGTGCCGTGGAGGCGGCGGATGGCGGTGACGCCGTCCATGCCCGGCATGCGCAGGTCCATGAGGACGATGTCAGGCTCGAGCTCGGCGGCCAGCCGGACGGCCTCCGCGCCGTCGGCCGCCTCCCCGACGATCTCGAAGTCGGGCTCCCCGCCGAGTGCCGCGCGTAGGCCGTCGCGCACGATGGGGTGATCGTCCGCTATCAGCAACCTCACCGGCATCCGTCCCCCTCCCCCGGGTGATCGTCCCTCGCCAGCGTCTCATCCACCGCCGTCTCCGGAGGTCGATCGGCCGCCCCGGAGGCCTGGAGATCCAGTCGCCCAACCTGGCAGTCGGCCGGCCGCCCTTCCGCCGCGGCCCGTCCGTGGATGGCTTCGGCCGTCTCATCAGCATCTTCCGCGGGGATGGCGGGGACGGCGGCGGCCACGGCCGTGCCCTGGCCCGGTTCGGACTCGATGTCCAGGGTGCCGCCGACGCCGCGCACGCGTTGCCGCATCCCGTCCAGCCCGAAGCCGTCAGCGGGCTCCTGCGGGTCGAAGCCGGTCCCGTCGTCGCGAATGTCGAGGAGGACCGTTTCGTCCGTGTACGACAGCGTGAGGCCCGTCCTGGTGGCTCTGGCGTGCTTGGCGACATTGGCCAGAGCCTCCTGGGCGACGCGGAAGAGGGTGGTCTCCACGTCGGCGGCCAGGGCGACCGGGGTGCCGGTGATCTCGAGCGCCAGATCCACGCCGGCCGCCTGCGACCACGACTCGGCCATGGCGTTGATCGCCTCCGGGAGCCTCGCGTTCTCCAGCGGCTCGGGGCGCAGGGCGCGTACGGATCGGCGGGCCTCGGACAGGCTCCGGCGGGCCAGCTCCGCGGCCTGGTCGAGGTGGCGGCGGCGCACGGGGGGCTGGGAGGCGCGATCGGCGGCGTTGAGCTGGCCGATCAGCGCGACGAGGTCCTGCGCCACCGTGTCGTGGATCTCGCCCGCCACGCGGTGCCGCTCGTCGAGCACGCCCGCCGACCTGGCCTGGTCGAGGAGCCTGGCGTTCAGGTCGGCGTTCTCCGCCATGGCGGCACGCAGCCGCTCGACCAGGCGGCGGCGTTTGTCGTGCTCGCTGGAGACGTACCAACCGGCGATGACCAGCGGCAGCGCCACGCCCGCGATCACGGTGAGAAGGGTGTCTCCGGCACCCGGGCCCGCCTGGGCGGTCACGTTGACGATGGCGGTGAGCGTCACTCCCGCCATGACCAGCCGGGCCGGCAGCATGGCGATGGCCAGCGGGTAGCCGATCGCGGCGAACAGGATGAAGGCGGAGCTCGCGGCGGTCAGCGCGCCGGCGAGGGCGATCAGGACGAGGTAGTGGCTCACGACCAGCACGCGGTGCTTGTCGCGGCGAGGGTGGAGCCACGCGATCGGCGCCACCCACACCGCCGCGACCAACGCCGGCACCGGCCATCCCACCACGGGCCCGGTCGGCTCAGGCGACCCCAACCAGGTCAGGGCAGGGGCCGAAGGTGCGGTCAGGGCGCCGGCGACCGGCTCGGCCGTGGCCGAGAGCCAGGTCACGAGTGGGCCCGCCAGCCAGCGAAGGATCGGCCAGGGCGCGCCGCCGGTGGGCGCGTCCGCGAGGGCGGCCGCGGCCGTGGAGATCACGAGCAGTGCGTACGCGAGCCCCAGGAACGCCCAGCGCTCGCGGCCGTCGAGCCAGCTCATGAGGTCAAGCCTGGCACGTCATCGACCGATCGGTGGATGCCGGGCATCCACCGCACGACGAGCCGGGCAGGCGATGCGCACCCAGGCTGAACAGGGCGAACATCGAGTCATGAGCTTTCCGACCCGTAGAGACATGTTCCAGTACGCCGCCGTCGCGGGGGCCGGCGCCGCGGGCGCCTCGGCGGCCAAGCCCAGGAAGGACGTGACCACGTACGTCTTCGTGACCGGCGCGAACGGCGTGGCCGCGGCGGACTCCGAGCTGACGCTGCGCGGCCACCGCACCGTCGGGGTGAACCTGCCGGGCCACGGCCCCGAGGAGCAGTTTCACCTCGCCTATCAGGCGCCGCAGGACCTGGAGAAGCTGGCCACGCTGCCGTCGCCGATGGCGGGGGTCACCCTGGACGATTATGTGGAGGCCACGGTGGACGTCGTGCGCCGGGCCTCCGGCCACGGCCCGGTGATCCTGGTCGGCGGCAGCCTGGGCGGCGCCGCGATCACGAAGGCGGCCGACGCGGTGCCCGAGCTGATCGACCTGCTCGTCTACGACACCGCGTTCTGCTGCACGGAGCTGCCCTCTCCCAACGACTATCTGGCGACGCCGGAAGGCAAGGAGAGCCTCGCGGCGAGCGTGGCGGAGAGGGGCATCATCGCCGACCCGCGGGTGATCGGCGCGATCCGCATGAACTGGCGCACGAACGACAGGACGTTTCTGGACGCGGTCAAGGCGGCGTTCATGGCGGAGGCGAGCGAGGGCGAGCTGCTGGCCATGCTGAACACGTTGCTGCCGGATGAGAGTCTCCAGGTGGGGAGCGCCGACGCTCGGGGGCGCAAGGAGGCGTGGGGACGAGTGCCGCGCGTCTACATCAGGCACACGCGGGACAAGACGATCCCGCTCGCGCTGCAGGACCGGATGATCAAGGAAGCGGACGCGGCTACGCCGGACAACACGTTCAAGATCTTCTCGGTGGAGGCATCCCATGCGCCGACGGCGAAAACGTACCGGGAGATTACCGAAATCCTTCACGGACTGGCGAAATAAAGAAGTGCTGGGGTACCAGGACTCGAACCTAGACTAACTGAACCAGAATCAGTCGTGCTGCCAATTACACCATACCCCACCGTCAGCGGCCCCTCATGAGGCGCGCTCGGCGACGTCCGAAAGAATAGCCCAGCTACGGGGCTAAGACCAAAACGATTAGCCGACGCGCCCTCCACCGCTCACAGCACGGGCCTGATCGTGCCAAGCTGAAGGGGACAAAACACCACGTGGAGGAGCCCCACCGTTGGCCGGTAACCCGTTCTTCGCCCCAAGCACCCTGCCGTACGAGCTGCCGCCCTTCGCCGACATCCGCGAGGAGCACTACCTGCCCGCGTTCGAGCGCGGCATGGCGGAGCAACTGGCCGAGGTCGACGCGATCGCAGGCGACCCCGGGCCGCCGACCTTCGACAACACGATCGCCGCGCTGGAGCGGTCGGGACGGATCCTCGACCGCACGGCCACGGTCTTCTTCAGCATCGCCTCCTCCAACACCACGGACGGCATCATGGAGATCGAGAAGGAGATCTCTCCCCAGCTGACCCGCCATATGGACGCCATCCGGCTCAACCGGGGGCTGTGGGCGCGGATCAAGCAGGTGACGACGGAGGACCCCGAGGAGTCCTGGCTGCTGGAGAAGTACCGGGAAGACTTCATCAGGGCAGGAGCCGACCTGTCGGAGCCGGAGCAGGACCGGCTGCGGGAGCTCAACGAGGAGCTGTCGAAGCTCTCGACGGAGTTCGCGCAGAGCCTGCTGAAGGCTTCGACGGAGTCGGCGCTGGTCGTGGAGGACCCCAAGGAGCTCGACGGCTTCGACCAGGCCAAGATCGAGTCGCTCCTCAAGGACGGCAAGTACGTCCTGCCGCTGCTCAACTTCACCGACCAGCCGGGCCTGGCCCTGCTCACCGACCGCGACGTGCGCCGCAGGCTGTATGAGCTGAGCGTGGGCCGGGCGCCGGGCAACTTCGAACTGGCGGCCAGGATGGCGGCGCTGCGGGCCGAGCGGGCGGCGCTGCTCGGGTTCCCCAGCCACGCCGCGTACGTGGTGGCCGACCAGACGGCCAAGACCGTCGAGGCGGTCGAGGAGATGCTGGGCCAGCTCGTCGGCCCCGCCGTCCGCAACGCGCGGAAGGAGGCCGAGGAGCTGACCGCGCAGGCCGGGTTCGAGATCGAGCCGTGGGACTGGTCGTACTACTCCGAGAAGGTGCGCCAGGCCCGCTACGACTTCGACGCGGACGCCATGCGGCCGTACTTCGAGCTCAACCGCGTCTACCGTGACGGCATCTTCTTCGCGGCCGGCAAGCTGTACGGCATCACCTTCACCGAGCGGCCCGATCTCGGCGGATACCACCCCGACGTGACGGTGTTCGAGGTGTTCAACGAGGACGGGAGCCCGCTGGGGCTGTTCGTGCTCGACCCGTACGCGAGGGCGACCAAGCGCGGCGGGGCGTGGATGAACAACCTGGTGGACCAGTCGTTCCTGTTCGGGCTGCAGCCCGTGGTCATGAACAACCTCAACGTCACCAAGCCCGCCTCCGGGCCGACGCTGCTGACGTACGACGAGGTGAACACCGCCTTCCACGAGTTCGGCCACGCGCTGCACGGCCTCTTCTCGCAGGTACGGTTCCCGCGCGTGTCGGGCACCACCGTGCCGCGCGACTTCGTCGAGTACCCGTCGCAGGTCAACGAGATGTGGGCGACCTGGCCCGAGGTGCTGGCCAACTACGCCAAGCACCACGAGACGGGCGAGCCGATGCCGGCCGAGCTGGTGGAGAAGCTGAAGGCGGCGGAGAAGTTCAACCAGGGCTTCAAGACCGTCGAATACCTGGCCGCCACGCTGCTCGACTGGACCTGGCACAAGCTGGCGGCAGGCGAGACGGTGGCCGACCCCGAGGCGTTCGAGTCCGCGGCCCTGGAAGCCGCCCAGATCGCCGTATCGCAGGTCAGGCCGCGCTACCGGACCAACTACTTCGCGCACATCTTCTCCGGCGGCTACAGCGCCGGCTACTACTCCTACATCTGGAGCGAGGTGCTCGACGCGGAGAGCGTGGAGTGGTTCAAGGAGAACGGCGGGCTCATCCGGGCCAACGGCGACCACTTCCGCCGCGAGCTGCTCTCCCGGGGCGGCAGCCTCGACCCGCTGACCGCCTTCCGCAACTTCCGCGGGCGCGAGCCCAGCATCCAGCCGCTGCTCGCCCGCCGCGGCCTCGACTGAGCCGCGGACCGCACGTCACGGCGTCTTCCCGGCCCTCTCTTTCCACCGCACGAGAAGGATCGAGGGGCGCGGGAAGCGCGCCGACGGCGGCCGGAAGAAGGGCGCACCCGGCGACCCGCCTCCGGGCCGCCGGGCACCGGATCAGCCGTGGAGGCGGGCCAGGGCGGCGCGCAGGCGGTCCTGGGCGCGCTCGCGGCCGAGCACCTCGATGGACTCGAACAGCGGCAGGCCCACCGTCCGGCCGGTGATCGCCACGCGTACGGGCGCCTGGGCCTTGCCGAGCTTGAGCCCGTGGGCCGTGCCGACGGCCTCCAGCGCCTCCTTGAGCGACTCGGGGTCCCAGCTCACCGTCTCCAGCCTGGCCAGGTAGTCGGTGAGGATCTCCACCGGGGAGTTCTTCATCGCCTTGTCCCAGGACGCCTGGTCGAAGACCGGCTCCTCGAGGAAGAGGAAGTCGACGTTCTGCCGGATCTCCGACAGCACGGAGATGCGGGTCTGAGCCAGCGCCGCGACCTTGCTGAACCGCTCCCGGTCCCATGAGGGGTCGAGGTAGGGCGCGCAGCGCGCCTCGAACGTCTCCAGAGGCAGCGCCCGGATGTACTCGCCGTTGAACGCACGGAGCTTCTTCTCGTCGAAGAACGCGCTGGCGGAGTTGACGTTCTCCAGCCCGAACAGCGGCACCATCTCCGACCACGGCATGATCTCGCGGTCCTCACCCGGGCCCCAGCCGAGCAGCATCAGGTAGTTGACCATGGCCTCCGCGAGGTAGCCCTCCGCGCGGTAGTCCTCCAGGGCCACCTTGTCGCGCCGCTTGGACAGCTTCTTCCGCTGCTCGTTGACGATCACCGGCAGGTGCGCCCAGACCGGCGGCGTGGCGCCCAGTGCCGGCCACAGCAGCATCTGCTTGGCCGCGTTGCCCAGGTGCTCCTCGCCGCGGACGACGTGGGTGATGTTCTGGGTGATGTCATCGACCGCGTTGGCCAGCACGTAGAGCGGCGAGCCGTCGGTGCGGGCGATGACGAAGTCTTCCTGGGCCTCGTTGGGGAACTCCACGTTGCCCCGGATGAGGTCCTCGACGACCGTGACGCCCTCGTCGGGGGTCCGGAAGCGGACCGCGCCCTCGGTCAGGCCGCGGTCGCGGCAGAAGCCGTCGTAGCCCCTGTGCTCGGAGCCGGTGCGGGCCACCAGCGCCTCGCGCGTGCAGTCGCAGTAGTAGGCCCTGCCGTCGGCCAGCAGCTTCGCCACGGCCTCACGGTGCTGCGGCTCGTACGCCGACTGGAAGTAGGGGCCCTCGAACGCCGGGTTGCCGCCGTTGATGCCGATCCAGTCGAGCGCGGAGATGATGCCTTCCGTCCACTCAGGGCGGTTACGCGACGCGTCCGTGTCTTCGATGCGCAGCACGAAGCGGCCGCCGGACTGCTCGGCCAGCGCCCAGTTGAACAGCGCCGTGCGGGCGCCGCCCACATGAAACATGCCGGTTGGGGACGGGGCGAACCGCACCCGTACTTCAGTCACGGGAGACCACCTTGTTCGTGAGTGTGCCGATGCCTTCGATGCCGACGCTGACCTCGTCACCGACCTGGAGCGGGCCGACGCCCGCGGGAGTGCCGGTCAGGATGACGTCGCCCGGGATCAGGGTCATGACCGCGCTGACGTACGCCACCAACGCCGGGATGTCGTTGATGAGCTGGCTCGTGCGCCCGCTCTGCCGGATCTCGCCGTTGACCGTGGTCGTCAGGGCCAGGTCGCTCGCGTCGAGGTCGGTCTGGATCCACGGCCCGAGCGGGCAGAACGTGTCGAACCCCTTGGCCCGGGTGAACTGCACGTCCTTCTTCTGCAGGTCGCGGGCGGTGACGTCGTTGGCACACGTGTAGCCGAAGATGACGTCCTTGACCCGCTCGACCGGCACCTCGCGGCACAGCCTGCCGATCACCACGGCCAGCTCGCCCTCGTAGTCGACGCGGTCGGACAGCGTCGTGGGGTACGCGATGTTCTCGCCGTGCCCGATCACCGACGTCGACGGCTTCATGAAGATGAGCGGCTCCTCGGGCACCTCGTTGCCCAGCTCCGCCGCGTGCTCGGCGTAGTTTCTGCCGATGGCGACCACCTTGCTCGGCAGCATCGGGGCCAGCAGCTTCACTTGCGACAGCGGGAACCGCTCGCCGGTGAACTGCACCTGGCCGAACGGGTGACCGGCGACCGTGGAGACGAACTCCTCACCCGGACCACCTTCGACCACGCCGAACGACACGCCTTCGCCTGTGGAGAACCTCGCTATACGCACCCGACAAGGCTATCGCCGCCACCGTGAGGCTCCGCCCAACGCACGCCGCCTCGTGCCGCACGTCACCCCCAACGAGTCAGGAATTGTCGATAAATGTCCCCAAAGTCCGTTTTGTTGGGTATCAGGGGTGCCTGTGGTGGTTATGGGTCACTACTAGTGAGGACAAACAGGGGGGTGACGGTCGTGTCGGACACAATGTCTAACCAGACCACGGAAGCCGGCCAGGCCGCGACCGTACCGAGGGCCAGGACGTACGAGGGCGGCAAGGGGAGCGCGCTGGTCACCGACCGGGGCACCACCAGGATCGAGGACGGTGTCGTCGCCAAGATCGCCGGACTGGCCGCTCGTGAGGTGTCCGGTGTCTACGCCATGGGCGGCGGCGCGGCGCGTGCGTTCAGGAGCATGCGCGGCATCGTCGGCGTCGAGGAGAGCGTCTCGCAGGGCGTGTCGGTGGAGGTGGGCGAGCGGCAGGCCGCCATCGACCTCGACCTCGTGACGGAGTACGGGACGGCGATCCCCGATCTGGCGGCCGCAGTGCGGAAGAACGTCATCAATGCGGTCGAGCGGATGTGCGGGCTCGAGGTGACCGAGGTCAACATCAGGGTCGACGACGTCCACCTGCCCGAGCAGGACCGCGAGCGGGAGACCGAAAAGGGCCGCGGCGAGCAGGCCGAGCCGGAGCCGCGGGTCCAATGACGGACACCGGCCAGGCTTCGGGGGCGGCCGGCGCCGGGACGGTCGCCGTGGGGGGTGGCACCGGCGAGGCGTCGGCGATCGCCGAGCGGGCGCGATCGTGTCAGGGCGTGGCCGGGCTGTCGGGTGGACTGTTCGGGACGGTGGCCACGTACCTGCCGGGCAAACGGCTCATGGGCGTCTCCGTGAACGACCGAGCGGTGGAGATCGCGATCGTCGCCACGATGGACCGCCCGCTCCCGGAGACCGCCGACGAGGTACGGCGGGCCGTGCTGGACCTGGCCGGAGACCGCCAGGTGAACGTGCGCATCGACGACGTCGTGGAGGAACCATGAACAACATCCACTGGTGGCCGGTGATCGGCATGGCCGCCGGCATCATTCTCGGGCTCGTCGCAGCGTTCGGTGGGCTCTACGCGTTCCTGCTCGTGCTCGTGCTCGGCGCGGTCGGCTTCCTGGTCGGCTGGATCGCCGAGACCGGCCAGCTGAAACTGTCATCCGAGAGGCGGAGATGACCACTGTCACCGGCGCCGGCACTGTGACGGTGCCCGCGCAGCGTCCCGCACCCCAGCCGCCGCCGGAGCTGCGCGGGCACACCCAGATCGCCGGCCGGGTGGTGACCAAGATCGCCTGCTGTGCCGCCGAGGAGATTCCCGAGGTGCGGGAGGTGCATCTCGGAGGCCGGCCCTGGTCGCGTTCGTCGAGCGCCGAGGTCCGCGGCGAGCAGGCCACGGTCCGGCTGAACGTGAGCGTCGCCTACCCGGCGCCGCTGCGTGACGTGGCGGCGCGGCTCAGGGAGCACGTGATCGGCCACGTCACCGCCCAGACCGGCCTGAACGTCACCCGCCTGGACGTGACCATGATCGACCTCGGTGGCGAGGTGCCATGACCGAGCAGTTCCCGAAGCAGGAGGTTTGCGCCGTTCCTGCAGAAAGCGAGACTCTCCCGGGCGTGCCTGCCCGGAGTGAGCCTTCCGAGGGCGTGTCGTCCGAGGTCGGAGGCACGCGCCCGGTGACGCGCGACAGAGCCGCCGACCGGGCGGCCGTGCGGGCGTTCCGCCCGAACAGGAGGGTTCCGGCCATCGTGGTGTCCGTCCTGCTGGCGCTCCTGAGCCTCCTGGTCGCCGCCGAGACGATCTCCGGGCTGGCCGGCCGCCCGCTGCGTTTGGTGCCGTACGACGGGATGCTCGGCTGGGCGGCCTCCACGCTGTGGTCGAACCCGCTGTTCCTGCTGGGCTCGGCGGTCGTGTCGCTGATCGGGCTCGCGCTGCTGATCACCGCCCTGGTCCCGGGACGGCCGGGCATGGTGCCCGTACGCAGCGGCGACCCCGACGTGATCATCGGCCTGCGTCCCAGGAGCGTCGCCAGTGCGCTGGCGCACGCGGCCGAGGAGGTGCCGGGCGTGCACTCGGCCCGCGCCACGATCCGCGGCCACACGGTCGCCGTCACACCGGCCACGTCCGGGTGGGACGAGGAGAGGTTCGCCCAGGAGGTACGCACTGCCGTGCTCACCAGGCTGGCGGGGCTGAACCCCGTGGAGCCGTACCGGGTGGCCGTGAACGTCAAGGAGCACAAGTGAGCAGGAAGACCAGCAGGGGGAACCGGTGGGGACTGGCGCTGGTCGGGCTGGCGCTGGTCGTCCTGGGCGGGCTCGCGCTGGCTCGCGGGCTGGGCGCCTGGGGATCCGCGGGGACGCCGATCGTGGACGGCGGCGTACGGGGGTTCTTCACCCGTAACAGCCCGGCGATCTGGTGGCTCGTGGCCCTCGTGTCGGTCGCGCTGGCGCTGCTGGCGCTGCGGTGGCTGTTCGTGCAGGGGCGCAGCGAGATCTCGCACGGCGCGGTACGGCTGGAGAGGTCACCGACCGGCATCACCGAGGTGTCGGCACCGGGGATGGCGCACGCGGTCGCCGCCGACGTCGAGTCGAGCCCGATCGTGCTCCGCGCCGACGCGGACCTGGTGGGCTCGCCGAGCCGCCCTGAAGTGCGACTACGCGTGATCGCCGACGAGTCCGCCCCCATCGGCGAGCTCAGCCGGCACCTGTCCACGGTGGCGCTGCCGCACATGCGCGACGCGCTGGACCGGGATCATGTGCCGGCGGTGGCCCGCGTTAGCCTGGAGCCCTCACCAGCCCCGCACCGGGTGGTGCGCTGACGAGAGGGGTTTCCCGTTGTCCGTCGTGAAGATCAACGTGCTGAACGTACCCGCCGACATGCGCGAAGAGCTCGAACGTCGTTTCTCCAACCGAGCCGGGATGGTGGAGTCGGCCGACGGGTTCGAGTGGTTCGAGCTGCTCAGGCCGGTGGAGGGCACGGAGCGTTACCTCGTCTACACCCGTTGGCGCAGCGAGGAGGACTTCCAGAAGTGGCAGCAGGGCCAGGCGTTCCAGCGTGGGCACGCCCAGGCGGCCCAGGCCGCGCAGGCGCAGGGCCACGGGCACGGCCATGGGCAGGGGCCCGCGGCGACCGGCTCCGAGCTGTGGTCGTTCGAGGTCGCCGAGAGCACCGGCCCCAAGCCTGCCGAGGGTTAGGCGTCCAGCGGGTTGCGGGCGATGCGGTCCACGATGCCGTTGCGTACGAACTGACCGGCGATGCTCGACGGCTTGCGCGTGCCCTGTTCGGAGATGCACGCGCTGAACTCCTTGGCGATCTCCAGCCGCGGGTAGCGCTCGAGGACCTCGCGCCGTATCGCCTCGGGGATCTCGTCCGTACGGCGGCCCGAGATGTCCATGCCGGTCGAGAGCTCCAGCAGGTGGCCCTCCGGGTCCTCCTCCACCGGGACCTCGTCCCACATGTGCCGGACGATCACCTCGCCGGCGCGTACCCGTCGCTCGGGCGACCAACCGGCCCCGGCGCAGAAGATCCACGCCACGTGCCCGCCGGCCTCCTCGAAGGGCACCGTGTGACTGTCGAACTCCGCCGCCATCCCGATGTCGTGCAGCATGGCCGACACGTACAGCAGCTCGGCGTCGAACGCGATGCCGTGGTCGCGCGCGTACGCGGCCGCCCACAGGTAGGCGCGGATCGAGTGGTTGAGCAGCGAGGGCGTGTGGTAGCGGGTGGCCGCTTCCAGCGCGCCGCGGCAGGCGGGCGTGTCCGGGATCACGAGGTCGTCGAATGTCACAGGACAAGCATGTCCTGACCTGTACGGTCTCCGCCATCCGGGACACCCGCATGTCGCCACCTCGCTCGAGCATCGAGCGTCTAACGAATCCGACACACAGCTTGACCGCTTGATCGCGATTCGGACAGCATGTTCCGCCTTCACTTTTTGTCCCGAAAGGAACTGGCGTGCGCCGGCTCGCGATACCTCTTGCCCTCATGCTGGCACTCGGCGGGTTAGTGAGCCCCGCGCATGCCGACAAAGTGACCCGTACCGCGGAGTGCCAGGGGGACTGGCTGCCCGGCACGCCGACGGCCGACGACGTCATGAAGGGCGAGATCTCGCTGGTCGGGCTGCCCGCGTACAAGCTGGGAAAGAAGATCGACTGGAGCGCGAGCCCGTACAGGAACCGCTCGTGGGAGTTCGTGTTCCAGTCGCTGCGCTGGATGGGCACGCTGGTCGTCGCCTACGAGAACAGCGGAGAGCAGCGCTACCTGGACCGTGCCACCGAGATCGCCAAGGACTGGGTCGCGCACAACAAGCGCGGCGCGGGCGGCACGAAGCCGTACGTGTGGCAGGACCACCCCGTCTCGCTGCGCACGCAGCCGCTGCTGTGCCTGAGCATGCACGTCAACGAGAGCTGGCTCAAGGACAGCCTGGCCGATCACGCCAAGCTCCTGTCGGACTCGCGGCTGTACAAGAAGGGCCACAACCACGGCATGGACCAGGACATCGCCCTCATGGGCATCGGCTGCCGCTACGGCCGCAAGGACTGGACGAACCTGGCCTCCAGCCGCCTGACCGGCACGGTGAAGCTCGACGTCGACTCGCAGGGCGCGCTCATGGAGCAGGCGCCCCGCTACGCGGTGTACGTGTACGACCGGCTGCAGGTCGCGATGGCCAACATGAAGGCGTGCGGCAGGAAGGTGCCCGGCGACATCGCCAAGCGGGCCGACGCTCTGAAGGACTTCGTCGCCCACGCGACCATGCCGAACGGCTACATGGTTCCCATCGGCGACGGCACCGCCGAGACCGAGCCCAAGATCGATACGGGGACGCCGAAGCAGGAGGTCAAGACGTACCGGGCCGGTTACGTCTTCGGCCGCACGGCCTGGGACAAGCCGGACTCGGCGTACTACTCGATCAGGTTCGGGCCCGGGCTGAAGTTCCACGGCCACGAGGATCACCTGGGCGTCACGTACTACGCGCAGGGACGCGACATCCTGGTGGACGGCGGCTTCCACTCCTACGAGAAGAGCTCCTACCGCTACTGGACGCTCTCGCCCGAGGCGCACAACGTCCCGACGGTGGTCGGCGCCCGCTTCCGTCCGCGCACCTCCTCCAAGCTCGTCGGCTCGAAGTACGGCAAGGACCGGCAGTCGTTCAAGCTGACGGACAAGGCATACGGGGTGAGCCGTACCAGGTCGGTGCTGGTGAACCACGGCGAGGACCTGATGGCGGTGCTGGACACGGCGTCGGGCGGCAAGAAGATCAGGAACCTGTGGCGCTTCGGTCCGTCGCTCAAGCTGGTGTCCAACAGCGGCGGCAAGGTGGTGCTCGGGGACGGCAAGTTCAAGGTCACCCTGCTGCAGCTGTCGCCGTCGTGCGACCGGGTCGGGGGGCAGAAGGTGGAACGTGGCGGGAAGCTGGGGTGGGTCTCGCCCACGTACCTGTCGAAGCAGCCCACCAATGTGGTGGTGTCGCCGGCGGCGAAGTCCCTGCTGACGGTGATCGTGCCGGGGACGGACTCGCCCAAGGTGTCGTGCTCGGGCAGGAAGGTCACGGTGGAGGGCGTCACCTTCCCCTCCACCGCGTTCTAGGCGGTCCCGTGGGGAGGAACGCCACCTCTCATACTTCCTGCACGCACGAGTCGGTCAGGCAGCCGCCGACCGCCGCAGGTATTCGGCGGTCTCGGCGTCAGCGGGAAAGAGGGCTTCGACGGCGATCTCTTCGAGCGTGATGTCGAAAGCCGCGCCGAACGTCGTGATCGTGCTGAAGAAGCAGAGCTCGACCCCGTCGTGCCGGAGCCGGATGGGCATGGCGATGTCAGTGGGCCCCGCGGTGGGCGGGTGGTCCTCGACGCCATAAGACCGGAGTTCCTCGTACAAAGCGCTCAGTTCGGGGTCCCCCGTGCGGGCCGCCTGGCGGGCGAGCCGGGGCAGCAGGTACGCCCGCGCCTGCCCCAGATTCTGTAACCGGGGCGCGAACCCGCGCGGGTCCAGGCCCAGCCGCATCATGTTGACCGGCGGCTCCAGCAGTGCCGGATCGACCCCGTCCAGGAAGATCTTCATGGCGGAGTTGGCCAGCAGCACGTTCCAGTGGCGGTCCACGACGACGGCGGGGAAGGGCTCATGCCCGCCGAGGACCCCTCGGATGGCCTCGTACGCCTCGGCCAGGTCCGGATCCTCAAGCGGGCGCCGTTCGTACGCGGGGGCGTATCCGGCGGCGACCAGGAGCCGGTTGCGTTCGCGCAGGGGAACGTCAAGGTGCTGGGCCAGGTGCAGGAGCATGGCGCGGCTGGGGACCGTACGTCCCGTCTCGACGAAGCTGATGTGACGGCTGGACACGTTTGCCTGTATGGCCAGGTCGAGCTGGCTCAGGCGGCGGCGATGCCGCCACTCCCGCAGCAGATCACCTACCGTGCGATCGCGATGCATCCTCCAGTTGCGAACGAATTGGCCGAGCTCTTCGACCGGGCCACGCGCGCCGAACCGTCATAGACCCTGGACCTGCGGGAGTCGGTTGCGGGTTCCTTCGGAGGAGTCATCGCCGTCCTCGCCACCTCAGCCGACGGCCGATGGTCGCGGGCGGAACAGCTCGTCGAGATGGGCGGTGAGGACGGCCAGGGCCGCCTCGCCGGTACGTTGCGTCCCGAGCACGCTCGAGACGAGCCCGTTGGTCATGGCCAGCAGCCCGGCGGCTTTCACCTCGGGGTCCACTTCGGCCGGGACCTCCCCAGCCTGCTGGGCGGCGCGGATCTGCTTGGCCAGGAAGGCCTCGAGCATGTCCGGCTGCGGGGTGCCGTGCTTCTCGACGAACTCGGGGTCGCTGAGCACGAGAGAGTAGAAGGCGGCGTACGTACGGGCGATCCGGCGGCTTTCTGCGTCGATGGGCAGGATGTTCGTCAAGACGACCGTCACGATCGTGCGTGGCGTGGGCGGAGCTTCGGCGGCGGCGATCGATTCCCTCACGCGGGCGTCGAGTTGTGCGGTCAGGCGCTCCAGAGCGTCCATGAGCAGGGCGTCCTTGGTCTGGAAGTAGTACTGCACCAGGCGGAGCGAGACGCCGGCTTCGGCGGCGACGCCGCGCATGGTCACTTCCTGGAGGCTCTGGGCCTCGGCGATGCGCAGCACCGCCTCGGCGATGTGCTTTCGGCGCTGCTCATGATCGACGCGCAAGGGCATATTCTTTGACCTCCCTTTATGATACGTATGTATCATGAACATTGGTGCTTTTGTGGATGACGCCGCAAGGATCAAGTTCCTCGACATCTATGACCGCGTCTTCGATGAGCTCTGGCCGGGACCGTCGGCGTCGCTCGATGTGCCGACCGCGTTCGGACCCACCCGCGTCTACCGGGCGGGGCGCGACCAGGGCACGCCGATCGTGCTGCTGCCCGGCGCGGGCGGAAACGCCCTGATGTGGCACCGCTACATCCGGCCCCTCGGCGACAAGCACCCCGTGATCGCCATCGACACGGTCGGCGAGGCCGGAGCCAGCGTCCAGCAGGCGCCGATAAACGACGGCCGTGACGGCGCGGCGTGGCTCGGTGAGGTACTGACCGCCCTGAAGGTGGACTCGGCACACGCCGTCGGCTGCTCATATGGCGGATGGCTGGCAATGAATCACGAAATCCACCGACCCGGCCGGTTCGCCACCCTTGTCCTCCTCGACCCGGCCGGCTTCGCTCTGCCCGGGCCACGCTTCTACGGCTGGGCGATCGCGGGCGCGCTGGCCGGCCTCGCCCCGCGCGCGCTACGTCCCCGTCTGGCCAGGCTGGTGGCCAACGGCACGATCCTGGAGACGGAGATCATGACGATGATCCCGGCCACCGCACGATACCGCCGCCGCCTGCCCCCGGCCCTCGTCTTCAGCGACGATGATCTCCATGCTCTTCGCGCCAGTCGTTCCTTGTTCCTGCTCGCCGGACGCAGTGCCCTGCACAAGTCCCGCCAGGTTGCGGACCGCCTGGCCCGCGTGATGCCGACCGCCCGCGTCGAGATCGTGCCCGGGGCCGGACACGCGCTACCGATGGACCGCGCGGATCTCGTCGCCGAACGAATCCTCCGGTTCGTCGCCGCGGGCGGCCACATCTCGACCTAGCCCTCTCACCTGGGGCTGTCCATTACATCCCATGTAATCGACAGGCCGAGCGCGCTGCCGCGATGGTGGTTCGCATGACGGAGATCAGCGTCACCGCACGCAACAAGGAACTCGTCCTGCGCGGCTTCAAGGAGTTCGCGGCAGGCAACATCGAGATACTGCGCACCTTGATCCGGGAGGACTTCATCGAGCACAGCCCGGGGAACCCGTCCGGCCGGGACGCGTTCATCGAGTTCATCGCGAACTCCCCGGTCGCGGGGTCCCGGCTCGGCCTCAAGCGGGTCGTCGCCGAGGACGACCACGTGGTGCTGCACTACCACATGACCCCGGCCGGGGACGAGCGTGGACTTGCGGTTGTGGACGTGTGGCGGCTGGTGGACGGGCAGATCGTCGAGCACTGGGATGTGGTCCAGCCCGTGCCCGCACCCGCGGAGATCCCGAACGGGATGTTCTGAGAAGGACCCGAAGGAGGACGTCCAGGCCGGCCTGCGGGGGCCGACCTGGACGTCATTGAACGGACGAGATCAGACGAGGTCGAACCGGTCCAGGTCCATCACCTTGGCCCACGCCGCGACGAAGTCGTTCACGAACTTCTCCTTCGCGTCGTCGCTCGCGTAGACCTCCGCGAGCGCGCGCAGCTCGGAGTTCGACCCGAAGACGAGGTCGACCCGGGTGCCGGTCCACTTGACCTCGCCCGTGGCGGCGTCGCGACCCTCGAACGTGTTCGCGTCCTCGGACGTCGCCTTCCACGTCGTGCCCAGGTCGAGCAGGTTGACGAAGAAGTCGTTCGTCAGAGACCCGGGGGTCGTGGTGAGGACGCCGAGCGGCGACTGCTGGTGGTTCGCGCCCAGGACACGGAGGCCACCGACGAGGACCGTCATCTCGGGGGCGCTCAGGGTCAGCAGGTTGGCCCGGTCGAGCAGCAGGTACTCGGCCGGCAGCCGGTTGCCCTTCCCGAGGTAGTTGCGGAACCCGTCAGCGACCGGCTCGAGCGCGGCGAACGACTCCACGTCGGTCTGCTCCTGCGACGCGTCCACGCGGCCCGCCGTGAAGGGGACCTGGACGTCGAAGCCGGCGTCCTTGGCGGCCTGCTCGACGCCCGCAGCACCGGCGATCACGATCAGGTCGGCGAGCGAGACCTGCTTGCCGCCGGTCTGGGCGCCGTTGAAGGCCTTCTGGATCCCCTCCAGGGTGCCCAGCACGGTCGCCAGCCGGTCGGGGTCGTTGACCTCCCACCCGCTCTGCGGCTCGAGGCGGATGCGGGCGCCGTTGGCGCCGCCCCGCTTGTCGCTGCCGCGGAAGGACGAGGCCGACGCCCACGCGGTGGACACGAGCTCGGACACCGACAGGCCCGAGGCGAGGATCTGGCCCTTGAGGGAGGCGACGTCCTCGGCGTCGATGAGCTCGTGCGTCACCGCGGGCAGGGGGTCCTGCCACAGCAGCGTCTCGGCCGGGACCTCCGGGCCGAGGTAGCGCACGACCGGGCCCATGTCGCGGTGGGTCAGCTTGAACCACGCGCGGGCGAAGGCGTCCGCCAGCTCGTCGGGGTTCTCGAGCCAGCGCCGCGTGATCTGCTCGTAGACCGGGTCGACGCGGAGCGCGAGGTCGGTCGTCAGCATCGTCGGGGCGTGGCTCTTCGACGCGTCGTGGGCGTCGGGTACGGTGCCCGCACCGGCGCCGTCCTTGGGCCGCCACTGGTTCGCGCCGGCGGGGCTCTGGAACAGCTCCCACTCGTAGCCGTACAGGATCTCGAGGAAGCTGTTGTCCCACGTGATCGGGGTGTTGGTCCAGATGCCCTCGAGACCGCTGGTGATCGCGTCGGCCCCCTTGCCGGTGCCGAACGTGTTCTTCCAGCCGAGACCCTGCGCCTCGATCGGGGCAGCCTCGGGGTCGGGGCCGACGTTCTCGGCCGGGCCCGCGCCGTGGGTCTTGCCGAAGGTGTGACCGCCCACGATCAGGGCGGCCGTCTCCTCGTCGTTCATCGCCATCCGGTGGAACGTCTCGCGGATGTCGCGGGCCGCGGCGAGCGGGTCCGGGTTGCCGTTCGGGCCCTCCGGGTTGACGTAGATGAGGCCCATCTGGACCGCGGCGAGCGGGTTCTCCAGCTCCCGGTCGCCGGTGTAGCGCTCGTCACCGAGCCAGGTGGACTCGGGGCCCCAGTAGACGTCCTCGTCGGCCTCCCAGACGTCCGCGCGGCCGCCGGCGAAGCCGAAGGTCTTGAAGCCCATCGACTCCAGGGCGACGTTGCCGGTGAGGATCATGAGGTCGGCCCACGAGATCTTCTGGCCGTACTTCTTCTTGACCGGCCACAGCAGCCGGCGAGCCTTGTCGAGGTTGCCGTTGTCCGGCCAGCTGTTGAGCGGCGCGAAGCGCTGCTGACCGGCCCCGGCGCCGCCGCGGCCGTCGCTGATCCGGTACGTGCCCGCGCTGTGCCACGCCATCCGGATCATGAACGGTCCGTAGTGGCCGAAGTCCGCCGGCCACCAGTCCTGCGAGGTCGTCAGCACCTCCAGGATGTCCTGCTTGACGGCCGCGAGGTCGAGGCTCTTGAACGCCTCGGCGTAGTCGAACTCCTCGCCGAGGGGGTTGGCCACGGCGGGGTTCTTGGCGAGGATCCTCAGGTTGAGGCGCTCCGGCCACCACTGGCGGTTGCCGCCGCCCTGAGTCGGGTGCGGGGCGCGCCCGTGCGCGACCGGGCAGCCACCCGCGTCCTCCGCCTTCGCGTCTGTGACGATTGCATCATGGTTCTCAGACATGGAAATCCTTCGTGGGCTAGGAAGATAACGGTGCTCAGGACCTGCGTGCGTTGGAACAGTCAGGGCACAGGCCCCAGTAGGTGACCTCGGCCTCATCGATCGAGAAGCCGTGGTCGTCCGAGGCGGCCAGGCACGGCGCATGACCGACCGCGCAGTCGACGTCAGCGACGGCTCCGCACGACCGGCACACGATGTGGTGGTGGTTGTCCCCGACGCGTCCCTCGAACCGGGCCGCGCTGCCGGCTGGTTCGATGCGCCGGACGAGTCCCGCCGCGGTCAGCGCGTGGAGGGCCTCATACACCGCTTGAAGGGAGATGTGACCAACGCGATCGCGCACCCCGGAGGCGATCTCCTCGACGCCGAGGTGGTCACCGTCCCGGACGGTCTCGAGCAGTGCGACGCGGGCAGCCGTCACCCGCAGGCCTGCACCCCGCAGCTCCTCGGCGGTGGTCGGAGTCCTGGATGCGGTCATGACGTCAACCTACCCTCATAAACACGAACGATACAAGAGAACGAATGATGCAAGTAAGGCGCCACGCCAGAAGACGGTCGTCTCGGTGTGGCGTTGACCTGCCATTCGGAGGGTTGGCTCGGGGCGCGTCACGGTCAGGCCGTCTTGGTGGCGGGACGAGTCCTGGCGGCGGACCCGCTGTTCGCCCCTGGAACTTCCGTACCCCCTAGGCGGTTTTGTGGCCGGCGCGCAGGAGACCGTACGTCACCGCTTGCTCGAGCGCCTGCCACGACGCGTCGATGATGTTCTCCGCCACCCCGACGGTGGCCCACTCGGCCGTGTCGTCGCTGGAGGTGATGAGGACGCGGGTTATGGCGCCCGTGCCGTGGGTGCCCTCCAGGATGCGGACCTTGTAGTCCACCAGCTCCAGCTTCGCCAGCTCGGGGTAGAGCTTCTCGAGCGCCAGACGTACCGCCCTGTCGAGGGCGTTGACGGGGCCGTTGCCCTCGCCCGTCGCGACGATGCGCTCGCCCTTGGCATGGAGTTTGACGGTGGCCTCGCTGACCAGCTCGCCGCCCTTCGTACGCTCCACGATGACGCGCCACGACTCGACCTCGAAGTGGCGCGTGCGCTGCCCGTGCACGGTGTCGCGCAGCAGCAGCTCGAACGAGGCGTCCGCGGCCTCGAAGGTGAACCCCCGCGACTCCAGGTCCTTGACCCGCGTCACCAGGGTCTTGGTGTGCTCCGGGGTCAGTTCGTAGCCGAGCTCGCGGCCCTTGAGCTCCACCGAGGCGCGGCCGGCCATGTCGGAGACGAGCATGCGCATGTCGTTGCCGACCGCGGCCGGGTCGATGTGCTGGTAGAGGTTGGGGTCGACCTTGATGGCGCTGGCGTGCAGGCCGGCCTTGTGGGCGAAGGCGGACGTGCCGACGTACGGGGCGTGGGAGTTGGGGGTGACGTTCGTGACCTCGGTGATCGCGTGGGCGATGCGGGTCATGTCGGCCAGGGCGTCGGTGGGCACGAGGTCGAAGCCGCGCTTGAGCTGGAGGTTCGCCACGACCGTGAAGAGGTTGGCGTTGCCGGAGCGCTCGCCGTAGCCGTTCGCGCAGCCCTGTACGTGCGTCGCGCCCGCCTTGACGGCGGCGAGAGTGTTGGCGACCGCGCAGCCGGTGTCGTCGTGGCAGTGGATGCCGACCCGGGCGCTGGTCCGCACGGCCTCGTGGACGATGTCGGCCAGCTCGTCGGGGAGCATGCCGCCGTTCGTGTCGCACAGGGCGATGACGTCGGCCCCGGCCTCGGCCGCGGTCCTGAGGACCTCGAGCGCGTACGCTGGGTTGGACTTGTAGCCGTCGAAGAAGTGCTCGGCGTCGAGGAAGACTCGCTGGCCCTCCGCACGGAGGTGGGAGACCGTGTCGCGGATCATCGCGAGGTTCTCCTGGAGAGTCGTGCGGAGGGCGAGCTCCACGTGCCGGTCGTGGCTCTTGGCGACAAGGGTCACGACCGGCGCGCCGGATTCGCGCAACGCGGCCACCAACGGGTCGTCGGCTGCCTTCACACCGGCCCGGCGGGTCGCGCCGAACGCGGCGAGTTGCGCGTGCTTCAGGTCGAGCTCTGTTTGAGCGCGCCTGAAGAACTCTGTGTCCTTGGGGTTGGCGCCGGGCCAGCCCCCTTCGATGAAGCCGACGCCCAGACCGTCCAGGTGGCGCGCGACGGCGAGCTTGTCGGCGACGGTGAGGTTGAGCCCCTCCTGCTGAGCGCCGTCACGCAGCGTCGTGTCGTATACGTGGAAGCGGTCGTCGGCCATGAGTCTCTCTTCTCTCGCTTCTCTCGAAAGTTCTCTGGAAAGCAAAAAGACCCCTCACGGACGTGAGAGGTCTGCGCGCCGGCGGTGTCCCTTTGTCAGCCAGCGCGCCTGCCGATAATGAGCAGACCGTAGAACATGGTGCCACTCAGTCTGCCATATGGATTCACCTGCTGGCACACCGGTCTCACCTCCTGGGACGGTCCGCTAGACCGTGACACCGTCGCCCCCGGTGATGACGCGCTCCAGAGCCGCCGGATCGAACGCCTCGTTGCCCAGCAACTGCCCGTTGAGCAGCACCGTGGGCGTGCCCTCGAGCGATACCTTCGCGGTCTCCTCCAGATGAGCCTTCGCGTACGACTGCGATCTGACGCATTCGTCCACCGAAGCGCCGGCCTGCCTGGCCGCCTTGACCAAATCCTCGACGGCGAACCCGGACGCCTCGCCGTGCGGCGCGGGCTGCATGGCGTACAGCTCGTCCCTGAAGGCGAGCCAGCTGTCCTCGGGGACGCAGCGGGCGGCAGCGGCGGCGCGGATGGAGTTCGAGCGCATGGGCTCGTCCTTGAAGATCGTCACGGGGTGGAAGACGACCTTGACCTTGCCTTCCATGGCGAGTTTCCTGATGGTCGCGTCTACCCTGGTGTGGAGCTCCTTGCAGACGGGACAGTCGAAGTCCTCGTACACGTCGAGCACGGGAGCGTGGTTTGACCGATCGGCCAGGACCATCGAGCCGTCCACCTGACGGGCCAGCCGCACTCCCTGGGACGACTCGCCCGGCCCCGAGAACGCCAGCACCCCGAGTACGGCGATAGCCACGCACGCGAGCGCCACCGCCAGCAACCGCTTCATCATCAGCCCACTCTCACCTCATTGATCGCGCAGACACTACCCGATACCGGAAGAATGGCCACATGAAGGCATATCTCCTTGACCCCGCGGTCGCCCAGTACGTCTTTGCCCACTCCACCTCGCCCGACCCCCTGCTGGAGGAACTGGCGAAGGAGACGGCCGAAGCCACGGGGGACGCCGCGACCATGCAGATCTCCCCCGATCAGGGCACCTTCCTGACCATGATCACCCAGCTCGTGGCGCCCCAGGTGGTCGTCGAGGTGGGGACGTTCACCGGCTACTCGTCCGTGTGCATCGCCAGGGGGTTGTCCGGCGGGCGGCTGCACTGCTTCGACGTGAGCGAGGAGTGGACGTCCATCGCCCGCCGCTACTGGCATGAGGCGGGGGTGGCCGACCGGGTGACGCTCACGCTCGGGCCCGCGCTGGAGACGCTCGCCGCCTTCGACCAGCCCATCGACCTGGCCTTCCTCGACGCCGACAAGGGCAACTACCCGGGCTACTACGAGCTGCTCATGGAGCGCCTGCGCCCCGGCGGGCTGATCCTGGCGGACAACACCCTGCGCAGGGGCTACGTGGCGGACCCGGCGCACGACGAGGCGACGACCGTGGAGATCAGGCAGTTCAACGACCTGGTGATCGAGGATCCGCGGGTGACCGTGCTCATGCTGCCCGTCGCGGACGGGATGACCATGATCAGGAAGAACTAGCGCCCAGCCGAGCGCGTCCTGCGCGGGGCCGTCCCCAGCCCCGCGCAGGATCGCGGCGCCGCGGTCCATGGCATGGCAGGCGCGACGGCGGGCAGGGTCGAGGTACGCACTTCGTCCAAGGGGGAGACATGCAATACCGCATGCTCGGGCGGCAGGGCCCGACGATCTCGGTGGTGGGGTTCGGCGCGATGACAATGGCGCCAGGGATCTACGCCGACGTGGACCAGCGGCAGGCGACCGGCACCCTCCTGGCCGCGCTCGACGCGGGAATCACGCTCGTCGACACCGCCGACATCTACGGCGCCGGCCTCAGCGAGAGGCTGATCGGCCGGGTGCTGCGCGGGCGGCGCGACAAGATCGTGCTGGCCACCAAGTTCGGCGGCGACCAGGACGAGCAGGGCGTGCTGGTGAAGGGTCTCGGGCGGCCCTCGTACGTACGCAAGGCACTGGACGCCAGCCTCGGCCGCCTCGACACCGATCACGTCGACCTGTACTACGTGCACCGGCTCGACCCGGCGACGCCCATAGAGGAGACCATGGGCGCGCTCGCCGAGCTGGTCGAGGCCGGCAAGGTACGCCATGTCGGGCTGTCGGAGATGTCGGCGCACACGATCAGGCGCGCGCACGCGGTCCATCCGGTCACGGCGGTGCAGACCGAGTACTCGCTGTTCAGCCGGGCCCCGGAGCAGGAGGTGCTGCCGGTGTGCCAGGAGCTGGGGATCGGTTTCGTGGCCTACAGCCCGCTGGGGCGCGGCCTGCTCGGGGGGACGATCCGCGGCCGGGAAGGGCTCGAGCCGGACGACTGGCGCAGGGGGAACCCGCGGTTCCAGGAGGGCAACCTCGACCGCAACGTGGCCCTGGCCGACGCCGTGGCCACGCTGGCCGCCGAGCAGGGCCTGTCCGCCGCGCAGCTCGCCCTGGCCTGGCTCGTCCACCAGGGTGTCGTGCCGATCCCGGGCACGCGGAAGGCCGAGAACGTGCGGGCCAACGCCGCGGCCGCCGACGTGCGGCCCGACAAGGAGGTGCTGACCCGGCTCGAGGAGCTCGTCCCGCCGGGCGCGGTGGCGGGTGAGCAGGGGAACGAGGCCTACATGGCCAACATCGACGCCTGAGTGGCCGGGCCCGGGAGACCCGGCCACGTCAGGTTAGGCGATCTTGTGGATCCAGTTGTGCGTGTCGGGGCGGGCGCCGTACTGGATGCCCACGAGTTCCTCACGCACGCGCATCGTCACGGGACCGGACGTGCCGTCCCCGATCGTCCAGGAGCGGTCGGCGCCCTTCACCGAGCCCACCGGCGTCACCACGGCCGCCGTCCCGCACGCGAACACCTCGGTGAGCTCCCCGGACTCGGACCCGGCCTGCCACTCGTCGATCGAGATGAGGCGCTCCTCGGCCTCCAGGCCCAGGTCACCGGCCAGCGCCAGGATCGAGTCCCTGGTGATGCCGGGCAGCAGGGTGCCAGTCAGGGCGGGGGTGACGAGCTTGTCGCCGAAGACGAAGAACAGGTTCATCCCGCCCATCTCCTCGACGTACTTGTGCTCGTGGGCGTCCAGCCACACCACCTGGTCGCAGCCGTTCTCCACCGCCTGCCGCTGCGCCACGAAGGCGGCCGCGTAGTTCCCGCCGCACTTGGCGAAGCCCGTGCCGCCGGGGGCGGCACGCGTGTACTCGGTGGACAGCCACACCGAGACGGGCTTGACGCCACCCGTGAAGTACGAGGCCGCCGGGGAGGCGATGACCATGTACTTGTACGTCTTCGACGGGTAGTTGACGCCCAGCCCAGCCTGGGTCGCGATCATGAACGGGCGCAGGTAGAGGCTGTGGCCCTCGGTCGTGGGCACCCAGTCCTTGTCTGTCTCCACGAGGAGCTCGAGCGACTCCACGAACGTCTCCTCGGGCAGCTCCGGCATGGCCATCCGGACGGCCGACTGGTTGAAGCGGGCGGCGTTCGCGTACGGGCGGAACGTGACGATCGAGCCGTTGGCCTGGCGATACGCCTTGAGCCCCTCGAACAGCTCCTGCGCGTAGTGGAAGACCGAGGTGGCCGGGTCGAGCGAGAGTGGGCCGTACGGCATGAGCCTGGCGTCGTGCCAGCCCCGCCCCTCGGTGTAGTCGATCGAGATCATGTGATCCGTGAAGATCTGCCCGAAGCCGGGGGTCGCCAGTACCTGCTCCCGCTCGGCCGCGGTGCGAGCGTGGTCGGATAGCTGCACGTCGAAGCTGAGCTTCTGAGCGATGGTCATGACGGAGGTCCTTCTCTCTGCGAAATCTGCCCAAATCTACAGAATCTGCGGATAGGCGGTGGTGGGCGGCACTGCTCCCCGGGGGGCAGCACCGTACTTCTTATTGTCTCGCTATATGGGATGGCAAGCGGCCAATGGGGTGGTTAGGCCGTTTGGACGCGAAAAAGCGCCCGGCGGTCCTCTGCGGACCACCAGGCGCTTGCGGGGCTAGGCGGTCCTAGCCGGATACTCGCGCGGTGATGTCGTCACCGATCTCGTGGGTGGTGCGGCCGGCCCAGCCGGTCAGCCGCTCGAGGATGTCGTCGGCCACCGCCTGCTCGACCTTGGCCGCCTCGGCGTGCAGCCCGAGGTGGTCGAGGAGCATGGCGACGGACAGGATGGTCGCGGTCGGGTCGGCCTTGCCCTGGCCGGCGATGTCGGGCGCGCTGCCGTGCACCGGCTCGAACATGCTGGGCGCGTTGCGCTCAGGGTTGATGTTGCCGCTGGCCGCCAGGCCGATGCCGCCGGCGATGGCCGCGCCGAGGTCGGTGATGATGTCGCCGAACAGGTTGTCGGTGACGACCACGTCGAACCTCTGGGGCTGGCTCACGAAGAACATCGAGGCCGCGTCGATGTGGCAGTAGTCGGTCGTGACCTCGGGGAACTCCTCCGCCACACGGTTGACCGTGCGCTGCCACAGGTCGCCCGCGTAGGTGAGCACGTTGGTCTTGTGGACGAGCGTCAGCTTCTTGCGGGGACGCGACCTGGCCTTCTCGAACGCGTAGCGCACGACGCGCTCGACACCGTAGGCGGTGTTGAGCGACTCCTGGGTGGCGATCTCGTGCGGCGTGCCGCGCCGCATGGCGCCGCCGGTGCCCGCGTAGAGGCCCTCGGTGCCCTCACGGACGACGATCATGTCGATGTCTTCCGCGGACGTGTCGGCCAGCGGGGTCTCCACGCCGGGGAACAGCTTGACCGGGCGCAGGTTGACGTAGTGGTCGAACTCGAAGCGCAGCTTGAGCAGCAGGTCGCGCTCGAGGATGCCCGGCGGGACGCTGGGGTCGCCCACGGCGCCGAGTAGGATCGCGTCGTAGCCGCGCAGTTCCTCCATCACCGAGTCGGGCAGGGTCTCGCCGGTGCGGTGATAGCGGGCGGCGCCAAGGTCATAGTGAGTGGGCTCGATCTTCGTGCCCACGGCCTCCAGGACCTTGAGGCCCTCGGTCACGACCTCGGTGCCGATGCCATCGCCGGGGATGACTGCCAGACGGATGTTACGCGACTCCATGGGCCGTACCTTACCGCGTCGTCTCGACTGACGAACACTTCATCTCAAACCTCGGACGCCCAATTTGTCCTTATTGCGGTTCTTTGACCGTTTCGTTAGAGTCCGACGAGCCTAATCCACGCAGCGGTTGCGTGGAGCCGGGGACCCACTTTCCCCCTGGGGCGAATCGGCACCCCCATGCCGTAGGGCTACTTCCAGGCCCGAGCCCGTCAGCTAACCCGGCCGGCCGCATGGAAGGACAGACCCCTGTCTCGCATTGCCATAGCCCTGGCGGCGGGCGCCGCCGGGCTCATCTTGGCCACCCCAGCCCAGGCCGCGACCAACGACGGCTCCACCACCCCGACCGACCCCACCACTCTGACCGCCGCCCAGGTCAAACAAATCCGGGCGCAGCAAACTCCCAAACCCGCCTGGAAGATCGCCCTCAAGTTCGCCATGAAGCAGCGCGGCATACCGTACGTGTGGGGCGGCGCCAGCAAGAGCGGGTACGACTGCTCCGGGCTCATGCTCAGGGCGTACGAGCACGCGGGGATCGAGCTGCCCCGCGTCGCGGCGGACCAGTACAACGCATTCGGCAGGAAGATCGCCTGGAATGACCTCAAACCCGGCGATCTGGTCTTCTTCGAAGGCCTCGGGCACGTAGGGATGATCTCCCGGCCCGGCTACATGGTCCACGCGCCGCACACGGGTGACGTGGTCAAGGAGGAGCGCCTGTCCAGCTGGCGCAGGGACTCCTTCGTGGGTGCCGTCCGCCCCGACCCCAAGGGCGTGCGGCTCTGGGCCAAGCTCAAAGAGCAGCGCAACGCCCCCGCGCCCGCCATGCTCAAGGCCACCCTGTAGGAAGCGCTCCCGCACGCCGGGGGACACCGGAAGACGCGCCGCGCCAAGGCCGAGGTCAGGGCAGGCGGGCGTCGAAGATGAGGTCCCAGGCGCGGGTCCGGGCGTGGGCGACCGCGCCCAGCAGGACGCCGCTGTCCCCCAGCGTGCTGGCCACCACCGCGGGCCGCAGCGGCCCGAGCTCCGCGATCCGGGTCTCGATGGCCGCGCCCAGGAGGTCCAGGTTGCGCCCCACGCCGCCGCTGAGCACGATCACCTCGGGGTCCAGCACCGCCGCGACCGCCACCAGCAGCCCCCCGATGCGGCGGCCCTCGGCCTCCACCACCGAGCGGGCCACGGCGTCGCCGGAGGCGGCCGCGGCGAAGACCTCCTTGGCCGTGTCCAGGGTCAGACCGGCGGCGCGGGCCGCGCGGACCACGCCCGGAGCGGCGGTGACCGCCTCCGTGGCGCCGTGGGACAGGGCGTGGTCGGACGACGGCGCGGGCTCTTCGGCGGCCGGCACGTAGGAGACCTCGCCGGCCGCCCCGCGGGCGCCGACGTACAGCTCGCCGTTGACCACGATGCCCATGCCGACGCCGGTCCCGATGGACACGAGCGCGAAGTCGGACTTACCGCGCCCCTCCCCGTGCACGTGCTCGCCGACGGTGGCCAGGTTGATGTCGTTCTCGATGACGAGGTCCACCTCGAGCGTGGCTCGCAGGCGTTCGGCCAGGTCGGAGCCGGGCAGGTTGGGGGCGAACTCCAGGCGGCCGAGCGCGGGGTCGTACACGCCGGGCGATCCGACCACGGCGCAGGCGATGGCGGGCCAGTCGACGTCGGCCTCCCGCGCGGCGGCCCGGCACAGCTCGCCGACCAGGAGGGCGAGCTCGGCGGAGGTCCTGGCGGTGTTGCGGCCGTCCGTCCTGCCGGCGAACGCCCCGCGCAGGTCGGCGACAGCGACCCTGATCCAGTCGCGCCCGATGTCGATGCCGGCGACGTGGGTGGCGGCGGCGTTCACGTCGTACAGGGACGTGACAGGTCCTGGACGACCGGAGACCTCTCCGACGAGGTGGACGAGCCCGTCCTGCTCCAGCCCGGCCAGGGCGGCGGAGACCGTGGGCTTCGACAGGCCGGTGATCTTGGCGAGGTCGGCGCGGGAGGCGGGGCCGTGCTCCTGGAGGTGGTCGAGCAGGCGGCGCTCGTTAAGCACCCGCAGCAGGCGCGGATTACCCAGGTCACCCCGCATCGTCCAACCTCCTCAAAAGAAATCTAGCCAACGCGGCTGATAGTAAATTACCTTTCTTACCAAGCACAGGGGCGGCACATTCGGAAGGACGAAGTGCGATGCACCGAGCATGGCGATCAATTCCTGTCGCGGCGGTCCTGCTGGCCGCCGCCTGCGGAAACTCCACCGGCACCACCACCACGACGACCACGCGGAGCCAGGGCGGCAAGACGATCGCGCTGTTCCTGCCCGAGTCCAAGACCACCCGGTACGAGGCGTTCGACCGCCCGCTGTTCGAGGCGAAGGTCAAGTCGCTCTGTCCCGACTGCAAGATCCTCTACAGCAACGCCGAGCAGGACGCGCCCAAGCAGCAGCAACAGGTCGAGGCCGCGCTCACCCAGCAGGCCGACGTCCTCGTGCTCGACGCCGTGGACGCCAACGCGGTGGCCCCGCTGGTGAACCAGGCCAAGCAGAAGAAGGTCCCGGTCATCGCCTACGACCGGCTCATCTCGGGCATCGACTACGCGTACTACGTCTCGTTCAACAACGTACGGGTCGGCGAGATGCAGGGGCAGGCGCTGCTCGACGCCATGAACGCCAGGGGGACGACGGCGAAGGGCGAGATCGTGATGATCCACGGCTCGCCGACCGACCCCAGCTCTGCCGACTACAAGAAGGGCGCCAAGAGCGTGCTGGACGGGAAGGTGAAGGTCGGCAGGGAGTTCGACACGCCGGACTGGAGTCCCGACAAGGCGCAGCAGCAGATGGAGCAGGCGATCACGGCGCTCGGCAAGGACAACATCACGGGCGTGCTGTCCGCGAACGACGGCATGGCGGGCGGCGCGATCGCGGCCATGAAGCGCGCGGGTTACAAGCAGCTCCCGCCGATCACCGGGCAGGACGCCGAGCTGGCCGCCGTGCAGCGCATCCTCACGGGCGAGCAGTACATGACCATATATCTGGACATCAGGGCCGAGGCGGAGAAGTCCGCCGAGCTGGCCGTCGCCCTCGCCAAGGGCCAGCCACCCACCGCCCCCGCCAAGGTCAACAACGGCGCCGCCGACATCCCCGCGTTCCTCCTCGACCCCATCCCCATCACGGCCGACAAGATCAAGGACACGATCGTGAAGGACGGCTTCTACACGCCCGCCCAGATCTGCACGGCCGAGGTCAAGGCCGCGTGCGCGAAGCAGGGCATCCAGTAGATGCTCTCGGCGACAGGCATCTCCAAACGGTACGGGGCGGTCCAGGCTCTTGACGGGGCCGGCCTGGACCTGCGCCCCGGCGAGGTCGTGGCCCTCATGGGCGACAACGGCGCGGGCAAGTCCACGCTGGTCAAGGCCATCTCGGGGGTCGTGACACCGGACTCGGGCACGATCACCGTCGACGGCTCGCCGGTCAGGATCGCCAACCCGCACGACGCGCAGGCTCTCGGCGTCTCGACCGTCTACCAGGACCTCGCGCTCTGCGAGAACCTCGACGTCGTGGCCAACCTGTTCCTGGGCACCGAGCGCCGTCGCTGGTCGCTGCTGCGCCACCTCGCCATGGAACGCGCGACCCGCGACCTCCTCGCCCAGCTCGACGTGCGCATCACGGACATCAGGGTGCCGGTCGCGATGTTGTCGGGCGGTCAGCGCCAGTCGGTGGCCATCGCCAGGGCGCTGATCGGCGAGCCCCGGCTGGTCATCCTCGACGAGCCCACGGCGGCGCTGGGCGTGGAGCAGACGGCGCAGGTGCTGGCGCTGATCGGGCGGCTGCGCGAGCGCGGGCTCGCGGTGCTGGTCATCTCGCACAACCTGGCCGACGTGCGCGCGGTGAGCGACCGCGTGGTGGTGCTGCGGCTCGGCCGCAACGCCGGTGAGTTCCGTACGGCCACCGCCTCCCAAGAGGAGATCGTGGCCGCGATCACAGGAGCAGGAGAATGACCGGCACGCTGGTACGCAGGCCGTACACGCCGAAGGTCGCGGTCGAGCGGCTCCGCCAGGGGGACGTCGGCGCGTGGCCGGTGGTCGGCGGGCTGGTGGCGATCGCGATCGTGTTCAGCACGCTCAACGACCGCTTCCTCTCCCCCGAGAACCTCACCAACCTCGTGCTCCAGATGGCCGCCACCGGCACGATCGCGCTCGGCATCATCATGGTGCTGCTGCTCGGTGAGATCGACCTGTCGGCGGGCTCGGTCAGCGGCCTGTGCGCCACGATCATGACGATCGTGCACGTCAAGCAGGGCTGGAACCCGCTGCTCGCCATCGTGCTCGCCCTCGCCGCCGGAGCGGCGATCGGGCTCCTGCACGGGCTGATGCTGACCAAGCTGCGGATGCCGTCGTTCGTGGTGACGCTGGCCGGGCTGATGGGCTGGCTCGGTCTGCTGCTCTACCTGCTGCGGCAGGGAGGGACGATCAACCTGCCGTTCACCGGGTTCATCTCCAGGATGAGCGACACGTGGCTGCCCGGCTGGCTGGCCTGGGCGGTCGCCGCGGGGCTGGTGGCCGTGTCGGCGGGCGCGTCGCTCGTCGTCAGGAGGCTGCGGCTGGCCGCGGGGCTGCCGGTGACGCCGCTGTGGTGGTCGCTCGCGAAGGCGGGCGGCCTGGCGGTGCTGCTCGCCGCAGCGGTGCTGGTCATGTCGGCGGACCGGGGCGTGCCGCTCCTGCTGATCATCTTCGGTGCGCTGGTGGTGCTGCTGGATCTCATGCTCAGGCACACGGCGTTCGGGCGGCACCTGTACGCCGTCGGCGGCAATGCCGAGGCCGCCAGGCGCGCCGGGATCAACGTCACACGGGTCAGGATCCTGGCGTTCATGCTGGCCTCGGCACTGGCGGCGGCCGGCGGCATCCTCGCCGCCAGCCGCCTGTCCGCCGTCAACCAGGGCTCGGGAGGCAGTGACATCCTCCTCATGGCGATCGCCACCGCGGTCATCGGCGGCACCTCACTGTTCGGCGGGCGTGGCCGGGCGTATGACGCGCTGCTCGGCGTCCTGGTCATCCAGGCCATCACCAACGGCATGTACCTGCTCAGCGTGGACTCCTCAGTGCGTTTCATGGTGACGGCCGCGGTGCTGGCGCTGGCCGTGGCCATCGACTCGCTCGCCCGCAGGGGCGCCGCCCGGTGAGCCGGGTGCTGGGCATCGACGTGGGCGGGACGAAGGTCGCCATCGGGGTGTCCGGATCCGACGGACCGGAGCTGTCCGCCCGTGTCCGTCTGGACAGCGGGCCCGGCACGCTCGCGCGAGCGCTCGCGGCGGCCCGGTCCCTGGACGGTTCGCCCGCCGCGGTGGGCTTCTCGACGTGCGGGGTGATCCGCGATGGCGTCGTACGGCTCGCCCCGAACGTCCCCGGCTGGGAGGGTCTCGAGCTGCCGAGGCTGCTCAAGGAGGAGTACGGCGCCGTCCCGGTGGCCATCGACAACGACGTGAACGCGGCGGCCGCGGCCGAGCTGCGCTGGGGCGCCCTTCGCGGTGTCTCCACGGGTGTGTATGTGAACCTCGGCACCGGCCTGGCGGCGGCCCTGGTGGTGGACGGGCGGGTGGTGCCGGGCGCCCACGGCGCCGCAGGGGAGATCGGCTACCTGCAGGTGACGCCGGGCGAGCCCGCCTTCGCCGACGGCCGGGTCCCCCTGGAGGAGCGGGTCTCCGGCGGCGCGCTGGCCGCCCGCGGCACCGCCCTCCTGGGCCGCCCCACCACGGCGGCGGAGCTCCTGGCCGAGGCGGGCGCGCGAGAGCTGGTGGAGGAGGCGTTGCGGACCCTCGCCATGAGCGTGGCGAACCTGTGCGTGATGTTCGACCCGGAGCGCTTGGTCGTGGGCGGCGGCATGATGGGCGCCGCCGACCTGATCATGCCGAGGCTGGCGGCCGAGGTCGCCCGCGCGGTGCCGTTCCCGCCGGAGCTGCGCCCGGCCAGGTTCGCGGACGACGCTCCCCTGCTGGGCGCGCTGGCGCTGGCCCGCGCGGCGTTAGCGTAGAGATATGGCGCGGGAAAAGGTGCGACTCACCGAGGAGAAGGCCACGCTCCTCGCCACCCTGTACGGGCGGGCGCTCGACGCGAGGTCCAGGCACCCGATACTCGGTGACGACATGGCCGTCGAAGCGGTCGGCCGGATCGACTTCGACTTCCGCGCGACCGGCATGAGCCCCGCCCTGGCAGCCGCCGTCGCGCTCAGGGATCGCTTCATCGACCGCTGGGCCGCCGAGTACCTCGCCACACACCCCGAGGCCACCGTGCTCCACCTGGGCTGCGGCCTCGACACCCGCTTCTACCGGCTGGCGCCGCCGCCCACCGTCCGCTGGTACGACGTGGACTATCCCGACGTCATCGAGTTGCGCGGCCGGCTGTTCCCCGAGCGTCCGGGGCACCGCATGATCGGCTCGTCGGTCACCGACCTGAAGTGGCTGGAGGAGGTCCCGGACGACGCTCCCGCGCTGGTCGTCGCCGAGGGCCTGCTCTACTACCTCGGCCCGGACGACGGCCGGGCCCTGCTGCGGGCGATCGCGGACCGCTTCCCCGGCGGGCAGCTCGTCTTCGACGCCATGAGCGGGCTCGGAGTACGGCTGCAGAAGCTCAACAGGCCCGTACGGAAGGCCGGGGCCACGCTCCACTGGGGCATCGACGGCCCCGACGAGCTGGTGGCGATCCATCCGAGGCTGCGCTGCGTCAGCGCGGTGAGCGCGTTCGACATGGACGGGTTCGACCGCCTGTCGGCGCCGCATCGGATCTCGGCCTGGATCGCCGGGGCGCTGCCGGGGGTGAAGCGGTCGGCGATGTTCTACCGGCTCGAGTTCTGAGGAGCCCCGCCGTTGTCCCGGCGGTCCAGGGCGGTCTGCAGGGCCTCCGTGGCCTCGTCCTCGTGCTCTTCCGAACGGTTCCAGGCATACATGTCGTACATGCGACTCATCTCATTTCGCGAGCGTTCCAGCGGGGGACGTCGGACTCCGGTCTCACGGACCGGACGGATGGGGACTTACTGGCCGACACAACGCCTCTCACCGCGGCGAGTCGTCGACCTGCCCTAACAGGCCCCGCCGCGGCAGGTAATAAGTACGAGCACCTGGCGCATTTCCTGCAACAGTACCTCAGCAATCTCGTTGGATGTCCTACTATCTCGCATGCTGAGACGCAAAAGGGCCGCCACCCGGAACGATCCGAGTGACGGCCCCGAGGCCGAAGAGGGCGGTCAGTCCTCCAGGTCCACCGAACGGCCGCTGTCGGCGCCGATCTCATTGGCGATCTGGTCGATCACGTCGGCCGGGATCCCGGAGTCGACGGTCAGCGCGATGAGCGCCTTGCCGCCCTTGGTGGAGCGGGCGACCTGCATCGAGGCGATGTTGACGCTGTGCTCACCCAGCAGACGGCCGACCACGCCGACGATGCCGGGACGGTCGGTGTAGGTGAAGAACGCCAGGTGGGCCGTCGGCTCGATCTCCATCTCGTAGCCGTTGACCTCGACGATCTTCGTGATCTGGCGAGGGCCGGACAGCGTGCCGGACACCGACACCTGACGGCCGTCGGCGAGCAGGCCGCGCACGGTCACCACGTTGCGCCAGTCGGGGCTCTCCGAGCTGGTCACCAGCTCCACGGTGAGGCCGCGGTCCTTGGCCAGCAGCGGCGCGTTGACGTACGTGACCTGCTCCTCGATCACGTCGGTGAACACGCCCTTGAGCGCGGCCAGCTCGATCACCCGCACGTCCTCGGAGGCGATCTCGCCGCGCACCTCGACGTCGAGCTTGGTGGCCACCTCGCCGGCCAGGGCGGTGAACACCCGGCCGAGCTTCTCGGCCAGCGGCAGGCCCGGCTTGACATCCTCGGCCACCACGCCGCCCTGGACGTTGACCGCGTCCGGCACGAACTCGCCCGCGAGCGCCAGCTTCACGCTCCGCGCGACCTGGGTGCCGGCCTTCTCCTGGGCCTCATGCGTGGAGGCGCCCAGGTGAGGCGTGACGACGACCTGGTCGAGCTCGAACAGCGGGCTGTCGGTGCACGGCTCCTTGGAGAACACGTCCAGACCGGCGCCGGCGACGCGACCCTCCTTGATCGCCGAGTAGAGCGCGCCCTCGTCCACGATGCCGCCACGGGCGACGTTGATGATGCGCACCGACGGCTTGACCTGGTGCAGCTCCCTGTCACCGATGAGACCGAGGGTCTCCTTGGACTTGGGCAGGTGGACGGTGATGAAGTCGGCCTGCTTGAGCACCTCTTCCAGGCTGAGGAGCTTGACGCCCATCTGCGCGGCGCGGGCCGGCGGCAGGTAGGGGTCGTAAGCGATCAGCTCGACGCCGAACGGCTGGAGCCGCTGGGCCACCAGCTGGCCGATCTTGCCCAGGCCCAGGATGCCGATGACCTTCTCGTCGAGCTCGACACCGGTGTACTTGGACCGCTTCCACTCCCCGTTCTTCAGCGCGGCGTGGGCCTGAGCCGTGTTGCGCGCGCTGGCCAGGATGAGGGCGACGGTCTGCTCGGCGGCGCTGGTGATGTTGGAGGTCGGCGCGTTGACGACCATGACACCGGCCTTGGTGGCCGCTTCGACGTCGACGTTGTCGAGACCGACCCCGGCTCGGGCGACCACGCGCAGCTTGGGCGCGGCCGCGATGGCCTCGGCGTCGACCTGCGTGGCGGAGCGGACGATCAGCGCGTCCACGTCTGCGAGAGCGGGCAGCAGCTGGGAACGGTCGGCGCCGTCGGTGTGGCGGACCTCGAAATCAGCCCCGAGTACGGCGAGGCCTGCCTCGGACAGCTCTTCTGCTACCAGAACGACGGGCTTGTTCACTGGTGTGGATCCTTAACGGCACGGCGGGCTTCGGGGGACACGTCCACGGATCCCCCGGCGGTCCCACAGAGTGTATCCGCCGCTTGTGAACGCGTTCACGAGGCACCCACCATGTGAGACGGGTCCGCCCTACCCATCAGGCGACAAACTCATCCACTCCGCTCACATCTTTGTCTTGATCGGGAGATTTATTCGCCATTAGCCTGATAAGCCGTGGCCGAGTACTTAGGGTTCGTCTTATGAGCATCGGGAATCCTGCGCTTGCCGACGTGCTCGCACAGCATGGCACCCCGCATCGCCTGCTGAGCGCTCTCGCCGACGGTGGAGTCCTGGTGGCAGTGCGACCAGATCGCTCAGTCGTCCTCGGGACGACGCAAGCCGGTGACCGAGTGCTGCTCGGTTACACCAGTGCTGTCACCTATGCCAGGCACCGCGGCAGTCATTCCCTGTCGGCGTGCGACGCCGACACCATCCTGGACATCCAGCGCGTCACCGGCGTGCGGGAGATCGTGATCGACGCGGCCGGACCAGCCGCCGCGGCCGTGCCCATCGACGATCTCCAGCGGTTCCTCACCTCGACACGCACGGGGCCGACGCCCGTCCTGTCAGGGGCGGCGCCTGCCGCGTACGCGACAGGGGCGATGGCGACCGTGTCACGCGGTGCCGCGCTGGCCCAGGTGGCGCCTCCGTCCCCGCAGGCGCCGTCGCTGCCGTGGGTGCCCGCGCCCCGGCCGCACCTGTCGGGGCCCATGCAGCAGGTCGACCCCGGTTACCGGCGGTGCACCCATCCGATCCTGCCCGCGCTGCGCCAGGCCATCGGACAGCTGCTCATGGACTTCCCGCTCGTGCACCACGTCTGGATCTCCGAGGCGCGTACGGCGTCCGGGGTTCCCGGGATCATGCTCCATGTGAAGGTGCACATGTCGGCCGCCGAGGACGTCGTACGCGACCTGCACCGCCTGGTCCGCGCCCGCCTGCCGCAGTTCGCGGCCTCCGGGGCGCCGATCCTGATGGCCAGGGTGGCGGACACGCGCAGCGAGCGCCGGATGATCGAGATCGGCGCGCACGTGGTGTGCGCGAGCGTCGCCGACTGACGCGAACGGTACGCGCCGGGGCCCGTGAGCTCGGGCCCCGCCGTACGTCGCAGGAAAGTAGGCCCTCCCGAACAAGCCCTCGCTCGGCTTGAATGAGGGCATGATCACACCGGTGGTGACGGCGTCCACCGTCCCCAGGGGCGTACGCCTCGGCTACGGCGTGGGGTCGTTCTGCACGGCCACGGTCACCACCGTGCCCGGCCTGCTCCTGCTGTACTACATGACCAACTCCCTGGCCGTGCCCGCCTGGCTGGCCGGGGTCGTGGTCACCGTGCCCAAGGTCTGGGACCTGATCGTCAACCCGCTGGTGGGCCGCTGGTCGGACCGGACCAGGTCGCGCCTCGGCCCGCGGCGGCCCTGGATGCTGGCCGGCGCCTGCACGCTGCCGATCGCGTTCTTCCTGATGTTCGCCGGGCCGCCGCTGACGGGCGTGCCCGCCGCCCTTTACGTGGGGTTGTGCTTCCTCGCGATGGCGACGGCGTACGCGCTGTTCGAGGTGCCGTACAAGACGATGCCCGGCGAGATGACGCACGACTATCACGAGCGCACCTCGCTGCTGCAGTGGCGGATGGTCTTCATCGGCGTGGCCACCGCGATCAGCGGCGTGCTGGCACCGGCCATCGTCACCAGCCGGGGCGACGACGGCACGCTGGGCAGCTACCGGCTGATGGGGACGACGATCGCGGTCATCCTGCTGCTGGCCATGCTGGGCTCGTTCTTCGGCACGGCCCGCGCTCCCATGACTGGCGCACCGGAGGCGGACCGGGGCGGGTGGCGCGAGCAGTTCGCCGCGATCAAGGGCAACCGGCCGTTCCTCTGGCTGACCGTGCTGGCCTGCACGCAGATGCTCGCCGTGAGCATGATGCTGGCCGCCGCGCCGTACTTCGCCGCGTACACGCTCGGCTCGCCGAAGGCCACGCAGACGCTCTTCGCCGCGCTGGTCGGCCCGATCCTGCTGACGATGCCGCTGTGGGTGCGGCTGTCCAGGCGCTTCGACAAGCGCGGCGCGATGATCGTGGCGGTGCTGCTGTACGGGGGCGGCACGACGGCGGCGCTGGCCACACCGCTGTTCGGCGCCGTGTGGGCGCACGTCATGATCTTGCTGGTCGGAGTCGGATACGCCGGACTGCAACTGCTGCAGTACTCCATGCTCGCGGACGTGATCGCGACGGACGCCGCCGCGACCGGGAAGCGCCGCGCGGGCGTGCTGACCGGGCTCTGGACCGCCATCGAGAGCGGCGTCAGCGCGTTCGGCGCGCTGGTCTTCGGCGTGATCCTCTCGATCGGCGGCTTCGTCGAGTCCGAGCCGAACAGGCCGGTCCAGCAGCCGGACAGCGCGTTGACCGCGGTCCTGATCGGGCAGGCCGCGGTCCCCGCGCTGATCGTCTTCCTGTCGGCGCTGATCACGCTGAGGTACCGGCTCACGCCACCCGGCGGGCCAGCACCAGACGCGTCCGCGTGAACGCCCCGGCCACCAGCGCGGCCAGCAGCGGCAGGCCCACCACGATCCCGGCCAGGAAGAGCCAGGGGACGGCGATCGTCGTGGATCCCGGGTCGAACAGCGCGGTGCGCCCGTAGTTGGTCCGGGTCAGCGGCCAGGTCAGCGCTATGCCGCTGACGGTGCCCGCGACCAGGCCCACAAGAGCGCCGAGGCCGGAGATGTAGGCGGCCTGGGCCGCCACTACCAGCCTGCGGACCCGCGCCGTCCCGCCGACGGCGGACAGGGTGTCGAGGTCCTGGCGCATGTCGGCGGCGGCCAGCCCCGTGGCCGCGAACGTGCCGCCGAGCACCAGGACCAGCGCGGCCGCGAGCAGGATCAGCAGGGTCACGAAACGGGTCTCGGCGTAGCCCCTCTCCACGACGGCGTATGCCTCGTCGCCGATCATGGTCTTGATCTCGGTGGACAGACGCTGCTCGTCGACATCTGTGTACGCCGCGTAGAGGGTCCGCTGCGTGACCTTGAGCCCCGTCGGCGCCAGCACGGACGGCGGGATCACCACGCCCCCCTGACCGGCCTCGGCCGCCGCCACCGCCACGGCGGGAACCCGGAAGGTCTTGACCGGCTTCATGTCCCAGTCCTCGGCCTGCAGCGTGATCATGCCGTCGTGCACCAGGCCGGGGCTGAACGCCACGGCCTTGCCCGCCGCCAGTGCCGCCGCCGCCTGCGGATCCCTGCGTCGCTGGAGGAAGGCGAGCACCTCTTCGTCGGCCACCTCCACCGAGCCGAAGCCATAGTCGGCAGGCCGGCATCTGGACTTGCAGTCCGTCGGCCAGGTGACGCTCAGACTGAGGGGCCGGCCCCGCGCGTCCTCCGCGTCCAGCCCGTTGACCAGGCTCACCCCCGGCAGCTTCTGCTGGACGAGCGCCCGCACCCGCGCCCACCCCCGATCGTCCGCCTCCCAGGCGCGGATCACCGTGGTGCCCGTGGGGACGATCGAGCCGCGTCTCGCATCCTGGCTGACATAGGCGCTGTTGACGCCGACGCCGAGCGTGACGGCCCCCATGGTGGCCGCCATGACCGCGGCGGTGGCGGAGGCCGTACGGACGCGGTGGCGGGAGGCGTCGCGCACGGACAGGCGCAGCGGGAGCGGCAGCCGCCCGGCGAGCCGTCCCGTGGCCTGGACCAGCCACGGCATCAGCGCGACCAGCCCGAACACCACCAACATCGAGGCCAGCGCCACGGACAACGTGCCCCGGTGCAGGGCGAACCCGCTCGCGGCCAGCCCCAGCAGCACCAGCGCGGCCCCGAGCACGGGACGGCCCGCACGACCGGGCGTGTCCACGGCGGCGCGCCCGGCCAGCACGTGTACGGGGCTCTGCCGGCTCGCCTGGATCGCGGGCACGATCGCCGCGGTCAGCCCGCTCACCACGCCCAATGCGGCCACGCCGAGCACCTGCGCCCACGGCACGTCCGCCGGACCGTGCGTCCAGTCCAGCCAGCGGGCCGCGAACCGCTCCACCACCAGCCCGGCCCCGATGCCCAGGGCGGCGCCGAGCAGGGCCGCCGCGCCGCCGAGCACCAGGCCGTCGGCCAGCACGATGGTCTTGAGGTGCCGCCCGGAGCCGCCCTGCGCGGCGATCACGGCGAGCTCCCTGCGCCTGCGGCGCAGCCCGACCGCGAAGGCGGGGCCCGCGAGCAGGACGGTCTCCGTCACGATGAGCACGACAGCGACCCCCAGCTCGAGCAGCCCATGCAGGTCCCGGGGCCCGGAGTCGCCGGCGTCGGAGCGCTCGATCAAGGCCCGCGAGTTGACGGCCAGGCCCACCTTGTTGAGTCTCTGCACGTCCGGCCACTGGACGGGGGCGGCGGTGTCGATGAGCCAGCCGCTGTCGTTGCCGTCGTTCTGGTGCGGGAGCAGCCCTTCCGGCAGGGCGAGCAGCTCGCGCAGGCCGGGCCGGTTCGGGTGCTCGGCGACCCCGACCACCCGCACGGTGCGGTCCGGCCGCCAAGTTTTGATCGTGTCACCGATCCGGACACCCCGATCGATCATCGCAGGGGACACGGCGACCTCACCGGGCGCGGCGGCGAACCTGCCCTCGACCAGGCGGCGCATCCCGCTGGTCAGGGGGTCGCGCAGGTCTGCCTCGAACACGTCCACCCGGTCGTAGCCGTCCGCCACGCGGGCATACACGTTGCTCGACTGGTAGCGGAGCAGACGGCCCTGGAGCAGCGTGCCGATCTCGGCGGGCGTCCACGGCCGCTCGGAACGCGGTGCATTGCGCTGATTGGTTATCTCCCCGTCCGCGCTCTGCTCGACTGGAGTGCGGAACGGCCGCGTGACGATGCGGGCGTCGGCCGCGCCCAACATCGAGTCCAGCTTGTCGCGGGTGGTGATGCTCGTGGTGGCGGCGCCGGTGAGCGCCGCCGTGATGACCAGGACGGGCAGGCCGATCATCACCATGATCAGCGCGGTGCGGCCCTTGAAGCGCAGGGCGTCCCTGCGGGAGATGCGCAGCGCGGCGCGGAACGCGCTCATCGGGCGCTCTCCAGCCGCACGGCGCTCGACTCCACGATCGCGCCGTCACGCAGGTAGACCACCCGGTCGGCCCAGGCCGCATAGCGCGGCTCGTGGGTGACGAGCAGCACCGCGGCGCCCTCGTCGCAGCGGGCGCGCAGCAGCTGCAGGATCTCGTCGCCGGTGGCGGTGTCGAGGGCGCCGGTCGGCTCGTCGGCCAGCAGCAGCCGCCGCTCCCCCGCCAGCGCCCTGGCGATGGCCACGCGCTGGCGCTGGCCGCCGGACAGCTCCTCGGGGAAACGGTCGGCGACCTCCCCGGCCCCCACCTCGGCGAGTACGGCCAGCGCCTGCTCGCGTGCCCGCCCGGACCGCACGCCGTCGAGCTCTCTGGGCAGCATCACGTTCTCGGCGGCCGTCAGGGACGGGATCAGGTTCAGGTCCTGGAAGACGTACCCGACGCTGCCGCGCCTGAGCTTGGCGAGGTCCTTCACCGTGGCGAGGTCCTGGCCCTCGATCGTCACGGTCCCCGAGGTGGGCCTGTCGAGCCCGCCGGCCACGTTGAGCAGGGTCGACTTGCCCGAACCCGACGGGCCCATGACCGCGACCAGCTCCCCCGCCGCCACCTCCAGGCTCACCCCTTTCAGGGCGCGCACCTGGCCGTGCTCGCGGGTCACGTCCCGCAAACTCACCACAGTCATGAACTCTTCTCCTTGGAAACGGCCTCGCAGTGGTCCAGCCAGCGCTGTTCCGCCTCGGCCTTGAAAATCAACGAATCGAGGACCAGCCGCTGCGCCGTCCCGGCGGCGGCCCGCTTGGCCCTGGTGAGCTCCTGCAGCCCGCGCATGGTGGCCACGCGCTGGGTCTGGATGACCTCGGCCACGTCCACGTCACCTGCGACCGCCATCGCGATCTTGATGGCCAGCTCGTCCCGAGGCCGGTCGGTCTGGGCGACGGGGGTGCTGAACCACCGCTCCAGCTCCTCCCGACCGGCCTCGGTGATCGTGTAGACCGCGCGGCCCTGCTCGTCGGCGCCCCCTGGCGCCACCAGGCCGTCACGCTCAAGGCGGGAGATCGTCGTGTAGACCTGGCCGATGTTCAGCGGCCAGGTCGCCCCGGTGGACGCCTCGAACTCCACCCTCAGCTGATAGCCGTAACGCGGCCCGCTGCTCAGCAACGCGAGCAGTCCGTGTCTGATCGACATGGATACTGAGTATGCATACCGAGTATGCCCTAGGCAAGCGATCCCGCGTATTCTGGACAGCGAGCGCCCTTCAGTCCGATACTCGCTACATGAGTTCCACGCATCCGCCCTTTCGGGCGTCCGACGGGGAACGCGACCGCGCGATCGAGGAGCTCAAATACCGCGCCGTGGAGGGCCGGATCTCGCACGACACGTTCGTGGGGCGGGTGGACCAGGCGCTGCGGGCGCAAAATCGGCACGAGCTCGACGAGCTGGTCGCCGACCTGCCGCAACGGCCTACCCTGCGGCAGCGGCTGACCGACGCCGTCGCCTCGGTCTCCGAGTTCACCACCCGGTTGCAGTCGGCGTGGCGGCGCCCCCGGCTGCCCCGGCTGGCGCTGCCCGACGACGACCGGCTGCGTTACGTGGTGGGGCGGGGGTCGGCGTGCGACCTCGTGCTGTCGGATCTGACGGTGTCCCGTGTCCACGCCGAGCTGCGGCGCGAGGGCGACGGCGGATGGATGCTGGTGGACCTGGGCTCGCTCAACGGCACCCGGCTCAACGGGTGGCGGCTGGTGGGTCCCGCGCGGGTGCGGTCAGGTGACGAGATCTCGTTCGGCGACTGCGGCTTTCTGTTGACCTCGGGGCAGCCGTCCCTCTGAGGCCGCGCCATATGCCCCCTGGCACAGCGCGATAAATACGGATATTTGCGGATTACATGGGGGCTGGGGTGATCCATGCTCTCATGCGATCCTCCCAGTCACTTGGAGACCCCATGCGGCGCACCTCAGCATCCCTCGTCGCGGGCGCGCTCGTCGCGGCCCTCGCGTGGGCATCCAATCCCTCATCCACTGCCGTCGCCCTGGAGCCCTCCGCGGGCGTGGCCGACCTGACCCAGGACCTCAACCAGATCCTCAGCGACTCCCGGCTCACGATCGCCAGGGCAGGCGTGGTCGTCAAGAGCGCCGCCACCGGCGAGGAGCTGTACGCCACGGACGCCGGCAAGCTCCTCACCCCCGCGTCCAACACCAAGCTCTTCACCTCCGCCGCGGCCGTGGACACGCTCGGGCTCGACTACCGCTTCCCGACCACCGTGCTGAGCGCCGGCCGCAAGGTCGGCTCGGCGCTGACCGGCGACCTGGTGCTGCGCGGCACCGGCGACCCGACCATGCTGGCGGAGGACTACGACGCGCTGGCCGCCAAGGTGGCCGGCGCGGGCGTCAAGGTCGTCACGGGCAGGCTGGTGGCCGACGACACCTGGTTCGACTCGCAGCGGCTCGGCAACGACTGGTCGTGGGACGACGAGACCGCCTACTACGCGGCGCCCATCTCCGCGCTGACCGCCTCGCCCGACAGGGACTACGACGCGGGCTCGGTGATCGTGTCCGTGGCGGCCGACGGCGACAAGGTCAAGGTGTCCACCACCCCGGAGACCGGCTACCTGAAGATCGTCAACAAGGCCACCGTGGGCTCGGAGACCGATGTGCTCATCGAGCGGCAGCACGCCACGCGTACCGTCGTGATCACCGGCACGGTGAAGGACCCGTACCAGGAGTGGGTGGCCGTGGACGACCCCACGGCGTACGTCTCCTCGCTGTTCCGCGGCGCGCTCGCCAGGCACGGCGTCAAGGTGCTCGGGCCGACCGTCACGGGCGCGGCTCCCGAAGGGGCCGCGGAGCTGGCCAAGCATGAGTCGATGACGCTGGGCGAGCTGCTGGTGCCGTTCCTGAAGCTGAGCAACAACATCCACGCCGAGATCCTCACCAAGGCGATGGGACGCAAGGTCGCCAACCAGGGCACGTGGTCGGCCGGCCTCAAGGTCAGCACCGACTTCGCCAAGGCCAACGGGGTGCAGGTGATCAACATGCGGGACGGCTCCGGGCTGTCGCGCCGCGACGGCTTCTCGCCGGGCTCGATCGTGCAGCTGCTGACGGCCGTGCGCAACAAGCCGTGGTTCAAGACCTGGTACGAGGCCCTGCCCATCGCGGGCAACGCCGAGCGTTTCGTCGGCGGCACCCTGCGCAGCCGGATGCGCAACACGCCTGCCGCGAACAACGTCCACGCCAAGACGGGTTCGCTGACCGGGGTCACGTCGCTGTCCGGGTACGCCACGAGCGCCGAGGGCGAGCCGCTGATCTTCTCGATCATGCTGAACCAGTTCCTGTCGTCCTCGCCCAAGGACATTGAGGACAAGATCGCGATCCGGCTCGCCCAGTTCTCGCGTACGAACCCGACCGCCGACGCCACGCAACTCCGCGCCACCGACCAGGGTGCGGCGAGCGACCTCGAATGCTCCTGGCTGAAGCCCGCGGAGTGCTGACACCCCGCTGAGACCCGCGCGGCCCTCTGACGTTCAGGGGGCCGCTGTGGTTTACTGGGCAGTTACTTGGGGCTCCAGGTTGCGTCCGAAATTTCCATACAAAGCCGACCCGGGAGCGCCAGAATTCGGGTTCGACGCAGTGTCGAACCCCGTACCGGAGGACAGAATGCGCAGACCGCTCCAGGCACTCATCTGCCTAGGGAGTCTGGCGGCATTGAGCTTCCCCGCGCCCGCCGCGCAGGCCGCCTCGGCGCAGGCGTGCCGCGTGGTCGCGGCCGAACCGGTCGCGACCAGGGGCGTGGTTCGGGGCACCGCATCCAGGACGGGCTGCACTGACCAGGCCCGGCTCAGGGTACGCATCATGATCGTCATGCCGGGTCCCGACCGGGTCGTCAAGAGCGGCTCGAAGGTCATCGGCACCGGGCGGGTCACGGCGGGCGTACAGTGCTCCGCCACCCCGCGCGGCTACTACGTCGTCGCGATGGATTCCCACGGGCGCACCGGCCGGTCGCGCCCGGTGAAGCTGTCGTGCGCGTCAGGCGGGGGCTTCGCCTCCCCGGTCGAGGAGGAGGTCGTCCGGCTCACCAACGAGGCCAGGGCGAAGAAGGGCTGCCGGCCCCTCATCCACGACCCCAAGCTGCACCTCGCCGCCGAGCGCCATTCGGCGGACATGGGAGCCCGCAACCGCCTCACGCACAACTCCAGCAACGGGCGCACATTCGACCAGCGCATCAGGGCGGTCGGCTTCTCGTACAGCATGGTCGCCGAGAACATCGCCCAGGGCCACCCCACCGCCCGCGCCGTGGTGAACGACTGGCTCAACAGCCCGGGACACCGGGGGAACATGCTGAACTGCTCCTTCACCCACATCGGTGTCGGGCACAACGCCAAGGGACCTTCCTGGACGCAGGACTTCGCCACCCACTAGAGCAAACCGCTCGCTAGAGCCAAGGGAGCGCCGGGCCTCCACCGGCCACACCCAAGCCGGTTTCCCACCGCACGCCCATGCGCTCCCCTCCGGGCGGGCCCGGCCGCGCCTCCCCCCGCACACAGGACCGCGGCCGGGCCCGCATCTCCGCGCTTACGAGCGGTCGGAGAAGCGGGCGAGGACGAGCGACTCGACCACGCCCACGACCGCGTACGCCAGGATGGACACGGTCGTGACCACCACGATGTCCGCCCACACCTCGTCATACCGGAAGCCGCCGATGGCCCGCAGGATCTCGGCGCCGATCCCCCGCCCGGTGGCCAGCCACTCGGCGATGAGCGCTCCGATGATGGAGGCGGGCACGGAGATCCGGGCCGAGGCGAAGACCGAGGGCATCGCCGTCGGCATGGCGACCTTGCGCAGGACGGTCATGCGGGTCCCGCCGTACGCCATGATCAGGTCGGTGGCCTGCGGCGAGGCGGACCGCAGCCCGAAGGCGATGTTCACCAGCGCGGGGAAGAACACGACGATGCCGCCGATGACGGCCACGCCCAGCACGTCCCGGCCGAAGATCATCGTGATCAGCGGCGTCATCACCACGAGCGGCACGGACCGCAGCAGCATCGCGACCGGCATGAACGTCTGCTCGACGGTCCTGAACAGCACGAACGCGACCGCCACCGCCACGGCGGCGATCATTCCGCTGGCGAACCCGATGGCGGCGTCCCTGACCGTGATGCCCAGCGCCCCGAACACGGCCTCGCGGTGGGCGTCCGAGGAGGTCAGGTACTCCCAGACCTGCGGCGGCCGCTTGCCCACGAGCGGGCTGATCCCGAACGCCTCCAGGGCCAGCCACCACGCGGCCACGACGATGACCACGGAGGGCAGCAGAGGGCCGACGATCCTCAGCACGGTGCGGCCGATCACTGTGACACACCTCTCGACCAGGGGGTGACCACGCGGGCGACGAGAGCGACGATCGCGTACCCGAGCCCGGCGATCAGCCCGGCCGCGAGCGCGAGGCCCCACGTGCGCGGCACCTGGAACTGCTGCTGGGAGATCATCAGGGAGACGCCGAGCCCCGCGTCGTTGCTGCCCAGGTACTCGCCGATGATGGCGCCGAGCAGCGCGGAGGGGGCGGAGATCTTCAGGCCGGCGAACGTGCTGGGCAGGGCGGAGATGATCTGTACGTAGCGGAGCCTGGCCAGGCGGCCGCCGCCGTACACGGTGACGACGTCCAGGCTCGCCCGGTCGGCGGAGCGCAGCCCGAGCAGGGCGCCGATGAGCGTGGTGAAGAAGACGGAGATGGCAGCGAGGAAGACCACGGTGGCGTCGCCGCCGAAGACCACCAGCACGATGGGGCCGATGGCGAGCAGGGGGATGCAGTAGCTGATCACGGCGAGCTGCGTGGCGACGGCTTCGAGCCGGGGCACGAGCAGCACCAGCAGTGCCACGCCGACGGCCAGCCCGTTGCCCCAAAGGAAGCCCTGGACCGCCGCGGTGAGGGTGGCGGAGATGTTCGGGCCGTAGAAGGCCCAGCCGTCGTCGCCCATGGCGGCGAGCACCGCCCACGGCGTCGGAACCGCGCCGCCGCCGGCGAACACGGTCACGGCGAGCAGCCACCAGAGCCCGATGAGCGCGACGACGCCGAGCAGCCCCTGGACACGCCTCATGAGCCGTGCCCGAACAGCAGGTCGCTGAGGTGGTCGTGGATCGCGTGGAACTCGGGCGTACGCATCATGTCGGGGGTGCGGGGCCGCGGCAGGCCGATCTCCACCATCTCGACGACCCGCCCGGGGCGGGGGCTCATGACGGCCACCACGTCCGACAGGAAGATGGCCTCGCTGATGCCGTGGGTGACCATGAGCGTCGTGGCGGGCTTCTCGGTCCAGATGCGCAGCAGCTCCAGGTTGAGCCGCTGCCTGGTCATGTCGTCGAGCGCGCCGAACGGCTCGTCGAGCAGCAGCACGCTGGGCTTGACCACCAGCGCGCGGGCGATGGACACGCGCTGTCGCATGCCGCCGGACAGCTCGGCGGGCCTGGCCTTCTCGAAGCCCTCCAGGCCGACCAGCTTGATCAGGTCGTCGATCTGACCGGGCTCCGGCCTGATCCCGGCGACCTCGAGCGGCAGCCGGATGTTGGCCGCCACGCTGCGCCAGGCCAGCAGCGCCGAATCCTGGAAGGCGATGCCGAGGTGGTGGCCCCTGCGCAGTTCCTCCGGGGTCTCGCCGTTCACCTGGATCTCGCCGGAGGTGGGTTCTTCCAGTCCTGCCAGGATGCGCAGCACCGTGGACTTGCCGCAGCCGGAGGGGCCGAGCAGCGACAGGAACGAGCCCTTCGGCGTCTGGATGTCGACTCCTTGGAGTGCGGTCACTCCCTTGCCGAAGGTCTTGCTCAGCCCCGCGATGCTGATGCCCGTCATGACAGCTTCAGGCTCGGGTCGGCCTTGTAGACCTCGTCCAGGATCGTCAGGTCGAACAGCTGCTCGGCCTTGATGTTCAGGCCGGCCTTCGCCAGGGACGCGATGTTCTGCTCGATCAGCTCCGGCGTGATCGTGAACAGGCCGTTGGCCTTGACGTCGGAGGTGACCACGAGCTCGTTCTGCATCTTGGCCTCCTCGGTCTGCTCCTTGACGTCGAGGTTCTGGTCCTTGCCGTAGACGGTGGCGGCCAGCTCGGCGGACTTGGCCGGGTCGGCGACGGCGTCCTTCCAGCCCTTGATCTCGGCGGTCAGGAACGCCTTGAGCTTGTCGCGCTCCTTGTCGATGGTCTCCTGCGTCACCGTGAACGTCTCGGCGACCAGCGGCAGGCCGGCGTCGGCGAACAGCAGGTAGGCCGGGTCGTGGCCCTGCATCCTCAGCCGTACGGGGCCGCTGGTGACATAGCCGACGTAACCGTCGAGCTGCCCGGAGGTGAGCATCGACGGGTCGGACTGGAACGGCACCCTGGTCACGCTGGACGGGTCGATGTCGTTGGCCTTGAGCAGCGCGTTCCACACCAGCTCATTGGAGTCCTGGACGCCGATCTTCTTGCCGACCAGGTCCTTGGCCGCCTCGATCGGGTTCTTCTTGAGCGAGACGATCGCGAACGGGTTCTTCTGGAAGGTCGCGCCGACGATCTTCAGCGGGGCGCCCTGGAGGATGGCCGGCGCGGTGATCGTGGGTGCGGAAAGGCCCGCCCAGCAGCGGCCCGTGGCCAGGCCCGACTCGACCGAGGTGCCCGAGCCGCCGCCCGACAGCAGCTCGACCTGGGTGAACCCGGCGGCCTTGAAGTACCCCTTGGTGTCGGCGAAGTACTCGCCGGCGAACTCGACGTTCTTCTTCCAGGACAGTTGCAGCTTGACCGAGCCGAGCCCACCGCCGGAGGAGGCGGTCGACGTGCCGCTTTCGCCGCAGGCGGCCAGACCGAGCGCCAGACCGGCCAGACCTGTTGTCCGCAGGAACGCGCGGCGGTCGAGGGAAATAGCCATAATTCTTCCTTGAGCGGCGGTGAACGGGCAGGTCAGGACGGTATCTATCGATTATTACCATCATGTGACGGTGGTTTTGGACAACGCGGCGCGGCGAAGGGCCGCGAAGAGGGAACGCGGGAAAACCGCTGGCGACCCCTGTAGGTCCCTACGAGAGTGCCGGGTGAGGACCGTAGATCCCTCCAGCCGCCCAGAAGCTCCGGTAGCGTCGAGCGTGAAATGAGACTCGACGGAATCCCTCTTTGGGACGGTACCGAATACCGCGGCCCAGTCGATCTGAGCTGGGAGCCCGACCGCATCACCGGCGTGCAGCCGGATACCGAGCCCCGCTATGACGGCCTCTGCGTGCTGCCCGGCCTGGTGGACACGCACGTGCACCTGATCGGGTACGCGGGCCCCGGCGACCCGCCGGACTTCGCGACCTGGCCGCTGGTCACCACGAGGGACGAGCAGGTGCTGCACGGCGTCGCCCACGCCCAGCGGGCCATGCGGCACGGCGTGACGACGCTGCGCGACCTCGCGGGCGACGAGGCCCAGGTCGCGCTGCGCCGGGCGTTCGACGCGGGGGTGCTGCCCGGGCCGCGCATCCAGGTGCACGGCGTGGTGGGGATGACGGCCGGGCACAACGACCTGTTCGTGCCGCCCGCGGTGCCCGCGCGGAAGCCCACCGCCGACGGCCCTGACGAGTGCCGCAAGCTCGTACGCACCTGGGCCCGCGCCGGCATGGACGGCATCAAGCTGACCACCAGCGGCGGCGTGCTGTCGATCGGCGACAAGAACGCCTGGCGCAACTACACCCGCGACGAGATCAGGGCGGTCGTGGACGAGGCGCACGCGCTCGGCATGCTGGTGGCCTCGCACGCCCACTCCGAGGACGGCATCCGGGTGGCCGTCGAGGAGGGCGTCGACTCGATCGAGCACGGCACGCTCATGAGCAAGGACCTGGCCGAGACCCTGGCCGCCCGCGGCACACCGGTCGCGCCGACGCTGCTGATCAACGAGGCCATCGCGGCGGGCCGCGTCCCGGTCACGCCCGAGGCCATGGCCAAGGCCGCCGAGCTGGTCGCCACCCGCGACGTGCTGCTGGCCCAGGCGGCCGCGCTGGGCGTGCGGTTCGTGCTCGGCACCGACGCGAACGGCCACCACGTGCAGTTCGGCGACCAACACGCCGAGGTCGTCCACATGACGCGGGTCCTCGGGCTGGACGCGGAGTCCGCGCTGCGCGCGGCCACCTCCGACGCGGCCGACTCGATCGGCATGCCGGTGGGCAGGATCGCGCCTGGACTGGGCGCCGACCTCATCGTGCTGCGCGGCCGCCCGTGGGAGCGCATCGAGGACCTGGCCGTCGAGAACATCGTGGCCGTGGTCTCACGGGGCCACGTCGTCGCGGGCCGCCTGCCCTGACGCGCCTATTGCGTCTCTCGCGCTGACCGCAGCGCCAGATACAGGTCGGTACGGTCCCGCATCGACGACATCCGCCGCCCGGTCAGCTCCTCGATCCGCTGCATCCGGTAGCGCAAGGTGTTGACGTGCACGTACAGCTCGTCGGCGGTGCGCTGCCACGACCCGCACGTCTCCAGGAAGATGTCGAGCGTGCGCAGCAGCTCGGAGCCGTGCCGGGCGTCGTACTCCTCGACCGGCCCCAGCAGGTGGTCGCGGAAGGAGCGGCGCACGCTGGCGGGCAGCGCGGCCAGCAGCAGGTCGAAGCTGTCGATGTCGGCCACCGACATGATCGACACGGGTCCCGGCCCGCCCCGCGCGGAGTCCATGCCGCGCCTGGCCGTTTCCAGCGCCTCACCGAGCTGCGACACGCTGCCCGCCATCTCGCTGATCCCGGCCGCGATGCTCATCCCCGGCCGCTCGGCGGCCAGGCCGCGCAGCTCGTCCGCGAGGCTCTTGCGCGACGCCCTGCCGTTGACCAGCACGATCGCCTCGCGCGGCGTGCCGCCGACGATCAGGTGCCGCCCCTTCCTGGCCAGTCCCTCATGCAGCACCTCGGGCAGGTCGTAGTCGGCGCCGTGATTGTCCGGCCCGGTCAGTGTGACCGCCATGGCCGCGGTCGGCAGGCCCGGGTCTGCGCCGAGCAGCCGCAGGTGCGCGGAGACCTCTCCTGGCGGGATCTGGCCCAGCACGTCGAGCAGCGTCTGCGCCCTGACCCGCTCGGCCCTGCGCTGCTCGGCCGCGAACCCCTCGACGGTCACGACCTCGGTGATCGCACCGAACGACTGGTCGGGGGCGGCCAGGATCAGCGGCAGCCTGCGCCGTTCACACGCCTTGACCAGCTCGTCGGGCAGCTCGCCGAGCACGATCAGCCCCACGACGAGCCCGGCGGCGTCGCTGGCCCACAGCGCGTCGGCGAAGCGCTCGCAGTCGGAGGGCTCGCCGTACCAGACGCCGCTGGTGAGCACGAGGTCGCCGGGCTGCAGGTAACGCCGGGGGTCGGGCAGATCCGTGGGGTACGCTCGCCGGATCACGCGCTCGAGCACCTCGTGACCCGTCACAAGCGTCAGCCGCAGGTCGTCGCGTGCGAGCAGGTCCGCCAGCCTCATGAAATCTGATGTTATGCCAGGTCATTGGGTGAGGATTCAGAGGTTCGCACGATACTCCCACCGCGCGGGGTCCGGTTTACTCGTTGCCATGCGTCCCAAGGCAGAGCTCCATCTGCACATCGAAGGCACCCTCGAGCCCGAGCTCGTCGTCGAGCTGGCCAGGCGTAACCGGATCGACCTGCCGACCTTCGACGTGGACGCCATCCGCGCCCGCTACTCCTTCACCGATCTGCAGTCGTTCCTCGACCTCTACTACGAGCACATGGCGGTCCTGCGCACCGAGGAGGACTTCTACGACCTCGCCACCGCCTACCTGCGGCGGGCCGGTGAGCAGGGGGTGCGGCACGCGGAGATCTTCTTCGACCCGCAGGCGCACCTGAGCAGGGGCGTGCCGCTGGACGTGGTGTTCGGCGGGCTGTCGGCGGCACTCAAGGACGGCGACGTGTCGGCCGCGCTGATCCTGTGCTTCCTGCGTGACCGGGGCGCCGACGAGGCCGAGCAGGTGCTGCGGGCCGCCCTGCCGTACCGGGACTCGTTCATCGGGGTGGGGCTGGACTCGGCGGAGGTGGGCTATCCGCCGTCGCTGTTCAGGCGGGTGTTCGACATCGCGGCCGGCGAGGGGCTGCGGAGGGTGGCGCACGCGGGCGAGGAGGGCGGCCCCGACTACGTGTGGGAGGCGCTGGACGTGCTGCGCGTGGAGCGGGTGGACCACGGGATCAGGGCGATGGAGGATCCGCAGCTCGTGGCCAGGCTGCGGGATGAGCGGATCCCGCTGACCGTGTGCCCGCTGTCGAACGTGCGCCTGCGCGCCGTGCCGTCCCTGCGCGACCACATCCTGCCCGCGATGCTGGACGAAGGGCTCGTTGTGACGGTCAACTCGGACGATCCCGCTTACTTCGGCGGATACGTGGAGGACAACTACGTGGCGCTCCAGCGGGAGCTGGGGATGACGGACGAGCAGCTCGACCGGATCGCCCGCAACTCCTTCGAAGCCTCTTTCGCCTACGAAGGCTCAACCTGATCCGCACCATGGCGCGAGCCCGTTCGGGGCCTCACACTGGTGCATGTCACGGGGAGGCCGATCATGACCGCACGCACCGGGCCGTCGCAGCAGACGGCCCCAGACCGCCGGCCGGAGCTCGACGCCATGCGCGCTCTCGTGGTGGTCGGGCTGGTGTTCTTCCATGCGTCGCTGGTGTTCGACACGAGGGACGACTACTACGTCAAGAACGCCGAGACGACACAGATCACGTTCTTCATCGCGGCACTCTGCGTGATCTGGGCGATGCCGCTGCTCTTCCTCATCGCCGGGCTGGGGTCGTGGCACTCGATGCACCGCCGCGGCCCCGGCGGGTTCGCCGTAGAGCGATTACTCCGGCTGGGGGTACCGCTGGTCTTCGCCACGGCCACGATCATGCCGGTGCCCCAATGGCTGCGGCTGCGGGCCGATCCCGCCTACCACGAGTCCTACCTGGCGTTCCTGCCGAAGTTCTACACCGTGCGGCTGGATCTGAGCGACTTCCCCTTCATCCTGCGAGGCACGTACTTCGAGACCGGCCACCTCTGGTTCGTGGTGCTGCTGCTGACGTTCTCGCTGCTGCTCGCGGCGGTGGGGCGCTGGACGCCGCCCACCCTCGAGTGGCCCGCCGCCATCTCGCGCCCGCGCGGCGGGCTGCTGGTGCTCGGGCTGCCGATCGCGCTGGTCTGCGCCTTCGTGGGGCTGGAGGAGGCGTTCAGCGGCTGGAGCCGGTGGGCGTTCCTGCTGTTCTTCCTGTACGGGTACTTCTTCGTGACAGACCCCCGGTTCCGCGTGGCGATGCGGCGCGACTGGGTGCCCGCCGCGGTCGTCGGCGTCGCGCTGGTGGCGATCGGGGTGCCCGGCTTCGTCATCGCGGGCGAGGCGCCCGGCGCGGACGCGTTCACGGACATGACCCCGCTCGCGATCGGCGCCCGCACCCTGTACGGCCTGGCAGGGTGGTGCTGGCTCGTCGCGATACTCGGCGCCCTCGACCGGCCACGCTCACCCTCCCCCGGCGCCGGGAAACCGCCACGCCGGCTGTACGCCTACCTGTCTTCCGCCGTGCTCCCCCTGTACGTGCTGCACCAGCCGATCGTCGTGGCGGTGGCCTACTTCGTGGTGGGGTGGAAGGCGCCGATCCTGGTCGAATACCTGGTGATCGTGGCGATCTCGCTCGTGGTGACCGTGGTCGTCTATGACCTGGTGCGGCGTACGAGGGTGACCAGGTTCCTGTTCGGGATGCGGGAGCCTACGGCAAGGTGAGGATGACCGGGCCGTCCGCGGTGATCGCGACCGTGTGCTCGACGTGCACGCTCCTGCTGCCGTCGCCCGAGCACACCGACCAGCCGTCGTCGGCCATGTAGTAGTCGTCGTCACCCCCGGCCATCAGGCTCGGCTCGATCGCGATCACCAACCCCGGCCGCAGCCGCGGCCCGCGGCCCGCGGGGGCCTCGTTGGGCACGAACGGCGCCTCGTGCATGGCCCGTCCGATGCCGTGGCCGCCGAAGTCGTTCTGCATGCCGTATCCGGCGCCGCGGCCGACCATGGACATGGCGTGGCCGATGTCACCCATCCGGCCGCCGGGCACGGCCGCCGCGATGCCCGCCGCCAAAGTCTCCTCAGCCACCCTGATCAGCTTGAGGTCCTCCTCGCGCGCGTGCCCGACGGCGAAGCTGACCGTGCCGTCGGCATGCCAGCCGTCGATGATCGCGCCGCAGTCGACGCTGATCAGGTCGCCGTCACGCAGCCGGTACGGGCTCGGCAGGCCGTGCAGCATGGTCCCGTTCACCGAGGTACAGATCACCCCTGGGTACGGCGTCGCGCCGAACGACGGGTGGTAGCCCAGGAACGACGCCCCCGCGCCGGCCTCCTCGATGACCGTCCTGGCCACCTCGTCGAGCTGCTTCAACGACACCCCGACCGCGGCCCGCTCCCGCACCGCGGCATGGATCGCGGCGACGACCCTGCCCGCTTCGCGCATCGCGTCTATCTCACCGGCTGACTTGAGCTCGATCACGGCTCCTCCTTGACGCTCGTAGATCGATAACTATACCGGTATTATTATCGAGATGTCGATGAGCCCCGTGATCAGTCGAGACCCTTTCTGCCCGGTGTCCAGAACGGCTTCGTGCGCACGTCCCTGCGCTGCCAGCCGCGCTCGTTGACGAGGTGGGCGCGTACGGCCTGGATCGTGCGCGCCTCCCCCGCCAGATAGGCGACCCCCGGCTCGTCCGGCAGGTCCAGCGCCCGCACGGCGTCGACCAGGACCTTGGAGCCGGCCGCGGAGGCGCCGCCCCGGCACACCCGCACCAGGTCCCCGGCCAGATCGAGGTGGTCGCCGGGCCCGTCGGCCTCCACCGCGCCGAACACCCGCTCACCGTCCGGCAGCGCCCGCAGCATCGCGCCGAACGCCACCGACGCCGTCTCCTCGCCCGCGAACACGTGGTAAGGCGCCTCCTCCTTGACCACGAAACCGCCGTCCGGCCTGGTGAAGGCGATCTCCATGCCGGGCTTGGCCTTCCTGATCCAGGAGGTGCCGGGCGAGTCGCCGCCGTGGTCGTACCCGATCAGGTCCATCGACTCCCAGGTGGGGTCGTACTGCCAGATCGAGTAGGTGCGCAGGGCCCCGCCGAGCAGGCCGCCGCCGTCACCGATCAGGAGCCGTACGTGCTGGCCCGGCGTCCATGTGAGCCCCGCGAGCGCCTCTCCCCCGATCCTGACCCGCCGCATGCGGGAGGTCACCTGCTCGACCTCGACCACCTCCCCCGCGACGAACATCCGGTTGAGCAGCCTGCGGGCCACGGTCTGCTTCATCGCCCCTCCTTCCACTGCTTCCTGGGATCCAGTCGCTCGATCCTGCGCCGGGCCTCGATGAAGATCTCCTGGATCTCCTCGACCACCCTGGGGTCGCCGTGGGCGTGCGCGAGCGCCTTCACGGCGGCCTTGACCAGGCGCAGCGCCGGGCCGATGATCTCGGCGGCCACAGGGTCGCGGAACATCCCCCATTCGGCCCTGCCGGCCGCCCGGCCCCAGAGCCGCTCGATCTCCTCGGCCTTCTCTTCGGCCGCGCGCCTGCCCTCGTCGGTGACGTGGTAGACCTTGCGGCCGTCGGCAGGCTCGACGCGTACGAGACCTTCGTCTTCGAGCAGCTGCAGGGTGGGGTAGATGGAGCCGGCGCTCGGCTCGTAGGTGCCGTTGAAGCGGTCGGCGAGGCGGCTCATGACCTGGTAGCCGTGGCCCGGCTGCTCGGCGATGAGGGCGAGGATGGCCAGGCGGAGCTCGCCCGGCCCGAAGAAGCGCCCCGTCGGGCCTTGCCCGGGGGCGCGGCGCGCGTTCATCATGGGTCGGATGCTATATCGAACGTTATAGCGTTGGGTATGTCCTCTCCCGATCCCGGATAGTGCGGAGGGCTCTCAACCAGCGGCCTGGCTGCGGATTTCCGCCGCCAAGCCGGCAAGGGATTCCACCGGATGCTCGATCTCCACCCAGGGGAGCACGAGGTCGGTGACGTCGTAGCGAGGGACCACATGAATGTGGAAATGGAAAACGCTCTGCCAGGCGGTCTCGCCGCTCGCGTGCCACAGGTTGACGCCCTCCGCCCGCAACGCGCCGGTGACCTGCCGGCTCACCAGGACCGTGGCCCGCATGACCGCCGAGGCCGCCTCGAGCGGGATGTCCGCCAGGTTCCTGTGATGCTCCCTCGGGACGACCAGGGTGTGCCCTTTGGTGACCTGGGCGAGGTTGAGAAAGGCGACCACGTGTTCGTCCTCGTAGACGGTCTGCGAGGGTTCGGCGCCTTCGACGATCCTGCAGAAGACGCACGGAGAAGTGCTCAAGACGTGGCCTTTCGCATGCGGTTGAAGGCGACGCCCGCGACCCTCTCAACCGGTTATCGAGGCGATGATCGCGTAGCGTTCGTCGGTCACCGGGCCGCCCCACAGGTCGGTGTCGTCACCGAGCGGTTCGATACGCAGGTCGGCGGCGAGCGGACGCACGGCGGCGGCCAGGTCGTCGGCTCTGACGCCGCCGTTCCACGGCAGCGAGCCGGCTCCCGCCACATAGGGCGACCCGACCTCGCCCCAGCGCCCCTCGACCAGCACCAGCCGACCGCCCGGACGGAGCCGCCCGGCCCACTCCCGCAGCGCCGCGCGCAGGTCGGGCAGGGTCCACACCACGTGGCGGCACAGCACCATGTCGAACCGTTCCTCGCCCGTGGGCGGCACAGCGGCGTCGCCGACCAGGAAACGCCCGCTGAGCCCGGCGGCCGACAGCTTCGCCCGGGCCTGGTCGATCATCTGCGGTGCCAGGTCCACCCCGGTCAACCGGTGTCCGGCCGCGGCCAGCAGCACGGACAGCGAGCCGGTACCGCAGCCGACGTCGAGGATGGGCCTGGACGCGGAGCCGACTTTTCGCCGGGTGCCCCACGTTTGGCCATCAGCCCGACACCTCCGCCTCGCGTTCGGTGAGCGGCCCCGCAAGAGTCTCGGCGATCTCTCCCACCGTCAGCGTCGGCACACCGCCATAAGCGCCGGCGAGGTAGTTACGGTCCAGCGCCTCGGCCTTACGGGGACGCGCATCGGTCAACGGGTAGATCTCGGATGCTCCGTCTCGGTTCTTGACGGTGATACGCACCTGGTCGCGCTCCAGCGGCTGGAAAATGTGCGCACGACCCAGCAGGCTCGCGTCATGGACGGTGCACACCAGTTGCGCGTTGTTCGGATTGGCCGCCGGGTCCTGGAAAAGCCGCAGGACGTCGGCGGCGAACAGCGGATGCAGGCTGGTGTCCAGTTCGTCAACGAGAAGGGCGGCTCCTCTGTCAAGGGCAGTGAGCAGAGGGCCGATGAATGCGAACCAGGACCGGGTCCCCATCGACTCCTGCCCTTCGTAGCTCAGCGGAACTGAACCATTGGGCCCTTGGTGCAGAAGCCGGAGTTCGCCGCTCAGACTGTCGATCTCCGTCCCGACGACGCCCAGGTCGGCCACCTTGAGAAGGCCGATAATCCGGTCCCGATGCCTGGGGTCCTCCAGCATCTCGCGGGTGAAGCTCTGACGTTCCTCGAAGTCGCGACCAGGACTGATCCACCAGAGATTGTGCCTGAACCAGTCATGGATGGGCTTCAGATATGGCTGGTTGAAGGCCGCCGCAACTGTCAGGAACAGTGCGTTGGGGCGCGTCTGTGAAACAAGGCTTTCCTTCGCCCCCTTCAGCCCCTCGCCAGGAAAGGTGAAAGGCTCGTCGGAGTCGGCGTCGCGCTCGAACCACACCTGTCTGCGGGCCTGGCCACCCGGATAGGCGTGCAGCCATTCGGTCTCGACCTGCTCATCGGACACTTCGAAGCCGTAGACGTACCGGTCATCGTCGAGAACGATGTCGACCTCGAACAGTGAGGAATCCGCGCGGGCCGCCTGGTCAAGCTCGTAGGGCTCACGGGGAACGCCGTCGAGCGTGGACCAGCCGTGCACAGAGTTGAGAACGGCTTGCCGCATCCAGCGGACGGCATGGAGGACGTTCGACTTGCCGGAGGCGTTTGAGCCGTAGATCGCAGTCGTCGGCAGGTAAGCCAGCTCAGGGTCCTCGGCGAGACCAGCCGGACGGCCTGTCCCTTGGTTGAACTTGCTTGCGGCCAACCAGACTTCGAACTCGTTACGAAATGATCTATGGTTGGCGCCTCTGAAGCGAAGCAACACGACTAGCCCCCTAGCCCGGACTCTGGATCCATCTTAGGGGCATCCATGCAGGTTATCTACACGCAGTCCGGCCGCTACTCCCCGTGGCTGCCGCTTTGAATGGCGTCGGGTACACAGGCCCCCCACCCACTAAAAGGGCAACGGGCGGGTGAGCCCCGCCCGTCTACACCCACGTAACCGGGCAACGAGGTGGGTGAGCCTTGACCCACCCACCCCGTCGCCGTTCGTGCTAGGCCTTGAGCCAGCTCATCATCGGACGGAGCTTCGCGCCCGTCTTCTCGATCGCGTCCTCGGCCAGCTCCTCGCGGTACCGCTTGAAGTCCTTCTGGCCGCTCTCGAACTCCTCGACGAGCTGCCGCGCGAAGGTGCCGTCCTGGACCTCGCCCAGGATCCGGCGCATCTCCTGCCGCGTCTCATCCGTGATGACACGCGGGCCGCGGGTGTAGCCGCCGTACTCGGCCGTGTCCGAGACCGACCAGTACATCTTCGAGATGCCGCCCTCGTACATCAGGTCGACGATCAGCTTCATCTCGTGCAGGCACTCGAAGTAGGCGACCTCGGGCTGGTAGCCGGCCTCGATCAGCGTGTCGAAGCCCGCCTTGATCAGCTCGGAGACGCCGCCGCACAGCACGGCCTGCTCGCCGAACAGGTCCGTCTCCGTCTCCTCCTTGAAGGTCGTGCGGAGAGCCCCGGCGCGCGTGCCGCCGATGCCCTTGGCGTACGACAGCGCCAGGTCGAGCGCCTTGCCCGAGGCGTCCTTCTCGACGGCCACGAGAACAGGCACACCGCGCCCGGCCTCGAACTGGCGGCGGACGAGGTGGCCCGGCCCCTTGGGGGCGACCATGCAGACGTCCACACCCTCCGGGGCCTCGATGAGGCCGTAGCGGATGTTGAGGCCGTGGCCGAAGAACAGCGCGTCGCCCTCGACCAGGTTGGGGGCGACGTGCTGGGCGTACAGGTCGCGCTGGATGTGGTCCGGCGCGAGGATCATGGTGAGGTTGGCCTCTTCGACCGCCTCCGCCGGAGTGACGACCCGCAGCCCGTCGTTCTCCGCCTTCTCGCGGCTCTTGGAGCCCTCCGGCAGGCCGACGCGGACGTCCACGCCGGAGTCACGCAGGGAGAGCGCGTGGGCGTGGCCCTGGCTGCCGTACCCCAGCACGGCCACGTGGCGTCCCTGGATGATCGACAGGTCGGCCTGGTCGTCGTAGTAGATCTCGGTCACTTGCTCAAAACCTTTCAGGCGGTACGGTCCAGTGCCCTGAGGGACCGGTCAGTGATGGAACGGGCGCCGCGGCCGATGGCCACCATGCCCGACTGGACGAGTTCTTTGATCCCGAACGGCTCGAGAACCTTGACGAACGCCTCGAGCTTGTCGGGAGTGCCGGTGACCTCGATGGTCACGGCGTCGGCGGCCACGTCGACGCAGCGCGCGCGGAAGAGGTTGACGAGCTCCAGCACGTGGGAACGGCTTTCGGAGTCGGCCTTGACCTTGATCAGCATCAGCTCGCGCTGGACGGACTGCGCCGGGTCGAGCTCGACGATCTTCAGTACGTTCACCAGCTTGTTGAGCTGCTTGGTGACCTGCTCAAGCGGCAGCTCCTCGACGCTGACCACGATGGTTATGCGCGAGATGTCGTCGTGTTCGGTCGGCCCCACTGCCAGCGAGTCTATGTTGAAGCCCCGTCTGCTGAACAACGCGGACACGCGCGCCAGAACACCCGGCTTGTTCTCGACAAGCACAGACAGCGTGTGTCTACTCATCCTCGTTCTCCCACTTAGGCGCCATGTCACGGGCGATCTTGATGTCGTCGTTGCTGGTGCCTGCCGCGACCATGGGCCAGACCATGGCGTCCTGGTGGACGACGAAGTCGACCACGACGGGCACGTCGTTGATCTCCATGGCCTTCGCGATCACGGCGTCCACATCCTCGGGACGCTCGCAGCGCAGGCCCACACAACCATAGGCCTCGGCCAGCTTGACGAAGTCCGGGATGCGGCGCGTCGTCTGCAGGTCGGTGTTGGAGTAACGCTCGTCGTAGAAGAGCGTCTGCCACTGGCGGACCATGCCGAGGTTACCGTTGTTGATGACGGCGATCTTGATCGGCACCCCCTCCAGGGCGCAGGTGGCCAGCTCCTGGTTGGTCATCTGGAAGCAGCCGTCGCCGTCGATGGCCCACACCGTGGAGCCGGGGCGGCCCATCTTGGCGCCCATCGCGGCCGGGACGGCGAAGCCCATCGTGCCGAGACCACCCGAGTTGATGAACGTGCCGGGGTTCTCGTAGTCGATGAACTGCGAGGCCCACATCTGGTGCTGCCCGACCCCGGACACGTAGTACGCGTCGGGCCCGGCGATGGCGCTCAGCCGCTCCATCACGTACTGCGGCGCCAGCGAGCCGTCCTCGAACGTCTCGTAGCCCAGCGGGTACGTCTCCTTGTAGCCGTTGAGGATCGTCCACCAGGCGCTGTAGTCGCCCTTCTGCTCCGACGCCTGAATGGCGGAGACCAGGTCGCCGATGACCTCCTTGCAGTCGCCCACGATCGGCACGTCGGCGTGGCGGTTCTTGGAGATCTCCGCCGGGTCGATGTCGGCGTGCACGATCTTCGCATACGGCGCGAACGACTTCAGGTCGCCGGTCACCCGGTCGTCGAAGCGCACACCCAGGCCGATGATCAGGTCGGACTGCTGCAGCGCGCCCACCGCCGACACACTGCCGTGCATGCCCGGCATGCCCATGTGCTGCGGGTGACTGTCGGGGAACGTGCCCCTGGCCATCAGGGTGGTGACGACCGGGATGTTCGTCAGCTCGGCCAGCTGCAGGAGCTCGGGCGAAGCGCCCGCCTTGTGCACGCCGCCGCCGACGTACAGGACCGGCCGCTTGGACTCGGCGATCAGCTTGGCGGCCTCGCGGATCTGCTTGGAGTGCGGCCTGGTGACCGGGCGGTAGCCCGGGAGCTGCATGGTGGGCGGCCAACTGAAGGTCGTCTCCGACTGCAGCGCGTCCTTGGAGATGTCCACGAGCACCGGGCCAGGACGGCCGGTGGAGGCGATGTGGAAGGCCTCCATGATCGTACGGGCGATGTCCCCGGCGTCCGTGACCAGGAAGTTGTGCTTCGTGATCGGCATGGTGATGCCGGAGATATCGGCTTCCTGGAACGCGTCCGTGCCGATCATCGGCGCGGCGACCTGCCCCGTGATCGCCACAATCGGCACCGAGTCCATGAACGCGTCGGCAATCGGTGTCACCAGGTTCGTGGCGCCGGGGCCGCTGGTCGCCATGCACACCCCGACCTTGCCGGTGGCCTGCGCGTAGCCCTCGGCCGCGTGACCCGCACCCTGCTCGTGGCGTACGAGCACGTGCCGGACCTTGGTCGAGTCGTAGAGAGGATCGTAGGCCGGCAGAATGGCACCGCCCGGGATCCCGAACACTGTGTCGACTCCAACGTGCTCCAGCGCCCTCACCAGGGCCTGTGCACCTGTCATCCGTTCGGTCATCGGCTCGTTCCTTGCGTGGCTACTCGCTTAAGGACATAAAAAATGCCCCGTCCCACCGGGGGGTGGGTCTGGGGCGGCGCGCAGGTCGTCGTGCTTCGCTATCGGCCTGCGCGCCGGCGAAGTACTACGAGAATCTCACTGCGAAGCATGGCTTACACCATAGCCGCTCGGAACGCACTGGTGTCAACTTGGTGGACACATGTCTCAAACAGTGAGACTCGTACGCATCAGCGAGTCGACCCCGCGCGCCGCCATCGGCCGTGCCACCAGGAAACCCTGCCCCCTCGTGCACCCCATCCTCTTGAGCAGTTCGAGCTGCTCAGGACGTTCGATGCCCTCGGCCACCACGATCAGGCCGAGGTCGTGGCCGAGCCGCACGATCGTACGGGTGAGCAGCGTGAGCGTGTCGTCCTTGCCCAGCCCCGACACGAACGACGGATCGATCTTGATCATGTCGACGGGGAGCTGCCGCAGGAACGCCAGCGACGCGTAGCCCGTGCCGAAGTCGTCGATGGCCAGCCGCACCCCGAGCGCCCGCAGCTCGGACAGCCGCTTGATCGTCTCCTCGGCGTCCTCGACCAGCATCTCCTCGATCACTTCGAGGGTGAGCGCGGAGGCGGGCAGCCCGCTCTCGGTCAGCGCCTCCTCGACCGTCTCGACGAACCGCGGCGCGGTGATCTGGCGGGCCGACAGGTTGAGCGACAGCCCGATGTCCCAGGACGAGGCCCGCCAGGCGGCCACCTCGCGGCACGCCTCGCGCAGGATCCACTCGCCCAGCGGCACGATCAGCCCGGTGTCCTCGGCAGGGCCGAGGAACTGCTCCGGCGGCACGAACACCGACCCGCGCCACCAGCGCACCAGCGCCTCCACCGCGGTGACCCGCGACGTGGCCAGATCGACCACCGGCTGGTATTCGATCGCGAACTGCTGCTCGATCAGCGCCCGCTGAAGGTCGGCCGCCAGCTCCAGCCTGCGCACCACATCGGCGTGCATCTGGGCGGCGAACACCTCGACCCGGCGGCCGCCCAGCTCCTTGGCGCGTGCCATCGCGACATCCGCGTTGCGCATCAGGTCGCCGGCGGGCATGTCGTCCTCGGAGAAGGCCACGCCCACGCTGGCGGTCAGCGCCACGTCGCGGTCGGCGACGCGGAACGGCTCCTGCGAGACCGCACGTACGAGCCGCTCGGCCAGGTCGACCGCGACCTGCGCCTCGCCGCCGGTCTCCACGAGCACCGCGAACTCGTCGCCGCCCCAGCGGGCGAGCGTGTCATCGGCGCGCACGGCGCCGCGCAGCCTGCGCGCGGCCTGGCCGAGGAGGTAGTCGCCGCTCGCGTGCCCGACCGAGTCGTTGACCGAGGTGAACCCGTCGAGGTCCAGGAAGATGACCGCGACGTTCGCCGCGCCCGGGCCCGACGTGCGCCCGGAGAGCACCTCGCGGGTGCGCTCCTCGAAGTAGGCGCGGTTGGGCAGCCCGGTCACGCCGTCGTGGAAGGTCAGGTGGGCGACCTGGTTGCGCAGCGCCTCCTGGTCACTGACGTCTCTGGTCGTCACCAGCATCAGGTCCTCGCCGCCGGCCTGGCGGGTGGCGACCGACTCGGTGGGCCGCCAGGTGCCGTCGGCCGCGCGCACCCGGCAGGCGATCAGGCAGGCGCCCGGCGCGGTGTTGTCCTCGTCGAGGTGCATGGCGCGCAGCGCGACCTGGATGCCGGGGACGTCCTCCGGGTGGATGTAGTCGAAGATCGACCCGCCGACCACCTCGTCGGGACGGTAGCCGTACGTGACCTCGACCCCTGGGCCGATCTCGCGCACCACGCCCTCGTAGTCGCAGGTGAACACCACGTCGCCGGTGCTCTCGGCCAGCTCCCTGAGCTGCCGCTCGCCGAGCCTGACCAGGCCGCGCAGGCGCATGTTGGCCGCCGAGACCACGAACAGGCGCACCAGCAGGAGCAGCACCACGGAGACCGCGACCACCACGACGCCGGTCACGGGCCGTTCGGGGCGCTCGCCGGCCAGGTGGGCGAGCCACGTGCAGGCGGCCACGGCGACCAGCGCCAGCGGCACGAGCGCGACGACGTTTCCGACGGCGGACCTGTCCAGCTCGCGCGCGGGCGGGCCCCAGGGCACGGCGGCGAGCAGCAGGAACGCGACGGGCGCCAGCATGACGCTCCAGACCTGCGGGTCGCCGCCGTCGAGCCTGGCCACCCCGGCCGCCAGGCCGGCCACGGTCATGGTGGCGAGCACGCCGAAGCCGGCCAGGGCCAGCAGCCAGGAGGAGGCCCGGCTGGTGAGCACCGACGGGACCACCGCGCACGTCACCAGCAGGGCGATCATCGGCGGCAACATCACCAGGGTGAACGCCGCGGGATCGGCCGCGTCATCGTAGACGTGGCGCAGTGCCACGACCCAGCCGATCAGGAAGATCGAGGCGGCGCACAGGTAGGAGTCGGTGACATGCCGCAGAACGATCCTGGCCGGGAACTTGCGGTCGGCGGCGATCAGCGCCCCACCGGCCGTGACCACGGTGCCGAGCAGCACGGACAGGTCAGCGAAACTGACCAGGAAGCTCTCCGCGAACGGGCGCAGCGCCACCCCGGCTGCCCAGATGACAGCTCCGCCGCCCATCCAGCGGGCGCCCAGCGCCATGGTCCGGTCCGCTGCCGGCTTCACCGAGGCGACCAGCAGGGAGCAGGCGGCGATCAGCGCCGCCAGCCCGCCGGCGATCGCGCCGGTGAGCAAGGCCTGACCGCCTACGCTGAGCGCAGCGGCGAACGCCACCGCGCCGGCCGCCGCCGCGGCGGTCAGCGGCACCCGTGGATCACGCCAGCGGATCACAGTCGTTGCCCATCCCGTCTCGAACTCTGCACCTGCGATCGCCGAAGCCCGGTCGATCACTTCGCCAGTGTGTGCGGTCGTGGGTGCGCGGGTGGTGACAACGCCGATGTCGTCACCGATCTGATAACCACACAGACCAATTTCCGCCAAGAGCTCCTTGACAGCGAGTCAGGAACTCCCTGCAAACGCCACGGTACGCACCGAAGGTCACGGACCAGCCACGGTCCGGGATCCTCTCAGTACGCGTCCGTTATGACGTTGACCAGCGGCTCGTCTGCGAGGTAACGCAGGAGCTGGGCACGGATCAGCCGTAGCACGCGCCGCCCCGACGCCGGAGTGCTGCCCGCGATGTGCGGGGTGATCAGTACGCCCGGAGCGCTCCAAAGGGGGTGGCCCTCGGGCAGCGGCTCGGGCGCGGTCACATCCAGCGCGGCGCGTAGCCTACCGGTTTTGAGCTCCGCGATCAGTGCGTCCGTGTCGACGACCCCGCCCCTGGCGGCGTTCACGAGCACGGCGCCGTCCTTCATCCGGGCGAGGAACGCCGTGTCCACCATGCCCGCGGTGTCGGCGGTGGCGGGCACGAGCAGCACCACGACGTCCGCCTCCGGCAGCAGCGCGGGCAGCTTCTCCATGGCGTGCACGCCGTCGCGGGCGCTCCTGGCCACGCGTACGACCTCCACCTCGAACCCGTCGAGCCGCCTCTCGAGCGCGGCCCCGATGGAGCCGTAGCCGACGATGAGCACGGTGGAGTCGGCCAGCACGTCGGTGTGGTGGTAGGTCCACTCGCCCCTGCGCTGCGCGTCCACGAACCCGGGGAACTCCCGCAGCACCGCCACCATCGCCCCGACCGCCCACTCGGCGGTCCCCGCGTCGTGCACGCCGCGCGCGTTGCACAGCACCACGCCCTCGGGTATGTGCGGCCGGTACGGCTCCACGCCGGCGCTGACGGTCTGCACCAGCCGCAACGAGCTCATCCTGGCCAGCGTCCCCGGCACGTCGGACACGGTGACGAGCGGCGGGACCCAGACCTCGACCTCTTCGATCCCTTCCGGCATCGGGGACGCGCCATCGTAAACGGCGCATTCAACCCCAGGAAGGTCGGAGAGAACATCGGCCACCGCATCGGACGGAACCCAGGTCTTCATGCCGAGAACCTTACGGCCCGGGGGGAAGTATGAACCACATGAGGAAATTCTGGACGATCATGCTCATGGCCGCGTTGACGGCCTGTTCCAGCGGCCTGGCGAAGGACGGGGACGTGCCGGCCTCGGCCCTGGGCGGCCCCGGACAGCCGAAGGACGTGGTGACAGGGCTGGCCGTGCCGTGGGCGATCGCGTTCCTCTCTGGAGGCGACGCGCTGGTCACCGAGCGGGACTCGGCGCGGCTGCTGCGGGTTCGCCCGGACGGGAAGGTGACGTCGCTGGGGACGATCTCCGGGGTGCGGCCCGAGGGCGAGGGCGGGCTGATGGGGGTCGCCGTCAAGGGCGACCAGGTTTTCCTCTACTACAGCGCGGAACAGGACAACCGGGTCGTCCGCTACCGGCTCTCCGGCGACCGCCTCAGCGATGAGAAGGTCCTCGTGCAGGGCATCCCCAAGGGCGGGATCCACAACGGTGGGCGGCTGGCGTTCGGGCCTGACGGCTATCTGTACGCCACCACGGGGGAGACCGGGGAGGGCGGGCTCGCCCAGCGGCGTGACTCGCTCGCCGGCAAGATCCTGCGCATGACCGTGGAGGGGGCCCCCGCCCCCGGCAACCCGTTCGGCACGCTCGTCTACAGCTACGGGCACCGCAACGTCCAGGGGCTGGCCTGGGACCCGTCCGGGCGGCTGTACGCCACGGAGTTCGGCCAGAACACCTACGACGAGGTGAACCTCATCAAGGCGGGAGGCAACTACGGGTGGCCGGAGGTCGAGGGGAAGGGCGACGATCCCCGCTTCGTGAACCCCATCGTCACGTGGTCCACCGATCAGGCGTCTCCGTCGGGGATGGCGTACGCGAAGGGCTCGTTGTGGGTGGGCGCGCTGCGGGGCGAGCGCCTGTGGCAGGTCCCGCTGAAGCCGGACGGGTCGGCGGGCAAGCCGGTCGCCCACTTCACCGGCCGCTACGGCCGCCTCCGCGCCGTCACGTCCGCCCCTGACGGCACGCTGTGGGTCGGGACCAGCAACAAGGACGGCCGCGGCTCCCCGCGTCCTGGCGACGACCGCATCCTCTCGATCACGCCCTCATGACCGGGCGCGCGCGTCCTTCCCACCCCCCACCACACGCCGCTGCGTCAGGCCTGAGCGGCGCACCTCACCGCTCAGCAGGCGTCCTCCGGGCCATCGGGCCGCGCGCCCCGAGCGGGGCGCGCGTCGCTGTGAAGGACCGTGGGGCGGTGGGGCCGGACCTCAGTTGGTCGCCGTGCAGGTCGTCTGGGGCTGGGCCCGGTACTTGATGGTCACCTTCTTGTCCTTCTTGACGACCTTGCCGTCGTTGTGGAACACGCGCGTGACGTCGATCGTGAACCCCTGCTGTCCCGTCGTGGGCACGCAGTCGGCCGCGGAGCTGCTCTCGCTCCGGAACGGCACGAAGTCCCGCCTGTCCGACTCCACCGCCTCCACCTCGTCGTACCGCTCGGTGCTCCACAACGTGACCGACGCCGACGTGTCCGTGAAGGCCGTCTTGATCAGCACCCCGTACTCGGAGTCGTTGCGCCACTTCAGGTCCGTGTCCGGATACAGCAGCGTGACGTCACGCCCGGCCGGGTAGCGGGGCGAGAAGTAGTCCATCGGGCGGTGCTCGACGAGATCGAACCCGCCGAAGAACGCCGCGTTGTACATGGCCGTGGCGAACTGTGACACGCCGCCGCCCACGATGGCCACCGTCCGTCCGCCGACGATCTGCCCCGCCTCGACGTACCCGTCCTCGAGGGTGCGCTCCCCCACGACCTCGTTGATCGAGAACGTTTCCCCCGGCTTGACCAGGTGCCCGTCGAGCTCCTGCGCCATCCGCTGGATGTTCTTCACCCGCGCCTGACAGCAGTCGAACGTCGTGTTGAACGTGCCCACGACCTCCTTGATGCCGAGGCCGCGTACCTGAGCGGTCGTGACAGTGGGGGCGACGGCGCCCAGCCGGACGGGAATGATGCGGCTGCCACCCTGGTCGAACACCTTCTCGGCGTCCCTGGCCAGCAGCTTGTCGTTCACGCCCCGCCCCGTGCGCGCGGGCACCAGCACCGGCTTGTCGTTCACGATGTCGTACGTGGCGTCGCGCGGCTGCTGGGCGGCGTCCACCAGGCTGCTCTCCACGGAGGCGAGCACCGCCTTGGCGTTGAACGCGGGCGCGAGCCCGCCGGAGCCGTCGGAGTTGAAGGTCAGGTTGGCCGCGATCATGGCCGGGGGGATCTGCGCCTGCTTGCCGTCGAGGGTCAGCGTGATGGGCGCGGAGACCGCCTTCGTCGCCTTGGCCAGGGCCGTCTCGACGGCCTGCGGAGTGGTGACGGACTTGGCCGGTCTCAGTGTGAGCACGACGTTGCCGCCCCCCTTCAGGAAGGCGTCACCGATCCTGCGTACGGCGTCGTCCCGGTCGAGCAGCACGCCGTCCTCGGGCTGGCGGCTCTTCGGCTGCAGCCCGGAGAAGAACACCCGGCCCTCGCGCGCCTTCTTGTCGGCGGCCTCCGCCAGGCCCTCGACGGTCCTGGTGAGCTGGGAGGAGTCGAGGTTCACCTTCGGCTGGAGCTCGGTCCTGCCGGTCAGCCCCCGCCACACCTCCTGCGGGCTGGGAAACCCGCTGGGCGCCTGCCCGATCGTGCCCACCACGTCCAGCTCCAGCCCTGCCTCGTCGGGCTGGATGGTGTCCTTCTTGCCGGCCGTGTCGACCACGACCGGCTCGCTCAGCTTGGTGGCGAGCTCGGTGCGGAGCTTGTCGGCCGCCTGGGTGACGGTCAGCCCGCCGATGTCGACGCCCGCGACGTGGGTGCCGCGCAGCACGGAGCCCGACATGAGCACGGCGGGCACGACGTACGCCAGCGCAGCCAGGATCACCACGAACGCCAGCAGGCCGGGCAGGAGGCGGCGCCGCCTGGGCGGCTCGGGCTCGTACGCGGGCGGGCGCTCAGCGGGCCCGGCCGTGCCGAACACGGGGGCGGGCGGGCCCGACGGCTGTTTGTCGTTCATCGGCCACGGCTGCGCCGGCGGCGCCACAGGGGGCAGCGCGCCGCCCGGAGGACCGCCCGGGGCGCTCGGGCCTTGGGCCGGTCGGGGCTCTTGCCTGTCCGGCGGGCCGAAGATGTCCCGGGAGACGCCCGGGGGCAGGCCTTCGATCCGCGGCTTCTTGGAGACGCCCGACGTCGGTAACGGCACCGAGGCGAACGGGTCGGTCGGTGATTCGATCGGTCCGGCGTTACGCACGCCTCAATCTCCTCCCGGTCCGCAGCCAAGTCTCAGGCAACAGTAAGGCACGAGGATCCGCATATGTCACGGGAAATGGCTACGGAAGTGTGTCAACCTAGCCACCGGTAGCGATGTTCTGGTCGACCGGCCGTCCCGTAACGCGGCCGGAACTCGGCCTGACCCGCCGCGCACAGGTATTCCAGATAGCGGCGGACGCTCACCCGCGACAGGCCCGTGAGCTGGGCCGTCTCGGTCGCCGACAGGTCGCGACCCGCCTCCCGCAGGGTATCCGCGACCAGTGCGCACGTTGCCGCGGACAAACCTTTCGGCATGGGCGCGGCGGTTTTGGGGGTGCCGAAGAGCCGATCGACGTCGTCCTGGCGGGCCTCGTGGCCGATGGCGGTCAGCCGCCTGCGGGTGTCGGCGTACTGCTGGAGGCGTTCGGTCAGGGCGGCGGCGGTGAACGGCTTGATGAGGTAGTTGACGGCGCCGCCGCGCATGGCCTCCCTGACCGTGGGCACGTCGCGGGCGGCGCTGACCATGAGGACGTCCACGTCGTGGAGCTGTTTGAGCACCTCCAGCCCCGACATGTCGGGCAGGTAGATGTCGAGCAGCACGAGATCGGGCCTCTGCTCGGCCACCGCGGCGAGCGCGTCGGCCCCGGTGTGCGCGACGGAGACGACCTGGAAGCCCGGCACCCGGGCCACGTAGCCGCTGTGGATGCGGGCGACCATGAAGTCGTCGTCCACGACAAGGACGCGTAGGTTGCTCATGACGAGGCCTTCGTGGGTAGGAGGGCCGTGAAGACCGCGCCGCCCGAGTTGCGCACGCGTACCCAGCCTCCCCTGCGCAGGCATGCCTGCCGGGTCAGCGCCAGCCCCAGCCCGCGTGGGCCGGATCGGGCGGCCTTGGTGGTGAATCCCTCCCTGAACACCTCTTCCACCAGGTCGGGCGCGATGCCGGGCCCCGAGTCGCCCACCCGCACGCGCAGCCCGTCGGCGTCGGCCTGCACCGACACCTCGATCGTGCCCTCGGCGCCGTCGAGGGCGTCGATGGCGTTCGCCACCAGGTTACCGACCACGAGGACCGCGTCCTGCGGGTCGCCCAGCGTGCCCTCGGGCACGTGGGAGTCCTCCGAGAGCACGAGCCGGGCGCCGCGCTCGGCGGCCTCGGCGGACTTGGCCAGCAGCAGGGCGGCCAGGGTGGGCTCCTGGACGCGCTCACGCAGGTCGGTGACGTACGCGCCGCGGGTGGTCCGGGTGATGAAGCCGATGGCCGCCTCGTGCTCGCCCAGCTCCAGCAGGCCGACGACGGTGTGCATGCGGTTGGCGAACTCGTGCGCCTGGGCCCGTAGCGCCTCGGTCGCGCTGCTGGTGTCGTGGAGCTCGCGGGCCAGACGGGTCAGCTCGGTGCGGTCGCGCAGGGTGATCACCCAGCCGCGGTGCTGGCCGCGTACCGACACGGGGGTGCGGTTGAGCACCAGCACGCGCTCGCCGTGCAGCACGACGCGGTCCTCGCCCGGGTCGGCGCCTCCGAGCACGTCGCGCATGCGCTCGGAGACGGGCATCTGGGTCAGATCCTCACCGACGTCGCCGAGCAGCTCGCGGGCGGCGTCGTTGACCAGCGTGACGCGCCCGTTGAGGTCGAGCGCGAGCACGCCCTCCTTGACGCCGTGCAGCACGCCCTCGCGCTGCTCCAGCAGCGCGGCGATCTCGCGCGGCTCCAGCCCGAACGTCTGCCTGCGCACCCGCGCGGTGATCACCGCGGCCAGCGCCAGCCCGGCGAGCAGCACGGCCAGCGCCGTCCAGATCAGCGGCGGCAGCGCGGCGCCGAGCTGGCCGACGACCGTGGTCTCCAGCACGCCGACCGAGACCAGGCCGATCACGTTGCCGTATTCGTCGCGGATCGGGGTCTTGCCCCTGACCGTGGTGCCGATCGTGCCGGTCTCGGTGCCGACCCAGCTCCTGCCCGTCCGCAGGACGGTGGTGCCGTCGGTGGACAACTGCTTGCCGATCAGCAGGGTGTTGGGATGGGCGTAGCGCTTCTGCTCGTTGTTGGCGATCACGACGTAGTCGGCGCCGGTCTCGTGCTGCACGCTCATCGCCAGCGGCTGCAGGACAGTCTCCGGATTCCTCAGCTTGAACGCTTCTCTGACCTGCGGGAGCCCGGCCACGGACTGCGCGATGGCCAGCGCGCGCTGCTGGTGCAGCGCGTCGAGCTGGTCGCGCGTGTGCTCGGCCCACACGCCTGCAGTGCCCCCGACGGCGAGGATCACGATCACCATCTGGAGCACGAACAGCTGGGTCCCGAGGGAGGCGTCACGGACGCGTCTCACGTTGCACATGGAAACAAACGCAGGTCACGGCCAGGTTGCGACCAATACGACCACTATGACGGCAAGCGTGCAAAGCCTCGACGCGGGCGAGAAGGGGCTTCACGATCCCAGTTTTACAAACGTGAAAACACCCCCTGGAGTGATCATGCGCTTGCGCGTATTCGCCGCCCTCGCGGCACTCTCCCTCGCCGCGCTGACCGGCTGCGGCGAATCCGGCACCGGCACCTCCGCCGGCGGCTCGTTGCGGATCATGGCTCCGGCCTCGCCCGGCGGCGGCTGGGACCAGACCTCCCGCATCGCGGAGCAGGCGATCAAGGCCGCCGATTCCAAGCGCAAGGTCGAGGTGTACAACGTGCCCGGCGCCGGCGGCACGATCGGCCTGGCCCAGCTCGCGGGCGAGAAGGGCAACGGCAACCTGCTGATGACCATGGGCCTGGTCATGGTGGGCGCCATCGAGCAGAACAAGTCCAAGGTCACGCTGGCCGAGACCACGCCCATCGCCAAACTGACCGAGGAGTACGAGATCGTCGTGGTCCCGGCCGAGTCCCCGTACAAGACGCTGGCCGACATGGTGGCGGCCTGGAAGGCCGACCCGAAGAAGGTGTCGATCTCGGGCGGCTCCGCGGGCGGCACCGACCACATCGTGGCCGGCCTGATGGCCAAGGCCGCGGGCGTGGACCCCAAGCAGGTCAACTACATCGCCCACTCGGGCGGCGGCGAGGCGCTCAACGAGCTGCTCGGCAACAAGGTCAGCGCGGGCATCTCGGGCGTGGCCGAGTTCGCCGAGCACGTGAAGTCGGGCAAGCTGCGCGCCCTGGGCGTGACCTCCGCACAGCGGATCTCCGGCCTGGACGCGCCGACGCTGAAGGAGGGCGGCCTGGACGTCGAGCTGGCCAACTGGCGCGGCTTCGTCGCCCCCGCCGGGCTCTCCGATGCCGACAAGAAGGCGCTGACCGACCTGGTCACCAAGATGCACGACGCGCAGCCGTGGAAGGACGCGGTGGCCAAGAACGGCTGGATCGACTCCTTCCAGACGGGGCAGCAGTTCGCCGACTTCCTCAACGCCGAGCAGACCCGGGTCAAGGGCATCATCGCCGAGATGGGGCTCGTGTCCTGATGGCTCGCTGGTGGCGGCCCGAGCTCGGGCTGGCGATCGTGGTCCTGGCGTTGGGCGTGTTCGTCGTGATCGGCACGCTGGACGTCTCCGCCGCGGCCTCCCAGCTCGGCATCGGGCCGCGTTTCTTCCCCATGCTGGTGGGCGGGGCCATGGTGCTCATCGGCCTGTTCTACGTGGTCGACGTCATCCGCGGCGGCCACGGCGATCCCGAGGAGAGCGAGGACGTGGACGTGGACGCGCCCGCCGACTGGCGGAGCGTCGCGCTGGTCAGCGGCATCTTCCTGGCGTTCGCGGCGCTCCTGAACGTGCTCGGCTGGATCATCGGCGCGAGCCTGCTGTTCTTCGGCCTGTCGGTGGCGCTGGGCGCCGAGCACAAGCTGCGCGCGGCCGTGGTATCGGTGGTCGTGGGGCTCGCCACGTACCTGCTGTTCGTCAAGGGCCTCGGCGTGACGCTGCCGGGCGGGCCGCTGGCGGGGGTGATCTAGGTGGAGTCGCTGCAGCTCCTGATCGACGGCTTCGCCGCCGCGCTCACCCCCGTCAACCTCCTGTACGCACTCGTCGGCGTCACGCTCGGCACCCTGGTCGGCGTGCTGCCCGGCATCGGGCCCGCGATGACCGTGGCGCTGCTGCTGCCGATCACGTTCACGGTGCCGCCTGCCAGCGCGTTCATCATGTTCGCGGGCATCTACTACGGCGGCATGTACGGCGGCTCGACCACCTCCATCCTGCTCAACACGCCCGGCGAGTCCTCGTCGATGATCACGGCGCTGGAGGGCAACAAGATGGCCCGGCGTGGGCGGGCGGCACAGGCGCTGGCCACGGCGGCCATCGGGTCGTTCGTGGCCGGGACGATCGCCACGGCGCTCCTGGTCGTGGCCGCGCCGGCGGTGGTGAGCTTCGCGATCTCGTTCGGTCCCGAGGACTACTTCGCGCTGGCGATCCTGGCCTTCACCGCCGTGTCGTCCGTGCTGTCCCGCTCGGTCGTGCGCGGCCTGGCCTCCCTGGGCCTCGGGCTGGTGATCGGGCTCATCGGGATCGACCAGCAGACCGGGCAGGCGCGGCTCACGCTGGGCATCCCGCAGTTGCTCGACGGCATCGACGTGGTGATCGTCGCGGTGGGCCTCTTCGCGCTCGGCGAGGCCCTTTACGTGGCCTCGCGGCTGCGTCACGCGACGCCCGAGGTGGTGCCGGTCGGCCGCGCCTGGATGGGGCGGACCGACTGGCGGCGCTCGTGGCTGCCGTGGCTGCGCGGCACCGCGCTGGGCTTCCCGTTCGGCGCGCTGCCCGGGGGCGGGGCGGAGATCCCCACGTTCCTGTCGTACGCGGCCGAGAGGCGGCTGGCGCGCGGGGTAGCCCGGGAGGAGTTCGGCAAGGGGGCCATCGAAGGTGTGGCCGGGCCCGAGGCGGCCAACAACGCCTCGGCGGCGGGCACCCTGGTCCCGCTGCTCACGCTGGGCCTGCCCACGTCGGCGACCGCCGCGATCCTGCTCGCCGCCTTCCAGCAGTACGGGCTCCAGCCGGGCCCGCAGCTGTTCGACCACAACCCGGCGCTGGTGTGGGGCATGATCGCGTCACTGTTCATCGGCAACACGATGCTGCTGGTGCTGAACCTGCCCCTGGCGCCCCTGTGGGCCCGCGTCCTGCGCATCCCCCGCCCGTACCTGTACGCCGGGATCGTTCTGTTCGCCGCCCTCGGCGTCTACGCCCTGAACGGCACCGTGGTCGACCTCGTCGTCCTGTACGTCCTCGGCCTGCTGGGCTATGCCATGCGCCGCTTCGGCCTGCCGGTCGCGCCCGCGGTGATCGGCATGATCCTGGGGCCGATGGCGGAGATCCAGCTCCGCAGGGCGCTGGCCATCGGGGCGGGCGACGTGACGGTGCTGGTGCACAGCCCCGTGGCGGTGGCGCTGCTGGTCCTGGCCGTCCTGGCCCTGCTCGCGCCGCTGTTCAGGAAACTGTCGGCCCGGCGCCGGTAACCGGGGTCCGAGCACTGAAGGCCCCGCCACATAGCGGCGGGGCCTTCGGACGACAGCGGCTACTCGGCGACGCCCAGCTTCTCCAGGATCAGCTGGCGGGCGCGGGCCGCGTCGGCCTTGCCCTTGCTGGCCCTCATGACACCGCCCACCAGGGCGCCAGCCGCAGCGATCTTGCCGGACCTGACCTTCTCGGCCGCGTCGGCGTTGTCGGCCAGGACCTGGTCGATGATCGCGAGCAGCTCGCCCTCGTCGCTGACGATCTGCAGCCCGCGCTTCTCGACCACCTCGTCAGGCGTGCCCTCGCCGGCCAGCACGCCTTCGAGCACCTCGCGCGCCAGCTTGTCGTTGAGCGCGCCCGAGGCCACCAGCTGGGTCACCCTGGCGATCTGGGCCGGGGTGATGGGCAGGTCGGCCAGCGTGGTGGCGGTCTCGTTCGCGCGCCTGGCCAGCTCGCCCATCCACCACTTGCGCGCGTCCGCCGCCGGGGCGCCCGCCGCGACCGTGGCCTCGACCAGGTCGATGGCGTCGGCGTTGTACATGGCCTGCATGTCGAGGTCGGACAGCCCCCACTCGGCCTGCAGCCGCTGGCGCTTGACCGACGGCAGCTCGGGCAGCGCGGCCTTCAGCTCGGCCACCCACGCCGGGTCGGGCGCGATCGGCACCAGGTCGGGCTCGGGGAAGTAGCGGTAGTCCTGCGCCTCCTCCTTGGACCTGCCCGACGTGGTGGTGCCGGTGTCCTCGTGGAAGTGGCGGGTCTCCTGAATGATCTTCCCGCCCTCGGCCAGGATGCCGGCCTGCCGCTCGATCTCGCTCCGGACGGCCCGCTCGACGCTGCGCAGGGAGTTGACGTTCTTGGTCTCCGTACGGGTGCCCCACTCGGTCGAGCCCCGAGGCATGAGCGACACGTTGACGTCGCAGCGCAGCGAGCCCTCCTCCATGCGCACGTCGGAAACGCCGAGCGAGCGCATGATCTCCCGCAGCTCGGTGACGTATGCCTTGGCCACCTCGGGCGCGAGCCGGTCGGTGCCGGGGATGGGCTTGGTCACGATCTCGACCAGCGGGATGCCCGCGCGGTTGTAGTCGACGATCGAGTAGTCGGCCCCCTGGATGCGCCCGGTCGCGCCGCCCACGTGGGTGGACTTGCCGGTGTCCTCCTCCAGGTGCACCCGCTCGATCTCGATCCGCACGGTCTTGCCCTCGACCTCGACGTCGACGTAGCCGTCGACGCAGAGCGGCTCGTCGTACTGCGAGATCTGGTAGTTCTTCGGCATGTCCGGATAGAAGTAGTTCTTCCGGGCGAAGCGGCACCACTCGGCGATCGAGCAGTTCAGCGCGAGGCCGATGCGGATGGTCGACTCGATGGCCTGGGCGTTGGCCACGGGCAGCGACCCGGGGAACGCCAGGCAGGTCGGGCAGACCTGCGTGTTGGGCGGGGCGCCGAAGGTCGTCTTGCAGCCGCAGAACATCTTCGACTTGGTGCCCAGCTCGACGTGCGTCTCCAGGCCGAGCACCGGCTCGAACCGGTCAAGCGCTTCGTCATAGACCATGGTCATAGCGACGGGGCCTCCTTCAGCAGCGGGCCGCCCCAGCGGCTCTCCAGGGCCTTCTCGACGGCGGCGCCGACGCGGTAGCAGCGGTCGTCGGCCAGGACCGGCGCCATGATCTGCAGGCCGACCGGCAGGTTGTCCTCGTCGGCCAGGCCGACCGGCACCGACATGGCCGCGTTGCCGGCCAGGTTGGACGGGATGGTGCACAGGTCGGCGAGGTACATCGCGATCGGGTCGTCGGCACGCTCGCCGATCGCGAACGCCGTGGTCGGCGTGGTCGGCGACACCAGCACGTCCACCTGCTGGTAGGCGGCCTCGAACTCGCGGGCGATGACCGTGCGCACCTTCTGCGCCTGGCCGTAGTAGGCGTCGTAGTAGCCGCTCGACAGCGCGTACGTGCCGAGCATGATGCGCCGCTTGACCTCGGGACCGAACCCGGCGGCCCTGGTCAGCGCCATGACCTCCTCGGCGCTGCGGGTGCCGTCGTCGCCGACGCGCAGGCCGTAGCGCATGGCGTCGAAGCGCGCCAGGTTGGACGAGCACTCCGACGGCGCGATCAGGTAGTACGCGGGCAGCGCGGTGGTGAACGACGGGCAGGAGACCTCGACGACCTTGGCCCCCAGCGACTCGAGGAGCTGGATGGCCTCGTGGTAGCGGGCCAGCACGCCGGCCTGGTAGCCCTCGCCGGCGAACTCCTTGACGACACCGATCCGCATGCCGGCGATGTCGGGGTTCTTCGCGGCCTCGACCACGCTCGGCACGGGCGCGTCGATCGAGGTCGAGTCCATCGGGTCGTGCCCGGAGAACGCCTCGTGCAGCAGCGCCGCGTCGAGCACGTTACGCGCGAACGGCCCCGGCGTGTCGAGCGAGCTCGCGAACGCGATGATGCCGTAACGGGACGAGCCACCATAAGTCGGCTTCATGCCCACGATCCCGGTCACCGAGGCCGGCTGCCGGATCGAGCCGCCGGTGTCGGTGCCCGTGGACAGCGGCGCCTCGTACGCGGCCACGGCGGCGCTCGAGCCGCCCGACGAGCCGCCCGGCACCTTGGACAGGTCCCACGGGTTGCGGGTGAGCTGGTACGCCGAGTTTTCCGTGGAGGAGCCCATGGCGAACTCGTCCAGGTTCGTCTTGCCGAGGAAGACCAGCCCGGCCTCGCGCAGCCGCGCGGTGACGGTCGCGTCGTACGGCGGGCGCCACCCCTCGAGGATCTTGGACGCGGCCGTCGTCGGCATGTCGCGCGTGGTGAAGATGTCCTTGTGCGCGATCGGCACGCCGGCCAGCGGCCCGAGCTTCTCGCCCGCCCGTAGCCTGGCGTCGACGGCCCGCGCCTGCTCCAGCGTCGTCTCGCGATCGACATGGAGGAACGCCTGGATCTTGGGCTCCACCTCGGCCATGCGGTCGAGATGCGCCTCGGCCACCTCGACGGCCGACACCTCGCCGCCGGCGATCATCGATCCCAGCTCGGCGGCGGTCTTGCGAATCAGGCTCATGAGCCCTCCTTCGTCGGGCGCATGAGCCTGACAAGGCTGTGTTTGATTGTTCGCTCGCTGCGCTCGCTCATGCCTCCTCCCCGAGGATGCGCGGCACCCGGAATCGGTCGTCCTCGACGGCGGGCGCGCCGGAGAGCGCCTGGTCGGGCGTCAGGGACTGTCGCACCTCGTCGGCACGGAAGACATTGGTCAGCGGAAGCGCGTGCGACGAAGGCGGCACATCCTCGGCGGCGACCTCTGCCACCTTCGCGACCGCCTCGATGATGGCATCGAGCTGGGTGGCGTAGTGGTCGAGCTCGTCGTCGGTGAGCGCCAGCCTGGACAACCGGGCCAGGTGTGCGACCTCGTCGCGGGTTATGGCGGACATGAGTCGGTTAACCCGTTTCGTGGATGGAGTCTTTGGACACTGCCATCCTAGGGGGCTTGACGTAGCACGCCCGAACCATTAACCGCCCCGCAACGAACGATGCCCTCCACCCATTCGCTGCCGGACGGGGGGATTCCTCCGCTGGAAGGTCCGGCCCATGGTGGCGCTCATCGCCGTGACCATGCCGCTGGGGGCCCTCACCGCGTCCGCCGGGCAGCTGGACGTGGGTCAGGCTGAGCGGCTCACCTCGGGCCGGTAGCTGTACTCGATCCCGGGCCCCGCGCCCGCGTGCTCCCTGAGCCAGACCGTGGCGTCGGCGGCAGGCATGGACCGGCCGAACAGCCACCCCTGCCCCATGTCGCACCCCATCTCCGCCAGCCTCATCGCCACCTCGTCCGACTCCACTCCCTCCGCGACCGAGCGCAGGCCGAGCGAGCGGACCAGGTCCACGATCGAGCGGACGATCCGGTCGTCGTCCTCCGACTCGGCGATCCGGCGTACGAACGAGGCGTCGATCTTGACTTCGGAGACCGCCAGGCGCTGGAGCCTGATGAGCGAGGAGTAGCCGGTGCCGAAGTCGTCGAGCGCCAACGGCACGCCCAGCGTGGCCAGGGCCTTGATCGTCTCCTGGGTGTACGCCTGGTCGCCCGTCAGGATGCGCTCGGTCACCTCCAGCTGGATGGCCCCGGGCGGCAGCCCGTAGCCGGCCAGGCCCTCCTCCAGCCGCTCCGGCAGGGCCGAGTCGAGCAGGTCGCGGGCCGAGATGTTGACGGAGATCGGCACCCGCATCCCCGCGTGCCACCAGCGGGCGCCCTGCTCGAGCGCCGCCTCGATGACGTACGCCGTGAGCGGCCTCATCAGGTACGACTGCTCGGCCAGCGGGACGAACTCCGACGGCGGGATCGGCCCGTGCACCGGGTGATGCCAGCGCAGCAGGGCCTCGACCCCCTGGACGGCGCCGGTCTCGAGGCTGACCTTGGGCTGGTAGTGCAGGCGGAGCTCGCGGTTGTCGATGGCGCGGCGCAGGTCGCCGAGGAGGTTGAGGCGTTCGGGAGAGTTACGGTCTTTGTCGGGCTGGTAGAGCTCTACGCCGGTACGTCCCTCTTTCGCCAAGTACATGGCCACATCGGCCCGCTGCAGGAGCAGCTCGAAATCGGGGGCGTGGTCCGGGTAGAGCGCGATCCCGACAGAGCCGTCCACGTCGAAGGTCATGCCCTCCAACCGGACCGGCTCGGTCAGCGCCGCGCGCAGCCGCGCCGCGACCTCCCTGGCCGCGTGGGCGTCCCTGATCGAGGGCAGCAGCACGGCGAACTCGTCGCCGCCCAGCCTCGCCACGACGTCGCCCGGCCGTACCGAATGGATGAGCCTGTGCGCGACCATCTGCAGCAACCGGTCGCCCACCGGATGCCCCATCGTGTCGTTGACCTCCTTGAACCGGTCGAGGTCGAGCAGGAACAGACCGACCCGCTCGTCCTGCCTGGCCTCGGCCAGGGCCTCCTCCGTGCTGACGATGAGCATCTTGCGGTTGGGCAGGCCGGTCAGCTCGTCGTGCAGGGCCTGGTGGTCGCGGCGCATGGAGAGCGTGGCGGTGAAGTAGACGGCGGTGAGGGGGGCGACGAACAGGGGCACCAGTCCGGGCGAGTGCTCCATGACCACGACGACCAGGGGCGCCAGGCCGAGCAGCCCGGCGTACACGAGGGCCTGCGGGCCGACCGTGACCTTGAGCACCCGCGTGATCGAGCGCCGCTCGTGCAGCGCGACCGCGCCGCACACGAGGGTGGCCCTCGTGGCGAAGTACGCGACCCCGGCCAGCGCGATCGCCGGCAGGTCGCCGCCACCCGGCACCCAGGGCACGGCAGGGCTCGGCACGATGCCGAACAACCCCAGCACCACGGCCGCCGCGGTGAGCGCGAGAGTCGATTGAGCGACGTTGAACATGACCCGATGCCACGACTTGCGCGTCACCACCCCGTTCATGGTCACGGCGACGGCCTGCATCAGCACCGCGACGGGCAGCCCGAAGTGCAGGAGCACGGCGAAGGTGAACATGGTGGACGGATACGTGCCGCCCACGGTGGTGGCGGAGGACACCATCACGGGCCTCAGCTCACCCAGCATCACCAGCACCGCCAGCATCCAGAACAACGACGTGCGGGCCAGTTCCAGCAGCCCGGTGGCGTCCAGCCTGAGCATGGCCACCACGAGCGCGGTGAAGCCGATCGCGGTTATGCCCGCGAGGAACGCCCACAGCGGCGTGCCGACGCGTGGTCCGGTGTCGCGGGTGTCGGTTGGGCCAGTCATCGGTAACAGAACCCCCATTAGGTCACTATGGGAGGGTACGACCTTCACCCCACTTCGCGAAACCAAGCGCGTACGTTCCGTCACTTCTCCTTTCCGACATATACCCAAAAACCACCCTCGGTAGCAAACCGCACACACTCCCGGCACGGCCCCACCCCTGCGGCCCCGCCATCCCCTACTGCACCGGCGCTCCGGGCTCTCCCCCTCCGCCCCGACCACGGCCCGCGCACCCCGTATGCGGCGCCGTCTCAGGCTTGCTCTTGGGGCCCCAACCTCAACCAGCGCACTCCACCGCGGCACCGTCTCGGGTTACTCGGCATCCCAACCTGAGCCACCGCACCCCGTCTCGGATTGCTTGGCGTCCCAACCTGAGCCAGCGCACCCCCTCTCGGATTGCTTGGCGTCCCAACCTGAGCCAGCGCACTCCGCCGCGGCACCGTCTCAGGTTTGCTCTTGGCGTCCCGACCTCAGCCCGCCGCATGCCACCGCACTCGGCAGCGGCACGCTGTGCCGACGACGCCACCCAAGCAAGCGTCACACCCGTGCACCAGCCCAGCACCGCACACCCGCGCCGGCACCGGAAGTCACGCCCCCCGGTCCCGGCAGCCGTAGGGCTAAGCCTCCGGGGTGATCGCGGCTGCGGCCGCCGCCTCCGGGCCTTCCTTCAGGAGGATCTCGAACCCAGACCCGTCCAGGATCGGCACCCCAACGCTCACCGCCTTGTCGTACTTCGACCCCGCGTTCTCCCCCGCCACCAGGAACGACGTCTTCTTGGACACCGACCCCGAGACCTTCCCGCCCCGGCTGGTGAGCGCGTCGGAGGCCGAGTCGCGGGTGTAGCCCTCAAGCGTCCCCGTCACCACGAACGTCAGCCCCGCGAGGGTCTGCGGCCCCTTCTCCGGCGCGGGCTCGTCCTCCATCCGCACTCCGGCGGCCCGCCACCGCTCGATGATCTCGCGGTGCCAGTCGACCGAGAACCATTCCCGGATCGTGGCCGCCACCCGAGAACCGATGCCCTCGACGGCGGCCAGCTCCTCCTCCGAGGCGTTCATGATGCGGTCGATCGAGCGCATCTCGTCGGCCAGCGCGCGGGCGGTGGGCGGGCCGATGTGGCGGATGGACAGGGCCACCAGCACCTGCGCGAGCGACACCTGCTTGGCCCGCTCCAGCTCCTCAAGGAGCACCAGCGCATTTTGGCTGGGCTTGCCGTCGATGTTGGAGAAGAAGGTGACGACCTTCTGCTCGCCGGTCTTGGGGTCAAGCTTGGGCAGGCCGGTGTCCTGGTCGCGGACCACCGACTTGATGGGCAGCAGCTGCTCCAGCGTCAGGTCGAACAGATCGGCCTCGGTGCGCACCACGGGCTCCTGGGGCGGCAGCGGCTGGGTGAGCGCGGTGGCCGCGACGTAGCCGAGCCCGTCGATGTCGAGCGCGCGCCTCCCGGCCGCGAAGTAGATGCGCTCGCGGATCTGGGCAGGGCAGCCGCGCGCGTTGGGGCAGCGCAGGTCGGCGTCGCCCTCCTTCTCGTACGCCAGCTCGGTGCCGCACTCCGGGCAGTGGGTCGGCATGACGAACTCGCGCTCGGACCCGTCGCGCAGCGCCATCACCGGCCCGACGATCTCGGGGATGACGTCGCCCGCCTTGCGCAGCACCACGGTGTCGCCGATGAGCACACCCTTCTTGACCACGATGGCGGCGTTGTGGAGGGTGGCCCGCTCAACGGTCGAGCCCGACACCACCACGGGCTCCATCACCGCGTACGGCGTCACCCGCCCCGTGCGGCCGACGCCCACCTGGATGTCGAGCAGCTTGGTGTTGACCTCTTCCGGCGGGTACTTGAAGGCGATCGCCCACCGCGGCGCCCGCGACGTGGAGCCCAGCTCCCGCTGCGTGCGGAAGTCGTCGACCTTGACGACCACCCCGTCGATCTCGTACGCGGGATCGTGCCGGTGCACGCGATAGTGCTCGATGAACTCGTCGACCTCGGTGAGCCCGGGCACCACCTTGTAGAGATCGCTGACCGGCAGCCCGAACTCCCGCAGCCGGTCGTAGACCTCGGACTGCGCCTTCGGGACGGCCGAGCCCTCCCAGATGCCGATGCCGTGCACCAGCATCCGCAGCGGCCGCTGGGCCGTGATGCGCGGATCCTTCTGCCGCAGCGTGCCGGCCGCGGAGTTACGCGGGTTGGCGAACGGCGGCTTGCCCTGCTCGACGAGCTGCTCGTTGAGCTTGTTGAAGTCTTCGACCGGGATGTAGACCTCGCCGCGCACCTCGACCAGGCTGGGGATGTCGTCACCCTTGAGCCGGTGGGGGACGCCCTTGATCGTGCGGACGTTGGCGGTCACGTCGTCGCCCGTGCGCCCGTCGCCACGGGTCGCGCCCCGCTCCAGCTTGCCGTCGCGGTAGACCAGCGCGATCGCCAGCCCGTCGATCTTCAGCTCGCAGAGGTACGGTCCCGGATCGCCCTCCGCCAGCCGCTCGGCCCGCTGCATCCAGGCGGCCATGTCGGCGTCGTTGAAGGCGTTGTCGAGGCTCTCCATCCGGTTGAGGTGCTGCACCTTGGCGAAATCGCCCGAGACCGGCGCGCCCACCTTCTGTGTGGGCGAGTCGGGCGTCTGGAGCGTCGGATGCGCCTCCTCCAGCGCCAGCAGCTCCCTGAACCACCCGTCGAACTCGGCGTCGCTGACCGTGGGCTGGTCGAGCACGTAGTAGCGCCAGCGGGCGTCCTCGACCAGCTCGCTCAGCTCGGCATGCCGCTTGAGCGCGGCCACGGGCACGCCCTGAACCTCGGCGCCAGGCTCACTCATGCGCCCTCCTTCGTCGGTCGCGTGAGTGAATCACTGCTGCGTCTGATCGTTCGTTCGCCGCGCTCACTCACCAGGGTCTCCTCTCGTACAACACCCTGACCAAACGCTACCGCCGAGCACCGACAAGAACGAAGCCTCAGCCGCCCTGTGCCCAGACACCTTCCCAGGTCGAGCACTTGCCGGTGGCCTTCGTGGACGTGCCGCGGCAGACCTTGCCCTCGATCGAGAGCATGTATCCGGTCGGGAAGGAGAACTCCAGCGGCTTCGTACCCGAGCAGTTGTGGTACGTCTTGTACCCCTTGCCGCCCTCCTCCTTGACCCACCGGAACGTCAGCCAGGAGCACCCCTTACGCCCGGGGAAGTCGTACAGCTTCCCGCTGACCACGAACCCCGGACGGTCGTGCACCACCTTCCCCTTGGCCTTGCCCGCCCGATCGGCGGAGTAGATGGACCCCCAGCTCCACACCTCCGGGTTCGCCAGGGCAGGCGACGCGGAAGCCATCAGTACGGCGGCGGCCACCGCCACAGTGCGAAGAATCATGAGCCGGAGGCTACTCAGCCGCCTTGCAGCCCGCTTTCAGGATCGTCCCTGAGAACCTGAGCCGCCTTCCGGCAGGCCGCCAGCGCCGCACGGGCGTACCTCGGCGACGCCCCGGCCAGCCCGCAAGAGGGTGTCAGCACGACCTGCCCGGCCAGCCGATCGGGCGCGAACCCGAGCCGCCGCCACAAGTCCAGCGCCGGCTTGGCGACCGCCCCGACGTCAGGCAACCGCGTGTCCCTGCCGGGCACGACCCCCAGGAAGAACGTCAGCCCCGCCTCGACACACTCCCCGAAGGCGTCCTCATCCCTGCGCCGCAGCAGCGAGGCGTCCACCGACACCCCCCGTACGCCGGCCCTGCGCAGCACGCCGAAAGGCACGGACGGCGCGCAGCAGTGCACGATCGGGCTGTCGAAGGACCGCATCGACTCCTCCACCCGCCACTCCTCGACGGCGGCGAGCCGCCCGAACCCCGACGCGGTCGGCACGGTCCCCGCGAGCACCCCGGGCAGCGCGGGCTCGTCGAGCTGCAGCACGATCTCCGTCACTCCGGGCAGCCGCCGCCGCACCTCGGCGCAGTGGTCGGCCACCCCCTGCGCCAGTGAGGCGGTCAGATCGCGTACGGCCCCCGCGTCGGCGAGCACCTTGTCCCCGTACTTCAGCTCGATCGCCCCGGCCAGCGTCCACGGCCCGCAGACCTGCAGCTTGAGCGGCCCCGAGTAGTCGTGCCCTACCTCCTCGAGCCCGTCGAGGTCCCGCCGCAGATGATCGACGGCCCGCTGGTGGTCGCGCCCCGGCCGGTCGGTCAGCCGCCATCCGGACGGCTGCACCTCGACGGGCAGCTCGACGAGCATCCCGGCCGTCCTGCCGATCATGTCGGCGCCGACGCCCCTGGCGGGCAGCTCGGGCAGGTACGGCAGCCCGGGCACCTCACCGAACACGACCCTGATCGCCTCGAGATGATCCTCGCCCGGATGCGAGCCGACCCCGGTTGCTTCCCACGTAGACATGGGCCAAGCGTAGGCTCTGCGGAATGGAGCTGACGAAATACGGCCACGCCTGCGTACGCGTGGAGAAGAACGGCAAGGTCCTGGTCATCGACCCCGGGACGTTCAGCACGGGGCCGGTGCTCGACGGCGCCGACGCGGTCCTGATCACCCACGAGCACTTCGACCACGTGGACGTCGACAAGCTGAAGGCGGCGTCGCCCGCCCTGGAGATCTACACCTGTGAGGGCGTCGCCGCCGATCTGACGGATGTTCCGGCGAAGGTCCAGGTGGTACGGCACGGCGACGGGTTCGAGGTGGCCGGTTTCCGCGTGCGGGCCTTCGGCGAGTGGCACGCCAAGAACCATCCCGACATGCCCGTCGTCCAGAACATCGGCTTTCTCGTCGACGACCAGGTCTTCTACCCGGGCGACGCCTTGACGGTCCCGGGCGTGGAGGTGCCCACCCTGCTGGTCCCGACCGGCGGGCCGTGGCTGAAGCTCGGGGACATGATCACGTATCTCCGCGAGATCCGCCCCGCGCGGGCGTTCTCCACCCATGACGGCCTGTACAACGACATAGGCCTGGGCCTGGTGGACAGCTGGCTGAAGATGGAGGCGGAAGCGCAGGGCGCCGACATCCGCCGCCTGGCGGTCGGCGAGTCGATCAAGCTCAGCTAGCGGACACGATCGTCGCCGAGCCGATCACGGTGTCGCCGGAGTAGAGCACCGCCGCCTGGCCCGCCGCCACCCCGGTGGCCGGGCGGTCGAGGTCGATGCGGAGGCCGCCGCCGGCCTCCGCGAAGTGGCACCCGTACACCTCTCCATGTGCCCGCAGCTGCACGGTCAGGTCGTCGAACGTGGACGGGCCGTTCCAGACCGGGCTGCCGCACGTGATCGAAGTGACCTCGAGAGCGGAACGCGGACCGACCGTGACCGTGTTGGACACCGGCTCGATCGACAGCACGTAGCGGGGCCTCCCGTCGGGCGCCGGGCGGTCGATGTGCAGGCCCTTGCGCTGCCCGATCGTGAAGCCATGGGCGCCCTGGTGGCTGCCGACGACCTCGCCGCCCTGGTCGACGATGGGCCCCTCGGCCGAGCCGAGCCGCTTGGCCAGGAAGCCGCGGGTGTCGCCGTCGGCGATGAAGCAGATGTCGTGGCTGTCGGGCTTGTCGGCGACGGTCAGACCGCGCCTGGCGGCCTCCTCGCGCACCTCGGCCTTGGTCGAGTCGCCCAGCGGGAAGATCGCGTGGCTGAGCTGCTCGCGGGTGAGCACGCCCAGCACGTACGACTGGTCCTTGCCCTGGTCGACGCTCCTGGACAGAACCCCGTCGGCCAGCTTGGCGTGGTGGCCGGTGGCGACCGCGTCGAAGCCCAGGGCCAGCGCCCGGTCGAGCACCGCCGAGAACTTGATCTTCTCGTTGCACCGCAGGCACGGGTTGGGCGTGCGGCCCGCGGCGTACTCGGAGACGAAGTCCTCGACCACGTCGCGTTGGAAGCGCTCGGCCATGTCCCAGATGTAGAACGGAATGCCGATCACGTCGGCGGCGCGTCGCGCGTCGCGCGAGTCCTCGATCGTGCAGCAGCCCCTCGCCCCCGTGCGGTGGGATTGGGGGTTGGCCGACAGCGCGAGGTGCACACCAGTGACGTCGTGACCGGCCTCGGCGATCCGAGCGGCGGCCACGGCGGAGTCGACGCCGCCCGACATGGCGGCAAGCACACGCAGTCCCATGACCTTTCCAGCGTACTGTCCCGCCGGGAGTGCGCGACCATGGTCTGGATCTGCGAGTATTCAGCCCATGCGACTGTTCGGGCGCAAGGACGCAGCAGACGAAGAGGCCGGCGACGGGATCGCCGAGTTCTGGGCGTGGTGGCAGGAGGCCCGGCCAGGGCTCGACTCCCTGGTCGCGGAGAACGAGGTCGACGGGCTGGAGGAGCGGCTCGCCCCGGCGGTCGCCGCGATCCACCCCGGCCTGGTCTGGGAGGTGGCGCCGGGCAAGAACGCCGCGCACGCCCTGGTGGTGACCGCGGCGGGCGATCCGGAGCTGCGCTCGCTCGCGCACCGCTGGGCCGATGCGGCGCCGCCGGCGGACCTGCTGTGGGAGTTCCACCCGTCGCGGCAGGCCAATCCGCAGGCCATGGAGCTGACGCTCGACGTGGGCGGCTTCGACTTCGCGCTCGACAAGCTGATGCTGGGGCTGCGGGTGCCGCGGGACCAGCCGCGCGTGGACGTGGCCGCGTACCACCCGATCTTCGGCGAGCTCGACGAGGACACCCGGATGGAGGCCACGCTGCTGGCCCTCGACTGGCTGCTCGGCGAGGACGACGTGGCCAGGTGGGTCGGCGAGATCACGCCCGCCACGTTCCAGCCGATCGACTCGGTGCCCGCCGTCCACCTCCCCGCCGTGGTCGCCGACCTGGCCTCGGGCTACACCGAGGAAGAGTGGGTGCTGCTGGAAGGGCAGACGGGGAGCGGCGCGCCGCTCGTCGCCACGGCCCGCCATCCGCTGCGGCCGGTGGACTATCCGCTGTTCGACCAGCACATCGCGATCACGCTGCCGTACGCGCACCGCGACGAGAACGGCCTGCCGGTCGGCGACTCACTGACGGCGCTGCGCGACTTCGAGGAGCGCCTGGCCGCGCGGCTGCTCAAGCTGCGCGACGACGCGGTGCTCGCGGCCCACATGAGCGCCGAGGGGCATCGGATCATCCACCTGTACGCCGACCCGACCGGCGACGCGGCGGTCCACGCCAAGGAGCTGATCGTGAGCTGGGAGGAGGGCGAGCCCCGGGTGGACGTGGCCTCCGACCCCGCCTGGGCTGCCGTGGTGGCCTTCCTCACCTGAGGCCTGCCCGTCTATCGGTGCCTCGGCTGGGGCCGGTCGGCGTTCAGCTGAGGCCGGCTCGGCGGGCTCGCTCGACGGCGGCGGGCAGCACCTCGAGCAGGCGGTCGACGTCGTCGCGGGTCGAGGTGTGGCCCAGCGTGAACCTGAGCGAGCCCCGCGCCGCCGCCGCGTCGGCCCCCATGGCCAGCAGCACGTGGGACGGCTGCGACACGCCCGCCGAGCAGGCCGACCCCGTCGAGCACTCCACGCCCTTGGCGTCGAGCAGCATGAGCAGCGCGTCCCCCTCGCAGCCGGGGAAGGAGAAGTGGGCGTTGCCGGGCAGCCGGTCGGCCGGGTCGCCGTTGAGCACAACGTCGGGGACGGCCGCGCGTACCCGCTGGATGAGCTCGTCGCGCAGCGACGTCAGGCGGCGGCTCAGCACCTCCTGCTCCTTGACGGCCGTGGTGACGGCGGCGGCCAGCCCCGCGATGGCGGGCGCGTCGAGCGTGCCGGAGCGCACGTCACGCTCCTGGCCCCCGCCGTGCTGAACGGAGACCGGCGTCAGCCCCCTGGCCAGCAGCAGCGCGCCGACCCCCATCGGGCCGCCGATCTTGTGTCCGGTCATCGTGAGCGCGTCGGCCCCCGAGGTGGCGAACGACACAGGCAGCTGCCCCACCGCCTGGACCGCGTCGGTGTGGAACGGGATGCCGTGGTCGTGGGCGATCGCGGCCAGCACGTGAACGGGCTGAACCGTGCCGACCTCGTTGTTGGCCCACATGACGCTGACCATGGCCACGCTGCCGGGATCGCGCTCGATGGCCTCGCGTAGCGTGTCGGGCTGGACCCGGCCGTACGCGTCCACGTCGAGCAGCTCCACCTCCGCGCCCTGGCTGTCGGCCAGCCAATGGGCGGGATCGAGCGCGGCGTGGTGCTCCACGGAGCTGATCAGGATGCGCCGCCTCGGACGGCGCGACCAGTAGAGGCCCTTGATCGCGAGGTTGTCGGCCTCGGTGCCGCCCGAGGTGAACACGACCTCGCTGGGCCGCGCGCCGAGCGCGGCGGCGATCGTCTCGCGTGATTCCTCGACCACTCTCCGCGTCCGGCGGCCCGCGGCGTGCAGCGACGAGGCGTTGCCGACGCGTTGGAGCTGCTCCGTCATGGCCTCGATCGCCTCGGGCAGCATCGGCGTGGTCGCCGCATGATCAAGATAGGCCGACGGTGTGGTCACCCGATCAGCGTATCTCGTTTGCAACTGTACCGTCCGGACGGTACAGTTGCTAGCATGCGAAGGGATGAGCTTTTGGACGCCGCAGAGGAGCTCCTCTGCGACCAGGGCTCAGCCGCACTCACCCTGTCCGCCGTGGCGGACCGGGCGGGCGTCAGCAAAGGCGGCCTCCTCTATCACTACGGCTCCAAAGAGGCCCTGATCAAGGGCATGGTGGAGCGCCTGATCGAGGACTTCGACCAGCTCATGGCCGCGCAGCCCGGCGAGACCTACACCGAGCGCTACCTGGGCGCCACGCTGGCCTCCGTCCGCTCAGGGCGACTACGACGATGGGCCGTGGTCACGGGGGCTTCCGGCAACCTCTTCCTGCTCGCGCCACTGCGCGACGCGATGACCCGCTGGCATCGCGAAGAGCTGGAGGAGGAGCCGGATCCGGTGGCGTCGCAGATCGTACGGCTGACGTGTGAGGGGCTCTGGGACGTGGCCAGCCATGGCCCGGAGCTGAACACGGAGGACGACCTCCAGGCCCTCGAGACCCGGCTGAAAACGCTGCTCAGATCCCCTTCCTGATCTTGTGGTCGGCGGCCCGCGCCCGATCCGGCCGCCTTGACCCCGGTCACCCCTCCTATTCCTCCCTGCCCTTTTGGACTCGCCTTCCCGACCGTGGGAGTGCGGGTCCTTCGGATGGGACGAGGGAGCGCAGCGGCACCCGGCCACCGCACGCGCGGCACGGCATGTCCGGCGGCGGACACGGCAGGACGGTGGCGGGCGCGGCGTGGGCGGGCGCGGCGTGGCCTGGCGAAATGTGCGAAAAATTATGACTTGTGTGAGGTGTTGTGTATGACCCGCGCCCTGAGGAGTGCCCGTTATGGGGCGGTCCTGACCTTTGTGCTGGCCGGGCTGATGGTCGGCACCATGACGGTGCGCATTCCCGCGATGACCGACAAGCTCGGCCTGTCCGAGTCGACGGTCGGCGCGATCCTGCTCGTATGGGGCCTGGGCGCGCTGGTGACCATGCAGTCCATGCGAAGGATCATGGCCCGCGCGGGCAGCAGGGCGGTGCTGCGGATCGGCGGGCCGCTCACCGCGCTGGGGCTGCTGGCCGTGGCCTTCGCCCCGAACCTCCCGTTGCTCCTGGTGGCCGTGGCATTCTTCGGCATGGCGTTCGGCACCGTGGACGTGGCCATGAACGCCCAAGGCTCCACGGTCGAGCAGGCGTACGGGCGGCCGCTGATGAACGGCATGCACGCGGGCTGGTGTGTAGGCGCCATCGCCGCGGGCGCGCTGGGCAGCCTGGCGATCGCCGTGGGGCTGCCGTTCACCGCCAACGTGGCGCTGATCGGGCTGGTCTCGCTGCCCGTCATGGTCGTGCTCGGCCGTACGTACCTGCCGGAGTCCCCGGCGGACGGCACCGTGACGACGGCTCGCCGTCGCATGCCGCCGATCGTCTACCTGCTCGGCGCGATCATGTTCTTCGCGTTCATGGTGGAGGGCACTGTCGCCGACTGGAACGGCCTCTACATGCGGAACGAGCTGGGCGCCCCCGAGGCGCTGGCGGCTCTCGGCTATCCCGTGTTCGAGGTGGGCATGCTGGTCGCCAGGCTCACCGGTGACCGGTTGCGCACGAGGTTCGGCGTCCGGGGCATGCTGACCGTCTCCGGGGTGGCGACGGCCGGGTTCTTCGCGGTGGTGCTGCTCGCGCCGGCGGCGTTGGTGGCGGTGTTCACGATGTTCTTCGTCGGGCTCGGCGTGGCGACGATCTCGCCGCTGACGCTGTCGCTGGCGGGGACCGCGACCGACACGCCAGGCCCGGCGATCGCCCAGGCGGGCGCCATGGGCTACGCGGGTCTGCTGCTCGGCCCCGTGGTGATCGGCTTCCTGTCGGACGCCATCTCGCTGCGTACCGCGCTCGGCATCGGAGTCGTTCTCGGCGCGCTGATCGCCCTCGCCTCACGCCTGCTCCCTCGCAGGGAGGCCACCGCGCTCGCCCCGGTTCAGGCCGTCGAACGCGAGCCCGCGGAGCTCGCGGCCTGACATTTGTCACCGTTCAGCCTCGTACGTCCGGCACTGTCTCCAGCAGCGCGGGCCGTGCGAGGCTGATCGCGTGTTCAAGCCCTATGCCACCGCGGTGACCTTCGTGATCACGGCGGTCCCCAGTCTCCTTCAGTTCGTGATACCCGGCCTGGAACCGGCCCTGATGCGGGACCCGGCCGCGATCCGCGGCGGCGAGTGGTGGCGCCTGGTGACGGCCCTGGTCGTGCAGGACGGCGGCCTCTGGGGCACCCTGTTCAACCTGGCGTCCCTCGCCGTGCTCGGCTACTGCGCGGAGCGGTCGTTCGGCCCGGGCCGCTGGCTCACCCTCTACGCGGCCGGCGCGCTGGCCGGGGAGGCCTCCGGATATCTCACCAACGACCCGGGTGCGGGCAACTCGATCGCCGTCTGCGGTCTGGCCGCCGGCCTCGCGCTGGCCGCCACGGAGAGGCTGGACCGCTCGCTGGGCGCGTTCTACACGGTCGTGCTGGCCGCCTCGCTCCTGGCCGACCTGGGCACTTGGGGCGTCGCCGCCATGATCGCCCTGGCGGCGGCCGGCTCCCAGCTCGTCGCCCAGCGCGAGCGCCTCCCCCTCTGGCTCCTCGTCGCCGTCCCCGTCGCCGCGGCCGCCATCCTGATCGTCCGGTTGGACCTTCACGGGTTCGCGCTCATGGGCGGCATCATGGTGGGATGGATCTTGAAAGGAACATCCCCTTCGACGTCCAGGCGTACCAAGCCCGCGTGAAGTCGAGCCCCTGCTTCATCTGCGCCATCGTCGCCGGCGACCCGGCTTACACCGAGGAGCAGATCGTCTACGAGGACGCCCGCCACCTGGCCTTCCTGTCCCGCTACCCCACCATGCCCGGCTACCTCCTGGTGAGCCCGAAGCAGCACATCGAGCACGTCGTACGCGACCTCGACGAGGACGCCTACCTCGACCTGATGCGGGTGGTCAGGAAGGTGGCGCTGGCCGTGGAGTCGGTCGTGCCCTCGGAGCGCACGTACCTCCTCTCCCTCGGCAGTCAGCAGGGCAACTCCCACCTGCACTGGCACGTGGCCCCGCTCCCGCCGGGCACCCCGTACGAGAAGCAGCAGTACCACGCCCTCATGTCCGAGAACGGCCTGATCCACTGGACACGGGCGCAGGCGGAGGACCTGGCCGCCCGCGTCAGGCAGGCGCTCGCCTGAGAGTTCTCTGTGGATCCGGGCGAAACGGCGCCGCGCGGCCCCACGTGGCGGCGCCGCCGCTCACAGAGAACTCACAGACCCCCAGAACTCCCCCAACCTGCCGCCCCACGCTGGATCACATGATCCAGCTCAACGGACTGACCAAACGCCACGGCGACGTGCTCGCCGTGGACGATCTCACCTTCACGGTGCGGCCAGGTCTCGTCACCGGCTTCCTGGGCCCGAACGGCGCGGGCAAGACCACGACGATGCGCATGATCCTCGGCCTCGACCTGCCCACCTCCGGCACCGCCACCATCAACGGCCGTGCCCATCACCAGCCCAGGCATCGGCTGCGCGAGGTCGGCTCGATGCTGGAGGAGGCGGCCAGGGTGTTCGACCGGTTCTATCGGACGGACGGCTCTCGCACCCGCACGACCGGAGGCGCGGGGCTCGGGCCGGCCATCGTCCGCTCCATCGTGGCCACCCACGGCGGCCGGGTGGAGGTCCGTTCCGCACCTGGCGAGGGAGCGGCGTTCCAGGTCCGCCTCCCGGCCGCCGACTCCCACTGAAGCCCTTCGCCAACGCAATCGGCTGACGAGTAGGCGTAGAAGCTTTAAGCGGGGGTTTGGGGGGCCGCGCCCCCCAATGTCACAGCCTGAGCTCTATGCGCGAAGCGCTATCAAGCGAAGACCGTGCGTTTCCCCTGCTACTACTTGCGCTTGTTGACCTCTTCGGTGAGCTGCGGCACCACCTGGTTCAGGTCGCCCACCACGCCGTAGTCGGCCAGCTCGAAGATCGGCGCCTCGGGGTCCTTGTTGATCGCCACGATCGTCTTGGCGGTCTGCATCCCGGCCCGGTGCTGGATGGCCCCGGAGATGCCCGCCGCGATGTACAGCTGCGGCGACACGGTCTTGCCCGTCTGTCCCACCTGGAACTGGTGCGGATACCACCCGGCGTCCGTGGCGGCGCGCGAGGCGCCCACGGCGGCGCCGAGGGAGTCGGCCAGCTGCTCGATGATCGAGAAGTTCTCGGCCGAGCCGACGCCGCGCCCGCCGGAGACCACGATCGCGGCCTCGGTCAGCTCGGGACGGGCGCCCTTCTCCTGCTTGACCCGCTCGACGACGCGGGCCGCCTTGGCGGCGTCGGACAGCGTGACCGGCACCTCCTCCTCGGTCCCGGCGCCGGCGGAGGCCGCGGGGGCGGTGGAGTTGGGGCGTACGGCCACGATCGGCGTGCCCTTGCTCACCTTGGACTGCACGTTGATGCCGCCACCGAAGATGGACTGGTCGGCCACGAAGCCCTCACCCAGGCCCACCGCGTCGGTGATGACCCCGGAGTCGGTCTTGATGGCGAGGCGCCCGGCGATCTCCTTGCCCTCGGGCGTGGCGGCCACGAGCACGGCGGCCGGCGACTTCTCGCCCACGAGGTGGGCGAGCAGTTCGGCCTTGGGCGCGACGACGTACTCCACGATGTCGCTCGACGGGGCGACGTAGATCTTCTCGGCGCCGTACTCGGCCAGTCTGGCCTTGGCCTCCGGCGTGATGCCGGGACCCGCCCAGACGGCGGAGGGCGTGCCGAGCGAGCGGGCCAGGGTCAGCAGTTCCAGCGTGACCTTCTTGACCTCGCCTTCGACCTGCTCGACGAGAACGAGAATCTCCGACATTTCTCTAAATACTCCCGTTCTCAGATGAACTTCTTGGACGCGAGGAAGTCGGCGGCCTTCGCGCCACCGTCGCCCTCGTCCTTGACGATCGTCCCGGCCGCGCGCGGCGGGGCCGCGGCGAAGTCGACGACCGAGGACCAGGCGGCGGCCAGGCCTACCTGGGCGGCGTCGATGGACGCGTCGCCGATGGCCAGCGTCTCGACCGGCTTCTTCTTGGCCGCCATGATGCCCTTGAACGACGGGTAGCGCGGCTCGTTGATCTTCTCGACCACGGAGACGACGGCCGGCAGCGTGGCCTCGACCTTGTCGAAGCCGTAGTCGGTGATGCGCTGGATCGCGATCGAGGTGCCGTCGACGTCGACCTTGTTGGCCAGCGTGAGCTGCGGCGTGCCGAGGCGCTCGGCCAGCATCGCGGCCAGCACGCCGGTGCGCGCGTCGGTGGACTCGGAGCCCAGGATGACCAGGTCGAACCCGATCTTCTTGAGCACCTGCGCCATCGCGTACGAGGTGGACAGCGCGTCGGAGCCGTGCAACGCGTCGTCGCTGAGGTGGACGGCCTTGTCGGCCCCCATGGCCAGCGCCTTGCGGATGGTCTCGGTGGCTTTGCCGGGACCCATGGTGAGCACGGTCACCTCACCACCGTGGGCCTCCTTGAGCCGCAGCGCCTCTTCGACCGCGTACTCGTCAAGCTCGTTGACCACGCCGTCGGCGGCGTCGCGGTCGAGCGTCTTGTCATCGGACCGCAGCTTGCGCTCGGTCGCAGTGTCGGGGACCTGCTTCACGCAGACGACGATGTTCATGGCCGGTGGCCGACCTCCCGTGTTCGCGTGCGCCATCGCCACGCTGCGATGGACGCCGAATGCAATGCTGTCCAGACTGCCAGGTGACCACCGGGCCACCGACAGAGGGTGTGCTTCAGTTTTCCGCGAGTCATGTTACCCATGGGTAGCTTAACCGCAAACCTACAGCTACTCACTATACAGAACTTTGTTCGGTCTAGGCCGACAGCAGGAAGACGATCCCCACCACCAGGGCCGTGCCGGCGAAGAGCGCCAGGGTGAACGTGCTGAACAGCGCCGCCAGCCCGAAGCACAACCCGACGGCCCCCGCCACACTGGCCAGGTCCGCGATCATCCGGCCGCGCCGGTAGGGGCTGTGCGAGAACAGCGCCACCGCGGCGTCGGACACCACGGCCAGCGCGTACGCCGCCAGCAGGAACAGCGCCACCTCGGGCAGCGGCCCGCGAGCGGCGGCGGCCAGCAGCGACACGAACAGCCCTGAGCCGATCAGCCAGCGCCTGCGTACCTTCTCCCGGTGCCTCGCCCTCGACTCCTCCACCGACCTGCGATGCCGCTCCTTGCCCGGTCGCCACTCCCTGGTGGCCGCGTCCTCGACGTCGCGCACCGCCCGGGGCGGGATCTCGCGTACGCGGGAAACGGGCTCGACTCCGAGCCTGGCACAGAGCTGCACGGCCGTGGGCCGCGCGGACGGGTCGGTGGACAGGCACTCACGTAACAGCGGCCCCAGCCACTCCGGAACGCCCTCCAGATCGGGCGGGTGATGCACCACCCGGTACGCGACCGCGGAGGCGGGCCCCTGCCCGTACGGCTGGCGCCCGGTCGCGGCGTAGGCCAGCGTCGCCCCGAAGGAGAACACATCCGCCTCCATGCCCGCGCTCTTGCCCTCCAGCACCTCGGGCGCCAGGTAGCCGGGCGTGCCCACCACCGCGCCGGAGGCCGTGACCGACAGCGAGTCGAGCGCGCTGGCGATGCCGAAGTCGATCACGACGGGCTCGCCCTCGGCCATCATCACATTGGCCGGTTTGAGGTCGCGGTGCACCACTCCGGCCTCGTGCATGGCGAGCAGCGCGTCGGCCAGGCCGGAGGCCAGCCTGCGCAGGTCGGTGACGGGCCCGGGCGTGGCGCTGAGCGGGCGGCCCTGGACGTAGCGGGTCACGAGGTACGGTCTGGCGCCCTCCAGCGAGGCGTCGAGCACCTCCGCCACGTGCGGCCCGCCGGCCCTGCGCATGGTCTCCACCTCGCGCGCCAGCCGGGCCAGAGCCCCGCCGTCGGCGGCGACGTGGGGGTGGAGCACCTTGACCGCGACCGTACGGCCCTCGGTGTCGAGCGCGAGGTGCACCTCGCCGAACCCGCCCGCCCCGAGCCGGGAAAGGAGCTCATATGGGCCGAGGTGCTCGCTCATACCCTCATCTCTCCCCCCGAGAGCCCGCGGGGACACTCAGGACCAGGGCGTCAGGAACCCCAACCCGAGGTCGCCGAGCAGACTGTCGATGATCCCGGTGATCAGTCCGATCGTGCTCTGCTTGGCGTCGCCCGCCAGGTCGTTGATCACAGACTCCGGCGCCCGCCACGGCGACCACACCGGGTCCTGCCCCAGCGCGAACATCACCGCGAACAGCGCCGCCGTGCCCACCAGCACGACCGCGACGAGCGCCGCGCCGGGGCTGCGCAGCACGCCGGTGAGCGAGCGTACGACGGCCTTGCGCGGCGCGCCGCCGCCCGGCAGCACGAACAGGCCCGCCACGAAGGCGCCCGCCGCGTACGAGGCCGCCTCGTTGACGCCCATCCTGCCCGCCCAGTAGAGCGCGCCCCAGACGCACACGCCGAACAGCAGCGCCAGCGGCACGTGCACCGCCGTCACGAGCGCGGACTTGACCAGCGCCCATGGGGTGCCGACCAGGGCCAGCAGCGGATCGGCCGCGCTGCTCCCCCGCACCTGACGCCGTTTGACCAGGTCGCCGAAGAGGTATTCGCCGAGGCGCAGCACGAGGGCGAGCGCGACGGCGATCGCGCCCACCATGACCGGCATCATGACGGTCAGCCCCACCAGCGTGACCAGCAGCAGCAGACCCACGAACTGGCTGCCGAACAGGTATTTCTTCCGCTCGGCCGGTGGTTGGTACTGCGGCGGCGGGCTGTAGGGCCTGGCCTGCGACGGCGCCGTGGGCTGCGGCGCCGGGTAACCGGCGACCCGCTGGTCGGGACGCGGCATCGGCGGCCTGGCCGCGACCGGCGCGGGCACGTAAGGCGGCGGCTTCTGCGGGAGTGGCTGCTGCGGCGGCGGGGCGCTCCTGCCGTATTCGACCGGCGGCAGCAGGTCGGAGTAGGTGTCCATGGTCCGCGTGCGGTCGGTCATGCGCTTGGTGCCCGTCGGCCCGTCGAAGGAGGCCTCGTGGAACGTGGTCACCGAGGGGTCGAGCGCCCTGGCCATCCGCAGCAGCTCATGCGCGCTGGGCCGGGCCGTGGGCTCGACCTGGAGCGCCCTGCCGAGCCAGCCGCGCAGCCACGCGGGCGCCTTGTCGAGCTGCGCCCGCCCTTCCATGATGTTGAAGCAGACCGCCTCGAACGTCCCCGTGCCGAACGGCGGCGCGCCCGTCGCGGCGAAGAACACCGTCGAGGCCAGCGCGTGCACGTCGGCCGCCTGGGTGATGTCGGAGTCACGGATGATCTCGGGCGCCAGATAACCGGGCGTGCCCACGAACATGCCGGTCTGCGTCAGCCTGGTCGCGTTCACCAGGTGGGCGATGCCGAAGTCGATGACCAGCGGCTCACCGTTGACCAGCATGACGTTGGACGGCTTGAAGTCCCGGTGGATCACGTCGGCCGCGTGAATGGCCACCAGCGCCTGGCAGAGCCCCTGGGCGAGCCTGATGACCTCGCGCGCCTCCAGGGGGCCCTCCGCCAGGACGGTGTCCTCGAGAGTGCGCCCCGGCGCGAAACGGGTCACGACGTACGGCTGGCCGCCCACGAGCTCGGCGTCGATGACCTCGGCGACGTGCGGGCTGCGTACCCGGCGCATGGTCTCGACCTCGCGGGTCAGCCGGTCGCGCGCCTTGAGGTCGGCGGCCACGTGCGGGTGGAGGACCTTGATGGCGACCTCGCGCCCCTCGCCGTCGAGACCGAGGTGGACGACCCCCATGCCACCTTCGCCGATCTTCCTGACCAGCCGGTACGGGCCGAGGCGTTCTGATGCCTGGGTGTTCATCGCCACCTTCCCCGCGTCATCCCCCGGAATTCCCCCTTAGACCTTCTAGCTGCTTGACCACTGGATTGACGTTCAGCGGAGTCCATACGGCCCCCCTTGGCTTGTCCCCGAACGTGCCGGCGGCGAGGATCAGCGAGAGTGCGGCACCTGCCGCGAGGACTCCCGCCACTACCATCGCCGCTGTTCTCGAGGGTACGAGCGATGAGAGCGTCCTGCGCATTTGTTTGCCAGGACCCTCCACTCCCGGACCCGCGCACACGGTCCACAGCGCGACCGCGGCGCCCCAGGCCAGGGCATTGGACGGATCCATTCTGGCCACCACGGTGAGCAGCAGGGTCACCGGAAGGCCGAGGATGAGCGCGTAGAGCACCAGCGCCAGCGTGATGCCCACGGATTTGGCCAGCGCCTGGGGGTGGGCGAACACCCTGACCACGTCGGAGACCGCCGCCCCGGCGGCTCTCTGGGCGGTGAGCCGGGGCTGGGCGAGGTCGGCCGCGCGCAGCAGGATCGCGATCGGGATCGCCACCACCGCGACGACCACGGGCATGAGCACGGCGGCCACGACCATCAGGACGAGCAGCATCGCGCTCGCCACGCCGTACGCCCTGGAACGCTGCAGCCCGTTGCCCGAGGGGACCGCCGGAACGTACGGATCGGGCTGCGGGTACTGCGGCGGGATGTACGGGGGCGGCTGCAGCGGGCTCGGCGTGGGCCTGGCGTAGTCGGGCAGCTCGGGACCCTGGACGTTCGGGACCGGCGTGTGGATCCTGCCGTAGTCGGGCGAGTCGGGGCGCACCCGCCTGGTGGGCACGTCGCCCTCGCCGGGCGGGGCCGCGAGGCCGTGGTTGTTGACCGGCTGCTGCCAGGGTGGGGTCATCCCGCCCTCGCGCTGGATCCGCCGCAGCTCCTCGGGCGTGACCCTGCGGGTCGGCCACGGGTCGGGCTGGTTGGGCAGGAGCGAGACGTACTGCTGGTCCTGCGGCGGCGTGGCCGGCTGCTCCTGCGACTCGAGCAGCTGCTTCGGCGTCACGGGCGGCGTGGACATGTCGTACGACGGCTTGTCCTGCACCGGCGCGAAGTCGGCGGGGATCTCCTTGGGGCGCGGGGCGGTCGAGATGTCGTCCGGCGAGACCCTCTTCGGCTCGGGCAGGATCCTCGCGGTCCGCTCGGCCAGCTCCGCCGCCCGGGGGCGTTTGTTCGGATTGCGCTGGAACGCCGCCTTGAGCAGCGGCTGCAACGTCTCGGGGGCGGCGCTCACGTCGGCCTTGCCGGCGGTGATGTTGTAGAAGATCATCTCCAGCGTGCCCTTGCCGAAGGGCGGCAGGCCGGTGGCCGCGAACAGCAGCGTGCCCGCCCACGCGTGGACGTCGACCTCGGGCCCCGCCTCCTGCCCCTCGATGATCTCGGGGGCGAGGTAACCGGGCGTGCCGATGAACATGCCGGTCTGCGTCAGCCGCGTCGCGTCCACCGCCTGGGCGATGCCGAAGTCGATCAGGACGGGCTCGCCGTCGAGGATCAGCACGTTTCCCGGCTTGAGGTCGCGGTGGATCACGCCCACCGAGTGCACGGAGGCCAGCGCGGACGCCACCCCGTGCGCGACCTTGACCAGCGCGGGCAGGTCGAGCGGCCCGTCGTCCTTGACGATCTCGTCGAGCGGACGGCCGGGGACGTATCGGGTGACGATGTACGGGCGATGACCGGTGACGTCGGCGTCGACCACCTCCGCGATGTATTTGCTCCGCACGCGCCGCATCGTCTCGACCTCGCGCGAAAGCCGCCGCCTGGCGACCTCGTCACCGGCGACCTCTCCGCGCAGGACCTTGACCGCCACCTGCCGCCCCTGGGGGTCGACAGCGAGGTGGACAACGCCCATCCCGCCTTCACCTAGCCGCCTGAGCAGCCGGTAAGGGCCTAGTCGGTCATCGTTCATGGCATGAAGCACCATACCGGCTTAATCCCCGCCCACGAGATGAACCATGAGGCCACATTCCCACTCGTACAACGTCCAGAAAGGGGCCATCGGTTTCCCATCCAACGGTCTCGAATCGGCTTCAGTTTTCCCTCAGCCGGTCAACGGCAGCACCTCGGCGCTCTTCAGCCCGGCCAGCGCGGCGCCGGACACGGCCAGTTTCGATCTACGCACGCCGCTCCCGATCACCACCCTCGGGTGCTCGGCGACGTGCGTGTCGACCAGGATCGGCCAGTCGCCCGGCAGGCCGAGCGGGGTGATGCCGCCATATTCCATCCCGGTCAGCTCGACCGCGTCGGCCATAGGCGCGAAACTCGCCTTGCGGGCGTCGAGATGCCTGCGCACCACGCCGTTGACGTCCACGCGCATCGTCGCGAGCACCATGCAGGCGGCGTAACGCGTCTCACCGCCCCGCTTGGCCGCCACGACCACGCAGTTGGCCGACTCGTCGAGTGTCACGCCGTACCGCTCGCAGAACGCCGCCGTGTCGGCCAGCTCCGGGTCGATCTCGGCCACCTCGGCACCCTCTATGTCCCCCACGGCCCGCACCACGGGATCGGCCAGCAGGTCGGTCCGTTCGGTCGCGGGCACCCAGTTCAACGCCATCCCATCTCCTCGATCGCTTTCTCCCAGGACCCTAACTCCGGTACCGGGAGCAGCGTGCGGCGTCACGCGGACTGCAGCACTCGCTGGTGCAGTTGGGTGACGACGCCGCGGGCCGACTCCATGGCCCCCGCCTGCCAGGCGATCAGATGGGTGAGCCAGTCGCCCGCGAAGTAAACCCTTCCGGCGGGGCGTTGCAGAAAAGTGAAGGACGAATCAAAGTCCGGCCAGCGCACCCAGCCTCCCTGGATGTGCTGCTGGCGGTCCCAGGCGACGGAGACGCTGGAGAGAAGGTTCTGGCGGTACTTGTCGCCGTGGATCTTCTTGCCCTGGGTGAGCGCTCTGCGCCTTCTGTCCTCAGGGGTGAGGGCTCCGTACAGCTCGGCGTTCTTCTCGGTGTTGTAGTAGCCGACGAGGAGGCCACGTTCCGAGTGATAGCCGTAGGACGGGTACCAGATGTGCGTGATGTCCAGGTCGGTCTCGGTCACGCCGCCGTAGACGCGGTCCTCCAGCTCCCACCAGCGCTTGCCGTACTCCAAGCCGATCTTGCCGGCGGCGACCGGGATCGGGGTCCTGAGCGCGGTGGTGACCTGGGCGCCGAGGTTGTGCGGGATCTTGGCGAGGAGGTGGGGCGGGAGGGCGGCGATGCAGTAGTCGGCCTTGATGCTGCCGCCCTCATAGAGGACTTCCACACCGTCCTCGAGGTTGGTGATCTTGGTGACCCTGGCGCCGGTCTTGATCCGGTCCTTGCCCACTGCCTCCGTCAGCTTCGTGACGATGGCGTCCATGCCGCCGACCGGCTGGAACATGGGGGTGGCCTGTTCGTAGCCGAAGTCGTTGGTGATGGCCCGGCCGGTGCCCGCGGCGAGGACCTGGTGGAGCGGGCCGGGGGCGGCCAGCGGGGTGCCGGTGTCTATTGCCGGATATTTCATGAACCCGCGCCGCATGGACCCTTCGTACTCAAGCTTGGGGCCCAGGTCACCGAACCTTCTGAGGAAGTCGAGCAGCCTTTCCTGGTCGTTCTTGGTGATGGTTCTGTCCAGCGCGCCGACATTTGTCGCTTTTGCCAATAATTCTGCGATATAGCCGTACATATCCGCTCGGGCCGTGCGTGCCCGCATCGTCTGGCCGTTGGTGTGCACGTAGGCGGCGGCGTTGTTGTTGACGAAGGTCTCGATGGGGATGCCCAGCTCGCGGCAGTAGTCCAGCGTCACCATCCACTGGGCGATCCGGCCGGGGCCCGCGTTGAAGTAGACGCCCTCGCCGAACTTCACGTCCTGGGCAGGGCCGTTGAGCTCGGCCAGCCGGTCGCCGCCGCGCAGCGTGAGGTTCCGCCCGCCCACCCTGTCACTGGCTTCGAGCAGCGTGCAGTCGTACCCGGCCTTGCCCAGCTCGTACGCGGCCGTCAGCCCCGCCACCCCGGCGCCGAGGATCACGACCTTCGCCGCCCCTTTGCCGCGCAGGCCGAAGTCGCCAGGCCTGGGGGCGACGAACTGCTTGTCCTGCTCGGACGGTGCCAGACCGAGCGCGCCCATGGCGGCGTACATGGCTCCCGCGCCGCCCACCGCCCCGATCCCGACGAGCAACCCCCGCCGGGTCAGCGCCGCCCCTTCCACGTCACCCGCTCCCTACGCCCGACAACCGGTCACCAAGCACTGCGCACCCGCGGCCTCAGCCGTACGGGCCGCTGCCGCAGGCGACCTGGCCGCCGATGGTGGCGAAGATGCCGAACAGCGCCATGATCTGTGTGAAGTCGTCAGTCGTGAACTCCGTGTGACGCGACCCCACCGACTTCACCCCCGGGACGAGCGACACGGCGGCGGCGATGGCCGTGGAGTTCCACTCCACCCCGAGCGTGTACGGCGCCGCCACCTGATACGGCGTGAAGTCGGTCAACCGGCGGAGCGCTCGCCCCGTCGCCTCACGAATCCTCGCCTGGGCGACACTGGGCGGCAGCAACTCGGCCGAGAATTTGTCGATCCCCTTCTTCACCGCCACCGTCTCGACGTCGCCCAGCAACTCACGCGCCTCCGCGCCGACGGCCTCGTCCCCGGTGACCAGCACGACCGGCACCCCGTGGAACCCGGCGCACGCCGCGACCAGCCGCGTCTCGCCGCACAGGTCGCCGTTGAGGTAGACGTTCTGGATCTCCTTGCCCATCCAGGTGTGGTTCAGGACGCCGTCCTGGACGCCCGCGCGGGCGTGGTAGCCCACGAAGCAGGCGGCCTGGAACGATCCGTCGAGTCCCTGAGCCATCCGCTGCGCCTTCCCAGGGCCGCGGATGAGGCTCGCCCGGGGATCCAGCAGGTCGATCCTGAGGTTCTTCGTGGACCCGTGGGCGTCGTTGACCAGCACACCGGCCGCCCCGGCGTCGAACGCCCCCTCGATGGCGGCGTTGGCGTCGGCGGTCATCAGCTCGCAGCCGCGTTCGTAACCGCGCTTACCGGCGTGCATCTCCTCGGGGTCGGTCAACCCCGTCACGCCCTCCATGTCCACCGACAGATAAACCTTCACGCCTGCCTACTTCCTCAACTGCCACACTGAATCCGCCGACGCCCGGGTTCCCTTTGGGGACTGGAGCAGGACGCGCGGCCGGGCACCACACCGCCGACGTCGCCCGGGGTCAGGAGCCCCATGTCTCCACCTGGCGGACTTCGTCCTCCGTCATCATCCCGACGTGCTCCGTGACGAACGCCGTCGCCTCGCCGCGCCACTGGGCGGGGATCTCGTCAAGGGCCCGCGGGTAGCAGTGGTCGAGCCAGCTCGTGGACTCCTCCGTGACGTCGAAGTAGTCGAGCGTCCCCCCGAAGACCGTGTTCTCGATGCCGGGCACGCGCGCCAGCCCGTACTGGATCATCTCCATCCCCCCGTACGGCGGCTTCTTGAGCCACTTCCGGGCGACCGGGCGGTCGGCGGTGATGGGGGTGTCGAGCGGGCGCCGCTCGACGGCGGCCTGGATGAGCTCCTTGTAGAGGCACTTGCCGCACGTACGGCAGGGTCCGTCGGTGCCGCGCAGGCACCAGCGCACGTGGTCCTTGAGGTCTGAGCCCAGGGCCAGGCGCATCGTGGTCGCCTCGCTCACCCCGCCGACGGGCAGCACGATGTGCACGCCGGCGGCGGCGAACAGCCGGCCCCACCTGCCGTGCGGCGACCACATGGGGTTGTCGGGGGTGTAGCGCCACAGGTAGCGGCCCCCGCCGAGCCAGCGCGAACCGAGCTCGTAGCCGAAGCCCAGGCCGCCGAGGTCCAGCTGGTCGGCCAGCAGCAACGCGCCCGCCGCGACCGCGTGGTGCTCCGGGTAGCCGGGGCGGGGCTCGGCGAGCGTGAACTCGAGGTCGGACGTGACCGTGCTCAGCTCGCGCCCCGTCTTCGCGGCGAGTTTGGCCAGGACGTCCGACCGGTAGTGGGACCAGCGGTTGGGTACGCGCGGATGGGGCACCCGCCGGAAATGGACGAAGGGCGCCTCAGGGTAGATCGTGGCCGCCGCCACGGAGTCCGCGCCACCGCTGTACGAGATCGCGAGCCTGCCGCCGGCCTGGCGCGGCTCCGCCCCCACCGGGCCCGCCTCGATACCCCAACCGGCGTGCAGCGCCTCGGCCACCTGGGCCGAGATGGCGCGGTCGAAGGCGATCCGCTTCCTGGTCCACGGCGCCACGACCGTCCAGGCCGCGACGGCGAAGAGGTCAGGGTGGGCGTCGTCGGGGACGCCGCCGATGGAACAGGAGTTGGTGGCGAGCTTGATGGGATGCTCGTCGGAGGCCTTGCCCGTGATCTCGTCCTCCGCGTCGAGGCGGAAGGTCAGGCTCGTGCCGGCCCAGCTCACGCGCACGGCTGCTCCCCCGGCTTCTCAGAGGTACGGCCGGCGCGGAGGTCGTCGATGGCCTGCCAGACCAGGACCTCGTTCTGGAGCACGCCGTCCAGCGCCTTCGCCGTCTCCTGGGCGAGCCGGTGGGCGTCGTCGATCTTCGCCTTGTCGGCCTTGCCGATCGCCGCCGGGCGGGCGTTCCTGAGGCGCTCGACCTCGCTCTGGAGGGTCGCCATTTCCCGCCTCAGTGTCTGGACCTCCCAGAGCGCGTCCCTGATGTCCTGACGGTGATCGGAAATGGAGATGTAGCGGGAGTCGAACCACGTACGCACGGCCTTCCGGAGCCGGGCAGGGACCAGGACGCGCATCATGAAACGCCACCATACTGGCAAACCCGCGCCCGAAAGGACGAGCTATCCGAATGGGTCGACTTTTCGCTAACGACCCGTGAATTTGGGCTTGGCCTTCTCCGTGAACGCCCGCATGCCGATCTTCGCGTCGTCCGTGGCGAAGAGGCCGGAGAACTGCAGGCGCTCGACTTCGAGACCGGTGTCGAGGTCGGCTTCCAGGCCCTGGTCAATGGCCTGCTTGGCGGCGCGGAGCGCGACCGTGGGGCCGCCGACGAACGTGGCGGCCCACTCCAGGGCGGCCGTGTAGACCTGCTCGTCGGGCACCACCCGGTCCACCAGGCCCATCGCGAGCGCTTCCGAGGCGGGCACGTGGCGGCCCGTGAAGATCAGGTCCTTGGCTCGGGCCGGGCCGATCAGGCGGGGCAGCCGCTGTGTGCCTCCCGCGCCGGGGATGATGCCGAGCGTGATCTCCGGCTGGCCCAGCTTGGCCGACTCCCCCGCGACCCGGAAGTCGGCGCAGAGGGCGAGCTCGCAACCGCCGCCCAGGGCGTAGCCGGCGATGGCGGCGATGACCGGCTTGCCGATCTGCGCGACCGTCGTGAAGCAGGACTGGAGCGTACGGGAGTGGGCGGCCATGTCGGCGTAGGACATGTCGGCCATCTCTTTGATGTCGGCGCCGGCGGCGAAGACCTTCTCACCGCCGTAGACGATCACCGCCTGCACCTGCGGGTCGGCGTCCACCTCGCGGGCCGCCTCGGCGATCTCCCGCTGGACCTGGCCGTTGAGGGCGTTCATCTTCGGACGGTCAAGACGGATCGTGGCGATCTGGTCGGCCACCTCGACGCTCACAAACTCACCCATGGACCGAACCTAACAGAGCACCCGCGCCCGGCCACGGCACCCACGATCGGGGAGCGTCGCGTGAGCCACGCCCACTTCCGTCCGTGAGGACGTCCCTTTGTGGCCGGTCAGTGGGCAGCGGACATCACCTCGTCCACCGTCTTCTTGCTCCGCGACACCCGTACGAGCGCCGCCGACAGCCGGGCCAGTTCGTCGTTCGAGTGGGCCAGCCGGGCCAGCGGGCGCTCCTGGCGCGGCAGCCCGAGCTTCTCCGCGCCGTCCAGGACCCGTTTGTCCAGGTGCGGGGCGACCTGGGGCCACACGGCCTGGACCTCGCGCAGGAAGATGTCGGCCCCCGTGGGGCCGATACCGGGGAACTCCATCAGCAGTTCCGTGATCCTGCGGGCATCCCCGCCGGCCTCCTCGCGCAGGCGGCGCAGGTCGCCCTTCCAGCGTTCCAGGAGCAGCTCGGCGGCGTTGCCCAGCATGGTCGAGGTGCGCTCGTCGTAGCGGCGGTAGTGGCCGCGGCCCAGCGCGTCCACGCGGTCCTGCCAGCTCGCGTCCAGCATCGCCTTCGGGGTGCCGTACCCCGCCTTGAACAGCTCTTTGGCGGCCGCGACCGCGACCTCGGCCGAGATGCGGGCGCTCAGCAGGGTGGCCAGGACGAGCAGCTGGTACAGCGGCTTGGGCTGGTCGGCGAGCTTGATTCCGGCCTCTTTGGCGAACGTCCGGCCGAAGCGATCGAGCAGGACGTCGAGGACGGCTTTGTCGGTCTTACCCATGTCCGCTCCGCTACCCGACGCCTGTGGTGACATGCCGGGTTTGGGACCGAGGTCGTGGGGGAGGCGAAGGGTTCGTCGATGGCGAAGGAGCTCGCTGTGCTGACATTGACTGAGAACGCCGTCGTGGCGATTCGCGATCTGATGGTCGGAGAGGACGTGCCCGCCGACGCGGGCCTGCGCATCTCCCCGAAACCCGATGAGGCCGGGACGCTCGAGCTGTCTCTGGCGAGCACGCCGCACGCGGGTGACCAGGTGGTCGAGAAGGAGGACGTGCGCGTGTTCGTCGCGGAGGACGTGGTACAGGTCCTCGACGACAAGTCGCTCGACGCGCGGCCGGGCGTGCCGGGGCAGCCCAACTTCCGTTTGAACCGGCGTGGTTGACCCACGCCGTTAGCCCAGGTCGTCAGCCCAGGTCGGACTCGGTTTCGGGCGAGCGCACGTCGCCCAGCCCGAACAGGCCCACCAGCCTCCCGTCGATCTGGGTGACGACGACGTGGTCCACTTTGGCACGGTCCATCCGCTGGATCAGCGGTCCGAGCTGCTCGCTCGGCCGCACCGTGGTCACGCCGACGCGCATGACCCGTTCGGCGGTGCTGTCCAGGTCGGCGCCCTTGAGCTCGCGGGACCCGACCACGCCCTGGACCACGTCGTCCTCGTCCACCACGACGGCGAGCCCGGCCGGGTCGGCGATGATGCGCTCGGTGAGCTCGTCCAGCGGGTCGTCGAGCGCCGCCGTCACGGGGTCGCGGCGCAGGTTCCGCGACACCAGCTCGGCGCTGCCCTCGTACGGCAGGTCCGCCGCGAGCCAGTCCATCTTGCCCAGCCGGTAGTCGCACACCTCGCGGAACCCGAGGCGGTCGAGCCGGTGGGCGGCCCGCGGGCTCAGGTCGCAGAGCCAGTCGTGGCAGTAGACGATGACGGGCCGCTCCCGGTCGAGCTCGCCGGCCCTCGTGTCCATCGCGGCCAGCGGCAGGTTGACAGCCTTGGGCAGGTGCGCCCACGCGTACTCCTCCGCCGGCAGCACCTCGACGAGCTGGGCCTGCCCGGTGGCGATCAGGTCCTGTACGGCTTCGCGATCGATGATGTTCGTCATGGCGTCCCCGTACCCCCAGATGGCGATTCGTGTCACGATGACGACACGTCCGAATCCAGGGGGTGTCCGATGAGTGACGATCCGCTGCTACCCGGCCCCGTGGCTCGTGCGCTGGCCGACTACCGCGAGCTGCGTGACGCCCACGGCCCCTGCTGGGGCGAGCCGCCCATCACGTACGTCGCCCAGGCCTGGGCCACCGTCTTCCTCGACCCCCGCTACAACTACTGGAACGCGGCGCGGCGGCAGCTGACCGAGCGCTATCCCCCGGAGCAGATCGAGGACCACCTCGACGAGGTGGATCCGGAGCGGGCCGTGCGCGACTCCCTCGCCGGCGACGTGCTGGACAACCTGGCCGCGCTGCGCCTGACGCCCGAGGGGTTCGCGCTGGAGGCCGACACGCAGGTGGTGCTGGGCGACCGGCCCTTCCGCACGTCGCTGTTGCTGGACTCCAGTACGGACAAGCCCGTCACGGTCGTGGTGGACGGCATGCCGTACGAGGTGGCGCCCCACGGCGCCAGAGTGGTGGGGCTGGAGCGGGACGTCAGCGTGGGCGGGCAGCCCGTCGATCTGTCGCCGCTGTGCAGGCGGGCGGAGGCGGCCACGATCAGGGTGCGGGCGGGTTTCCCGTGCCGGTGGAGCGTGGCGGGCGCGAACGGGCAGGGCTGGTATCCGGACGGCGCCCCGCCCAAGAAGGACGCCCGGCGCAGGCCGTACTTCCACGGCGACGATCTCGTGGTCGCGGTGCCCGCCGAGCCGATCACGGTGACGGTGGCGAGGGGCATGGAGTACACCACCTCCGAGGTCGTCCTCACCCCGGAAGCGGGCGCGGAGACCCTCGTCGAGCTGGCACCCGAGCGCCTGTACGACGCTGCGGCCCGCGGCTGGTACGGCGGCGACCTGCACGTACACCTCAACTGGATGGGCGAGGAGCCGGCCGCGCCCGCGCTGGCCGCGGCGGCACAGCACGGCGAGGACCTGCACGTGCTCAACCTCGTGGCGGGCAACGTCGCGAGCGAACGCGTCTACGACGTCGAGGCGCTGGCGCACTGGGCGGGCGAGGACCTGCCGTGGTCCGACGACAGGCACCTGGCAAGGATCGGCGTCGAGTACCGCAACGACGTCGTGGGCCACCTCACCGCGTTCGGCCTGCGGGAGCCGCCGCGGCACTACCACACCGGGTTCCAGGGCACAGCCGACTGGCCGCCCAACGCGGTCGCCTTGGAGGAGCTGAGAGCGCTCGGCGGGCTGACGGGATACGGACACCCGTTCCACACCGCGTTCTCCGACGGTGACCCGCCGGACGTGGTGCTCAGCGATGGGCGCAACTGCGCGGCCAGGGAGATCGTCGCGGACGCCGCGCTCGGCCTGATCGACACCCTCGACGTGCTCAACCACTCCTCGGTCCACGCCACCGCCGGCGTCTACCGCCGCCTGATCGGCGCGGGCAACCGGCTCGCGGTCACCGCGGGCACCGACGCCGTGCTCTCCTTCTGCCGCCGCGGCACCGCCTCCAGCCCCCCGGGATGGGAGCGCGTGTACGCCAACGTCGCGGGCCCGCTCACCGCCGAGTCCTACGCCGAGGCGATCCTGCTCGGCCGCACCTTCGCCACCACCGGACCGTGGCTCGAGCTCACCGTGAACGGCCACGGGCCCGGCGACACGCTGGAGCTGGCGCCGGGGCAGCGGGTGGAGATCGTGGTCTCCTCGATCGGACCCGAGGTGGAGTCGCTGGAGATCCGCACCGCGGAGGGCGTGCTCGCGCAGGGGCCGCCCGGGCGGCTGGTCGCCACGACGGTGGTGAGCGAGCCGACGTACGTGGTCGCGATCGCCTCAGGCGGCGCGCATCCGCGCACCCTGCACGGGGCCGGCGCATACGCGCACACCAGCCCGGTCTATGTGGACGTCGCGGGCGGGCACGTGGCCAGGGAGCCGGACGTGCGCTGGTGCCTGGCCTGGCTGGACCGGCTGGAGGTGCTGCTGCCGGAGCACGGCACGTTCGAGGGCGCCGCGCAGCTGGACGACCACCTGGACCTCTACGAGCGCGCCAGGAACGTCTACCGCGAGCGGCTCCCTAGGCCCTGATCGCCCGGATCTGCGCGGTCGCGGTCGCCACGGCCACGGGCTCGCCGTCGGGCCCGAGGAGCTCGCCGGACATGAAGCACACCTGGCTGCCGCGCCGCACGACCCGGCCCCTGCCCACGAGCCGGCCCGGCCGGGCGGGGCGCAGGAACTGGACGTGTAAGTCGAGCGTCGGCGCGAACTCCCCCTCCGGCAGCGTCGCGACCAGCGCCGGGCCCAGGGTGTCGTCGAGCATCGCGGCCAGGAACCCGCCCTGGACCACGCCCACGGGGTTGACGAAGCGCTCGCTCGCGTGGAAGGCCACCTCGATGGTGCCCTGCTCGGGGTCGACGCTCAGCAGCTCCCAGCCCAGCGTCTCCGCCGCCGGCGAAGGCGCCGTCCGCCCCGCGACCAGCTCCCAGAACAGCCCTCGACGCGCGTGCGTTTCCATGCCGGCGATTCAACACCACGCCACCGACACTTTTCTCGCACGGCATCGAGACGACGAACGGGCTGTCGCAGGCGAGCACGATCTCTAGGGCGGACAGCAGCGCGAACGCCTTCCGGCGACGGGATCAGGGGCGAAACCCGCACACCCCTTTGACGTCACGGGACCGGTTACCCGCCGATGGTGTCGAGCTCCGCGACCGCGTCCGCGGGCAGGACCAGGTCCGCCGCGGCGACGTTCTCGCGCAGATGGGCCACGGACGAGGTCCCCGGGATGAGGACGGTGGTTGCCGAGCGCTGCAGCAGCCAGGCCAGGGCGACCTGCTGCGGTGAGGCGCCCAGGCGGGCGGCCACGTTGGAGAGCGTCTCCGACTGGAGCGGACTGAACCCGCCGAGAGGGAAGAACGCGGCGAAGGCGATGTTCTCGGCCGCGCACCGGTCGACGAGGGCGTCGTCCTGCCGCTTGGCCAGGTTGTAGAGGTTCTGCACGGTGACGACGGGCGCGATGCCCTGCGCCTCGGTGAGCTGGACCGTGGAGGCGCCGCTGAGGCCGAGGTGGCGGATCAGGCCTTTCTGCCGCAGTTCGGCCAGAGCGCCGAACTGCTCGGCGATGGACTCGTCGGTGCTTCCCTCGTGCGAGCCCAAGCGCAGGTTGACGACGTCGAGAACGTCCACGCCGAGGTGCTGGAGGTTCTCGTGCACCTGGGCCTTGAGGTCCTCGGGGTCGAGCGAGGGGATCCAGCTCGCGTCCTCGCCACGACGCGCGCCGACCTTGGTGACGATGTGCAGATCCTCCGGGTACGGGTGCAGGGCCTCCTTGATGAGCTCGTTGACCACGGTCGGCCCGTAGAAGTCGCTGGTGTCGATGTGGTTGATGCCCAGATCGACGGCTTCGCGGAGCACGGCGATGGCCTGGCCGCGGTCTTCGGGCGGCCCGAAGACGCCGGGGCCGGCGAGTTGCATGGCGCCGTACCCCATGCGGTTGAGGGTGAGGCCGTCGGCAAGCGTGAGATCCCCGCCGGGGATGTTGTTCGACATTTCACTTCTTTCCATATGGACAGTGTCGGGCGTACACGTTCCCGGTAGCAGTACCCCGCTGTTCCTCGGGGTGGATGGCGCGAACAAGCTCGCCATCAGCGGGCGCCGACGGCCTCACCCTGGTCGTCTTCCAAGCCGAACCCGGCAACCGGAGCGCTGAGCTGCTGGGCCTGCCTCACCGCCTCGGATTAGGTAGGGCATACTCAGGCGATCCCGGCGCAGGTTTGCGACGGTGGCGGCATGCTGGCGATACGCACTCGCCGTCTCTTCGACGGCCGGGAAATGCACCATGACCAGGTGGTGATCGTCGAGGACGGGCGCATCACCGGCGTCACCGCCGACGTGCCCGCCACGGTCGACCTGGGCGATGCCACGCTCCTGCCCGGGCTCATCGACTGTCACGTCCACCTGGCCTTCGACGCCGGCCACGACGTCGTGGGGACGCTGGAGCTGCCGGGGCTCGCCGACCGGATGCGGTCGGCCGCCCGGCAGCACCTCGCGGCCGGGGTGACGACGGTACGCGACCTGGGCGACCGGGACTATCTGGCGCTCGGACTCGGGCTCGGGCCCGAGGGGCCGGAGATCCTCTCCGCCGGGCCGCCGATCACCACGCCCAAGGGGCACTGCTGGTTCCTGGGCGGCGAGGCGGCGGGCGAGCAGGGGGTGCGCGAGGCCGTACGGGAACGGGCGGCACGCGGCGTCCACGTGATCAAGATGATGGTGACGGGCGGCGAGATGACGCCCGGCACGCACTCTCACCTGGTCCAGTACGGCCCCGCCGAGCTGAAGGCGGCGGCCGACGAGGCGCACGCCCACGGCCTGCCGATCACCGGGCACGCCCACTGCGCGGAGGGGATCGCGCACGCCATGGAGGCCGGGTTCGACTCGATCGAGCACTGCTCGTTCTTCACCGAGGACTCCTATGTGGTGGACTACGGGCTCATCGCGCGGCTGGCCGCCTCCGACGTCGTCGTGTCCCTCACGGCGGGACTGGCGCCGAGCCCGGTGCCGCCGCCACCGCGCATCCAGCAGCGGATCGCGGGCATAGCGGAGGCGCTGCGGGCGATCCGCGCCGCCGGGGCGGACTTCGTCATCGGGACGGACGCGGGGATCGGGCCGCCCAAGCCGCACGGAGTGCTGCCGTACGGGGCCGAGATGCTGGTCGAGCAGGGGTACGCGCCCATCGACGTGCTGCGGTCGATCACTTCGGTCGCGGCCGGCGTCTGCCGGGTGGGAGAGCGCAAGGGCAGGATCGCGCCCGGGTTCGACGCGGACCTGTTAGCCGTGGCGGGCGACCCGCTCTCCGACATCACCGCACTGCGGCGCCCACTGGCCGTCTTCCGGATGGGCCGCCGCGCCCAAGGAACAACCGGCTAGGCGTGGTTTGACATCAAGCATGGTTGAGGTTGCAGGCTCGAAGCACGAGTTGACCCCTGCCTTCGGGAGAGCACCATGCATGCCGTCGTCCTGCACACCTTCGGCCCCGCCGAGAACCTGCGCTACGAAACCGTCCCTGATCCCGTGCCAGGCCCCGGCCAGGTGCGCATCGCGGTAAAAGCGGCCGGTGTACACCTGGTCGAGACGATCTTGCGGTCGGGGCGGGCCAGTGAGTCGCTGCCGCCACAGCCCGAGCTGCCGACGATCTTCGGCGGCGAGGTGGCGGGACGCGTGGATGAGGTGGGTCCAGGAGTCGATCCGTCCTGGATCGGGCGCGATGTGGTGACCGCGTACGGCAAGCCCGGCGGCTACGCCGAGCTGGTGGTGGCGGACGTGGCGTCCGTCCACCCGATCACCATCAGCTACGAGACGGCGGTGGCCATGATCGTCACCGGGGTGACGGCGCTGCAGTTCCTGGACGTGGCCAAGCTCACCTCGTCCGACGTCGTACTGGTGACCTCGGCGGCCGGCGGCATCGGGCGTCTGCTCGTCCAGTACGCCCACGGCCTCGGCGCCAAGGTCATCGGCGCGGCCGGCGGCCCCGCCAAGGCGGCGGCCGTACGGGAGCTGGGCGCGGACATCGCCGTCGACTACGAACAGCCCTCCTGGGAGGAGAGCGTCGCCAAGGAGCTGGGTGGCCGCGCGGTCACGGCCCTGCTCGACGGGGTCGGAGGCGACAAGGCGCGGGCCGCGTTCGAGCTGCTGGCCGACGGCGGCCGGTACGTGACCATCGGCAACGCCTCGCAGCAGGACTTCCGGCCGGCCCCCCAGACGGTCGAGGAGCGGGACATCACGGTCACCAACGCCCTGATGCTGCTGCTCAGCGGCCCGAACACGAGGCCGGAGTACGAGGTCCGCGCGCTGGCGGCGGCCGCCGAGGGCACGCTGGTGCCCGCCGTGCGGACGTTCCCGCTCGCGCAGGCCGCGGCCGCCCACGCCGCCCTCGAGACCAGGGCGACAACCGGCAAGGTCGTGCTCGTCCCTTAGCTCAGGTGCTCGGCCCTGGTCGCCGCGATGGCGTACCGCTGGGCGTCCTGGCGGTAGGAGGAGCCGGCGACGGCGAACCCGGCCTCGACGAGCCGCGCCTCCAGATCGGCGGGCTTGAACGGCTGGAACTCGAGGGGGTGGCGCCGGTGGGTGAGGCCGCCGTCCGGGTGCTCCATCAGGAACAGGAGCTCCGCCTGGCACGGCTCGCCGAAGCTCTCGGGGATGGTCCAGACGTACACGCACGTGGCCCGCATGCCGTCCCGCCGGCGCACCCGGTCGGCGGCCACGATCCGGGGCCGTTCCCGGTAGAGCAGCTCCCAGTTGCGGGAGTCGACGATCAGCGTGCCCGTGGGGGACAACATCTGACGCATCCCCGCCAGAGCGGTCACCATGGCCTTGTGCGACCCCGTGTGGACCAGGGAGTTGCCCAGGCACAGAACCAGCTCGAACCGCCCGGTCACGACCGCGGGCAGGTCCTCCCACCTGCAGGTGAGCACCTCCAATTCGGCGGGCAGGCGACGACGCGCCTCCGCCGCCATCGCGGGGCTGCCGTCCGTGGCGGTCACCTGGAACCCGGCGTGCCCCAGAGCCATGGCGTCCGTCCCGATGCCGCAGGCGCAGTCCAGCACGGTGGCGCCGGGCGGCAGGGCCTCGACGACGGCCTCGATGAGCTCCCGGCTGTCGGTGGAGGTGCCCCCGATCACGCCGGGATGGTTCACAACCTCGTCGGGGAAGATCCAGTGGTAGTCGGCGGCCAGGTCGCGGTAGTAGTCGGGCACGGGGCGAGCGTCGCACGAGCACCGCGTACGGTCCACCCCCCGTAAACCGCTGGCACTGCGGACTTCAACCTCGCCACACGTCTTCCCCGCCTGTCCCCCCGACCGCGAGCTGGTCGCCCGCGCCCGCCTGTCAGGGTGTTAAGGGGTGAAGAATATCTTCGCAAAGATCTCGCCAGCGAAGGAAAATGTTGAGACGCTGAACTCCACTACGTGGCCCCCCAGTCCAAGGAGTGGTTCATGCGCCGCCTATTGGCGATCTCCGTGGTCGCCCTTTTGCCCTTAACCGCCACCCCTGCGGCAAACGCCGAGGAGCCGGCCGACCGCCAGGAGGCCTTCGCGGCCGCCGCCCAGGAGTTCAAGGTGCCCGAGAGCATCCTCCTCGGCGTGTCGTACCTCGAGTCGCGGTGGGACGCCCATGCCGGGCAGCCCTCCAACAGCGCCGGGTTCGGCCCCATGCATCTGACCGACGCCGCCGCCTTCACGACATCCAACCATCACGGCGAAGGCGCCGAGGATGCCCGAGGGGATGAGAGCCGGCCGCTGCCCAGTCCCGAACCCTCCGCCACCGAGACCGACATTCCCGGCTCCCTCCGCACCATGGAGAAGGCCGCGGAGCTCACCGGGGAGAGTCACGAGCGACTGCGTACCGACGACGCCGCCAACATCCGCGGTGGCGCCGCACTGCTCGCCGACTACCAGAAGTCGCTCGGCGCGCCGCTGAGCGAAGACGCGGGCGAGTGGTACGGCGCCGTCGCCAAGTACTCCGGGGCCGAGGAGTCCGGGGCGGCCAAGTTCTTCGCCGACGAGGTGTTCGCGACGATCAAGGAAGGCGCCGCGCGGACCACGGACGACGGGGAGAAGGTCACGCTGCCCGCCGTGCCCGGCCTCGAGAAGATCGAGAAGTGGCTCGAGAAGCTCGGTCTCCGTCACGAGCGGACCGATGGCGTCGAGTGCCCGGCCTCCATCTCCTGTGAGTGGATCCCCTCCGCGTACCAGGAGCTGCCTCCCGACGACTACGGGCACTACGACCTGGCGAACCGGCCGGTCAGCCAGAAAATCGAATACATCATCATTCACGACATGGAGGGATATTTCGGCCCCTCCATCAGCCTCAACCAGGACCCCAAGTACGGCGCCAGCTGGCAGTACTCGGTGCGCTCCACCGACGGCCACATCGCCCAGCACGTCAAGGGCAAGGACGTCGCCTGGCAGGCCGGCAACTGGTACATCAACGCCAAGTCCATCGGCATCGAGCACGAGGGTTTCCTGGCCGAGGGCAGCACCTGGTACACGGAGGCGATGTACCGGTCGAGCGCCCGCCTGGTCCGCTATCTGGCGCTCAGGTACGGCATCCCGCTCGACCGCGCCCACATCCTGGGCCACGACAACGTCCCCGGCACCCTGCCCTCCACCGTGAAGGGGATGCACGAGGACCCGGGCCCGTTCTGGGACTGGGCGCACTACTTCCAGCTGATCGGCGCCCCGCTGCACCAGTTCGGCGGTCCCAACTCCGGCTCGATCATGATAAAGCCGGACTTCGCGACGAATAAGCCGTACTTCTACGGGTGCGACCGCAAGAACCCGAACGCCGACTGCCCGCCGCTCCCCGCGAGCACCGTCTGGCTCCGCACCGAGCCGAGGCAGGACGCGCCGCTGGTCAAGGACATCGGCAAGCACCCGACCGGCGGCTCCCTCTACAGCGTGTACGACCACAGCGCCCGGGCCACCACCGGCCAGCGCTTCGCCGTGGCCGAGCGCCAGGGCGACTGGACGGCCATCTGGTACCTCGGGCAGAAGGCCTGGTTCTACAACCCGGCCGGCGCCCCGACCGCCGTCCCGTCCATGGGGCTCGTGGTCACGCCGAAGCCGGGCAAGGCCACGGTCCCGGTGTACGGCAGGGCCTACCCCGAGCAGGAGGCCTACCCGGCGGACATCCCGTACCAGGCGGTGACTCCGCTGCAGTACACGTTCTCGGCCGGCGAGAAGTACACGCTCGCCGGATCGGCGCCCGCCGAGTACTACCGGGCGGTCACGTTCACCATGGACCAGGACCACAAGGTGGTCCGGGGCAAGACGAAGTACCTGGAGATCCAGTTCGGCCACCGCGTGATGTACGTCAAGGCTGACGACGTGCAGGTGTCGTTCTCCGGGTGAACTCCTTGACGGCGCGCCTGGTGCTCGCGAGCGCCTCCTGAGAGGAGTCGTACGTGCGCTGGGCGACGCCGACGAACACGCAGTCGACGACGAGGAGCTGGCTGATCCTGCTGGCCAGGGCGCCGGGACGGAACTCCGTCTCACGCCCGGCGGAGATCAGCACGTGTTCGGCCAGCTCCGCGATGGACGAGCGCGGGTTGTTCGTGATCGCGACAGTGGTGGCCCCGGCCTCCTTGGCCCGGGTCAGCGGCTCGAGCACGTCGGGCGTCTCCCCCGACGTGCTGATGCCGATCGCCACGTCCCCCTCCTTGAGCAGCACCGCGCTGGTCAGCGCCAGGTGCGCGTCCTGGAAGGCGTGACTGGACAGCCCGATGCGCAGCAGCTTCTGCGCGACGTCCTCGGCCACGAGCCCTGAGGCGCCCACCCCGTACGCGTCGATCCGCCGCGCGCCCACGATGGCGTCCACGACCAGCCCCAGCCGCTCGGAGGTCAGCTGGGCGACGGTGTCGTTGATCGCCTCGGACTCGGCCCGCGCCACCTTCTGGATGACCTCCGACAGCGGATCGTCGGGCGCCAGGTCTCCGGGCACGAGCCGGTCGGGCTGCGCGGCGGCCGCCGCTAAGGCCAGCCTGAGCTGCGGATATCCCGCGAACCCGAGCAGCCTGGCGGTGCGCACGATCGTGGCCTCGCTGGTGCCCGAGGCGGCGGAGAGCTCGGTGATGGTGCTCCTGGCCACCGTCGCAGGATCCTCCAGGATGAGCCGGGCGACGGTCTGCGCGGCCGGCGTCAGGGACGGCAGCACACCTCGGACCGTGGCCACCAGAGTGTCGGCCCGCAGGCCGTTGCCGCTGTCGTCCACGTCCTGATTATGCCGTCCGTTTACCGCCACGTGGCCGTTCGCCCTGCCCGGCGTTTAACGCAATGTGCCGTTCGTCATGCCCACGGGCTCCTCCGGCACGGCGATGAGCCCCAATTCCGCGGGGGTGGCCGCCAGCGGGTGGTATGGCACGACCCGCACGGTGTATCCGAACGCTCCCGTACGGTCGAGCGGGACCTCGCCCGTGTAATAAGCCCGCCCGTCGTCGTCCGTCGAGGCGACGGCGAGCTTCGCGTACACCGGATGCACCAGCTCGTCGTGCGGCCCGACCTTGCCGTACGCCGCCTCGACCAGCACGTCGCCGGGCTCAAGGTCACCGAGCGCGACCGTGGCGCGCAGCTCGATGGAGGCGCCCACCTCCGGAGTGTCACCCACGCCCGAGGCTTCGACGTGCTCCACGCGCACCCCCGGCCAAGCCCTGGTGACCCGGACCTTCCAGGCCGCGAACGTCTTCGCCGGCGCGTACGAGTCGGCCGACAGCGCGCGGGCCGAGGCGGCGGCCGGGTTGTACAGGTCGACCACGTAGTCCCGCAGCATCCGGCCGGCCAGCACCTTCGGCCCCAGCGAGGCGAGGGTGTGCTTGACCATCTCCATCCAGCGCCGCGGCATCCCGTCGAAGGCGCGGTCGTAGAACCTGTCGGACACCTCGTGCTCGATCAGGTCGTACAGGGCGGCGGCCTCCAGCTCGTCGCGCCGGTCCGGGTCCGTCACGCCGTCGGCGGTCGGGATCGACCAGCCGTTGGTGCCGTCGTACCACTCGTCCCACCAGCCGTCGCGGATCGACAGGTTGAGCCCGCCGTTCAGCGCGGACTTCATCCCCGAGGTGCCGGACGCCTCCAGCGGGCGCAGCGGGTTGTTCAGCCAGACGTCGCAACCCTGGGTCATGAGCTGGCCGAGCGCCATGTCGTAGTCGGGCAGGAAGACGATGCGGTGGCGCACGGTCGGCTGATCGGCGAACTTGACGATCTGCTGGATCAGCTTCTTCCCGCCCTCGTCGGCGGGGTGCGCCTTGCCGGCGATCACGATCTGCACGGGCTTGTCCGGGTCGAGCAGCAGCTCGGTCAGTCGTTTGGAGTCGCGCAGCATCAGCGTGAGCCGCTTGTACGACGGCACCCGCCGGGCGAAGCCGATGGTCAGCACATCGGGGTCGAGCGCGTCGTCGATCCAGCCGAGCTCGGCGTCGGAGGCTCCCCGCTCGCGCCACGACCTGCGCAGGCGCACGCGGGCACCCTCGACCAGCCTCGTGCGCAGCGTGCCCCTGATCTGCCAGATGTCGGCGTCGGAGATCTTCTGGATGCCCTCCCAGCCGCGGGCCCGCTCCAGCAGCGAGGGCACCTCCCGGCCGGCCAGCTCCATGAGCTCCCTGCCGACCCAGGTGGGCGCGTGCACGCCGTTCGTGATCGACCCGATCGGCACCTCGTCGATGTCGAAGCCCGGCCAGAGATCCTTGAACATCTCCCGGCTGACCTTGCCGTGCAGCCGGGACACGCCGTTGACGCGCTGCGCCAGCCGCATGCCCATGACCGCCATGTTGAAGCGGCCGGGGTCGGACTCGGCGCCCAGCGCCAGGATCCGCTCGACGGGCACGGTCGGCCAGGCGTTCGAGCCGCCGAAGTGGCGCTCGATCATGTCGACGGGGAACCTGTCGATGCCCGCGGGGACGGGTGTGTGCGTGGTGAACACCGTGCCCGCCCGCACGGCCTCCAGCGCCTCGTCGAACGAGAGCCGCGCCTCGGTCAGCTCGCGGATGCGCTCGAGGCCGAGGAATCCGGCGTGCCCCTCGTTCGTGTGGAACACCTCGGGCTCGGCGTGCCCGGTGATCTTGCAGTACGCCCTGATCGCGCGTACGCCGCCCACGCCAAGCAGCAGCTCCTGCATGAGCCGGTGGTCGGTGCCGCCACCGTAGAGGCGGTCGGTGACATCGCGGGCGGCGGTGTCGTTGTCGGCCACGTCGGAGTCGAGCAGCAGCAGCGGCACCCGTCCCACCTGCGCCACCCACACCTGGGCGTGCAGCTCGCGCTCGTCGGGCAGGGCGATGCGGATCTTGACCGGCTCACCCTCGGCATCCTTCAGCAGGGTGAGCGGCAGGCCGCCCGCGTCGAGCGACGGATAGTGCTCCAGCTGCCAGCCCTCGGGCGAAAGCGACTGCGTGAAGTAGCCGTGGCGGTAGAGCAGGCCGACCGCGAGGATCGGCACGCCCAGGTCGCTGGCCGCTTTGAGGTGGTCTCCCGCGAGGATGCCCAGACCGCCCGAATACTGCGGCAGCGCGGCCGCGATGCCGAACTCGGGGGAGAAGTACGCGATGGTGCGCGCTCCCTCGGGCAACGTCTGATACCAGCGCGGCGAGGTCATGTATTCGCGCAGGTCGTCGGCCGCGTCGGCGAGGCGGCGCAGGAAGCGGCGGTCGGAGGCCAGCTCGCTGAGCCGGCCGGGACTGACCGCGCCGAGCAGGGCCACGGGGTCGTGCCCGACCTGTTCCCAGAGGTCGGCGTCGACCTCCGAGAAGAGATCCAGCGTCTCCGGGTGCCAGGACCATCGGAGATTCTGCACGAGCTCGCCGAGGGCGGCCAGCTCCGCGGGCAGGACGGTGCGGACGGTAAACCGGCGGATAGCTCTCACGTTTCTGCACCCTACGGGCTAGGAGGGACCTCTGAGTCCTTCACCCTCATCAAGACCGTTCAAACCCCTTCCGGGACAAGGCATGAAGAGGGACTATTGGGGCAACTTTCCTCATTGTTGGCTCTCCCGCGGGCACACTCGGGAGGTCTATCCACTGCTGTCCACAATTTACATGCAAGGATCGTTCCTATGGCGGGACGCGGCAGCGACCCACCAGAGGATGCACAGTCCGCACCTACACGGAAAGCCTCCGGTGGCACCGAGCGCGCCGCCGCAAACCCTTGAATGCGATGATCGGACGAATTCCCATCACGGACATCTCCCCCGTCGTCGACTGCGGGCAGTGGCCCGCCAAGGCGGTCGCCGGCGAGACCTTCCAGGTCTCGGCGACCGTCTTCAGAGAGGGCCATGACGCCGTGGCCGCGGGCGTGGTGCTCACCTCGCCGGATGGGCAGCGTGGACGTCTGAGACGAATGCGCGAGCTCGCCCCGGGCACCGACCGCTGGGGCGTGGATGTGTGCCTGCCCGCGGAGGGTGACTGGCTGTTCCGGGTGGAGGCGTGGAGCGACCCGATCGCCACGTGGCTGCACGACGCCGAGATCAAGATCCCGCGCGGCATGGACGTCGACCTCATGTGCGAGGAAGGCGCCCGGCTCTTCGAGCGGGCCGCCAAGGCCGTGCGGGCGACCGACTGCCCGAACGGCACGCCCAAGAACGGCGCCACGAACCAGAACGGCGACAGCGCCTGCGGGCACCGGGCGGCTCTGCTGTCGGTCTCCGCCACGCTGCGTGACGAGGAACTGGACCCCAGGGCCCGGCTCTCGATCGCGCAGCTTCCGGAGACGGCCGCGCTGCTGGAGTCGCATCCGTTCCGGGAGCTGGTGACCAGGTCCAAGTCCCACAAGATCAGGGTGGACCGGCGCAGGGCGCTGTACGGCTCGTGGTACGAGTTCTTCCCCAGGTCGGAAGGCGCGGTCGTCAGCGAGCTAGGCATCTCCAAGTCCGGAAATTTCCAGACCGCTGCCAAACGGCTCCCCGCCATCGCCAAGATGGGCTTCGACGTCGTCTACCTGCCGCCCATCCACCCGATCGGCACGACGTTCCGCAAGGGCCGCAACAACACGCTCAGCCCTGAGCCCGACGAGCCGGGCTCGCCCTGGGCCATCGGCTCCGAGGACGGCGGCCACGACGCCGTACATCCCGACCTGGGCACGATCGAGGACTTCGACGAGTTCGTGGGGCGCACCAGAGAGCTGGGCATGGAGATCGCGCTCGACTTCGCGCTCCAGTGCTCGCCCGACCACCCGTGGGTGAAGGAACACCCCGAGTGGTTCACGATCAGGGCGGACGGCTCCATCGCGTACGCCGAGAACCCGCCGAAGAAGTACCAGGACATCTACCCGATCAACTTCGACAAGGATCCCGAGGGCATCTACGCCGAGGTCAAGCGGGTGCTGCTGCACTGGATGCACCACGGCGTGCGGATCTTCCGGGTGGACAACCCGCACACGAAGCCGGTCGGGTTCTGGGAGCGGCTGCTGGCGGACATCCACACGACCGACCCCGATGTGATCTTCCTCTCCGAGGCGTTCACCCGGCCGCCGATGCTCCGTGCGCTGGCCAAGGTGGGCTTCCACCAGTCATACACGTACTTCACGTGGCGGAACACGAAGGTGGAGGTGGAGACGTACCTCATGGAGCTCTCCCATGAGACCTCCGCCTACCTGCGGCCGAACCTGTTCGTGAACACGCCGGACATCCTGCACGAGTACCTGCAGCACGGCGGCGTCCCCGGCTTCAAGATCAGGGCGGTGCTGGCCGCGCTCGGCTCGCCCTCCTGGGGGGTTTACTCCGGGTACGAGCTCATAGAGAACATCCCGGTACGTCCCGGCAGCGAGGAATACCTAGATAGCGAGAAATATCAGTACAAACCTCGTGATTGGGTTACGGCCGAACGTGAGGGATGGAGCCTGGGCCCCTTCATAACCCACCTGAATTTGTTCCGAAGAGCGCATCCGGCACTGCAGGAATTGCGTAATCTACGGTTCCACAGGGTCGACCAAGGGGACATCGTCTGCTTCTCCAAGCGGCTTCCCGGCGCCTATGACCCGGCCACACGAAGGCACGGGCTCGGCGACGTGGTTCTGGCGGTCATCAACCTGGACCCGCACCACACCCACGAGGCGACTGTTGACCTTGACCTACCAGCCATCGGACTCGACTGGAACGCCGAGTTCGTCGTCGACGACGAGTTGTCGGGAGAGTCGTACCGCTGGCGGCAGAGCAACTATGTACGCCTCGACCCCCATATCCAGCCTGCCCATATTCTCACCGTACGAGCCGCGCCACGGTAGAACTGAATTCAGCGGGGAGTCTTCAACGTGTGTGAAAGCGCCTCCGTCATGAGCCCCTCGTGGGGTGGCTCATGAGCTCCACCACACCCATTCCCAACACCTTCGACGAGGAAAAGCCGCGCGACCCGTACTGGTACAAGCACGCGGTTTTCTACGAGGTCCTGATCCGAGGATTCGCCGACTCCAACGGCGACGGGACCGGCGACATCAAAGGGCTCATCAGCAAGCTCGACTATCTCCAGTGGCTCGGGGTCGACTGCCTCTGGCTGCTGCCGCTGTACGAGTCGCCGCTGCGTGACGGCGGATACGACATCGCGGACTTCATGAAGATCCTGCCCGAGTTCGGGGATCTGGGAGACTTCGTGAAGCTGGTGGACGAGGCGCACAAACGCGGCATGCGCGTCATAGCCGACCTCGTCATGAACCACACCAGCGACGCCCACCCGTGGTTCCAGGCGTCCCGTCACGACCCCGAGGGGCCGTTCGGCGACTTCTACGTGTGGTCCGACACCGATGAGAAATATCAGGACGCCCGGATCATCTTCATCGACACCGAGACGTCCAACTGGACCTACGACCCGGTGCGCGGCCAGTACTACTGGCACCGCTTCTTCCACCACCAGCCGGACCTCAACTACGAGAACCCGGACGTGCAGGAGGCCATGCTGGAGGTCCTGCGCTTCTGGCTGGACCTGGGCATCGACGGGTTCCGGCTGGACGCGGTGCCGTACCTCTTCGAGGAGGAGGGCACCAACTGCGAGAACCTGCCGAGGACCCACCAGTACCTCAAGCGGGTCAGGGCCGAGGTGGACCGGATCTACCCCGACCGGGTGCTGCTCGCCGAGGCCAACCAGTGGCCGTCGGACGTGGTGGAGTACTTCGGCGATCCGGTGGGTGGCGGGGACGAATGCCACATGGCATTCCATTTCCCGCTCATGCCCCGCATTTTCATGGCAGTACGCCGGGAGTCTCGCTACCCCATTTCCGAAATTTTGGCGCAAACGCCGAAAATTCCGGAACACTGCCAGTGGGGAATCTTCCTCCGTAACCACGACGAGCTGACGCTCGAGATGGTCACGGACGAGGAACGCGACTACATGTACACCGAATACGCCAAGGATCCGCGCATGCGGGCGAACGTCGGCATCCGCCGCCGCCTGGCGCCCCTGCTGGAGAACGACCGCAACCAGATCGAGCTGTTCACCGCGCTGCTCCTGTCGCTGCCCGGCTCCCCGGTGCTCTACTACGGCGACGAGATCGGCATGGGCGACAACATCTGGCTCGGCGACCGCGACGGCGTGCGCACGCCCATGCAGTGGGACCCCGACCGCAACGCCGGTTTCTCCGACACCGACCCCGGCCGGCTCTACCTGCCGGTCATCATGGACCCGATCTACGGCTACCAGGGCCTCAACGTCGAGGCCCAGCAGAAGAACGCCGGTTCGCTGCTGCACTGGACCAAGCGCATGATCGAGATCCGCAAGCGGCACCCGGTGTTCGGGCTGGGCGGCTACGCGGAGCTCAACTCCTCCAACCCCAGCGTGCTCGCGTTCGTCAGAGAGCTGGGGGACGATCGGATGCTCTGCGTGAACAACCTGTCACGCTTCCCGCAACCGGTCGAGCTCGACCTGCGGAGATTCGTCGGAGTCTCTCCCGTGGAGACGATGGGCGGGGTCCCATTCCCGGCAATTGGCGAACTTCCGTATCTTTTGACGCTTCCTGGGCATGGGTTCTACTGGTTCACACTCCCGCCGGCCGTCATCCAGGAGGAGTAGGACGTGCTTGATGAGCTCCTTGCCGCATGGATCGGACACCAGCGTTGGTTCGGCGGCAAGGGGCGCCCGATCGACGCGCTGTCGATCGAATCGGACGTCGAGCTGACGCCCGGACTCAGACACCTGGTCGTCGCCGTATGGCAGGACGGCTCGCGCGACCGCTACCAGATCCTGCTCGGCGAACGAACCGAGCTTCCCGACCGCCTGACGCACGCGCTCATCGGCATGCTGGGCAACGTCTACCTGTACGACGCCGTCCACGACCCCGAGCGCACGAGCTGGCTCCTCGAGGGCATGGCCCGCGACGAGACCGACAACGGCCTGCGCATGCGCCGCGTCCCCGGCATCACCATCGACACCTCCCAGCGCAGCCTCGTGCTGGGGGCCGAGCAGTCCAACACCTCGCTCGTGTACGGGGACCTGTACATCTGCAAGCTCTTCCGCCGCCTCATCCCCGGCGTCAACCCGGAGCTGGAGATCATTACCGCGCTGGCCGCCAGGGGCGCGCCGCACATCGCGCAGCCGTACGGGTGGATCGAGACGGACCTCGACGGCACGGACACCACGCTCGCGATCATGCAGGAGTACCTGTCCATCGCGAACGACGGCTGGGACCTCGCCCTGACCAGCGTCCGCGACCTGTACGCGTCGCTGCCCGAGCTGCCGGCGGCCGAGGCGGGCGGGGACTTCGCGGCCGAATCGCTGCGCCTCGGCGTCGCCTCCGCGCGGGTGCACCACGAACTGGCCGAGGCCTTCCCCACCGACGTCATCGAGTCGCACGAGGTCAAGCGGATGGCCGAGACCTTCAGACGCAAGCTGGGGCGGGCGGTGGCGGAGGTGCCTGAGCTGCGCCCGCATGTGAGCGTTATCGAGGAGGCGTACCACCAGGTGGAGCTGCTCACCCACGAGATCCCCGTGCAGCGGATTCACGGGGACTACCACCTGGGCCAGGTCATGCGTACGCCGACGGACTGGGTGGTGCTGGACTTCGAGGGCGAGCCGGGGCAGCCGCTGGCCGAACGCAGGGCGCTGTACTCGCCGCTGCGCGACGTGGCGGGGATGCTGCGCTCGTTCGACTACGCGGCCAGGCACCTGCTGGCCGGCCACACCCAGGCCGAGCATCTGGAGCCCCGGGCCGAGGAGTGGGCCGACCGGAACCGCGCCGCGTTCCTCGAGGGATACGTGGAGGGCGGCGGCGTGATCACGCGAGGGGACGCGGCGCTGCTGCGGGCGTTCGAGCTGTCCAAGGCGGTGTACGAGGTCGTGTACGAGGCCCGCAACCGGCCCGCCTGGATATCGATCCCCCTGGCCGCGTTCCGCCCCCGCTAGAGCTCCTCGACGCTCCCCGCCGCGGAACGGGTGCGACGTCGACCGGATCACGGCCGCGGTGCGGGCGGCCCTGGGACCGGAGGCGCTATCGCCGCACTGACGCGGCAACGTTGACGGAGACCTTTTCGGCCCCGATCCGCCGCATGCGTTCGGTGCCCCATTTTCCCAAGGGGGCCAGGGCAGCGTTGAGTGAGACGCCGTGCTCCGTCAGGGAGTACTCGACCTTCGGTGGTACCTCGCGGTACACCTCACGATGCACGAGCCCGTCTTCTTCCATCTCCCGTAGATGTTGAATCAACATCTTCTCGCTGACGCCCGGCAGACCGCGTCGGAGCTCGGCGAACCGGCGGGTCCCGTAGTGGTGCAGCTCCCACAGGATCAGCGACTTCCACTTGCCGGCGACTACGTCCATCGCCGCGTCGATGCCGCAGAAGTAGGGACCACGTCGTGCTGATGTCGCCATACGACCCCTCCAAGACGTACTTACCCACAAGTTAGTACCCAACTATTTTGTCCGTACTGGTCAAGTATGCCAGTAGCCGAGAGGATTCAGCCGATCGATGAACACGAGGGGGAGCCCAAAAATGACAACCAACGACAGCGTCCAGGTGAGCGTTCTCGGGCTGGGGGCGATGGGTGGCGCCCTCGCAGGCGCCCTGGTGAAGACCGGATACGCGACCACCGTCTGGAACCGCTCACCGGGGAAGGCGGACGACCTCGTTGCGCAGGGCGCCAAGGTCGCTGCGACGGCCGGCGACGCGGTCCGGGCCGGCCGGCTGGTGATCGTATGCCTGCTGGACCACGCGTCGGTCCGTGAGGTGCTCGATCCGCTCTCCAATGAGCTGGCCGGACGAACCTTGATCAACGTAACCACGACGTCACCGGCTCAGTCACGGGAGTTGGCCGCCTGGGCCGCCCATGCCGGGGTCGCGTATCTGGACGGCGGCATCATGGCCGTACCGCACATGATCGGCCGGCCCGAGGCATCGATCCTCTACAGCGGATCGGCCGATGTCTTCAACCACTACAAGCCGCTGCTCAATCTGTGGGGAACCTCCACCTACTTCGGCGAGGATGCCGGGTTGGCGTCCCTGTACGACCTCGCCCTACTTGCGGGCATGTACGTCATGTTCGCCGGATTCCTGCACGGCACCGCCATGGTTGCGCCCGCCGGTGTGACGGCGGGCGAGTTCGCTGCTATGGCCACACCTTGGCTGACCGCCATGACCGGCGCCTTCCAAGGGTTCGCCGCAGTCATCGACGGTGGGGACTACACCGTCGAAGGGCAACAGAGCCTCGAGTTCTCCAACCTCAGTGACCTCCTGGCCGCCAGTTCCGCCCAGGGCATCAGCACCGAGGTGGTCGCCATGGTCCAACGGCTCATCCAACGCCAGATCGATGCAGGCCACGGATCGGAAGGCTTCGCCCGAATCATCGAGAGCATCAAGCAGCCGGGCTAGGTCTCGCGCTCGTGGCCCGGCAGCGGGGCCGTCTCGACGAGGCCGAGTCGCTGCCGCGCAAGGGGCTGGACCGGGTCAGGGACGTGGCCGGTGATCCCGGGATCGCGCTGGGCCGGGAGGCGGCCGAAGCGGCCAAGTCCCGGGGCGCGACCCTGCCGCTGGACAACCACCTGGCCGAGTGCGGCTAGTACGCCGGATACGCCCCGGGAAAGCCGGGTGCAACGCCGGCCGCCGAGCGGCGCTCTTCTTGGACGTCGGTGATGCGCCGGATGACGAAGATCGCCAGCACGGCCGCCACGAGCATCAGCCCGATGCACACCACGTCGAACCGCGCCGCCGCGGCGATCTGATCCGGCTCCTCGGCGTTGAACAGCAGACGCGAGCCTGCGTTGGAGAGCAGACTGCCTGCCAGCCAGGCCGCCCACCAGGCGTTGAAGAGGCCCTTCGGCGGCGACGGAGTCGGATGCGTGGCATCCCAGATGTCGTCCACGATCTGCTTCGGGAACCAGAACGAGATGATCGGGATGACCCAGCCGAAGATCAGCCAGGGTTTGGCGCGCCTGTGCCCGTCAGGCGCGAGGATCTCGGCGTTCGCCCTGACCCCGAACAGCCAGACCAGGAATGCCACGATCGCGACGACGTACGTGACGGTCTCCACGATGCCGGACAGCCCGTAGATGGAGTCGCCCGCGGCGATCTCCGATTCCGGCACGGAGTCGGGGTCGACGATCAGGCGGTCGACGAGGTCCGCGTACCAGAGGTCGATGACCGCGGCGGCGACGCCGATGACCGAGTCGCAGACGAGCGCCACCACTGCGAAGATCGCGAGGCCGCGGACCGGGCGTAACGGCGGGGGCGGTGGCGCATACCCGTAAGCGGGGGGTGGCGGATACATGGCGGGGACCTTTCTGGAGGGATTCACCGGTTCGCGCTCGACCGACAGTGCGGCAGGCGGTGGGTGCATGGGCGGCGCGGCACCAGATTAAACCCACGATTTCGCACTTTCGGTGATTGTCTCGGTGAAAGCGGGCAGTGCCTGGGATGGACGGTCATCGTAGGGCAAGGTTGGGAGCATGCCGATGAGGACAGAGCTCGACCGCCTCGCGGGAGGGGCACACCACGACCCGCACTCCGTGCTGGGAGCGCACCCCGCGTCCGGCGGAGTGATCTTCCGTACCCTGCGCCCGCTGGCCGAGCGGGTGCGGGTGGTGCTGGAGGACGGTACGGCCCACGACATGAAACACCAGGCCCACGGGGTGTTCGAGGTCACGGTGCCGGGTCTCGACAAGGTGCCCGGCTACACGCTGAGCGTCAAGTACGCCGGCAGCGACGCGTACGAGGTCCGTGACCCGTACCGGCACTGGCCCACACTCGGCGAGGTGGATCTGCATCTCATCGGCGAGGGGCGGCACGAGCGGCTGTGGGAGGCGCTCGGCGCCCGCGTGATGAAGCACGAGGACGTCGAGGGCACGTCCTTCGCCGTCTGGGCGCCCAATGCGCGGGGCATCCGGGTCGTCGGCGACTTCAACCACTGGGACGGCACCGCCTACCCGATGCGGTCGCTGGGCCGCTCCGGGGTGTGGGAGCTGTTCATCCCCGGGATCGAGGCGGGCGAACGGTACAAGTTCCAGATCCTGGGCGCGGACGGCGTGTGGCGCGACAAGGCCGACCCGATGGCCAGGCGCACCGAGGTGCCGCCTATGACGGCGTCCGTGGTCGACAAGCCGGCCTACGCCTGGGGGGACGACGCCTGGCTCGCCGACCAGCGCGAGCGGCACCCCCAGGAAGGGCCGATGAGCGTCTACGAGGTGCACCTGGGGTCGTGGCGGCCCGGGCTGTCGTACGTGGAGCTGGCCGAGCAGCTCTCCTCGTACGTGGCCGACATGGGGTTCACGCACGTGGAGCTGCTGCCCGTGGCCGAGCACCCGTTCGGCGGGTCGTGGGGCTACCAGGTGACGTCCTACTACGCGCCGACGGCCAGGTTCGGCACGCCCGACGAGTTCCGCCACTTCGTGGACCTGATGCACCAGCGCGGCATCGGCGTGCTGCTGGACTGGGTGCCCGCGCACTTCCCGATGGACGACTGGGCGCTGGCGCGCTTCGACGGCACCCCGCTCTACGAGCACGCCGACCCGGCCAGGGGCGAGCACCCCGACTGGGGCACGTACGTGTTCGACTTCGGCCGCAGGGAGGTGCGCAACTTCCTGGTGGCCAACGCGCTCTACTGGCTGAAGGAGTTCCACATCGACGGGCTGCGGGTGGACGCGGTGGCCTCGATGCTCTACCTCGACTACTCGCGGCGCGAGGGCGAGTGGACGCCGAACGTCTACGGCGGCAGGGAGAACCTCGACGCGGTCGAGTTCCTCAAGGAGATGAACTCCGTCGCCTACCGCGAGGTGCCCGGCATCTCGACCGTCGCCGAGGAGTCGACGGCCTGGCCAGGGGTCTCGCGTCCGGTGCACCTGGGCGGGCTCGGGTTCGGGTTCAAGTGGAACATGGGCTGGATGCACGACACGCTCGAATACCTGCGCCACGAGCCGATCTTCCGCCAGTACCACCACCATCAGATGACGTTCTCGCTGCTGTACGCGTACTCCGAGAACTACATGCTGCCCCTGTCCCACGACGAGGTCGTGCACGGCAAGGGGTCGCTGCTCGGCAAGATGCCGGGCGACGAGTGGCAGCGATTCGCGCAGCTGCGCGCGTTGCTGGCGTTCATGTGGGCGCATCCGGGCAAGCAGCTGCTGTTCATGGGCGGTGAGTTCGGCCAGGGGTCCGAGTGGTCGGAGGAGCGCGGGCTGGACTGGTGGGTGCTGGAGTTCGACGGGCACCAGGGCGTGCAGCGGATGGTGCGCGACCTGAACAGGATCTACCGCGAGACCCCCGCGCTGTGGGAGCAGGACTCCAGGCCCGAGGGGTTCCGGTGGATCGACGCCGACGACGCCTCAGGTAACACGTTCTCGTTCCTCCGCTACGCGAACGACGGGTCAGCGGTGGCGTGCGTGGTCAACTTCAGCGGCTCGGCGCACGAGAACTACCGGCTCGGGCTCCCGTACGCGGGTCAATGGTCGGAGGTGGTCAATACCGACGCCTACGACTACTGGGGCAGCGGCGTGGGCAACCTGGGCGGGGTCGATGCCGACGGCGAGCCGTGGCATGGGCTGCCGCATTCGACCACCCTACGGGTGCCGCCGCTCGGCGCGGTGTGGCTCACACACGAAGGGGACACCCTGAACGTTTGAGGTGCGCGCGCTGAGAGTTCGGTGAGAAACCGGCCATAAGGTCTGTGCCTGTCCGGTAAATCACCATAAACTCCGAGATCATCCCCCTCGGAGGACGCGTGCGACTTCGCCCCCTGATCGTGAGCACGATCGCGCTGGCCCTGCTGCCGTTGTCTGGTCCGGCCTACGCTGAGGACCCGACTCCCACCCCCAGCGCTTCGCCAAGCGAAGCAAAGGTGGAGGAGGGGTTAGGCGTCGACGGCGGAGCCGTACGCGCCATCGTCGAACTGTCCGACCCCGGGCAGAACGCGCCCGTGGCGACCCAGGCGGCGGCCGAGAGCGTGGATGTCGTGCTCCAGCCGCAGAGCCAGTCGTTCATGGTCGTGGAGGGCACCGCGGATGAGCTGGCCAAGCTGGCCGAGGACCCGCGGGTCACGTCCATCCACCGGGACAGGACGTACTCGCCGGTGGACGTCGGCCCCAACCTCAAGCTGATCGGCGCCGACCAGGCGCACGCCAAGGGCTACACCGGGGCCGGGCAGGCGGTTGCCGTGCTGGACACCGGCATCGACCGGGACCACCCGTGGTTCGGGAACAGGGTCGTGGACGAGGCCTGCTTCTCCGCCGTGGAGACCGGCGTCGAGTCGCTCTGCCCGAACGGTCAGACGTCGCAGACGGGCTCGGGCTCGGCGGACGCCACGACGGCGAAGTGCCTGGCGGACGGCGTGAACCTGTGCGAGCACGGCAGCCACGTCGCGGGCATCGCGGCCGGCACCGGAGGGGTGGCGCCGGGCGCGAACATCGTGGCCGTGCAGGTGTTCAGCCGGGTCGACGACGAGGGCGTCTGCGGCGAGCCCTCGTGCCTGCTGGCGTTCGAGTCGTCGCTGCGGCAGGCCATGGACTACGTGGCGACCCTGAACCGGCCGATCGCCGCGGTGAACCTCAGCCTGGGCGGTGAGCTCTCCGAGACCGACTGCGACGCCACTGAGGAAGGCGTGATCTTCAAGCAGAAGATCGACACTCTGCTGGCCAAGGGCATCGCGACCGTGGTGGCCGCGGGGAACGAGTACTTCGAAGGAGCGTCGTACCCGGCCTGCATCTCCTCCGCGGTGGCCGTCGGGGCGAACGACAACAACGACGTCATCGCGGACTTCTCCAACCGCGGGGCGATCGTGGACCTGTTCGCGCCGGGCGTGGAGATCGAGTCGTCCATCCCGGACAACCAGACGGCCGTGTTCAGCGGCACCTCGATGGCGAGCCCGCACGTGGCCGGCGCGCTGGCGCTGATGAAGGCGAACTCGCCGGGCACGCCGATGACCGAGCTGATCAACACGCTGAAGACCACCGGCAGACCGTACGTGTACGAGGCCAACGGCGCGCAGGTCACCACGCCGCGCCTGGACCTGGCGGCGGCGCTGGCCGGGGCGTCGCCGCAGCCGACCATCACGCAGTCCTCACCGGCCGAGGACCCCGCTCCCGAGCCGGACCCGTCGGACAGCAGCGGCCCCAGCCCCGAGCCCGACGACCCGGGAGACCAGGCACCCGAGCCCACGCCCTCCACCTCGCCGGTCCCGCTGCCCACGGTCACCGTCACCGTGACGATCACGCCGACCCCGAAGACCGCCGCGCAGGTCTGCACACGGGGCACGTCCGCGACGAAGCTGTCGGCCGCGAAGTGGGCCGTGGAGATCCACCGCAGCAGCGGCACGATCCCGGACGCCACGCTCACCTGCTACCTGAAGCTGATCAGCAAGTCGAGCAAGGTGTTCCCCGAGGTGACGAAGGCCTCCTCGCTCGGCAAGGCGTACCGGGTGCTGAAGAACACCAAGACCAGCAAGGCCAAGCTGGACAGCGCGCTGCTCACGGCCTGGCTGAACTGGGCATACGGCACGAACGGCACCACGAAGCTGACCGCCGCCGAGAAGGTGCGGCTGAGCAGCAAGTCGTCCGCGGCGACACTGAGGAAGGCGGCGAAAAACGTTAAGTAGCGGGCCCTGAGCCCGCATGAGAGCAAAAACGCTTCCAACGTTTCTCTCGGTCACATGCGCCACTGACATCACGGTTGTCGCAGGTGGGCAAGTATGCGGCTGTACGCCAGCCGGGAGCCCGGAGGAACAAGTGAAGCTACGATCTCTGCCGGCCGGCGCCCTGGCGCTGGCCGCGGCATCTGCCCTGCTCTGCGCGGCCCCGACCCTCCTGGCCGACACCGGCGTGCCGGCGACCCGGCCGGGCGCCCCCGGCGGCACCGCGACCCCGGGGCCACGGCCCGGCTCCGCGGGCGGCAACGGGCCGATCATCAGCCCCGCGCTCGTCGCGGAGGTCCGGGCGAAGTCCAGGGTGCGCTCCATCATCCAGCTCAAGCCGGGAGAGAGCGTCGAAGCCGTCGCGAAGGACATCGAGCAGGCCTCCGGGAGCAGCCGGGTCCTGGAGGCCGCGTCGTCACCGCACTTCTTCGTCGCCGAGGTGGACAGCGCGACGCTCGCGAGGCTAGAGAAGGACGACCGGGTCCAGGCCGTCTACAAGGACGAGCTGAGCATGCCCGCCCTCGACACCAGCACCGCCGTCATCCACTCGGACCGGGCGAACCAGGCGGGCTGGACCGGCAAGGGCACGACGGTCGCCATTCTGGACACGGGGATCGACCGGGACCATCCATTCCTCACCGGCCGGATCGTGGACGAGGCGTGCTTCTCCTCCTCCGACGCACGCGACGGCACCGTCTCGCTCTGCCCGAACAACGAGCCCGCTCAGACCGGCCCCGGCGCGGCCGACGCCGAGACGGCCCAGTGCATCGTCGAGGGGGTGAATGCCTGCTCCCACGGCACGCACGTGGCCGGCATCGCCGCCGGCCGGATGACCACGGGCGCGCCCGCCAACGGCGTCGCCCCCGAGGCGGGCATCCTGCCGATCCAGGTCTTCAGCCGCGTGAACAACCCGGCGATCTGCGTCGTCGGCCGCACTCCCCCGCCGTGCTTCCTCAGCTACGTGTCCGACCAGAAGCTGGCGCTCGAGTACGTCGCGCGGGTGGTCAGGGCCCACAACGTCGCCGCGGTGAACATGAGCCTCGGTGGCGGTGGCCCGTTCAGCCAGGCGTGTGACGCGGACGGGACCGGCGCCGCGGTCAAGCCCGAGTTCGACACGCTGGTGAGCCTGGGCGTGGCGCCCGTGGTGGCGGCGGGCAACAACGGCTTCACGAACGGCGTCGCCGCCCCCGCCTGCGTCTCCAGCGCCGTCGCGGTGGGCGCCACCGACGACCACGACCACCTGGCCGGCTTCACCAACCGGGGGCCGCTGCTGGACCTGTTCGCGCCGGGCGTGGGCATCACGTCCTCGGTGCCCGACGACACGTACCGGGAGCAGAGCGGCACGTCGATGGCCGCGCCGCACGTGGCGGGCATGTTCGCGCTGATGAAGCAGGCGTACCCGGACTTCACGGTGGCGCAGAGCCTGGAGCGGCTGAAGGGGACGGGCGCGGCGATCCGGTACTCCGCCGCGGGCACCTCCGTGACCACGGCCAGGATCGACGCGGAGCAAGCGACCGCGGCCGCCCACGCGTGATGCTCTGACATCAGTTGTCCTCTTAACTACACTTCTGCAACAAACGCCCCCGATCCCCCCGGAGGAACAGTTGAGACTCTCGTCTCTGCTGGCCGGCGCCATCGCGTTAGCCGCCGCCTCGGCCGCGCTGGTCGCCACACCCGCCCTCGCCGACCCCGAATCCAAGATCGACCCCGCGATCACCGCCACTGGGGAGCACCGCGCCATCGTCCGCGTGCGGCAGCCGGCCCAGGTGCGGTCCGCGCAGGCCAGCGCGGAGGAGGTCAAGCGGGACAGGAGAAACGTCTACGCGGAGCCGCCTGCCGAGGTGGCCGGCAAGCTGGACTTCTTCGTCTACCGGGGCAGCCGCGCGGAGCTCGAGAAGATCGCCGAGCAGTCGGACGTCGTCTCCATCCGCAAGGACAGGCTCAACGAGCCCTCGCTGGTGGAGAGCATCCCGCTGATTGGTGCGGACCGGGCCCACCGGCAGGGCTTCACGGGCAAGGGCACGGCCGTCGCGATCCTGGACTCCGGCATCGACAACGACCACCCGGCCTTCGGCAACCGCATCGTCGCCCAGGCCTGCTTCTCGGCCACCGACCCGGACGACAACTCCACGCCGCTGTGCCCGAACGGCAGCCAGTTCCAGATCGGTGACGGCGCGGCCGACGCCGAGACGGCCGCGTGCATGACGGGCGCCCCGCAGCCGCAGTACGGCCTGTGCTACCACGGCACGCACGTCGCGGGCATCACGGCCGGCCAGGCCACCGCTGACTTCCCGGCCGACGGCGTGGCGCCCAAGGCCAGGATCGTCCCGGTGCAGGTGTTCAGCCGCTTCGACAACTCCCCGTACTGCGCCGGCCGCCCGGTCTGCATCCTGGCGTACGACTCGTCGGTCCTGACCGGCATGGCGTACGCGGACCTGGTGGCCGACCAGTACGACATCGCCTCCGTGAACCTGAGCCTGGGCGGCGGCCAGTACACCGAGGCCTGCGACGAGGGCGACGGGGCCGACTTCAAGGCCGAGGTCGACAAGCTCCTCGCCAAGGGCACCGCCACGGTGGTCGCGTCGGGCAACAACGGCTGGGACACGGCGGTGTCGTGGCCCGCGTGCGTCTCGAACACGGTCGCCGTGGGCGCCACGGACAAGCAGGACGCGGTGGCCGCGTTCTCGAACCGGGGGGCGCTGCTGGACGTCTTCGCGCCCGGGGTGACGATCAAGGCGGCGATCGCGGGGAACACGTACGCGACGCTGAGCGGCACCTCGATGGCCACCCCGCACGTGACGGGCGCCCTGGCCCTGCTCCGCCAGAAGCAGCGCCACGCGGGGGTGGACCAGCTGGTCGACCTGTTGAAGCGCACGGGCAAGCCGATCACGTACACGAGCGCGGGTGCGGAGGTCACGACGCCTCGCATCAACGTGTACGCGGCCTTGCACAGCCGCTAGGCCCAAACGGGGCAACGGGCAGTTGACCCGCCCGTTGCCCCTGGACCGCTAGATCACTTCCCGGAGCACGTCGTCGACCGAAGTGGCGCTCACGCCGAGGATCTTCTCGGTCTCGGAGAAGTCGATGACGAACGGGTGGCCGGGCTTGGTGATCACTTCGTGCATTTCCGCCCAGAACGGCTCGGTGAACGCGAGCAGGGTCAGGTCGCGTTCCGTCATCTTCTCCATCCGCGGCTCCGGCGCCCCCGCGAGCCCCGCGAGCCGCCCGGCCAGTTCGCGCACCGACAGGGTCGAGGTGGGTACGTGCCAGGCCCGGCCGTACGCCTGCTCGTTGCGGCTCGCGGCCACCAGCGTGCGTGCGGCGTCGCCGATCCCCGAGTAGCTGTGCGGCACGTCGAGCTCCTGCGGCACCAGGGCGAGCCTGCCTTCCAGCACGGGCCCCTGAACCATGAGGCTGAACACCGAGAAGGCGCCGGCGCCGTAGAACTGGCCGGCCCGCACCTCGGTGACCTTCACTCCCGAGGCGGCGGCCTCCTCCCATGCCCGCGCCCTGACTCGCCCCTTGCGCCCGGTCGCGGCCAGCGGGAAACCGGGCGTGATCGGCCCGTCCACCGGCCCGTAGGCGTACAGGTTGCCGAGCATCACGTAGGCGACGCCCGTCCGTTTCACCGCGGTGAGCAGCGACGTCGTCAGGATCGGGAACTGCTCGGGCCAGGCGTGGTACGGCGGCGCGGCGGTGGTGAACAGCGTGTCCGCGCCCTCAGCGAGCTCGGTGAGCCGATCGGCGTCGGTCGCGTCCGCGGCGACCTTCTCGACGAGCGGGTGGTCGGGCCCGCCGCCGGTGCGGCTGATCATCCGTACCCGCTCGCCGTCCTCGGCCAGCAGCAGAGCGGTCTTCGACGCGGTGGCCCCGCGGCCCACGATCACATGAAATTTCATGATTACAACGGTGCCGACCTGCGACCTCGTAGCATAGTGGCCGGATTGCCAACCATCCGGAGGATCTGGCCATGCACCGCGTCACCGCCGTCATCGTGCCCCCCGTGCTGAGCTTCGATGTCTCGATCCCGCTCATGGTGTTCAACAACAGCGCCCATTACGACGTGCGCGTCTGTACGGCACGGCCCGGCCCGGTGCCGACCGTTGGGGGCCCCGATGTGGTGGTGGCGGACAGCTTGGAGGCGATGCAGGGCGCCGACACGGTGATCGCCGTCGGCAGCGGCGGCGAGCAGGCTCCCGCGGAGGTCCTCGACGCCTTGAGGAAGGCCGCCGCCGGCGGGGCACGGATCGCCTCACTGTGTACGGGCGCGTTCGTGCTGGCCCAGGCCGGCCTGCTCGACGGGCGCCGCGCGACCACCCACTGGGGGCTGGCCGGCGACCTCGCCGCCCGCTTCCCGTCGATCGATGTCCGGCCCGACGTCCTGTTCGTCGAGGACGGCCCCATCTTCACCTCGGCGGGCGCCGCGGCCGCCATTGACCTGTGCCTGCATCTGATCAGGCTCGACTACGGGGCTGCGGTGGCCAACGCGGCCGCGCGGCTCGCAGTCGTCTCTCCCGTACGACCGGGCGGCCAGGCCCAGTTCATCGAGACCCCGCTGCCTCCCGAGCGCGGCACCTCGCTCGCCCCCACCCGGGCCTGGGCACTCGAGCGCCTCGACCGACCGCTCACCCTGGCCGACCTGGCCGGTCACGCCAAGGTGAGCGTGCGGACGCTGACCAGGCGCTTCCACGCGGAGACCGGCCTGAGCCCGCTCCAGTGGCTGCTGCACCGGCGCGTCGACCGGGCCAGGGAACTGCTGGAGACCACCGACCTGCCCATGGATCAGGTCGCCGCGAAGAGCGGTCTGGGCAGCGCGGACTCCCTTCGCAAGCACCTGGCCGGCCGCGTCGGGCTCACTCCCACGGCCTACCGTGCGAGCTTCACCCGGGTGGGGTGATCAGTTGTTCAGAGCCCCCGCCACCTGCCGATCTGGCCTGCGGTGAGCGCGTGGTGAGCGGGCGGTGAGCCCTCCGGAGGAGGCTCTGCTTCATGAAGAACATCAACGTCCTGATCTCCGGCGCCTCCGTCGCCGGCCCCACGCTCGCCTACTGGCTCCGCCGCCACGGCTTCAACCCCACGATCGTGGAGCGCGCCCCCGCACTCCGCGACGGCGGCTACGCCGTCGACTTCCGCGGCGAGGCGCACCTGTCGATCCTGCGCCGCATGGGCATCCTGCCCGACCTCGAGCGCGCCCGCACCGGCATGGGCTCCATGTCGTACGTCAACAGCGCGGGCAAGCCACAGTCCAAGATGCCCGCCGACCTCTTCGCCGGAGACATCGAGATCCTCCGGGGCGACCTGGGACGCATCCTGTACGACGCCACCAAGGACCACACCGAGTACATCTTCGGGGACTCCATCACCTCGCTCACCGAGGACGAGCACGGCGTGACCGTCACCTTCGAACGCACCCCGCCCCGCAGGTTCGACCTGGTGATCGGCGCCGACGGGCTGCACTCCAACACCCGCCGCCTGACGTTCGGGCCGGAGGAGCAGTTCGTCAAGCACCTCGGCCTCTACTGCGCGATCTTCACCACGCCCAACCACCTCGGGCTCGACCACACCGGGCACGCCTACCGCACCGCGAACAAGCTGGTCGCGTGGTACAGCTCCCGCCACAACACCGAGGCCAAGGCCGTCTTCTACTTCGCCTCGCCGGCGCTGGACCTCGACCGCCGCGACGTGGCCCGGCAGCAGGCCGTTCTCGCCGAGAGCTTCACCGGCAACGGCTGGCAGAGCGACCGGCTGCTGCACGAAATGCGGCACGCGCCCGACTTCTACTTCGATTCGGTCGGTCAGGTCCACATGGACGCCTGGTCGCGAGGCCGGGTCGCCCTGGTCGGCGACGCCGCCTACTGCCCCTCCTCCCTGTCGGGCATGGGCTCGGGGCTCGCCCTGATCGGCGCGTACGTCCTGGCCGGAGAGCTGGCCGCGGCGCACGGCGACCACCGCGTCGCGTTCGCCCGCTACGAGGAGGAGATGCGTGCGTACGCGACCGGCTGCCAGAAGATGGGCGACGGCGTCGCCAGCCTCATGGTCCCGGGAAGCCGCTTCATGGCCGGGCTGCTCAACCAGTACTACAAGCTCATGCCTTACCTGCCCGGGAAGAACATGGCCTCCAAGATCGCCCGCAAGACCGCCGAGAACATCACGCTACGCGACTACAGAGACCTCGCCAGGCGATAGCGGGTGTGGGCGGGGTAACGTGCCGCGCGTCGCACGCCGGCGGACGCTAGGGCGCGCTGCGCGCGTAAAGCTCTTCGAGACCGATGAGGCGGACGCCCCCGGGAATGTCCGCATGGAACCCGGCCCCGCTGTAGCAGGCGAGCACGGTATCCCTGGTGTCGTACCCCTTCACCGACAGCAGGTCCCGCGCTCGCCGCAGCCGCTCCACATGCGCAGGCGTGATCATCTTGTCCCACTTGACCTCCCCCAAGGACAGGATGCGCTGCGGACGCCCGTGCTCCTCCTGCGCGAGAACGACCACGTCGACCTGGATCTGCGTGCGATTATGCGGGTCAGCCACCGCACCCGCGGCCACCTTGCCGGGCAGTTCGCCGAACACCTCCTCTTCCGAGGACATCGCCCACTCCCTGCAGAGAGCTTCGAAGTGCGGTCCGACCACCTGAGACAGGAAAGTGGCACGGGAATTGCGCCAGGCGAGCTCGGGCTGGTGACGTTCCAACCGATCCCACTCGCGCCACATCACCGACTCGTAGAAAACGATCAGCGGTTCACAGATGCGGTAGAGGGACCTGCCCTTTCTGAACGCGTCATCTTCGCGGGCAATCAGCTGTGAATCCTCCAGGACGGAGAGCGGGTGCCCAATATCCGTAGATTTCCGGCCGATGTGACTCGCGATGCCACCGCGTGTGGCGTTTCCCGACGCGATGGCGTCCAGCACCGCGTGGTAAATGGCCGTGTCTCGAATGTCAGCCTCTTCCGCCAGCAGGTAGCGGGCCTCGCGGTACAGCGGGATCTCCGGATTGAGCACCGTACGCGTTACCCAGGCGTCGAAGTCCTCCATCGACTCGGGGGTGTCCCCGGCCACGAACTCCCGTCGATAGGCAGGCGTGCCCCCCACGATGGAGTGGACCAGCACCGCCAGGCGCGGATCCTCGATGCCCCAGAATTTGGCGGATGCCCGGTAGTTCAGAGGTTTGACCACGAGCTCGAGACTTGCCCGGCCGCGCAGGGGCGCGTTGCCCGCCAGGAGGCGGCCCATCACCCCCAGCGCCGAGCCGCACAACAGCAGTCGCGCTTTCCCCTGCCTCGCGTATCCCCTGGGATCAAGGGCGTGCTGGATCAGCGAGGGCAGCGAGGGCGAGTGCTTGCTCAGGTAGGGAAACTCGTCGATCACGATGAGTCCCTCAGGGACGACGGTGAAAAGCCGCTCCAACGCCTCGTCCCAATCAGCGAAAGTGAATCGCCCGCCCGTGCCTCCGGTCTGCGCCGCCAGGGCCCGGCCGAAACGGGCCAGCGCCTGGCTCTCCGTCTCATCCGTGGCGGCGAAGAAGAACCCGCCGAGCTCCCTGATCAAGGCGTCGAGCAGGTAGGTCTTGCCCTGCCGTCGTCTGCCGCTCACGATGCCGAGCCGCACGTCCGGACTGGGCGACGTGGCGAACCGAACCAGGCCGGCCCATTCGCGATCACGGTCGAAGACATGGGGAGGCTTGGCTACTGAGCGCATACCTAGAACTGTACAGCTAAGGTGTATACCTCTAAGCTTCATATCCCCAAGCACATCCGAATTGTGTCGCTTAGGGTGGCTTTTATGGACGCAGGCAAGGCGATCTTCGAAACCGTCGACAAGCTTCGCCAGCGGCGCACGGCCCCGCTGGTGCTGGAGCTCGATCTCACAGAGGGCCTCACCGAGGGCCCCCCGACGGACCCGCTCGCCGCGGTGCTGTCCATGCGCAAGACGCGCCTGTCCGATGTCCTGTCCGGGCTCAAGCGGGCCAGGCAGGACTCCAGGGTCAAGGCGCTGGTGGTCAGGATCGGGAGCAACCCGCTGGGCCTGGCCATGGTGCAGGAGCTGCGCCAGGCTGTGATCCACTTCAGGGCCGCGGGCAAGCTGACCGTCGCGTTCGCCGAGACGTTCGGGGAGTTCGGCGGCGGCACGGTGCCGTACTACCTGGCCAGCGCGTTCGAACGCGTCTACCTGCAGCCGAGCGGCGACGTCGGGCTGACCGGGGTGGCGCTGGAGCAGCGCTTCGTCAAGGGCGCGCTGACCAAGCTGGGAGTGGGGTACGAGGCCGGCCAGCGGCACGAGTACAAGACCGCCGTCAACACCTTCACCCAGGACCACATGACCGAACCCCACCGCGAGTCCATGAGCCGCATCGTGGAGTCGGTCACCGAGAGCCTCATCACGGGCATCGCCGACGGGCGCAGGCTCGACCCGGGCAAGGTCCGCGAGTTGATCGACCGCGGCCCGTTCACCGCCGCCGAGGCGGAGGAGGCCGGGCTGGTCGACCGGCTGGCGTACAGGGACGAGGTGTACGAAGAGGTCAAGCAGGCGGCGGGTGACGAGGCACACCTCCTGTACGTGTCCCGCTACGCCAGGAGCGCGGCCGTGAAGAAGCTGCCGCACCCGATGTCGGACGGGATCGCGCTCATCCACGGCAGCGGCATGATCAGGACCGGTCGCAGCGGGCGCAGCCCGCTCGGCGGCGGCGGGGCGATGGGCTCCGACACGATCAGCGCCGCCTTCCGCGCGGCCAGGCGGGACGAGCACGTCAAGGCCGTCGTGTTCCGGGTGGACAGCCCCGGCGGCTCGTACGTGGCCTCCGACACGGTGTGGCGCGAGGTGATCCTGACCCGCAAGGTCAAGCCGGTGATCGTCTCCATGGGCGACCTGGCGGCGTCCGGCGGCTACTTCATCGCGATGGCCGCCGACGTGATCGTGGCCCAGCCCGGCACGCTGACGGGCTCGATCGGCGTGTACGGCGGCAAGCCGGTCGTTGCCGAAATGCTCGAAAAAATCGGGATAAATTCGGAAATGGTCGCCGCGGGGACCAACGCCGGCATGTTCTCCACCTCCCGCGGCTTCTCCCCCGATCAGTGGGAACGCGTGAACGCCTGGCTCGACCGGATCTACGACGACTTCGTGGGCAAGGTGGCCGCGAGCCGCGACCTCACCAAGGAGCGCGCTCACGAGCTGGCCCGCGGCCGCGTGTGGACCGGCGCCGACGCGCACGCCAGCGGGCTCGTGGACGAGCTGGGTGGCCTGGAGGACGCGCTGGCCCTGGCCAGGAAGCGTGCCGGCCTCGCCGACGACGTCCCCGTCCGCACCTACCCCCGGCTCAACCCTCTCGAGCGGCTGCGCGGGCCCGAGTCCAGCGAGGACAAGTCCGCCGCCCTGGCCCGGATCCGCCTCGACGCGTGGGGACCGCTCGCCCGCCTCTCCGCCGAACTCGGCCTCCCGGCAGCGGGGCCCCTTCTCCTGCCCGACTGGTACATGATCCGCTGAGCCTCGCCGAGGACCAAGCCACGCATCACGTTCCTGCCGCGCGGTAGCGGCCGCGGAGCCGTACCAGAGGTTGCAGCGAGGGACTGACGTAGGGGACGGCGAGGACGGCGGCGATGAAGAGCGTGTGGTCGCCGGCCGGGACCACCTTGGTGGTCCCGGCCTCCAGGGCGGCCACCCCGCCCTCCACCACCAGCGCGTCCGTGTGCTCGCCCCGGTGGTGCGGAGTGCCCGCCAGCAGCAGGCGAGCGCTGGGCCGGCCGGCTGTGGCGAAGCGGCTGGCGATGGCCGCCTGGCCTGACGACAGGAGCGAGGCCGCCCAGCGGTCCTGGCGGAGCAGGACCTCGTTGAGGTAACCCTGGCTGGCCAGGCTCACCAGCACGAGCGGGGGCTCCAGCGAGACCGACATGAGCGCGGACACCGTGGTGCCCAGGTCGTCGCGCCCATCGCGTACGGTCACCACCGCCACCCCGGCCGCCAGCTGCGCCATCGCCTCCGTGAATTCACTCACGGAAACAGTCTCCGGGAAGTCACGACCAGAACCTCCGGGGACTCCCAGCAGAACCGGAAAGTGAGGGCCCCCGGACAACGGGGACCCTCACCGGAGTCAGGCGAGACCGTTGGAGGTCAGCCATTCCTTGGCCACCGTGGCGGGCTCGTCCTTGTTGACGGAGATCTTCTGCATCATGTCCAGCAGAGACTGCGTCGTCAGCTTCGCCGAGATGGCGTTCAGCGTGGTCTTGATCGTGTCGTTCGCGCCCGCCTTGTAGATCAGCGGCGTCACGTTCTGGGCGGGGAAGATGTTCTTGGGGTCCTGCAGCGGAACGAGGTTGTTCGCCGTCATCTTGGGGTCGGTGGTGAACACGTTGCCGACCTGGATCGTGCCGTCCTTGATCGCGTCAGCGGTGGTCGGGCCCGTGGGCTTCCACTCCTTGAACTCGACCCCGTAGACCTCCTTGAACCGCGCCTCCCACCGCTTCTTGAACTCGGGCGGGCCGCCGACGGTGAAGGTCTTGGAGACCTTGGCCAGGTCCTCCATGGTGTTCAGCGACTGCTTGGTCTGGGTGTCCTTGCTGATCGACAGGCTGTCCTTGTCCTCGGCCGGCGAGGAGTCGAGGATCTCCAGCTCGGCCGGCAGCTTCTCCTTCAGCGCGGCGTTGACCTCGTCGGTGGTCGCGGCCGTGTTCTTCAGGTCGACGAAGGCCAGCAGGTTGCCGTTGTACTCGGGCACGATCGTCAGGCCACCACTCTTGACCTGGTCGTAAACGGCCTCGCGGCTGCCGATGCGCGGCTTCTCCTCCACCTGCACACCCTTGGCCTCGAGCGCCTGGGCGTAGACGGACCCGAGCAGCACGCTCTCGTCGAAGTCGAAGGACCCGATGACAGCCTTGCCCCCGCCCCCGCTCGAAGCCGAACCGCTGGGGGCCGCGCTCGAGGTGTCGAGCGGATTGCCTCCAGTGCTACCGCCGCCACCACCGCAGGCGGCCAGCCCGAGCATCGCTGACATGAGCACCGCAGCGATGCCGTACTTGCGTCCCATTTCGATTTTCCCTTCTAAGCGGGAGGTAATAGGGGAGACTACCGAATCTTCAGACGTCGGCTCACCCCTGGGGATACCGTCACTCTCTGGGTGAGCGTGAACAGTACCTGCACTACTAGGGCGAACAGCACAATCAGTACTGAACCCCCGACGACGCTCGCGTAATCCTTCGTCGCGAAACCGTCGATCACGAACCTTCCGAGGCCGCCGAGCCCCGTGTACGCGGCGACGGTGGTGGTGGCCACGACCTGGATCGCCGACAACCGGCAGCCCAGCAGGATCAGTGGCAGCGCGACCGGCACGAGCACCCGTCCGAGCACCTGCCCCCCGCGCAGGCCCATCCCGTACGCGGCGTCGCGCAGCTCGGGATCGACCCCCTTGATGCCCTCGAACGTGTTCACCAGGATCGGCGGCACCGACAGCAGCACCAGCGGGATGATCACCGGCCAGATCGAGGCCGTGCCCAGCAGCAGCACGAACATCACCAGCAGTCCGAGCGTGGGCAGCGCTCTGGCCAGGTTCGCGGTGACGACGACGATCACCTCGCCGCGGCCCGTGTGGCCGATCAGCAGCCCCAGCGGCACCGCGATCAGCACGGCCAGCGCCAGCGCCAGCGCCGAGAACTCCAGATGCTCCAGCAGGCGCATGGGGATGCCGGATGGGCCCGACCAGTTCTCGCCGCTCCCGAAGAAGTCGGCCAGCCAGCCGAAGAACGCTGTCAGCCAGCTCACGAACCCGTCCCCCTTCGTGCCCGTACCCATGGAGTGAGCAGCCGCTGCGCCAGCACCAGCAGCCCGTCGGCGATCAGCGCCAGCGCCACGATCAGCACGATCCCTACGATCACCGGCGGCATGAACGGGTTCTGGTACGCCCGCGTGAACAGCCCGCCGAGCCCTCCTTGCCCGATCAGCGCACCCACGCTGACCAGGCTGATGCTGGAGACCGCCACCACCCGCAGCCCCGCCAGCACCACGGGGACGGCGATCGGGAGCTCCACCGCGACCAGCCTGCGCAGCGGCGTGAACCCCATCGCGACGGCCGACTGCCGCACATGATCGGGCACCGAGCCCAGCCCGTCCACGACGGCCGGGATCAGCACGGCCATGCCGTAGAAGGTCAGCGGGATGATCACGGTGGTCTGCGACAGCCCGGTCACCGAGATCAGCAGCATGAAGACGGGGAGCGAGGGAAGCGCGTAGACGACGTTCATGAAGCCGGAGGTGGGCTGGTAGAGCCAGCGCCAGCGCACGCAGGCGAGCCCGAGCGGCAGCGCGATCACCAGCGCGACCAGGATCGGCACGAGAGACATCGTCAGGTGGTCGATGAGCAGGTTCTTGATGCTGTCGACCCGGCCGGTGTCCCAGTTACGCCCGATCCACTCCCAGATGGAAGGGGGACCGTCAGCCATCCGCCGCCTCCGCGAGCGCCTCGTCGAGCGTCTCCCTCGTGGCCACGCCGACGACCTTGCCCTGCTCGTCCACGGCCACGGCACAGCCGGACGGCGACAACAGCGCCGCGTCGAGCGCCGTTCGCATGGAGTCACGCCCGCGCACGAACGTCCCGTACGGCTCCAGCTCGTCGGGCCGCGACGCGGACACCCACCCGGTCGGCCGGCCGTCCGCGTCCACGACCAGCCGCCACGGCTCGTCCGTGGCGCCAGTCAGATCGGTACGCAACCGCAACCCCTCGGTGGAGATGAACTGCAGCCGCCTGATCCCCCTGTCATGCCCGAGGAACTCCCGCACGAAGTCGTCGGCCGGGTCGGACAGCAGCGTCTTGGGGTCGGCGATCTGCGCCAGCCTGCCGCCCACCCGCAGCACCGCCACGCGGTCGCCCAGCTTGATGGCCTCGTCGATGTCGTGGGTGACGAAGACGATGGTCTTGTTCAGCTCGGACTGGAGCCTGAGCAGCTCGTCCTGCAGGCTCGTGCGCACGATCGGGTCGACCGCGCTGAACGGCTCGTCCATGAGCAGCACGGGCGGGTCCGCGGCCAACGCCCTGGCCACGCCCACGCGCTGCTGCTGGCCGCCCGAGAGCTGGAACGGGTAGCGCCCGGCGAACGCGGGGTCGAGGCCGACGCGTTCGAGCAGCTCCATGGCCCTGTCGCGGGCCTTCTTCCTGTCCCAGCCGAGCAGGTAGGGGACGGTGGCGATGTTGTCGACGATCTTCCGGTGCGGGAACAGTCCGGCCTGCTGGATGACGTACCCGATGCCGCGCCGCAACGTCGGCGGGTCGATGCCCTGCACCGGCGTGCCGTCGAGGAGGATCTGGCCCTCCGAGGCGTCGATCATACGATTGATCATCCGGAGGGAGGTCGTTTTCCCGCAGCCCGAGGGGCCGACGAGCACGGTGATCTCACCCGTGGGCGCCTCGAGGTCGAGGCGGTCCACGGCGACCGTTCCGTCCGGATAGCGTTTGGTGACAGCGTCGAATGTGATCACGCGCGAACTCTCGCTTCAGGCTTCTGGGGCAGGGGTCGCAGCCCCCTGCCACGACCGCCGCATGATCTCTTGACAGCACAGACTACGGCCGTCTGAACCGCCCTGTCCTCCCCAGTACCTCCTGAAGCGTTTCAGTTGACCTGGATATTTACCCCAAATCCGTATCTGGTAGTGCGCCGGACCATGGTGTGTTGGCATGATTACCTCCACGAACTTCTGACGCACACCTCCACAAAGCCCTGACGCGCACCTCTCACCTCCCTCACCCTCAGCGTCCACAAAGCAAGAGGATCCGGCCCGTGTCTCAGCCGCTCACCGATCAGCGTCAACGCGCCGAGTTGATCGCAGAGCTCTACGACCGCCATGCCGCCGGGCTGTTCGCGTACTGCGCCGACCAGCTCGGCGACCTCGGCTCCGCGTCCGACGTCCTGGTGTCCCTGTTCTCCAGCGTCGCCGCGTTCCCTTCCCCCGCGGAGCCGCCCCGCGCCGCTCTCTACGCGTTCGCCCGCCGCGAGATCCACCGGCGGGACATCGTCTACGCGCCGCCCGCCGTGGACCCGCTGATCGACCCTGCCACCGCGCTCGTCGAGCGCACCCTGCGCGAGCTGCGCCCGCACCAGCGCGAGGTGCTGGTGTTGTGCGCGGTCGCCGGGCTGAGCAAGGCGGAGCTGGCGTGGGTGCTCGACGTCGCGCCGGACACCGCCGAGGAGCTGGCGGTGGGCGCCGGCCACCGCTTCAGGCAGGCCTTGGGGTCGGCGCTGGCCTCGACGGGGGTCCGCATCCCCAAGCCGGTGGCCGACGTGTACGGCGCGCTGGCGGTCGCCCCGCTCCGCGACGTCCTCGGCCGCCTCCCCTGGCCCCAGGCACCGGGCGCGCTCCGCATCCACTTCGCCGGCTCCCGTACGGCCGCCCCCGGACCGCTGTTCGTGAAGCCCCGCTGGCCCAGCCCCCCGATCTGGCCCCAGCCGCTGGCGGACGCGGACCCGGCGACCAGCACGGTCATCTTCCCGGCGGAGCTGCTGACGCCCCCTTCGTCGTCACGCGTGCCCGACCACGACGCCACCACGGCCCCGATGCCCAAGCTCCGCGACGGGCTGGACTCTGCCCGGCCTCGCAGGGATCCGCTGACCTCCACCGAGCACTTCCCCCTCAGGGATCCCCTGGCAGCCCTGGACGGCGCGCGGCCCTTCGTAGGAAGGACCTCTGTGCCGTCCGACGAGCGCCCGTTCTTCCTGGCCCCCGAGCACATGGGCGGCCTGGAGCCTTTCGCCACAGGCGACGTGATCTTACCCAGAGACACCCGAGAGCCCTTCGCGACCGGCGACGTGCTCCTTCCCCCGAGGCCGTCGGCGGCGGACGGCGACATCCTCGCCCCCAGAGACGTCCTCGTACACAAGGGCCCGGCCCGCCCCCTGCCGCAACCGTCGGCGGCTGAGGAGCCGGCCCGCGAGGCGGCTCCGCTGTTCCGCCCTCGCTCGAAGTCCTCCAGAGGCACCAGGCCCACCGACTCAGCCGGCCCCGCCGAACCGACCGCCTCGACCAAGCGCGCCGAGCCGATCTACCGGCTCCCCGCGCCGCAGGAGGCCCCTTCGAGCGCTCCTGTCGCGCAGGAGCCCTCTCGGTCGAGCACTCTCGCCGCGCCCAAGAAGGCGCCTTCGACGACCCCCGCTCCCCCTGCTCCGGAGCCCTCCCTCCTGGCTCCTCGCCCCGTACGCGCCCGGCCCGCACCCAAGAAGCGCCCGGAGTACCGGGCCCGGCCCGAGAAGGTACGACGCCGCAAGGACCGGCATTTCGACTGGGCCTGGGAGGCCGTCGGGTTCCTGATCTGCGTGGCGATCGCGATGATCGTCTTCTTCTCGGTGCCCATGTTCGTGCATCCGTGAAGATGCCTGAACTCGCCTAGCCCGGTGGGCCCCAGTGTGGCGGCCTTCCGGTTCGAGGGTGTGCGCATCGTCGAATGGCGCGATGACGAAGAGGGGCATGAGTGCATGTACCCAGTCCCAGAGCTCATCCGACGCCGCTCGAACACCAACGCCCCCCACTTAGGTACGGGATACTCAGGCGCCGGGCCCCGCCCACGGCGGACGATTCCTTGTGGCTGCGCTCTCAAGGAGGACATCATGGGCTTCAGTCGCTTCAGGCGTAAAACGAGAACATCTTTAACGTTAGCCGCGATCCTGGCGCTGCTCCTGGCCTCTATCCCGGCCCTTGCCGCCCCCGCATCCGCGGCCACCCCCGGCTTCAAACTCACCTTCAAGATCGAGTATCTCCGCCAGATCGAAGATCCCGACAGCGGCGGCGTGGGCGAAGGCGACTACTACCCCAAGGTCCAAATCGCCGACGGCCCCCTGGAGATCGGCCCGAGAATCGAGGACGACGAGTTCGAACCCTTCGGCCTGCCGGAAGCCCCCAACGGCTGGACCTTTACGAAAGAAGACCTCCCAGGCGACAAACCAACCGTGGACATCACAGTCACGCTGTGGGACTGGGACGGCGGGCTCAACACCAACGACGACCGGATGGACATCAGCCCCCGGGACCAGGACCTGGAGCTGAACCTGGTCTACGACGTGCGCTCCGGCGCGCTATCGGGCGACGACATCGTCTTCGGCACGCCCTGCGTCAAGTCCGACGGGCAGACCGCCAAGGGCGAGACCTGCGTGGAAGGCGACGGCGACCACGGCTACCCCCGGAACAACGACGGCCGGATCACCAGAATCGGCATCACCGCCACCGCCGAGATGCCCGACACCGACGGCGACGGCATCTCGGACATCGTCGAACTCTCCGGCATCAGGAACCGCAGCGGCGGCGTCATCGCCGACCTGCCCGCGCTCGGCGCCGACCCGTGCCGCAAGACGATCATCCTGCAGCTCGACTACATGGCCGACACCAACCCCGTCACCCGGCACTCCCACCAGCCCAAGCCCGGCGCGATCACCTTGGTCCGCAACACCCTCGACGCTGCCCCGTTGCCGGCCACGAATCCATGTCCCTACCCGGGGACACACCGTGACGGCATCGACTTCATCTACCTTCAAGGAGCACAACTCACCGAACAGGCGCAAATGGGTCTGAACAGCAACGACTACCGGAACGCACGAAACACCAACTTCCCTGTCGAGCTGGCCCGCTACGCCCACTACGGGATCTTCGCCCACGACCTCCTCGGCGACCCGGGCACCTCGGGCCAGTGCTGCGAACCCAACCGGGACAACAACAAGGACTTCATCGTCACCCTCGGCTCGTGGCGGACCATGTGCGTGGCCGACTTCACCCGCGACTACGGCGGCGATGACACCCTGCAAACCATGGCAAGTGGTGACGACGTCACCATCGGCACCCAGATCCACGTCGGTGACAACGGCCGGTGCGACACGACCAGTGCCCACCCCACCGACATCCAGGTGCTCACCCCCGGCACGGGCGACGCCGACGCCAGGGTCGGCACCGATCAGGACCAGGCCGGCACCATCCTGCACGAGCTCTTCCACGCCCTGGCCCTGCGCCACGGCGGCGACAACAACGACAACTACAAGCCCAACTACCTCAGCTTCATGAACTACTTCTTCCAGACGGGCATCCCGAACAGCCCGCCGCCGCTGCTGGTCAACCAGCTGCGCGACTGGAAGGTGGGCGCGGTCCGCCTGGGCCTGTCCAACGGCAAGCTGCCCCCGCTGAACGAAGGGGAGCTGGGAGGGGGGCTGAACGAGTCTGCGGGTATCAGCGATGGCACGGACTGGACGTTCTGGTGGACCGACAACATCGCCAACCCGGCCAGCGGATTCCGTCCGCTCCGGGCGGGCGCCGGGAACGGGCCGCTCAACTGGAACGACAACCGCACGACCGGCACCAACGTCCCGATCATCGACACCGGCGATGTGAAGGTGGACATCAACGCCGAGAAGGGCCTGACCACCCTCAGGGATCACGACGACTGGCCCGCGATCAGGTTCCGGGCGCAGTCTCCCGACCGCCTGGGCTGGGCGTGCAGCAGCTGGCCCGCGTCCTCGCCCACCTGCGCGGGCGCCGGTGGCACCGTGGAGAAGGAACTGGACTTCGCCGCCGTGATCCGTCAGGAGATCTCGTTCTTCAACTTCTATGACCCCGATATCGCCACGAAGAAGACCGTCGACAAGGCCGACGCCGAGCCCGGCGACACCCTCACCTACCAGGTCAAGCTGGACAACATCGGCACTGGCCAAGCAACCGCGATCGTCCTGAAGGACACCCCGCCGACCGGGGACGCTCAAACGCGCCAGGTCGGACAACTGGGCGCAGGTGGTACGAGCACAGAGACGTTCACCTACGTAATCCCCTGCGATACCGAAGACGGCGCCGCGTTGACCAACAAGGCCGAGGTGACCGCGAAGGACCTCGCGGGCGGAGCGGAGGCCAAAACGGACAACAACACCGCTACCGCCTCAACCAAGGCCCACGCCCCCAAGCTCACCCTCGAAAAGCGCGCGACCGCCACGGTCAACGCCGGTGAGCCGATCACAGTCGATCTGAAGGTCGCAAACGTCGGCAGCGCCAAGGCCACCGGTGTCGTCCTGACCGACACGCTCCCGAAGGAGGTCTACTACAGCCAGGCCCTCGACCAAGGCACCGGCCCTCATCCGACCGAGGTCACCCGCAACGCCGACGGGACAACGACGCTGACGTGGTCGCTGGGCGAAACGACCGCGAGCGCCGACCAGTCCGTGCAGTTCACGGCCAGGCCCAGCCTGCTGTTCACCGCCGGGGACAAGTTGACCGATCAGGCTTCCGTGACGTACGGCAACACCAACGGCTGCACCTACGAGCCGGTGACCGCGACCGCCACGACGACGATCACCGAGGTCACGCCGACCCGCGACCCGCGCTCGCACGGCTACTGGAAGACCCACCCGGAGGCCCGCACAGCCGAGCTGCTGGCCCGGGTTCAGGCCACCTACCAGCAGTTCGACGGCTCGGGAAACGGGGCACTGGACAACTCCGAGGCCGGGGCCGTGCTCTCGGCGGGCGGTCCGCAGCCGGGTCCCGCCAAGTTCCAGCTGCTGGCGACCTTGTTCGACCTTGCCGCGCGGCAGATCAACGCCTCCACGCGGATCGACAGCGGACTCACCCGCAGGCTCGGGACACGCACGATCGGAGAAGCAGTCAGGTACGGCTTCGCCACCCTGGCCCTGCCGGTCAACAGCTCGACGGCCCAGCGGTACTCCGACGCCATCACCCTGCTCGACGAGATCGTCAACAACAAGAGCGAGGTGTACTGAGTACAGAGGGGGCCGGGGCTCGTCGTTGAGCGTCGGGAGGTTGACCGTGGTCAGCGACAAGTTCCGTCAGTAGCTCACCGTAGTTCCCGCCGCACGTCACGCTGGCCCCTCGCTCCTAGCTCAGAGGGGCCGAGACGGTCGGCCGGCCGAAGACGCCGACAAGGTCGGCGTCTTCGGCGAGCTCGTTGAGGCGCTGGTCGACAGGCGGCCGCCGCGGCCGTTGAGGAACAGCGCGCTCTTCTCGGCGCCGGGCCACGCGGCGCACTCACGCCGGCGGTGAGCGCGTCGCGGACGACGGGCTCGGTCAGCGGCACCTGGCGTAGCGTCTGGCATTTTTCCGTTCCGGACGATGACGGTGCCCTTGCGGGCTGACAGTGTTGAGCGTCAGGAAGATGACAGTGGGCGGCGGCAGGTTCTGTCAGTAGCTCCCCGTAGTTTTCCCGGCTCAGCAGGCTTTGTGGGCTGGAGGGCATTCGTCGGGTTCGTGCGCGACCCGCGTGAAGGACGGCATTGGGCGAGCCTTTGGCAGAATTCCTACGTCGTGCTGGTGCCTCGCCTCTCACATGGCCCGCTTCAGGCGGCAACGCGGGTTCGATGCCCCGTCGCCCGCTCTCAGAGCGAACAGCCAGGTCAGGGGTTGATTTCCTACCGGGGTTTGTCTGCACGTCCTCGATCTTCCGCAGGCTGATTGCCGTCCACAACGAGGGGCCACTGACTCCCGGGCCGATGTCGCCGCTGGCCAGGCCGCCGATGGTACGGTGGCCGTGATCGGTGCGGTTCCCAAACTGACAGCGCGGTCGATTCCCGTACCCGCTCGACACCTTCCAGTTAGCCGATCTTCGATGTCAGCCCCAAGTGAGGGAGACCGGCATGGCAACCCCTCCCTGGTACGAGTCTCTTCCCGAAGTCATGAGCGAAGCAGAGTATCAAGCGTTGCCAGAGGACATCGCCGGGAGCATCGAGGTAGTCCACGGACACGTGATCAAATGCGAGTCACCCGCTCCGCAGCACTACCGCATAGCCCGTCGTCTGGCCGGCTCACTGGAAGCCGCTCGTCCGATCAGCGGGCCGTGTCTGAGCGTTGAGACCGACATCGACGTGGTGCTCTGGCGGGTTCCCAAGTTCACCTTCCGGCGTCCGGACGTGGTGGTCTGCAAATGTTTGGACGACCCTGGCCAGAAGCCGGATGCGTCCCAGACCCTGGCCGTCGTCGAGGTCTCCTCACCTGGGACCGTCCGCGAAGACCTCACCGACAAACGCACGCAGTACGCCGCCGCCGGCATCCCGCTCTACCTGCTCATCCTGCTCGACGAGAAGTACGAGATCCTCGAGGTCAAGGAGTTCCACCTCGATGCCGTAGCCTCCGAATACAGGCTCCATCGGGTTCACCAGGCAGACCTCGAGCTGGAACTCCCTATCAGGGTGACTATCCCGTTTCTCGTACTGACCGCTCCCTGAAACGTTGCCTCGTGTGGCCCCTCCAGCTTCGGAACCCTCGCTCCTGGCCCCTCGCCCCGTTCTCGCCCGGCCGACGCCCAAGAAGCGACTGGAGTACCGGGCCCGGCCCACGAAGGTACGACGCCGTAAGGACCGGCATTTCGACTGGGCCTGGGAGGCCGTCGGGTTCCTGATCTGCGTGGCGATCGCGATGATCGTCTTCTTCTCGGTGCCCATGTTCGTCCACCCGTGAGAGGCGGTGGTCAGTCCAACGCACCCCATGGCAAGGAACTCGCCGCGGGTGCCGGGGAGGGGTACGGCAGGCTGCCGAGTGGGTGATATGCATCACCTCCCCTCGTTTCGCGTCACGCTTCGCACCCCTTTGCTTCTCTCACGCCTGACAGCGTGATCGTCGCGATGTTCTCAGTCTGGAGCACCATGAACCTCGCCTTTGTCAGGCATGTGCTGGCCACGAGTCTCTTACTCGCGCCGGCAGTCGTTGCCCTCTCCTCTCCATCCGCCGGCGCCGACACCGTGACGCCGGTGGAGGTGATCACTGCGGATCCCTACGCCGACGCGGTCCCTCCCGACTACAAACTGAGCTACGCCTTCAATGTGGCCGACAAGCGTGCTCAGGCCGACCCCACCTCCTATGCCCAGCCTTACATCAGCTCCGGAGCCCTCTACGCACCCGTCACCATCGCGGCCGCGGCCACGACCGACGTGCGGACCAGGGCCGCCCAGGTGATCCTCTTGCCGCCGGACCTCACGCCTCCTGACGAGGGCACGGACGATGTGACGTCGGTGCCGCCACCGCAGGACAAGGAGACGGTCGCGGCCCAGTCCGCGACCTCCGCCACGCCGACGGCTGAGCCATCCGGCCAGCCGGATCTCACCGTGGCGCAGAAGCTCGCCGAAGCGATCAAGCCGCAGTCCGTCATTGTCGGCGGCGTGCCCATCGCCCCCAAGGTAGGGCTGGTCAAGTACAGCCTGAGCCAGCTCGACACCATCAAGGACGAGGTCATCGCCCTCACTCCCGTTGTCCTGCCCGGCGCCGACAAGATCACAGGCAGCTACATTCAGGCCGAGAAGGACCGCGTCGTTGTGGAGGCCAGCGAGGCCTCCGACGAGTTCCGCACCGCTCTGGCCACCCGTTACGGCCCGGATGCCGTCGTCATCAGGCTTCTGACCGACTCCTCCACATCGGCTCTGGACTCCCGGCCGAGTGACAGCAGTTCGGGCGGCTTCTACGGCGGTTCTTTGATCGGCAATTACAGCCCCACCGTCGGCAGCTGCAGCGACGGGTTCTCCTGGCGCTACAGCGGATACCACGCCATGCTCACGGCCGGGCACTGCACGGGGCTCGGCTGGACCATGTTCACTCCGAGGGAGGACATGGGCCACGTGGTGAAGGACACCTGGGCGAACAACTCCGGCACCGGGCACATCGACGGGCAGAGCGCCTATCACGGCGACGCCTCCATGATCAAGATCGACCCCGGCAAGTCGAGCGCCCCGCGCATCTATGTCGGTTCCAGCACCTCCGCCGCCAGTCGCGCCGTGGCCGGCATGTACTACCGCAGCCCCGCTTACGGCGACAAGTACTGTACCGGCGGCGCCACGACGGGCGAACTGTGTGGTTGGAGGGTCGACACGGTGCGGTTCAACCATCGTTACAGCGACGGGACGGTGGCTCGCAACATGACCCGTGGCTCCAAGCAGGGCAAGTGCACTCGAGGCGGCGACTCCGGCGGCCCCGTCTACACGGTGAACTCGGAGGGCAAGGTGCTCGCCAAGGGCATCCACAGCGGCACCGGCGGCGGTGGCACCGATTCCTACGGTGGCGCGTTCGACCCCTGCCACGAGTTCTTCACCGACATCTGGGAGGTCTACTACGGCTTCCCCGGAACAATCGCCATCGGCTGACTCTCCACTTTGGCTCGGCCGGGAACAACCCCGACGAATTCAGCGGCCGGAGCAGGGAGCAGCGAGCAGGGTTTCGGGTGGGCTCCAGCGGGCCAACCACCCAGACGGGCAACGGTTGGGCGAGCCCTGGCCCACCTACCCGTTGGTTACTCGGCTGAGAGGATCAGGCCGCTTGTCGGTACGCCTGTTCCCGCCGTGACCAGTACGTTCCTAACGTCTGTGAGCTGGTTGGCCGCCGTTCCCCTGATCTGGCGTACCGCCTCCGCTATGCCGTTCATGCCGTGAATGTAGGCCTCCCCCAACTGGCCCCCATGCGGGTTGACCGGCAGCCTGCCGTCCAGCTCTATGCTCCCGTCCCTGAGGAACTCCGGGGCCTCTCCTCGGCCGCAGAAGCCCAGCTCCTCGAGTTGGGCCAGGACGAACGGGGTGAAGTGGTCGTACAGGATGGCCGTTTGGATGTCTTTGGGAGATAAGCCTGACATGTTCCAGAGTTGGCGGCCCACCAGTGACATTTCGGGGAGGCCTGTCATGTCGTCTCGGTAGTAGCTGGTCATCATCATCTGGCCCGTGCCCGAGCCCTGGGCGGCCGCCGTGATCAGGGCGGGTGATCTGCGGAGGTCGCGGGCTCGTTCTGCCGACGTGACGACCAGGGCCACCGCGCCGTCGCTCTCCTGGCAGCAGTCGAGCAGGTGCAGCGGCTCCACGATCCATCTGGACGCCTGGTGCTCCTCCAGCGTGATGGGGCGCTGGTAGAACCAGGCGGCCCGGTTGGTGGCCGCGTGCCGGCGCATGGCCACCGCCACCCGGCCGAAATCCTCCGAGGTGGCGTGGTACGTATGCATGTAGCGGCGCGCGAACATCGCCACCCACGCCGCCGGCGTCATCAGGCCGAACGGCACGTGCCAGCTCATCTCCAGGCCCTGCGAGGTGGGCTCGCCGGTCAGGCGGCTGTTGGGCTGGCCGAAGCGGCGGCCCGAGCGTTCGTTGAAGGCGCGGTAGCACACGACCGTACGGGCCATTCCCGTGGCCACGGCCATGGCCGCGTGTGCCACGGTGCCGCAGGCCGCGCCGCCGCCGTACTCGACCCGCGAGAAGAACGTCAGGTCCCCGATCCCCGTCTCCCTCGCCACGGCGATCTCCTGGTTGGAGTCCTGGGTGTAGGTCACCATGCCGTCCACGTCGCCAGGGGACAGGCCCGCGTCGTCCAGGGCCGACAGCACGGCCTCCGCGGCGAGCCGCAGCTCGGAACGGCCCGACTGCTTGCTGAACTCCGTGGCGCCGATGCCGGCTATGGCAGTACGGCCGCTCAACAATTTCCCTCCTCGACCAGGGTGACGGTTCCTGTGGCGTGGTCACCCAGGCTCACCTTGCCTCGTACCTCGACCGTGAGCCGGCCGTCCTCGCGTGACACGACCGTCCCGTTGAAGGACAGGCGGTCCCCCGCGTACGCCGGTACGCCCAGCTTGACCGCGATGCGCTCGATGACGGCCTCCGGGCCCGCCCAGTCGGTGACGTACCGCTCGACCAGGCCCATGGTGGTCAGGATGTTGAGGAAGATGTCCTTCGAGCCCTGGGCGCGGGCTACCTCGACGTCGTGGTGGACCGGCGTGAAGTCCATGGTGGCCAGGGCCGTGGAGACGACCACGGTGGGGGTGAGGTCGATGGCCAGCTCCGGCAGCGTCGCTCCGATCTCCATCACGCCTCCCCTGGCATCCACATCGGCAGGACGAGCTGGTCGTCCATCCGCCGGTACGTCACACGCAACGGCATACCGACCGACACCTCCTCGATCGGGCAGTCCACGACGTTTCCGATGATCCGTACGCCTTCCGGCAGCTCCACCACGCCCACCACGAACGGCGTCTGCCTGCCCGGCACCGGGGGGTGATGGTGGACGACGTAGCTGTAGAGAGTTCCCCGGCCGCTCGCGACCGCATAGGCGAGGTTGGCCGAGCGGCAGTGTGGGCACAGAGGGCCGGGCGGGTGGCGGAGCTCGCCGCAGTCGGCGCAGGTCTGGATGCGGAGCTCGCCCTGCTTCACGCCTTCCCAGAAGAACGCGGTGTCCTGGTTGATCGCGGGTTGGAGCGGGTACGCGGCCGCCTGTTCCTTATCCGGAGGGCGGCTTTCCCTGGCGCGTGGGCGAAATTTCAGGACCCGGAAGAGCATCTCGGCGACCGGCTCGTCGTCCTCGCTGTACCAGGTGACCTTCCAGGTGGCGAAGAACCCCACGCCCAGAGCCGTCTTCTTTGGCCCGGCCAGGTCCGTGAACCGGGTGGCCGGGGTCAGCCGCTCGCCGATCCGCGCGTGCCGGTGATAGGTCTGCTCGCAGTTCGTCGCCACCACGCCCGTGTAACCGCTCGCGTCGAGCGTGGCCATCATGTCGTCCACCGGCGAACGGTCCTTGGCCGACCGCCGCACGCCCGGCATCGTCCACACCTGCGCCATCGCGGGCGGAGCGACCCCTTTCTCCAGATACGCAGGGTTCTCGTCCCCCATGGCGTCCAGCCAGTGCCTGATCATGGGGGCGTTCACGGGGTCGCGCGCCGGGGTGCCGCGTACCTCCCCCAGCGCCGCCTGCTTTGCCGCCAGCTCGTGCAGCTCCTCATCGTTCATGGGAAGAGTCATCGCGGCGGCCTCGGCAGGCTCAGGCCGAGCATGGCGATCAGCTCGCGCTGCACCTCGTTCACCCCGCCGCCGAACGTCAGCACCACCGCCCCCTTCACCCCGTGGTCGATGCGTTCGAGCAGCTCGGCCGTCTCCGGGTCGGACGGGTCTCCGTACCTGGACAGGATGTCGCCGACGAGCCTGCCGACCTCCTGCATGCGTTCGGAGCCGTAGATCTTGGTGGCCGAGGCGTCGGGGGCGCCCAGCCAGCCGAGGTCCATGTTCGCGGCGACCTGCCAGTTCAGCAGTTCGTTGGTGCGGAAGGCCGCCCACACCCTGGCCAGCGCCCGCCGTACGTCCGGGTTCGCCTCCTGTCCCGTGCGGCGGGCCCAGGCGAGGAAACGGTCATAGGTCTGGCCGAGGTTCCCGGCCGGGCCGAGGGTGACGCGTTCGTGGTTGAGCTGGTTGACGATCAGGTCCCAGCCCCGGTCCACCTCGCCGACCACCATGTTCACGGGGACGCGTACGTCGCTGTAGTAGGTGGCGTTCGTGTGGTGGCGGCCGTCCATGGTGACGATCGGCGTCCACGAGAAGCCGGGGTCGTCCGTGGAGGCGATCATCATGGTGATGCCCTTGTGCTTCTTGGCCTCGGGGTCCGTGCGGGCGGCCAGCCAGATGTACTGGGCGTAGTGCGCGCCGCTGGTGAAGACCTTCTGGCCGTTGACGACGTAGTGGTCGCCGTCGAGCACCGCCGTGGTGCGCAGGGAGGCCAGGTCGGTGCCGGCCTCGGGCTCGCTGTAGCCGATGGCGAAGTGGCACTCGCCCGCGAGGATGCGCGGCAGGAAGAGGTCCTTCTGCTCCTGCGTGCCGTACTGCATGAGCGTCGGCCCCACGGTCTGCACCGTGATGATCGGGTACGGGACGCCCGCCCGGGCTATCTCGTTGGCGAAGATCTGCTGCTCGAGCGGGCCGTAGCCGCCTCCCCCGTACTCCTTGGGCCAGCCGAGGCCCAGCTTGCCGTCGCGTCCGAGGCGGCGGCAGTGCTCCATGTACGCCTCGCCGAACGGGTCCTCGGCGATCTTCCTGCGGTCATCGGCGGTGAGGCACTCCTGGAAGTACTCGCGGAGCTCGTCTCGGAGGGCGCGCTGGGCGGGGGTCAGGTCGATCAGCATCAGACGAGCGCTCCGATCAGGTCGAGCTGGGCGTCGGCGCCGCCGAGCAGGTGGGACAGGTGCTTGGCCTGGGCGAAGTAGCGGTGCAGCGGATACGTGACGTCCAGTCCCAGGCCGCCGTGCAGGTGCTGGCAGGTGTAGAGGGCCTTGACCGCCTCACCGACGTGGTACGCGGCCAGCGCCAGGTCCTGGTCGGCCGGCAGGCCCTCCCCAAGGCGCCAGACCGCCGACCACATGGCCACGTCGAGGGCTCGCGCCGCGATGTAGACGTCGGCGATCTGCATGGTCACGGCCTGGAACTCGGCAAGTGCCCGGCCGAACTGCTTCCTCGTCCTGATGTAGCCGGTGGTCAGCTCCAGGGCGCCGGCCAGCACACCACTGGCCTGCGCGGCCACGGCCGCCATGAACAGCCGCCTGGCTCCGGTGACCGCCTCTGGACCCGCGACCCGCTCGGCCGGGGTGCCGTCCAGCACGACCGTGGCGGCGGGCTCGCCGGTGGACGTGTACTCGGGGGTGGTCGGGGGCGACTCGACCAGGAACAAGCCCTCGTCGGCGGCGATCAGCACCGGGGCCTCGGGGTAGGGCACCGAGACCTTGCGGCCCGTCAGAGCCCAGCCGCCGCCAACGGGCCCGGCGGTCGTCAGGGGCGGGTCGGCCGGCGCCCTCCCGGGCTCGCGGAGCGCCATGGTGGCCCCGGCCTGGCTGCTCAAGCGGCGCTGCTGGTCAAGGGTGCCGTAGTGGGCCAGGGTCAGCGTGCTCACCAGCGTGGGCAGCGCTGGCACCGGGGCCGCACGCGCACCCACCTCCCGCAGCACCACGGCCATCTCAACCGGCCCGAGCCCGGCTCCGCCCGCCTCCTCCGGCACGCACACGCTCATGAGCCCGGCCTGCCATAACCGCTCGCCGTCCTCTTTGGCCAGCACCTCGGCCGCCAGCTTCCGCAGGTCCTGCTGGGTTTCGTCCAGGTTGAAGTCCATTCACGCCTCCAAGAGATGTTGCCTGCCGTGCCGTACGAACTCTTCCTCGATGCCCTTGACGTCCGCGTCGGTCAGCGGGCGGAGCCCGGAACCCGTGCGCCACCAGACCGGGTCGGCGGTGCGCCAGGCCTCGCGGGCGAGGACCCGTTTGAGGACCTTGTGCGAGGAGGTCTGGGGAAGATCATCAGAAAGGCGGATATATCGGGGTAAGGACTTGGCGCCCAGATCGCGGCGCGAAGCGAGGAACGCCGCGAACGCGTCCGGGTCGAAGCCGCCCTCCAGCACGAGCGCCGCCATGACCTGGTCGCCGGCCGCCGGATCGGGCACCGGGTAGACGGCCGCCTCGATCACCCCGGCGAACTCCCTCAGCGCCGCCTCGATGGGCGCCACTGCCAAGTTCTCGCCGTCCACGCGCAGGCGTTCGGTGCCGCGCCCGGCGAAGAACACGTAGCCGTCCCCGTCCGCATACGCCAGGTCGCCCGACCAGAACGCGCCGTCCTTGATGCGCTCGGCGTCCGCCTCCGGGTCGTTGTAGTAGCCCTCGAACAGCCCCAGCCCGGTGACGTTGACCAGTTCGCCGACGGCCTCCTCCGCGTTGAGCAGGCGGCCGTTCTCGATGCGGCCCGGCGGGCAGGGGCGCGCGGTCACGGGGTTGAGGATCTGAACGCCCTCCGGCAGCCTCCCGAGGCATCCGGGCGGGCCGGACGGGTCGGGGCTGAGCGAGATGGCCGTCTCCGTGGACCCGAAGGCGTCGATCACCCGGCACCCGAACCGCTCCCCGAACCTCCTGGTCGCCACCGCGCTCCCCTCGTTCCCGAACGCGATCCGCAGCGGGTTGCCGGCGTCGTCCGCGCGTTCCGGGGTGGCCAGGACATAGGAGAGCGCTTTGCCCACATAGTGCAGGTACGTGCAGCCGTACCGCCTGATGTCCGGTAGCAGGCCGGACGCCGAGAACCGCCGCCGCAGCACCAGCGCCGCCCCGGACGCCACGGCCGGGGCGTAGGCGGCCATCAGCGCGCCAGAGTGGAACAGCGGCATCGAGCAGTACACGACGTCGGAAGGCGCGAGCATCGCCGCCAGGCTCATGCCGGGCAGGGCGAGCTTGCGCTGTGTGATCCGCACGGCGCGGGGGCGGCCCGAGGTGCCGGAGGTGAAGATCAGCATCACGAGTTCCCCGGGCGCGTCCTGCGGTGTGGCAGGAGGCTCGAGCCCGACGGCGGACAGAGGCATCGCGTCCACTCCCAGCGCCGCGGACACCTGCCCGGCCGTCGTCACGTATGGGCTGTCGGCCAGGAGCAGGTCCACATCGGTGGCACGGGCGTCGCGGACCAGCTCGTCGACCGAGCGGGTCGGGTTCAGCGCGACGACCACGTGCCCGGACAGCGCCGCCCCACCCACCAGGAACACCAGCTCCGGGACGTTCTCGCTGAGCACCCCGACATGCAACCGGGCACCGCGCCCGGACAACCAGGCGCCGGAGGCACGGCAGGCGGCCACGTGCTCGCGCCACGACCACACCAGGTCCTCGAACATCAGCCCAGGTCGATCGTCCCCGGCCCGTGCGAGGAGCAGGGCCGCCAGCGTGTCCGCGGTCATCCAGGGCCTCCACCAAGCGCTCGGTCAACCGAATCGCAAACTAGAACAGATTCTAATATCTGTCCAGTGTCCCGCTGTGTCGATAAGTCGGGACATATGCCTGTAACGCCGTAGACATGGGGCTATACGGCCACTTTGTGACCCGCGAGTAACAAGCCGCGATATCAAGAAATCAGATAACGTGTTCTTATGCGTACCACGCACGCGTCAATCGCCGCGCCCTCCAGCGACACCGAGGGGACCATGGAGAGCCACCCCACGACGGGCGGGCACAGCGTCCGTACGCGCAGCCAGCACCAACGCCGCAAGCGCATCGTCCAGGCGGCGGCCGCCCTCGCCTCACGCGGCGGGGTCGAGGCCATGCAGATGCGCACGGTGGCCGAGCGCGCGGGCGTGGCGCTCGGCACGCTCTACCGCTACTTCCCGTCCAAGATGGACCTGGTGGTGGCGGTGGTGGGCGAGGAGATCGACCTCCTGGAAAGCAGCATCGAGCGCAGGCCGCCCGGAGCCACCACCCCGGCGAGCCGCGCGGTGGACGTACTGATGAGAGCGACGCGCGGGCTGATGCGCGAGCCGGAGCTGGCCGACGCGCTCATCCGCTCGCTGATCATGGCGGAGGTGCAGACGCCGTTCGGCGAGCGCATGACGGGGCTGCTGCTGCGCGTCTCGGCCGACGGCCTGAGCCTCGAAGCCGCGAGCGAGGAGCAGCTCGACCTGGCGGGGTCGCTGGCCAGCGTGTGGGTGCAGGAGCTCCTCGAAATGCTCCGCGGCCGCCGCACCTACGATCAGATCCAGCGCCGCATCGAAACCGCCGCCGCCAGACTCTTCGCCGACTTCTAAGAGCATCACCGCGCTTCGGCTGACGGCCCTCCAGGAAACGGCCCCCGACCCGGCAAGAAACCCATACGTTACGGCTCCGCACGGGCAAGCCACCCGCCGCACTTCGGCTGACGGCCCTCCAGGAAACGGCCTGTGACCCTTCAGTGGCGTGCCGCCGTTACGGAGCGCACAGTGGGCCGCCTGGGTGGTGCCCGGTGAGCCGGTCGCCTAGTTCGTCATGTGGAACGTGCGGCGGTACGCGTGCGGTGAGACCCCCACCGCCGCCTGCAGGTGTTGCCTGAGGGAGACCGGCGTTCCGAAGCCTGCGCGGTCCGCGATGCGGTCCACCGGGAGGTCGCTGGTCTCCAGCAGATGCCTGGCCAGGGCGACGCGCTGCTGCGTCAGCCACTGGCCCGGGCTCATCCCCACCTCCTGCCGGAAATGCCGGGTGAACGTGCGCCTGCTCATCCCCGCGTGAGCCGCCAGGTCGTCCAGCCGGAGCGGGGCGCCCAGCCGTTCCATGGCCCAGGCCCTGGTGGGGGCGGTGCCGACGCTGGACGGCTCGGGCACCGGGTGCTCGATGTACTGTGCCTGGCCGCCGTCCCGCCACGGCGGCACCACGCACGCCCTGGCGACCTGGTTGGCGACCCGGCTGCCGTGGTCTCGGCGGACGAGGTGGAGGAAGAGATCAACCCCGGCAGACGCGCCCGCCGAGGTCAGCACGTCGCCGTCGTCCACGAAGAGCACGTCCGCGTCCACCCGCACCTCTGGGAACAGGGCCGCGAACCGCTTGGCGTCCCGCCAGTGCGTGGTCGCCGGGCGGCCGTCGAGCAGGCCCGCGGCCGCCAGCACGAACGTGCCGACGCAGATGGACACGACCCGGGCGCCGGGACGGATCCGGGCCAGCGCCCCGGCCAGTCCTGCCGGCAACGAGTCCTTGCCCGTGATCTCGGAGAACCACTCCGCGGCGGGCACCACCACCGTGTCGGCGCTCTCCAGCACACTCGCGTCGTGATCTACCGCGACGGAGTAGTCGGCGGCGGTGGCGACGGGCCTGCCGTCGAGCGTGCAGGTGACCACCTCATAGAGCGGCTCGCCGCCGGCCCCATGTGCAACGCAGAAGATCCGGGACGGAACGCTCAACTCGAACGGGATGACCCCGTCAACGGCAAGGACGGCAACGCGATGCATGGCCCGATCTTTACACATCATGGCCTTTGGGCCACTCGCGAGTTTGGTGCCTCTCTTAGCAGGCTGGGTTCCATGAAGATGAAAGCGATCAGCCAGGACACCCTGGGCGGCCCGGAAGTGCTGAAGATGGTCGAGGTGGACAAGCCGGTGCCCGGCCCGACCGAGGTGCTGGTGCGGGTGGAGGCGGCCGGGCTGAACCCGACCGACTGGAAGACCCGCGAGAGAGGCGGCTTCCTGAAGGATGGGCCACCGTTCGTCCTCGGGTGGGACGTCTCGGGCGTGGTCGAGGAGTCCGGTGTCGGGCAGGCGCTCTACAAGCCGGGCGACGAGGTGTTCGGCATGCTGAAGTACCCGGACAAGCACGGCGCCTTCGCCGAGTACGTGACCGCGCCGTCCCGGCACTTCGTACGCAAGCCCGCCAACATCGACCACGTCCACGCGGCCGGGATCCCGCTCGCCGCACTGACCGCCTGGCAGGCGCTCGTGGACGTCGCCGGTCTGAAGGGCGGCCAGCGCGTGCTGGTTCACGCCGCCGCGGGCGGGGTCGGACACCTCGCAGTGCAGATCGCCAAGGCGCGCGGGGCGTATGTGATAGGGACGGCCAGCGCGGCCAAGCACGAGTTCCTGCGCGGTCTGGGTGCCGACGAACTGGTCGACTACCGGAACGAGGACTTCGCCGAGGTCGTGCGGGACGTGGACGTGATGCTGGACACGATCGGCGGGGACTACGGCGCGCGCTCTCTGCGTACCATGCGCGAGGGCGGCACGATCATCTCGCTCGTGCTCAGTGTGCTCGACCCGGACGCCCAAGCGAAGGCCGCCGAGCTGGGCATCCGCTCGGAGGCCATGCTGGTGGAGCCGGACCAGGCCGCGATGCGCGCGATCTCAGCCCTGGTCGAGGCGGGCAGGATGCGGGTGGAGATCGCCGCGACCCTTCCGCTGGCGGAGGCGGCCAAGGCCCACGAGCTCGGCGAGACGAACCGTACCACCGGCAAGATCGTCCTCACCGTCCCGCACTGACCCGCCGCACCAGAGCCGTCACGGCCCACCACCCCCTGGCCGCGCGGACTCGCAGGTGGGAGGTGAGGACCAGCTCGATGTAGGTCCCACCCCAAGAACCGCGGTCCGAGGCGGGCGGTTCGTGGGGTGGTGGGTCAGTGGCCCACGGAGAGGGGGAGCTCGTCGTGGGCCTCCGAGTCCTCAGCCGGCTCAGGGCGTTCCGGCTTGAGCACCGTGAGCGCGATGGCGATGGACACCGCGACGAGGGCGGTCCCGATCAGGAACGCGAGCTGGTAGCCCCCGGTCAGCGCCTCCGCCTCGGGACGGCCCTCGGCGGCGAGTTGGCCGGTTCGCGTGGCCGACAGCGTGGCCAGCACCGCCAGCCCCATCGCCGCGCCCACCTGCGTGGTCGTGTTCACCAGGCCCGAGGCCAGCCCGGCGTCCTCCCGCGTGGCGCCCGACATGGCCAGCGCGGCCAGCGCCGGGAACGCGCCGCTGATCCCCACAGCGAGCAACAGCGTCGCAGGCAGCACGTCCACCAGGTAGCTCCCGCCCACCGGGACCCGGGCGAACAGCGCCAGCCCGGCGGCGATCAGCACCAGCCCGCCCAGCAGGGTGGCTCTGGCGCCGAACCGGGTGACCAGCCGCTCGGAGTAACGCAGCGACAGCGCCCCCATCAGGACACTGTGCGGCAGGAACGCCAGACCCGTGGTGAGCGAGTCGTACCCGAGCACCTGCTGCAGATACAGCGTCCCCAGGAAGAACATCCCGAACATGCCGGCCACGGTCAGTGCCTGGATGGCGTTCGCACCGGAGACGTTCGCCGAGCGGAAGATCCGCAGCGGGACCAGCGGGTCGCGGGCCTTGGCCTGGCGCAGCACGAACAGCAGGAGCAGCAGAACGGAAGCACCCCCGAGCGACAGCGTCTGCGCCGAGCCCCAGCCCAGCTCGGCGGCGGGCTTGACGATCGTGTAGACCCCCAGCATCAGGGCCGCGGTGATCAGTACGGCGCCCAGCAGGTCGGCGCCCCGGCCGAGGCCGGTACCCCGGTCCCTGGGCAGCAGCCGCACGGACGCCACCCCGGTGGCCAGCCCGATGGGGATGTTGATGAAGAAGATCCAGTGCCAGTTGATGCCCTGCGTCAGCACGCCGCCGGCCAGCAGCCCGATCGAGCCGCCCGCGGAGGCGACGAAGCTGTAGAAGCCGAGGGCCTTGGCGCGCTCGCGCGGCTCGGGGAACATGGTGACGATCACGCCGAGGATGACGGCCGAGGTCATCGCGCCGCCGACGCCCTGCACGAACCGCGCGGCGATCAGCACCTCCTGGCTGCCCGCCAGCCCGCACACCAGCGAGGCCAGCACGAACACCGCCAGCCCGGCCAGGAAGACGCCCCTGCGCGAGACCAGGTCGCCGACCCGGCCCGCCAGGAGCAGCAGGCCGCCGAAGGCGATCAGGTACGCGTTCACCACCCAGGCGAGGCTGGACTGGGTGAAGCCCAGGTCACTCTGGATGGCGGGCAGCGCCACGTTCACCACGGTGACATCGAGGACGATCATTAGCATTCCGGTGCACAGCACCGCCAGCGCCACCCAGCGCGAACGTTCCGAATTCATGGTCATTCCTTTGGTTCCGTAAATGGTTCGCCTTAATAGACGGGCCGTGGGCTTGAAAGTCATCGGTCTGTCGGTGGCGAGGTCTATACAGAGAGGTATGACCGACAAGCCGACAAACGAGGAGTTCCTCCAGCACGCTGATCCGATGCGGCGCGAGTTGCTGGCGCACTGCTACCGGATGATGGGCTCGGTGCACGACGCGGAGGACCTCGTCCAGGAGACGTACCTGCGCGCGTGGCGGGCCTATGACGGCTTCGAGGGGCGTTCCTCGTTGCGCACGTGGCTCTACCGCATCGCCACCAGCGCCTGCCTGACCGCGCTCGACAGCCGGAGCAGGCGGCCGCTCCCCACCGGTCTCGGCGCCCCCAGCACCGAGCCGGCCGCTCCCCTGGTGACGGACAACGAGGTGCCGTGGCTGGAGCCCGCGCCCGACGCGCTGACGGGCACGGGCGGCGACGACCCCGCCTCGATCGTGACCTCGCGCGAGAGCATCAGGCTCGCGCTCATCGCCGCGCTGCAGCATCTGCCGCCCCGGCAGCGCGCGGTGCTGGTCCTGCGCGACGTGCTCAAGTGGAAGGCCGCCGAGGTGGCCGAGGCGCTGGAGACGTCCACCGCGGCCGTCAACAGCATCCTCCAGCGGGCCCGCGCCCAGCTCAACGAGGTGCAGCCGAGCATCGACGACCCGGTCGAGCCGCTGTCGCCCGAGCAGCGGGCCCAGCTCGAGCGTTACGTGGCCGCGTTCGAGAACTACGACGTCGACAGCCTGGTGCATCTGTTCACCAAGGACGCGATCTGGGAGATGCCGCCCTTCGTCGGCTGGTACCAGGGGCCGGAGACGATCGCGGAGCTCACCAGGACGCAGTGTCCCGCCGAGCGCGCCGGCGATCTCAAGCTGGTGCCGACCGCCGCCAACGGGCAGCCGGCCTTCGCCGTGTACTTCCGCGAGGACGGCGTCTACCGGCAGTTCGCGATCATGGTGCTGACGTTCTCCGGGGAGCGGATCAGCCATGTCGGCATGTTCTTCGAGGAGAACCTGTTCAAGACGTTCGGGCTGCCGTCGGCGCTGGAGGGTTCCGCGACAAAGTAGAACGCGTTACAGTCTCGCCAGAGCATCGTTCTGGAGGCGACTGTGGGCACACCTGTGATCGTCGAGGCCGTTCGCACTCCCATCGGCAAGCGGGCAGGCTGGCTGGCCGGGTTCAAGCCGCAACAGGTCCTGGCCATCGCGATGAACGGGCTCGTCCAGCGCTCGGGCATCGATCCGGCGGCCGTGGGCCAGGTGTTCGCCGGGTGCGTGACGCAGGCGGGCGAGCAGGGCGGGCACGTCGGGCGCTACTCGTGGCTGTATGCCGGGCTGCCGTACGCGACCGGGGCGACGACCGTGGACGCGCAGTGCGGGTCGTCGCAGCAGGCGGTGCACCTCGCGGCGGCGATGGTGAGCTCGGGCGTGATCGAGGCGGGTATCGGGTGCGGTGTCGAGGTGATGAGCCGGGCTCCGCTCGGCAGCAACGTGGCGCCCGCCAGGGCCAAGCCGGACGACTGGAGCATCGACCTGCCCGACCAGTTCACCGCCGCCGAACGGATCGCGCGGCGGCGCGGGCTGACGCGGGAGCGGCTCGACTGGTTCGGGGCGCGCTCGCAGCGGCTGGCGGCCAAGGCGTGGGCCGACGGGCGGTTCGAGCGGGAGATCGTGCCCGTCGGGGACGTACGCAGAGACCAGGGATTACGCGAGACCACGGCCGAGACCCTGGCCAAGCTCAAGCCCGTCGCCGACGGCGGGCTGCACACCGCGGGCACCTCGTCGCAGATCTCCGACGGCGCCGCGGCCGTGCTGGTGATGAGCGAGGAGGCGGCCGCGAGGCACGGGCTGCGGCCCAGGGCGCGGATCCTGGCGCAGGCACTCGTGGGCGCGGAGCCGTACTACCACCTGGACGGGCCGGTGGAGGCGACGGCCAAGGCACTGACGGCGGCCGGGATGACGATCGGTGACATCGACAGGTTCGAGGTGAACGAGGCTTTCGCGTCGGTCGTGCTGTCGTGGGCGAGTGTGCACGAGCCGGACTTCGACCGCGTCAACGTCAACGGAGGCGCCATCGCGCTTGGGCATCCGGTCGGCGCCACCGGCGCACGGCTGATCACCACGGCGCTGCACGAACTGGAGCGGTCGGATTCGGCCACCGCCCTGGTCACGATGTGCGCTGGCGGCGCGCTGGCCACGGCCACCGTCCTGGAGCGGATCGGCTGACACGAATGACCACCCGATCGGGGAGCGCATGAAGAGCAGACGCAGGCCGTACTCCGAGCAGCGGCCGCAGGACCTCGGCGGCGGGGTGTGGAACGTGCCGGTGCCCATCCCGGGCAACCCGCTCGGCTACACACTCGTCTACGCCGTCGAGTCGCCCAAGGGGCCGGTGCTGGTCGACGCCGGGTGGAACCATCCGGACGCCTGGGAGGCGCTCAGCGGCGGGCTCGCGGCGCTCGGGCTCGACGTGAGCACGGTGAGCGGGGTGGTCGTCACCCATTTCCATCCCGACCACGCCGGGCTCGCGGGGCAGGTCAAAGAGCGGTCCGGGGCGTGGATCGCGATGCACGAGAACGACGCGGCGCTGGTCAGGCTCATGCACGAGTATCCGGCCGACCAGCACGAGAGCTTCCAGTCCGACATGCTGAGGCGGGCGGGGGCCGACCCGGGCGAGGTGCGGCAGGCGGTGAGCCGCCCGACGCCGCCCGCCCTGCCCGACCGCGAGCTGCGTGACGGTGACCTGGTGGACCTGCCGGGGCGCAAGCTGCGGGCCGTCCACACGCCCGGGCACACCCCCGGGCACATCTGCCTGCACCTGGAGGACGCCGACCGGCTGTTCACCGGCGACCACGTCCTCCCCGACATCACTCCCCACGTCGGGATTTATCCCTACGACCGGGACGATGTCGATCCATTGGGCGACTTCCTGGACTCCTTGGACAGGGTCGGTGAGCTGGGACCCCTCGACGCCCTCCCCGCACATGAGTGGATATTTCCGGATGTGGCCGCGCGGGCCGCCGAGATCCGCCACCATCACGAGGAGAAGCTCGAACGGCTGCGCGCTCTCCTGGCCCAGCGGCCGGAGCCGCAGACCATCTGGGAGGTCGCCGCGATGATGACGTGGAACAGGCCATGGGACGACCTGTCCCCCATGCTGAGAGGCATGGCGGCCGGCGAGGCCGCGGCGCACCTGCGCGCCCTGGAGGCCCGAGGACAGGTTCGCCGGGTCCCCGGTGTCGATCTGGTCCGCTTCCAGGCTCTAGACTCCTAGACATCCGATGTCTAGGGAGAGAAGCGTGGCGGTCACCGACGCGGCCATCGACAAGATCAAGCAGATGATCGTCTCTGGCGAGCTGGCCCCAGGCGACAGGCTGCCCAAGGAGGCCGACCTCGCCGAGCGCCTCGGCCTGTCACGCAACTCGCTGCGTGAGGCCGTGCGCGCCCTGTCCCTGATCAACGTGCTCGACGTACGTCAGGGCGACGGCACCTACGTCACCAGCCTGGAGCCGCGCCTGCTGCTCGACACCATGTCGTTCGTGCTCGACCTGCACCGCGACGACACGGTGATCCAGTTCTTCGAGGTCAGGCGCATCCTGGAGCCGGCCGCCACGGCGATGGCGACCGAGCTCATGACCGACGAGGGGATCGAGGAGCTGCGTGTGATCCTCGAGTCCCTGCCCGCCGAGCCCACGGTCGAAGAGCTCGTGGCCAACGACCTGCGCTTCCACCAGCGGATCGCACAGGGATCGGGCAACAGCGTGCTGGCCTCGTTCATCGAGAGCCTGTCAGGTCCGACCACTCGGGCCAGGATCTGGCGTGGGCTCACGCAGGAGGGCGCGATGCAGAAGACGCGGGAGCAGCACACCGCGATCTACGAGGCCATCGCCGCCCGCCAGGCCGACGTCGCACGCTCCTGGGCGACCGTCCACGTGGCGGGCGTGGAGTCGTGGCTGCGCACGGCGCTCGAGCTGGACTGACTCACCAAGGGTAGGTGCCGCCCTCGAGCCCCGCTCACGAGGCCTTGACGACGTTGAATGAGATCGGCGGGAGCACCACGTTCAGCCGGTCGCCGTCGATCGTCGCGCCCTGGACCGCGCGGGGCTCGACGCGGCGCGGATCGCGCTCGGTGTTACGCGCGGCCGGGTCGTCTCCGGCGACCGTGACGTGTGAGATCCCCGAGCGTCGCGGCAGGCCGCGCAGGTCGATGGCCAGCGGCAGCGGGGTCTCGCCGCGGTTCACCGCGAAGACCGAGAGCTCGCCCTCGTCCAGGGTGGCGGCGGCGGCCAGCACGGGCACTTCGCCGTAGCGCTCGGTCGGCATGGCCGGGGCCGTGGCCTGCACCTGCAGCACCCGCCCTCGGGAGTTGGCGGCGGTGAGCGCGAACGGGTGGAAGATCGTCTGCCGCCACGCGGGTCCGCCCGGCTCGGTGCGGATGGGGGCGATCACGTTGGCGAGCTGGGCCTGGCAGGCGATGCCGACGCGGTCGGCGTGGTTGAGCAGGGTGATGAGCAGGCTGCCGACGACCGCGGCGCCGGCCACGTCGTACTCCTCCTCGATGATGCGCGGCGCGTGCGCCCAGTCGAGGCTGTCCTCGCCGCCGAACAGGCTCTGCGACCAGACGTTCCACTCATCGAAGGAGATCTTGAGCCGCTTGCGGCTGCCGAGCTTGGCCCCCACGTGGTCGGCCGTGGCGATGACACCCTGGATGTGCTGCTCCATCTCCACCGCCGAGGCCAGGTAACTGGCCCGGTCGCCGGCCACCGCGTCGTAGTAGGCGTGCGCGGAGATGTAGTCCACCTGGTCGTAGCAGTGCTCCAGCACCGTCGCCTCCCACGAGCCGAACGTGGGCATCCGCATGTTGGAGCTGCCGCAGGCCACCAGCTCGATGCTCGGGTCCACCCGGCGCATGGCCTTGGCCGTCTCGAGCGCGAGCCTGCCGTACTCGACTGCGGTCTTCCCGCCGATCTGCCAGGGTCCGTCCATCTCGTTGCCCAGGCACCACACCTTGATGCCGTACGGCTCGCGTACGCCATGCTTGATGCGCAGGTCGGACCAGCGGGTGCCGCCCGGGTAGTTGGCATATTCGAGCAGGTCCCGGGCCTCGCGCACGCCTCTGGTGCCCAGGTTGACCGCCATCACCGGCTCGGCCCCCACCTCACCCAGCCAGGTCATGAACTCGCCCAGCCCGAACGCGTTCGTCTCGATCTGCCGCCACGCCAGGTCCAGCCTCGTGGGCCGCTCCGGTGCCGGCCCGACGCCGTCCTCCCATTCGTAGTTGGACACGAAGTTGCCACCCGGATAGCGGACGGCCGTCACGCCCATTTCCCGCGCCAGCTCGATCACGTCACGCCGCAGGCCGTCGCCGTCGGCGGTCTCGTGCCCGGGCTCGAACACGCCCGTGTACACGCACCGCCCCATGTGCTCGACGAACGATCCGAACAGCCGCCGTTCCACCGGCCCGACCTCGAACGCCGGGTCCAGCGTGAGCTTGGCGGATTCCATGGACAATCCTCCCTCGTAGGCTTGCCCCATCTATACATCGTTGTATTCAACGTTGTAAAGAAGCGCATACACTTTCTGTCCATGGACAAAGCTCGCGTCGGCCTCAAGGACGTGGCCCACCTGGCCGGCGTCTCGGTGAAGACCGTTTCCAACGTGGTGAACGGCTACGTTCACGTCACGCCGGCCACCAGAAGCCGGGTCGAGGCGGCCATCAAGGAGCTCAACTACCGGCCCAACCTGTCGGCCAGGAACCTGCGGCAGGGCCGCACCGGGATCATCGCCCTGGCCGTGCCCGAGCTGGACACCCCGTACTTCGCGGAGCTGGCCAGGTTCGTGGTGGCGGCGGCGGAGGAGCAGGGGCTGACGGTGCTGATCGACCATACGGGCGCCTCTCGGGAACGCGAGCAGCTGGTCGCCGAGGGCTTCCGCGCCCGCCTGATCGACGGCCTGATCCTCAGCCCGCTGGCGCTGACGCCCGAGGACCTGGCCGCGCGCATGGATGACACGCCGATGGTGCTCCTGGGCGAACGGGTCTACGAAGGTCCGGCCGACCACATCGTGGTGGACAACGTTGCGGCGGCCAAGGAGGCGACCCTGCACCTGGCCTCGCTCGGCCGCCGCCGCATCGCCGCCATCGGGGCCAAGGACGACGAGGCGGCGGAGACGTCCCGGCTGCGGCTCGAGGGCTACCGCCGGGCGCTGAAAGAGGCGGGGCTGCCGCAGGACGACCGGCTGGTGGTCCCGGTCGAGGCGTACCACCGGGCGGACGGGGCCCGCGCGATGGCCGAGCTGCTCGACTCCGGCGCGGCGCCCGACGCGGTCTTCTGCTTCAACGACCTGCTGGCACTGGGCGCACTGCGGACCCTGCTCGAACGCGGTCTCGCGGTGCCTGGTGACGTGGCGCTGGCGGGCTTCGACGACATCGAGGACGGCCGGTACGGCACCCCGACCCTGACCACGATCTCCCCCGACAAGCAGACGATCGCCGGAAAGGCTGTGGACCTGCTGGCCGAGCGCATCAGCGGCACGTCCAGAGAGGCACGCGAGTTCCGGGTGCCGTACCGGCTGATGATCCGGGAGAGCACGGGCGGGTAGTACCCCTGTCGTGTCCGACAAACTGGAGCGATACCGGAGTAAACGCGACGCCAGCCGAACCCCCGAGCCCATCCCCCCGTCGCCGCCCTCCACGGGGAAGGGCAACGCGTTCGTCATCCAGGAGCACCACGCGCGCTCCCTCCACTGGGACCTGCGCCTTGAGCGCGACGGCGTCCTCGCCTCCTGGGCCGTCCCCAAGGGCCTGCCGACCGACCCCGGCACGAACCACCTGGCCGTGCAGACCGAGGACCACCCGATGGAGTACCTCGCGTTCCACGGCGAGATCCCCAAGGGCGAGTACGGCGGCGGCACGATGACCATCTGGGACACCGGCACGTACGAGACCGAGAAGTGGTCTGATCGCGAGGTCAAGTTCGTCCTGCATGGGAAGCGCGCCTCCGGGCGTTTCGTGCTGTTCCGGACGCGGGGGAAGAACTGGATGATCCACCGCATGGACGCCCTGGCCCGTGACCCGTTCCCACAGGTCGAGCCCATGCTCCCAACGGAACGCGCCAAGCCGCCGAAAGACGTCTCGGCCTACGCCTTCGAGTTCGCGTGGGGCGGCCGGCGCCTGCTCGTGCCCATCGAGGGCGGGCGCACCACGGCCGCGCGGGAACATCCGTGGCTTCCGGAGCTGGCGAGGTCGTTCGGCAGCCGCACCGCGATACTGGACGGGGAGCTGGCCACGCTGGGGGGCGCCGAGATCCTGGTGTTCTACGACCTGCTGTACGACGACGGCCATTCGCTGGTCGACCAGCCTTACACGGTGCGGCGGGCGGCGCTGGAGGCGCTGGAGCCGGCGGGCGCCCACTGGCAGACCGCCCCGTCGTGGCCGGGCGAGGCCGGCCCTGTGCGCCAGGCCGCCCGCGAGCAGGGCCTGCCCGGGATCGTGGCCAAGCGCCTCGACTCCCCGTACGAATCGGGGCCGTCGAAGTCCTGGCTGTTCATCCCCTCCTGACGCCCCCAAGCGGACCGGGCGCGCGGCGGGTCGTGGTCCCGCCTGGGGACACGCCGTTCACGCAGCGGATGGCCGCTCCTCCTCCGCCGCGCCTTCATTCGGAACGTCCACACGCCCACCACCGTGACGCCCGCGATGGACAGCGAGCCACCCCACCCGACGGTGGCACAGCGGGCCGCCCCACCCCCGGAACAGCCGCGGCGTCTGACGGCGGCACCGCGGCCATGCCTCGCGAGGGACGGCCCTACCGTCCGGCGGTCGTCGAGCCCTCCGGCCTCAGCCGGCTCCTTCCGGCAGCAGGCCCTCGGACTTCAGCTCCTCCCACAGCACGTCCGGCACCGGGCGGGACCACAGGGCGGCGTTCGCGGTGACCTCCTCGGGCGAGCGGGCGCCCAGGACGACCGAGGCGACGGCCGGGTGGCGCAGGGGGAAGGCCATGGCCGCCTGGGGCAGCGCGACGCCGTGGCGCTCGCAGACCTCCGCGATCCTCGTCGCCCTCTCCAGCATCGGTGCGGGGGCGGGCTGGTAGTTGTACGTGCCCGACGGCCGCGGCGTGGCCAGGATGCCGCTGTTGAAGACGCCCGCCGCCAGCACCCTCACCCCGCGCCGCGCGCACTCCTCCAGGAGCGGCAGGCCGGACTGGTCGAGCAGGGTGTAGCGGCCCGCGAGCATGACGACGTCGATGGAGGTCTCCTGGACGAAGCGCAGCGGCGCCTGCCACTGGTTCATCCCGACGCCGATCGCCTTCACCACGCCCTGCGCCCGCAGCTCGGCCAGCGCCGGGTACGCCTCCTCGAGCGCCTGCTCCAGGTGGTCGTCGGGGTCGTGGATGAGTGCGATGTCGACGGACGGGAGCCCGAGGCGGGCCAGGGACTCCTCCAAGGACCTGCGCACGCCGTCGCCGGAGAAGTCCCACACCCGTTGGACCTCGGCGGACACGTCGAAGCCCTCGTCGTCACGGCCGCTCTGCGATGACGCGGGCACCAGCAGGCGGCCGACCTTCGTTGAGAGGACGTAGCCCGAACGGCCTTTGAGAGCGGCGCCGAGGCGGCGCTCCGAGAGGCCGAGTCCGTAGTGGGGCGCGGTGTCGAACAGGCGCACCCCGCTGTCCCATGCCGCGTCGATCGTGGCGCGCGCCTGCTCCTCCGGCACCTCCTGGAAGAGGTTGCCGATCGGAGCCCCGCCGAAGCCGTGACGCGACAACTCGATCCCGCCACCGTCCCCCCCGGCCCTGGTCCCGGTCTCGGTCCCAGTCCTGCCACCGTCCCGCCCGGCCCCCGCCCTGCCGACCGCGCCGCCATCCGAGCCGGCCTCAGCCCCGCCGACCGCGCTGCCGTCCAAACCAGCCTCAGCCCCGCCGACCGCGCTGCCATCCAGGCCAGCCTCAGCCCTGCCGACCGCGCCGCCGTCCGAGCCGATGCGAGGCTCCTCGATCCCGCTCAATCTTGTGCCTTTCCGCCCGCGATCCGGCTGATCATCAGTGCGATGAGGATGATCCCACCGTAGATCACCGGCTGCCAGAAGCCCGAGACGCCGATAAGTGTCAGAATGTTCTGGACCAGGCCGATCACCAGTACGCCTGTGAGCGCGCCCAGGATCGTGCCCTTGCCGCCGTCCATGCTCACGCCGCCGATCACCGCCGCCGCGAACACCATGAAGATCCACCCGACACCCTGGTTGTTGCCGATCGCACCGAGGCGGCCGGTCTCCAGGATCCCGGCCAGCGCCGCCAGCGTTCCGCCCAGGATGAACACCCCGTAGAGCACCCGGTCCACCCGGATGCCGGCGGCGCGGGCAGCGTCGGCGTTGCCGCCGATCGCGTAGAGCGCGCGGCCGAGCCTCAGGTAGCCCAGGCCGAAGATGCCCACCGCGAACAGCACCCCGGCGATCCAGATGGCGGCGGGCAGGCCGAGCCACACGGCGCTGCCCAGGTAGAGGATCGAGTCGGGCAGCTGGAAGAGCGTCTTGCCCTCCGTCGGCCCCTGCAGGAAGCCGTGCACGATGATCAGCATCGCCAGCGTGACGATGAACGCCGACAACTGGAACCTGATGATCAGGAAGCCGTTGAATGCCCCGATGGCGGCGCCGACCAGCAGGGCCAGCGGGATCACCAGCGCGCCCGGCAGCCCGATGCCGAACCCGCCCGCCGACACCGGGATCACCAGCATCACCGCGATGGCCGGCGCGGTGCCGACCGTCGACTCCAGCGAGAGGTCGAACTTGCCGGCGATGAGGATCATCGCCTCCGCCAGCACGAGGAGCGAGATCGCCGCCTGTTGCTGCAGCACGTTCGTGAGGTTGCCCGCCGTCAGGAAGGTCGGGTCGAGGAACGCGCCCACGACGAGCAGGATCACGATCACCGGCACCAGCGTCAGGTCACGGAACCTGGCGAGCCTGATCCGAGGGGCCGGCGCACTCAAAGTGGTCAATCTTCTATGCCTTCCATCACGGCCACGAGCTCGTGGTCCGTCCAGCCACGCGGCACGTCCTTGACGACCCTGCCGTGGAACATCACCAGCACTCTGTCGCAAATGCGTAGGTCGTCGAGCTCGTCGGAGACCACCACAGCCCCGGCTCCCTGCTCGACCGCGTCCTCGACGGCGCCGAGCAGGGCCTGTTTGGCCTTGACGTCGACGCCGGCGGTGGGGTTGATCACGACCAGCACGTTCGGGTCGTCCACGAGCGCCCGCGCGAACACCACCTTCTGGGCGTTGCCTCCGGACAGGTCGCCAACCGGCTGGTCAGGCCCTTCTGTCTTGATGTCGAGGTTTTTGATCAGCTCGTCGGCCTTGGCCCGGCGGCGGGCCGGCGACACGATCCCGTACCGGCCCAGCTTGCGGGCGATCGGGAACGTGGCGTTCTCCCCCACCGAGAGCAGCGGGACGAAGCCCTCGTGGTGACGGTCCTCCGGCACGAACCCGAGGCCCGCCTTCATGGCGGCGGGCACGTCGCCCGGCTTGACCAGGGTGCCGTTGACCGTGACCGTGCCGGAGTCGGCCTTGCGCAGCCCGACCAGGGTTTCGGCCAGGCCGACCTTGCCGCTGCTCGCGGATCCGGCCAGGCCGACGACCTCACCCGATTTAACGGAGATATCAACATTCGCGTAGCGGCCGCCCAGCGTGAGGCCCTCGCCCGACAGCACCACCGTGTCGGCGGGCGTGTGCACGCGGGACTCGTAGGCCACCGTGGCCTCGCCCGTCATCGCGGCGACCAGCTCGTCGTGCGGGAGGTCCGCGACGGGCCTGGTCACGATGTGCCGCGCGTCGCGGAAGACCGTGACGCTCTGGCAGATCTCGTAGACCTCGTCGAGGTGGTGGGAGATGTACATCATCGTGACGCCCTGCTCGCGCAGCGAGCGCATGCGGGCGAACAGCCGCTCGATGGCCGGCCCGTCGAGCCTGGCAGTCGGCTCGTCGAGGATGATGAACCTGGCGCCGAACGACAGCGCGCGGGCGATCTCCACGAGCTGGCGCTGCTCGACGGTCAGGTCGCCGGCCAGCGCCTGCGCGTCGACATCCACCTCGTACGTGTCCAGCAGGTCGCGAGCCCTGGTCCGCAGCGCCCGCCAGTTGATCCTGGCGCCCTTGGCCGCCTGGCGGTTGAGGAACAGGTTCTCTGCGACCGTGAGCGCCGGGATGATCGTGGACTTCTGATAGACGCAGGCGACGCGCTGCCGCCAGGCGTCACGGTCGGCGAGGGCGGGCGCCGCCTCTCCCGAGAACAGCACCTCGCCTTCATCGGCCGGCTGGAGCCCGGTGAGAATCGACACCAGGGTGGACTTCCCCGCGCCGTTCCTGCCGACGAGCGCGTGGGTCTCGCCATCGGCGATCGCGATCCCCGCGCCGTTGAGCGCGACGGTCGGCCCGAAGCGCTTGACGACGTTTCGGGCTTCAACGTGATTTTTCATCACTTGACCTGATTACCCCAAAGGCTCTTGTCGTCCACGTTGTCCTTCGTCACGAGCGGCGCGGCAAGCTGGTCCTCCAGGCCGTTCGGGAGCTGGATGATGTTGCTGTCGTGGTCGGTCGGGCCGGGCTTGAACGTCTTACCCTCCAACGCGGCCTTGGCATAGAAGAGCGCGTACTTGGCATACAGGTCGGCCGGCTGCGATACCGTGGCATCGATGTCGCCCTTGCGGATCGCCTCGAACTCCTGCGGGATGCCGTCGTTCGACACCACGAAGATGTGCTTGGGGTCGCTCGGCGGGACGAGCAGCCCCTTCTGCTTCAGCACCTGCAGCGTCGGGGCCAGGTGGACGCCGCCGGCGTGCATGTAGATGCCCTTGATGTCAGGGTTCTGCTCCAGGCGGGTCTGCAGCATCGACGCCGCCTTGCTGCCCTCCCACTCGGTCGGCTCGCTGAAGACCGTGATGCCGGGGAACTTGGTCTTCATGCACTCAAGGAACGCCTCCGACCTGTCACGGCCGTTGATCGAGCTGAGCGCACCCTGGAGCTGGACGACCTTGCCCTTGCCCCCCAGCTTCTCGCCGAGGAACTCGCAGGCCTTCGTCCCGTACGCGCGGTTGTCGGCGCGTACGACCATGTAGACCTTGCCCTTGTCCGGACGGGTGTCGACGGTCACGACAGGGATCTTCTTGTTCTCCAGTTGCTGGAGCGTGTTGGCGATGGCGCCGGTGTCCTGCGGGGCCATGACGATCGCCTTGGCACCCTGTCCGATCAGCGCCTGCACGTTGTTGACCAGCTTGGCCACGTCGTTCTGCGAGTTCGTGGGTGGCATGAGGTCCACCTTGAGCTCGCCGGCCATTTGCGGGACGTACTTGATGTAGGAGTTCCAGAAGTCGGAGTCGGCCCGCGGGTGGTCGATACCGATCTTCCCGCCGCCGCTTCCGCCTCCTCCTCCCGTCGTTGTGCCTGAGCCACACGCGGTGACGACCGCCAAGAGGGCCGCTGCCGCGACCGCCGATCCGAACTTCATTGGGGGGTGACCTTCCTTAGTTGGATGCTCTGAGCCGGAGCCCCTGCATTCCGCCGTCGACCGCGAGCGCGGTCCCGGTGGTCGCACCGGCTTCGGGGCTGGCGAGGTAGGCGATCGCCGCGGCGACCTCCTCCGCGCTCACCAGGCGGCCCATTGGCTGCCTGGCGTTGAGTGCGGCACGCTCCGCGTCGGGGTCGTCGGCAGAGTCGAGCAGCCTGCCGACCCACGGAGTGTCCGCTGTGCCCGGGTTTACGCAGTTGACCCGAATGCCTTCGCGTATGTGGTCCGCGGCCATCGCGAGCGTCAGCGACAACACCGCGCCCTTGGTCGCGCTGTAGAGCGCCCGCTGCGGCAGCCCCGCGGTGGCCGCGATCGAGCAGGTGTTGACGATCGAGGCGTGCTGGGACTTCCTGAGGTACGGCAGCGCCGCCCGCGCGACCCGGACCATGCCGAGCACGTTGACGTTGAACACCTTCTGCCACTCGCTGTCCGGGTTGTCCTCGATGGTGCCCTGTGCGCCGATGCCCGCGTTGTTGACGAGCACGTCGATGCCGCCGAGGCGGTCGGCGGCCTCCGCGACCGCCGCACGTACCCCCTCGTCGTCCGTCACGTCGACCTTGATCCCGATGAACGGCTCGCCGGGCGGATTGATGTCGAGGCAGGCGACCTGCATGCCACGCTCGGCGAGCAGTGTCGCGACGGCCAGGCCGATCCCCGAGCCGCCGCCGGTGACGATCGCTTTCAGACTCACGCGTCCCTCCAGACCTCGCCGCCGGGGAACGTATGGGCGGCGATCGACGCAGCATGCATCTCCGCGCTGAAGCCGGGCGTGGACGGTGCCACGTACCTGCCGTTACGGATGACGACCGGGTCCACGAAGTGCTCGTGGAGGTGGTCGACGTACTCGATCACGCGGTTGTCCATGGAGCCGGTGACCGTTACGTAGTCGAACATCGACAGGTGTTGCACCAGTTCGCACAGCCCGACACCGCCCGCGTGCGGGCACACCGGCACGCCGAACTTGGCCGCGAGCAGCAGGATCGCCAGGTTCTCGTTGACGCCGCCGACTCTGGCCGAGTCGATCTGCAGGTAGGAGATGGCGTTGGCCTGCAGGAGCTGCTTGAACACGATGCGGTTCTGGACGTGTTCGCCGGTGGCCACCGGGATGGGCTCGATGCCCCTGGCGATGGCGGCGTGGCCGAGCACGTCGTCGGGACTGGTCGGCTCCTCGACCCAGTGGGGGTTGAACTCGCGCAGCGCGTTGATCCACTCGATGCCCGAGCCGACGTCCCAGCGCTGGTTGGCGTCGATCGCGATCGGGAAGTCCGGGCCGCAGACCTCGCGGGCCACCCTGAAGCGGCGCCGGTCGTCGTCGAGATCGGCGCCGACCTTGAGCTTGATCTGCGTGAAGCCCTGGTCGAGCGCCTCCTTGCACAGCCTGCGCAGCTTTTCGTCGTCGTAGCCCAGCCAACCGGGGGAGGTCGTGTAAGCGGGGTAGCCATCCTCAATCAGCCGACTTATCCGCTCTCCCTTACCCTCCTCTGCATTTCTCAGGATCTGAAGGGCCTCGTCGCGCGTGAGGGCATCACTCAGGTAGCGGAAGTCGATGAGATCGACGATCTCATCGGGGGACATCTCGGACAGCAGCCGCCACAACGGCTTGCCCGCCCGCTTGGCCTTGAGATCCCACAGGGCGTTCACTACGGCGGAGATCGCCATGTGCATGACGCCCTTCTCCGGGCCGAGCCAGCGCAGCTGCGAGTCGTTGACCATCTCCTTGTAGAGCGCGCCGAGGTCTTCGACGTCCCTGCCGATGACGTACGGCTGAAGCGCGCTGATGGCGGCGGTCTGGATGTCGTTGCCGCGCCCGATCGTGAACGCGAACCCGTGCCCCTCGAACCCGTCATCGGTCTTGAGCACGACATAGGCCGCGGAGTAGTCGGGATCGGGATTCATCGCGTCCGAACCGTCGAGCTCCCGCGAGGTCGGGAAACGCACGTCGTGCGTCTCCATCCCGACGATCCGGTACGCGCCTGGGGCCGTCATGCCTGCCCCACCGTCTGGCGCTGCCGCCCGAGCCCTTGGATCTCCAGCTCCATCACGTCACCCGCACGCAGGTACGGCTGCCCCGGCATGCCCATCGCCACGCCGGCGGGCGTGCCGGTATTGATCACATCGCCTGGCTCCAGGACCATGAACTGGCTCAGGTAGCGCACGATCTCGGCCACATCGAAGATCATGTTCTTCGTGTCGCCGTCCTGACGCGTCTCGCCGTTCACCCACAGGCGCAGGGCCAGGCTCTGCGGGTCGGCCACCTCGTCCGCGGTCACCAGCCAGGGGCCGAGCGGGTTGAACGTCTCGCACGACTTGCCCTTGTCCCACTGGCCGCCGCGTTCGAGCTGGAACTCACGCTCGGAGACGTCATTGGAGATCGCATACCCGGCGATCACGCCGAGCGCCTCCTCCCGGCTGCCCAGGTAGCGGGCCTCCTCGCCGATGATGATCGCCAGCTCCACCTCCCAGTCGGTCTTCACGCTGCCCCGCGGGACGAGCACCTCGTCGTACGGGCCGACCATGGTGTTGGAGGCCTTCATGAACACGACCGGCTCGGCCGGCACGTCCTGACCAGACTCGGCGGCATGGTCGCTGTAGTTCAGGCCGATACAAACGATCTTGCCAGGACGCGCAATGGGGGCGCCGATCCGCAGCCCCTCGGCTTCGACGACGGGCAGGGCACCGCGCTCGAGCGCGTCCCGGACGCGCGCCACTCCCCCGGAAGCGAGGAAAGCCCCATCAATCTCGGGCTCTCCGATGTCGCGCAGGTTACCGGCGTCATCCATGACCACCGGGCGCTCCTGGCCGACAGGTCCTACTCGCAGCAGCTTCACACCGCATCCTTCACATATACATCGGATGTCTCGTTTCACGATGCTCGTGCGACCAGCCGGAGCATGTCAAGGGCGTCGAGAGGGATACATCCGATCCGTGACCTCGGAAGACACCCCGAGGAGACGGTCGGCGCCTGTGAATCGACTTAACCGCTCCGATGGCTACGTTCACATACACGAATGTACGCCTTCCAAAACATCGGAGGTAAAACCCACCTCAAGCCCTGTCGCCGAGGCGGTCACGCGCAGGTCACGGCTGCGATCACTACACCTACCCGCAATCAAAACGACACACCCACACGAGCGGACCCCGAAGCCCCAGCCCAGAGGTCGATTTGCCGAAACAGGCACACCACCACAGCCACACAGGGATGTCATTCACCACCGGGATCACAAGAACCTGTCGCCGCCGGGACCCCGTTGCCCCCGCCCCATCGGGCCATCGCGCAACTACATTCCTCCTTGACGACCGTACAGGGACGTAATAGAACACGTTTCAGTAGGGCATTTAACCAAGCGCTTGATCAAGAGGGTGAATCGGGTGCACATCGACCTCGTCGACAGGGACATTTACGCGACAACCGGACCACCACACGAGCAGCTAGCCTGGCTCCGCGCGAACTCCCCCGTCCACTGGCACGAGGGCGCGCCCGGCTTCTGGGCCGTCACCCGATACGAGGACGTGGTCCACGTATCGCGGCACTCGGACCTGTTCTCCTCCCACAGGAAGCTCGCCCTGTTCGAAGAGCTGACCCAGGACCAGATCGACCTCCAGCGCCACATGATGCTCAACCAGGACCCGCCCGAGCACACGAGACGGCGCTCCCTGGTCAACCGGGGCTTCACCCCGCGCACGATCGGAGCTCTCGAAGAACACATCCGCGACATCTGCGACGACCTCCTCGACAAGTGCACCGGCGAGGTGGACTTCGTCACCGAAGTCGCCGCGCCGCTCCCCCTCTACGTGATCTGCGAGCTGCTCGGCGCGCCCGTGGCCGACCGCGACAAGATCTTCACCTGGTCCAACCGCATGATCGGCAGCCAGGACCCCGACTACTCGGAAAGCCCCGAGGCGGGCGCGGCCGCCGCCATGGAGGTCTACACCTACGCCAGCGAGCTCGCGGCACGACGTAGGGGCACTCCGAAGAACGACATCGTCACCAAGCTCCTCCAATCCAACGAACACGGCGAGACGCTCGACGAGGACGAGTTCAACCTCTTCGTCCTCCTCCTGGTGGTGGCCGGCAACGAGACCACCCGCAACGCGGCCTCCGGCGGCATGCTCACCCTCTTCGAGCACCCGGACCAGTGGGACCGCCTGGTCGCCGACCCCACCCTCGCCAAGACCGCCGCCGACGAGATCGTCCGCTGGGTCTCCCCGGTCAACCTCTTCCGCCGCACCTCCACCACCGACCAGGTGCTGGGCGGACAGGAGATCAAGGCAGACGACAAGGTCGTCGTCTTCTACGCCTCCGCCAACCGCGACACCACGGTCTTCCCTGAACCCGAGGTCTTCGACATCACCCGCGACCCGAACCCGCACATCGGCTTCGGAGGCGGCGGCGCCCACTTCTGCCTCGGCAACCACCTGGCCAAGCTGGAACTCCGGATCCTCTTCGAACAACTGGCCCGCCGCCGCCCCCACCTCCACCAAACAGGCCCGGCCCGCCGGTTGCGCTCGAACTTCATCAACGGCATCAAGGAACTCCCCGTCACGGTCGGCTGACCCGCCCCTCGATCACCCCCTCCGGCCGACACCCATCGCGTCGCACCAACACCCACCGAGACGGTGCGTCGCGCTCCCTGCAGTGCGAGGCGGCCGTCCGGTGCGACGCAGCCGTGGGGTGCGACGCGGCCGTCCGGTGCGCCGTGCCCGCCGAGGCGGCATGACGCGCCCACCCGCGCGGTGCGCCGGGCCCCGCTCGTCGCGAGGGGGCGCGCCCGCTCATGCGATGCGGCTCGCCCGCTCGTGCCATGTGACGCACTTCTCGTACGGTGCACACGCCTCCCAGGGCGATGCCGCCTGCCGGCTCGTGCCATGCGACGCACTTCTCGTACGGTGCACACACCTCCCAGGGCGATGCGGCCTGCCCGCTCGTCACGGGTGGCGCCGCGACACCGCCCGGCGTGGGCGTCGCCCCCGGTCATGCGGCGCCCGTGGCGTGTCCGGCTGGGTAAGCGGAAGCGGGAGCGGCGGCGGGCGGCGCGGATGCGGCGGAGGATGCGGTTGGTGCGTTCCGGCCCGGGCTGCCAGCCGCGCTCGATCAGGGCGTTGGCCACGTGGTGGAGGAGGTCGGCGATCTGGCCGGGGATCACGTCCCCCCGGACGGCGATCACGCGCCAGCCCCGCCGCCGGAGCTCCTCGCGGCGGTCGGCGTCACGTTGCTGGTCGGCGGCCGCGGTGTGGTGCTCGCGGCCGTCGTACTCAACAGCGATCTTGAACTCCTCCCAGCCCAGATCGAGGTACGCGAACCGGTCTTCGTCCAGCTCGACCCTGATCTGGGTGCTGGGCCTGGGAAGGCCGGCGTCGACGAGGATGACCCTGAGCCAGCTCTCTCTGGGAGAGGCGGCGCCCCGGTCGGCCAGAGCGAGCGTGTCGCGCAGCCGCCAGGAGTTGAACGGGCGGTGCCACAGCGCTTCGAGATCCACACCCCTACGGGCGAACTGGTCGAGGATCGCCACCGCCTCCATGCGCGGCAGCCAGCGAGCGCAGTCGAGGGCTGTGCGCTCCATGGTGGTGAGGCGGACGCCCTTGTGTGTGGTGATGTCCTCTGGCGCAAGGGGCGCCGTGTAGGTGACGCAGCCGGGGAGCGCCAGATGGCTGGGGGCGGTCAGCTCTATGGGCCAGTCGGGCTCTGCGGCCGGCAGGACTTTCAGGCCCCAGATGTGTGCGGCCGTCTGGCGGCAGACGACGACCTGCGGGACCGCTCGGGTGGCTCGACCGGCGCGCTCGATCAAGGAGAGGCGAGAGAAGGGGTAAGGGGCCGGAGCGAGCGGGGCTTTCGGAGGGGGTGCTACGCGAGCACCGACCGGCTCTCCCCCAGAGGCGTCGGGGCCGATGGCCTGGAGGGCGAGGGGTGTGGCAGCGGGGTGGGGCATGGCGCCAAGGGTGCTACGGCGGGCCGGCGTGCCGGGCGGCCGAATGGGGTTCTGTGGATGAGGGCCGGTTATCCACAGGACGTGGGGCGACCATCGGTGCTCAGACACAGCGGGAGGCGTGCCCGGAGGTGCTAAGGGTGCAGCGAGAGACCCTTCAGCACCTTGTCTACGCCGTTCTTCGGCCCATGGACCGCCACCCCCACCAGCGCCAGCTCGTCGGCCTCCACCGCCCGCACGGCCGCCCGGTTGTCCGCGTCGTGCCCCGTCTTGAACATCTCCTCGATGTAGACGGCCACATCCATCTCGCGCCCCAGCGCCTTCTCCCGGACGCCCCGCAGCCCCGCTGAATCCGCCGTATAGACGAGCACAGGCTGTCGGAGCATCGGCAGGTACGAATTGCCCGACCCGTCCTCGTACGGCTCCCCCATGACCCCCGGCACCCCGCCCGCCACCGCGCTGGACAGGAAGGCGGTGACGTTGAGCTTCTGCCATGCGGCCAGATCCGCGCGGACCACAATGCCGATCTTGGTGTCGAAACGCATGGCCACGAGTCTCCACGCCCCGCCCCGGTCACGTCTTGAACGCTCGTGCGGAACAGGAACAGCTAGGCCATGAAGACCGGCTGCCAGTCGGGCACCTCGTGGTAGCGCCGCAGCTCCGCGACGCCCGCCAGGATCCCGCCCCACGCCGCGTACGGAGGCCGCTCCCCGTCGAACCCGCTCTGCACCAACGTCAGCCGCGTCTTCCCCTCCGACCCCTCCAGCTCCCACGTCCCGACGCCGGTGCCGCCCCAGTCCAGGGAGAACTTCCGGCCGGGCTCGAGCTCGAGCACCTTGGCCGGGCTCGGGTCGTTCGCCAGGCCGCCCATCGCGAAGCGGCCGCCCACGTACGGCTCGATCTCGATCGGGAACCCGAACCACCGCGTCACCGCCTCCGAGTCGATCAGGGAGTCGAACACCTGCGACGGCGAGGCGTCGATCGTGACCTCGGCACGCAGGTCCAGAGAGGTGTAGTCGGCCTTGGGCGTGAGCTCACGCCCCTCGAAGTGCTCGGCCAGGTTGGCGAGGGCCTGGCACCAGTACGTCTGCAGCACCCCCCGGATGCTCTTGCCGGTGATGACGTCCTGGAAGTCGAAGTGTGTCTGCGACAGCGAGACGATGGTCGCGTCCCCGTCCTCCTCCAGCCGGAACTCGGTGGTCGTCTCCTCGCCGTCCAGCAGCCACGCGAACCGCACCGTACGCTCGTCGGCGTGCAGCAACCGCTGGTGCGGCGCGTCGCCCTCAGGCGTGGTACGCCCCCAGAACCCGAACCGGCCGGGCAGTTCCACCTCGGCGTGCTCCGCGAGCCAGATCCGCAGCACGACCGGATCGGTGAGCGCGTTGCGCACTTCCTTGAGAGGCGCCTGAACGCGGGCACGAAGAATCATGGGCTCGGTCATGGTCACTTTCTCCTCTGACGACTCTGATCGGTGGGTCTGGTGGTGTCCGGCTGGCCGGGCTGGTCGAGGGCTTTCGGGTAGCAGGCGACGGCGAGCTTGAACGCGTCCCCCTCCGCCCCGCCATACCGCGTGAACAGGTCCTGCAGCATCGACTGCAGATCGTTCAGGAACTCCTGACGCTTCTCGGGCCGCACGTGGATCTCGCCGGACAGCCCGACCGACGGCAGCTCGGGCGCGCTCCTGTCGAGTGCCGCGATGTCCGCCTGGACCTCCTCCATGAGGTCCAGCAGATAGCCGAGGCTCAACTCGTCGCGCGCCTTGCTCAGCCCGATCCGGCCCACCAGGCGAGGCGACAGCCAGTACGAACGCGCACCGGCCTGGTAGATGCCCTCGCGGATCCCGCGCACCTTGCGCTCCGACACCAGGTCCACGAGGCCCGCCTCGACCAGGCGCTTGACGTGGTAGTAGACCCGCTGCGGCGTCTGGCCGAGCCGCTCGGCGACCTCTGAGCACGTACGCGGCTCCGCCAGCTGCCGCAGCACCTCCACGCGCTGCGGCTTGAGCAGTGCCTCGGCCTGCTCGATCTCTTCCAGGTACAGGACGTCTCTCATCGCAAAAAGAATCCTTTACGTAAAAATTTTGTTTGTCAATGGAGATGGCGACAATGGATGGATGGCACATGACTGGTCCCGATACTGGCGGTCGCCGGACCGGCCGCTGGAGGCCATGCATGCCCACTTCGAGCGGCACGTGTACCACCGGCACAGTCACGAGACGTACTCGTTCGGGGTCACCGAGACCGGCGCGCAGTCGTTCACCTGCCGCGGCTCGGCCCACACGAGCGCGGCAGGCATGGTCATGGCCTTCAACCCGGAGGACCCCCACGACGGCCACGCCACGAACGCGCTCGGCTTCACCTACAAGATCGTCCACATCGGCACCGATCTCGTCTCGAACGCCCTCACGGACGTGACGGGCCGCCATACGGGCCTGCCGCTCTTCGCCGCCCCCGTGGTCGACGACCCCGTCCTGGCGAGCGCGCTGCGCGAACTGCACGCGGCCCTCCTGAGCGGCGAGGCGACGGCGCTACGGCGCGATGAGCTGCTCACGAGGACGATCGCGGCGATCGTACGGCGAGCGGCGACGACCCCGATCCGCCCGGCCGGCAGGCCCGGCAGATCGGCCCGTGTCGCGCGGCAGGCCAGACAGCTACTCCACGACCGGCTCAGGGACGATCTCACGGCCGACGACCTGGCAAGGGCCACGGGCGCCAGCCGGTACGCGGTGTACCGCGCGTTCCGCTCCGAGTACGGGATGGCCCCGAGCGACTACCAGCGGCAGCTACGGCTCAGAAAGGCCCGTGCCCTGATCGCCGGCGGCACGCCACTCGGCGAGGCGGCCATGGAGACGGGCTTCGCCGACCAGAGCCACCTGACCCGCTGGTTCACCCGCTACTTCGGCCTGACCCCAGGCACCTACCGTGAGGCAACCACGGGGGCGTGACGGTCAGCGCGAACCACGGGGGCGTAGACGGTCAGCGCGAACCACGGAGCCGGTGAACTTGCGCGCCGTCACGGCGGCGCGCCACTGACCGGTCAGCGGCCGTGTCCCTGGACAGACGCGAGCCGGCGACGGCGGTTGGCCGACCACGGCAACGCGTAAAGGATGGAAAGCAGCCGGCGGCCGCTTCGTGGACAGACGCGAGCGAATAACGGCGATCAGGGCCAAGAGTCCTCGTCGGGATCGGCGCCGTCGGACAGGAGCCGCAGATCGGACTCGACCATCATCGCGACCAGCTCGTCGAACGACACACTGGGCTCCCACCCCAGCTGCGCCCGCGCCTTCTTCGGGTCCGCGCACAGCAGGTCCACCTCGGCCGGACGGTGCAGCGTCTGGTCCGTCACCACGTACCGCTCCCAGTCCAGCCCCGCGGCCGAGAACGCCGCCTCCACCAGCTCCCTGACCGACTTCATCCGCCCCGTCCCGATCACGTAGTCCTCGGGATTGGCCGCCTGCAGCATCAGGTGCATGGCCTTGACATAGTCGCCGGCGAACCCCCAGTCCCGGCGCGCCTCCAGGTTCCCCAGCCGCAGCTCGGTGGCGAGACCCAGCTTGATCCGCGCCACCCCCAGCGACACCTTCCTGGTGACGAACTCGGCTCCCCGGCGCGGCGACTCGTGGTTGAACAGGATCCCGGACACGGCGAACATCCCGTACGACTCGCGGTAGTTCTGGGTGAGGAAGTGCCCGTACGCCTTGGCCACCCCGTACGGCGAGCGCGGGTGGAAGCTGGTGCCCTCGGTCTGCGGCGTCTCGCTGACCTGGCCGAACATCTCAGAGGAGGAAGCCTGATAAAAGCGGATCTGTCCGGACGAGCCCGAGCCTCGCGACACACCCGAGCACACCCGGATGGCCTCCAGCATGCGCAACACGCCCATTCCGGTCACCTCCGCCGTGAGCTCGGCCTGCTCCCACGACATCGGCACGAACGAGATCGCCCCCAGGTTGTACACCTCGTCCGGCTGAACCCGTTCCACCGCCGAGATCAGGGACCCCTGGTCCAGCAGGTCTCCCCGCACCACCTGCACGTCGGAGAGCAGCTTGCGCATCCGGGAGACACGCGGGTTCGCCTGCCCCCGGGCCAGCCCCCATACCTCATATCCCTGCTCGAGCAGGTGCTCCGCTAGGTAGGAACCGTCCTGGCCGGTGATGCCGGTAATCAGAGCGCGCCTGGCCAAGGGTCCTCCAACTATCACGAACCGCATCCTTTTGGGACGGGAATGTACAGGTAAGCGCGCCGACAGGGCATCGGGCCTACCTAGAACGTGTTCCACCGAACCACGCTCGGTTACAGCAACGTCGCAGTTCGCACGACGTGTGACAGCCAATGTGAACAATTCCAGCCGACCTACCGAATGGTAGCCTTCTCGGACTAAGGTCATCTTCACGGTACACGCCCGTCTCAGGGCCCAACCGGCGGAGAAAGGGGTGTCCGTGCAGGAGCCAACGCAGGGTGTCTCGGGGGAACGGCTGCGGATCGCGCTGCTGTCCTACCGCAGCAAGCCCACCTGTGGGGGCCAGGGCGTCTATCTCCGCCACGTAAGCCGCGAACTGGTCGCGCTCGGCCACCACGTCGAGGTGTTCTCCGGACAGCCCTATCCCGAGCTGGACGAGGGCGTCATTCTGCGAGAGGTGCCCAGCCTCGACCTCTACCGCGACGAGGACCCGTTCAGAACCCCCAAGCTGCACGAATACCGCGACTGGATCGACTGGCTCGAAGTCGGGACGATGTGGACCGCCGGGTTCCCCGAGCCGCTGACGTTCACGCTGCGGGCCTACCGCGAGCTGAAGAAGCGCGTCGGCGACTTCGACGTCGTGCAGGACAACCAGACCCTCGGGTACGGCCTGCTCGGCATCCAGCGGATGTTCCCCGTGGTCGGCACCATCCACCACCCGATCAGCGTCGACCGGCGCATCGAGCTCGAGGCCGCCACGGGCGGGAAGAGGCTGAGCCTGCGCCGCTGGTACGGGTTCGTGAAGATGCAGTCGCGCGTCGCGCCCCGCCTGAGCCCGATCCTGACCGTCAGTGAGTCGTCGCTGGCCGACATCCACCGCGACTTCAACGTCCCCCAGGCGAACATGCGCCTGATCCCCCTCGGCGTCGACACCCGCTACTTCCACCCGCGCCCGGACAAGCCCAGGCGCAAGGGCTCGATCGTGGCGGTGGCCAGCGCGGACTCGCCCATGAAGGGCGTCGCGACACTGCTGCGGGCGGTCGCCAAGCTGGCCACCGAGCGCGACGTGCACCTCACCGTCGTCAGCCGTCCGACCCCCGGCGGCCCGACCGAGCAGCTCGTCCAGGAGCTGTCGCTGGAAGAGCGGGTGCGTTTCGTGCACGGCATCTCCGACGACGAGCTGGGCGAGCTGATCGCCACCTCGGAGATCTCGGTCGTCCCCTCGCTCTATGAGGGCTTCTCGCTGCCGGCCGTCGAGCACATGGCCTGCGGCACACCCCTGGTGGCCAGCCGTACCGGGGCGCTGCCCGAGGTCGTCGGCGACGCGGCCATCCAGGTTGCCCCCGGCGACCCCGAGGAGCTGGCCACGGTGCTGCGCCGCCTGCACGACTCCCCCGAGGAGCGCGAACGCGTCGGCAAGGCCGGATACGACCGTGTCATGGCGCGCTACACCTGGAACGTCGTGGCCAGGAGAACCGTCGAGGCGTACCACGAGGCCATCGCTAATCACAAGAGGAGAGGCTGACCAGTGCTGACCGTGGACTTCGCCCGGCTCCCCGTCGGCCCCGGTGTGCGCGTGCTCGACCTGGGCTGCGGCGGCGGCAGGCACGCCTTCGAGGTGCTGCGCCGGGGGGCGGACGTGATCGCGTTCGACATGGACCAGTCAGAGCTGGACGGCGTGGCGGCCATGTTCGCGGCGATGGACAAAGAGGGCGAGGTGCCGCCGGGCGCGAGCGGGCAGACCGTTCAGGGCACGGCGCTGGACATGCCGTTCGAGGACGGCGGCTTCGACCGGGTCATCGCGGCCGAGGTACTGGAGCACATCCCCGACGACATGGCGGCCATGCGCGAGATCTTCCGCGTGCTCAAGCCGGGCGGCACTGCGGCCGTGACCGTGCCGAGCTTCCTGCCCGAGCGCATCTGCTGGGCGCTGGACGAGGCCTACCACACCGCCCCCGGCGGACATGTCCGGATCTATACGCTGGCCGAGCTGTCGGCGAAGCTGAAGGCCACCGGGTTCGAGATCGGCCCGCACCACCACGCCCACGGGCTGCACGCGCCGTACTGGTGGATCAAGTGCGCCGTCGGCGTCAACAAGGACGACCACCCGCTCGCCAAGGCGTACCACGAGCTGCTGGTCTGGGACATCATGAAGCGCCCCGCCGCGACCAGGATCGCCGAAGCCGTGCTCAACCCGATCATCGGCAAGAGCGTGGTCCTCTACGTCAGGAAGCCATGATCTCCCCCGCGGAGGTCGTGCGGACGGCCGAGAGCATCGCGGCGATACAACAGGACGACGGTGGCATGCCGTGGCCGGAGGGCCACGTCGACGCGTGGAACCACGTCGAGTGCCTCATGGCCATGTCCGTCGCGGGCCTCGAGGAGCCCGTACGGCGCGGCTACGCCTGGCTGGCCCGCCACCAGCGCCCCGACGGCTCCTGGCCGATGAAGCTGGTCGACGGCGTGCCCACGGAGCTGGGCGGCGAGACCAACCACGCCGCCTACGTCGCCGCCGGGCTCTGGCACCACCACCTCGTCACCGGCGACCAGGCGTTCACCGAGGAGCACTGGCCCATGGTCAAGGCCGCGCTCGACTACGTGGCGGGGCTGCAGACCGAGCGGGGCGAGATCGTCTGGGAACGGGACGCGCGCGGCAGGGCCTCGACGTACGCGCTGCTCACCGGCTGCTCGTCCATCCACCAGGGGCTGCGCTGCGGCGTGCTGCTCGCCGAGCACTTGGAGGACCCGCAACCCCACTGGGAGCTGGCCGCCGACCGGCTGGCCCACGTGCTGGCGGCCCATCCCGAGGCGTTCGCGGACAAGAGCCGCTTCTCCATGGACTGGTACTACCCGGTGCTCGGCGGCGCGCTGCGCGGGCGGCAGGCGTTCGAGCTGCTGGAACGAGAGTGGGCGACGTTCGTGGTGCCCGGGCTCGGGATCAGGTGCGTGTCCGACCAGCCGTGGGTGACGGGGGCGGAGACGTGCGAGCTGGTGCTGGCCCTCGACGCGCTGGGAGACCGGGGGCGGGCGGTCACGTTGTTCGGGGACGTGCAGCATCTGCGGCACGAGGACGGCTCGTACTGGACGGGGTGGCAGTTCGCGAACCGCAAGCACTTCCCCCACGAGCGATCCGGGTACACGGCCGCCGCGGCCGTCCTGGCGGCGGACGCGCTGCTGGAGCTGACGCCGGGCTCGGGACTGTTCCGGGACATCGCCGGGACGTCGGTGTCCGATCCGGAGAGCTGCGGGTGCGCCGCCGGCACCGGACTGGTACGTCTCGAGGACCTCTGACCTGGCCTGATCATCAGGCACAAGCGCTTTTGCGGGTTCTTTGCCCCCGAAATCCGGTGCGCCGCCGATGATCGGCGCAATGGGCTTACTAGCTTCGGAGTGACTCGTACGAGGCGTCTTCGGGGGAAGCGTGGGCGACGCGGGCACAACATTGTTCTTGGACCAGGTCAGGACCGAGCCGACATTGCCCAGAGCGGCGGGGCTGCGGCGGCTCCTGGCCAAGGATCCGCTGGAGTCCGATCTGAGCCGGCGACGGTTCCGGACCAGAAGTGGAGCCTCCCGGTCAGCATTCAACGACGCCGAAAGATCGTACGTCTTCGGCTTCAACGCGGTGATGTCCCGGGAAGTTGAGAAGGTTGAGGAAATCTCGGCTGAGCAGCGGCCCTTCGGCTACGAAGGGGCGGCGGCGGCCTGCACCGTACTCGACCTGCTCACGCTGACGCGGGGCCGGCGCCTTCACGAGCTACTCACCGGCCCCGCCCAGCATCATCGCCACGCCGCCTACCTCGGAGCCGGTCGCGCGTACGCGCTGCTGCGGCTCCGGCCCGTACGTGGAGCCCGGCGGGCCCATCCGCTGCTGCGGTGGCTGGCGGTGGACGGGTTCGGCTTCCAGTGGAGCCTGACCAGGGCCAATCGCATGGTGGGCGAGCGCACGATGCCCGACCTGCTCACCAGAGGGCACTGCGCGGTGTTCGACCAGGGGCTGGGGCGGCTGCTCTGGTACCACGACTGCGCCTCACCCGACGACGTCTCCGCCAGGATCGGCGGGTACCCGCCGGGACGGCGGGCCGACCTGTGGAGCGGGGTCGGGTTCGCGGCCACGTACACCGGCGGGGCCGAGTCCGACGAGCTGTGGTGGCTGACCGAGCACGCCGGCGCCGACGGGTTCCGCGCCCATCTGGCGCAGGGGTGCGCGTTCGCCGTGGCCGCCAGACTGCGGTCAGGGACGCTGCCGGACCATTCGGCGCGGGCCGTGCCGATCCTGGCGGGGGCCGAGCCGGAGGAGGCGGCCTCGTGGACGGACCAGGCGCTCATCGCGCTCGGGCACGAGGCGCACACGCACGAGGACTTCCAGCACTGGCAGTCCCAGACCCGCCGCTCCTGGACCCGCCGCCACCGTTTCTGACCAGGGGTCAGATACCAGGGCCGACGCGTTCGAGCACGCGCAGCGACCCCTCCACCGACACCTCACTGAACGCGCCCGACCGCACCGCCCGCTGATAGATCCGGTACGGCGCCTGCCCCCCATCGTTGGGATCGGGATAAATGTCGTGGAAGACCAGAGCGCCACCCTCCATGACGTGCGGCGCCCACCCCTCGTAGTCTCGGGTCACCGGCTCATCGGAGTGCCCGCCGTCGATGAACAGCATGCCCAGGGGCGCGTGCCAGAGCTTGGCGACCTGCTCGGACCGGCCCACGACGGCGATCACCTCGTCCTCGAGTCCCGCCGCCGCGATCGTCGCCCTGAACGTCGGCAACGAGTCCATCTTCCCGAACCGGGGATCCACCAGCGTCGGATCGTGATGGGCCCAGCCGGGCTGGATCTCCTCCGAGCCCCGGTGATGGTCCACGGTGACGACCACGGACCCGGCCTGCCTGGCCGCCGCGCCGAGGTAGATGGCCGACTTGCCGCAGTAGGTGCCGATCTCACAGATCGGGCCGAGCTTGCCGTACTGGCAGGCCGCCTCGAACAGAGCCAGCCCCTCGTTGGCCGGCATGAATCCCTTGGCGTGCTTCGCTGCGTGGCGCAGCTCTGACGGCATCGACATAGGGAAGCACACTAGCCGAACCGAACAACATTCCAGGAGGCCCTTGCAGGGCTCTTCTGAAACCTGTTCTACTTGCAACGTGAATCAGCGCGCTCGCATCGCGATGTCGGACGACGACGTCAACGCGTTCCTCGAGAGCTCACGCAAGCTGCAGCTGGCGACCATCAACCCGGACGGCACGCCGCACCTGGTGACCATGTTCTACGGGCTCGACGAGGGACGTATCACCTTCTGGACCTACACGAAAGCCCAGAAGGCCCGCAACCTGGCGCGCGATCCCCGGGTGAGCTGCCTGGTCGAGACCGGCGACGATTACGGCGAGCTGCGCGGCGTCCTGGTGTACGGGAAGGCCGAGCGGGTGGACGACCGCGATCGCGTCATGGACGTCGGCATGATGGTCGCCCGCCGGATGACTCCGGGCGTACCGGACGAACTGCTGCGCCCGTACGTGGACAAGACCGGGCAGAAGCGGGTTGCGTACGTCGTCGAGCACACCAAAGTGGTCTCATGGGATCACAGGAGGCTCACGTGAAAATCAAGCTGGACGAGCTGGTCTGCGAGGCCAACGCCGTGTGCATGGGGCTCGCGCCGGAAGTGTTCGAGGTGGACGACGACGACCAGCTCCACATCCTGCTGCCGGAACCACCCCCCGAGCTGCAGGATCGCGTCCGCCACGCGGTCAGGTCCTGCCCCAAAGCCGCCCTTTCCCTCGAGGAATAGCCAGCCCTACGCCTGAGTTCGAGGAGGAACCCCCCATGCGCGCCGCGATCCTGCACGCCGTAGGCAACGACAAGCTGGACATCCGCGACGACGTCACCCTGGCCCAAGTCGGGCCGGCGGACGTACGCGTACGGATCAAGGCGACGGGCGTCTGCCACTCGGACCTGTCGGCCATGACCGGCGTCCTGCCGCAGCCCGTGCCGCTGGTGCTCGGGCACGAGGGCGCGGGCGAGGTGGTCGAGGTGGGCGAGCACGTCACCTCGCTCAAGCCGGGCGACCACGTGGTCATCAACTGGCGGCCGGGCTGCCAGGAGTGCGACCTGTGCCTGGGCGGCCAGCCGTACCTCTGCATCAAGTACGTCGTCGAGGCGTTCAGCAAGGGCAACTTCCGCTTCGGGGGCGACGGGGCGACGGCGTTCGGGATGGCGGGGTGCGGCACCTGGGCGGAGGAGATCGTCGTGCCATGGCAGGGCGCGATCAAGATCGACGAGGACGTGTCGTGGGAGGCGGCGGCCCTGATCGGCTGCGGCATCACGACCGGCGTGGGCGCCGCGATCAATACCGCCAAGGTACGCCCGGGCTCGACGGTCGCGGTGATCGGCTGCGGCGGCGTCGGCCTGTCGGTCATCCAGGGCGCCCGCGTCTCCGGGGCCAGGACGATCCTCGCGGTCGACCCGCTGGAGTCCAAGCACGAGCTGGCCAAGAAGGTGGGCGCGACGCACGCGGTCACCCCGGAGCATGTACCGGAGGCCATCAACGAGCTCACCGCCGGCGCCGGCTTCGACTACGGCTTCGAGGTGGTCGGCAAGTCGGCCACGATCCAGAGCGCCTGGCAGATCACCAGGCAGGGCGGCGACGTCATCGTGGTCGGGGCGGGCGCGATGGACGACATGGTGTCGATCTCGGCGTTCAGCCTGCTGTTCGAGGGCAAGAACCTGCTGTCCAGCCTGTACGGGGAGGCGGACGTGCGCCACGCCTTCCCCTACTTCGCCAAGCTCCACAAGGCCGGCAAGCTGGACCTGGAGTCGATGATCAGCGCCCGCATCCGCCTGGCGGACCTGAACGACGCTGTGGCGGCGTTGCGGAGCGGTGAGGTCCTCCGGCAGATCGTCCTCATGGACTGATGGTCCGCCACAGTCGAAGAGGACATTGGCCTTACGCTTGCCCGCATGCAGATCCGCCTCAGGAACTCCAGGGACAGGGACGCTTGCGTGCAGGCACTCGCCCAGGTCCAGGCCGCCGACCGCTATCCCGTGGACTGGCCGGACGATCCTTGGGGCTGGCTGACCCCGGCCGATCTGACGTCGGCCTGGATAGCGATCGAGGCGGGCACCGTGTATGGCCACGTCGGTCTCACCCGGGACGCGGAGATCGTCCGGCTGTTCGTGACCCCGGCAGCACGCGGGCGGGGTGTGGCCGCCCAACTCCTGGACTCGGTCCGCGCCGCTGTGCGGGGGCCGCTGAAGCTGGAGGTGTCCTCTGAGGGCAGGGCGGCCATCGCGTTCTACGAACGGTCCGGCTGGCGCAGGGTGGGCAGCAGCCGCGCTCACTGGGTCAACGCAGCCGGTGAGCCCGCGCTGCTACACCACTACGTGAGCCCGTAGAGCCCACTGAGACCACGGCAGCATGTGTTCCTCCTGCCTTCCTGGAAGGGACAACTGATCGCCCACGGGTCATGGAGGCCGCCCGCGTCACCGGCGGGCGGCCTTCCCGACTCGACACCTGGCGTCAGCGCACCGCGAGGTGGAGGCGCTCCCTCCTCTCTCGATACGAGCCCCGTCACCTCCTCGAGGGCTTTACGCGCATTCATCTCCGGCGGTCAGCCGAAGGACGACTTCGCCCCGGTCGACGCCGGAGTGCGCGAGGGAGGAGCCCCCTGGGAGGCGCTGTCTGGAACCGCTGGCGCGCAGCGCCCCCCGTGGAAGGCCTTGCTTCTCCCCTAGGTGGTCGAGAAGGCGGCGTCGAAGGCGGTGGCCGGTGGGGTGATGGAGTTGAGCTTGCGGATGTACGCCAGAGCCTCCCTGGCCCCGTCGAGCCGGTCCATCCCCGCGTCCTCCCACTCGATCGAGATAGGTCCTTCGTACCCGATCGAGTTCAGAGCGCGGAAACAGTCCTCCCACGGCACGTCGCCCCGCCCCGTGGAGACGAAGTCCCAGCCGCGGCGCATGTCCGCCCACGGCAGGTGCGAGGACAGGCGGCCCTTGCGGCCGTCTCCGACGCGCATGCGCGTGTCCTTGCAGTCCACGTGGTAGATCCGGTCCTGGAAGTCCAGGATGAACCCGACCGGGTCCAGGTCCTGCCAGACCATGTGGGACGGGTCCCAGTTCAGGCCGAAGGCGGGGCGGTGGCCGATCGCCTCCAGGGTCCGCTGGGTGGTGTAGTAGTCGTACGCGATCTCGCTCGGATGGACCTCGTGGGCGAAGCGCACCCCGACCTCGTCGAAGACGTCGAGGATCGGATTCCAGCGGTCCGCGAAGTCCTGGTAGCCGGCCTCCACCATCGAAGCGGGCACCGGCGGGAACATGGCCACCGTGTGCCAGATCGACGACCCGGTGAAGCCCACCACCGTGTCCACGCCCAGCAGCGAGGCCGCCCGGGCCGTGTTCTTCATGTCCTCGGCCGCGGCCTGGCGCACCGACTCGGGGTCGCCGGAGCCCCAGATGCGGGCGGGCAGGATGGCCTTGTGACGCTCGTCGATGAGGTCGCAGACGGCCTGGCCGACGAGGTGGTTGGAGATGGTCCAGACCTTGAGCCCGTGCTTGTCGAGCTGGGCGCGCTTCTGCTCCACGTACGACGGGTCAGCCACGGCCTGGGCCACGTCGAAATGGTCGCCCGAGCAGGCGATCTCCAGGCCGTCGTAGCCCCATTCGGCCGCCAGCCTGCACACCTCCTCGAACGGCAGGTCGGCCCACTGCCCCGTGAACAGGGTGACAGGTCGCATGAGTCAGTCCTCCACGTTCGTGTAGCGGCTGCCCTCAGCCGCGCTCTGCTCGACCGCCTCCAGCACCCGCTGGACCCGCAGCCCGTCCGCGAACGACGGCGACGGGTCGGCTCCGGCGGCGATCGCCTCCAGGAAGTCCTTGACCTCGTGGGTGAAGGTGTGCTCGTAGCCGAGCCCGTGCCCCGGCGGCCACCAGGCGCCCACGTACGGGTGGTCGGGTTCGGTGACCAGGATCCGCTCGAAACCGCCGCCGCCGGAGCTGAACCACAGCTCGTTCATGGCCTCGAAGTCGAATGCCAGGCTGCCGAGCGAGCCGTTGATCTCGATGCGCATCGCGTTCTTGCGCCCGAAGGCGAAGCGGGTGGCCTCGAACGAGGCCAGCCCTCCGCCCGACAACCGCCCGATGAACAGGGCGGCGTCGTCCACGGTGACCTGCCCCATGGAGTCGGCCCGCGAAGCGCCCAGGCCCGCCGACTCCGCGGCGAGCGGGCGTTCCTTGATGAACGTCTCCGTCAGCGCCGAGACACCCACCAGCGTCTGCCCGGTGATGAACTGGGCCGCGTCGACGATGTGCGCGCCGATGTCGCCCAGCGCGCCCGATCCCGCCTTGTCCTTCTGCAGCCGCCAGACCAGCGGGAACTCCGGGTCGACGATCCAGTCCTGCAGGTACGCGGCACGCACGTGCCTGATCTCGCCGATCCGGCCCTCTTCGACGAACCGGCGGGCCAGCGCGACCGCGGGCACTCGCCGGTAGTTGAACGCCACCATGCTCTTGCCCGGCGCGGAGGCCGCGGCCCGGACCATGGCCTCGGCTTCCTCGACGGTGTTGGCCAGCGGCTTCTCGCAGATCACGTGCTTGCCTGCCTGCAGCGCGGCGATGGCGATCTCGGCGTGCGAGTCGCCGGGTGTGCAGATGTCGACGATCTGCACGTCGTCACGCGTGATCAGCTCCCTCCAGTCCGTCTCGGCATCGGCCCAGCCGAGCTGCGCCGCGGCGGCCTCCGTGCGCTCCTTCGACCGGCCGGCGATCACCGCCATGCGCGGCGTCAGCGGAAGGTCGAAGAAGGCTCCCACGCTCCGCCAGGCCTGGGAGTGAACGCGGCCCATGAACGCGTAGCCGATCATGCCCACGCCGATGGTGGTCTTGTCTGACATGCAACCCCCGATCAGGATTCGAACCCAAGAGAAAGGTATTTTTCGACGTTCTCCTTGGTGATGGTCTCGGACGCGAGCGTGATGGACTGCGGAACCTGCTGCTCCACCAGATCACTCATGCCCTTCCCCTGTGCTATCAGACGCGCGAGTTTGATCGCGGAGGAGGCCATCGTGGGGCTGTAGGTGACCGTGGCCTTCAGCACCGATGTGCCCGACTGGATCTCCTTCATCGCGTTCAGCGAACCGGCGCCTCCGACCATGATGAACTCGTTCCGGTTGGCCTCCTTGATCGCGGCGAGCACGCCGATGCCCTGGTCGTCGTCGTGGTTCCACATCGCGTCGATCTTCTTGTGCGCCTGGAGCAGCGACGTGGCCACCTGGTTGCCGGTCTCCACCGTGAACTTGGCGTCCTGCTTGGCGGTGACGCTGAACCCGTACGTCTTCAGCGCGTCAGCGAACCCCTTGCTGCGGTCCTGCGTCAACGGCAACGTGGCGATGCCCTGGATCTCGACGATGACCGGATTCGAGACGCCCTTGTCCTTGAGCTGCTTGCCGATGAATTGCCCGGCCGCGACGCCCATGCCGTAGTTGTCGCCGCCGATCCAGGTACGGTAGGCCAGCTTGTCGGGGAAGACGCGGTCGAGGTTGATGACCGGGATCCCCGCCTGGGTCGCCTGCAGCGCGACCTGGTTCAGCTGCTGGCCGTCGTTGGGCAGGATGACCAGCGCGTTCACCTTGGCGGCGATGAGCGACTCGACCGCCGAGATCTGCTGGTTGATGTCGTTGGTGGGCTCGACCGGCTTGAAGTCGACGTCGGAGTACTGCTTCGCGGCGCTCTCGGCGTTCTTGGCGATGGCCGCGATCCAGCCGTGGTCGGCGGCGGGCGCCGAGAAGCCGATCGTGACCTTCTGGCCGGCCTCGTCGTTGCCGCTCGCAGCGGGGGCTGGAGCGGGGGCCGCGCTGCTGGGCGCCGCCGCGGGTTCGTTGCTGGTGCAGCCCGCCGCTAAGAGTACGGCCCCGCCGACGAGGAATCCCCTGCGCGCGACGTTCTCACTCATGGTGCTCTCTCCTTCAGGTTCCGCCGCTGGAGAAGGACGGCGACGACGATGATCAGGCCCTTGGCGATGAGCTGGTCGCTGGTGTTGAGCCCGTTGAGAATGAACAGGTTGGTGATGAGCGTGAAGATCAGCAGACCCAGGATCGAGCCCACGATCGTGCCCCGGCCGCCGGTGAGCAGCGTGCCGCCGATGATCACGGCGGCGATGGCGTCGAGTTCGTACAGGTCGCCGTGGGTGGACGAGCCCGTCGTCGTGCGTGCCATGATCAGGATGGCGGCGATGCCGCAGCACAGCCCCGACAGGGCGTAGAGCAGCATCGTGTGCCTGCGCACGTCGATCCCGGCGAGCCTGGCGGCCTCGGGGTTGCCCCCGACCGCGTACGTCCGCCGCCCGAACGTCGTGCGGTTGAGCACGATCCACCCGAGCACCACGACCAGGGCGAAGATGTAGACCAGCAGCGGGATGCCGAGCACGCGCGTGGTCGACAGGTCCACGATGGCGGCGTTGTCGGCCTGGATGAGCTGCGTCTTGCGGTCGGACATGCGCTGCGCCAGCCCGCGGGCGGCGACGAGCATGGCCAGCGTCGCGATGAACGGCACGAGCCGCCCGTAGGCGATGAGCAGGCCGTTGACCAGCCCCGCTCCCGTGCCGACCAGGATGGCGCAGATCACCATCACCACCGGCCCGTACGACTGGGTGGCGAGCGTCGTCGCCCAGACCGAGGCCAGCGCCATGACCGCGCCCACCGACAGGTCGATGCCGCCGCCGATGATCACGAACGTGGCCCCGACCGTGATCACGCCGATCGTGGCGGCCAGGGAGAGGATGCTGACCAGGTTGGAGGTGGTGGCGAAGTTCTCGGGCCTGGTGACCAGACCGACGACGACCAGCAGCGCCAGGGCCACCAGCAGCCCGAGATGTCGCATCTCCCCTAATCCGCCGAAGCCGCGCGACGGCAGGGGCGCGGCCGCTCCGGACAGAGGCCGCTCCGTTGTGGGCTCGCTCATCACGCCGCCCTCCCATTCATGATCATGTCGAGTACGCGGTGCTCGTCCAGCTCCGCCGCGTCGCCCTCGTGGATGACCGATCCCTCGCGTAACACCAGCACCCGGTCGGCGAGGCCGAGCACCTCGGGCACCTCGCTGGAGACCAGCAGCACGCCGATTCCCCGCTCGGCGAGGTCGCGGATCACCGCGTACAGCTCGGCCCTGGCTCCCACGTCCACGCCCCTGGTCGGTTCGTCGAGCAGGAGCAGTTTGCGGCCACCGAGCAGCCAGCGGGCGAGCACGGCCTTCTGCTGGTTGCCGCCCGAGAGCGTCCTGATCGGGCGTTCGGGGTCGGGTGGCCGGATGTCCAGCATTTCTGACAGGCGCTTGGCCTCGTTCCGTTCACGTTTGCGGTCGATCCAGCCGAACCTGGCGAACCCCGGCAGGCTGCCCAGCGTGATGTTGGCGGTGACGCTCTGGTCGAGGAGCAGGGCCTGGGCCTTGCGCTCCTCCGGGGCCAGGCCCATGCCGCGCCTGACGGTCCCGACGACGCTCCGGCGTACGGGCTGTCCGTCGAGCAGGACGCGCCCCGAGGAGGGGCGGGCGCCGTACACGGCCTCGAGGATCTCCGAGCGGCCCGAGCCGACGAGCCCGGCCAGCCCGACGATCTCGCCCGCCCGCACGGAGAACGAGACGCCGGAGAAGACGCCGGGCGAGGACAGGTCCTCGACCCTGAGCACCTCCTCGCCCAGGGAGCGCTCGGCTCGGGGCGGGAAGACGTACTCGACGTTCCGGCCCGTCATGAGGGAGACGATCTCCGCCGTGGGGGTGTCGCGCGCGGACAGGCCGACGGCGACCGTGCGGCCGTCCTTGAGCACGGTGACCCGGTCGCCGATCTCGCGGATCTCCTCCAGGCGGTGGGAGATGTAGACGACGGCCACGCCCTGGGCGGTGAGCTCGCGGATGATGCGGAAGAGGTTCACGACCTCGTCGTGGGCGAGGGCCGCGGACGGCTCGTCCATGATGATCAGCCGGGCGTCGTGCGAGAGCGCCCGCGCCATGGACACGACCTGCTTGGCGGCCGGCGACAGCCGTCCCACCTCGGCCGACGGGCGGATCTCCGGATGACCCAGCCGCTCGAGCACCTCGCGGGCCGCGCGCCTGGCGGCCGCCCTGTTCACGAAGCCGAAGCGGGCGTGCTCGTGGCCGAGGAAGATGTTCTCGGCCACGCTGAGCCCGTCGACCAGGTCGAGTTCCTGGTAGATGGTGGCGAAGCCGAGCCTGATGGCGTCTATGGGGCTGCTCGGGCGCACTTCCTTGTCGTTGAACAGGATCGTGCCCTCGTCCGGCTGGTGGGCCCCGGCCAGCACCTTGATCAGGGTGGATTTGCCGGCGCCGTTCTGGCCGAGCAGGCAGTGCACCTCGCCCGCCCGTACGTCCAGGTCGACCCCGTCCAGCGCGCGCACGCCGGGGAACTGCTTGACGATGCCCTTCATGACCAGCATCGGGGGTCCCTTTCAGGCGTTGACGATGCGGTTGATGTTGTCCGGTGAGAGGTAGTGCTCGATGGAGAGGATCCCCGCCCCGAGCGCGGCCGCGTTGATGCCCGTACGGCTCGGCGTGATCGACAGGTGGTGCGTGGCCAGCGGGAGCGACCTGCGGTAGACCGTCTCCCTGATGCCGGCCAGCAGGTGTTCGTGCACCCTCGACAGCGCGCCGCCGATGACGATGACCTCGGGGTTGAAGAAGTTGACCAGGCTGGCCAGCACCTCGCCGATGTGCCGGCCGGCCTCTCTGACCAGCCGCAGCGCCTGGGTGTCGCCCGCCTGTACGAGTGCCACGACGTCCGCTCCCGACTCGGCCGCGAGGCCCAGCTCGGTCAGCCGCCGCGCGATGGCGGCCCCGCCGGCCACCGCCTCCAGGCAGGCGCTGTTGCCGCACCGGCAGCCCGCATCCTCGTGACCGCTGACCCGGATGTGGCCGATGTCGCCGGCCGAGCCCTGGGCGCCTCTGTGCAGCTTGCCCTCGGCCATGATGCCGCAGCCGATGCCCGTGCCGACCTTGACGAACAGCAGGTGCTGGATGCCGGGGAACGAGTGGCGGTGCTCGCCCAGCGCCATGACGTTGACGTCGTTGTCGACCAGCACCGAGACGCCGTCGAAGTACTCGGGGACGGGGTAGTCGTTCCAGCCCGGCATGATCGGCGGGTTGTTCGGCCGTCCCGTGGCGAACTCCACCGGCCCCGGCACCCCGATCCCCATGGCGCGCAGCGCCGAGCGCGGCCGCCCGACCTCACCGAGCAGCCGATTGACCCGCTGGTCCACGTGGGCGAGCACTTTGTCCGGCCCCTCGCCGATCAGCAGCGCGTCCTCGCACTCGGCCAGCACGTTGCCCGAGATGTCCATCAGCGCCACCCGGCAGTGGGTGGCGCCCAGGTCGACGCCCGCGAAGGCGTGCTCCTCGGTGTGCAGGCGCAGCTGGCGCGGCGGCCGCCCGCCGGTGGACTCGCCACTCTCGGTCTCCTCGACCAGGCCGCGCTCGATCAGCGCGTCCACGCGCTGCGAGATCGTGGACCTGGCCAGGCCGGTGAGCCTCGCGAGGTCGGAACGGGTCGTGGCCGAGCCGGCGCTGATAAGCGTCAGCACATCCCCGGCGGAGCCCGGCTGGGGGGTCATGCCGAGACAATAAGATCACCGATGCGGCAAATCAAGAGCCAGGATCGACCAAACTCCCCAAACTTCCGCCGAAGATCGAACAAAGCCCGGTTTGTGCTTAAATTTGCCGACTTTTTGGTGCCTGTCGCGGCGACCGGTGCGTCAACGAGGCGGTGGACGCGTACCTGCTGGACGGGGTGATCCCCGCCGCCGACGTGGAGTGCCCGGCGGCGGGGGCTCGCAAGCGTTAGAGCATCGCCTTCATCGAGTCGGCGGCCGTGAGGACGTAGGGCTGCTCGGCCATGACGGCCTCCCAGTTGCCCGCGATGGTCTCCGGCGTGAGGTCGTCGGTCTTCCAGCCCGGCCCCTCCGCCACGAACACCCGCGCCACCCGGCCGCCGCCGACGCTGAACACCTCGCCGCTCGCCTCGCACGTCTCGTGCACGAGGTACGCCACCAGCGCGCTCACCCGCTCGGGAGTGAACTTGGCCTCGAACTCGGCAGGCAGCAGCGCCTCCGTCATCCGGGTCCAGGCGATGGGCGCGATGGCGTTGGCTCTGATGCCGTTGCGGGCGCCTTCGATGGCGAGCGTCTTCGTCAGGCCGACCAGGCCCATCTTGGCGGTGGAGTAGTTGGCCTGGCCGAAGTTGCCGAACAGGCCGGCCGGGCTGGAGGTGTTGACGATGCGGCCGTAGCCGGCCGCCTTCATCAGCGGGTAGGCGGCCTGGCTGACCAGGTACGAGCCGCGTACGTGCACGGCCAGCACCCCGTCGAAGTCCTCGACCGTCATCTTCCCGAACGACTTGTCCCGCAGGATGCCCGCGTTGTTGACGACGATGTCCAGCTTGCCGAACGCGTTGACGGCCGCCTGCACGATGGCCCTGGCACCCTCCGGCGTGGCGACGTTGTCGGCGTTGGCGACGGCCTGGCCGCCGTTCTTCGTGATGAGCTCGACCACCTCGGCGGCGGGCCCGGTGGAGGCGCCCGTGCCGTCGAGCGCGCCGCCGAGGTCGTTGACGACCACCTTGGCGCCCCGTTCGGCCAGCAGCAGCGCGTGTGACCTGCCGAGACCGTGCCCGGCCCCCGTGATGATCGCGACCCTGTCGTCGAACCGAAGCATCGAACCTCCCACGCAGGAGAACAACATTCTGTTACGAGTACGATAACGCGTTGAATGGTCGCGCCCACTTGGCCCTCGCTGGTCACGCGAGCTACCGCTCTCGGGCCTGAACGTTCGCCGCTCCGCGTCACGGCAGACGCCACAGGTCCGGCTCGCCAAGCTCCCTTCGTACCCGGCCCTTGGCCTCCAGCCACACCAGATGGGCCAGCGTCTCGTTGTTGGCCGAGCGACGCATGAACGGCGGGATCGTCTCCCACGGCCGCGACCACGTCAGGCGGGTGGCCGCGTCCCAGCACGTGACGCCGTCGAGCGAGCCCACGACCTGCTCGATCTCCGCCAGCCGCGCGTCGTGGTGCGCCATCACATAGTCCACCCGCTCGGCCAGCTCCAGGAATCGGTACTCGTGCGCCGGCAGCACCTCGTCCGCGTCCAGCTTGCGCACGGCGGCCAGCGAGTCGAGGTAGTCGGCCAGCGGGTTCGGCCCCGACTGGGGATGGACGGCCACGATCGGCGTGATCCTCGCCAGCACGTGGTCGCCGGAGAGCAGCAGCCGGCGCGAGGGCGAGAAGAAGCAGAGGTGACCCGGCGAGTGGCCGGGCGTCCAGACGGCCCGCAGGTCCCAGCCGGGCAGGCCGAGCTCCTCACCGTCCTCGACCAGGCGGTCGGGCCTGGCCATCGAGACCATGTGCCTGATCATCATGGACGCGCCGGCCAGCTCGTCCAGCGTCAGCGGCGGCACCCCGCAGCGGACGAGCAGCGCGCGTTCCCGCTCGACGAGGGAGTCGATGGCCTCGTCGTCGTAACGCTCCCTGACCAGGCCCGCGTCGGCCGGGTGCAGGGCGATCCATGCGCCCGACGTCTCGCGGATGCGCCCGGCCAGACCGTAGTGGTCGGGGTGGATGTGGGTGACGAGCACACCTTTGACGTCGGTGATCGCGTATCCGGCCACACCGAGGCCGGCGACGAGCGCGTCGTACGCCTCGTCGGTGTTCCAGCCGGCGTCGACGATCGCCACCCCGTCGGGGAGTTCGAGGGCGTAGACCAGCACGTACCGCAGGGGGTTGATGGGGATCGGCACCGGGATCGACCACAGCCCCGGGCGTACTCGTTCGACCTCGGGGATCGCCCCGCCCACCCACGCCTCCCGCTGCGCCTGGCTAGCGGGAGTCACCACAAATTTCGCCACAGTCCCGAATATAGTTCTGTATCAGAATCGTGTTTCACTAGGGGTCATGAAGCTGAGCGGCGAGACCTCCCGTAATGGCCGCTTCAATCGGCAGCCGAACCGTTTCACCGACCGCCTCGACTCTCCCGAGCCGGGCCGCTACCGCCTCTATGCCTCCTATGCCTGCCCGTGGGCGCAGCGCGTGCTGATCGTCAGGAAACTGCTGGGCCTCGAGGACCTGCTCGACGTCACGATCGTCGATCCCATCCGCGACGAGAAGGGCTGGCGTGTCCCTGGCGGCGACCCTGAATACCTGTCGGAGCTCTACCACGCGAGCGACCCCGGCTACACGGGCCGCTACACCGTTCCCTGCGTCTGGGACGTCAAGGACAAGCGGATCGTCACCAACGACTTCCCGCAGATCACGCTCGATCTGGAAATGTCATGGGGCACCTCCCCCAACCTCTATCCGGAACGCCTGCGCCCCGACATCGACATCATGAACGACCGCCTGTACCACGGCCTCAACAACGCGGTCTACGAGGCGGGCTTCGCCCGTGACCAGCAGGCGTACGAGGAGGCGGTGGCGCGGGTCTTCACCACGCTCGACTTCCTCGAGGTACGCCTCGCCGAGTCGGAGTACCTCTTCGACACGCTCACCGACAGCGACGTGCGCCTCTACACGACCCTCGCGAGGTTCGACTCCGTCTACTACGCGCACTTCAAGTGCTCGGTGCGGCGGCTGATCGACTATCCGGCGCTGTGGGCGTACGCGCGGCGGCTCTACGCGATCCCGGCCTTCCGGGAAACCACAGTCTTCGACCAGATCAAGCGTCATTACTACATCACCCAGACCAACATCAATCCGAACCGGATCGTGCCAGTGGGACCGGAGATCGACTGGAGCCTGTAGGAGCGGGCATCCGCACGAACAGCAGGGCCGAGGCCAGCATCACCACGGCGGCGAGTGCCCAGGCGACACCCGGGCCCGCCTGGGCGGCCAGTACGCCGAGCGTGAGGTTGGCCGCGACCCCGCCGGACTGCAGAGACAGCGAGCTGGTCGAGGTGACAGTGGTGCGCTCGGCGGCGCTGACCGCGTTGTGGGTCATCTCCAGGCAGAGCAGGCTTCCCGCCGACAGCCCCACGAACAGCGTCACGTACGCGACCCCGGCGCTCACCAGCCCGGCCGTGCCGCCGAGCCCCGCCGTGGCGGCCAGCGACCCGACCGACAGCGCGGCCAGCACTGCCCCGGCGATCGCGCCCCGGGCCGAGCCGCCGGCCAGCCGCGCCACGCGGGGCGCGAGGGCACTGCCCGCCGCGCTGCTCGCGAACCCGAGGGCCGCGACCACGGCATAGGCCAGGCTGCCGCGCTCGGCCGTGCCGGCCAGTTCGGCCAGCCGGCCGGGGGTGAGCAGCTCGATGCTGAACAGCAGCACGCCGCAGCACGCCGCGGCGGCCATCAGGCGGCGCAGCACAGGTGTGCCCGCCGCCAGCCGGACGCCCGACACGACCGTGGCCGGCACCTCGCGCAGCACACTCACCAGCGACCTGCGGGCGTGCTGGGGCTCGGGCATCGCGAACACCACCACGACCAGCAGGACGACCGCCGCCATCGCGCCCAGCAGGGGCGGCGCGGCCAGCGGGAACATCAGCGAACGCGGCACCAGCAGCGGGACGGCCCCGCCCGTCAGCACGCCCAGGCACAGCGCCACCGACTCCATCGCGCCGCCTCGTGCCAGGCCCGGCTTGAGGTCGGCGTCGCGGCCCTCGACCTCGTGCAGCGTGTCGACGTACCAGGAGGTGGCGGGGCCGCTGGACAACGCCCTGGCCACGCCCTTGAGCACACCGCTCACCAGGAACATCCAGAACGTCGTGGACACGCTGATCAGCGCCAGCGCCGCCACGGTGCACGCGGCGGAGGCGGCCAGCACCATCCGCCGCCCGATGACGTCGGCCAGGCCCCCCGTGGGCAGTTCCAGGCCGACGGTGACGATCGAGAACACCGTGACCGACAGCCCCACCTGGGCCAGGCTGAGCCCGCGCGCGGTCATCAGCAGCACCATGGTGGCCACCATGAGCCCGAGGGGCAGCCAGGTCAGGAAGCTGACGAGCATGTAGCGGCGTAACGCCGAGCGTGCGGTCACTGCTCCTCCTTCGACAGCGGTACGGCGCCATGCCAGGCGCTGACCTGCCTGGCCTCGGGATCACCGGCGTATTCGGCCTCGAGGTCGTGCAGCAGTTCCTCGGCCTTCCGGTTGAACTCGCGCAGCGCGGCGGGCGGCAACCAGACGACGTGGTCGCTCATCCCCGCCACGTCCACCCAGTCGTGGGACCATTCGCCGAGGTCGAACTCCTCCATCACCCGCCCGACCATCTCGGCCTGCCGCAGATGGATGATCCTGATCGCCTCGCGGCCCTCGGCGGTGGCGGACATCTCGACGTCGTCCCACGAGGTGTAGTTGTGGCGGGCCCGCCAGCGGCGCTCGCGCCCGTCGCGCCGCTCGGGGTCCTCCTCGATGAAGCCGTACTTGAACAGCTCGCGCAGGTGATAGCTGGTCGAGCCCGAGCTCTCTCCGACCTTGCGGCCCAGCTCGCTCGCGGTCGCCGGCCCGTCGGTGCGCAGCAGGCCGAGCAGGCGCACCCGCAGCGGGTGGGCGACCGCCTTCAGCACCTGCGGGTCGCTGATCTTGTAGCGCTCCTCCATACGCCTCACGATAGACCGCAAAGACAATTTTGCAAAGGTAATTTTGCGGTCTGTCCGCTCCTAGACTGTGGGGATGCTTGACGACATCTGGGTGGACGACTCCGTCTTCGCGCTGCGCCCCGACTTCGCGGTGCTGATCATGACCGCGCACGGCCTGCGCAACGGGCCCACGGACGACCGGTCCCGGGCATGGCTGGCGGCGGCCTCCGAGGTGGAGGTCCAGTCGGACAAGATCGACGCCTGGAAGGACGCGTACCGGGCGTTCGGGGCCAAGCCGCAGCGGACCCGGCCCTCGGTCGACGCCCTCACCCGCAGGATGCCCCTGCCGGAGATCAACCAGGTCGTGGACGCGTACAACTCGATCAGCGTGAAGCACGCGCTGCCGATCGGCGGGGAGGACCTCGACCACTACGTCGGGCCGGCCCGGCTGGTCAGGGCGACCGGCGACGAGGCGTCCGAGGAGGCGCTCGGCACGCCAGAGCCCGGCGAGGTGATCTGGCGCGACGACGTCGGCGTCACCTGCCGCAGGTGGAACTGGCGCCAGGTGGTGCGCACCCGGCTCACCGAGGAGACGACGAACGCGATCTTCCTGCTCGAACGCCTCGAGCCGATGTCGCTGGAGGAGCTCAAGCAGGCGGGCGAGGAGCTGGCGGACCTCCTGTCCGAGTTGTCCCCTCAGGTGCGGATCGCTAGCAGAGTGGTGTCGAGCGGGAAATAAACCTCCCGTCCCAGTGTTGATACCAAAGAGTAATAATTGCGGCACCGCCTGGACTGGCTAGGGGGGCGTGACGTCTTTGCTCTGTCCTGAGAGGATCGTTCGAGGCGCCACAGCCTCTTCGGCGCGCGCTGCCGGTCCGGGCGAGTAGCCTTGGACAGGTTCTCTAACATCAACGCCGATCTGCGGAAGAGGGCGATTTCCGCCGTGTCGTCTGAGTCGTCGCGGACAAACCCGCTGGCAAGCTTTGGTCAGAACGAATGGCTTGTCGACGAGCTGTACCAGAAGTACCTCCAAGATCCCGAGTCTGTCGACAAGGCCTGGTGGAACTTCTTCGCTGACTACAACCCTGATTACGGGCCGGGCCGAGCGGCACCGGCAAGGGAGGCGGCGAACGGTACTGTGACCGCTCCCGCTCCCCCGCAGGCGCCGCCCAAGGCGCCGCCGGCTGCCGAGAAGCCGAAGCAGCCCGCCACCCCGGTGCCCAAGGGCGCCGAGGAGGTCAAGCTGCGCGGCGCCGCCGCACGCACGGCCGCCAACATGGACCTGTCGCTGACGGTCCCGACGGCCACCAGCGTGCGCGCGATCCCGGCCAAGCTGCTCATCGACAACCGCATTGTGATCAACAATCACCTCAAGCGGGGTCGCGGCGGGAAGGTGTCCTTCACCCACCTGATCGGTTTCGCGATCGTCAAGGCCCTGCGGGCCATGCCGGAGATGAACTACTCCTACGCGGAGGTCGACGGCAAGCCGACGCTGATCAAGCCCGAGCATGTCGGGTTCGGCCTGGCGATCGACGTACAGAAGAGCAACGGCGAGCGCCAGCTCCTCGTGCCCTCGATCAAGGGCGCCGAGGAGATGGACTTCCGCCAGTTCTGGATGGCGTACGAGGACGTCGTCCGGAAGGCCCGCGCGGGCAAGCTGGGCGTCGACGACTTCGCCGGCACCACCATCTCGCTGACCAACCCCGGCACGATCGGCACCGTCCACTCCGTGCCGCGCCTGATGCCCGGCCAGGGCACGATCATCGGCGTTGGAGCGATGGAATACCCGGCCGAATACCAGGGTGCCTCGCCCGACACGCTCTCCCGCCTGGCCGTCTCCAAGGTCATGACGCTGACCAGCACCTACGACCACCGGATCATCCAGGGCGCCCAGTCGGGCGACTTCCTGCGCCAGATCCACCGGCTGCTGCTGGGCGAGGACGGCTTCTACGACGAGATCTTCGAGGCGCTGCGGATCCCGTACGAGCCGGTCCGCTGGGTCCAGGACGTCTCGGCCTCCCACGACGACGACGTGTCGAAGTCCGCCCGCGTGATCGAGCTGATCCACGCCTACCGCGTGCGCGGCCACCTGATGGCCGAGACCGACCCGCTGGAGTACAAGCAGCGCAAGCACCCCGACCTGGACATCCAGTCCCACGGGCTGACGCTGTGGGACCTGGAGCGTGAGTTCGCCACGGGCGGTTTCGGCGGCCGCCCGCTGATGAAGCTCCGCGAGATCCTCGGCGTGCTGCGCGACTCCTACTGCCGCACGGTCGGCATCGAGTACATGCACATCCAGAACCCCGAGGAGCGGGCCTGGATCCAGGCGCGGGTGGAGAAGCCCCACAAGTCGCCCGAGCGTGACGAGCAGCTCAACATCCTGTCGCGGCTCAACACCGCCGAGGCGTTCGAGACGTTCCTGCAGACGAAGTTCGTCGGCCAGAAGCGCTTCTCGCTGGAGGGCGGCGAGTCCCTGATCCCGCTGCTCGACTCGGTGATCAGCGACGCCGCCGACGAGGACCTCGACGAGGTCGTCATCGGCATGGCCCACCGTGGCCGCCTCAACGTGCTGGCCAACATCGTGGGCAAGTCCTACGCGCAGATCTTCGGCGAGTTCGAGGGCAACATCGACCCGCGCACGGCGCACGGCTCGGGCGACGTGAAGTACCACCTCGGCGCGGCGGGCACGTTCACCGCGCCCAGCGGCAAGACCATCACCGCGTCCGTGGTCGCCAACCCCTCCCACCTGGAGGCGGTCGACCCGGTGCTCGAGGGCGTCGTCCGCGCCAAGCAGGACCTCCTGGAGCGCGGCGAGGAGGGCTTCACCGTCCTGCCCGTCCTCGTCCACGGCGACGCGGCCTTCGCCGGCCAGGGCGTCGTGGCCGAGACGCTCAACCTGTCGCAGCTGCGCGGCTACCGCACCGGCGGCACCGTGCACGTGGTGGTCAACAACCAGGTCGGCTTCACGACCTCGCCCGCCTCGTCCAGGTCGTCGGTCTACGCGACCGACGTGGCCCGGATGATCCAGGCCCCGATCTTCCACGTCAACGGCGACGACCCCGAGGCCGTGGTGCGCGTGGGCCAGCTGGCCTACGAATACCGCCAGGCGTTCCGCAAGGACGTCGTCATCGACCTCATCTGCTACCGCCGCCGCGGCCACAACGAGGGCGACAACCCCGCCTTCACCCAGCCGCTGATGTACGACCTGATCGACGCCAAGCGCTCGACCCGCAAGCTCTACACCGAGGCGCTGATCGGCCGGGGCGACATCACGGTCGAGGAGGCCGAGCAGGCGCTGCGCGACTACCAGGCCAAGCTGGAGCAGGCGTTCACGGAGACCCGCGAGGCGGCGAAGAAGCCGGCCGAGGCGGCCGCGATGCGCGTGCCGCCCGCCGAGGTCGTCAAGTGGTCGCATGACGAGACGCCCACCGCGATCAGCGACGAGACGCTCAAGCGCATCGTCGACACCCAGCTCAACCTGCCCGAGGGCTTCACGCCGCACCCGCGCCTGGCGCCGGTGCTGCAGCGCCGCGGCCAGATGGTCGAGACGGACACGATCGACTGGTCGATGGGCGAGACGCTGGCCTTCGGCTCGCTGCTCATCGACGGCCACCCGGTGCGCCTGGTGGGCCAGGACTCGCGCCGCGGCACGTTCACGCAGCGCCACGCCGTCCTGGTCGACCGGATGACCGGCGCCGACCACACGCCGCTCAAGACCTTCAACGAGGGCACCACGAAGTTCTACGTCTACGACTCGCTGCTCAGCGAGTTCGCGGCGCTCGGCTTCGAGTACGGCTACAGCGTCGTCCGCCCGGACGCCCTGGTCGCCTGGGAGGCGCAGTTCGGCGACTTCGTCAACGGCGCCCAGACGATCATCGACGAGTTCATCTCGTCGGGCGAGCAGAAGTGGGGCCAGAAGTCCTCGGTCGTGCTGCTGCTGCCGCACGGCTACGAGGGCCAGGGTCCCGACCACTCCTCGGCCCGCATCGAGCGGTTCCTGCAGGTGTGCGCGCTCGACAACATGACGGTCGCGCAGCCCTCGACCCCGGCCAACTACTTCCACCTGCTGCGCTGGCAGGTGGAGTCGCAGCGGCACAAGCCGATGGTGGTCTTCACACCCAAGTCGCTGCTGCGCCACAAGGCGGCCACGTCCAAGGCGTCCGACTTCACCTCCGGCACCTTCCAGCCGGTCCTCGGCGACTCATTCGCCGACGCGGCCAAGGTCACCCGGGTGGTGCTCTGCTCCGGCAAGGTCTACTACGACCTGGCCGCGGAGCGGGAGAAGTCGGGCCGCGACGACGTCGCGATCGTCCGGCTCGAGCGCCTCTACCCGTTCCCGGGTGAGGAGCTGGCCGCCGAGCTGGCGCGCTACGGGTCGCAGGCGGAGCTGGTCTGGGCGCAGGACGAGCCAGCCAACATGGGGCCGTGGCCGTACCTTACGCTGAAGCTGGCGGAAGACCCGCAGACGCTGGACGGCCGCCCAGTGCGCCGCATCTCGCGCCGGCCCAACAGCTCGCCCGCGACGGGGTCGCACAACGCGCACGACACCGAGCTCGAGCAGATGCTCCACGAGGTGTTCGGCTGATCCGACGCAACAAGTGAGCCCCCGGCCCCGGCTGGGGGCTCACTGCCGTTTCAGGAGGAATGGAGAGAGATGTACTTCACTGATCGGGGGATCGAGGAGCTCGTCGAGCGGCGGGGTGAGGAGGAGGTCAGCCTGCTGTGGCTCGGTGAGCGGTTGCGGGAGTTCGTCGACCTCAACCCCGAGTTCGAGACCCCGATCGAGCGGCTGGCCACCTGGCTCGCTCGGCTGGACGACGACGAGGACGACTGATCCCGATGGGGAGAAGGGGATCGCGCGCCACCCCTTCTCCCAAGGACACCGGCTGACCGCCCCGTCAAACGCGATACATCTTGAGATTTCAACACACGCGACATATCGTGTCTTGTGTAGAGACGTGTCGCCAGAAGGGCGGGGATCAATGCAACAGTGGACGATCGATGCACCGGAACAGCTGACGTTCGGTCCAGTGAAGTCGCTCGACGTTCGCATCGTCGCCGGTCGCCTGGACGTGCTCGCCAGCGACGGCCCGCCCACAGTGGAGGTGGCCGAGATCGAGTCGGCGTCCCCGCTGCTGGTGACGTACGACGAGGACACCGGGGAGCTCACGGTCGCCTACAAGGACCTCACCTGGGACGGCCTGCTCGGCTGGCTGCGGCGTGACCGGCGCAGGACGGTCCTGACGATCGCGGTGCCCAAGGACTGCACGGTCAACGCCGGGGTGGTCTCCGCGCCCGCCGTGGTGGCCGGGTTCGAGAAGATGACCCAGGTCAGGAGCGTGTCCGCGGAGATCGTGCTCGACGGCGTCAGCGGTGACGTGAGCGCCACGACCGTCTCGGGCCCCGTGGAGAGCCGGGCCATGGACGGCGACCTGGCGTTCAAGAGCGTCTCCGGCGACCTGACCGTGGCCGACGGCACCCCGCGCAGACTGAGAGCGAACACCGTGTCCGGCCGGATCACGGCCGACCTGGCGCTGCGGCCGACGGGTCATGTGACGCTCAACAGCGTCTCCGGTGCCATCCTGGTCAGGCTGCCGGAAAACGTGGAGACGGACGTCAGCGTGCGGTCCACCTCCGGGAGGCTGGTCAGCACGTTCGACGAACTGTCCAACACACACGGCCCCGGCTCCAAGTCGATGTCGGGCCGGCTGGGCGGCGGCATGGCGTCGCTGTCGGCGACCACGATCTCCGGCGAGGTCGCGCTGCTCAAGGGGGAGAAGGAATGAGCCCTGTCTTCGGTCACGGCCGGCTCCGGCTGTACCTGCTCAAGCTGCTGGAGGAGAGCCCGCGTCACGGCTACGAGGTCATCAGGTTGCTCCAGGACCGCTTCCTCGGCGTCTACTCCCCCTCTCCTGGCACGATCTATCCGCGCCTGGCCCGCCTGGAGGAAGAGGGTCTGGTGACGCACGAGGTGGTCGAGGGCAAGAAGGTGTTCTCGATCACCGACAAGGGCCGCGAGGAGCTGAACGCCCGGCTCGACGAGCTCGACGACCTCGAGCAGGAGATCTCCGCCTCGGTACGCGACATCGCCCGCGAGGTCAAGGAGGACGTCCGCGACACGGTCAGGTCGTTGCGCGACGAGCTGACCCGGATGGCCAAGGACGTCCGCACGGGGACCGGGGAAAGCACCAAGCGGCTCAAGGAGCAGCAGAAGGAGGACTTCAAGCGGCTCAAGGAGCAGCAGAAGCGGCAGTGGATGGAGCACGCCTACCACTGGCAGGACGAGGGAGAGCGGCTCAACAGAGAGTGGCGCAGGATCTGGTCCGAGGTCTGGTCCACGCTCGGAGGCGCGCCCAAGAACCACGCCGACCTCGACGCGGAGCTGGGCGAACTGCTGGCCGACTTCGTCGCCGAGGCCCGTGAGGAGGCCTCGGAGGCCCGGCTGACGCCGGAGAAACTGGCGGAGCTGCGTACGGCGCTCGACGAGGCGAGGCGCCGCGTCCGGGACATCCTCGAACGCTGACCCTCACCCATGCCCTCGCACCTTCGGGACGCTGAGCCGGGCGGTTGGTCATGCCGAGCGGAGCTGCCGCTCCAGGCGGCGCGAGCTCCGTTCGGCCTTGCGGGCGTGGTAGGCGATGGGCATGTACCGCAGGCGTTCGGGCAGGCGCGGCGTCAGCACAGCCACGGCGTGCCCGAGGTGCCGTAGCCGCCGCTCCTCCCGTGCCGTCCACCGCAGCCCCAGCTTCTGCCGCACGGCGGGCGGCAAGGTGCCCACGGTCACGAAGTGGTTGAACTCCCCCGATCCGGCCCCGACCGGCGTCCACAACCGGCGCAGCGGCCTCGGCAGCCCGGGCGGCGCCGGCGTGCCGCGCAGGACCGACAGCACGTCGAGCGCGGTCGGATGGGCCTCCAGCCGGTGGGCCACCATCTCGTCGAAGTACCGCCAGAACGCCTCCAGGTCAGGGGGCATCTCGCGCTCAGGCACCCGCAGGATCGTGCCGAGCTGCCGCGACTCGGCGTAGAGCCGCCGCTGCTGCTCGACGGTGAACGGGGTGCCGAAACAGCGGCGGAGTGTGATGAACCGCTCGAACAGCGACAGGTGCACCCACGCCCACGCCTCGCCGTTCAGCGCGTGGTACGACCTGCCGAGCTCGTCCACCCCGCTGATCGGCTTGTGCAGCTCTCTGAGCCGCCGGCCCTCGGCCGGGCCGTCCGCCCCGCCGTACACCCATTTCTGGATGGAGACGAGCGTGCGGGTGAGCCGCCCCCACGGGTCGTCCTTGTACGTGGAGTGCTCGGCGACGGCCGCGCCGACGGCCGGGTGCATGGTCTGGATGACCAGCGCACTGCCGGCGACGAGCAGGTTGCGATATTCGCCGGCGGTGTCCCAGTGCATCGAACCTGGGCCGAAGGGCTCGACCTCCATAATGACGGCCTCCCGGGTGAGACAACCCCACTCACGCTTGTATCACCCAGGAGCCGCAAAAGTAACCCTTTACTTATTCATACGGTGAAAACGATCTTTCCGAAGATCTCCCCTGCGGCCATGGCGGCGAACCCGTCACGCGCGTCCGCCAGCGGCAGCAACCGGTCGACGACGGGCCGCACGCCGGTCTGCTCCAGGAAGACCGCCAGCCGCTGGAGCTGGTCTCGCGTGCCCATCGTGGAGCCGATGACGGACAGCTGCAGGAAGAAGACGCGGTTCAGGTCGGCGGGCGGGACCGCGCCGCTGGTGGCGCCGGAGACGACGATGCGCCCACCGGGTCTGAGCGACTTGAGTGAGTGGTCCCAGGTGGCCTGCCCGACGGTCTCCATGACCGCGTCGACCCGTTCGGGCAGTCGCGCGCCCGGCTCGAACACCTGGTCCGCGCCGAGTTCCCGGGCACGTTCGCGCTTCTCCTCGGAACGGCTGGTCGCCCAGACCCGATAGCCGCCGGCCCTGCCGAGCGCGATCAGCGCGGTGGCGACGCCACCGCCCGCACCCTGTACCAGCACGGTGGAGCCGGGCTCCAGCCCGGCCTTGTCGAACAGCATCCGGTACGCCGTCAGCCAGGCCGTGGGCAGACAGGCGGCGTGCTCGAAGCTGAGCGCGGGCGGCTTCGGCACGAGATTTCGGCGCGGGACGGCCACGCGCTCGGCGAACGTGCCGTCGTGCAGCTCGGACAGCAGCGAGCGCCTGGGATCGAGCGTCTCGTCCGCGCCGGTACCGATCACGGAGTGCACGATGACCTCGTTGCCGTCCTCGTCCACTCCCGCTGCGTCGCAGCCGAGCACGATCGGCAGCCGGTCCTGCCTGATGCCGACGCCTTTGAGCGTCCACAGGTCGTGATGGTTGAGTGCGGCCGCCCGCACGGAGACGGTCGTCCATCCGTCCGGGACCTTCGGCTCCGGATGCTCGCCGAGCGTCAGCCCGGCGAGTGGGTTGTCGGGGTCGGTCTGTGTGGCGGTTACGGCGAACATGGCCGCACCTTACTTCAGCGCCCCCGCCTTTCCCCGGACCGCCTTACTTCAGCGTGACGCCGATCCCCTCGATCGCCTTCTTCCTGAACGGCTGCGACCCCGTGACGGCGACCAGCACGTCACCTCGGCACACCGAGTCGGCAGACCGCCCTCGCCCTCTGATGACCGTCGGCACCCTGGCTCGTTTCCTGCAGTCGGGCGTGGGCACGAGCGCGACCATCTCCCCCACGCCACCGCCGAACCAGAGCTGCGGCCCCACCGGCTCCCCCTGCACGGTCTCCCCCGGCTTGGCGAGCCGCACGGGCTCCTTCGCCGACAGCACGAGGTAACCGTCCTTCGTCACCCGCCCCTTCAGCCCTTTCGCCAGCGCCATCCGCTGGTCGAACGTCAGCCCCTGCCCCCGGTCGTACATCGCCAGCCGCCACCGCCCGAACGCGAACAGCAGCACCTGCCCGTAGTAGCCGCTCCCCGCCTGACGGGGCCAGAGGGTGACGTTGGGCGTGTAGTTCCTGATCGGCTCGCCGCCCTTGGTCACCTCGAACTCACCGCTGTACGGGGCTGTGAACTGCCGGTATTGCCCGTCGATCCAGGCACCCTGGAACGGCCGTGACCCCATCTCGCCGAGGCCGAGCTCGGCGGGATAACGCACCTCGGCCCGCACCCCGTGCGGGAACACCACCTCGATGACCTCGTCGCCGCCCTTGGCCCTGGCCGGGGCGTTCAGGAGGTTGGGGGCGCCGCCGATCCTGGTGAGCGACCCGATGGGCCCGGGGGTGGGCGTCGCCAACGGCTGTGGGCGGGGATCCCGGCTGGTCAGCAGGCTGACGATCGGGATCAATAAGAGCGCGAGCACCGCGACCAGCCCGATCCACCGGCGGCGACCTCGCGCGCCTTGCTCGATGACGTCGAACTGGTCAACCACGACGTTCCTAGCCGAGTAGTGAGGGCTCGCGCCCCTTCACCTCAGTTCAGTTGAGTGGCGACCTCCAACGCAAGCCCTCGAACCTGGCGAAATCCTTGTCGCAGGACACGAATTCGCAACCGTGCTCGATGGCGAGTGCGGCGAGGTAGACGTCGGGGACCAGGTTGCCGGTAGCGCCCGCCTGACGGCAGAGCCGGCAGAAGATCTCCCAGTGCCTTGCCTCCGGTGTGACCACCGACGCCTGCGGCTGGTTGCGGTAGGTCTCGGCGAAGGTCAGGGCACGCTCGAGGTCGTCGGGGTCCTTGTAAACGCGCCGGTTGGTCACCGTCCGGATGAAGCCGCTGACGACGAAGTCGCTCACTGCGTAGCTCGAGTCGCCGTTCACCATCTCCTCCACGAACGTATGGCAGCGATCGTGATCGGCGGACTCGTGCCGGAAGGCGTTGACGAGGACGTTGATGTCAGCTAGCAGCATTGCGCAGCTCCGGGAAACGCTCCTCGTCGTCGAGGTCCCAGGCGATGTGCTCCAGCTTCTCGCCGGCGTCGATCCGCTCCTGAACCCACGGCTGGAAGCCGGCCTTGCTGGTGGAAGTGATCAGCTCCACGCGGGGCCGCTCGGCCACCTCCGTGGACCGGTTGAGCAGTTGCCTCAAGGCATCCTCCATCACTGAGTTGAGACTGCGTCCGTTACGTGCCGCGTACGCCTTCGCCTCGTTGAGGAGCGTCTCGTCGATGCGCACAGTTGTCCTCCGCATGACTCCAGCGTCCGCCTGTGACATAAAAATGTCAACACCGGATAGTAGTCACGCGGTCACAGATTTGGCATCCACTTTAAGTCACCACGCGGCTACATTGACCTTCCCGTCGGTCACAAGCCGCACCCGCTGCCCCACCAGCTCCCGCGACTCCGCCTCCGCCAGCAGCTCGGCCTGCTCCACCACCGCATAAGCCCGGCCACCAGGCACGTCGACCACCAGAATCCCTCTCTCGGCGGCCCCGTCCCGCGCGTGCGCGACCGTGTACCCGGCCACCACCCCGTCCCCCTCAAAGGCATCCACGAGAGGCACCTCCTCGGCCACGAACACCGGCGAAGCGCTCCCCAGCCGCCCGCCCGGCTCGCTGGACCACACCGCGTACGTGTGCTTCGTCAGATGCATCCCCACCCCGCTCACCAGCCCGTGCCCCGGCCGTGCCCGCAGCAGCCCCGCCATGGTCGCCGTGGAGTGCAGCACGTAGTCGCTGGCCGGCCCGCCCGCGTACGGAAGCCCGCCGGTGACGGTGAGCCCGCGCCGGTCCAGCGAGTCGAGCCCGATCGCGTCGCACGCCTGCCGCAGCGCGACCGCGAAACAGCTGTAGATGTCCAGCGCGTCCATGTCGTCCAGTCCGAGCCCGGCCCGCCGGAAGGCGGCACCGGCCACGTCGCCGATCGCCTCCGAGGCGCCGAGCGCGGGCCGCGCGGCCACCTCCCACGTGTCCTCGCCGTACGCCCATCCGCGCAGGTACACGCGCTGCTCGGCGGGCACCCCGAGCCGGTCGGCCAGCCGAGTGCCGGCCAGGACGACGGCCGCCGCCTGGTCCACCTCCAGCACGGCCACCGTGCTCCTGGCGTAGGGCCAGCCGACGAAACGGTCGTCGTGCGCGAGCTCGTCGGCGGTGCGGACGGTCCTGCGCCAGGCGTACGGGTTCGCGGCGGCCACCTCGGTCATCGGCGCCATCATCCGGCCCCTGTCGCGCATCTCCTCCCCGACCATGAGCCCGAACGCCGCCCGCCGCGCCGTCTCCATGATCGCGTAGGTGTGCACCGGCAGGAACAGCGCGTGAGCCAGCGCGGACGGGTGCGGCGGGCGTTCCCACCCGTAAGGGGGTTTGGGCACGGCGGGATGACTCCACGGCACGTGCTCGCCCGCCTGCCGGTACGCCCTGCGCGTCGCGAGGGCCTCGGCCCCCGTGACCAGCGCGGACTCGATGTCGCCCGCCGCGATCCTGGCCGCGGCCTCGCCGATGAGCAGTTGCGGAGCCGTACCGCCGACCTTGGAGTACGCCCGGTGGCGCGGCGTCGCGCCGAGGCGCTCGGCGAGGCGGCCGACCGGGGTGTCGTACTGCCAGGAGTCGGTGTAGACGATCTGGATCGAGTCGAGCCGTTCGACGGGGAGCCGGGCGTCGCCGGCGGCCGCGCGAGCCGTCTCCTCCCACAGATCGAGCGGTTCGGGGCCGGGCTGCTCGCGAATGGTGCGTTGCGCGATGCCAATGAGACAGGGGGTGCGAGGGTCCATGAAAGTCATCTAACCAGAACAAGGTTCGGATGGCCGGGAAGTGGCATTTGATAATGCGAGTTACCGCTGTTACTGCAGACAAATAACCGATACCGCTACCTGCGGAGATGCCGATCAGTAATACATGCGATTTCGCTATTTCTATAACGGAATGGAACCGGACCATGCTTTTTCACGTCGTTTCCTGGCCGCCCGCTTGCGCCATTCATTAACGTTCCGATCGTTTTCCTGGCCCACCGGGGCGCAGTACCCCGCTCTGGGCCGCCGAAAGCTGAGAGGAGCTCCATGTTTTCCCGAGCAAGGCGCATCGCGATCCCGCTCGCCGGCCTGGTGGCCGTCGGGCTGGCCGCGGGCACGATCGGCGGCACCGCGGCGAGCGCGGCCGCACCCTCAGATGTCGTGTCCCGGAACTCCGCCACCCCCGCCGAGCAGGCGGTCCAGTTCTGGACACCCGACCGCATCAAGCTGGCCACCGACTACGACGATGGCCTCGACCTGACCTCCAAGGGCGTCAAGGGCACCAACGACGCCCCCGACGGTCCTCCGGGATCCGTCGCGCCGATCGGCGAGGAGAAGACGAAGGCCAAGAAGAGCAAGCAGGTCAACCTGCCGAACACGGTCGGCCGCGTGTTCTTCACGCTGCCCAAGGCCGACCCGCGTAACCCGAAGAGCTGGCGCTACTGCTCGGCCAGCTCGGTGCAGGGCAAGTACCGCAACCTCGTGGCGACCTCCGCCCACTGCGTTTACGACACCAGCAAGAACACCTTCTACGACAACTGGATCTTCATCCCGTCGTACTGGGACGGCAACAATGTCTGGGAGGGCAAGGCGCCCTACGGCATTTACGCCGCCAAGACGTTCAACGCGCACGACGACTTCGTGGTGAAGGAGGACTACGACTTCGACTACGCGTTCGTCAACGTCTACAACGGGATCAAGGTCAACTGGGAGAAGGTCAACAACCGCTGGCAGTGGACGGTCAAGAACGTCGGCCGGCTCGGTGACAACGTCGGCGGCCAGGGCTTCACCTGGAACAGGAGCACGAAGCTGAACGTGTTCTCGTTCGGGTACCCGGCGGGCGAGCACCCCGACGGCGACAAGCCGTACACCGGGCGCACGATGAAGTTCTGCTACGGCAAGACCAGGCCGATGCCCGAGGCCAAGAAGTACAACCTGCAGGAGCACATCGGCTTCAAGTGCTCCTTCACCGCCGGCGCGAGCGGCGGACCGTTCCTCTACAACTACAAGAGCGCGTCGCGCACCGGCTACCTGGTCGGCGTCAACAGCGTCGCGTGGGACACCGACGGCAACGACCGGTACGACTACATCTCGTCGCCGTACTTCAACACCGACACCTACAAGGTCTACAAGGCAGCAGCCAACCGCTGGACCGGCAACTTCCGTTGATCAGGCCGGCACCCTGGGCCCCGGTTCCCCAGGAACCGGGGCCTTCCCCTGGGTCGCCAATGAGGCGTACGCCACTGGAACGGCGCGGAATCGCTGCAATTCAACACGCACCCACACCCGCCCTGACCTGGGGAAACGTCGGGCAAGAATGATCATTTAGTGGCCTGTCTGACGATGTCCTTATAGCTCGCCATGCACCCTGATCAGGTAACGAATCTCTATCCTGGCTGCAATACCATCTGTTCATCTGGAAAAATCCACCCTTACAACCCCAAGAAAGGCATTCTCATGATCCCCCGGGCCAGGCACTTGGTAGCAGCTGCGCTCAGCAGCGTGCTGCTGTTGCTGCCTGCCTTCACGGGGGTCGCGAGCGCGCGTGACAGCAGGGTGTTCGGCGTCACGCTGGCCAAGACCTCGGCGGACGTGAAGCGGGTCGCCGACTACTGGCAGCCTGCCCGGCTCAAGGATGCCGACAGCTACAGCCCGGCCACGCCGGCCGCCGCGGCCACCCCGGCGCCCTCGTCCACCCCGGCCTCCTCCGCCCCCGCCACGCAGGTCTCGTCCCCGGTCACTCGGGCGACCGCCGCGCAGCCCGTGGCTCCCGTGCTGCCACGCAAGCGCACTGCCGCGACGACCATGGGCAAGGTCTTCTTCCGGTTCGGGGACAAGGAGTACTGGTGCTCCGCCAGCGCGGTCGCGGCCAAGAACCGCAGCGTCGTCGCGACGGCCGGGCACTGCGCGTACGACCCGCGCCAGGCCAAGGCAGCGGAGTTCTGGATTTTCGTCCCCAACCCCGGCCCCAACGGCGAGACGCCCGACGGCATCTACGTGGGCGCCTCGATCAGCATGCACGAGGACTGGTCCGGCAAGGGCGACTATGACTTCGACTACGCGTTCGTGACCGTGCACCGCGGCTTCAAGTGGGTGGCCAAGAACGGCGGCTACGTCATGCAGGACGTGGGCCGGCTCCAGGACAACGTGGGCGGCCAGGGCATCGAGCTCAACAAGAAGCCGGGCACGTACACGGTGGCCGCGTGGGGATATCCGGCGGGCGCGCAGCCTGACGGCAGCCGCCCGTTCGACGGCAAGAGCCTCAAGACGTGCAAGCCAGGCCCCACCCGCTGGACCTCGGCCGTCAGCCTCGACCTGCAGAAGGGCGTGCAGCTGCTGTCGTGCGACTTCAGCCCCGGTGCCAGCGGCGGCCCCTGGCTGATCGGCTACAACGATGACCGCGGACTCGGCAGCCTCAACGGCGTCAACAGTCTGACCTGGAACAGGGACGCCAAAGACTGGTACGACGCCGTCTCGTCCCCGTACTTCGACACCACCGCCGGAGAGGTCTACCGACGCGCCGCCGCGCAGACCACTCCGGCAAATGTGACCTAAATCACAGCAATCGGTCAATCACTACTGGTGATCAGCCAATCCCTTGTCTCGGTATGATCACGGTGGCTCGTGGGAGCGCTGACATGATCTACCTGAAATTCCCACCGCCATAGTCAGACCTGTAAATTCCGGGCTGTCCGTTTGCTGAGTTATGGAGGTGCACCAGGCGCCTCATGTCAGCGCAACCTGGAGTTACCTTGAAGCGAATCCTCCTGCCCGTCGGCGGCGCCGTCCTCGCGACCGGCCTGCTCGCCGTGGGTCTGACCAGCACCGCGCAGGCTGACGGGGACGTCTCCCACGACCCCATGGCCAACAACACGTCCGCGGCCGCCTCCGTCGCCTCCTTCTGGTTCGCGTCGAACGGAGCCGCGCTCCGTCAGGCCACCCAGTACACGTGGGACGCGAAAGAGGTCCGGAAGGTTGTCTCCAAGGGCGGCTACACCCCCGACGGCTCGCCCGGCACCACTGCGCCGACCGGCGAATCGAAGTCGACCGGCTCGGCCCAGAACGTGAACCTCCCCAAGACCATCGGCAAGGTCTTCTTCGTCGACGGCTCGGGCAAGTTCCGCTGGTGCTCGGCCACCTCGATCCAGTCGAACTACCGCAACCTGGTCGCCACGGCCGGCCACTGCGTGTACGACACGGACAGCAACCGCGATCTCCTGGACAACTGGGTCTTCGTCCCCGGCTACTACCAGGGCAAGCACCCGTGGGGCATCTACGTGGGCAAGCAGGCCTTCACCCACTACGACTTCGACACGTACGAGGACTACGACCGCGACTACGCGTTCGTCACCGTCTACAACGGCATCCAGCTCGAGCGCGTCAAGGACGTGAGCCGCAAGGAGTACGACGGCTTCAACGGCCCGAAGCGCTCGTGGGGCGGCCGCTACCACCTCCTGCTGGTCAAGGACGCGGGCCGCCTCGGCGACAACGTCGGCGGCCAGGGCATCGCCTGGAACCAGGCCACCGGCAAGTCCGTCCGCGCCTTCGGCTACCCGGCGGCCCCGCACCCGGACGGCAACAAGCCCTACAGCGGCGTCACGCCGAAGAACTGCTACGGCAAGACGACCGCGAAGGCAGTCGGCGCCCCCTGGCTCAAGATCGAGGAGCACATCGGCCTCAAGTGCGCCGTGACCCCCGGTTACGACGGCGGCCCCTGGCTCCTCAACTACAGCAACGCCAAGCGCCTGGGCTACGTGAACGGTGTGACCAGCACCTTCGCGGACCAGGACGGGAACGACCGCGTCGACTACATCACGTCGCCCTACTTCGACGGTGAGACGGCTGCGGTGTACAACGCGGCCAAGAACGTGTGGTCCGGCAAGATCGTCGGCACGAACGGCGAGCTGTACAAGTAAGCCCTACCAGGGGAACGGCGAGGGCCTCGGCAGTAACGAGGCCCTCGCCTTAACCATTTTTCGGGACCGAATTCCCCTTCGGAAGCGCTACGCGCCACGGGTCCCAGACAGCACCTTCTGCCTGGCCCTCCGCTCTACCTTCGGCTGTAGACCGGCCAGATCATGGACGTCGTGGTCATACGGCGGCCGCCAGGCGAACGCGGTCCCCATGAAGGCGTACCGGAGATCGGCATGCACACGCGACGGCCCCCCCTTCGGCCGGACTAGCGAGCACCGCGTAGACATTGATGTCCGCCGGAACGTCGTCATCCGGCGCCGCGGGGATCGTGCCACACCAGGCGACGCCGGTCACCGCCTCAAGCCGCACGCAATGCGGCGCCGTACATGCCGCCGACGGCATCCACGACAACCGCACTGCAGGTGACATGCAGCGGACGGAAAGGCCCTCAGCGGTCGACCACCTCGACCTACGCAACCTCCGCGCCAAGGTGCTAGTGCAAGGGCGATGCGGTCGACGCCATCGTCCGGCACAGCCACAGCCCAGATGGTGCTCCAGATCGTGATCAAGAAACTTCCACGAAGATCTTTTTTGAAATCGCTGACGCAGAGTGTTTACCTTGTCACGATGAGCGTATGCATCGAGGCGATCTGACGAACGCCGAGTGGGAGCGACTCGCATCCCTGCTGCCTCAAGGCGACAAGCGCGGAGATCGGTGGGATGAACACCGGATGATGATCAACGGCGTCCTCCACCAGGCCCGCACCGGGTTGCGGTGGCGCCATCTCCCCGAGCGGTTCGGCTGCTGGGTAGCCATCTACCGGCAGCACCGCCACTGGACGGCCGATGGCACCTGGCGCCAGCTGCTGGCCGCGGTCGAAACCGCGCAGAAGAATGTCGCCCGGACAGGCCAGGAGACAACGACAGGCCGCGGCACCGAGCAGGCGCACCGGGACGAGGCTCCGGAGGTAACACAGCATCCGCGATACAAGCGGACCGCCGGCGATCCGGTGCTGCTGAGCCTCCGCGCCCACCTGACAGCGATAGTCAGGCAGAGAGACCTCTAGATCCCGATCTGGAAGCGGTCGAAGTCAAGGAACTGCCGCTGCGGCTGGACGGCCTCTCCCATGGCCGATGGCACGCAGCTGCAGAATGTGTCACTCACTGAGGCGACTCGAGCGCCCAGTCCTCATAGAACGGGCCGCGGGTCGCTCTACCAAGACCCGCCTGCCACCGGCGGCCGTCCTCGTCGACCCCTCCCTCCCGGCGAGGACGGCACCATCCCCACATAGGCGATCCCCGCGATTTCTGGCTCTGAGTGGCGTCGCGGAGCGGACTCCAGGCCCCAACCTGAAGATCACCTGTGAGGAATGGACCGTGTTAGACGGATCAGGCTTCAATCTGGTTCCTGTGATCTAAGTCACGTTCTGGCGGCTACGCTCTGTGGTGGATAACTAACGGCACTCCCGTCCCATCAGCCACAACCCCTCCATACCCTGCGAAAACGTGACTATCCAATCACGCGCCGCGAAGATCACTGACAGATAACAGCACGGTAACGGCGGTAAGGGCGCCTACCGAATCGACCAAACCGGGTTCCACCTGCGGAGATCACCACGCTATGTTCCTTGCTATCCCTTTACTGACGCATGGGACGCAAGTTGCGACCCACGACAGAGCAAGGAGCAGTTCCCTTGAAGCGCATCCTCATCCCCGCCGGTGGCGCCATCGTGGCTACCGGCCTTCTGGCTGCCGGCCTGGCCGGTAACGCCCAGGCCGCCAGCGACGTTGCCAGCGACCCGATGGCGACGAGTGCGGCTAACGCCAAGGCCATCGCTGAGTTCTGGGCCGACAACAACGGCGCTGCCCTCCGGGCCGCCAAGGAGTCGAACGTCTGGGACAAGAGCGACGTCGCCAAGCTGCAGAGCAAGGGCGGCTACAGCTCGGACACCAAGCCCGGCTCGACGGCTCCGATCGGCGAAGAGAAGAAGACCACCGCCAAGGTCCAGAACGTCAACATGCCGAAGACCATCGGCAAGGTGTTCTTCGTCAACAGCAAGGGCGAGAAGAAGTGGTGCTCCGCCACTTCGATCCAGTCCCAGTACCGCAACCTGGTCGCCACGGCCGGTCACTGCGTGTACGACACGGCGACCAACTCGGACGTCATGTCCAAGTGGGTCTTCGTCCCCGGTTACTACCAGGGCAAGGCTCCCTTCGGCATCTACGTGGGTAAGCAGGCCTTCACCCACTACGACTTCGACGTGTACGAGGACTACGACCGCGACTACGCGTTCGTGACCGTGTACAACGGCGTCAAGCTCGGTGGCGGCACCCCCAAGCAGGTCTCCAAGGCCGACTGGGACAAGTACACCGGCATCAAGGACGCCAAGGACGTCGAGATCAGCCGGGAGGAGTTCCGTAAGGGCAAGCTCGACCCCACCTCGACCGAGGCGTACTGGGTCAAGAGGGGCACGGCGCCCGAGGCGACCGGCCCTGACTACCCGGGTGCCGCGGTCGGCAAGGTCGAGGTCGCCGAGGCTGCCTACAAGGCCGCCAAGCTCGGCAAGGGCAACGGCTTCAAGTTCGGCGAGCCCGTCACCGAGATCGTGACGGACGCCGAGGCCGCCGCCTACAAGGCCAACCAGGAGAAGGACGCGGCGAAGTACCCGGCCACGGTCGTCAAGGACGCCCGCGGCAACTGGACGATCACGCACTACTACGTCCAGCAGTGGTACAAGCCCGGTTCGGACACGAAGTTCTACAAGACCGTCTTCTTCACCATCGAGGGCTTCGCCGCTGACGCGGGCCGTCTCGGTGACAACGTCGGCGGTCAGGGCTTCGCCTGGAACCAGCCCACCGGCAAGCCGGTCCGCGTGTTCGGCTACCCGGCCGCTCCTCACCCCGACGGCAACAAGAACTACACCGGCGTGACTCCGAAGTGGTGCTACGGCACCACGACGAAGAAGCTGCAGGGTTCTGCTGCCAAGAAGATCGAGGAGCACGTGGCCCTCAAGTGCGCCTTCACCGAGGGCGCCGATGGTGGCCCGTGGCTGTACAAGTACAGCAACGCCAAGCGTCTCGGTTACCTGAACGGTGTCGTGAGCACCTTCAACGACCAGGACGGCAACGGCCGCGTGGACTACATCTCGTCGCCGTACTTCGACGGCGAGACCAACACCGTCTACAAGGCCGCCGCGGTTGCGTGGTCCGGCAAGATTGTCTGAAGTAACGGATAGCGACCGGGCATAGACCGTTCGTATAACCGTTACACGCGAAGGGCCCGGCATCCTGCCGGGCCCTTCTGCGTTCCCGCCGAAAGTGAAGGCCCGTTGGACGCATGGAACGCCCAGACGGTGCCATCAATCCAATGTGATCTGCATCACATCAACACTTCGAAGGACATCAAAAGGACACCGACACCCCGAGAGTCACACTGACAACCTCCTTATGTTGATCAGGGCAAACAGCCCCAAGGCGCGCTTCCCTCGACTCATGCGCATCAGCCGCTTAAACATCACAGAACGGTTACGCCCGGCTTGTCGCATCTTTTCCCCCCAAAGCGGCTACCCGCGAGCAAGATCGACACTGTATGTTCCTGGCTATCCCTTTACTGACGCATGGGACGCAAGAGGCGTTCCACGACAGCGCAAGGAGTTACCGTGAAGCGCATCCTCCTCCCGGCCGGTGGCGCCATTCTGGCCACTGGTCTGCTGGCTGCTGGTCTGGCCAGCACCGCCCAGGCCGACGACACCATTGCGAGCGACGCGCTCGCAAAGACCGCGGCTCAGGCGGCCGAGACCCTGGACTTCTGGACCAAGTCCAACAACGCGGCGCTGACGCAGGCCGTGGCCTTCAACCCCGATGCCCTCGAGGTCAAGAAGATCTCCTCCGGTGGCGGCTATACCTCGGACACCAAGCCGGGTTCGACCGCCCCCATCGGCGAGGAGAAGAAGGCCACCGTCAAGGTTCAGAACGTGAACCTGCCGAAGACCATCGGTAAGGTTTTCTTCGAGGGCCGCGACGGCAAGCTGTACTGGTGCTCCGGCACCTCGATCCAGTCGGGGTACCGCAACCTGGTCGCGACGGCCGGTCACTGCGTGTACGACATCGCCGGCAACGACGAGGTCGTGTCCCGCTGGGTCTTCGTCCCGGGCTACTACCAGGGTAAGACTCCGTTCGGCCTCTACGTGGGTAAGCAGGCCTTCACCCACTACGACTTCGACGTGTACGAGGACTTCGACCGCGACTACGCCTTCGTCACCGTCTACGACGGTATCGGCGGCACGCTGAACAAGCCCAAGCTGGTCGACTGGAAGACCTACGACGACTACAAGGGCGAGAAGTTCGTCAAGGACGTCACGGTCTCCGAGGACGAGTACAAGAAGGGCAAGCTCGACCCCAAGACCACGGACTACTACGACGTGGACCCGGGCTCGGCCGACGAGGCCACTGGTCCGGACTACCCCGGCGCCGTGGTTGACCGTGTCGAGGTCACCAAGTCGGTGTATGACGCTGCTGGTGTCGGCCAGGCGAACGGTAAGAAGTTCGGCGAGCCTGTTGTCGAGAACGTCACCTACAACGAGTGGTTCGCGTACGCCAAGAAGCAGAAGCCGACCTGGAACGGTCAGCTCCCGCTGCCCACGCCGACCGCTCAGTACCCCGCGACCCTCGGGGGCGACGGCCGGACCAACGCCACCATCACGCACTACTACGTGCAGCGGTGGTACAAGCCGGGTAAGGTCGCCCGTTACGTTCGGCTCGAGCCGTACACCGTGGTCCACGAGGTCAAGAGCGTTGGTCGCCTCGGCGACAACGTTGGCGGCCAGGGCTTCGCGTGGAACCAGCCGTCGTCCGGCAAGTACGTCCGCACCTTCGGCTACCCCTACGGCCCGCACCTGGACGGCAACAAGCCGTTCACCGGTGTGACGCCGAAGTGGTGCTACGGCAAGACCGCGAAGAACGCTCTGCTGATCCCGTCCAAGAAGGTCGAGGAGCAGCAGTCCCTGAAGTGCACCGTGACCGCCGGCTACGACGGTGGCCCCTGGCTGTACAAGTACAGCAACGCCAAGCGTCTCGGCTACGTCAACGGTGTCACCAGCCTCATCGCGGACACCGACAACAACAAGCGCTACGACACGATCACCTCGGCTTACTTCGACGGTGAGACCAACGTCGTGTACCAGGCTGCTACGAAGTCCTGGAGCGGCAAGCTCATCCCGTAGTTCGCTGCGGATCGGAACGAAGACTTGTTCGTCGTTCATTAGCAGTACCGAAGGGCTCGGCATCCTGCCGGGCCCTTCGGCCTTTTGGCTGAGAAATCTGGTTATTCCACTTACCAGAGTGGCTGAAGGGTCGATAGGGTCTTTACACCCTTCTTGACAACCGTGGAGCCTTCCGTGAAGCGCCTGCTCATCCCCCTAGCCGCTGCCGGCCTGAGCGCCGCCGTCCTCGCCGCCCCCGCCAGCGCCGCCCCTAGCTGGGCCAGTGACAACCTCCAGCCCAAGCCTGCCGACGCGTACGGCGACGCCTTCTTCTGGCTCGACTCCAACGGAGCCGCCCTGCGCAAGGCCACCCAGTACAACCTGGACACCAAGAGCGTGCCCAAGATCGTGTCGTCCGGCAGCAACGGCACCGCCAGCGGCAAGCCCGGCATGACCGGCCCCACCGGCACGACCAAGCCCAGCGTGAGCAAGAACGTCAACCTGCCCAAGACCATCGGCAAGGTGTTCTTCCTCGACAAGGCGGGTCGCTACCGCTGGTGCTCGGCGACGTCCATCCAGGCCAGGAACCGCAACCTGGTCGCCACCGCCGGCCACTGCGTCTTCGCCAACGGCAAGGACGACGTCTACGACAAGTGGGTCTTCGTACCCGGCTACTACCAGGGCAAGGCCCCCTTCGGCGTCTACGTGGGCGCTTATGCCTTCACGGCTTACGACCTCGACACGTACGACGACTACGACGGCGACTTCGCCTTCGTCGCGGTCCACAACGGCTTCGCGCTGGCGGGCGAGAAGGACGTCTCCCGCAACGAGTTCAAGGCGTGGGCCGGCGACAAGTGGATCAAGCCGCGCGAGATCAGTGCCACGGACTTCCTCAAGTGCCAGCTCACCCTCGGCGACTGCTGGTCGGAGGGCGAGGACAAGCCGGCCGACCTCGTAGGCCCTGATTACCCCGGTGCCGTCTTGGAGAAGGTGGAGGTCGGCGCCTCCGCGTACAAGGACGCGAAGGTCGGCAAGGGCCAGGGCTTCAAGTTCGGCGAGCCCGTCGTCGAGCAGGTCACCAAGCCCCAACAGGACGCCTACAACGGTCCCGGCACCAAGGGCACCGACAAGCTCGGCAACTACACCATCACCCACTACTACACCCAGAAGTGGGTGAAGCCCGGCACGTCCCGTAAGTACTACGAGGCCCACTACATCCTCGGCATCGCCAAGGACATGGGCCGGCTCGGTGACGTCGTCGGCGGTCAGGGTGTGGCCTGGAACCAGCCGCTGGGCCAGCAGGTGACGGCGTTCGGCTACCCCTCCGCCCCGCACCCCGACGGCGACCGGCCGTTCTCCGGCGTGACGCCGAAGTGGTGCGCCGGCAAGACCGCCACCAAGAGCTACCAGATCAACACGTTCAAGGTAGAGACGCACCAGCTGCTCAAGTGCTCCATGACCCCCGGCGCCGACGGCGGCCCGTGGCTCATGAGGTACGACAACGGCAAGCGCACCGGCTACGTCAACGGCGTGACCAGCATGTTCCACGACAACGACGGCAACGGCCGGATCGACTACATCAGCTCGGCCATCTTCGACAGTGAAGTGGCCGACGTCTACGCGAAGGCCAACTACGCGGAGACCAAGAAGATCGTCGGCCCCAACGGCGAGCTTCTCCAGTAAGAAGGCACAAGAGACGGCCCGGGCGCGCTCAAGGGCTCAAAGAGCGCGCCCGGGCCGTTTCACGTCCCAAGGTCACACCGCCGTGAGCTCGCGCGGCGACCGCTCGCGCAGCGCCAGCACAGCACGCTCGTTCTTGTACGGCTCCAGCCGCCGCCGCAGATCCGCCGCATACGACCGCGTCCGAGCCGACTGCAGCTCCCCGGCCAGCGCGAAGGCATTGGCGGCGGCGGAGCAGGCCTCCTCCAGTTCCCCGCACTGCAGCAGCCCGGCGGCCAGCAGCGACAGGTTGAACATCCGCCCGCGAACGTACCGGGAGTCCATGTCGAGCGACCGCCGGGCCTGCCGCACGGCCCGCTCGCCCTCCCCCAGGTCGCGGAAGCAGTGGGCGAACTTGGCGGACAGGTAGGCCTCGTCGAAGTAACTCAGCCACGCGGGCTCCTCGGCGGGCTTGCGGGCGTCGAAGGCGCACTCCGCCTCGTGCAGGGAGAGGCCGCAGGAACGGGCGTCGCCCAGGCCCGCGTGGGCGTGGGCCTCGAGGACGTGGGCGGAGGCCAGCAGCGTGTGCACGCTGGCGCGGCGGGCGGACAGCTGGGCGGCCCTGGCCAGGTCGAGAGCGTGTGAGGGCTGGCCCATGTAGATGGCCTGGTGTGCCATGCCGGCCAGGATCTCACCGCCCAGGACGTGGTCGTCGGCGCCCCTGGCCAGGCGGAGTGCCTGGATGAGGTAGCGCTGGGCGAGGCCGTGCTGCTCCATGTCGTAGGCCATCCAGCCGGCCAGGCGGGTCAGCTCGGCGGCCGCGGCGGCCAGTTGCCTGCCGGTGGCCTCGCCGTACAGGCCGTCTTTGAGCAGCGGAGAGACGGCGGTGTCGAGGTATTTGACCACGGAGGAGCGGACGCGGCCGCTGCCGAAGCGGTTGTCCAGCTGGCCGAACGATCGGGTGACCTCATGGATGGCGGCGATGTCGGCGCGGCCCACCCGCCGCGCGCCCATGCCGCTCGGGTGTCCCTCGGGTGGGGACGTCAACCAGCGGAAAGCTCCCACGGAGCCTGCTCCTAACGCGAACGTCGAGTCGATGAGGAATCTCCGCCTCTCTACGTCGGCCCGCCAAAGCGCCGTCACGGTCGCGACCCCCTCCTGCCAGGTGTGCGTGAACTCCTGTCCGAGATCGAGGGGCGTGAGGATGGCGGGCATGCCCAGGTCTTCCGAGGTAACCGCTCGGCCCAGCCGCATCGCGAATATCTCCGTGAGCAGGCCGGGCACGGGGTCGCGTGGCCTCTGACCGCCGATCCAGCGCAGGACGGAGCTGTGGTCGTACTTGAGACCCGGAGTGCCACGCGCAGCTCCCCAATCGTTGAGGCACCTGGCCAGTCCCTTGTGGGAGAACCCCGCCTCCGAGATGAGCTGCCGCAGCAGTCGGTTTGGCTCGCGTTCCATCGCTCTCCTCGTCACAGGAGTGGGCGCCCACGTCCTTACAGAGAGCTACTGTTATATCACCTTGGGTAAAGGTTTAAGAGTGATTCTCAAAGGAAAGCCCAACTCGACAGCGAACGGGGGCCTCCCCTACCCATGGCTGGGTCAATCAGGCGGGAGGCCCCCGTAAAAGAGCAGGTCAGAGGCGGGCGACGCCGTCGGCTCGGGCCTGGGCCGCGACCGCGGCCGTCACGGCGGGCGCCACGCGCTCGTCGAACGGGCTCGGGATGATGTACGTCGGCGAGAGGTCGTCGCCGACGACGGCCGCCAGCGCGTTGGCCGCGGCCACCTTCATGTTCTCCGTGATGGAGGACGCGCGCACGTCCAGAGCGCCCCTGAACACCCCGGGGAACGCCAGCACGTTGTTGATCTGGTTGGGGAAGTCGGAGCGGCCGGTCGCCACGACCCTGACGTGCCTGGCGGCCACGTCGGGGTGGACCTCGGGCGTGGGGTTGGAGAGAGCGAAGACGATGGCGTCGGGCGCCATGGAGGCGATGGCCTGCTCGGACACGGTGGATCCCGACAGCCCGAGGAACACGTCGGCGCCGGCCAGCGCGTCCTCCGTCGAGCCGGTGTGGCCCGCGCGGTTGGTCTCGCGGGCCAGGGCCTCCTTGACGGGGTTGAGCCCCTCCCTGCCCTCGTAGATCATGCCCTTGGAGTCGGAGACCGCGATGTCGCCGATGCCCGCCTCCAGGAGGATGCGGGTGACCGCGACGCCGGACGCGCCCGCTCCGGCCACGACGACGCGCAGATCGCCCAGCGAGCGCCCGGTCAGGCGCGCGGCGTTCTGGAGTGCGGCCAGCGCCACGATCGCGGTGCCGTGCTGGTCGTCGTGGAAGACGGGGATGTCGAGCCGCTCACGAAGGCGGTCTTCGACCTCGAAGCAGCGCGGCGCGCTGATGTCCTCCAGATTGATGCCGCCGAACGACGGCGCGAGACGCGCGACGGTCTCGACGAGCTCGTCGACGCCGGTGCAGTCGAGGCAGATGGGGACGGCGTCGACGTTCGCGAACTGCTTGAACAGCAGCGCCTTGCCCTCCATGACCGGCATGGCGGCCGAGGGTCCTATGTCGCCCAGGCCGAGCACGGCGGTGCCGTCGGAGACGACGGCGACCACGTTGGAGACCCATGTGTAGTCGTTGACCAGCGAGGGCGTGTCGGCGATGGCGGTGCAGACCCGGGCCACGCCGGGCGTGTAGGCGAGCGAGAGGTCGTCCGCGTCGCGGACGGGAACGGTGGAGCGGACCTCGAGCTTGCCTCCGCGGTGCAGCGCGAAAGCCGGATCGAGATCGAGTTTGTCAACGGAAGCAGAAGCGGGCGTGACAGCCACAGCGACCCCTGTAGTCATCGGGAGCGGAAGAAACCTTCGGCGGACGAGCGGGAGCGGGCTGGCTTCGGTAGCTGCCAGGATCCCCTCGTCGGTCATCTCGGAGGGGTACGGGGGTCACCCGTCTCCCTATCGTGCCACATGGTGAGATGGTCTCGGTGTCGGCGCCGACGCCGTTCCGTTGACGCATCGTTAAATCCCTGATGACGGACCGCTGCTAAACCCCATTTAAACTGCACAAAACGCAAGCTTCGTGGCATTTCACTTCGAGGAGGCCGTACATGGCCCTCAGTCCCAAGGGCCGCCGTGGCTACGCCGCCGGCGCGCTCGTCTTGGCCGCTGCTCTCACGCTGACCGCGTGCGGCGGAGGCTCGAGCTCGGGCAGCACGACCAGCGCGAGCGCCTCCGCGGCGGGCGGAGTCAAGCTCGTGCAGCCCGGCAAGCTCACGGTCTGCACGAACATCCCGTACGAGCCGTTCCAGTTCAAGGACGCGAGCGGCAAGATCGTCGGGTTCGACGTGGACATCGTCGACCTTGTCGCGAAGAAACTGGGCGTGACCCAGGAGATCGTGGACATCGACTTCGCGGTGATCAAGAGCGGTGCCGCCATGGCGGCGAAAAAGTGCGACCTGGCCGCCGCCGGCATGACGATCACCCCGGAGCGCAAGGCGAACATCGACTTCTCCGACCCGTACTTCGACGCCACGCAGGCACTGCTGGCCAAGAAGGGCACGGGCGCCAAGTCGCTGGAGGACGTCAAGGCCAAGAACCTCAAGCTGGGCGCCCAGGCCAGCACCACAGGCCTCGACTACGTCAAGAAGCAGGGCTTCGACCCGACCGAGTACGCCGACTCCGCCAAGGAGCTGCTGGCCCTGCAGGCCGGGCAGGCCGACGTGATCGTCCAGGACCTGCCCGTGGTGCTCACCTGGCTGAAGAAGCCGGAGGTCGCCGCGAAGTTCGAGCTGATCGGCAGCCTGGACACCGGTGAGCAGTACGGCCTCGGACTGAAGAAGGGCGCCGACCCGGTGCTGCTGAAGACGATCAATGAAGAGATCGCCAAGGCCAAGCAGGACGGCACCTACGAGAAGATCTACGTGAAGTGGTTCGGCAAGAAGCCCGGCGAGCTGGGCTGATCCATGGCCGACCAGCCGAAGACGGCTGAGCCTGTCCGCGCCAGGCTCAGCCCCCGGAAGAAGCAGCAGGTCAGCCGCGGCATCCAGTATGCCGTCCTGGCCGTCGCGCTCGTCGTCCTCGTCCTGTACGCCGACTGGGGCAGCCTCGCGCAGAACTTCGCCAAGGCCGAAGTGGCGAAGGAGACGCTGCCGGACCTGTTCGTCATCGCGCTGCGGAACACGATCATCTATACAGTCAGCGGATTCGTCCTCGCCTTCCTGGTGGGACTGCTGCTCGCGCTCATGCGGCTGTCGCAGGTCCGGCCGTACCGATGGATCGCGATCGTCTACATCGAGATCTTCCGTGGCCTGCCCGCGCTGCTGATCTTCATCATGATCACCTTCCTGCCGCTGGCCCTGCCGGGCTTCGAGGTGCCTTTCGGCACGTACGGCCAGGTCGCCCTCGGACTCGGGGCGATCGGCGCGGCCTATCAGGCGGAGGTGTTCCGCGCGGGGCTGCAGGCCGTGCCCAAGGGGCAGGTCGAGGCCGCCAGGTCGCTGGGCATGTCCGCCACCCGCGCCCAGTTCACCGTGGTGATCCCGCAGGCCCTCCGCATGGTCATCCCGCCGACCACCAACCAGTTCGTGGCCCTGCTCAAGGACTCGTCGCTGGTGTTGTTCCTCGGCGTGTCCAGCGAGTACGTGGAGCTCGCCAAGTTCGGCAACGACCTGGCCTCCCAGCACTCCAACGCCACGCCCATCATGGTCGCCGGTCTGACGTACCTGATCGTCACAATCCCGCTGGGATACCTGGCGACCCGGCTGGAGGGGCGTAAGGGGAGGAACCGATGACGCACGCAATCGAGATCGCGGACCTGCACAAGTACTTCGGCGACAACGAGGTGCTCAAGGGCATCGACATGACCGTCGACCCCGGCCAGGTGGTCTGCGTCATAGGCCCCTCGGGCTCGGGCAAGTCCACCCTGCTTCGCTGCGTGAACCTGCTGGAGCAGCCCACCAAGGGCAAGGTGTTCGTTCAGGGGGTCGAATTGACCGACCCCGACGTGGACATCGACGCCGTCAGGCGGCGCATCGGCATGGTCTTCCAGCAGTTCAACCTGTTCCCGCACATGACCGCGCTGCAGAACGTGATGATCGCTCAGCAGCGGGTGCTCAAACGGAGCAAGAAGGAAGCCGAGGTCGTCGCCAGGGAGAACCTCGACAAGGTAGGCGTCGGCGCCAAGTGCGACGCCCTGCCGGGGCAGCTCTCGGGCGGTCAGCAGCAGCGCGTGGCGATCGCCAGGGCGCTGGCCATGAACCCGGACCTGATGTTGTTCGACGAGCCCACCTCGGCGCTCGACCCCGAGCTGGTGGGAGACGTGCTCACCGTCATGCGCAAGCTGGCGGAGGAGGGGATGACCATGCTCGTGGTCACCCACGAGATGGGCTTCGCCCGCGAGGTGGCCGATCGGGTGGTGTTCATGGACGGCGGCGTGATCGTCGAGGACGGTGTGCCCGCGCAGGTGATCGGCGACCCGAGCCACGAACGCACCCGAGCCTTCCTCCGCCGCGTCCTCCACCCGGAGGAGTAACCCCCCGGCCCACGCCCCACGGAGCGCGCCCACCCACTCGGGGGCGCGCTCCGGCCATCTCACGCCGCATCCCATCCCCACACACCCGAAAGGCCTCGGCCACGGTCGGCAGGCTGATCGTGTAATACTCCGGCATGGACCTCACCTCTTACGCCGAGTGGGCCCTCCGCCTGGTCAACGACCCGGACCCGCCGCCCGAGCTGAGGGGGCTGCGGGACGAGCTCGCCGCCGTGTTCGACGCGGCCGACGACGAGCAGGCCGCGGTCGAGCGGCTGAACGCCCTGCTCGTGCGCTACCCCGTACACCCTCAGCTCACCGACCACGACGGCCGGGGCTGGCACCTCCACCTGGCCGAGGACAACGCCGCCAGCGCCGTGATGGGCCTGGCCGCGGTGGTGGCGGAGCTGGGCGTGGACCGGCTCGGCCGGTGCCAGGAGCCGCGCTGCCGGCAGGCGTTCCTGGACACCTCGTCCAACCGCTCCCGCCGTTACTGCTCGCCCCGCTGCGCCAGCCGCGCGAACGTGGCCGCCTTCCGCGCCCGGCAGAGGAACGGCTCCTAGCGCCGCCGTCGCAGGAGGGGCCAGTAGCGCAGCACGACCCGTCCCAGGATGTCGTGGACGGGGCCGAAGTCCCAGCTGTCGCGGCGCCCGCTGGCCCGCTGGTTGTCGCTCTCCAGCCACCACCCGTCGGCCCCGTGCCACTGCGCCCGTTTCACGATCAGCCGATCCGGATCGCCGGGGAGCCTGGCCACGACGAGATCACCCGGGTGGACGGTGGCGTTCCTGCGTACCAGAAGCCAGTCGCCGGGAACCAGCGCGGGACGCATCGAATCGCCCTCGACACGCACTCTCATGGGCTGTGACCGTTCACTGGGCATCAACGACACGCGGGCGGAGGCCCCCGTCCGAGCCCGTCGCGCAACAAGCCTAAGACCCCGCGGGTGCCGGGGAACCCCCTCCCCCGCAGGCGTTCCGGACCCGAGTAAGGTCGGTTGTGGACCAAGCTGATTCAGCATCAAGGAAGGACTTTCTGATGCTCGCACGACTGCTACGACCCAAGCAGGTCGCTTCCGCCCACTGTGACCTGCCCTGTGGGGTCTACGACCCCGCTCAGGCCCGCATCGAGGCCGAGTCGGTCAAGGCGATCATGGAGAAGTACGCCGGCAACGAGGACCCGGTCTTCCGCGCCCGCGCGCTGACCATCAAGGAGGACCGCGCCGAGCTGGTCAAGCACCACCTGTGGGTGCTGTGGACCGACTACTTCAAGCCGCCGCACCTCGAGCAGTACCCTCAGCTTCACCAGCTCTTCTGGGACGCCACGAAGCTCGCGGGCGCCGCCGGCGCCAAGGGCACCGTGGACGTCGCCAAGGCCGAGGACCTGCTGGGCAAGATCGACGAAATCGCCAAGATCTTCTGGGAGACCAAGGCGGCCTAAAACGGCACATAAGGCTCTGTGCGGCGATGTCCGCGCAGAGCCTTTTCCGTTGATGGCGAGTCTGAATCGTCCAAGCACCTCCCAGGGGCGGTAAGTTGCAGTTGGCGTCGGAAACGCGAGGAGGAACGTGACCGAGGAAACCGAGACGCGCGCGGAGGGCGTGGCCGGCATCCGCGACGTGGTGAGCATCAGGCTCCCCGCCGCCAGTGCCTACCTGTCTGTGCTGCGTACGGCTACCGCCGGGCTGGCAGCGCGGCTTGACTTCACGCTCGACGAGATCGAGGATCTACGGATCGCGGTCGACGAAGCGTGCGCCATGCTGCTGAGCGAGGCGGTGCCCGGCACCGACCTCACCGCCGAGTTCGAGCTGACCGGGCAGGAGATGCAGGTGAGGGTCGAGGTGGCGACCGTCGGCAGCTCCGCGCCCAAACGCGATGACTTCGCCTGGATGGTGCTGACCGCTCTGGCCGACGACGTCGACGCGGTGACCGACTCCCCCGATCGCATGGCGATCGTCCTGCGTAAGCGCCGAGGCGCAGCGAGGCCGGCGTGACGGAAAGGACTGGAGCCATGGCCACCAGCGAACACGCCGTGCCCGACAGGGTGCGTGCCCGCATGCTCTTCGCCGAGCTGGCCGAGCTGGGCCCCGAGGAGCCGCGCCGCCAGCGCATCAGAGATGAGCTGGTCGAGCTTCACCTTCCCCTGGTCGAATACCTGGCTCGTCGCTTTCGAAACAGGGGCGAGTGGCTCGACGACCTGACCCAGGTCGCCACCATCGGCCTGATCAAGTCCATCGACCGCTTCGACCTCAACCGCGGCGTGGAGTTCTCCACGTACGCCACGCCCACCATCGTCGGCGAGATCAAGCGCCATTTCCGCGACAAGGGCTGGGCAGTGCGCGTGCCGCGCCGCCTGCAGGAGCTGAAGCTCTCCCTGACCAAGGCGATAAGCGATCTGTCGCAGCGCGAGGGCCGCGCGCCGACCGTGGCCGAGCTGGCCTCCTACCTCAAGATGACCGAGGAGGAGGTGCTCGAGGGCCTCGAGTCGGCCAACGCGTACTCGACCGTGTCGCTCGACGCGCCCGACTCCGGCGACGACGACGCCCCCGCGGTGTCCGACTCGCTCGGCATCGTGGACGAGTCGCTCGAGGGCGTCGAATACCGCGAGTCGCTCAAACCGCTGCTCGAGCGGCTGCCGCCACGTGAGAAGCGCATCCTGCTGTTGCGCTTCTTCGGCAATATGACGCAGTCGCAGATCGCCACCGAGCTGGGCATCTCACAGATGCACGTCTCGCGCCTGCTGGCCCGCACGCTCGCGCAGCTGCGCGAGGGCCTGACCGCCGAAGACTAGCCGTCCCCGTAGAGGGCGTGGGTGGTGGGCGGCGCGAGCAGCGTCGCCAGCCCGGCCACGGCGATCACGATCAGCGGGATCCCGAGCTGCGGCTGGCCCGACTCGATGAGCGTGACGGAGACCGGCACTACGAAGATCTGGGCCAGCACGCCGGGCGACCTTCCCCACCGCTCCATCCTGAACAGCCCGCCCCATGCCACCCAGAGCAGCCCCGCCCCGATCAGCAGGCCGAACGCCGACTCCGCGAGGGCGGTGGTGAGGTTGTCCGGGGTGCTGACCAGGGTCTCCACCCCGACGTAGATCCCGAGTCCGAGCGCGGCCAGGCCCTCCAGGGCGACGATGGCGGCGGCGATGACGAGGGTGACCGGACGACTACTCACGCCCGTACCCTACCCCTCGGGTCCTTCGGCCCGAGAAATGGGACGTTCGGCCGATAAAGCGCACGTGGCCAGCGGATACGCTGGCGCTATGCGCGCCATGCTATTGGTGAACCCCAAGGCCACGACCACGAACGCGCGTACGCGTGACGTGCTGATCCGCGCGCTCGGCGCGGCCGTGGGGCTGTCGGTCGAGGAGACCCGCTACCGCGGGCACGCCGCGGCGCTGGCCGCCACCGCGCGGGCCAAGGGGTACGACGTGGTGGCGGTGCTCGGCGGCGACGGGACGATCAACGAGGCCGTCAACGGCCTGCTGAACCCGGTGAACGGCCACGAGGTCCCATCAGACGATCCCAGCGCCGGGCGGCCGGCGCTCATCGTCATCCCCGGTGGCAGCGCGAACGTGTTCGCCCGCGCGCTGGGGCTGCCGAACGACCCGGTGGAGTCCACGGGGGCCGTGCTGGAGGCGCTGCGGGAGGGCCGGCGCAAGACCGTGGGCCTGGGGCAGGCCCTGTGGGAGGGCCAGAGCCGCTATTTCACCTTCTGTTCGGGTATGGGCTACGACGCAGAGGTTGTACGGGCCGTGGAAGGCCTGAGAGGCACCGGCCGGAAGGCATCCCCGGCCCGATATGTGAACACCGCTCTACGGCACTATCTGGCCACGGACAAACGGCATCCAGCGATGACCCTGACCGGCCCCGGGATTCCAACCGTCGAGGGGGTGTTCATGGCGATCATCTCGAACACCTCGCCCTGGACGTACGTGGGCAGCAAGCCCGTGCACCCGACCCCGTGGGCCGGCTTCGAAACCGGCTTGGACCTGCTCGGCCTGCGGCGCATGGGAATGATCACGATCGCGCCATTGATCCGACAGATGCTCACGCAGAGTGACGCGCTTCCGGGCGGCCGGCACCTCGTACAGCTCCATGACGAGGCGGAGTTCACGCTGACCGCGGACCGGCCCGTGGCCTTTCAGCTGGACGGGGACTACCTGGGCGAACGCGAAATCGTAACATTTCGGTCTACACCGCACGCGTTACAAGTTTTGGTCTAGATGGTTACAATCGGTCATTGTGTGACGCATCCGACATCCATAACAGCCAAAACTTCCCGCCAACCCCCTTGCGTGCACTCAGCGTGGCTGACAGTCTCAAGACTGACGTCGGAACGTAGGACCTTTAACAACCCCAAGGGTCCTCCGAGTGTCAGCGGGCAACCCTGGGTCCTCACAGGTCCGGGCGGTTGCTCGCGCAAGTTAGTGAAACTCTTCACAAAGTAGTAGCCGCACGGAGCCGACCAAAGGCTTCATCTACTAAGGAGTGGACCGCATGGACTGGCGCCACCGAGCTGCCTGCCGTGACGTGGACCCCGAGCTGTTCTTCCCGATCGGCAACACCGGCCCGGCACTCATGCAGATCGAGGAGGCCAAGCAGGTCTGCCGGTCCTGCTCGGCCGTCGAGGCCTGCCTGAAGTGGGCGCTGGAGTCCGGGCAGGACGCCGGCGTCTGGGGCGGTCTGAGCGAGGACGAGCGTCGCGCCCTCAAGCGCCGCAGCGCTCGCCAGCGCGCCCGCCTCACTGCCTGACCTGCGCCTCCGAGGCACCAACCGCCTGACACCGCCAACCTGACATCGGCGCATGAGCCGCGACAGGCTCACGCGCCGCCATTGGCTCGCGTGCCTCCTTCGGGCAGAACGCCGTACGAGCCGGAGTCAGGCCGCCGGCAGCGGGATCGACAGCGTGACCTCCGTGCCCCCTTCGAGCCGCGGCTCGATGGACAGCCGGCCCGACAGTTCCCCCTCGACCAGCGTACGGACGATCTGCAGCCCCAGGCTGGTGGACTTTTCCAGGTCGAAGCCGACGGGAAGCCCGCGGCCGTCGTCCCACACCGTGACGTTGAGCCGGTCGAGCGCGGACTCGACCACCACCTCGAGCCGCTTGGGCCGCCCATGCTGCATCGCGTTCTGCAAGAGCTCGGTCAGCGCCATGGCCAGCGGCGTGGCGATGAGCGAGGGCAGCACGCCGAACCCCCCGACTCTCCTGGGCATGACGGCCACCTCGGCCGCCGACACCTCCCCGGTCATGGCGATCACCCGGTCGGCGATCTCGTCGAAGTCCACGAACTCCTCGGGCGCGTGAGACAGCGTCTCGTGCACGATCGCGATCGACCCGACCCGGCGGACGGCCTCCTCCAGCGCCTCCCGGCCCTCGGGGACCTGCAGCCGCCTGGCCTGGAGCCGGAGCAGCGCGGCCACGGTCTGCAGGTTGTTCTTGACCCGGTGGTGGATCTCGCGGATGGTGGCGTCCTTGGTCATCAGCTCGCGCTCGCGCCGCCGCAGCTCGGTCACGTCCCTGATGAGCACCAGCGCGCCGATGCGACCGCCGCCGACGACCAAGGGGATGGCTCTGAGCTGCACGATCGTGCCGCCGGACTCGACCTCGGTCTCCTTGGCCGCGCGCCCGCTTGCCACGATCATGAGGTCTTCGTTGATGGGCTCGTCGGAGTAGCAGAGCGCTGCGGTGACCCGGCCCAGCTCGGCTCCGACCAGGTCGGCGTGCAGGCCGAGCCGCCGGTAGGCGGACAGGGCGTTCGGCGAGGCGTACGTGACGCGCCCGGCCCGGTCGAGCCTGAGCAGGCCGTCGCCGACGCGCGGCGAGCGCACCAGGATCGGCTCCTCGCCCGAGAACGGGAAGCGGCCCTCGGCCACCATCTGCGCCAGGTCGGAAGCGCTCTGGAGGTAGGTCAGCTCCAGACGGGACGGGGTGCGGGCGGAGGAGAGGTTCGTGGAGCGCTGGATCACCCCCAGGAAGCGCCCTTCGCCGCCCTCGACGGTCCGCCGCACGGGGATCGTCTCCTCGCGTACCGGGACCCCCGTGGACCAGTCGGGGTCGCCTTCGCGGCAGATCCGGCGCTCGCTCCACGCGGTGTCGATGAGGTAGCGCTCGCCCTTGGCGGCGACGCTGCCGACGATGTCGTCGTGGTAGACGGTGGGGCCCGTGGTGGGGCGCATCTGGGCGATCGCGATCCAGCCGCTCCCGCCCAGGAGCGGCGCCCACAGGATGAGGTCGGCGAACGACAGGTCGGCCAGCAACTGCCAGTCGGAGACCAGCGAGTGCAGCCAGTCGAGATCCGCCTCGTCGAGGGCGGTGTGACGGGCTACGAGGTCGCTGAGTGTCGGCACAGATGCATCATGCGTGCTTTCCGCCGCAACAACCAAACCGACCCCCTGACTGAATGTGCAGCCAGATACGCGGGCAGGACTCCGCACGGCACGTTCGCACGCCCGCTCACTCGCACAGTGAACGCAGATACGGCATCGTGCAGCCAACCGAACCTATCGGAAATCTCATATTGTGAGAACCGTCACACTGCCGACCCCGTTCAGACACCAGGAGAAACAGTACGGAGGTGATCGACACGGGCAGGTGGTTCCGCCGCGACACGGCTCACGGACCGGGCTCGGTTGCGATCGCGCACGCTGCTGTGGATATCCTTCACAATCAGCCTGAGCTGCCCGGATCCGTGCGCGCCAGCCGCCGTGCCCGTCCGGTGCCCGTCGGCCGCTCCCGCCCGCGGTTGACCGCTCGGGCCGATGTGAGTTCCGATGATCTCGCGGTGACCAGACACGCCCTCACCGCCGTGGCAGAAGTGAAGGTGAGAGCGTGACAGACGACAGCCCCCGCGTACCGAAGTACTACGACGTGAAACGCAGCCTGCTTGAGCTCACCAAGACGCTGTCACCGGGCACGGCGCTGCCGCCGGAACGCACGCTCGCCGTGCGGTTCGAGACCTCGCGCACCACGGTCAGGCAGGCGCTGACCGAGTTGGTGGTGGAGGGCCGGCTGCTGCGCATCCAGGGCAAGGGCACGTTCGTGGCCCAGCCGAAGGTGGCGCAGGTGCTGCAGCTCACCTCGTACATCGGCGACCTGCGCACGGCGGGCCTGGAACCGGACACGAAGATACTGGAGATCGGCTACATCACCGCCGACGAGACGCTGGCCAGACGCCTGGCCATCAACCCCGGCGGGCGCGTGCTGCGCATCCACCGCCTCCGTCTGGCCAACGGCGAGCCGGTCTCGATCGACACCACGCACCTGTCCGCGCGCCGCTTCCCCCGGCTGCGACGGGAGCTGGAGGTGCACGCGTCGCTGTACGAGACGCTGCACAACGCCTACAACGTGCGGCTCACGGACGCCGAGGAGATCATCGAGACCGTCCTGGCCACCCCGTACGACGCCAAGGCCCTCGGCGTCGACGTCGGCCTCCCCATGCTCCTCCTCACCCGCCACGCCTTCGACGCCGACGGCAACCCCGTCGAGTGGGCGCAGTCGCTCTACCGCGGCGACCGCTACAAGTTCGTCACTCGGCTCCGTCGTCCCTGAAGACCCTTTTGGGTTACGGCGAGCCAGGTTGACCGCACTCGCCGTAACCGGTTGCCGCCCGTCATGGCCGGTCGTGAAGGCTCACGGGGTGCTCACCGTTACGAGCGTGATGTGGGCCGTCTTCTTCGCTGACTTCTAGGCTTGGTCGCATGAGCATCCTCGTCATCACCGGCACCGACACCGGGGTGGGCAAGACCGTGGTGGCGGCGGCGCTGGCGGCACTGGCGTTGCGACGCGGGTCTTCCGTCGCCGTGGTCAAGCCGGCGCAGACCGGGCTGGCGCCGGGTGAGGCCGGGGATGTGGACCAGGTGATCCGGCTGTCGGGAGTCACCACCACCTTCGAGCTGTGCCGGTTTACCGAGCCGCTCTCCCCGGCTGCTGCCGCCCGGGTCGGCGGGTTGCCACCCGTGTCACCGGCCGAAGTCGATCAGCTCGTCCGGGAGCTGGCCGAGAGCAACCGGCTGGTCGTCGTGGAGGGGACCGGGGGGCTGCTCGAGCGGTTCGACGAGGACGGCTGGACCATCGCCGATCTCGCACGCTCCTTGAGCGCGCAGGTGCTCGTCGTGGCCGGGGCCGGGCGCGGGACGGTCAATCACACCGCGCTCACCCTGGAGGCGCTGGCCCATCGGGGGCTCGAGCCTGCCGGGGTCGTCATCGGGCGCTGGCCGGACGAGCCCGGGATCGTCGAGCGTAGTTGCGTGTGCGACCTGGAGATGCTGGCCGCCCGGCCGCTGGCCGGGGTGCTGCCCGAAGGGGCCGGGAGCCTCGACAGGGAGGCGTTCGCCGAGGTGGCGCGCAGGGGGCTGGCCGCCACGCTGGGCGGCACGTTCGACCCCACCGGCTTCAGGCCCTCCCCCTGAGCTCCAGGCCACCGCGCCGGCCCCGCTTTCCGCAGTGATCGTCATCGGGGCTAGCCGACATCCTGGTGGAGCTACAGCTGACGCAGCACCTGCATGGCATCCCGCTCGATGCGTGAAAGATCGTGGAGAAGGGCGCCGGCCTGCTCCAGATGCCCCACGTCGCCGCTCTCCCCAGCCTTCGTGATCAAGGTGGCCACGTCCGTCCACAGGGTCGCGGCCTCGGCGTACAGCTTGTGACCGGCGCGGAGGTTGCTGTCGTCGATCAGCGGGATGCACTCGCCGAGGAAGTCGCGGTAGAGGGCGCGGAACAAGGCGCCGCCGGTGCCGGCTTTCTCCATGAGGAGGGCGGCTTGCGGCAGGTCCCGCTGCGGGTTGCCGGCGCGCAGCAGCCATGTGGGCACCTGCTTGGCGGCCTTCTCGATGCCGCGGTGGCCCAGATTCGCGATGGGAGCGGCCAGAAAGGCGTCGGCGCAGTCCCTGATGGCGGGGATGATCTGGTCCTGCCAGCAAGGCGACTGCTCCGGCAGCGTGATGGTGAAGGATCGGTTCCTGGCGGTCATCGGGCCGCGTTCGGTCCGCGCCATGGCCAAGCTGACCCTGCTGGTGCGCACCGCTCCTCCCTGCTGGTCGGTGTCCACCAGGTAGACGTCGTGCTCGTCGTAGCCGTACATGGCGACGACATGGCCGCCGAAGTGCACCTTGGACCGGAAGTACTCCAGGTGATAGCAGTCGAGTTGAAGGCCGACCGGCCGACCGGCATCGATGGGGGTGGCCACGTTCGCCCACGCCTTGCGCGGTGAGGTGGTCTCCTCGACCAGCAAGGTCAGCCCCAGCCTGACAGTCAGGTTCCTGGTGAGGTCGAAAGGCTTGACGCGGCCTCCGAGAAAGGGGAATGCCATGCCCTTGCTGTCCCAATAGATGAAGGACAGGCCCGAGCCCAGCCCGAACAGCATGGGCTCGGACAGGTCAAGTCCCTCATGCCGCAACAGCACCCCCAGCGCCGTCGTCTCGCAGTGGTGCATGCCGCGAGCCTCGATGTCCTTCACGATGGCCATACGTCGCTCTCCTCGCTGCTTCCCTGATCAGCTACCGGATCGTAAGGAGCAGCATGAGGCCTCCCACAAAGGGAGAGTCCAGCGGGGGCGGCTCGGCGAGGGCCGATTGAAAACGGGGCTAGCAGGACGACTCCGGCAGCTCGCAGACCTTGACGGTCATGCGCTCCGAATGGTCGATCAGGCCGCGGAAACGGCCGAGCGGCAGGCTCTTCGAGGGCCAGGCCGTCTCGCCCACGATGTAGACGGCGGCCCCACGGCGTACCGCCACCGCCTGCTCGCCACTCTCGAAGAAGCGGGCCCCCGCCCGCAGGCCGTCGTCCCCCACGGCGAGCGGCTTGCTGAAGTAGCGGTAGCGGTGGGCGCCCTTGCCGACGTCCGCGCACTTCCTGAGGTCGGCACGCAGCAGGCGCATCGCTCGCTCGGCGTGCTGGACGTCCTTGTAGACCACTAACTGCTCGTACTTCGTCTCAGCCTCGCCCGTGTAGAGCACGGCCCTGCTCTCCAGCCGCCCCGCGTCGCGGCGGTAGCGGAAGAAGCAGGGGTTGAGCTGGAGCGGCAGCGACTTCGAGTCGATCACCTCGTAGCTCTCCCACTTCTTCGCGGGAGGGTGCGACTCCATGAACAACATGCCGTCAGGCAACCCGCCGGACATCATCGCCGCCGCGAGCGCGACGGCGGCCCCCGTATGAATCATCTGGAACCTCCTATCCATGGGATGGGCCGAGAAGCGGATATGTTCGCGGGAGAAGAGGTGGGGAAAACCCCACCATCCATCGGCACACCAGGCCCATTTCGCGGCCCGCCCGCTGCTCAATACGGTTGAGGCATGAAAGTCCCCCGCCCGTGGTCAGCGCGTGCCTGGCTCGACACGGCACACGTGATGATCGGCCTGCCGGTCGCAGTGCTGCTCGGCGGGCTGACGCTCGTGCTGGCCGTGTGGCCGCCCCTGCTGATGCGGAGCGTGCCGCGGTTCACCGGGGTGCAGCGTTCCAGGTTCGAGGCGTTCCTCGACGCGCACATCGCGCCCGTGCGCTCCCCGAGCAGCTGGCGCAGCCCGGCCACGTGGCGGCAGATCGGCTACCACCTGCTGTCCCCGTTCGTGGGCTTCGCGGCGGCGTTCCTGGTGGCGGTGGCGTGGGGAGGGGCGATCGTGGGGCTGCTGTCGTTTCTGCCGCGCAAGATGAAGCCCCCGCCGATGGAGTTCCCGTTCGACCTCAGGGACACCAAGGTCATCGCCGTCTTCATGGTGATCGGGCTCGCGCTGCTGCTGCTCGCGCCGGTGCTGGCGCGCATCATGGCGGCGCTGGACCTGTCGGTGGCGCGTACCCTGCTCGGCCCCAGCCGTTCCGAGCTGGGCCAGCGGATCGAGACGCTGACCGAAAGCCGGGCCGGCGTGATCGACGCCGCCGACGCCGAGCGGCGCAGGATCGAACGCGACCTGCACGACGGCGCCCAGCAGCGGCTGGTCTCCCTCGCCATGAACCTCGGCCTGGCCAGGGCCACCCTCACCGACCTGCCCGAGCCCGCCCGCGAGGCCATCGCGCAGGCTCACGAGGAGGCCAAGCAGGCGCTCAAGGAGCTGCGTGACTTCGTCCGCGGCCTGCATCCGGCCGTGCTGAACGACCAGGGCCTGGACGCGGCGCTGTCCGGTGTGGCCGCCCGTGCCCCGTTCCCTGTGAAACTCCGCGTCGACATCGAACGGCGTACCTCTCCGACCATCGAGGCGGTGGCGTTCTTCATCGTGTCCGAAGCACTGACCAACATCGCCAAGCACGCCGCGGCCACCAAGGCCGAGGTGAGCGTGCGGCGAGAGCGCGACCGCCTGCACATGCTGGTCTACGACGACGGCTGCGGCGGCGCCCGGCTGGACGGCGGCACGGGCCTGCGCGGCCTGGCCCAGCGGATCGACTCGGTGGACGGGACGCTCCGGCTGTCCAGCCCGCTGGGCGGCCCGACGACGATCGAAGTGGAGCTTCCGTGCGAGTAGTGCTGGCCGAGGACTCCGTGCTGCTGCGCGAGGGGCTGATCCGGCTCCTGGACGCCTCGGGCATGCAGGTGGTGGCGGCCGTGGACGAGGCCGAGAGGCTGCTGCGGGCGGCCGAGGAGCACAAGCCCGAGCTGGTCATCACGGACGTCCGGATGCCGCCCACACACACCGACGAGGGCCTGCGGGCCGCGCTGGTGCTGCGCCGCCAGCAGCCGGGGCTGGCGGTCCTGGTGCTCTCGCAGTACGTCGAGGAGCGCTACGCCGCCCAGCTCCTCGCCTCCGCCGCGACGGGCGGGGTCGGCTACCTGCTCAAGGACCGGGTGGCGGACGTGTCCGAGTTCATCGACGCGCTGCGCAGGGTGGCCGCCGGCGGCACCGCGCTCGACCCGGAAGTGGTGGCCCAGCTCCTGCTACGCGGCAACAGCGATCCGCTCGAACGGCTGACGCCCAGGGAGCACGAGGTGCTCAGGCTGATGGCCGAGGGCCGCTCCAACGCCGGCATCGGCCAGGCGCTGGTGCTCAGCGAGGGCGCGGTGGGCAAGCACATCGGCAACATCTTCACCAAGCTCGACCTGTCGCCTGCCGAGGGCGACCATCGGCGTGTGCTGGCCGTGCTGCAGTTCCTCAAGATCAGGAGCCTGCCGTGAGAGTGGCCTGGCTGGCGGCGGGCGCCGTGGCGACCGTGATCGCGCTGCTGATCTCCACCTTGACGCTCTGGCACGGGGTCGCGCGGGCCAGGATGCCGGAGGAGCACACGGAGAGGTCCATCCCCTTCGACCACGCGAACGTGCGCATCAAGACGGGCAAGGGCACCCAGGTGCACCTGTCCATCATGCCGGGCAGGGCCGGTGAGCTGCTCGTGGTGAGGTCGCTGCTGTGGTCGAGGAACCGGCCGACCATCACCGAGGACTGGGACACCCGTTCCGGCACCCTGCGGCTCGACGCGGTCTGCCCCGGCGCGGACCAGCCGAACGGCCCCGTCTGCCGGGCCGATTACATGGTGCTCGTACCGCCGCAGACCGACATCGAGGCCGCCACGACCAGCGGCGACCTCGTCGTCAACGACGTCTTCGGCAAGCTGCGCCTGTCCTCCGTCTCCGGCAACGTCAACATCGACGACATCTCCGGCACCATCTGGGTCAGGACCGGCACGGGCGACGTCGACGCCCGCGGGCTCGACGTCGAGCAGGCCGACGTGGAGATCGGCTCGGGGAAGGTGAAGCTCTCGTTCATCAGCGCGCCCACGGATGTCAAGGCAGTGGTGAGGACGACGGGCGACATCCGCCTGGATGTGCCGAAGGCCGCGTACCACGTGACGGCGGACGCCGCCGAGAGCGACATCGACGTCGACCAGAACCCCCAGGCGTCGCGGAACATCGTCGCCAAGGCTCCCAGCGGGACCGTGTCCGTCTGCTGCGAATGAAGATCCTTAAGATCTGTTTACTCTGCTGACTGGTTGGTAAGTTCCCGGCATGGAGTCTGCGAAGCACGCCGGTGACGCCGCCGTCGCCGTGTCCAAGGCCTATGGCGTCGAGACCATGTTCACCCTGTCCGGAGGTCACGTCTTCCCGCTCTACGACGGCGCGGTGCACGAGGGCATGCGCATCCTCGACGTACGCCACGAGCAGAGCGCGGTCTTCGCCGCCGAGGCGACGGCCAGGCTGACCAGGAGTCCGGGGCTGGCCGTGCTGACCGCGGGCCCGGGCGTCACCAACGGCGTCAGCGGCGTCGCGACCGCCCACTTCAACGGCTCCCCCGTGGTCGTCATGGGCGGCCGGGCGCCCCAGTCGCGCTGGGGCAGCGGCGCGCTCCAGGAGATGGACCACCCGCCGCTGCTCAAGCCGGTCACCAAGCTGTCGTTCACCGCGTCCGACGCCGAGTCCGTCGGCCAGGACGTCGAGGTGGCCTTCCGCACGGCGGTCGCGCCCCACCGCGGCCCGGTCTTCCTCGACTTCTACATGGACCACCTGTTCGCGCCCTCGCCGCCGCACGAGGTACGGACGCAGACGCCGTCACCGCTCGAGCCCGACCCCGACGGCCTGGCCGCCATCGCGCGGCTGCTGGCCGAGGCCGAGCGGCCCGTGCTGGTGTACGGCTCCGACGTGTGGATGGACCGGGCCGAGGAGGCCGCGCGCGACTTCGCCGAGACGTGGCGGCTGCCGGTCATCCCCAACGGCCAGGGCCGCGGCATCCTGCCCTCGGGCCACGAGCTGCTCGTCACGCGGGCCCGCGGCCTCGCCTTCGCCCAGGCCGACCTGGTCATCGTGGTCGGCACCCCGCTCGACTTCCGCCTGGGCTACGGATGGTTCGGCGGAAAGGACGCCGCGCCGCTGGCCCGCGTGGTGCACATCGCCGACGCGCCCTCGCAGCTGGCCACCCACATGAAGCCGGCCGCGTCCGCCGCCGGCGACCTGTCGGTGGTGCTCTGGAGCCTCGGCACCGCCTGCGGCGACGCGGGGGTCAAGCCCGACGCATACGCCTCCTGGGTGTCGAAGCTGGCCGGCGCGGCCTCCGCTGCCATCGCGGGCGACGCCGACCTGCTGGCCTCCGACTCCGACCCGATCCACCCCATGCGTGTGTACGGCGAGCTGGGCAAGGTCCTGGCCGACGACGCCGTGGTGATCGGCGACGGCGGCGACTTCGTCTCCTACGCGGGCAAATACGTCGAGCCGAAGCAGCCCGGCAACTGGCTCGACCCGGGCCCGTACGGCTGTCTCGGCACCGGCCTCGGCTACTCCATCGCCGCCCGCCTGGCCAGGCCGTCCTCGCAGGTGGTGCTGCTGCTGGGCGACGGCGCCGCCGGGTTCTCGCTCATGGACGTCGACACCCTCGTCCGTCACAGGCTTCCGGTCGTCATGATCTGCGGCAACAACGGCATCTGGGGCCTGGAGAAGCACCCCATGCAGCTCCTGTACGGCTACGACGTGGCCGCCGAGCTCCAGCCGCAGTGCCGTTACGACCAGGTCGTGACCGCGCTCGGCGGAGGCGGCGAGCTGGTCACCAAGCCGTCGGAGATCGGGCCGGCGTTGCGCAGGGCGTTCGACTCGGGCATCCCGTACATGGTGAACATCGCGACAGACCCGCAGATCGCCTACCCCCGCAACACGACGGGGGTGTGACCTACTGCTTCGGCGTGGCGCTGACGCTGGGGGTCGGGCTGTCCTCCGGGCAGACGCCGTCCACGACGACGAGCTTGACCGGCTTGTTCACCGGCCACGCCACCCCGGCGCCCGGCACGGTCTGCGAGATCTTGCCGCAGCGCATGCCGTCGGAGCTGGTGGTCGTGTCGTCGGGGATCACATCCTCGAAGCCGGCCGCCTCGACCATCTCCTGCCCCTTCAGGAACGCCATCCCGACCACCTTCGGCACGATCACCTTCTTGACGCCCGGCGTGGGGGTGTTCGTGGGGGTCTTGGTCGGCGTCTTGGTGACACTCGGCGTGCTGCTGGGTGTCTTGGTCGGCTCCTTTTCCTCCTCCGTGGTCCGCACCGGCGGCTTGGGGCTGGTGTGCGTGGGATCCGGCGTCGGCTCGAGCGTCGGCGGCTTGGTCGTTCTCCTGGGCGGCGGCTTGGTCGTCGTCGTGGCGATGTTCTTCGAGTCGTCAGCGGCTTGGGAGACGGTACTCGTCGGCGTGGGCTCACCGGTGGTGGTCATGCCGGTCAGCGCGATCGCGGTGGCACCCGCGCCGAGCACCACCGCGGCGGCGATGCCCGCGATGAGCCCGGTCCTGCGCGGGGCCTTGGCCGCGCGGCGGCTGCCCCCGCGCCGGTCGGCCACCGTCGTGGTCTCCTCCTGCGGACGCGCCTGATGCGCCCCCGTCTGGTACGCCTCCACCGGCGGCGCCATCGTCGCTCCGGTGGTGAGGACCGGTTCGGGGACCGCGGGCGCCTGCCCGCTCGCGATGGCCTTGGCCGCCTCGCTCATCGCCCTGGCCGTCGGGTAACGCCTGGCCGGGTCCTTGGACAGGGCGACCTCGACCAGCGTGCGCACCGCCGGGGGGATCTCGGCGGGCAGCGGTGGCGGCGCCTCGCGGATGTGCTTGAGCGCGATCGTGACCGCGCTGTCGCCGTCGAACGGCCGCTGCCCCACCAGACACTCGTACGCGACCACGCCAAGGGCGTAAATGTCGACCGCGGGCGTGACAGGGGCGCCCTCGGCCTGCTCAGGGGCGCAATAGGCGGCGGTGCCGAGCACCATGCCGGCGTCGGTGAGCCGGTTGGCCAGGTCGGAGCGGGCGATGCCGAAGTCGGTCAGCACCAGCGTGCCGTCGCGCTGCACGAGCAGATTGCCCGGCTTCACGTCGCGGTGCACGATCCCCTGGTCATGAACGGCCTGCAACGCCGACGCCGCCTGCGCGATCAGCTCCATGGCCGCCTGCGGCGGAATCCGGCCCAGCCTGGCCAGCAGCCGGTCGAGCGGCTCACCGTCGACGAACTTCATCACCAGATAGACGGTGTCGCCGCTGACGCCGTAGTCGTAGACGTCGACGACACCGGCGTGATTGATCGTGGCCATCGCCCGCGCTTCCCCCTGAAAGCGAGCGACGAACCCGGGATCTTCGGTACGGCCGGGAAGCAGCACCTTCACGGCGACAGTGCGCGCCAGGACGATGTCCTCGCCCCGCCACACCTCGCCCATGCCACCGGCGCCGATGCGGGTATCCAGCCGATACCGCCCCGCCAGCGTCGTCCCTTGGGCCACCATGCTCCCCCGCTACCCCCCTACACCTGTAACCTCGCGCACCCCGCGGCTCTCCAACAAAGCGAACTTTCGTCGCGGTCAGGTAACACAGTGGTCACGGAACTCAGAGAGTGTACGACTCACCTGTCCCACATGCCACTCAAATGTTCTTAAGCCGTACAAACCCTATCCTGGAGCCTTATGGCTGCACTTGTCCGCGTTTCGGGGAAGTCAGCGGACCCATTAGCAGGTGCGGCCGTCGCCCGTTACCTCTGGTGTGCCGTCAGAACACGGCCCACCATAGGCTGATCCCATGACGCTCGCTCCGGGTCTCCGCTCCCAGCTGCTCATCATGGTGGAAATGGAGGATACCGCCAAGAAGATCGGCAGCGGTGACGTGCCCGTGCTGGCCACGCCCCGGCTGCTCGCGCTGGCCGAGGCGGCGACCGTACAGGCCGTGGAGAAGCACCTGGCGCCGGACGAGACGTCGGTCGGCACCCGGGTCGAGCTCGAGCACCTGGCCGCCAGCCCGCTGGGCACGCACGTGCAGATCGGCGTCGAGCTCACCGAGGTCGACGGGCGGCGGCTGGTCTTCGCCTTCGAAGCCCACGACCGACACGCCGTCGTGGGCCGCGGCACCATCGAACGCGTGGTGGTCGACCGCGCCAAGTTCATGGCGAGGGCGCGCCGGGCTGCTAGTCGATGACGGCGATCAGGTCGCCTTCCTGGATGACGTCGCCCTCGGCCACCTTGATCTGGGCCACCACGCCGTCGTCCTCGACGATCACGGGGATCTCCATCTTCATCGACTCCAGGATGACCAGCGTGTCGCCCTCAGAGACGGTGTCGCCCTCGCTGACGACGACTTTCCAGACGTTCGCCACCATCTCAGCGCGTACCTCAGCCACCGGAACTCCCCTCTTTCACCAATGTATTCACCTTAGGCTCGCATCCGCGTAACCAGGCCCGTGTCGTAGTCGCCGGTGATGAATTCCGCGTTGTCCAGCAGTTCCGCACAGAACGGCAGGTTGTTCTTGGGGCCCTCGACGAGGAACGCGTCCACCGCCTTGCGGCCCCGCTCCAGCGCGTCGGCGCGGTTCTCGCCGTAGACGCAGAGCTTGGCCATCAGGGGGTCGTAGAACGGGGTGACCGTGTTGCCCGCGGCGTAGCCCGAGTCCACGCGTACGCCCTCGCCGTCCGGCTCCACCCACGCCGTGATCGTGCCAGGCCCGGGGAAGAACCTCTTGGGGTCCTCCGCGTAGACCCTGAACTCGATCGCGTGCCCGGTGGTGGCGGCCCGCACCTCGGGGCTCTCGCCCGCCGCGACCCGCAGCTGCAGCTCGACCAGGTCGAGTCCGGTGACGAGCTCGGTGACCGGGTGCTCCACCTGCAGCCTGGTGTTCATCTCCAGGAACACGAAGTCCTGCTTGTCGGCATCGACCAGGCATTCGACCGTGCCCGCGCCGAGGTAGCCGACGGCCTCGCCGGCCCGCACGGCGGCGGCGAGCATGCGTTCGCGCAGCTCGGGGGTGATGCCCGGGGACGGCGACTCCTCGACGACCTTCTGGTGGCGGCGCTGCACCGAGCAGTCGCGCTCGCCCAGCGCCACGACGCGGCCGTCGGGCAGGCCGAGGATCTGTACCTCGACGTGGCGGGCCCGCTCGATGTAGCGCTCAAGCAGCACGGCCGGCCCGTCGAGCGCGTCTCCCGCGAACCTCGCCGCCGCCCTGGCCGCCTGCTCGAACGCCTTGGCCAGGCCCTCGTCGTCGTGGGCCACGCTCATGCCGATGCCACCGCCGCCGCCCGCGGTCTTGACCATGACCGGGTAGCCGACGACCTCGGCGGCCTTGAGCGCCAGCGACAGGTCGGTGACCGGCTCGCGGGTGCCCGCGGCGACCGGCACGCCCGCGCTCTCCATGAGGTTCCTGGCGTTGATCTTGTCGCCCATCTTGTCGATGGCCTCGGGCGCGGGCCCGATCCACACCAGGCCGGCGTCGATCACGGCCCTGGCGAACGCGGCGTTCTCGGCGAGGAACCCGTAACCCGGGTGGATCGCCTTGGCGCCGGTCGCGCGGGCCGCCTCCAGCACCTTGCCGGCGTCGAGGTAGCTCTGCGCGGGGTTGGCCGGGCCGATCAGCACGGCCTCGTCGGCCTCGCGCACGAACGGCAGGTCGCCGTCGGGCTCCGAGTGCACGGCGACGGCGCGCAGCCCCAGCCGCTTGACCGTGCGGATGATCCGCCGCGCGATCTCCCCTCGGTTGGCGATCAGGACGGGTCCGAGCGTCTCAGTAAGCACGCCGACCAGCCTATGGCCGCTACCGGCCCGCCCCTTTCCTCCTGAAGCACCGATCCGAAGAGCACGATCTGTAGGAACCCCACAATTGTGAACGCCCCGAAACGCGACAGCAGTTGTACGGGCTAAACGCGTCCGCGGTCGATCACCCGGGTGAGCGCCTCGATCGCGTGGGGGTCGTACGCGCTGCCGGACGACAACCGGATGCGCTCCAGCGCGGCCCCGGCGCGGTCGCGGTCGGTCGAGGGCCCCACGAGGTCGTCGTAGGCGTTGGCGACATTGATGATGCGGCTCGACAGCGGCGGATCGTCGGCGATCGGGTCGCACTGCCGCCTGACCACGTCGGCCACCCGATCGAGCACGCCGGTCTGTCTGATCACCTCGGCGCCCAGCTCCGCGATGCGCCGCGCCTGCTCGGGCTCGGTCAGCACGGTGGCGCCGCCGGGGATCGGGTCGCGCAGCGAGAGCTGGCCGATGTCGTGCATCAGCGAGGCGTACTCCAGCTCGAGCAGCTCGGGCTCGGCCATGCCCAGCTCCCTGCCGATCGCCACGGCCAGGCGGCTCACCCTGCGCGAATGGCCGGGCTCGACGTAGCCGCCGACCTCCGTGACCCGCGACAGGGCGCGTACGGTCTGCAGGTAGGTCGCGCGGATCCCGGCGTATTTCCTGAAGGCCACCTGCGTGACCAGCAGCGGCGCGGCGAACACCAGCAGCGCGACGAGGTCCATGCTGTGCGTGGCCAGCGCGAGCAGCACGCCCGACGAGGCCACGGCCGCGCCCAGCGGGAAGGCCATGTTGATCTCGTCGCGCACCGCCACCCTGAACGCCGTGCGCAGCTGCTCGGCCCGTAGCAGCGCGGCGATCAGCACGTCGATCATCAGGGTGATCGCGATGAGCGTCACCATCACCACGAGCGCGGGCCACCAGGTGCTGGTCGGCGGCTTCGTCATCTCGTAGAGCGGGTCGGCCAGCGGCCGGAACGCGAAGGCCAGCAGCGCGCCGGTGAGCAGCCGCCGCGCCATCGCGTCCAGCCGGGGCGGGCGGCCGACCGCCAGGTGCGGGAGCGCCCCGGCCAGCATCCCGACCGCGATCACGGCCACGACCTGCAGCGCGGAGTGGCGGAGCGGGTGCTGGCTGAGGTCGAGCAGCAGCGTGTAGCCCAGCGCGGCGGCGGCGCCGATGGGCGCGACCTCCCTGTTGCCCGGCATGGTGAGCCTGGCCAGCTCGCCGACCGCGATCAGCGCGCCGAACCCGACCGCGATCTCCGGTCGATCGAGCCCGACGGCGGCGGTGTGGGCGACGCCCGCGACCGCGGCCAGCCCCGCCGCGCAGATGAGCAGCAGCTGACCGGAGTCGAGCCGGCGAAGGACCGTGCTCAGTGAGCGTTCTGTGCGCCTCGGGCGCTCCGTGGTGATCATTGCCCGGTCACGACCTCGATGGGCATGGTCGGGTCGTCGTGGTCCTTGATCGGGGTCTCGTCGGGCGGCGGCGCCTCGACCTTGCGCGGCGGCTGCCACGGCTCCCGCTCGAGCGCGCGGATGAAGGCCACGACCATGACCGGGTCGAAGTGGGTGCCCGCGGTCTTGCGCAGCTCCTCGAGCGCCTCCGTGACGGGCCTGGCGCCGCGGTAGGAGCGGTCGGAGGTCATCGAGTCGAACGCGTCGGCCACCGCGATGACCTTGGCGAACTCGGGGATCTCGTCACCGGCCAGGCCCATCGGGTAGCCGGTGCCGTCGTGGCGCTCGTGGTGGTGCATGATCCCGGCGTACGCCTCGTCGAGGAAGCCGATGCCGCGGACGATCTCCAGGCCGCGCATGGGGTGGAGCTGGATCGCGGCGAACTCCTCCTCGGTGAGCGGACCGTCCTTCTGCAGCACCTTGGTCGGCACCCCGAGCTTGCCCACGTCGTGCAGCATGCCCGCGTAGCGGATGGCCCGCACGCGCTCGGGGCCCATGCCGATCTCCTGGGCGATCATGGAGGAGGCGAGCGAGACCCGCGTGCAGTGGCCCCGGGTGTAGTAGTCCTTGGTCTCCACGGCCTGGCAGAGCGCGGCGATGGTGGCCTCGTACGAGCGCTGCTGCGCGTGGTACTGCCCGAACGCCCAGCGAGCCACGAACAGCGGCAGCAGCACCAGCACCGCCGAGATCGACTGCACGGTGGCCCAGAGCCCGGCCACCAGCAGGCCGAACGTGCCGTAGCCCAGGTACGACAGCAGGAACTGGGCCATGCCCCGCATCGGCACCTCGGCGGGCCGCACCCGCGTGGCCAGCCCGATGATGGTCAGCGTGAGCACGATGTTGAGTGGCACGAACACGGCGGTGGCAGCCGCATAGGGGCCGATGAGGTCGTCGAACGCGTTGACCTGGGGCACGCCCACCTGACCGCCGAGGGCCTCGTAGACCCGCCCGGCCACGTAGCCGCAGATGGCGAACTGCGCACCGTTGAACAGCCGCTTGACCAGCGGCAGCCCGGGACGCACGCTCAGCACCGCGGTCAGCCCGACCAGCGCCGCGCCCTCCGGCCCGATCAGCACCACCGCCGCCAGGGAGGCGGAGAAGCTGACCGACACCGCGAACTGCTCCATGTTGAGCAGCGTCGGCATCGACTCGCACACCAGGAACAGCAGCGCGAGCACCAGCAGGACGTCCAGGTCCTCCTGCGCCACGGGGGCGCCGGAGACCATGACGCTACGTACGATGAGAGCGGCCGCCGCCCCGATCACGGCAACCAGATAGACCCTTGCAGGCCACGGCAGATCACGCATTGCGGCCCCCTACGGAGATCAGGTCCAGGACACCCCGGGAGGAACCGCTCCCCCGATCAGCATGATCACCGGGGTGATCAACAGGATGGCCGTGAGTAGCCGGGCGACCGTAACCTTCATCATCCACATGCCTCCATGTCGGCTTCTGGAGCTCACGCTACAGAAGACGCCGTCACCGCATGGGCCGAGTCGGAAATCGCAAGCAAAGCGTAATCATGCAACTACTTGTGGCGACGGTTTCGCGCCCATTCGACCGTTTTCTTCACCCCGGTCGGCAGGTCGATGCGCGGCTGCCAGCGGAGCCCCTCGTGGGCCGGCACCGGATCGACCGCCATCGCGGGCAGGTCGCCAGGGCGCGGCGGCGCGAACCCCGGATGGTCCTGCGCGCCCGCGGCGTCGGCGATCAGCGAGTGGAGCCGGCGGTCGGTCGTCTGGATGCCGGTGCCGAGGTTGAACCTCTGGCCGTCGCCCTGCTGGCCGCATGCCTTGACGAACCCGTCGATCACGTCGTCGACGTAGATGTAGTCGCGTGTCTGGGCGCCGTCGCCGTAGACGACCGTGGGCGTGCCGCTGAGCAGCGCGTCGGTGAAGATCGCGACCACGCCCGCCTCGCCCTCGGGCGACTGGCGCGGGCCGTAGACGTTGGAGAGCACCAAAGTGGTGTATTCGATGCCGTAGAGCGCGCGGAACGCGGCGAGGTAGGTCTCACCGCTGAGCTTCGACGCGGCGTACGGCGAGCGCGGGTCTGTGGGCGCGTCACCGGGCACGGGGATCGCGGCGGGCCTGCCGTAGACGGCCACGGAGGAGGCGAACACCACCTTGCGCGCGCGTCCCTCATGGGCCGCGGACAGCACGGCGGCGGTGCCCTCGACGTTGACCCTGGCGTCGCGCCTCGGGTCGGCCACGCTCTTGCGCACGCTGATCTGCGCGGCCAGGTGGCAGACGACCTCCGGTTGCAGCTCGGCCACGAGGCCGATCAGCGCGGGGTCGAGCACGTCGAGCACGTGCAACCTGAAACGGTCGCTCTCGACGGCCTCGGCCAGGTTGCCCCTCGACCCGGACGACAGATCGTCGACCACGTCGACGTCATGGCCCTCGGCGAGCAGGCGATCGACAAGATTGGACCCGATGAACCCGGCGCCTCCGGTGACCAGCACACGCATGGTGTGAATCTTAGTCCGGAAGCTCCGCCCTGACTTGCGCGATGCGGGCCAGGACCTTGGAGCGCAGGTCCGCGGGAACCGGGTCGCAGCCGCAGTGCTTGTGCACGAGCGCCTTGACCGCCTTGTCCAGGTCGTATTCCTTCAGGCACGGGCCGCATTCGTCGAGATGTACGCGGATCTCGACGACGTCGCTCTCGGTCAGCTCACCGTCGAGATAGGCGTAGACCTTGTCGAGCACTTCGCGACAGTCGGTGTCATGCGGGTTGCCACAGCTCATTTCGATCCCTCCGCCGGGACCAGGCCACGCCCGCGGGCATAGTCCTCAAGGAGGCCCCGGAGCTGCCTGCGTCCCCTGTGCAGCCTCGACATCACGGTGCCGATCGGAGTGCCCATGATGTCGGCGATCTCCTTGTAGGGGAAGCCTTCGACGTCGGCCAGATAGACCGCGATCCTGAACTCCTCCGGCAGGGCCGCGAGCGCCTGCTTGATGTCGCCGTCGGGCAGGTGCTCGAGCGCCTCTACCTCCGCCGACTTCAGGCCGCTCGAGGTGTGGGACTCGGCCCGCGCGAGCTGCCAGTCCTCGATCTCCTCCGTGCCGGACTGCTTCGGCTCACGCTGCTTCTTGCGGTAGCTGTTGATGAACGTGTTCGTCAGGATCCGGTAGAGCCACGCCTTGAGGTTGGTGCCCTCCTGGAACTGGTGGAACGACGCGAACGCCTTGGCGAAGGTCTCCTGCAGCAGGTCCTCCGCGTCCGCGGGATTCCGGGTCATCCGGAGCGCGGCGGAGTAGAGCTGCTCGAGATACGGCATGACGTCGCGCTCGAATCGCTCGCTTCGCTGCTCCAGCGTCTCCGCGCCTGTCGCGGGCACCGGACCCACCCCCCTAAGATCACCGGTGGTCGGCTGTTGCGGAACACCGTACTCAGGGGAGGATACCCGCTGGCCGATGACTTGCTGGCCAGCGGGGAGGGGTTCGAGCAATGTGAGCATGCTCGTCGCAACACGCCCGCGCCCTTGTCTGTTCCCGCAAGATAGAAGGTACGAACGACCCGGTGCGGGGAACGTCCATACGTACCGGCTGGTAGCCCTTTACCCGGAACCCAGGAGTCGCGTGTGCTGCCCATTCCGGCCGAGGAACTGAACGGCTCAGGGACGCTCGGGCCGTACTGGACCTTCTACCGCGCCGTCGCCGCCGAACAACTCAACCGATGGCTTCCTGGCGAACCCTCCGTCATCCTCGATCTCTCCGGCGGCCGGGGGCGCTGGTCCGGCCAGGCGGCCAGGGCAGGGCACAAGGTGATCGAGGTGCTCGACTTCCGCCGTGCCGTCGTCGATGGGCAGTCCCGGCTGCGCGATGTCGACCGGGTTCGTCACGTACGCGCCGACGATCTGGCGTTCCTGCCCGACGCGAGCGTGGACGCGGTGCTCGCCGAGGAACGCGTGCTGTCGATCGAGCTGATGGCGGAGTCGGCGATGAACGACGTGGCCCGGGTGCTGCGGCCGGGCGGGCGGGCGCTGGTGTGCGTCGACTCGCTGGTGCTGGGCATGGCGATCCTGGCCGAGCAGGAGCAGTGGCAGCACCTGCGGCAGACCGGCGAGGTCATGCTGGTGCCGTGGCCGGACGGCAGCATCACGCGCTGCTTCAGCAGCGGGCAGTTGCGCGAGCTGCTGATGGGCGCCGGGCTAGAGGTCGAGTGGATGCGGCCGCGCACGGTGCTGTCGCCGTCCACGGTGGACCACGTGCTCGGGTCGGACGCACGGGCACTGAACTATCTGGTGCGCACGGAGCTGGAGGCCCATCCGGACGACGACGACACGGTCGGCATCCATCTGGTGGCCAGCTGCCGCAAGACCCGATCAGGCCCCGGCCTGAGCGCTTGAGGCCCCGATCCGTGAAGCCCGAACGCCTGAGGCCCCGATCCGTGAAGAGCGTGAGCGGCGCCTGTGGAGGCTGAGCCCCGGCCGCCGTTCTTCGTGTCCGGCGGCCCCCGTGCTCAGCGACGGCGCTCCCGCTTGCCTTGACACTGCACGCAACGCGCGGCCTCCGGCCGGGCCTCCAGCCGTCCTTCCGGCACCGGCTCGGCACAGTCGACGCACCGGCCGTACACCCCCTCGTCCAGGCGCTTGATCGCCTCGATCACGGCGCGGCGCTGCGCGGTGGCGACGGTCAGCATGGCCTGGGCGCGGTCGGCGTCGGTCAGGTCCGAGCCTGCGTCGGCCGCCGAGTGCTCGCGCACGGCGACGGGGTCGCCCTGGAGGACCCCGATCGATCGGTCCAGTTCCGCGAGCATGTCTTCCAGCCGCTCACGAGCGGTCGTGACGTCCACGAATCCGCACCTCCGGGTGAATCACGGCAACCCGCGGCTAGGACTCCCCGGTTGTCCCGCCCGGCGCAATTAGGGGGCATTTTTGGCGGTGACACCGAGTGAACGGATGCATCGCTTTCCTCACCGAATGCCCACTTACCGCGCTTCTTACACCTTTAGAAAAGGGCGGTTTCCCCCTCCTCCGGTAGCGGTTTGATGAGGTCCGGGCCGTTGTTTCTGACGTTGTTGACGTCAGTGGAGACCGGGTACGCCGTGAGCCGTCCCTGCTCGGCGGGCACCAGCAGCCGGGTGGCCTGCTCGACGTCGTTGAGCTTGGGGTCGAGCCACTCCTCCCAGCGCTCCCGCTCGATCATCATGGGCATCCTGTCGTGGATGCGGCCGAGGTCGTCCTCCGCGTCCGTGGTGATGACGGTGCAGGTCACCAGCCACTTGAGCGGGTCGTCGTCGGCGCGCGACGGGTCCTTCCAGAACTCGTACAGACCCGCCATGGCCAGCACCCCGCCGTCCTCCGGATGAATGAAGTACGGCTGCTTTTTCTTCTTTTCGCCTTCGACGGGCATCCACTCGAAATAGCCGTCCGCCGGGAGCAGGCACCTGCGCTTGGCGAACGCCTGGCGGAACGACGGCTTCTGGGCCACGGTCTCGATCCTGGCGTTGATCATCCGGGACCCGATCGACGGGTCCTTCGCCCAGGCTGGCACCAGGCCCCACTTCACGATCCTGAGCTGCCGTACCGCCCGCTCGGCCTCCTTGGGGACGCGGCTGAGCACGGCATAGACGTTCTTGGTCGGCGCGACGTTGTAGTCGGCGCCGAGTTCCTTGTCGGGGTCGCCGTCCTGCTCGACCTGGAACTCCTCGAGCAGCTCGTGCTTCTTGCGCGCCGAGGCGTATCTACCGCACATAACCCCACACTGCCACGTACGGCTTTCGCTCGCATGTTTGACGCGAGGGCCGCCGGCCACCGCCGTCCACAGCCTGGACGAGGGGGTCGGCCGCCATCCACAGGCTGTGAACCCGCCCTGCCACTCCCAGTAGTCTTTGACCATGTCCGCCCCGCACTGGCCCGCACCCACGGCGACCGCTCCGGTGACCGCCACCGTCTCGCTGCCCGGCTCCAAGTCGGTGACCAACCGCGCGCTCGTCCTGGCCGCGCTCGCCGACGGCCCCGGCGTCGTGCGCAGGGCGCTGCGCAGCCGTGACGCCGACCTGATGGTCTCGGCCCTGCGGGCCCTGGGCGCCACCCTGGTGGCCGCCGGCGAGAGCGCCGCCGGGGTCGACTGGCAGGTGACGCCGGGCCCGATCCGGGGCGGCGCGAGCATCGACGCCGGGCTGGCGGGCACGGTCATGCGTTTCGTCCCGCCGATGGCCGCCCTGGCCGACGGCCCGGTCTCCTTCGACGGCGACCCGCACGCCCGCAAGCGCCCGATGGGCCCCATTCTCGACGCCCTGCGCTCGCTGGGCGCGAGGGTCGACAACGACGCGCTCCCGTTCACGATCAGCGGGCCGCTGCCGGGCGGCGAGGTCACGCTGGACGCCTCGGGGTCGTCGCAGTTCGTGTCCGGGCTGCTGCTGACGGCGGCGCGGTTCGAGAAGGGCGTCACGATCCGCCACGTCGGCCCGCCTGTGCCCTCGCAGCCGCACATCGAGATGACCGTGGAGATGCTCAGGGCGGTGGGCGTCACGGTGGACGACAGCGAGCGCGACGTGTGGCGCGTCGAGCCGGGCCCGATCGCGGCCAGGGACATGACGGTGGAGCCCGATCTGTCCAACGCGGCCCCGTTCCTGGCCGCCGCCCTGGTCACGGGCGGCACGGTCACCATCCCCGCCTGGCCGGCCCGCACCACGCAACCAGGCGACGCCCTGCGCGACCTGCTCACCGCGATGGGCGCCGCGGTCACCCGCTCTCCGGACGGAGCCGACCTGGTGGTCACGGGGCGGCCGATGGGTGAGATCAGCGGCATCGACACCGACCTCCACGAGGTGGGTGAGCTGACCCCGACGATCGCGGCCCTCGCCGCGCTCGCGACCACGCCGACCCGCATCCGGGGCGTGGCCCACCTGCGCGGCCACGAGACCGACCGCCTGGCCGCGCTGGCCACCGAGATCAACCGCCTGGGCGGCGACGCGGAGGAGACAGACGACGGCCTGATCATCCGCCCCCGCCCGCTGCACGGCGGCACCTTCCACAGCTACGACGACCACCGCATGGCCACGGCCGGAGCCGTGATCGGCCTCAGGGTGCCCGGCGTGGAGGTGGAGAACATCGCGACGACGGCCAAGACCCTCCCCGAGTTCGTCCAGATGTGGGCCGGCATGCTGGAAGCCCGATGACACCGGGCCCGCCACCGCCCCCAGCCGCGGGTTTCGCGATGGAAACGCCGGGCACGTCGGAAAAGGGCGCCAGGAGAGGGCCGGCCGCCCGCAATGGCCACCGGCACGACGTCATCCCCGCATGCCCGCGACAAGGGAAAGTGAGACAACACATGGGAGTGGACCGCTGAGGAAGCGGGAGTACGACGAGGACGACGTACGGGTCAGGCCGGGCAAGGGCTCGAGGCCGCGGACCCGGATCCGTCCTGCGCACGAGGACGCCGTCGAAGGCTTCGTGGTGGCCGTTGACCGGGGCCGCTACACGACGCTGGTCGAGCCCGAACGCCCGAAAGGGTCCGCGCAGAAGCGCAAGCAGCCGCAAAGCCGGCTCGTGGTGGCCATGAAGGCCCGCGAGCTGGGCCGCAAGGGCATCGTCGTGGGCGACCGGGTCGCCCTGGTCGGCGACGTCTCCGGCCGCCCCGACACCCTGGCCAGGGTCGTACGCGTGGAGCCCCGCACGTCGATGCTGCGCCGCTCGGCCGACGACACGGAAGACACCGACGGCATCGAGCGCCCGGTCGTCGCCAACGCCGACCAGCTCGTCATCGTCACCGCCCTGGCCGACCCGCCGCCCCGGCCCCGCATGATCGACCGCATCCTGGTGGCGGCCTTCGACGCCGAGATCGACACCCTGCTCTGCCTCACCAAGTCCGACCTCGCCCCGCCCGACGAGCTGGTGGCTCTCTACGACCCCCTGGGCGTTCCGCACGTCGTCGTGCACAAGGGCGGCTCCCTGGAGGAGCTCCGCGACCACCTGGCGGGCCGCCTCAGCGTCCTGGTCGGTCACTCGGGCGTCGGCAAGTCCACCCTCGTCAACGCCCTGGTGCCGGACGCCAATCGCGCCGTCTCCCAGGTCAACGCCGTGACGGGCCGTGGCCGCCACACCTCCACCTCGGCCGTCGCCCTGGAGTTGCCGGAGGGCGGCTGGATCATCGACACACCGGGCGTCCGGAGCTTCGGGCTGGCCCACGTACACATGGAAACGGTCCTGGCGGCGTTCCCCGATCTCGTGGAAGGCACGGTCGACTGCCCCAAGGGCTGCACCCACCTGGGCCCCGACTGCGCCCTGGACGCCTGGGTCGCCGCGGGCAACGCCGACCCCGCCCGCCTCGAGTCCCTCCGCCGCCTGCTCTCCAGCCGCGAAGGCACCCTCGACGAAACCCCGTGACCCGCCCGCCGAATGTCCCGAAGTGGCGCTCTCCAGCGAGAATCACATTTTCCGCGGCCAAAGGGCGAGCCTGATTCTTCTGTCGTGACCGGGAGCGCCAAGCAGGGGAATAGACCGATCTGAGCTGTCTGGACGCCCTTTTACCTTGACGGCGAAACAGCAGTTCTTGCCCAGTCCCACGGAAAAGTCCGCTTTACCCCCGCCCTGAAGCCGGAGCAGTGGGGACAATTCCGGTAGCGTTGGCGACCGTGCAGGGTTATTCCGATGATCTTCGCCTCGCGCATGTCATGGCGGACGCCGCCGATGACCTGACCATGCGGCGATTCAAGGCGGTCGATCTCAAGGTCGACACCAAGCCCGATCTGACGCCGGTCAGCGACGCCGACCGTGCCGTGGAGGAGGCCATCCGGGGCACGCTGCGCCGCGCGAGGCCCCGCGACGCGGTGGTAGGCGAAGAGTTCGGGAAGACCGGCTGGGGCGCCCGTTCCTGGATCATCGACCCGATCGACGGCACCAAGAACTACGTGCGCGGCGTCCCGGTGTGGGCGACCCTGATCGCGCTCATGGAGTACGGGAGGGTCGTCGTCGGCCTGGTGTCCGCCCCGGCGCTCGGCAGGAGATGGTGGGCGGCGACCGAGGGCGGCGCGTGGACCGGCAAGAGTCTGACCAAGGCCTCCAGGATGCAGGTCTCCTCCGTGTCCAGCCTGGAGGACGCCTCGTTCTCGTACTCCAGCTTCGGCGGGTGGGAGAAGACGGGCAGGCTCGACAACTTCCTCGACCTCGGCCGCGCCTGCTGGCGCACCAGGGCGTACGGCGACTTCTGGTCGCACATGATGGTCGCCGAGGGATCGGTGGACCTGTCGGCCGAGCCCGAGCTGTCGCCGTGGGACATGGCGGCGCTCACGGTGATCGTCGAGGAGGCCGGCGGCCGCTGGACCGACGTCGCCGGCGTGCGGGGGCTGGAAGGCGGCAGCCTGGTCTGCACCAACGGGATCCTGCACGACGAGGTGATCGACCGCCTCAACGGCACCGTCATCCGCTGACAATTCACTCAACGTTCATCAAGCCACGGAGTCAGAGCGCCAGCACCCGCCGTACCGCGTTCATCAACCCGTCACAGTAGGACCCGCCGAACAGCACCACGTGGACGAGCAGCGGATGCAGCTGGTGCAGCGGCACCCGCTCACGCCACCCCGCCGCCAGCGGAAACTCCTCGTCGTACGCCCCCAGCACCCGATCGAGGTACGGCAACCCGAAGAGCGCGAGCATGGCCAGATCGGTCTCCCGATGCCCGCCATGGGCCGCGGGATCGATCAGCACCGCCGACCCGCCGGACCAGAGCACGTTCCCGCTCCAGAGATCTCCATGGATCCGCGCGGGCGGCTCGGGAGGCCCTGCCACCGCGGCGAACCGCTCCGCGGCCCGTTCGATGAGCGCCACGTCGGCAGAGGGCAACCGGGCCTGCCGCGCGAAGGGCAGCACCCGCTGGGAAGCGTAGAAGGAGGGCCAGTCGGGGGCAGGCGAATTGTCCATGGGCAGCTCGGCGATGAACCCCGGCCAGGGCGCGCCGAAGTCCGAGGCCCCCGCCCGATGCAGCCGGGCCAGCGAACGCCCGAACCGCTCGGCCGCCGCCGCGCTGGGCGCCTCCTCACGTACCCACGACAACACGAGCCGATCGGGACCCACCTCGACCACCTCGGGCACCGCGATCGCCTCTCCCAGCCAGCGCAGCCCGGCGGCCTCCGAGGCGTACATCTCGGAGGCGGCGCCGGTCTTCGCGAACACCTCGCGCCCGTCGTCCAGCACGCCCCGCAGCCTCCGCCCGCCGTGGGACGAGCCGAGGCTCTCAGTCGATCTCATCGGCGATGTGCTTGGCCACGCCCTCGGAGGCGGACTCGACCAGCGCGAGCACCTCCTCGAACCCCTCGCGGCCCCCGTAGTACGGATCGGGCACCTCGGCCCCTTCCGCGGCGGCGGGGTCGAACGAGCGGAACAGCTGCACGTCCACCCCCGTGGACGCGATCCGACGTAGGTTGGCGAGGTTGTCCCGGTCCATGGCCAGCACCAGGTCGTAGCGGTCGAACCAGTCCCGGGTGAACTGCCGCGCCCGGTGCGCCGAGCCGTCGTAACCGTGCTGCTCGAGGATGGCCAGCGCCCGCTCGTCCATGGGGTCCCCGGCGTGCCAGCCGCCGGTTCCGGCGCTCTCAACGGTGACGCGGTCCCCCAGCCCGCGGTCGGCGAGCGTCTGGCGGAGCACCACCTCCGCCATGGGGGATCGGCAGATGTTTCCCATGCACACCAGGCATACGCGATAGGTCATAACTCCCATCATGGGGGTGACCGGGCGCGTTCACCGTACGTTCACCCTTGTCAGGGGGTCGCAGTCACTTTGGCCGCATAACTTCGTGGCGACTAAGGACCAAGTGGGAGGAAACCCAACCGTGAAGTATGCAGGCCGGCTCGCCGCTGTCGCCGTCGTCGGCGCGCTCTCCCTCGCTGCGTGCGGCACAGACAACAACGCCTCTGGCGGCGACACATCCGCCAGCGCCAGCGCGCCCGCTGCGGGCAATGACAATGGTCTGAGCGGTACGATCAACGCTGCGGGCTCCTCGGCCCAGGCCAATGCGATCACCGAGTGGACGAAGAACTTCACGGCCACGAACTCGGGTGTGACCATCAACTACCAGCCCAGCGGCTCCGGCGCGGGCGTGCAGTCGTTCATCCAGGGCACGGTCGCCTTCGCCGGCTCCGACTCGGCGCTGAAGCCGGAGGAGGCCCCGCAGGCCGACGCCCGCTGCAAGACCGGCAAGGCCATCAACATCCCGATGGTGACCGGCCCCATCGCGGTGGTCTACAACCTGCCCGGCGTCGACGGCCTCCAGCTGTCCCCCAAGACGCTCGGCAGCATCTTCGACAGCAAGATCACCAAGTGGGACGACGCCGCCATCAAGGCCGAGAACCCCGACGCGAAGCTGCCGTCCACCCCGATCCAGGCCTTCCACCGCTCGGACGAGTCGGGCACCAGCGACAACTTCACCAAGTTCCTCAAGGCCACCGCCGGCTGGCCGTATGAGCCCGCCAAGGCGTGGCCCGCCGACGCCAAGGGCCAGGGCGCCAAGGGCTCCGACGGCATCGCCTCGTCCGTGAAGGACACCGAGGGCGCGATCAGCTACGTCGAGCTCTCGTTCGCCGAGAACTCGTCGCTGCAGAAGGCCAAGGTCGCCAACGGCGCCAACGAGTACGTCGAGCTGACCCCCGAGAGCGCGGCCAAGACCGTCGAGACCGCCCAGATCAAGGGCACCGGCAACGACCTCGCCCTGTCGATCGACTACGCCACGAAGACCCCCGGCGCGTACCCGATCGTGCTGGTGACGTACGAGATCACCTGCGAGAAGGGCCTGGCGGCCGAGGAGTCGAAGGTGGTCAAGTCGTTCCTCACCTACACCGCCAGCGACGAGGGCCAGGCGGCACTGAAGGAGCTGGGCTACGCGCCGCTGGCGGGGACCCTGCTCACCAAGGTCCGTTCCGCTGTCGAGGCGATCTCCTAATTGCCGATGTCCACAAATCTGAAAACCCGTGACGGCGGGCCGGCCACGCGCCGGTCCGCCTCGCGGCGCAGCGATGGTGAAGGTCCCTTCCGATTCGTCTCCACCGCGGCGGGCGTCATCCTGCTGGCGATCATGGCGGCGATCGCCGTGTTCCTCATCAGCGAGGCGATCCCCGCCCTGCAGGCGAACAAGGGCTCCTTCTTTTCCGAGCTGACCTGGGATCCCAATGGCCAGAAGGTGTTCGGCATCGGGGCCCTGGCCTTCGGCACCGTGCTCAGCTCGGCGCTCGCGCTGGTCATCGCCACCCCGATCGCGGTCGGGGTGGCGTTGTTCATCTCGCATTACGCGCCCCGCCGCCTGGCCTCGCCGCTCGGCTACCTGATCGACCTGCTCGCTGCCGTGCCCAGCGTGGTCTACGGCCTGTGGGGCCTGGCGTTCCTGGTGCCGCTGCTGCGTGAGCCGTCGAAGTGGCTGAACGAGAACCTCGGCTGGTTCCCGTTGTTCGCCGGCGAGGGCGCCATCGGCGGCAAGACCATGCTCGCGGGCTCCATCGTGCTGGCGATCATGATCCTGCCGATCATCGCGGCCATCTCGCGCGAGGTGTTCCTCCAGGCGCCGAAGATGAACGAGGAGGCGGCGCTCGCGCTCGGCGCCACCCGCTGGGAAATGATCAGGATGGCCGTGCTGCCGTTCGGCCGCCCCGGCGTGATCAGCGCCGCCATGCTCGGCCTCGGCCGGGCCATGGGCGAGACCATCGCGGTCGCGCTGATCTTTCCCGCGACCTTCGACATCACCTTCCAGATCCTCACACCCCACGCCAACAGCATCGCCGCGAACATCGCCAACGGCTTCGGTGAGGCCACCCAGATCGGCCGCGGCGCCCTGATCGCCTCCGGCCTGGTGCTGTTCATCATCACGCTGCTGGTCAACACGGGTGCACGCCTGATCATCAACCGCCGCAAGGAGTACGCGAGGGCCGGCGCATGACGGGAATCCAGCACATCTCGACCGGCCGCCGGGTCAAGGACAAGTTCGTCCAGGGGCTGGTCTATCTGGCGTTCGCGCTGGCCGTGGTGCCCCTCGTCTCGGTGCTCTGGCTGGTCGTATCCAACGGCCTGGCCCGCTTCGACATCGAGTTCCTCACCCACTCGATGCGCGGCATCGGCGCCCGCGACGCCGGCGGAGGCGCGTACCACGCGATCATCGGGACGCTGGAGCAGGTCCTGCTCGCCTCGCTCATCTCGGTCCCCATCGGCCTGTTCACCGCGATCTACCTGGTCGAGTACGGCAACGGTGGCAGGCTCAGCCGGTCGATCAGCTTCTTCGTGGACGTCATGACCGGCGTCCCCTCGGTCGTCGCCGGCCTGTTCGTCTTCGCGTTCTGGATCCTCGTCCTCGGCTTCCAGTTCTCCGGCTGGGCAGGCGCGCTCGCGCTGTCGATCCTGATGATGCCGACGGTGGTCAGATCGTCCGAGGAGATGCTCCGGCTGGTCCCCAACGAGCTCCGAGAGGCCTCGTACGCGCTGGGCGTGGCCAAGTGGCGCACGATCTTGAAGGTCGTGCTGCCGACGGCGTTCACCGGCATCGTCACCGGCGTCATGCTGGCCGTGGCGAGGGTCGCCGGCGAGACCGCGCCGCTGCTGATGACGGTGTTCTTCACCAACTCCATCAACAACGATCCGTTCACCGGACCGCAGATGGGCCTGCCGCTCTTCGTCTTCGACCAGGCGGGCCGCCCCAACGACACCGCCATCGACCGGGCGTGGACCGGCGCCCTCACGCTCATCCTGATCGTCATGCTGCTCAACCTGGTGGCGCGCCTGATCGCCTGGTGGCGTGCGCCCGCCAGGGGCCGATAGGGGGTAACCGCCGCAATGTCCAAGCAGATCCAGGTCTCGGGTCTCGACGCGTACTACGGGTCGCACAAGGCGATCGAGGACGTGTCGATGACCATCGAGCCCCGTTCGATCACCGCGTTCATCGGCCCGTCCGGATGCGGCAAGTCGACGTTCCTCCGCACGCTCAACCGCATGCACGAGGTGATCCCCGGCGCCCGCGTCGAGGGCAAGGTCCTGCTCGACGGCGAGGACCTGTACGCCGCCACCGTCGCGCCCGTCTCGGTACGCCGGATGATCGGCATGGTCTTCCAGCGCCCCAACCCCTTCCCCACGATGTCGATCTACGAGAACGTGGCCGCCGGGCTCAAGCTCAACGGCCGCGTCGGCAAGTCGGAGCTCGACGGCGTGGTGGAGGAGTCGCTCAAGGGCGCCAACCTCTGGAACGAGGTCAAGGACCGCCTCAACAAGCCGGGTGCGGGCCTGTCGGGCGGCCAGCAGCAGCGGCTCTGCATCGCCCGGGCCATCGCGGTCCGGCCGCAGGTCCTGCTGATGGACGAGCCGTGCTCCGCACTCGACCCGATCTCCACGCTGGCCATCGAGGACCTCATGGCCAAGCTCAAGGACGAGTACACGATCGTCATCGTCACCCACAACATGCAGCAGGCCGCCAGGGTCAGCGACAGGACCGCGTTCTTCAACCTCGCCGAACAGGGCAAGCCCGGCAAGGTGGTCGAGATGGACGAGACGTCCCGCATGTTCACCAATCCAACTCAGAAGGCCACGGAGGACTACATCACCGGGCGCTTCGGCTGATGATCCAACAGCAGGCGGCATCCACTGTGAACGGGGACGCGCGGACCAAGCCCGTACTGCTCATCGCTGATCCAGACGACGCTGTCGTGGAGGACCTCGCCACGGCGCTCGAACGCGAGGGCGTGGCCGTCACGGGCGCGCCCGACGGAGCTCAGGGCCTCCTCCAGGCGGGAGCCCTGCAGCCTGACGTGGTGCTCGTCTCGGCCACGCTCCCGGTCATCGACGCGGTGGAGTTCGTCCGCGCGGTACGCCTCGCGCGCGCCGTGCCCGTCCTGCTCGGCGTCGGCGAGGGCCACGCCGAGCAGGCGGTACGCGCGCTCGCGGCCGGCGCGGCCGCCTGCGTGGCCAGGCCCTACCGGGTGACGGAGCTGCTGCCGTTCATCCAGGCGGCCTCGCCCGGGTCACGCCAGGTGCTGGCCGTGGGCGAGGTCGAGCTGGACGTGCAGGCCTACCAGGTACGTGTGGGCGGGCGGGCCGTCCACCTGCCGCTGCGGGAGTTCGAGCTGCTGCATTACCTGATGCGCAACGCCGACCGCACGGTCACCCGCGAGCAGATCATGCGTCACGTGTGGCACGCCGCGGCGACCACCTCGACCAACACGATCGCGGTGCACGTCAAACGCCTTCGCCACCGGCTGGGCGACGAGGACGACCAGCTCATCCAGACCGTGCGGGGCGTCGGCTACCGCCTGGTCACGCCGGGCACTTCCGGAAATCCCGCATGATCCTCTTCGCTACGCCTTCGACGGTCGCTATGCCGTACCCCACCTCAGGACTTCCCTCGGTGAGTACGGCAATGGCGTAGTCGTGGCCGTCGCCTCTGAGCAGGCCCACGCTGATCGTGGCCCAGAGCTTGTTCGAGACATGCTTGAGCCAGCCGTTCTTCAGCGCCACGCGGTCGCCGTCGCACGCGGCGGCGCTGATCCCCCAGTTCTGGCCGTCGACGACCCGGCCCATGAGGTTGAGCACCTGGCCGCGGTCCTTGGCCTTGAGCGGGCTCTTGGGGGACACCAGGGCCTGCATGAGGCGGATCTGGTCGTCCACGGACGTTCTGGTGATTCCCCAGCAATAGAGGTCCACGCAGTTGCCTGGGACCCCCTGGGTGTGTTTGAGCCCGAACTTCCTGCCTGCCTTCGTGAAGCCGGGCGCGCCGCCGAGGCGCAGCCAGAGGCGGTCGGCGGCGTGGTTGTCGCTGTAGCGGATCATGAGCTCGGCATCGTGCCGGACCGCCGGTGACAGCTTCTTCCACGGGGTCTTCAGCAGCAGGCCCATGAGGATCTGCGCCTTGGCGGTGCTGGCGGTGATCAGCCGCTCGCCGGGGTGATAGCGGTAGAGCCGCCCGGTCGCCAGGTCCTTGACCATGGCGGTGACCCTCCCGGACCGGCCCGCGAGGTAGCCGTCGAGCCGTTTGCCGATCCGCTTGGCCGGGACCGGCGCCAGGGTCTCCTCGGCCGAGACCCGCTCCAGCCGCGCCCCCGTGGCCTCCTTGCGGATCCCCAGGAGCACCGGGGCCTCCTGCGCGAGGGGGACGGGTGCGTGCGCCGGTAATTGCCGGGCCGGTGTCGGGACGAGGGCGGCGAGCAGGGCGAGCGCGATGACCGCTCGTGGTATCGCCTGTCCACGGCTCGCGATCATTGATGCATTATCACGAAAAATCGTGACAGGCCGCTAGACGGCGGCGGCGGCGAGTTTCGCGATCGAGTCGTCGTCACATGTGTCCCAGAAGTCCCCTACGACGTCCTCCAGGTGCTGGAGGGACTCGGCCCGGAACAGCACGTCCTGATATTTCGTGATGTCGTAGTGCGTCGTGCCCATCGCGGACAGATCCAGCGGCCGGATATCCATGCCGCGGAACTCCTCGATCTCCCCGTACGACGACAGGATGCCCGCCCCGTACGCCTTGAGCTCGCCGCTCTCCTGCATGACCCCGAACTCCAGCGTGAACCAGAACACCTTCGAGACGAACTCCAGCGCCTCATCGGACTGGACCCGCCGCGCGGCCTGGCCCGCCAGGCGGTAGAGGGCGGCGTACCGGGAGCCGGCCAGCGCGTTGGCATGCCCGATCACCTCGTGGATGACATCGGGCTCCGGCGTGTAGAAGGGCACGGAGTGGTGCCGGATGTACTGCGTCGAGTGGAAGTAGCCGTCGGCCAGCACACCGTAGAAGTCCCGCAACGGCACCAGCCCCGCGGCAGGTAGATAGCGGAACCCGGTCAGCGGCTCCAGCAGCCGCGAGACCTCCTCGAGCTGCGGGATCCTCTCTCCCGGCAGCCCCAACCGGTCCGCCCCGTCAAGGTATTCGGCGGTGGCGTACTTGGCGTGCTTGATCGCCAGCTCCCTGGTGACCAGGGCCCAGACCGCGTGCTCCTGGTCGGTGTACTCGGCGGCCGGGATGGGCGTGCCTGGACGGTAGTCGACGGCCAGCCCCGCGATCGTGTTCCGCCGCGCCCGATACACCGGATCCGCGAACCCCGGATGGGACTCCGACAGCTCGACCACCACCGAGCCGTCCTCCTGAGCCGCGACGGGGGCGAAGTACTGTGCTTCCTCGAACATGCCCAAATGACAGCAAGTCCCGGTTTTCCTGGCAAGAGCGTCCAGTTCGCCTGGTCGATACGCTAGCTTTCGCACTCCAAATCACATAATTTCTGGGCGAATCGCACAGCTTGAGAGGGCAAGACATGGACGATCTAGACGCGAGGTTGCTGGTGACCATGCGTGCCCATCCCCGCATCGGACTGACGGAGCTGGCCCGACTGCTGGGCGTGGCGCGTGGAACCGTACAGGCCCGGGTGGAGAAGCTGACTGCGAGAGGCGTGATCGAGGACTTCGGCCCGACCGTGTCACCGGCCCGGGCCGGGTACCCCATCCTGGCGTTCGTGTCGCTGCAGATCGCCCAGGGCCGGCTGACGGAGGCCGTGGAGGCGCTGCGGGCCGTGCCGCAGATCCTGGAGGTTCACGGTACGAGCGGCCAGCACGACCTGCTGTGCCGGGTGGTGGCGCGCACGTCCGACCACCTCCAGGAGATCATCGCCCACATCCTGGCGTCGCCGGCGGTGCGGCGCACGGACACGACCATCTCCCTGTCCACCCAGATCCCGTACCGGATCGAGCCCCTCCTGAACATCCCCTGAAGATGGCCCAGGTGCCACTGGTACGATTTTTCTCTTTCGTGGTTTCCCTGCACGATCGGGGCGAAAGTGACGTCGGGGCCGGGCTATCAGCGCTACAACGCTCCTTGGCAGGGAGCGCCTCCCTTTCCTCCTCCCCCTCCACCGCCGCGGAGAAGCAGGACCGGGCTCTGGCTGGCTCTGGGAGCGATGTCCCTCGTCCTGGTGATCGCCGTAGGTGCCGCCGTCGGCCTCGTCATACGGGGACGCAACGTCTCGCCGGCGCCCGAGAAGCCGGAGGCGTCGGGTCAGGCCGATCCGGCCGCCGTGGTCGTCACCGACGAGGAGATCACCAAGCTCGTCGAGCAGCACAGCAAGGCCCTGACGTCCGGCGACGTGAACGCTTACACCTCCATCTTCGACAAGCAGAACGCGGCGCTGGTCCGCGACCAGCGCAAGCTGTTCGCGAACCTCCGGAAGGTCCCTCTGGCCGAGGCCGCCTACCGGGTGCTGCGGCGCGAGGGCCGGGCCGAGGACACTTTCGGGCGGGCCGTGAAGTTCAACCAGGACGTCGCGTTCGTCCACCGGCTCTCCGGAATCGACCTGCGGCCGGTCTCCGAGTGGTACCGCTGGACGATGGAGAAGGCCTCCGCGAACGCGCCTCTTGTCGTCACCAAGGTAGAAGGCGCGCCGCCGACGATACTCGGCGGCGAGGGCTCCAAGACCGTCTACTACCCGGGCCCCTGGGACATTTGGCCCGATATCTCGATCACCCGGGCAGGCGCGGGCATGATCATGGCGCGTACCGAGGACTCCGCGCTCGCCAAGCGCATCGCCCCCATGGTGGCCAAGGCCGCCCAACGGAACCTGGACTTCTGGAAACGCAACGGCGACCCGTCCGCGCCGGTCCCCTCGGGCTTCGCGGTGGCCCTGGTCAAGGGCCAGACCCAGCTGGGCAACCTGTTCCGCAAGCAGAAGGTGGACGAGGCAGGCGTGTCCATCCCCATGCCGAGCTGGGTCACCTCGGGCGACGACATGAGAATCGGCGGCACCCGCGTCGTCATGGACACCGGCTCGCCCTTCTTCGACAGCTCGGCCGAGATGTTGGAGATCAGCACGCACGAGCTGGCCCACTCGCTGCTCGCGAGCGTGGACAGCGCGCAGTTCTCCCTCTTCGGCAAGGCGAACTGGATCGTGGAGGGCTTCGCCGAGTACATGGCCAACCGCGACAGCCCCATCAATCGCAACATCCGCTACCAGACAGGCCGCGCCTACCTGGCGGGGCAGTTGGCCACGCCGTTCACCGGCGCACTGCCGTCCAACATGACCTGGGGCTACAAGGGCATGACCAGCGCCAACTATCTGATGGGGCATCTCGCCATGCGGTACATAGCCGAGCGATACGGCGAGCGAGAGCTGACGGAAGGAGTGATCGCGGCCTACCGGGCGCCGGGCGACGACAGCGAGACGGCACTGTTCAAGGTGCTGGGTGTGAGCAAGACGAATTTCGAGCGGCAGTGGGCGTCGTACGTCCGCCGGCAGCTCGCCTGAACGTGGACGAGGAATGACCGACCAGTATCCCGGCGGCCCCGGCAACAACCGCCCCGCCCCACCCGCCTGGAACCCGCCCAGGGGCAACCCCGCGCCGTATCCCCCGCCACCCCCGGCCACGCCGTATCCAGCGCCGCCCTTGGCACCACCCCAGCAGTACGGCCCCCCGCCTACTCCGCAACAACCGTGGGCTCCTCATGGCGCGCCACCTCAGGGACCGCGTCTCCCATACCCTCCGATCCCCCCTCAGCAGGGCGGCGGCGGGGGTAAGTGGAAGACGGCGTTGCTGGCGACCGCCGGCGTGATGGGGCTGCTCGCCGTAGGTACCGGAACCGCCTGGTTCGTGGCGACCGGGGGCGGCTCCCCCACAACAGGAGGCGGCAACGGGAACGGCAGCGGTGAAAGCACCGCGGTGACCGAGTGGGCGGTCCCGCTCACCAACGCCGACAGCACCGACTTCACCAGCGGCCTGGCCTTCGCCAGCTGGCTGACCGACAAGACAATCATCCGCGCGCAGAAGGACGGCATCCTCGCCTACGCCCTCAACTCCGGCAAACGTGCCTGGGGCACCCCGGCGCCCGGAGCCCAGCTCTGCGGGGCCACCCAGCACCTCGCCCAGGGCAAGGGCGCCATCGCGTACGGCAGCTCCACTCTGTGCGACCACTTGGCGGGAGTGGACACGGCCACCGGCAAGCTCACCTGGAAGATCAAGATCTCGGCTGAGAAGGCCCGGATCTCCAACTCGCTCACCGTCCCCCGGATCCTCGACGCGGACGGCATGGCCATCGTCGACCTGAACGACGTGCTGACCGGCTACCGCCTCTCGGACGGGGGCAAGCAGTGGACGGCGACCATGCCGAACGGCTGCCACCTCAAGGACGCCAACGCCGCCCCCGGACGCGTGGCGATGCTGCTCGACTGCTTCACCGCCGGCAACCGGCTCCTGCTCCTCAACCCGCAAACCGGCAAAGCCACCAAGCAGACACGCATAGGTGAGCTGAGACTGATGAGCACCCTCCTGAGCGCCGACCCCGTCATCATGCGGACCGAAGATTCCTCGCAGAACGTCTTCACTGTCTACAACGACGCGGGCGCCAAGGTCACCGAGTTCAAGACCGGCAAGGTGGACCTGCTCGCCATGAACACCGTCGCCTTCGTGGACGGCATGTTCGAGGTCCATCGCTACGCCGTCCACGGCGACCACCTCTACCTGGCCACGTTCCCGGAGAACGTGCCGGGGAAGCTACGCTCCCGCAACCAGGTCCTGGCCTACGACCTCAAGACCGGCCGGCAGGTCTGGACCTCGTCCGGCACCAACGACACGATGCTCACCTACATCCGCGCCGACGACCGCGGCCTACTGGCCCTGGAGGCAGGTGACCACCGCGACCTGGCCCCCCGCCTCGTCAGGCTGGACGCCGCCACCGGCAAGGCCACCGCGGTGGCCTCACTGCCGCAGAAGTACGGCTCGAACGGTCAGAACGCTCAGGTCTTCGAACGGAACGGCACCGTCATCATCGTCCCGTGGACCTCGGTAACGGCCAAGTACGCCATCACTTACGTCAACACGAAGGGCAGCTGACCGCCAACGCAAAAAGGGCCCGACGCGCATGGCGTCGAGCCCTCTCGCACATATTTGTGCGGCGGTGACCTACTCTCCCACACCCTCCCGAGTGCAGTACCATCGGCGCTGGGAAGCTTAACTTCCGGGTTCGGAATGTAACCGGGTGTTTCCTTCCCGCCATAACCGCCGCAACCCTGCGAAACAGCTGTTTGCTGTCTCAGAATTGCCTAGTGGACGCGAGCAAAAATGCTTTGTGGTCAAGTCCTCGGCCTATTAGTACCGGTCAGCTCCACACGTTACCGCGCTTCCACTTCCGGCCTATCAACCCGGTCGTCTACCGGGAGCCTTACCCCTCACAGGTGGGAGACCTCATCTCAAGGCAAGCTTCCCGCTTAGATGCTTTCAGCGGTTATCCCTCCCGAACGTAGCCAACCAGCCGTGCACCTGGCGGTACAACTGGCACACCAGAGGTTCGTCCGTCCCGGTCCTCTCGTACTAGGGACAGCCCCTTTCAAGTCTCCTGCGCGCGCAGCGGATAGGGACCGAACTGTCTCGCGACGTTCTAAACCCAGCTCGCGTACCGCTTTAATGGGCGAACAGCCCAACCCTTGGGACCTACTCCAGCCCCAGGATGCGACGAGCCGACATCGAGGTGCCAAACCATCCCGTCGATATGGACTCTTGGGGAAGATCAGCCTGTTATCCCCGGGGTACCTTTTAGCCGTTGAGCGACACCGCTTCCACACGCCGATGCCGGATCACTAGTCCCAGCTTTCGCTCCTGCTCGACCCGTCAGTCTCACAGTCAAGCTCCCTTGTGCACTTACACTCAACACCTGATTGCCAACCAGGCTGAGGGAACCTTTGGGCGCCTCCGTTACCCTTTAGGAGGCAACCGCCCCAGTTAAACTACCCACCAGACACTGTCCCCGATCCGGATCACGGACCAGAGTTAGACATCCAAAACGACCAGAGTGGTATTTCACCAATGACTCCACCCGAACTAGCGTCCGAGCTTCCCAGTCTCCCACCTATCCTACACAAGCCGTTCCAAACACCAATGTCAAGCTGTAGTGAAGGTCCCGGGGTCTTTCCGTCCTGCTGCGCGAAACGAGCATCTTTACTCGTACTGCAATTTCACCGGGTCTGCGGTTGAGACAGCGGGGAAGTCGTTACGCCATTCGTGCAGGTCGGAACTTACCCGACAAGGAATTTCGCTACCTTAGGATGGTTATAGTTACCACCGCCGTTTACCGGCGCTTAAGTTCTCACCTTCGCATGATTACTCACACTAAGCGGTCCCCTTAACGTTCCGGCACCGGGCAGGCGTCAGTCCGTATACATCGTCTTACGACTTCGCACGGACCTGTGTTTTTAGTAAACAGTCGCTTCCCCCTGGCCACTGCGACCCCCACCAGCTCCGAGTGCAAAACTCATCACCAGCAGAGGTCCCCCTTCTCCCGAAGTTACGGGGGCAATTTGCCGAGTTCCTTAACCACAGTTCACCCGATCGCCTCGGTATTCTCTACCTGACCACCTGAGTCGGTTTAGGGTACGGGCCGCCACAACACTCACTAGAGGCTTTTCTCGGCAGCATAGGATCATCCACTTCACCACAATCGGCTCGGCATCACATCTCAGGATCAATACGAGGCGGATTTACCTACCTCGCTCCCTACATGCTTACCCCAGGACAACCATCGCCTGGGCTGGACTACCTTCCTGCGTCACCCCATCGCTTACCTACTACCCAATCAGGCCGAGCGTTCACCCTGACCCCAAGCCCGAAGGCCCGAGCGAGTTAAGGACTCTTAGTATCAAGGGGTTCGATATGGGCGCATTGAAGCGGGTACGGGAATATCAACCCGTTGTCCATCGACTACGCCTGTCGGCCTCGCCTTAGGTCCCGACTTACCCTGGGCGGATTAACCTGCCCCAGGAACCCTTGGTCATCCGGCGCGAGGGTTTCTCACCCTCGATTCGCTACTCATGCCTGCATTCTCACTCGCACAGCCTCCACAACTAGATCACTCTGCTGCTTCACCGGCTGCACGACGCTCCCCTACCCATCAACAACCCGAAAGCTGTCAATGCCACGACTTCGGCGGTGTACTTGAGCCCCGCTACATTGTCGGCGCAGAATCACTTGACCAGTGAGCTATTACGCACTCTTTCAAGGGTGGCTGCTTCTAAGCCAACCTCCTGGTTGTCTCTGCGACTCCACATCCTTTCCCACTTAGCACACGCTTAGGGGCCTTAGTCGGTGATCTGGGCTGTTTCCCTCTCGACTACGAACCTTATCGCCCGCAGTCTCACTGCCACGCTCTCACTTACCGGCATTCGGAGTTTGGCTGACGTCAGTAACCTTGTCGGGCCCATTAGCCATCCAGTGCTCTACCTCCGGCAAGAAACACGCAACGCTGCACCTAAATGCATTTCGGGGAGAACCAGCTATCACGGAGTTTGATTGGCCTTTCACCCCTACACACAGATCATCCCCCAGGTTTTCAACCCTGGTGGGTTCGGTCCTCCACCCAGTCTTACCTGAGCTTCAACCTGCCCATGCGTAGATCACTCCGCTTCGGGTCTACAGCATGCGACTCAAACGCCCTATTCAGACTCGCTTTCGCTACGGCTCCCCCACACAGGTTAACCTCGCCACACACCATAACTCGCAGGCTCATTCTTCAAAAGGCACGCAGTCACATCACAGCCGCTCCGAAGAACGACTAAGCTCCTACGGCTTGTAGGCACACGGTTTCAGGTACTATTTCACGACCCCTCACCGGGGCACTTTTCACCTTTCCCTCACGGTACTCGTGCACTATCGGTCACCAGGGAGTATTTAGGCTTACCAGGTGGTCCTGGCAGATTCACACAGGATTTCTCGAGCCCCGTGCTACTTGGGATCCCCTCAAACAGTCGACAAGGTTTCGCCTACCCGGCTCTCACGGTCTACGGCAGCCCTTCCCAGAGCTTTCAACTACCCCACCGATTTATCACTGTTCGCAACCCCGGCAGAGACTGCTAGAAGGTCCCACGACCCCGGACATGCAACGCCTGCCGGCTATCACACACGCCCGGTTTAGCCTCATCCGCTTTCGCTCACCACTACTCACGGAATCACATATTGTTTTCTCTTCCTACGGGTACTGAGATGTTTCACTTCCCCGCGTTACCACCAACCGCCCTATACATTCAGGCGGAGGCAACACCACATGACTGGTGCTAGGTTTCCCCATTCGGACATCCCCGGATCAACGTCTGGTTGGCGACTCCCCGAGGCTTAACGCAGCCTCCCACGTCCTTCATCGGCTCCTGATGCCAAGGCATCCACCGTGTGCCCTAAAAAACTTGGCCACAAAGATGCTCGCGTCCACTATGCAAATCTCAAACAACAAACAGCAAACCAGCTCGCGCCCCACCACATGTGAAGCGTCCGCTGGCCCTGTCTCCGAAGAACCAGACACGCATGCCCGTTCCTTCAGGACCCAACAGTGTGTCCAACCAGTCCGAACCCCCACAGCCGCGTTCCCACTCCGCTGTCACCAGCGACGGTACTTACAGCCAGACGATCACAGCCTGGTTGAGTAGCCAGTGCTCCACTAGTGAGCTGTCACCCCACCGAACACGCGCCGGTGAAAGGTGAAAGTAGCTCCTTAGAAAGGAGGTGATCCAGCCGCACCTTCCGGTACGGCTACCTTGTTACGACTTCGTCCCAATCGCCAGCCCCACCTTCGACCGCTCCCCCCACAAGTGGTTGGGCCACGGGCTTCGGGTGTTGCCGACTTTCGTGACGTGACGGGCGGTGTGTACAAGGCCCGGGAACGTATTCACCGCAGCATTGCTGATCTGCGATTACTAGCGACTCCGACTTCATGGGGTCGAGTTGCAGACCCCAATCCGAACTGAGACCGGCTTTTAGGGATTCGCTCCACCTCACGGCATCGCAACCCTCTGTACCGGCCATTGTAGCATGTTTGCAGCCCAAGACATAAGGGGCATGATGACTTGACGTCATCCCCACCTTCCTCCGAGTTGACCCCGGCAGTCCCCCATGAGTCCCCACCACCCCGAAAGGCGTGCTGGCAACATGGAGCAAGGGTTGCGCTCGTTGCGGGACTTAACCCAACATCTCACGACACGAGCTGACGACAGCCATGCACCACCTGTCACCCAGTCCGAAGAAGCCCACATCTCTGCAGGTGTCCGGGTGATGTCAAACCTTGGTAAGGTTCTTCGCGTTGCGTCGAATTAAGCAACATGCTCCGCCGCTTGTGCGGGCCCCCGTCAATTCCTTTGAGTTTTAGCCTTGCGGCCGTACTCCCCAGGCGGGGCGCTTAATGCGTTAGCTCCGGCACGGAGATCGTGGAAGACCCCCACACCTAGCGCCCAACGTTTACAGCGTGGACTACCAGGGTATCTAATCCTGTTCGCTCCCCACGCTTTCGCTCCTCAGCGTCAGGTAAGGCCCAGCAAGCCGCCTTCGCCACCGGTGTTCCTCCTGATATCTGCGCATTTCACCGCTACACCAGGAATTCCACTTGCCCCTACCTACCTCTAGCCGGCCCGTATCCACCGCAGACCCGCAGTTAAGCTGCGGGCTTTCACGGCAGACGCGACCAGCCACCTACGAGCTCTTTACGCCCAATAATTCCGGACAACGCTTGCGCCCTACGTATTACCGCGGCTGCTGGCACGTAGTTAGCCGGCGCTTCTTCTGCAGGTACACGTCAACTTCGTCCCTGCTGAAAGAGGTTTACAACCCGAAGGCCGTCATCCCCCACGCGGCGTCGCTGCGTCAGGCTTCCGCCCATTGCGCAATATTCCCCACTGCTGCCTCCCGTAGGAGTCTGGGCCGTGTCTCAGTCCCAGTGTGGCCGGTCGCCCTCTCAGGCCGGCTACCCGTCGTCGCCTTGGTAGGCCACTACCCCACCAACAAGCTGATAGGCCGCGAGCCCATCCCCAACCGAAAAATCTTTCCACACGCATCCCATGCGAAAGCGCGTCATATCCGGTATTAGACCCAGTTTCCCGGGCTTATCCCAGAGTCAGGGGCAGGTTGCTCACGTGTTACTCACCCGTTCGCCGCTCGAGTACCCCGAAGGGCCTTTCCGCTCGACTTGCATGTGTTAAGCACGCCGCCAGCGTTCGTCCTGAGCCAGGATCAAACTCTCCAAACAATGTCTTGTCCGGAAATCAATCCGAGCTATCCGTCAAAAAGACGGGGTCATGCATGTAAATCTCATGCACTGGCTTTTAACACACTGTTGAGTTCTCAAGAAACGGACGCGTACCCCTCACTCGAAACCATTCAGGCTTTCCGCTCGGAGGCGTTCATTTCGTTGTGTCCTAATTCTTTCAGCCGTTCAAGTCCCTGTCAAATTGACCCGACTCGCTCGATCTGCAGAAATTAAGCCGCGCCCCGTTTCCGGGACAACCCCTCTAACTTACCAGCCCATCCGAAGTGGTACGAACACCGCCGGACGAACCTGAAGGTAGTGGGATTCGCTGGGCATCTCCGGAGGTTCCTGGAACCCCTTGGCCGCCCTGCGAGAAGCAACTCTAGCAGGCCGTCGCGCCCACTTCTGCCTCTTGCGTAATCCTGAGGTCCTTCCCTCTCCACGCAACGCTCAAACCTTCACAAGAACCTCCTGGTCGGCACCCCGGCGTCAAGCCGTCAGCAAGTCATCCGCAATCGCGACCCGGTACGAAGTAGCTACGAGCAGACTGCGCTCTCGGAGGTGTCCGCTATGACCCGCTCGGAGTTCGACGACATCCGCGCCTTCCTCGCCGACGAGGCGACCCATGCCGGAGACCTGCTGAGAATCGCCAGGACCCTGATCGACGACCTCGAGCACGCCCGCCTGCGCGAAGCCATGCTCCGCACCCACTACCTGCGCCTCCTCACGGCCGCGCGGGCGACAGTGGCGGCGGACACCGTGGGGGCGCCAGACCCCTTGGCGTTCCTCAAGCACGAGCTGGCCGAGCGCGGCCAGCTGCCGGAGGACGGCGAGGCCGTGCAGCGCATCCTGTCAGACGCCCGCACGGCGGCGGCGCTGCTCGAGTGTCTGGAGGACGCCGTCCCACAGCGCCCGCGCCGTATGCGCCTGCGCCGCTGCGTCGGTATGAGGAGAGCACTCCCGCACTAGTAGTACTTTGTTAGTTCGTCATGGTGGTCGTTGATGACAGGTGGGGCATCGGCCGGCCCAGGTGGCTAACAGCACCTGGAGCATGTGCAAGATCTTGTAGAAGGTCAGGCCGCCCCAGTTGCTTTTGGGATGGACAGCCGGAGTTCGGTGAGGAACAGATGGGCGGCCGAAGCCAGGGTGACGTGCCGGTGCCAGCCGGTGAAGGAGCGGCCCTCGAAGTGGGTCAGGCCCAGGCCGGTCTTGAGCTCGCGGTAGTCGTGCTCGATCCGCCAGCGGATCTTCGCCAGGCGCACCAGTTCCCGCAGCCGGATGTCTGGCGGAAGGGTGGACAGCCAGTAATCGGTGGGCTCGGGCTCACCAGGTGGCCATTCGGCCAGAAGCCAGCATTCGGGCAGATGCCCGTCACTGTCTCGGGCGATGCCGCTGTTGGCGGGCCGCACCCGCAGCACGAGGAAGCGTGAGCGCATCGTAGCGGTCGGGTTGCCCTTGCTCTTCTTGGTGCCCTGCCGCCAGCTCACCCGGCGCAGACTGCTGCGTCCGGCGGCCAGGGCCAGCTCGCGCAGGCTGGAGGGCGCGCTGCGGTATTTGGCCACCGGACGGCGGCCGTTACCGGAGTAGGGCACCGTCTCGGGGACGACATCGGCGGGATACGCGCTGGTGGTGCCCTTGAGGGCGACCACGTACGGCAGGTCGCGCCCGGTCAGGCCGAGCCGGAGCGCGGTCACATCGCCGTATCCGGCATCGGCCACCACCAGCGGCGGCACCTGCCCCCAGGCGGCCAGCTCATCGAGCATGTCCAGCGCCTGCTGCCACTTGGGACGGTGCCGCTGATCGTCAGGGATGCCGCAGCGCCGCCGCCGCCCGGCGATCGCCGCGGCCTGGGCTGCATCCTCGGCCAGCGCGTCGTCCCATCGCTCAGGTAGGAACAACCGCCAGTTCAGCGCCGCCGAGCACGTATCGGTAACCGCGTGCACGCTGACCGCGATCTGGCAGTTGGTCACCTTTCCCGCGGTGCCGGTGTACTGCCGGGCCACCCCCGGCGAGGCATCGCCGTCCTTGAGGTGGCCAGTGTCGTCCAGCACCCACGCCTGCGGCGCCACCACGCTGACCGCGCGCTGTGCCAGACGCCTGCGCACCGCCGCATAGTCCCAGGTCGAGGAGGTGATGAACTGCTGCAGCCGCTGGTGATCCACCCCCAACCGCTCAGCCATCGGAACCATCGATTTGCGCCGCCCATCCAGCATCAGCCCACGCAGGTACAGCCCGCCGTTGGACCGCTGTTCCCGACGCGCGAAGGAAGTGAACACCTCACCCGCGAAGTCCTCAAGACGGCCTCGAACCTCAGCCAGCTCAGCCGGAGTCACACAAAAATCATCTCACACAAGATCCCGAACTAACAAAGTACTACTAGGCCACTGACCCGATGACGACTCGGGGCATACCCCACCTTGGCCGCCCGGCTGTAAGACTTCGCGTATGTGGCAGCGGAGGTTGAACTGGGCGGCAGTCGCACTGGTCGCGATATTCGGCCTGATGTGGGTTGGCGTCGTTCTTTACGCCGATCCAGGCTCTTCCCTGCCGATGCGGATCGTGCAGGTGGTCTTCGGGCTCGTGCTCCTCGGCTGGGCCGCGCACAAAGCGTTCTCGATGATCAGAACCTACGACGAAGAAGGCTGGAACCGGTAACCCATCCCGGGCTCGGTCAGCAGATGGACGGGGTTGGAGGGGTCCCGTTCGAGCTTTCGCCGGAGCTGGGCCATGTACTGGCGTAGGTAGTGCGTCTCCTTCTCGTACGAACCTCCCCAGACTTCCCGCAGGAGCTGGCGCTGGCTGATCAGCTTGCCCGGGTTACGCAGCAGGATCTCCAGGAAGTGCCACTCCGTGGGCGTCAGCCGTACCCCACCGGAGATCGTCTTGTTGGAGAGGTCGATCACGTGATCGCCCAGCCGCACCGTGGCAGCCTCCTCATCCGGCTGGCCCGTGCGGCGGGTCACCGCGCGGACGCGTGCGAGCAGCTCGTCGATGCTGAACGGCTTCGTCACGTAGTCGTCGGCGCCCGCGTCGAGCGCGTCCACTTTGTCGATGCTGTCCGAACGGCCCGAGAGGACGATGATCGGGACCGAGGTCCAGCCGCGCAGGCCCTGGATGACCTCGACGCCGTCGAGGTCGGGCAGGCCGAGGTCGAGGATGATCAGGTCGGGATGCCAGTCGGCGGCCTGACGCAGCGCTGTGCCGCCGTCGGGCGCGACCGCCACCTCGTACTGCCTGGCGGCCAGGTTGACGCGCAGAGCACGCAGGATCTGCGGCTCGTCGTCCACCACCAGCACGCGGGTCATGCGTGCCTCCGCAGCGAGATGGTCATGGTCAGGCCCCCTCCAGGCGTGTCCTCCAGCACGAGCGCGCCGCCCATCGCCTCGGTGAGGCCGCGCGAGAGCGCCAGGCCGAGCCCCACGCCCGTGTGGGTGTCGCGGTCCCCGAGCCGCTGGAATGGCATGAACACCTTTTCATGCGCCTCGGGCGGGATGCCGGGACCGCGGTCGATGATGCGGATCTCCACGTTCTCGCCGTGCCAGCTCGCGTTGACGAGGACGAGCTCGTCGTCGGGGCTGTAGCGGATCGCGTTCGCCATCAGGTTGACGAGCACCCGCTCCAACAGGGCGTGGTCTGCCATGATCTCCGGCACCATGGGCGGGAGATCGCTCTGAACCCGCTCGCGTAGGGGGCCTAGGTCGTCGATGGCGCGCGGCAGGACGTCCTCGATCGCCACGGGCTCCAGATGCACGCCGAGCACGCCCGCCTGGAGGCGGCTCATGTCGAGGAGGTTCGAGACGAGCCGGTCCAGCTTGATCAGCGACTCGTCGGCGGTGGCCAGCAGTTCGGACCGATCCTCGTCCGACCAGGTGACATCGGTGCTGCGCAGACTCTCGACCGCTGCCTTGGCCGAGGCGAGCGGAGTACGCAGGTCGTGGCTGACCGCGGCGAGCAGGGCCGTGCGCATCCTGTCGGCCTCGGCCAGCGGCTCGGCCTGCTCAGCCGCCTCCCGCAGCCGCTGCTCGCGCAGCGCGACGGCCGCCTCCGCGGCGAACGCCTCCAGCACTCGCCGATCGCTCGCGTCCAACAGCCGGCCGTGGGCGGCGAGCACGAGCCGGTCGTCGATCACTACGTCGGTGTCGGCCGTCCCCGGGCTTGTGCACGGCGCTCCACCCGAGGTGGCGACGATCTTCCAACCGTCTGAGCGTTCGAGCAGGGTCACCGAGATCAGTCCGAACGTCTCCCGCATCCGGGCCAGCAGCGACGGCAGCGCCGCCTCGCCCCGCAGCACGTGCCCCGCCAGCGTGGACAGCACCTCGGCGTCGGCCTGCGAGCGCGCCGCATCCCTGCTGCGCCTGGCCGCCAGGTCGACGACCGCGCTGACCATGGCCGCCACCAGCACGAAGATGGCCAGCGCGAGCACGTTCTCCGGCGCGGCGATCGTCAACGTGTGCAGCGGAGGCGTGAAGAACCAGTTGAGCAGCCCGAATCCGAGCACCGCCGCCGTGAGGGCCGGCCACATGCCGCCCACCAGGGCGACCCCTACGACCAGCAGCAGGAAGAGCAGGATGTCGCTGGGCAGCGACAGGTCCAGCGGCCGGAGCGCGGCGGTGAGCAGCGGCATGCCGAGCAGCGACAGCCCCCAGCCGGACAGCCGTCGCCCGCGGGTCAGCGCGGCGCTCGACCGCGCCCGCTCGAGCCCCTTCCTGATGGCCTCGTGCGTGACCATGTGAACGTCGATCGACCCCGACAGCGCCGTCGTGGTCACGCCCACACCACGCGAGAGGATCTGCGCGAAGCGCCCCCGCCTCGACGCCCCCAGCACGAGCTGGGTCGCGTTCACGCCACCGGCGAACTCGAGCAGCGCGCGCGGGATGTCGTCGCCCACCACCTGGTGATAGGAGCCGCCGAGGTCCTCGACGAGGGTGCGCTGGCGGATCAGGTTCGCGGGGTCGCCGCCGGAGGTGAGGCCGTCGGCGCTGGTGACGTGCACGGCCAGCAGGTCTGCGCCCTTGCTCCTGGCCGCGATGCGGGCCGCCCGCCGTATGAGCGTGTCGCCTTCCGGGCCTCCGGTCAGCGCGACCACCACGCGCTCGCGGGCCTCCCAGGTGCCCGCTATGCCATGGTCCGCACGGTAACGGTCGAGTTGATCGTCCACCTTGTCTGCCACCCAGATCAGGGCGAGCTCCCGCAAGGCGGTCAGGTTGCCGACGCGGAAGTAGTTGGCCATCGCGGCGTCGACCCGTTCGAGCGGGTAGACGTTGCCGTGGGCCATCCTGCGCCGCAGCGCCTCCGGCGCCATGTCGACGAGCTCGATCTGGTCAGCGCGCCGCACCACCTCATCCGGTACGGTCTCCCGCTGCGGCACGCCGGTGATCTGGTCGACCACGTCGTTCAGCGATTCGAGGTGCTGGATGTTGACGGTCGAGACCACGTCGATCCCGGCGTGGAGAACCTCGTCGATGTCCTGCCAGCGCTTGGCGTTGCGGGAGCCGGGAACGTTCGTGTGGGCGAGCTCGTCGATCAGCGCCACGGTGGGAGCGCGGGCGATGACGGCATCGACGTCGAGCTCAGTGAATGTCGCGCCCCGATAGGACATCGTCCGTCGCGGCAGGATCTCCAGCCCTTCGAGCAGACGGGCGGTCTTGGCGCGGCCGTGGGTCTCGACGAAGCCCACGACCACATCCTTGCCACGTTCGCGGGCGCGGTGCGCCTCGCTCAGCATGGCGTACGTCTTGCCCACCCCGGGCGCCGCGCCCAGGTACACGCGCAGCATCCCGCGGGACGTGGCTTCCATTCCTCCAGGTTAAGGCTGGTAGGGCGGCGCGACCCCCCAGCCCCAGTGCGGCACGGGCGCCTCGAGCGGAGGCTTGGCGTCCGGCTGGGAGTTGTGCCTGGCCAACCTGGTGCCCCATTCGATGTAACTCGCGAACGCGGCCCTGAACTCGGGGTCGTCGGGCAGCCCCACCTCGTCCGCCGCGTCCATGAGCAGGCTCACCCACCTGCGGCGCTGCGGCTCGCTGATGGCCTTGCCGAGGTGGTGGCGGAGCATGTTCGGATAACCACCACGCTCCTTGGTGTATCGATCTGGCCCGCCGAACACCTCGCTGAGCCAGATCGCCACATGTTTCGGATGGTCCGGGTCCATGTGGGCGAACAGCGGGCCGATCAGCTCGTCCTTGACGACGGTCCGGTAGAAAGCCTCGGTCAGCCGTTCGAACGCCTCGCTGCCGCCTGCCCATTCGTACAGCGTGGGCACTGCTTCGTCAGTCATGTAATGATGTAATCACCCTTGCGGAGGACGGGCAAGAGCTGCGGAAACGACAAAGTCCCCGGCCTCCGGATAATCCGGTGACCAGGGACTCTGGACGAGTAGCGGGGACAGGATTTGAACCTGCGACCTCTGGGTTATGAGCCCAGCGAGCTACCGAACTGCTCCACCCCGCGTCGGTGTGTCATCAATAACTATACAGGCTCCCATCAGTGCTTGGGACATCCTGCCTTTCCAACGGCCCCAATGTGACCGCGGTCACTGGTGACGACCCTTATGCGAAAGAGGGAAGGACACACGGCCGCCCCTGGCAACGGAAGCCCGCTCCCTCTCCACCCCAAAGACCGAGACGCGCAGAAGCCCGGGTTCCGTTTCCGGAGCCCGGGCTTCTGGGATTGGTAGCGGGGGCAGGATTTGAACCTGCGACCTCTGGGTTATGAGCCCAGCGAGCTACCGAACTGCTCCACCCCGCGTCGCCTTGCGTTCTAAAGACTAGTCGGCTGCGAGGGGTGGGCGCAAACTGAATGGGCTAGGACGTGCCTCCCGCTTGCGATCCCGTCGGCGATGGCACCGGCGAGGCCGGGGCGGAGGGCGTGGCCGACGGTGAGGCGGAGGGCGAGACGGAGGGCGTGGCAGAGGGGGTCGCCGAGGGCTTGGCCTGGTTCGCCCCCTCCAGCGCCTTCAGCGCCTCCTCCAGCCGCTTCTGAGCGTCACCGTAGGCATCCCAGTCAGGCGGGCTGGACTGCAGGGCCTTCTGCGCGTCCTCGTACGCCTTCTTGGCGTTACCGATCGCCGTGTTGATCGCCGTGTTGGTCTGGCTGGGGACGGTCTGCTGCTGTTGCTCGGTGGGGTTCTGCTGCTGTTGCTGGCCGCCGAAGACCTCCTGGAGCGCCTGGTCCAGGGTTTGCCCGACGCCGATCTTGCTGCCGTAGGACACCAGGACCCGCTGCAGGATCGGGTACGGCTCCTGGCCACCGCCTGCGGCAACCTGCACGTACACCGGCTCGATGTAGACCAGACCGCCCGCGTACGGCAACGTCAGCAGGTTTCCGTAACGCAGCGACGAGCTGCCCACGCCCATCACGTTGAGCTGACCGGCGAGGCGGCTCTGGAAGGCGTTCTGGATCTGCCCCGGACCCGGGATGGGTGTGTTGGACGGCATACGCAGGATGCGTAGCCGGCCGTACCCCGAGCCGCCCGACGAGTCGACCGCCATGAACGCCGACAGGTTGGCGCCTCCCTGGCGCGGCACGAACGTGGTCGTCAGGGAGAACGTCGGCGTGCCGCCCGGCATCGTGGTGGTCAGGTAGTAGGGAGGCTGCTTGATGTTCTTGTCGCCCTGCGTCGGGTCACCGGGGACGTTCCAGAAGTCCTGGCCGCTGTAGAACGCGGCCGGGTCGGTGATGTGGTAGCGCGACAGCGTGTAGCGCTGCACCTTGAACAGGTCTTCCGGGTAGCGGATGTGGTTGCGCAGGTCGGGGCTCATCTCCGAGGCCGGGCGGATGACGCCGGGGAACGCCTTGCTCCAGGTCTTCAGCATCGGGTCGTTGGTGTCCCAGCCGTAGAGCTTGACCGTGCCGTCGTAGGCGTCGACCGTGGCCTTGACGGAGTTACGGATGTAGTTGATCTTGTCCGTCGGCTGCTGGGCGATCACGCGGCGGTCGGTGGACGTGTCGCGCGTCATGTCGCCGAAGCTCTCGCTCTGCGAGTACGGGTAGTCGTTGGACGTGGTGTAGCCGTCGATGATCCAGGTGATGCGCCCGTCGACGATCGCCGGATAGGGGTTGCCGTCCAGCGTGAGGAAGGGCGCCACCTTCTGCACCCTGTCGCGCGGGTTGCGGACGTAAAGGATCTTGGAGCTGTCGTTGATGTCGCCCGACAGGAGGATGTTCGCCTCGCCGTACTTGGCGGCGTAGACGAGCCTGTTGACGAACGACCCGACGCGGACCCCGCCTCCGGTGTAGGTGGTGTTCTCCTGGCCCGTGCCGCCCGTCTTCGGGTAGTCGAGCTCCTGCGGGTTCTTGGGGTTGCCACCCGCGATGACGTACTCGTCCGAGGACGGGGCCTCGCCGTAGTAGACGCGCGGCTCGCGCAGCTTGGTGGAGGTCGCCAGCGGGCCGGTGACCGGCATGTCCTTGGCGTCGTACGCGGGCTGGCCGCTGCTGTCGACATGGTTGCCCGGCGCGGCGACGAGGCCGTAGCCATGGGTGTAGACGAGGGCCCGGTTGATCCAGTTGTTCTGGCCCTCGGGCGGGCCGGTCAGCTCGCGGACGCCGACGACGTGGTCGATCAGCTTGCCGGTGCTGTCGGGATAGCGGTCGACGTCGAGCGTGTCGCCGAAGCTGTAGAAGCCGCGGATGCGCTGCGTCTGCTCGTACGTCGACGACACCAGCGCCGGGTCGAGCAGCCGCACCCCGGAGACCGAGGTGTCTCCGTCCTTCTGGACCTTGGCGGGGTCGGACTCGGCGTTGTAGTTTTCCACCTCGGTCTTGTCGACGTTGTACGCCTCCCGTGTGGCCTCGATGTTGCGCTGGATGTAGGCGGCCTCCTTGCCCTGCTGGTTGGGCTTGACCTGGAACTGCTCGACCAGCGCCGGGTAGACGCCGCCGATCAGGATGGCCGAGAGCACGAGCAGGCCGGCCGAGACGCCGGGGAGCATGCCGCCGGGGCGCACGACGCCGGCGAAGAACAGGGCGGCGCAGATCAGCGCGATGATCGCGAGGATGGTCTTGGCCGGCAGGACGGCGTTGACGTCGGTGTAGGAGGCACCGTTGACGAAGCCGCGGTCGGAGAAGACCAGGCCGAAGCGGTCGAACCAGTAGGCGACGGCCTTGAGCAGCAGGAAGATGCCGAGCAGCACCGACAGGTGGATGCGCGCCGCCCTGGAGGCGTGCACGCCGGGCGACTGCAGCCGGAACCCGCCGTACAGGTAGTGGGTGATCGCCGCCAGCACGATCGAGATGATCACGGCGGTGAACAGGAAGTTCAGCACCATCCGGATGAACGGGTAGTCGAACATGTAGAACGAGATGTCCAGTCCGAACAGCTTGTCCTGCTTGCCGAACGGCACCCCGTTGACGAACTCGAGCCACGTCTCCCACTGCCCGGCGAACGAGGAGCCGGAGAAGAGAGCGAGCAGGCCCATGCCGACAATGAAGATCAGCTTGCGGTGGGGGTCGAGCGCCATGCGGTAGCGGTCGGCGCCGCTGCCACCACCGAACATCGCCGGCCCGAACATCGGGCGCATCCGGAAGGCCAGCAACATGTTGCCGCCCGCGATGCCGACCATCAGCACCGCCCCGACCAGGAACAGCACGATCTGGGTCAGCAGCACACCGCTGAAGACCGACGTGTAGTTCGTGGCGTCAAACCACAGATAGTCGGTATAAATCCCAGAAAATAGGAAAAACAACGCCACGATCGCCACAAGAGCGATCGCGACAGGCAGAAGCAGTCGAGGTCGGCGGGGCAAGCGCATCGCCCGGCCGGCTCCTGGGGTCCGGAAGCTCAAGGCCAACCCCTCGTCGTGATGAAAAAACGGTCCGTGTCTGGCAACCTACACCGCGGTGCCAGCGGTACGGCTAACGGATGGCAGGCGCCAGAAGTTTCATCCGGCCTCACATGCGGGCACGTTTCCTTTACCTGTCCGCAGCGCGTCGAGCGCCTGCACCGCGTCGTGCATCGTGTCGGCCCTGACCAGCCGGAGCCCGTCGGGCACCGCTTTCATGGCCTCGGCGCAGTTGTCGGCGGGGGTGAGGAAGACGGTCGCGCCGGAGTTCTTGGCGCCGACCATCTTCTGCGCGATGCCGCCGATCGCGCCGACCTGGCCGGACGGCTCCATCGTGCCGGTGCCCGCGATCAGCCTGCCGCCGGTGAGCTCACCGGGCGTGAGCTTGTCGAAGATGCCGAGCGAGAACATCAGCCCCGCGCTCGGCCCGCCGACGTCTCCGACGTTGATGTCGACGTCGAACGGGAACTTGTACTTCGCCTGCATGAGCACGCCCACGAGGGTCTGCCCCTTGGGGCCCGCCACCGTCGGCACGGTGACGTCGAGCTTTTTGCCGCCCCTGGTGACGTTGAAGACCACGTTCTCGCCGGGCTTGTGCGCCTTGACCGCCTCGCCTACGACGTCGACGTTCTTCGCCGGTTTGCCGTCGACGGCGTTGATCTCGTCGTCCTTCGCGAGCTTGCCCTCGGCGGGCTTGCCCTTCTCGGTGGACACGACCGTCACAACCGTGCTGTAGGAGATCTTGAGCTCGTTGAGCGCGGCGGCGGTGGCGGAGTCTTGCGAGTTGGTCATCTCGACCGTGTTCTCCTGCTCGACCTCCTTGGGGTCGCGGTTGGGCGCGAAGATGGTCTCCTGCGGGACCACCGCGACGGTCGGGTCGATCCAGCCGCGCAACGCCGTCAGCAGGTCGATCTGGGCGGCCGGGCCACCCTGGTAGGCCACCGTGACAAGGCTGAGCGCGCCGCTGGTGGGATAGGTCGGCCGCCCCTTGATCGAGATAACGGGCTTCTTGTCGACCTCGCCGATCGTGTTCTCGGTCGGGCCGGGGCTCAGGACGACGTACGGGACGGGCCTGAACGCGCCCACCACGCCGAGCGCGAGCACGAGGAAACCCGCGAGCAGCAGGGTCAGGGCGCGTCGTGACATGTCGATGAGCTTATTCGGCGGCGCCGACCCATTCGGTCTCGCCGTCGGCGAATGCCTGATGTTTCCAGATCGGGACCTGCGACTTCAGGTCGTCGATCAGCCGGCGCGAGGCCCTGAACGCCTCGTCCCTGTGGGGCGCGGCCACCGCGACGATGACGGCCGCCTCACCCAGCTCCAGGTCGCCCACGCGGTGAACGGCGGCCAGCGCCGTCACCGGGAAGTCGGCGGCGATCTTCTCCGCCACCTGCCGCAGCTCGGCCTCCGCCGAGGGATGCGCCGAGTAGGAAAGTCTGGTCACCGGCTTTCCGTGGTCCTGCTCCCGGACGGTGCCCACGAAGAGGGTGGTGCCGCCGGCGGCGTGGTCTCCCACCGCGGCCAGCACCTCGTCGACGGAGAGGGGCGTGTCACGAATGCCGAGCAACCGGATGACGTCCACGGAAAGGGAGCCTACCCAATGAGAAACCTGCTCGGTGGGCTGCCGCCCGACGGCCGTGTCAGGGCCGGTCCGTAGCGGCAGTCCACTTAGCGGATTTCTCATTGGCGCCGCTTTTTACGTACCTGCCGGACGATCGCGGCTGTGCCGATGACGGCGACGGTGGCGCCCGCGGCGGTGAGCGTGGCCTCCTTGACGGGCAGTCGCCGGCCGACCACGGTCGTTCTGTTCTCGCGCAGCTCCAGGAGCTGCGCGAACGCGGCCTCGTTGGTCCACGACGGCTTCCAGCCCGCCTCGCGCAGTGCCGCGCAGTCGACGACCCACGGATAGACGACGTAGTGCAGGTCCGTCGCGGGTGCCGGGGTGATGCCGAGCCGGTGGAGCCGCTGGGCCGTGCCGAAGGTCAGCCCCGCGGGCAGCTCGAGGCTGCGGATGCCGGACAGCTCCTCCACCTGGTCCTGCTCCAGACACCCGTCGGAGCCGACGGCCACCACACCGGTGACCCCGCCGCGCGCGGCCAGCTCCAGCGCCGAGACCAGGTCGTCGATGTGGCAGAACTGCCAGTGCGGGCTGCAGCCCTTGACGGTCAGGAGCCTCGGCGACTCGAAGTGACGGGTGATGACCGTGTCGACTCCTGGGCCGACGACGGCGGCCGGGCGCAGCACCGTGATCTCCAGGCCGGGGTGGCTGCGCAGCGACCTGCGTACCAGGGACTCGATCTCCAGGAAGTCGCCCACGAGGCCGGTGTCGGGCTCGGCCGCCACCGGGGCGTCCTCGGGCAGGGGCACCTCGTTGTCGGGCGCGGCGCCGTACACCATCGCGCTCGTGACCAGCACCACACGGCGCACGCGTGCCGCCGCGGAGGCCGTCAGCACCGTCTGGGCGGCTCGGAGGTTGTACGCGCGCCGCTCACCTGGGTCGGAGTCGACGGCGTAGTCACCGGCCAGATGGACCAGGACGTCGATGTCGGAGATCCGGTTCGCCAAGAGCGGATCCCGTACGTCGATCACTCTCCACGTGGCTTCCCGAATGTCGCCGCGCTCCTCGTCGATGGCCACCACTCTGCGGAAATCCGCGGCGGATACGAGCCTCGCGAGCAGCTCGCGGCCTAGGCCGGAAGCCGCTCCCGTGACGGCTACTACGGGTTCACGCGGGCGTTTCGAGGTAGGCACCAGGTCCTCACTTTGCACTGATCCGCCGTAGGACGACTAACGTGGCGGATGTGGACTCCTCCATCCTGCACGAGGTAGAGCGGTGACTGACCTGCCAGGTCGCGAAAACGACCCTAACGAGAACCCGTTCGCCATGTTCGGCAACCCTGAGCAGATGGCTCAGGCGATGCGCCAGTTCGCCGACATGCTGTCGGCGCCGCAGGGTTCAGGCCCTGTCAACTGGGACATGGCCAAGAACATCGCCCGCCACGCCGTGGTCGCCCAGGGCGACCCGAGCGTCATGGAGGGCGAACGCCGCCAGATCGTCGAGGCGCTGAGCCTCGCCGACCTCTGGCTCAACGAATCGACGACGCTGCCGAGCGGCGTGTCGAACCCGCAGGCCTGGAGCCGGTCCGAGTGGATCGAGAACACCGTCCCGATCTGGCGCAAGCTCTGCGAGCCGATCGCGGAGCGCATGGTCGAGACCATGGGCGGCGCGCTCGGCGGCTCCGGACTGCCTCCAGAGGCCCAGCAGATGGCCGGGCCGCTGCTCGGCATGCTCAAACAGATGGGCGGCATGATGGTCGGCCAGCAGATCGGGCAGGCGCTCGGCTCGCTGGCCCGCGAGGTGGTCGGCACCACCGACATCGGCCTGCCGCTGTCCGACACGGCCGCGCTGCTGCCGGGGGGCATCGCCTCCTTCAGCGAGGGCCTGGAGATCCCGTCCGACGAGATCAGGCTCTATCTGGCGCTGCGCGAGGCCGCACACCACCGGCTGTTCCAGCACGTCCCGTGGCTGCGCTCCCACCTGCTGGGCGCGGTCGAGGAATACGCCAAGGGCATAACGGTCGACACCTCAGCGCTCGAAGAGCAGATCCGCGGTCTCGACATCAACAACCCCGAGGCGATCCAGGAGGCGCTGAGCGGGGGCAACCTGCTCAAGCCCGAGGAGACCGAGCGGCAGAAGGCCGCGCTGGCACGGCTGGAGACGATGCTCGCCCTGGTCGAGGGGTGGGTGGCCACCGTGGTCGACCGGGCGGCCGAGGGCAAGCTGCCCTCCGCCGTGGCGCTGGCGGAGACCGTACGCCGGCGGCGCGCGACCGGCGGGCCCGCCGAGCTGACGTTCGGCACACTGGTGGGCTTGGAGCTGCGGCCCCGGAGGCTGCGCGAGGCGGCGGCGCTGTGGCGTGCCCTGGAGAGCGCGCGCGGGCTCGACGGGCGCGACGCGCTGTGGGGCCACCCCGATCTCATGCCGACGGCCGACGATCTCGACGATCCCGACGCGTTCGTACGTGGCGAGGCGGCCTGGGACATCTCCGAGCTGGAGAGGAAGCCGGACGACGAGGGCGACCAGAGTTGAGCCTGCACGGCGACGCGGTGGCGGTGCTGTCCGCGTGGAACGCGCCCACGCCCGAGGAAGAGGCGTTGCGCGTGGAGTTCCTGGAGCATTTGCGCTCGTACGACGACGCGATGCTGCGTGAGTGCGTACCGGGGCATCTGACGGCCACGACGGCGGTCCTGTCGCACGACGGCTCGCAGGTGCTGCTCACGCTGCATCCGAAGGCCAAGATGTGGCTGCCCATGGGTGGCCACTGCGAGATTTCCGACATGTCGCTGGCGGAGGTTGCCCTGCGGGAGGCATGGGAGGAGTCGGGAATTTCCGGGCTCGAGCTGCTGCCTGGGCCGCTCGCGGTGGACAAGCACGTCGTGTGGTGCCATCCGCCGCACAGCTGGCATCTCGACGTCGAATACGCGGCCGTGGCCCCTCCCGGCGCCGAGGCGGTGATCAGCGAGGAGTCGCTGGACCTGCGCTGGTTCCCCGTCGACGGCATTCCCGAGCTCTCCGACGAGGCGACGCGGCGATTGGCCGCACGCGGACAGGCCGCGCTTAGCTCGGGTTCACGCGCGCTCGGTTAGAGTCCTTTGCGTCGTTCCAGGAGGGGGTTGCGTGGAGACTTCTGCCGTCGGCGGCACGATCGTGACACCTGGGCGCAGGCGCAGGAAGTTCCCTGGGACGGCGTTGACCTGGCTGGCCGTGACTCCGTTCGCCGCCTGGGCCGTGGCCAGGGTGGCGGGGCTGGAGCGGGGTTCGCTGCCCACGCAGATCATGACCGCCACCCCGTACGCCGCGGCGGGTTCACTGGTCCCCCTCCTGATCGCCGCGGTCGGGCGCAAGCGCGCCGCGACCGCCGTCGCGCTGCTGGCCACGGCCGCGCTCGGCTTCAGCGTGCTGCCCAGGGCGCTGGGCACGGCCGAGGCCACGGCGGGCAGGCCCTTCCGGGTCATGACGATCAACATGCTGTTCGGCAGGGCCGACGCGGTGACGATCATGAAGCTGGTACGCGAGTTCAACCCCGACGTGCTGAGCACGCAGGAGCTGACGCCCGGGGCGGTCTCCGACCTGGACGCGGCCGGCCTCGAGGAAGTGATGCCGCACCGGGTGCTGCTCCCCGAGTGGAGCGCCGGGGGGAGCGGGCTCTACTCCAAGCACCCGCTGGAGGCGCTGCCGGGCCTGATGCCGCCGGTCGGGCACCAGATGCCCGCCGCGCTGGTCTCGCTGCCGGGCGGGAAGCCGATCGAGTTCATCGACGCGCATCCCTTTCCGCCGCTGGGGCCCCAGGTCATCGAGTGGAACGAGGCTCTCGCCGCCTTTCCGTCCGCCTCACCGGACCAGATCCGGATCATCGCGGGTGACTTCAACGCCTCGCTCGACCACGCCGCCCTACGGGGGCTGCTGGCCCGCGGCTACAAGGACGCGGCCGACACGGTGGGAGCCGGACTGATACCGACGTGGCCGGCGAACAAGCGGGTGCCGCCGATCATCACGATCGACCATGTGCTGGTGGATGAGCGGGTGGGAGTGAAGGAGGTCAGCGTGCGCGACGTGCCGAGGACCGACCATCGCGCCGTTCTGGCCGAGCTCACCGTGCCCTGACCAGCGCCCTCGTGTTGTCCCAGCCTTCGAGGCCGGGGTCGAGGCGTTCGACGTCTTCGCGTGTGCGCAGGCGGTGCCAGCCCGGGGTGGTGGCGACCTTGCGGGGGCCGGGGGCCTGAGCACGCAGGGTGGCCACGATGTCCGCGTCGTCGAGGTCGGGGTCGGCCCATGCGGGGGCGGGGAGCGCGCAGGCCATGGCCACGGCGCCGCCGTTCTCCGCCGGGCAGATCGTGATCTCGGCCCTGCCCAGTTCCCTGAACAGCTTGCCGACGAGGAGGGGCGGCAGGTCGGGGGCGTCGGCGCCGATCACGACCGCCTGGTCGGCGTTGAGGCGTTGAAGGATGAGTTTCAGTGGTTCGTCGTCTTTTATCATGATCACTTCGGTGCCGGGCCAGACGATCTCCTCCAGCTCGGGAACGCTGGTGATCAGGACCGGGGTGACGAGCTCGAGTCCCGCGACCATCTCGTAGGTGTCCTCCGCCACCGCTTCGAGGAATTCGCCGGCGTCCACGCCGGGAGGCGCCGCCTGTGCCATGCGCTGTCGTACCAGGACCGCGGCGATGCGCGTCAACACTCCTCCGGTGCCGTGTGGGCCGCGGCCGAGAATCCCTCCAGAAACCCGCGCGCGCGTTCTGCCTTGGGATACTGTTCTACCAGCGCCCAGAACTTGGCCCCGTGACTGGGCACCAGCAGATGCACCAGCTCATGGATGATCACGTAGTTGATGACCCATTCGGGCAGGCCCTTGAGCCTGGTCGAGATCCTGATCGTGCCGTTCTCCGGGGTGCACGAGCCCCAGCGGTGCTGCTGGTTGTCGACCCAGCGCACGCTCACCGGCTCCGGCATGCCGTCGAGATATCTCGCCGACAGCTCCTTGGCCCGTTCGAGCAGCGCCTCGTCGGTGGGCCTTCGCCGGCGTTCCTTCGCGGCCAGCCGATCCAGCATCCGGCTCACCCATTCATCTGCGTCTTCGCCACTCAGCCAGGCGGGCAGGAGCACGATCGTCTTGTCGCCGTCGCGGTAGGCGGAGACCGTACGCCGGCGACGAGAACTGCGACGAACCTCGACTGTCTCGGGGGGCACATATGCACGTTAGCCGACCCTGGCGAAATTCCACAGAGGGTGGACGTTGTTTCTGCTGGTCAGATGATTAAGAGCCGGTGAATTTGGGCAGGCGCCGTTTCCCGATGCGCCACCTGACCTGGATCATCCTGCTGGTGGCCGTGGTCATGGGCGTCCTGAGGATTCCCACTTCAGCGCGGCTTCCAGGCGTTCGTGGTCTTGGTTCAGAGGTACTTTGGCGGGCCTTGTGGGGGTTGGCACGTTCTAGGCGATCTTCGCAGTGATCGCGCCCACTTCCGACATTGGGTCATTTTCCGGGAAAGATTGATTTACCAGATCTTTATCTGCTGGTTGCGCTTCCGTGGGATGCGGCCGCCTGAGCGGCATCTCCTGGGCCGGCTCTCCCGAGAAGCGGGCGCCGGGCTGCCATGCCCGCCCTCCCCGGCCCCCCTGACCGACGCTGAGCGAGCTCGCCCACTCAACCGCGGATATGCCCGCTCATCAACCCTCTGACCTGCTTGTCCCGACCATCTGCTGTCCACAGGCCTCCTCAGGCGCCTTAGTTATCCACAGCCACCGCCGAACCGGCTCGGGATCTTGCTCAGGCATGGAAACCTTCCCGCCATGAGGCCACGTGTGAAGCCCGCCCTCCGGCGCATCATCCGCGACGAGCACACCCTCCAATACGGCGTGCACCCCCTCCGGGCCGTCATGTTGAGCGGCCTGACCTCGGCCGTCCGCCGGTGGGTTGAGAGCCTTGACGGCACTCGCGACCTGGAGTGCGTCCTGGCGGAAGCGGCCGCCGCGGGCTTGGACGAGATCCGCGCCCAAACTTTGCTGGAGCAACTCGCCGTACAAGGCGCCCTCCACGACGCGGCCACAAGCCCCGCGCCGCTCGCCGATCTCTCCCTGGCCGAGCGAGACCGCCTGAGACCGGACCTCGACGCCCTCGACCTCGCCTCCACCGCTCCGGACGGCGCGATCGCCCTCTTCGGGCGCCGCAGGGAGCAGCGGGTGCGCGTCTATGGGGCAGGCCGGGTAGGCGCGCAAGTGGTCGCCCTCCTGGCCGCCGCCGGAGTCGGCAATATCCGGGTGTTCGACCCAGGCACCGCCCGGCCGTGCGACATCACACCGGGTGGGCTGACGTGGGCGGAGGTCGGTCTCCCTCGCGAGGCCGGCGCAGTGGCCGTCGTGAGGCGGCTCACGTCTGGTGGCCACACAGCTGACGCGTCCACGGACGCGTCACATGCCGTCGAGGCCCGCGGCACCACACCTCCACCGGCTTCGCCGCCCGCCCGATCGCCCCAAAACGCACGCGTCACCAACGCCCCCCAAACCACGCGTTCCGGCCGCCCAGCACGCTCTGGCAACCCGGCACCAGCACCGCGCTCCGGTAACCCGGCCCAAGCCTCGCTCTCCAGCAACCCACCCCAGGTCGCGCACTCCAGCGGCCCCACACAGGCCATGCACTCCAGCAGCGCAGCACAGGCGGCGTCCTCGCGATCCACTAGGGGCACCGTGCCCTCCACCGGAGGTACCGTGCCGTCCGCCGCAGGCACTGCCTCCTTCCCCACAAAGGCCGTGCCGTCCACCGCACGTACACTGCCGTCCTCCGAGGGCAGGATGCGGTCCTCGGGGGAGGCCGTCTCATCCCCCGTCGGCAACCCGCGGTCCCCCGCGGAGAACGGGCCGCGCACTGCAGGCAGAGTGCAGTCCTCTCCGGAGAACGGGCCGACCGCCACGGGTGCGGAGGAGGCATGCCGCACCCCCACCGGGCCGTTGAAGCGGGTGCGCGGGTCCGACAAGCGGTCGGATGGTCCGGAGGCCACGGGCGGGACGGCAGTGAGGCCGTCCGTCAATGCGTTGGCCGGAGGGCCGTACCTCGGGGACAAGTCGGATCGGCCCGATCTCGTCATACTCGCGCCCGTCGCGCCCCTCGATGGGGTGCTGGTCAACGAACTGACCTCACTCGGCATCCCGCATCTTCTGGCGTCGGCCTTCGAGGGGCATGGGATCGTTGGGCCGCTGGTCACGCCGGGGAAGACGGCGTGCCTGCACTGCCTGGATCTGACGCGGCGGGATCGTGACCCTGGATGGCCGATCGTGACCGCCAGGCTGGGTGGCTATCCGCCGGGCGAGATCGCCTGTGACTCCACACTGGCGGCGGTGGTCGCAGCCGTGGCGACCGGTCATGCGCTTGCTCACCTCGATGGCAAGGAGCCGGTTGTGACCAACGGCACAATGGACGTTACGCCTGATTGGCGCTGGAAGAGGCGGTCTTGGAAGGCGCACCCGCACTGTCGTTGTATGCGAAACAATCCTTATTCGCTAAGAATGGTCATGTCTCCTAACCGCGACTGACGTGCTCAGAGGATGACCATGAAGGGGGGAAGCGGTACCTCGCCGAGGTTCCGCGCATCAGTGTGAGCGATCTTCCGCGTCGTGCTGTCACGCGCTCCGCCAAGCTGGCTACCCTTCCACTCGGATTCGCCGGCCGCGCAGCCCTCGGGCTGGGCAAGCGGCTCGGCGGCAAGTCCGCCGAGCTCGTGGCGCAGGAGCTCCAGCAGCGTACGGCCGAGCAGATCTTCAAGGTGCTCGGCGAGCTCAAGGGCGGCGCGATGAAGCTCGGGCAGGCCCTGTCCATCTTCGAGGCCGCGCTGCCGCAGGAGATCGTCGGCCCCTATCGCGCCACGCTGACCAAGCTGCAGGATGCCGCTCCCCCGCTGCCCGTGTCCACCGTGCACAAGGTGCTCACCGAGCAGCTCGGCGACGACTGGCGGGAAAACTTCCTGTCGTTCGACGACCAGCCGACGGCCGCCGCGTCCATCGGCCAGGTGCACAAGGCCGTGTGGCATGACGGCCGGGAGGTGGCCGTAAAGATCCAGTATCCGGGTGCGGGCAAGGCACTGCTCGGCGACTTCACGCAACTGGCGCGGCTGGGCAAGCTGTTCGGCGTGATGCTGCCCGGTCTCGACGTGAAGGCCGTGCTGGCCGAGCTACGCGAAAGGATCGCCGAGGAGCTCGACTACCTGCGCGAGGCGGAGGCTCAGCACGCGTTCGCCCTCGAGTTCGACGACGATCCCGACTTCTACGTCCCCGACGTGGTCGCGGCCAACGAGATGGTGCTGGTCAGCGAATGGATGGACGGCACTCCACTGTCCCGCGTCATCGCCGACGGCACCAAAGAGCAGCGCGACCGCGCGGGATTACTCTTCGTACGTTTCCTGTTCTGCTCCCCCGCACGGGTCGGCATGCTGCACGCCGACCCGCACCCCGGCAACTTCCGCATGCTGCCCGACGGCAGGCTCGGCGCTCTTGACTTCGGCGCGGTCAACCGCCTGCCTGACGGCTACCCCAAGATGTTCGGCCAGCTGACGCGCATCTTCAACCACGGCGACATGGAGACCGTCATGGCGGGCCTGCGCCGGGAAGGCTTCATCCGCGACGACATAGAGATCGATCCTGACGCGTTGCGGGCCTTTCTGGCGCCGTACGTGGAGCCGACGGCGGTGGAGGAGTTCACGTTCAGCCGGGAGTGGCTGCAGGCTCAGGCGGCGAGCGTCACGGACCTCCGCCCCACGAACGTGGTCCGCCAGCTCAACCTCCCGCCTTCGTACGTGCTCATACACCGGGTCCATGCCGCCGGGATCGGCGTCCTGTGTCAGCTGGGTACCACGGCTCGCTTCCGCGACGAGGTGATCCGCTGGGTCCCGGGTTTCTCCGACGACCCCAACGACGAGGCCCTGGCCATCGGTTAGCCCGTCCGTGGATCACCCTGCCGTTGGCCGGCACACGGTGGCTCATTGACGGACACGCGGATTTTACTGGCGCCGTATTGATTTCCAACTGCTCTGTGTAATGATACGAGTGCAAGTCGTTACCGTATCGAGGGGATCGGAATGCGTCGACCCGCGCGCCTGCCCACCGCCGCCGCACCGGCGAGCGTAGGCCCACGCGCCACCACTCCCGCCGTCGCGCGGGCGCTGGGGTCGCGGGCACTGGCTCCGCACGCATGGGCTCTCGCCCGGTTCGACTTCGCAATGCCCGTAGCCGGTTTAGGCCGTGACGCGCCGGTCCGGGGTGTGATTCCCGTGGCCGATCCAAGGCGGTGATACTCGTGGCTGGTTTCGGAGCTGTGATGCCCGTAGCCGATCCGAGCTGCTGAAGCCGCGTGGCCGGTTCTAGGCCGCAATGCCCCATGGCCCGGTCCGAGGTGACGCCGCGCGACCGGTTCAGGGCCACCATGCCCGTGCACGCACCTGCGCTCGTGCACGGTGATCCCACCGGCGCCGATGGTCAGCACATCCCCCTCCAGGGTGCTGAACAGGCGCCGGTGGGCTCGCAGTCGGTCAGGATGGGGCCTACGCCGCAGGGCCGGGCCCCGAACCATCAGGCCGGACGCACGCCGTGAAATCGGACCCACGTTGTGAGGCTCAGGCGTGCAAGCCGAGCACTGGAAGCGCGGACGCGACAGCCACTCCCTCAAGAAGCGCAACGCCGCAGCGTAAAGTAACCGCGTACGAGCCGAAGAGGCAGGAAACGAACGCGCGACGGCCGACCCGTCAATAAGCGCGACGTTGCGGTTCGAGGTGGCCGCGCACGAGCGCGAGCGCACGGCGGCCCGATCTCTCAAGAGGCGCAACCCGCTCGAAGTGACCGCGGACAAACGCGGGCGCATGGCGACCCGACCTCTCACGCCCGAAGCGACCACGGACAAACGCGAGCGCACGGCGGCCGTACCTCTCAAGAGACGCAACGCCTCACCGAAGTGGCCGCGTACGGGCCGAGGCGGAGGTGCGGGCGTACAGAGAACAGGCTCTGAACGGGGAAGAGCCGGGCGCTGGGAGCGCCCGGCTCTCTCGAGGGATCTGGGAGATCCTGCGCCGGCGGCAGGATCTCCCGGATCAGATGTGGCGGCTCAGGGCCTCGCGGAGGCGATCGTTCGCCCGCTTGACCTCGCGCCGCGCCCGCTGCACGCGGCTCACGCGCAGAAGGAGGCGTTGGTGCTCCGCCTCACGGTGGAGCGTTTGTATTCGGTCATTTACCAGGTCATGGATGAGATCCGGCACTGCTCGGCTCCTCGTGATCTGAGTGCTCATTGGTCTGTTCGCTTTCTGGTGGTAGGTGCGGTGTTCAGGCAGCGACCGGGTGCTTGCGAGGACGCCCGCGCGGACGCTTGCGGGGAACGATCGTTCCCCTGAGGATCAGTTCGCCGCCCCAGACGCCCCACGGCTCCTCGCGCTCGAGCGCGCGGGCCAGGCAGGCCTTCTGGATCGGGCAGCCGCCGCAGAGTGCCTTCGCGAACTCCACGTCCTCCGGCGACTCGGCGAACCACAGGTCAGGGTCGGTACGGCAGGGGATCTTGGCTTCGTCGATCAGGTCCATGATCGTCTTCGCCCCCATCTGCTTCTCCTTTTGATCGATCTTTTTGATCTTGGTCGGGCACCTCATAGGTGGTCGAGGATCACGGACAAATAAGTAAGGCCGCGGATCCGGTCTGTGGATCCGCGGCCTGGTGGGCTATGTGCCGGTCAGGTTATGACCGGTACATCCCTCCAGGGTTGCGGACCGCACAGTCCACCCTTGGTGAGCTGGTTGGCCGGCAGTTCGATACGTGCGAGGTAGGCAGGGCTGGCTTGCGCAGCGGCGCCGAAGTGGGCGCGCGCGTTGTAGGCAGCCGCCTGGCTACGGGCAGACCTCTCCAGTCGCGGCTTGGCGGGACCATCGACGAGTCTCACCGAGTCACGGCATGCGGAAGCGAGCCACTGCGTGGCCGACATCTTGATGCTCATCACGGTGACTCACCTCCACTCTCGAGATCGTCGGAACAGTGGTGCTCCGACTCGCTTGACCATGACCCTAAACCGGGAACCCAGGAACCGGCAACATATTTTCTACCTGCGATTTTGTAACAGTGGCCACGTCTTGACGGCCATCGCAGGTGGCGAGTTCGTACTACTTTGTCAGGCGGATCATGGCCTCTTGAACGACCGAGACCACGAGCTCACCAGACGCAGTGAACATCTCACCGCGAGCAAGTCCCCGAGCTCCCCCCGACCAGGGGGACTCCTGAGCATAGAGCAACCAGTCGTCGGCCCGGAATGGGCGGTGGAACCACATGGCGTGGTCCAGCGACGCGCCCATGACGTTCGACGCGCCCCAGGCCATGCCGTGGGCCAGCAAGACCGTGTCGACCAGCGTGAAGTCGGAGGCGTACGCGGCCAGCACCACGTGCAGGAGCGGGTCGTCGGGCAGGTCCGCGTGGTAGCGGAACCACACGTTGTTCCGGGCGCTGCGCAGCTCGGGGTTCTTGAACGCCTCCCAAGTGAGCGGCGAGACGTACCTGGCGTCCACCGGGCGGGGGCGCGACAGCCAGTCCCGGAGGTCGGGGTTGTCGCCGACCAGCTCGAACATCCTGTCCTGGAACGTAGGCAGCGTCTCGGGATCGGGCACCTGCGGCATCACGGACGCCTGATGCGTCACACCCTCCTCCGCGATGTGGAACGACGCCGACATCGTGAAGATCGCCTTGCCGTGCTGGATGGCGACGATCCTGCGGGTGGTGAACGAACGGCCGTCGCGCAGGCGCTCCACGTTGTAGACGATCGGGACGGTGGGGTCGCCCGGGCGGATGAAGTACGCGTGGAGGGAGTGCACGTTACGGTCCTTGGGGACCGTACGGCCGGCCGCCACGAGGGCCTGGGCCGCCACCTGACCACCGAAGACGCGCTGGATGCGCTCCTCCGGGCTTCGTCCCCGGAAGATGTCGAGCTCGATCTGCTCCAGGTCGAGCAGGTCCAGGAGCTCCTTCAGCGCCTCATTCACGGTGTCCGTCCCCCCTTGTGTTTTCCGGTTTTGGGTCAAGTCTGACGTGTCGCCCGCATATGGCCAAAGGTGGGCCCGGCGTTGTCCGATGATCCCTGGTGCTGGTTTCCCTCCCGTTACGGGCTTGTGGCCCCTTGTGGAGTGACTCTGGGATGGTTTCTCGGGGCTGAGGGCTGCGCCTTTCCGCGAATGGTCGAGGGCGCGGATGGTCCTGGGCGCGGGCGGACGGCGCGGGTCGAGCGGCGCGGGCTGCTGTCGAAGGGCGGGCGACGGGACCGCGAGGTGTGGAACGCGCCGGGGCCCGGTGGCGGTTGCTGACCATCGGGGCGGCCCAGGGCGGGATGGTAGGCGGCCGCCTACGGAGGCGGTGTCGCGGAGTGGCGGCCGTCCCAACGGGAGCCAGTGTGCGAGGTCGGTGGGAGTGGGGCGGGGCGGGAGACGGCCGCCTACGAAGGCGGCGTCGGGCTGAGTGGCGGCCCTTCCGACGGGTGCCAGTGGGCGGGGACGGCGGAAGCGGGGCGGGGACAGTGGGAGTGGGGGTCGGTGGGAGCGGGGCGGGGGTGGGGGTCGGTGGGATCAGTCGGTGCGGCAGAGGGACAGGACGGCCTCTCCGTAGCGGTCGAGTTTGACCTTGCCGACGCCCGCTATCGACAGCAACTCCTGCTCAGACGCCGGCGCCCGTTCCGCGATGGCCTGGAGGGTCACGTCCGTGAAGATGACGTACGGCGGGACCTTGGACTCCTTGGCCGTGGCCGTGCGCCAGGCCTTGAGGCGCTCCAGGAGGGCCTCGTCGTAGTCCGCCGGGCACGTCGAGCAGCGGCCCAGCTTCTGCTCCGTGGCGGACGCCAAGGTCTTGGCGCACACCCGGCAGCTCACCGGGGCCGCCACCGGGCGGCGTTCGCGGGGCGATGGCGAGAGGCGGGGCGGGGACGAGGTTCGGCCGGTGAGGCCGTCGAGGAAGCGGGAGGGGCGGCGGGTCTTGCGGGCGCCCGGGGCGCGGGCGCCGGCCCAGGAGAGGGACAGGTGCTCCCTGGCGCGGGTGATGCCGACATAGAGGAGGCGGCGTTCTTCCTCGATCTGCTCCGGGGTCTCGGCGTAGATGATGGGAAGCATGCCGTCCGTCAGGCCGACCAGGAAGACGGCGTCCCATTCCAGGCCCTTGGCCGCGTGAAGAGAGGCCAGGGTAACGCCCTCCACGGGCGGGGCGTGCTGCTCGGTGGCTCGGCGTTCGAGCTCGGCCACATAGGCAGGCAGGTCGGCGCCGTCGGCGGCCATGTCCTCCGCCAGGTCCGCCAGGGCCTTCAAGGACTCCCAGCGCTCCCTGGCCTTGCCGCCGCCCGGAGGGGAGGGCGTCAGGCCCAGGCCGCTGAGGATGTGGTGGACCTCCGAGGCCAGCGGCTCCCCGGCCGAGGAGCGGGCGGCGCCGCGCAGGAGCACGACTGCCTGGCGTACCTCGGGACGGTCGAAGAAGCGCTCGGCGCCACGCAGCACGTACGGGATCTCGGCCTTGGACAGCGCCTCCTCGTACGCCTCCGACTGCGAGTTGATGCGGAACAGGATCGCGATCTCCCGCGAGGGCACGCCCTGGTCCAGGAGCTTCCTGATCGCGCGGGCCGCCCCCGCGGCCTCGGCGGGCTCGTCGTCGTAGTCGGCGAACAACGGCTTGGGGCCGTCGGGGCGCTGTGCCACCAGGTCGAGCCGGTGCGGCGACTTGACGATCATCCGGTTGGCGAGGTCCACCACCTGCGGGGTCGAACGGTAGTCGCGGACCAGCTTGATGACGGCGGCGTTCGGGTGCTCCACGGCGAAGCCCGTCAGGTAGCGCGGGGTGGCGCCGGTGAAGGAGTAGATCGTCTGGTTGGGGTCGCCGACCACGCAGATGTCGTCGCGACCCCCGAGCCAGGTGTCGAGCAGGAGCTTCTGCAGCGGGTTGACGTCTTGGTACTCGTCCACGACGAAATAGCGGTACTGCTGGCGGATCTGCCCCGCGACCTCCTGGTGCTCGGTCATCACGGCCGCGGTCAGTTCCAGGATGGTCTCGAAGTCGACCAGGTGACGCTCGCGCCTGATCTGCTCGTACGCCTCATAGAGCCTGGCCACCTCCTCCGGAGGGACCGGCGGCGTGCGGTGGTATTTAGCGGCGGCGGCCGCGTAATCCTCTGGGCCGATCTGGGTGACCTTGGCCCACTCGACCTCGGCCGCGATGTCCCGCAACTCGGACCGATCCGGATTTTTCCGAATCTGGCGGCAGGCCTCCACCAGCACCGGGAGCTTGGACTCGATCACCGAGGGCGCCGCACCGCCGATGACCCTCGGCCAGAAGTACGTGAGCTGCCGCAGGGCGGCCGCGTGGAACGTGCGAGCCTGCACGCCGGGCGCCCCCAGCGTGCGCAGGCGCTGGCGCAGCTCCCCTGCCGCGCGAGTGGTGAACGTCACCGCGAGCACGCTCTGCGCGTCGACCACCCCGCTGCGGACCGCGTGCGCGATGCGATGGGTGATCGCCCTGGTCTTGCCCGTGCCCGCGCCGGCCAGCACACACACCGGCCCGCGCACCGCCTCGGCCACCGCACGCTGCTCGGGATCGAGACCGGCCAGGACGTCATCCATGTTGTTCACCCGTACATACTCCCAGGTGTAGCGGAAAGACTCTTTATTCTGGCAACATGCGGGCCGACGTATGTTCATCGTGGTCCCGGTGCAAAGAACTGGTCTCTTCCCCCACAATGGGGCCGACCATCTGTATGGGGGAAAGGAAAGCCGTGCGAACTGCGGTTTCCGCGAGCGTGCTCGCGCTCGCCGCTGTCGTGCTCTCACCCGTCGCCGCCAGTGCGAACAAGGAGCCGACGCCTGCCCCCTCATCCGTCATTGACCAGGAGGGCCTCGGCGGCTTCGCCAATGAGACCGTCTCGTACGGCTCACACGTACGTCAGAGCATGGACGTCTGGTGGACCCCGGACGGCCAGCAGCGCCCGGGCGTCTTCCTGATCCACGGCGGCTGGTGGTCGGGCGGCGACAAGCGGTACATGAAGGAGATCGTCCGGCAGTACGCCGAGCAGGGCTACACGGTCTTCAACCTCAACTACCGGCTCTCCGGCGACGCGGCCTGGCCCGCGCAGCGCACGGACGCGCTGGCCGCGATAGCGCTGGCCCGCAAGCACGCCGACCGGTGGGCGTTCGATCCGGGTAACTACGTGGTGGTCGGCTTCTCCGCGGGAGGCCACATCGCGGCGGCGGTGGGCACGTACGGCGACGGCATCCACGGGCTCAAGGGCGTCGTGGGCCTGTCGCCGATCATCTCGCCCCTGCGCGCCTACTCCGACGGCGAGAAGTCCAGCGACCCCAACAAGCGCAAGCTCCGCACGGCCGCCATCCGCCTGGCCGGAGGCTGCGAGCCCAAGGGCAAGTGCTCGCGGGTCTGGGCCAGCATGGAGGTGGCCTGGCACGCCAGCCGCAAGGACGCGCCGATGCTGACCGTGCATTCTCAGAGCGAGTTCGTGCCGCCGGTGCAGAGCCAGCTGCTCAAGACGATGCTGGGCCAGGTGGGCGTGCCTGTGACGGTCATCACTCAGCCTGGCATCAATCACAGCAACCCCCTCTACCGCGAGCCGGGCGTGGCCGAGCGCGTGCAGGAGTGGATCGCCGAACGCCTCGGCGGGTGAACGCCGCCGGGGATTAACCCGGCACGCGGCGTTGTTGCACCGAGCGCCTGAATTCCTGACCTTGGAGGGATCTCCCAACATGGCGCTCACGGTCTACAGCACCACCTGGTGCGGCCCCTGCAAGCGACTCAAGTCCCAGCTCGCCCGCGAGGGCATCAGCTTCGAAGAGGTCGACATCGAGCGCGACCCGTCGGCAGCCGAGTTCGTGATGAGCGTCAACAACGGCAACCAGACGGTGCCGACCGTGGTGATCGACACCCCCAATGGCCGCGTCGTCCGGACGAACCCCTCCGCTCTGGAGGTCAAGGCCCTGCTCGAAGCCGCCTGATCACCAGTCGCCGGTCAGCTCGCCGCCGTACCAGGTCTCGATCAGGCGGCGGGCTATCGACACCGGCGGCGGCAGGCGCAGCTCGCCGGACTCCAGCGCCTGCTCCAGCTCCTCGCGGGAGTACCAGCGGGCCTCGGCGATCTCCTCCGCGTCGGGCGTGAGGTCGATCGACGTGGCCTCGGCGAAGAAGCCGAGCATGAGGCTGCGGGGGAACGGCCAGGGCTGGCTGCCGAGATAGCGCGGGTTGACGACGGTGACGCCCACCTCTTCGGCCACCTCGCGCGCGACGGCGTGCTCCAGCGACTCCCCCGGCTCCACGAACCCCGCCAGGATCGACAGCCGCCCCTCCGGCCACTGAGGGCCGCGGGCGAGCAGGCAGCGATCGTTCTCGTCGCGTACCAGCATGATCACGGCCGGGTCGACGCGGGGAAAGTGCTGGCTGGCGTCCTGCGGGCAGACCCGGATGTGGCCCCCGGCCTGCACGTTGGTACGGGTGCCACAGCGCGGACAGTATTCGTGGGTCGTGTGCCAGGCCTCCAGCGCCACCGCGTAGACCAGCAGGCCCGCGTCGCGGTCGCCGAGCAGGCCGCCCACCTGGCGCAGCCCGGCCGCCACCGGCTCGCCCTCCGGCGTGTCCCCCAGGCTCATGGGGACCGTCACGCGGCCGTTGACGTCGCCCTTGGGAATGCCGGGCAGCGGCGCGGCCACCGCGAAGTACGCGACTCCGTCCTCCAGCCCGAGCAGGTAGCGCGGCCCAGGCGGCGCGTCCCCGGACGTGAACAGCACCGCATGCACCTCATCGCCCGTCCGCCGCACCAGCGTGTGACCGTTGTCGATCACCAGCACCCTGGTCGACGGATCGGTCCACGCCCGCTCGAGCCATCGCTCGTCAGCACGCAGCGCCGACGATCTGTCGATCGTGCCGCGCGCCAGAAGCAGGGGTCCGATGAGTTGCTCTTCCGCGGTCGTCTCCACAGGCCGCCCCCTCCCAAAATCCCCTGTCATCCTATGACCTCCCGGTTAGCCGCCGATTAAGGTATCCGGGCACCGGGGTGATCTTTCAAAGGCTAGGATCGGGGAGTTAGGTTAGCCTTACCTGATTATCCGGGGGTGCCTTCGCGTTGCGGCTTTATCTGACCGCGCTCAAACCAACAGATTCCGTGACGGATGGCTTCCTGCCCGCGGCTCATGCGCTGGGTTGTGAGGTGACGATCCTGACGGATCGGCCGGAGCACCATCCGCACGCGGTGGCGTGCGACGTACGCGACCCGCGGGCCGTGATCGACGCCGTCGAGCACCTCGGCAGGCCGGACGCGATCTTCACCAATTCCGACCACCTGCAGGCGGAGACCGCGCTGGCCGCCGCCTATTTCGGGCTGCCCGGCAAGGACTGGCGGGCGTGCGTGGCCGCCAAGAACAAGTTCCTGACGCGTCGCAGGCTCCTCGGGGCCGGGATCGAGCAGGTCTGGTCGGCGCGGCTCGCCCCCGGCGACCCCGTGCCCGATGACCCGCCTTATCCGGTCGTGCTGAAGCCGCGCGAGGGCGTGGCCAGCGAGGATGTCATGCTGGTCGAACGCGATCTGGCCGGGGCGGTGGCCGAGGTCAGGAAGCGGCGGCCCGGGGAGGCGCTGGTCGTCGAGGAGTACCTCGAAGGGCCGCTGCGGACGCTGGAGACGCTGGGCGACTCCTCCGAGCTGCGAGTGCTCGGGGGGTTCGAGACGACGCTGGGGGCGCTGCCGTACTTCATCGAGGAGCGGCTCGACTGGGCGCCGCGGGACCGGTCGCACGAGCACGTGCTCGGGGCGCTGCGGGCGCTCGGCGCCGGGTTCGGGGCCTGTCACACCGAGTACGTGGTCACCCCGCGCGGGCCTCGGATCGTCGAGGTGAACTACCGGGTGATCGGGGACCATTGCGACTTCCTGCTCGGAGATGTGCTCGGCGTGCCGCTGTTCGAGTGGATCCTTCGGGTGCACCTTGGCGAACCCGTACCTGATATTCCGGAGACCTCCTCACACGGGAGTGCGGTGAGCCTGGTCGCGGACCGGTCAGGGACCGTCAAGGACGCCCCCGGGGCCGAGGCCCTGGCCGAGGGGGACGTCCGGCTGTGGCACCGGCCTCTGCGACGGGTCGGGGACGTCGTCTCCCTCACGCACACGAACCGGGACTATCTCGGGGTCATTCGGGCCGTCGGGCCTTCCCGGGAAGTGGTGGACCCGGCGATCGAGGCTTACCGGGTCGCGCGGCCGTGGGTGATCGAATGAGCGGTCGGGAGGCCTACCTGGCCGCCCGGGTGCTGAACGCGCTGCTGCGCGAGGACTACGGCGGGCTGTCCTCCCGGATCAGCCGGACCAAGGACGGCGCGGGGCTGCTGCTGGCGGACGGGCGGTGGGTGCGGCTGGCCCCCGGGGTGCTGTTCCAGGACTTCGTGGTCGCCGAGGGTGAGCGGCTGGGGCTGGAGCAGGTGCTGGAGACGTTGGCGGAGGTCGCGGACCCGGCGGACTCGGAGGGGGTGGCCGCCTTCTTCGAGGAGTGCCTGGCGGCGCTGGGCGCCTTGGAGCTGCATGACGCGCACGCCGCGGAGGTCCTCGCGCGGAAGCCCTCTTATGAGGCGCTCGCCGCGTTCGTGGATCATCCCGTCTATCCGACCTCCCGGGCTCGTGCGGGGCTGTCCGAGGCCGAGCTGCTGGCCTACGCGCCGGAGTTCGCGCCCTCCTTCGAGCTGCGCTGGGCCGTGGTGCCCGGCGCCGCCGCGCGCCTTCCCGCCGACGTGGTCCCCTGGGAGGGCGACGAGGTGCTCTTCCCGGTGCATCCGCTGACCGTCGGTGAGGTGCGGAAGATCGACGGGGTACGGGTCCTCGACGAGGCCCGGGTGACCGTGCGGCCCACCCTGTCGATGCGGACCGTCGAGCTCGACCCCCGCACCCATCTCAAGCTCCCCCTTCCGATCAGCACCCTGGGCCTGCGGAACCGGCGCTCGATCAAGCCAGGCACGCTCGGCGACGGGGCGAAGGCCGAGCTGCTGCTGCGGGAGCTGGCCGATCCGGACGTCCTGCTGGCCGACGAGCAGACCTACGCGCACGCCGGCCACGAGTACCTCGCCTGGATGGTCAGGCGGCTGCCCGAAGGGAAGATCGTGCCGGTGGCCGCGCTGGCCGTGCCCGGGGTGCCGGCCGAGTTGGGCGACGTCGTCCCCGCCTACCTGCGGGTGCTGCTGCGGTGGAACGTACGGCTCTTCGTGCGGTACGGCGTCGCGCTCGAAGCCCATCAGCAGAACCTCGCCCTGGTCTTCCAGGGCGACCGGATGCGGCTGCTGGTCAAGGACAACGACGGGCTGCTGGCGTCACCCGCGAGGTTGCGCGACGCCGGGGTCGCGGTGCCGGAGTTCGCCGACGAGCGGATGCTGAACGACGACCCGCACGCGCTGGCCGACGTGTTCGTGACCATCACGCTGCATCTCGCCGCCGCGGCGGTGGCGTTCGCGGCGATGCCCCACGACCGCGCGGCCGCGCTGCTGCGCGACACGCTGGCCGAGGCGCTCGACGAGTACGGCGGCGATCCCATGGCCAGGATCCTGCGCGCCAGGACCCTGGACGCCGCCAGGCTCACCGGCAAATCCATGATCACCGCTGGGACGCTCGTGGCGAAGGAACGTTCCGGCGCGCGCGACATCAACAAGTTCTACGGCACCAGCGGGCCCAACTACCTGAGGAGAGCTTGAATGCACGCTCTGGCCATCGACGCGCCCTCCGCCCGTGCCGAGGAGGCGACGCTGGCGGCCCTGCTGCGCTGCTGCGTGCGGGAGGTGGCCGGGCCACGTGGCCTGGTGTGGCCCGCCCCGCCGTACCTGCTGCTGCGGGTGGCCGGCACGCTGCTGCGGGCCCGTACGTACGGAGGCGCGGCGCTGCGCTTCGACGGCCCTCCTGAGCGCCTGGAAGGCGGCGCCTGGCAGCGGTTGACCACCGATGAGCTGGTACGCCTGGCCGAGTCCGATCTCCAGGGGGAGAACGGCGAGTTCGGCGAGCAGGTGATGGCCAGCCGGGAGGCCGTGGCGGCGATCCTGCGGGCCCGGGAGGAGGCCGTGCCGCCCGCCGACCCGTGGCTGGCCTCGGAGCAGGCGCTGGTGTACGGGCATCCGTTCCATCCCAGCCCCAAGGCGCGCGGCGGCGACGGCTGGCTGCGGTACGCGCCCGAGGCGCACGCCCAGTTCCCCCTCAGGCTGCTCGGCGTGCGGGAGGACGTGCTCGCGGAGGGCGGCGACGTGTCGGTGCTGGACGCGATGGGCGAGACACCCGATGGATACCGGCTGCTCCCGGCGCATCCGTGGCAGCTCGAGCTGCTGCGGCCGGCGTTCGGGCCCGAGCTGGTCGACCTGGGGGCGGGACCGGCGGTCATGCCAACCTCGTCCGTCCGAACCGTGTACGCCCCTGAGGCGGAGGTCTGCCTGAAGTTCTCCCTGAACGTGCGGATCACGAACTGTGTGCGCAAGAACGCCTGGTACGAGTTGGCCGGGGCCGTGGAGCTCACCTCCCGGCTGACACCGATTTTTGAGGAAATATCCGTCAAGCACCCCGCCACCCGCTGGCTCCCCGAGCCCGGCTACCGCTCGGCCGCCCTCGGCGCCAGACTCCACGAGGGCCTGGGCGTGATCGTCAGGCAGAGCCCCTGGGCCGCCTGCGACCCTGGCGTGACTCCCATGCTGGCCGCCGCGCTCGCCCTGGACGCATCGGCGAAGGACCCGCACGCCTGGTGGCACGCGTACGTGACGGCGGTGGCGCTGCCCGTCCTGGAGCTGTACTTCACGCACGGCGTCGTACTCGAGCCCCACCTCCAGAACGTCCTGGTCGGCCTGGACACGGACGGCCTGCCCGCACAGGCCGTCTTCCGCGACCTGGAGGGCGCCAAGCTGGTCGCGGGCCGCCACGGCCTGGACGACGTGGACCCCGAGGTGGCCCGGGCGCTCACCTACGACGCGGAGCGGGGCTGGGCCCGGGTGGTCTACTGTCTGCTCGTCAACCACCTGACCGAGATCGCCGCCGCGCTGGCGGGGCAGGACGACGGACTGCTGCGGGAGCTGTGGCGGATCGCCCGCGACCTGCTCGTTCACCAGGCCGATGACCTCGGCCGGCCGCTGCCTCTGTCGGACCTGCTGGCCGGGGCGCCGTTGCCCGCCAAGGCGAACCTGGGCGTCCGCTGGGCCAGGGCCGCCGACCGCGCCGCCGCTTACGTCCCGATCGCGAACCCGCTCGCATGATCAGCGACCGCGTCCGGGACGCCGCCCTGAGCCTGCCGGGGGCTCCCGCCTACCTCTACGACCTGCCCGCGCTGGACGGGCATGCCGCGTCCGTACGGCGGGCGCTGGGGGACATCGAGCTGTACTACGCCGTCAAGGCCAACCCGGACGCCGAGCTGCTGCGGGTGCTGGCGGATCACGTGGACGGGTTCGAGGTGTCGTCGGCCGGCGAGCACGCGCATGTCAGGGCCCTGTTCCCGGACAGAAGGGTCGCGCTCGGCGGCCCCGGCAAGACCGACGCCGAGCTGCGCCTGCCGCATCACCGCATCCACGTCGAGTCCCCGAACGAGCTGCGCCGCCTCCTCGACACCGGCCTGGAGGCCGACGTGCTGCTCAGGCTCAACCCGGACCTCCCTGTCGAGGGCGCCGCGCTCACGATGGGCGGGCCGTTCGGCATGGACGATCAGGGCGTGGCCGAGTGCCTGCCGCTGTTCACCGAGCGGGTACGGCTGCGCGGCCTGCACACCCACCTGGCCAGCGGCCTGGACGCGCCCCAGCTCCTCACCCTGGCCGGGGCCCTGCTGGACAACGGGTACGAGGAGGTCAACCTGGGCGGTGGCATGGCGGTCTCTTACGCCTCGCCCGAGTCGCGCTTCGACTGGGTGGGCTACGGCCGTGAGCTGGCGGCGCTCGGCCGGGGGCGGACGCTGCGGATCGAACCGGGCAGGGCGCTGACCGTCTACTGCGGCTACTACGTGACCAGGGTCGTGGACGTGAAGCGGGTGCGCGGCGAGGCGTACACGATCCTGCTGGGCGGCACCCACCATCTCCGCACTCCGGCGACCAAGGGCCACGACCAGCCGTTCACGATCCTGCCGACGGGCAAGGGGCAGGGCGTGGCGGACGAGCCGATCACCTTCGTCGGCCAGCTGTGCACCCCGAAAGACCTTTTTTCCCGAAAAATCGTGACCTCGGCCTACATCGGAGACACGGTGGTGTTCGAGATGGCCGGCGCGTACGCCTGGAACATCTCGCACCACGACTTCCTCATGCATCCGAAGCCGGCGTTCCACTATCTAAGAGCCTGACCCCCTCGATGAGCGCGACCAGGCCGTCGGCGTCGAGCAGGTTGACAGGCCGCACGGTGTGGTTGGCGCGTACGTAGTGGAAGGCCGCCCGCACCTTCTCCAGCGGCACGCCCGCCAGGTGCGACCAGGCCAGCCGGTACGCGGCGAGCTGCACCGACGCCACCCTGGCGGCCTTCCCCTTGGGCGGCTGACCGGTCTTCCAGTCGACGACCTCGTAGCCGCCGTCGGGCAGCTCGAAGACCGCGTCCATCCGCCCGCGCACCAGCCGGTCGGCGATCATGGTCTCGAACGGCACCTCAAGATCGACCGGTCGCCGATCGGCCCACTCGCTCTCCTCGAACCGCTCCTGCAGCTCGGCCAGGAGCACATCGGCCTCTTCGAGCTCCTCGTCGTACAGCTCGAGGTCGTCGATCAGCCGCTGCTGGTCCCACCGCGTCTCCAGCCACTTGTGGAACGACGTGCCCCGGCGCGCCAGGGGCGCGGGCTTGGTCGGCACGGGGCGGCGGATCCTGCGGGCCAGCTCGCGCGGGTCGCCGGCCAGCGTGACCAGCGAGGACACGGTCAGCTTCGTGGGCAGCTCGACCGTCGTGGCGGGGCGGCGGTGATACAGCTCACGCTCGCGCAGCAGCAGGTCGGTGTCGCGCTCCCAGGCCCGCAGGCGCTCCTCCTCGAACGTCCGCAGCGGCTCGTCCTCCTCCCCCTCCGCGAGCGTGCCCGCCAGGGCGTCCTCGACGAGTCTGGCGCCGTCCAGCACGGACTCGTAGCGCAGCCCCTCGGGCGTGACCGGCCAGGTGGCCTCGGCGGGCTCGGCGAGCAGCGGGTTCGTGGCGCCTTCCGCCAGTGCGCCGGCCCAGAACGAGACGCGGTCCGCGGTGTCGCGGATCTCCAGGAGGAAGTCGGACGGCTCCAGGGGCTTGGTGGCGCTGCCCCAGCGGTAGCCGGAGGCGATCAGGTGGTAGTGGGCGCGGGTGACGGCCACGTACGCCAGCCTGCGCTCCTCCATCAGGTCGCGCTCGCGGCAGAGCTCGTCGAACGCGCCCAGCTCCTCCTTGCTGAGCCCGGTCAGTCTGGGCAGGTCGGCGGCGTCGCCGCGCAGGGCATAGGGGAGCTTGCGCGGGTTTTCCGTCCAACGGCTGTTCATGACCGGTGTGGCGGGGAAGATGCTGCCCGTCGCGATCGTCCCCTTCGAGCTGACGAGCTGCGACAGGCCCGGCACGACCACGATCGGCCACTCCAGGCCCTTGGAGGCGTGCACGGTCATGAGCTTGACGCTGTTGCTGTCGCCGACCCGCCCGGCCTCGAGCCCGAACTCCTCGCTCTCCGCCGCCTGCAGGTAGGCCAGGAACGCCCCGAGCGTCGGGTCCTCGGCGTCGCCCGCGAACCTGGAGGCCGCGTCCAGGAACGCGTCGAGATCGGCCCGTGCCGCGAACGCGCTCGCCGTGCCGCTACGCGCGGCCACCTCGACGTCCAGGCCGAGCGTGCGCTCCACCTCGCTGATCAGGTCGGGGAGTGGCTGCGCGGTGTGCGCCCTGAGCCGGCGCAGCTCGTGGGCGAGCGCGACGAGCCTGGTGCGGGCCAGCGGCGAGAGCGGCTCCAGCCACTCCTCCCTGTCGGGCAGCTCGTCCAGCGCGTCCACCAGGCTGCCGCGCTCCTCGGCCAGGTCGGCGACCACCTGGTCGAGCGGGTCCTCCTCGCGACCGCTGTCGCTCAGCTCGCGGGCCAGCTGCCTGGCGTGCTCCCCCAGCACCCGCAGGTCGGCCGGGCCGATGCGCCAGCGTGGCCCGGCCATGAGCCTGGCCAGCGCGTCGCCGGCCGTCGCGTCGTACAGAACGCGCAGGGTGGCCACGATGTCGGTCACCTCGGGCACGGTCAGCAGGCCGCCGAGGCCGACCACCTCGACCGGGATGTCGCGCTCCTCGAGCGCCCTGCGCAGCGCGGGGAACTGCGACCGCTTGCGTGCCAGGATCGCGACGTCCTGGGGCTGTACGGCGAGCGTCTTCTTGCGCTCCTTCTCGCCCCAGGGCAGGCCGTCGGGGGCGACCTCCTGTCCGAGGATCTTGGCGATGCCGTCGGCGATCCACTTGGCCTCGTCCTCGGCGGTCTCGTGGAAGGCGCAGGTGACGCGGCCCCGATCGACCCGGTTGGGGCCGGGGACCAGGACGGGGACCTCGCGGGCGTCCATGCGCAGCGGCAGCTGGACGCGGGCGGCGACGTCGAGCACGCGGTCGCCGTTGCGGAAGCTGACGCTGAGCTGGCGGATCTCGGCGGGGTCGCCGGCGCTGGTGCGGAAGTCACGCGGGAAGCGGCGCAGGTTGCCCGCGGAGGCGCCGCGCCAGCCGTAGATCGACTGGCAGGGGTCGCCCACGGCGGTGACCGGGTGGCCGCCGCCGTACAGGGATCGGAGCAGGACGAGCTGGGCGTGGCTGGTGTCCTGGTACTCGTCGAGCAGGACCACCGAGTAGCGGTCGCGCTCGATCTCGCCGACCTCCTTGTGGTTGGCGGCGATCCTGGCGGCCAGCGACATCTGGTCGCCGTAGTCGATGACCTCCCGGCCGCGTTTGAGCCGTTCGTACGCCTCCACCAGCGGCAGCAACTGCTCCCGCGCGGCCTGGACGCTGAGCGGCTTGCGCTGGGCCACGGTCGTCCTGCCGGGGAGCGCGTCGTACCTGTCCTGGAGCCACTCCCCCACCCGGCGCACGTCGCCGGACGAGCGCAGGTGCTCCGACAGCTCGCCGGCGAGCTCCAGCAGCGCGGCCGTCACCGACGGCGGGCCCAGCTCGATCCGGTCCATCGGCCCGTCGTACATCGCCACCACGCGCGAGGCGAGCTGCCACGACACGGCCGGCGTGACCAGGCGCATGGTCGGCTCGAGACCTTCGCGCAGCGCGTGGTCGGTGACCAGGCGCGCGGCGTAGGCGTGGTAGGTGGACACGGTCGGCTCGTTGTCGAGCGCGCCCGGCTCCACCAGGCCGGCCTCGGCCAGGCCGTTCAGCCGCTCCCTGACCCTGGTGGCCAGCTCGGCGGCGGCCTTGCGGGTGAAGGTCAGGCCCAGGACGTTCTCCGGCTTGACCAGGCCGTTGGCGACCAGCCAGACCACCCGCCCGGCCATGGTCTCGCTCTTGCCCGAGCCCGCGCCGGCCATGACGACCATCGGCTCCAGCGGGGACTCGATGACCGTGGCCTGCTCGCGAGTGGGCGGCAGGATGCCGAGCTTGCCGGCGAGTTCGGCGGGGGTCAGCACACCTGGCCCCCGTTGTCGTTGACCGGGCAGCTGGCCCTGGCCGCGCACGTGCGGCAGCCGTCGTTGACCTTGGCCTGGAAGAACGGGCCCGACATGCCGATCGCCACCGTGTCGACCAGGTCCGTGGCCCAGCCGGGGTCCTTGTCCTCGGACAGCGGGGGCTGTTTCTGCTCCAGTGCCTCGTTCTTCCCCGCCGCCTTGCCGACCTGGACCAGCGCGGCGCCGCCCGGCTCGGTCATGCCGTGCCGCGCGAACGCGCCGAGCAGCGCGGCGAGCTGATAGACGCCGAGCTGGGGATGGCGGTCGAGGTCGCCCGCCTTGGGCTTGGAGCCACCGGTCTTGAGGTCGATGATCACGGCGCGGTTGTCGGAGTCGCGCTCGACCCGGTCGACGCGGCCCTTGATCTGGACGCCCTCCGACACCATCGCGGTGAACGCCTCCTCCAGAGCCACCAGCTCGCGAGGGTTCTCCTTGTGCCAGCGCAGGAACTTGCCGATCATCTGCTCGGCGACCTGGCGCTGCTTGCGGTTGTACCAGACGCCGCCGAAGTCGAGGTCGTTCCAGATCTGGTCGAGGCGGTCGCCCAGGAGGTCCTCGCTGGGCAGGTCGGTGGAGGCCAGGACGGCCAGGGCGTGGATGATGTTGCCCAGGCCCTGGGCGGTGCTGGTGCCCGCGGCGCCGACGGCCGTCTCCAGGAGCCAGCGCAGGCCGCACTTGGTGAAGCTCTCGACCGCCGAGGGGGAGATGCTGACGATGTCGTCGGGCCAGCTCAGGGGGCGGTCGTCGGAGATGGGCGTGAGGGCGTACCAGTCGTTGGGGTGGGCGCCCTGGACGCCCGCGGCAGCGAGACGGGCGAGCTGCTTGGCGGCATTTTGCCGGATTTTTCGGGGCTTAGTGGGATCGGTCACCGCGCTGCGGAGGTCGGCCACCAGCGCGGACATGTTCAGCCAGCGGGCCCGGTCGTCGACCGTGGCCGACTCCACGGCACCCGGCATCAGCTCCGACAGGAACCTGGACGGCCGCTCGTCGGTGTCCTCGCCACCCACCGCGGTCACCACGAGCCTGCGCCTGGCCCTGGTGACGGCCACGTAGAACAGCCTGCGCTCCTCGGCCAGCAGCTTGGAGGTCAGCGAGGCGGCGTTCGGCCGAGTGCCCTCGACCACCTCGACGAGGTCCTCCACACCGAGCAGCGACCCGCGCAGACGCAGGTCGGGCCAGACGCCCTCCTGCACGCCCGCGACGACCACGACGTCCCACTCGAGGCCCTTGGAGCGGTGGGCGGTCAGCACGCGCACGGCGTCGCCGTCGGGGGCCCGGTCGGCCAGCGTGTCGCCGGGGATCTCCTGGGCCGCCAGGTCGTCGATGAACACCTCGGGGCCCGCCTTGGGCATCCGGTCCACGAACCTGGCCGCGTGGTCGAACAGGGCCACCACGGCGTCGAGGTCGCGGTCGGCCTGCGCCCCCCTGGGGCCGCCCTGCAGGCTCAGATCGCTCCAGCGCCCGGCCAGGCCGCTGGCGTGCCACACGGTCCACAGGAGGTCTTCGGCGGTGCCCTCCTGCTGTGCGGCCTCCTGGGCCGCGGCCAGCAGCTTGGCCACACGTGCGGCGGGGAGGGCGATGTGGGGCTCCACGCGGGTCAGCTCGCGTACGTCCTGGACCGCGGCGACCAGCAGCTCCCCCGAGGATCGCGTGCCCTCCGCCTCGTTCTCCGCGATCTTGAGTGCGCGGCGGAGGCGGCGTACGCCGATCATGTCCGTGCCGCCGAGCGGCCCTGTCAGCAGCTCCTCGGCCACGCCCTCGTCGAGCTGGGCGGGATCCAGGGCCACCCGCAGCATGGTGAGCAGCGGCCGCACGCCGGGCTCCTGCGCGATCGGCACCTCGTCGCCCGCGATCATCGTCGGCACGCCGGCGTTGACCAGGGCCCGCCGCAGCAGCGGCACCTGGCGCTTGGCCGAGCGCACCAGCACGGCCATCCGGTGCCACGGCACCCCGTCGATCAGGTGCGCGCGGCGCAGCGTGTCGGCCACGATCGCCGCCTCCTGGCTGGTGCTGTCGGCCAGGAGCACCCGCGCATCGCCGGGCTCCGCCTCCGGCAGCGGCGCGAGGTCGCGATGGTCGTGCTCGTGCCCGTACGCGTGGTCGGGCATCGGGGCGACGGGCAGGCGGGCCGCGACCCGCCGGGAGGCCTCGAGCAGGTCGGCCCCGCTCCTGCGGCACACTCGCAGCGCCAGCACCGGCGCCTCGCGGCCGTCGCGGGTCTTGAAGCGCTCGGGGAACTTCATGATGCCCTGCACGTCGGCGCCCCTGAACCCGTAGATCGACTGGTCGGGGTCGCCCACCGCGACCAGGTCGCGGCCGTCGCCCGCGAGCTGGGCCAGCAGCAGCTCCTGCGCCGGGTCGGTGTCCTGGTACTCGTCGACGAACACCACGTCGTGCGCCGCCCGCTCCCGCTCGCGCACCTCCGGCCTGGCGAGCAGCGCGGAGGCGGCCCCGATCAGCTCGGCGTAGTCGTAGGTCTCCTCCGGGTCGAGGTCGAACCTGTCCTGGTAGCGCTCGGCGAACCTGCCCGCCGCCGCCCAGTCGCTCCTCCCGTGCAGCCTGCCGAGCGCGACCAGCCGCTCGCCGTCGAGCCCGCGTTCGTTGGCCCTGGAGAGGAAGTCGCGCAGCTCCTCGGAGAACCCGCGGGTCTTGAGCGGCTCGCGCAGCGACACCGGCCAGTCGAGCGCGCCGCTCTCCAACTCGCCGTGGAGCAGCCGGCGGATCTCCAGGAGCTGCCCGGGACCGGTCAGCAGACGCGGCGGGGCCTTGCCCTCGAGCACGGACTCGCGGCGCAGCAGCGTGTACGCGTAGGAGTGGAAGGTGAGCGCCAGAGGGGTGCGGGTGGTGCGGCGCAGGCGGGCGGTGACGCGCTGGCGCAGCTCCTCGGCGGCCTTGCGGCTGAAGGTGAGGATGAGCACGCGCTCGGGGTCGAGGCCGCGCCGGTCGATCCTGTCGACCACGCTCTCGACGATCGTGGTGGTCTTGCCGGTGCCCGGACCTGCGAGAACGAGCAGAGGGCCGCTCTCATGGGCGACCACGGCACGCTGGTGCTCGTCGAGCACAGGAGGCACAACTGGGCCAACGCTGCCACGCCGCACCAACCGCCAGGTCTGACCACTCACAGCACTAGATTCCACCAGACCACAGGGGTAGATCGTGCCGACTTGCCCGGTCTCCCCACGCGATCCGCCTACCGTATCGGGGCGAATCGCCCCTTCCCTGTCCGACACGCCGCTCCCTGTTCGCCGTAGGCGTCTCGAGATATGTCTTGACAGCGCTTGGACGCGACATATCGTGTTTTTATGACCAAGGGATACAAAGGTGTGGGCATGGAGGGCGCAATCGCCCGCTGGTACGCCACCAGCACCGGCAAGTCGCCCGGCAGGTTCGACGAGCAGGTCGTCAAGGTGCGCGAGCGCACCGCACCAGGGAGCGAGATCTTAGAGGTGGCCCCCGGGCCCGGCTACCTGTCGATCGCCCTGGCCAGGACCGGCGACTACGCGGTCACCGGACTCGACATCAGCGAGACGTTCGTGGAGATCGCCCGCTCGAAGGCGGCCGAGGCCGGGGTCGAGGTCGACTTCAGGCTCGGGAACGCCTCGGCGATGCCGTTCGACGACGAGAGCTTCGACTTCGTCATCTGCTGCGCGGCGTTCAAGAACTTCTCCGATCCCGTCGGGGCCCTTCAGGAGATGCACCGAGTGCTGCGGCCCGGCGGCCGCGCCCTCATCAACGACCTGCGCCGCGACGTGTCGAAGGAGGCCGTGGACGAGGACGTGGACCGGATGGGGCTCAGCGGGCTCGCCAAGACCTTCACGCGGTACGTGTTGCGGTCTTTCCTGCCGCGGCGGGCGTACACCAAGAGCGAGTTCGAGCGGCTCGTCTCGGAGACCCGCTTCCGCACCTACGACGTGCGTCTCTCACCGCTGTCGCTGGACGTCGACCTGCGGAAGTGACCGCCGCCGATTCCTCGCACACGGAGCGTTGATCCTTGTAACGTAAGGTCAACATCTCGCCCTTGGCGCGGAGGTCGATCGCATGCGGTGGCAGGTCCACTCCGAGAAGTCGCTGTACGCCGACCAGTGGCTGGACATCCGGGTGGCGGATGTGGAGCTGCCCGACGGACGCCGTCTCGATCATCGGCTCGTACGCACAGCGCCCGGCGCCGGGGCGGTCGTCACCGACGACCAGGACCAGGTGCTGCTGATCTGGCGGCACCGCTTCATCACCGACAGCTGGGGCTGGGAGATCCCGCTCGGCCGGGTGGACGAGGGCGAGATGCCCCTGGACGCGGCGGCACGCGAGGTCGAGGAGGAGACCGGCTGGCGCCCCGGCCCGTTGCGGCCGCTGCTGTCCATCCAGCCGACGAACGGCTTCTCCGACAACCTCCACCACATCTACCGCGCCGACTCTGCCACCCACATCGGCCCGCCCTCGGACCCATGGGAGGCGGAGCGGGTGGAGTGGGTGTCGATCTCGGGCCTGCGCAAGCTCATCGACACCGGCGAGATCGTCTGCGGCACCACCATGACGTCGCTCCTCTACCTCCTGGTGGAGAACCTCCCTCACACCGGCCTCCGCCGCGCCGAGGACCTCCCCTTCGAGACGGACTACGACCCGGACCGCCGCTTCCTCCTACCGGACCTCCCCGACCTGTTCTGATGCCACACGAACGGCGCGCGCCCTGGGTGCGGATCAGGCGCGCACGGAGAGTGGCACGCCGTTAACCACGGAGCCGGCCAAGGAGACGCTCGTCACGGCGAGCAGCCCGTGAGCCTTCACGACCGGCCATGACAGACGGCAAGGAACGTCGGCGCGTGCGGCCCACCGTGCGGAGCCGTAACTAATGATCAAGAAAACAGGTGGTCGACGACTCGCGCGGTCGCCTTGCCGTCGTCGCGGGGGGCGAAGGTGGCGCGGAAGGACTCGTATCGGTCGGAGTGGGCGGCGGCGACGGAGTCGATGGACCGCAGGGCGTCGATCACCTCAGCCGACGTCGACAGCACCGGCCCCGGCGCCTGCTCGGCCAGGTCCAGGTAAAGCCCCCGCTTCGTCGAGTACTTCGCCAGGTCGTACCCGTAGAACACGATCGGCCGTCCCGTGCACACGAAGTCGAACATCACCGACGAGTAGTCCGTCACCAGCACATCAGCCACCAGCAACAAGTCCGCGATGTCGGGATAAGTGGTGACGTCGTGGGCGATGTCAGGAACGGCGGGCATCGCCTGCATCGGATGCGCCCGCACCAGGATCTCGTGATCGGCCCCCAGCGCCTCGCGCGCCTTGGCCAGGTCGAGCTTGACCATGGCGTTCTTGCGGTCGTAATCCCGCCACGTAGGCGCGTACAGGATCACCCGCTTGCCCTCGACGAGCCCCAGCCGCTCCCGCACGGCGGCCGCCAGCGCCTCCCGGTCGGGAGAGTGGAGCACGTCGTTACGCGGCAGCCCGCTCTCCAGGATCTCGCCCTTGTAGCCGAAGGCCTTGCGCAGCACCGGCGTCGCCCACGGCGACTGCGAGAGCAGCAGGTCCCAGCCGCGCACCTCCGCCGCCTGCCGGTGCCAGATCGGCGGCTTCGGGTCGCGGGCCATGTGGGACTGGTCGTTGCCGATGTGCTTGGCCGGCGTGCCGTGCCACGTCTGCACCACCACCTGGTCCTCGCGGGCGCGGAACCAGGCCGGCAGGAACGAGTTGGTCACGATGTGGCGGGACCTGGCGAGCGCGGCGTGGTGCTCGCGACTGCCCGCCCGGATGACGGTCGCGCCGCCGGGCGGCACGAAGGCGCCGTCCTTGACGACCCAGATGTGCTCGCGGTCGTCGCCCCGCCGCAGCCGCTCCTCGTAGATCGCGCGGACGCTGTCGGCGTAGAGCCGCCCGTCGTTGACGACGTAGACGGTCGCGTCCGTCAGCGGCTCCGTGCGCTGGGCCGGGTAGAAGACGCGGCGCAGCACGTGGGTGCCCGCCACGCCGCGCTCGTCCGCGGGCCTGGCCTCCTCGACCGTCACGACCGGCACGTCGAAGCGGGTGGAGATCATCCGGTATGTGCGCCCGTCGAACGTGCGCGGATCCTCGTCGAGCCCCAGCAGGGCCGCGTGGTCCATGCGCAACGGCACGATCTCGCCCGACGGGTGGCGGATCGACATGTTCCAGGTGCCGGAGGCCAGCGGCACGGACTCGCCGAAACGGTCCATGGCCGACGGCTCGACGCGTACGGAGAACTCCTCGCCGGAGCGCTCCATAGGCAGCCAATAGGACAGCCCGGACCGGTGCCGCAGCGTCAGCGTGCGGGGCCCGGGAGCGTCGGGATAGCGGCCGCGCAGGACGAGCGAGGAGCCCTCCCAGATCGCGGAGGTGATCACCGGGCGGATGCGGTGAGCCGAGACGATCACGCGGTCGCGGCGGTCACCGAGCACGGTGATCTCGCGGTCGCCCACCGCCGTGCGGGTCTCCACCAGGTCGGCGAGCATGACGGACGCCGCCGGGTCGCCCTTGGGCTCGACCCAGAGCCGCCGCCCGTCCTTCTCCTGCAGCAGCGCGGGCACGGCGAGACCCACCACGACCTGCGTGCCGTCGCCCGCCGGCGTGAAGTCGGCGGCGATGCGGTGGCCGCCGAGCCGGGCGTGGCCCTTGGTCACCGTGCGCCCGGGCAGGAAGATCTTCAGCTCGAGGCGCTCGCCCTCGACGGACGCGCCCGTCAGCTCGGCCCTGTTGGGCTGGAGCACGATCTGCAGCGCCCGGTCGGACGTCCACACCGGCCTGATCCACCAGCCCGGCTTCAGCCGGCGCCCGGCGGGACGCTCCGGCCGGCCGACGGAGGAGCCGCGCAGCAGGCCCGTGGCCCGCGCGCCCCGGCTCCAGAACACGATCTCGGCCCGCCACGTCGTGGTGTCGGGCACGGAGGGCCGGTGGCGCATCCGCCGGCGCACGGCGGACACCACGCCGCGCACGGCACCGCGCCAGCGCAGCGGCCACGGGCTCAGCTCGGCGCTGAACCCGGACCAGTCGTAGTTGCAGCCGGGCTCGCGCGCGCCATGCGTGGCCTCGGGCGCGAGCACGCGGCGCGTGCGCATGCGGATGGGCGGCAGCCAGCGTGGCCCGCGCAGCACCACGGTCGCCCAGTTGAACCTGCGGCTACGGACGGAGAGCCCCGCCAAATACGCGAAACCGGTCACGCGCAGCTTGCCGTCGACCCAGACGATGTCGTCGATGTGGGTCACCGGCACCAGGTCGGCGCGCCGCAAGTGGTAGAGGTCGGGCGGGAGCTCGTCGCGGAAAGGCAGGTCGGCGTACCAGCGCAGGCCCTTGCGTATGCGCTTGGACGGCTCGGCCGCCGCGGTCACGACCTTGACGAGCGTCTCGCCCTCGACGAGCTCCTGGTCGGGCCGGTGCTCGATCAGGTGGACGATGACACGCCGCGAGACCGGCAGGTCGCGCTTGACGCGCGCGTCGACGGCCGCCAGGTAGGGCCGCACGAGGTCGAGCATCTCTCGCCGACGCGCGGCACCGCGCTTGACCGCCAGGTCCATGCGCGTCCCGAGCGGGCCGCTCAGCACCTCGGTGTCGAACGCGGCATCGCGACCGCCGGGACCGACCGCTCGCATGACCGCTTCGAGAGGCTCTCCACGATCGCAGAGATCCTGGACAGCCTTCAGGCGGTCGGCGAGCGAGTCGCCGCCATGGCTTTGGGCTGTGACGCCGGTGGCCATAGGGAGGCACCGCCTTTCGGGCCGCCATCAGTGTTCTGCCTATGTTAATCGGAGTCACATGTCACGGAATCGCACGTTCGGCGAAACAGCAGGTCACGCCCCTTACTGAAAATCCGCTGAACGCCCGTCCCACCGCCCCCTGCGCATGTCCACCCGCTCGCCCCGCAAGGGGGTGCCCTCCTCGCGCCAGTGGGCCAGGCAGCGTTGCAGGTGGTCAGGGGCCGCGCCGCTGCCGTCGGCGTGCACGACGCGCCACCACGGCACACCGCCGCCCCATGTGGACATCACCTTGCCGACCTGCCGGGGTCCGCCCTCGCCGAGGTATTCGGCGATGTCGCCGTACGCCATGACCTTGCCGGGCGGGATGCGCTCGACGAGGTCGAGCACCCGCTCGGCGAAGGGGTTCAGGGGCTCCATGCCGCGGGTCCCGCGTCGATGATCTCGTCGAACTTGCCTATCTCCATCGCGCTGCCGCCCGTCAGGACCTCGATGACGCCGTCGCGCAGCGCGTAGACCTCGCCGTCCTCGCCCAGCAGCCGGGCGCCGAGCGCGACCGACAGCCTGAGGAGTTGTGCGACGTGCCAGTCGGAGCCGGGCTCCCCGATCAGCTGGCCCTGCCAGCGCGCCACCGGGTGCGTGCCGCCCCTGTGTGCGGCCACGATCTCGTCAGATCCGCGCAGCTCGAAACCGGCCGGTGCGATGGCCTTCGCGAGCTCCGCGAAGGCGAGTGGCGACTCGCGCACCACCCGCAGCTCGTATCCCATGACGCGGGACCATAGCGGAACTTTACTGTTCGCGCGGATCGTAAAGGTTCACTCCTTGCGCTGATTGAGCACGATGATCGCGCCGCAGAACATGACCAGCGCGACCAGCACCCCTCCCCCGTACAACCACAGCCGGAGCGGGTCGGGCCCCGGCCGTGCCGGCACGGGCGAGTCCTCGCCCTGCCCGAAGTGCTCCTTGCCTGCCGCGACGCTGGGTTGCTCGCCGGTCAGCCGCTCGGCGGCGTTGAGCGCGGCGGCCGCGTCGACCACCCCGTACCCCGTCTGGTCGTCGTAGCCCGCGGCCGGCCTGCCCCGCGCGCTCGACGCCAGGGCCTGGGCGACCTGCTCTGGCGGCAGGTCCGGATAGCGCGACTTGATGAGCGCGGCCACGCCCGCCACCAGCGCGGCGGCCGAGCTGGTGCCCTCCGACAGCTCGTAGCCACTCTTGCGCTTGACCACGGGCACGCCCACGCCGGGCGCCGCGACCAGCACGGAGAGGTTGTCGCTGCTGAACGTGGCCCGCTTGCCCTGCTTGTCGGTGGCCGCCACGCCGATGACCCCCGGGTAGCCGGCCGGGAAGCTCCAGTAGGAGGTGCCGTTCTGCTTGGCGTAGCTGGTCAGGCCGTCGTTGCCCACGGCGGCGACCAGGACGACGCCCTTGCCGAGCGCGTACGAGACGGCCTCGCGCTCGGACCTGAGCGGGCCGTAGGAGCCGATGGACATGCTGACGACCTTGGCTCCGTGGTTGGCCGCGTACCGCAGCGCCCGGGCGAGCGGACTCTCCGAGATCTGCTCGTCGTCCTGCACCGGCGGGACGCCCAGCTCGGGGTCATCGTCGGTGACCATGGGCAGCGACAGGATGTGCGCCTTGGGCGCGATGCCGACCAGCCCGTCGTCCTCACCCGAGGCAGCGATCAGACCGGCCATGGCGGTGCCGTGCCTGCCCGGCGGCATCTGGCGGCTCACCGCGCCCGAGGTCATGTCGGGGCCGGCGCTCACGCGGCCCTTCAGCTCCTTGATGTGGCTGTCCACGCCGCTGTCCACGACGGCGACCGTGACGCCCTCGCCTTTGGTGACGGACCAGGCCTGTTCGACGTTGAGCGCGTCGAGCACCCACTGCTGCTGATCCCTCACGGGTTCGGCACCAGGCCCTGACAGCACGAGCAGCGCGGCGGTGAGCGCGCGCACGCCGGCTAGCACACGTTCCCCTGGGTGCAGGGCGGCACCTTGGGGGGGTCCGCGAGGAAGTAGGCGATCTGGTTTCCGACGGACTTGGCGGCCGGCCACAGCTCGCTGTGCAGGATCTCCTCGGGCGGGATCGCGGCCCTGGTCCGCCCGTCGGCGTAGCCCGCCGTCGAGAACACGATGTACGGCCCCGCGCCCACCCAGCCGGTGCGCTGGCGCTGGTCGGGGCCGAAGCGCTCGGTGACCGTGCCGGGGAAGGCGACGGGCAGCACGCCCACGCGGTCGTCCTGGGTGAGCTCCTCGGTGGCCGAGACCCTGGCCGCCTCGTCCTTCAGCACGGCCACCCCGACCGTGATCACGAACGAGGCCGTCTGGTCGATGTACGTCGCCCGCAGCATCGTGACGCAGCCGTGGCTCTGCAGCACCCCGGCGACGGAGGCGTCCACGCCCTTGCCGCACTCGGTCTCAGGGGCGATGCCCACGCGCCTGGCGTACTGCTGGGCCCGGTCGAGCCCGAGGTACTTCACCTCTTCGGGGAAGACCCCCGTCGCCGGCCAGGCCTGCCAGCGTCTGGCGATCTCCTCCTGCTGGTACTGGTTCTGCTCATCGGGGGTCAGCGGGCGCGACCGCGTCTCGGCGAACAGGCCGACCGTGCCGAGCAGCACGACCACGGACGACACGACCACGATGACGCTGAGCAGCGTCACGAACATGCGCCTGTAGCGCACGCCCTGCTGGAGCCCTTCCAGCTCCACGCGCTGCCTGACGGCCGCGCGCGCACGGGAGTTCGCCGCCGGCCAAGCACGGACGCGCGAGCGCCGGCCGGTGGTGGCGCCGAGCGGGTTCCTCTGTCCCTGCGTGGCGTCTCCCCCGGCGCGCGGTAGCCCTGACGTCGACCTACGAGCCCTCACACCGCCTCGTTCCCGACTTCATCCGTGTTGACGGCCTCCACTTCATGGAAGCGGCTCGATCGCCGGGGAGACGCGCTCCCTCGCCTGTCTATTTCGTCCCCCTTAGTAGGCGGATCATGCACCTTGTGAGCTGTGTGCCCGGCGGACGCGCCTGACCAGGATGAATATGACACTCAGGGACGCGAGCGCGCCGACGGCCGCTGCGGCGGCGATGGCCGCGTGGACCGTGACGCGCTTCTCGTCCCTGTCGATGACCTTGATGGCGCCCGATTGCCCGCCCGCCAGCGGCCTGGTGGGGTCCTGCGCCTGGGCGCCCGCGGCGGTCTCGGTGTAGCCGGCCAGCTTGCCGGCCTCCAACAGGGCCCTGGCCGCGTTCACGATGCCGAAGCCGGTGGCGATGTCGTATCCTCCCGGCGGCCGGTCGGTGGCGCTGGCGGTCAGGGCGCGGGCGACCAGCGGCGGCGACATGTCCGGATATTTGGACTTTATGAGGGCGGCCACTCCGGAGACCAGCGCGGTTGCCTGCGAGGTGCCCCGCCCGACCCAGTACTCGTCGCCTGGGCCCGCGCCCATGATGTCCACGCCCGGCGCGGCCACCAGCACGGAGGAGTTCCAGTTGGAGAACGTGGCCCGCCGCAGCCGCCGGTCCGTCGCCCCAACGGAGACGACCCCGGGAAAGGCGGCCGGATAGGAGTAGGGGGCGTAGTCCGCGTCGACCTTCCTGTCGCCGTCGTTGCCGGCGGCGGCCACGAGCACGACGCCCTTGGAGATGGCGTAGCGGATGGCCGCCCGCTCCTCCCTGGTCGCCAGCTCCTTGGAGATCGACATGTTGATCACGTCTGCCCCCTCGTCCACGGCGTAGCGAATGCCCCGGGCCACCACGTTCTCGAAGCGCTCCTCCGAGTTGAATTCCCGGAAACCCGGCTCCTCGTCCTCGAGGATGACCCTTACTGACAGTACGTCCGCTTCGGGCGCTACGCCGATGATCCCCAGTTTTCCTCCGGGTCCGTGGCCGTGCCCGGCGATCAGAGAGGCCATGTACGTGCCGTGCAGGCGGAGCGGGGCGATCCCGGGCGGGTTCGCGCCCGCGGTGAAATCCTTGCCCACCCGCACCGAGCGCACCAGGTCGCGATGGCGTGGATCGACGCCGGAGTCGAGCACCGCCACCGTCACCCCGCGGCCTTTGCTGGTGCGCCAGGCCTGGGTCAGCTCCAGCGTCTTGATGACCGGCTGCTGACCGCCGCGCACGTCGTCCGCCCACGCGGGCGCGGCCGTGAACAGCACCATTGCGGCCGCCGCGACCGCCGCGCCCTGCCTCAGCATGATCCGCCTACTGCCCAGGCTCAGCACTGCCACTCCTTGGCCGTGCAGTCGGGCATCCTGGGCGTGCTGAGGTCGGTCAGCACGTGCTCGGCGATCTCGGTGGCGAAGGCGAAGATGGCGGGCCGCTGTTCGTCCGCCGCGTTCGCGGGCCGGCCGTCCACCTGGCCCGCCGTGGTCAGCACCAGGTACGGCCCGGCCTGCCGTACCGAACCGGTCTGCCGCACGTCAGGGGTGAACCGGTCGGCCACAGTGCCGCTGAAGGCCAGCGGATACAGGCCCGGCACGGGTTTGCCACTGTCGGAGAAGGCGGTCTTGGCGCGTACGGCGCCCGGCTCGTCGCGCAGGGCCACCACGCCGATCGTGACGAGCACGCCGCGCAGCGCGTCGATGTAGGTGGCCCGGAGCACGCCCCTGCAGCCGGCCTTGCGCAGCGTTCTGACCGCCTTGGAGTCGACGGAGTCGCAGGAGGTCTGGGGCGAGATGCCGATCCTGCTGGCACGTTCCTGCCCGCCCTGCTCGGCGGAGTACGTCAATGTGGCGGGGAAGATACGTCCGCTGGGCCAGGTGCGCCAGCGCTCGGCGACCTCGTGCCTGGCCGCCGCCTGCAGCTCCGCCGCGGTGGGGCCGCGGGTGAGCTCCGCGCCGGCCGCACTGCCCGCCACCCCGGCGGCCACCGCGCAGACCAGGGTCAGCGCGGAGGCCACCACGAGAATGGGCCAGGGCCGAGCGGAGTTCACCCCATCGACCTTAATAGGGACGTCCGGGGAACATCCCCAGAAACCCCTTAGTAGGCGGGCAGGCTCGGGTCTACCGTCTTGATCCAGCTCAGCACGCCGCCACCCACGTGGACGGCGTCGGAGAACCCGGCGTTCTTGACCACGGCGAGCGCCTCGGCCGAGCGCGCGCCGGACTTGCAGTGGAGCACGATGCGCTTGTCCTGCGGCAGCTTCTCCAGGGCCGAGCCGTTGAGGAACTCGCCCTTGGGGATCAGCGTGGCGCCGGGGATGGAGACGATCTCGTACTCGTTCGGCTCGCGGACGTCGACGAGGAAGATGCTCTCGCCGCGGTCCTGCATGCCCTTGAGCTCCAGCGCGGTGATCGTGGAGCCGGTGGCGGCCTCGGCGGCCTCGTCGGAGATCGCGCCGCAGAACGCCTCGTAGTCGTCGAGCAGCTGGGTGACCGTCGGGTTCTTGCCGCACAGGACGCACTCAGGGTCCTTGCGGACCTTGACGTCGCGGTACTTCATCTCAAGGGCGTCGTAGATCATCAGCCGCCCGACCAGCGGGTCGCCGATGCCCGTCAGCAGCTTGATGGCCTCGTTGACCTGGATGGAGCCGATCGACGCGCACAGCACGCCCAGCACGCCGCCCTCGGCGCACGACGGCACCATGCCGGGGGGCGGGGGCTCCGGGTAGAGGCAGCGGTAGCAGGGCCCGTGCTCGGCCCAGAACACGCTGGCCTGACCGTCGAAGCGGTAGATCGAGCCCCAGACGTACGGCTTGCCCAGCAGCACCGCCGCGTCGTTCACCATGTAGCGCGTGGCGAAGTTGTCGGTGCCGTCGACGATGAGGTCGTAGCCGGAGAAGATCTCCATGACGTTTTCCGTGGTCAACGCCGTGTTGTGGATGACGACATCGACCAGCGGGTTGATCTCGCGGACTGACGCCGCGGCGCTCTCGGCCTTCAGCCTGCCCACGTCGGACTGGCCGTGGATGATCTGGCGCTGCAGGTTGGACTCATCGACCACGTCGAAGTCGATGATGCCGAGGGTGCCGACGCCCGCCGCCGCGAGGTACATCAGCGCGGGCGAGCCCAGGCCCCCGGCGCCGACACACAGCACCTTGGCGTTCTTCAGCCGCTTCTGCCCCGCCATGCCCACATCGGGGATGATCAGGTGGCGCGAGTAGCGGCGCACTTCGTCGACGGTCAGCTCTGCGGCCGGCTCGACCAGCGGTGGCAACGACACTTTCTACGCTCCCGTTCCAGGGGGTCCTATCTCACCTTGAAACCTAGCTGGCGAGTGGGGCATTCCCCAATCGAGTCTCACCGATCAGACGGCGTGCTTCCGCCGCCACGACCTGCGGCATCTCCATCATCGCCACGTGGCCCGCCGTCGGCAGCAGCACGAGCCTGACCTGCGGGAACGTACGGTACGCCTTCGCGGCCATGGCGGGCCGGACGAGACGGTCGTGCCTGCCGTGCACGATCAGGGTCGGGGCCTTGACCTTGGCCGCCTGGCGCCACAGGTTGCCCTCGCCGCGGCGGAAGTACTCGGCCACGATGCCCCTGGCCGAGCCGATCATGGCCTCACCGGCGTGTGGAAGGTCGTCACGTCTGCGGAGCTCGTCGATCGCGTCGCGCAGGCGGAGGGGATGGACGCTGTTGGCGTTGGCCCAGACCATGGCCATGGAGGCGTTGATGCGCTGCTCTGCGGGGACCAGGGAGAGTCGGCTCGCCACCCATTCGCCGAGCACGGGGATCGCGGCGGCGGCGATGCGGACGGGGCCGTACCTGGGGAGCAGGTCGGGCAGGGCCGGGGAGACCAGCGTGAGTGAGCGGACCAGGTCGGGACGGCCGGCGGCGACCCTGACGGCGATCGCGCCGCCGAGCGAGTTGCCGAACAGGTGGGCCGGGCCGGTGTGCTCCATCAGCTCGGTCACGGCTCTGGCGTGGCCGGCGACGGTGTAGTCGCCGTCGGACGGGGCGGGCGAGAACCCCGCCCCTGGGAGGTCGAGGGCGTGGCCGGTGACGGTGTCTTTGAGCTCGCCCATGAGATCGGTCCAGTTGGTGGCCGACCCGGCCAGGCCGTGCACGAAGACGGCCTGCTCGCCCGTGCCCTCGCCCGTCGATCGGACGTGCACCGAGCCGATCATGCGTCCCGGCCAGTGCGGGATCGGCTCCGCCATCATGCGTCCCCCTTGTCGTTTCGCGAACGTCTCTTCTCGTTCCCTCAACGATAACCATCGGGTCTGGGCGGGGTCTGAATTCCCTACAGAGCAGACATCTGGCGCATACGCCCCCGAGTGCGGACAGGGGGACGTCATGCTCTTCACTTCAGCCGTATCACCGCGGCCCTGGCAGCCGCGGCCATCGCAGGAGGAGGGCTGGTCGCGGCGAGTGACGCCGCGGTCCTCAACCATCCCCGTTGCAAGTACGGGGTGCGGCACGTCAGGACCGGGCCCAACATCCGAGCCCGGCCCGGCGAGCGGATCGTTGACCAGCGCGGCAGAGGCTAGCCGGACCAGTGCGGCCGCGGACCCTTCGTGTGGGTTCGCGGCCTTTCGTGTGCGCTCTGACCGCGACAGGGATGTCACCGCACGGGACCCGCTCTGATCAATGCGGACATATCAGCCTATTTAGTTTCAAAAATGTCTAATGGATCTCATGCCAGACTAAGAGTGAGGTAAAAGCTGTAGCCCCCCGTTTGTGGCAGTCAAGGCCGGAAAACATGACAACCAAGCGGTACTCAGCGTGACAGCATGGACACTCACCGTTAAGGCGGAGCGAGTCGAGACGCGGGCATTGAGCACCGCCTGCAAGCGGAAGACATCCTCTGGGACAACAGAACGACGTCCCGGACAATGATGGCCGCCGTGGCGCAATAACGCATCCAGCCGGCAACACCGGTGAGCGTCAGCATGCCTGCCCTCACAACCATGGCGAAATGCAAACGCCGCCGGCGCGCGCCGGCATCACGGCAATAAATATGTTCGCGACTCTTCGCACCTCGGAGCGGCATCGCAAGCGAGGACATCACGGCTCGCGACACCGGCACGGCCAATAGGGAGTCCGGCCGGCACGACGACCAATGCCACTTACGACCGTTTTCCATCGCGGAAAAATCGGACATATCGTGCCATTTCATTGGATAGATGTCTAATGCGAGCAAGAAGAGTGTTAATGCATAGCAAAATAGGGTGATTCCTGTTTGCCTGCCCACCGCCTCGGAAATGACTTTCAGCGGATGACTCTTCAGCAGCCGTCCAGGGACCTGTTTTCAGGGAATCCGAAAACGTCGAGAACGGGGCAACAGATCCTTTAGGGGGAAAACGCAATGCCCAACCTCAAGAGTGTTATGGCGGGTCTCGCCGTCAGCACGGTGCTGACCGGCGGCGTGGTCGGCCTGGGCGCCACCTACGCAGACGCCACCACCCAGTTCACCGGCGGGAACTTCCTCACCGGCGACGACGACGATGACGACGACGCCATCTTCTTCACCAACGACGACGATGACGATGACGATGACGACCGAGGCTTCGAGGAGTTCTTCCCGTTCCTCTTCGCCAACGGCGGCTTCAACAACGGCACCGACGGCGTCGGCAACCGTGGTTGCCGTCGGGGCGGGGGCGGCTGGAGGTCCAACCGTCGCCACGTCTGCGTCACCGTCCACAACGACAACATCAACCTGAACACCCACCGTAGGAGGGACAGGCGCGACGAGCGGGAGAAGGACCACCGCGAGTTCAAGAAGAAGAACCACGAGGACCACAACCACGACTGATCGGGTGCCGACGACACAGGGATGAGTGCCCGTCTTCATAGTTGGTCATTGTTTCCAGAAAATGGATTCGGCCGGTGAATCACGGGCTCTCGGGAGCGGTCCGCGTTTCCTGCGCGGTTCGGCCTGAGATGCATCCTCCTCGTCTCCTCGACAATTCCTGGTGGGGGCTCCGCCGGCATCGGCCGGGGAGCCCTCACTGCGAACCTCGTTCCCTTTCTCGTTATTCCGCGCGCCGGGGGGATGGCGGCCATGAATGGCCCGCCTTTCCTGGACCATAGAAACATCTACCGTCGGGAAAGTCTGAATAATTCCGGTTTGTCGGCTATCCGGCCGGAAATATACAGAACACGGAAGGTTTTTACTCAGCGGCCATTCCGAGTCATTTCCCGACATCCCGGCTACGCCGTTTTCGGGAAATGTCGAAAACGGGGCAATCGATCCTTTAGGAGGAAAACGCAATGCCCAAGCTCAAAAGTGTTATGGCGGGCCTCGCCATCGGTACGGCGCTGACCGGCGGCGCGCTCGCCGCCGGCGCGGCGACGTCCGCGGCCAGCGCCGGTACCGCCCAGGTCAGCACCGGCGCGCCAGTCCTCATCGGGGGACATGGTTGCGGCTGGGGTCGCTGCGGCGGGGGCGGCTGGTGGCGCAGGCACCACCGCAACGACCGCGTGGATGTCCACGTCTTCAACAGAAACTGGAACTTCACCCGCGACGACCTGCGTCAGAGGTTCCACGACTTCGACAAGGAATTCGAAAAGTTCAAGTTCGACGACGAGGACCACGATAACGACGGCGGCGACGGCGGCGGTGGCGGCGGCGGTGGCGGCGGTGGCGGCGGTGGCGGCGGCGGCGGCGGTGGCGGCGGTGGCGGCGGCGGTGGCGGCCTCCTCTGAGGGCTGACGTCGTAGCCTGAGCCTGTGGCGCGCTTTCCGCACCACCCGGCAGCTCACCGACGAGGTGGACTCCGGTCACACGAGTGCCCGTATTCGCACGGATCAACATCCGCTCGCGATTACGGGCACTCGGCTTTTGTCCCCCGCCTTTCATCCCCCGTCACGCCGGCCGTGCCGCGTCTCCCCATCGCACCGGCCATGCCGCGCCGCCGGTCCGAGGCCGAAGCGGCCGCATCCCCACGTACCCCGGCCCAACCCCGAGCGGCGATCAGCCCGGAGGCTCGCACGCGACGGCGCGCCGGGCCTGGTGATCGATGTGGCCGGAAGCCGGCTCCCACCGCCCGGCCGCGACGCGCGAGGCGTCGACCGGCATCAGCGGCTCCCACGCCGCCGGTGGAGTGCACGGGCCTGGACGACCTCGTCGGCGAGCACGCGACGATCGCGGCTAATCGCCCGGACGCACACCTCCGTCAAAGCCCCTTCTCTCTCCCAGCGCGATGGCCTGAGGCGGCGCTGGGCGACCGCCCATGTGCCCGGGCTCGGAGGGCATCGAGCGCAGCGACGGCGAGCGGCACGGGTCAACGCGATAGACCACAGGCCGACGGGGTGGAACGATGCGATCCGCCCAGGCCGGGCAGGCCGGATCGACCTGAACTATCAGGGTGCGTGGGACGGGTCGACGGCACCCGATCAGGTCCCCACATGGGCGGCACACCGTGAAAGGCGTGGCGCCAGGGTGCTGGGCAAAAAGATGAGTGCCCGTACTCGCCGATGGATGTCGTCCTCCGCCCGGAGGACGACATCCTTGCGAATACGGGCACTCGTTCGTGCGACCGGAGTTCATCGCCTTGGCGAACTCCTCAGCGGCGCAGGGAAATGCGCCGCCGGCTCAGACCGAGACGTCGACTCTAGAAGTCATCGTCGTCAAAGCCATGGAACCGGAACCGGCGGTCATCGAACCGGCGGTCATCGAACCGGTTCCGGCTCTCGTTGAAGTTCTGGTTGTTGTTGTGGATGAGGATCCGGATCGTCTGGGGACGGTTACGGCGCCAGCCCCAGCCGCGTCCGCCCCAGCCGCCGCAGCGACGCCAGCGGCGGCAGCCGGTCAGTCCGGTGAGGACGGACGTACCGGCGCTGATCTGGGTGGCGGTGCCGGCGCTGGCCGCGGCCGTCGTGGCGCCCACGGCGACCACGCCGCCGGCCAGTGCCGTGCTGATGGCGAGGCCTGCCATAACATTCTTGAACGTTTTGGGCATTGCGGTTCCCCCCTAAAGGATCGATTGCCCCGTTCTCGGCGCTCCCCAAATCCAGTACGACCGGAATATCGGGAAACGCCCTCGGATGCTCGCTAAGCGAATCATCCGTATCCTGCATATTTCCGGCCGAATAGTCAGCAAACCGACATTGTCCAGTCTTGCCCGACACCAGACATTCACATGGCCCAGCAGTAACAGGCCATGGCATATAACCGCCGCCTCTCGCCGAGCCCAGGCGGGCTTTCCGGCGGAGGCACCCCCATTCGACGTCCGGCACCAATAAAGGCGCCCGAGCAAACACCTCGCCGGACACGGCAGAGTGAGGGCCCCCTGGCCGATGCCAGTGGAGCCCTCACCAGAATTTCCGTGGAGACGAGGAGAGCGAATCTCAGGCCCAGCCGCGCAGGAAACGCGGGCCACTCCCGAGAGCCGGGCATTCACCGGCCGAATCCACTTCGAGCGAACAACGACCGGTCATGAGGAAGGGCACCCATCCCTGCTCTGTCAGCACACGGTCACGTCACCGCGACTCAGTCGTCGTCATCGTCGTCGTCGTCGTGGAAGAACTTGTTCACGTGGTGGTCGAACCTCCGCTCCCTGTGGGTGTTGTGGTCGCGGTTGAAGTTGATGTTGTTGTTGTTGACGAAGACGTCGGTCCGGTTGTTGCGGCGGCCCCAGCCGCGGCCACCCCAGCCCCAGCCGCCGCAGCGACGCCAGCCGCAGCCGCCCCCGGTGAGGACGGACGTGCCGGTGGTCACCTCGGCGGTGCCGGCGCTGGCCGAGGTCGTCGTCGCGCTCAGCGCGAGCACGCCACCGGACATGGCCGTACCGATGGCGAGGCCCGCCATAACAGTCTTGAGCTTGGGCATTTCGGTTTCCCCCTAAAGGATCTGTTGCCCCGTTCTCGACGTTTCCCGATTACTCGGAAAACGCCTTTGGACGCCTGCTGAAGAGTCATCCGGTAAAGGTCATTACCGGGACAGAGGGGGTACAAACGGGAATCACCCCATTTTGCTATGCAATAGCCATGTTATTGCTCGTATTAAAGATTTATCTCGTGACATGTTATGAATTATCCCGATATGTCCTATTTGGCCGATCGCCGTGGTGCGGCCGTACCCGATTGGCACGCCGCACTTCATGCGGCATTGCAGCAGGGACAGTGTTCAGCGAGAGCCGGCGCGGACGGCTGGGCGTTGAGCACTCACCACCGGCGCGCATAGGGAGATACCTCATACAGAGCCCTCATCGGGCGGAAAAGCGCCCGCACACGGCGCAGACCGAATCCTCGTCGCGCGTGACGCGCCTTATGGGTGTTCCGCTCATGGCGGGGCGGAGCGATCGAGGGATGTCCGGGCGGGCCACGCGCGGCGGGTGGGCGCGGCGGGCGACTGCCCGCCGTCCAGGCCTCAACCAGGCCCGTAGGGGGCGCAGGTGGCCTTAGGCGGACTTGCGGGCCTTGCGCTTCGCGGGGGCCTTCTCTTCGTCCTTGGACTTGCCCGCCGCCTTCTTGGCCTTGGCGGGCTCGCCGGCTTCCCGCTCCCGCTTCGCGGCCTCCACGCTGGCCCTCAGCGCGGCCATGAGGTCCACCGCCGGGCGGGCCTCCTCTTCCTCCCTGGGAGGAAGGACTTCCTTGCCTGCCACCTTCGCCTCGATCACCTGCTGCAACGCCTCGCGATAGGCGTCGTGGTACTCGCTCGGGTCGAAGTCCGACTCCATCGTGGCGATCAGGGACTCGGCCATCTTGAGCTCCTGGGAGCGTACCTCGATGTCCTCATCCAGGAAGGCGAAGTCCGGCTTGCGGATCTCGTCGGGCCAGAGCATGGTCTCCAGCACGAAGACGCCGTCCCGTACCCGCAGTGTGGCCAGGGACTCGCGCTGGCGCAGCGCCACCTTGACCACCGCCACCTGGCCCGAGCTCTCCAGTGCGTTGCGCAACAGTACGTACGGCTTCGCCCCCTGCGCGTCCGGCTCCAGGTAGTAGGACTTGGCGAAGTAGATCGGGTCGATCTGGTCGGCCGGGGCGAACTGGAGGACGTCGATCCTGCGTGACGTGCTCAGCGGCAGGCCCTCGAAGTCCTCGTCGGTGAGCACGACGATCTCGCCCGACGCCAGTTCGTATCCCTTGGCGATGTCGGAGTACGGCACCTCTTCGCCGTCCACCGTGCACACGCGCTTGTAGCGAATCCGGCCGCCGTCCTCGCGGTGCACCTGGTGGAACGTCACGTCCTTCTGCTCGGTCGCGGAGTAGAGCTTGACGGGGATCGTGACCAGCCCGAAGGAGATCGCACCTTTCCAGATGCTGCGCATGGTCACTCCTCAGCTCTCAATGAGTCCGCCATGGGGCACATACCCGTCATGGGGCAACCAATGCCATACCCGGTCGAACCGATGCTGGCCGTACCTGGGGTACTACCCTCCGACCGCGAGCGGTATGGGCTGGAGGTCAAATGGGACGGCATCCGCGCCATCGTCCACCTTGACGACGGGCTGAGGGTGACGGGTAGACATGGGGTGGAGTACACACGGCGGTATCCGGAAATCTCGGGGTTCGGGGTTAAGAACGCGATCATCGACGGCGAGGTCGTCGCGCTGGACTCGCGCGGCAGGCCCAGCTTCGAGCGGTTGCAGCACAGGATGCACCTGACCGATCCCGAGCCGATGATGCTGGAGCTGTACCCCATTACGTACATGCCGTTCGACCTGCTCTACCTCGACGGCACGCCGCTGTTCGACCTGCCCTACCGGGACCGGCGGGCATTGCTCGACGAGCTGGACGTCGGCGCTCCCCCGTACTTCCCCGGCGACTCCGACCTGCTCACGGCCACGCACGAGCAGGGGCTCGAGGGTGTGGTCGCCAAGCGGCTGGACTCGCCCTATCGCGCGGGCACGCGCTCCCCCTGGTGGATCAAGGTCAAGAATCTGATCACCAGGGAGGTCGTGATCGGCGGCTGGAAGCCGGGCAAGGGGCGCCGGGCGGGTGGGGTCGGGTCGCTCGTGATGGGGGTGTTCACCGATCAGGGGTTCACGTACGTGGGGCACGTGGGCACCGGGTTCACCGACGCCGTGCTCGATGAGCTCTACCAGCGGATGCGGCCTCTGGAGATCCCGCGCAGCCCGTTCTGCAACGAGGTTCCGTGGCGGAACCGGTGGGTTAGGCCGGAACTGGTCGGGGAGGTGGCCTACACGATGTGGACCGACGAACAGCGGCTGCGGCACCCCGTGTGGCGCGGACTGCGGCCCGACAAGCTCCCCTCGGAGGTGAGGCTATGAAGGTGCCGGTCAAGGTCGACGGGCGCGAGCTGACGCTGAGCAACCTGGACAAGGTCCTCTACCCGGAGTACGGCTTCACCAAGGCGGAGGTCATCGACTACTACAGCCGTGTCGCCCCCGTGCTCCTCCCCCACCTCCAGGGCAGGCCCCTCACCGTCAAGCGCTACCCGAACGGCGTCAACGGCCAGTCCTTCTTCGAGAAGAACGCCCCCGACCACACCCCCTCCTGGGTGCGGCGGGTCACCCTGCCCGCCCCCGGCAGCACCAAGAACCGCGAGACCATCGACTTCGCCGTCGTCGACGATCTGCCCACGCTCGTCTACTACGCCAACCTCGCCGCGCTCGAGCTGCACGTGCCCCAGTGGCGCGTCGACGAGGACGGCGAGCCGCTGGCGCCCGACACGCTCGTGTTCGACCTCGACCCCGGCGCGCCCGCGACCATCGTCGAGTGTTGCGAGGTCGCGCTCATGCTGCGCGAGGTGCTGAAGAGCGAGGGGCTCACCGCGAGGCCGAAGACCAGCGGGAGCAAGGGCATGCAGCTGTACGCCGACTGGGACTGCCGCGAGGAGCCCTCCGACTACGCCAGGAGACTGGCTCGGCTTCTGGAGAAAGAGCATCCCGAACAGGTGGTCAGCGTGATGACGAAGAAGGCCAGACCTGGGAAGGTCTTCATCGACTGGAGCCAGAACAACCCTGCCAAGACCACCGTGGCGCCGTACTCGCTGCGGGCCAGGGAGCAGCCGACCGTCTCGACACCGCTGTTGTGGAAGGAGGTCGAGAGCTGCGAACGGCCCGAGGAGCTGGTGTTCACGGCGCCGGCTGTACTCGCCAGAGTGGAGAAGCACGGCGACCTTTTCAGCCGGGCGTAGGCTGGTTCCGTCCGCACCTTAAGGGGGACCAGAAGATGTCGGAGATGGACATACGCGGGGACGAGCTCTCGTACGACGTCGAAGAGGAGGAAGAGCTGTCGATCGAGACGCCCGAGGCCGACGCAGCCGATCAGCATCACGAGATACGCCAGAGTGCCGGCAGGCTGCGCTTCGAGCTGCCGCTCGACGTCGATCCCGCCGACGCGGCCGATCAGCACCGCGTGGTGGACCTCGACGACGACGAATATCGCTGAGTACGGCTCCGCGACGACTCGGCACCTGGGCGACCGAGCGACCTCACGGAGTGAGGCCATGAAACGGCGAGGGAGCGCCGTCGCCTGGACTGAGGAGTGGCGGGAGCGCAGCGACCAGAGCGACGAGGGAAGGCGACGGCTCCCCGGCGACCGAGCCCGCCTCCGCGAAGTGGAGGCCATGAACACGCGAGGGAGCGCCGTCGCCTGGACTGAGGAGCGCAGGGAGCGCAGCGACCAGAGCGACGAGGGAAGGCGGCGGCTCCCCGGCGACCGAGCCCGCCTCCGCGAAGGGGAGGCCATGGACGCAGTAGCGCCGTCGCCTGGACTGAGGAGCGCAGGGAGCGTAGCGACCAGAGCGACGAGGGAAGGCGACGGCTCCCCAGCGACCGAGCCCGCCTCCGCGAAGGGGAGGCCATGAACACGCGGCCTTCCCGCACGTAGGATGTCCGCACAGCCCGCTGAGAGACCTATGGAGATCCGTGTGACCGCAACCCCGGATGCGAAGCCCCGGGGCACCCGTCTGCCCCGACTCGCGCGCCGCCGGCAGCTGCTGAGCGCCGCGCAGGAAGTGTTCGTGGAGAACGGCTATCACGCGGCCGCCATGGACGAGATCGCTGAACGCGCAGGGGTCAGCAAGCCCGTGCTGTACCAGCACTTCCCCGGCAAGCTGGAGCTCTACCTGGCGCTGCTCGACCTCCACGTCGACGACATGGTCAACCGCTGCCGGGAGGCGCTGGCCTCCACCCACGAGAACAAACTCCGCGTGCAGGCCACGTTCAGCGCGTTCTTCGACTTCGTCTCCTCGCAGGGCGAGGCGTTCCGGCTCGTGTTCGAGTCCGACCTGCAGAACGTCGCGCCGGTGCGGCAGCGCGTGGAGCGCTCGCTGCAGGAGTGCGCGGAGATGGTCAGCGCGGTCATCCAGGAGGACACCGGGTGCACCAGCGACGAGGCGCATCTGCTCGGCATGGGCCTGGTCGGCATGGCCCAGGTGAGCGCCCGTTACTGGGTGACCACGCACGGCTCGATTCCGAAGGACGCGGCGGAGCAGCTCATGGCGCGGCTGGCCTGGCGCGGCATCAGCGGTTTTCCGCGTACGGCATAACCCGTTCGCTTGCCGCGATCATTTGCGCCGTTCGCGGCTTCGAGCCGCCACGATGGGAGTGAGCTGGCCCGTCGACTAAGGAGCCACGATGGAAATCAAGATCGGCGTACGCTCCGTACACCGCGAACTCATTGTCGAGACCGACCTCACGGCCGAGGAGGTCGAAGAGGAGATCAGAAACGCGTTGTCGGTCGAGCGTGGCGTGCTCGCCCTGACCGACGTCAAGGGCAGGCGGGTCGTCGTGCCGGTGGCCTCGCTCGGCTTCGTCGAGATCGGTGAGGACGACGCCAGGCCCGTCGGGTTCGGCGGCACTCTCTAAGGGCTTATGACCAAGGGGTACGGCAAGCTTCGCCGTACCCCTTGCTTGTCGACGGGCTGCGCCGATCCCGCCCTCGCCGGCACCCGCGCACCGCTCATCGCCTGGCGTAGGTCACTGGACGGCCCCGCCGGCAACAATCTCTGCGGCCCCACGCACAAGCGGGTGGCCGCAGGGCGGCCGCCCTGCGCTGAACGGCGCGCCCTTGCGGACCGGAGGGTTGGTTAGTGGGGAGTCCCGAAGAGGCAGGCGCGGGGTGGACGCGGGTGGAGAGCGGAGTGCCGCCTCGGCACGGCGGCCGGACAGGCCGCGCTCTCCCTCCGCAGCACCGGGCGTGAAGTCCAGCGGTTCGGCGTACATCTTGTCGTCAAGGAACTGCCGTAGCGGCGCGAGGCCCTCATGTCTGGCACGGTACAACCGTTCCGCGCCCCCGCGCCGCTCGATGGGCAGACCCGTCTCCTCGAGCGGCCGCGTCGATCAGAGGCCCATGGCGGCCATGCGCTTGTTGTGCGCCTCCGTCAATGTCGCGAAAAGTCGGGAAATATCGGCGGCGCCGTCCTCCGACACCAGCAGCAGCGCCAGCTCGGGCCGGGCCGAGGCCACCTGCTGTCCTTGGCTGAGCGCCTCGCCCACGAGCCGCCGCGCCCACAGCGCCAGCCGCCCGGCCTCCACGGGCGCGGCCTCGATCCCGGCCCTGACCCGCTCGACCGCGAACTGCGAGCGCCCCTCGTCCACCAGCACCTCGTCCACCAGTTCGGCGATCGAGGCATCGAGGTGCCTGGCCGCCTCACGGTAGAAGTCGAGCGCGATGGCGTCCCCCACATACGTCTTGACCAGCGCCTGCAGCCAGTCGGCCGGCTTGGTCTGCGCGTGCCAGGCGTCCAGCGCGTCGACGAACGGCGCCATCGCCTCATCGGGATCGGCCCCGAGCTCGGCCAGCCGGTCGCGCAGCAGGCGGAAATGGGCGTACTCGGTCACGGCCAGCTCACTCAGCGCAGCGCGGTCGGCTAGAGTGGGCGCCAGCGTGGCGGCGTCCTCCGTCATCCGCGCGTACGCGCTGAGCTCCGCATAGGCGAGCACACCGAGAAGGTCGACGACTCCTGGAGACTCCTTCATGAAAGGCAGCGTACTTCGGGAAATCTGCGGGAACATACTGAAGCTCGGCCAGCGTTGTGGTATCGAGTACACTGCTCTGTGAAAGTGCGACCGCACTGTGTAAGTTCGGGGGATTCCCCCGGATACCCCCACTCCGGGTGACGCGGTCGCTGATGACGCGAGAGGGCTGGCTCTACCGCGAGGACCCACGTAACGGGGGGCTGTTTCCGCCCGTCGGTCCCGGCAGGCCCGCCTTCATTTGAGAACTGAGGCAGGCCACGCTGACGACTTTCCGAGACCTCGGAGTCACACCAGAGATCGCCGATGCCCTCGAGACCGAGGGCATCGTCACACCGTTCCCCATCCAGGAGATGGCTCTCCCGCTCGCCCTGACCGGCCAGGACCTGATCGGCCAGGCGCGCACGGGCACGGGCAAGACCTACGCGTTCGGCATCGCCATGCTCCAGAGCATCGGCAAGCCGCGCAAAAACCGCAAGAAGCCCCGCGGGCTCGTTGTCGTGCCAACCCGCGAGCTGGCCGTGCAGGTGAGTGAGGACCTCGTCACCGCCGCGGGCAAGCTCGGCTCCCGGGTCCTGACCGTGTACGGCGGGCGCGCGTACGAGCCACAGATCGAGGCGCTCAAGGCCGGCGTCGACGTCATCGTCGGCACCCCCGGCCGCCTGCTCGACCTGGTCAAGCAGAAGCACCTCGACCTGAGCCAGGTCACCAGTCTCGTGCTCGACGAGGCCGACCGCATGCTCGACCTCGGCTTCCTGCCCGACATCGAGCGGATCTTCAAGCTGATCCCCGCACAGCGGCAGACGATGCTGTTCTCGGCGACCATGCCGGGCGAGATCGTCGCGTTGTCGCGGAAATACCTCAACCGTCCGACGCACGTACGCGCCGAGCACGAAAGCGGCGAGGGCGAGACCACGCCGCAGGTTCGCCAGCTCGTGTGGCGCGCGCACCGGATGGACAAGATCGAGATCGTCGCGCGGCTGCTGCAGGCCGACGGCCGCGGGCTCACCATGGTCTTCTGTGAGACCAAGCGGGCCTGCGACATGGTCGCGGAGCAGCTCGACACCCGTGGCTTCGCCGTCGCGGCCGTGCACGGCGACCTCGGCCAGGGCCAGCGCGAGCAGGCGCTGCGCGCGTTCCGCAACGGCAAGATCGACGTGCTGGTGGCCACCGACGTGGCGGCCCGCGGCATCGACATCGACGACGTCACCCACGTGGTCAACTACGACTGCCCCACGGACGACAAGACGTACGTGCACCGCATCGGCCGCACCGGCCGGGCCGGACGCACGGGCATCGCGGTCACGTTCGTGGAGTGGGAGGAGCTGACCCGCTGGAAGATGATCAACCAGATGCTCGGGCTCGACTTCGCCGAGCCCGAGGAGACCTACTCCACCTCACCCCACGTCTACTCCGAGCTGAACATCCCCGAAGGCACCAAGGGCGTCCTGCCCCACGCGCAGCGTTCGCGCGCCGGGCTGTCCGCGGAGCGCATCGAGGATCTCGGGGAGACCGGCAGGGTTCGCGGTCGTGGCGGCCGTCGCCGCGACGAGCGTGAGGAGCGCCCTGCCGCCCGTACGCCACGCCAGCGCCGCCGCACCCGTGGCGGGAGGGAGTTGGCGGAGACCGCAGCCGTCGAGACTCCGGAGGTCGAGCTCGTGGATGCCAAGGCGGAAGAGACGCCCGCGATCTTCTCAACGGACGAGATCGAGGCGGCCGCCGAGACGAAGCGGACGCGTACGCGGAGGGGGGCGGCTTCCTCTGCCATCGAGCAGGCGCTCGCCGACGCCCCCGAGGCGCCGGTCAAGGCCACCAGGTCGCGCCGGATCGCTGACGACGCTCCGGAGGCCGAGGAGGAGGTGCCGGTGAAGCGCACCCGCTCCCGCCGTACCGCCGCCAAGGCCGTCGAGCCCGAGACCGTCGTGGAACCCGCGGCAGTCGTGGAGCCCACGCCTGTCGCGAAGCCCGCGGCCGTCGTGGAGCCGGAGCCGTCCTTCCTCTCGACCCCGCCCCCGCCGGTGCGCAAGGAGCCGGAGCGGATCGTCCCGCCGAACCCGTTCACGGTGATCTTCCAGTCTCCCGACCTGGCCACGGACGACGACGACATCGCCCCGTCCGCAGCCACCGAGCGCAAGCAGCAGCGCCGCCAGTCCCGGGGCGGAGGCGGCAACCGCCGCCGCGCCGGCTGAGCACCATCATCTGAAAGGGCGCGCACCCCGCCGGGGTGCGCGCCCTTTCACGCACGTAGTGCCCTCGACTGTGTCGAGGCGCTGACCTCTGGGTATTGTTGCCCCACGTGAGTACGCCGCGATTCCTCGACCTGCCTCCTGGCGTCGCACCACAGAAGATCGAAACGCCGCAGGGCACGTTCGCGGCCCTGGACGCGCGACCGGTCAGTGGTGTGGTTGAGCGCTGGCCTGCGCTCCTGGTCCCCGGCCTGACGGGCAGCAAGGAGGACTTCATCGCGGTCCTGATGACCTTGGCCCAGTCGGGGCGCAGGGTGGTGGCCATCGACCAGCGCGGCCAGTACGAGACGCTGGGCCCCGACGACCCGGCGGCCTACACCTGCCCCGCTCTCGGCGCCGACGTCGACGCTCTCGCCCAGGTCATCGGCGGCGGAGACCCCGTTCACCTGGTGGGCCACTCGTTCGGCGGCCTGGTGGCCAGGGAGGCCGTGATCGACGGGCGCACACATTTCGCGTCCTTCACGCTGATGGGGTCGGGGCCTGCGGCCATCGAGGGCAGGCGGGCGATCAACGGCAAGAAGCTCATGGAAGAGGTGCAGGCGTTCGGCCTGGAGCACGTGTGGCACCACAGGCTCGAGCCCGAGGCGCTGGCAGGCGACGTGTCCGACGAGATCCTGGCGTTCCTGCGCAGGCGCCTGCTCACCAACTCGCCGACCGGGCTGGCGTGCATGGCCGAGCAGGTGCTGAGCATGTACGACCGCACCGACGAGCTGCGTGAGATCGAGGTGCCCACGCTCGTGCTGTACGGCGAGCACGACGACGGGTGGCCGCCCGAGGCGCAGTCGGAGATGGCGGCCAGGCTGGGCGCCGAGTGCGTGGTGGTGCCCGGCGCCGTCCACTCCCCGGCCGTCGAGGCGCCGGAGACGACGGCGGCGGCGCTGGTGCGGTTCTGGAACGCGGCCGAGAAGCACTACTTGGACACAAGGTCCAATGTCATGTAATTCTCTACTTACTATGGCGAACATCGAAGACATCGTCGTCCAGCCGCCGCAGAGCGTGACATGGCAGGTGCATCTCGACCGTTCGATGTGGGTGGGCGGCGTACGCGGTCTCATGCTGCAGGCGCTGCATCCGCTGGCCATGCGCGGCGTCTGGCAGAACTCCAACTTCCAGGAGGACCCGTTCGGACGGCTGCGCCGCACGGCCGACTTCGTGGGACGGGTGACGTTCGGCAGCCCGGCGGAGGCGGACGAGATCGGCCGGCGGGTGCGCGGCATCCACAAGGCGCTGCGCATCCAGGATCCCGGCACCGGCAGGACACATCGGGTGGACGACCCCGAGCTGCTGCTGTGGGTGCACTGCGCGGAGGTGTCGTCGTACCTGGAGGTGGCCAGGCTCGGCGGGCTCGGCCTCACCGAGCGCCAGGCCGACCGCTACCTGTACGAGCAGCGCAAGAGCGCCACGTACGTCGGCCTGCACCTCGACGACGTGCCCGGCTCGTGCGCGGAGATGGACGCCTACTTCAAGCGGGTACGCCCCAGCCTGCGCGTGACGGAGGAGGCGGCCTCGACCGTGCGGTTCCTGATGTGGCCGAGGCTCCCGCACGAGCTCAGGCTGCTGTCACCCGGCAAGCCCGCCTATTTCCCGTTCGGCGCGCTGTGCTACTACACGCTGCCGGAGTGGGCCCGGCGGATGTACGCGGCGCTGCCGGAGGTGCCTCGCCCGACCGTCAGGGCCGCGCTGAAGGCGTTCAGGCTGGGCCTGAACTCGCTGCCGGAGCCGGTGCACGACCGCGCGTTCATGCCGGCCACGAGGGTGATGCTGCAGGCGTCCAGGGAGCGGCTCGGCGCGGCGGGTTACGACGTGAGCAAGGGCCTCAAGGGGCTGACCGATCCCCGCCGCTGGCCGACGGCACTGGCCGCCTGACCGGCAGGAGCGACCCGGCCACCAGCACCAGCCAGACGGGTCCCACTCTGGAGCCGCCGGGCAGCAGCGTCGCGCTCGCCACCAGCACTTCCGCATCCCCGCCCGGCCGACCGGCGCCACCGCGATCGGCGTCATGACGATCGCTGGCCCGGCCATGGGGAGGACGAGCAGGCCCCGCGATGTGTGCGGGCACTCCCGCCGGGCGTTACTCGGCGAGAGCGTCCCATGGGCGGCGGTCAGGGGCGGCGGCCTGGCCCTCGGGGCAGTGGCGGCGGAAGTCGCACCAGGAGCAGATCGGCCCAGGACTGGGCGCGAACAGCTCGTCGATCTCGTCCGGCACCACCGCCGGCCCGACGGACTGCCGCTCCCCCGGCGCGGAGGTGCCCGGTCCTGAGCGCGAGGCAGAGGCCCCCGGCGCGGAGGTGCCCGGCTCTGAGCGCGAGGCAGAGGCCCCCGGCGTGGCCGCTCCCCGTCCCGAGCGCGAGGTTGCGGAGCCCTTGGCGGGTGGGCCGATGACGGCGCGATAGCGTTCGTCCGCTGCCGACGCCTCGGTCGCGAGCTCCTCCGCGCGCCGCAGATGACGGGCGAGCGACTCCTCGGTGTGCCGCCACTCCACGATCTCGCCGGTGGGCAGGTGGTGGAGCTCGACCGAAAGGCAGGGCGTGCGCATCATCGTGGAGGCGGCGACCGCGTACACGGCCAGGGCGAGCGACGAGCGGGCGTCGTCCTGGGTGAGCGGGCGGCGGCCGGTCTTGTAGTCGACCACGACCAGCTCGTCCCCGCGCCGGTCGAGGCGGTCGATGCGGCCGGACACGGCGATGACCTTGGTGCGGGTGGCGACCGTGCGCTCGACGCCCACAGGGTCGTCACTGGGGTCTAATGTCGCGACATATCCGGAGACGAGGTCGCGGGCGCGGCCCAGCCAGTGCCCCGACTGCTCGGCGTCCCTGAAGCCCTCCGTGATCCATCCGTTCGTGAGCAGGATGGCGGCCGTCAGCGGGGTCCTGCGCTCGTACGGCTCCCGCCACCACCCCGCCAGCGCGTTGTGCACGCTCGCCCCGACGCTGTTGTGCGCCCAGGCGGGCCCCTTGGACGGCTGCGGCCGGTCCAGGTAGCTGAACCGGTAGCGGCGCCGGCAGTCGAGCCAGGCGTTCAATCGCGACGGCGTGCACGAATAGAGCCGCCGCGGCATCCCATCCAGCGGAAGCTGGCCCTGCACCGCGTTCATGGCCTCCACCCCGTGGAGGCGGCTCGGTCGCTGGGATCCGTTGCGGAGTCCAGGCGACGGCGCTCCCTCACCCTAGTCGTCGTCCGGGTCGAGCTTGATCCCGGAGATCTTGGTGCCGTCGGTGAGCGAGCCATCGACATCGGGGTCGTCACGGGTCAGCGAGCCCGACACCCAGCCGTCGAAGTGCGGCTCCAGGTCGCCGATCGTGACCTCGTCGCCGTGGGCGGCCAGCACCCGCGTGTCGCCGGGCAGCGTGAACAGCCGCCCGCCGATCGAGGTCAGCTGGTCGGCCAGGGCGGGGTATTCGCCGCCCAGTTTGCCGGGGCCGTCGGCCTGCAGGGCCTTGCCGGTGAACACGGCCCCGAGCCCCTCGCAGTAGAGCGAGACGCCGCCGGGCGTGATGCCGGGCGTCTCCAGGACATCGAGCTGGACGTCGGCCACCTCGAAGATGCCGTCGTCCTCCATGTCGATGTCGGGCCAGGTCTCGCGCCAGGTCTCCCGCCACAGGGGCTTGTCCTTGGGATGCAGGGCGACGATGGCCTCGTCTCTGCTGGCCACCTCGATGGCGGCCCCGACGTGGTCGGGCAGCCCTGCCGTGCAGATGACGGCGAGCACTTCCCGCTCGCCGACCTGCTCGAGGATCTTCTCGGCGTCACGCGCCGCGTCGATGACGATCACTTCGTCGTCGTCGCCGATGATCCAGGTGTTGTTCTCGACCTTGTGCTCGGTGCCGTCGATATCGACGACGCCCTCGGTCACCACTCGCTCGATACGCGCTGTCACGCTTCCGAACTTTAGTCCGTCTGACTCAGAGCGCGAATCGAGCTCAGTCCTCGAGTCTCGGCGAGAATGCGCCGAACGGGACATCCAGGTCGTGATCCCGCGCGTCGAGCAGCGACAGCTCGGCGAGTGCGATCATGCAGCCGGCATCGGCGGGCCAGGCGATGGCCCACAACCAGTTGCCCAGCGCCTCGCCCGCGTAGACGGCCCGGTCGTCCGCGGCGCCCACGCACCAGAGCGCGGTCGGATGCCCGAGCACGTCGATCTTGGCGTTCGGCGGCCCCGAGTCGAAGCCCTCACCCGGGTCGGGGCCGTCGAGCCCCGCGAACGCCGCGCCGAGCCCGATGCCCGGTTCCTCCGCGATGACGAGCAGATCGGCGGGACCTTCCATGAGCGACGGCCCCGTCAGCGCGACCACGCTGGCGCGGGCACCGGTGCGCTGGTCGCCCACCTCGCCGAAACCGGTCACCAGCCAGCCTGCGGGCAACGGCCAGGGCAGCCACACGGGCACCACGGCGCTCTTGCGCATGGCCTCCAGCGCCGCACTGGTCGGCGGCCATGGAGGCTGATACGGCAGGACATCGCCGTGCGTGCCACATCGAAACGCGCTCGACCACGCACTCGGCCCGTGAAGCGGGCCAAAGCACCGCGGACAGGTTGGAGCCGCTCTCACAACTACCCACGGTGCTTTCTCCGGCACCGGCCCGTCAAGGGCGCTTCTCGTTATCCCGTCGTAATCTTGGTCATGTGCGCGTAAATTGTGTCGGCGCGATTATTTTCGACGCTTCTGACCGGCTCCTCCTGATCAAGCGGGGACATCCACCGGGCATGGGGCTGTGGTCCATCCCCGGCGGCAGGTTGGAGCCCGGCGAGACGGACGCCGCCGGGCTCCGCCGCGAGGTCCTGGAGGAGACCGGGCTGCACGTGGAGGTGGGCCGCCTCGCCGGCACCGTGGACCGCCCGGGCCCCGGCGGAGTCACGTACGTGATCCGCGACTACCTGGCCGGCGTGTCGGGAGGCGTGCTGGCGGCCGGGGACGACGCCGCCGACGTGCGCTGGTGCGACATGGACGAGCTGGTACGGCTGCCGCTCTCCGAGGGGCTCCTCGAGTCGCTGACCGCGTGGGGCGTGCTGCCCCGCTGAAACGCCCCCGCCGAAACCGCGCCTCCCTACCTGTTCGAAGTGAGGCTGGAGATCCACAGGATCAGGTGATCGGCGTTGTACGTCGTGGACCGGCCGAGCGCCACGACCTCCGAGCCCGAAACCGCCACGGCCGACAGCCACTGCGCCCCCTGCCCGGCCAGCCGGTCCTTCGTCAGCGCCATGCGGTTCCACGACAGGCCGTCCTGCGAGGTCCAGGCCGCGCTGTCGCCCTCGCCGGGAACGCCGTGCCAGCCCACCGCCACCAGACCCTCCTCCGCCGAGGCCAGGTCGTACACCGCCGCCGCCTGCTCAGCGGGCAGCCAGGCCGTCTGCCAGCTAGCTCCGTCGTCGTCCGAGACGGCCGCGAAGGCGCGCCGTGAGCCGCCCGTCACGGCCGTGCCGATGGCCACCAGCTTGTCCTGATAAGTCGTGATCCGTCGAAGCCCGGCCGAGGTGGCGTCCGGCGGGGTCACGCGCTTGCGCGAGCTCCAGTTCACGCCGTCCGGGGAGTACCAGACCACGCTGCTCTCCTGGTCGGCGCCGCCCGAGCCGCCCACCGCCACGTAGCCGTCCCCGCCGGCGACGGCGTCGTAGATCCGCACCCCGGAGCCGCCCTGCGGCAGCTTCTTCGACCTGGTGAACTTGCGCAGGTCAGGCGTGAACCACATGGCGGCGCCGGACGTGCCCGCCTGGTCCCTGGACTCGCCCGCCAGCACGTACCCCTTCTTGCCCGCCGTCACCACGTGGGTCTCCAGGTAGGGGTCGTTCGGGTTGCGGGCCAGGTCACCGGTGACGTTCACCTTCCTCCAGCTCTCGCCGTCGTCGGAGGTGACGAGGAGGGGGTCGGTGACGGCCACGTTCGTCTCGGTGGCGCCGACGGCGAGCCAGCCGCGGCCGCCGTGTGCGACGTCCTGGAGTATCTGCCGGCCGGGGCCGCCGAGGCTCATGGACTTCCAGCTCTGCCAGTCCCTGATCGTCCACAGGCCCGCGTCGCCGGAGGCCGAGCCGACGGCGACGTACCTGCCTGCGAAGCCGGCCAGCGCTGTGGTCTCGCGCGCGATCCTGGTCAGGCCCTCGACCTGGCCCAGCTGCACCCGCGAGGCGTTGCCACGCGGCGGCGCGGTCATGAGCACGAGCTGGTTGTCGACGTCGGAGGCCGCCTGGTCACCGCCCGCGAACAGGGTTCCGCCGTCGGAGATCGTGAACCCGCGCAGCGTCGCGCCCGGCAGGTTGCCGAGGTCGGCCCGCTTGGCCCACTGGCGTCCGTCGGCGCTGGTCAGCACGGAGTACCGGCCGAGGCTGCCCTGCGAGATCGCCGCGACGCCCGTCGGATAGGAGATCAGCGACTCGACGCCGGCGCTCTCGCCGCTCAGACCGCCGATGGAGCCGCACTGCGACCACTGTGCCCCGGTCGGGGAGCAGTAGACGCGCACGTCACCCGTGATCGTGCGCTGCCGCCACGGCGCCAGCACGAACCCCTTGGGCAGCACGGCCAGCGTCCCGGTACGCGGCGTGGCCTCTGAGAGCAGGAAGCCGGTCGCCTGCCAGTCGCGCCCGCCGTCGGCCGAACGGAGCACCCGCGATCCCTCGCCGACCGCGGGGGCCCCGATGGCCACGACCGTGTCGCCCTTGGCGACGACCGCCTTGATCTCGCGTACCTCAAGCTCTCTGGTCTCGATCCGCTCCCAGGCCCGGCCGTCGGCGGAGCGCCACGCCGCCGGGCCCGTCCCGCCGTCGTCTCCCGTCGTACGTCCCACCGCCACGAACCCGGACGCCGTCCTGGCGATGTCGTGAATCTGGTCACCGGCCCTGAACGCGGCCAGCCCGGACTCCTCCACGGCCGTCCAGCTGAACCCGTCGGTGCTGGTCCAAAGGCCGCGTTCGGACACGCCGTCTCCACCGGCGGCCAGCCAGCGCCCGTTGCCGCCGACGACTCGCTGGACCGTGGGGGTGGAGGCGCCGTTGACCTGGCCGAGCTGCCAGTTCTTGCCGCCGTCCGGTGAGAACAGGAAGAGCGGGCGCGGTGTGGGGCTCGTCGTGTCGCTGCCGACCGCCACCACCGCGCGGCCGACGGAGGTCATGTCGTTGAGCTTCTGGTTGGCGCCGTCACCGGCCGCGGGGACGGTGAACAGCTCGTCTCCCGACCGCCCCGTGCCCGCCTCCAGCCGCAGGCCGGGGGCCTCGTCATCGCTCCACTGCCAGACGACCACGCCCGCGGCCACCAGGACCGCCACGGCCAGCGACAGGACGACGGGGACGGCCCTGCTGCGGTGGCGTACGGGGCTGGACCTGCGGACGGCGGCCGGGGCCGGGCCTCTGTGGTGCCTGCCGCTCGAGCCTTGGGGGCGCGGCGGGCCGGTGGCGACGAGCAGGTCGGGCCGCGTGGGACGGCCGGCGGGCGGCCGCCCGACCCGCCGTACCTCGGGCTCGCCGTCCTCGTCGTCCCGCTGTTCGGGCTCGTCCGGCTCCTCGTCCTGCTCAGGAGCCGCCTCCTGCTGCTCGACCGGATACACCAGCCGGTACGGGGGCTCCCGCCGGGGTGCGGGCTCCCGTTCCTCGGGCTCGGGGGAAGGCGCGGCCTCGGCCTGCGGCTCGTCGGGGCGGACCGTTTCCTGAGGGGGATGGACCGGGGCGCCGGCCACGAGCTTGTCGGGACGGTTGACGATGCGGCGGGGGCGGCGGCGCGGCTCGGCCTCGGGCTCTGCCGTCGGCGAGCTGTACGGCCTGCGCCCCTTGGGCGGCTCCTGCGGCTCGTCCTCCGGGACGGGGGCGGCGAAGGGCGGCATGCCCCAGGGCGAGGTCAGCGGTAAACCCCGCGCCCGATCGTCGGTGGGACCCGGCGGCGAATGGCTGATCCTCGGCTCTTCCGAAGATCGCGGGTCGGACGCGTCCTCAGGACGCGGGTCGTCACCCGGCGGTCGCCGAGGCGGTTCGCTGGGGCCGGAGGCCACGCGCCGTACCTCCTATTGGTCGAACTCGTCGTACGGGTGGAATCAGGCCGCTGGTCCGTTCCACAGGAACCAGACCAGCATGACTCAGCCGGAATAGCGAGACCTCTCTAGCGAGATTCCCGGCACCTCTCGCCCGATTTATCCTGAAACATTATTAATTGACCGCTTTTTGGCTAGATACAACACACCAAACGCATACACCCCGAGTTGCACCACTGTCCCGGACAATGCCTGCCAGGGCACCGGCACCTTCCCCTGGCTCAGCGCGCCCTCCAGGTTGCCCGCCGCGGCGGCGAGCCCGAAGGCCAGCAGGTTGTTCAGCACGTGCAGCGCGATCCCCGCCTCGAGCCCTCCGGTCCGCACCGTCAGCCAGCCCATGACGACCCCGAACCCGAACACGTCGATCAGCCCGGCCCACGAATACCCGTGCAACGACATGAACAGCGCGGACCCGAGCAGGATGGACCAGGCCGGATTTCGCAGATGCGCCCCCATCGCCTGGATGAACCAGCCGCGGAAGACGTACTCCTCGGCGGCCGCCTGGAACGGCACCAGCAGCACTATCACGATGAGCGCGGGCAGGAACCCGGACCACCCGGCCCAGCCGAACAGATCGGCGTCCTCGCCGTACAGCGTCAGTACGAGCGCCTGCGTGCCCTGCCCGAGCACGAGCGCCAGGGCGGCCAGCCCGAGGCAGCTCAGCAGCCAGGACCAGCGCAGCCGCCCGGCCACGGACGAGAGCGTTCCGGGGCGCCTGCGCTGGACGAGCGCCGCCGTGCCCTGCACGAGGAAGAGCATGGGCGCGAGCGACATCAAGACCACGACCAGCGAGAGCACCGGATCGCCGAACAGCCGGCCCTCGGCCTCGAGCGGCGCCGGGATGCCCAGGAACATCGACGCCACCACGCCGGCCCAGATGGCCAGCGCACTGAGCACGAGAAATGCCGCAGCGATGATCAGCGTGCCGACGATCGCCCGCCACGGCTGCGCGGCGGCGGTCCTGGCGAGGTGGTCGTAACGCACCCCACGAGGCGTCGGCAGGAACCAGGACCGCGGCGGGTACGGGTAGACCGGCGGCTGAGTGCCGTAGCCGTAGGGATGCTGATGTCCTGGCTGATTCTCCTGCACCCATCCATTCTGTCCACCCGGTGCGCAATAGTTCACAGACGGTCCTCTCATTTAGGCGGATGCTCGGAGTCGTACGACATTTCGACCCTGGGAGCAGTTCATGTCAAGGCTGGGACCTGTCATCACCCTCACGGCGGGGGCAGTGCTCGCCGTGGGGCTGGGTGTCGCCAGCGTCATCGCGACACCGGCGGCCAGAAACGAGGCCGCCGACACCGCCGCGGAAGCACCCTCCGCCGAGGAGACCACCGCGGCCCCGTCATCCTCAGGCGAGCCCGCGCCTGAGCCTGAGCGAACGGCGCCGAAGAAGATCCCCAAAGCTGACTACGGAGGCTACGTCAAGGGCAACGGCGGCCTCATCGCGATCTCGATCAGAGACGGCAAGGCCGTCGGCTACTTCTGCGACGGCAAGGCCGAGGCCTGGTTCAAGGGCACGGAGTCGGACGGCGACCTGCGGCTGGCCGGGTCAGGCAGCGCAAAGGTCACGGCCGCGCTGGGCGGCGGCCGGGCCAAGGGCTGGGTCGCGGTCGGGGGCAGGAAGTGGAGCTTCGTCGCGCCCACCGTGGTCAAGCCCTCGGGTTTGTACCGGGCCACCGCGATCGTCAGGGGCGCCAAACTCAGGGCCGGCTGGATCGTGCTGAAGAGCCCGAAGGGCGGCTTCACCCAGGTCGGCGCCGCGTTCGAGGGCGACACGCAGGTGCCGATCCCCCAGTTGCAGGGCGACCGGCCCACGGCGCCCGTGACCGTCGACAGCACCACGCTCTACCCGAAAGACGTGGACGGCTTCATCGAGGAGATGCAATGACCGCCGTACCCCAGCCATCACGCAGCCTGACCCCGCTCCTCGTGCCGCTGCTGGCCGGCGGCCTCGCGGCGCTCGCGCTCGGCGTCTACGGGCGGGTGCACACGCCCACCGGGTTCGCCGTGGGCGTGGCCGGGTTCTCCGCCGCGCTGCCGATGAAGGCGTGGCTGACGACGGGCGCGTTCGTCCTGGCGATCGTGCAGGTCGTCTCGGCCCTGTCGATGTGGGGCAAACTCGGGATCACCATCCCGCCTGCGGTGCATCGCTGGTCGGGGCGGCTGGCGTTCCTGCTCACGATCCCCGTCGCCTTCCACTGCCTCTACGCCCTGGGCCTGCAGTACGACGTGCCGCGGGTGCTCGCGCACTCGTTGCTCGGCTGCTTCTTCTACGGTGTGTTCACCGCGAAGCTGCTGGCGCTGCCCAAGCGTGACGCGCCCGGCTGGACGCTGCCGGTGCTCGGCGGGCTGGCGTTCACCGCGCTGATCGGGATCTGGCTGACGTCGTCGTTCTGGTTCTTCACCGCCATCGGGCTCAAGGTGTGAAGCTCTTCGTACGCCTCAGCCCGGCGGCCCGGCCCTTGGCCGCCACGACGAGCGCCATCTTGCGCGAGGCCTCGTCGATCATCTCGTCGCCCAGCATGACCGCGCCGCGCTTCTCGACCGAGGTGTAGTACTCGTACGCCTCCAGGATGAGCTCGGCGTGGTCATAGTCCTCCTGCGACGGCGAGAACACCTCGTTGGCCGCGTCGACCTGGGAGGGATGGAGCACCCACTTGCCGTCGAACCCGAGCGCGGCCGACCTCCTGGCGGCCCGCTTGAAGCCCTCCACGTCCTTGATCTGCAGGTAAGGGCCGTCGATGACCTGCAGGTCGTGCATCCTGGCCGCCATGAGCAGGCGCATGAGGATGTAGTGGTAGGCGTCGCCCTCGACGTAGCCGGGCGGCTGCTCGCCGACGACGAGCGTGCGCATGTTGATCGACGCCATGAAGTCCGCCGGGCCGAACACCAGGGTCTCCAGGCGCTTTGACGAGCCCGCGATGGCGTCGGCGTTCACCAGGCCGCGGGCGTTCTCGATCTGCGCCTCGATGCCGATGCGGCCGACCTCGTACCCCATGGTCTTCTCGATCTGGGTGAGCAGCGTGTCGAGCCAGACCACCTCGGTGGGGTCCTGCACCTTGGGCAGCATCACACAGTCGAGGAACTCCCCGGCCCCCTCGACGACCTCGATCACGTCCCGGTACGTCCACTGCGTCGTGAGATCGTTGACCCTGACCACGCGTGTCCTGCCGGCCCAGTCGCCCTCGCGCAGCGCGGTCACGATGTTCTTGCGCGCCTCCTCCTTGGCCAGCGGCGCGACGGAGTCCTCCAGGTCCAGGAAGACCTCGTCGACGGGCAGCGTCTGGGCCTTCTCGAGGAACCGCGGATTGCTGCCTGGCACGGCGAGCACCGAACGACGTGAACGCATGCGCACACGCTAGCGCCGTCCCCGCCCCTCCCCCTAAGGGACCTCGGCCGAAGTGCGGCGAGTGGCGGTGAGGGCTACAGTCGAGGATGTGACCGAGAACGCCGCGGCCATCGAGGAGGGCGCCAAGAAGTCCGGCATCCTCTGGCTCACGCTCGACCGCCCGCGCCTGGCCTGGCACGCCTGGCACGAAGGGGCGATCTACCTGGTGACGGGGGGCGAGGAGCAGGAGTTGCCCGGCCTCGAGGCGCTCGACCAAGTCCACGTCACGCTGCGCAGCAAGGACAACGGCGCCCGGCTGGTGGAGTTCGACGCGGCGGTCACGGTCGTCGACCAGGGCGCGGCGGCCGACGCCGTGGCGGCGCTGGCCAAGGAGCGGCTCAACGCCCGCGACAGCGAGCACCTGACCGAGCGCTGGGCCCGCGACTCCACCGTCCTGCGCCTCACCCCGCCCGCCTCTACCGCCTGAGTCCCGCGCCTCAGGCCTGGCCGCTGACGCCGATGGGCTGCGCTTCGGGGTCCACCGCCGGTGACGGCTGGGCGATCGCGGTCGCGGTCTGGGCGAGTAGCGCGCCGGACAGCACGAGCAGGCCCCCCAGGATCTGGAAGACGCCCAGCGTCTCGCCGACCAGGGCCCAGGCCACCAGCGCGCCGCCGATCACCTCCAGCGAGGCGACCGTGGCCCCCACCGCGGCCGACAGCCGCCGCACGGCGTTCACACCAAGGATGTACGCGATCACGGTCGCGACCAGCACCATCCACAGGTACGCCCCCAGCACCGGCAGCGTCCGGCCGCCGTCCGGTGTGACCGTGGCCGTGAAGGCGTCCCATGGGATGTTCCACGGCCGGGCGAACGGGATCAGCACCACGGCCGCTCCCGCCATCCCCCAGGCGATCAGGCCGAGCGGGTCCACGTCGTCGCCGAAGCTATCGTTCATGAGGAAATATCCGGCGCAGCAGGCTCCGGCCAGCAGTCCGAGCAGCAGGCCCAGCGCGTCCAGCCGCATTCCCTGCCAGACCTCGACGACGATCGCGAGGCCCACGACGGCCACGACCGCCCCGATGTAGGCGGCCCGCGCGAGCCGTACCTTCCGTACGAACCGCACCCAGGCCACCACCATCACCGGCGCCATGAACTCCAGCAGCAACGCGACCCCCACCGGCAGCCGGGTGATCGCCACGAAATACAGCGACTGCACCCCCGCCACCGCCATCACCGCATACAGCCCGAAGAACGGCAGCCTCGATCTGGGGATCCGCAGCGCCCGCGGCTTCACCACGGCCAGCACGACCACCAGCAGCATCCCCGCGCCCGCCATCCGCGTCCATACGGCCTCGATCGGCGCCAGCCCGGCCGTGATGAGGTATTTGGCCATCGGCCCCGAGAACGCGAAACACCACGAGGACACGAACGCGAGCCCGAGCCCCGCATACCTCATCGCCCACCACCTGGCCAGTAATCACCGTTAAGCACGTTGGATACTGACATGTGAGGCGTCGGGGGCGCAATGGATGAGCACTGTTAGCCTGACCACGTGCAGATCTTCGTGGCCCGGCTCGCGGGGACCCCGGTCTTCGACCCTGCGGGAGACCAGATCGGCCGGGTCAGGGACGTCGTGGTCGGTCTGCGCATCGGCCGCCGGCCAAACGTTCACGGCCTGGTGGTGGAGGTGCAGCCGCGCCGCAAGGTGTTCCTTCCCATCACCCGAGTACGCCGCATCGAGGCGGGAGCCGTGGTCTTCACCGGGCGGCTCAACATGCGCAGGTTCGAGCAGCGCGCCACCGAGACGCTGGTGGTCGGCGAGATGCTGGACCTGGCCGTCGAGGTCGAGGGCGAACCCATGACCGTCTACGACGTGGCCATGGAGGAGGTCAAGCCGTCCACCTGGGAGATCACCAAGGTCGCCCTCTACAAGGGCAGGCGGCGCGAGCCCCGGATCGTCGACTGGGAGGAGGTGTCCGGGTTCGACAAGCTGCAGAAGGACCAGGGCGCCGCCCGGCTGATCGCCGCGTTCGAGTCCCTGCGGGCCGCCGACATGGCCAGCGCGCTGCACGACCTGCCCAGCAAGCGGCGCATCGAGATCGCCCGCGCCCTGAACGACGTCCGGCTGGCCGACGTACTGGAGGAGCTGCCTCCGGACGACCAGATCAGCATCCTGGGCACGCTGGAGCCCGAGCGAGCGGCGGACGTGCTGGAGGAGATGGGCCCCGACGACGCCGCCGACCTGCTGCACGACCTCCCGGAAGAGCAGGCGACCAGGCTGCTGGCGCTGATGGAGCCGGACGAGGCGGCCCCGGTCCGGCGCCTGCTGACATACCCGGAGACCAGCGCGGGCGGCGTGATGACCAGCGAGCCGGTGATCCTGCCGCCCACCGCCACGGTGGCCGAGGCACTCGCCCACATCAGGCAGCAGGACCTGTCGCCGGCCGTCGCCGCCCAGGTCTACGTGAGCCGGCCGCCCACGGAGACGCCCACGGGCACGTACCTGGGCGTCTCGCATTTCCAGCGGCTGCTGCGCGAGCCGCCGTCCACCCTGCTCGGTGGCGTGATCGACCCGTCGATCGACCCGATCAGGCCGGACTTCTCCCTCCGCGAGGTCGCCTACTACCTGGCGAACTACAACCTCGTCGCCGCCCCCGTCGTCGACGAGCTGGGCCGGCTCGTCGGCGCGGTGACGGTCGACGACGTGCTCGACCACATGCTTCCCGAGGACTGGCGCGAGAGGGCCGACGACCGTGACGACTGAACGACTGGACCAGCCGCGGGCCCTGCGCCGCACGTTGCGGCCGCACTACGACCCGGAGGCGTTCGGCCGCCTTTCGGAGCAGATCGCCCGCTTCCTCGGCACCGCGCGGTTCATCGTCTACATGACCGTGTTCGTGGGGCTCTGGGTGATCTGGAACGTGGTCGCGCCGCCGAACCTCAAGTTCGACCCGTACCCGTTCATCTTCCTCACACTGATGCTGTCGCTGCAGGCCAGCTACGCCGCGCCGCTGATCCTGCTCGCCCAGAACAGGCAGAGCGACCGCGACCGCATCCAGTACGAGCAGGACCGTGAGGCCGCCGACCGCAACCAGGCCGAGATCGAGTACCTGACGAGGGAGATCGCGGGGCTGCGGCTGGCGCTGAACGAGGTGGCCACGCGCGACTACCTGCGCGCGGAGCTCGGGCGGCTCCTGGAGGAGCTGAAGGAACGCCGCTGACGCCGCGCGGCGGCTCCTGGAGGAGTCTAGGGAGCACCGGTGATGTCGAGCTTGGCGACCATCGACCGTATGCGGGAGAGCTCCCCGGCGCCCAGCAGGCCGAGGAAGTGGGTCCTGACGCCGCGCAGGTAGGTCGGCGTGGCCTCGGCCAGTCGCGCCGCACCGTGGTCCGTCAGCACGGCGAACAACCCGCGGGCGTCGTCGGCGCACGCCTCGCGCGACACCAGCCCGTCGCGCTGCAACCGGTCGATCAGCCTGGTCAGGCCGCTGCGGGAGAGCAGGACGCGGTCGGCGAGGTCGTTCATGCGCAGCCGCCGCTCCGGCGCCTCGGCCAGCTGCATGAGAACCTCATATGAGGCCAGCGGCAGGTCATGGGCGACGAGCAGCTCCGCCTCCAGGTGGCGGGTGATGCGCACCTGGGCGCGCTGCAACATCCGCCAGATCGCCAGCTCCTCGGCGGTCAGGCCCTCGTCGCGCAGAAGAGTCACGGAGTAACCTTAAGACGTTGTTGCACAGACATCTAACAGTACGGATTAACTCAGCGAGGCCTCCGGTTCATACCATGGAGGGGCATCCTCACTGGCGTCCTGCGCCTGTCACACATATACCGACTAAGGAGGGACGGCACTCCCTCGTGCCGAGACTTCGATGGCACTAACCCAGGAACAGGTGACGGCCGCCCTCGCCACCGTCATCGACCCCGAGATCCGTCGGCCGATCACGGACCTCGACATGGTCAAGAGCATCGATATCGCTCCCGACGGCGTGGTGCGCGTGGGCGTCTTCCTCACCGTGGCGGGGTGTCCCCTGAAGGACACGATCCGCCGTGACGTCACGAACGCCGTCGCCAAGCTGGACGGGGTGACGGGCGTCCAGATCGAGCTCGACGTCATGAGCACCGAGCAGCGCAAGGCCCTCCAGACCAAGCTGCGGGGCGACCGCGGGCCGGAGAAGGAGATCCCGTTCAACCAGCCGGGCTCGCTGACCCGCGTGTTCGCGGTGGCCAGCGGCAAGGGCGGGGTCGGCAAGTCGTCCGTGACGGTCAACCTGGCCGCCGTGATGGCCTCCAACGGCATGAAGGTCGGCATCGTCGACGCCGACATCTACGGCCACAGCATCCCGCGCATGCTGGGCGCCGCCGAGCGGCCCACCAAGGTCGAAGACATGATCATGCCGCCGATGGCCCACGACATCAAGGTCATCTCGGTCGGGATGTTCAAGCCGGAGGGCAACACGCCGGTGGTCTGGCGCGGGCCGATGCTCGACCGGGCGCTCCACCAGTTCCTGGCCGACGTCTACTGGGGTGACCTCGACGTACTCCTCCTCGACCTGCCCCCGGGCACCGGCGACATCGCCATCTCGGTGGCGCAGCGGCTGCCGACGGCGGAGATCCTGGTCGTGACGACGCCGCAGATGGCCGCCGCAGAGGTGGCCGAGCGGGCGGGCTCGATCGCCGCGCAGACGCACCAGCAGATCGCCGGGGTCATCGAGAACATGGCCTGGCTCCCGTGCCCCCACTGCGACGAGCGCATCGCGGTGTTCGGCGAGGGCGGCGGCCAGACGGTCGCCGACGCGCTGACCCGCACGCTGGGGTCGCGCGTCCCGCTGCTGGGCCAGGTCCCGATCGACCTCCGGCTCCGCGAGGGCGGCGACGAGGGCAAGCCCCTGGTCCTGACCGAGCCCGACTCCCCGGCCGCCACCGAACTCCGAAAGATCGCCGACGGCCTCAGCAAGCGCTCCACCAGCCTCAAGGGCCTCCACCTCAACCTCTCCCCCCGCTGACCCATCCTCTGGCTCCTTTACGGCCGCGACGGTGGTCGATGTCTGCTGCGACGTTCGCCCCGTCTTGGGTGCCCGTCCTTAGGGTCCTTTACGGGCGCGATAGTGGTCGGTGTCCTGCTGCGACGCTCCGCCCGATCCTGGGTGCCCGTCCTTAGGGTCCTTTACGGCTGCGCACGGTGGGCACCACCCGCCGACGTGGGTGACCGACCTTCCAGGGTGACGCTTACCGGCTTCCCCGGCGCACCGCCGTAACGGACGAGCTTGGCCGTCTGGGTGGTCGACACGTGAACCGGGTCGACCCCCAGAGAGGACGCGAGGGGAAGAAGCAGAGACACGGCCACCTGACCACCGCACGGCCCCGAGTCGGGCATGACCACTTGCCGGAGCCGAGTCGGGGCGATGGCCCATGGGCCGTGGCATGGCCCTGGAGCCGTGGCGCGGCCGGGGTTGAGTCCTGGCATCCGCCACCGGCCGCTGTAAAGGGCTCTGAGGACCCCAGAGGGCCATATAAGCGGTTTGGGGTCCGGCGGCTATAAGCGGGGAAGGCGAAGCGGTCCGGAGCGGGCCAGGAGCCGTTTGAGCCCCGCATGCATGGGGTGCGGTCCGGGCGGGTCCTATGAGCCGCTGCGAGCCCTCTAGGTGGTCGGCTTTTAGGGCGTCAGGTCGCTTCTGAGTCGTAAGGGGGCAATTCCCCGTAGCCCAGCTCGTCCACCGGCTGGGAGACGTACGGAGCCGTGGTGGCGGGCTCCAGCTCACGGGGCTTGTTGTCGTTCCAGTCGTCCTCGAGGTCGTCGAGGAGGTGCTTGCGCACGAAGTTCCGCGGGTTGAGGTCGGCGGGGTCGAAGTTGGCGAACTCCGGGCCCAGACCGGTCCGCAGGTCGTCACGAGCGTTGTTCGCCATCCGGCGCAGATTCCGCAGCGTCTTGCCTGCCTGCGAGGCGGCCTGAGGCAGCTTGTCGGGACCGAAGACGAGCAGCGCGATGACGATCAGCGCTCCGACCTCCATCCACCCGAGTCCGAACACCGTGAGCTCCTACCGCAGTCCAACCTCTCCGAGGACATCCCCGGCCTATTCACAGACTAAAGGCTTCTATGGGTAGGTCGGTCGTCCCCCTCGGTCATATCACCGACAACCCCGCCATACACCCCTCCCACCGCCTCCCATCCCCGTTCCGCCACCTCACCCCCCATCCACCACCGACCAGCCCAATCCCCCACTGACACCACTCAGCCAACCGCCGAGGTGCTGCCGACCTCGAGCACGCGGCCGGTGAGCGTCGCGTTGCAGCGGGCGCATGAGTCGGAATGGGCCCCGTTGCGGCGGAGCTTATGGGTCGCGCTGTGGGTGGGCGGACAGGTCCGTCGTGGCGGAGCGTACGGGTCCAAGCTCCACACGTCACCCGCCCAGGCCCACGTATCACCTGCCCAGGCTCGTGTGTCGGCCTTCCAGGCTCACGTGTCGACCACCCAGACGGCCGAGCTCGTCCGTTACGGCGGTGCGCCGGGGAAGCTGGTAAGCGTCACCCTGGAAGGTCGGTCACCCACGTCGGCGGGTGGTGCCCACCGTGCGCAGCCGTAAAGGGCCCCAAGGACGGGCACCCAGGACGGGCGGAGCGTCGCAGCAGGACACCGACCACTATCGCGCCCGTAAAGGACCCTAAGGACGGGCACCCAAGACGGGGCGAACGTCGCAGCAGACATCAACCACCGTGCGCAGCCGTAAAGGACCCCAAGGATGGGACGCGTCGCGGCGGGACATCAGCCACCGGACACGGGCGGAGAAAAGGGTCAGGACGGCGTCGGGGTGGGCTCGTCTTCGGCTACGACGGTGAGGGTGGCCGTGTGGTCTTTGCCGGCGCGTTGGTATTTGATGGTGACCTTGGACCCCGGTGCCTTGCTGCGGATCAGGGCGATCAGTTCGTTCCCGTCCTGCAGGGTCAGGCCGTCGATCTCCAGGATCACGTCGCCCGCCTTAAGGCCGGCCTTGTCGGCGGGCCCGTTGGCGTCCACCGGCTGGCGCCCCCCACTCGGCCCAGAGGCGATCTTCACACCCTGGCCCTTGTAGTCCTTGTCCAGGACGATGCCGATCTTGGGTCGCTTGGCCTTGCCGGTCGTGATCAGTTCCTCTGCCACGCGCCGCGTCTGGTTGACCGGGATCGCGAAGCCCAGGCCGATGCTGCCGCTCTGGCTGCTCTCCGAACGGCCGAGGGTGGCGATGGCCGAGTTCACCCCGACGACCTCGCCCTTGCCGTTCACCAGTGGCCCGCCCGAGTTGCCCGGGTTGATGGCGGCGTCGGTCTGGATGGCGCTGATGTACGCGGGCTCCTCGGTGCTGGTGCCGGTCTCGTCGCCCGCGATGACCGGGCGGTTGAGCGAGCTGACGATGCCGGTCGTCACCGTGCCCGTCAGGCCGAGCGGGGAGCCGATCGCGATCACCGGGTCGCCGACCACGACCTGGTCGGAGTTGCCGAGGGTGATCTCCGGCGTCCCGAACGTGTCCTCCGGCTTCACCACGGCCAGGTCGGAGCCGGGGTCGCGGCCCACGATGCGGCCCGAGGTGGTCTTCCGGTTGTTGAACATGATCCGGATCTCGCCGCCCTTGGCGGCCAGGGCGACGACGTGGTTGTTGGTGACCACGTAGCCGTTCTTGATCAGGAAGCCTGATCCGGTCGCGCCCTCGGTGGTGGTGCCGGCCTCGATCGAGACGACACTGGGCAGCACCCGCGCGGCCACGCCCGCCACCGAGCCGGGCTCCCGGTTGGTCGCGCCGGTCGGCAAGGGGCCGAGGCTGTAGGAGGGGTCGCTGCCGCCGCTCGGCCTGGTGAGCAGGTACGTGCCGACGCTGCCGAACAACGAGGCCACCAGCGCGATGGCCACGGCGGTCGAGACGAGGAAGGCGGTGCTCGGCATGCGCCGCGGCCCGGGAACGCCCTGCGCGCCCGGAGGCGGCGGCGCCCAGCCCGTGCCCATGGGAAGCGCCTGGCGCGGCGGTGGCAGCGGCGTCCCACCACCTGACGGACCGGGAGGACCGGGAGGACCGGAAGGAGGCGGGCCGCCGAACAGCGGGGCCTCATAGGCGCGCGTCCCGTTGTCCGGGCCACCGCCGAACGGGGGGCTCCCATGAGAGCTGCCGTACGAAGAAGTCTCGTAGGAGTTGCCGTACGAGGGGCTCTCGTAGGAGTTGGAGGCGCTGAACGGGGGGGTGGTGAACGACGGCCCGCCATAGGAAGCGCCGCTTGGCGGCGAACCGCCGTACGGTGGCACCCCCGAGGTGGGGCGTCCCGATGGATCGCCCCAAGAAGTGCCGAACGAGGCGGGCGGCTCCTGCCGCGGGCTCGGCACTTCGGGCGAGTCGTCCGCGGGCAGGAAGTCCGGCCGCCCCTGTGGTTCGGGGTAGTCCGACGTCGTGCGACCTTCGGTGGGACGCGTCTCGTCGGTCATCTAAGTCTCACCACTCCTTGGCTCGGCCACCGCAATCCTCGCTCGTGCGGCATACGAGGGTTATAAAGCATTTGTCAGGAATCGCTTGTGACAAATCCCCGAAACCAGATCGTATGCCCCATGCGCTGCCGAGTACGCCAAGTCCTGGTCTCCCAGGCATAGCCGCAGGTCAAGGAGTGGCGGTCGAAGGCGCACTCGCCGGCGGGGTCCGCGGCTGCTGGAACAGCTCCACCGGGGGCGCCGGGTTGTTCTGCCCCACGCCGGTGGTCGCGAAGAAGGTGCCGAGGGCGACGGCCGCGGAGACCACCCCTACAGCCACGTAGGTCGAGCGCCGCCTACCGCGCCCCGGGCCCGAAGCCCCACCAGTGGTGTCCCTGCGCGGGCGGTTGTCCGGCGGAGCGATGGTGTGCGGGCCAGGAATGGGCACCCCGCCGAACGTGCGGGAAGGAAAAGGGCGCTCCCTCGGGGGCAGCGGCCCTCCCGGCTCCGCCATCCGGAGCAGGGACATCGTCAGGTCGGCCGGCATCGCCGGCCCTTCCAGCGCACGCAGGCGCGACTTGAGCGCCCGCATCGACTCGACCTCTCGCCTGCAGTCACCACAGAAGGTCAAGTGAGCCAGCGCGCGTTCGCGTTCGGTGTGGTTGAGTTCACCGTCCACGAGCGCCGAAACGCGTTCTCCAAGATGAGTCATCAGACTTCCTCCCCACGGATCACGGTCGGGGGGAGTTCAGAATTACGGGGGGCTCGATGATCGAGTGCTTCCCGCAACTGCGCCCGGCCACGGTGAATACGGCTTCGGACCGTACCCAGCTTGACGCCGAGCGTGGCCGCGATCTCCTCGTAAGACAGGCCCTCGATGTCACACAGCACGATCGCGGCCCGGAACTCCGGAGCGAGCGCGTCGAGGGCGGCCTGGATGTCGGGCTCCAGATGGGCGTCGTCGAACGCCTGTGCCGGAGACGGCTCCCGGCCGCGCAACCGCTCGGCGGCGTCGTCGGCGAGCCCCTCGAACCTGATGCGCTGCTTGCGCCGCGCCATGTCGAGGAACAGGTTCGTCGTGATCCGGTGCAGCCACCCCTCGAACGTGCCCGGGGTGTAGCTCGACAACGATCTGAAGACCCGGACGAAGACCTCCTGGGTCAGGTCTTCGGCATCATGGACGTTGCCGGTCAGCCGGTATGCCAGCCGATACACGCGTGCGGAATGTGTCCGCACGACTTCCTCCCACGTAGGAGGAGTCCAGTCAGACGACACGGGAGTATCTGCCTGGTGGTCGCTTTCGTCCACCAGAACTCCTCTCTTTGGGACCACCGCTACCGCCATAGTGCCTGGTTTCGTCCCTTCGTGCGCACTGCTGCCTTCGGACCGGCAAAGCCCGTCTAAACCTGCAACGCCTTGGGAGCCTCCTGAGTTCCCGTCCCGGCGCGTCTCCCCTAGGCTGCGATCGGTGCCAATCACGCGGACCAATCGCACGAAAGTGGGGGGAGGCGGCCGATGACCAGTCCGGTGGAGGCCACTCTGGCCTATGCAGAGCAGTTCCATCAGGAAGATGAGGTCTTGCATGCGGCGCGGCAACGCGGGCTGGAGATGGGGGCCACACCCATCCTTCCCGGCGGCGGGGCGGCGCTGTGCTTCCTCGCCACCGCGGTCAACGCCAAGTCGGTCGTAGAGATCGGCACGGGCTGCGGCGTCTCGGGCCTTTGGCTGCTACGCGGCATGCGTACGGACGGCACGCTGACGAGCGTCGACGTCGAGCCTGAGCACCAGCGGCTGGCCAGACAGGCGTTCGCCGAGGCCGGCTTCTCCGGCGGGCGGGTGCGGCTCATCTCGGGCCGGGCGCTCGACGTGCTGCCGCGGCTGTCGGACGGCGGCTACGACCTGGTGTTCGCCGACGGCGCGAGGCAGGAGTACGCCGACTACCTGGCAGAGGCGATCCGCCTGCTCCGCGTGGGCGGCATCGTGGCCTTCGGCAACATGTTGTGGCGCAACCGGGTGGCCGACCCGGCGCAGCGCGACACCGACACGGTGGCGCTGCGCGAGGTGGGCAAACTGGTTCAGTCGGACGACCGCCTCCGCTCGGTGCTCATGCCGCTGGGCGACGGCCTGCTCGCCGCGATCAAGATCGCTGACTAGGAGCGTACGAGCCACTCCGGGAGGGGATCGCCGACTATGCGCCGGCGAGCCACTCCAGGAGGAGGCGGACTCCGAACCCGGTGGCACCCTTGGTGAGCGTGCCCTCGTCCACCGTGCTGCGCCCGACCCCGGCGATGTCCAGGTGCGCCCACGGACGCCGCCCCGCGAACTCCCGCAGGAACAGCGCCGCTGTGATCGACCCGGCCCCGAACCTCGACCCCGACTCCACGTTGGCCAGGTCGGCGATCGACGACTCCAGCGCGGGCCTGTAGTCCTCGATCAGCGGCATCCGCCACAGCCGGTCGTCGCTGGTCTCCGCGGCGTCGAGGAGCTGCTTGGCCAGCACGTCGTCGGAGGCGTAGACGGCGCCGACGTTGCGGCCGAGCGCCACCGTGATCGCGCCGGTGAGCGTGGCGATGTCCACCACCGCGTCGGGATCGAGCACGGCGTCGGCGTAGGCGAGCGCGTCGGCCAGCACCAGCCGCCCCTCGGCGTCGGTGTTGAGCACCTCGACCGTGCGCCCGCCGTAATGTCTGATCACGTCGCTGGGCCGCTGGGACGTGCCGGAAGGCATGTTCTCGGCGGACGCGATCAGCCCGGTGACCCGTACGGGGGCGCCCAGCTCGGCCAGCGCGCCGAGCACGGCGATCACGACCGCGCCGCCCGCCATGTCGGTCTTCTGGGTCTTCATGTTCTCGGTCGGCTTGAGCGACAACCCGCCCGAGTCGAACGTGATCCCCTTGCCCACCAGCACCACGTGCCGGTCGGTCGGCTCGGCGGGCGTGTAGGAGAGCTGGATGAGCCTGGGCGGGCTGGCGGAGCCCTTACCGACGGCGAGGATGCCGCCGAACCCGTCGGCCTGGAGCTGCTCCTCGTCCCAGACCCGCACGGGCACCCCGCGCTCGGCGGCCCGCTCGGCCAGCCAGGCGGGGTCCTTGACGGAGGAGGGTGTGTTGGTCAGGTCGCGGGCGAGCGCCACCGCCTGCGCCACGACCTGCGCGCGCCGCACCTGCGCCGCGTCGGCGCCCGCGAACGTCAGCGCCCGCACCGGCTTCTTGCCCTCACTACCGATCTTGAACGAGTACGCCGCCAGCAACGCCGCCTCGGCGAACGCCGCCACGTCGCCCTCGGGCGGCACCACGGTCAGCGTGTCCCTGCCCTTGGCCCTGCGGGCCAGCGCCGCAGCGGCCTTGCGCAGGGCACGCGGCGAGCCGTCGCCCACGCCGTAGAGCAGGACGCGTCCCACGCCGCCTGCCCGTGCCACGGGAACCTCGATGATCTCCCCCGCCTCGCCCTTGGCCTCGTAGTGGGCCAGCAGATCGGAAACCGGCAGGTGCAGCTCGACCTCGGGGCTGAGGTCGGAGGTGTAGGGGACGGCCAGGAGCTCGGCGCCGTCGGGAACCTCGGCGACCACCGACGCAGTGGTCTCAATGGGCACGGGACATCTCCTCGAACGTCAGCGACCCTGGCGCCGGATTACGCCAGGGTCGTGGATCAATCTGTCTAACGGGAGCTCTCAGCCGACGACGTTCTTCAACGCCTCGCCGAGCGCCTTTGCCTCGTCGGCGGAAATCTCCACGACGAGCCGGCCGCCACCTTCCAGGGGGACCCGCATGACAATGCCGCGCCCTTCCTTGGTGACCTCGAGCGGACCATCGCCGGTCCGCGGCTTCATCGCCGCCATGCGTGCATCCCTTCCTGCCTTGGGCTCCCGCGGCCCGCGATTTCCGACCGCCCATGGGGGGTGGTCGGCGCATTCACGTCTTCTGTGATGTCCTATTCTCCCGCATCGAGAGCGCTCATGGGTAACGATCTCCTCCCAGAATGCGTTGTCGAGGCGTGCGTTGACGTCCAAACTGGACTTCGTGCACGCTCGCGCCGCTCTGTTCGACCTCTACGGAGACCACCTGCGCTCGCGCGGTGGACAGGCGTCCGTCGCCGCGCTCGTCAGGCTCATGAAGCCCCTGGAAATAGCCGCTCCCGCCGTTCGCACCGCCGTTTCACGCATGGTGCGCCAGGGGTGGCTGAGACCGATCAGGCTGCCGCAGGGAGCCGGCTACGGACTCACGCCGAAGTGTGTCAGGCGACTGGACGAGGCGGCGCTGAGAATTTACCGAGCCGGAACGTTGACCTGGCAGGGCTCGTGGCATCTGATCGTCTTCGAGCCGGTCAAGGAGCGGCCGCGCAGAGAGCGGCTCAGGGCGGACCTGGCGTTCCTCGGCTACGCGTCGCTGTCGGAGACGACGTGGATCGGTCCACGATCATCGATCGAGCTGGACAACCTGCTGGAAAGCGAGGGCGTCCGGGCCGACCGGTTCGACGCCGCGCTCGAGGGCGACCCGCGCCGGCTGGTGGCCCGCGCATGGGATCTGGACGCCATCGGCGAGGCGTACGAGCAATGGCTGGCCGAGGCTGTCACGCTGATCAGCACGCTGCCCGATGGGGCTCCCGCGGACCAGGTCTTCGCCACCAGGAGCAGGCTCGTGCACGGCTGGCGCAATTTCCTCTTCCGCGACCCGGGCCTGCCGCCCGGGCTGCTGCCCGCCGGCTGGCCGGGCGAGAAGGCCAGAGCCTACTTCGAGCAGGAGGCCGCCCGGCTGCTGCCCGCAGCCGCCTCGTTCGTCGACAGGGAGTTGATTTGATCCGCTACGACGTGGCCGACGCCGTCGCCACCATCACCCTCGACCGTCCAGAAGCGATGAACTCACTGACCGCGGCGACCAAGGACCGCCTCCTCACCGCGCTGCGCGACGCGGCGCAGGACCGCGAGGTCAGAGCCGTCCTGCTCACCGGCTCGGGGCGGGCCTTCTGCGCGGGCCAGGACCTGCGCGAGCACGCGGACAACCTGGAGGCGGGCCGCGGCCTGGCCGACACTGTGCGCGAGCACTACAACCCGATCGTCGAGCTGATCACCACCATGCCCAAGCCGGTGGTGGCCGCGGTCAACGGCGTCGCGGCCGGGGCGGGCGCGTCCCTGGCCTTCGCCTGCGACCTGCGGGTGGCCTCGGAGAAGGCGAAGTTCGCGCTGGCCTTCGCCGGCATCGGCCTGGCGCCCGACTCCGGCGCCTCGTGGACGCTGCGGCGCCTGGTGGGCCAGGGGCGCGCGGCCGAACTGCTGCTGCTCGGCGAGCCGCTCGACGCGGCCCGCGCGCTGGAGCTGGGCCTGGTCACGCGCGTGGTCGCCGCCGACGACGTGCTGAAGACCGCCCAGGAGCTGGCCGTACGCCTCGCGCAGGGTCCCACCCTGGCCTACGCCGCCACCAAGCGGGCGCTGGCCTACGCCGCGACGCACTCGCTGTCCGACTCGCTGGCCATGGAGGCCGACCTCCAGGACGAATGCGCCGCCACCCTGGACCACCAGAACGCCACCCGCGCCTTCCTCGCCAAGGAACGACCCACGTTCCACGCCGAGTGACGTCCGCACCACGGCCGGCCGCGGGGGAAGCCGCCGCGTCCCGCCGCTCCCTGTCCCAGGCCGCCGCGTTCGAGGGACTGCGTGCGACCGCACTCGGGCTGCTCACCGGCGGCGACATCGACCCTTCCGACCCGGTCTACGCCGGGCCGCTGGCCAGGCTGAGCGAGGCGGCCGGCGGCCGGCTGGCCTCGATGTCGCCCGGTGGTGGACACGGCCTGCTCTGGCCGGACCTGCCACTGGACGGCGGTCCGGGCAACGTGACGGGCAGCTACGGCCGCCTTCGCCGGATCGCCACGGCCTGGGCCACGCCGGGCACCGCGCAGCACGGCGACGACACCGTCGCGGCGCGGCTGGTGGACGCCCTCGACGTGCTCTACGAGCGGCACTACAACGAGCGGCTGCCTGAGACGGGCAACTGGTGGTTCTGGGAGATCGGCACGCCGGCCCAGCTGAGCCGCACGTGCGTGCTGCTCGGGGACCGGCTCGACGCGGCCAGGCTGGAGGCGTACCTGGGGGCGATCGACCGGTTCTGCCCGGACGCCGACCGCCGCACCCGTCACCCCGAGGTGTCCGAGAGCGGCGCAAACCGGGCGGACAAGGCGTCCATCGTCGCCTTCCGCGGGATCGCCGGGCGCAGCGCGGACAAGCTGGCGCTGGCCCGCGACTGCCTGTCGGATGTGCGGGACGGCGGACGCGGCAGCGTGTTCGGCTACGCCGAGTCCGGCGACGGCTTCTACCGCGACGGGTCGTTCATCCAGCACGAGTGCGTGGCGTACACCGGCTCCTACGGCCTGTCGCTGCTCATCGCGGTCGCCGAGACGCTCGCGCTGCTCGACGGCTCTCCCTGGGAGGTGACCGATCCCGGGCGGCGAGTGGTGCTGGACGCGGTCGAGGGCTCCTTCGCCCCCTTCTTGCACGACGGCCTGCTGATGGACACCGTGAGGGGGCGGGCGGCCACGCGGCAGGCCTTCTCCGACGCCGTGGCAGGTCATGGCGCGATCGGGGCCGTTCTGCTGCTCGCGCGGAGCGCGCCCGAGCCGTACGCGGGCCGGTTCCGCGAGCTGGCCAAGGGGTGGATCGAGCGCGGCACGAACCACCCGTACCTGGAGCATGCGGACGTCCCGGAGACGCGGCGGGCGGTCGCGGTGCTGGACGACAAGACCATCGAGGCGGCGACGGGACCCGTCGGGCACTTCGTGTTCCCGTCGATGGACCGGGTGGTGCACCGGCGGCCCGGCTGGTCGTTCGCGATCAGCCTCTCGTCACGGCGCGTCGCCGCCTACGAGGCGATCAACGGGGAGAACCTGCACGGCTGGTACACCGGCGACGGCATGACCTACCTCTACACGAGCGACCCGGGCCAGTTCGGCGAGGACTTCTGGCCCACGGTGGACCCGTACCGGCTGCCGGGCACCACGGTCGGCGCCCGTGAGCGCGAGGACCTGTCCTTCAGCGCCTACTGTCCGGCCAACGCGTGGGCAGGCGGGGCGGTGCTCGACAGCCGGTACGGCGTCGCCGCCATGGAGCTGGCCGGCGACGGGACCGGCCCGCGGGCGCGCAAGTCGTGGTTCTGCCTGGACACGGCCGTGGTGGCGCTGGGCAGCGGCATCACCGGCTCCGATGGCCGCGCGGTCGAGACCGTGGTGGAGAACCGGGCCACGGACGCGGAGCCGTACCTGGGGGACGGCTGGGCGCACCTGCCGGGCGTCGGCGGCTACGTGATGGAGAGGGCGATGAGCCTCGTGGAGACGCGTACCGGCAGGTGGTGCGAGATCAACCAGGGCGACGACACGGGCGGCGCGTTCGACCCCGTCACGCGGCGTTACGTGACCTTCTGGTTCGACCACGGCGTGGACCCCGAGAACGCCTCCTACGCCTACGTGTTGCTGCCGGGGGCGTCGCGCGAGCGGACGCGGAGGTTCCGCGGGTCGCGTCCCGTGCGGGTGGCGGCCAACACGCCCCTGGTGCAGGCCGTGCGGACGCGGGAGCTGGTGGCGGCCACGTTCTGGGCGGCGGGCGCCGTCGAGGGCGTCACCGTGGACGCGCCCTGCGCGGTGCTCGTGCGGCGGGCCGCTGGGCGGGTCTTCCTGGCCGTCGCCGACCCGAGCAGGACCGTGGACGCGGTGACGCTGACGCTGGACCGCCCGGCACGCTGCGTCGTCAGCGCGGACGACACCGTCTCGGTGCGGCCGGGGCGGCGGCCCGCCGTCACCGTCGAGCTCGGCGGGTCACTCGGGCGGACCCACACGGCCGAGCTCAGCGTGAACGAGCCACGCAGCCCTCAATATGGTCGTTGACCAGGCCGATGGCCTGCATCAACGCGTAGACCGTGGTCGGGCCGACGAACTTGAAGCCGCGCTTCTTCAGCTCCTTGGCCAGCGCCTTGGAGCCCGGGGTGGTCGCGGGCACGTCGGCCATCGTCCTCGGCACGGGCGCGCCGGGGTCGGCGAAGCGCCACACCAGGTCCGAAAGGCCCTCCGGCAGGTCCATGGCGGCCTTCGCGTTGCTGATCGCGGCCTCGATCTTGGCCCGGTTGCGTACGATGCCCGCGTCGCCGAGCAGGCGCTCCACGTCCTGCTCGGTGTAGGAGGCCACCTTGGGGATGGAGAAGCGGTCGAAGGCGGCGCGGAAGTTCTCTCGCTTGCGCAGGATCGTCAGCCACGACAGGCCCGACTGGAATCCCTCGAGCGCCACGCGCTCGAAGACCGCGTCGTCGCCAGTGATCGGGCGGCCCCACTCCTCGTCGTGGTAGGCGATGTACATCGGGTCCGCCATGCCCGTCCAGGTGCATCGGATCAGCTCGGTCACGGGCGCTCGTCCCCGTCCTCGCCGCGTGCCACGCGCACGGCCGCCTCGCCGCCCGGGGGCTCGCCTTCCGCCTTGAGGCCGCTCTTCACCTCGCCGGGAGCCTCATCGGGCCCTTCGTCCGGCTTGAGCTCTTCCTGGGGGTCGCCGGGCTCGGCGTCGGAGGACTCGGCGGCGACAGGCTCATCAGCGTCGGCCGCCGCGGGCTCGCTCGCGTCCGCCCCCTCCTCCGCGGCGGTGGCGCCGTCGCCCGGCGGGATCCGCCACTCCGGGTCCTCCGGCGGGTGCCGCAGGTCGGCGGTGCCGTCCCAGGAGACCGTTGACCCGCTGGACGACATGGGGTCGCCCGACTCCGGCAGCTCGCGGGCGACGGCCGGAGCCTCGGGCGAGTGCTCGGTACGGGGACCGGCCCCCGGCGTGGCGTAGACCTCCTGGCGCGCGTGCAGCCGGCTGGACAGCAGCTCCGAGACCCGCTGCTCCAGCACCGCGATCCGCGTGTCACGGGCGCTGATGGCGTTGGCGGCCCTGCGCAGGGTCTCGTCGACGCTGGCCGTGTGGTAGCCGACCAGGTTGACCGGCAGTTGGAGCGCCATGAAGTCGACCGCCGTGAGCTGCCCCGGCTCTGGCAGGTCGAGCGGCGGCACATCCGGCGGGAACTCGGTCAGCTCACCGCCCCTGCCGACGGAGACCAGGACCACGCAGGCCAGGATGGCGATGGCGGCGATGGCGAGTATGACCAGCACATTGGCATCGTACTCACACGATCGGGGCATGAGGTCCCACACTTGCCGCAGCCCGTACGTCTCCGGGCGTCGAGCACGCCGGTCAGCCGGCCGCCTCGCCGAGCTCGGCGACGCTGGGCCTGACCGGCTGCCCGCGCGACTCCAGGTGGGCGAACGCCTCGTCCACGGTGGTGGTCCAGGAGATCGCGTCGAAGACGTTGGCCCGCGTGAAGCCCTCGTCGTACAGGTGGCTCATCAGCGTCTTGAGCGGTTCGTACAGGCCCCAGGGGTCGAGGATCACCAAGGGGCGGTCATGGATGCCGAGCACCCGCGCGGTCCAGATCTCGAAGAGCTCCTCCAGGGTGCCGATGCCGCCCGGCAGCACGAGGAACGCGTCCGAGCGGGCGTCCATGACCCCCTTGCGCTCGCGCATGTCAGCGGTGACGATCAGCTCGTCCGACTCCTCGTCCGCCACCTCGATGTCCACCAGCACCTGCGGGATCACGCCGATCGTCCGCCCGCCGGCCGCGCGGACGGCCGAGGTCACGGCACCCATGCAGGACACCGTGGCGCCGCCGCTCACCAGGGTGTGGCCCCGCTTGGCGAGCTCGGCACCCACGTGTGCGGCCAGGTCGATGTACTTTTCGTCGATGTTCAGGCTGGAGGCGCAGAAGACGCAGATGTTCACATCGAGGAAGCCTATTGGGGCTCGGCGTATTGGGCCTCGGCGGCCTCGATCTCCTCTTCGAGCTGCCGGGAGCGGGCCAGGTCGGCGTCCACGATGATGCGAACGGCCTCGTCCACGTCGTCGGTGACGGTGATCAGGTCGAGGTCCTGGGGAGCGATCTTGCCGGTGCTGAGCAGCATGCCCTTGATCCAGTCGAGCAGCCCGCCCCAGAACTCGCTGCCCATCAGCACCACGGGGAATGACGTGACCTTGCGGGTCTGCACCAGGGTCAGCGCCTCGAACAGCTCGTCGAGCGTGCCGAAGCCGCCGGGCAGCGCGATGAAGCCGCACGAGTACTTGACGAACATCGTCTTGCGCACGAAGAAGTAGCGGAACTCGATGCCGAGGTCGACGTAGTCGTTCATGCGCTGCTCGAACGGCAGTTCGATGCCGAGCCCGACCGACATCGCGCCGTCCACCTCGCTGGCGCCGCGGTTGGCGGACTCCATGACGCCCGGGCCGCCGCCCGTGATCACCGCGTAGCCCGCCTCGGCCAGCGCCCGTCCGAGCGCGCGGCCCGTCTTGTATTCGGGCGTCCCTTCGGGGGTGCGGGCGGAGCCGAAGACCGTGACGGCCTGGGGCAGCTCCGCGAGCTGGCCGAACCCCTCCACGAACTCGGCCTGGATCCGCAGCACCCGCCACGGGTCCATGTGGACCCAGTCGGACGGCCCCTGGCGGGCGAGCAGGCGCTGGTCGTGCGTGGAGCTGGGGACGAAGCGGCCTCGGACGACCGCCTGGCCCTGACGGCGTTCAGGACGTGACTGTTTCATGCTGGCCACGCTAGTTCCTCTTGCGCGCGATAGGCGCTCCGAGCGCGAAACCCCTGGTCAGCCAGGCGAACCGACGCGTTAAAAAATCTTGCAAAAACCAGGGAACCGGATTTCGACTCCCCCGCGTCTAACTGCCGAGGGTGCTGCTCGGGACTGAAAGTGGTCTTCCCCGCCAAATGGCCGGCGAGGAAGGCCACTTTCATTTTGTGAGCCAGTCCAGCAGGGCCCGCTCGCTCTCGACGATCTTCGGCAGCGACACGTACTCGCCCTGCTGGTGCGCCAGATTCGGGTCTCCTGGACCGTAGTTCACGGCGGGCACCCCGAGCGCGGAGAAGCGGGCGACGTCCGTCCAGCCCAGCTTGGCGCGGGGCGTGCCGCCGACGGCCGCGGTGAAGGCCGCCGCCACCGGATGCGTCAGACCAGGCCTGGCCCCGGGCGCGGCGTCGACGAAGCTCACCTCGAACCCGTCGAACACCTCGCGAACGTGCTCCTGCGCCTGCTCGATCGACAGGTCGGGCGCGAAGCGGTAGTTGACGGTCACCACGCACAGGTCCGGGATGACGTTGCCGGCCACGCCGCCCTGGACGCCGACCGCGTTCAGCCCTTCGTGATATTCGAGCCCGTCGACCACCGGCAGCCGCGCCTCGTACGCGTTCAGCCTGGCCAGCACCGGCTCGATCCCGTGAATGGCGTTGACCCCGAACCACGACCTGGCGCTGTGTGCCCGCTTGCCCCGCACCGTGACCTCGGCGCGCAGCGTGCCCTGGCAGCCGCCCTCGATCACGCCGTCGGTCGGCTCCATCAGCACCGCGAAGTCGGCCGCCAGCCAGTCGGGGTGGTCCCTGGCCACGCGGGTGAGCCCGTTGCGCTCGGCCTCGACCTCCTCGCAGTCGTAGAAGACGTACGTGACGTCCTTGTTGGGCGCGGGCACGGTGGCCGCCAGCTTGAGTGCGACCGCCACGCCGGCCTTCATGTCGGAGGTGCCGCACCCGTACAGCAGGTCGCCCTCCACCCGGCTGGGCAGGTTGTCCGCGACGGGAACGGTGTCGAGGTGCCCGGCGATCAGCACGCGCTCGGACCGGCCGAGCTCGGTGCGGGCGACGACCGTCTCGCCCGACCTGTCCACCTTCAGGTACGGCAGCGCGGACAGCGCCCGCTCCACCGCGTCGGCCACGGCCCGCTCGCCGCCGCTCACCGACTCGATGTCCACGATCGCGGCGGTCAGCGCGCGTACGTCCTGCGTCAGGTCAAGCATCAGGTGTTCACTCCGTGTTCGCGCAGCACATCGTTGAGTGCCGCCTTGTCGTGTCGCTGCCCCGGCTCCAGGCGCTTGAGCACCAGCACGCACGGCAGGCCGAACGTGCCGCCGGGGAACTCCTTCTGCCGGGTGCCGCCGACGGCCACGCACCAGGCGGGAACCTGGCCGCGGGCCAGCTCCTCGCCGGTCTGCACGTCGATCACCGGGATGGATCCGGACAGGATCGTTCCAGCACCGACGACCGCGCCCTCGCCCACCCGGGCGCCCTCGACGATCATCGATCGGCTGCCGATCAGCGCGCCGTCCTCGATGACGACCGGCACCGCGTTCGGCGGCTCAAGCACGCCACCGATGCCGGCTCCACCCGACAGATGCACATTTTTCCCGATCTGGGCGCACGAACCGACCGTGGCCCAGGTGTCCACCATCGTCCCTTCGTCCACGTACGCGCCGATGTTCGTGAAAGACGGCATCAGCACCACGCCGGGCGCCAGGTACGAGCCCCAGCGGGCGATCGCACCCGGCACCACGCGCACCCCTTCGAGCGAGCTCTTGAGCGGGTGCCTGTCGTGGTGCTGGAAGTCGCCCACCTGCGAGCGCGCCATGCCGAGCACCTTGAAACTGAGCAGGATGGCCCGTTTGGCGCGCTCGTCCACGATCACCTCGCCGCCCACCAGGCGTGCGGCCCTGGCCTCACCTCTGTCCAGCATGTCCACCGCGCCGACGATCAGCTGGCGCGCCTCCGCATCGGCCGGCGACAGCTCCTCGCGGCGCTCCCACAACTCGTCCACCACCGCGGATATCGGTGAGGAGCTGCTCAGGTCACTCATGGCCACGGAGCTTATCCGGCCGGGTAGGTTCTTCAGGGTGCGCCTGCGCTTCTCCCGTGGAGTCATCACCATCGCGATCATCATGGTCGTGCTGGCCGTCGCCATATCCGTGGGCCTCTACCACCTGCTGAAGAAGACCCCACCGCTGGCCGCGCCCGAGGAGGCGCACTGCACCGTGCGCACCTCTGGCAGCGAGCTCTATCTCGACCCCGAGCAGGCGCAGATCTCCGCCACCATCGCGGCCGTCGCCGCGCGCCGCCGGTTGCCCGAGCGGGCCGTGGTGATCGCGTACGCCACGGCGCTGCAGGAGTCGAAGCTCCGCAACCTCGACTGGGGCGACCGCGACTCGGTGGGCGTGTTCCAGCAGCGCGAGTCGCAGGGCTGGGGAGCCAAGAAGCAGCTCATGGATCCCGTTTACGCCACCAACAAGTTCTTCGCCGCGCTGGTCAAGGTGAAGAACTACCGCAAGGTGCCGCTGGCCGAGGCGGCCCAGGCGGTGCAGCGCTCGGCGGGCGGCTACGCGTACGCGCAGCACGAGGGGGACGCCAAAATCCTCGCCGCCGCCTTCACCGGGCGTGTCCCCCAGTCCGTCCGCTGCTGGTATCCGCCGGACAAGAAGACCCCGGCGCCGCAGCCCCGTACGGAAGAGGCCCGCAAGCAGCTGGCCAGGGCGCTCGGGAGCACGGCCATCACCTCGAAGAAACGCGGGTGGCTGATCGCCGCCTGGTCGGTTGCCCATGCCGAGAAGTACGCGCTGAGGCACGTGGGGTACGCGGGCGCGACGTGGTCGAACGACATGCAGCTCGAGGGCTGGCAGCAGGGCGGCAAGTCCACCACCACCCGGGTGGAGCTCTCCTGACCGGGCACCACCACTTGCGGTCCGGCGGCCCACGCCTCGACCACCCAGATGGCCAGGTGCGTCCGTTACGGCGGTGCGCCGGGGAAGCCGGTAAGCGTCACCCTGGAGGGCCGGTCACCCACGTCGGCGGGTGGTGCTCACCGTGCGCAGCCGTAAAGAATTCAACGATCAAGACGCGCGCCGGACGATGGTGATGGAGCCGGGCGGCAAAGGCTGGGCGTAGCCGGCCGTCCAGGACTGGCCCTGGATGCGTTCGAAGGACAGCAGCCGCCCGTCAGAGGCGCGGTAGTCGGCGAAGTCCAGCAGCCCCCGGTCAGGGTGGCCCGTGTCGCCCTCGCTGCGGAAGGCCGCCGTCCCCCGCTCGATCGGGAAGAACTCCACGCCCTCCATGATCAGCATGCTCTTGGCCGGCACCATGCCCTGCGTGGGCACGTCGGTCCAGAGCAGCACCTCCAGGTGCGGCGGATCACCGGCATGCGCCTCCACGGACAACCACTGAAAGCGGCGCGAGCCGTCCCGCAGGAGGTATTCGGTCCACTGATGCCCCTGCCACGAGACGTGCATGGCGCCGAGCACGCGTGCGGGAGACCCGTGCACCTCGATCCGGTCGCCGACCCGGATCGTGCGAGGGTCGGTGTAGTCGGTGCCGGCATGCCCGGGCGCGCTGACCGGCGCCGGCAGCGGGGTCTCGACGGGAGCGACCTCAGCCGGCGGCGCGCTCGTGCGGCCCTTCCTGTCTTGCCGCAGGGTGGCCAGGAAGGCCCCAAGCAGCAGCAGGACGGTGGCGATGCTCAGCCCGAGTACGACCATGGAGGTCATGCTCATCGATCAGCTCGCTCCACTCGCGGTCTGCCTCGGCAAAAGCCCTTATCTATTTATGCGTTTCTAGCCCGTTCGGCTGGCTTATGACGGGCGATCCTACTGGAGGCGGCGCACCGCCGCAGCGATCCGCTCATCAGTCGCCGTTACGGCGATGCGGATGTGCCGCTCACCTGCCGATCCGTAGAACTCTCCCGGCGCGACCAAAATGCCGATTTCGGAGAGCTTCGCCACCTGGTCCCAAGCGCTCTGCCCGTTCGATGCCCAGAAGTACAGTCCGGCCGTCGAATGGTCGATGTGCCACCCCGCCCGCTCGAGCGTGGGCCGCAGCAGGGCGCGGCGGGCTGCGTAGAGCTCGCGCTGCTGGTCGGTGTGCGCGTCGTCGCCGAGCGCGGCCGTCATGGCGGCCTGTACGGGCTGGGGCATGAGCATGCCGGCGTGCTTGCGCGTCTCCAGCAGCCGCTTGACCAGGACGGGGTCACCCGTCACGAACCCGGCGCGGTAGCCGGCCAGGTTGGAGCGCTTGGAGAGCGAGTGGACCGCGAGCAGCCCCTCGTGGGAGCCGCCGCAGACGTCGGGATGGAGGATCGAGACCGGCTCGGCCTCCCAGCCGAGCTCGATGTAGCACTCGTCGGACGCGACGACCGTGCCGCGCTCGCGTGCCCAGGACACCACCTTGCGCAGATGCTCGGCGGGCAGCACCCGGCCCGTGGGGTTGCCCGGTGAGTTGACCCACAGGAGGTCCACGCGCTCAGGGCCGAGCGCGAGTGTGCTGTCAGAGGCCGTGCCGACCGCCCCGGCCAGCCGGGCGCCCACGTCGTAGGTGGGATAGGCCAGCTCGGGGAAGACGACCCGCCCGGCGCCCAGGTAGGTGGGCAGCCAGGCGACGAACTCCTTGGAGCCGATCAGCGGGAGCACGTCCTGCTGGTCGACGGTGACGCCGTGCCTGCGGCGCAGCCACCCGGCCGCGGCCTCGCGCAGGGCCTTGGTGCCGTGGGTCAAGGGATAGCCGGGGCTGTTGGCCGCCCGCACGAGGGCGTCCTGGACGATCTGCGGCACGGGATCGACCGGGGTGCCGACCGAGAGGTCGACGATGCCGTCGGGATGTGCGAGCGCGCGTTCCTTGTACGGCTCCAGGCGGTCCCAGGGGAAGTCGGGCAGTTTGTTCACGGTTCTCCAGGGTTGTGCGTTGCCGTACTCAAAAAGCGCACGCCAACGGGGCGCATCCGACCCGGATGCCCCCCGTGTACGGCGTAGACAGGACCGGCTAGTGGTCCTCGCCCTGCGGCGGCAGGGCAGCCACCACCGGGTGGTCCTTGTCTATCTTCCCGACCTTCGAAGCGCCACCCGGCGAGCCGAGGTCTTCGAAGAAGTCCACGTTCGCCTTGTAGAAGTCCTTCCACTGCTCGGGAAGGTCGTCCTCGTAGAAAATCGCCTCGACGGGGCATACAGGCTCACACGCGCCGCAGTCCACGCACTCGTCGGGGTGGATGTAAAGCATGCGCTCGCCCTCGTAGATGCAATCGACGGGGCATTCCTCGATGCACGCCTTGTCCAGGACGTCCACGCAAGGCTGCGCGATGACGTAGGTCACCTCGAGCTCCTTCTTCTCCAGCACCATGGCATGACTCTGACCGCGGTTTGCTACGCCCTAGTATTGCCGTGCTTGCCAGCTGGCCGAAACGGAGGGTGGCAAACTCGTGGCTGCACGCCTTGTCATCGCGATCACAAGTCAGGATATAGGCGCACGGATCACCACCCGTAGGCGCGTTCCAGGGGGATTTCGCGACGCTGTGGGCATCCTCGTGTCGTGGGAGGACGGACTTCTAAAAGTTCGCAAAAAGGACGGCACGCTGGTGGAGATCCCCGAAGAGACGCTGGTGGCGGCCAAGGTCGTTCCGGCCGCGCCTCCTCGACCTGGGCGGATGCAACAGTAAGTATTCGTAGTGTGACTGTACGTACCTGCGCCGCCGCCGCAGCAGCCATCATCGCCAGCGCCGGATGCGGCGCGTCGTCCACAGACCACAACTCGGCCCAGCCCAAGAACCTGCCTCCGATCAACGTCCAGGCAGGCTCGATGAAGGCCGGCTTCACCACGATGGAGCGGCTCGTCGACGCCGCCAAGCGCGAAGGCCAGCTCAACGTGATCGGGCTGCCCCGCGACTGGGTCAACTACGGCGAGGTCATCGAGGCGTTCACCGACAAGTACGGGATCAAGGTCAACGAGCTGGAGCCGGGGGCCAGCAGCAAGCGCGAGCTGGACGCCGCCGCGCAGCTCAAGCCCGACGTGTTCGACCTGACCATGGACGTGGCCGTCTCCGGGGCCGACCGGCTCGCCCCGTACAAGGTCCAGGGCTGGCAGGACCTGCCCGACGACGTCAAGGATCCCTCCGGCGCCTGGTACGCCGCCTACGGCGGCTACATGTCCATCGGGTACGACCCGCGCGCGGTCAAGCCTCCCGCCTCCTTCGCCGACCTGCTCAAGCCCGAGTACCGGGTCGCGCTCGACGGCGACCCGCTGCGCTCGGAGGGCGCGTTCGACGGCGTGATGGCGGCCTCCATGCAGTCGGGGGCGCCCCGGCCGGAGCAGGGAGTGGCGCTTTTCGCCAAGCTCAAGCAGGCCGGGCGGCTCACCGACCTGACCAAGGCCAACGTGGTCGTGGCCTGGGACCACCTGAACGCCGCCCGAAGCGCCGCGCACTCGGACGCCTGGAAGGTGACGATCCCGCGGGACGCGCCGCTCGGCGACTACCACATGCAGGCCATCAACAAGGCGGCCCCGCACCCGGCCGCGGCCCGGCTCTGGGAGGAGTTCCTGTTCTCGGACGAGGGCCAGAACCTGCTCCAGAAGGGCTTCGCCCGCCCCGCCCGTGGCGAGGCGATGCAAATGAAGGGCACGCTCGACGCCGAGCAGGCCGCGAAACTTCCCAAGGCACCCGGCCCTCCGGTGCTCATGACGATTCCGCAGGCAGACGCGGCGAAGGAGTATCTGAAGCGGGAGTGGGCGAAGAGCGTCGGATGAGTCCGATGTGACTTGATATGTCGTAGGGACGTTCAGGCTCTAAAGTGAACAGACAGCACGGCCACGGGGGCCCGATGTCTGATCGAATGAGAGCTGATCGTCTTGCGATACGACACACCGAGCTTGGAGCGGTGGAACAGTCGCGCCTACGACAGCAGCTTCGGCTACGTCTCGACGCAGGGCGCGCCGCTGGTCGATCTGCTGGATCCGCGCCCCGGCGAGCGCGTGCTCGACCTCGGGTGCGGCACGGGCGTGCTCACCGCGCAGCTCGCCTTCAGGGGCGCGGACGTACTGGGCATCGACGGTTCCCCCGCGATGATCGAGAAGGCCCTCGCGCAATACCCGGGGATCAACTTCATCGTCGGCGACGGGCACGACTTCACCGTGGTGGACCCGTACGACGCGGTCTTCTCCAACGCCGCGCTGCACTGGATGAGCCGCGACCCCGGCACGGTGATCGCCAACGTGCGCGAGGCGCTGACCCCCGGCGGGCGTTTCGTCGCCGAGATGGGCGGGGCGGGCAACTGCGCCGAGCTGACCGCCGCGATGCTGACCGCCTGGCGCGAGTACGGCTTGCGCGAACCCGACCTGCCGTGGTACTTCCCCACGCCTGCCGAGTACGCCCGCCGCCTCGAGCAGGAGGGGTTCGTGGTCAGGTTGCTGGAATACTTCGACCGGCCGACCCCGCTCGACGAGTGCCCCGGCGGGGCCGCCGACTGGGTGCGCATGTTCGCCGCGCCGGTGCTCGAAGGGCTCCCGCCGGACATCGTGGAGCCCTTGCTCCGTCGCGTGAACGAGTTGGCCGCGCCCGCGCTCCGCAGAGAGACTGGCTGGATGGCCGACTACGTGCGCCTACGCTTTGCCGCTGTTCGGCGTTGATGCGTTGTACATGATGCGTAGGGCTGTTTTGCCGGACTATGGTCTGTTCCGTGGGCGGCGAGATTACGGCTGCACCGCTGCGGCGGCGTGAGGGGCTGGTGAACGGAACGGGATGAACTTCTGCCTGAGCGACCTCGTACCACCGTTGAGGTGGAGCGACGCTTCGACGATCATGCTGCTCACGGGGCAGCCGGATCTGCCGGACGCGTGGTGGCGCAGCCTGCCCATGCCGCACGTCCTCACGGCGATCGGCCCCGAGGCGTTGGGCGAGCTGCTGACGGAGATCGCCCTGGAGCACTGGCCCGCGGCCGCGGTGGGCGACGTCCTGCCGGCGCTGCACGTCCTCGACCCTGAAGAGGCGGACGAGCCCGCCGTCGCGATCGCCCTCGACCGGGCCGGATCGTGGGCGGGGCTGCTGGCGCTGACCAGCAGGGAACTCGTGGACCAGCCCTTCATCCAGGCACGGCCGGTGCTGAACACGCTGTTCTCGGCGGTTCTGGTACGTCTCCCACACCCGCAGGTGGCGGCCCACCCGTCGCCCGTCGCGCATGAAGCGGCCGGCGAGCCCGCACACGTGGCCGAAGTGCCGTCACATGTGGCCGTGGAGTCCTCGCACGCCGCCGAAGTGCCGTCGCGCGCGGCCGTGGAGCCCTCGCACGCCGCCGAAGAGCGGGAGGCCGCCGAGGCGGAGCCCGCGCTGCCCGTGGCCCACGAGCCGGCCCACGAGCCGGCCCCTGAGGCGGTCGCGGACGAGCCCTCGCCTGAGCCGGTGGAGGAGCCCGACCCCGTGGTCCGGTTCGCCGCCGCGGGGTCGGTCATCGACGAGCCCGAACCTGCCGCCCACTTCTCCCCCGCCGGGTCGGTCATCGACGAGCCGGGGCCTGTGCCGGCCGCCGATGAGGACGCGGCCGAACCCGCCGCCGCGGCCGTGGAGTCCACCGATTCGGAGCACGCCGCCGAGGATGAGCGACCAGCCGAGGCCGAGCACGCCGCCGAGGCGGAGCACGCCGCCCATGAGGAGGTCGCGGCGCTTCACGAGGGCGCGCCCGAGCCCGCCGAGAACGGCGAAGGCGAGCCCGTGGCCGCCGAGCCGCACGACGCCGCCCTTCACGAGGGCGAGGCCGTGGCTGCCGAGCGGGTGCTGGACGCCGACGCCGAGCCGGTCTCCGACGAGGCGCCCGAACCCGACCCGCAGCCCGTGCTCGACGCGGCCGAGGAGCCCGCTCCCGAACCGGCGGCCGAGGAGGCCGCGGCCCTGGAGGCCGAGAGCGCGGTCGAGGAGCCCGAGCCCTCCGAGGCGCCGGCCCCCGAGCTGGAGCCCGTCCAGGCGCCGGCCCCGGAGCAGGAGCCCGCCGCAGCGCAGGAGGCCGCCCCCGCGCAGGAGGCCGCCCCCGCGCAGGAGGCCGCCCCCGCGCAGGAGCCCGCCCCGGAGCAGGAGCCGGTCGCGGTGGCCGGGCAGGAGCAGGAGTTGCCGGAGCTCATCGAGGCCGCGTTCGCCGGGCTCGACGACAAGAGCTGGGCCGTCGCGCAGAACCGGGTCTTCACCGACGAACCCTCCGCCGTGGACCAGCTCGCCAAGCTCTTCGCCGTCCCCCCGGCCGAGATCTCCGCGACCGAGGACGAGTTCCGCACCCGCCTCGACCACTGGCTGGCGAGCGAAGAGGCGGCCCCGTACCGGGCGCATCTGGACGAGCTGCGCAGGACCCTGGGCCCGGCCGTCCACAAGGAGCAGCTCATCGGCGCGGCCGACTGGCACAACGTGGAGATCCGCGCGCTGGAGGTCCCCGCCTGGCAGTTCGTGCTGGCCACACTCTCGCCCCAGCGCGAGGCCCGGCCTGAGCCGCAGCTCCAGCAGCAGCCGCAATCCCAGCCGCAGCTCCAGCCGCAGTCGGCGTTCGGCTCCGCCCAGATGCCTCCGCCCCCCGGCCCGCCGCAGTTCCAGGCGTTCACCCCGCCCGCCCCTCCGCCGGAGGAGTCCAACGGCGGCTCGGGCGAGCACAAGCCGTACCAGCCGCTGAAGGACGTCTCCCAGACCAGGCGCTGCTTCAGGCAGCCCGACGGCCGCTGGTGGCTGCGCATCGACGTGACCGCCGAGCAACTGGCCGGAGGCGAGTGCACGCTGCCGACGGGGTTCGCGTCGTATCTGGGCCTCTCGCCCGGCGAGAGCAGAACGGTCCGGAGCGCCGCCGGCGAGCTGACCATGGCATGGCACGGCAGGCCGGTGCTCGAGTCCATCGAACGCCTCCTGGTGGACGTGGGCGCGCGTGAGGGCGGACACCTGTTCCTGACGCTGTCGGACGAAGGCGTGCTCAGGGCCAGGCACCTCCCGGTCGCCGCGCAGGGCGCCGAGAAGATCACCAAGGCGCTCCGCCTGGTGGGCTACACGGCCCCGGGAGGCACCCGAGATCAGGCGGCCAGAGTGATCGCCACAAGGATCGGCATGACGGGGCCGGTCGCACTGCCCGACCTCCTCACCAGGCTCCGCGAACGCGGGGACCGCGATCTGCTCGAACTCCTGGACTGAGCCGGTGCCGCGGCTCGCGATCGGCCCTGAGTTTCCCAGGGAGCTCAGCGCACTGGCCCAGCCGGTGCGCAGGGAGGCCGTGGTCGCGCTGCGCCGGTTCCTGCTGAACGTGGCCGGCGCCCCGCACCCCGAGCGGGTCAGGGGCGGCCGGGACCCGCGGGTCGCGACCCTGCGGCTCGCCGAGGGGCACCGCGGGGTGGTGGTGCGGCAGCGGGACGTGTACTGGCTGCGTACGGTGCTGCCCGACCCCGACGCCTGGTCGTACGCGCGCCGCCACAGGTACGGCGTCAACCCGGTGATCGGCGTCGTCGAGGAGTGGGACGCCGAGGCGCTCGAACGTGTCGAGCCGGCGTTACGCAGGTCGGCCAGGTCGGCCGGGCTGTTCGACCCGATCTGCGACGGCGACCTGCTGGGACTCGGCCTGGACGTGCACGCGCTGCCGCTGTTCCGCCTGATCACGACCGAGGCCGACGTGGCCGCGCTCGAACCTCTCCTCCCGCCCACCCAGCACAGCCTGCTCGCCGTGCTCGCCAGGGGCGGCTCGCTCTCCGAGGCGTGGCGCGAGCTGGACACCTGGCGCGCGACCGACGAGGAGATCGGCCCGATCGACCCCGAGGACCTGCACGCGGCGCTGCGGCGCAGCCCCGACAGGGCGGTGTTCGTCGCCGACAAGGTGGAGCTGGACCGGGTGCTCGGGGCCCCCGACTGGTGCACGTTCCTGCAGCCGCCGCAGCACCGGCTGGCCAGGGCAGGCCGCTACGAGTACCCGGTGCTGGTCGTGGGCGGGGCGGGCACCGGCAAGACGGTGGTCGCCCTGCAGCGGGCCGCCCATCTGGCCGCGCATGGGTCCGGCCCTGTGCTGCTGGTGACGTTCACGCAGGGGCTGGCCGAGGATCTGTCGGCGAAGCTCGACCTGCTGATCGAGGACGAGGTGGTCCGCAAGCGGGTCGAAGTGGACAACACCGAACGCCTGGCCCTGCGCATCGTGGCCGACGCGGAGGGCCGCCGCCCGGCGCTGGTCGGCCCAGGGGCGCGCACGCTGGCCCAGCTGACGGACGAAGCGCTCAGGCTGCTCTCCCTGGCGACGGGCGACCTGCTCGACGACGTGGATCCCGGGCGCAAGCCGTACCGTCACATCGTCGTGGACGAGGCGCAGGACGTCAGCCCGGCTCAGTGGCGGCTGCTGCGCGCGGCGGTGCCGCGGGCGGCCGATGACCTGTTCATGGTCGGCGACCCGCACCAGCGGGTCACCGACACGCGGGTGACGCTCGGCGCGGTGGGCATCCCCGCCGTGCAGCACACGCTCAGGATCTCCTACCGGCTGCCTCAGGAGCTGCTGTCCTTCGCGGTGCGGATGCGCGGCGGCCCGGCCGGCGGCCTGGTCAGGGGCATGACCGATATGTACGGCTTCCGCTCGACGCGCAACGGCGACCGCCCGATCATCAGGGCGTACGACACGCCGGAGTCGGAGCTGGCCGGGCTGCGCAGCACGGTCGAGGCGTGGCTGGCGGACGGCGTGCCCACGGACGAGATCGCCGTCGGCGCGCGGACCTCGCGGCTGGTCCGCGAGGCCAGGCGGGCGCTGGACGGCCTGGACGTGCAGGCGTCGACGTTCCAGCAGCTCAAGGGACTGGAGTTCGAGCGGGTGGCGCTCATCGGCGTGGCGGAGGGCGTGGTGCCCGAGCCGCCGCCGGAAGAGCCCCCCATGGATCTGGACGTTCGGGCTCGTGCCCTGCAGCGCGAACGGAGCATACTGTTCGTCGCCTGCACGCGTGCGCGTGCGATGCTCTATATCTCCCATTACGGAAGAGGCAGCCCGTTTTTGTCACTCTAATCACATAGTCTGAACTGCGGATATATCGTCCCATTGCCGGTTGGACCTCAATGAACCTCAGCCTGAGCGACCTCGCGCCACCCCTGCGATGGACCTCCCCTGGTCAAATCGCGCCGATCGTGGAGGAGCCACAGCTGCCAGAGGCCTGGTGGCAGGCGATCCCCCTCGATCGCGCGTGCGCCATCGCCGGGACGCAGACCGTGGCCGGCCACCTGGCCGACCTCGCTGTGGCCTGCTGGGGTCATCTGATGGTCGGCGACATCCTTCCGTTGCTGCGCTTCTCCGACCCGCCCGAGTCCGAGCGGACGCCGGAGACGCTCGGCAAGGACGTGGTGCAGAAGTTGTTCAGCGGGGTGTTCGAGCGGCTGCTCGAGCCCGCGTCCGAGGCCGTGCCCACGCCGTCCAGGCCGTCGAGGCCGGACAGGCCGCTGCCCGAGCTGATCGACGAGCTGTTCGGGGCGCTGGACGACCGGCAGCGGGCCATCGCCCGCGACCGGCTCTACGCGGCGCAGCGGGCCACGCTCGACGAACTGGCGCAGCGCTTCTCGGTGACGCGCGAGCGGATCAGGCAGATCGAGCGCGACCTGCGCGATCATGTGGACGCCTGGCTCGGCAAGCCGGAAGCCGCCGCCCTGGTGGCGCACGTCGCCTGGCTGCGCGGCCGGCTGGGGTCCGCGGTCCCTGCCGACGACCTCCAGGTCGCCGTTCCGTGGCATCGCACCGAGCTGCGCTCGCTGGGGATCCCGGCGTGGCGGTTCGTGCGTACGCTGCTGACCGGCTACGAGCAGGCCGACGGCTGGCTCGTGGCGGGCGGCGCGGACGAGCTGAGGGAGAAGACGCGGCAGCTGTTCGCCGACGGGCCGCGCCCGATCGGCGAGGCGGTGACCATGGTCGCCCAGCTCGGCGTGCGCGAGGACGTGGCCGAGCGGTGGATCCTGGCCGTGCCGCAGCTGCGCGTGCTCGGCCAGCACGTGGTGCCGTGGCCGCGCAGCATCAACGAGAAGGCCGAGGCGGTGCTGGCGGTGGCGGGCACTCCGCTGTCGCCCGAGGAGATCCAGGAGCGCATCGGCGAGGACTACAGCCTGGTCGGCATCCGCAACCAGCTCACCGCCGACGAGCGCTTCCGCCGGGTCGACAGGAACAAGTACGGCCTGACGCGGTGGGGCGGCGACGAGTACCTGGGGATCAGGGAGATGATCGCCAGAGAGATCGAGCGCGCCGGGGGCGAGGCCTCGGTGAGCACGATCGTGACAAACCTGACCTCGAAGTACGAGGTCAGCGAGAGTTCGGTGCGCGCTTACTCGGGCGGTCCCGGGTTCGAGCGCACGCAACGGGGCTGGATCAGGGTGGCGGGCACCTCGCCGAGCGGGGAGTCGGAGCCGTACCAGCCGCGTAAGGACGTGTCGGAGACGCGGCGCAGCTTCCGCTCCCGCGACGGCCGCTGGTGGCACCGGGTGGACGTCAACGCCGAGCACCTGCGCGGGTCCGGTTCGCCGCTGCCCACCGGTTTCGCGGCGTACCTGGGGATGGCGCCGGGCGGGCAGCTCACCGCCTCGACCCCGTCCGGGGACGTCGTGATCAGCTGGCACAACCAGCCGACCATGGGCTCGATCCGCAACGTGCTGGCCGACTTCAAGGCGAGCGAGGGCGACCACGTCTTCCTGACCGTGTCGGACGGCGGCGAGCTGCTGACCCGCTACCTGCCTGCCGCGCCGGTCGGGATGCCGCCGGTGAACCGGGCCCTCTACCTCATCGGCTACACCGCTCCCGTCAGCTCGGAGATCGAAGGGCTGCGGTTGATCGGGGCCAGGATCGGGATGCCCGACACGGCCACGCGCGAGGAGGTGCTCGGCAGGCTGCGCGAGCGCGGCGACCGGGACATCCTCGGCTTCCTCGGCAGTTGAGCTCTCCGTCGGTGGTTGAGCCCTTCCTCGGCGGTTGAGCTCTTCGTCGGCGGTTTGAGCCCTTCGTCGGCGGTTTGAGCCCTTCGTCGGCGGTTAAGCTCGGAGGATGCTCCGGATCTACGACACTCGCGCCAGGCAGGTCGAGGAGGTCGCCGCGGGGCGGGCGTTGCGCATGTACACGTGCGGTCCGACCGTCTACCGCCATGCGCACGTGGGCAACCTCCGCACGTACCTGCTGTCCGACCTGATCAGGCGAGTCCTCGAACGGCGGCGGGTACGCGTGCTGGCCTGCCAGAACATCACCGACGTCGGCCACCTGACCGACTCGGGTGCCGACAAGGTCCTGGAGCAGGCGCAGGCCGAGAAGCGGTCGGTGCGTGAGCTGGCCCGCTTCTACGAGGACGCCTTCAGGGACGACACCGCGGCGCTCAACATCCGCCCGCCGGAGCACACGCCGCGGGCGAGCGAGACCGTCGACCTGATGATCGAGCTGATCGCCAAGCTGGTCGAGCAGGGGCACGCGTACGAGGTGCCGGACGGGTCGGTGTTCTTCGACGTACGAACATTTCCCACTTACGGCGATATTTCTGGAAATCGCCTGGATTCGCTCAAGCCTGCCCACCGCATCGACGCCGTGGACCCCCGCAAGCGCTTCCACGCCGACTGGGCGCTGTGGAAGCCGTCCGGCGGCGAGCTGACGTGGGACTCCCCGTGGGGCCGCGGCTTTCCCGGGTGGCACGTGGAGTGCTCGGCCATGTCGCTGCGCTTCCTCGGCTCACGCTTCGAGGTCCACGTCGGCGGGATCGACCTGCGCTTCCCTCATCATGAGGACGAGCGGGCCCAGTCCAACTCGGCGGCCGGGCACGAGGTCGTGCGTAACTGGGTGCACGGGGAGCACCTGCTGTTCGACGGGCGCAAGATGGCGAAGTCCACGGGGAACGTGGTGCTGCTGTCGGACGTGGTCTCGGCCGGTCTCGACCCGCTCGCGGTGCGGATGGCGTTCCTGGAGCATCGGTATCGGCAGCAGCTGAACCTGACCTGGGACACGTTGGGGGCCGCGGACCGGACGGTGCTGAGGTGGCGGGCGCGGGTCGCCGAATGGTCGGAGTCGCCCAGCGCGCCGATGGCCTCCGAGTACGTGGAGCGGGTCGAGTCGGCCTTCGACGACGACCTGGACACGCCGTCCGCACTGCGGATCCTCCGGGAGCTGGAGCGTGACCCGTCGGTGGCGCCCGGGGCCAAGTTCGAGACGTTCCTGCATGTGGACCAGGTGCTGGGGCTGGACCTTTCCACGGAGATCGGCAAGGCGCGGGTGCTGCCTCCGGGTGCCGGGGAACTGCTGGAGTCTCGCGCCCGGGCGCGGGGGGCCGGCGACTGGGAGGAGTCGGACCGGCTGCGGGACCTGCTGGCGGAGATGGGGGTCCGCGTCTCGGACACCCCCGACGGCCAGACCTGGTCCTGACAACCCCCGCGCCCCGCCGCCACACGACGTCACCCAGTCCGTCCTTTCGCCGAGCCCACCGGCGCCGGGTCGGTGAGACGCAGCGCGGGACGGGACGGCACGGGACGGCACTCTCGGCGCGCCAGCCGACGGCCCTTCAACACGCCCCAGCACACTCCATGCGCCAAGACCGAAAGTCGCGCCCGCGCCCGGCCCAATCCGCCCACGCGGCAAGACGGATGCGGTGGGTGAGGTGGCCGTTCTCGACCGTAATCGCCGTCCGAAAAGTCCTCCGCCGAGGGTTGTAAACCCGGCCGGAGGAGTGATCCCGGGCTGACAGACTTAGTGCCAGTTCGGCAGTGATGGAGGTGTCGGTGAGGCCCTATGCGTGGATGCCGCGGCCGTTGCGGTGGTTCGCTCGGGTGTTGTCCGTCCTTGTCGCACTGGCCCTGGTGCTGGCAGGGGTGCTCGTCTACACGGTGCGGAAGTCGTTCCCGCAGGTGGACGGGTCGCTACGGCTGCCGGGCCTAAAAGGAAATGTGGAGATTTATCGGGATAAATCAGGAATCCCGCACATCTACGCCGACACCGCCGCGGACCTGTTCATGGCGCAGGGATTCGTCCACGCCCAGGACCGCTTCTACGAGATGGACTTCCGCCGCCACCTGACCTCCGGCCGCCTCTCGGAGCTCTTCGGCAAGGCCACGGTCGACAACGACAAGGCCATCAGGACCATGGGCTGGCGCAGGGTAGCCGAGCAGGAGCTGCCCGAGCTGTCCCAGCAGACCCAGGACTACCTGAACGCGTACGCGAAGGGCGTGAACGCCTGGTTAACCGCCAACCCGAACGCGTCCGACCGCAGCCTCGAATACTCCATCCTGAAGATCCAGAACGGCGGCTACCAGCCGGAGAAGTGGACCGCGGCCGACTCGGTGGCCTGGTTGAAGGCCATGGCATGGGACCTGCGTTCCAACATGGAGGACGAGATCGACCGCGCGCTGGCGCTGACCAAGCTGCCCAAGGAACGGGTCGAGCAGCTGTACCCCGGCTACCCGTACGACCGCCACTCCCCGATCGTCGCCGAGGGCACCATCGACCAGGGTCGCTTCGACCAGCACGCCGAGCCGCGCATTCGCGCCTCCCGGGTGCTCTCCCAGGCCGCCAGGACCCTGAATGCCGTGCCGAGCACGATGGGCACCGAGGACCGCGAGGGCATCGGGTCGAACTCGTGGGTGGTCTCCGGCGAGTACACCAAGAGTGGCAAGCCGCTGCTGGCCAACGACCCGCACCTGTCGCCACAGATGCCCTCCGTCTGGTATCAGGCGGGGCTGCACTGCAGGAAGATCACGGAGGAGTGCCCTTACGACGTGACCGGGTTCACGTTCTCGGGCGTTCCCGGCGTGGTCATCGGGCACACGGACAAGATCGCGTGGGGCTTCACCAACCTGGGACCCGACGTGGCGGACCTCTTCCTGGAGCAGGTGCATGGCGACACGTACCTGTACAAGGGCCAGCAGGTGAAGCTGGAGACCAGGCAGGAGCAGATCAAGGTCGCGGGCGGCGCCCCGGTCACGATCACCGTCAAGAGCACGCGGCACGGCCCGTTGATCAACGAGGTGATGGACGACGCCCAGCCCAGCGGCGAGGCCAACGCGGTGGCGCTGCAGTGGACGGCGCTGGCGCCGGGGAAGACGGCCGACGCCGTCTTCGCGCTGAACAAGGCGGGTGACTGGGGGGAGTTCAAGGCCGCGGCGGCACTGTTCGACGTGCCCTCCCAGAACCTGATTTACGCCGACACCACGGGCCAGATCGGCTACCAGGCTCCGGGGCGCATCCCCGTACGGGAGGCGGGCGACGGCACCTGGCCGGTCCCGGGATGGACGGGCGAGTACGACTGGAAGACGGCCCCCATCCCGTACGACCAGTTACCTTCGGTGGAGAACCCGGCGGACGGGTTCATCGTCACGGCGAACAACGCCGTCATCGACCCGAAGCGCTACAAGCCCCTGCTGACCAAGGACTGGGCGCACGGCTACCGCTCCCAGCGCATTCGCGACCGCATCAAGGAAGCGATCAAGAAGGGCCCGATCGACGCGACGACCATGTCGGCGATCCAGCAGGACACGTACAACGGCTTCGCGGAGACGCTGGTCCCGGCTCTCATGCGGGTGGACCTGGCGGGGCCGAGCGGCGAGGCCAGGCAGCTGCTGAAGACGTGGGACCGCACACAGGGTCTCGACTCCACCCCCGCGGCCTACTTCAACGCCGTGTGGCGCCAGGTGCTCATGCTGACGTTCAACGACGATCTGCCGGAAGGCGCCAGGCCCGCCGGAGGGGACCGCTGGTATGACGTCGTCGGGCGCCTGCTCGACCTTCCGAACGACCCCTTCTGGGATGACGTGACCACGAAGAACCGCAAGGAGACCCGCGACGACATCCTCCGCCAGGCGCTGGCCTCGGCGTACCAGGAGCTGTCCGACCGGCTCGGACCGGAGGTCAAGTCCTGGCGCTGGGGTGACCTGCACCAGTTGGAGCTGGTCAACGGCTCGCTGGGGACGTCGGGGATAGGGCCGGTGGAGGCGCTGCTCAACCGCGGGCCGTTGGCTGTGGCGGGGAGCAAGGACGCCGTCAACGCCACGGGTTGGAACGTTCAGAGGGGGTACGACATCACCGCCGTACCGTCGATGCGCATGATCGTCGATCTGTCGGACCTGGACAAGTCCCAGTGGATCAACCTGACGGGCGCGTCGGGGCATGCCTTCCACGACAACTACTGGGACCAGACGGAGGCCTGGGCGAAGGGCGTACTGCTGCCGATGTACTCGAAACCCGAGTCGATCAAGAAGGCGGCCGTCCACACCCTCAAGCTCACCCCCTGACCGAGGACCGGGCCCGAACCCTGGGCCCGAACCCATCCCGGAACACGCGACCGGGCCGGGCCCGAACAGCGCCATTCGCCAGGTCCGAGCGCAGACCGGGATGTACGACCTGGGTCCGGCGCCGCACGTCCCCGACCGTACGACCCTAGTTGTAGAGACGATCCAAACCCTGAGCCGACGCACCGCACCCCGCCCTCCTGCCAGCATGGCGCCATGAATCGCCTCTGGTACCTCATCGGAGTCCTGCTCGTGCTCGCGGGCCTCGTTCACCTGGGCGTGTTCGTCGTGGACGGCGGGCCGTGGGAGGGCGCGGTGTCGTGGCGCAAGCCGTTCACGTTCGGTGTGTCGTTCGGGCTGAGCGTCCTGACGCTGACGTGGGTCTCCCAGTTCGTACGGCTCCGCGCCCGCTCGCTCCTGCTCGGCGCCTTCGCGGCGGCGTCCACGTTAGAGGTGGCCCTGATCACCGTCCAGGCGTGGCGGGGCGTCCCGTCGCACTTCAATATGGAGACCGCCTTCGACGCCACCATCGCGAGGACCCTGGCGGTAGGCGGCGGCGTCCTCATCGCCATCACGATCACCATGACAATCGCCGCATTCCGCCCCAATCCGGACGTCACGCCGAGCATGCGCCTGGCCGTACGCGCGGGCTTCGCCACCCTGCTCGCCGCCATGGCATTCGGCGCCATCATGATCGCCCGCGGGGTCCTCGAGGTGGTGACGGGCAATCAGCAGCTCGCATACACAGTGGCCGCCACGCTGAAGCCCGCCCACGCCGTGTTCATGCACGGCGTCCTGCTCCTTCCGGCCCTGTCCTGGCTCCTGTCCCGCACCCTGCCCTCGGAGGCCGTCCGCCTCCGCTGGATACGCCTGGCCACCTGGCTCTACGTGGCCGTGGCCGGCGCCGTCTCCGCGCTGGCCGTGGCGGGCATCACCGTCCTCACGCCGTCCACCGCCTCCCTCCTGTGCGCCGCCGCCGTCTCGGGCCTGGCCATCGCCGCGCTCGCCCTGGGCACGCTGAAGGCGCCGTCAGGTCGGCCGCACGGGTCATGAAGCAATCGGATGCCGTGCTGGCCTCGCAGATCAGGAAAGGGACCTGCGGCCTGGCGAGAAGCCGCTCCCTCCAGGGAGCGGAGGACGCACTGTTACCCTCTTGCCTTGTGACTGATCGACGCCTTCTCCTCGTGCACGCACATCCGGACGACGAGTCGATCGGCACCGGCGCGACGATGGCCAAATACGTCGCCGAGGGCGCCCACGTCACGCTGGTGACCTGCACGCTCGGCGAGGAAGGCGAGATCATCCCCAAGGATCTCGCCCATCTGGCCGCCGACCAGGACGACGCGCTCGGGCCGTACCGGATCGGCGAGCTCGCCGCCGCCTGCCAGGCGCTCGGCGTCGAGGACCACCGCTTCCTGGGCGAGCCCGGGCGCTGGCGCGACTCCGGGATGATGGGGGTCGCGTCCAACGACCACCCGAAGGCGTTCTGGCGCGCCGACCTCGACGAGGCGGCAGGGGAACTGGTCAAGGTCATCCGAGAGGTACGGCCCCAGGTGCTCGTCACGTACGACGACAACGGCTTCTACGGGCACCCCGACCACATCCAGGCCCACCGGGTTTCGCGCAGAGCGTTCGAGCTGGCGGCCAACCCGGACTTCGGCGAGGGCGAGCCGTGGCAGATCGCCAAGTTCTACCACACGGCCCTCTCCCGATCCGGCATGCGGCGCACGTCGGAGGCGCTGCGCGAGGCCGACGTCGACTTCCTGATCGAGGATGTGGACGACATGCCGTTCGGCACCGCTGACGAGGACATCACCACCGAGATCGACGCCCGCCCGTGGATCGGCAACAAGCTGGAGGCCATGCGGGCGCACGCCACGCAGATCAGCGTGGACGATCCGTGGTTCGCGCTGTCCAACAACGTCGGCCAGGAGGTCCTGGGCGTCGAGCACTACACGCTGGCCTTCGGCGTGCCCGGCCCTCCGGTGCCCGGTCCGCCCGTTGAGGCGGGCGGACTCGGTGAGCCGCACAACCGCGAGAACGATCTATTTGCCGGCATCGACTAACCTCGTGCGACATGGAACATCGCAGCCAGGCCGAGTCGGCCCTGGGTGGGGCGGCGTACGGCATGCTGTTCGTGCTCGGCGTCGTCATGGGAGTCGTGGGCGGTTTCACGCATTCGGATCCGGCATCGCAGACCGGGCCCGTTCCCGTTCCCGCGATCGGATGGGTGCTGGCGTTGCTGGTGGTCTGCCTGGGGGCGGGCAGGCTGATGCGGTCCAGGCTCGCGGCCTTCGTGACGGCGCTCGGATGGCTGCTGGTGACGATGCCGTTCGCGCTGAAGCTGGGCGCGGGCGACCTGGTCATCGCGGATGGCGTGCCCGGGTACGTGTACCTGTACGGAGGTTTGGTGGCCGCTGTGGCTGCCTATCTGCTTTCGCCCACATCAAGGGGTGGATCGTGGCTCTTGCATGGGTACCCTCAGAAGAACTCTATGTAGAGGCATAAAGTAGCGGTCGTGCATTCGATCGAGCGGCCGGTGGACCCGGCAACGTACCGCAAGGTAGTCGGCCGCTTCGCCACCGGAGTCGCGATCGTCACGACCAGGGTGGGCGATGTCGATCACGCGATGACGGTGAATTCGTTCACATCTGTCTCCCTCGACCCGCTCCTCGTGCTGTTCTGCGCCGAGAAGGTGGCGCGCTTTCATGACGCGGTGATGGAGGCGGGGGTGTGGGGTGTGTCCGTGCTGCCCGCGTCCATGGAGGACGCCTCGCGTTTCTTCGCCCACCGGGGGAGGCCGTTGAACGGGCAGCTCGCGCGGTGGTCGCATCATTGGGGCGAATCGGGTGTGGCATTGTTCGACGAGGCCATCGCCACGATCGAGTGCGCTACGACGGCCGTGCACGACGGCGGGGATCACTCGATCGTGGTGGGTAGTGTGACGTCGCTGGACACGCCCTCGGACGAGGCACCGCTGCTGTACCACGACGGGCGGTACAAGACGCTCTAGGCCGCGGTGCGGGTGGGTGCGACTTGGATGTGAGCCGCACCGAGTCGGATGACCGTGCGGATGCGCGCGGTCCGCGTGTCAGTCGAGTCGGGGAGTCGTAACCGTGCGGATGCCCGCGGTCCCCGTGTGCGCCGGGTCGGGCCGGGGGGCCGTACGGATGCCCGCGGTCCCCATGTGCGCCGGGTCGGGCCGGGGGGCCTTACGGATGCCCGCGGTCCGGGCATGAGGCGGGCCAGGCGCTTGGCCTGGCCCGCTCATTGGTCGGCTCCCGTGACGTTACTGGGCGGGAGTGCTGGCCGATTCCGACGGCGTCGTGGTCGGGGTCTCAGACGGGCTCTCCGTCGGGACGCTGGAGTCGGTCGGCGCGGCTGTGTCCGTCGGGGTCTCCGAGGGGACCTCCGTCGGCGACTCCTCCGCCGGCGGCGGGCAGACGGGGATCTCCGGGGAGCTCTCCGTCGGCGTCGCGCTGTCGGTGGGGACGTCGGTCGGCGTCGTGGTCGAAGTCTCGGTCGGTACCGTGGTCGAAGTCTCGGTCGGGGTTTCGGTCGGGGTTTCGGTGGGAGTTTCGGTCGCGGTGTCAGTCGGAGTCGCGGTGTCAGTCGGAGTCGGGGTCGGGGTGTCGGTCACCGTCGGGCTTGTCGTAACCGGCGGGGAATCCGTGCCGGTCGGCGTCACCGACTCGGTCGGGACGTCCGTCGGCGCGAGGGTTTCCGTCGGCTCAGCACTCGGCTGACAGGTGAACGTCTCCGTGACGGTCGGGCCGGGCTCGGTGACAGTGACGGTCGGGCCCGGCTCGGTAACAGTGACCGTCGGAACGGGCGTCACGCTGACGGCCGGTTTGCCACGCTTCTTGTACGTGCCCCAGCCGAGCCTCTTCGCGGACTCGCCCGAGCCATCGGCGACCAGGATGTTGACGCTGGTCGTCTTGCACGACCTGCCCTTGCAGACCTTCTGCTTGACCGAGAAGAGGGCGGCTTCCGCATCCGTGATGGACACATTCAAGAAGGAAACGCCGCGGCTCTTGACTACCTTCGTCGTGGCGGTGTAATCCCCGGCTGTGGGGCTCTCCGTTGGGGTCGGACTCGTGGTGGGGGCGGTTGCTAACGCCACCTCCGCACCTAGAGCGCCTAGTCGGTTGTCAGTGGATCGTAGGGGATCGGACGCTGACGTCTGGGTGATCGCGACTCCGCCGGCTCCTGCCAGTGCGACGGTGCCGAGCAGCGCGCCCAGGATGGAGAATCTCATAATCCTGCTCTTGTAGGAGATTTCAGGACGGGGGCCATTATTCCGACTTGTCAAGATTGGTCAAGGGTGGGACGCATGGAGACGCGCTTCCGGTTCCGCCGCGCGGCGAACTACATCAATCTCGCCACTCCGCTCGGCCTGCTGGTCTCGTTCATCGGCGGCGCGACCAGGCAACCTGGCCCCAATGGGCTCATCCTGGCCTTCGGCTACCGCTACCGCTTCCCCATCGCAGGGGCGTTCACGGTGGGCAACGTCGTCCTGACCAAGTGGAACGCGCTGGACCACCGCCTCATCCTCCACGAGGACCGCCACGCCACCCAGTGGGCCTGGTGTGTCGGCCTGCCCATGCTCCCCCTCTACCTCCTGTCGATGCTCGTCTCGGTGCTGGTCTGCGGCCACCAGGCTTCGTACAACGTCTTCGAGCGGCTGGCCGACCTGGAGGACGGCGGCTATCCCAGGGCCGCACTGTGGTGGCGGCGGAAGAGAGTGTCGTAAGGGACGCGGGAGCGCGGCGAGACGACTGCCACCCGCATGAAAGCAGTGACTACCCAATGGCAGGATTGGGGCCATGAGCGAGAGCTTCCCGCGCCTGTCTGCCAGGACCCGCCGGTTCACCCTGGGAGTGCCCAGGGGCTTCACGATCTCCCCGGACGGCGGCCGGGTGGTCTTCCTGCGTACGCATTCGGGCACCGATCCGGTGACCTGCCTGTGGGAGCTCGACACCGACACCCACGTCGAGCGCCTGGTCGTGGACCCGCGGGCGCTCCACGGCGACGAGGAGGATCTGCCGCCCGAGGAGCGCGCCAGGCGTGAGCGCAGCCGGGAGGCCGCGGGGGGCGTGGTCGCGTACGCGACGGACAAGGACGTGACGCGGGCCTGCTTCGCGCTGTCCGGCGCGCTCTACGTCGTCGATCTGGCGAGCGGCCAGGTGCGGCGGCAGGACACCCCGGGCGCGGTCATCGATCCCCGCCTGTCGCCTGACGGGCGACATGTCGCGTACGTCACGGGCGGGGCCCTGCGCGTCCAGGACCTCGTCACGGGCGAGGACCGCGCGCTGGCCACGCCGGAGTCGGAGACCGTGACGTACGGGCTGGCCGAGTTCATCGCCGCCGAGGAGATGAGCAGGATGCGCGGCTACTGGTGGGCGCCGTCGAGCGACGCGCTGCTGGTTGAGCGCGCCGACGAGGCCCCGGTCCAGGTCTGGCACATCGCCGACCCGGCCAACCCCGACCGTCCGGCCTCGGACCAGCGCTATCCGGCCGCCGGCACGCCCAACGCCGTCACCGAGCTGTTCGTGCTGGGGCTCGACGGGTCGCGGGTCGCGGTTCCGTACGAGGAGGAATACCTCACGACGGCGGCCTGGGACCCTCACGCGCTGTCGATCGTGACCCTGACTCGCGACCAGCGGACGATGCGGCTGTTCACGGTCGATCCGGCGACCGGCGCGTCCACGCTGGTGCGCGAGGACACCGATCCCGCCTGGGTCGACATCGTCACCGGCGTGCCCGCGCACCTCGACGACGGTTCGCTGGTGTGGGTGGCGAGCTCCGGGGGCGGCAACCGGCTGTTCGTCGGCGACCGCGCGGTCACGCCGCCCACGCTGCAGGTGCGGGCGGTGCTCGATGTCGATCATGACAGCGTGCTGTTCAGTGCGAGCGGCGACCCGACCGAGATCCACCTCTGGACCTGGGACGGGCATTCGCTGCTGCCCGTCTCGACCCGTTCCGGGGTGTTCTCGGGGCGGATGGCGGGCGGCGTGGGCGTGCTGACCGAGCAGAGCCTCGACGCCGAGGGCGTGTCGACCACGGTGGTACGGCGTGACGGCATGGCGGTGCCGATCCCGTCGTTCGCCGAGCGACCGGGCCTCGACCTGCGGGTCTCGCTCGGCCGTTCCGGTCGTCGCGAGCTGGCCACCGCCGTGGTGCTGCCCTCGTGGCACGAGCAGGGCTCGCGGAGGCTGCCGGTCCTCATGGATCCGTACGGCGGCCCGCACGCGCAGCGGGTGCTCAACCGGCGCGGCGCGTTCCTGGAGAGCCAGTGGTTCGCCGAGCAGGGGTTCGCCGTCATCGTGGCCGACGGGCGGGGCACGCCTGGCCGGGGTCCCGAGTTCGAGCGGACCGTGCTCAACGACCTGGCGACCCCCGCGCTCGAGGACCAGATCGACGCCCTGCAAGGCGTGGCCGAGCAGTACCCCGACGACCTCGATCTGACGAGGGTGGCCATTCGTGGCTGGTCGTTCGGCGGGTTCCTGGCCGCGCTGGCGGTGCTGCGGCGGCCCGACGTGTTCCACGCGGCGGTGGCGGGGGCGCCGGTGACGGACTGGCGGCTGTACGACACGTGCTACACCGAGCGATACCTGGGCCATCCGGACGAGCAGCCCGAGGTGTACGAGAAGTCCTCGTTGTTCGCGGACGCCGCCAAGCTCGAACGCCCGCTGCTGCTGATCCACGGCCTGGCCGACGACAACGTGGTGGCGGCCCACACGCTGCGCCTGTCGTCCGCGCTGCTGGCGTCCGGGCGGCAGCACAGCGTGCTTCCGCTGTCCGGGGTGACGCACATGACACCGCAGGAGGTCGTGGCGGAGAACCTGCTGCTGCTCCAGGTCGACTTCTTGAAGAGGTCGCTGGGCTGACCCCGGGCCTGTATGGAGTTCTCCACCTGCGACGTGACGCAGGTGGAGAACGTTTCCCGTCCCGAAGCTGATCACTTCCCGGGGTGTTGCCCCTTCAGAAGATGAGCGCGATCTTGCCGGTCAATCTTCCCCGCCGGAAGTGCTCATGGGCGGCCTTTGCATTGTGTACGGGGTACTGCGCGTCGACCCGGATCTTCAGTCGCCCGCTGTCTACGGCTGCGGCGAGTTCGGCGAGTCCGCGGCCGTCTTCGCGTACCTGGTTGACCGTGGTGTGCACGCGACGATGTGACAGGTCGGGTACGGGCCCGGCTTGAGTGGCGATCGAGGCGTACCTGCCGCCATCGGCCACAGCGTCGGCGACAAAGGCACCGAAGGTGTCGAAGACGGCGTGGTAGCCGCCCGCCCGCAGGGTGTTCCGGTCGGTCGTGGCGTGGTCGGCTCCCAGTTCTTGTACCACCTCGATCTGGGCTTGCCTGGACACCAGCGCGTCCACCTGCGCTCCACGCGCACGCGCGAGTTGCACGGCGAGTCCGCCGACTGCCCCTGCCGCGCCCGCCACCAGCAGCTTGTCTCCCTGGCCGACATGCAGCCAGTCCAGGGTCTGCAACGCGGTCAGTCCCGGCAGGGGCAGGGTCGCCGCCTCTGCCAAGCTGACTGAGGAGGGTGCTACGGCGATGGAGGCAGCCGGGATGGCGACGAGGTCGGCCCATGAGCCGCGCCCGGTCGCCAGTTGATGCGACATGCCGAACACCCGCTCGCCGACGGGCAGCCCGCTCGTTCCCGCGTTGACGACGATCCCCGCCAGTTCCCAACCCAGCGTCATCGGCAACGGTGGTGTGCCCTCGCCGATGGCCCCTTCCCGTGTCTTGTCATCGACCGGGTTGATGGCCGAGGCGATGACCCGCACCAGCACCTCGCCATCGGCCGGCTGCGGTTCCGGTACGTTGACCAAGGCCAGCACGTCAAGATCTCCAAAGTGGTCGATCTGCAGAGCGCGCATATCCCACTCCCATAATGTTCGATGAGCGTCCAACATTAACGTTGATTCGTTTACTGCTGGACCGCCGGGGTCAGCCGATCACAGTTGACGGCTCCGCACGGCGGCCGGTCCGGCAAGTACCGAGGGCCCGATTCATCGAGCTCTGAAGGGATCGCTCCGCTGGCAGGATCAGCCCGATTCCAACCCGACTCGACGCACGAGGATGGCCGACCGACTACCTGTGGTCCTGTCGGGCGCCTCGCCGAGGGCGCCGACGAGGTGTTCGCGAATACCGAAACGGCACCCCCGGGCCCAGGATGCGCGGGCCCTTGGACACCGGGGGCGGCACGAAGAGCGGGTGAGCAGGTCGCGGGCGTGGCGGACCTGCTTGGGGTCATCGCCCGTGGGCGGGCGAGGCGCCGGCTGTGGGCGCGGATCCGGAGGTGATGGTCCACGGGACTTCTTGGGTGTTCGGCTGGTCGGGGTTGAGCGCCAGATCCGCGCAGCGGCGACCTTGGTCTCGTAGCGGGTTCGTGACGGAGGTGATGCCGAGCCTTTGGCCTGTTGGAGATGCGTCCCAGCCGAGGTAGGCAGCCTCCGGGTGACTTTTCTGGAGGGTCTGGTGGGCCCCCAGGGCCAGTTCGTCGCTCATGGCGATGATGAGCGCATGGGGAGTGAGGCGGGGGGCGAGGTCTCGCGCTGCGGCGGCGCCGTCTCGTTGGGTGTTGCGAGCCACGACGGCGATCGGTGTGTTCGTCCAGCTGAGCCCGGCCTGTTCGATGGCGGCGCGGTAGCCTCGCAGGCGGGCGTCGGTGACGGGGAACGGTGCGCGTGGCGGCAGACCCGCGCCGGTCGTCACCAGATACTCGCGGTGGCGATCGAGAGGGAATGAGATCACTACGGGCGTCCGGCCGTCACGGAGTCCCTGGGCGGCGACTGCGTGAGCGGCCTGGTAGTCGTCCTGGGTGACACAGGCGATGCCCTGGCGTTGTGGACCGCCCTGGATGACGGCGGGGCGGGGGTCGTCAGCGACCGCCGCCAGCACTGGATCGTCTTCTGCGGTGGTCCACAACACGAAGCCGTCGACTGCCGCAGACAGGACACGGCCGGCGTCAGCGGCGTCACCCCGCGTGGGGATGAAGGTGAGACCTTGATCTTCCTCGACGCAGACATCTGCGACCCCGGCCAGGAACTGTGCCGCTTGAGGATCGTCGAAGGCGTAGGCCAGGTGTTCGCTGAAGACCACCCCGAGCTGATGCGTTCGACCGGATTTCAGCGCGCGGCCCACGGCGTCGGGACGATACCCCAGTTCGCCGGCCGCGCGGTGCACGCGATCGCGGGTGGCCGCCGCGACCCGCGCGGGCCGGTTGAAGGCGTAGGAGGCGGTCATGAGTGACACCCCCGCACGAGCCGCCACATCCTTCAGCGTCACGCGTCTGCTGTTAGTCGGCACAGGGCCATCCTATTTGTGTAGCGTTACACATATGTCGACCGCGATCGCTCGCCCCGCCAGGTTGCTCTCTGCGGCGCCGTTCTTCGGTTTCGCCGGATTCGGTGCCTTCTGGGGGGTGTGGGGTGCCACCCTCCCCGTGCTGCGAAGCCAAGCCGGTGTGAGCGATGCACGGTTCGGCATCGCACTGCTCCTCGTGGGCGCCGGGGCTCTGCCCGCCATGCTGCTGACCGGGCGGGTCGTCGACGCGCTTGGGCTGCGGGTCGCCGGAGTACTGCTCGTACTGCTGGGCGTCATGGGCGTCGTGCTTTCCGTCGTCTCGGTGAGCTATGCCGCGTTGTGCGTCGGCATCCTGTTGGTGGGAGCCAGTTCGGGAGCGGCTGATGTGGCGATCAACACGCTGGCGGCGACTGTCGAAAAGCGGACCGGACGCCCGGTCGTGGCCCGTTCACATGCGGCGTTCTCCGCCACGGTGGCGGCCTTCAGCCTGGGCGCCGGTGCGCTCACCGGAATGACGGACGGCCTGCTGGTGAACTTCGGTGCAGGCGCCGTAGTCGTCGTGGCTCTCGGTCTGGCCGTCGTCGCCGCGATGCGCTCGGTCCCCGCTCAGAACGCCGTCGCACCTGAGGGCCAGGATGCGCCGACGCACGCTGGTCCCAGGTCGAGGTGGATCGCCTTGGTCATGGTCGGCGCGATCGGCGCGTTGGCGTTCGCGTCGGAGAATGCCTACCAGACCTGGGCTGCTGTCCTGTTGACAGACGCGTTCACCGCCTCGCCGGCGTTGGCCGCCGTCGCGCCGGCGGCGTTCGCCACGACGGCCGCACTGGCCCGTTTCACCACCGCCACGATCACGTTGCGCCGCCCGATCGCCACGCTGGTCGTGGCATGCGTGATCGCCACGACCGGTGGGATCTTAACGGCGTTCGCGCCCACGCTGCCGCTCGCACTGGTGGGAATCATCGCTGCCGCCGTAGGCACCTCGGCGCTTTTTCCCACCTTGCTGTCCTACGGGCTTCGATCCGTCCCCGACGAGTCACGGGGAAGAGCCACGTCCGCCATCTCCACGGTCGCCTATCTCGGCTTCCTCGTCGGCCCGGCATACTTCGGCTTGCTCGCTGACGCCACCGGAGTGCAGAAGGCGTTTGTCGGTATCTCTGCGCTGACTGCCGTGCTGCTGGCGGCGATCCCGGCACTGCCCGCCTTGTCTCACACGGCAGCACCCTGATCTCCACCGACGGCAAGTGAGGGGCGGCGTCCAGGCCCGATTCCACGGCCAGGTTGCCTTCCCCGGCCCACGGCCATCTGCTCACGTTGCCGATGTTGACAACGCCGCCCCACCGCCGCAAGACCCAGCGAGTTGCGGGCTATCGCAACGCCCGCAGGAGGAGCTCGCTGAGTGCGGCCTGATCCTGCGGCGTGAGCTGGGCCAAGGGAGAGTCCTCGGTCAGCAGCGCGAGCAGGCGTTCGCGGAGTGCGGTGCCTTCGGGGGTCAGGACGAGTTGCTTGGCACGGCGGTCGTTCGGGTGCGGGCGCCTTTCGACGATGCCCTGCTCCTCCAGCCGGTCGATGACGAACGTGGCGTTCGACGGCTCACACGCCATCCGGTCGGCCAGATCACGCATGGTGAGCGGGCCGGTCAGCTCGCGTAGCGCCACCGCTTGGGCGGCGGTCAGGTTGAGGGCGCCGGACCGCTCCCTGATGTGGCCCTCGATCTGCCTGGCCAGGGCGTTGACGAGTCCGCACAGGTTTCGCTCGGCAGCGGCCAGTGCCTCGCTGGTGGGCTCGGACCGGGTCATGGCAGGAAGGATATCTCAAGCATGCATATTTGCAACTTGAATAGTTCTAGTTGTAAGTTTTGGCGCCATGAGCACTGACGAAGAGCGTCTGCGCCGGCCGTCCCCCGTCCGTTCGCTGGAGCTGGGTGAGTTCAAGCTCACCTATGTGCCTGACGGCGTCGTACGACTGAAGCCGCGCGGATGGCTGCCCAGCACGACGGAGCAGGACTGGAAGGACAACGCCGCCTTCCTCGACGACACGGGAAACTTGGTCGCCACCATCGGCGCGCTGCTGGTGGAGCACGGCGAGAGAGCGCTGCTGATCGATGCCGGGCTGGGACCGCTGTCCCAGCCCGACGACCCGGACAACCCACTGATCGGCGCCCTCGGTGGCGGCGAGCTGCTCGACAACCTCGCCAAGCTGGGCCGGCGCCCCGAGGACATCGAGGCGGTGGCCTTCACCCACCTGCATGTCGACCACATCGGCTGGGCCTGGCACCCCGCGCCCGGCAGCGACCGGCCCGCGTTCAGCGGAGCTGACTACCTCCTGGCCGAGCCCGAATGGAACCTGCGCCACCTGCGCAACGCACCGGAGACGACCGACGAGATGCTGACCGCGCTCGCGCCCCGCGTGCGCACTGTGCGCGAGGACGAGGAGATCTTCCCGGGGGTCCGCGTGCTGCCGGCTCCGGGGCACACGTCCGGGCACACCACGTACACGATCACGTCCGGCGACCGGCGGCTGATCGCTTTCGGCGACGCCCTGCACACCGCGGCCCAGATCCGCCACCCGGAGTGGTCCGCCGCCTCGGACCTGGACTCGGCGGAGTCGGCCGTGCACCGGCACCGGCTGGTCAAGGAGCTGCAGCGGCCGGACACGATCGGCTTCGGCGTGCACTTCGCCGATGTGGTGTTCGGCCGCGTGGACGACACCGCCGACGGCCCGGCCTGGGTGCCCGTGGCGTAGGGCTCAGGAGCGGGTGGTCGTGGGTGTGCCGTGCCAGCTGGTCCACAAGGCCGCGTACGAGCCGCCCTTGGCCACCAGCTCCTCGTGCGGCCCCAGCTCGCTGATCCGCCCATCCTCCACCACAGCCACCCGGTCGGCGTCGTGCGCCGTGTAGAGCCGGTGAGCGATCGCGATCACCGTACGTCCATCCAGTACGGCGGCCAGTGACCGCTCCAGGTGCCGGGCCGCGCGGGGGTCGATGAGCGAGGTGGCCTCGTCCAGCACCAGGGTGTGCGGGTCGGCGAGCACCAGGCGGGCGAGGGCGAGCTGCTGCGCCTGCGCGGGCGACACCGCCAGGCCGCCGGAGCCCACCTCCGTCTCCAGCCCCTCGGGCAGGGCGAGCACCCAGTCCAGCGCGTCCACCGCCTCGAGCGCCTTCCGCACGGCCGCGTCATCGGCGCCCGGGCGGGCGATCAGCAGATTGTCCCGCAACGAGCCCTTGAACACGTGGTGCTCCTGCGTGACCAGCGCCACATGGCCCCGCAGCTCGTCCAGCGCCAGGTCCACGAGCGGCACCCCGCCCACGGTCACCGATCCGGTGCGCGGCCCGTGGATGCCCGCCAGCAGCCTCCCCAGCGTGGACTTGCCGGCCCCGGACGGCCCCACCATGGCCAGCCGTTCCCCGGGGCGGACGGTCAGGGACACGCCGTGCAGCACGTCGCGGCCCTCGCGGTACGCGTACCGGACGTCGGCCGCCTCCAGCAGCTCCCCTGAAGGGCGCGAGGCGCCGGTCACCCGGTCGTCGGGCACGTTGGACACGCCCAGCAGCCGGGCCATGGACGCCCCGCCCACCTGCAGCTCGTCGATCCACATCAGGAACCTGTCCAGCGGGTCGATCAGCTGCTGCGCGTAGAGCGTGGCGGTGGCCACCTGGGAGAGCGCCACCCACCCGTTGGTGTAGAACAGGCCGCCGACCAGCACCGTGGCCACCACCGGGATCACGTATCCCAGCTCGACCGCGGGATACCAGGTGGTGCGGAGCCCGAGCGTGTAGCGCTCGGCCGCGAAGGAGCGGCTGATGTCGCCGTCGGTACGCGATCGGCGGCGCTCATGAAGCCGGAGCGCCTCCACGGCCCGGGCGCCCTCGACGGTTTCGGCAAGCCCTTCGGTCATGTCGGCATAGGCGGCGTTCTCGCGGAGATAGCCGTCCCGCGCCCGTTTCAGGTACCAGCGGGTGGAGATCCAGATCACCGGCCCGGCGATCAGCATCGGCAGCATGAGCAGGGGGCTGACCAGCAGCAGCGCGCCGATCGTGATCAGGAAGGTGACCAGTGCGATCAGCGTCTCCGGCACGGCGTTCCGTACGGTCCGGGACAGCGAGTCGACATCACGGGAGGTACGCGTGATCAGGTCGCCGGACCCGGCCCGCTCGACCGTGGACAGCGGCAGTCCGAGCACCCGGTCCACGAACTCCTCCCGGAGCTCGGCCAGCACCTTCTCGCCGAGCTTGGCCGAGGCCAGCACCGCGTACCGCATGAGTGCGCCCTGCAGCAGCAGGAAGCCGCCGATGGCGGCGGCCACGACGGCGACGTTGACCTCGACGCCGTACTGGAGGTCCTCCACCAGCCCGCCGAGCTGCCACGGCACGACCAGCCCCGCGACGGCCGCCAGCCCGTGCAGGGCGAGCGCGATGGACAGCTGGCGCGGGTAGCGGAGCGTCAGCCGCCTGGCGTACGCACGCACCTGTCTCCGGTCGGCGACCGGCAGGATCTCACGAGCCATGCGGCATCACTCGGGTTCAGTCCTCTCCACGGGTCACGGTCGCGGCGTATTCCCGCGAGTCGTCCAGCAGCTGCCGGTGCGTGCCCTCCGCGAGCACCCGGCCGTGCTCCACGTAGACGACGTGGTCGGTACGGTCGAGCACCAGCGGGCTGGTCGTGCAGATCAGCGTGGTCTTCCCGGCCCTGGCCTTGGCCAGCCGTTCGGCGATGCGGGCCTCGCTGTGGGCGTCGACGGCGCTGGTGGGCTCGACCAGGATGAGCACCTCCGGGTCGGCCAGCAGCGCCCTGACCAGGCGCAGCCGCTGCTGCTGCCCGCCCGAGAACTCCCGGCCGCCCTCGGCCACCGTGGAGGAGAGCCCGTCGGGCAGCGCCTCGACGATGTCCTCGGCACAGGCCGTGTACAGGGCCTGGCGCACCTCCTCATCGGAGGCATCGCCGCGCACGTCCAGCTCGTCGCGCAGGCCGCCGGTGAACAGCCGGGCGCCGTTGTCGGCGACCAGGATCCGGGAGCGGACCTCCTCGATGGGCAGCGCGGACAGGTCGGTCGCCCCGAACATGACGTCGCCGTCGGCGTAGCGGCCGAGCCGGTCGGCGATGGCGATGGCGTCCTCGGGCGCGTTCGCGGCGACCGCCGTGAGGCAGCCGGGCTGGAGGGTGACGCCGCTGTACGAGTCGCGCAGCACGCCGCCCGCGCTGCTCCCGGTGCCGCCGGAGACCTCGGGCTCGATGGACAGGATCCGGATCACGCGCCCGGCCGCCACATGGCCCTTGGTGAGCTTGTCGGCGGTCTCGGTGAGCGTGCGCATGGGCCCGATCAGGAACACGGCGTAGAGGTAGAAGGCGACCAGCTGCCCCGTGGGGATCTCCCCGGCGACCGCGAACGAGGCGCCGATGCCGGTGACGACCGCGACGAGCAGGCCGGGCAGCACGATCTGGGCGCCTTCGAGCACCGACTCGACCCCGGCCACGCGCACCCCGGCCCGCCGGACCCGCTGGGACTCCTCGCGGTAGCGCTCGGTGAAGACCTGCTCTCCTCCGATGCCGCGCAGCACCCGCAGCCCGGCCACGATGTCGGCGGCCCTGGTGGACAGGTCGCCGGTCAGCTCGCGCTGCCTGGCCTGCCGCCTGTGCAGGGGCCTGAGCAGCGGCCCGACGGCGACGGCCATGAGCGGCACGCCGAACAGGACCAGCAGCCCCAGCGGCAGCGAGGTCGAGATGAGGATCACGGTGACGGTGACGATCGCCACGACGGAGCCGGTGCCGCGCAGCAGGATGTCCATGGAGCTGCCGATGTGGGCGATGTCGGAGTTGCCGACGCTGACGACCTCGCCGGTCGAGAGCCGCTTCGGCAACGTGGCGCCCAGCCTGGCGGCCTGCCTCGCGGTCAGCTGCACGGTGCGGTACGCGGCGGCCAGCCAGTTGTAGACGGCCATCCGGTGCCGCATGATCCCGGTGAACGCCTGCAGCAGCCCCAGCACGAACAGGATCGACGCCCAGAGCAGCAGCGCCCCGGTGTCCTTGGCGGTGATCGCCTCGATCCCCTTCCCGAGCACCGCCGGCATCAGCGCCTGCACCAGCCACCACAGCGTCGCGAAGCCGATGCCCGCGAGAAGGGGCACGGCCTGCCGCCGCGCGTTCCACCACAGGTAGCGGAGCGGGCTGCGGATGTCGGGCACGCCGGGATCGGCTTCAGGAAGGGAGCGCATGGCCTGACCAGGTTGACAAGGCATCGCCCTGCCCGGCAAACGGTTTTCCCCTGGACGCGCAGGCCGGCGGCGCCTCCGGCACGTGACCTTTACGAAGCTCAGGCATACACCCTGTGTAACAGAGGGTCACCATCTGTGATGAAGTGGGGGCATGAGCGCGGAGGACCTCCTGCTGAAGACCGGCCGATTCCTGCGCAGGTCAGTCACCAGCCCCGACCTGCGCACCCTCCACCTGAAGGGCGGCACGGAAGGCGACGCCTTCTACCGCGACCGGTGGAGCCACGACAAGGTGGTCCGCTCGACGCACGGCGTGAACTGCACGGGCTCGTGCTCGTGGAAGGTGTACGTCAAGGACGGCATCATCACCTGGGAGACACAGCAGACCGACTACCCGAGCGTCGGCCCCGACCGCCCCGAGTACGAGCCGCGCGGCTGCCCGCGCGGCGCCGCCTTCTCCTGGTACACCTACTCGCCGACCCGGATCCGCTACCCGTACGCCAGGCGCGCCCTCGTCGAGATGTACGCGGAAGCGAAAGGACGCCTCAACGGCGACCCGGTCGCCGCATGGGCAGAAGTCACGATAGATCCAGAAAAAAGGCGTAAGTATCAGAGCGCCCGAGGCTGCGGCGGCCTCATCCGCATCACCTGGAACCAGGCGCTGGAGATGATCGCCGCCGCCCACGTCCACACCATCAAGGCGTACGGCCCTGACCGGATCGCCGGCTTCTCCCCCATCCCCGCCATGTCGATGGTCTCCCAGGCCATCGGCTCCAGGTTCGTGTCGCTGATCGGCGGCACCATGCTCTCCTTCTACGACTGGTACGCCGACCTGCCCGTGGCCTCGCCCCAGGTCTTCGGCGACCAGACGGACGTGCCTGAGTCGGCCGACTGGTGGGACGCGGCGTACCTGATGATGTGGGGCGCGAACGTCCCCGTCACCCGCACCCCCGACGCCCACTGGATGACCGAGGCCCGCTACCGGGGCCAGAAGGTCGTGGTGATCTCCCCGGATTTCAGCGACGCCGCCAAGTTCGCCGACGAGTTCCTCAGCGTGCGGCCCGGCACGGACGGCGCCCTGGCCATGGCCATGGGCCACGTGCTGCTGAAGGAGTTCTTCGTCGAGCGCGAGACGCCCTACTTCACCGGCTACGTCAAGCGCTTCACCGACCTGCCGTTCCTCGTCCGGCTCAAGGAGCACGCGGGCGCGTACGTGCCCGGCAGGTTCCTCACGGCCAGGGACATGGGCTCGGAGGAGGAGGCGGCCGAGTGGAAGACCGTGCTCATGTCGGAGACCGGTGAGCCGGTCGTGCCGAACGGCTCGGTCGGCTTCCGCTGGACCGAGTCAGGCAAGGGCCGCTGGAACCTCGACCTGGGCACCGACCCCAGGCTCACCCTGTACGGCGGCGAATCGGCCGAGATCCTGCTGCCCCGCTTCGACGGCGGCCACTCAGTATGCAGGGGCGTGCCGGTCGCGAGGGTCGGCGACCACCTCGTGACCACGGTGTTCGATCTGCTCCTGGCCCAGTACGGGGTGGCGCGGGACGGACTCCCCGGCGACTGGCCGGACGGCTACGACGCCGACGAGCCGTACACGCCGGCCTGGCAGGAGAAGATCACGGGGGTGCCCGCGGGAAGGGCGGCGAGGATCGCCAGGGAGTTCGCCAGGACGGCCGAGTCGACCAAGGGCCGATGCATGATCATCCTGGGGGCGGGCACCACGCAGTGGTTCCACGGCGACACGATCTATCGGGCGTTCCTGTCGCTCCTCCTGCTGACCGGCTGCCAGGGCCGCAACGGCGGCGGCTGGGCGCACTACGTGGGCCAGGAGAAATGCCGCACCCAGACCGGCTGGGCGCTGCTGGCGGGCGCCCTGGACTGGTCGCGGCCGCCACGGCAGGTCCCCGGCACGCCGTACTGGTACCTGCACACCGACCAGTGGCGTTACGACCACTTCGACGCGAGCGAGCTGGCCTCGCCGCTCGCCACCGGCGAGTTCCGCGGCAAGCACACCGCCGACCTGGTCACCGAGGCCGTCAAGAACGGCTGGATGCCGATGTCCCCGGCCTTCGACAGGAACCCCCTGGACCTCGGCGACGCCGAGGACCCCATCGCCTACACCCTCGAGGAGCTCCGCTCGGGCCGGCTCAGACACGCCGTGGAGAACCCGGACGACCCGCGCAACTGGCCTCGCGTGCTCACCCTGTGGCGCTCGAACCTCTTCGGATCGTCCGCCAAGGGCAACGAGTATTTTCTGCACCACCTCCTCGGGGCCACCTCCAACCTGGAACACCCCGACGAGCGGGCCCCGAGCGGGAAGCTGGACCTTCTGATCACGCTCGACTTCAGGATGACGTCCTCGACGGTCTTCTCCGACATCGTGCTCCCGGCCGCCACCTGGTACGAGAAGCACGACCTGTCGACCACGGACATGCACCCGTTCGTGCACGCGTTCAACCCGGCGATCAACCCGCCCTGGGAGACGAAGACCGATTTTTCCGCCTTTCACGCCATCGCTAAGGCCTTCAGCAGGCTCGCCAAGGAGCATCTCGGCGTACGCAGGGACGTGGTCGCGACGGCGTACCAGCACGACACTCCGGGCGAGCTGGCGGTGGCCGGCGAGCCCGAACTGAAGGTGGTGGAGCGCGACTACGGCGCCGTCGCCGAGAAGCTGGCGGCGCTCGGCCCGCTCACGGAGCAGCTGGGCCTGGCGGTCAAGGGCGTGACGTTCATGCCCGAGGAGGAGGTGGCCTGGCTGGGCCGGCGCTGCGGCCTGGTGCCGTGGGGCGCGGCCAAGGGCAGGCCCGAGCTCGACACCGACGCCAAGGCGTGCGAGGCGATACTCGCGCTCTCGGGCACGAGCAACGGCAGGCTGGCCGCGCAGGGCTTCAGGCAACTCGCCCAGCGTACGGGCACCAGCTTCGAGGACCTGATCAACGAACGGCACCGCATCGACTTCGCCGACACCCAGGCCAGGCCCGTCCACGTGGCGGCCAGCCCCGAGTGGTCGGGCAAGGAGTCGCACGACCGCCGCTACTCCCCCTTCACGATCAACGTGGAGAACGGCAAACCCTGGCACACGCTCACCGGGCGCATGCACTTCTTCCTCGACCACGACTGGATGCACGAGTACGGCGAGGCGCTGCCGATCTACCGCCCCCCGCTCGACCTCGCCGCGCTGCACGGCGAGAGCGGCACCCTGCGTTACCTGACCCCGCACAGCAAGTGGTCACTCCACTCCGAATACCAGGACAACCTGCTCATGCTGACCCTGTCGAGGGGCGGTCCGACGATCTGGATGTCGGTGGAGGACGCGGCCGAGCTGGGCGTGGCGGACAACGACTGGATCGAGGCGGTCAACCGCAACGGCGTGGTCGTGGCCAGGGCCATCGTCTCGCACCGCATGCCGCGCGGCACGGTGTACATGCACCACGCGCAGGACCGGCTGATCGACGTGCCCAAGTCCGAGGCGACCGGCCGGAGAGGCGGCATCCACAACGCCCTGACCAGGGTGCTCATCAAGCCCACCCACATGATCGGCGGATACGCCCAGCTCTCGTACGGCTTCAACTACCTCGGGCCCACCGGGAGCCAGCGCGACGAGATCACCACCATCCGCCGCAGATCGCAGGAGGTGACGTACTGATGCGGATCATGGCTCAGATCGCCATGGTGATGAACCTGGACAAGTGCATCGGCTGCCACACCTGCTCGGTCACCTGCAAACAGACCTGGACCAACCGGCCGGGCGTCGAGTACGTCTGGTTCAACAACGTCGAGACCCGCCCGGGACAGGGCTACCCCAGGCGCTACGAGGACCAGGACCGCTGGCGCGGCGGCTGGGTGCTCAACAAGAACGGCAAGCTCAAGCTCAGGGCGGGCGGCCGCGTGCACAAGCTGCTCACCATCTTCGCCAACCCCCTCATGCCCTCACTCCAGGACTACTACGAGCCCTGGACCTACGACTACGAGAACCTCACCAGCGCCCCGCTCACCGGCGACATCCCCGTGGCGCCGCCCAGGTCCCTGATCAGCAACGAGCCGATGAAGATCCGCTGGAGCGCCAACTGGGACGACGACCTCGGCGGCGACCCGACGCCCGACCCCGTGCTGGCCAAGGTGTCCGATCAGGTCAAGCTGGCCTTCGAGCAGACGTTCATGTTCTACCTGCCACGCATCTGCGAGCACTGCCTCAACCCGTCGTGCGTGGCCTCCTGCCCTTCGGGCGCCCTGTACAAGCGGGCCGAGGACGGCATCGTGCTGGTGGACCAGGACAGCTGCCGGGGCTGGCGCATGTGCGTGACGGGCTGCCCGTACAAGAAGATGTACTTCAACCACAAGACCGGCAAAGCGGAGAAGTGCCATTTCTGCTACCCGCGCGTGGAGGTCGGGCTCCCGACGGTCTGCTCGGAGACCTGCGTCGGGCGCCTGCGTTACCTCGGGATCCTGCTGTACGACGCCGACCGCGTGACCCAGGCGGCCTCGGTCACCGACGAGCGCGACCTGTACGAGGCCCAGCTGGACGTGTTCATCGACCCGCACGACCCGGCGGTCGACACGGCGGGACTCCCGGCCGACTGGGTCGAGGCGGCACGCAGATCCCCGGTTCACGACCTGATCAAGAAGTACCGGATCGCGCTCCCCCTGCACCCGGAGTACCGCACCCTGCCGATGGTCTGGTACGTCCCCCCGCTCTCCCCCGTCGTGGACGCGCTCGCCGGAGGAGGCCACGACGGCGAGGACGCGGGCAACCTGTTCGCCGCCATCGAGTCGCTCCGCATCCCGATCGGCTACCTGGCCGAGCTGTTCGCCGCCGGCGACCCGGCACCCGTGACCGCCGCGCTGCGCCGCCTGGCCGCGATGCGGTCGTACATGCGCGCGGTCAACCTCGGCGAGCCGCCGGTCCTGGCGGACGCGGGCCTGTCCGAGCACGACGTGCGCGGCATGTACCGGCTGCTGGCCCTGGCCAAGTACGAGGAGCGGTACGTGATCCCGACCGCCTACGGCAACATCCCGCCGGGAGTCGTGGAGGAGGGCGGCTGCAGCCTCGACTACGACGAGGGGCCCGGCATGCAGGGCCCGTTCGGGGAGGGGTCGGGCGGGCCCGTCCCGGTCTCGATCGAGAGCTTCCACGGCCTGAAAGAGCGCCAGACCAGCGACGAGGTCACCCACGACCGGGTGAACCTGCTCAACTGGGACGGCCGCGGCGCCCCCGCAGGCCTGTTCCCTCCCAAGAGAGGAAGGCCATGAACAGTGCCGTCATCTGGCAAGCCGCCGCTCACCTCCTCGCCTATCCCGACGAGCGCTTCTGGCGCCGCCTCCCGCTGATCAGGGAGGCCGCCGAGCCGCATTTCGGGACTTTCCTGTCGCTCGTCTCCGAGCTCGGCCCCGGCGAGCTGGCCGCGCACTACGTGGAGACGTTCGACCTGCACCGGCGCTGCTGCCTCTACCTGACCTACTACACCGACGGCGACACCCGCCGCCGCGGCCTGTCACTGGCCGCGCTGAAACAGCTCTACCGCACGGCCGGCTGGGAGCTGATGGACGACGAGCTGCCCGACTTCCTGCCGGTGATGCTGGAGTTCGCCGCGGTCGACTCCTCGGGCGCCGCACTGCTCAAGGAGCACAGGCCGGGGCTGGAGCTGCTGCTCACCGCCCTGACCGACCGCGACTCGCCGTACGCGTACGTGATCGGCACGGTGTGCGCGACCCTCCCGCCGATCACCGCGGCGGAACGGACCCAGGCCACGCGCCTGGCGCAGGGCGGGCCGCCGGCCGAGACCGTAGGAGGCTACCTGTGACGTGGGCGGAGAACATGCTCTGGATCGTCGCCCCGTACGTCACCCTGGTGATCTTCGTGGGCGGGCTGATCTGGCGTTACCGGTACGACAAGTTCGGCTGGACCACCCGCTCGTCCCAGCTCTACGAGAGCCCGCTGCTGCGCGTGGCCAGCCCGCTGTTCCACTACGCCCTGCTCTTCGTGATCGCCGGCCACATCGCCGGGCTGCTCATCCCGACGAGCTGGACGGACGCGATCGGCGTGTCCAACGACGCCTACCACCTGAACGCGCTCATCTGGGGTGGCCTCGCGGGCCTGGGCACGCTGGTGGGGCTGGCCCTGCTGATCTACCGCCGCCGCACCAACGGCCCGGTGTTCATGGCGACCACGGTCAACGACAAGACGATGTACGCGGTGCTGGCCGCGTCGATCGTGGCGGGCGTGGCGACGACGATCGCGGGGTTCGTGCCGAGCGAGGTGAGCTACCGGACCACGGTCGCGCCCTGGTTCCGCGGCGTCCTCGTCCTCCAGCCGGACTCCGTAGCGATGAGTCAGGCCAACGTTCTTTACAAGGTGCACACGGCCATCGGGATGATCCTGGTGGTTCTTTTCCCGTTCAGCCGCCTGGTGCATGCGTTTTCCGCCCCGTTGGGCTATTTGTTCCGTCCTTACATCGTGTATCGGAGTCGCGCTCGATAGCGTGCCGGGCGTCTGGGAGGGGCGCGGGTACGCCAGAATCGACCCTTGTGAAGCACGGGTACACCAACAGCACATTCGGCGACGGCGCCCTGGTCGTGAAGTGCTACCAGGGCCCGGAGGCGGCGTTCAGGCTCGGCACGGAGAGCAGATACCTGCGCCGCCTGCGCGGTCGCCTCCCGGTGCCCCGCGTGCACAAGGTCACCGAGACAAGCCTGACCACCCGCTTCGTCTCCGGCGTCCACGGCCAGGACCTCCTGGACGAGGGCCGCGCCGTGGAGGTGCTCACCGAGTGCGGCCGGATCCTGTCCGACCTCCACCGGCTGGGCATCGTGCACGGCGACTTCGGCCCGCAGAACATGCTGTTCGACCCGGCCACGTTCCGGACGACCGCGATACTCGACTGGGAGTGGGCCCACCCCGGACGCCCGGTCGAAGACCTGGCGTGGTGCGAGTGGATCATCCGTAGCCACCACCCGGAGCACATCCCGCTGCTCCCCCACTTCTTCGCCGCCTACGACGGCACCGTCCCCGAGTGGGCCGAACGCCAGGAGGCCATGGTGGCGCGCTGCCGTGCTCTGCTCGACTTCTGCGCCCGCTGGGAGCCCGGCGGCGGGGGCGAGAAGCTCTGGCGCGAACGCCTCGACGCCACGGCCTCCTGGACCGAGTAGCCGTCTCAGCCTTCCGCCGGCGCCCTCAGGTCGCGTATCAGCCTCACGGCGTCGTCGAGCAGCGAGACCTCCCGCTCGCTGAGTGTCGGATTCGCGCCCCTCCCTACCCTGGCCTGCTCGAGCCCTTCGCCGAAGTCCATGGCACCACCGAGCCCGGCGAGCAGCGCGACGAGGACCGCCCTTGCCGTCCCGGCGAACTCGTCGCCCTCATCCACCGCCACCTGCGCGATGATCATCGCCGACATGGCGCAGTCGGCCCCCGGCGGCCCTTCCTGGCTGTTGCACCAGTCGATCACGACGGGCCCTCGGTGCGTCAGCATGACGTTGTCCGGATGCAGATCGAGATGCAGCACCCGATCACCGGGATCCTCTGACGCCCTCGCCGGGATCTCGTGCAACCGCAGCAGCAGCCGCGCGAGAACCGCGCCCACCTCCTCAGGCGTGATCCCCCCGTCGACGAGCGCCCGCAACATCGTCGGCCCGGTCAACCGCCCCATCATCAGGTCAGTGGCCGGCCCCGCGCCGGGATACAGATCGGGCACCGGGAAGCCGTGCTCGGCCACGTACGCCATGACCGCCGCCTCCCGCCGTGCGTCGATGCCGATCCGGTAGCGCCGTAACACCCGCTCACCGTCGATCGCGTACACGTCCGCGGTACGCCCGGACCCCAGCAGCTCACCGATCTCCATGGCCGCAACCTACTCGCGCCGGCTCTGTAGCCGCACTATGGCCTTTTTATGGCGCCGACGATGATCGTTGATCTCGAAAGAGCCCCATAGAAGGGAAATCACGCATGCGCGTTCGTGCAGGCATTGTCGCAGCCGGCATCGCAGCGCTGGCCGCCATCGGCGTCGCCGCTCCGGCCCAGGCCGCCTCGTGGACCTACATCGGCGAGTACACCAGCAAGTCGAAGTGCGTCGACATGGGCCAGCAGTACCAGCGTGAGGGCTGGAACGAGTACAAGTGCTCGCTGAACGGCACCGGCTGGTACTACCTCTGGGTCAGATAGTCCCCGAGGACGAACGGCGCCTCCTGCGAAGGGGGCGCCGTTTCGGTTCTTCGCCAGACCCCACGGGCGGAATGGAAATTTCGGCCGAGGTGTAACAACGGGAGAGTTCGGACCACTTCGTGGTGTCAGAAGAACGCATCCCGAACGAAGGGGCTGGGCGGTGACGGATGATGCGCACCGGTTCACCGGCATGTACGACGAATGCCGGCAACGCGTGTGGGCCTACGTGGTCAGCCGCGCCGGGCGGCAGGTGGCGGACGAGGTGGTGAGCGAGACGTTCGCGATCGCCTGGCGGCGGCTGGACGACGTGCCGGAGCCGGCGCTGCCATGGTTGCTGGGGGTCGCCAGGAACGTGCTGCGCGACAACATACGCGCCGAGGTACGCCGGGCGGCCGTCGCGGCCGAGCTGCGGGCCTGGACCGAGGGTGACGTGGCCGATCAGGTGACCGAGCGGCTGGGCGTGCTGCGTGCGCTGGCCACGCTGGCCGAGGACGATCGGGAGATTCTCGTCCTGGTCGCCTGGCACGGGCTGTCGCCGAAGGAGGGCGCGCGGGTCGTCGGCTGCTCGTCGGCGGCGTTCCGCGTACGGCTGCACCGAGCGCGCAAACGGCTCAAGCAGGCCATGGAAGCCAAGGCCACAGAGGCCCCCGGCCTGGAGCCGGCCCTGCCCCACGTGCGGAACCTCAGCGAGGAGTGGTCATGAACCCCATCGACGAGCTCAGGGCCGCCAGGCCCGCCCACCTCGACGACGACCGGCCCATCGACCCGCGCACCAGAGCCGCCGAGCTCTCCCGTGCCATGTCGGTCCCCAGGCCGGCACCCAGGCAGGCACGGCGCCGGGGCGGGGCCGTACGGCCCGCGTGGGGGCTGGCCGGGGCCGCGGCCGCGGTGACGGCGGCGGCCGTGGCCCTGTCCATGAACGGCACGGCGCCGGCGCCGCGGCCGCCCGCCGGCAGCCCCGCGAGCGTACCGAGCGCTCAGAAGGTGACGTTGTCGGCTCGGGACGTGCTGCTGGCCGCCGCCGCGAAGGCGGACCGGCAGTCGGACGGCAGCGGCGCGTACTGGCACAGCGTGTCGGTGAGCCGGAACCTGTTCACCGCTGCCCAGGGCGGCTACCTGGTCATGGACCAGGAGCGGAACGAGGGCTGGACGCCCCGCGCCACCGGCGCCGACCAGAAGCAGTGGAGCCGCGCCCAGCCGCTCGGCGCACGTCCGGTCACCGAACAGGACCGGCAGGCGTGGGAGCGGGCCGGGTCGCCCGCCGGGATCAAGGTCACGGTCCCCGGGAAAGGCAGGGGCGACCTCGTCCTCAGCACCTCCCCGGGCAAGGTCAGCTCCGGTCACATGCCCCTGGTGGACGGGGACAAGGTGTTCTGGCTGGGCCGTAACGTCACCATGAAGGATCTGCTCGGGCTGCCCAGCGACCCGGGCAAGCTCAAGCGGTGGCTGCGGGCGTCGTACGAGGGCCATGACACCGAGTCCTCGAGCGTGCCGATGTCAGAGGAGGCCTGGCTGTTCAGGGTCAGCATGGGGTTGATCATGGACATGCCGGTGACGCCCGAGGTGCGCGGAGCCGCGTTCCGGATGCTGGCCGAGCTCGACGGCGTGAAGGTCATCGAGAACGTCACGGACGCCGAGGGACGCCGGGGCACCGCGGTGGCGATCAAGGAGCATACCCAGGGCAACGGCGTCTCCGAGAACCGGCTGATCTTCGATGAGGCCACCGGACGCGCCCTGGCGAACGAGAACGTCGTGGTGAAGCCGGGCGGCTTCCAGGCCGGCTTCGAGCCCGGCATGGTCTGGAACTCCAACGCGCTGATCGAGGCGCGCTGGACCGACGCCAAGCCCTAGGAGACCTGGCGGGACTCGTCGTTCGCGTTCGTACGGATCTGCTGGATGCGCTGCTTGGTCAGGCCGAGCAGCTCGCCGATGTCCCCATCCGACAGTCCGAGCTCGTGCATGTGCTTGACCCGCTTCTTGAGCGTACGCGTGTAGTCCTCGGCGATCGCGGCGGCCTGGCGCTGGAGAGCGGCGAAGTCGTCGAGGTCCTGCTCGGACAGGCCGGGCAGCGCGTAATGGTAGACGGGCGTGGGCGGCCGCGGGCGGTCGGCGAAGAGGAACGGCAGCCCTTCGGCGACGTCCCCGTGCAGCTCCTTCAACGTGCGGGCGGACATGCCGCCGGCCACGCCGTCCACCTGGGCCAGCCAGAGGCTGCCTGCCATGGTGATGTGAACGTCAACGCGGTCCGCGGTCATGGATCCTCCAGCCAGTCGTCGCCGAACAGGGGCGCGAGCCCCCGTTCGAGGGAGTCCACAAGGTGCGGGGCCTCCCCGGGGTAGAGCGGGACGATCGCGCGGGCCGCGACGCGGCCCTCGGCGTCCCATAGCAGGAGGAATCGCTGGCGTTTCGTCGTTTCCGCCCAGTCGCAGCGCAAGCCATGGGTGTGGGAGAGCCTGATGATCCGATCGCGGATGGCCGCGTAGTCGTCTCGTTCCACCACACGCGGCAGACTATATCCCTTGCCTAACGCCGACAATGGGCCTTGTCGTCATGATTGGTCCGTAACCCAGGCCTTCATGAAAGTGTCTACGGCGGCGCGGGCCATGTCCCGTAGCTCGGCGGCCGGGGTCGCACGGGTCCCCATCTGGGAACGGGCCTCCAGCGGGCCGATGATCAGCGCCATGAACTGCTCCGCCGCCACGTCAGGGTCGTCGGCGCGCAGGCGCCCCGCGAGTGCGAGCCGGGCCAGCCGGTCGGCCAGGGCCTGGTTGAGGCGGTGGGGACCGCTCTCCTTGACGATGTCGAGCACGTCAGGGAACCGGATGATCTCCGAATAGAGCAGGCGCCGCAGCGCGCAGGAGCGCTCGTCGGTGTGCAGCCGGAGCAGCTCGTCGGCGACGCCCTCCAGCGTGGCGCGCAGGTCGTCGCCGGGGTCGGCCAGCGGCTCCAGGGCCGCCAGGCGCTCGCGGAACGCGGTCTGCGCGGCGGCCTCGATCGCGTTCCTGAACAGGGTCGCCTTGTCCGCCATGTGGTTGTACACCGTCGGCTTGGCCACACCCGCCTCGTCCGCGATGTCCTGCACGCAGGCCTGCGCGTAGCCCAGGCGGGCGAACACAGTGAACGCGCCCTCCAGGATCGCCTGCCGCTTGTCGATGCGTCCCCGCGAGATGGTGGCCATACCTCCAGATTGTACTTTCTGGTTCAACTTCATGGACGAATGAGTTGCATACGAACGCATGAGATAACTACGTTGAACCAATGAGTTCAAATGATGATGATCGTCTGGACCCACGGCTGCTGGGGATCATCGGCGTGATCCTGCTCGGCGGGCTGCTGGGCATCCTCAACAGCACGATGGCCGCCGTCGCAGTCGACACCCTGGCCGGGGCCTTCGACACCTCCCTCAGCACGATCGGCTGGACGTCCACCGGGTTCCTGCTGGCGGTGACCGCCACCATCCCATTCACCACCTGGGCCGTCGACCGGTTCGGCGGCAAGCGGCTGTGGCTGACGGGGCTGGCGCTGTTCCTCGCCGGGGCGCTCGGGGCCGGGCTGGCCTGGAACGTCGGCGCCCTGATCGTGTTCCGCGTGCTGCAGGGGTTCGGGGCCGGGCTGCTGGACCCTCTCGTGCTCATCCTGCTGGCCCGCGCCGCCGGGCCGCGCCGGGCCGGGCGGGTGATGGGGCTGATGGGCGTGGTCCTGTCCATGGGGCCGGTGCTCGGGCCGATCGCGGGCGGCGCCGTGCTCGCCGGCCTCTCATGGCGGTGGATGTTCCTGCTCAGCGTGCCTGTCGGCCTCGTGGCGCTGCTGCTGGCCCTGCGGGCGATCCCCACCGACCCCAGCGAAGGGCCATCCTCCATGCGGCTGGACGTGGCCGGGCTGGCACTGCTCGGGCCGGGGTTCGCGGCCGTCGTCCTGGCTCTGTCACAGACGGCCGAGCAGGGCACGTTCACCGCCTGGCAGGCGCTGCTCCCGCTGGGCCTGGGCACGGTGCTGCTGCTCGCCTACGCCGTCCACGCGCTACGCGCAGGCCGTTCGGATGGTCGCACCCCGCCCCTGATCGACCTGCGGTTGTTTGCCAGCCGGAGCTTCAGCGCGAGCGTCACGATCATGGGACTCGGCGGACTGGCCCTCTTCGCCGCCCTCTTCGCCCTGCCCCTGTACTACCAGCAGGCCCACGGGCACGGCGTGCTCACCGCCGGGCTACTGATGGCGCCAATCGGGCTCGGCGGGGCGGTCGCCATGCCCCTGGCCGGGCGGCTGTCGGACCGCGTCGACGCCCGCGGGCTGGCCACCGGCGGCGCGATCGTGGCCGGGCTCAGCGCGCTGGCCTTCACCAAGATGGGTGCGGACACGCCGGTGATCTGGCCGGCGCTGGCGGCGTTCACCATCGGGCTGGGCAGCGGGTGCTTCAGCGCCCCCTCGATGGGCTCCCTCTACCGGGCGCTGCCGCCGTCCATGGTGGCGCAGGGCAGCTCGGTGCTCTACATGCTCAACCAACTCGGCGCGGCGCTCGGCGTCGCCGTCGTCACGCTCATCCTCCAGACCGCCGGGGACGTGATAAGCGGATTCCACGGCATCTTCTGGCTCGTCGTGGCCGTGACCGTGATCATCCTCGCCGCCGTCCCGCTGCTGGCGGGCAGCCCCCGTGCGCGGGCCGTACCGGAAGAAGAGCTCGCGAGGACCCCATGAAGACGCTGATGCTCAGCGCGGGTACGGCGGTGCTCGCCAGGTGAGTGCTCTGCCGCCCGAGCGGCGGCAGAGCTATCCCTTGTAGTTGAAGATCTGGCGCAGCGTGTGCTGGACCTCCACCAGATCCTTCTGGTCCGCCATCACCTGGTCGATGGGCTTGTACGCCTCCGGGTGCTCGTCCACCAGCGCGGCGGCCCGGTTCGCGTTCCAGGTGCGGCCGCCCATCGCCTCGGTCAGGGAGGCCACGGACAGCTCCTTCTTCGCCTTGGTACGCGACATGCGTCGCCCCGCGCCGTGCGCGCAGGAGTTGTACGACTCGGGGTTACCGCGACCGCGCACGATGTACGACCGGGTGCCCATCGACCCCGGGATCACGCCCTCGTCACCGGTGTCGGCCTTGATGGCGCCCTTGCGGGTGATCCACAGGGTCTTCCCGTAGTGGCTTTCCTGCTGGGTAAAATTATGGTGGCAATTCCCGACAAGGATGTTGTCCTCCAGCGCGAAGGCGTGGCTGCCGTCCACCAAGGCGCAAAACACCTCCTCGACCCGGTCGGTCCCCTCGACCGCGGACACTGTCCAGCCCCGCCGTTCCACCGCACCGCGACCCGCCTCGAACCGCTCCCGGTGTTCCGGAATGAGGAAGAACGAAGGATCGAGGTCCCCGCGCATCAGCCCGAGCAGATAGAGCGAGGTCGGCTCGGTTCCATAGCCGACGCGCTTGCGCTCGCGAATCCCGTACGTTCCGACGCCGATCAGGTTGCAGATCACGCGCACCTGCTCCAGGTGCTCGCGGGATGCGGACGCAAGAGTGGGTCGGCCAGTCTTACCGACGTCGCCATCGGCGGCGAAGTATCCAGCCACCCAGCCGTACAGGTAGGAAGGTGGGCTGTCGAGGGATGGCGTGCTTGTCTTCCAATCGACGGGCAAACCGCTGATCACCTTCATGGTGTTGTACGTCCGCAGCGGTCTGCCGATGCCCTCGAAAAGACCCAGCAGGTGGAGATCCTTCTCGCCGCAGAAGATCGCACGGGACCTGTTGGGGGATGTCACCGAACCGTCGCCGAAGACGAAACCCCTGGCGGCGCCTCTCTTGTCCACGCCCATGCCGTCCGGCCTCTTGGCGAAGGTCCAAGCGAGCCGGTCGCCTGGCTTCAGCTGGGCCGTTGTCACTTCGGCGGGCCGCTTTCCCCAGTACCGCGTGCCGCCGCCGCTGTGCGTCCGGAGGAGCCACCGGTGCTCAGGGGTGGCGTAGATGACCTTCTCGACGCCGTTCCGCGACAGCCGTACGCGCATGAGCTTCTGACGACCGAAGGATCGGACCGGAGCCTTGACCCATTCGCCATCGGTGCTGAGCAACTCATGGACGCCACCGGCCAGTTCGGCTATAGGCCGCACGCCCCCACTCGTCATCACCCTGGTTTCGCCGGCAAAACAGTTGATCGTACGCACCCGCTGCCCCTTGCCGACGACCCGGAACAGGGCGTTGATCAGGACCCTGTCCATCCGGGCGCGCGAGGCCATGGCGTAGTGCTGGGCCCACAGCATGTCCTCGATGTACGCGGTGAACTCCGGCGTGCTCTGCACGAGGTACGCCAGGTCCGGGTCCTCCAGGCCGACGGCCTGCTGCCTCATCAGCTTCTTCGCGCCCGTGATGTGCATCTGGGCGAGCTGGTTGCCGATGCCGCGTGACCCCGAGTGCAGCACCGTCCAGACGTGGTCCCGCTCGTCGAGGCAGACCTCGACGAAGTGGTTGCCGGACCCGAGGGTGCCGAACTGGTCGCCTACCTTCTTGGCCTGCTTGGGGGTGAGGTCGGTGTGCGGGAGCCCGAGATCGCTGAGCGCGCGGTCCACGGCCGGGTCCTCGTGCCCCTTCCCGACGCCGGCGGGGATGCGGTGCTCCACCATCGGCATGAGGGCGGCAAGGGTGTCGGGCAGGTCCGCGGCCGTGAGCGACGTTTCTGTGGCCACCATGCCGCACCCGATGTCCACTCCGACGGCGGCGGGGATGATCGCGTTCTCGGTGGGGATCACCGAGCCGACCGTCGCACCGATGCCGACGTGGGCGTCGGGCATGAGAGCGACGTGGCCGGAGACGAACGGCAGGCGTGCGGTGCGAGCGGCCTGCATGATCGCGCCTTCGTCGATCTCGCTGGCCCACGACAGCAGGTTCGGTGCGGGCTGGTTCGGCATGGGATGAATCTCCTCACTGGTTCTTGATCAGTGTGGCGTGACCAGGAAGGAAATCGCATCCAGTTTATCGAACGGGGGTTTCACGGTCGGTTGTCCCGGGGGCGGCGGAGCAACTGTGTCAGCCGGAGCACCGCCAGTACGCTCAACGCCAGGTGCGCTGAGACGAGTGCGATCTGGTAGGCCCGCTGACCCGCCGTGAGCTCGGCCGCGTAGCCGCCGTCGTAGAACCCGGACATGAAGGCCAGCAGCCCGGCGATCCCCAGCAGGACCGCGGCCGGGACAGCGACGCCGCGGCGACGACGGGTGGCCCCGGCGACCAGAACGGTCAGCGCGACCATCATCGGGATGGGCGCGGACAGCCGCGCATGCGGGCCGAGCGCGTCCAGGAACGTCGGACTCAGCCCGGCGGACACCGACAGGAACGCGCCGGTGACGTCCATGATGAGCAGCAGCCCTACCCCGGCGAGCAGCGCCGGGTTGAGCGCCCGCCCGGTGGAGGCGGCGGTGGTGGGGACGGACATGGTTTCTCCTCTTCCTCGTCGGCTCACTCGAATATGCGAGGTCTGAGGGTCGGGCGTCATGAGCTTGCGGTCCCGGCCACGCCGGGTCTTCTCGTCCCGCGACGGCAGGACAGCGGTTGCAGTGGGTGCCGGCCGCCGCCGACCATGCTGTCGGACGATGAAACGACCCTGGCCACCCTTTGTGTGGCGCATCATTCCCCGGAATACATGCGGCTCAGGTCCACGAGCTCCACGTCTGCGCGCCCTCGCGCCGCCTCCGCCAAATCGGGGGTGAACCCGGAGCGTGCGAACAGCTCGCGATGATCCGATCGGCAATGACAGTCCCAGCCATGGGAGTTGCACCCACCATTGTGAACGCCGCTAGAGGAGCGGGCGTGTGGATCAGGCCTGGCTGCCGAGCCGGGCGTAGGCGGCGGGTGGCATGCCGACCGCGGCGGTGAAGTCGCGGGTCAAGTGAGCCTGGTCGGTGTAGCCGAGCTCGGCGGCCAGCGTGGCCAGGTCGAGGCCCTCGTAGATCCGCTCCGCGGCCTCGTGCAGCCGGAAGCGACGGATCACCCACTTGGGGCCGATGCCGACATAGTCCCGGAACAGGCGCTGCAGCGAGCGCACCGACCGCCCCGATCTGGCGGCCAGCTCGTCGACCCTGGTCACGGACACGTCGTTCTCCACCATCGCCACCAGCGCCGCGACCTCTTCCGCCAGCGGATCAGGATGTGGCCCCAGACTCAGCAGGAACGTCTCGGTGAGCGCGATGGCGGCCCGGGCGTCGGACTCGGCCAGGACCTGCTCGACCAGGGTCGTGCCCGCCGCGCCGTACATCTCGCCGATCTCCACGAAGCGGCCGGTCAGCTGGGACACCGGACCGCCGAGGAAGGGCCGGAAGCCGCCGGGGCGGAAGCGTGTGCCGAGCACGCGGCCGCTGTCCCGCATCGTGTAGGAGAACCCGCCCTTGATCACTCCCGCGATCTGGTGGAAGTCCTGGGTGATCGTCATGTTCACGGTGGGGTGCGAGACGATGCGCTGTTCGTACGGCTCGGAGAGGTCGGTCCACGTGACGACCCAGAAGTGCTCCACATACGCCGAAATCTCGGGCGATGGCGCCTGCCGGATGAAATCGAAGGCGTTGAGCCCTGCGTACGGGTTGACCCAGCCGCGCTGTCGCGTTTCTACAAGCCGCGCCTCGGGCGGGCGAGGCACGATGGCTGACATGGAAGACATGATGCCGCTGATGACGCGCGCCACCGAACGGACCGCGGGACTGGTGCGCGCCGTGCGGAAGGAGCAGCTCGGGTTGTCGACGCCATGCGCGAAGTTCGACGTCGAGGACCTGATCAACCACCTCGAGTGGGTGGCGGAGATGTTCGAGTCGCTGGGTCACAAGGGGCCGCGCGTCGAGCAGGGACCTTACGCGGGTGACTTCCCTGAGCGCGCTGAGCGCACGCTGGCCGCCTGGTCGCGGCCCGAGGCATGGGAGGGGACCAGTCCCGCCATGGGCCTGCCGATGAGCGTGCTGGGGCACATGTACCTCGTCGACATGGTCGTGCACGGCTGGGACCTGGCCAGAGCCACCGGTCAGGAGTACGAGCCGGACCCTGAGGCCGTCTCGCGGGCGCTGCGCTTCACCGACCAGATGGTGGAGATGGGCAGGCAGCGGGGCGCCTTCGGGCCGCCGGTGGCGGTGCCGGACGACGCCCCGCCGTTCGACCGCCTGCTCGGCGTCATCGGCCGGGATCCGGCCTGGACACCGTGATCTGCTCCAGTACCCAGAGGGGTCGTCCTCTGGGTACTGGAGCTCACTTCTAGCCGGTGAAGAAACGCCGCAGTTCCTGGGCCACCCGCTCGGGCCGCCCGCCGCGGTCGGCGTTCCAGGGTGCCCCGTGGCCCAGGCCGGCCAACTCCACTCGCCTGGCTCGGGGCAGCACGCGCTCCAGCGCTGTCAGTGACGCCTTCTGGTACGGGACGCTCTTGGAGCCGCCGAGCAGGAGGACTTCGGCGCGCATGGTGCGGAAGTCTTCCAGCCGTCCCTCCATCGCGATGAGTGCCCGGACGTCGTGTAACAGGGTCGGCGCCAGGTCCCGCATCGGCACGTACCCGCCGGATCCGTTGCGTTCCTCCCTGCGCATCCCTTGCTCGCTCGCCAACGCCAGCAGCCAGCGCGGCATCGCTCGGATGGCAGCCGGGCCCATCTGGGCGCCCTTCAGGGCGGTGACCAGGGCGTCGGCCGTCTTGCCTGCGGCGAGTTCGCGCTCGAACCTGGCCAGCCAGGCAGTGGGAGCGGTGAAGGCGCCGGGCTCGTAGACGGCGAGCTTGTCAATGGCGGGCAGCCCCAGCGCGGCCCGCAGGGCGATGGTGCCGCCGACGCTGAGGCCGAACAGGTAGCGGGCGCCGGTCTTGGTGATGACTGTCTCCAAGTCCGTCACGTCCTGCTGGATGTCGTGGCCAGGGCGGTAGGGCCCGCTCATGCCGCGGCCGCGACGGTCGGGCAGGTAGACGGTATAGGTGTCGGCCAGCGCCTGGGCCTGCTGGATGTGGTTGTAGGCCGATCCCATGCCGCCGTGGGAGATGACCAGGCCGGGACCGCGGCCCAACTGGTAGTAGCCGATGGGGGTGCCGTCGGCGGAGGTCACGGTTAATTCGTTGATCTTGTTACTCAAGGGGTTCTCCTTGGGATGGGAGACCCGCGTATCCTTCGGGTTGCAGCCTTCTCGCAGAAGGGGCCGCAGGTCTCGGTGGGAAGGTCCCTGGCGGGCTGTTGGCGCAGCCCGCCAGGGGTGTCAGGGAGTGGTGTCCGCGTGGTAGGTCCGCCAGGCGGCCAGGTCGGGGAACGAACCGGTGGTGAGCTCGCCGAGCAGGTCCTGGATCCAGGCCAGTTCCTTCTCACGCAGGGCCAGCTCGTACTCGTCCTCGATCAGGAACAGGCGAGGAGCTTTCCGGAGATGCTCTGAAAGCGTCTCCCGCTGGTCAGCGATCTGCTCCTGCAGCAGTTCCAGCCGTCGCTGGAGCAGGTTGATCACCTCCTCGGGGGTGAGGACGCCCAGCACCGACAGAGCGGCCTTGAACCTGGAGTGCTCCCGCTCCGGCGTGGAGATCAACTCGCGCTCCCAGTCCTGCAGTTCTTGACGGCCGGCCGCGGTGATCCGGTAGATCGTCCGCTCCGGCCGACCGCCCTGCCGTGTGCTCTCTACCGCCTCGATCAGCTCATGCCTGGCCAGGCTCTGTACGACCGAGTAGAACGATCCCCATTTGATCTTCATGTCCTGGTCCTTGCCGTGGGCGCGCAGGACCGAGGCCATCTCGTAGGGATGCATCGGCCGTTGTGTCAGCGCCGCGAGCACGGCGAGCGCCATCAGATTCCCGACCTTGCGCCGCTTTGCCATACCAACCTCGCATCCGATTATCCGAAAACGAATATACGCGATGGAGTTCTTGCCGCGCTATCGTCCCTGCAAAGAGGCATCCCCGGGATGGAGGCGACTTCTGTGGCATGGCGGCGTTCACCCGGAAGGACGGACCTCCGGCAGGGGGTATGGAGGCCTGCCGGGGAACGTGCTGGAGGACAGCCGCCGCGCTCCGGAGAGGCGGGTGCGCCGAAAGGCGCCTGAAAGCGGAACAGCCTGAGCCCCGAGCGCGAAGCGCCTCTTTGCGAAGCCTTTTTTGCTCGGGGCGGGGTCCAGCAGGCTCACCACCCAGATTGGGTTCGACCCACCTGCTACTTGGCGTTGGCCTTGAGGTAGTCGGAGTTCATGCGGGCGATCGTGTCCAGCGGGATGCCCTTCGGGCACACCGCCGTGCACTCGCCCGTGTTCGTGCAGCCGCCGAACCCCTCCGTGTCCATCTGGTCCACCATGGCCTTGGTGCGGGACAGGCGTTCCGGCTGGCCCTGGGGCAGGAGGCTCAGGTGGGTGATCTTGGCGGCGGTGAAGAGGGAGGCCGAGCCGTTGGGGCAGGCCGCCACGCACGCGCCGCAGCCGATGCACGTGGCCGCGTCGAAGGCCGCGTCCGCGTCCTCCTTGCGTACGGGGACGCTGTGGGCGTCAGGGGCCGAGCCGGCCGGGACCGAGACGAAGCCGCCCGCCTGGATGATCCTGTCGAAGGCGCTGCGGTCCACGACCAGGTCCTTGACGACCGGGAAGGGGGCCGCGCGCCACGGCTCGATGGTGATCTCGGCGCCGTCCTCGAAGTGGCGCATGTGGAGCTGGCACGTCGTCGTGGCGCGCTGCTCCCCGTGTGCGACGCCGTTGATGACCATGCCGCACATGCCGCAGATGCCCTCGCGGCAGTCGTGGTCGAAGGCGATCGGGTCGTCGCCCTCCAGGATGAGGTGCTCGTTCAGGACGTCCAGCATCTCCAGGAAGGACATGTCCGGGGAGATGTCCTCCACCCGGTACGTCACCATCCGGCCAGAATCGGCAGGACCGCTCTGACGCCAGACCTTAAGGGTCAGGTTCACTTGTAGCTCCGCTGGGTCATCTTGACGTACTCGTACTCGAGCTCTTCCTTGTGCAGCACCGGCCCGTCCGAGGAGAACTCCCAGGCCGACACGTGCGCGAAGTTCTCGTCGTCGCGCAGCGCCTCGCCGTCGGCGTCCTGGGACTCGGCGCGGAAGTGGCCGCCGCAGGACTCCGTGCGGACCAGGGCGTCCAGGCACATGAGCTCGGCCAGGTCGAAGAAGTCGGCGACACGTCCGGCCCGCTCCAGCACCTGGTTGAGCTCCTCGGCGGTCCCGCTCACCTTGACGTTGCGCCAGAACTCCTCGCGCAGTTCGGGGATGCGCTCCAGCGCCTTGCGCAGCGACTCCTCCGTGCGCTCCATGCCGCAGTAGTCCCACATGAGCTTGCCCAGCTCACGGTGGAAGGAGTCAGGGGTACGGTCGCCGTTCACGGACAGCAGCCGGTCGATCTTCGAGCGGACCTTGATCTCGGCCTCCGCCACGGCCTCCTCGTCCACGTCACCGAACGGCCCGGCGGCCAGGTAGTCGCCGATGGTGGTCGGAAGCACGAAATATCCGTCGGCCAGGCCCTGCATCAGGGCCGAGGCGCCGAGGCGGTTCGCGCCGTGGTCGGAGAAGTTGGCCTCACCGATGACGAAGAGCCCCGGGATCGTCGACTGCAGGTCGTAGTCCACCCACAGCCCGCCCATCGTGTAGTGGACGGCCGGGTAGATGCGCATCGGCACGTCGTACGGGTTCTCGCCCGTGATGCGCTCGTACATCTCGAACAGGTTGCCGTACTTCTTCTCCACGGCGTCGCGCCCGAGACGGTTGATGGCGTCGCGGAAGTCCAGGTACACGCCCAGACCGCCGGGGCCGACGCCGCGGCCCTCGTCGCAGACGTTCTTGGCGGCACGGGAGGCGATGTCCCGGGGGACCAGGTTGCCGAAGGCCGGGTAGATCCGCTCCAGGTAGTAGTCGCGCTCGTCCTCCGGGATGTCCCCGGGGGCCCGCGTGTCGTTCTTGCGCAGCGGCACCCACACGCGGCCGTCGTTGCGCAGCGACTCCGACATCAGCGTCAGCTTCGACTGGTAGTCGCCGGAGACGGGGATGCAGGTCGGGTGGATCTGCGTGTAGCAGGGGTTGGCGAAGTACGCGCCGCGCTCGTGCGCCCGCCAGATCGCCGTCGTGTTGCAACCCTTGGCGTTCGTGGACAGGAAGAACACGTTGCCGTAGCCGCCCGTGGCCAGCACCACGGCGTCGGCCACGTGGCGCTCGATCTCGCCGGTCACCATGTCACGCACGATGACGCCGCGCGCCCGCCCGTCGGAGATGATCAGGTCGAGCATCTCGTGCCGCGTGTACATGGTCACGGTCCCGGCCGCGACCTGCCGCTCGAGCGCCTGGTACGCGCCCAGCAGCAGCTGCTGCCCCGTCTGGCCGCGGGCGTAGAACGTACGGGAGACCTGGGCGCCGCCGAACGAGCGGGTGTCGAGCAGGCCTCCGTACTCGCGGGCGAAGGGCACCCCCTGCGCCACGGCCTGGTCGATGATGTTCACCGACACCTGGGCGAGGCGGTAGACGTTCGACTCGCGGGCGCGGAAGTCGCCGCCCTTCACCGTGTCGTAGAACAGGCGGTAAATGCTGTCGCCGTCGCCGCGGTAGTTCTTCGCGGCGTTGATCCCGCCCTGTGCGGCGATGGAGTGGGCGCGGCGCGGCGAGTCCTGGTAGCAGAACGACTTGACGTTGTAGCCCAGCTCACCCAGCGTCGCCGCGGCCGAGCCGCCCGCCAGCCCGGTGCCGACCACGATCACGTTGAGCTTGCGCTTGTTGGCCGGGTTGACCAGCTTCGCACTGAACTTCCGCTTCTCCCACCGCTCCTCGATGGGCCCGGAAGGAGCCTTGGTGTCCCGGATCTCCGGGCCTTCCGAAAACTTCATCACTTCACAACTCCGAACGTGATCGCGAGCGGCGGCAGGAGGAAGCCGACGACCAGCACAGCGGACACCAGCCCCGCGCTGAGGCGGAGAGCCTTGTTACGCGTGCGGTTGGCCCAGCCCAGGGTCTGGAAGGCGCTCCAGATGCCGTGCCGCAGGTGCAGGCCGACCATGACGACGGCCACCAGGTAGATCAGGGTCACCCACCACCGGGACGCGTCGAAGCCGGCGATCATCCGGTCGGCGGGGGCGGAGTCGTACCCCTTGGGGTTCACGACTCCGAAGGTCAGGTCGAGGAGGTGCCAGATGACGAAGAGCAGGATCGTGATGCCGCCGAACCGCATGATGTGCGTGGCGTAGCCGTTCGCCTGCGACTTCTTGGCGACGTACTTGACCGGCCTGGCGTGGTGGGCACGGCGGGACAGCGAGATCGCGGCCCACATGTGCAGGACGACCGACGCGACGAGCACGACCTCGAGCAGGGTCAGCACCGTCCGATAGGGCGCGATCGGCTCCAGGAGCGTGCGCAGCGCGTGGGCGTACTCGTTGAACGAGTCCTTGCCCAGGAAGATCTTGAGGTTGCCCAACATGTGGAGGACGAGGAACAGCACCATCACGGCCCCCGTGACGGCCATGACGACTTTCTTGCCGGTCGACGAGCGCAGGAACCCGGCGGGCCTCCTGCTCGTTGGAGCCTTCTTGGGAGCTGGAACAGGCGCGGTGGCTGCGCCGCGCTCTATCGTGGCAGTCACATCTTCAAAAGCTAGGTATCCAGCAATGATCCGTCCAAGTCATGACGGGTCTGGTTTCGATAGCCTGCGGCTATGATGCTTGGTTTGTACGTCCCCGTACGCCGAGGACACCACCGCGGTGCGAGGAAAATCACATGCAGTTGCAGCAGCTCGCGTACTTCGTCGCCGTCGCGGAGGCCAGGCACTTCACCCAGGCCGCCGAGCGCATGCGGGTCGCGCAGCCGTCGCTCAGCAAGCAGATCAAGGCCCTGGAGGCCGATCTCGGCGCCCCGCTGTTCTCCCGGGCGCGGGGCAACGTCACGCTGACCCCGGCCGGGGAGGCCCTGCTGCCGCTCGCCCGCCGGATCCTCGCCGACGCCGACACCGCCAGGCAGGAGGTGGCCCAGCTCGCCGGGCTGCGCAGGGGCCGCGTGCGGCTCGGGGCCACGCCCTCGCTCTGCGCCGGGCTGCTGGCCGACGCGCTGGCCCGCTTCCATCGCGCGTACCCGGGCATCGAGCTGCTGGTGGAGGAGGGCGGCTCGCGTGACCTCGTCAGGGCGCTGGCCCGGGGGCAGCTCGACATGTCGCTGATCATCATGCCGCTGCAGAGCGACGACCCCTCGCTGGTGACCGAGGAGATCCTGCGGGAGAACCTCGTGGTGGCCTCCCCCTCCCACGAGCCGCCGAAGGGCCCGTACATGGAGATCGAAGCACTGCGCAGGCGCCAGATGGTGATGTTCAGGCGCGGCTACGACCTGCGGGAGGCCACGCTGGCGGCGTGCCGGCAGGCGGGGTTCGAGCCCAGGTTCGCGGTGCAGGGCGGGGAGATGGACGCCGTGCTGAGGTTCGTGGAGGCGGGGCTGGGCGTGGCCGTGGTGCCCTCGATGGTGCTCGACGGCCGCCCCGGACTCGCGGGCACGCCGCTCGCGCCGCCCGGGCTCAGCCGTACGATCGCGCTGGCCCACCGGAAGGACGTCGAGCCGACCAGGGCCGCACAGGCGTTCAGGGAGACCCTGCTGTCGTTCGTCGTGGAAGCCGGTCACGAGGGCACGCTTCCGCAAGGGGTGGAGCTCATCGCAGAATGAACATCGACAGCCCGACTCCCTGGTGAGGCGTTTTGACGGCAAATCTTTCAGAAACGCTGACGCTGCTCCTCATCGAAGACGATGACGGCGACGCCTTCCTCGTGGAGGAGCTGCTCAAGCAGGCCGACGCGCCGCCGAAGATCTTCTGGGCGCGCAGCCTGGAGGAGGCCAAGGCCAAGCTGACGCCCAAGATCCAGTGCGTGCTGGTCGATCTCTCGCTGCCCGACGCGCACGGCCTCGAGGCGCTGGAAGCGGTGCTGGCGCTGGCGCCGCACACCGCCGTGCTGGTGCTCACCGGGCTCAGGGACGCGCACGTGGGCGTCGCCGCCGTGCAGGCCGGCGCGCAGGACTACCTGGTCAAGGGGGACATCGACGCGCGGCTGCTGGCCAGGGCGATCAGGTACGCGATGGAGCGCAAGCGCGCCGACCTGGCGCAGCTCAGGCTCGTGCAGGCGGAGCTGACCGCCGCCGAGAACTCCAGGCTGGAGAGCGCCCTGCTCCCCGACGCCCTGCTGCACACCCAGGCGATCGAGCACGTCACCCGCTACCTGCCCGGCAGCGGCGGGACGCTGGCCGGCGACTTCTTCGACACAGTGCAGACCCCTGACGGCTCGGTGCACGTGGTGGTCGGCGACGTCTGCGGGCACGGCCCCGACGAGGCCGCGCTCGGCGTGGCGCTGCGCATCGCCTGGCGCACGCTCGTGCTCGCCGGCCAGACGGACGACACGCTGCTGCGCACGCTCGACGCCCTGCTGCGTGCCGAGCGCAAGGCTCCTGAGATCTTCACCACTCTGTGCATGGCCACGATCGCCCCTGACCTGCGGCACGCCAGGATGCGCGTGGTCGGGCACCCGCCGCCCGTGCTCGTGCGTGACGGCGTCGTTCAGGTGGTGGAGGGCGCGCCCTCCGGCCCGCCGCTCGGGATCTTCGCGGACGCCGAGTGGTCGATGATCGACGTGGCTCTGGGCGAAGAGTGGTCGATGATGCTCTACACCGACGGCCTCATCGAGGCTACCGTGGGCGAACGCGACGAACTGCTCGGCGTCGAGGGCCTGCTCGACCTCGTACGCGAGCACGGCGCCATCGACCTCGACCGGCTCATCACCAGGGTGGGCACGCTGAGCGACGACCTCGCCGTGGTGCTGGTCCGGAGGAGGAGACAATGAGCATCCACCCGCTGCCTCCCCCCAAGGAGCCGACCGGACTGGGCAGGTTGCCCGTGGCCCGCTGGTTCCTGGTCATGGGCCTGGTGGCCGGCGTCGTGCTGCTGGCCGGGATCGTGATCGCGATGATGATGAGCTCGCGCGCCCGCGCGCTGGCGAAGGCGCCCGCCGTCGAGGCGCAGCTCGACCAGCTCAACGTGACGCTGATCGTGCTCTTCGCGGTGATGCTCGCGTTCGTCGCGGCGCTGGCGTTCATCATCCGGTACGCCGTGCTGAAGCCCGTCGACCAGCTCACCCAGCAGGTGCGCAAGGTGGCCGCCGGCGACTTCGACCACACCCTGCACGTCGACAGGCCGGCCGAGCTGGCCGAGCTGTCCAGCCACGTCGACTCCATGCGCCGCCGCATCGTGTCGGCCTGGCGGGTGGCCGCCGATCAGGCGGAGGAGCTGCGCAGGTCCAACGGGGAGCTGGAGCAGTTCGCCTACGTGGCCAGCCACGACCTCCAAGAGCCGCTGCGCAAGGTCGCCAGCTTCACGCAGATGCTGGAGCAGCGCTACGGCGACCAGCTCGACGACCGGGCCAAGCAGTACATCCACTACGCCGTCGACGGCGCCAAGCGCATGCAGCTGCTGATCAACGACCTGCTCGACTTCTCCAGAGTCGGCCGGGTCACCGGCGACAAGACCGCGATCGACTCGGACGCGGCCCTCGACACGGCGCTGGAGAACCTGTCGGCCACGATCGAGGACACCGAGGCCACCGTCACCAGGGACGAGCTGCCCAAGGTCAGGGCCAACCGGCTCCAGCTCGCCCAGCTGTTCCAGAACCTGATCGAGAACGCCATCAAGTTCCGCTCCGAGGAGCCCCCGCGCATCCACATCGGGGTGAGCAGGTCCGGCGACATGTGGGAGTTCAGCTGCTCGGACAACGGCATCGGGGTCGAGCCGAAGTACGCTGACCGCATCTTCCTGATATTCCAGCGGCTCCACCCGCGCGACGTCTATCCGGGCACTGGCATCGGGCTGGCGCTGTGCCGCAAGATCGTCGAGTACCACGGCGGACAGGTCTGGCTCGACGGCGGTGCCGAGGGCCAGGGTGCGACTTTCCGCTGGACGTTGCCTGCGGCTGGAGACGACGATGAATGACTGGCGCCCGATCGAAGTGCTCCTGGTGGAGGACGACCAGGGCGACATCCTCCTCACCAAGGAGGCCTTCGACTTCAACAAGGTGCGAAACCGGCTCAACGTGGTCAACGACGGCGAACAGGCGATGGCGTACCTGCGCAACGAGGACGGCTACGCGGACGCGCCACGCCCCGACCTCATCCTGCTCGACCTCAACCTGCCCAGGATGAGCGGCATGGAGGTGCTGGCGGAGGTCAAGGCGGACGCCACGTTGCGGACGATCCCGGTGGTGATCCTGACCACCTCCGAGGCGGAGGAGGACATCTTGCACAGCTACCGGCTGCACGCCAATGCGTATGTGTCCAAACCGGTCGACTTTGAGCAATTTATCCGGGTTGTCCGGCAAATCGATGATTTTTTCGTGACAGTGGTTAAGTTGCCCGCCCCGGGGCAACGCTCCTGACGGGCTACGTGACAGGAATCACAGCAAGTCATCGAAATTGTGAGTGACCCCGCTCACAATTTCCCATGCTGTCGTCGTAACGTATCCCCCACCAACGCGCGCCTGAGCGGTTACCGCCCGCGCGCCCAGCTAAACGAAACCACGGACCCCATGCGCGACGGGTCCGCGGGAGGTGGAGAGGTCCGCGATGACCCAGACGACGCCCGAAGCCCCTGTCAGAAGGCAGCGAGCGCAAGTCAAGGTGCGCACTCTGCGCACGGACAGATGGTGGCTGGTCCCGCTACTGACATTCCTCGGGCTCAGCTCGTTCCTTGTCTATGGCGTGTGGGCGATCATCGATAACAGCTATTTCGTCGATCCCTACATAGCACCGTTCGCCTCGCCGTGCCTGGCGACGTCGTGTCCCGAGGGGGCGCGGTTGTTCGGCTTGGCACCGTTCGGCGACTGGTACGCCCTGCCGCCGGGACTGCTGATCCTCGGCCTGCCGGGCGGGTTCCGGCTCACCTGCTACTACTACCGCAAGTCCTACTATCGCTCGTTCTGGCTGTCACCGCCGGCGTGCGCCGTGCAGGAGCCGCACGGCAAGTACACCGGTGAGCGGCGCTTCCCGCTGATCCTCCAGAACATCCACAGGTACTTCTTCTACGCGGCCATCGTGGTCGGCCTGATCCTGGCCTACGACGCCGTCCTGGCGCTCGTCCACAAGCCGATCGGCCTGGGCACCTGGGTTCTGATCGTCAACGCGATCCTGATCAACGCCTACACGCTGTCGTGCCACTCCTGCAGGCACATCACGGCGGGCAGGCTCAACCACTTCTCCCGTCACCCGCTGCGCTACCGGGCCTGGACGTTCGTCTCCAAGCTCAACGCCAAGCACCAACCCCTCGCGTGGGCCTCGATGTTCTCCGTCATGGGCGCCGACCTGTATGTCCGCCTGGTGGCCAAGGGCATCATCGCCTTCCCGTACGCGTAAGGACCAGCTTCAGTGGAAAACTCGCTTAACACAGAGCGTCACGAATACGACGTCGTCGTCATCGGCGCGGGCGGCGCCGGCCTGCGGGCCGCGATCGAGGCCCGCCAGCAGGGCAAGCGGACGGCGATCGTGTGCAAGTCGCTGTTCGGCAAGGCCCACACGGTCATGGCCGAGGGCGGCGCGGCCGCCGCGATGGGCAACGTCAACCCCGACGACAACTGGATGGTGCACTTCCGTGACACCATGCGGGGCGGCAAGTTCCTCAACAACTGGCGGATGGCCGAACTGCACGCCAAGGAGGCGCCCGACCGCGTCTGGGAGCTGGAGGCCTGGGGCGCGCTGTTCGACCGCACCAAGGACGGCAAGATCAGTCAGCGGAACTTCGGCGGGCACGAGTACCCGCGGCTCGCACACGTGGGCGACCGTACCGGCCTGGAGCTGATCCGCACGCTGCAGCAGCGCGTTGTCGCGCTCCAGCAGGAGGACTACGAGAAGCACGGCGACTACGAGGCCTACATCAAGGTCTTCGCCGAGTGCACGGTCACGCGGCTGCTCAAGGACGGCGACCGGATCTCCGGCGCGTTCGGCTACTGGCGCGAGTCCGGAAATTTCGTGCTCTTTGACGCCCCGGCCGTGGTCCTGGCCACCGGCGGCATCGGCAAGTCGTACGTCGTCACGTCCAACTCGTGGGAGTACACCGGCGACGGCCACGCCCTGGCCCTGCTCGCCGGCGCCAACCTGATCAACATGGAGTTCATCCAGTTCCACCCCACCGGGATGGTCTGGCCGCCGTCCGTGCGCGGCATCCTCGTCACCGAGTCCGTGCGCGGTGACGGCGGCGTGCTGCGCAACTCCGAGGGCAAGCGCTTCATGTTCGACTACATCCCGGACGTGTTCAAGGACAAGTACGCCACCACGGAAGAAGAGGGCGACCGCTGGTACACCGACCAGGCCAACAACCGGCGCCCGCCGGAGCTGCTGCCGCGTGACGAGGTGGCCCGCGCGATCAACGCCGAGGTGAAGGCCGGTCGCGGCTCACCGCAGGGCGGCGTCTTCCTCGACGTCTCGACGCGACTGCCCGCCGAGGAGATCAAGAAGCGCCTGCCGTCGATGCACCACCAGTTCAAGGAGCTGGCCGACGTCGACATCACCGCCGAGCCCATGCAGGTGGGCCCGACCTGCCACTACATCATGGGTGGCGTCGAGGTGGACGCCGACACCGGCGCCGCCGCCGTCCCGGGGCTGTTCGCGGCGGGCGAGGTGTCCGGCGGCATGCACGGCTCCAACCGGCTGGGCGGCAACTCGCTGTCCGACCTGCTGGTGTTCGGGCGCCGGGCGGGCGCGGGCGCGGCGGCGTACGTCGACTCGCTCGAGGCCAGGCCCAAGATCTCCTCCGAGCTCGTGGAGGAGGCCCGCGAGGAGGCGACGGCGCCGCTGGGGCGCGACGGCGAGAACCCGTACGAGGTCCACCACGAGCTCCAGCGGACGATGAACGACCTGGTGGGCATCATCCGCAAGGCCGAGGAGGTCTCCGAGGCGCTCCAGGTCGTGGAGAAGCTCAGGGAGCGCGTGCGGGTGGTCGGAGCGGCCGGCTCCCGCATCTACAACCCCGGCTGGCACCTCGCGATCGACCTGCGCAACATGGTGCTGGTCTCGGAGTGCGTGGCGCGCGCCGCGCTGCTGCGCGAGGAGAGCCGCGGGGGGCACACCCGCGACGACTTCCCCGGGATGAACCCGGAATGGCGCCGTAAGCTGCTCGTCTGCTCCACCGAGGACGGCTCCACGGTCAAGGTCGAGGAGAAGCTCCAGCAGTCCATGCGCGACGACCTGATCACCCTGTTCGACAGGGACGAGCTGAAGAAGTACCTCACCGAGGAAGAGATGGCCGAGTTCGACGGGATTTCGAAATGAGCTACAAGGCGAAGTTCAAGGTCTGGCGCGGTGAGGGCGGTGAGGGCAAGCTCGAGGACTTCACCGTGGAGGTGAACGAGGGCGAGGTCGTCCTCGACATCATCCACCGGCTGCAGGCCACCCAGGCGCCCGATCTGGCGGTGCGCTGGAACTGCAAGGCGGGCAAGTGCGGCTCGTGCAGCATGGAGATCAACGGCAAGCCGCGGCTGGGCTGTATGACCCGGATGTCCACCTTCGAAGAGGACGAGACCATCACGGTCACGCCGATGCGGACGTTCCCGGTCATCAAGGACCTCGTCACGGACGTCTCCTTCAACTACCAGAAGGCCAGGGAAGTCCCGTCCTTCACGCCGCCGGCCGGCGTCCGGCCCGGCGAGTACCGGATGCAGCAGGTCGATGTCGAGCGGTCCCAGGAGTTCCGCAAGTGCATCGAGTGCTTCATGTGCAACAACGTCTGCCACGTGATCCGCGACCACGAGGAGAACAAGGCCAACTTCTCCGGCCCCCGGTTCCTCATGAGGATCGCCGAGCTGGACATGCACCCGTACGACGTGGCGGACCGGCAGGAGGCGGCGCAGGACCAGCACGGGCTCGGCTACTGCAACATCACCAAGTGCTGCACCGAGGTCTGTCCCGAGCACATCAAGATCACGGACAACGCGCTGATCCCGATGAAGGAGCGCGTCGTGGACCGGAAGTACGACCCGCTGGTGTGGCTCGGCAACAAGATCTTCAAGCGCGCCAAGTAGGCACGCACGAATGAGGGGGGCTGGATTTCCAGCCCCCCTTCGTTTACTTCTTACGGCCCCAGCGCCTGCGCTTGGGGTCGGGCATCTCCTTGGTGGGCTCCGGACGCCCCTCCTGGACCTGGTCCTCTGGAGCCTGCTCCTGCTGCGCCTGTGGCAGCGGCTGGATGGCGGTCACGTCCGCGTCGGGTGCCAGGTAGGGCGGCGGCTCGTACTCCTGCTGCCGGGACGCGGGCGGCTCGAACAGGGACTGGCCCTGCCACGGCTCCGAGTCGCCGGACTCCGCCGCCGAGGCCGGCCCGAGCGGGCGCTCCTGACCGGCGTCCTCGTAGAGACCGGCGCCGCCCGCCGGGATGTCCGCCGGCGGCGCCGGCGGGACCACGGGCTCGAACGGGTCGCGGAACTCCTTGGGCTTGGGCGGCTCGTGGTTGTAGGAGTCGAACTCGTCCGGGTGCAGCACCACGGGCTCGGCCGCGGCCTCCTGCGTGTAGGCCTGCGGCGGGTACGAGGGCTCCTCGTAGACGGGGACATGCCCAGCCGGATACGTCTGCACGGGCACGAAGCTGATGATCGGCGCGTACGCCGTGCCACCCGGGTAGCCGGGCGCGGGGAAGCCCGCCGTGGCGTAGTAACCGGGTCCGGCGGGGTAGCCGGCGCCCGGAGCGCCCGGAGGCATGTCCGGGCCTCCCGCCTGCGGCCCCGCCTTGCGTACGGCCGCCGCGTGGGCCATTCTGCGCAGCCGCCCCTCGAAGATCAGGACGGCGAAGAGCGCCAGCAGGACCAGCACCAGCGCCGGGATGCTGAGCTTCTGCGCCAGCGACTTCTGGTCGAACTCCGGCGCCGCGTTACGCAGCTCCAGCGGAACCGCCTCGGAGGAGGCGGGCTGCGTGTCGCTCGGCGTCGGGGTGGAGGTGGCCGTCGTCTCGACCGGCGCGATCGACGGCATGTCGACGGACGCCTCGGGGGTGGTCGGCGCGGCGCTCGTCTCAGGCACCTCGACGCTCTGCGTGGGCAGAGGCTGGAGGTTCTGCGTGGGAGTGCTCTGCGCGGTGGTCGCCGGGGCCTGCGTGGTCTTCTTCGGCGTGGGAGTCTTGCTGGCCTTCGTCGGAGTCGAGGTGACGGTCTTGGTGATCGTCGTCTCCGGCTGCTCAGGCTCCGGCGAGCCCGCCGTCTCCGTAACCGTCACAGTGGTCTCCGGCGTGGTGTCACACAGCTCGCCGGCGTCACAGGGATCCACAGGCTGGTACGCCGACACGGAGGCGCTCGCGCTCTGCATGATGAACGGGGTCACGCCTGCGCCGGTCAGACCCAGCGCAAGGACGATAGCGGACACGGCCGTCGCTCGCGTGCGTGCCACCGGTGCCCTCCGCGCATTCCCGGAACCTTGGTCAAGGGAATACTAGTCGGGTCAAAGTAACAGTAAAGCCGGGATTAACCTACGTTTTGCGTTTTCGTCGCCTTTGCACCGTGCCAATCAGCCACAGAGCGCCCAGCAGCGTTCCGATGCCCGCCCCGACGAACGGCAGCCCCCCTGCGCCGTCCAACGGACTCACCCACCTGACAGGCTTGGCCCGCTTCCGCGCCACGGCCACCTCCCACGGCCACGGCACCACCCCCTGCGCCGCCTCCGCACTGAGCGAGGGCAACCCGGGGATCATGGGAAGGGCTGGCATGGATCGCCGCTGCGCGCCGATGCCAGGCCTCTGCACACCCGCCTTGACACGGGCCCTGACGATCTCGTGCCGGTTCGCCCCGGGCCCCGGGCTCCGGGCAGGGCCAGGCGCTTCCGGCCGGGCTCCGGGCGCCGGCCCGTCTCCCGAGGCGGGGCGCATCCCGGCCGCCGCCACGAGCACCATCTCCTTCGCCCTCGCGGGAGCGGTGTGCGTCACGTCGGCCATCCCGTTCACCCGCACCCCGAACCGCTGGACGTCCCCCGTCCTGATCCACTTCCCCGGCCCGTGCACGTGCTCGAGCACTGGTGACAGCCGATTCGCCGCCACGGGTACGGATGTCACCCCCAGGATCAGTGCCCCCGCAATGATCCAGCCACGCCGCATCACTCCCAACTCCCCCGTTGCGACACATGTCACCCGTAGTAGTCATTGTGTCACCCAGAGGAACAATTTAATCCCGCGGAAGCAGGAGATTTTCCACAGTCTTCATGACAGGCAGATCCGCGCCCAACCACTCGACGGCGTAGTACTCGCCGGGCCCCAGCCACCGCAGCGCCAGATGTTCCCGAGCCTCGGGCACGCCGGAGGCCAGGGAGCACAGCCAGACGCGCAGCACGTACCCGTCGGAAAGGGGCCAGTCTCCGCCCACCTGCGCGCCCACCGCGATCTCCACGCCGAGCTCCTCGCGGCACTCCCGGACCAGCGCCGCCGTCTCGCTCTCGCCGGGATCCACCTTCCCGCCGGGGAACTCCCAGCCGCCGGCGAGCGCGGCGGGCTCCGCGCGCTGGGCGGCGAGCACCTGCGCGCCCGGGCCGACGATCACCGCGGCCACCACGACCGTGTCGAATGCGTTCACAAGGAAGAATTCTGCAGCTTCTTGAGCTGCTCGAGCACGTCGGGGTTCAGCAGGGGACGGGTGAAGCCCACGCGGTTGTCACGCGCCTGATAGCTCGTGACCTTGATCGGCCCGCACAGCCGGCACCTGGCCTCCAGCATCTTGCCCTTCGACACGACCAGCCCCACATGGCCGGGGTGGTCGGGGGCCGTTCCCGGACCGGCGTTGAAGAACACCAGGTCGCCCGGCTGCTCCTGGCCGTCTAAAACCTTCATCCCGAACGGCCACTGCAGGAACGTCGTACGCGGGATCGTCAGCCCCGCCTCCCGGTAGGCGGCATAGATCACGCCCGAGCAGTCGAAGGCATCGGGCCCGGTCCCGCCCCAGAGGTACGGCTTGCCGCGCTGCGCGAGCGCGAACTCGAGGATCTTGGCCACGATGTCGTTGGGCGCGGCCTCCACCAGCGGCTCGTCGCACTCGTCCGAGGCCTGCGGCGGCACCTTGACGTCGCCCGACTTGGCGTACTTCTTGGCGATCTCCACGACCTGGTCGACGTACCACCAGGCCCGGTTGTAGACGAACAGCGCCTGCCGCACGTTCTCGGGCGCCCCGTTGTGCTTGAGCATCCTGGCCGCGCCCAGGATGGCGTCGGCCGGGTTGTAGATGTCGCCCACGCCGTCACCGTCGCCGTCGGAGGCGTACCCGGTGAACTTCGACGACATCGGGACCCTGGCCTTGCCGCCCCACGTGGAGATCAGGAACTGCATCGGCCCGGCCGCGCCCGCGTAGTTCGTGCCGCTCTTGACGCCGGGCAGGTTGGAGCGGCCGTGGTCGGTCTCGCGCTTGCCCACCGCGGCCAGGATGTTCCACTGGACGCCGATCTTCTTGCCGTACTCCTTGTACAGCTCCAGGTATTTGGGAGGAATGTCGGACGAGCCCGAGTCGGACACCTCCTCGACCTGCTTGCTGTCGTTGCAGTCGGAGGAGGTGCCGCCGTCGCTGAGGAACGACGGCATCGAGATCAGCAGCATCGGCGACACGATGACCGCCACGAGGAGCAGCAGCCCGGCGCCGCCGATCAGCAGGGCGAGCCGGGCCCGTGAGAGCTTCACCCCGAGGTGTCCCCCTCCTGGCCCTCCGCGGAAGGCCGGATGTCGAAGATCCGCCAGTCGTCCCCTAGCTGGCTCACCGTGACCGCGTACTCCTCCGAGAGCTGCTTGTCGCCGCTCCTCGCGGCGACCTGCCTGGTCGCGGTGACCACGAAGACGATGGAGGCCTTCTCGATCTGCCTGATCTCCTTCAGCCTGGCCGTGGCCGTGGAGACGATCTGGTCGTTGCGGTTCTGCTCGATCGTGCCCGCCGAAGTGACGGTCCTGGTCAGCTCGTTGCCGAACTCAGGCGTCGTGAACGCCTTCACGCGGGCCGCGTACGCCGCCGGGTCCTCGTCGTACCTGAAGGTGCCGTACGCGGCGGTGAACCGTTCGGCCACGTCCGCCGCCGCGGCGAGCTGCTCCTTCTTCATCGGCAGGTACGAGTAGACGTCGAACGGCGCGCCGCTCGCGGTCGCCAGCGGCGTGTTCGACACGGGAGGCGCGCCGGCCACCCGGGTCGGCTCCTGGTGGGGCTCGGCCGGGTCGTCCCCCGAGTCGGGCCACATCGTCAGGTAGATGCCGACCGCGGCGATGACCACGACGATGGCGGCGAAGGCCACCCCTCGCCTGTCACCTCGCTCCGCCATGTTCAGTCCTTGTCCTTGCTCGGTTTGAGCCAGAACGGCACGGTGGGGCTGTCACCCCCGGAGCCGGAGCCGTTGCGGCTGCTGCGCAGCCAGAGCGGCGGGGCCTCGGAGGTGCGGGACGACGGCTCGTCGGAGCCGAAGATCCGCGGGCCCGGCGAGCCGCCGGACGCCCTCGAACCGCCACTCGGCCGGGGCCCGCCGCCGGACCTCGAGCCTCCGCCGGACGACCCGCCGCCCGAGCCTCCCGACCCGGAGCCGCCGAACAGCCCGCCGCCGGACCCGCGCGAGCGCGTGCCGCCCGACCGGGATCCGCCCGTGCCGCTGAACCGGGAGCCGCGTGACCCGCCGGACGAGCCGCCCCGGGACACCCAGCCACCACCGGACCCTCCGCCGAACCAACTGCCCGCCGAGCCACCGGACCCGCCCGAGCCGCCGGACGTGGCCGCCCCGGACGTGCCGGCCATCCGCGGGCCACCCGCCGCGGCACCGCGCGTGCGCGTGGGCGTGCCCAGGTTGAGCGGCGGCGCCGTGCCCCTGCGCGGCTCCAGCGGCGCCCTGGCGGCCCCCTTGCCGCCCTGCTGGTCGGTGTCCAGCGGCGCGGCCGTGGCCGGGATCCTGGCGCCCGTGGCAGCGCCCTCACCCTCCTCGGCGCGTACGCGGGCCTGCCCCGCGGTGGCCGCGGCCGTCGCCGCCGCTCCCGCCGGGTTGGCCATGCCGGCCGCCCTGATGAGCGGCTCGGCCTTGCGCAGCCCCCAGCGGCCGATCCTGGCCGAGGCGACCGGCGGCAGCGCGCCTGCCGAGCGCTCCAGCACGGACGAGCTCGCGGCCTCGCCGAGCATGCGGGTGGCGACCGTGTGGCCGCTGATGGAGGCGAACAGGTGCTGGAACGGCCTGCGGTAGAAGAACACCGCGATCGTCAGCAGGGCCATGAACAGCACCTGCATGCCCCATGGCATGGCCGTGGAGATGATCAGCGCGTACCCGTACACGAGGACGCTGAGCACCAGCGTGAGCACGGCCTGCCTGAGCAGCGTGCCGATGAGCATCTCCACCCAGCGCATGGCGACGATCCGGCCGCTGCCCGGATGCACGCCGATGAGCAGGAACACCGGCCCGAGTATCAGCAGCAGCAGGAAGCCCACCTTCAGCACCAGCAGCGAGACCGCCACCAGGAAGATGAGCAGGCCGGCCACGATGGCGGCGATGAACGCGCCGACGGCCACGCCGAGCCGGTTGGACCAGTCGCGGCCCGAGAAGACCGTGTAGACGGGGTCGTTCTTCAGCTTCTCCGCCAGCGAGGCGTACTCCGACTGGCGGGCCCCCACGTCGGGAGCCGGCTGGCCCGCCACGGCCCGCGGGACCGACTGCATCTCCAGCACCTTGCGGCCCCAGTCGCGCACGATGGGCTGCTGCGGGTCGGCGGTGCCGAACAGGCCCACCAGCCACGGCTTGCAGACCAGCGTGGACCACAGCGCGTCGGCGTTCTGGTCGACGCCCGGCGTGCCTGTCTGGCCGTACCCGCCGGGCTTGACCTCCGGCGCGGCCTGGCCGGGCGGTGGCAGGCAGGAGGCGCCGCCCGCGCCCGGCAGGCCGGAGAAGGCCGAGTTGACGACCTCGCCGGTCTTGTCCGTGACGACCTTGCCCAGGCCGGTGAAGTCGCCGGGACGGCTGAGGAACCAGACCGCCACGGTGACGGCCAGCACCATCCAGATCACGCCCTCGGCGGTCGTGGTGGCCCGCTTGCGGATCAGCCCGTACCAGGCCAGCCAGATGGCGCCGAGGATGACGACCGGCTGCAGGAACGGCCAGTACATGGCCTTGGAGAGGTTCGTGACGATGTCGTCGACGACGTCCTTGATCGCCTGGAGCGGTCCCTCGGTCGCCGCGGCCTGGTACGTGGTGATCGTCAGCCGGTCGACGGCCTTGGCCGCGGTGAAGATGCCGTTGGCCCACATGTTGCCGAGCACGGCGACGTAGTCGGAGCAGGTCAGGTCGTGGGTGTGCCAGAACTGGCCGCTCATGCCGAACTGGGAGTAGTTGGTGGTCGGCGCCTGCGCCGGACCCTGGGCGGGCGCCTGGATCAGGCCGTCCAGGCCGCCGCCGACCATCTCGGGGCTGAGCGGGCCCGACAGGTCACACGGGGCCGCGGCGGCCGGGACCGACAGGCCGCCCACCACGATGGGCACCACGAGGATGCCTGTGATGAGCGCGAGAGCCAGCGCGAGTCGTCGCGATAGCCGGATCTTCATGACCGTACCTCCTGCGCTCTGCTCACGCCCCCTTGAAGATCATCATGCCCGGCGCCGCCGGGTTTGTCGTGTGTCGGGTTCGTGTCGAGCCAACGGAGAAGTTCCTCGGAGATCAGGTCTACTCCGATTCGCCCCGCCCTGCCATCCAGATCGCGGAATACGCATTCGCCGTTTCCGAGCGAGCGCAGCACGGCCTTGTGCTCCTCCGACGGCTCCACCCCGAGCAGGGACATGACGTGGTCCACCTCCACCCGTTCGGTGGACCTGAACGCGAAGACGGACGACAGGCAGTTGGTCACCTGCTCGTTCAGCAGGTCTCCCGCGTTCTGCGAGACCAGCACGAGAGCGGTGTTGCGGGAGCGGCCCATCCGGCTGACCTCGGGCACCAGCTTGGCGCCCTCGGGCGTGGAGGTGATCGCCCACGCCTCGTCCAGGAAGATCGCCTTGGGGGCGCGCCGGTCGAGGCCGTTCATCAGCCTGCGCGCGAACTGCGAGACCAGGTAGAGCAGCGCCACGGACAACCGCTGCTCGTAGGAGTAGTCGTCCCTGGTCGTGGCCACGTCGGGCAGGGTGAGACCGCCCAGCGTGAACACGGTCGTCCACCCCTCGCTGTCGATCTGATCGCCGCCGGAGGGGTCGAAACAGAGCCTGGCCAGGTGCATCTCCGACATGGAGCGCAGCACGGCGCCCAGGTTCTTCGAGGCGGGGTCGCCGGCCTGCTCCAAGTAGTCGACGACCTTGCCGAGCGAGGGGTCGGGCGCGTTGGACACCGCGGCCACCGCCTGGATCATCGCCGACTCGCGCTCCTCCGACATGCGCGGGAGCAGCAACCGCAGCGTCTCGGTGGCCATGGTCTTCTTCGCCGCGATGTCGTCGCCGAACGAGAACGGGTCGAGCAGCCCCGGCGCCGCCGACCCCAGCGGGATGATCCGGGCCTTGCGGCCCCGCTTGTCCAGCAGCTGCACCAGCGACTCCGCGTCGCCCTTCGGGTCGATCACCGCGACCGTCACGCCCCTGAGCGCCATCTGGTAGATCATCAGCAGCGCGAGCGTGGTCTTGCCGCCGCCGGGCTCGCCGGTGATCGCGATGGCGGTCGGCCGGTTGCGGCTGGCGGCGAGCAGCGGATCGAAGTGCACGATGCTGCGGGCCCTGCCGACGGTCTCGCCGATGTACGGGCCGAGCCAGCCCTCCTTGCCGCCGTCGTCGAGCCGGTCGCCCAGGTCGACCGTGGCGGTGGCCATGCCGCCCGCGATCGTACGGAGCGGCTGCCGCTGGGCATAGGCGTTGACGCGCACCTTCTCGCCCGGCAGCGACTCGCTGAACAGCGAGAACTGGTCGCCCGTCGAGTTGACCACGTCGATGCCCATGTCGCGGTAGTGCTCGACGACCGCCTCGACGCGCTGCACGCAGATGTCCTCGGTGGGGGCCGACACGATCAGGCGGTGCCAGCCGTACACGAAGGGCAGCCGCTCCTTCGTGATGCCGTGCTCCAGCAGGCGGGCCGCGTCGATCTGCTCGGCCAGCGCGAGCGGCGCCTCCGCGCCGGCCTCGCGGATGTGGTGGTCCATGTCGCGGGCGTGCGCGAGCTTACGCGCGACGTCCTTGGACGCCTTGACCGGCGGAATGAGCCGCATCCGCGACGAGATCTCCACAGGGAACGGGAGCTGGTCGGCGAAGTGCATCCACGGCTCGCCGTCGGGGAACGGCATGAGGTCGGGGAAGCGTGCGAACGACATGTGGGCCACGTACGAGTCGCCCTGCGGCTGCACGATGCGCAGCAGCGACCTGCCGTTGTGGATCTCCCCCTCGACCAGCGACTCGATCTCGCCCCTGCCCCAGCGCCGCTTCGGACTGGCCGACGGCGGCGGGTCGCCGAGCGCGCCCGCGGCCGCGTGCTGGAACAACCACGCCACCTCGACAGAGGTGGCGTGCCTGGCGTAGAGGGCGCTGGATGAGAGTGCTCTGCCGAGGCGTTCGGCGGACTCGGTCCACCGCCCGATCTCGCTGTCGGGCACGTGGTCGTCCTCCATGCCGAGCGCCTTCTCGGTCTTCTGGTAGAAGCCGAAGAGCTGGGCGAGCACGCCGTCGCCGAGTTGCTTGCCGCGTGGGCCGAGCCGTACGCCGAGGTAGACCTCCTTGGACCAGAAGTCCTTCGCCCAGACGTGCCGGTACATCTCCTCCAGGTAGTCGCGCCAGCCGGACCCCTCGTCGGACGTGGCGTTGAGCGCCATGGCCCACTCCGCCGCGGGGTACGTGCGGTGCGCGACCCTCAGGTGGACCTCCGCGTCGGGCATCCTGATCGCGGCCAGCGCGATCGTGATGTTGGTGGCCAGCGCCTCGCGCTCCTCCGGGGTGACGAACTCGTAGCTGACCGTCGGGAGGCGGAAGTACGCCCATGCGCTGGTGTCCGTGAGCAGGATGCGGTCGTCGAAATAGCGGACCGCGAGGCGCTGGTGCGCTCGTGACGCCCTGCTCATGCCGCCCCCTCGGCGCATGAACGGGCCAGACCTGCTCGCTTGTTCACTTATCGCTCACCGATTCTCGTGCCCGGGGGGTCACTCGCCAACTCCTCTTCGCTCGGTCGGACGGTCTGTGCCTGTGCCGCGAAGCCCGCGACCACGACGCCGGCGAGGGCGAGGTAGGCCCGCCTACCGGCCGCGCGCAACTGCCCGGGGTCGACGACCTCCGCGCCGTCGGGCGCCAGGCCGTCCTCCCAGGGAACCCTGACGATGGCCCGGCACCTGCCCCTGGCCACCGACTCCGCCTGCTCGACGTCGGCCATCGAACGCCTGCTCACCCCGTTGACCACCATGACCGCGCGCCTGCGCAGGTCCGCGCAGCCGTGCCCGTCGAGCCACTCGTACGTCATCGCCACCGCCTCGGACGCCTCCTCGCTCGCGGGGACCACAAGGACGAGCTGGTCCGCGTACGGCAGCACCCTGGCCGCCAGCGCGGGGGCCGGGTCGATGACGGCGAGCTTGTAGTGGCGGTCGAGCAGGCGCATGGACTCGCCCAGCCGGTGGTCGGAGAAGAACGACCGGTCCGCCAGCCGCTGCTCGGCACCCGCGTCGGTGTCCGCGCTGATCACCTCGAGCCCCGAGGCGGTCCTCGTCGTGTACCCACGCATGGTGAGATACCCGCTGACGCGGTCGAGCCCGGACAGCAGCGAGGTGAGGGTTTCGGGCGTCTCCGGCTGGATCTTGCTGGTCAGGGTGCTGCCGCCGGTGTTGGCGTCGACGGCCACCACCCTGTCGTCGCGGTATGTGGCGAAGGTGTGGCCGAGCATGAGCGCCGTCGTGCTCTGACCCGCGCCGCCGGTGCAGCCCAGGACCACGATCCTGCGGCTGCCGCTGAACACGCCCCTGGCCCTGGCCTCGTCGATCTCGGACCCGTCGGTCCGCACCCCGCCCCCGCCGACGACCACCTGAGCGATCCTCCGCCACCCGCCGGAGTCGCGTCCCACCACGGACTCGACCCGCCGCACCCGACCCTCACCGGGCCGGGGCACAGGCACGGGTGCGACAAGCCCACCGGCGCCGTCACGAGCCGCCACACCCCGATCACTACCGGACCTGGCCGCCGGCTCCACCCGCTCAGCACCGCTACCGGCGACCGGCCCACGCCGCTCGCCACCGCCACCCGCCGCCGCAGGCCGCCCAGCACCGCTACCGGCCGCCGGCCCACGCCGCTCAGCACCGCCACCCGCCGCCGCACGCCGCTCGCCACCACTATCCGCCGCAGGCCGCTCGGCGCCGCTACCGGCCGCCGGCGCACGCCGGTCAGCGTCGGGCGCAGACACACGCTCATCGCCACCGGAAACCGCCGCCGCGCCCCGGTCAGCGCCTGTGCCGGGTGCTGGTGCGACATGCTTGTCGCCCGTAACCGTCCTCGGCGCGCCACGGCCGCCCATGGGGGCCTGCCTGGCGCCGAGACGCCCGCCCGCACCCGACCCCTGCGCCGCGGGCCGCGTGTCCGGCACATCGCCGAGCGTCGGTGCGACCCGCTCTCCGTGCGGCGCGGGTCGATCCGGCCGCTCCCCACCCGCAGCGGGCTTCCGCACGTCGGCATCGCCCGACACCTCGGCGGCCTTCCGCACGTCAGCGTCACCCCGCACCTCGGCGGGCTTCCGCACGTCAGCGTCACCCACTGGCTCGACGGCCGCTTCGGCGTCCACATCACCCGCTGGCTCGGCGATCCCTTGAGGGGTGGCACTATCGGGCACCGCGGCAATGCCCTGCGGGACGCCACTCTCCGGCACGTCGCCCGGCCGCCGCGCCACGTCCTCCGGCGCATCGCCCGGCCGCGTTACCAGCGGCTCCGATTCGTCGCCGACGGCACCGGACCCGGGCGTATCCACGCCGCCGCGCGCGTCATCGGCCTTGCCATCCTGCTGCGGGTTGGCGGCGCCGATCGGGCCACCGACCACACCCAGAGCGCCCGACACGGTGCCAGGCGCGTCTGGCGCGTCGTCCCGCACATCCAGCGCGTCGCCCCTCATACCAGCTGTGCCACCCCGCACGCCAGCCGTGTCGTCCCGCATAGCGAGCGCATCGTCCCGCGTGGCGGGCGCGTCGCCCCGTGTGCCGGCCCTGTCGTCCCGCGCATCGAGCGCGTCGCCTCGCGTGTCCGGTGCGTCGGCCGTCGTGCTCGATGCGATGCCCGGCTGGGACGGGTCCTGTGTGTCGGGCGAATCAAGGGCGGCGGGGGCGGCCTCCGTTCGAGCGTGCTTGGGGGTGGCGGGGCGGGGCAGCGGCTTGGCGTTGGGGTTGAGAGGCGGCCAGACGCGCTTCGTGCCCGGTAGCACCATCGCCGGGCCCAGCCGGGGCGGCTGCCCCTTCCTGTGCTGGTCCCGCGCGACCTCGTCCTCGCGCCGCTCACCCTCCGGAGGACCCGCCTGGTCCGGAGGGGCGTCGGCGCTCGCCGCGAGCCTCCTCAGCCGCCGCAACGCCTCGGTGTCGATGGGCTTGCCGGCGGCGGGATTGCGACTCTCCCCCGTACGGCTCTCCCCCGTGTTGAGCGGCACGGCCGCCTCACGCGCGGTCGCCGCCTCATCGGGCGATCCATGTCCGAGTCCCTGTACGGCCTCCGCCCGGCCCGCGGCCTCCTGGCCCCGCGCCCCAGCGACCCCACCTCGCGCACCGGCGACCCCGTCCCGCGTACCGGTGACCTCGCCCCGCACCCTGGCGCCGGCCTCCCGGCCCCGCGCCTCGACAGCGGGCTCCTGCGCCGCGACATCGGCTCGGGCAGCGGGGGCGGCATCCCGCGGGCCACCACCCTCCTGAGGGGCCGCGCCGCCTCTTCCGCCACGCTTCCGAGTGACGGACTCACCATGTCCACCGCGCTCCCGTAGGGCGGCCTCTCCCACACCCCCACGCTCTCGAATGGGGGTCTCCGTCGCGCCCCCACGCTCGCGGACGGCCGCGCCCGTCGCGCCGCCGCGCTCCACCGTGGCGGCTTCCGTCGCCGCCCCCTCGTGGGTCGCGACCAGCGGCGTCTCCTCGCGGCGTCCAGAGCCGCCTGGAAGGGCCTCCTCGCGCCGCAACGCACCCGCCTTGGACCCCGGTGCCGGGGGCGGTGCCGCCTGGCGTGTCCGGGCCTTGAGAGCGGGCGCCGTGCCGCGGCGGGTGCCCCAGCGGCCGGTGGTCGGCTCCGCCACGGGAGCCTGGGAGGCGGCGGCAGCCGCGGCCGCGACCGCGGGGCGGACCTGGCGGGGACCGGCGATGCGCTGGCCCTCGCGCCGCCGCTGCGGCTGGCGGGCCTTGCGGGGCGCCTTCGACTTGGCCCTGGCGGGCACGGTGCGCCAGACGCGGGCGGAGAATGTGATCGTCTCGGGCTCCGACATGGGCGCGAGGCGGTACCACGCCTTCGGCTGGCCCAGGTAGCGGAGCTGGGACTCGAGGAGCTCAGTGAGCCGCTTGCCCTCGATGACGGGACGGGTAGACAACCACGTCACGATCCCCGGCGGCACGAGGAACAGCACGTGCCAGGGCATCTCCACCGGCACGCCCACAAGGACCAGCAGGAGCGACCACGGGACGAACACGCCGACGAACACGCCGATCCAGACGATCGGCAGCGGCATCGGCAGCCGTAGGTCGTACAGCTTGTAGAGGCGCTTCTCGATCCGCCAGATGTTCGTATACGTGGGCAGGTCCACGTCGGTCCTCCTCTCCACCCGCTCGTTCATGACCGCCGGGGAGCGGTCTCAACCCTCACTTGATGCCCAGTGCGCCCGCGATCGCCTTGGCCGTCACTTCGATGATGTTGGGAACGTAGAAGATCACACCGATGGCCACAGCCAGTATGAGGAACTGCACGAATCGCGTGATCTCACGGGTGAAGAGGAAGAAGAGCGCGACCACGGAGACGACGACGAGGAACAAAGGGGCGAAGAACCCGCGCAGCATGTTGGCGAGCCCTCCGGTGTCCAGGCCGGTCGGCGCCGGCGACGGCGACATCTCGATCAAGGCGAGCACTACGGTCTTCAAGGTCACTTCTTGTCCTCCCGGGGGGTATCGATCAGCAGCGCGGCCGTGCCTCTATCCAACGACCCGACCGGCGCCGCGGATGTCGGCGACGAACCACTTGTCGCCCTGCTTCTCGACGGTCAGCCGGTAGGCCATCTCGAGCGTGCCTCCCACTGCTGCCGGATCGGTGGCATCGGGGGTGGCGGGCGTCTCGCTGCTCGGCACGACCCACACCACGACCGCCTGGATCTCTCGTGTGGCACCCCCCACAGGCACCACGACCTTCTTCAGCTCCTTGAACGTGAACGTGCCGCCGAAGCTCGGCAGGGTCTCGCCGGCGGCGACGTAGCGCTGCAGGCCGGCGGTGTCACCGAGGGCGTAGTCGGTGAAGAAGCCCTTCAGCTGCTCCTTGAGCTCGCTCGCGGTCGCCTCGTCGGTCTCCGGCGCGGCCAGTTGCGGCACGTCGGCCGGGCCGGGAGCGGGCAGGACCGCGGGGCGGCCGACGACCGCGAACCTGCCGCCGGCGTCGGCGCCCGAGTAGTAGACCGGGACGGACAGCATCAGCCTGCGCGGGCCTGACTGGAAGGCCACGCTCACCACCGCGTTGTGGGCGTCGCTCGCCTCGATGTCGTACGGCTGGATGGCGACGGCCGCGAGCTTTCCGTAGCCGTCCCATCCCATTTGCGGGTCCATGCCCTCTGCGAGGAACGCGGCGAGCTTGCGCGACCTGCTGGCCGCGTCTTCCGGGCTGAAATTGAGATAGACCCCGGCGAACTGGGCGGCGAAAGCCATGCCCCGGTCGGCGGGAAATCCATGATGAGCAGGGGTAACGGCATTAGGCGTCGCACTCTCTTGCTGGGTAAATCGCTCAAATGGGGCACGAACCCCATTCACTGCGATAACCACAATAAGCGCCCAGAGAACGATGCGGCCGACCCATACCAGCCACCGTCCGCCGCCGCCCGACCAGCCGCCGCGCCGCGGCCTGCTGGGCGGCGGCGCGTCGAAGTCAGCTGTGTCGAGGCGCGCGGAAAGCTCGGGGTCGCCAGCGATCCGAGGATCGTGCTGGACGGTAGACCTACGAGCCATCACGCCTCCGCTCGCGCCGATCCCCCCGGCTGGCGCGGTGTCGTCCGTTGCCGATCCCCATCATCCGCGGTGAAGTAGTCACCCTATCCGGTCTCCGCCATTGTTCCAGGAAAGCCACGCCCATGCTGCGGCATGACCGACCTGACGGCAAACCGGATCGGACGGCAGGCGTCATTGCCGATTCCTGTCAGTTCCCAGTGGAATCGGCTTTTGACCAGGCCAGACGCCTGAAATCGCATAGCGCGACAGTCACGGATACCTGTCCAACAGGGATGGACTCTCGCGACCTGCGGATTTGGTATGGATCGCAAGGCGGCCCCGGCCCGTCAGGCGGGCTCCGGGTCCTGTGTGGGCCGCGACTGCCGCCTGCTGTGCAGGTCCACGACCGTCGGCTGCACCGCCCGCTCCAGGGAGCCGCGCAGGTCGGCCAGCATCGCGGCGGCATCACGTTCACGCATGCGCGTCGCCATCTCGTTGCGCTCGTCGACCTTCCTGCGGAGGTACGCCTCGCGGTTTACGCGCAGGCCGTACATGAGCTCGACCCTGATCAGGGCCAGCTCCTCCTCGAGGCTGATGCCCGCGAGCGTGGGCGCTGGACGTCGTTTCCGGATGATGCGACGGATCATTGAGGGCCTCCCGAGTCAGCGTGAACGCCGTGACGATTCGACGCGCGGGGTCCCAAAGTGGTTGACGCATCAGTTTTCCCGGCATCAGACGTCATACCGACTCCCGGGATCAGACGCCTGAGGGGGCTTCACCGCCGTCCACCGTCGGTAACTTAGCGTAGCGAATGACAGCGCTACGTGATTGGACCCGAGGGAATGTGGGAACGGCGAGCCCCACTCCGGCTGCGGCGCTCAGACGTTGAAGCGGAACTCCACCACGTCGCCGTCCTGCATGACGTAGTCCTTGCCCTCGACGCGCGCCTTGCCCGCCGCGCGGGCGCTGGCGATGGAGCCCGTCTCGACCAGGTCGTCGAAGGAGACGACCTCGGCCTTGATGAAGCCTCGCTGGAAGTCGGTGTGGATCACACCGGCCGCCTCAGGCGCGGTGGCGCCCTTGCGAATCGTCCAGGCCCTGCTCTCCTTCGGCCCGGCCGTCAGGTAGGTCTGCAGGCCGAGCGTGTCGAAGCCGATCCTGGCGAGTTGCCGCAGCCCCGACTCCTCCTGGCCGACGGACTGGAGCAGCTCCAGCGCCTCCTCCTCGTCGAGCTCGACCAGCTCCGACTCGATCTTGGCGTCCATGAAGACCGCCTCGGCGGGCGCGACCAGCGTGGACAGCTGCTCCCTGAGCGCGGTGTCGGTCAGCTCGTCGGCGTCGAGGTTGAACACGTACAGGAACGGCTTGGCCGTCAGCAGGTGCAGGTCGCGGATCTCCTCGCGGTCGAGGCCGCTCTCGAAGATGGTCTTGCCGGTCTCCAGCACGCTCAGGGCGGCCTCAGCGGCCTCCAGCGCGACCTTCTTGTCCTTGTTGTTGCGCGCCTCCTTCTGCAGGCGCGGGATGGCCTTCTCGACCGTCTGCAGGTCGGCCATGATCAACTCGGTGTTGATGGTCTCGATGTCGCGCTTGGGAGCGATCTCGCCGTCGACGTGCGTGACGTCGGGGTCGCTGAAGACCCGGACCACCTGGCAGATCGCGTCGGTCTCACGGATGTTGGCGAGGAACTGGTTGCCCCGGCCCTGCCCCTCGGAAGCCCCCTTGACCAGGCCCGCCACATCGAGGAACTCGACCTTGGCGGGCAGGATGCGGGCCGAGTTGAAGATCTCGGCCAGCTTGGGCAGACGGTCGTCGGGCACGCCCACGATGCCCACGTTCGGCTCGATGGTGGCGAACGGGTAGTTCGCGGCGAGCGCGTTGCCGGACTTCGTCAGCGCGTTGAAGAGCGTGGACTTGCCGACGTTGGGCAGACCGACGATACCGATGGAGAGACTCACGGTGCCCAAGTTTACGTGCTTCAGCGTAACGAGCGTGTCGGGCGGGAACGGGGCGCCGGAGTCCTGCAATCATCGATCGAGTGGACATCGTCTCGCTTCTCGTAGGTCTGGCCGCCGGTCTCCTCATCGGGTTCCTGGTGACCAGGACGCGGGCGGCGGTGCGGGTGGCCGAGGCCGACGCGCGGGCCAAGTCGGCCGCCGACAAGCTGGTCTACGTCGAGGAGCAGCTCGCCGAGCGTTTCCAGGCCCTGTCCACGCGCGCACTCGACGTCAACAACGTGCGATTCCTCGAGCTGGCCGAGACCAGGCTGGCGGCCACCCGAGCCGAGGCCGCGGGCGATCTGGAGCAGCGCAAGCAGGCCGTCGAGCACCTGGTGGAGCCGCTGAAGGACGCGCTGGCGCGGGTCGAGTCCCAGCTGCGCGACACCGAGTCCGGCCAGCGTGCGGCCCGTGCCGAGCTGGCCAAGCAGATGGAGTTCGTACGGCAGAGCCACGAGCAGTTGCGTTCGCAGACCACCGCCCTCGTCAGAGCCCTGCAACGGCCGGAGGCGCGCGGCAGGTGGGGCGAGCTCCAGTTGCGCAGGGTCGCCGAGATCGCCGGCATGCAGCGCCACTGCGACTTCGACGAGCAGGTCACGGAGGGCTCCATGCGCCCCGACATGGTCGTCAGGCTCGCCGGGGGCAAGAACATCGTGGTCGACTCCAAAGTCTCGCTGGCGGCCTATCTGGAGGCCGCTGAGGCGTCCGACGAGTCCCTCGCCTCGGTCAGGCTCGACGCCCACGCCAGGCACGTGCGCGAGCACATCGACCGGCTGGCGGCCAAGTCCTACTGGCAGGGGTTCAACCCGTCGCCGGAGTTCGTGGTGCTGTTCATCCCCGGCGAGGCGTTCCTGGCCCCGGCGCTCGAACGCGATCCCGGGCTGCTGGAATACGCCATGACGCGGCGGGTCCACATCGCCACGCCGACGACGTTGATCACGATGCTGCGCACCGCGCACTACGCCTGGCAGCAGGCCGCGCTGAGCGAGAACGCGCGGGCGGTGTTCGAGCTGGGCAAGGAGCTGTACGAGCGGCTGTCCTCCCTGGGCAGGAACGTCGACTCGCTCGGGAGGGCACTGACGCGAGCCGTGGAGGCGTACAACAAATCAGTCGGATCGCTCGAAAGCCGCGTCCTGGTCACCGCGCGCAAACTGCACGATCTGGGTGTCGTGGACCGTGATCTCGACTCGCCCGAGATGCTCGAGGACCTGCCCAGACCCCTGGCATCCCCGGAACTGCTGGAAACCTCACCTCTGCTTTCCCACTCCAACGGTAAGTTGGCCAACGGGTCGCAATAAATGGGGGTGGGGAGCATTGGGTGAGAAGAGGCGTTCCGCGGTCAGGCTGACCGCTCGCGGCGCCATCGCGCTCGCCCTGGTCTCCACCTTGGCGGGCTACGTGCTGACGGCGCTGCTCGACATCCCGTACATCGTGGGCGGGGCCTTCGTGCTGTCGAGCCTGCTCGGCGTGCTCCTGGTCAACCGGCGCGAGCTGCTGTCGCTGGTGGTGACGCCGCCGCTGGTGTTCTTCTGCGCCACGCTCTTCGTCGAGCTCGGGCGCGCGTTCGGCTCGGTGTCGATCGTGCAGTCGCTGGCGCTGGGCCTCTACACGTCACTGACCAGCGGCGCGCCGTGGCTGTTCGCGGGCTCGGCCGTCGTGCTGGGGGTCGCCTGGAGGCGCGGGCTGCGCGACAACGTACGCGACCTCCGGGAAGAGCTGAAGGCGGGCGCGGAGGTGCCGCGCCCGCGTCAGACGTTCGTGCCGGAGCCGGAGGGCTACTTCGAGCCCAAGGTGTACGGGACGCCGCGCGGGGACGACTAGGACACCCGCAGGTCCTTGCGCAGCTCGTGGGGCAGGGCGAAGCGCATGCTCTCCTGCACCGACTCGACCTCCGTCACGTCGTCGAACCCGTGCTGGGCCAGCCGCGCCAGCACCTCCTCGACCAGCTCTTCCGGGACGGACGCGCCGCTGGTGACGCCGACCGTGGTGACGCCTTCGAGCCACTCGTCGCGGATGAAGGCGGCGTTGTCGACCAGGTACGACGCCTCCGCGCCGTAGTCCTTGGCCACCTCGACCAGGCGCTTGGAGTTGGAGGAGTTTTCCGAGCCGACCACGATGACGAGCTGCGCCTCGGCGGCGATCTCCTTGACCGCCACCTGCCGGTTTTGCGTGGCGTAGCAGATGTCGTCGCTCGGCGGGTCGATCAGCGTGGGGAAGCGCTCCTTGAGCCGGGACACCGTCTCGGTGGTCTCGTCGACCGACAGCGTGGTCTGCGACAGCCACACCAGCTTGCTCGGGTCCTTCACCTGCACCCTGTCGACCGAGTCGAGCCCGTCCACGAGCTGGATGTGGTCAGGGGCCTCTCCCGAGGTGCCCTCGACCTCCTCGTGGCCCTCGTGCCCGATCAGGAGGATGTCGTAGTCCTGGCTCGCGAACCGCTTGGCCTCGTTGTGCACCTTGGTGACCAGCGGGCAGGTGGCGTCGATGGTGCGCAGCCCGCGCTGCTCGGCCTCCTGGTGCACGGCCGGGGAAACGCCGTGGGCCGAGAACACCACGATCTCGCCCTCTGGCACCTCATCGGTCTCGTCGACGAAGATGGCGCCCCTGGCTTCGAGCGTCTTGACGACGTGGGTGTTGTGGACGATCTGCTTACGTACATAGATCGGCGCACCATACTGCTCCAGTGCCTTCTCGACCGCTACCACGGCTCGATCGACTCCGGCGCAGTAGCCGCGCGGCTTGGCTACGAGTACTCGGCGGGAAGTAGGGGTCTGGGGCTCCATACTTTCTATGCTACGTGGAGCGGCCATCAGGCCCGCGCGTGCGTGGTTGCCCGCGGTTTGCCAGACTAGCCGTCCAATACTGACCTCCCAGGGAGACGTCATGTCCCTCAGCGACGTGATACGCAACATCGCAAAGACCGTCACCAACAAGGATGAGCTGAAGGAAAAGGCCAAGGACCTTCCGCTCCTCGTCATCCAGACCACGCTCAGCGCGGCCGGGCAGGCACTGCTGGTCGTGGACCGGGTGAAGAACTCCATCAAGAGCCTGGGCAACAAGGAGGAGCGCGAAGAGGAGGAGGCGTACGAGTCGCGTACCCCCGCCGCCGACCAGGTGGCCGCCGCTCCGGCAGCCGAGCAGGACAAGCCCGCCCGCAAGGAGCCGGTGATCTTCGCGCCGCGCCCCGGCTCGGCCGAGCCCAACGGCGTCGCCATGACCAAGCCCGACCCGGTCATCTTCACCCCGGCCGGCAAGTCCGAGTCCGCGGCCACCGCCAACCCCGAGACCTCCGCAGCTCCCAAGCCCGCCGTCGTGGAGGAGCCCGCGGCCGCCGCCGAGCCCAAGGCCACCGTCGTGGAGGAGGCCGCCGCCGAGCCCGAGGCCGCCCCCGCCGCCACGACCGCCGCCGAACCCACAGTCGCGGAGAAACCCGCCGTCGCGGAGAAGCCCGCCGAGGTCGAGGCGAAGGCCGCCGCCGTGGAGGAGCCCGCCGTCGTGGAGGAGACCCCCGCGGCCAAGCCGAAGGCCACCCGCAGGACCGCCAAGAAGCCCGCCGCGGCCAAGAAGCCGGCCAAGAAGCCGGCCGAGGAGCTCGCCGAGGAGCCCGCCGAGGAGCCCGTCGCCGCGCCGGAGCCCGCGGCTGCCGCCGAGCCGGCCTCCGCAGGCACCCCCGCTCCCGGGGACCTGGCCGAGCCGCTGCCCGGCTACTCCGAGCTGACCGTCGCGTCCCTGCGCGCCAGGATGCGGGGCAAGACCGCCGAGCAGATCGGCGACTTCCTCGCCTTCGAGAAGGCCACGAAGGATCGGCCCGAGGTGATCAAGATGTTCGAGAACCGCCTGGCGAAGCTGCAGGCCGGGGAATAGTCACACCGACCCCGTAGTCTTCGGGCATGACCGACAAGACCTCACCCGAGTCTCCCCTGCCGATCCGCACGGTCCTTCAGATGGTGGGCGGTTGGATCGGCAGACTCGGCACGGTCTGGGTCGAGGGCCAGATCACCGACCTCAGCGCGCGTGGTGGCACGGTGTTCATGACGCTGCGCGACCCGGTCGCCAACGTGTCGGCCAAGGTCACCACTCCGCGCGGCGTCTACGAAGCCGCCGTGCCGCGGCCGGCCGACGGCGCCAGGGTCGTGATGCAGGTCAAGCCCGACTTCTGGGTCAACAGAGGCTCGTTCGCCTTCACCGCGCTGGAGATCCGCCCGGTCGGCGTGGGCGAGCTGCTGGCCAGGCTGGAGCGGCTCAGGCAGCTGCTGGCGACCGAGGGGCTGTTCAACGCCGACAGGAAGCGGCGGCTGCCGTTCCTGCCAGGCACGATCGGGCTCATCTGCGGCCGCGACTCCGCGGCCGAGCGCGACGTGCTGGAAAACTCCCGCAGGCGCTGGCCCGCCGTGCGGTTCAAGGTCGAGGAGGTGGCCGTCCAGGGCCCATACGCGGTGGGCGAGGTGACCGAGGCGCTGCGCAAGCTCGACGCCGACTCCTCGGTCGACGTGATCGTCATCGCCCGCGGCGGCGGCTCGCTGGAGGACCTCCTGCCGTTCTCCGACGAGACGCTCGTACGCTCGGTGGCCGCCTGCCGCACCCCCGTGGTGAGCGCCATCGGCCACGAGCAGGACAGCCCGCTGCTCGACCTGGTGGCCGACGTGCGCGCCTCCACTCCCACAGACGCCGCCAAGAAGGTCGTGCCCGACGTCGGCGAGCAGCTCACACTGGTGCGCCAGCTCCGCGACCGGGGCCGCAGAGTGATGAGCGGCTGGCTCGACCGGGAGATGTCCTGGCTCACCTCGGTGCGCTCGCGGCCCTCGCTGGCCGACCCGGTGCGCGAGCTGGAGCGCCATGCCGAGCAGGTCGAGTCGCTGCGCGACCGGGCCAGGCGCTCGCTGTCCGGCTCGCTCGACCGGGCCTCCGACGACCTCACCCACCTGCGTGCCCGCCTGATCGCGCTGTCCCCCGCGGCCACGCTGGAGCGCGGCTACGCGATCGTGCAGCACCCCTCGGGCGAGGTGGTGCGCCTGGCCAAGGACGTCTCCCCTGGCTCCCTGCTGACGATCCGCCTGAGCGACGACCGGCTGACCGTGCGCGCGGAGGACACCGGCCGATCCGAGGGCACCTGAGCGATCCGGGGTCTACGTTCGGCACATGAGAGGACTCGCGCAGGTCGCCCAGCAAAAGGGGGCGGGACCGCTCAGAACGGCGCGTCGTCGGCGTGACCCGCTGTGGGCTCGGAGCGGCGCGCCATGGCGGCGGCGAGCTTGACCCTGGCCCCCTGCAGCCATTCCTCGCAGACCGCCGCCAGCTTCTCGCCGCGCTCCCACAGCTCGATGGACTGCTCCAGGGTGAGCCCGCCGGTCTCCAGCCGCCGCACCACGTCGGTCAGCTCCTCGCGCGCCTGCTCGTATGAGGGTGCCTTCTCTTCTGCTGCCACGAGCACCACCCTAGACGCGCCGGCCGACATCCGCGGGGCAGGCGCAGGTGAAGGCCGGAGCGGTCAGCCCTTGGGGCGCTGCTGCAGGACGGATGCCAGCTCGGCCAGCTCCGGCCAGTCGGCCGTACCGGTGATCACGAGGGTCACCTCGGGCAGGACGCGGACCAGCGAGCGCTGCTTCTTGTCCTCGCGGAAGCGCTGCTCCCACGTCACACCGCCGACCTGCTGCGTGCCGACGGCCTTGTCGGAGCTGGCCATGCGGCTGGCGAACCCGGCCGCCGGCTGCTCGTTGCTCTGCACGAACATCGCATGCTGGCGCTTGGCGGTGGCGTAGCCGAGGTAGAGGACCTGCGCGCCGTTCTCACCCTTGGCGATCTTGTTGCTGTTGGGTACCCAGCCCTGCGGGTCCTGCCGCGGGGACCACACTCCGTACGGCACCGAGTGGCCGAAGTTGGCGACGGTGATCGAGTAGTCGAGCCGCGGAATGTGCTCCTCGCGGCTCTGCGGGGTGACGAGCAGGAACAGTCCGGCCGCCGCGAGGCAGACGAACAGCGCTACCGCGTAGCCGTAGAAACCTGTGGTGAACCGTCGCACACTTGGCGAGGTTACCCGCTGGTGGGGGCGGTCGCCGAAGTGGCCGGGCGGATCTGGCCGATGATGGCGAGCACCTCCTCGGCCAGAGCGCGGTCGCCCGTACGCACCACCTCGGACACAGCCGCGGCCAGGGCACCCGTGACGACCACGACCAGCGCGCCCTCGTCCTCGAACAGCGCCGCGTTGAGCTGCGCCCACTTAAGCAACCTGTCGCGCATGACCACGTCGAAGCCGGGCGGCCCGTCGCCGCGCAGGAACAGGTCGGCCAGCTCGCGCTCCTCCAGACACCCGTCGAGATAGGCACGGGCGGCGCTGATGAACACGCGCATCGGGTCGGTCTCGCCGGCGGCGCGAGCCGCACGGGCGGCCTGCTTCGTCCGCTGCGTCTGCCTGCCCTGGAACTCCTCGAACAGCGTGAGGTAGAGATCGGCCTTGCCGGAGAAGTGGTGGTACAGGCTGCCCACGCTGGCGTCGGCCCTGGCCACCACGTCGGTCACGCCCGCTTCTGCGAAGCCCTTGGAGGCGAAGACTTCCCTCGCGGCGGCGAGAAGCGAGCTACGCGTGGCCGCGCCGCGCTCGGATATGCGCGGCTGGACGGCCATGTTCTCCACATCGCTCATTCAGGTCTCCTCCATGGCGGGGCGCCATGCTCCATGGTGGAGGCAAGATCCTTCACGTGCACACGGTATGGCGCAAAATCCGTTCCCCGTTATGACAGGGCAATCCAGTCGAAGCTTACCGAGGCCGTCCCGCGTTACGAATCCGCCCGAGTCTGGGCAGATTATCCGCCTCTGGGCGGGAATAGAGGGGCAACTACGATCGACGTAGATTCCCCACGAGGAGGCTGCTCATCATGTCCGATCAGACATCCGTACCGCCCGCGCTCGCCACGGGTGAGCATGCCCCTGACCGCAACCTGGCGTTGGAACTGGTCCGGGTCACGGAGGCGGCCGCGATGGCGGCGGCCAGGTGGGTCGGCCGGGGGGACAAGAACGGCGCCGACGGCGCCGCGGTGAACGCCATGCGACAGCTGATCAACACGGTCTCCATGAACGGCGTTGTGGTCATCGGCGAGGGCGAGAAGGACCACGCCCCCATGCTGTTCAACGGCGAGCAGGTGGGCGACGGCAGCGGCCCTGACTGTGACGTGGCCGTGGACCCCATCGACGGCACCAGGCTGACCGCGTTGGGCATGCCGGACGCGGTGTCGGTGATCGCGGTGAGCGAGCGCGGCTCGATGTACGACCCGTCGGCCGTGTTCTACATGGAGAAGCTGGTCACCGGCCCTGAGGCCGCCGACGTGGTCGACATCGAGGCACCCGTCTCCGCGAACATCAACGCGGTGGCCAGGGCCAAGCACTGCTCGCCCTACGACGTGACCGTGGTCGTGCTCGACCGGCCCAGGCACGAGCGGCTGGTCAAGGAGATCAGGGAGACGGGCGCGCGGATCAAGTTCATCACCGATGGCGACGTGGCCGGCGCGATCATGGCGGCCCGTGCGGGCACCGGCATCGACCTGATGCTGGGCATCGGCGGCACGCCGGAGGGCATCGTGGCCGCGTGCGCCCTCAAGTGCCTGGGCGGCGTGATCCAGGGCAAGCTCTGGCCGCGCGACGACGCCGAGCGCCGCAAGGCCCTGGACGCCGGGCACGACCTCAACCAGGTGCTCACCACGAACGACCTGGTCAGGTCCGACGACGTGTTCTTCGCGGCAACCGGCATCACGCACGGCGAGCTCATGCAGGGCGTACGGTTCCGCGCGGGCTCGGCGGTGACCGAGTCGCTGGTGATGCGCGGCCGGTCGGGGACGATCCGCAAGATCGAGAGCGAGCACCAGCTCTGGAAACTGCGGGCGTACAGCGCGATCAACTTCGACACCACGGGCTGAGCGCACCCACCGCGAACCAGCGACCACCTCCACGTACGGATGGGGCTGAGCGCGACGACCAGCGCCGTCGCGGCCGAGGCGCCGTCAGCGGCGGCGCTTGCGGCGTGGGGGCTCCTTGACCTTGACATCGCCCACGAAGTTCGTGGTGCGCACCTCGACCACGGGTGCGCCGGGGTCGGTCGGCTGCTTGGTCAGGCGGACCGTCTTGCCCTTGGCGACCCTGATCACCTCGAGCCCTTCCGGCACCTGGATCTCCAGCCCGCCGAAAACGAGGGTGGCGTTGATGATGACCTGCCGGTTCTGCAGGATCGCGTCGCGGAAGTCCAGCTTGGTGGTGCCGAACATGGCCGTCACGTCCAGCTCGGCCGGCACGACCCAGCGCCCCCCGCGCTGCTCCTGCTTGAAGATGGCCGACACAGGGCGGCCGTCCAGGTTGAGCGGCTGCTCGTCGGCGGGCAGCAGGTCGGTGGTGAGCTCGGCCAGCTGGCCGAGCGTGCGCGCGGAGTAGAGCACCCCCAGCCGCTCCTCCAGCTCGTCGAGGGTGAGCCGGCCGTCGGCGTGCGCGTCCTGGAGCACCTGGGCGATGCGCTCACGGTCGGCGTCGGACGCACGGAGCTCGTGGGGCGGCGGCACGTCGTTCGCCGCCTGCGGTCGCCGGGCCGCCACAAACTCCTCGGCCAGCCGCTCTCCGACTTCCTGCAGCTTCGGCAGCCACGATCCCGCGCGTTCGTTCACAATCCGACGATAACCGGCGCCCGGGATAATCGCTCGCGCCGAACGGACCCGCATCAGCGGATTCGCGCCAGAAGTCCGGCAATCTCCTCCGCCAACTCGGAGTTCACCTCGGCGTGGCGATTGAGCAGCCGGTACCACATCACGCCGAACACGAGATCGACGGCCAGGTCCAGGCCCACGTCATCCGGTACGGCGCCACGCTCCAGCACCGAGCGCAGGGCGGCGCGGCGCGGAGCGATGATCTTCGCCCTCAGCTCGGCGGCCAGCCCGGAATCTGCCTGAGCGTCGGCCATCAGCCCCACAACTACCTGCCCCGCGACCCCCTGCGCCAGCGCGAACGTCTGCTCCAGGAACGTCACGAGATCGGCCCGCGCGTCCCCGGTGTCCGGCAACGCCGGGACCTCCTCGGCCAGGACGTCCGTCAGGCCCTCGAGCAGGACCTGCGCCTTGGTCTGCCACCAGCGGTAGACGGTCTGCCTGCCGCTGCCGGCCGCCTGGGCGATGCCCTTCATCGTGACGTTCTGGTATCCGTCGCGGGCGCACAGGTCGAGCGCCGCCCGGAGGATCGCTTTCCTGGCCACTTCGCTGCGTGGTCTGCCAACCATGGCGCCCACTTTACAAGACACCATGCCTCGTTTATATTCGAGGCAAGATGTCTCGAATTGAAAGGGATCCAGAGATGCGAGTAGTGATCGTCGGCGGCACGTCCGGCATCGGCCTGGCGACGGCGGCCCGGCTGGCCGCGGGTGGCGCGGAGGTGTTCGTCACGGGCCGCTCGGAAGAGCGACTGCAGGCGGCGTTGAAGCAGCTCGGCGACCAGGCGAGCGGCGAGGTCCTCGACGCCCGCGACACCGGCGCGATGCGGGCGCTGTTCGAGAGGCTCGGCGGCGTCGATCATGTGATCATCACCGTGACGGGCCGTGGCGGCGCGGGGCCGCTGAGCTCGCTGACCAGCGAGACGCTGACCGGCGCGGTGCAGAACAAGCTGGTCCCGCAGTTCCTGACCGCGCAGGCCGCGCTGGGCGCGCTGAGCGCCGGGGGCTCGATCACCTTCGTGACGGCGGCGTCGGCCGGCGCGGCCTTCCCCGGCGCGTCCCTTCTAGCGGCCGTGAACGGGGCGATCGAGGCCGCGGTTCCCAGCCTGGCGGTCGAGCTGGCGCCCATCAGGGTGAACGCGGTCTCCCCCGGCGTGATCGACACCGACTGGTGGTCGGGGCTGGGGGAAGAGGCGCGGGCCGCGTTCCTGGAGGGCACCGCCGCGAGCCTGCCGGTCGGGCGCGTCGGCACGCCCGATGACGTGGCCACCTCGATCGAGTACGTGGTGCGCAACTCGTTCGTGACCGGGACCGTGCTGACCGTGGACGGAGGAGGGAAGCTGAAGGCATGAGGACGATCCTGATCACCGGGGCCACCGACGGCCTCGGCAGGGAGCTGGCCCACAGGCTCGTGGCGGCGGGCGACCTCGTGATCGTGCACGGCCGCGACCCCGAGCGGGTCCGCCGCGTGCGAGAGCGGGCGGGTGGCCGGAGTGAGGGCATTGTGGCCGACCTGGCCGAGCTGCGGCAGGTCGAGCGGATGGCGTCGGAGGTGCTCGACCGGTTCGACCGGCTCGATGTCCTGGTCAACAACGCCGGGGTCGGGGGCGGCAAGCCGTTCTCCGGCCGCGCGGAGAGCGCAGACGGCATCGAGCTCCGCTTCGCGGTCAACTACCTGGCCGGATACCACCTGACGCGGCGGCTGGAGCCGCTGCTGGTGTCCTCGGCGCCCGCACGCGTGGTGAACGTGGCCTCCGTGGGGCAGCAGGCCATCGACTTCGACGACCCGATGCTGACCAAGGGGTACGGCCGGATGCGCGCCTACGCGCAGAGCAAGCTGGCGCAGATCATGTTCACGTTCGACCTGGCGGAGGAGCTGTCGGATAAGGGCGTGACGGTCAACGCGCTGCATCCGGCGACGTTCATGAACACCTCGATGGTGCGCGAGGCGCTGGTGCCGCCGATCAGCAGCGTCGGCCAGGGCGCGGCGGCCACGCTCCGGCTGATCGACGGGCTCGACGGGGTGACGGGGCGCTACTTCGACCAGGACCGGGAGAGCCGGGCGAACGCCCAGGCGTACGACCTGGAGGCGAGGAAGCGGCTGCGCGACCTCAGCGACGACCTCGTCCGGCGTACGCTCGCCTGAGAGGAATCTCCGCGCGCTCCTCTCCGTTGATCTCGAAAAGGGAGGTGTGTGCGTGCATCAACCGGCGCGATGGGGTCTCGGCGCGGCAGGCGCGGGCATAGCGATGATCGTGGTCCTCGAGCTGGCCGGCATCGACGAGACGAACCCGCTCAAGCGGACCATCAGCGAGCACGGCCTCGGCCCCGACGGGTGGATCTTCGGCTTGGCAGTGGGCCTGCTCGCGGCCGGGTCGGCGGCCATCGGGGTGTCGCTGGCACGCAAGAGGCTGGCCGGGATCTTCGGCACCATCGCGCTCATGGGGTGGAGCGTCGGGCTGTTCATGACGGCGTGGTTCGAGAAGAACGACTGGTCGGTGGGGCCCAGCCTGCACGGGAGCATCCACCGGATGGGCAGCTTGATCGCCTTCCTCAGCCTGCCGCTGGCCGCCGTCATCATCGCCAGGCCCTGGCGGCGCCGGGAGCGGTCGAGGGTCACGCTGGTGGCGTTCGGGCTCGGGATCTGCTCTGTGCTGTGGGTCGTGGGCATCGCCGCGGTCATGCTGATCGGGGCGCGCGACGGGATGCCGTGGTGGCGCGTCATGCCGCTCGGGCTCGTGGAGCGTGGTCTGGCCGTCACAGAGGTGGCCGCCCTCCTCGCGCTCGGCGTGTGGGCGGCGGCCAGGCGACCGGGGGAGGAGCCCGATCAGCTCGGCGAGGCCGCGGTTGCCGGGGTGGCGGAACGGAGTGGCGGGCCGCTAACCTGACCCCGGCTCACGTTTGATTTCCCCCCGATCAGGAGGCCATAGTGCCGTCCTTGCGTGATCGCCAGGCCCGCCGCGCCACGTACGTCGTCTACGCCGTACAGGGCCTGTCATTCGCCTCGCTGCTCATCCAGGTCGCGAACCTGCAGGCCAAGCACGGCCTCGACGAGGGAACCCTGACGCTCCTGCTGCTGATCGTGCCCGTGTTCGCGGGAGTCGGCAGCGTCGCGGCGGGCACGTTCGCCGCCCGGTTCGGCAGCAAGCTGCTCCTCCGCATCGCCCAGCCCGTGGTCGCGGCCGCGGTGGTGCTCGTCGGCCTCGCGCCGAACGTGCCGCTGCTGCTGCCCGTGCTGCTGCTGTTCGGGCTGGGGGTGGGCGCGGTGGACGCGGGCATGAACATGCAGGGCGTGGCGGTCGAGCGCAGGTACGGCGTGCAGGTGCTGAACGGGTTCCACAGCGTGTGGAGCGTGTTCAGCATGCTCGGGGCGGCATGGGCGTCGGCGGCCGCCGATCTCCCGCTTCCGTTGATCATGTCCATCCCGATGGTGTTCGCGGTGGCGGGCTCACTCCTTTCCGGGCGCCACCTGTGCACTCCCGAGGAGGAGAAGGTCGAGGACGCCCCCGCCGGCGCCGCCGCCGGCAAGTTCCCGTGGCGGCCGATCATCCCGCTCTGCCTGGCCATGGCCTTCCTGTACGTCGGCGACGCCGCGGTCTCCAACTTCAACACCGTGTTCATGAAGAACGTGCTCCAAGCGAGTGCGCAGGTGATCCCGCTGGCGTACGTCGCGTACCAGGCGACCACCCTGGCTGTCCGGCTCGGCGGCGACCTGGCGGTGCGGCGGTACGGCCCCGCCGCCATCGTCAGGATCGGCGGCGTGATCGCCACCCTGGGCTTCCTCGGCGTCGTTCTCGCCCCCAACCAGCCGCTCGGCATCGTCGCCTTCGGGCTGACCGGGATCGGACTGTCGGTGGTGGCACCGCAGTCGTTCTCGGCGGCGGGCAAGCTCGACCCGGCCGGGACCGGGGTGGCCATCGCCCGGGTGAACCTCTTCAACTACGTCGGCTTCATCGTGGGCGCGGCCCTGGTGGGCGGCATCGCGGACGCCGCGGACATGCGGCTGGCGTTCGCCGCGCCCCTGGTGCTGGCCTCCGTCATCATCGTCCTCGCCCCGGGCTTCGAGCCCAATCGCCGAACCTCCGCCCCCTCCACCGCCTGACCGCCCGGGTCGAGGTCTCCCCTCCCTCCGGGCGGTGCGTCGCCGTGCTGCTCCTGGGGGCTTTACCGCCGTACCTCCGCCACCTCGACGGTGCGGCGTTCGCGCAGTGACAGGTCGGCGGCCTCGGCCACGTAAAGCGCCTCCAGTGCGTCCTCGATCGTGCAGAGGCTCTTGTCACTCGTCAGGAAGCCGTCGATCTCGTTGCGGTAGGCGGTCTCGAAGCGGGTGACGAAGTCCGGCCAGGCCTTCTCAGGACGCGGCAGGTCCTCGGTCGTGAAGAGGGGGGCGCGCGGGCCGAGACCGACGGCCTGGGTGCGCCTGGTTCCGGCCAGCTCCATGCGGACGTCGTAGCCGCCGCCGTTGTAGCGCGAGCCCTGCAGAGTGGCCAGCGTGCCGTCGTCCAGGGTGAGCAGCGCGGCGCTGTTGTCGACGTCACCCGCCTCGGCGAAGAACGACGCCCCGCGGTTCGCTCCCATCGCGTACACCGAGACCACCTCGCGGCCCGTCACCCAGCGCAGGATGTCGAAGTCGTGGATGTGGCAGTCGCGGAAGATGCCGCCTGAGGTCGCGATGTACTCGGCGGGCGGTGGCGCGGGATCCGCGGTGATCAGGTGAACGCGGTGCAACTCCCCCAGTTCCCCACCGCGCAGCGCGTGCGCCGCCGCCGCGTACCCGGGGTCGAACCTGCGCTGGAATCCGATCTGCACCCGGTTGCCCGCGCTAGCCTCCAGCACCTTGACGGTCTCGGCCACCGTGCTCGCGACCGGCTTCTCGCAGAAGACGGGTATGCCTTGCTCGCAGGCCCTGATGATGAGCTCGGCGTGGGTGCCGGTCGGGGTCGCGATGACCACGGCGTCCGACTCGAAGGGGTCCCCCGGCCCGCCGTACGGGGAGGTACGTACGGGATCGGCCACGATCAGCTCGTCCACCAGCGGATGCGCGGCCAGGGTCGCGGCGTGAAAGGCTCCGATCCTGCCCAGACCCAGCAGTCCCACACGCATGGCGCCTCCAATCGGGATCAGGCTTTCTTTCTAAGCGAGGTCTTCTCCCTCAGTCAACGTTTTGTCCTGACATGCTGACCTTTAAGCCTCGTACGGCCTCAAATGCCTTGTGCGCCGGCAGCCGGGCGAAGCCCACCACCACGGCCGCGGGCCCCGGCGAGTCGCGCATCGGCGCGACGGGCTCGGTGGACAGGCCGAGCTCCTGCGCGGCGCGCGTGGTCCTGAGCTCGTCCCAGCCGTCCGGCAGCTCCAGGTAGACGTGCAGGCCCGCGTCGATGCCCTTGACCCGGATCTCGGGCAGCTCCTCGGCCAGCGCCCTGACCAGGGCGTCCCTGCGACGGCGGTACTCCCGGCGCATCCTGCGCAGGTGCTTGTCGTAGCCGCCGGTGCGCAGGAAGTGCGCCAGCGCGTACTGCTCGATGACCGGCGAGCCCAGATCCAGCTCGCCCCGTGCCCGGCGTACCGCCTCGGCCAGGTCGGGGGGCGCCGCCACCCAGCCGAGGCGCAGACCCGGCGCCATCGCCTTGCTCACACTGCCCGAGAGGATCACCCGGTCGGGGGCCAGGCCCTGGAGGCAGCCGACGGGGTCGCGGTCGAAGCGGAACTCGGCGTCGTAGTCGTCCTCCAGGATCGCCCGGTTTCCCGCGTACGCCCACTCCATCAGGGCGGCCCGGCGCGGCGGCGAGAGGACCACGCCCGTCGGGTACTGGTGCGCCGGCGTGACCAGGACGGCGTCGCCACTCAGCCTCCGCACGTCCAGTCCCTCCTCGTCCACGGGGACCGGCACGAGGTGCGCGCCCGCCCGCCTGAGCAGCGGCACCTGGCGGTGGCTCGTCGGGTCCTCGACGGCCAGCCGGAGCGGGCGCTGCCGGCTCAGCACGTGCAGGACCAGGCTCAGGCCCTGGGCCACGCCGCCCACGATGATGAGGTTCTCCGGGCGCACGTCCGCCGCCCTGACCCGCCTGAGGTAGCCGGCCAGCTCCTCGCGCAGTTCGGGCACCCCGCCGGGGTCCCCGTAGTCGAGGGCTTCCGAGGGGACGGTGGTCAGGACGTGCCTGACGGCGGCGAGCCAGCGCTCGCGGGGGAAGTGGCTGAGGTCGGGAGAGGTGGGGCGATGCCCGTAGAACGGCGCGCACACGGGGGCGCTCCGGCGCGCCGGCGTGGGGCGGGGCGCCGCCGTCTGGCGAGCGGCGGGCCTGGCGGGGGCCTTGGGGGTGACCTGGGTGCCGACGCCCACCCTGGAGACCAGGAAGCCCTCGGCGACGAGCTGCTCGTACGCCTCCACCACCACGCCCCTGGAGACCTGGAGGTCGGTGGCGAGGTCGCGGGTCGCGGGAAGACGGGTGCCCGGAGTCAGCCGGCCGCCCCTGATGGACTCGCGCAGCTCGGAGGCGATCTGCCCGGCAATCCCTCCCCTATCACGATTTATATGGATATGGAGGTCAGCCATATTGGTCCTGTCTTTTATCGGGGCATTGGACTGTTTGCGGGAACCATTGTCTCCCTAGCATCCTTCGCATGAGAAACGGCATCGTTGGGGCCGCCTCGGCCATGTTCCTCGTCGGGACGCTGGCCGGAGTGTCCGGACTCGTGGACGGCTATCCCCTGTACGGCGGACAGGCGGTTCGGTATCTCGCGGCTTCGATCGTCCTGCTTGTCATCACGCGAGCGCTCGGCCTGCGGTTCGTCCGGCTCACGCTGCGCGAGGCGCTCTGCCTGGGCGGGCTCACCATGCTCGGTCTGGTGATGTTCAACGTCTGCGTGGTCGAGTCGACCCGCGCCGCCGGGCCCACTCTGGTCGGGACCGTGCTCGGCACCGTGCCGCTGGCCCTCGCGCTGGCCGGCGGTCGCCCGGCGCCCCGGCTGCTGGCCGGGGCCTGCGTGGTGGTGGCCGGGGCGACGCTGGCCACCGGGCTCGGCAGCGGCAACCTGCCCGGCCTGCTGTGGGCGCTGGGCGCACTCGTCGGCGAGGTGAGCTTCTCCATGCTGGCCATCCCGCTGCTGCCGAAGCTGGGGGCGATCAGGGTGTCGGCCTACTCGACGGCGCTGGCCGTGCCCCTGCTGGCCGTGGCCGGGCTGGCGGACGAGGGGACGGCCGGGATGTTCAGGCCGCCGACGGCGGCGGAGGTGCTCGGGTTCGCGTACCTGGCGGTCGTGGTGACGGTGGTGGCGTTCTTCCTCTGGTACAGCTCGCTGCCCAAGCTGGGCCCCGGCCGGGCCGGGCTGTTCGCGGGGCTCATCCCGGTGGGCGCCATCGTGACGGGGACGGTGCTGGGGGTGGCCACGCCGTCCGCGTACGACCTGCTGGGCGCGGGGCTCGTGATCGCGGGCATCCTCGTGGGCCTGACCGCGGAACGGTCACGAACGGTCTCTGAAGTACCGGCACCGGGAGGCGCGTAATCTCTTGGGGGACCGAAAGGATGGACATGGGCGACTTCGACTACACCGACCTGCTGCCGCTGGGAGCCGATGAGACCGAGTATCGGCTGATCACATCGGAGGGGGTGCGGAAGGTCGAGGCGGCCGGGCGTACGTTCCTCGAGGTCGAGCCGGAGGCGCTGCGGCTGCTGACCGAGACGGCCATCCATGACATCTCGCACTTCCTGCGGGCCTCGCACCTGGCCCAGCTCAGGAAGATCGTCGATGACCCCGAGTCCAGCGGCAACGACCGGTTCGTGGCGCTCGACCTGCTCAAGAACGCCTCCATCTCCGCCGGCGGCGTGCTGCCCATGTGCCAGGACACCGGCACCGCGATCGTCATGGGCAAGCGCGGGCGCCACGTGCTGACCGACGGGCTCGACGCCGAGCACATCGCGCGGGGCGTGTACGACGCGTACACCAAGCTCAACCTGCGTTACTCGCAGATGGCCCCGCTGACCATGTGGGAGGAGAAGAACACCGGCAGCAACCTGCCCGCCCAGATCGAGCTGTACGCCGAGGACCCGCACGGCCATCCGGACGAGTACAAACTGCTGTTCATGGCCAAGGGCGGCGGCTCGGCCAACAAGTCGTTCCTGTACCAGGAGACCAAGGCCGTGCTCAACGAGAAGCGCATGATGGCCTTCCTGGAGGAGAAGATCCGCTCGCTGGGCACCGCGGCCTGCCCGCCGTACCACCTGGCCGTCGTCGTGGGCGGCACCTCCGCCGAGTTCGCGCTGAAGACCGCCAAGTACGCCAGCGCCCGCTACCTCGACTCGATCCCCACGGAGGGGTCGGCGTCGGGGCACGGGTTCCGCGACCTGGAGATGGAGGCCAAGGTCTTCGAGCTGACGCAGAAGCTGGGGATCGGGGCGCAGTTCGGGGGCAAGTACTTCTGCCACGACGTACGCGTCATCCGCCTGCCCAGGCACGGGGCTTCCTGCCCGGTGGCCATCGCCGTCTCCTGCTCGGCCGACCGCCAGGCGCTGGCCAAGATCACGCCTGAGGGCGTCTTCCTGGAGAAGCTGGAAACCGACCCCGCCCGCTTCCTCCCGGAGACCACCGACGAGCACCTCTCCGACGACGTCGTCCAGGTGGACCTCAACCGCCCCATGTCCGAGATCCTCGCCGAGCTGACGAGATATCCCGTCAAGACCCGCCTCTCCCTCACCGGCCCCCTCGTGGTCGCGCGCGACATCGCCCACGCCAAGATCGCCGAGCTGCTGGACAACGGTGGCGAGATGCCCCAGTACATGAAGGACCACGCGGTCTACTACGCGGGACCGGCCAAGACCCCCGCCGGGTACGCCTCCGGCTCGTTCGGTCCGACCACCGCCGGGCGGATGGACTCGTACGTGGGGCGCTTCCAGGCGGCGGGCGGCTCGATGGTCATGCTGGCCAAGGGCAACCGGTCCAAGCAGGTCACCGAGGCCTGTCAGAAGCACGGCGGGTTCTATCTGGGGTCCATCGGCGGCCCCGCGGCGCGGCTGGCGCAGGACTGCATCAAGAAGGTCGAGGTGCTGGAGTATCCGGAGCTGGGGATGGAGGCGGTGTGGAAGATCGAGGTGGTGGACTTCCCCGCGTTCATCGTGGTGGACGACAAGGGTGACGACTTCTTCACCGACCGCACCGGCCCGGTGCTGAGCATCGGGCGCCGCGGCTGAGTCGAGCGCACCGCCCCGCCGTGACGGGCCGCCGACGCGCGTGCCGGTGGCGGCGGTGGCGGGCTACGGCGGCTCATGCGGCGGACGGCCACGCGGCTCAGGCGGCCACCGGAGCCCGGTGCGGCGCCACGACGGTGCCGTCGGGCAGCAGCAGACCGGTGTCGTCGAACAGCACGACGCCGTTGCAGAGCAGGCTCCAGCCCTGGTCGGGGTGGGCCGCGATGACGTGCGACGCCTCACGGTCGGGCGAGTCGGCACTGGGGCAAACGGGGTAGTGACAGCACATCGCGCACCTCTCAGATTGCGCTCCTGATTCCTGGCTTTCAAAAGGGCAACGGGCGCCCCGAAGGCGTGCGAAGGTCCAGCGTGGCTCTGGTCGACTTCTTCGGTCGGCTGCGAACCTGGGTCTGGCGCATCTTCATCACGTCCCTCAATAGCCTGGCGTTAGCAGTGGACCTCGGCGTACACCCTCAGTCTGTCCCTCGAGGCCGACAGTTTCCGGGTCTTTGGGAGAACGCCCTCTCTCTTGGCTGTACCATGCCCCGCCCCCCTTTCGGCACCCTTACAAGTGGCTGACAGCCTCCCTGAAGTTCCTGACAGTCAGCCTGCCGTACCCCTGAAAGACCCCTACCAGGCATCATGCACATTTATCGGCGGCGCATGTGTGCTGAACGACACATCTGCCCGGCGAGCTGCGCAAACGTGCCCAGGAAAGTTTGGCGGGGAAGCCCTTCCCGACATGCCCTACGACTACGCCTCGCTCGAGCCGGCCATCACCGGCGAGATCCTGGAACTGCACCACGCCAAGCACCATGCGGCCTACGTCAAGGGCGCCAACGACACGCTGGAGCGCCTGGCCGAGGCTCGCGACAAGGGCGAGTTCTCGAATCTGGTGGGCCTGGAGAAGACGTTCGCCTTCAACCTGTCCGGGCACGTACTGCACTCGATCTTCTGGGAGAACCTGTCGCCGGACGGCGGCGACCGCCCGGACGGGCCGCTCAGGGACGCCATCGACGAGCACTTCGGCACGTTCGAGGCGTTCCAGAAGCAGCTCACCACCGCCACCTCGACGGTGCAGGGCTCCGGCTGGGGCGTGCTGGCCCGGGAACCGGTGGGCCGCAGGCTCGTCGTCGAGCAGGTCTACGACCATCACGGCAACGTGGGCATGAACACCACTCCGCTGCTGGTGTTCGACGCCTGGGAGCACGCGTACTACCTTCAGTATCGAAACGTGCGCCCGGACTACGTCGAGAAACTGTGGGGCCTCGTGAACTGGGCCGATGTGACCACGAGGTTTGCTGACGTGACGAGTCAGGCGGGTTGACTTAAGTTCGCAACAATTTATCGGCCGCGCCTCTACTGGTCGGTTTACACAAATAGGTAAGCTGCCAGGCATGCGTGCGCCCTCTGGTTACCTACTCGCCGCGCGCTACCGGCTTGTGGAGCCGGTTGGACGCGGCGGCATGGGCACCGTTTGGCGGGCGCATGACGAGCTGCTCGACCGTGATGTGGCGGTCAAGGAGGTGCGGCTGCCGACCGTGCTCGACGAGGAGCTGCGCGCCGAGCTGTGCGCGCGGACCGAGCGCGAGGGCAGGGCGACCGCGATGGTCGCGCACCCGTCGGTCATCACCGTCTTCGACGTGGTCACCGAGGACGACCGGCCGTGGATCGTGATGGAGCTGCTCCGGGCCAAGTCCCTGGAGCAGCTCATCCAGGAGGAGGGACCGCTCCACCCGCGCAGGGCCGCCGAGATCGGCCGGCAGATCCTCGGCGCGCTACGCGCCGTCCACGCCAAGGGGATCCTGCACCGCGACGTCAAGCCGAGCAACGTGCTGGTGACCGAGGACCGCGCGGTGCTCACCGACTTCGGGCTGGCCGCGCTCGAAGGTGACGTTTCCATCACCCAGGCGGGCATCGTCCTGGGGTCCGCGGGATACATCGCTCCAGAGCGGGTGCTCGGCTCGAAGGCCAGCCCCGCGGGCGATCTGTGGTCGCTCGGCGCGACCCTCTACACCGCCGTCGAGGGCAGGGGCCTGCACGGTCGCCGTACGGCCGCCGCCGCGCTCGCGGCGCTCACCAGCGGCGAGCCGATCCCGATGACCAAGGCGGGGCCGCTGGCCCCGGTGCTTGACGCGCTGCTCAGGATCGACCCGCAGACCAGGCTCGACTCCGTGCGGGCCTCGCTCATGCTGGCCAGAGTGGCCGCGGGAGGCTCGGCCGAGGAGCCCCTGGCACCGCGCAAGTCCATCCGCATGGGCCCGTCCACCATCACGACGCCGTCTTTCACACGCAGGCCCGCGCATCGCGGGCTGCACAGGGCGGACGTCACCGCGACAGCGCTGTCGGTCCCGGCGCCGCGGCAAGAACGCAAACCCGGCGAGGGGGTGCACAGGAAACGCGTTGAAGCGGGGCCGGCACCCTCCGCATATGCCCGTTTCAAAGCGGCGGTGATAAAGTTGTGTCTTCCTCGGCGGTTCTGGCCAAGAGAACTTCGCAAGCGAGGTTAAAGCACTTCCCAAGCGAGAATCGATATCTTCTTCTCATGCCGGAACAGCAGACACGCCTGCTCGCGGAGCGCTACGAGCTCATAGCCCCGCTCGGCCGGGGGACCATGGGCACCGTGTGGCGCGCACGCGACCGCGCGCTCGGGCGCGAGGTGGCGGTCAAGGAAATCCGCCAGGACCCCGGCCTCACCGAGGAGCAACGGGCCGAGCTGCGCGAACGTATGGTCCGTGAGGGGCGCATCGCCTCGCGCATCAACCACCCGTCCGTCGCCGCCATCCACGACGTGCTGATTCAGAACGACAGCCCGTGGATCATCATGGAGCTCATCGAAGCCCGCTCGCTGGAGCAGGTGATCGAGGAGGAGGGGCCGCTGCCGCCGCGGCTGGTGGCCGAGATCGGCGTGGATCTGCTGGGGGCGCTGCGTACCGCGCACGCCCAGGGCATCACCCATCGCGACGTCAAGCCGGGCAACGTGCTCATCACCGAGAGCGGGCGCGTGGTGCTGACCGACTTCGGCATCGCCAAGGCGGAGGGCGACTCGCGGCTGACGAAGACCGGCATGGTGATCGGCTCGCCCGGCTACACGGCGCCGGAACGCGCCAGGGGCGAGTACACCGGCCCCGAGTCCGACATCTGGTCGCTCGGGGCGACTCTGTACTTCGCCGTCGAGGGACGGCCCGCGTACGAGCGGGCCACGATCGCGGAGACGCTGGCGGCGCTGCTCAGCGAGAGCGCCGACCCGCCGACGCAGGCAGGGCAGCTGCGGCCGGTGCTGAACGGGCTGCTGAACAAGGACTACCGGCAGCGGCTCGGCGCTGCCAAGGCGGAGACCCTGCTGCGCATGGTCGCCGACACCCCCACGAGCGAGATGCCGGTGCTCACGGCCGAGGCTCTTATGGCGCAGGAGGCCGCTATGCCCGATCCGTTCGCCGTCCCCAAGAACCCCGTCCCCCAGCCTCCCGCACCCGCCGGACAAGGCGGTCCCGGAGGACCCTGGGGTCAGGGCCGGCCTCCTGCCGGACCGGGCGGCCCGATGCCCGGAGGACCCGGTGGACCGGTCGGCGCTCCCGGCCGTCCCGTTCCTGCGCGACCCGGCGGCCCCGTGCCGGGCGGTCCGGTGCCCGGGGGCCCGGGTGGACCCGTACCCGGCGCGCCTGGCATACAGGGGCCCGGCGGACAGGGGCCGCGGCCGGTCCCGGGGCCCGCGTCAGGGCCGCACGGCCCGAGTGGCCCCAATGCGCCCACCGTGCCGCGGATCACCCCGCCCGCTCACCCGCCACAGGCCGGTGCCGCCGGCGCCCAGGGCACCTCGTCCCCTGGGGCGGGGTACGACCCGGAGCGGACGGTCAGCATCGCGCGGCCCAAAGGGCCGCTTCCCCCGGCTCCCGATCGGCCGCAGCCGCCGCAGCAGCCGGGTGACGAGGGCGCCGTCGCCACCCAGCGCATCCAGCTCCCGCAGCCGCCGGGCCAGCAGGTGTATCCACCGACGGGCAAGCCCCAGCCCGTCCACCAGCAGCCGGTGATGCCGCCGCAGGGGCCCCAGCAAGGCCCGCAGCAGGTCCCGCGGCAGGGGAAGGGCCTGGGTACGGACCTGTTCGCGATCGCGGGCAACCCGGAGCAGAAGCCCACAGGCAACCGCAACGGCATGCTGGTGCTCATGACGGTGGCCGCCGTCGCGGCCGTGGTGATCGCCGTCCTCATCGTGGCCCTGTTCTCGAGCTGACCACCCACCACGCGGGAATCGCGCGGCCGTGGGTAAGACTGGAAGTCATGAGCGAGTTCAGAATCGAACATGACTCGATGGGCGAGGTACGCGTGCCCTCAGGCGCCAAGTGGCGCGCGCAGACCCAGCGGGCAGTGGAGAACTTCCCGGTCTCGGGACGCCCTCTCGAGCCGTCCCACATCGCCGCGCTCGGCCTGGTCAAAGCGGTGGCCGCCGAGGTGAACGGCGAGCTGGGCATGATCGACAAGGACATGGCCGAGGCCATCGCCCAGGCGGCGGCCGACGTGGCCGAGAACGAGCACGACGCCCACTTCCCCATTGACGTCTTCCAGACCGGCTCGGGCACCTCGTCCAACATGAACGCCAACGAGGTGATCGCGACGCTGGCGGAAGAGCGCCTCGGCCGTCCCGTGCACCCGAACGACCACGTGAACGCCTCCCAGTCGTCCAACGACGTCTTCCCGACCTCGATCCACGTGGCGGCGGCGACCGAGGTGACGTTCCACCTGCTGCCCTCGCTCCAGCACCTGGCGGCGGCGCTGCGGGAGAAGGCGATCGAGTTCGACGGGGTGGTGAAGTCGGGGCGCACGCATCTGATGGACGCGACCCCGGTGACGCTCGGCCAGGAGTTCGGCGGGTACGCCACCCAGATCGAGCACGGCGTCGTACGCGTCTCCGCGGCCCTCGAGCACGTGCTTGAGCTGCCCTTGGGCGGCACCGCCGTGGGCACCGGCATCAACACCCCGCCCGGCTTCGCCCAGGAGGCCATCGCCAAGCTCCGCGAGGCGACCGGCATCGCGTTCGTCGAGGCCGGCGACCACTTCGAGGCCCAGGGCGCGCAGGACTCGATCGTCGAGCTGTCGGGACAGCTCAAGGTGGTGGCCGTCTCGCTCACCAAGATCGCCAACGACCTCCGCTGGATGGGCTCGGGCCCGCGCGCGGGGCTGGGCGAGATCAACCTGCCCGACCTGCAGCCCGGCTCGTCGATCATGCCCGGCAAGGTCAACCCGGTGATCCCCGAGGCCACGGCCATGGTCGCGGCCCAGGTGATCGGCAACGACGCGGCGATCACGTTCGCCGGCGCGTCCGGCACCTTCGAGCTGAACGTGCAGCTCCCGGTCATCGCGCGCAACATCCTGGAATCGATCAAGCTGCTGGCGAACGTGTCGCGGCTGCTCGCCGACCGCTGCGTCTCCGGCATCACGGCGAACGTCGAGCGCCTGCGCGAGTACGCCGAGTCGTCGCCGTCGATCGTCACCCCGCTGAACAGGTACGTCGGCTACGAGGAGGCCGCGAAGATCGCCAAGCAGGCCCTGGCCGAGCGCAAGACGATCCGCGAGGTCGTCATCGAGCGCGGCCACGTGGCCAACGGCACGCTGACCGAGGAGCAGCTCGACGCCGCGCTCGACGTGCTGTCAATGACCAGACCCTAATGATCGGGCGCTGACGCCCGTGCCCGGGTGGCTTCGGCCCAGCGGGTGAGCAGGGACAGCGCGGCGCCGGAGTCGACCACGTCCGCGGCTCGCTTGTAGGCGGCGCCCAGGGCGGCCGTGAGGTCGGGCGCGGGCGGCGCGCCGTCGCCGGCCACCACGGCGGCGGCCGCGTTGAGCAGCACGACGTCGCGCACCGGTCCCTGGTCTCCGGCGAGCACCGCCCGCGCCACGGCCGCGTTGTGCCGGGCGTCGCCGCCGCGCAGGTCGTCGGGACGCGCCCGCGGGATCGACAGGTCGGCCGGGTCGAAGACGGTACGCGTCACGGTGCCGCGGCGTACCACCCAGACCGTGGAAGGGCCCGAGGTGGTGAGCTCGTCGAGCCCGTCGTCGCCCCTGAAGACCAGCGAGGAGCAGCCCCGCTCGGCCAGCACGCCCGCGATGACCGGCGCCAGCCCGGGATGGAAGACGCCGACCGCCTGGGCGGCCGGCAGGGCGGGGTTGGTGAGCGGGCCGAGGAAGTTGAAGACCGTCGGGACGCCCAGCTCGCGGCGCGGCCCCGAAGTGCGTTTCAACGCCGGGTTGAACATGGGCGCGAAGCAGAACGTGATGCCGGCCTCGTCCGCCACCTCGACCACCGCGGCGGGCGGCAGGTCGATGACGACGCCGAGCTCCTCGAGCACGTCTGCCGCGCCCGCCATGGAGGAGGCGGCCCTGCCGCCGTGCTTGACCACCTTGACGCCGGCGGCGGCCGCGACGATGGCGGCCATGGTGGAGATGTTCACGGTGTTGGCCCGGTCGCCGCCGGTGCCGACGAGGTCGACGGGGTGGCCGGAAACCCTGATCGCGGCCGCTCTGGACAACATGCCGTCGGCCAGCCCGGACACCTCCGCCACGCTCTCGCCCTTGGCCCGCAGCGCGACCGCGAACGCGGCGATCTGGGCGTCCGTCGCCGTCTCCGTGATGATCTGCTCCATGGCCCATTGCGCCTGGCGTGAGGTGAGCGACGCGCCGTCGAGCAGCGTGGTGAGCAGTGCGGGCCAGGTGGTCATGGTGTGCGCCCCTTTCGTCTGTGCTCGACGAGGCGCGTTCGACGTGCCGACGGCCGCCTCGTCGAGGCGGCCGTCGCGCGTATACGCCGGGAGGTCCGCCTAGGAGGCGGGCCACCACTGGGACGAATACGCGATCATGCGCTCAACATAGCAGATTCCAGTGATCCACATAGGGCGAGTCTCATCTATGTCGCCCGCACCCATGCGTCGCGGCATGGAGAGCGCCTAGGGTTCGGGGTATGGCGAAGGAGCTGACGGGGCGGACCGCGCTTGTGACGGGGGCGGGAGGCGGCATCGGGGCGGCCTGCGCCCGGCGCCTGGCCGCCGAGGGGGCCAGGGTGCTGGTCGTCGACATGCGGGCCGAGCCCGCCGAGAAGGTCGCCGCCGAGATCGGCGGCGCGGCCGTGGTCGCCGATCTGAGCGATCCCGGCTTCGTGACGTCGCTGCCGGACGAGCCGGTGGACATCGTGGTGAACAACGCCGGGTTCCAGCACGTCGCGCCGATCGAGGAGTTCCCGCCCGAGGTCTTCTCGGCGATTCTCAAGGTGATGGTCGAGGCGCCGTTCCTGATCGCGCGCAAGGTCCTGCCCGGCATGTACGCCAAGGGCTGGGGCCGGTTCGTGAACATCTCCTCCGTGCACGGGCTGCGTGCCTCGCCGTACAAGTCGGCCTACACGGCGGCCAAGCACGCGCTGGAAGGGTTCTCCAAGGTCGTGGCGCTCGAAGGGGCGCCGCACGGCGTCACCTCGACCTGCGTCTGCCCGGCGTATGTGCGGACCGGGCTGGTCGAGGCGCAGATCGCCGACCAGGCTAAAGTGCACGGCATCGAGCCGGACGAAGTCGTGGAGAGCATCATGCTGCAGCCCGCCGCGATCAAGCGGCTGATCGAGCCGGAGGAGGTGGCCGAGCTGGTCAACTACCTGTGTGGCCCCGCCGGGTCGTTCATCACCGGCGTGTCGCTGCCTGTGGACGGCGGCTGGACGGCGCGCTAGTGGCCAAACACTTCCTCGAACTGCTGGCCAGGGAGGCCTCTGCCGTCGAGTTCGAGGGGCCGATCATCCAGGCCAGGGCGGCCGGGGCGGCCCCGGCCACGATCGAGGAGCTGGAGCAGGCCAAGGTCGAGGCGCTCAAGGTGCGTGAGCTGCTCAAAAGGCGTGCAAGGCGCGAGGCCGAGCTGTCGGCGCTGTACGACACGGCCGGCGACCTGGCCGCGCTGCGCGACCTCGACGCCGTGCTGGAGGCCATCGTGCACCGGGCCAGGCAGCTCCTGGCCACCGACGTCGCCTACATGACGCTGCACGACCCCGAGCAGGGCGACACGTACATGCGGGTCACCGACGGCTCGATCTCGGCCAAGTTCCGGGCGCTGCGGCTGGCCATGGGGGCGGGGCTGGGCGGGCTGGTGGCGCAGACGGCCACGCCGTACTCGACCGCCGACTACTTCGCCGACGCCAGGTTCCGGCACAAGGACGACATCGACGAGGCCGTCAAGGAGGAGGGCCTGGTCGCGATCCTGGGCGTGCCATTGCGGCTGGGCCAGCGGGTGATCGGCGTGCTGATGGCGGCCAACCGCAGTGCGCGGCCGTTCCACCAGGAGGAGGTGTCGCTGCTGGCGAGCCTGGCAGCGCACGCCGCCGTCGCGATCGACAACGCCAGGCTGCTGCAGGAGACCAGGAACGCGCTGGAGGAGCTCTCCCAGGCCCACAGGATCGCCAGGGAGCACGGCGACGCCGTGGAGCGGGGCGCGCTGGCCCACGACAGGATGACCTCGCTGGTGCTGCGCGGCGGCGGGATCGAGGACGTGGCGGCCGTGGTGACCGACGTCCTCGGCGGGTCGTTGGCCGTGCTCGACGACCTGGGACGGCCACTCACGGGCGACGTGGGCGAGCTGGACTCAGGGGTGTTCGAGGCGGCGCAGGCGTCCAGGGCGCTGGGGCGTACCGTGCGGAGGGGCGACCTGCTGATCGCGTCCGTGGACGTCGGCGCCGAGCCGCTGTGCACGCTGATCCTGCGCAGCGACGACGCCGACGAGCGCATCCTGGAGCGGGCGGCGCTGGTGTGCGCGCTGCTCCTGCTGTTCCGCAGGAGCGTGGCGGAGGCCGAGGGCCGGGTCAGGGGCGAGCTGCTCGACGACCTGATCTCCCGGCCCGACTCCCCCGGACTGACCGACCGGGCGCGACGGCTGGGTGTGGACCTGCACGCACCGCACGTCGTGGTGGTGGCCAAGCACGGCGGCCAGCGGGAGCGGGCCGCGTTCTGGGCCTCGTCGCAGGCCGCGCTGCGGCACGGGCTGGCGGCGGGCCGGGGTGACGAGGTCGTGCTGCTGCTGCCCGGCGAGAACGCGGGCCGCATCGCGCAGAACGTGGCCGTGGAGCTGAGCACGTCGCTGCACAGCCCCGCCACGGCGGGCGCGTCGAGGGCCGCCGTCGAAGGAGACGTGGCCGGGGCCTACCAGGAGGCGCGGCGGTGCGCTGAGGCGCTGATCGCGCTCGGCCGCACCGGCGACGGCGCGAGCGCGGCCGAGCTGGGGTTCGTGGGGCTGCTCGTCGGCGACGGCCGCGACGTGCGCGGCTTCGTCAGCAGGGTGCTCGGCGGCGTGATCGACTACGACGCCCGCAGGGGCACCGCGCTCGCCGACACGATGGCCGCCTACTTCGGCTCGGGCGGCTCACCCTCCCGTACGGCCGAGGCCATGCACATCCACGTCAACACCGTCACGCAACGGCTCGACAGGATCGGCAAGCTGCTCGGCGACGGCTGGCTGGAGCCGGAGCGCGCGCTCGAGATCCAGCTGGCGCTCCGCCTGCACCGGCTCGGCCACACATCCACCCCATAGACTGTGGGCTCCGGCGCCATATGAGTGACGCCGGTCACTCCATACCGTGACCGGCATGGCCACTTCCATCAAGAAGATCGTCGCCGCGAGCCTGATCGGCACCACCATCGAGTGGTACGACTTCTTCCTGTACGGCTCGGCAGCCGCCCTCGTCTTCAACAAGCTCTTCTTCCCCGAGTCCGACCCGCTCACCGGCACGCTGCTGGCGTTCCTCACCTACGCCGTCGGATTCGTCGCCCGCCCCCTCGGCGGCCTGGTCTTCGGCCACTTCGGCGACCGGGTCGGCCGCAAGACGCTGCTGGTCGTCAGCCTGCTGACCATGGGCGCCGCGACCTTCCTGATCGGCTGCCTGCCGACGTACGAGACCCTGGGCCCGTCCGCGGCGCTGCTGCTGACCGCGCTGAGGCTCGTGCAGGGCTTCGCGCTCGGCGGCGAGTGGGGTGGCGCGGTGCTGATCGTCTCCGAGCACGGAGAGACCGACCGCCGCGGCTTCTGGGCCTCCTGGCCGCAGGCCGGCGCCCCGGGCGGCAACCTGCTGGCCACGGGCGTGCTGACGGCCCTGGCCGCCTGGCAGTCCGACGAGGCGTTCCTGGCGTGGGGCTGGCGGGTGCCGTTCCTGCTGTCAGGCGTGCTGGTGCTGATCGGGCTCTGGATCCGGCTGACGATCAGCGAGTCGCCGGTCTTCCAGCAGGCCCCGCCGGAGGAGGCGGCGCCCATCGTGGGCGTGCTGCGGCACCACTGGAAGGACGTGATCACCGCGATCGGCGCGCGCCTCGCGGAGAACATCTCGTTCTACCTCCTCACCGTCTTCGTCATCACGTACGCCAAGTCAGCCAAGATCGAGAACTCCACCGTGCTGGGCGCGGTGCTGATCGCCTCGGCCATCCACTTCGTCACGATCCCGATGTGGGGCGCGCTGTCCGACCGGATCGGCCGCCGCCCGATCTACCTGGCGGGCGCCGCCGGGATCGGGGTGTGGATCTTCGCGTTCTTCCCGCTCGTGGACACGGGCAACTTCCTGGTGATCACCCTCGCCGTCACCGTCGGCCTGCTCTTCCACGGCATGATGTACGGCCCGCAGGCGGCCTTCTTCTCCGAGCTCTTCGGCACCAGGATGCGCTACACCGGCGTCTCCATCGGCGCGCAGCTCTCGGCGATCGTGGCCGGCGCGCTGGCCCCGATCATCGCGGTCGCGCTGCTGAAGAGCTACTCGAGCAGCGTGCCCATCTCGATCTACCTTGGTGTGGCGGCGCTGCTCACCCTGGCCGCGGTATACGCCGCGCGTGAGACCCAGGGCAGCGACCTGGCCGAGAGGATCCACGCGCGATGAAGGTCACCACGCCGAGGCTCACCCAGAACGTCCTGACCGTCGAGGGCAGGGACACCGGCGAGCCCGTGCTGTTCGTACACGGCAACGTCTCCTCCGCCGCCTTCTGGCGCGACAGCATGGCGGCCGTCCCCGGCGGCTACCGCCCGCTCGCGGTGGACCTGCGCGGGTTCGGCGAGAGCGACCCCGCGCCCGTGGATGCCACAAGGGGCCTGCGCGACTACTCCGACGACCTGATCGAGCTGGTCGAGGCGCTCGACCTGGACGGGGTGCACCTGATCGGCTGGAGCCTGGGCGGCGGCATCGTCCTGCAGCTCCTGCGCGACCGCCCGGCCGTCGTCAGGAGCGTCACCCTGGTCAACCCCATCTCCCCGTACGGCTTCGGCGGCACGGAGGGCCCGGAGGGCCGCCTCACGCACCCCGACGGCACGGGAGCGGGAGCCGGAGCAGCCAACCCGGACTTCGTGGCCCGGCTCAAGGCGGGCGACATGTCGGACGAGTCCCCCACGTCGCCCCGCAGCGTCTTCCGCTCCTCGTACGTCAAGCACCCCGAGGTCCATGACGAGGACTTCTACGTACGCTCGATGCTCACCACCCACGTCGGCGAGGCCAACTACCCAGGCGATGCCGTCACCAGTCCCGAGTGGCCCGGCGTGGCCCCCGGCAAGACCGGTCTGCTCAACGCCATCGCCCCCACCCACTTCCGCCTGGACGACCTCCACGAGATCGACCCCAAGCCGCCCATCCTGTGGATCAGGGGCGCCGACGACGTGATCGTCTCGGACACGTCGCTGTTCGACCTGGCCCACCTGGGCGCGCTCGGCGTGGTGCCCGGCTCCCCCGGCACGCCGGCCCAGCCCATGGTGGCCCAGACCAGGGCCGTGCTTGAGCGCTACGGCCCGTACCGCGAGGTCGTGCTCGACGACTGCGGCCACAGCCCGCACCTGGAGCACCCCGAAGAGTTCCAGCGTCTGCTGGCCGCCCACCTCGGGGAGGCGTGATGCTCGTCGCGCTGAGCTTAGTGGCGAGCCTGCTCACGCCGACCCCGCAGCTCACGGTCCCGGGCGCGGAGCAGGCTCTGGTGGCCACGCTGGACGACCTGACGACGGCGGGCACGGTGAAGACCGGCCACACCGACCCGGCCGACTGGGCCGGCCTGCACTCGGCCGCCACGGTCAACCCGACGGGCGTGCCCGGCACCCAGATCGACGGCTACTTCCCCGACACCTCCACCACCAACGCCACGCACGGCTGGAACCACGACTCCCAGTTCGTGATCAGGCTCCCCGACGACTGGAACGGCGGCCTCGTCGTCAGCGGCACCCCCGGCAACAGGGAGCAGTACGCCAACGACTACACGATCTCCGACTGGGTCCTGGCCAAGGGGTACGCGTTCGCCGCCACCGACAAGGGCAACGTCGGCGTGAACTTCTACGAGGACGGCCGCCGCCCCGGCGACGCCATCGCCGAGTGGAACGACCGCGTCACCCAGCTCGCGGTGGCAGCCAAGGCCGTCGTCAGGCAGCGGTACGGCCAGCGGCCGAAGCGGACGTTCGTGGCAGGCATCTCGAACGGCGGCTACCTGGTCAGATGGCAGCTGGAGAACCGCGGCTGGCTCTACGACGGCGGCGTCGACTGGGAGGGCACGCTCTGGCGGGTCAAGGGCGACAACCTGCTCAACTTCCTGCCGCCCGCGCTGAAGGCGTACCCGGACGAGGCCGGGGTGCGGGCGGCCGGGTTCGCGGCGGGCTCGGAGTTCCTGTGGCCCTTCCACCGGCAGTACTACTGGGAGCTCACGCAGCAGCTCTACCAGAAGGAGCTGGACCCGTCCTACCAGGGCGCGGCGGCCGACTACGACTACGACCAGCGCAGGCCGTACGCGGCGGTGGCGAAGATCGCGCTGACCGGCCGGATCACCAAGCCGCTGATCACGATCCACGGGACGCTCGACACGCTGCTGCCGATCTCCCGCGACTCCGACGTCTACGCGAAGATGGTCGGCCCTAACCGGCCGTTCCGCTACTACCGCGTCGAGGGCGGCAACCACCTCGACAGCCTGGTGGACGTCTACCCCGACCGGCTCAAGCCCATGCTGCCGGTCTTCAGGCACGCCTTCGAGGAGCTGGAGGGCTGGGTCAGTCCTTGAGATAGCGGTGCTTGCCCGCGCGCGCCAGACGCACCAGGTGACGCGCGCCGGGCAGCCGCCTGCCGATCCTGTGCAGCAGGGTGTCCCTGCCCATGGGCGAGCGCCGTCGCGGATCGACGGCGGCGGCCGGCCGTACCGAGATCCTCCCCCTGTGGATCTCCAGCGCGAACCTCAGTCCAACCTCCTCCTCCGACGAGCGCAGCGACGACAGCCACCGGCCGGGACCGAGCTGGTCGGGGGCCGGCATCATCCACTTGACCGGCATCTTGGCGACGAGCTGCCCGGCGATCTTGCCCGGCACCCCCGCCTCCACCAGTGCCGGGGCGCACACCTCGCGGCCGCGCCGCCCGGTGTTGCGCAGCACCAGCTCCAGCGGCGGGCCGCCGCTCGGCGGCACGTACGGGACCGGCAGCACGACGTACACGTGACCGTCGAGCTTCTTGATCTCCACCCCCGGCGACACCAGCGCGATCGACTCGGGGAACGAGCGCGGCTCGATGGCCAGGCCCAGCTCGCCGTGGTCGGTCCAGCACGGCACCACCAGCCGTACTCTGGGGCGCTGGGCCAGCACGCCCAGGCAGTTCAGCGGGCCGTCGGAGCGGCCGACCCGGCTCCTGGCCTGGTTGGCGCCCCCGAACATGCGCACGTGCACCTCCCACTGGCCGGGTTTGAGCGGCTGGCCGTGCGCGGCCTTCGTCACGTCGAGCCTGCCCTCGCCTCTGATCTGCACCCTGATCTTGTTGCGGCCGTCGGCGACGCGCTCCACGTGCTGCGTTATCGGCAGGAAGTGGATCGCGCCGGTCTCGGAGTGGCGCACGTAGAGCTCGACGCGGGCCCGCTCGACCGCGTCGGTGATGTCGGTGACGCTGTCGTCGAGCGAATCGGTCTCCATCGCGCGCGGCGGTATCCAGTGCACGCGCTCGCCCTGCGTACGGTACCTGTCGGGCGTGCCGTCGCCCGCCAGGACCTCCACGGTCAGTCCGAGCACCAGCACATGGGCGTCCCAGCGCATCTCGGTCAGGTCGGCGCGGAGGCCGGCGCTCTTGGAGGAGTTCGACAGGAGCACGATCTGGTCCAGGCGTCCCATGCGGGCGTACGCGGCGACCAGGCGGAGCTGGACCGGGATGTAGCGGTCGAGCCGTGTGGGGAACCGCTCCGTCGCGAGCTCCTGCACCACCCGGAAGTGCAGGCCGCGATCGACGGAGGAGTCGGCGAATCTGGCGGTCACCAGCGGGCGCAGGACGGCGTAGCGGAACCAGTGGGCGTACATGCGGTCGCGCTGGCGGCCCTCGCCGACGTAGGTGTCGATGTCGTCGAGGAGCCCGATCAGCTCCTTGACCATCGCCCGCGGCTCCTCCTCGTATCCACGCCGCTCGCCGAGGTGGCAGCAGATGTGCTCGGCCAGCACGGCGATGACCTTGGCGCGCAGGTAGGCCCGCATCACGAATGCCTGCTCGGCCATCCGGCCGCCGGGCACGGCGAAGCCCAGCTCGTGCTCCTCCAGGAAGGCACGACGGTAGAGCTGCTGCGGCACGAGCAGGCCGAGCAGCCGGTCGCGCACGATGTCGGCTCGGGGCGTGCTGCGCTCGAAGGCCGTCATCGGCGGCCCGAAGTCGCGGATCAGACGGCCTATCAGCACGTCGGCGTCGGCCTCCACGGCACGCTCGTACATGCGGGCGATCGCGTCCTTCTCCAGCCGGTCACCCTGGTCGAGGAAGAACACGTAGTCGCCGACGGCGGCCGCGAGGCCCACGTTGCGGCCGCGCATGGGGGAGCCGGTATGCGGCAGGTGCAGCACGCGGACGTTCTCGCGGGCCGCGGCGATGGTGTCGAGCCGCTCCCCGGTCCCGTCGGTGGAGCCGTCGTCCACGAAGATCACTTGATATTCGGCCGGGAGCATGGTCTGCTCCACGGCCGAACGGATGCACGCGTTGGCGGTGCCACCCGGATTGTGGACATTGACGATCACACTGACCTTCACACCCATGCGGCCAGCGTGCGCCGGTATACCCCCTTCCGGCTCGGCGGCTTGCCGATTAGAGAAGGAAAGTTGACCTTCTAATACCAACCCACCGACTGTGAATGCCCCCAAGCAGCGCAAGGCGTGCCGTAGCGGCCCTTGATATAGCCGAGGCCCCACTTGATCTGGGTCTCGGCATTGGTCTGCCAGTCGCCGCCCGCGCTGGCCATCTTGCTGCCGGGCAGGGCCTGCGGGATGCCGTACGCGCCGGAGTAGCGGTTCATCGCCCGCTCGTTCCAGCCGCTCTCCTTCGTCCAGAGCCGCTCCAGGCAGCCCCACTGGTCACCCCAGCCCATGGAGGCGAGCAGGGTCTTGGCGGTGGACTTGTTGCTGCCCGGCGAGGGATCGCTGCCCGGCGGGAAGTTCATGGACGGGAACCCGTCACCGCCCGGCGCCTTCTTCGGCACGACCCAGTCGAGGCCGCCCTTGCCCGCACCGGAGCGGTCCTTCTTCAGCTGGTCCGCCTTGAATGCCTGCTGGGCCGCGTTCTTGAGCGCGTCGCTCTGGGGGTCGGGCACGTAGAGGTTGCCGCCGGCGATCGCGCCGAGCTGCTCCGGCGTGAAGGGCTCGGCGGGCGGCCTGTTGGCGTTCTGGATCGCACGATAGGCGACGAAGCCGCCTCCACCGACGACGACCACGAGGGAGACGGCGATGACGACGATGCGCTTCGGGGTGAAACGCGCAGGCCGGCGCGCCGAGGGCAGGTCTTCCTTCGGGGGGCGCTCACTCAACTGCGGACCGGGGCTCACGAACCATGAGCTTGCCCTGTCCTGGGGGGTGGTTCGCAACCGAAACGCGGTAATCGCTTGGCTCTATGTTGGTTAACCCGCCGGTAAGCACGGCGTTTCGGAACGGTGTGATTTTGGTCACACCGACCATGGGCTCCCCTTCGGGCGCCCGTAGCCGAAGGGGAAGCCGCTTCAAGGGTGCCGCGGCCACTTCGGGATCCCATCAGCGCTACGTCACAGTTTGGTGACTTAGTTCGGGCATTCGGGACATGGAATAATAATGTGCGCGTGGCTGGCATTCTCCTTGTTGAAGACGACCCCTCCGTGCGTACCGCTCTCGAGCTCGCGCTGACCCGGCAGGGGCACTCCGTCACGTCCTACGCGACGGGCGAGGAGGCGCTTGAACACATCAGGGCCCGCCGCCCGGAGATCGCGATCCTCGACGTGATGCTCCCGGGTATCGACGGGGTCGAGGTGTGCCGTCGTGTGCGCAAGCTCGACCAGCTGCCCGTCATCCTGCTCACGGCCCGCGGCGACGACCTGGACGTGGTGGTCGGGCTCGAGGCCGGCGCCGACGACTACGTGGTCAAGCCGGTCGAGCCCCGGGTCCTGGACGCGCGCATCCGCGCCATCCTGCGCAGGGCCGAGTCCGCCGCCTCCGATCGCATCACCTTCGGCGATCTCGTGATCGACCGGGGCGCGCTCAAGGTCACGCTGGCCGGCAAGGAGATCCACCTGACGCCGACCGAGCTGCGGCTGGTGCTGGAGCTCGTACGGCACCCCGGCCAGGTGCTCAACCGCCGCTATCTGCTGCGCGCGGTGTGGGACCACACGCACATCGCCGACTCGCGGCTGGTGGACGCCTGCGTGCAGCGGATCCGCGCGAAGATCGAGCCGAAGCCGGCCGAGCCCGTGTTCATCCACACGGTGCGCGGGTTCGGCTACCGTTTCAGCCCTCCGTGATCCCGCTGCCCACCGGGCTGCGCGCCCGCCTCGTCATCACGTTCACGCTCGTCGCCGTCACCGCATCGACGCTGGTCGCCACCATCGGCTTCGAACTCGCCAAGACAGCGCTCGTGACCCGGGCCGAGAACACCTCGCTCGACCTGGTCACCAGGGAGCTGAGCGGCATCACCTTCCCCGTCGGCAAACTCAGGCCGGGCGAGGCCGCGCCGACGACCGACGATTTGGACCACGTGACCGCCGCGCTGAGCGGGCCGGGCAGAAGTGTGCTGGTCGAGTACGGCAACATGGTCTCCGCCGAGGGCCCCATGACCATGAGCGACGTGCCCAACGAGCTCTACGGCCGGGCCAAGCAGAGCGTCGTCACCCAGCGCAAGATCATCGATGACCAGCTCTGGCTCATCGTCGGCGCCGAGGTCTACCGCGACACCGGCGGCGTGCCCGAGGCCACGGGGCTGCGCGCGTTCGTCTTCTTCCCGATGCACGACGACGAGAGCCAGCTCGGCACGCTCAGGACCACGCTCGTCCAGGGTGGCGCGGCCATCGTGCTGATCGCGCTGGTCGTGGCCCTGTTGTCGGCCCGGCAGGTGCTGTTGCCGGTCAGGCGGCTCAGCGCGGCCGCGCAGGCACTCGGCCAGGGCAGGCTCGACACCCGCCTGCCCGTCCACGGGCAGGACGAGCTGGCCGAGCTGACCGCCAGGTTCAACGACGCGGCCGCGGCGCTGGAGCTGAGCGTGTCGGAGCTGCGCGCTCTGGAGGCCATGTCGCGCCGGTTCGTGGCGGACGTCTCGCACGAGCTGCGCACGCCCCTGACCGCGATGACGGCCGTGGCCGACATGCTCTCCGAGGAGGCCAACCGGCTGCCCGATGCGCCCGCGGAGGCCGTGCGGCTCGTGCTCCGGGAGATCGAGCGCCTGCGCGAGCTGGTCGAGCACCTCATCGAGATCAGCCGCTTCGACGCGGGCACGGCCACGCTCAACCTCGAGCCCGTGAACGTGGCCGATGCGATCATGGACTGCCTGGAGGTACGCGGCTGGAGCGACCGGGTGCAGGTGAAGGCATCCCAGGGCTTGACCGTGAACCTCGATCCGAGGAGGTTCGACGTCATCGTGGCCAACCTTGTCGGCAACGCGCTCAAGCACGGTCAGCCCCCGGTCGTGGTGAGCGCCAGGGGCACCGAGAACGGCCTGGAGGTGAAGGTGCGCGACCACGGCAAGGGCATCCCTCACGAGGCGCTGCCGCACGTCTTCGACCGCTTCTTCAAGGCGGGCGCGGGCCGGGCCCGCAGCCAGGGCAGCGGCCTCGGCCTCGCGATCGCCAGAGCGAACGTCCACCTCCACGGCGGCACCATCTCCGTACGCCCCCAGAACCCCGGCACCCTGTTCACGGTCTGGCTCCCGCACGCATGAAACGCGCTCTGACGCTGCTCGCCCTGCTCGCCCTGGCGGCCTGCGGCATCTCGCCCACGGACGTGCAGGACCGCGGCAACGTGCCCACCATCAAGATCCCGCCGCCGTCCAAGACGATCTACCTGATCAGGGACGGCAAGCTCGCCCTGGAGCCGGCCGACGTCGAGAACGACACCGTCGGCAGCCTGCTCGGCGCGCTCTTCGCGGCCTCCACGCAGCCTCTCGGCGAGCGGGACACCGCGCTGCGCGGCTTCACGTACCTGGGGATCAAGGACTCGCTGAACCCCGTGCAGCGGGACGAGATCCAGCTCCCGCGCACCTCGACGCTGACCGTCTACATCAGGGGCGAGGGCACGCTGACCAGGCTCGGCAAGGCGCAGATCGTCTGCACGGCCCAGCAGGACGCGGCGTTCGAGCTGGTCAAGATCGTCCGCGAGAACGCGAACCGCCCCTCCCGGTCGGAGGGGCGGTACACCTGCGGCGAACTGAAATGAGCCCCTAGAGGCTTCTGGAGGCCTCTAGAGGGTGATGTCCTCCAGCATCTCCGTCACCAGCGCGGCGATCGGGGAGCGCTCGGAGCGGGTCAGCGTGACGTGGGCGAAGAGCGGGTGGCCCTTGAGCTTCTCCACCACCGCCACCACGCCGTCGTGCCGCCCGACCCTGAGGTTGTCGCGCTGGGCGATGTCGTGGGTGAGCACGACCCTCGAGTTGGCGCCGATCCTGCTCAGCACGGTCAGCAGCACCCCGCGCTCCAGCGACTGGGCCTCGTCCACGATCACGAACGCGTCGTGCAGCGACCGGCCGCGGATGTGCGTCAGCGGGAGCACCTCAAGCATGCCCCTGTCGAGCACCTCCTCGATCACCTCGGGCGAGGTGATCGCGCCGAGCGTGTCGTAGACCGCCTGCGCCCACGGGCCCATCTTCTCGCCCTCGGTGCCCGGCAGGTAGCCGAGCTCCTGACCGCCCACGGCGTAGAGCGGGCGGAAGACGACCACCTTGCGGTGCTGGCGGCGCTCCAGGACCGCCTCCAGGCCCGCGCAGAGCGCCAGCGCCGACTTGCCGGTGCCGGCCCGGCCGCCCAGCGAGACGATGCCGATCTCCGGGTCCATCAGCAGGTCGAGCGCGATGCGCTGCTCGGCGGAGCGGCCGTGCAGTCCGAACACCTCGCGGTCGCCGCGGACGAGCCGTACCGACTTGTCCGGCTGCACCCGGCCGAGCGCCGAGCCCCTGGCCGACAGCAGCCGCAGCCCGGTGTGCGCCGGCAGGTCCCGGGTCTCCTCGAGGTCGGCGGTGCCCTGCTCGAAGAGCGCCTCGACGCCCTCGGTGGTCACCTGGACCTCGGCCATCCCCGTCCAGCCCGACTCGTGAACGAGCTCGGCGCGGTATTCCTCGGCCGCCAGGCCGATCGAGGCCGCCTTGACCCGCAGTGGCAGGTCTTTCGACACCAGCACGACGTCGCAGCCCTCGGCGGCCAGCGAGCGGGCCACGGTCAGGATGCGCGTGTCGTTGTCTCCCAGGCGGAACCCCACAGGCAGGATGGAGGGATCGCTGTGATTGAGCTCAACCCTGATCGTGCCGTCCTCCGTAGGCATCGGCTCGTCGAGCCTGCCGTACTGGATCCGCAGGTCGTCGAGGTAGCGCAGAGCCTTCCGCGCGAAGTACCCGAGCTCGGGATGGTGCCGCTTCCCCTCCAGCTCGGTGATGACCACGATCGGAAGGACAACGTCGTGCTCGGCGAAGCGCGTCATTGCCGCCGGGTCGGCTAGCAGGACTGAGGTGTCCAGCACGTACGTCCGCTTGGCCGACTGGTGAGTAGGGTTGCTCGAGGACACTGCCACACGTTCTCCCCCGGGCGCCCATTGGGGCGGGCGCCCTGCAGACGAGGCGGGATTCGGACCGGGCCCGCTTCCCCGACCGCAAGCTGCCGTCGGCGCCGGGTCCCGGCCCCCTCGGCAGATCTTGGTGCAAAGGCGGGCCCTCTCCGAAATGTCCGGCCTGCGGTCGGACATTTTCTACGTTACGTTCTGAATGCCCTCTTGTCGCACTATGAACCGTAACGTCGGTGTCTCGCAGCGTAGTCGCGCAGCGCCCGCAGGAAGTCGACCCTGCGGAAGTCAGGCCAGTAGGCCTCGTGGAAGTAGAACTCAGAATGAGCGCTCTGCCAGAGCATGAAGCCGGACAGACGCTGCTCTCCCGAGGTCCGGATGAGGAGGTCCGGGTCGGGCTGGCCGCGAGTGTAGAGATGCTCCGCGATGTGCTCCACATCGAGCACCTCGACGAGGTCCTCGATGCTCGCCCCTCTGCTCGCATGCTCTTGGAGCAGTGAGCGCACCGCATCGGCAATCTCACGTCTTCCTCCATACCCAACTGCAACGTTCACAATCAGGCCTGGACGGTGTGATGACGCTTCCTTTGCATTTTTTAGGACATTCGCCGTTCGGTCGGGCAGCAGATCGAGCGCACCGACCGGGCTGATCCGCCAGCCCTCCTCCACGAGCTCCTGCGTCACGTCCTCGATGATGCGCAGCAGCGGCTCCAGCTCCTCCTTCGGCCGGTTGAGGTTGTCGTTGGACAACATCCACACCGTGACGACCTCGACGCCGGTCTCGCGGCACCAGCCGAGCAGCTCGGAGATCTTGTCGGCACCCTTGCGGTGGCCGCTGGCGACGTCACGCATGCCCATCGCGCGCGCCCAGCGGCGATTGCCGTCAATGATGACCCCGACGTGCCGGGGGATGCTGTCCTTCGACAGCTTGGACTCCAGCCGGTGCTCATACAGCCGGTAGACCAGATCGCGCAGGCCCACGGAGTTCCTCCCCAGCGGTTGCCTTTGGTCGCTTGACCCAACAGGCAATTATCACCGCGATTCGCCCATGCCCGCCCCGTCTATGGGATTCCTCGCCAGATCTCTACCTTCTAGACACCCCTCCGCCTCATTCACGAGGCCTCGTACGAACGTCGCCAACTCGGCCGACGTCAGCACCGCACGCATGCCCACGCCCGTCAAGCCCCACGCCTCCACGTACGCCCTCCTGGTCAGCCGCCACTGCCCCTTGGCCGCCTGCCACACGGGGATGGTCCTGAGCTGGCAGCGCAGCTCGCCGCCGCCCACCAGGCCCGCTCTCGTGCGGTAGCGGAAGGAGAACAGTTCGCTGTCCGGCTCCTCGTCGGGGAACCTGTCGTCCGGATCGGCCCACCGCCTGGCCGGTCCCCGGCCCTCGCGGGCCTCGTCCACACCGCGCGCCAGGCGCGCGAGCAGCCAGCCGCACCGCTCTCCGACGCTCCCGTACGGCGTGCCGTCGCGTTGGAGCTCGAGGGTGACCTCGTACGGCGTGCCGACGCTGTCCTTGCATGCCACCGGCGTGACGGTCAGATATGAGCCGTCGACGCAACGCAGTCCCCCCATTCCCTCACGGTTTCCGGCCGAATGTCGGCTAAACCGCCTATGCCGGATCCGCCCCCGCCTTCCCACAGGACCTCACCGAAGTGCGGTGGGTGGCGGAGAAGCGCAGGTCAGTCGCGGTGCGGTGCGGGAACGGGGCTCAGGGCAGGAAGCGGGACCACCAGCGGGGCTTGCGGGGCGGGTCGGGCAGGCGGCCGCGTTCGCGCAGCCAGGCGGCGAAGTCGTCGGCGTCGGTGCGGTAGTCCGGCGGCGGCACGCTCCGGGACCGGGCGTAGGCGGCGAACTCCGCCACCAGGTCGGGGCCCGCCGCGGCGGCCGCGTCGGGACGGAGCCTGGCCACGACGCTGCGCCGCTTGGCGACCAGGCTCAGCGCCTGCACCCGCATCCGCTCGGGATCGAACCCCTTCGGCACGGCGGCCCCAGCGACGAGGGCCGCCACCACCCGCCCCTGCGCCTCCGCGAGGCGGCGCTGAGCCTCCACCAGCTCCTTCCCATCCGGTTCCGCCGAGCGGCCCTGAGCCTCCGCGAGGCACTGCGGCTCGTCCGTCATCCGGACTCCCGGGCCAGGGACATCGCGGCCCTGATCCTGGACAGCTCGCTCTCCAGGGCCGCATCGCTCGGGTAGTCGTCGTCCCACTCCAGCAGCACGCCCGGCGGCTTGGCCCGGGCGCACAGCTCGGTGAGGAGGTCGAGGACGGCCTGGGGCGCGGAGGTGGTGTGCGTGTCGTGCCAGATGCCGTGATGCTCGTACCCGCCGGCCACATGGACGTACGCGAGGTTCTCGAGCGGCAGCGCGTCGAGCGCGTCCACCGCCGACAGGCCCAGGTTGAACTGGTTGGTGTAGAGGTTGGCCACGTCGATCAGCAGCCCGACCCCGGTGCGCTCGACCAGCTCGGCGAGGAACTGGGCCTCGGTCAGCTCGTCGTCGGGCCAGCCGAAGATCGCGGCCACGTTCTCCAGGGCCAGCGGCACCGGCAGCGCGTCCTGCGCCTGGCGCACGTTCTCGGTGATGACCCGCAACGACTCGCGCGTGCGCGGCACGGGCAGCAGGTGGCCGGCCTCCAGCCCGCCGCCCCGTACGAACGCCAGGTGCTCGCTGACCAGCGGCGAGTCCAGTGCCTCCGCGCAGGCGGCCAGGTGGGCCAGCCTGGCCGGGGAGGGCGGCTCGGCGCCGCCGATCCCCAGCGAGACCCCGTGCGGGATCACCGGCAGGCCCCTGGCGCGCAGGAGACGTAACGACTCGGGCAGGTGGGCGGGCTTGATGTTCTCGGCGACCACCTCGAGGAAGTCGACGCCCGGCATGCGCTCGATCGACAGGTCGAGCTCGGCCCGCCAGCCGATGCCCACTCCGAGCTCCACCCCCGGCTCGTCCCCGAGGGCGGCCCGCCGTCCGGCCTCCGGCTCGGACATGTCAGCTCCCTCCGCCACCGCAACCACCGCCGCCGCAGCCGCTTCCGCCACCGCAGCCGGAGGAGCCGCTGCCACAGCCCGACCCGCTGTCGGCCGCTCCGCCGCAACCACCGTAGTAGTAGCCGCCACCGCCACTGCTGCTGCCGGACGTCGACCGCCGCCTGCGTCGAGGCGCGGCCCGCGGGACGTAGGTGTCCAGCGCCCTGCTCAGGTCCGTGTCGCGCAGCGCCCAATGACCGTGCAGCGCGATGTGTACCGGCCTGTTTCCCGAGCCCGCGGGGTACGCCTTCCTGGCCTGGTCCCGCTCCTCCACTCCGTCGGCGGTGAGCGCGACCCGCCTGGACTTTCTGTCGCCGGCGAGCACGACCGCCGCGCCGATCCCCGTTGCCACCAGGACGAGCACGGCGAGCAGCGGGAGCAGCACCGGGCCTCCGGTGAGCATGACCACCCCCGCTACGGCCCCGGCGACCGCCAGGATCGACACCACCCTCAGTCCGACGGCCAGCCACTTGAGCCGTGCGAGACGGGCAGCGGACAGGATCAGGCCCAGCTCGGCGAGACGGTGCTCGAGCTCCTTCATGGCCGGACTATGGCCCACCGCCTGGCTGACCAGCCACCTCGACGGGCCGGCGTTGTCCGCGACGGCGGTCAGAGTCTCCCGCTCGATGGGGTTGTCCGTGGCGGACCTTACGGAGACGGTGTGGAAGCGCGGCCCCCGTGACACGCGCAGCTCTCCGGTTTCGGCCAGGAGCGTGATGGCCGTGTTGACCACCTGCTCGGGCCCGCCCGCCAGATAGGCGAGATCGTAGTGATCGAGGTCGCGAGCGCGGGGTCCGGCCCCGGCCGCCCGGTTGGGGGCGTACTCGCGTTTGATCGCGGAGGCGATGGTGACGGCGATCGCCGCCAGGGCCACCGAGAGAATCAGCAGGACAAGGTCCATTACGGCCTCCCTCCGTCCAGCCGATCAGGCTGGTTACCGAAGAGACGCGTAAAGCAACGATAAAAGTTTCGTTCTGCTCATTTAGATTCCCGGGACTTTTTCAACTGCTGCTGCCGCAGCTCGATCCGCCGCCGCAGCTGGACCCGCCACCGCAGCTCGACGAGCTCCCGCCGCAGCTCGACGACCCGCAGCTGGACGATCCTCCGCCGAAGTCGTGGCCGCCGAGGGAGTCGCTGCCGAAGGTGGTGCCGTCGCCGCCACCGCTGTAGCTCCCGCAGGAGCCGGTGCAGTCGCCACCCGGGTCGCCTGCCGACAGCTCGTCGCAGAGGCTCTGGTCGCCCGCGTCCTGCAGCCCGTACAGCGCGACGGGGATCCCGACCGCCATGGCCAGCGAGCTCTGGTCATTCGCGCCCCTCGGATGGTAGCCGCGAGCCGACAGCAGGACCTCGCGTCCCGCCCTGGTGACGACGTTCCGCAGCCTGCGCCGCTGCCGGAAGATCGCGGCGAGCCCCGAGATGACGGCGATCGCGCTGAAGAACAGCACGCCGATGAACACCTGCTCCTTGCCCGCCAGCCCCGCCGCGGCCAGCGCGACCACCAGCACCGCGAACGCGCATGCCGCACCCACAGCCGCCTTCAGCAGCCTCCTGCGCCGCCACGCCGCCCCGTACGCGTCCTCCGGCACGACCAGGCCGCGCGCCTGGAGCCCGCCGACCAACCCGGCGAGTGCCGGATGTCTCTCCAGCTCCCGCCGCAGCTCGCCTGCCCGGCAGCCGCCCGGCCTGGCGGCCAGCGTGTCGAGCACGGCCTGCTCGATCGGCACCGGCGACGGCTGGGCGCCGTGGACGGGGGTCACCTGTGAGCCGCGCGACACACGAATGGCGCCGGCCGTCGCGAGGACGACCAGCGCCGTGTTGATGACCCGCCGCGGCCCGCCGGAAAGGTAGGCCAGCTCGTAAGGGGACAGATGGTGCCCGTCACCGCTCGGCGCCGCCTCGCTGACGCGTCTGCGCTCGCGCTCGACGCCCCGTTCGGCCGCGTTGACCAGGAAAACCACGCCAAACGCGGCGAAGAGCAGGACATAGTCCACGACAGCCCCCTCCTAGCGGTACGGCAGTCCGTCAAATTAGACGGCACCGCCGTACCGCACAAGGGGGGTCAGCCGAGGCGGTCGAGCAGAGCGTTGTACTCGTCCCACAGCTCCTTCGGCAGATGCGAGCCGAACTTGTCGAAGTGGGCCGGGACCAGCGACGCCTCCTCGCGCCACACGTCCTTGTCGACCGACAGCAGCGTGTGCAGGTCCTCCTCGGACAGGTCCAGGCCCTCGGTGTCGAGGTCGGCGGGCAGCAGGCCGATCGCCGTCGGCACGGCCTTGGCCTCGCCGTTGAGCCGGTCGACGATCCACTTGAGCACCCGGCTGTTCTCGCCGAAGCCCGGCCAGATGAACTTGCCGTCGGCGTTCTTGCGGAACCAGTTGACGTAGTAGATGCGGGGCAGCTTGGCGCCCTTGCGGCGGCCGATGTCCAGCCAGTGGTCGAAGTAGTCGCCCATGTTGTAGCCGCAGAACGGCAGCATGGCGAACGGGTCGTAGCGCAGCTCGCCGACCTTGCCCTCGGCTGCGGCGGTCTTCTCGGAGGCGACGTTGGCTCCGAGGAAGACGCCGTGCTCCCAGCTCAGCGACTCCGTCACCAGAGGTACGGCAGTGGCGCGGCGACCGCCGAACAAGATCGCTGAGATGGGCACGCCCTTCGGGTCCTGCCATTCGGGTGCGATGGTCGGGCACTGGGAGGCCGGGGTGGTGAAGCGGGCGTTCGGGTGGGCGGCAGGCTCGCCGCTGCCGGGCGTCCAGGAACGGCCCTTCCAGTCGGTCAGGTGCGCCGGCGGCTCCTCGGTCAGCCCTTCCCACCACACGTCGCCGTCGTCGGTGAGGGCGACGTTGGTGAAGATGCTGTTGCCCCAGAGCGTCTTGATCGCGTTGGCGTTGGTCACCTGACCGGTGCCGGGCGCGACGCCGAAGAAGCCGGCCTCCGGGTTGATCGCGTAGAGGCGGCCGTCGTCACCGAAGCGCATCCAGGCGATGTCGTCGCCGATCGTCTCGACCTTCCAGCCGGGGATCGTGGGCTGGAGCATGGCGAGGTTGGTCTTGCCACAGGCGCTCGGGAAGGCGGCGGCGATGTAGCGGGTCTCGCCGGAGGGCGGCGTGAGCTTGAGAATCAGCATGTGCTCGGCCATCCAGCCCTCGTCGCGGGCCATGGTGCTGGCGATGCGCAGGGCGTAGCACTTCTTGCCGAGCAGGGCGTTGCCGCCGTAGCCGGAGCCGTACGACCAGATCTCGCGGGTCTCGGGGAAGTGGCTGATGTACTTGGTCGAGCTGCACGGCCAGGGCACGTCCTCCTGGTGCGGCTCCAGCGGCGCGCCCACGGAGTGCACGCACTTGACGAACTCGCCATGCTCATGGTCGCGCTTGCTGCGGCCTCCGTTGGCTCGTCCCTCGCTCTCTCCGGCCTTTCGCGCCGCTCCGCGCTGCTCGATGAGGCGGAGCGCCCTGTCCCCCATCCTCGTCATGATCCGCATGGAGACGGCGACGTACGGGGAGTCGGTGATCTCGACGCCGAGCTGCGAGATCTCGCCGCCGAGCGGGCCCATGCAGAACGGCACGACGTACATCGTGCGGCCGCGCATGCAGCCCTTGAACAGCCGTCCGAACGTCCGGCGCATCTCGTCCGGAGCGATCCAGTTGTTGGTGGGCCCCGCGTCCTCCTCGCGCTCGGAGCAGATGAAGGTACGGTCCTCGACTCTGGCCACGTCGCTGGGGTCTGACTTGGCGTAGAAGCTGTTGGGCCGGGCGGCCAGCCGTGTGAGGGTGCCCTGCTCCACGAGGAGGTTGGTCAGGCGCGTCCACTCCTCCTCGGACCCGTCGCACCACTCGATCCGGTCTGGCTGGGTCAGGGCGGCGATCTCGTTCACCCACGCGGCCAATTCCTGATTGCTGGTCGGTGCGGGCACTTCCACGGAAACAGACACGACTGCGACTCCTCCACTCTCTCAGGGCCCAGTCATCATTAACGACGAAGCGGCATAAAGGCCAATTGGCATAGACCTGTTGGCTTTGGCCGTCATCGCAGGCAGAGACCCTGACGATTGCTGGAGCCTACCCACGCGAAGCGGATTTAAAAGAGAATTAACACGCAGTGGTCCAGTCCAATCGGGCTGGTCTAAACCAATTTCCCAAGTGGTTTAGTCCATTTCTGCGGCCGTTTCCCCTGGATGGTCTCAGGAATTGACATCCGGCCCCGCCGAGCGAACCCTGTCGACGTGCTGGAGAGCGTCCCGCAGATCCGCCAGCCACGTGTCGGTGTGCTTCCCGACCAATCGGACACACCAGGCCAGTGCGTCACTGCGACTCCTGGCCACTCCAGCGGCCACCAGCGTGTCGAGAACCTGCCGCTCTGTCTGGCGCAACCTGGTCATCACGGGCACGGAGAGCGTGGTGAACATCACAGTCTCGCCACCGCAGACCACGCCCCAGGACACCTTCTGCCGGAACTTGCGCTCGGCCTCCCTGGCGATCTCGATCCGCCGCTCGCGTGTCTCTTCCCTGAACCTCCTGGCCAGCCCCTCGATCAGAGCGGCCCGCTCGGCCTCGGGCACGTCGCCGGGCGGATCGGGCAGCGCGCCCAGCACCGCGATCTCCTCGCGGTCCCTGACGATCTCCGGCACGCCGGTGAACCACTCTTCGGGCAACCGCCCGGTGAACCAGCCGTGGATCTGTGCTGTCTCGTTGTCTGTTGTCATGTAATCAACATTACACAGTTGCATGCGAAATGCACGTACCGATTTTCGCGCCTCCAGCCGCCACACCACCGGTTCGGCACCCTTCGCCCCGGCCATCTTGGCGCACCCCGAATGCCGTCCCACCACGCCGCGCCACGGCCCCAGCACGCCACGGCGCGCGGAGGGGGCACCGCGGCGCCTTGGTGCGTCGTGGGCGCGGCGTGGATTGTGTCCCGTGACGTGGCGGCGCGGTCGCACGGCGACCCGACGGCGCAGCACACGGTCTGGCACAAGCGGCGCAGCAGCGCGGGGCACCGTGGCACGGTGGTCAGGCGCGCATGGCCCGGCACATGCGGGCACGACGAGCGGCACGGCGCGACGCAGCACGGCATGGCGGCGCGTCGGCACGGTGGCACGGCGACGCGGTGGCACGGCGACGCGGTGGCACGGCGACGCGGTGGCACGGCGACGCGGTGGCACGGCGACGCGGCACGGCGGAGCGCGGTGCAGCACGGCGCGACGCAGCACAGCGCGATGGCGTGGTCGCGTTGTCATGCATGCCGCGACGCATTCGGCGACCTTCGGGTGCGCGCCTACACCAGGGCGGGGCCACCGCCTGGCGCGCGCCGGCGGAGGATCCCAGCGGGCCTGAACGCAGCGGACCCCAATGCGGGAAGCACGAAGACCCCGCGACGCGGGAGCGGGTCAGCGGACCTTGGACGCCGCGACGGGGCTGACGCGGACGACGCCCGCCAGGTTGCGGGTGTGCACTGGGGAGATCTTGACGACGTCTCCGGTGCGCGGCGCCTGGATCATCTTCCCGTTACCCCAATAAATCGCCACATGGGAGATGTAGTCGGGATTAGTCGGATCGGAGCGCCAGAAGAGCAGATCCCCCGGCTGGGCCTGCGACAACGGAACCTGGGGCCCGGTCACCCACTGCTGGTGCGTCACCCGGGGCATCCGCACCCCGGCCTGGGCGAAGGCCCACTGGACCAGGCCGGAGCAGTCGAACGTGTCGGGCCCCTCGGCGCCCCACACGTACGGCCTGCCCAGCTTGGAGGCGGCGGCCTTCAGCGCCACGGTGATCTGGTCGGCGCTCATGAACGACCCCGCGGGCCAGCTCCGCGTCCTGGTCTGCGGCTGGGGAAGCACCGGATTGACCATGGCCACCTGCGTGCCCTTGGGCAGCGCCTTGAGTATGGCCTTGCGCAGCGCGTCGGAGTTGGTGTCCGGGGCGCTCACGATGAGCGCGTTGTCGTGCGGCAACCCCAGCGAACGCCCCACGTCCTTGGACACGACGGCGTCCACGGCGCCGAACCCGGTGGTGGCGTACGCGCCGATCCGGAGCGTCCCGGCCGGGCTCGCCACCCGCCTGTGCAGCACGAGCCCGCCGTCGTTGCCCAGCACGAACGACACGGCCACATCACCGGCGGCGACGTTCTGCCACAGCGGGTCGGAGGAAGCGGTCACCTTGGGTGTGTACGAGCGAAACGTGGATGGATTGACCGCCAGCGTCTGCACCCGCTTGCCGTCGAGCGTGATCGACGCCGCGTCGGCCAGCTCGAGCGCCCGCACCCCGCGCAGCTTGGCGACCTTCTGTAACAGCTCGTTGGTGAACGGCTTGCGGGTGAGCACGAACAAGTTGGGCTTGTGCAGCTTCTTCAGCGGCGCCACGGGTTGGTTCGCCGTGGCGGGCTGCTGCTGCGCCGGCGGCTGCTGTTGCTGCCGGCGCTGCTGCGCCATCAGCGTCTGCTTGGGCGTGGCCTGGGCGCGTACGGGCTGCCGCGCCTCAACCCCTGACCGCGCGAGCAGCAGCACATCGGCGGTCAGCACCGCGACCAGCGCCACCACGATGAACGGCACCAGCCTGTACGTGTTGCGCCGCTTACGAGACTTGACCAGAAAGCTGAGATCCTGCCGGATCCCTGAGGCATGCGAAAACTCCGCCGGGCCAACGTGGGCCCGGCGGTCGTCTTGCGGGGGGGTCAGTTGCCGATGTACGGGACTGCCTCGAGGATCTCGACGGTGTTCTGGCGCCCGTTGGGGAGGGAGTAGGTCGCCTTCTCCCCGATCTTCTTGCCGTTGATCGCCGCACCCAGCGGGGACTTGGGCGAGTAGACGTCGATCGGTGCTCCGCTCTCCTCGCGGGAGGCGAGCAGGAAGGTGACCTCGTCGTCGTCGCCGACGAACCGGATGGTCACGGTCATGCCGGGGCCGACCACGCCTTCGGCCTTCGGGGCCTCTCCCACCTGGGCGTTGTCGAGAATCTGCCGGAGGTGGAAGATACGGGCCTCCATCTTGCCCTGCTCATCCTTGGCGGCGTGGTAGCCGCCGTTCTCACGCAGGTCGCCCTCTTCGCGGGCGGCTTCGATCTTCTTGGCGATGTCGACGCGCCCGGGGCCAGAGAGATACTCGTACTCCGCCTTCAGACGGTCGTACGCCTCCTGCGTCAGCCATGTGACGTTCTCATCGCGAGAGTCGGCCACGGGTTCTCCTTGCTTGCCTAGGGGGCCCTGAGATCACTTGAGGTTACGTGTGATTGAATTTCGAAAGGCTAACAAGCCAACCGCTCCCACGCTTCCCCAAATGTCTCACTATACGAGATTGCAGTACTGGATGTGGACGGAAGTGGCCTGACCGCTCGTGTCGAGGCTTTCCTTGATCTGCCTACTACCCTCACCAGCCGGGATTCTTACTTCCTTGCTGCCCACTTCCGAGTGATAGACGTCCAGCGCCCTGATCCGGCAGACGGCCACCCTATCGTCTGGCTTGTACACCTCAAAGGTGATCTCCGCGCGATTCGCGCTCTCAACCGTGAACGTCACCACCTGCGACGGCGCCTCTGAACCGCCTGCCGTCATCGACCACATGACATAGCCCCAGCCGCCGGCGACGATGGCCACCAGCACGCCGATCACGACGTGGACGACGAGCCGGCCGCCTCGCTTGGGACGGTCCGGGAAGTCGTCGGGTGTGCCGAGAACTGGCCCGTTCTCGACATCTCTGGTCGCCATGGCGGAATCTCCCTGCACTCCCTGAGCGTTATCCGAGACAATTGTCGCCCGCGGGGGGTGTGCCCTCGCGACCGCCCAGCAGAAACTAACCTCTCTGGGCGAGTGACCGGTCCCTACTGAGGAGACATCGAGCCCGTGAGTGCACCGCTGAGGCTGATGGCCGTCCACGCCCACCCCGATGACGAGTCGAGCAAGGGCGCCGCCACGATGGCGCGTTACGTGCGCGAAGGTGTGGAAGTGCTGGTCTGTACCCTCACGGGTGGGGAACGGGGCTCCGTGCTCAACCCCAAGATGGACCGCCCCGACGTCGTGGCCAACATCGCCGCGATCCGCAAGGCCGAGATGGACCGGGCCCGCGAGATCCTCGGCGTGGAGCAGCGTTTCATGGGCTTCGTCGACTCCGGCCTGCCGGAGAACGAGGACGAGGCGCTGCCCGAGGGCTGCTTCGCCGTGCAGAAGCTGGAGGACGCCTCGGCGCCGCTGGTGGCGGCCGTGCGCGAGTTCAGGCCGCATGTGATCATCACGTACGACGACGACGGCGGCTACCCGCACCCCGACCACATCATGACCAACAAGGTCTCGGTCGAGGCGTTCGAGGCGGCGGGCGACCCCGACCGCTACCCGGGCACGGGCGACCCCTGGCAGCCGCTGAAGCTCTACTACCAGATGGGATTCACCAAGGAGCGTTTCGAGGCGCTGCACGAGGCGATGACCTCGCGCGGCCTGGGCTCCCCGTACGCCGACTGGATCGCCCGCTGGGAGGACCGCCCCGCCAAGTGGCCGGTGACCACGCGGGTGCCGTGCGGCGACTACTTCGAGATCCGCGACCAGGCCCTGCTGGCCCACGCCACCCAGATCGACCCCGACAGCTGGTGGTTCGTCTGCCCGCGCGAGCTGCAGCAGGAGATCTGGCCGACCGAGGACTACCACCTGGCGCGCTCGCTGGTGGACACCGAGCTGCCCGAGGACGACCTGTTCGCCGGCATCCACGCCGAGGACGTCTCCCCCGCCTGCCACTGACGGTCCCCCACTGCCACTGACGGGAGCACCCTCCCTGGGTGGCAGACTGGAACTGTGAACGTTCTAGCAGCAGGTGATGTGAGTCCGGGCCTGCTCGGCTTCGTCGTGGTGGCTTTCCTCGGGTTCGCCCTGTACTTCTTGATCAAATCGATGAACAAGCAGATGTCGAAGATCCGGGTGCCGCACGAGGGCGACACGGACGACAAGAAGGCCGAGTAGATGTCGATCGAAGTAGTCGACAACTCGACGGAGAGCCGGTTCGAGGTTCTGGTGGACGGCAAAGTAGCCGGGTTCACCGACTACCGGCTGCTGCCCACCAAGATCGTCTTCACTCACACCGAGGTGCTGCCTGCGTACGAGGGGCAGGGGCTGGCGAGCAAGCTGATCGGGTACGCGCTCCAGGCGAGCGCCGACACCGGCCTGCGCGTCGTGCCCCTGTGCCCGTTCGTCGCGAAGTACATCGAACGCCACCCCGAGTTCCAGGAACTGGTCGACACCTCATTCGGCGGCCGGTGACCAGGCGCGTTCCAGGGCTTTGGGCAGCCCCCACCAGCCCAGCGGGGTGAGCACCTCGTCCTCGTCGACGATGCCGAGATAGCCCCACAGGCTCACCACCGACCTGAACAGCCCCTCGGTCGCGTCGAGGTCGTCGACGTTCTGGTCGTCGACGTCGATGTCCTCCGACTCGGCGATGAGCCGCGCGATCCGCTCGGGCGAGGCGAGCACGCCGGGGCCGAGCCTGGTCAGCGCCGCCACCCCGGCCAGCCAGTCGGCGTGCTGGATCGCGCAGAGGTTGGCCAGCGCGGCGTCCTCCAGGCTGAGATCCCTGTCGAGATCGGCGAACTCCTCCAGCACGTCCCCGTTCTCCGACAGGTCCGAGATGGGCCCCGCGATGCCCGCCGCGACCGCCAGCCACAGCTCGCCGTCGTCGTCCGGCATCGGGACGTCGTCGAACCCGGCGCAGGCCCGCAGGACGCTGGCGGGGAAGCCGGGCTGGGCGAGCAGCCCGCGTAGGCTCGCGCCGGCCGCCTCCAGCTGGCCGGCGGGGCGCTCGGGCTGCTCGGGCAGGCCCGCGACGATGCGCCGCAGCTCCGACAGCGCGAACGCCTCCTCCTCGTCCCAGGCCGCGAACAGCTCCTCGTCCTGCTCGTCGCTCACCGCGAATCCGGGCACCCTGCCGTCGGACAGCGGCGTGCCGAGCCAGCGCTCCTGCAGTTCCTCGTACTCCCTGCGGGCCTCCTGGTCGCCCGCGGCCAGCGCGTCGGGGTCGATCTCGCCGGACTCCACCCGCTCCTCCAGGTGGGCGACCAGCCGGGCGAACATCTCCGCCGCCACGGGGCCGCGCTCGTCCTCCTCAGGCCACACGAAGTAGCTGGGTGTCATGAGGATCGGCTCCGTGCCGGTGGACTCGACCCAGCGCTGCACGTCGCCGACCGTGGCGACGCCGGACTCGATCGAGCTGAGCGTGGCCTTGGCCGACTCCCAGAACGGGCGGGAGAGCGGGTTGCCCGCCGCCATCATCGCGCGCCGCAGGTCGGGCAGCGCCACGAGCGCCACCCCTGACGGTACGGCGAGCAGCGCGCGTGCCACGTCCCTGCGGGTGAGGGCGCTCGCGGGGCGTCCTGCGTGGGCGCAGACGAAGTCCATATCCACGCCCCGTAACCTACGCCGTCCCGCCCTCCCCAGTCAGCCGCCCCCCGGTAGGGATGCGGCATCGGGGCGTGCATGGGGCGATGCCGCGCCCCCGGGTATGCGGGGAGGTGGCGGCCGAGGGGTAGGGGCCGGGGCGGAATAGGCTGATCAGTGGAGGTCCTGATGAACCGCTTGAAAGACGCCACAAGCCCTTACCTGCTCCAGCACGCGGACAACCCCGTGGACTGGCACCCCTGGGGCGAGGAGGCGTTCGCGGAGGCCAGGCAGCGAGACGTGCCACTGCTCATCAGCGTCGGCTACTCGGCGTGCCACTGGTGCCAGGTGATTTAAAGATGCGAGTAATCTTCCTGAAGATCGGAAGGAACTCGCATTGTCCCCTCAACCAGCCGAGACCCTCGCGGACCTGGCAGAACGCGGCATACCCGCCGGACTCCCGCCGGTCGCCGACTGCTTAGGCAGCGGAGCTATATGCCTCATCGCCTACGCCCGGATCTCCGACACCAGGCAAGGCAAGGGCAACACCACAGGCGTCAGCACCCAGCACGGCAGCATGCGGGCGCGAGTACGCCGGATGGGCTCGCAATACCTGATCGTTCGCCGCTATACCGACAACGACCTATCAAGCGCCAAGAACGAATACAGGCCCGACTACGAATCCATGATCCAAGACTTACTCCGGGGCGCAACGCCGGAGGGTTATCCGGTGCATGGGGTGATCTGCACAGAGGAAGACCGCATCTACCGTCTACCTGATCAGTGGCAACGCTTCGTTGCCGCGTTCCGGTCACGCCCCGGCCGAGAGTTCTACGACTACGCCGGATACCAAGACCTGTATGCCGAAGGGGCGGAGATCAAGGGCTTGGTGAACGTTGCCGTCAGTCTGGGCGAAATCCGCAAGAAGAAGGCCCGTACCCGGCTTTGGCACGAAGGGCGGGCCATGCGCGGCCTACCCCACTCCGGCGGCCGGGTGTTCGGCTGGTTGGCTGACGGCAAGACCCTGCACCCAGCCGAAGCCCCTGTTCGCCGCAGGGCCATTGAAGCCTGTATCGCGGGCAAGAGCTGGGCAAGCATCGTCCGTCTCTTCGCGGAATCCGGCCTACCGACGCGCAACGGCGGCCCATGGCGCGGCCAGACCGTCAAACAGATCGTGGCAGCTCCGCGCAACGCGGGACTGCGCATGATCGACGGCGAAATCTACCTGGACGAAGAGACCGGACAGCCCAAGGTCGGCGACTGGAAAACGATCTGTAGCGTCGAAGAACTTGAACAGGTGTGGAAACGGTACAAACCTCGCGTACGCCGCACCAGTCATGACGTCCTGCCCACGCTCGCAGTCGAGCAAGAGCCGGCGGAGCCGTTTAAACCGGACGGGCCAGAGGACAAAGCAACCAAGTACCTACTGTCGGGCCATCTGCGGTGCGGCAAGATCCGGCCGGAGACGGGGCGGCCCTGCATGGCCAAGCTTCGCGGCACGCCCACCAACCGGGGTAAGGCTGGTTACACGTACGTCTGCCCGCCCAAAACGGAGGGCGGCTGCTCGGGCGTCGGCCGCTCAGGGCCGGAGGTGGACAAGCGCATTACAGCGCTCGTGAAAGCAAAGCTGAAGGAGCGGGCCGCCAAGGCGGCCCCCGCTGGCCCCTTCCCGAAGGAAGGTGTCATCACGGACCTAGACAGCAAGCTGGGCGCGCTCAATAGCCAGTGGATGCAAGGCGGGGTTGCTGATGAGCGGTACTTCAAGCTGTCGTCAGAGATTGAAGACCACTTGAAGGCGCTCAGGGCCGAACGGGCAACCTGGGAGAAGGGCCAGGCGCAGCAGCGGGAGCTGTCCGGCGACATAGATCATCTGTGGGAGCACGGTATGGACCTGCGGCAGAAGCGGGCAACCATAGCGGAGATGTTCACCGCGATCATCATTCACCCGGTGGGCCGAGGGAAGAAGAACGGCAAGGGGGACGCGGTACAAGTCATCTGGAACGAGAACTACAACTAGCCCAAAAACGGGCCGGGAGCCCGGCTCACTCGAACCGGACTCCCGCAAGCATCCCCAGTCTGTTCCACTTCGCTTCGCTCCACTGGGGAGACCTGGCCAGTTGCTTTGCCACCCACTCGTCAAGCTCACGGTCTCCCGTCCCCACGGACGGGAGACCTTCCTCAGGAGTCATGCGGCCCCGGTGATGAACGGCTGCTCTTCCGGCGTCCAGTCCTCCGGCCGTTTAAACACGACGGACAAGACGGTCTTACTCTGTGGGTCCACCACCAGGGCTACGCGCCCGGCCTGCCGGATGCTGCGGCCCTTGTACGGCCCCCCCTGGTCGTAGACGAGGGTCGGATTCTCCAGGCAAGCCCTGATCTCTTCGGGCTTCACAAGCCGATCCAGAGCCCTGCCAAGGGCGTGCTTCGTGAACGTCCACTCAGTCACCACAAACCGCCTTGCCCTAGTGCCTCTTCATTCCTGACTTCGTCCATCGCCATCACCAGGCCACGGAAGTACGGGCCGACCTTGCCGAGGATCACCCGCGTGTCGGGGATGCTTCGGAGGTGAACGCCCCGGCCTGTCGCGTCGGGCCTGACCTTGTTCCACAGGGCGAGATAGCCCGTGTTCACCAGCACGCCGCCGGGCCAGTCCACGGCTTCTTCTTCGGCCAGGTCGAACAGCTCGACCAGTAGCGGCCACTCGGGACGGAAGCGGCCCCGGCTCGCGTCCAGCACGGTTACGGTCTCGGCGTGCGGGTCGTCGGTCATGCCGTGCAGGATCACTCCGGCGCTGCGGCCGGTCTCGATCGTGATGCGGCTGAGCCCTTTCTTGGTGCCGTCCGCGCGTGCCCTCTTGGCCAAGGCCAGCAGATCCGCCCGGCTGATCTCCACGGCTTCGCTGGGCTGTCCCCGGTGGCCCTCTATGGGGCAGGTAGCCTGCCCGGCCGAATAGGTGTCCGTCACGGTGATGACCAGCTCTTTCCTGTCGGCCGTGACTAGGGCCACGGGTACCGGAGAACGAGCCGGTAGCCATCCTTCGGCGTTGGTGAGCGCCTTGGACAGCTCCCCCGTGGTGACGGTAAGTTCTGCCATGTGCAAGACGGTAGCGAAAAGTACCGTCTTGCACAAACTCTAGGACTGTGACGCACATCACACAGCATGGGGGTTCGCGAACCGAGGATGCGACACGGCATAGCGTGTGCCCCAACGGGGGGATAAAGGGGGGCAGCTAGCTAGCTAACAAGCCAGCTAGCTAAGCCCGCTTAGCTGGGGTTGCGAAGCCCAAGCGGAGCAACCCCTTACCAACCACAAGCTAGCTAGCAAGCTAGCTATACGCGCGTGCGCGCGAGGAACCATGCCAAGGGCAAAGCAAGTCTGTTCCACGCCCGGATGCCTCCGGCCGGTGAAGGCTAGGGGCAAGTGCTCCATTGATGACCCTGGCCCGTGGGCCACCTCTGACAGGCGCTCTCGACTGCCGTCGAATTGGTCTAGCCTCCGGCTGACTATCCTCCGGAGAGACAAGCGCATTTGCTACGTGTGCGGAGGCATAGCCTCCGAAGTTGACCACGTGCAACGCGGGGACGACCACTCCCCCGCCAACCTCCGGGCCATCTGCCCAGAGTGCCACCAGCGCAAGACGCTGGCAGAGCGCTAGAACGGCCATAGACGGCCTTAGCGGCTCAACCCTATGAAGCACTAGGCCCCCTCTGGGGAGGGGGCCTAGTTTCAACCTGGGAGCCTTGCGAGGCTAGCTATTAGAAGTGCCGCCTAACGGCGTACACTTCGGCACGGCAGCCGGGGCAGCGCCCCGACGCGGAATCCGCCTTAGGCGGGATCACAACCGTGATCACGCACTTGCAGTCCCAGCATCCGGCGGATGCCGCATACGGCAGAGCCTTTGCCGCCTCACCGATGGGCGGGATGTAAGAGTCCCACATAGCGTTTCCCCTTTCGGGATGGTTCTTGCTGACACCTGGAACCTTATCCGGCTTAAACGCTATGTGCAAGACGGTAGTCGGCGTTAGCCTGCTCAAGAAAAGAGCCCCCAGCCGAAAGGCCAGGGGCTCTAGTGGTGAGCCGCTACAAGCGGCCCACAGCGTCACTGAGGGGGTCTAGTTCGTATACGCCCAGAGCGTCGAACCCGTAGCCGTTCCGGCGGCTGCGGGCCGCCTCAGCGTCTTTGCAGGGCTTCCACACGTCCACGGCGTGAACTCCGCTAGTGGGGCAACCGACGCAGTTGCAGCAACTGCCGCAAGCGATCGGGTTTTCGCCGCAGTCGGCGCAGGACACCCGGTAAGAGACGTAAGGCATGTGCATTCCCTTCGCTTTGGAGCAAGCCCCCGGCTGGCCGCCGGGGGCTTGCTAACGGCTAGGCGTTAGAGATGGTGACGCAGACGTAACCGGTCTGCATGGCCAGCTCGATAGCGACGCGGTTAGCCTCCTCAACGGTGTTGCGGTTGGTGATCTCCCGCTTACGCTTGTCGGAGTAGACAACCTCAACGGTGTAACCGTCCATCGCTACGCTAACTACAGCGCGAGGCTTCTCCATTGCTACTTCCTTCCTGAGTCCCGCGTTAGCGGGCGGTTTTGCTGACAGGAAGAACGTTAGCGGGTTTAAACGCTATGTGCAAGACGGTAGTGCGGCTTTCGACTCTAAGCAGAAAGCCCCCGCCGAAGCGGGGGCTTTGGTTTGGCGGTTACACAACCTCGATGGGAACCACCGGGACTACTCGGAAGGTCTCGGGAACCACATCCCCGGCTTCCGTGCGGACGATAACGACGTGCGTAACGCCCTTAAGGACTGCCGCGTGCAGGAAGCCTGCAAGGATAGCCTCGGACATGTCCTCCCAGTCCCCGGAGATCGGCTGCCAGTCGTCGCCGTTCACCATCACTCCGACAGAGAACACATCCACCGGAACCGGGCGGATAGTGCGAGCGAACTGGTAGCCGATGTGAGACGGCTTGGTCGGCTTGAGTTCCATCCTGCTTCCCTTTCGGGTCGTACCGGTTTTTGCTGACGTGCAAGACGGTAGCACCGTTTAAACGGCATGTGCAAGACGGTAGTAGCAACTCGCGCCAGAAAGCAGAAAGCCCCCTAGCTGGCAGCTAGGGGGCTGAAGTGGTGCTAGCTCATGAACTCGATTCGAGTAGCCGTGTCAGCGTGAATCGTGTCCTGAGCTTCCGGCTTAGCCGTCTCCGTAACCGGCTCTGCCAAGGGCAGTTCCGGCTTAGCGGATTCGGCCGCTTCCGCCTTAGCGCGCTTCCGAGCGATCCGGCGTCCGATCCAAGCCGCGAGAGCGACCAGCAGGACCACCAGAACGACCGTGCCAACGATCTGCACGGGGAAGCTCGCCTGAGCCGGTTTCGGCCGGACGGTAGACCCGACTCCGACCGTCTTAGTGACGGTCGCGGCCGGGGCCGCAACCTCTGGCATCTTCACGTCCGTCCCAGCGCTAATGCTGGGAGTTGGGACCGGGATTGCCGGGGCCGTAGGTGCCGTTACTGGCACCGCCGGGGCGGAGCTTGCCGGGGACGCCTTCTCCGTGACCGTCTTAGTGACGGTCGGTGCCGGGCTAGCGGAGGCCGTCTTGGTGACGGTTACCGTAGGGGCCGGAGACGGCGTCGGTGCCGGAGCCGGGCTAGCGGTGGCGGTAACTGTGGCCGTGCTGGTGACCGTAACCGTAGGGGTTGCGGTCGGCGTGGCCGTAACCGTCGCAGTAGCCGTGACCGTCGCAGTCGCGGTGACTGTGGGGCCAGGCTCGTAGATGGTCTCAGTGACCGTCGCCTGTGGCTCCGACGTTTCGGAGGGTTCCATTGAACCGTCCCTTTCCACTATTGAGTTTTCAAACCAGCGACTCGCCGGTTTGAGAACCCGGTTTGTGCTGACATGCTTAAACCTAGTGGATCAACGCAATATGTGCAAGACGGTAGCTGAAGAAGTTCAACGAGCTTGCGAGCCTCTAAGGCTCGCTAAAGCGGCTTAGCTGCTCACGTAAGCGGGAGAGTCCAGGGAGTACGAGAGGGCCTGTCAGTGTGGCTCACAGAGCCGTACAGCGGTCAGCATGGCGGCCAACCGGACAGCAGTTCCTCGCGGGGTGGGGTAGCCACCACAGAGCGAACAATTAGGAACTGTGGAGGGCTGGTCCTCGCAATCTGTACGGGTCTGGGACTCTGCGTATGGGCGCCAGCTACTTGCTGTTACCGCAGGTGGGCATAGGAAAGCCCCGGCGGGAACCGGGGCTCGAAAGTTGGGGCGGCTGAACCGCGGGGCTGTTTAAACAGCCCGGCCGGCCAACCGGCGGACCCTGGCCACGAACTTACCCACCAGCTCAGCCACGGCTTCGTTGAACTCGGCGTCTACCAACTCCATGGCGGCTTCCATCTCCGCGTCACGCTCGCGGAGGGTGCGCACGGGGTGTTTAAACAGCCCGACGACGAAAGCCTTGATGGTCATGGCTCAACTGTACGTGGTGAGGCTGACGTTCACGATGGCGTTTAGCTCAAGTGGCAGAGCGGCGGACTGTTACTCCGCTGGTCCTGGTTCGAGTCCAGGAACGCCAGCTCGTTCACAAGGCACAGGCTAGGGGTTGGGTTGCTTCCATTCGTATCGCTGAACGCCACTAGGGGAGGTTACGGAACAGTCCGCGACCTTGAGGGCGCATACAAGAGCCACACCATTCAAGTGTCGGTGTCCGGTCCTACGGCGAACTTCCTTGTATACCTACAGGGGTCACTGGATGGCGAGACTTGGAACACCATCCACCAGACCAGCTCAATCGGGCTCATAACTGTTGATACGCACTACGTGCGTTACGTTCGTGCGTGGTGCAACCCGCAGCCCGAAGGGACTGCGGTCACTGTATCTATCGCTAGCGCCTAAAGCGCTTCTTAGCGGAGTAGAGGAGTTCGGTTGTCCTCGCGGGTTTCATAGGCCCTGAGATCGTGGGTTCAAATCCCACCTCCGCCACTAAGGGAACTAGCATTGGAGGCTGGCATTCTCCCCTTCCTCGCACTCGACAACGCTACCGACTTCGGGCCTGGCCCGACCAAGGACCTTGAGGGCGTCTACGGAACTCACACTCTCCATGTCTGGTACAGCGGCGACCCGACAGGGCGAGCCGTCAAGCTTCAGGGCTCGTTCGACGGAGAGCACTGGTTCGCCATGGTCACATGGCGTCCCGGCGACAGCCAGGTCCTTACGGTTAACCACCTGGCTCGGTATGTGAACGCGAGTCTTGGCGGCTCGCCTGGCAGCACTACATTCTCCGCCTTCATTGCGAGCGCCTGACCGCTCGTGCAGTGGCGACCGTAGCTCAACGGTAGAGCACCGGTTTGTGAAGCCTGTCATGGTGTGGGTTCGAGTCCCACCGGTCGCCCTCTATGCCTCCGTAGCTCAAACGGCTTAGAGCATCCGCCTTGTAAGCGGCTGGCTGCCGGTTCGACTCCGGCCGGAGGCTCCAACCGGCGTCTTAGCGCCGGGGATTGTGGAATTGGTGTAGTGGTAACACGGCCGGTTTGGGACCGGGCGACGGGGGTTCGATCCCTCCATTCCGCACTCTTTCCTTGCTCGTCTAACGGTAGGACACGCGGCTCTGAACCGCGAGGTGGGAGTTCGAGTCTTTCGCAAGGAGCTTGGTTACAAGCGGCTCTAGCTCAATGGATAGAGCACCGCGCTACGAACGCGGGGATCTGGGTTCGACTCCTGGGGGCCGTGCGCAGGGCACCACAACGAGAGGGAAGTCTCTTTGCTGCTTTTCCGCAAGGACCTTCAGTCGATCACCGGTCCTATCACCGAGTGGACCGACAACGTACTGACTGTGACATCTGGCTTGGACCTGAACTTCTGGTACCAGTTCGAGGGCGCGATCTACTTCTACTCGCAGAACGATCCTGAATTGATCGGCCTGAAGATGAACGTGCCGGGCGCCAACGAGGGCGGCATGTATGTTCAGCACCGCCCGATCGCGGGCACCGATCTCGGCCTGGTGTCGAGTCGCACCTATCCGGGCGACTTCAGTGGCGTACCGATCGCAGCCCGCGATTATGCGGACAACGCCGTATACCTGCGCGGCTTCTTCAAGACACCGGCGTCTGGCAGCGCCCAGTTCTCGATCTCGTATCGAAACTACGCGATGAACCCTGACTGGTCGGTGGACTTCTTCCCCGGCTCGTACATCAACATCACGAAGGTTCTGTAAGCAATTCCAAGCGCCGACCCATGGTTGGCGCTCTTGCCCCGCTGGTCCAGTGGTGAGGACATCAGGCTCTCAACCTGAAGGGGCCGGTTCAATTCCGGCGTGGGGTGCAAAGCGACCGTCCCGGCCTGACTAGCTGGCGGCGGAAGCCTAGGGATGGGGTGTGTCTGCACTCTTCCCCCGAGTACCCCCGGCTAGTCCCCGGGGCGAAACGGGGCGGCGGTGACGGTTGAAATCCGTCCATCCCGCTTATGGCCCTAGCTCAATTGGCAGAGCAACCGTCTCCAAAGCGGTTGGTCCAGGTTCAAGCCCTGGGGGTCGTGCGCATGCTCGCGTAGCTCAGTTGGTCAGAGCACTGCCCTGTCACGGCAGGAGTCGCCGGTTCAAGTCCGGTCGTGAGCGCCTTTCCGGCGGCCGGACAGTCCGGCCACAAGGCTCCGCCGGAGGCAGAAGCCTTGGACGTTAGCTCAATTGGAGAGAGCGGCCGACTCTTAATCGGCGCGATCTGGGTTCGAGCCCCAGGCGTCCAACTCGGACGGGCGTTAGCTCAACAGGCAGAGCAGTGGCGTGAAGTGCCACGGGTTCCAGGTTCGATTCCTGGGCGTCCGGCAAAGCAGGAACCCCCCTGCCGGGTGGCCGCCGGCAGGGGGGTTTAAACGCGCCCGCGGGCGCATCCTGCCTGCAAGCCGCTCTAGCCCAACGGCAGAGGCACGCGCCTTAGAAGCGTGGTAGTCCCGGTTCGAGTCCGGGGGGCGGTACACATGCGGCTCTAGCTCAATTGGAAGAGTGCCGGTTTTACACACCGGAAGCTCCAGGTTCGATCCCTGGGAGCCGCACGAGGGGGTAGTTCGGGTTCGAGTCCCGGCCCCGCCTGAGGGCGGGGTGGTGTAGTGGCAGCACGCCCCCATGGCTTGGCCGATCACTTGGCGTCGGCCTTTGGCACGATGACACGCGCCCAAGCCGTGATCTTGTCTAACAGCTTAAGGATGAACTCCCTGCCCGGCGTCGAGAAGGGCAGCACGAGGAAGGCCGGAGTCATTAGAACGATGACGGCAACGACCGGCATGACGAGCAACGCAGCCAGTACAACACGCTGCCACGTGGCATTGATTACGAGCATGACAAACCCCAGCTAGAACTTTGACCGGCCGTGCGGCTGATCATGTCGTGCCTGTGGTTGCCACCCCTAGCTCTCAAGATACCCGCCGCTGTCGATCACGTTGGCGCATCGAACGATTTCCCTAGCAAAGGAGGTGTGAGCGTGGCTGGTCGAGGCCCAGCACCGAAGCAGGAGCGCATCCGGCGTAATGCCGACCCTGTCGGTTCCATCGCACTCACCTCCGACGCCGTGGTGAAGGCTCCGAAGCTTCCGGGCTACACCACGTACTCGGCTAAGACGCGGGCCTGGTGGGACACGTGGGCCGCGTCCCCTCAGGCTCAGGCTTTCGCGCCTACCGACTGGCAGCGCTTGATCATGCTGGCTCCGCTCGTGGAGCAGTACCACCAGGAGCCCAAGGCGGCCCTGTTGAGCGAGATCCGCCTGAATGAGGAGCGCATGGGTGCGCTGGTCGCGGACCGTCAGCGGCTCCGTATGACGCTGCCCGGCCTGGCCGACGACAAGCCGAAGCTCGCGCCCGTGCGCGACCTGGCGGCCCGCCGGAAGAACCTGGAGGACTGATTGCCGTACGGCCCTGACGGGCGTTGGACGGCACCAGAGCACTCCCTTGGCTATCAGGTCATCGACTGGATTGAGACGTACCTTGTGCATGGCCCTGGCGACGTCCAGGGCCAGCCAATGGAGATTGACCGCGAGTACGCGCGCTTCATTGTCGATTGTTACGAGGTAACCCGCCAGGGACGCCGCCGGGTTAACCGGGCGTTCCTAAGCCGCCCGAAGGGCCGCGCTAAGTCCGAGCTGGCGGGCGCGCTCGGCTGTGCCGAAGCGCTTGGGCCGGTCCGGTTCGATGGCTGGGACGCCAATGGGCAGCCGGTAGGCCGTCCAATCACTTACCCGTATATCCGCTGCCTTGCGACCGAAGAATCGCAGGCGGGAAACACTTACGACAACATCTATTACATGCTCACCGAAGGCCCGGTGATTGACGAGTATCCCGGCCTTGACGTGAACATCGGGCAAGTAAATCTCCCTGATGGCGGGAAGATCGTCCCTTCAACCGCGTCCAGTGCTTCCAAAGATGGCGGCAAGGAAACGCTAGCCATCTTTGACGAGACTCACCTTTACACCACGCCCGAGCTTCACCGGATGCACAACACGGTGAGCCGCAACCTACTTAAGCGAAAGCTCGCTGAGCCGTGGGCGCTCGAAACCAGCACGATGTATGCCCCAGGCGAAGGATCTATCGCGGAGCACACGCACAGCGAATTCCTGAAGGTCCTTGAGGGCCTTCTAGAGAATCCGCATCTGCTGTTCGACCATCGTGAAGCGCCGCCGGTATCCATCCGGAACCGGGCGGAGCTTAAGAAGGCGCTGCGGTACGTGTACGGCCCGGCGGCTGACTGGATGGATCTTGACCGCATGGTCATCGACCTTCAGTCGATGCCGGAGCACGAAGCCCGCCGGTACTTCCTCAACCAGCCCACGGCCACCCAAGACACGTACATCGCCAAGGAAGCTTGGAACGCGGCCCGCGTCGATATGGAGCCGCAGCCTGGCGACCAGATCGCCATCGGCTTTGATGGCTCGCTCAGGTACGACGCGACGGCGATTGTCGGGTGCCGGCTAACCGATGGTCTGGTCTTTCCGATCAAGGTGTGGGAGAACCCGCACACGTCCGAAGACTGGGAAGTCGATGTGCTTGAGGTGTCGGCCGCCATGTCCAAGGCGTTCGACACGTTCAAGGTCGCATGGGCGTACTGCGATCCCGCGTATTGGCAAGACATTGTTGGTCGATGGGCTCAAGAGCATGGCGACAAGACCGTGTTCGAGTTTTGGACCCATCGCGATACGCCGATGGCTAACGCGGTCGAACGGTTCAAGACTGGCGTTGAGACGGGCCAGCTCTGGCATACCGGTGACAAGACGCTAACTCGTCATGTCCTTAACGCCCGCACGAAGGAAGTGCGGGCAGGAATCGTCATCCGCAAGGAGACGAAGAAGTCCAAGCGACACATTGACGCCTGTATGGCGGCAGTGCTCGCGGTTGAGGCTCGCGCCGACGCTATCGCGGATGGGCGACTGAAGCGCCGTAGGCGGCGCGCTATGAGTTACTGAAGGGAGTTCCATTGCTGGCGGGAAGGCCGCCTAAGTCTCCTGCCGAATGGATGGAGTTTCTACAGGGCAAGCTCAATGTCCAGATCGCGGAGAACCGCGAGCGGAACGCCTACTACGACGGTGAGCACCGATTGGCGTTCGCACAAGAGAAGTTCTATGAGGCGTTTGGCGGGCTGTTCCAAAGCCGGTGGGCCGAGAACTTCTGTGCTCTGATCGTTGACAGCGTCGCGGAACGGCTTCGCATCGAGGGCTTCCGGATGACGGACGACCCGGCGGCCGACCGCGACGCATGGGACATCTGGCAGCGGTCATACATGGACGACGACTCCGACAGCGCCCACGTTGACGCTCTGGTGGCGTCCAAGTCGCACGTGCTCGTGTGGGGCGACGGGGACGGCAAGCCCGTCATTCAGCCCAAGGCCGCCAACGAGATGTTCGTGCTGACGGACCCGGCCGACAGGCGTAAGCGCCTGGCGGCCTACCAGGAGTACCGCGACGACTGGGGCACGCTGCACTCTCGCCTGTGGCTGCCCGGCGGCGGCTTCTATAAGGCCATCCGCGAGGAGGGCGATAAGACGTGGCGGCAGCCTGAAGAGGGGCCGAACGCCTTCAAGGTCGTTCCTGTGGTGCCGCTGCTGAACAGGCCCCGCCTGTCGGGCAAGCCGATCTCCGAGCTTGACCGCGTGATCCCCGTTCAGGATGCGATCAACAAGGTCATGATTGACGCCTTGGTCGCCTCCGAGTACGCGGCGTTCCCGCAGCGGTGGGTGACCGGCATGGAGTTGGAGGAGGACGAGAACGGCCAGCCGATCGCCCCGTTCCGGGTGGCGCTGGACCGCATGTTCCACAGCGAGGACCCGCAAACGGCCTTCGGCCAGTTCCAGGCAGCCGACCTGTCGAACTATGTGCGCCTCGCGGAGGCGCTGACACAGGCGCTCGCGTCGATCTCCCGTATCCCGCTGCATTACTTCCTGGTCAACTCCGGCCAGCCGCCTTCTGGCGAGTCCATCAAGTCGGCCGAGGCCGGTTTGGTGGCCAAGGCCAGGCAGCGTCAGCGCTCTTTCGGCGAGAGCTGGGAAGAGGTGATGCGGCTGTGCTTCGCCGTGCTGGGCGACCCGCGACAGGACGCCTACCGGGCTGAGGTCATCTGGGCCGATCCTGAGTACAAGTCGGAGTCCGAGCACATCGACGCTCTTACCAAGCTCAAGTCCTTGGGCGTGCCCGACAGGCAGCTCCAGGAGGACGCGGGCTATAGCCCTGGCCAGATCGCCCGGTTCGACAAGCTCATGGCTGAGCAGATGGAGCGGGCTCGTGTTCAGGCGATGGTGTTCGGGCAGGCGCCCGCGGGTGACCGTTTAAACGGTTCGGCCGGCGGCCGTGACGAGGAGTCCGGCGAGGAGATGCCGGAGGCCGCCTGATGGCGACGCTCGCACAGCTCCGGCGGGATTACTCAGACGCTCGGCTCTCTCTGCGTGCTGGCCTGGTGCAGGCTGCACGGCTCATCTGGGAGGGCCTGCGTCACTCCCCCACGGCCTACGACCGGGCTTCGATGCCCGGTTTCGTCGACCAGCTCGTGCCGCTCGTGCGTGAGGGCCAGGCCCAAGAGGCGGCTCTCACGGTCGCGATGCTGCGGGAGCTGTCTCTACTGCGAACGGGCGTTCCGACGCCCGACGTGGATCTCTCCGGGCTTGAGGGCCGCGAGGGCGGCGTGTCCCTCGAAGACGTCTATGCACGGCCCTTTGTGTGGCTGTGGACGGACTTGAAGAACGGCAAGCCGTTCGAGGTCGCTCTAGACGATGCCGCCGACAGGCTGGGCAAGTCGATTGAGGCTGACCTACAGCTAGCAAGCCGGAACGCGGCAGACGCGGTGATCGACGCCGACAGGCGAGTCATCGGGTTCAAGCGGGTCCTGTCTGAGCGGCCTAACCACTGTCCGCTGTGCGTGGTGGCTTCCACGAACCACTACCGCAAGGGCGACCTGTTGCCCATCCATCCCGGCTGCGGATGCGGCGTTGAGCCCGTCTACGACAGCGGCGATTGGGACGACGACCTTAACCGGCAAGTCGCTGACGCCTACGCGGAAGCGATCCGGAGCCAACAGATTGCCGTGCTTGATCACGGCGAATACGGACCGTACCTGGTTGCGGCCTAACCCCTCCCCGACATGGGGCTTTTCCGACATGGAGGCAAGACATGAGTGAGCAGAACGGCGACGTGACCACGACGGAGCAGCAGACCGAGACGGGGACCGAATCGGCCCCGGACATTGAGGCTCTTAAGAACGAGGTTGCTAAGTGGCGCACCATGAGCCGCAAGCACGAGGCGAACGCTAAGGCGTCTGCTAAGCAGCTTGAGGAGCTACAGGCGGCAAACCTTTCCGACAGCGAGAAGGCCATTGCGGAGGCTCGCGCCGAGGGTGAGCGGTCGGCCGTGACCAAGCTGTCTGCACGGCTTGTTAGCGCGGAGCTTACCGCCGAATCCGCTAAGGCTGGCGTGACCCTGCCGGACGTCGAGTTCATCAACTTCACGAAGTTCGTCGGCTCGGATGGCGAGCCCGACAGCGACGCCATCAAGGCTTTCGTGAAGTCGCTGCCAAAGGCGAACGCTGCGCCCAAGTTCGACCCGGACGCGCTCGGCGGTTCGGGTGACGGCTCCGGCTCCAAGGTGAAGCAGCTCACTCGTGAGGACCTTAAGCGAATGAACTATGCGCAGATCGAGGAAGCCCGTCGTAAGGGTCAGCTCAATGATCTGCTAGGTATCAGTTAGGAGCTATTAGCCCTTTGGCGATCTTTACTGCGCCTCAGCGCGCAGAGCGTTTCATCCCGGAGATTTGGTCTGCCGGGATTTTTTATGCCCTGCGAGGCGAACTCGTAGTCGCTTCCAGTCTGGTTTGCAACCACGACTATGAGGGTCAGATCCAAGACGCGGGCGATAAGGTCCGCATCCCGACTGTCCTTGACCCGGCCGTTGAGGACTACAACCCGGTTACCGGCTTCACCGGTGATCCGCAGGACATCCTTGGCGGCGAGACGTCGTTCGAGATCGACCAGTCCAAGGCGTTCCGCTTCAAGGTCGATGACATCGCTAAGGTTCAGAGCCTCATCGGTGGCCAGTACATGACCGAGGGCATGACCCGCGCGGCTCGCAAGCTTGCGGAGGCGACCGACGCCTACGTGGCGGGCAAGATCCTCGCGGCCACCGTGGCGTACAAGAAGGTTGACCTTGTCCTGAACGCTGCGCCGGACGTGCTGTACGGGCAGCTCGTTGACATCCGTGTCGCGCTGGACAAGACCAACACTCCGGCGAGTGGCCGATACATGATCGTCTCGCCTGAGCTGTACGGCCGTCTGCTGCTGGACCCGCGTTTCATCGACGCGAGCCAGAGCGGCAGCACCGAGCCGCTTCGTAACGGCCTGGTGGGTCGCGTGCTCGGCTTTGACGTGGTGGTGGCTAACACCCTTCCGGCTAAGACTCACCTGATCGCCGGTCACAAGATCGCGACCAGCTACGCCGACCAGATCGTGAAGACGGAGGCGTACCGCCCTGAGCGTTGGTTCGCGGACGCGATCAGGGGCCTTCACGTGTACGGCGCGAAGGTCATGCGGCCAGAGCATCTAGCCGTCGCGCAGACAGCCTGACCCGTTTAAACGCAGCCGCGGGCCGGTCCCAACTTGGGCCGGTCCGACTGCCGGCCAACCCGTTTAAACGAGGAAGGAGGTTGGTTTGCTGGCAACTCTCGCGGACGTAACCGCGAGGCTAGGCCGGGAGCTGGAGCCGGAGGAGACAGCCCGCGTTGAAGCGCTGATCTCCGACGTGTCCGCTCTGGTGGAAGCGCACACGCGCCGCACCTTCGGCCGGGTAGAGAACGACGTAATCACCCTGGAGTCGCCGTCTGAGCTGACGCTGGAGCTGCCCGGCAAGCCGGTCCACCAGGTGACACGGGTGGAGATCGACGGCCACGAGGTGACCGACTGGTCCCTTGTGCAGTCGGCGCTGTGGCGGCGCTGGGGCTGGCGGCTGCGCTGGCTAGACATGAAGCCGTCCACGGTCAAGGTGACGTACACGCACGGCGGGGACGCCGTACCAGCCGACGTTAAGTCCGTGGTGTGCCAGGAAGTGATCCGGCTGCTGTCGGGCACGCCTGGTGTGCAGGCGGAAAGCGTTGGCGACGTGTCGATCACGTACGCCGATTCGGGCGGCTCTGTGGGCCTTAGCGCTGCCGCTAAGCGGTCGCTGAACAAGTACCGCCGCAAGGCCGGTTCCGTGGCCACAAAGGCCGCTTAGGGGTTTCTGTGGCGATCTACGTGGACCGTCTGACAGTGCTTCGCGCCCCTCTCGTGGATGACGTCTACGGCAGCGTCCGCGACTGGGCGAACGCCTCCGTGGCGGGCAGCTATCGCGCGAGTGTGCAGCCAGAGCGGGTCAGCTCCGGCAGTACCGCCGACGAAGACCACGATCGGGAAACAGTTCTTACCACATACCGGGTGTTCGTCCCCGGCTCGGCCGACGTGGCGTCGGCTGACCGCGTCCAGTTCCGAGGTCTGGTCTATGAGGTGATCGGGTCTCCTCGCCATTGGACTGTTGGTGTCGGCCGCCATATCACCTTCGTGATGAGGCGGGTCGATGGCTGACGTTGAGGTGGATCTCGACCGTGTGGCGATAGCTCGGCTCCGGTTCGAGCCGAAGGCCGCTAAGGAGTGCCTGTCGGTCGCTAAGGAGATCGGCCGACTCGCGTATGCGCTCGCGCCCAAGCGTGAGCCGCTACACGAGTACGCGGCTTCCATCAAGGAGCACTTGGAGATTACGCCGGACGGGCCGGTTGCTTACGTGTCGGCCGACAAGGACGCGCTCAAGGTGGAGTTCGGCACTGTGTCGCGCACGCACACCACCCTGTTCGGCAAGCAGGTCCCGCCGTACGAGCATCCCGGCACGCCCCGTTTCCGCCCTCTGGGCAAAGCATTGGACGCTAAGAGAATTTCGTGATGATCGACCCTGTTGAGGTCGCGATCACTTTCCTTAAGCCCCGCCTTAGCGGTGTCGCGGTTTCCGGCTCGCTGGTTGGTCATGCCACTAACAGCCGTCGCTTGGTTGTCACGCTGATTGGCGGCACGCGAGAAGTCCGCAACCGGCTCGACCGGTGGCGGTTGGACTTCGACGCCTACGGGCCGGACAAGCGCGCGGCCCTTCAGGTCGCGCTAACGGCCCGCGAGTTCCTGCTTGAGGAGATGCCCGGCCGAACGGTCGGCGGTGTGGTCGTGGCTGACGTGTCGGAGGAGCTAGGCCCTTCCGACATTTCCGACCCTGTGAGCCGCGAACAGCGGTTTGTTTTCTCGCACGCCATTTACCTGTATCGGAGCTAAGCCCTATTGGCTAAGACCAACGCTAACGACATTCGCTTCGCGCCTCACGGGCGCATCCTCATGGCTTCGGCGAACACCCCTATGCCTGCTCTGCCTACTCCGCAGACCGCGTTTGACGAGACGACCGCGGTGACGGGTTTTACCGATCTCGGCTACGTGTCGGAGGAGGGCGCCGAAATCGTTCCGTCGCTCAGCACGAACGACATCCCCGTGTGGCAGTCGGCTGCCCCGGCGACCACGGTTATTACCGGTGCTGGCCTGACGGTGGCTTTCCGCCTGATGCAGTTCGACCCCGACAGCACAGCGCTGTTCTTCGGCGGCACATGGGTTAAGGGCACCGGCACTCCGGTGACGTCCACGCTGACGCTGCCGTCCACTCCAGAGCTGATCACTAAGGCACTCATCATCATGTGGGGCGACGCTACCCGCGTCGCGGCTCTCTACATCCCGCGTGCTCAGGTGAGCGAGCGTGAGGGCTTCACCCTTACCCGCGTGGACCCTAACGCCCTGTCGATGACGTTCAAGGCGCTCGACGCCAACGGCAAGCTCGGCGACCTGATCGTCTCGGGCGACATGACCACAGCCGCCGGCTGATCCGTTTAAACACTTCGAGGAGCACGACACTTGAGCAAGACCGCGCAGAGGGCGGAGGCGGACGGCAAGCCGTTCCCGGTGGAGTACAACGGCGTCACGTATACCGTGCCGACGCCGATGGAATGGGACGCGGATGTTCTCGACTTCATCGAGGCTGGCCGAGTGACGGCCGCGCTGCGGCTGATTCTCGGTGACGAACAGTACGAGCAGTTCCGGGAGACCAAGCCGAAGCTGCGGCAGGCGGCCGAGCTGGTTGAGCTGATCGGCTCTGCTGCGGGCACGGGAAACTAGCCTGGCTCGCGAGACTCCTCAGCGAGCATCCCGCCGCCGTTGAGGCGGATCTTCAACGCTACTACGGCGTTGACCTTTGCGACCTTTACCGGGGGCGGCTAAGCCTCCGGAAGGTCTACAGCCTTATCTCGCAGCTTCCGCGCGGGTCTGCTGTGCATCGCGCCGAGCATGGCGATGAGGCCGACTGGAGTACGGCCGAACACCTGTTGGCGATCATCGGAGATCGCATCGCGGCCAATACGTGGCTGTTCGCGGAAGTCCATAAGGCCAAGGGGGCTAAGAACCCCGAGCCGGAGCCTATTCCGCGCCCTGGCACTAACCACGGAACCGAGCCGGAGCCGGTTCGGGAGTTCGCCACGCCTGAACAAATCATGCAGCTTCTAGCAAGCCTTAACGGGGGGTGATGTCCTGGTTCAGACGAAGGTCGGCGAAGCCTATGTAGAGATCCATCCGAGGGTAGCTAAGGACTTCGCCCCTAAGCTTCGTGAGGAGCTGAAGGCCCGGCTAAGGCCGGTAGCTGACAACGTCGGCCGTGACATCGGCACCAACATGGGCCATGCGGCCGGTGACGAGTTCGGCCGATCGTTCGGGGACCGCGCGAGCGGCCAGGCGCGCCAGACCGGACAGCGCATCACATCGGCTCTAACCCCTTCCCTATCGAACATCGGTAAGTCGTTCCTTAACGCCTCCGGCGGCGCGGCCAAGTTCGTTAGCAGCTTGGTATCGGTGAGCGGCGCGGCAAGCGTCGCGGCTGGTGGTCTCGGGGTTGCCGTGCAGGGCGCGCTAGCGCTGGCTGCGGCGCTGGCTCCGGCGTCGGGAGCGCTGCTTGCGCTACCTGCCGTCGTGGCGGGCGCGTCTGGTGCGTTCGCCGTCTTCAAGATTGCGGTCGGCAGCTTCGCTGAAGCCTTGGGAGCCTCGCTCTCACAAAGCAGCCTCAAGTTTCAGGGGCTCGTACTCGACATGGGGGCGACGGCTCAGGCCGTGGCCCTGGAGTTCGACCAGCACGTCACACCCACGTTCCTAGAGCTGCGGAAGGTCCTGACCGACCGCTTCACGCAAGACTTCGTCGGCGACTTCGAGCGGCTTTCCGTGGTCTTGGGTGGGCCGCTACAAGTGGGCCTAGGCGCGCTAGCCGCGTCTATCGGACGACTCGCCGATGACGTGCTGGAGTTCGTTGCGCGGGCCAGCACGGCAGCGACGCTGAAGGCGATTTGGCTTGACTTGTCGGGGGCGATCGACACTGTCGAACCTGCTCTAACGCCGCTGCTAGAAGCCTTCCTCAAGCTGTCCGCCGTAGGCGGCACCTTCCTGTCCGGCTTCGCGCCGGGCGTGCGAGACGCGGTGTTGCGTCTCGCGGAGCTGACGACTCGGTTCGTTGAGTCTGGCCGCGCTCTTGAGGCCCTGCAGAACGGGTTCGGCGTGCTGGGCCAGCTCTGGCAGCTCCTCAAGGACATCGGCGGCATCGCTAACGCTGTTTTCAAGGCGATCCGAGAGACCGGGAATGACGCCCTGGGCGTGATCGGCAACCTTGTGGGTGGCCTGCGGGCTTTCCTTGAGTCGGCTCGCGGCCAAGAGATCTTGATCTCGACCTTTCAGGCGCTAGGCCGCATCGGAGCGGCCTTGCTGCCCGTAGTCAGTGCCCTAGCCAGCGGGATCGGCCTACTCGCGCCGATCATCGGCCGACTGGCCGAGATCGTAGGCCCGATCTTGACGACCGCGCTGATTGCGCTCGGGCCAGCCCTGGCCACGGTCGGCGGCGCGCTGGTGGCCGTCTTTCAGCAGCTCGGCGTGGCGGTCCAGATCCTTGCCGACAGCGGAGCCCTTCAGGCCATCGCTGGAGCGCTGGCCGCGCTTCTGGTCGCAGTTGCTCCGATCCTGCCGCCCTTGGCTCAGCTCATCGCGCTACTAGCTCAGGGCTTGGCGTTCGTGATCACGAATTTCGTGGCCCCGGCGCTGTCAACCCTGATCGGCTGGATTTCGCAGGCGGTCAATTGGCTGACGGGTGCGAGCCTTTCTGAGGACACTTGGTTGAGCCGCGTCATCCGCTTCATCTACGATACGGTAGCGCCGCTTTTCCAGCAGGCTTACGAGATCATCTCGCGGATCTTCACGGATCTGGTAGCGTGGTTTACCGAAAATCAGGCCACGGTGGAGGAATGGGGCTCAAAGCTCCAGTCGATCGTTTCTCGTGTAGGCGATATCATCGGTGGCGTTTTTGAGTTCATCTCGATTGCCTGGGATACTTTCGGTGGCCCATTGCTCGACATTGTCGGCAATGTCTTTACCGGAATTCTGTCGGTAGTCGATGGCGTTCTGCGCGCCCTGTCGGGCCTGATCGAATTCGTTCTCGGCGTGATCACTGGTGACTGGGAACGGGCCTGGAATGGCGTCAAGGAATTCTTTGGTGGAATCTGGGATGCCGTAGTCAGCATTTTTGCAACCATCTGGGAAAACTTCAAGGTCCAGTTTAAGACGGCCCTCGACCTCCTAGGTATCGACTGGGAATCCAGTTGGGTCCAGGTGAAGCAAACAGCAGAGCGGATCTGGAATGCCGTAGTTGATTGGATCAAGCGGCGAGTTGACGACGTCGGCCGCATTCTCGACTGGTTCGCATCTCTGCCAGGCAAGTTCGGAGACTGGTTCGGCCGCGTCAAGGATGCCATCGTTGCGCGGTTCAACGAAGCGATTTCCTGGATCAGCGGAATTCCGAATTCGATCACGCGCATTTTCGCGAATGCGGGAAGCTGGCTATATAACGCGGGTCGCGAGATCGTTAACGGGCTCTGGAACGGCATCGTTTCGCTCTGGAACTGGGTCGTTTCTCAGTGGAACAACATGGTAGACGGCCTGATCCGCACCGTTAAGAACATCCTCGGCATCGCCTCCCCATCTCGCGTTTTCATGGAGATCGGACGGTACATCGGCCAGGGTCTAGCGAATGGCATCACCGGGACTAAGCGCCTGGTTGGAAATGCGGTTTCTGGTCTGGCAGACCAGGTGACGTCCGCCTGGCCCGTCGCCGAGCTGCCGCTTGCGCTGGACGCAGATCGTTTAAACGATTCCGCGGCTTGGGGCCGCAGCCCGGCAGGGCTCTTGCCTGCAAGGACTCAGCCGGCCGGTAGCACCCTCGTCACGGCCGGTGCCTCAGCTGAGCGGGTCTACAACGTCACGCTCAACGCCGCCCCGAACATCCCCAGCGAACGCCAGATCGTGAATGCGCTGTCGTACGCAGACGCCCTGTACGCCTGAAAGGGGTGACAGACAATGGCCGATTGGCCAAAGACAACAATTGAGCTGGCCACCCCTGGAGACGTCGCGGACGGTAGCGGCGGCGCATACACGTCCAGCTACAACCTGACCAGCGGGGCAAACGGCATCATCACCATGCCCGGCATGAAGGGTTTCGATGCCCCGCCCTACAACCTGTTCTATGACGAGCTGCCCGCGCTGGATGGCGGGTACCCCCGCCATTCCCGTGCTAGCTCGCGCGAGCTGTTCATCCCGCTTTTCCTAGCAGCCCCGGACCGGGCGGGGCTGCTAGCCCTCAAGCGTGGTCTTATCGCTGCGATCAACCCGACACTTGGCCCATGCCGAATCACTCTGACGGAAGGCGACGGTTCACAGCGCTACATCGACGCCTACTATGTAAGCGGCGCCGAAGGCGACGAAGGGCAGGATATCTCCGGTCTCCTGTGGCTCAAGCTCGGGCTGGTCTTTCGCGCACTCGATCCGTTTTTCTATTCGGGTACGTCGCACGTCATCAAGTTCACCACCGGCGCTCTAGAAATCGTCCCCTTCTTCGGCAGTCCTTTCCTTGGGCGGCCCTTCGTGAACAAGGCGCACTCCCTGAACGGCTCCTCCACGATCACCATTACCGGCGACGTGGATACGTGGCCACTGTGGACAATTCACGGCCCAGCATCGGGAATGACATTCACGCGCAAGGTGCCGACCGGCCCCGAACAGTCCTTCACCGTGAACGCTGGCCTGTCCGAGACACAAACTCTCGTGATCGACACGCGGCCACGCCGCAAGGCGGTATTCGATCCGGTCACTGGAGAAAACCTGTGGAAGCGTCTCGGGCCCAGCCCGCACCTGTGGCCTATCTCACCCGGTTTAAACGAAGTGCTCATTGACGTGAGCAACGTGGGCGCGGAAACCTCCGTGTCTCTCACTTACGCGCCGAGGTTCATCAGTGCCTAGCTTTCTCGTTGAAGCGCGCGACGCCTTCTATTCGCGCGTGGGCGTGATTGAGCAATACACCAGCTTGGATGTCATCAGCCGATTCAACGGAATCGGCGCGTGGACGTTGACGGTCCCGGCCGACTCGGCGGAGGCAACCATTCTGCAACCCGGCGGCGGGACCATCGTGTGGATTGAAGGGCTATCACGGCCCGTCATGTCGGGGCCGATCACAGACGTTACTCGCACCTGGTCGGCCGAGCAGCCCGGCCGGGGCCTTGTGACCTTCGCGGGAGTCAGTGACGAGACGTTGCTGTGGTCCCGGATCACGCTCCCGGTGCCAGCCAACACGGTGGAGAACCAAACCGCGGACCGCTACACCTACACCGGGCCTGCGGCCGGTGTGCTCCGCCAGCTCGTGAACGTCAACGCGGGGCCAGCGGCCCGCGCGGACAGGATCATCCCAAACCTTGACGCCCCGGCCTACTCTTTCGGCCGCACGATGACCATCGGCACGCGGTTCGATGTGCTCGGGGTGGCGCTACAGGAGATCGCCGCGTCAGCCGGGATCGGCTGGCGGCTACGCCAGGGCACAACGGACAGGCTTGTCTTCGAGCCGTACACGCCTCGCGTCCACTATGACGGCGAAGTGGTGTTCAGCCCAGATGCGGGCACGCTGGCCGCCTACAGCTACAAGCTGACGGCACCAGCCGCGAGCCGTCTTGTAGTGGCCGCCCAAGGCGAAGGCCGCAACAGGTGGCTCAAGCAGTACGACGACACGTCTAGCGCGCCTTCCGAGTGGTTCAGGACACCGCTGGAGCGGTTCGTAGACCGCCGAGACGTGCCGGTCGCCCGTGGGGCGAATGGCTCGCCGGTGAACCCTGACGACACGACACAGCCCGCCGACCCTGACGCGCTCGCGCAGCTCGACCAGGCGGCGGCTGAAGCGTTCGCCGAATCTCGGGCGCTCGGGGAGCTGTCCGTCACGCCGATCGACACGGACACCCTTCGCTACGGCGTTCATTACGAGGTGGGCGACGTGGTCACCGTGGATGTTCACGGCCAGATCGTCACCGACGTCTTGCGAGAGGTTCGCCTTACCGATGGCACTGGCGGCCCGCGCGTGCAGCCGGTCATCGGCACCGATGGCGCATCTGGCACCCCTGGCCTGTATCGGGAGGTTCGCCGCATCTGGAATTCGATCAGGAAGCTTGAAGCGAGAAGGTAACCAACTTGGCAGAGCGGGCTTTCCCTTTTGACGGTGGACCGGGAGCGGTTCTCACTGAGCCCGACTGGGAGGCTATGGCGTCCCTGTGGCAAGACGACGGGGTCGCGGACACCCCACCCGGCACGGCGCTTAGCGTCGTGTCTGAAGAGGTGCCCGGCAAGCTCAAGGTGAAGCCCGGAAGGGCCAGTTTCCGGGGCTTCCATTACGTGCTTGATGTCGAGACAGAGCTGAACTACAGCCTGAACGCCGACGCTTCGCGGTGGCGTTCGGACACGATCGTGCTCCGGCTCGACCGGGGCACGAACAAGCTAGCCATCGCCCTCAAGGAAGGCGTGGTAGGCGGCAGCCGGCCGGACCCTGACACGAGCGGCCCGACGCCAGAGATGGCGCTCGCGTACATCAACGTTCCGCCGAACTCGGCGGCTGTTCCCGCCAACCAGGTCGTTGACCTTCGCCAGTTCGTCAGCAGGCGTATCCGGATCAGCGCTAAGGGAAACGAGACGTTTCCGGACGGCACAATCTTTTATAACGCCGATCAAGGGCGTTTCTACGCGAAGATCAAGCAGCGTGGGGCAACCTCATCTGAAGTCGCCCCTATGCCGAAGTTCCGCGAAGTCGTTGCGTACGACGCTGCGGACAGCAGCGAATATCCCGCTAGTGCCCCTGTAGGCACGTTGGTGTGGGATGAAGAGCTCGGACAGATTGTTGTTCAATCCTCTTGGACCACACCGACTTGGATTCCCGTAGGCGGCTCCAAGCTGGAGGCGATCAAGCGGCGCGGTGGCGACCTTCAGATCACTTCGGGCACTGCCAGCACTGCGGAGACCATTCTCACTATCCCCATCGACCGTACGGGCAGTTTCCAGTTTGAGGGCGTCATCTTTTATCGGATGGCGACAGCGGGCACAACGGCCACGTTGCAGCTAACGACTCCGTCTCTAGGCACGTCGGGGCGTCTCACGATCGGGTTCGAGTACAACAACGGGTCCAACACCAATAGCCTACGCATGGCGTCGATCACATCCGGTACGTCACTTGGTCCGTTCGGGGCGCCAGCCGCGTCCACGGCCTATAGCTGCCGCGTCTACGGCTCTTTCACCAACTTGGGTGCAGCGAGTCTCGGCAACCTTGGGATCACTTATCTAAACCCCGGTAGCACGCTAACCATCGTGAACGGCAGCTATTTGACCGTTCGCCAGGTATGAGGAAATGGCTTGGCTGAACACTCCTACCCATTCGACACTTCGGCCCTGAACGAAGCGCAGTGGTCCCGCATGGCGGGAAGCTGGCAAGACAACGGCGTCGATGCTCGCGGCCCCTGGGATCAGGCGCTCAAGGTGCTGACGACTGGCCAGCCGTTCCAACTCCTGGTGACCTCGGGTAACGCCAAGGTGGCGGGCTTCCACTACGAGCTGGACGCGAACACAGTGGTCCTGTTCCAGGAGAACAAGACCACTGCATCGCGCACTGACCGGGTCGTCCTCAAGCTGGACAGGGAAACGAACACTGTCGCCCTGACGGTCAAGCAGGGCGGAGCCACGGCTCCGCCCATCGATCGCTCTTGGGACGCTCTCGAAATCCCGCTGGCCACTTTCACCGTCCGAGCAAACTCGGACACGGTTGTGCCCGCCGATCTGACTGATGTACGCGAGTTCGTTTCATCGGGTGTGCAGATGCTCCCCGCGGTTAGCGGCCCCGGCGCTCGCCAGCTCACCGAAGGGCAGATCGGCTACAACCCGACTGCCGCGAAGTTCTACGCCCGCGACAACGCGCGGGAATTCGAGCTCGGGCCGCCACAGGACCTATCGCCATACGTCAAGAAGACCGATGCGAACCTGTCCTACGCCCCGCGCGTCCATTCCCACACCTTCTACGCTAGCCCGCTTAGCTTCACCTGGCAGTCAGGCTTGCGTGTAGATACCGCGCAGGCGTACGCCAGGGCGGGCGTTGCGCACTTCAGCTTCAGCTTGGACCGCACCGCCAGCGGCACGCTCCCCTCTGGAACTGTATTCGCCTCCATCAATGCGCTGCCGTATGCCGGGTACCCGCTATTCATCGCCTACGTATTTAGCGACAACGCTTCGACCTTGACTAAGGCCGGATGCGTGGCTCTCAACCCGAACGGCGAGTTTTACACGTACAACACCTTCTGGGGATCGGGAGAAAACATTATCGTTTCCGGCTCCTATCTGATCGCCCCCGGAAGCGTCACCGTCACCTAGGAGTCAATTGGCCGATGAGCCTAACGGCGTCGTGGTGTCCATGAAGGACATGTACGACGAATTGCGTGACCTGGTTTCAGAGGTGCGCACCCTAACGCAAGAGCTTAAGGAAAGCCGGAAGACGGACGACGACCATGAGCGGCGTATTCGCGCCTTGGAGCAGTGGCGCTATGCGCTACCGGCTTCGCTCGTGGTCGCGCTCGGTGCGGCCGTCAAGACGTTTTGGCCCGCCTAAGAGAAAGGCTGCTGTTTGGCCACGGCCAAGAGTGTTATCAAGGTCGCTCTCGCGGAAGTCGGCTACCGCGAGACCGGCAACAACCACCAGAAGTACGCCCCGGCCGTGCCTGGCCTTGAGTGGGCGCAGGATGACCCGTGGTGCCACACCTTCGTGTCGTGGTGCGCCATGATGGCCGACGCCGACGACATCATTCCGAAGACGGCTTCGTGCCTCTACGGTGTGGCGTGGTTCGACCGCCGCAACCGGCTTCACGACTCGCCGAAGGTCGGTGACATCGTCTACTACGGCCGCAACGGCGGCACTCACGTGGAGATCGTCACCGAGGTAGAAGCCAGCCGGTTCAAGACGGTAGGCGGCAACACGCGCGGAGACCTGGGCGACGGCTACGCCGAGGGGGACGCCGTGGCGGTTAAGTGGGTGTCCAAGAACGCGAGCAACGTCTACGCCTTCGGCCGTCCGGCCTACGACGTCTCCGGCAAGCCGGAGCCAGGCGACGGCCCTCGCTGGCCTGGCCGCGTGCTGAAGCTCACCAACCCGTACATGCGGGGAGCGGACGTGAAGGCGTGGCAGGCCCGCATGCGAGCCGAGCACTGGGGACTATCGGCTGACGGCATCTACGGGCCGCAGTCTCAGGCGGTATGCCGCGCTTTCCAGCGGCAGGAGGGCCTGGCCGTTGACGGCCAGGTGGGGCCGAGCACGTGGGCCGCCACCTTCAAGTAGGCCGCGGAGCCGTTTAAACGGGTTGGCCGGCGGATGACTACCCGGCCCTACGTCTCGACTGTTGGTCATGGCTTACGGCCAACGAGACCGGTCACTGCCAAGATCGTCACTCCGAGACCGGAGACGCCGAGGAAGGTTCCTCCGAACCACGCGAACGCGGCCACCAGACCCGCGCCGATGGCGTAGGCGGCTATCCCCGCGACGAAGCCCCCGATGACGCCGATGCACAGGGCCAGGGCAACCAGAACGCCGTCTCTCATGATCATTCTCCTAGGGGCGGGCTTGGGTTGCTCCCAAGCCACGGAAGAGTTCCACGACAGGATTCCGGCCGGACGGGGTTAACGTCGCGGCCGAACCTCATTCTGTGGATGAGCGGGTTGCCATCCACAGACAAGTACAGCCACGGCGTCAAGGCTCACGATTTCTCGGAGAAAGGGCGGAGAAATCTGGCGGGATTATTTCAAGGCGCGGCAATAATCACGTTCCTTGACAACGCCGCATAATGACGCCCCGGCCACCCCGGCTCAAGCTCCGTGCCCCAGCGGCAGGAGTTGCTTGCCTCGCTCCGTTGCGCCCCTGACGTAGGCGCCAGCCCCGTTTAAACGGTGCCGCCGGCCAGCTGCGCCCCAGCCGCGTCAGGCCTGACATTCCCCCAGCTCAACCCATCAGCTCAGAAAGAGAGAGTGTTTAAACGTGGTACACGTCGACCAGTCGGCCAACCAGGACAAGACTCGCGACGCGCTGACGCGCGGCTGGCGTACGTTCCTTCAGTCGGTCGCGGCCGTCGCCATCGTGGCGGCCGGTCAGGCTGTAGTGGACTCGGGTTCGACCGACCTGAAGCAGCTCGGCGTCGCGGGCGGCACGGCCGCGCTGGCGGCTGTGCTGTCGTGGCTCCACAACGTGGTAGCGCCGAAGAAGTAGCCTGCAAGCGGCTGTGATCGTTTCTGCGGGCATGAGGAAGCCCCCATGGTCTTCGGACCATGGGGGCCTTTTCGCGTTTCACTAGTGAACTCAGCCGCCGGGCTCAGGACCCTTATACGAGGCAGCCCTGAAGAGAGACCTGAAGGTGCCGGGTCCATGTCGCTCATCCAGCCAGGCCGTCAGGTGGTGGACGTGCCCGCTGATCATGGCCTGAACGATCGTCTTGTGGAGATCGGCTGCTTCATCCCGGCCGATCTCGGCGAGGAACGTGTCGTAGCGGAGATTCACTGAACGCGCGTAGGAAGCCATAGCCGACAGGTAGGCATTGCCGTGGGTGGACAGCTCGTCCAGGTGGCCGCCGTGGAGACGTCCGGTGACGTCCAGGAAGGCGAATCGGTCGATGCCGCTGGCTGGTTCGACGTACCCAAGGCTATCGGCGACCCAGCGTGTTAGGGCTGTGGCCTCGCGATCAGTCGCGCCCTCCATCACGATCCCTAGATTGCGGGTGGACTTGCTACCTGAGGGGTCGGGGGCCGAGTAGGTGTGTCCGTCAGCGTCGCGCAGGTTGAATCCGTAACGAGTGCGGACGACCTCGCCGTCCCGTAGCGAATACTGCCGGAAGGAGCCGTAGTGCAGGCAGTCATGGGCGTATGACCGGAAGAGATCCAGCGCGGACAACTCGGACGCTGAAGAGGGAGATACGGCCAAGGAGCCGTAGCGTGTGACGATGGCTCCCATCTGCTGATGCCGATATCCCTGGCGCGGGTGATGGAAACCGCCCAACGTGCCCGGCTCAGACGAACGCACCCCCACCCACACCCGATCTGTCGGCAGCAGGTGTGAGAGGCCGAGATCCTCGTATCGGGCGCTCAATCGCTGAGCGCCCTTGAAGAAGACCAGAGCCACGGAGTCGTCAGGTGTATCCAGCACCCACGACAGCAGGGACACCGACAGGTGCGGGTGCTCCTGGGTGAGGTTGGCTGCTGCCCGCTGATACGTGAGGCGTTCGGCCAGGATCGACCGCTCCTCTTGGCTGCCGCACAGCCGCTCGTTCGGGGCTAGATACGTTAACCGCGGGAGGAGAAGGCCAGGAGATCTCTGTGTGACTCCTGCATTCCCTCTGGTAGCTGATCCGGCGAAAACCATCTCGCCTCCAGGACCTCTACAGGATCAATTTTGAGGTTGCCGCCGATGAACACAGCCTCGTAGGCCACTTCCACCCGCAGCCGATAGCCGCTCGTCAGACGTACGAGTCGGCCAACCTGGACGGTTAGGCCGGTTTCCTCGTGGACCTCACGCACGATGGTGTCCTCGAAGGTCTCCGACCGGTTCGCGTAGCCGGTGGGGAACCCCCACTGACGTCCGTCTGGCCACAGTCGGTGCTTGAGGAGGAGCACGCGCCCGGCATCGTCCCGGATGACGCCGGTGACGCCGACCATGAACGTGGCGTGCTTCAGCCACAGCAGCCGCCACTGCACGCGGCCCCCTAGCGACTTCCACGCGCGAGCGATGAGCTTCTTCACAACGGCTCCTCCGGAGTGTCTTCTGTGCCACCCTCGGCACAGCGAGACCATAGGCCGAAGGGGCCTCGCATGTCTGGCCTTCGCGTAACCGCTGGATAGCATTGCCTGGATAGATCATCGCGGAACCTCCAGGTCAGGCCGCCCACGCCATTCCGTCCTCCTGGTGTGCCGGCTGCACGTCTTGTAGCCGCACCACCAGCTCCCGCGCGACGCAATGCGTGATCTCATAGTCGGTGAGTCGCACTAGCGCGTTGCGCTTGAATGGCACCACAGGCGGTAGGTAGGGCAAGAACACATCCCCGCGCACTGCGTACGGATAGTACGCCCCGACCGTGAAGACGGCCGCGTTGAGCCGCAGATGCGAGCACTGCGAGATCGCCTCGGGAATGCAGTCCCGGCAAGTTGGCGGGGCGTTGGTGAAGCCGTCGCCCGCCTCTTCTCCGCTTGAGGAAAGGAGCCACCAGATACGGCCCGTCTCGCGGTCCACTGCCGAACTGGCGCACACCTGGCACAGCCGCTTGTCCATGCATCGCCATTGGCGACGGGTGTTGACCGTCTTGAAGTCGGGCCGCCCCGTCATCTTCTGGCCTTGCCGCAGTCGCAGGACTCCCAGCGCGTAGTCGGACGGGCGGCGATCGACGTAGGCGAGCGTCTCGCCATCCTGCCGCTGCTTCCACTGCAAACGGTGCTGCTGGGCTTCTCCGGTCCAGCCGATCACGTACGGGTAGCGGAAACCGGTCTCGCTCACCTTCGTGACCAGGCTCATGACGCGTTCCCCCGCATGCCGGGGGCTCCCGCGTTCCTCGCTACTAGCAGGCCGACGCGGCGCGGCTTGCTCGCTGGCACGACTTCCAAGCTGCTGGACCAAGTGCCCCACAGTTCGACCATGTAGCTACCAGACAGGCGGCCGATGCTGATCGTGGCGACCTGCCCGCCACCGTCCGCGTAAATCTTGAGCTGTGGCGGATACCAAAGCGTCGCGGCGAACGGCTCCGGCTCGATCGCGCACTTAACCGCAAGCCGCTTGATCAACTGAGCGTGGACACCTGCAGCTTTCAGATGCTCAAGGACCTGATCTAGGGCGGCGTTCTGCGCCGCCGCCTGCGCCTCCGGTATCGGCTCGCCCAGTAGGTCAGCGGGGGATGCGGTGTGTGGGACCTCCATGATTTCGAAGGTAGAAGTGGCCGTTTTCCAGGGGCAACGATGTTGCCACTTGTTGCCCCCTTCTACCGCGCTGCCCTGGCGGCTGCGATCAGTCGGCGCGCGGAATGGCCGTAGACCGCGATGTTGGCAAGGGCCGCGAAGCGCTCCGCATAAAGGGCGATCTCCCACTTTTGGGTGAGCTTCAGATGCCCACTAACCAGCTCGACGCTGACCAGCTCGTCATCAAACATGGTGAAACCCTCGACGGGCGCGGCATGGGGCGAATGGGCTCTCGGCACACCCAAGGGGATGATCCCAAGGGACACGGATGGAAGGCTTGTGATCTGGTCCAGGTGCGCAAGCTGAGACTCGAGTATTTCCCAGTCGTACAGCTGATAGCGGAGAGCCGCCTCCTCGATAAGGAACGCGAACGTTCGCCCGGGTTGCCGGAGGATCGCTTGCCTCGCCATGCGCTCGGCAACGGCTGACGACACGTCGTCAGCTTGAACGTTGTGACGCTGCTGCACTGCGGTGAGAACCGCAGTCGCGTATGCCTCTGTCTGGAGTAGGCCGGGGATCATTCTCGGCTGGTAGGTCCGTGTTGCCGCGCTCCGGTCATAGATCGGGCGCACGTCTTTTTGGGCGGCGCGCAGACCGGCGCGGTTAATTCTGCGGGAGTCGGTCCACATTCCGGCGGCCTCGCGGCGGCTGGCAAGCAGCTCGTTCGTGCGCTCGGGCGGCACTCCGCATGCTCGACACCAGGCGATCAGGTCGTCTGCCGAGATTGGGCGCGCTCCGCTCTCAATCTTGGAAACCTTGGATCTCCCGTGCCATCCGGCGGCCTTGGCCAGTTCGTCACCGGTCAGCTTCGCTTCCTCACGGATCTCGCGAAGCTGACCGGCAAGCGCCTGTCTGGCTGCTAGGGCGCTAGACGAGGATGACGACGGCACGACACAAGTGTGCAGAGTCAGCGCGGCTGCTCGACATTTGGCTGCTCACACCCGGTACTCGTCGTGGGGTGTGGCGAGGTTCCATACCGCCTCGAATGCTCGGGCGCACAGTTCGACCACCCCAGGCTCCTCGCTGAACTGGTGGCCGATCACCTCGCCGCGACCGTCGTACACAGAGAACCTCACTACGCGATCATCGAACACCCAGAACGGGTTGCCCGGGATGGCCAGCGTCGACGCCAGGGGGCGGGGCAGCCAGCGAAGTTGCTCGCCAGCCGCGAGCTGGTACGCGGGCGCAACCGCGTGCATGTACCTCGTGTAGTCACTCACGGGCTCCGAGACGATACGGGCTCGTCTGACGACTACGCCCCTCGCAACGGCAGGCGCCACGACATCAACCCATGCCTGAGCTTGGTCCTGGTTGATGAAGTCGCGCCCGGCTTTGAACGCGGCATATCCCGGGTCGGAGGTCATGTGTTCGTCGTGGATCTCCAGGTGAACGGCTGACCTGGTGCAGTCTGCGAGCAGTTCAGCGAACGTCGGCTTTTTCGAGTCGGGTCCGAATATCTTCATCGGGGCGGGGATGCTGACCTTCGGCGAATCGCCGCTTGCCGCGCTCGTAGCTGCCACTGGCCGCCTCCATGATGATCTGCGCCATTGCGGCCGGAAGCCGCACTACCGACTCCGTGTCCTTGATCCGGCTGTCGCTGTTGATCCAGGCCAGGACGTCAGGGTCAGTGACGGTGTCGCCCTGGAAGTAGAAGTCGCCTGTCTCCTGGTCAACGAACACGGACGGACAGTCGTCGGTGGCGTTGTTCGGGTCTACGCCCACGAAATCTAGCCGCATGTGCTTCTCCCTACTGATGGAGTTGCCCGATGTTGCCCTGCCTCGGTGAGCCTGCGCCCCGTGGGACAGAAGCGTCAAGGGAAGATTTCCGTACCGCTCTCATGGCCGCGTTTAAACGCTGTCACCCTGGGCGACATCCGTATCACTTTTCCCGTCTTGCACAAAAGATCAGCGCGGGCTTAGTGTCCGCCCCATGCATCCGCAGCAGCCCCAAGGGCCTTACCAGCAGCACCCACAGCAGTACGGCCAGCCGCAGCCGTACCCGGCTCAGCAGTACGGCCAGCCATACCCGCCTCCGGGCTATGGGCAGCCGATGGTGCCGCAGCAGCAGCCGTTACAGGTCGCCATGACTGGCCGGGCAGTGACGAAGCCCGCGTGGACCTTAGGTGACTTCCTCTGGCTCATCTTCACGTGCGGGCTCGCCTTACCGTTCATCTGGCTCCGGCGTCGCAAGCGGACAACCGTCACGCGGTACCGCTGACTGTTTAAACGGGTTGGCCGGCGGGCCAAGGCCGGACATGCAGAGGCCCCCTCGCGTGAGGGGGCCTTCCTACGCTCCGGCATCACCCCCTTCGGGGGCGGCCGGGTCTATGGCCGGAGATTGATCCTCCGTGGTGTCGTCAGCCGCTTCAAGCTCTGGCTGCGACGTGTCGTCTCGCGTCCCCTGACTCCATCGGACTGAGATTCCTAACCACAGGATGCGCACTTCGCCTTCGGGATGGTTGCCTCGCCGCGCAACATGCAAAATTGCACATGCTCCCAGTACGGCGAGCACCGTGCCCAAACAGGCAAGCAACACACCTTTGGGGCCCAGATCCAAGAGCCAAGCTCCCAGATCCGCCCCCATGGGTAGTTACCTCAGGCCAGGGCATATGTCGCGCAAGTCGCCATTTGGCTCCCTAACTGCGTCGTTAGCTTCGGGTTTGGAAGCTGTCGTAGCCTCCGCGCTCCCCTTACGCGCTGCCCCACACCCACTAGGGCAAACGGCAGTTACTGGGGACCTGCAATCCGCCCATCGTCGCGGGTGACCCACACCCCGACCAGCTTCTCATATTCGCCCCCAAAATTTCCCGCTTTGCGTTGGACCGGCCCCAACAGGAAAGCCCCCGGCCGGAGCCGGGGGCTTCATCTCAAGCTAGTAGTCGCCATCCCACGATTCGCCCGCGTACAGCGGATCAAAGTCCGCCGGAGCAAGCTCCGGATAGCGCCGCCTCAGCCCTTGTTCCCGCTCACACGCCTCCACCTGGTGCTTGGCGCACTCGGCGATCTGGAGGCCGGTCCCGGCGTAGCTCTGCCGGTAGGTGACCGGGCCATCGCAGGTGGCTCCGCCGTCGTAGGACCGGATGCATTCTGGCTCCGGCTTAAGGTGGGCTGTGTAGAGCTTCGGTTCGCAGACGGGGCAGACCTTGCCCCGGAGGCTGGGCCAGTTCACAAGTTCCGTGTGCGGCTTGCAGCACTCGACGCACGCTTCCATGCTTTCCCCTTTTGAGTTTTCAACCGGCTTGACCGGTGCGTTCTTGCTGACGGTTAAACGCTACACGATCACTACCGTCTTGCACAAGTTGGATAGCAAAAAGCCCCCGAACATTCCGGGGGCTTAGGTGCTAGGACGCTGGTCGGCGGTCCGGGAAAGCGTCGTAGAACTTCTCCCAGACATCGGAAGCGACGCGCGCCTTAGCCGACACAGGGATGTTGTTAGCTTGCGCCCATGCGCGAACCTCTGTGGTCGTCGGGGCATCGGTTCCGGCGGCGGCGCTGGAACCGCCACGCGCGGCCCTAGAGCGACCACCACGGGACGGACGAGCCGTCTCGGTAGGGATGCGCTCGGCAACCGCCTCGAACGCCTCTAGGGCCTTCAGGATCGGCTTAGCGTCGCGCTCGCAAGCATAGGCTTGCTTTCCATTGATCTTGATCGTTTCTGTCGCTTCCGTCTTCTTTTCGCCGTCCTGGTAGCAGAAGTCACACCAGAGCTTTTCAACGAGTTCGCGAGGCATGCGGGGAAGTCCTTCCTGGGGCTTGACGGGATGGTACAGGTACTTAGGGAAGAGCGCCCCCTTAACGGGGGCGCTTCTCGGCTAGGCGGCCGGTTCAGCCTCCATTGGGTGACCCATCGGGCACATCGGAGCGCCGATCGCCAGCCACTTAGCGGTGACTCGGACCGTGTAGCCCTTCGCCACGCAATCAGCTTGGTTGCAGGCGGCCTTGAGGAGTCGAGCGGACTGCTTCTTAGGCCCGCTGGAAAGCGGCCCCTCTGACTGGGGCGGCATTGGCTGGCCGGAAGGGTCAACGAGCTTCCGGCGACGGTCCCGGCTGATAAGGACCTTGCCGTGCGGGTAGTCGCCCAGCGTTTCCGCGATGGTCATCAGCTCGGCCGCCAGCTCGATACTGGGCGTTGCCGTGGTCATCGGAGACATGAGCCCGAGCCGCGTAGCGCCTTCGGCGAAGGCTCCACGGTGGCCGCTCTGGCAGTCGTCGGCCGCGTGGATCAGCTCGTGCAGGAGAACCGCCAGGACCACGGCCGTGTCTCCCAGCTCCGGCGAGATGTAGACGTGGTTAACGCCGTCCTCGCTTCCAGCCTTGGAGATACACACGCCCCGGATCATGGCGTTCTCTCCGCCGTGCCCATCAGGGCCGAAGCCGACTGACAGGTGAAGCTTTTCGGGGAGCGGCATACCGATCCCCTCGAAGCGAGGGCGGAAGATAGCGGCGGCCTTGTGAAGCCATGCTTCGCGGGTCTTAGAGAGGTCGTTCATTGCTGTTCCCTTTCGGCTAGAAGGGGCTGGTTTTTGCTGACGGGATTAACCCTAGCGGATCACTACCGTCTTGCACAACTTCTAGCCAGAAGGTTTCTAGCGGAGATCCAGCTTTGCCCTGGATGGCGGGCACAGAAAAGCCCCCGGCCAGAGCCGAGGGCCTAAGGGTTAGCTAGTCCCAACTGTTGGTGTAGGCGGGACCAAAGGCAGCCCTACGGGCTTCCCAGTTGGCGATGTCGGCCGGTCGGGCATACCTCCACCCGCGCGTAAGATACTTCATGCCGAGATAGATGGACACTTCCACTGCGTCTCGCCCATGATCCCAGGACTCATAGGAGATGCGGCGAACTTCGCCGCTATCTGCGTAGCGGTCAACGCCGACCACCTTAACGGTGGCAGGGTCTTCCTGCTCGTCGCCCCAGCTAACGAAGTCGCCCACTTTGACGTCGTTCCATTTGAACATCGTTGCTCCCTGCCGAGTTGCGACCAGGCTTACCGCTGGCCCGGTTTGCTGACAGGACTAAGACTATCAAGTATTACCGTCTTGCACAAACACGGCCTAGGGGCTTAGCTGAGATAGATGCTAAGGGCTGTTAAGCGGGTTCCGCGGGCCAGAGGACGACGTCTGTCTCTGGGGGCATCATGAGCGGCCACATCAGCTCTTGGACCCACACGAGCACTGCCGGGCCTGCCACGGACGCCTCCTGTACGTGGCTCACTTCCCCTGTGAGGGCGTCGGCGGGCTCGCCCAGACGTAGAGGGCTGAGCCGGATCACGTCGCCCGTACGCAGCTCTAGGGGCTTCCTGGTCTCCACTCGCGCCTCCACGTCCACAGGGGCCGCGGGCGCCTGTTTAAACAGGCCCGCCGGCCACAGGGCCACCCTGCCTCAACCAGTGGAAACGCGCCACCGACCTACCCCAGAAAACAGAAAGCCCCCGGCCGGAGCCGAGGGCTTCCCCCATCGCGTGATGGTTTTGGTGTCAGCAAAAACCGGGCTCAATAGTGAGCCAACCCAGAAAGGGAACGCGATGGAAGTCTCAGCCTAGCAAGGGCTCGCGGCTGTCCGCGTCCCTCGCCAGGTGCTTGCGTCAGGCCGTTCGGCCCTAGTTGGGGCAGTTCTGCCCGTCGTGCTCGAAATGCTGCATCACACTGCCCGTGTCAAGGTCGGTGTCGTCCAGGTGGTGCGTGTCGGGAATCATGCCGTACACCTTGGCCAGTTCACTCGGCTTGGGGTGTCCGTCAAGGTGAACCCGGTACCCAGTGCAGCCGCATCCGTAATGGACCTTGAAGAGTCCGGCCGTGGCGGACTCGTAGATCGCTTCGGACTTCTCGGCTGCAAGCTCGTCAACGTTGACGGGGTTCAAGGGCGTGTCCTTTGCGCGGTGATCGTCGTTGTCGGGCCAAGTAGATACAGAAGGATCAAGCTAGTGTCTTGCTCCGACGTTTTGCGGCTCTGACCAGCGCCTTTACGCGAAGCTCGGTGGTGGTGATCTACGCATAGATGTCAACGTGGATGCCCGCCTGGTGGGCGAACCGGATCGTGCTCGCAGTGCCCTTGCTGTTGTCCTTGTGAAAGGCCAACACCTTGTCCCCACCGTCCGCGACCATGGCCTTGTTCCGTCGCGGGCCGCCTGCTGGCCCGATCGACCAGTCGGCGCGGTAGACGTGTTCGGCAACGTCCAGCCCGGCCCGCCGGGCTGCCGCAACCCACAGTCCGGCGTGGACGTCGGCCCCCGTGGGGCAGTCTCCGCGAGCGACGTCTAATCGCTCTCCGTGTCGCCACGCTTCCCAGTAGGCGGCTTGCAGCGCCAGCCACACGGTTCCAGGCTTGTCCCAGTCGCGGGAGCCCGTGACGATCACCCTCACCCCCCTCCGCCTCCGCCCTTGGAGAACCCAAAGCCGCCCCGAGTGATGTACTTGCCGGAACGGCTCGTGATGTTGACGTTTTGGGGCCTGACGGTGGTTCCCCCGCGCACGTGGCCATTACTGGCCGTGCCGCCGTAATACCAGAAGTAGGAGGCGTGCGATCCGCCGTCGCAGTAGTGATCGTCAACGATCTGGTACGCGCCGGTCCCGTCCGGCCCGGCTATGACACAGTCGGCCGTGACATCGTCGGCACAACCGGTGAGTACGAGCGCGGACACCGCTCCCACTGCCCCGAGCGCGATCCTTCGGCTGCCCTTCCTCAAATGCCCGCCTCGATGACTTCCAGCTTGTGCATCAGCTCGGGGAGCTGCGGCAGCCTTGCGGCGTTGACGCTCGTGGACGAGTAGCTAGGCCCGTTGTGGCGGGTGAACCGGAACACCAGCACGTGCGACCCGTCGTCGGTGCGCTCTAGCTGGACGTCCACCTCGTCGGCGACGACGCCGATGAAACCCCTCATGCTGCGTTTAAACGCCCTTCTGGTAGAGAGACGAAGCAGGTGGCGAGACATCCCGCCACCTGCTTACTACCGACTTGCACATTACAGACATGCAAGACGGTAGCGCAACGGTCATCCGAAAAGGTTCGGCTGGTGAATGCGAGATCCCAGCCGTGAAGTTTCCGCGGCTTCGTTTAAACAGCCCGGCCGGCACTTCCGGCCGGGGTGGTTGTCACAGGTCAAGCCGCCGAGATGATGATGATGGCCAGCTCGTACAGTGCCCGGACGCCGCCGATGACCAGCAGCCAGAAGATGCCGCTTGCGAGCGCCAGCGCCAGGCAGCCGAGCATGATTTCCTTCGGCTTCGGAGGCTCGTCCATCAGCCCCCCGTCACGAACTCGTGGGTGACGTCTTCCCAGACCGTGACGGCCCGGAAGACCCTGATGCGGTCGCGCTCCCATGTGCCCTTGCGGTAGGACACTGCCCTACGCGCCGAGTCACGCGAGTCGTACACGTTCCGGAAGTTCCACGACTCCGGGTAAACCCGGTACGTCTCGTCAGGCAGCTTGTACGTCAACGTCCTCCCTCTCTGTCGTCGTGCGTGGCCGCGTAGGCATGCGCGTTCGACATGGCCCGGCGGGCTCCAGGCCCGTTCTCGTGGACGCCTCGCGGCCGGTTGATCCGCTTGTTCAGCCGCTCTGTGAGCCGGTCTACGGCCCGCTGGTAGGTCTTGCGCTCTGCGGCCGTCAGCGGCTCCCATCCGGCCGCCTTGAGCGCTTCGCGCTGCTCCTTGGTCAGCCCGGCGGCTTCGTGCTTGCGGGCGATGATCGCCCGGTAGTTGGCGGGGAGCTGCGCGAGGCATTCCTTGAGGTCCCAGACCGATACGACGATGGAGCCGGTTTCGAGCACCACGGCGTACGAGTCCTTTGCCGGGGGCTTGGACCAGTCTTCTTCGCTGGTCTCGTACAGCACGGCCAGCAGCGACCGGACTTCGGCCGGTGTGTAGAGGTAGCGGGCGGTCCTAGTGGTGTAGTCGGCCCGTTCCCTCATGCAGTAGGCGTGAGCGTCGGCGCGGAACACTGCGAACAACGCGGCTTCGTCCATGGCGTTGTACCGGTCCGGCCGCTTGCACGCGCCGGTCAACACTTCCTGTGCGATGTCGTCTGCGTCGATCATCGGCCAGTCGCGGGCGACGAACTTCCCGACCCGCGATGCCGTGTCGATCACTTCAGCGGTCAGCACCGCTTAGTTCCAAACCTTTCCGTCAGCGATGAACGTTCCGTCTGGCTGCATGGGGTACAGCTCGGGCCTGACCCGGCGGCCGTCGATGTGCAGGACCGCAAAGCCCGCTTGCCAGTTGGCAGCTCCGCGCGGGAGGTAGGCCGGGGCCTTGCCTGGCCGGGTGTCCATGATGTGACCGACTTCCACGCCCCAGAGCGTCGATATGCGGCCCTGATAGCCCGTCGTGTCTGGGCACATCGCCAGCTTGTGGACGTGGCCCATGACGACGCTCTTGCCGATCGTCTTTGCCGCGTTGAGCGCCGTCCGGCCAGGGATGGCCGACAAGCTGAACCCCTTGTGCCCGTGCGTGGCAATCCAGCCGGGGGCGACGGGGTGGAATGCGTCCACCAGCTCGACGCCGTGACTGTTGAAGTCCAGCAAGACGTCAATGTCGAACGCCTTGCTCGCGGCCAGGGCTGGGCTGTACTTGGCTAGGTAGTCGGCCGGTCGGGTGTCGTGGTTCCCGGGGACGAACTCGATCGGCCCGTCATAGCCGCGCCGGAGATCCCCGAGCATCCGCTTGCCGATCTCGACGTCTCGGAAGACGTCTCCCCGGAACTCCTCGGCTGTGCCCTTGCTCCAGCGTGACGGCGTCGGGAAGTCCATCCAATCCCCGATGATCAGAACGCTGTCCGGCTTGGTTGCGTGGATGTAGCCGTGCAGCGCTTTGGCCTGGCGGGGGTTGTGGTACGGGATTTGAGCATCGGGGTAAATCAGGACTCGCTTAATCGCCAGCCTCCACGTCGATCCCGATCTGGAATAGCACAGCCATCACCAGCGCGTTGAACACGATGTTGTCGCCGTTCTGGTAGGCGCGCTTCGCGGCTTCCGTGATCGCCGTGTAATCGTCGGGCATGTCTTCCAGCGGCACCAGTTCCATGGCGTGGGCCACCATGGCGGATCTGACGAGCTGGATTAGCGTCTTTTGACCGCGCGGCAGGAATTCGTGCAGGATCATGCGGTGAACGCCTTCTTGAGCTTGCGCTGAAGCCTGATGAGCCGGATGCGGGTCATGACCGCGTATGCGATCTGGTCGTCACATTCTTCGATCGCGTAGCTGAGCAGTTCATTGATGGTCATCTGCTCAAAGAGTTGTTCGTCGCCCTGGTCGTACTGTTCTTTCCCCACGGTGAGGATGCGGTTCTGTACCGCCTTAACGGTGGTCTCTACGGCCTTCGCGAGTTCTTCACTCGTCATTGATTCCAACCTTTGCTAGTAGGGCGTCTGGGCCGTGCTCTTGAACGAATGAGTTGACGTCATGCCCTTCGGGCATGGGCACTATTCGGACGTTGTCTGAGTGCTTGGCGATGGTTTCGCCGAGCTTCTTTCCTTGGCCCTTGTCGTCGTTGTCCGCGAGTACGAAAACGTGGTCGTACTGGTGTAGGGCTAGCGCCCACTCTTTGCGCCAGGCGGACACGCCGGGGATCGCTATGGCTGGTAGACCGGCCTGCATGGCGGTGATGGCGTCGATCTCGCCTTCGCACACGCACATGATGGGGCTGTCCAGCTCTAGCGCTCTGGTGTTGAAAGGCCGGGGTGCATCCCCCGGCACGGACAGGTATTTAGCCCCATCGCCATCGCCTATTCGGCGAAAGCGGATTTGGAGCGTTATCCGATCGGGAGACAGGTATGGGATTGCTAGGCGGCCCGCGTAGGGCTCATGGCCCGGCATCGAATCTGCGACGTACCCGAGTTGAAAAGATCGAATGCTGTCCGGGGCTAGGCCCCGGCTCATCAAATACTCTTCTGCGGCGCTTCCGCGCATTGCGCGCTGATACCGCCGGGTGGCTGTCTCCAAGAATTCCAGTGAGGATTTCGAGGGCACTAGGGTAATCGCATGACTCCTTCCAGCGAATGAGGGCGATCGGGTCGCCCTTCGCTTCGCAGGCATGGCATTTAAACGCTCCGCGTTCTGTGGATACGCTCGCGGAGGCGGAGCGGTCGTCATGAAAAGGGCATCGCATCGGAGCCCACTTGTACCCTTCGGGTACGTATTCGGCTCCGTAGTGCGCGAGGACTTCGGCTATGCCTTGCGGCGGTGTTTCCCGCATCGCTTCACCTTTCGGCGTGCGCGGCGCTCTTGCCATTCGCCGAGCCAGGCCAGGGCGAAGATGAGGAGCACGAAGCCGATCGTCGCGCCGATTGCCTCTACCGGGTCATTGGCGCTCATCGTTCAACAGCTCGTTAAGAAGGTGGTCGCCCACGATAGGCAGGATGCGCCGCCACTCTTCCAGGGTCATCACGACGTACGCTTCGCTGACCGGCTTGCGGGGAGCCTTCACGACCACGACGCCGGCCGGAGCGTTTAAACGAGCCTTGATGGCTTTGAGCTGCTTGGCGTACTCGCTGAGCGTGATCTTGCGTTCGGCCTTGCACTCGTGAGGGATGGGCCAGGGGACCGAAAGGTCCCCGGCCCCGAAGTCACGTGAGCCGATCCTGTCCACGCCCGGAATGGCCTGGGCTAGGTAGTCGGCGACTTCCCGTTCCCAGCGAGTGCCTTTGGCCTTGCTGGGGCTCGACACTGGTTAGAGCTTCCGCATCAACCGGGTGACGGCGTGAGCCGGTACCCACGTCTCGCGTGGCTCCAGCTCCCGGTATCCGCAACTGGCGATCCAGGTGCCCTCTGCCATGCCGTGGTACGCCTGGCGGCGGTCGTCATAGACGAGACTGCCCTCCACGAAGTGGAGTCCGTCACCGTCCACGGTGGCGATGAACGTGATCTCTGGCAGCCTTCCTATCGGGACGTGGCAGCCGGTCATTAGGCGGCCTTCCTGTCCTCGGCGGCCTGATCCGTGTCGGGCTCAACCACCAGGCCCACGATGCGGGTGGCGAGGAGAACGAACTCCTCGCCGGTCTTGGCGTGGGTGAAGGTGACCACGATGTCGTCAATGGGAACGAACGTCCCCGGCTGAACCGCGACCCGGCCGATGTGCTCGATCAGGACAGCCTTAACGGGGAGGGAGGGGGAAAGCATGGGATATCTCCGTTAGTCAGTGATGGACATGCGAGAGAGGTCCGCGTTCAAGGTCACGCGGTACTGCTGGCCGACGTCGGGTCGGCCGGTGCGGTTCTTGGCGATGACGACGCCTAGCCGCCCCTCGGTGGGTCTGAAAAGGTTCAGGACCAGGGCCGGTTTTTTGCTGATCTTGCCCTTGAGTGCGCTGAGGGGCGGCGGCTCGGTGCCGTCGTCGTATTCCGCGGTGAGGTGATGCAGGGCGATGACAGCCGCGCCGGTAGCGCGGGCCAGGTCTGCCAGGTAGGCCATGATGGATTCGAGGGCGAGCGTTCCGCCCTCTTCGCTGTCGGGGGTGACGTCGGAGACGTTGTCCACCACGATCAGCTCCGGGTAAGCCCCGTAGACGGCCGCCCAGCACTTCACGTGAGCTTCGATGTCGTCCAGCGTGGGGGACGACTCGAAACACCATCTGAGCTTGCGTAGGGCGGCTAGCTTGCTGTCGAGGTAGCGGGTGTCTCCGCTCTCGACCAGTTCGGCGATCTCGTCGCGGGTCCGGCCGGTCATCATGGCGGCGGCCCGCTCGTACTGGATAGCTGCGTCGCTGTCTGCTGACAGGTACAGCGTCGGGACTCGTGATGCGGCTGCCAGGGTGAGGGCGAACACCGACTTGCCGACGCCCGGCCCAGCCGCGACCAACGCGAGTTGGCCGCGCCTGAACTGGACGCCTTCGGCTTCTAGCCGTTTAAACGGGCTAGGGATCGGCAAGCCCGTCTCCCCCGCCTTAACCCGCGCTCGGGCGAGCGTATACAGCGGGGCGCCCTTTCAGTTAGGCCGGACGGGTCCGGCACCGGTTGGGGTCGTTGCGGTCCAGCGGGCAGGCGTAGAACGCCTTGTACGGCTTGTTGTTGCGCCCGACGCCAGCGGGCACGTACTTCATCTCACCGTGGTCGCAGAACACGCCCTCGTCGTCGCCGGGAGGGTTGTCCGGCCAGTCCGGAGCGTCCTCATAGGCCGGGCTCGCCTGACGGCTCTGGGGCCGGTTCTGCGGGCGCTGGGGAGTCTGCCGGGGGGCAGCTCCACGTGCAGGAGTGCCGTTGCTCTGAGAGACGTACGTCGCGCCCAGCTCCGCCTTGAGTAGGAACGCGGAACGGACGGTGTGGGTCACGCTGGCGACGGCGTCGGCGAACTGGCCGTCAACCTCGTTCGCTTCGGCGATGAAGTCGGCCGCGCTGGGGGCGCGGAGGTGGTAGAGACCGACCTTGCGGCCCTGACCGTCCCAGATTTCGACGTCCAGGGCGTGCGGGTAGTCCTCTGCCAAGTGGCTCTCCTTACTAGTTGATCACTACCGTCTTGCATATTATGGGCGAAAAGAAAGCCGGTCCGTGCCCATGACAGAGCAGAACCGGCGTACTGGGCAGGTGTTGCAGTGCTCCCCAGGGTTGGGCAGGTATATGCCCGCGCGCTCGCTGGCGTCCATCTGTTTAAACCATCTGGTCACCATGCCGCGCGTGAAGGGGCGAAGGTTAACGGGGTCTAGCGCCTTGTTGTCCTTCGCCATGTAGTAGTCACCCCACTCGACCACATCGCCCGTGAGGTCGAACACGGCATGCCGGTAGACGGCTAGCTGTATGGGGCTGAGAGGTCGTTTGGAGCCGGTCTTGATGTCTCGCACCAGCAACCGGCCCCATGGGTCGATCATGATCAGGTCTATGTACCCGATCACGGTTAACCCGTCCAAGTCGAGTGTGAAGGGAACCTCTGATGCCGGTTCGCCCGGCATCAGTTCGAGCACTTGCAGCTTGGAGGCTAGGGCCTGCTCGATGTAGCCGGACACTTGGACTCTCCCCCGGTCTATTCGGTTGGCGAGGTCCGTTTCTGGTTTGATCCGGCCGGGGCATAGCCAGTTGTTAATGTCCGGCTCTGCCTCGAACATCTTGGCCGCTTCGCGGTCAAAAGCTTCCTCGAACCATGCTATTGCGGTTTCGGGGCTGTGCTCGCGGTGCGTGCGTTCCCATCGTTCGATCGCTTCGTGTACGGCTATACCTTGCGCGAACCAGGCTGCGGGGGTTTGTGGTGCCCCCGCGACCTTTGACAGCCGGTAGGACTCCCCGCACGTCGCGTAGCTGGTTAGCTGTGACACGGAACGATGCTTGGGCATTCGTTCCACCCTTCGTAAGAGGGTCTTCGCGCGTTTCCACTGTTGAGTTCTCAAGTCGTACCGAGCACGGGCCGGGTACTAATCCCCCTACCCTCGCATTAGCGGCTTGAGGGGGCGTTCCCCGGCCGTGCAGAGCACAGACTATCCGAGAACTACCGTCTTGCACAAATCGGATTCCAGACCGGCCCCGGCGGGAGTATCAGGGCAGGTCAGAGACTCGTCCCGGCCTCCAGCCGGACGCCAGAAGGCGAAGTAGGCGTACGTCCCGTCTTCCTCCTCCTCCGTGGCGGCGTTGATTAGGCGGCCGTCCAGGGGCATCAGGTTGGCGTTCGCCAGGAGGTAGCTCGGCTCTACCGGCAGCCTGTAGCGAATCTCGACCATGACCCCGTCCGGATAGGTGATGTCGGCCCGGCTCACGCCCCCGGCGTGCTGGCTGCGCGCGATGTCGAGGATCGCGAGCGGGTTCGCCGGTCCGTACAGCTTCAACGCTCCCCCTTGAAGGGCTTTCTTAAGAAACTTGCCCGAACGATCTAAGCGGAGTCACACAGCGTCAGGGAAGGCTGTAAGTGGCACTTTCTGTTGCACCCCTGCAATTGATCTTGATCGGATTAGCCGATGACATCGGCAATCCAGCTCAACAGGCCCGATTGTTCGGCGCTCTCGTCGCCTTCCGGCAGAGTGGCGGGCGACTCCGACACTGACGCTGTCGGCGTCGAGCCCGTCACGGACGGTGAAGGCTCTGGGCTACTGATGGGACTTGCCGGCGGATGCTCTGAAGCGTCGGGGGTCGGGCTCCCTGACGGCTCGATTGTGGGCTGTGGCGTGGCCGTGGGCGATGGTAGCGGGCTCTCAGGCGTAGGGGTAGAAGCAATGTCGGGCGGCGGCGCTGGGGCCGTTGTGGTGACCGCAGGCGTGGGCGTGCTGCTGGTGGTCGTCGCCATAGGCGACGGCTTCTGTGGCGTATGCGTGGGGCTCGCTGTCGTCACAGAAGGGCGGTGTGACTGCGACATCTTGGGCTGCGGAGAGGGCGTGATGCCTTCGGCGCTCTGCGGGGTCACTTCAGCCGTGGGCGTCGGGCTATCGGTCGGCTTATCTAGCCAAGACCGTGCAGGGTCATGCCCCGATGGTTCGCCACTGTGGGGTTGGTCTGGTGTCGTGGCAACCGTTTGGGCGACTGGCACGACTGGCTTACCGGCTGTGGCTTCATAGGCGACGACACCTGTAGCGCCGAAGACGAGTCCAGCGCTGACCCATCCTGCAACCACCTTCGTGGCGATTGGGGCAACGATAGGTGCTGCCGCGTGCGCCGTCCCTGCCGCGATGGGGATCACAGTTGCTAGGCCCGCTCCGGCAGGGGCGGCTACGGCTCCCCCTGTCGTCACGGCTCCGGCTGTAGCGCTGACCGTCGCACCGCCCGTTGCCCCGACCGAACCGGCTGCTGAAAGCTTTTGGATGAAGACGGCCGGGATCAGGGACAGGCCGATGACCTTAGCCGCCTTGAAGAGGGAGCGGACGCCGCTCATCATGCGACTGGTGCGCTTGGCTTGGTTGACTTGGATTGGCGACAGAAGGGGGTTGATGGCTTCCCGGCTCTTGCGCGCCTCAAGCTCAGTGAACAGTTCGTAAGCGTAGGAGTCTGGCGGGTCTCCGCGCGCGATGCGGGCTTGCACTTCAGCTAGGCGCTTCTCCGCCTTCGCGGTCAGGCGCGTGCTGGCGTACCGCTTGCCCGACTTGTTGATGAGCGACGCGATTTGGAGCGTGTCTAGCCCCTTCTCCTCCAATACGAGCGTGAAGTATCCCCTAACCTCATCGGCTTCCTCATAGCAGTAGTGCAGTAGCGCCATGTAGTTGCTTAGGCGTTTTACGACGTCTTCTTCGTCTTTGGCGCGGCTAAGGATCGTTTCCAGGATTCCACGGTGGCGCTCAAGGTCCATGCCGTAGGTGCCCCCTCCCGAGACATGCAGGAAGGGACATGGATAACCTAAACGGTGTTAGTTGGTCAAAACGTTATCGCCGTCTACATTCGGTCTACATGCCGCTAAAACGACGATAGCCAGGGATATCCCTGGCTATGCCTGTCCGTGCGCAGCTATAGAGAACTAGGCGCGCGACCTATTGCGCCACCTTCTGCGATGCTGCCTCCAGCAGCCCAGCGACGTGGCTCGTCCCTTCGTCCGCGGGGATGAGATGGAAGCCGCCTTGAGGGCAGAAGTCGCTTGGAGGCGCATCAGGGTCATAGGAGACGTCCAAGCCTTGCTCAACTAGCCCTTGAGCCCAACGGATGGCGGTTGCCTGGCGATGCGCACTGATCATCTTCCCCTTGGCCATCTGCGACAGCTCTCGCATGTACTGAAGGGGGGCGGTCCGCTTGTGTTCTTCCTTGACCGTCCAAGGGATGGCGTCACTGTGGGTGAGTTGCTTGCGGCTCAGCCCCATGCGCTTCACGGCGTGAGCAACCCCGCTATAGGACGCCCCTAGCTGCTCGGCTATCTCGCTGTAGGACAGGCCAGCCTGCAACAGCTCCAGCAGCCGATCACGGTCAATGGCGGGACCTCTGGGAGGCATGATCAAACTCCTAGCATGGGGAAGGGTAACGCTTCGCGGCTCATGAGGATCAAATTAGCTGCGGATGATCGCCCCTGTCCACCGTCTTGCATAACCGTCTTGCACATTCAAAGTATCACGGCGAGATTAACCGGCCCAAGGTTACACGTTATTCCTGATCAGCGAGTCAGCGAGAGGGAGATTTTCGATCATATGTTCGATGCACTTGCAGGAAGCTGCAACGTCTCCCAGACGGTCACGGACAAGATCGCTTGCGCGGCCCCCTGGGGTGTCCTGAGGGAAGGCAACGTGAGAGCCTGGAGGTATGAACAGGCTAGGTAAGGAGACGTCTCCCTACCTCCTCCAGCACGCCAACAACCCGGTTGATTGGTGGCCATGGGGAGAGGAGGCGATGCAAGAAGCGGCCAGGCGTGACGTGCCCCTGTTGATCTCAGTGGGTTACTCGTCATGCCATTGGTTACACGCTTCTTGACATCACCTGGTGTCACGTCATGGCACATGAGAGCTTCGAGGACGCCGCAACCGCACGTCTCATGAACGAGCACTTCGTCAACATCAAGGTCGACCGCGAGGAGCGGCCGGACGTGGACGCCGTCTACATGGGCGCCACGCAGGCCATGACGCGCCAGGGCGGCTGGCCCATGACAGTGTTCGCGACGCCCGAGGGCCACCCGTTCTACTGCGGCACCTACTTCCCGCGCCCCCACTTCCAGCGCCTGCTCACCGAGGTGCACAACGTGTGGGTGGGCGACCGGGAGATCGTGCTGAAGCAGGGCGCCAAGGTGGTGGAGGCGCTCAACGCGGGCACGACGCTGCCCAGCGGCGCCGTCCCCAACGAGGAGACGCTGGCGCGGGCCGTACAGAATCTGCGTGAGGAGTTCGATCCGGCGCACGGCGGGTTCGGCGGGGCGCCGAAGTTCCCGCCGTCCATGGTGCTGGAGTTCCTGCTGCGCTCGGGTGAGCGCGAGATGAGCGGCAAGACGCTCGATGCGATGGCCCGCGGCGGCATGTACGACCAGCTCGGCGGCGGATTCGCGCGCTACAGCGTGGACGCGGAATGGGTCGTGCCGCACTTCGAGAAGATGCTCTACGACAACGCGCTCCTGCTGCGCGTCTACACGCACTGGTGGAAGGCAGGCGGCGGCGAGCTGGCGCGGCGCGTGGCGCTGGAGACGGCCGACTGGATGCTGCGCGAGATGCGCACGAAGGAAGGCGGGTTCGCCTCGGCGCTCGACGCCGACAGCGAGGGCGTGGAGGGCAAGTTCTACGTCTGGACGCCCGAGGAGCTGCGCGAGGTGCTCGGCGAGGACGACGGGCGCTGGGCGCAGGAGCTCTTCGAGGTGACCGGCACGTTCGAGCACGGCACGTCCGTGCTGCAGCTCCCGCGCGACCCCGACGACGCCGTACGCTACGCGGGCGTCCGGGGGCGGCTGCTCGCCACCAGGGACCAGCGGGTACGCCCCGGGCGCGACGACAAGGTCGTGGCCTCGTGGAACGGCCTGGCCATCGCGGCGCTGGCGGAGACCGGCGCGGTGTTCGAGCGGCCCGACCTCGTGGAGGCCGCCACGGCCGCGGCCGAGCTGCTCGCGAGCACGCATGTGGTGGACGGCAGGCTGCTGCGTACGTCCAAGGACGGCAGGGCCGGGACGAACGCCGGGGTGCTCGACGACTACGCCAACGTGGCCGAGGGCCTGATCTCCTTGTACGGCGTGACCGGTGAGACCAGGTGGCTGCGGCTCGCGGGATCCCTGCTGGACACCGTGCTCGACAGGTTCGCCAACGGCGCGGGCGGCTTCTACGACACGGCGGACGACGCCGAGCGGCTCTTCCAGCGACCGCAGGACCCCACGGACAACGCCACCCCGTCGGGCCAGTACGCGGCCGCGGGCGCGCTGCTCTCCTACGGCGCCCTGACCGGCTCCACGCGGCACAGGGAGGTCGCCCACGCCGCGCTCGGCACCGTGTCCGTGCTGGCCACGGGGCACGCCAGGTTCGCCGGGTGGGGGCTGTCCGTGGCGCGGGCGGCGCTGGACGGACCCGTGGAGGTCGCCGTGGTCGGTCCGGCCGACGACCCGCGTACGGTGGCGCTGCACAGGCAGGCGCTGCTGGCCGACGCGCCAGGGCTGGTGGTCGCCCTCGGCCCCGGCGACTTCCCTGAGCTGCTGGAGGGACGCGGGCTCGTCGGCGGGGCGCCCGCCGCCTACGTGTGCAGGGGATTCACCTGTCGCATGCCCGTGACCACGGTCGAGGAGCTCCGCTCCGAGCTGGGCAGGTGAGCGCCGGCTCACTCAGTGAGCGCCCGGCCGCGCGCTAGCCGTTTCGCAGGCGGCCCGTGTTGGGATTGCCACCTGTGTCGGGCCCCGTCGTGGGCTGGCTGGGAGCCTGCGTGGCCGGCGGGTCCATGATCGTGGGCTGCCGGTCCTGCTGCCCGTTCTGCCCGTCGTTGTTGCTCGGCTGCTCGGTCACCGGCGGGTCCGTGATCGTGGGCTCGGTGGAGCTGGGGTCAGGGGTGCTGTTCCAGTCGTTGGGGTTCGACGGAGGCGTGTAGTCCTGCTGGGGGTCGTTCTGGTACCGATCGGGCGTCGAGTAGTCGGGCCCCCAGCCGTAGTCCGACGGCTCCGGGAACTCCTCCACCGGCTTGCCCGCCATGGCCTCGGTCATGAACGCCCGCCAGATCTGCGCCGGCAGCTGACCGCCGAACTGCGTGCCGTACCCCGGGATCGTGACGGTGGCGTTGTCGTCCCTGAACATGTCGACCGCGACGGCGAGCTGCGGCGTGAACCCGTTGAACCAGACCGACTTCGACTCGTCCGTGGTGCCCGTCTTGCCGGCCACCGGGCGGTCGTAGAGGCGGGCGGCGGTGCCGGTGCCGTACTTGACGACCTGCTGCATCGCGTACGTCGTGTCCGCGGCGGCCTGTTCGCTGACCACCCGCGTCGCGACCGGCTCGATGTCCTGCTTCTTGCCGTCCGCGTCGGTGACCGACTTCACCACGTGGGCCTCCATGTGCACGCCCTTGTTGGCGAAGGAGGAGAAGCCCGAGGCGTTCTGGACGGCGCTGACCGAGGAGACGCCGAGCGGGAAGGACGCGTAGTTCTGCTGCTTCTCGATCTGCGCCTTGGGGATGCCCGCCTTCTCGGCGACGGCGGAGACCTTGTCCAGGCCGACCTTCTGGCCGAGATCCACGAACGCGGTGTTGACCGAGTTCTGGGTGGCCTGCACCAGGTTGATCTCGCCGTACGAGCGGTCGCTGTCGTTGGGGATCGGCTTCGGGTCCGACGCCACGCGCATCGGCGAGTTGCCGTTGACCCTGGTGGACAGGTCGAAGCCGTTCTCGAGCGCCGCCGCCAGCGTGTACGGCTTGAAGGTCGACCCGGCCTGGACCTTGGCCGAGAACGCGCTGTCGTACTGCGACTGCGTGGGACGGCCCCCGTAGAACGCGACGATCTCGCCGGTGGCGGGATCGACGGCCGCGAGCCCCGTGAAGACCTTCTTGGGCGTGGCGTCCGGCAGCACGTCCTTGACGGCCCGCTGGGCCGCCTGCATGAGCTTCTTGTCGAACGTGGTGACGATCTTCAGGCCGCCGCCGTTGATGTCCTCGTCGGTGTAGCCGCGCCGGTTGAGCTCCGCCGTCACCTGCTCCAGCATGTACTGGGCCTGGCCCTTGAGCTCGAACGGCTTCTTCGGTGCCGTGAGCCGGGGGAAGCGCTGGGCGGCGACCTGCTCGGGCGTCAGCGCGCCGGTCTGGCCCATCGCGTCGATCACCGACTGCCAGCGCTGCTCGGCCGCCTGGAGGTCGGCGCCCTTGGGGTCGGCGAACCGGCTGGGCTGCTGGATCACCGCCGCGAGGTACGCGCCCTCGGCCACGCTGAGCTGGCCGACGTCCTTGCCGAAGTAAGCGCGGGCGGCCGACTGGACGCCGTTGGCGCCGCGGCCGAAGTAGATCGTGTTGAGGTACTGCCCGAGCACCCAGTCCTTCGACTTGGACTGGTCGACCTTTATCGCGATGAGGATCTCTTTGAACTTCCGGGTGACGGAACGTTCCTGGCTGAGGCCGCTGTAGTAGTTGCGCACGAGCTGCTGGGTGATCGTCGAGCCGCCCTGGAGCTGCTGCCCGCTGACGGTGGACCAGACGGCCCGCGCGGTGCCCTTGACCGAGACGCCGCCGTCCTCGTAGAAGGAGCGGTTCTCCGCCGCGATGACCGCGTCGCGCACGTGCTGGGGCACCTTGGCCAGCTCGACGTTCTTGCGGTCGATGCCCTGCCGGGCGAGCACGGTCTTGCCGTCGCGGTAATAGATCACCGAACCCTGCGCGGTGGCCTGCTTCTGCGTGGAATCGGGAATCGGGGTCATCGCCCACGCGACCGCGAAAAGCCCGACCAGTACGAGGATTCCTGCGCCGAATGAAATCAGTAGAAGTCGGAGAACTCGCCGCTTTCGCATCCCGTTACCACCACCACTCCGCACCTCGACCCCCCTGCCAAGCATCGCCCAACTCAACCGCAGAACAACCCCGCAAGCTGGGCGAATGCCAAGGGTAAACGATCGATATCGGTGCCCCGTCCCAAAGCGATAGTACGGCCGGCGCTAGCCCCTGTGCGGGACATCGGCGACCAACGGCAGAACTCGGTATGGAACGGGTGTGTCGAGAGCGATGATCGAATTAGTCCTGAGCACGCCCTGAACATCCACGATCCGGTCAATAACCCGCTGCAGATCGGCATTCGTCCGCGCGACCACGCGGCAGAGCAGGTCGCTGTCGCCGGTGATCGTGTGCACCTCCAGCACCTCGGGGATCGCGGCCAGCCGGTCGGCCACCGGATCGTGCCCGGCGACCTGTCTGATCTCCATGCTGACGAACGCGGTGACGCCGTAGCCGAGGGCCTCAGGCGACACATCGGGCCCGAACCCGGTGATCACGTCCCTGGCGATCAGCCGGTCGAGCCTGGCCTGCACGGTGCCACGGGCCACGCCGAGCCGGCGCGAGCATTCGAGCACGCCCAGGCGGGGCTCCTCCGTCAGGAGGGCGATCAGCCGGGCGTCAAGGTCATCGATCGTCATACTGTACAGATTTACCCGATATTTCCTGGAGAAGCTAGGCAGGTTGTCCACCGATTCAAGTAACTGTTGCGCAGCTCGCCCAGGCAAATCGACAGTTGGACTTATGAATGATGCATTTCCGGTCAATGGGATGGACGCCGTCGTGTTCGCCGTGGGCAACGCCAAGCAGGCGGCCCACTACTACTCAACCGCGTTCGGTATGAGGCTGGTGGCCTACCGCGGGCCCGAGAACGGCAGCCGGGACGAGGTCGCGTACGTGCTGGTCTCGGGCGGCGCCACCTTCGAGTTCCGTGCTCCGCTCCGCCCGGGCACGGACCTGGCCAGGCACGTCGCCGAGCACGGTGACGGGGTGATCGACCTGGCCATCGCGGTGCCCGACGTCGAGGCGGGGTACGCGTACGCGGTCGCCCACGGGGCCAGAGGGCTGGTGGAGCCGTACACGATGGAGGACGAGCACGGAAAGGTGCAGCTCGCAGCCATCGCCACTTACGGCGAGACCCGGCACACGCTGGTCGACAGGTCCAACTACGGCGGGCGCTACCTGCCCGGATACGTGGCCGCCGAGCCGCTGGTCGCGCCCCCCGAGACGAAGAACGGGCGGCTCTTCCAGGCGATCGACCACTGCGTCGGCAACGTCGAGCTGGGCAAGATGAACGAGTGGGTGGAGTTCTACCGGAAGGTGATGGGCTTCACGAACATGGCGGAGTTCGTCGGCGACGACATCGCCACCGAGTACTCGGCGCTCATGTCCAAGGTCGTGGCGGACGGCTCCCGCAAGGTCAAGTTCCCGCTGAACGAGCCGGCCGTCAGCCGCAGGAAGTCGCAGATCGACGAGTTCCTGGAGTTCTACGGCGGGCCGGGAGTCCAGCACATCGCGCTGGCCACCAACGACATCCTCACCACGGTCGACCGCATGCGGGCGGCCGGCGTCCAGTTCCTGGAGACGCCTGACTCGTACTACGACGACCCCGAGCTGCGGGCGCGCATCGGGAATGTGCGGGCGCCGATCGAGGAGCTGAAGAAGCGGAAGATCCTCGTGGACCGCGACGAGGACGGCTACCTGCTGCAGATCTTCACCAAGCCGGTGCAGGACAGGCCCACCGTGTTCTTCGAGCTGATCGAGCGGCACGGGTCGCTCGGGTTCGGCAAGGGCAACTTCAAGGCGCTGTTCGAGGCGATCGAGCGCGAGCAGGAACGGAGGGGCAACCTTTAGTTTGCCCCGACTTAGTGGTGGTCATCAGGACATCATGGGATCACCACCGGGGCTGGCGGGACGCTGGCGACGCCTGTTCGCCGGCGTCCTCGACTGGTTCATCGTCAACGTCATCTCCGTCCCCTTCGACTGGCAGAGCTGGACGTACGTCTGGGACCCCGGCAGAGGCGCGTGGGACCGTTATCCGGTGCAGCACACCTTCCTGGCCGGGCTCGTGGCCTTCCTGTACTTCTGGCTGCTGCACGCCTTCTGGAACGGCCAGACCCTGGGCAAGAGGCTGTTCGGCATGCGAGTCGTGCAGGACAACGGCGCCGGGATCACTGTGATGCAGGCCGCGGTGAGGCAGGCCGTGGAGTCCGCGCTCGCCTGGGTCTGCTGCGTCGGCCTGCTGCTGGACCTCGGCTGGATCCTCTTCGACCCCCGTAAACAGGCCCTGCACGACAAGGCAGCCAGGACGGTCGTCGTCAATGCCTAACCCAGCGTAAGCTGCAGGTCACAGTTTGAAGGGGGATCGTAAGCCGATGGGTTCCAACATGCGCTGGGTGGCACTGCTGCTGGCCGCGCTGATCAGCGTGCTGGGCTGCGCGCCCGTGGACAAGCCACCGTCGCTCGCCGACCACCGGCTCGACGACCCGCCGCTCACCGGACCCCGGCCGGGCGCGGTCGGCATCGGCGACCCCGACTTCCCCACTGACGGCAACGGCGGCTACGACGTCTCCCACTACGACCTGGCCATCGACTACGTGCCGCTGACCAAGCAGCTCCAGGGGACGACCAAGATCCAGGCCGCCGCCACCCAGGATCTGTCGAGCTTCGACCTCGACCTCCACGGGCTGACCGTGAGCAAGGTCACCGTCGACAACTCCGCAGCGGCGTTCCGGCGCCAGGGCGACGAGCTGACCGTGACGCCTGCTGAGCCGATCGACAACAAGTCCCGCTTCACCGTCAAGGTCGTCTACTCGGGGCAGCCCCAGCCGATCAAGGACAGCGCCAACCTGGGCACGTTCGGGTTCGTCGCGACCCCCGACGGCGCGTTCGTCGCCTCCGAGCCCGACGGCTCCAAGACCTGGTTCCCCAACAACGACCACCCGTCCGACAAGGCCACGTACGACTTCACGATCACCGTCCCCGCCGGGGTGACCGCCCTGGCCAACGGCGAGCAGGTCGGGCAGCCCACGACCGCCCAGGGCAAGACCACCTTCCGGTGGCGCGAGCGGCATCCGATGGCGAGCTATCTGGCGACGGCCACGATGGGCAAGTTCGACCTGCGCGAGGGCCGCACGCCCGCCGGCATCCCCGAGACCGCCGCCGTGGACCCCAAGTTCAAGACCTCGCTCGACAAGCTCTTCAGGCTCTCCGGCGAGATCACCGACTACTGGTCCACCGTCTTCGGGCCCTACCCGTTCTCCTCGACCGGGGGCATCATCGACGACTACGCCGCCGGTTACGCGCTGGAAAACCAGACCAAGCCGCTTTACGGGGGCTTCTCCCCCGGTCAGGACATCATCGCCCACGAGCTGGCCCACCAGTGGTTCGGCGACAGCCTGACCATCAAGCGCTGGAGGGAGCTCTGGCTCAACGAGGGCTTCGCCACGTACGCGGAGTGGCTCTGGTCGGAGCACAAGGGCGGGAAGACCGCCGACGCCATCTTCAACGAGCTCCACGCCCGCCCGGCCAGCGACCCGATCTGGGCCTACCCGCCGGGGCGCGCCAGGCCCGACGACCTGTTCGGTACGTCGGTCTACGTTCGCGGCGCCATGACGCTGCAGGCCCTGCGCAAGGCCATCGGCGACGCCACGTTCTTCAAGCTGCTCAAGACGTGGACCGCCGACCACCGCTACGGTCTCGTCACGACGGACGAGTTCATCCGCCTCGCCGAGCAGCTGTCCGGCAAAGACCTCCACCCGCTCTTCGACGCCTGGCTCTTCCAACCGACCCGCCCTGCCTGAGCCGCACGGAAACGCTTCTCGTCGCTCGGTCCAAGTACGGATGTAAGGCGAACGACGAAGGGAGCGAGGCCAGTGCGCCTCAACGAAGACCCTGCGGCCTTTGAGGCCTTCTATCGCCGCCACGTCGATGCCGTCATGAGATTCGTCGTCCGGCGGGTGAGCGACCCTCACCTCGCCGCCGACCTGACGTCGGACATCTTCCTGGCGGTCCTGGACTCGGCACATACCTACGTGCCCGGCCGGGGCAGCGAGATCGCCTGGCTGTACGGCGTCGCGCGCAACGTCGTGTCCGCCCAGTACCGCAAGGCGGCCAGGGAGGCGCGGGCGACCGACCGCGTCGCCGGTCGCCGGCTGATGGACGATGACGATCTCGTCAGGATGGAGGAGCGGATCGACGCCGAGCGCCAGATGCGCACCGCCCTGGGGGCCATGCACGGCCTGCCGGAAGGCGAGCGCGCGGTGCTGGAGCTCGTGGCGATCGACCAGCTCACCGTAACCGAGGCCGCCACGGCCCTGGGCATCAGGCAGGTGACCGCACGAGTCAGATTGCACCGGGCAAGACGGGCCCTTGAACACGTCGCTTCGCCATCGGCTGTGTACGTGGAAGGACAGGCATGAGCAACTTCGAAGAGCGCCTTCTCAGTGCACTCAAGGAAGAGATCACGACGCGGAAGGCGGAGGACGGGATGACGACGACTGTGACACCGGTTGAGCGCGGCTCGAGGCGGCGCTTCGTGGGGCTGTCGGCCGCGGTGGCGGGGGTCGCGGCCGCCGGCACCGCGGTGCTGCTGCTGACCGGGCTCACCAGCAGCCCGGCGTACGCGGTCACCAAGGGCGCCGACGGGGCGGTCAGCGTTCAGATCAACGAGTTCAGCGACCCGGACGGGCTGGCCGCGGAGCTGGCCAAGGCCGGGGTCAAGGCGGTCGTGGACTACCTGCCCGAGGGGCAGACGTGCAAGGAGCCGCGTGGCGAGCGCGGGACCGGCACGGGGAAGTTCTCGGCGAGCGTCGGCAAGTCGACCAACGGGATCACCTTCAAGATCGAGGAGGGGCAGGTGCCGGCGGATGAGACGCTGGTCCTGGCCGTCTCGAAGAGCAAGGACGGCGACGACAAGCCGCCGTTCGCGACCTCGCTCCAGATCGTCAAGGGGGCGGTCGCGCCCTGCGAGGCCACCTCGATGCCCGCTCCCGGCTCCGGCGACGGCAAGGCCGGCTCCGGCTTCACGGACGACGGCGGGCCCAGGCTGGACACCAAGACCGAAGGCACGGACCAGGGCCCCAGCCTCCACACCGGAACCGAGTAACCCACCTCCCGGGTCGGAGCCCTCCTCACCCGACCCGCCCAGGCCCGGCGGCCCCTTACGGTGACCGCCCGGCCGCATAGGCCCGGCGGCCCTCCCGGTGGCCGCCCGGCCGCATAAGGTCCAGCGGCCCTTACGGGGTTGCTCGGCCGCGCAAGGCCCGGCGGCCCTCCCGAGCAGACGGGGTCGCCGGGCCTTCAGCTCCAGTAGCGCTCGCCCGCCAGGATCAGGGCTGCGGCGCCGACCAGCCCGGCCTCCTGGCCCAGGGCGGCGGGCACGACGTCCACCCGGCGGGCGAAGCGCATCCTGGCGTGCTCCCGCAGCGCCTCCTCCAGCGGGTCGAACAGCGGCGCGCCTGCCTGCGACAACCCGCCACCGATGGTGACCAGGTCAAGGTCGCACAGGTGGGTGGCCGAGGCGATGGCGATGCCGAGCGCACGCCCGGCCCGGCGCATCGCCAGCCGCGCCACCAGGTCCCCGGCCAGCGCGTCCGCCGCCAGCGCCCGCGCGGTGACCGCCCGATCCTCCCGGTACGCCTCCCCAGCGCCCCCGACCCGCACCACCGCGCCGTCAGGCCCACTGGACGCGCCGTCGGGCGCACTGAGCGCGGTGCCGGGCCCACTGGACGCGGCGCCCGGCGCACCGGACGCGCCATCGGCCGCGCTGGACCCGGTGCCGGGCCCACTGAGCGCGGCGCCAAACGCACCGGACACGGCGCCGGGCGCACCAGGCGCGCCGTCGGGCCCACTGGACGCACCGTCGGCCGCGCCGGACGCGGCGGCGGGGACGCCCGACGCGGTGCCTGGGGTACAGGCCCGCACGAGTCCAGGCCTACCATCCCCAGCCCGTACGGTCGTCGGCGCGGCGGCCCCGGGCTGGGCGGCGCCGGGGATCCAGCCCTGGTCCAGGGCCCAGGCGGTCAGGGCGGGGCCGCGGGCGACGGCCTCCAGGCAGCCGTGGCCGCCGCAGCCGCACAGCGGACCGCCGTCGGGTTCGACGATCACGTGACCGATGTGCCCGGCGTTGCCCGTCCTGCCGTTGACCAGCCGGCCGTTCAGGATCAGGCCGCCGCCCACACCGGTGGACACCACCATGCCCAGCATGTCCGCCGCGCCCCGCCCGGCGCCCTTCCAGTGCTCGGCCACGGCCAGGCAGACGGCGTCGTTGTGGAGCCGTACCGGCACGCCGGGGAAGCGGGCGGACAGCCGGGCGCGCAGCGGGAAGCCGCGCCAGCCGGGGATGTTCAGCGGCGAGACCTCACCGTCAGGCCAGGTCATGGGCCCGCCGCAGCCCACACCCACGCCCTCGACGCCCCCTTCGACGACCTCCGAGAGCGGCTCCACGAGGTCCACGAGCGTCTTCCACAGGGTCGAAGCGTCCGCGCCCTGCGGCGTGGCGACCCGGACGGACCTGGTCACCGTGCCGTCGCGGGCGACCAGGCCGGCGGCCATCTTGGTACCGCCGACGTCGATCGCGAGGATCACGGGCGGCCTGCCGTACCGGAAGAGCTCATGGACCGGCGCTGGAGAACACCAGGACGGACGCCGTGAACCCGTGCACATGGTTGTGGCCCGAGACCGGGCCGACCTCGCCGGCGGCGAAGAAGCCGGCCATGCCGATGGGCCCCAGCGTGTCGCGCAGGGCGATCGGGTCGTGGTCCGCCGTGCCGAACATGGCCGAGCCTCGGCCGTTGCACGAGAACAGCAGCGCCCCGTCCACCTTGCCGAGCTGCTCCCGATGGGCGTCGAGCAGGTCGTACAGGTCCTCGTCGGCGGTGGCCGCGTCGCGCACCTGGAAGCGCACGGTCCTGCCGATCTCCACGATGTCGCCGATGGCCACGGCCTCGCGCTCCGGGTCGATGCCGATGACTCCCCTGATGAGGAAGTCGCCGCGCTCGTGGCGCTCGGCGTACTCGTTCATGGCCAAGCCGATCTGCAGGCCGGAGGCGACCAGCTCGCGGTCGTCCTCGTCCAGCTCGCTGACGATGTCCTCCAGCCGGGCCAGCGCCGGCTGACCGGCCAGCTCGAGCAGCAGATTGTCCTCCGACGCGGTGACGACCATGCTGGGGCCGATCGGGCGGCAGCCCTGGCTCACCACGGTGCTGATCTTGACCGGGCCGCTGATCAGGACGCCGATCGCGCCCTCGGTGTAGATCTCGCCGTCGGCGAACAGCCGTACGGAGCCCCGGCCCTGCAGCCCGTTGGCCAGCCCGCCGATCAGCGGCAGGTCGCCGAGCACATCCACCGAGCGCTCCACGAAGGCGTCGGTCGGGAAGGTGTACGGGTCGGCCAGCAGGATCGCCACATGATCGTCCCCACCCCGCTCAGGCAGCCCGACCACCACGAACCTGTCCTCGGCCGTCAGCGTCTCCAGCGCGAACGTCGTCAGTCTCGCGCCGTCCAAGGTCGCCGCCCACGCGCTCACGGCAGGCGTCAGCTCGACTCCTTGTCCGTCGCCGATCACTCCCGTAGCGCTGCATCCGATCACGTGCGCGTCAGGTGCGAGCTTCATCGCGGCCTCACCGGCCCGCGCGACGGTCTCCGGATCGTCGCCGCAAATGAAGAAGCAGACCAAGTCGGCTCGGCCGCTGAGCCTCGACAGTGCCCGGCCGACGGCGGTCTCCGCGGCCTCCACCAGGTCGGAACCCACGGCGAGGCCGTCGGCGAAGCGGCTAGTCATCAAGGCCATGGGTCTCGCCTCCCTCGACATGTCAAAGTTCCCTAGGCCGCATTCTCCCCACTAAAGGGACAAGCACGCACACGAACCGTCACTCAATGGGCGAGATCCGAAATCTCCGCCAGATGCGAAACTCTCTGCCGCATTGCTCGCGGGGGACGTAGTCTCGATCCCGTGCATCAGCCACGTATTCTCCGCGAGTTGCGAGAGAGCGGCCACGTTCATCGCACCGTCAAAGCCGAAGTCCGGGAAAACCTGCTGGCCAAGCTGCGGGCGGGCGAACCCCGCTTCCCCGGCATCGTGGGCTTCGACGACTCCGTACTACCGCATCTGGAGCGCGCGCTGCTCGCCGGGCACGACCTGGTGCTCCTCGGCGAGCGCGGCCAGGGCAAGACCCGGCTCATCCGCACCATCACGGGCCTGCTGGACGAATGGACCCCGGTCGTCGAAGGTTGCGAGATCAACGACCATCCGTACGCGCCGGCCTGCACGCGCTGCCAGGCCCTGGCGCGGGAGCTGGGTGACGAGCTGCCGGTCGCGTGGAAGCACCGCGACGAGCGTTACGGTGAGAAGCTCGCCACGCCCGACACCTCCGTGGGCGACCTGATCGGGGACGTCGACCCGATCAAGATCGCGGAAGGGCGCACGCTCGGCGACCCCGAGACCGTCCACTACGGCCTGGTCCCGCGCACCAACCGCGGCGTCTTCTCCGTCAACGAGCTGCCCGACCTGGCCGAGCGGATCCAGGTGTCGCTGCTCAACGTGCTGGAGGAGCGCGACATCCAGGTGCGCGGCTACAACCTGCGCCTCCCGCTCGACATCCTGCTCATCGCCAGCGCCAACCCCGAGGACTACACCAACAGGGGCCGGATCATCACCCCGCTGAAGGACCGCTTCGGCGCGGAGATCCGCACCCACTACCCCCTGACGGTGGAGGACGAGCTCACGCTCATCCGCCAGGAGTCCATGCCGGACATCGGCGCCGACGTCCCCGAGCACCTCATCGAGGTGATCGCCAGGTTCACCCGGCTGGTACGCGAGTCCACGGCCGTCGACGCCCGTTCCGGCGTGTCGGCGCGCTTCTCGATCGCGGCCGCCGAGACCGCCGCGGCCTCGGCCGTGCGCAGGGCCGCGATCACGCGCGAGGAGCGGGCCGTCACGCGCGTGATCGACCTGGCCTCCGTGGTCCACAGCCTTCGGGGCAAGGTGGAGTTCGAGGTCAGCGAGGAGGGCAGGGAGACCGAGATCCTCGCCCACCTGTTGCGCAGGGCCACGGCCGAGACGTTCAGGACCCGCCTGGGCGGCATGGACCTGTCCACGATCATCGACAAGTTCTCCGAGGGCACCCAGGTGGAGTCGGGCGAGCTGGTCCCCGCGGGCGAGCTCCTGCACCGGATGGGTCCCGTCCCCGGTCTGGCCAAGGTCATGTCCCGTCTCGGCATGGGAGCGGGCGAGGAGTCGCCCGGGCACGCGGCGGCGGCCCTGGAGTTCGCGTTGGAGGGGCTTTACCTCATGCGGCGCCTCTCCAAGGAGGACCTTGACGGAGTCTCCGTCTATCGCACGTGAACATCGTGGCGGTCTTCCGCGTCATAGTGGATAGCTGATCTCGCCGACGAGGAGACCGCCCATGCGTTTGCTTGCCTGTGCCGCCGCTCTCGCCATGGGAGTCTTCGCCGTGCCTGCCTCCGCGCAGGCCGGCAAGGTCGTGTACGGGTACGCGTGGTCCGACGGCAACGGCCACCTGCGAATCGTGCCCAAGTCGGCCACCTTCGTGCGGAAGGACGGCTTTCTGGGCTACCGGCTCAAGACGGTGACGGGAGCCAAGGAAGCGCGGCTGGACTACACCCACGCGTCCTACGGCCGCGTCACGGTGGCCTGCGACCTGAAGGAGACCGAGGGTCAGGTGGCCCTCGACGCCAAGGGGCTGGGCCGCACGGCTTGTAAACCCGGTGATCTGGACGCCGCGCTGGGGCGCGGTCCCGTCCCGCTACGCGTCGAGTACCAGGGCTCCGGCGCTGTCAAGATCAACGAGTTCCTGGTCACGGAGTGGCCCGGCTCGCGTACCACCCGTGGCACCATCAAACGCGTCAACGACACCACCGTCCTGTTCGCGTCCGGCGGAAAACAGGTCAAGCTCGGGTACACGTACGCCACGTCCTTCCACCGCACCACGGCGCGGTGCCGGGACGGGTGGCTGGCGGGCGAGCCGGTCAACGCCGACGAGCACGGGCTCGGCAAGAAGTCGTGCACCTCGGCTGACCTGACCAAAGCGCTCAGGGCGGCGAAGCACCCCGTACTCGTGACGATCGACTACACGCCCGGAGTCGGCGGCGTGAACGAGGTGTGGGAGGTCTTCGGGGACGCGTAGCCGGACCCGTGCAGAAGGCTTGCGGGGGACGCATAACCGGGCGGATCGGGTTAGCGTGGGTGCGTGATGGCCTTTCGCTATGGCGAGTACCACGACGGCCCCGATCCCCTCGCCCCGCCCTACGACGTGCGGGCGGCCCTCGACGAGATGGGCGACGCGATCCTCTCCGGCTCGACGCCGGTCCACGCCCTGCGCGACCTGCTCAAGCGCGGGCTCCCCGGCACGCAGGACCGCCGCGGCCTCGACGACATGCTCAGGGAGGTACGCAGGCGCCGGCGCGACCTGCGCGAGCGCGGGCGGCTCGACGGCACCCTCGAAAAGGCGCGGGCGCTGCTCGACAAGGCCATCGGGCAGGAGCGGGCCGAGCTGTTCCCCGACCCGTCCGACGACGCGCGGCTGCGGGAGGCCGGGCTCGACGCGCTGCCCGATGACACGGCCAGCGCGATCCAGGAGCTGAGCACGTACGAATGGCGCTCGTCAGCGGCGCGCCAGACGTTCGAGGAGCTGCGGGACCTGCTGCGGAGGGAGGTCCTGGACAGCCAGTTCAGGGGCCTGCGGGACGCCCTCGCCAACCCCGATCCCGAGGCGATGGAACGCGTCCGGCAGATGATGTCGGACCTGAACGACATGCTGGACAAGGACGCCCGCGGCCAGCACACCCAGGCGGATTTTGACGCCTTTATGGGGAAATATGGCGATTTGTTCCCTGAAAAGCCTCGCAACCTGGAGGAGCTCGTCGACATCCTGGCTCGCCGCGCCGCCGCCACGCAGCGCATGCTGGCCTCGATGACCCCGCGCCAGCGCGAGGAGCTCGCCAACCTGATCAACCAGACCCTCGACCAGGCCGGTCTCTCCGACGAGATGCGCCGCCTCGGCGAGGCCCTCTACGCCCGCCGCCCCGACCTGGCCTGGAACGCCCCGGAGCGCCTCACCGGCGAAGAGCCCCTGGCCATGGGCGACGCCGTCACGGCCCTGGAGGAGCTGGCCGACCTCACCCAGCTGGAGACCGCCCTGCGCCAGGACTACCCGGGCGCGCGGCTGGACGACATCGACGAGGCCGCCGTACGCCGCGCGCTCGGCCGCTCGGCCGTGGACGATCTGGAGGCGCTCAAGCGCATCGAGCGGGAGCTGGAGGAGCAGGGCTACCTCCTGCGCCGCCGCGGCAAGCTGGAGCTCACCCCCAAGGCGGTCCGCCGCCTGGGCGAGACGGCGCTGCGCCGCGTGTTCTCCTCGCTCGACGCGGGCCGCCGCGGCGACCACGACCAGCACGACGCGGGCTCGGCGGGAGAGCTCACGGGCTCGTCCCGGCCGTGGCGCTTCGGCGACGAGCAGCCCATCGACGTGGTCCGCACGCTGGTGAACGGCGTCCGCAGCGGCGGCATCACTCCACAGGACGGCGCGGGGGCGACGGCCGTACGGTTGTCCGTGGACGACTTCGAGGTGGCCGAGACCGAGCGCCGCACCGCCGCGGCCGTCTGCCTCCTGGTGGACCTGTCGTACTCGATGGCCCTGCGCGGCACATGGGCCGCGGCCAAGCAGACGGCCCTCGCGCTCCAGGCCCTGGTGGCGTCCAAGTTCCCGCAGGACGCCGTCCAGATCATCGGCTTCTCCAACTACGCCAGGGTTCTGCAGCCGGACGAGCTGGCCGGCCTCGACTGGGACATGGTCCAGGGCACCAACCTGCACCACGCCCTCCTGATCGCCGGCCGCCACCTCGACCGCCACCCCGACTTCGAGCCGGTGGTGCTGGTGGTCACGGACGGCGAGCCCACGGCCCACCTCATGCGCAACGGCAGGTCGGCGTTCGAGTGGCCGCCCTCGCACGAGACCCTGGAGCTCACGCTGTCCGAGGTCGACAAGATGACCCGCCGCCGGGCCACGATCAACATCTTCATGCTGGCCGCGGACGACCGGTTGAAGGAGTTCGTGGACGAGGTGGCCCGCAGGAACGGGGGCCGCGTCTTCTCGCCGAGCGCCGAGCGCCTGGGCGAGTACGTGGTCAGCGACTTCCTCCGCCTCCGCCGCGCCCGCTGAATTGTCGGCGGCGTTTGGCAGGCTTGCTTGGCATGAGCGACGACGTACGGCTCCGTGACGTGGTGGAGGCCGACCTGGAGGTGTTCCTGAGGCAGGAGCACGACCCGGAGACGGTCCGGAGGTCGAAGTTCCGTCCCCGGCCGCGGGAGGCGTTCCTCTACCACTGGGCCACCCAGATCTTCGGCGACCCCACCGTGTTCGTGCAGGCGGTCACGGTGGGCGGCGATCTGGCCGGAAACATCGTGGCCTGGTGGGAAGCGGACAGACGCTTCATCGGCTACGTGTTCGGCCGCGAGTTCTGGGGCCGCGGCATCGGCACCCAGGGCCTGACGCTCTTCCTCCAGCAGGAGAAGGCCCGTCCCCTCTACGCCGACCCGTACGAAGGCAACACCGGCTCGGTCCGGCTCCTGGAGAAGGTCGGCTTCCAGCGCTCCGGCACGGTGCGGCACGGCGAGGACCAGCACATCATGCTGGTCCTCCACGCTTCGGCCCCATCCACTCCCACGGCCTGAGGGGCACCGGCGATCTCTCCCAGCGGCGCGTGATCGCCCGCAGGTCGTCATGTCGTGCAGTATGCGTGAAGCACACCTCAGCCGAGCTCGCCCGCCGGTGCGTGGCGCACGACGGCGGGCTCCAGGCGAGGGGCTCCGTCCTTTGGGGGCGCAACGCCGGTTTTAGCCGACCGTCCCGGCTTCCCCGGCTGCTCGCGGGAGGAATGGGTCCGCCGGGCACGCTATGAATGATCCGCCCGCAGGCGAACTTTCGGCACCTGCTGGGCGCGGCGGGCGGCCTCGGCCTGGAGCCGGCGCCTCAGCTGCCTGCCGTGGCCGAGAAAGGAACGGGTCCGCAGGCGGCGGTCCTCGGGCAGGCTCCAGTCGGGCAGCGCGCGGTCGATCGCGACGGCGAGCCGGCCGTGGCCGTGGGCGGTGGCGGTGCCGAGCAGCACGACGTTCTCCTGCCAGCGCATGCCGGGATCGTGCCGGTGGAAGGTCAGGCAGACCGGCCCGGGCACGGCGGCCACACCGGCGGGCAGATCCAGCTCGTACCCGGTCGTGGTGCGGGAGAAGGTACGCGCGGGCACGGTCACGGGCCGGCCGTCCGCCACCGTCGACACGATCGGCCGGCCCAGGTCGCGGGCCCGGCGGGCGTACGGGCGCCAGTCGGCGGGCGGCGCGGAGCGGCCGGGCAGGCGGGGACCCGACGGGGCCGGGTCTGAAGCGGGGGCCGTGGTGCCGGGCGGGCAGGTCCAGGTCAGCGGGTCGCCGGTCAGGTCGCCGCCCGGCCACCAGGTGATCCGCTCAGGGGTCACCTCGATGTAGATCCGGGCGAAGTACCAGGTCAAGCGCTTGACCAGGAACCACGGCAGTCCAGCGAAGGCGTCCGGGATCTTGGCCCGGGACTCGCGGACGTACCGGTCGGTGTTGGCCTGCAGGTCGGCGTCGCGGACGGTGGCGCGGCCCTGCACCAGCACCACCGGATCGCCCTCGAACAGCAGCGCGACGCGCGGATCACGGCGCGCCCGCTCGGCTTTGTCGGGATAGGTCAGGCCGGTGCTGACGTCGATGGTGCCGCGGGGCCCGGTGTACGGGGTGACGGGCCAGGTGATGGGCCGCCCGTCGCGGGTGAGCGAGGTGTAGGCGCACACCACGGAGCTCCGGAACGTCGTGGTGGGGAGCGTGAGGGTCATGACCGCGCACGCTAATGACGGTGTCTTGGGCCGTTCTTGGAGCCGATCTTCCAGAACCGCCCAAGACCGGGAGGCCACGATGACGGCACCGTGACAAACCGGAAGGAGCCCGACCATGCGCACCGCCTCCCACCCGAACCTGCCGCAGATCACGCTGCCCGGCCAGGCCGCCGCCGCGCCGGGGCCGCTCGACATGACCAACATGTACCTGGCGCACTACGGCTTCCGCCGCGACCTCGGCCACCTGATCACCGCGATCGGCCGGGTCCGCCTCGGCGACCGCCGGCGCATCACCGCCCTGCGCGAGCACCACGCGTGGGTGCTGTTCGTGCTGCACCACCACCACACCGCCGAGGACGAGACCGTCTGGCCGCGGCTGCGGGAGCGGGCACCGCAGGCGATCGGGACGATCGACGCGCTGGAGGCCGAGCACGAGGCCTGCGACCACTGGATCCGCGAGAGCACGGAGGCCTTCCAGGCGTTCGACGCCGGCCCGTCCGAGCAGCGGCGCGAGCGGCTCATGGCCGCCCTGCGCGCGCTGGCCGACACCCTCGGCGCGCACCTGGCGCACGAGGAGACCGACGGGATCCCGCTGATGATGGCCTACATCACGCCGGAGGAGGACGCGGAGGGGCACAAGGCGATCATGAAGCAGTACGGTCTCCGCAAGCTGATCACGCTGCTCGGCTGGATCACGTCCGAGCTGCCCGCCGAGGTCGAGGCCCACCTGCGCAGGACCTCGCCCAGGCCGCTGATGCTGCTCAACACCCTGGCCGGCGGCCGCTACCGGCGGCGCGCGGCCTACCTGTGGGGGTGAGCCAGCTCCCGCTCCACGCCTTCGGCGTGCTCGGCGTGCCGCCGCGCCGCCTCGGCGTCGCCCAGTGCCCCGGCCAGCTGCGCCAGCGAACGGCTGACCGGCCACATCAGCATGCTCAGCCCGGCGATCCCCATGCGGTCGCCGTACGCGGACGCCTCCTCGTACAGGTCGGCGCAGGCCTGCCGGTCGCCCAGCCCCGCCCAGATCTCGCAGCGGACGACCAGCCAGAACAGGTAGACGAACGTGCGCGGGATCGGCGGTTGCCGCTCCCACGGCCCGAGCACCTGCCGCGCCTCCTCCAGCCGGCCGCTGACCATCAGGTAGTGGGCGAGCCCGTCCCGGTTGAAGTGGTCGAGTTGCTCGTGCGAGATGTCCTGCGGCGGCGGCACCGCGTCCGCCGCCCCGCGGCGCAGGCGCATGAGCGCGACCTGGTACGTGGCGCCGGCCGTGGTGGTCTCCGCACCCCACATCGAGGTGGCGCGCTGCTCGGCGGCGGTGGCCGCGAGCAGCGACTCGGCCGCCTCCAGGTCGCCACGGTTGACGAGGAGGCCCAGCCGCAGCCAGGCCAGGATGATGCGCAGGTACGGCATGTGCGTACGTCCGATCAGCCGCTCCGCCTCGGCCAGCGCGTCCAGGGCCTCCGGCACCCGGCACAGCTCCAGCAGCGTGCCGCCCTGGCAGGTGACCCCGATCGTGCGCAGCTCGTCGTCGCCCGCCTCCAGCCCGGCGCGGGCCATCTCCTCCCCTGCCTCCAGCCGCTGACGCACCGAGTCGGGGTCGAGCATCGCGTAGTAGCGGGCGAACAGCACCCGGCCCAGCAGCGTCGCGTCGTTCTCCCGGCGGGCCAGCCGCGCCGCCTCGGCGCTCCACCGGTCCCGCTCCACGGGCTCGCACCCTGGCTGGTAGTACGCCTGGAGCGCCAGGCAGGCCAGCACCCGGGCCCGGGCCGACGGCTCCAGCCCTTCGTCGGCGGCCAGCTCCATCAGGTCCGCCAGCAGGTCGGCGTCGTAGTCGCCGTAGACCTTCCAGGGTTGCAGGATGCGGCCGCCGTACCCGGTCGCGGCCTCGATCCAGCGCCGCCGGTCGCCCTCCTGCTTGGCCAGGCGGCGGATCCGCGTCAGCTCGGCCTCCTGGCCCACCGAGTCGCCCGTCCCGAACCTGGCCTCGGCCAGCGCGAACAGCAGGTCCATCCGCTCGGCCGGGCCCAGCCCTGGATCGTCCTCGGCCACCCGGTCGGCCCGCTCCAGCAGCTCGACGGCCACGTCGTACGCGCGCAGCCGTTTGGCCTCCTCGGCCGCCCGCCACGCCGCCCGCCAGGCCCGCGCGGTGTGGCCCGCCGGAATCGCCTGCAACCAGTGGTGGGCGGCGGTGGCCAGCCGATCGGAGGCCGAGCCGCCGACACGTGACTCGGTCGCGGCGGCCACGGCGGCGTGCAGCCGGGCCCGCCGCAGCACCGGCACCACCTCGGTGAGCGCCTCCTGCACCAGCGCGTGCACGAACCGGAACCGGCCGGGCCGCCCCTCCGCGACCAGGGCGCCGGCCATGGCCGGCTCCAGCCGGTCCAGCGCCGCGTCCAGGTCGAGCCCGGCGGCCTCGGCCACGATCGTCACGTCGAACTCCCGCCCGGCCACCGCCGCCACCCGCAACAACTCGGTGGACGGCTCGGGCAGCCGGTTCACCCGGCCGAGCACGACGTCCCGCACGCCCAGCGGCAGCGTGCCGCGGCCCGGCGATCCGGCTTCGAGGTAACGCATCAGCTCCGTGACGAAGAACGGATTGCCGTTCGTGCGATCCCTGAGCGCCCACACGTCCGTACCCACCGGGGTCAGCTCGGCCAGGTCGGACGCCGAAAGGCCGGACAACGGCAGCCGCACCGCCTGCCGGCGCGACAGCGCCTCGAACGCCTCGGCCAGCGCGCCCTCCGGCGGCGGCCAGTCGCGTGCCGTGCCCACCACGGCCAGCCTGCCGTCCAGCACGTACTCGGCCAGGTAGCTCAGCAGCCGCAGCGAGGACCGGTCCGCCCAGTGCAGGTCGTCCAGCACCACCAGCACCGGCCGCTGGCCGGCGGTCAGCGCCCGTGCCGCCGCCCCGTAGGTGCGGAACCTCGCGCCCTCGGGGTCGGCCCCGGTCGCGGAGCCGACCCCGGGCAGATTCGCGCGCACGTCGGCGGGCAGTGGCGGCAGCGTGTCGGCCAGCCGCTCCAGCACCGTCACCCACGGCCAGAACGCCGGCGCGCCCTCCGTCGCCGCGCACCGCCCCACCGCGACCGTGAAACCTCTGGCACGGGCCCGGCTCACCAGCTCCTCGGCCAGCCGCGTCTTGCCGATCCCCGGCTCCCCGGTGATCAGCGAGAACCCCGTCCGCCCCGCCGCCGCCTCTTCCAGCAGCCCGTCCAGCGCGGCCAGCTCCTCCTGCCGGCCGGTGATCCCCCGCTCGGCCACCCGCGGCTCGGGCGGCGGTGGCGGCCGGTGGGGGAACAGCGCGGGCGATTGGTCGAGGATGTCGCGTTCCAGCGCGCGTAACTCCTCGCCCGGGTCGATGCCGAGCTCCTCGGCCAGGATCCGGCGGGCCGTACGCAGCGTCTCCAGGGCCTCACCCTGGCGTCCGCTCCGGTAGAGCGCCAGCGCCCGCAGCGCCCACAGCCGTTCGCGCAGGGGGTGCTCGCAGGTCAGGGCCTCCAGCTCACCCAGCAACTCGCCGTGGCGGTCCTGCCGGATGACCGCGCTCACCCGCAGCTCCCGGGCCCGCTCCCGGGCCTCGGTGAGCCGCGCCCGGACGGCGGTCACATACGCCTGATCGTCCAGTTCCTGGTACGGCTCGCCGCGCCACAGCGCCAGCGCCTCGCCCGCCAGCCGCTCCGCCTCGGCGGGCTCGGCCGCCTGCTCGGCCTGCCCGACCAGGCGCAGGAACCGCGTCGAGTCCACCTGCTCCGGATCGATCGCCAGCGTGTAACCCACCGGCCCGAACGTCAGCAACCGGCTCTGCGCCCTGGCCCGGCGACCGGGCTCCAGCAGGCGACGCAGGTTGGACACGTACGAGTGCAGCGACGCCATCGCCTCGGCCGGCGGCTCCTCGCCCCACAACCGGTCGATCAACGCACTCGGGGCCACCGGCCGGCCCTCCGCCAGCACCAGCGCGCTCACCAGCGCCCGCATCTTCAGCGAGCCGATCTGACACGACCGCCCGTCGTCGCCGACGACCTCCAGCGGGCCCAGCACACGGATGTCCACAGCGCTACCACTCTCACGAAGTCGCCTGATCTTACGACAAAGGGGGCTGGTGTGGTTCACTGCGGCGCCGGCTGCCGATCGTGGGCCCAGGAGCGTCCCCTGAGGTGCTCAGTTCGCGCCTGACTGGCGATCGGGGTGCTCCGCCTTCAGGGAGGGCGCCGGCGATGGTGAAGGTCGGCGCCGATCGCGGTGCGGGCGTTGGCTACGACCTGGGCGATCTGCCCAGCGGAGAAATAGTCAAGACCAGCGGATCAGCGTGTCAGGCGACTTGCTGATCACCTCCTGATTCGTCGGGTCGCTCGACGAGCTGGCCTCGCTCGAACCTCGCGCCGGCGCGGACGAGGGCGACCAGATGTGGCGCGTTGACCGTTCGCCAGCGGGCCTGGGCGGGTGGACTCGACCGGGTTGGTGGTGCGCAGATGCACCCACTGCTCCGCGGGATAGCGGGATAGTCGTAGAAGGCGGCGCCCTCACGCAGGATCTGGTCGATCAACGAGGAGGAGTCCGTCAGGGTACTGTCGCCGGCAGGCAGTTCGGGCACTACGTGAGCACGGGTGTGCCTTCCCGACCGACGTTGGCTCGTCGCCCTTATCTCGAAACCATGATCAGATGATTCGGGAAGGTACCCCCCTTCCCGTCAGATCCACAGGTTTCGATCATTGCTCCTGCCAGCGGCCCACCCTCCAACCGGTCAATCGCCTCGACCATGGGGAAGCCGGCCCACCACCGGGGGCTCGGGGTGGGGAAACCTCCGGCAAGGGGGCTCGGGGAAGCTTGACTCCCCGTAAGAGGAGCCCGGAGCCGGCTCTGCGCGTAGCGCCCCCATGTGGAGGCCCGTGCGGTTGAGGGTCAGGCGTCGATGAAGCGGGTGTAGAAGTCGAGGGCCACGTCGAAGCCGTCGCGGCAGTTGCGGTGGGAGCGGTAGCAGGGGCGCCAGGCCGAGCTGGCGCCGATTCCGGCCCTCGCGTCGTTGAGGGCCGAGGGTACGCGTTCCGGTTTGGGGAGGAGGCCGTGGCCCAGGTAGCGGATGCCGTTCAGCTCGGTGTGGGTGCCGCGGCCGCCCGAGACGAACGCGCCCAGGCGCCAGCCACTCTCCTCGTCCCACACCAGGGCGGTCCCGTCGGCGAGCCGGAGCGTGGCGTCGCGCGGGTCGCTGGGGCCCTCCCACCAGTCCGCCACCTCAGGTCCGAGTACGTCGATGACCTGCCGTACATAACTGGCCGGCTGCTGCAGCCACTCCTCGGTGTACGGCGCGACGTGCCTGATGGCCACGGATGGCACCCCCTTGTGCCCTGACGGCGAGAAGAAAAAGACAGTGAGCAACCTTACCCGCGCCGAACTTATTCCGTTGCACGGACGTCTAGTCATTACGGACGATATTTACGTCTGACACGGGGAAGGAGGGGTGCCCATGATAGCCACGGTTCTGCTGATCGTCCTGATGGTCGTCGCCGTCGCGACCACAGAGCTGATCATGCGGTGCTCCGAGAAGAGCAAAGAGAGTGTCGAGTCCCCCACCGAGATCACCGGCGACTAGTCTCAGCGGCATGTCGTCCCTGCTTCTCTGGCTGCACATCGGATTCGCGATCTTCACGATCGGCCCGGTCACCGCCGCGACGATGGCCGCGCCGCGCGTCATCCGCAACAAGAACGTGCCCACGCTGCAGTACATCCAGCGCATGACGAGGATCTACAGCCTCGGCACCCTGGGCGTGTTCGTGTTCGGGCTGGCGCTCGGCGCGGTGATCGGCGACGGGCTCCTCGGCAGGTGGTACATGACGGCTTCGATGACGCTGTTCATCGTGGCCGCGGTGCTGCTCGTCATCATCGACCGCGACCTGCGTACCGCCGTCCGGGCGCTCTCGAGCGAGAGCGCCGAGGACGACGCGAAGGTGCAGAACGGGCGGATCGCCGCGATCAGTGGGCTCTTGTCCGTGATCTGGCTGGTGATCCTGTTCCTGATGGTGGTCCCGACCGGCTGAGGGCCTTCGAACGCTTACGCGAGCGCCTGGGTGAGGTCCGCGAGCAGGTCGTCGATGGTCTCGATCCCCACCGACAGCCGCACCAGATCGCTGGGCACCTCCAGCGGCGACCCGGCCGCCGAGGCGTGCGTCATCCTGCCCGGATGCTCGATCAGCGACTCCACACCGCCCAGCGACTCGCCAAGCGTGAAGAGCTTCGCCCGGTTGCACACCTCCACGGCCTCCGCCTCGCCCCCGGCGACGCGGAACGACACCATGCCCCCGAACCGCCTCATCTGCTTGGCCGCCACCTCGTGCCCCGCGTGCTCGGCCAGCCCCGGGTAGAGCACCTCGGTCACCCGAGGGTGCGCCAGCAGCAGGTCGACGACGCGCTCGGCGTTGTCGCAGTGGCGGTCCATGCGTACGCCGAGTGTCTTGAGCCCGCGCAGCGTCAGCCACGCGTCGAACGGCCCCGCCACCGCCCCCATCGCGTTCTGGTGGTAGGCCAGCTCCTCCCCCAGCCCGCGATCGTTCGTGATCAGCGCCCCGCCGACCACGTCGGAGTGCCCGCCCACGTACTTGGTGGTCGAGTGGACGACGACGTCGGCCCCCAGAGACAGCGGCTGCTGCAGGTACGGCGACGCGAACGTGTTGTCGACGACCAGCAGCGCCCCGTTGTCGTGGGCCAGCTGTGCCAGCGCGGCGATGTCGGCGATGCCGAGCAGCGGGTTGGTGGGCGTCTCGACCCACACGATCTTCGTCTTCTGCGTCATCGCCGCCGCCACGGCGTCGAGGTCGTGCAGCGGGACCGGGTCGTAGTGCAGGTCCCAGCGCTCCTGGACCTTGGCGAACAGCCGGAACGTCCCGCCGTACGCGTCGTTCGGGATGATGACGTGGTCCTGCGGCTTGCACACCGCGCGCAGCAGGGTGTCCTCGGCGGCCAGCCCCGAGGCGAACGCCAGCCCGCGCACGCCGCCCTCCACCGCCGCCAGCGCCTCTTCGAGCGCCGTCCTGGTGGGGTTGGCCGAGCGGCTGTACTCATATCCGGAACGCAGGCCCCCGACACCGTCCTGCTTGTAGGTGGACGTCGCGTAGATCGGCGGCACGACCGCACCCGTTACCGGGTCGGGCTCCTGACCTGCGTGGATGGCCAGCGTCTCAAAACCGTTGCTCATACAGGCCACGTTAACGGACGTCGGCCCGCGATCCGTCCCCTCCGGATCGCGGGCCGCGCGCGGGGTGCCGTCCCCCAACGGCCCCGCGATGGCTCGCGCACCATGCCCGCGCGAGCCAGGTCGTCAGGCCGCCTGCGGCTCGTCGCGGTCCGGGCGGCGCTCGAGCCGTACGACATCCGCCTCGACGAACCGGCCGCTGCCGCCCTCCACGGCCTCCCCGTTGATGCGGGAGAGCAGCACTGGGTCGGCCAGTGCGAGCAGCACTCCGACCAGCAGCCCGACACCCAGCAGCACGAACCCGATGGCAACCATTTCCTGTCCCCTTCCGACACATCCAGCATCGGCGACGCCCCCTGGCCGCCGCCTCCGCTGAAGGATTGGTCTCTGGCGACCCGGCTCGGCCGAACGGTCGATACGAGATGTCCGACTTCCGGCCTAGGCTCAGGGCCGTGGGGGACACCAAGCGCATCGTGTACTGGATCCGCCGGCTGAGCGAGATCGCGATGATCGGCTGGCTGGCCATGATGCTGCTGCTCGACCTCGTGCTGGCCGTCGGCATCGGGAGCTTCCAGTGGCTGGTGCCCTTCTGCGGCGCGTGCGGGATCGCGGCCGTGGTGCTGCGGCGCAGGTACCGGATCGAAGGGTTCAGCGCCATGCTGGCCCTGTCTTTCGGCACGTCGATCGTGATCGGGAGCACCGGGCTCGCGGGCGCGCCCGGCATGGCGGAGACGGGGTCGCTGCTCATCCTGCTCATCGGCGTGCTGCGGCACGTGGAGCCGGTCCGGCGGGCGGCGGTGCTCGCATGCGTGGGGCTGATCGTGCTGATGGCCGAGGCCGTCGGCCGCGAATACCACAACGCTGGGCTGGCGTTCTCGTTCCTGCTGTTCGCGGGGTGGTCGACGGCTGCGGGGATCGGCGGCTACCTCCGCTTCCAGCAGGAGCGCCGCACCGAGGCCGTCCATTCGGTACGGCGGGCCGAACGGCTCGAGCTGGCCAGGGAGCTGCACGACCTGGTCGCCCACTACATCACGGGCATCGTGGTCCAGGCACAGGCCGCGCGAACGGTCGCCGAGACCAGCCCGGAGGCGGTCGCGCCCGCGCTCGACGCCATCGCCACGGCCGGTTCGGAGGCGCTGACCTCGATGCGGCGCATGGTCACGGTGCTGCGTACCGAGGACGACGCGGCCCGCAGGCCCGGCATCACGCTGGCCGACCTGCGGATCCTGACCGACCGGTTCTCCGCCGACGGGCCGAAGGTGGCGTTCGAGATCGGGCAGGGGCTGGACGATCACACGCTGCCGCCGGAGGTCATGACCACCCTGCACCGGGTGCTCCAGGAGGCGCTGACGAACGTGCGCAAGCACGCCTCCCACACCGCCTGGGTCGAATCGGACCTGCGGCGCCACGAGCAGACGGTGGTGCTGCGGGTGCGGAACTTCGGGGCCGCGTCAGACCCGCGGGTCTCGCGCCTCGGTGGCGGGTTCGGGCTGGTCGGGATGGCCGAGCGGGTGGAGGCTCTGGGCGGCAGGCTCTACGCGGGCCCCTCCGCCCAAGGCGCCTGGGAAGTGGTCGCCGAGTTCCCCCTCCCTTAGAGCATGCTCGAAGCCCTCCCCCAGAGCCCGCTCGAACGCCTCGCCGCCCAGGACGGCGCGCGATCTCCGGCCGATCCGCTCCACATCCAGCCGCTCGCCCGGCGGCAGGGGCGCCCCGACCGCGTCCCGGATGGCCGCGGCCGCCCCGATCAGCCTGGCCGCCACCACCGCGCCGTCACCTTGTGAGCGCGGGCCGGGGTCACCGTTGACGGGCGTCTCCAGCGACAGTGCCCCGGCCAGGCCCTCGAGTGCCAGCGCGATCGCGCGGGGGTCAGCGGTCGCCCGCGCGGCCTCGTACCCTTCGCGATGCCTGGCCAGCGCGGTCGCCGCGGCACCGCGCTGCTCGGCGGCGAAGCCCAGCTCCGCCATGATGAACGCGATCCCCGGCGTCCCCCGCACCCGCCGCAACCAGTCCAGCAGGGACAGCAGGTACGACTCCGCCTGCTCGTACCTGCCCTGCCGCCTGGCGCTCATGGCCAGGCCGAGTACGGCGTTCTCCTCGGCCGACTTGTACGACTGCTCGACCGCCACCCTCCTGGCGCGCTCGTGGTAGTCGTCGGCCCGCTCGTAGTCGCCCGACAACATCGCTATCCTGCCCAGGGCGGCCAGCTTGAACGACACCTCGAACCCCAGCTCCTCGGCCAGCCGCAGCGCCTCCTCACGCAGCCGGGCGGCCTTCGGGTAGTCCCCGCGGATCTCGGCCGCCCGGTCGAGCACGTCCATGGCCTCGATCTGCCCCCACTCGTCGCCCAGCTCCCTGAAGACCTCCAGGGCTCGCTCCCCGTCCCGCTCCATCGCCGCCAGGTCGCCGCGGCCGACGGCGAGCTTGCCGCGCAGGCAGAGCGCCGCCGCCACACCCCACCGATCGCCCAGCTCCTGGTACGCCGCCAGCGCCCGCTCGGCCGCCGCCTCGTGCGCCTGCCTGTCGCCGTAAGCCCACCGGACGTGGCTCAGGAACCAGTCGGCCAGCGCGGCACCCGCCGGATCGAGCTCGGCATGACGCACCGGCGAGGCCGGCTCACCGATCCGCATCTCGATACCAGTCAGCCACACCGACACCCGCGCCGCCTCAGCCGCCGTCGCGGAAGGTGCCGTCGCAGATGCCGCCGCGGCAGGCGTGGCGCGGGTGGACAGTGCCGCTGCCAGGGACCGGCGGGCCTCGCGGAGGCGTCCGCGCAGGAACCAGTACCAGGCGAGAGCGTCGACCAGGCGGAGCGGCTCCGGGCCTGCGAGGGCGAGCCGGAGGTTGGCGCTCTCGGCGTCGAGCCGGGCGAGCCACTCGCGCTGCCCCGGCCCCCTGAGGTCGGCCCGTTCCGCCAGCGCGGTGTAGTAGCGGGCGTGGCGCTCCCTGATCGCGTCGTGCTCGCCCGCCTCCCGAAGCCGCTCCACGCAGTACGCCGTCACGGACTCCAGCAGCCGGAAACGCGGCCCGGGCACACGCACGACCAGCGACCGGTCCACCAGCCTGGCCAGCGTGTCGAGAACGTCCACGCCGGGCTCGGCGCACACCTCCTCGGCCGCGTCCAGCGTGCACCCGTCAGCGTGTACGGCCAGCCGCCGCAGCACGACGCGCTCGGGACCGGAGAGCAGCTCCCAGCTCCAGTCGATCATCGCCCGGAGTGTGCGCTGCCTCGCGGGCGCGTCCCGCATTCCTGCACTGAGCAGCCTGAACCGGTCATCCAGCCGGTCCGCCAGCTCCTTCACCCCGAGGGCGCGTACACGGGTGGCTGCCAGCTCCAGCGCCAGCGGGATGCCGTCCAGCCGCCTGCAGATGGTGGCCACGGTCTCGCTCGGCCGGATGTCGGCCCTGGCCGTGAAGAGCCGTACGGCCTCGGGTTCGGGCAGGGGCGGCACCACGCGTACGTGCTCGCCCGTCACGCCCAGCGGCTCCTGGCTGGTGGCGAGCACGCGGAGCCCGGGGGCCGTCCGGAGCAGGGCGGAGACCAGCCCGGCCGCCTGAACCACCAGGTGTTCGCAGTTGTCGAGGACGAGCAGCATCCGCTTGCCCGCCAGCGCCCCGGCCAGCCTGGGCTCGAGCGCGACGGCGTCGTCGTCCCGGACGCCCAGCACGGCGGCGACCGCCTCCGCCACATCGATCGCCCCCGACAGTTCGACCAGCCACACCCCGTCGGGGAAGCCCGGTGCGCCCGGAGCGGCCGCCAGGGCGAGCCGGGTCTTGCCTACGCCGCCCGGCCCGGTGAGCGTCACCAGGCGGGAGGTGGACAGCAGCCCACGCACCTCGGCCAGTTCACCGTCGCGCCCGATCAGGTCGGTCAACGGCGCGGGCAGGTTCGTACGAAGCCCGGAAACGTCCCCAAGAGGCGTGAGCAGCCTCCGGTCCTGACGGAGGACGGCCTGGTGGAGCTCGGCCAGCGCGGGCGACGGGTCCAGCCCGAGCTCCTCCCCCAGCCGCCGCCGCAACTCGCCATAGGCGGCCAGGGCCTCGCTCTGCCGCCCGCCCCGATAGAGCGCCTTCATGTGCGAGGCGACCAGCCGTTCGCGCAGCGGGTGACGAGCCACCAGATCGCCCAGGTCCACGGGCTCGCCCAGCTCCAGCCGTACTTCCGCCTGCTCCTCCAGCGCCGCCAGGCGCGTCTCCTCCAGGCTCGCCGCCTCGGCGCGCACGAAGCCGGCGTCGGCGAAGTCGGCGTACGCGGGCCCGCGCCACAGCCCGAGAGCCTGGTCCAGCTCGGCAGCGCGCAGACGGAGATCGGGGGATCGCCGCTCCACGAGGGACCGGAAGCGCAGGGCGTCGGAGTCGGCAAAGGCCAGGCGGTACCCGGCGGGACCGTGCACGACCGAACGGGGGTCGCCGAGCGAGCGGCGGAGCTGGGAGACGCGGGCCTGGAGGGTGCCGGCCGGGTTGCGGCCGGGCCGGTCGCCCCAGAGATGCTCGATCAGCCGGTCGGCGGAGACCGGCCCGCCCCCGTGCGCCAGCAGGCCGGCCAGGAGCGCGCGCACCTTGGGCTCGGCCACCCGGACCGGCGACCCGTCCTCCGCCCAGACCTCCAGCGGCCCCAGCACCCCGAAACGCACCACGTCATGACCAACCCGTAGCGGGGCCGAAGGATTTCCGTAGCGGCGTGCCCGAGGGTGAGGGGCATGAGTCAAGTGACAGTCGTGGGACTCGGCCCGATGGGGTCGAAGATGGCAGAGACCTTCCTGGCCGCCGGGCACGAGGTGACGGTGTGGAACCGTACGGCGAGCAAGGCAGCGCCGCTGGTGGCCAAGGGCGCCAGGCAGGCGGCGAGCGCGGCGGACGGCGAGCTGCTGGTGGTCAGCCAGATCAGCTACCAGGCGATGTACGACAGCCTCGGCGACGCCAGGCTGGAGGGGAAGACGGTGGTCAACCTCAGCTCCGACACCCCGGAGGCGCTGAGGAGGGCCGCCCGGTGGGTGGAGGAGCGCGGTGGCACGCTGATCACGGCGGGCATCATGGTCCCGCCGCCGGCGATCGGCCTGCCGGGCGCGTACACCTTCTACAGCGGCCCCAAGGAGGCCCTCGACCGGCACGCCGGGACGCTGGAGGCGCTGAGCGAGGTCACCTACGTCGGGCCGGACCAGGGCCTGGCGATGATGTACTACCAGGCCCAGCTGCTGATCTTCTGGTCGAGCCTGACCAGCTTCATGCACGCCATGGCGCTGCTGCGCACGGCGGAGGTGCCGCCGCGGGAGTTCCTGCCGTTCGCCCAGAACCTGTTCACCCAGGTGGGCGGTGACGGCCCCATGGGGTACGCCAAGATCCTGGCCGACTGCTTCGAGGCCGGCGAGTACCCGGGCGGTCAGAACTCCCTGCACATGCAGGCCGTCGGCATCGGCCACGCCGTCGAGGCGCTGGCCGAGGCCGCGATGGAGACCACGGTGCCGGGCGCGCTCAAGGCGTTGTTCGAGCGCGCCGACGCCGAGGGCCGCGGCCACGAGGGCCTCGGCACCGTGATCGAGTCGATCAGAAAGCCCTAGTGATTCGCCAGGAAGGCGAGCAGGTCCTGCCGGGTGATCATGCCCGCGGGCTTGCCGTCTTCCAGCACAACCGCCGCATCGGCCTTCTCCAGTGCTTCAACCGCACGCGACACAGGTTCACCACTGCCGATCATGGGTAGCGGCGCTGACATGTGATCGGCGATCGGGTCATCGGAGGAGAGCCTGCCGTGATAGAGGGCTTCGAGGAGGTCGCGCTCGACGATGGAGCCGACCACCTCGGCCGCCATGACCGGCGGCTCCTCCTTCATCACCGGAAGCTGGGAGACCGAGTATTCGCGCATGATGGAGATGGCCGTGCCGACCGACTCGTGCGGATGCGCGTGCACGAACTCCGGCAGCCCCGGCCCCTTCCGGGCCAGCACGTCGCTGACCAGCCCTTCCTCGGAGGGCGTGGTCAGGAAGCCGTAGTCGGCCATCCAGTCGTCGTTGAAGATCTTCGACAGGTAGCCGCGGCCGCCGTCGGGCAGCAGCACGACGATCATGTCGTCGGGTGCGGCCGTGGCCGCCACGCGCAGCGCCGCCACGACCGCCATCCCGCACGACCCGCCGACCAGCAGCCCCTCCTCGCGGGCCAGCCTGCGGGTCATGTTGAACGACTCCTTGTCGGACACCGCGATGATCTCGTCGCAGATCTTGGTGTCGTACGTGGCCGGCCAGATGTCCTCGCCGACCCCTTCCACGAGGTACGGCCGGCCGGAGCCGCCCGAGTAGACCGAGCCCTCGGGGTCGGCCCCGATGATCTTCACCCGCCCGCCGGAGATCTCCTTGAGGTAGCGGCCGGTGCCGCTGATCGTGCCGCCGGTGCCGATGCCCGCGACGAAGTGGGTGATCCGGCCCTCGGTCTGCTCCCAGATCTCCGGCCCCGTCGAGTGGTAGTGGGAGTCGGGGTTGTTGACGTTGGAGTACTGGTCGGGCTTCCAGGCGTTCGGCACCTCGCGGGCCAGCCTGTCGGACACCGAGTAGTACGAGTCGGGGTGGTCGGGCGAGACGGCGGTCGGGCAGACCACGACCTCCGCCCCGTACGCCCTCAGCACCGCGATCTTGTCCTGGGCCACCTTGTCCGGCACCACGAACAGGCACCGGTACCCCCTCTGCTGGGCCACGATCGCCAGACCCACGCCGGTGTTGCCGGAGGTCGGCTCGACGATCACGCCGCCGGGACGCAACTGGCCCGACGCCTCCGCGGCCTCGATCATGCGTACCGCGATGCGGTCCTTGACCGAGCCACCCGGGTTGAGATACTCGACCTTGGCCAGCACCTGTGCGGGCAGCCCCGCGTTGACTTTGTGCAGCCGGACGAGCGGAGTGTTCCCGATCAGATCGACCAGGGAATCGTAAACGCGCACCGAGGTGTTCACCTTCTTTGCCGAAGCTTGGTCAGCTTGTCTGTGGCCGAGATCCATTGGGGGTGGCAGGCCCTCGACTAGTTTTCAAGCAAACGCTACCGCCGAGTTCGACCAGGGAGGGCAATACGTGGTCTGGCCAGCTGGTATGGCGCGCGCGGCACGCAAAATCGCCGCGGCCGCGGCGCTCGGTGGGGGCGGGCTGACTGCCCTCGGTGCCACGGCATACGGTCTGCTGATCGCCGAAGGGTTGCTCGCGCGCAAGGCCATCGGGCGCCCGCACGGGCTGGACGGGCCGCCGTCCGACGGCACGTACGGCGACTACCCCGGCGAGCCGCTCAAGATGGCCATGCTCGGCGACTCCACCTCCGTCGGACTCGGCCTGGCGGACCACAGCGAGACCCCCGGCGTGCTGCTCGCGAACGGACTGGCCTCGGTCGCCGAGCGTCCGGTGCACCTGCTCGTCGTCGGCAAGTCCGGCGCCCCGTCATCCGAGCTGGGAGAGCAGGTGGACAAGGCCCTGGCCATGGAGCCCGACGTGGCGGTGATCTTCGTGGGGGCCAACGACATCATCACGCAGACGCCGCCCGCGATCGCCGTACGACATCTGACCAAGGCCGTCCGGCGGCTTCGTGACGCGGGGGTCGAGGTGGTCGTGGGCACCTGTCCCGACCTCGGCACGGTGCGGCCGATCGCGCAGCCGCTGCGCTGGGTGACGCGGCGCTGGAGCCGCCAGCTCGCGGCGGCGCAGACGGTGGCGGTGGTCGACGCGGGCGGCCGTACGGTGGCGTTCGCCGACGTTCTGGGGCCAGAGTTCGATACAAATCCGACAGAAATGTTCGGACCGGATCGTTTCCATCCATCTGCCCGAGGTTACGCGCAGGCCGCTAACGCAGTGCTACCGTCGGTGTGCGCTGCGTTGGGGCTGTGGCCTGAGCCGCGGCCCGCACGTGGCGAAGCACTGCAACCGATCTACCTCGCGGCGGCTACGGCCGCGGAGGAGCCCGGCACCGAGGTCACCGCGACCCGGGTCGACGGGAGGGCGACGGGCCTGCACGGGAAGTGGGCGACGTTGCTCCGCCGGCGATTCGGCGTGACGCTCAACGACGCCCGGCGTGTGACGTCCAGGCTCGGCGAGACCGTCGACGACGCCTGACGTCCGACGCTCAGGCTCGGCTTAGGCCTGACGCCCGACGCTCAGGCCGGGCGAGGTGCGCCTGGTGCCGGTCACTCTGCGCGCTGGAGTCGCCACTCCTCGTCCTTTTTGGAGTGGATTGCCCGTGCAGCGTCCCCCCTGGAAACCGTCCATCGCCCTCGCAGGAACCCTCGTAGGAGCCCTCGCCGCGGCCGGCTGCTCCGGCAGCGACGCGGCCACCACCACGAACTTCCCGACCTGGCAGAACACCCAGGTCAACGTCGTCAGCCGGATGGCGGTGGCGGGCGGGGTGGTGGCCACCACCTCCATGAAGCCCGACGGCACGCTCGAGACCGTCGCCGTCGGCCTCCGCGACGGCAAGCGGCTGTGGGCCTACCCGGCCACCATGGCCGGCCGCCTGCCCGGCATGGGCGTCTCGACCCCGGCGATCGTGGAGACGTCCCAGGGCCAGGGAGTGGTCGTCGCGCTCGACCCTGCCAAGAGCGGCCGCTGGAACGCCACGCTCATCGCCCGCGACGCCCGTTCGGGGGCGCAGAAGTGGACCAGGCCGATGCATTCGACGTTCGGGCCGCAGCGCTGCGGTCCGTACATCTGCCTGTCCGAGCACACCGCCCTGGCCAAGGCCCGCACGGTGGTGCTCGACCCGGTCACGGGGAAGCTCCTGTGGAAGCTGCCGGGCATCTCCGAGGTGGAGTGGTCGGATCCGGCCCGGGTCCTGCTGCTCAGGCTGGCCGCCAACCCCGTGATCGAGTCGTACGAGCTCAAGACCGGCAAGCTGCAGTGGCAGCAGCCGATCGAGCAGGCGCTCGGCCCTGGCATCGACATGTCGGGCGGGTGGGCGTTCGGCGCGACGGATGACAACCTGGTCGGCTACGTCGCCCCCTACACGGACCCGCAGACCAAGAAGGTCTCCACCTTCGGCCTCTTCTCCGTCAAGATCGACAACGGGACGATCAACTGGATGCGTCCCTCGGTCGTACGCGTCTATCCCAGCGGCAACCCCGGCTACGCGCCCGTTGTGCGCCCCGTCGACCGCCAGGGTGCCTACGGCGGCTTCGCCCGGCTGGAATCGGAGAGCGGCCGGGTGCTCGGACAGATCACCGCGGCCGACGTCCCCGGCTCCGGCTGGTGGCTGGCCTTCCCCGACCGGATGGACAAGCTGGGCTTCCTCAAGCACGACGCCAAGGGCTCGGCGTTCGACCTGGCCACCGGCAAGTCCGTGCCGGTCGAGGAGGAGCGCGGCTGGTCCTTCTGCGTCACCGACCCCAAGCCGCTGCCGCTGCGCGGGCAGGCGCCGGGCTTCTACTCGACGGCGGCCATCTGCGAGTACGACCTGGGCACCGGCAAGCGGGTCCAGGGCGCCGTCGTGCCGCCCCCCTGGTTCACGGGCAGCCAGGACGGGTGGCGGCTGTGGCGCGACGAGAAGGGGGCCATCCACGCCGTCAACGACCAAACCGCGACCGCTCCGGGTATGTACGGATAGGACCGGAATATAGTTCTATCTGTAGCACCGACAAAGGAGGGGCCATGCCCGAGGCAGTCATCGTCGCTACCGCGCGTTCCCCGATCGGACGGGCCTTCAAGGGCTCGCTCAAGGAGATCCGTCCCGACGACCTGACCGTGCAGATGATCCAGGCGGCGCTGGCCAAGGTGCCCCAGCTCGATCCCTCGTCCATCGACGACATCATGCTGGGGTGCGGGCTGCCTGGAGGCGAGCAGGGGTTCAACATGGCCCGGGTGGTGTCGGTGATGCTCGGGCTGGACAACGTGCCCGGCACGACCGTGACGCGCTACTGCTCCTCGTCGCTGCAGACCACGCGGATGGCCTTCCACGCGATCAAGGCCGGCGAGGGGGACGTTTTCGTGTCGGCCGGGGTGGAGACGGTGTCCCGGTTCGTCAAGGGGAACTCCGACTCGCTGCCCGACACGCAGAACCCGATCTTCACGGACGCCGTGGCGCGTACCAAGGCCTTCGGCGAGGGCGGGAAGGTCTGGCATGACCCGCGCGAGGATGGCGATGTTCCCGACATCTACATCGCGATGGGACAGACCGCCGAGAACCTCGCCCAGCTGAAGGGGGTCACGCGGCGGGACCAGGACGAGTTCGGGGTGCGCTCGCAGAACCTCGCGGAGAAGGCGCTGGCCGACGGGTTCTGGGCGAAGGACATCACGCCGGTGACGCTGCCCGACGGGACGGTGGTGGAGAAGGACGACGGGCCGCGGGCGGGGACGACGTACGAGAAGGTCGCCACCCTCCAGCCGGTCTTCCGGCCCGACGGGACAGTGACCGCCGGCAACTGCTGTCCGCTGAACGACGGGGCGGCGGCCGTCATCGTGATGAGCGATGTGAAGGCCGCCGAGCTGGGGATCACGCCGCTGGCCCGGATCGTCTCGACCGGCGTCACGGGACTGTCCCCGGAGATCATGGGCCTGGGGCCGGTGGAGGCCTCGAAGCAGGCGCTCTCGCGGGCGGGGATGGCGATCGAGGACATCGACCTCGTGGAGATCAACGAGGCCTTCGCGGCACAGGTGATCCCGTCTTATCGGGATCTGGGGATCCCGCTGGACCGGCTCAACGTGAACGGCGGGGCCATCGCGGTGGGGCACCCGTTCGGGATGACGGGGGCGCGCATCACTTCCACACTGATCAACAGCCTCCAGCACCACGACAAGTCCATCGGCCTCGAAACCATGTGCGTCGGCGGCGGCCAGGGAATGGCGATGATCCTCGAGCGCCTGAGCTGATTTCAAGACCTCCATACGTTACGGCTGCGCCCGGGCGGGCCACCCGCCTTACTTCGGCTGGCGGCCCTCCAGGAAACGCCCTCTGACCCTTCACCGGCTGGGCGCCGTTACGCGAGCCCATGATTGCCCGGTTACCGTGGCCCACCCCGGGCGCCGTACGCGTTGCGCCGAGCACCACCGCACCACATCCCACCGACCCGGCGCCCTGGGCAGTGCGGCGTCGCAATGCGTCCGGCGCCGGCCCACCGTCGTGTGCCCGCACCCGCCCCGCAGAGCCGCCGTACCGGGCCGCGGACCCGGCGCCGAAGACGGACGGCGGGACGGACGCGCCTCCCCGCCGACGTGCGGCCCGTCCTACGTCCGTCGTCGGCGCGTGCGCAAGCCCGGCGCGCCGTCACATGAACCCGCGCCGCACCCGCCGACCCCGTACCGAGGACCGGCGGTGGCGCGGATGCGTTTCCCCGCCGACGTGCGGCACCGACCTGCGGACGCGCCGTTCGCGCCGAGGCCAAGACGGCCGCTCGTGCGGCGGTGTGGGTTCGGTCAGCCGCGGAAGTCGGGGCCGGCGTGGGTTGGGGTGATGCGGAGGAGGAGGCGGCGTTCGCGGATCATGGCGGCGCGGTAGTCGTCCCAGTCCGGGTGCTCGCCCGAAATGTCGCGGTAGTACGAGACCAGCCCCTCCATGGCCTCCGGGAGGGAGAGGACGTCGGCCGTGCCGTCCACCTGGATCCAGTCGCCGTAGAAGGCGCTCGTGAAGACGCAGAGCGAGACGTGCGGGTCGCGGCGGACGTTGCGCACCTTGACGGCCGTCTCCCGGGTGCTGATGACGATCTGGTCACCCGCCACTCCCGCGGTCACCGGAGACATCTGCGGGCGCCCATCGCGATGCCTGGTGAGGAGGATGGCGTGGTGGTTGGTGCGGAGGAAGGCGAGTGCCTTGTCGAGATCCATCCAGCCATGATGGCGCGCCCGCGCTTCGAGCACGGGCGCGGGGATGGATGGGCTTAGATGAAGCCCATGCGGTTACGGCGGTACCGCTCGTGTTCGTGAACGATCGCGGCGGCGTAGCCGTGGGACAGCCCGTGCTCGTCGGCAAGCCAGTTGGCCCGCTCATCGCACCTCAAGAAAGCCGGGCCGTTGTCGATGGCTTGGAACCACTCTGGGAGTTCGCGTCCCGTGATGGATGGGACCCTTGCGATCAGCTTTGTCTGCGTCTCCGGTGAGTGGTTCAAGGACATGGGCACCTCCGGCGGATAACGAGTCCTTTGGCTCGACACTGCAACACCTACGTCCGAATGGCAACCCCCTAACCAGGCATCATTTCGTGACGGCACGTAGATTTTCGGTCGCATACGGCGAGGGCCCCGCCGTGATGGCGAGGCCCTCGATGGTGAAGCGGAGGTTAACGATCAGTCGCTACTCGTGAAATAGCTGACGAAGCGGAGCACCTCGAGGTAGATCCAGACCAGGCTCAGCGTCAGGCCGAACGCGCACTGCCAGGCGAACTTCTCCGGCGCCCCCTGCCTGACGCCCTGCTCGATCGAGTCGAAGTCGAGCAGCAGGAAGAAGCAGCCGATCAGGATCATGACGATGCTGAACGCCCAGCCGATCGGGCTGTCGGTGCGCAGGCCGAGGCCGCCGTCGGCGAACAGGCCGACGAGCATGTTGACCAGCAGCAGCCCGAGCGCCGCGATGCCCGCGGCCAGGCCGAACTTCACGAGCTTGGGCGTGACGCGGATGACCCGCAACGAGTAGACCGTCAGCACCGCGCCGAACGCGAACGCCGTGCCGAGCACGGCCTGCAGCACGATGCCGCTGATGAGGCCCTCGAAGACGGAGCTGATCTTGCCGAGGAACACGCCCTCGAAGGCGGCGTACCCCAGGATGAGCGCCGGGTTGGTGCTCTGCGTGAACGAGGCGATCAGCCCCAGGATCAGCGCGACCACGGCGGCGCCGATGGCGACCCCGGGCGGGACGTTGAGGATCCACGCGGCGGCCGCGGCCACGACGAGCACCCCGAGGGTGAGGAACCCGCGCACGACGACGTCGTCGAGTGTCATGGTGCGGTACGCGGGCCGGGTGGGGACGGCGTACGACGGGGCGTCGTACATGTTCTGCAACTGACTGGGGGACGGGTCCGGGCCAGCCCAGCCCGCGGCCTGCTGCCGCGACCTGCTGAATACGGGGTTCTTGCTCTCCATCGCTGCCTCCTGTGACGCCGAGCCTACGGGGCGCAGCGGCACCTTGGTCAACTGGCATGTTCTTACGGGACTTCGGCAGCGATGACAACGAACGTGCCCGTCGCCGAGTTCCCAAGGTCATCGGGCCCGTTCCAAGATCATCCGTGCCCAGGGCGGGCGGGTCCGCCACAAGCGCCTTTTACTGTCCGTCCGCGCGAAAAGACCGGCAGTAATGACGTAGTCGAGCATTCACGGAAAGAAACGCCCCGGAGAAGCCGGAAGATGCAGAGAAACCGCGCCTTGTCAATATGGTCAGAGGTGAAAAGCAAACGACGCCCACATGAGCTTACTCACCCCCTCGGCGAGCGGCCCGACCGGCATCGCGCCGACGCCGGCAGCCCCTGCTACCAGGGGCGTTGCGGCCGCTGAGAGCGCGGCTCCATAACAACTCCATATCGGCCGCAGCAAGGTCGTCCGGCGATCGCGGTAAACCTCCAGGTCAGGGACCCAAAGGCGATGAAGACGGCAAGTGCCCCCGGCGGGATTCGAACCCGCACGTCAACCCTTTTAAGGGGTTTGCCTCTGCCATTGGGCTACGGGGGCGCCGCAATCATACGAAACAGACCATACTTCCGAGGAGCACAACTTCGCATCAAGAGTCACAACTGTGAAGTCTGCGGTGAAGTGATAGCGCTCCAGACACTCTGTCCAAGAAGAGTAGACCGTCCAGATGGTCCAGTTGGTGCTGAATGCAGCGGGCTTCGAGGGCATCCGCTTCGATGGTGACGGGCTCGCCCGTGCCTGGCAAATGCCCACGTACGGTGATACGGGTGGCACGGGGGACGTCTGCCGTGAGCCCTGTGATGGACGCGCACCCCTCGCGCCCGGGGTCCCAGTGGGAGGCCCTGGCGAGCCGTGGATTGGCCAGGACGAGCTCTCCGGCCCACGAACGGCTTCTGGGGTGGAGCCGCGCGTCAAAGGCGATCAGCCGCCAGCTCAGGCCGATCTGAGGAGCCGCCAGGCCGGTCGTGGAGGTCTCCCGGCGCAGAGTGGCGAGGAGGTCGGCGGCGGCGGCCACGATCTCGGGAGCGGTCGGATCGACCGGTTCGGCCATGGCGGACAGGAGGGGGTGGGGGGCGCCGAGCACCTCGCGCGGAGTCCCCGGACGGCCGCGGGCCACCCCCCGAAGCCCGCCGCCCCGGCCACTCACAGGCCCTCCTTCGCCGGTCCTGTGAGCGAACCTCTGTGTCCAGTGGTTCGCTCGCTGTGCTCGCTCACAGCAGGTCCGGTTCGACGGGGCGGAAGGTTATCGCCGAGTCCAGGCTGGTGCCGACGGCCGCCAGTCTGCGCATGAGCGCCGCCACGTCCACCTCCTTCGGCACCTCGACGTCGGCGATCAGCACGTACAGGCGGCCGGTGAGCCGGGTGCTCATCCCGGTGATGTTCCCCCCGTCCGCGGCCAGCACCGCGCTGATGGCCGAGATGATGCCGGGCCGGTCGGGCCCGTGCACGGTCAGCACGTAACCGAGGCCGCCTCCCTCCTCGCAGAAGTGGCGCTGGGCCTCGATGGCGGAAGCGGTCACCACGAGGTCGGGCGCGCACAGACATTTCAGCAGCTCGGCGGAGTCCAGGTCGCCCGACACCAGCAGCATCATCGCCACGTGGCCACCGAGCAACGTCATCGTCGAGTCCTGGATGTTAGCTCCGCAGTCGGCGAGCGAACCGGTGACTGCGGCGATCACGCCGGGCCGGTCGACGCCGAGCACGGTCACCGCTGAGAGCCCCACCCGTGGTACCCCTTCCGCTTGCGACCAGGGGTGCCGAAACGCCCCGGCGAGGCTCGCCGGGGCGCTGCCTTGCCTGGGCTAGCGGCGGGTCGTCGCGACCGCGGCCCTGAAGTCCTCACGCGGGTGCTCCATCTCACCCAGCGAGATCGTCTCCCGCTTGAAGAACAGGGCCAGGGTCCAATCGACGACGACGCGGACCTTGCGGTTCAGCGTCGGCACCCGCGACAGATGGTAGGTGCGGTGCATGAACCATGCAGGGAATCCGCGAAGCTTGACGCCATAGACATTGGCGACGCCTTGATGAAGGCCCAATCCGGCAACCGATCCGACATACTTGTGGCGGTATTCGACCAGTTGCTCTCCGCGCAGGTAGCGGACGATGTTGTCGGCCAGCACCTTGGCCTGCCGGACGGCGTGCTGGGCGTTCGGGGCGCAGAACTGGCCGGGGTTCGTCACGTCGGGCACCCCGGCGGCGTCTCCGGCCGCGAAGGCGCCCGGTGTGCCGGCGATCGTGAGCATGGCGGTGGTCTTGATCCGGCCGCGCTCGTCTAGCGGCAGGTCGCTGTCGTTCACGACGGGGCTGGGCTTGACGCCCGCGGTCCATACGAGGGTCTCCGCGTCGAAGGCCGAGCCGTCCGAGAGGATCACGTGGCCGCCGACGCAGGACTCCAGCCGGGTCTCGAGCTTGACCTCGATGCCGCGCTCGCGCAGCTGCTCCAGCGTCCACTTGCCCATCTCGGGGCCGACCTCGGGGAGCACCCGGTTGGTGGCCTCCACGAGCACCCAGCGGAGGTCCGACGGCCTGATGTTGCGGTAGTAGCGCGTCGAGTCCTTGGCCATGTCCTCCAGCTCGGCGAGCGCCTCGACGCCCGCGAACCCGGCCCCGACCACCACGAACGTGAGCGCCCTGCGCCGCACCTCCGGGTCGCCGGTCGACTCGGCCACGTCGAGCAGGTGCAGCACACGGTTGCGGAGCGCGATGGCCTCTCCCACGCTCTTGAAGCCGATCCCGATGTCGGTGAGGCCGGGAATGGGCAGCGTACGCGAGATCGATCCGGCGGCCATCACGATCACGTCGTAGGCCAGCTGGCGCGGCTCGCCCTGTGCCGGCTGGAAAGTGACCGTGCGGTCGGAGTGGTTGATCTTGGTGACCGTGCCGTTGAGAATCTGCGCCCTGGGCAGGATCCGCCGCAGCGGCGCCACCACGTGCCTGGGCGAGAGGTTACCCGCGGCCGCCTCAGGCAAGAAGGGCTGGTAGGTCATGTAGGACTGGGGGTCGATGATCGTGATGCGTGCCTCGCCGCTGCGCAGCTCCCGATGGAGTTTGCGCTGCAGCCGGAGCGCTGTGTACAGGCCGACGTATCCACCGCCGACGACCAAGATGTGCTTGTTCATCCTGAGGCCCCATCCCTCGTGGAGTGCTTGTGAAAGCATTCACAAGCTTACGTCAAGCGCACTCGATCAATCCAATCCAGGGGTGGTGCAACGCGTCACACAGCCAGTGACCTGGCCTTGGTGAAGACGTCGTCCAGCATCTGAGCGGTGACGCGGCCGGTGAACGTGTTCTGCTGGCTGGGGTGGTAGCAGCCCATCAGCGTGACGGGCGCGCCGGCGTACCGGACCTCGACCTCGACGCCGTGCCCGAACGGCGGCCTGCTGCGCGGCAGCTCGTAACCGGCGTCCTTGAGCGCGGGCCACATGGCCTGCCAGGCGTACCCGCCGAGCGCCACCACCACCCGCACGTACGGCGCGACGAGCTGCACCTCGCGGGCCATCCACGGGAAGCACGCGGCCTTCTCCGAGGGCGTGGGCTTGTTCGCGGGCGGCGCGCAGCGCACCGACGCCAGGACCCGCGCGCCGACGAGCTTCTGCCCGTCGCCGGCGTGCGTACTGGTCTCCTGTACGGCCAGGCCGCTGCGGTGCAGCGAGGCGAACAGCCAGTCGCCGCTGCGGTCACCCGTGAAGATCCGCCCGGTCCTGTTGCCCCCGTGCGCGGCCGGCGCCAGCCCGACGATCAGGATCCGCGGCTGCTCGTCACCCCAGCCGGGGACCGGACGGCCCCAGTACGTCTGGTCCGCGAACGCGCGCCGCTTCACGTCGGCGACCTGCTCGCGCCATTCCACCAGGCGGGGGCAGGCACGGCAGACGGACTGCCTGGCCGTGAGCTCCGCGAGGGTGCCGCTGGTGGCGGCGAGGCGGCGCACGTCCGCGGGGTCGAGCGCGACCGGGGTGTCAGCGGTCGCCGGGTCGTCGGGCCAGCCGGTGCCTGGAGGTACGAAGCTCATGACACCGATGGTGCCCGATCACTTGCCCTGCCTCGGACTGGGCGTGGGGGTCGGGCAGGTCCGCTTCGTCGCCTGACCCTGCTCGACCGCCTCCGACTGCTGGATCAGCGGCAGCGGGTAACGGTTGAGTATGGGCTCCCCGCACGACCGGTCGACCGTGTAGCCGTAGTCCTCGGGGTTGGTGGTCAGCGGCTTGCCGTCCTGGTCGTAGAGGTAGACGTCGGTCAGCGGGGTGCCGTCCTTGGCATACGGCTTGATGTTGTAGACACCGTCGCTGGACGCGGCCGGGGCCACCCACACCCCCTGCGGTGGCGCCGCCATGAGGACGGGCTCCCGGTCCTCACCGTACGAGGCGGCCGAGACCATCCCAGCGAATAACGTCAACGCCGCCACCAGGTTGAGCGCCGCCATGAGCCCCGTGCCCAACCGTCCCCTGCGCCGCCTGCCGAGCCAGACCGAGGCCCACACGCCCGCCGCGGCCAGGGCCCAGCCCGCGATGTTCGGCGGGACGAGCCCGCCGTCGCCGGTCGCCGCCAGCAGCAGCATGGCCAGCAGGTAGCCGCGCAGCACCCACCATCCGGGCCGCAGCTCCGGCAGGAAGCCTGCGAGGCTCCGGTACGGCCCCTGGCCCATCAGTCTGGTGTGCGCGCCCAGCACCCACGCCCAAGGGTCCGGACGGCGCCTCCTGCGGCTCTCAGGCCGGTCTCCGTACGCGGCCGCCAGCTCCTCCGCGTAGACCTCCGGCGGCCCGAGCCGGTCCTCCAGCGGCAGCTCCGAGTCCGCCGCGATCTCGGCCAGGTGGTCGTCGAGATCTTCGAGCAGCTCCTCCCGCTCGGGATGGTCGGCAAGGGCATCCCGTACGGCCTGCGCGTACTGTTCGGGGGTCATGCTGGTCCCTCCTTGAGCAGGGATGCCATGGTGGCCGAGAAAGAGGCCCAGGTCTTGGCCGACTCGGCGTACATGCCCCTGCCGACCTCGTTGAGCCCGTAGTACTTGCGGTGTGGCCCCTCGTCGGAGGCCACCACGTATGACGTGAGTGCGCCGGCTTTGAACAGGCGCCGCAGCGTGCCGTAGACCGAGGCGTCACCCACCTCTTCCAGGCCCGCCTCCCTGAGCCTGCGCACGACGTCGTATCCGTAGCCGTCGCGTTCGTGAAGCACCGCGAGCACGGCCAGGTCGAGCACGCCCTTGAGAAGCTGGCTGTGATCCACGTAAAGAACACTACTGCGCAAAACACAATAGCGGCAACAAGAAAACCGGACGGCGCCCGAGGGTGCCGTCCGGCTCTCAGTCAGTCACTCACGCTCAGCTGGAAGCCGGAGCCGAGGTCGCCGGAGCCGCGGCCGGAGCCGCGCACGGGGCGTAGGACTTGGTGACCGTGTCACTGTTGTCCGGACCCGTGACCGACAGCGTCACGGTGCCGCCCTTGGCGTCGTCGCCGGTCAGCGCCTTGGAGAGCGAGTCAACGCTCCTCGTGCCGCCGTCCGAGCCGAAGTACTCGGCGCCGCTGGAGACCGCCGTGCCGTTCACGGACCAGGTCCAGGAGACCCGGCCGCTACCGGTCGAGGTGATGCTGCCCAGAGCGTTGAGCGTGCAGCTGCCCGCGGTCGTCGACACCGTGGTGGAGGCGGAGACCTTGGCGGCCGGAGCCTCGTCCTTGCACCAGACCCGGTAGTAGGCCCGGTTGGAGGAGGTGGCGTCGGGGCTCAGGACCTCCAGCTGCGCCCAGCCGCGCTGGCTGTGACGCGGGGAGATGCCGAAGCCGACCTTGCGCGTGTCACGAACCTTGACCTTGCCGTAGTCGACCACGTCACCGTTGAGAACCCAGCGGTAACGGACCCACGTCGGGGTGTTGGCCTCGATCAGGCCGACGAAGTCGATCTTGTCGCCGGGGGTGCAGGAGCCGACGTACGAGTCGGGGCTGGCCCAAGCGCGGGCCGTCACCGTCGGGTCGAGGTGCGAGCGCACCTCCTTCGGCTCCTGGCAGGTGACGGAGAAGTAGCCCTTCTTGGAGGTGGCCTTCTTCGGACCGAGGACCTGGACGGCCTCCCAGCCCTTGACGTCCTCCTTGAAGGTCAGGGACTGCCTGACCGTCACCGACTTGGTGCCCTTGCCCGTGAGCTTGATCACCTTGACCTTGCTCTTGGACCCGTCACCGTGGAGCCAGCGGTAGGCCAGCTCCGTCTTGCCCTTGACCGCAACCTTGATCTTGGCCGAGAAGTCGACCTTGACCGGGCAAGATCCCTCGTAGTCATTGTCCGACGCCCGGGGCGCCGACACCGCGACCTTGGGCGCGGCCTTCGTCGCCGCCTGGGCGGGGCTGGCGACCAGGCCCGCGGCCAGGGCGGCCAGCACCGCGGCGGACGCGCCGAATGCCGCCGCCTTACGTGCTAACCCAACAGACTTCATGTGAGAGTGCTCCATTCCGTGAGGGAAGGTACGCGCTCGGGAACGGTCGCCACGCCGGCACCTTTCGTGCACAGCAATATGGCAAAGCCCCCGTAATGCCTCTTTACCTAACCACAATACTGATTGCACGCTCAACTCAGTCTAAGTACCGGAAATGTCCGGATTTCTTCAGCTATCGGGCGATTGACCACGCAATGCCATCGAGGATGTCGTGCTCGCTCACCACGACCTGGGAAAACGCAAAACGTCGTACGATCCGGTCAAGTATTAGCGCACCTGCGCCAATCACATCGACCCTTCCCGGATGCATCACCGGCACCTCGGCGCGCTCACCATGGGTCATCGCGAGCAGCCGCCGCGTCACCTCGTGAACCTGCTCCGCCGAAATCCTTGAGTGGTGAATTCTGGTCGAGTCGTAGGCGGGCAGGCCGAGCGAGATGCCCGCGACCGTCGTCACTGAGCCGGCCAGTCCCACGAGTGTGCGGGCCCGGTGGACGGGCACCTCCGCCTCGACCCGGTCGAGCGCCGCCTCGATGTCGGCCACCACGGCCTCCAGGGCCGGCGCCGAAGGCGGGTCTCCGGCGTCCTTCAGGTGCCGCTCGGTCAGGCGTACGCAGCCGATGTCCACCGACAGCGCGGCCTCGGCGTGCTCGGAGCCGACCACGAACTCGGTGGAGCCTCCCCCGATGTCCACCACCAGGTACGGGGGCAGCGGCCCCTGCGGCATCTCGGTCTCCGGCGACAGCCGTAGCAGGCCCTTGGTCGCGCCGACGAACGAGAGCTCGGCCTCCTCGGCTCCCGACACGACCTCCGGCTCGACCCCGAAGATCTCGCGGACCCCGTCCACGAACTCCTGCCGGTTGGCCGCGTCCCTGGTCGCGCTCGTGGCCACCACGCGGGTCCGGGTGGCGCCGTGCCGGTCGATCAGCTCGCGGTAGGCCCGCATGGCCTTGAACGTGCGCTCCAGGGCGTCGGGGGCCAGCCTGCCGGTCCTGTCGACGCCCTGGCCGAGGCGTACGATCTCCATCCGCCGCTCGACGTCGTCGATGAGGTCGTCGCCCACGTCGGCGACGAGCAGGCGTACGGAGTTGGTGCCGCAGTCGACAGCGGCTACACGCATGGTCCGTCACTCCACCACTGGGGGAGCGCGTCGAGCGCCTCCCTGCCGAACGGGTTGACTCCGGGCGCCGCCAGCTCGTGCGCGACGAGCGCGTGCAGGCACTTGACCCGCTCCGGCATGCCGCCGGTGCTCTGCATGTCACGCGGCAGCGGCTCGAGGCCCTGCTCCTGCGCGGCCTCGTCGCGCCTGGCGACGTAGTCGTCGTGCGCCGCCCGGTAGGCGGCGGCCAGCTCGGGATCGGTGGCCAGCCTGGCCTGCATCTCCCGCATCAGTCCCGAGCCTTCCAGCGTGCCGATGGCCGAGGCCGCCTTGGGACAGGTCAGGTAGTAGAGAGTCGGGAAGGGCGAGCCGTCGGGCAGCCGCGGCGCGGTCTCCACCACGTCGGGGTTGCCGCACGGGCAGCGATGCGCCACCGCGCGCAGCCCCCTGGGCGGCCGCCCGAGCTGCCGTCGCACTGTCTCGACGTCCTTACTGTCCAACACTTTCCTTCCCCGTCACGGCCCGGCGCCCTGTGCCCTTGTCGGCGGCCTCCACCGACTCCCAGAGCGTCTCGTACCACGGCGGCGCCGCCGGCTGCTGCTGCACGGCCGCCTGCTCCTTGGTCTGCTGGCGCTCCATCACCACGAAGCACTTTTCTCCCGGCCCGCAGTAGAACAGCCGCTCCTTGGCCGTCTTCTTCTGCCAGTTGGGATCGTAGATCTGCCGGTCTCGCTCGAGCAGCGTCTGCTTCTCCGCCTCGACCCTGGCCTTCTCCGCCCGGAGCTCGGCGATGCTGCGGCGCAGGCTGATGTACTCGCGCACGGGGTAGGCCAGGCTCATCGCGATCGCGCACACCACAATGGCCAGGATGGCGGCCCGCCCGGTCAGCTGCGGCCTCTTCGCCAATTGCTCCACACCCCCTTCAAGTACGGGGGCTCGCGGGTGGATCAGGACTCCGCGAGCCCGGTACTCGAAACTAGCGCCCGAAACGCGGGAAAGCGGCGCGACCCGCGTAGCGGGCTGCGTCGTCGAGCAGCTCCTCGATGCGCAGCAGCTGGTTGTACTTCGCCACGCGGTCGGAGCGGGCCGGGGCCCCGGTCTTGATCTGGCCGCAGTTGACCGCCACGGCCAGGTCGGCGATCGTCGTGTCCTCGGTCTCGCCGGAGCGGTGGCTCATCATGCACTTGTAGCCGTTGCGGTGGGCCAGGTCCACGGCGTCGAGCGTCTCCGACAGCGTGCCGATCTGGTTGACCTTGACCAGCAGGGCGTTGGCGGTGCCCTCCTTGATGCCGCGCTCGAGCCGCTCGGGGTTGGTGACGAACAGGTCGTCGCCGACGAGCTGGACCTTGTCGCCGAGCGCCTCGGTGATGGCCTTCCAGCCCGCCCAGTCCTCCTCGTCGAGCGGGTCCTCGATGGAGACCAGCGGGTAGTTGGCGACCAGGTCCTCGTAGAACGCGATCAGCTCCTGCGCCGACAGGCCCTTGCCGTCGATCGTGTAGACGCCGTCCTGGTGGAACTCGGAGGCGGCCACGTCGAGCGCCAGCGCGATGTCGTCGCCCGGCACGTAGCCGGCCCGCTCGATGGCGACCAGGATGAGGTCGAGCGCGTCGCGGTTGGACGGCAGGTTGGGCGCGAAGCCGCCCTCGTCGCCCAGGCCGGTGGCGTAGCCCTTCTCCTTGAGCACGCTCTTGAGCGCGTGGTAGACCTCGGTGCCCATGCGCACGGCCTCGCGGAACGTCTCCGCCCCGATCGGCGCGATCATGAACTCCTGGATGTCGACATTGGTGTCGGCGTGGGCGCCGCCGTTGAGGATGTTCATCATCGGTACGGGCAGCACATGGGCGTTGGGGCCGCCGACGTAGCGGAAGAGCGGCAGGTCGGCGCTGTCGGCGGCGGCCTTCGCGACGGCCAGCGAGACGCCCAGGATGGCGTTGGCGCCGAGCTTGGCCTTGTTGGGCGTGCGGTCCAGGTCGATCATGATCTGGTCAATGATGCGCTGGTCCTCGGCCTCGACCCCGTTGATCTCCTCGAAGATCTCGTCGGTCACGGCGAGGACGGCCTTCTCCACGCCCTTGCCGCCGTAACGCTTGCCGCCGTCACGCAGCTCGACCGCCTCGAACTGGCCGGTGGACGCCCCGCTCGGCACGGCCGCGCGGCCGCTGCTGCCGTCGTCGAGCACCACCTCGACCTCGACCGTGGGGTTGCCTCGCGAGTCGAGGATCTCGCGGGCGTATACGACCTCGATGGTAGCCACGGGATGCGCTCCTAAATCGGAAAGGCAATATGCCATCAGAGCCTATCGGTACGTCCGTACGCCGCACCGCACGGTCAGGCACGTGCCCCGGTGAACCTTTCGACCACACTCGAGAACCGCCCTCGACAACCGTGTCAGGCGGATTCCCAGGCGTGGACGCGGTCGCGGTATGCGCGGGCGGCGGCCCGGAGTTCGGCCTCGGCGTCGAGGCCGGCGTCGCCGGCGCGGCGGACCAGGTCGAAGAGCTCGCGCGCCACCCCCTGCCCCACGGCGGCCGCCAGCGAGTCGGGCGCACCGGCGCGGGAGGCGCGGCGCAGGAGCTGGGCGACCAGCGAGAGCGCGGGCTGCCCCATGGGCACGCCGTCGAGCACGGACTCGCGCCCCTTGGACGCCCGCTCGGCCGCCTTGATCGCATCCCAGTTGTCGTTGACCTCGTCGGCGCTCTCCGCCCGCACGGAGCCGAACACATGAGGGTGGCGGCGTATGAGCTTCTCCACGATCCCGGCCGCCACGTCGTCCATGTCGAAATCCTCGGCCACCCGCGCGTGGAAGACCACCTGCAGCAGCAGATCGCCCAGCTCCTCCCGAAGCGCCGGGTAGTCGCCCTGCTCGATGGTCTCCAGCACCTCGTAGGCCTCTTCGAGCAGGTACGGCACCAACGACTCATGCGTCTGCTTACGGTCCCACGGGCACTCGGTGCGCAGCCGGTCCATCACCGCCACCAGGTCGAGCACCCGCGCCCCGGGAAGGTCGTACGAGCCGGGTACCACCTCGATCAGCGGCGGCTCCTCGAGCGCGATCGCGGCGTGCCCCACCGCGCGCATGAAGTCCTCGGCGTCCTTCTCGGACATCGACGCGAGCCAGACGACGGTCTCGCCGACCGCCCGCACCGCCAGCCCCTGCGGGTCGGGCTCCACGACCTCGACGGAGACCCCCGCCTCCTCCAGGTAGGGGAGCTGCGGGTGCGCGGCGGAGCCGGTCAGCACCGGCCCGGAGCGCAGAGCCTGCCAGGCCTGGTGGCTCAGCAGGCCCGGTGCGACCCTGGGCGAGGTGGTGACGACGATCAGCGGCACGACTCAACCCTGCTGTTGCTGCTGCTGCGCCTGCTGGGTGGCGGCCTTGCCGAACCGGCCCGCGTCAATGAACAGCGACGGGTTCTCCTGCGACGGCGACGGGTTCACCACGCCGAAACGGGGGTTGAAGGTCGTCTTGATCGCGGAGAACTCCTTGCGCAGCTGCTCCGTGCCGGCCTGACCGGCCGCCTGCTGCAGCTTGGCCATCCCGACGGCCGTGCGCGCGTACTCGCGGGCGTAGGTCGGCGCGACGCCCAGCGCCAGCAGGTTGATCTCGGCGTTCTGGTACTGGCCGGGATCCTGGAGCTTGGCGTCGATCTCCTTGTCGGTCACCTGAACGTTGCGGCTGGCCATGAACTGCTTGGCCGCGCTGATGTCGGCGAGCCGCTGCAACACGTACTGGGTGATCGGCACGCCGAGCGCCGTCTCGTCCAGATTGTTCCTCTTCAGCGCGGCCTTGTAGGCCTCCGCGTCCGTGGTGAGCTGACTCGTCGAGATGCGCTCGTTCCCCACCACGGCCGCGGCCCCGGCCTGCACAGGGGAGGAGCAGGCGGTCAGGGCGATGCCCACCGCCGCGGCGGCCACAGCCACTCGTATCGACTTCACGTGCGTCCCTTTCCGACCGAAAACCGCCGCTAGCTTACCCGCGCTGGCTCGAGGAACAGTGCCTCGACCAGGTCACCGCACCATTTGAGCAGGTCGAGATCGCGTAGTGGCTGCCCCCCGAGCGGCTTGGTCTTGGGGACCGGCACCAGGAGCGTCTCGGCCGCCTGCTTGTATATCGCCTTCTTGTAGAGCCGGTCGAGCCGGACCTGCTGCGACTCCCTCAGCCTCGCCGGGCCGAACTTGATGTTCTGGGCCTGCAGCGTGACGTCCGTGAGCCCGGCCTGGCGCGCCTTGATCCGGAACCTGGCCACCTCCAGGAGGTTGTCCACCTCCGCGGGCGGCTTGCCGTAACGGTCGGTCAGCTCCTCGCGCACCTCGTCGATGTCGGCGTGGGTGGCGATGGCCGCGATCCGCTTGTACGCCTCCAGCCGCAGCCGCTCGGACGTGACGTAGTCGTGCGGGATGTGGGCGTTGATCGGCAGCTCGACCTTGACGTCCTGCTGCTCCTCGCGCACCTCGGCGCCGTCGAGCTTGGCCTTCTGCTCCTGCACGGCCTCGGCCATCAGCCGCACGTACAGGTCGAAGCCGACGCCCGCGATGAACCCGGACTGCTCGGCGCCCAGCACGTTCCCCGCGCCGCGGATCTCGAGGTCCTTCATCGCGACGTACATGCCCGCGCCCATCTCGGTGTGCTGCGAGATCGTGGCCAGCCGCTCGTGGGCGGTCTCGGTCAGCGGCTTCTCGGGCGGGTAGAGGAAGTACGCGTAACCGCGCTCCCTGCCTCGCCCGACGCGCCCTCGGAGCTGGTGGAGCTGGGACAGTCCGTAGTTGTCGGCCCGGTCCACGATCAGCGTGTTGGCGTTGGGCACGTCGAGCCCGGACTCGACGATCGTGGTGGAGACCAGCAGGTCGTACTCCCGCTCCCAGAACCCCACCATGATCTTCTCGAGCTGGTGCTCGTTCATCTGCCCGTGCGCCACCGCGATGCGCGCCTCGGGCACCAGCTCGCGCAGCCGCGCGGCCACGCGGTTGATCGAGGCCACCCGGTTGTGCACGAAGAAGATCTGCCCGTCGCGCATCAGCTCGCGCCTGATCGCGGCCCCGATCTGCTTCTCCTCGTACGGCCCCACGAACGTGAGGATCGGATGCCGCTCCTCGGGCGGCGTGAGGATCGTGGACATCTCGCGGATGCCGGTCAGGCCCATCTCCAGCGTGCGCGGGATCGGCGTGGCCGACATGGCCAGGACGTCGACCTGCGTACGCAGGTGCTTCATCGCCTCTTTGTGCTCGACGCCGAACCGCTGCTCCTCGTCGATGATGATCAACCCGAGGTCCTTGAACCTGACCTCGGGGCTGAGCAGCCGGTGCGTGCCGATCACCACGTCGACCGCGCCCGACCTGAGCCCTTCGAGCGTGCCCTTGACCTCGCCGTCGGTCTGGAAGCGGGAGATGGGCTTGAGCGTGACCGGGAAGCTGGAGAAGCGCTCGGTGAACGTCGACATGTGCTGCTGCACCAGCAGCGTCGTCGGCACCAGCACGGCCACCTGCTTGCCGTCCTGCACCGCCTTGAACGCCGCCCGCACCGCGATCTCGGTCTTGCCGTAGCCGACGTCGCCGCAGATAAGCCGGTCCATCGGGATGCCGCGCTCCATGTCGCGCTTGACCTCGTCGATGGCCTCGAGCTGGTCGCCGGTCTCCGCGTACGGGAAGGCGTCCTCCATCTCCCGCTGCCACGGCGTGTCGTCCCCGAACGCGTGGCCCGGCGAGGCCATGCGGGCGGAGTAGAGCCTGATCAGCTCCCCCGCGATCTCCTTGACCGCCTTCTTCGCCCGGGACTTGGCCTTGGCCCAGTCCGCGCCGCCCATGCGGTTGAGCGTGGGCGCCTCGCCTCCGACGTAGCGGGTGACCTCGTCGAGCTGGTCGGTCGGCACGTAGAGCCGGTCGCCCTTGGCGTATTCGATGACCAGGTATTCGCGGGTGGCGCCCTGGACCGTGCGCTGGACCATCTCGACGTAGCGGCCCACGCCGTGCTGTTCGTGCACCACGTGGTCGCCGACCTTGAGCTGGAGCGGGTCGACCATGTTGCGGCGGCGCGACGGCAGCCGCCGCATGTCCTTGGTGGACGCCTTCTGCCCGACCAGGTCGAGATGGGTGAGCACGGCCAGGCTCGGGGTGATGAAGCCGTGCTCGATGAGGCCCGTCGTGACGTGGACGACCTTGGGCTCAGGCGCCTTGTCCAGGTACTGCTGGAGCCTGGCGGGCACGTCGACGCCCTTGAGCAGCTCCACCATGCGCTCCGCGGGCCCGTGGCCCTCGCTGAGCAGCACGACGGCCTTGTCGTCGGCCAGCCAGCCCTTGATGTCGGCCAGCGCCTTGGCGGTGTCGCCGCGGTAGGCCTCGGAGTCCTGAGCGTCGAGCTCGACCCCGCCCCCGAACGGCGCCATCGTCCACCACGGCTGGCCCAGCACGTCGGCGTGGTCGCGGATCTCCTCCAGCGTGCGGAACGCCGCCGCGCCCAGGTCGATGGGCGCCTCGCCGCCGGCCGCCGCGTTGATCCAGGAGGCCTCCAGGAACTCCTGCGAGGTGCGTACGAGCTCCTCGGCCCGCCCCCTGATCCGCTCGGGATCGCACACGAACACCGCGGACCGCACCGGCAGGTGGTCGAGCAGCAGGTCCATCTCCCCGGCCAGCACGGGCGCGAACGCCTCCATGCCCTCGACCGGCGTGCCCTCGGCGAGTTGGTCGAGCACCTCGGCCAGCGGCGGGTACTGCTCGGCCAGCTCCCGCGCCCGGATCCTGACCTCGTCGGTCAGCAGCAGCTCCCGGCACGGCGGCGCGAACAACCCGCCTTCCGCCGCCTCGAGCGAGCGCTGGTCGGCCACCTTGAACCAGCGGATCTCCTCGACCGTGTCGCCCCAGAACTCCAGGCGCAGCGGGTGCTCCTCGGTCGGCGGGAACACGTCGAGCAGCCCGCCGCGCACGGCCACCTCTCCGCGCTTCTCCACCATGTCGACCCGGTGGTAGCCGTTGGTCACCAGGCGGTCGACGACCTCCTCGAGGTCGGCGTCGTCGCCCGCCCGCAGCCTGGTCGGCTCGAGATCGCCGAGCCCCTTCACGATCGGCTGCAGCAGCGCCCTGACCGGCGCCACGATCACACTGAGCGGCCCGGCCGCCGTGTCGCCCTTGACCGGGTGCGCCAGCCGCCTCAGGACCGCCAGCCGCTGCCCCACCGTGTCGCTGCGCGGCGAGAGCCGCTCGTGCGGCAACGTCTCCCACGCCGGGAACACCGCCACGGAACTCGGCTCGACGAGGCTGGTCAAGGCCGCGGCGAGATCTTCGGCCTCACGCCCCGTGGCGGTGACCGCGAGCACGGTCCGCTGGTCGTGCGTGGCCAGCGCGGCCACGCCGAACGGCCGCAGCGCGCTTGGCGCGATCAGCGCGACATCGCCGCCCTCTTCGAGAGCGGCGGTCAACTTCGGGTCGGCGCGAACAAGGTCAAGTAGCCCGGAAAGACTCATCAGATACGCCCACAGCCCCACGACGGCAACACGACTACCCCCGGCCGAGTCAGGTCGCGGGGGTTCTCTCCAAGGGTACTCGCCGTCGTCCTCAACCGATCCGATAGCCAGGCACGGAGGGCCAGCGCACGGTGAGCACGGTCGAGGCCTCCTCCGCGTACCACGAATGGCCGACGCCCTTGCCCCAGACCACATAGTCACCCGGCTCGGACAGCAGCACGCTCCGGCCCGGCAGCTCCACCCGGAACCGGCCGCTGATCAGCACCAGCAGGGCGGTGCGCTCCTCCCCCTCGACCCACTCCCCCCGCTCGTCGCCGGGCGGGTGCACGCCCCACTTGATCTCCACATCGTCGCTGTGTCTTGGATCGCCGAGGGGTTTGAAATGACCCAGCAGCCAGCCCCGGTCCGCGGCCGCGTCGACACCGGCTTTCCCCACATAGACCACATCGCTCACGGCCCAGGACGCTAGCAGGGAAATGCCCTACTGAATCGAATTGGTTGATTACTGTAGGTGACATGTCTGAGGTGCGATCGGTCGCCCAAAGAGGCGATCTCTTCGGTCAGCGGGTCCGCGAGCACTGGGCCGGCCTGCTCGGCAGGCGGCTCGACGTGCTCGTCGCCGGGTGCGCGCACGACGAGCCGCTGGAACTGGAGCGGATCGAGACGAGAGCCACCGGGGTCGACGAGGACCACCCTTCGATCAGGGCCGTGCTGGCGGAGCGTGCCGACCTGGTGTCGTGGACGCTGGGCGACCTGCGCTGCGTGCCGCTGGCGCCCAGGTCGTACGACGTGATCCAGGTGTCGTTCCTGCTCGAGCGGATCAGGCACGCGGAGCTCGTGTTCGACCGGCTGCTGCAGTCGCTGCGCCCGGGGGGCCTGGTGCTGCTGCGCATGCGCGACCGCAGGTCCGCCTACGGCCTGCTCGACCGGATCACGCCGTCGTGGCTGCGCCGCCCGCTGTGGCGCGCGCTCGTCGCCCCCGGCACGCCGGGCCCGTTCCCGACCGTGTACGAGCCGCTGGCCTCGAGCGACGGCATGCACGCGTTCTGCCTCAGCCGTGGACTCATGATCACCGACGACGGGCGGAACACCAGCGGCCCCGCGCGCAGGCGCGGGATCGCCGTCGCCGCGGTCGCCGCGGCCGCCAAGCTGACCAACGGCCGCTACCTCGCCACCCACGACGAGATCACCATGGTGATCAGGAAGCCTCAGCACCACTTCGCCCGGCTCCTCTAGCCCTGTTCCCCGCGGCAACCGCTTCGTCGCAGCTCGGCCACCGCGGGCCCTTGATCTCCTCCCGAAGGGATCTCCACCGAAGTGCGGCGACGTACGGAAGACGGGTCTAGCGACACACCCATATCAATCGGTAGACTCCTTTCCTACCAATTCAATCGGAATAGTTGGGATGTTGCAGACGTGGAGTGGACCCCCGACCCGCGCGAGCTGGCCGACCTCGAGCTGCTGCTGTCCGGCGCGTTCGAGCCGCTGACCGGGTTCCTCGGCCACGATGACCTCCACGCGGTGCACGAGCGCGGCACGCTCGCCGACGGCACCCCGTGGCCCGCGCCCGTCACGCTCCACCTGCCCGCCGACGTCTCGCCCGGTGACGAGGTCACGCTCCTCGACCCGGAGGGCCTGCCGCTGGCCACGCTCACGGTGACCGCCCACGAGCCGGACGGGCTGACTTCCGGCCCCGTCAAGGGCCTCGGCGCGCCCGAGCACGGCCCGTTCGCGCGCCTGCGGCTCACCCCGGCCGAGGTCAAGGCCGAGCTCGGCGGGCGTCCCGCGCTCGCCGTCACCATGCGCGGTCCCCTCGACGATCTCTCCGAGATCGTCGCCACCGCGAAGGAGCTCGACGCGGTGATCATGCTGCTCCCCCTCTCGTACGGTGAGGCGGGCCCCGCGGTCGTACGCGCCGCGCTCCGCGCCAAGGAGAAGCTGCCCGAGGACACGATCGTCGTCTCCGTGCCCCTGGCGCCCCGTGAGGAGCCCGAGATCGACCTGGAGCTGCGCGAGCACGTCGCCACCGCCTACGGCGCCACCGAGCACCTGGCGGGCCCCGACCCCGTGCACATTCCCGGCCCGCCGCACCGCCGGGGCCTCGTGGTCTTCTTCACCGGCCTGTCCGGCTCCGGCAAGTCCACGATCGCCCGCGGCCTGCGTGACACGCTGCTGGAGCTCGGCACCCGTACCGTGACCTACCTCGACGGCGACGTCGTGCGCCACCTGCTGTCCAAGGGCCTGACGTTCTCCAAGGCCGACCGCGACCTGAACATCCGCCGCATCGGCTTCGTCGCCGCCGAGGCCGCCCGCCACGGCGGCCTGGCCATCTGCGCGCCCATCGCCCCCTACGCGGCCACGCGTGAGGAGGTGCGCGAAATGGTCGAGTCGGTCGGGGCGGACTTCCTGCTCGTGCACGTCGCGACGCCGCTGGAGGAGTGCGAGCGGCGCGACCGCAAGGGCCTGTACGCCAAGGCGCGCGCCGGGCTCATCCCCGAGTTCACCGGCATCTCCGATCCCTACGAGGAGCCGGACGACGCCGACCTGGTGATCGACACCACGCACATCTCGATCGACGCGGCCGTCTCCCAGGTCCTGGGGACGCTGCGGTCTGGAGGCTGGGTTCGTTGATCGATTGGGCGCTGATCGGCGGGTCCTTCCTCGTCGCGATCGTGGTCGGGCTGACCGGGATGGGCGGCGGCGCGCTCATGACGCCGATGATGATGCTGTTCTTCAACGTCCCGCCGCTGGCCGCCGTCTCCAGCGACCTGGTCGCCTCCGCCGTGATGAAGCCGGTCGGCAGCCTCGTGCACCTGCGCCGGGGCACGGTCAACCTGCGCCTGGTCGGCTGGCTGTGCGCGGGCTCGGTGCCGGCCGCCTTCTGCGGGGTGTTCCTGGCCCGCGCGTTCGCGGTCACCGACGCCGTGAAGTACGCGCTCGGCGTGGCGCTTCTGCTGGCCGTGGCGGGCATGGCTCTGAAGAGCTGGCTCGGCGGGCGGGGAGGGGCGTCGAACGCGCACGAGATCGTCGTGCGACCAATTCCGACCCTACTGGTCGGTACGGTGGGCGGATTGGTCGTGGGCGTCTCGTCCGTCGGATCCGGATCTCTGATCATCGTGGCCCTGCTCGCCCTCTACCCGGCGCTCAAGGCCAACCAGCTCGTCGGCACCGACCTCGTACAGGCCGTGCCGCTGGTCGCCTCCGCCGCGCTCGGGCACGTGCTGTTCGGCGACTTCCAGCTGGACCTCACGCTCTCGCTGCTCATCGGCTCGATCCCGGGCGTCTACCTCGGCGCCAGGATCTCCTCTCGCGCCCCCGGCGGCCTGATCAGGGCACTGCTGGCGATCGTGCTGCTCGCCTCCGCCCTCAAGCTGCTCGACGCGAGCACCACGTTCACCGTGTGGGCCCTCGTCGCGGCCACAGCAGTCACCATCGCAGGCTGGCGCGTGCGGGGGAGCGCCACCGCCCGGACTGAGGAGCGCAGGGAGCGTAGCGACCGGAGTGACGAGGGAAGGCGGCGGCTCCCCGGCGACCGAGCCGCCTCCGCGGAGTGGAGGCCATAGTCACGGCCGGGGGACGGGCGTCGCGCGGAAGTACGGATCTCGAGCCAGCTCGCTGAACGCCCGGCCGGCGCCCGTGCCGGCGTCGAAGCTGGTGTCGCCGCGCGGCGCGTGCGGCGAGTCGAAGTACAGCAGCGCCTTGATCTGCGGATACCGCTTGATCTGCCGCCGCACCGACTCGAAGAACGCACGCTTGAACGACCGGTCGTCCGCCCGCTCGAACACGCCCCACTCGGCCACCATGACCGGCTTGCCGGGGAAGCGTGCCTGCATCCACCGGTAGAACCCCGGCCAGTCCGGATATTCCTTGCGGGTCTTGTTCACCAGGCCCTCGAAGTCGTCCACCTTGCCGTCGGCGTACGGGTCCATGGCCACCCAGTCGACCACGTCGTCTCCCGGGTAGAGGTCCTCGAACCAGGGCTCGGCCGCCCAGTTGGGCGCCCCCATGTACGTCATGACCATGACCGCGTTCTTCACGCCGTCGGACCGCAGCCTGAGCACCACGTGCCGGAACATGGCCGCGTAGTCGGTGGCCTGCATGCCCGAGCCCGACGAGGCGTCCACGTCGTTCTCCGGCTCGTGGTGGAGGGTGAGGAAGAACCGCTCGGGAAAGGTGCGCCTGAGGTATCCGGCCAGCCGGTCGATCCTGGCGTCGAGCGCCCCGTCGGCGATCTCGGCCCAGGTACGGTCGAACGACGGCTTCCAGTTGATCATGAGCAGCCGGGGCCTGGCCGGGTCGCGGGCCATCCTGATCTCCGCGTTGGTGGGGAACAGCTCGCTGCCCCGGTGGTAGACGTGCACCACGTCGGCGGAGGCCCCCATGCGCGCCTCTGCGCCGTGCAGGGCGTGCTCGAGCTGCTCACCGGTGAAGACCTCCGGCGCGACGCCCCACCAGGCGCCGCATGAGGGTATGAGCCTGGAGGTCGCCGTACAGGAGGACGGCGTGCCAGAGGCCTCCTTGACGGCCACGGGCGCCCGTGCGTTGGAGCCCTCAGCCGTGGAGCAGGCGGCCAGCACCGCGATAACGACCAGAATGACCGCGGTGTTCGTGGTGGTATGAGAAATTCCCCGTAGCTGCAAAGCCCTTCAACCCCCTCGGCGAATGACCCCCGCCTATCAAACCTGAACCTTGCCATGTCGTTCCTGGAACTTCAGCCAGTGTGCCGAGTCTCTCCAGCTGACGGCAGGCGAAAGCCCGAAGGCACTTTCCGGACATTTCAATTTATAGACGGCTTTACCTTGTACCCGACTCGAGAAAATCTTGGGTATTCGGCTTGGCTGATAATCGTCCGCCCTATAGTGGGCGCACATCTCGACGCAATTCCAGGAGACCCTCCCCAATGAGCTCAGGCACGGACCTGGACGAGCACCTTTCGCTGCTGCGCAGGCGATGGCTGCTCCTGGTGGGCTGCGTCGTGTTCGGCGGCACGGCCGGCCTCGCGCTCATGCGGCTCACGCCGCCCTCCTACACCGCGACCACGCAGGTGCTGGTCATGCCGGTCGGCTCGCAGGAGCCGGCCAACCAGGTGACCAGCCGCCAGCGCGAGCCGCTCAACCTCGACACCGAGGCGCAGGTCGCGCAGTCCGCCGTCGTGGCAGAGCGCGCCGCCACGACGCTGGGAGTCGAGACACCCGAGCCAGTCGAGGTCTCGGTGCCGCCCAACTCGGCGGTGCTGTGGATCTCGGTGACCGCCTCCGACGCCACGGTCGCGGCCGACCAGTCCCGCGCGTACGCCCAGGCGTACCTCACCAACCGCCGCGAGAGCGCGCTGGCCGCCCTGAGCGAGCAGCAGCGGGCCGTGCTGGTCAAGATCAAGCAGGTCAACGCGGCCATCGACGCGGTGATCAAGCAGCTCGGCGGGCTGGCCAAGGGCAGTGCCGAGCACACGATCGCGTCCCAGCGGCAGAGCGTGCTCAACCGGCAGGCCGCCGGGCTCGCGCTGAAGTACGACGCGCTCAGGACGGTCGCGGTGACTCCCGGCACGGTCATCAGCCAGGCCACACCGCCGTCCGCGCCCGGCTCCCCCAGCCTGCCGCTCTACCTGGGCACCGGGCTCATGGCCGGGCTGCTGGCCGGCTCGGCCGCCGCCTACGCCCGCGACCGGCTCGACAAGCGGCTGCGCACGGCCGCCGACGTCGAGCGGCTGACCGGCCTGCCCGTGCTGAGCGACCTGTCGAGTCCGCGCGAACCCGGTGTGGCCCACGAGCTGGCCTGCGCCGTGGTCGCCGTGTGCCCCGGCAAGCGGCTGCTGGTCAAGGCGCTCCCCGCCGACCTGCGCGAATCGACGCAGGCCGACCAGGTGGCCGTCAGCGTGCCACTGACCGTGCTCGACGGCTCCGACGTACGCGATCTGGCCAGGGCGGACGCGGCCCTGCTGCTGGTGGGGCTGGGCCGGGTCACCTCCGACCAGGTCGGGGCCGCCGTACGGCAGCTGGCGAGGCACGACGTGCCGGTCATCGGCGTGGTGACGGCGACCGACGCGCTGCCGTCGTTCGTGCCCCTGCTCGAGCCGCGCACGCACACCCCGCTCGGCAAGCTCGTGGCGACCGGCGAGCTGGAGGTGGCCGAGACCACGCCCATGCAGGCGATGCACCCCCGGCGCCCCGGCCAGCCGACGTGAGAGGGCCCTCGTGGCCGATCACGGCACTGCTCGTCGGCTATCCGGTGTGGTGGGCCCTGGGGTTCGGCGGGCTGTCGGTGATCGTGCTGGCGGTGCCGATGGCGATGGTGCTGTGGCGGCGCCGGCCGATCAGGGTGCCGCGCGGGTTCGGGCTGTGGTTGCTGCTGCTCGCCGGCTACCTGGTGAGCGGGCTGATGCTGACGGAGATGCCGCCGGACACGTACGGCGACCTCGGGCCGGGGCGCTTGATCGGCTACGTCATGCGGCTGGCGCTCTACGTGGCCATCCTGATCATGGTGCTCTACCTCGGCAACCTGACCGAGAGCGAGCTGCCGCAGTTGCGCCTGGTGCGCCTGCTCGGCGTGCTGTTCGTCACGACGGTCGCGGGCGGGCTGCTCGGCGTGTTCTTCCCCTCGTTCGCGTTCACCTCGCCGGTCGAGCTGCTGCTGCCCGACTGGGCGGCCGGCAACTCGTTCGTACAGAACCTCATCCACCCCACCGCCGCCCAGACACAGAAAGTGCTGGGCTTCGCCTCGCCGCGGCCTGAGGCGCCGTTCGAGTGGGCGAACGCATGGGGCAGCAACGTGTCGGTGCTGCTGGTGTGGTTCGTGGTCGGCTGGTGGGTGCACGGCGGGCGGCGGCAGAAGGCCTTCGTGGTCGTCTTGCTCGCCCTGGCCGCGATCCCCATCGTGTACTCGCTCAACCGGGGCCTCTGGATCGGCCTGGGCCTGGCCCTGACGTACCTGGTCCTCAGGCTCGGAGGCCGCGCAAGGGTGCTGCTCTGCGGGGCTGCGGTGGTGGCGGCGCTGGTGTTCGCGCTGAGCCCGCTCGCGTCCCTGTTCGCGCAGCGGCTGGACAAACCGCACTCGAACGACATCAGGGCCTTCACCGTGTCGGCCACGGTCGCGGCCGCCGCGCACTCGCCGATCATCGGCTACGGCAACACGCGCAACGCCATGGGCAACCATCGCACGATCACCACGGGCAGGACCCAGTGGTGCGAGGGCTGCGGGCACCCGCCGCTGGGCAGCGACGGGCAGCTCTGGCTGCTGATCATCACGCAGGGGTTCACCGGGGCGGCGCTCTACGTGGCGTTCTTCCTGGGTGCGATCCGACGCCACTGGGGAGACCGCAGCCCCATCGGGCTGGCCGGGGTGCTGGTGATGGGGCTGGTGCTGCTCTACATGTTCATCTACGACGGGCTGGTCACGCCGCTCAGCCTGTATCTCATCTCGTTCGCCCTGCTGTGGCGCAACCATCTGGGAGACGTCTCGTGAACGACGCCGCCATCCGGCTCGGCTATCTCGCGGAGACCGTGCGGCTGCTGTATCCGGGGCCGGGGTCGCCCCGGGCGTACACCGTGCTGCCACACGCGGCCGTGCCCCGGCGGCTGGTGCCGCGCCGCTGGTGGCATCCGTGGTCCTCGGTCATGGTGCCGGGCGAGGGGTCCATCGCCGCGTACCTGAGCGAGGTCTTCGGAGGGCCCGTCGAGACCGTCCTGCACGTGCGTCCGGCGCGGCGGGCCAACCGGAAGCCCATCCTGGAGGCCTGCTCGGGCGGGCGGCGGCTGGCGTTCGTGAAGATCGGCGACAGCGCGCGGGCGAGCTCGCTGATCACCACGGAGGCGGCGGCACTGCGCAGGCTGGCCGGGCTCCCGCTGGCCACCGTCGCCGTGCCGGCCGTGCTCCACCACGGCGTCTGGCGCGGGCTGGCGGTGCTGGCGCTGTCGCCGCTGCGGGTGCGGCGCGGCCGGGTGCCCCGGCCGCTGCTGCTCGAGGCGGTCAAGGAGATCGCGGGCACCGGGGGTCCGTGCGCGGCCTGGCACGGGGACCTCGCGCCCTGGAACATGTGCCCGTCCCCCGACGGGCGGCTACTGGTGTGGGACTGGGAGCGGTACGAGATCGGCGTCCCCTACGGCTTCGACCTCGTACACCACTTCTTCCAGCGGGCGCTGCGCTCGATGGCTCCGCCGGTCGCGGCGCGGGCATGCGTGGCACGGGCCGTACGCGAGCTCGCGCCCCTGGGGTTGTCGGCGGCGGTGGCCAGGCAGACCGCCGTTCGTTACCTCATCGCGCTGGCCGACAGGCATACCGCCGACGGCCACATGCCGCTCGGACCGCCGGAGACCTGGCTCAACCCGGCCGTCGACCACGAGGAGCTGCTCACATGAGGGCCATGAAGGCGTCTGTGCTGTCGTTGTCGCGCGCCACCGGACGGCTCACGTCGGGGGCGCGGGTGCTGCCGTCGTTCCTGATCGCGGGGGCGCAGCGGTGCGGTACCACCTCGCTGTACCGGGCGCTGGCGCAGCATCCGCTGCTGCTCAAGCCGGTGCTGCACAAGGGCGTGCACTATTTCGACGTCGGCTACTGGCGGGGAATGTCCTGGTATCAGGGCCACTTTCCGCTGCGGATGAGCGCGGGGCTGGTCGAGCACCGGTACGGCTCGCGGGCGCTGGCGTTCGAGTCGTCCCCCTACTACCTGTTCCACCCGCTGGCCGGGGAGCGGATCACGACCGATCTGCCCGGCGTGCGGCTGATCGTCCTGGTACGGGATCCGGTGGAGCGGGCGTACTCGGCCCATGCGCACGAGCTGGCCAGGGGGTTCGAGACGGAGTCGCACTTCGAGTCCGCGGTCGAACTCGAGCCCTCACGGCTGGCCGGGGCCGAGGAGCTGCTGCGTAACTCGCCCTTCTCCCTGCACCACTCCCATCGCCATCACGCGTACCTGGCCCGCGGGCGCTACGCCGACCAGCTCGAGCGGCTGGAGACGCTGGTCGGGCGCGAGCGGATCCTGGTGCTCGACAGTCACCGCTTCTTCGCCGAGCCGGAGACCGTGTACGACCGGGTGCTGGAGTTCCTGGGCGTGCCGCATCTCGGCTACCCGCTGTTCGAGCGGCACAACGGGCGTCCCTCGCCGCAGCCGATGCCGCGCGAGCTGGGGCGGGCGCTGCGGGACCACTTCGAGCCGTACGACGCGCGGCTGGTGCGGTGGCTGGGAGGTGAGCCTTCGTGGCGGCGATGACCTCGAGCCTTCGGCGGGGCGGGATCGCGGGGGTCTCCGGGGCGGCCTTCGGCGCTTTCGCGCAGTTCGTGCTCGTCATGCTCGTGACCAGGACGTTCGCTCCCACTGACGCCGGCGCGTTCTTCGCGGTGACCGCACTGGCGCTCATGGCGGCGGGGATCGCGAAGCTGGATGCGGGGAACGGGCTCGTGTACTTCATCGCGCGGGCGAAGACCTACGACTACCTCGGCATTTCCGGATATATCCGGGCAGCCCTCGTGCCCTGCGTGGTGGCCTCCTGCCTGGCGGGGATGATCCTGTACCCGCGGCTGGGCCCGGTGGCCGCGCTGCTGCCGGTCATGGTGGTGGGTGATGTGCTGCTGGCCGCCACCCGGGGGTTCGGGGCCATGCGGCCCACGGTCGTCGTGGACGGGGTGCTGGTGCCTTGCTCCCAGCTCGTGCTGGTGGCCATGGTCTGCGCGGCGGACGCGGCCTCGTGGTTGCCGCTGGCCTGGGGGGCGCCGTACGTGCCGGCCGTGGTCCTGGCCTGGGCCGGGCTGCGTGGGCGCGCGCCGCGGACGCCGTACCTGCCCGGCACGGGGCGCGACCTGTGGCGGTACACGGCTCCCCGGTCCGTGGCCGGGGCCATCCAGGCGGTGTTCCAGCGGCTGGACATCGTGATCGTCGCGCTGCTCGGAGGTCCGGCGCAGGCAGCCGTCTACACGGCCGCCACTCGGTTCAAGGTGGTCGGGCAGCTCGCGAACCAGGGGCTGGCGCAGGCCGTACAGGCTCGCCTGGTCACGGCGCTCGCGAACGGGGAGCGGGCACGGGCCGCGCAGCTGTACCAGACCGCCACTGCCTGGCTGGTGCTGCTGACGTGGCCGGTGTGGCTGGCGTACGCGGCGCTGGCGCCGTGGCTGCTGGGGCTGTTCGGGCCCTCGTACGGGTCCGCTGAGCCGGTGGCGCTGGTGCTGGCCGGCACGATGATGGTGGCCACAGCCTGCGGGATGGTGGACGTGGTGCTGACGGCCGCGGGACACACGGGCACGAGCCTGCTCAACCTGGTGGCGGCGATCACGTGCACGGTGGCGCTTGACGTGGCCCTGATACCCGTCCACGGGGCGTTCGGGGCGGTGCTCGGCTGGTCGGGCGGGATGCTGGTCAAGAACCTGCTCCCGCTGTGGCAGCTCCACCACCACTACGGCCTCCACCCCTTCGGCCGCCACACCCTCCAGGCCCTGCGAGGGAGCGCCGCCGCCTGGACTGAGGAACGTAGGGAGCGTAGCGACCGGAGTGACGAGGGAAGGCGGCGGCTCCCCGGCGACCGAGCCGCCTCTACGGAGTAGAGGCCATGAACACGCGAGGGAGCGCCGCCGCCTGGACTGAGGAACGCAGGGAGCGTAGCGACCGGAGTGACGAGGGAAGGCGGCGGCTCCCCAGCGACCGAGCCGCCTCTACGGAGTAGAAGCCATGAGCGCGCTTACCCGGGACACTGTGTGAGTAGTCGTGCTCCCGTGCTGGTGACGGGCCTGCCGAGGAGCGGCACGAGCTGGACGGGCAAGATGCTCGCCGCCGGAGGCGACCTGGTCTACGTCAACGAGCCGCTCAACCCGCAGCACCCGCCAGGTCGCTGCCCCGGGGTGCTCAGGGCCTCCGTGACCCACAGGTTCCAGTACATCTGCGACGACAACGCCGCCGACTGGCTGCCCGCCTTCCGCGACACCGTGGCGCTGCGCTACCGCTGGCTCTCCGAGCTGCGCGCGAACCGCTCCCCGTACGACCTGGCGAGGCTGCTCCGCTACGGCACCGCCTTCTCCTTCGGCCGTCTGACGGGCCGGCGGGCGCTGCTGGACGACCCGTTCGCGGTGCTGAGCGCCGGCTGGTTCGCCTCTTCGCTGGGGTGCCGGGTGATCGCGCTGGTGCGGGACCCGGTGTCGTTCGTGGCGAGCTGGCAGCGGCTCGGCTGGACGGTCTACTTCCATGAGCTGCTCGAGCAGCCCCTACTGGTCCGGGACCACCCGGAGCTGCTCGAGCTGCGCGCCCTCGTCGGCTCCCAGGACCGTGTCTTGAAGGCGGCCGCGCTGTGGCGGGCGACCCGTACGATCCTGACCCGCACCCCCGGCATCCTCATCGCCTCGTACGAGTCGCTGGCCGCCGACCCGCTGACCGTTTTCCAGCGGCTGTACGACTACGCGGGCCTGGCCTGGACGCCTGCCGCGCAGCGCCGAATCACGCGGGCCTGCACGGGGGCGTCCGGGGCCGGGACGGGGTTCGCCTGGTCGGGCCTGTCACGCACGGCCTTCCGGCCCATGGACTCCCGCCGGGCGCTGGACCACGCCGGCCGGGGCCTCAGCTCCGACGACGTGGCCCGCGTGCGCGCCCTCACGGCCTGACACGACTGGCCAGACAGGTGGCCATCATCCGTGCCGCGAACGGCAGGTCGTCCACCAGGTAACGGCGCGCCAGCCGCCCCGGCTCGCAGCCCAGCCGGTACGCCCACTCCAGCCCTGTCCGTCGCATCCATCCCGGCGCCCTGGAGACCGAGCCGGCGGCGAACGCGATCGCCGCCCCGCATCCCAGGAACCACGCCTCCGGCAGTTCCTCCCTCAGGTCGGCGATGAGCCGGTCCTGGCGGGGGAAGCCCAGCCCGACGAACACCAGCCGCGGCCGCGCGGCGACCACCCTCCTCCGGACCCTCGCACTGCCCTCGGGAGTGACGTCGAAGTGGTAGGGCGGCGCGTGGACCCCGCACACCTTCAGCCGCGGGTGGCAGCTCGTGAGCTCGTCCGCGGCCCTCCGTGCCACGCCTGGAGGGCCGCCGAGCAGGTAGACGGGCCAGCCACGGCGGGCGGCGAGCTTGCTGAGCGACCAGATGAGGTCCGCGCCCGTGACCCGCTCCGGCACCGGGGTGCCGAGCAACCTGGCCGCCCACACCAGGGGCATCCCGTCGGTCACCACCAGCTCCGCACTGCACACCAGCTCTTTGAGCTCGGGGTCTTTGGCGGCTGCCCGGCATATGTCGATGTTCGGGGTGACGATCCGCCCGCCTCTCCCCGCTTCCAGCTCGTCCCCCACCCGCCGGACCACCTCGTCCTCGGTGAGCGCATCCACCCCGATCCCACCCACCTGCACCCGCCGCCCACCGGCGACCGCCGCCCACGCGCGTCCCTGGCCGGCGGTGGGCGCCTGGGGGCTCGGGTGCTTGTCCGTGCGCGGCGTGTGGGCGCTCGGACCGCGTCGATGACCGGTGGCAGCGGCCGTGGGGTACGGCGAGCGCGTCCCACCGCGCCCCGCCGCCGTCCCTCCGGCCATCCACTCGGCGGACGGCGTCGTAGGCACAGCCACCCGCCCGACAGCCGACGACATCCCAGACGCAGCCGCCCGACCAGCAGCCGACGACGTCCTAGGCGCAGCCGCCCGTCCGGCTGGCAGCGGCGCGGCGGGGGGCAGCGGCGCGGCGGGGGGCAGCGGCGCGGCGGGGGGCAGCGGCGCGGCGGGGGGCAGCGGCGCGGCGGACGGTGCCGCCTCATCGTCATAGGGCGGTGTAGCGGACCTGGCCGCCTGCGCCTCGGCGGTGGACACGTCCGGGCGCGCCTCCGTGGTGGGCGCAGCCAGCTGTACCTCCGTGGTGGCTGCGGCCGGGTGCGATTCCGGGGTGGTCGGCTGTGCCTCGGTGGGCGCCTGGACGCGCGGGCCATGTCCCTTGGGCAAGGCGCACAGCGGCCCGTCCCCACGTGACGGTGACCGTCCTACCGGATCGTGTGGTGCCGAGCCCTGCGGCGCGCCGTCTCGGAGCCGCGCGCCCCTGAGCGGCACGTCCCGGAGCGGCGCGCCCTGGGCTGGTGCGTCCCCATGTGACGGTGACCGCCCTGCCGGATCGTGTGATGCCGAGCCGTGGTGCGCGCCGCGCGCCGAGTCCTGGTGCGCCCTGTCCGAAGGCGGTGCGCCCGTGCGCGGCCTCGGGGGCGACGCCTCCCCCCGGGGCGCCTCGGCCCGGGGCGCGTCCCCAAGCGGCGCGTCCCCAAGCGTTATGGGCGGGACGGTGTCCTCGGGGAGGCGTTGGGGTGGAACAGGTGAGGTGGTGGTTCTGGGCGGAGTCAAATGCCATGCCCCCTACGGTGAAGGGCGGAAAGGACCGTTGGCGCGGAGATGAGGCCGGCCGCCACCGCCAGGGCGATCGGGGCGCGTGGCTCACCCGGGCGGGTCGCCAGCGCGCGGAAGGCCCAGCGGGTCGCCTCGCGGCGGTGGCCGAGCGCCGCGTGGCCGAAGGCCAGCTGGCCGTAGACCCGCGCCGCGCCGCGCGGATCCACGGCCAGTTCGGGGTGCCGGGCGAGCATCCAGTCGAGCCCGGCAATGCGGTCCGCCCAGCGGGCGACGTAGTGGGACGCGCCCCAGCGCACCCGGACGAGCGGACGGTCCACGTACGTGATCGGTCGCCGCTTGGCGGCGCGCAGGGCCAGATCCCAGTCCTCGTTCTGGCCGTGGGGGGCGGTCTCGTCGGCCCACAGGGCGCCACGCTCGAACAGGAACGTCGACGAGTGCACCATCACCATGCGCGAGCGGACCAGGTCGTCCACGGTCACCCAGTCCCGACCGGCCAGGCGGGGCACGCGGCGACCCTGCTCTCCGACGTACTCCACCTCGATGCCGCAGCTCGCGAACGCGCCGCCCCGGTCGTGCAGCGCCCGCACCTGGGCGGCGAGCTTGCCGGGCAGCCACAGGTCGTCGTCGTCGCAGAAGGCGACGAGGTCGGTGTCGCAGGCCGCGATGCCGGTGTTCCTGGCACCGGGGAGGCCGGGCGTGCGCGTGTTCGGCAGGACATGGACGGAGGCCGGCACGTCGACGTGCGCCGGGGCGACGCCGTCGGCGACCACCAGCACGGAGAGGCTTCCCGGGTAGTCCTGGGAGAGCGCCGACTCCACCGCCTCGCGCAGTTGCGCCGGCCGGTCGCCTCTGGTCGGGACCACGACGCACACTGAAGGGGTCACGGTGCCTCCCGGTAGCCGTACCGGGCCCTGAGCGGCAAGGTGAGCGCGTTGACCACCCGCCGGTCACCGTCGAGCAACCCCGCCACCCACGAGTCGTCTCTGCGCAGCTCGACCCGCCCCACGAGGAAGCGCATCGGGTTGCCGGAGGCGGTGTGGGAGGGGCCGAGCCAGGCCGTGCGATCGTCGAGGAACGGCCGGTCCGGCTCCGTCAGGCCGAGGCCGAGTGCCAGGGAGGCGAGCGTGGGTCCGGGGGCGGCCAGCAGGTCCTCGTAGCGGACCCTGGTGACGCGGGCCCCGCGCCTCGGCAGAAGCTCGAGAGCGGCGTTCTGGGCCGTCCAGTGGATCGCCGTGCGGGCGGGTCCCCATCGGGTCATGGGCCGCCCGTCCTCGGGGCGACGCACGGTCCTGGCCCACGAGTGGGCGACGGCTCGCGGGTCCCTGACCACGTGGACGATCCGTACGTCCACCCCGCCCGCGACCAGACAGCAGGCCAGCGACGCGTGCTTGCTGGAGTCGATCACGACCCGGGCGCCGGTGGCCTCGTACAGGAGCCGGTACGCCTGCACGTACTCGGCCAGGTCGGGGTGCTCGATGCGCGCGATCCTGCGGGTGCGGTCGACGCGGTGCCGCAGCGTCAGAACCCTCCCCACCAACGCCGGGGTCCATCCGCCGAAAGCGCGCTCCCCCACCTGCCGCCAGAAGGGGCAGGCGGGAAACGGGGTGCCGCACCCACAGAGCTCCTCCGCGAGCACCCCTCTCTCCCAGAGGTGCACTACCTCCCCGAGCGCGACCACGCCGGGCAGCTCACCCAGGAGCCTCTCGAGCAGTGTTGTACCACTGCGTCCGAGGCCTCCGAGGTAGATGACCCGGGTGGTGGTCGCGCGGTCGGTCACGGAGGAGAGCCTTCACGTCGTGAACACAGAACGCGATGACCCTAGCGCGGAGCGTAATCAAAGGGTTGGCGAACCCCGGAAAGATCTACCTACGTGGCGTCGATGACCATGCCGGCGCCGACGGTGCCGTTCGTGGCCTCGTCCACGAGGATGAAGCCGCCGGTGAGCCGGTTACGTGCGTAGTCGTCCACGAACAGCGGCTGCGTGACCCGCAGCGACACCCGCCCGATCTCGTTGAGGCCGAGCGACGTCGCCTCCTCGTCCCTGTGCAGGGTGTTGACGTCGAGCCGGTAGTGCAGGTCACGCACCAGGGCGCGAGCCGTACGGGTGGTGTGCTTGATCGTCAGCTTGGAACGCGGCGTCAGCTTGAGACCGTCGGCCATCCAGCAGACCATCGCCTCCAGTTCCTGCGCCGCCTGCGGTTGGTTGTTGGGCCGGGCGATCATGTCGCCGCGCGAGATGTCGAGGTCGTCCTCGAAGCGCAGCGTCACCGACATGGGTGGGAACGCCTCCTCGACCGGCCCGTCGAAGGTGTCGATCGAGGCGATGCGCGTCGTGAGCCCGGACGGCAGGTGCACCACCTCGTCGCCGGGCTTCAGCACGCCACCGGCCACCTGGCCGGCGTAGCCGCGGTAGTCGTGGAAGGCCTGCTCGGTGGCCCGCTGCGGGCGGATCACGTACTGGACGGGGAAACGCACGTCGACCAGGTTGCGGTCGGAGGCGATGTGGACGTTCTCCAGGTGGTGCAGGAGCGACGTGCCGAGGTACCAGGGCATGTTCTCGGAGCGCGAGACCACGTTGTCGCCGTTGAGCGCGGAGATCGGGATGAAGGTGAGGTCGGTGACGTTCAGCTTGGACGCGAACGCCGTGAACTCCTCCCTGATCTCCTCGAACCGCTCCTGCGAGTAGTCCACCAGGTCCATCTTGTTGACGGCCAGCACCAGGTGCGGCACCCGCAGCAGCGTGGTCAGGAACGCGTGCCGCCGCGACTGCTCCAGCACGCCCTTGCGCGCGTCGATGAGAATGATCGCCAGGTCGGCCGTGGAGGCGCCGGTGACCATGTTCCTGGTGTACTGGATGTGGCCGGGCGTGTCGGCGATGATGAACTTCCGCTTGGGCGTGGCGAAGTAGCGGTACGCCACGTCGATCGTGATGCCCTGCTCCCGTTCGGCCCGCAGTCCGTCGGTGAGCAACGACAGGTCGGTGTATTCGGTGCCCCGGTCGCGCGAGGTCCGTTCGACCGCCTCCAACTGGTCCTCGAAGATCGCCTTGGAGTCGAAGAGCAACCGTCCGATGAGGGTGGACTTGCCGTCGTCGACGCTTCCCGCAGTGGCAAAGCGAAGAATGTCCATTAGAAGTAGCCCTCTCGCTTCCTGTCCTCCATAGCGGCCTCGGACGAGCGGTCGTCGGCCCTGGTGGCCCCGCGCTCGGTGATCCGGGTGGCCGCGATCTCCTCGATGATCTCCTCGACCGTGGCGGCCGTGGACTGCACGGCGCCCGTGCAGGTCATGTCGCCCACGGTGCGGTAGCGCACCACGGCCTCGAACAGCGGCTCGTCGTCGCCACGCTTCACGACGTCGGAGTCGGGCAGCAGCATGCCGTCGCGCTCGAACACCTTGCGGGTGTGGGCGAAGTAGATGGAGGGGATCTCGATGCCCTCGCGCCTGATGTAGTCCCAGACGTCGAGCTCGGTCCAGTTGGAAAGCGGGAAGACGCGGATGTGCTCGCCCTTGCGGATGCGCGAGTTGTAGAGGTTCCACAGCTCGGGGCGCTGGTTCTTCGGGTCCCACTGGCCGAAGTCGTCGCGGAAGGAGAAGACCCGCTCCTTGGCGCGGGCCTTCTCCTCGTCGCGGCGTGCGCCGCCGAACACGCTGTCGAACTCGTGCTCCTCGATCGCGTCGAGCAGCGTGGTGGTCTGCAGGCGGTTGCGCGAGGCGCGCCGCCCGGTCTCCTCGACCACGCGTCCGGCGTCGATGGAGTCCTGCACGCTGGCCACGATCAGCCGCGCGCCCAGCTCGGCGGAGCGGCGGTCGCGGAACTCGATGACCTCGTCGAAGTTGTGACCGGTGTCGACGTGCATGAGCGGGAACGGGATGGCCGCGGGCCAGAACGCCTTCTCCGCGATGCGGAGCATGACGATCGAGTCTTTGCCCCCGGAGAAGAGCAGACAGGGACGCTCGAACTCGGCCGCCACTTCGCGCATGATGTGAATGGCTTCGGCCTCGAGCACGTCGAGCTGCGACGTCGTGTAGTCGCGCTGGAGCATGGGAGCTTCCTCCGGCGGTTTAGCGGTGCAGGTCCCGAATCCCGGCGAGCAGGGATGTCGCCAGCTCCGGTAGGGAAACCAGGATATCGGGTAGTGACGGGTCGGCTTGGTTATAGGTCAGCTCGGAGCCGTCGATTCGGCTCGCGTGGACCCCTGCGGCCAGGGCGACGGCGACCGGAGCGGCGGAATCCCACTCGTACTGACCCCCGGCGTGTACGTACGCCTCGACCTCGCCGGTGAGCACCGCCGAGATCTTCGCCCCCGCGGAACCGATGGGAACCAGGTCGGCCCCGACGAGGTAGGCCAGCCTCCGCACGAACTCGGGCGGCCGCGTACGGCTCACCGCGATGCGGAACCGCCCCCCGTCATAGGAGGGCGGCTTGGGCGGGTCGGCCGTGGTCAGCGTGCGGCCCTGGGCGGGTAGGGCCACGGCGCCCGCGGTCAGCCTGCCGCTCTCCCACAGCGCCACGTGGACGGCCCAGTCGGTCCTGCCCTCCTCTGCGCTTATGGTCGCGCTCCCTTCGGCCCCGTCTTGGTTACGCAAGCTGCCGCTTCCGGGGCCGGCTCGCCGCTCCGAAAACTCGCGAGTGCCGTCGAGGGGATCGACGATCCACACCCGGGACGCGCTGAGCCTGCGCGGGTCGAGCCGCTCCTCGCGCGTGGCCTCCTCCGACAGCACGCTGTCGCTCGGCCGGAGCCTGGCCAGCGACTCCATGAGGAAGACGTGGGAGGACCGGTCACCCTCGGCCCGTAGCGCGGACGCGTCGGCGAAACCCATGCGCTCGCGAACCTGCAGCAACCGCTCACCCGCCTCGGTCGCCAGATCAGCGGCGAGTGCGTGGTCGTCGCGAATCGTCATCAATATGCTCCTTGCCCGCGGGCGACGGCCGACCAAGTTTTCCACAGGATCTGGAGGTCGAGCGTGAGGGACCAGTTCTCCACGTAACGCAGGTCGAGACGTACGGATTCCTCCCAAGATAGGTCAGATCTACCACTGACCTGCCACAGCCCGGTAAGCCCGGGCCGTACGAGGAGCCGTCTCCGCACGTCATCACCGTAACGCGCCACCTCGTCGGGCAGCGGGGGGCGGGGGCCGACGAGCGACATGTGACCGAGCACGACGTTGATGAGCTGGGGCAGCTCGTCGAGCGAATGGCGCCGCATGAGCGTGCCCAGCGGCGTGACCCGTGGATCGTTCCTGATTTTGAACAGCACGCCTTCGCGGTCGCTGACCAGGGTGATCTTCTGCCGCTCGGACCCGCGCCGCATGGTGCGGAACTTCAGGATCGTGAACAGCCTGCCGTCCCTGCCCACCCTGGTCTGCCTGAACAGCGCGGGCCCGGGGCTCGTCGCGCGAACGGCCACCATCAGCCCCGCCAGCAAGGGCGCGAGCAGCACCAGGAGCGCGGCCGCGCCCAGCCGGTCGAAGACGTTCTTGACCAGCTGCCTCGCCCCGGCCAGCTCGGGATGCTCCACGTGGAGCAGCGGGAGCCCGGCGACCGGCCTGATCATGGTGCGCGGCCCGGCCACGTCCATCAGCGCGGGCGCGACCACCAGCTCGGTGTGCGTGCGCTCCAGCCGCCAGGCCAGCCGCCGCAGCGCCTGGCCGTCCATCTCGGGACAGGCCAGCACGGCCACGGTGTCGGCGGCGAGCTGCTCGACCACGATCGGCACGTCGCTGAGGTCGCCCGCGACGGGCACCTCGCCCACGCGGTCGCCCGGCGTGCCGCCGGGCAGGCAGGCGGCCACGACGTCCATGCCGTGGTGGCGCTCCCTCCGGAAGAACCGCACCAGCTCCTCGATCGAGGCCGCGTGGCCGACCGCGACGACCTTGCGCATGCATTCCCCCGCCGCCCTGCGACGGTGCAGGGAGCGGCGCAGGGCATATCTGAGGACCAGCGTGAGCAGCGTGACCAGTGGCAGCGCGAGCACGACGTAGCCGCGTGCGACGTCGGTCTTGGTCACGTACGAGCCGATGGCGGTGCCCGCGGTCAGCGCCACGCCCGCCTGCACGACCCTGCGGAACTCCTCGGACCCGACGCCGAGCATGCGTGGCTCGTAGGCCCGGTTGAGCGCCACCGCGCACCCCCACACCACCGGCAGGGCCAGGCTGACCAGGAGATACGGCAGAACGTACGGCGTGAACCCGCCGAACCGCACGTAGAAGGCGATCCCGGCCCCCATCCCCGCACCGCAGAGGTCGGCCAGCACGGCACGCAACCGGTAGCTGCGAACCCAGAACGGCGTGCGCGGGCCGACCCGCCAGGAGGCCACGTGGCCAGCACTGACGACGGTCATGAGTCCCTCATCGCGCACACGTGCCTCCAGGTGACCATTCGTCAACGACTCGGGCCTGACGGCCCGAAGCTCGCAGCTCTCGCTCCTGCCTGGCGGACAGGCACAGGCCGCACTGCGGGACGACGACGGCCCGCTCTGGGCTGGTTGGCGGCAGCCCCGGCATGGCGAAGCACGCCTGATGCGGTTCCGATAACAGACCACACAGCCGTACCCCGGTCAGGCCGGGTGCGCTCAATCCCGTAACCGTGTCACCGAGCGTAACATACCAACCACGAAGAGGTATGTGATTCCTCTCGGCCGCAGACGTCAGGGATCGTAGCCGCGGAGCGGGCCGGCAACCGGGGAAACGGACTTATGTGGGGATCAGCGTGGAGGGCCAGAAATGTTCAGATCAGCCCGGTGAAAGTCGTTCTGGGTGACGTCCAGGCCGCGGGACATCAGCGACTCCACGACGTCGGCCGCCCGGTCCACGAGGAAGGGCAGGTCCTTGCGCTCCATGGTGGCGAAGTCCCTGAGCACGAAGGAGGCCGGGTCCATGCGCCCGGGGGGCCGCCCGATGCCGAAGCGGACGCGCAGGTAGTCGCGGGTGCCGAGGACCTTGGTGATCGATTTGAGGCCGTTGTGGCCGTTGTCGCCGCCGCCGAGCTTGGCCCTGAGGGCGCCGTACGGGACGTCGAGCTCGTCGTGGACGACGATCAGCCGGTCAGGGCCGATCTTGTAGAAGTCGGAGAGCGCCTTGACGGGCCCGCCGGAGAGGTTCATGTAGGTGAGGGGTTTGGCCAGGATGGCGGCGCTGGTCTCGCACACCTCGGCCCTGCTCTTGTGCGCCTTGAACCGCCCTCCGGCCCTGGCGGCGAGCTCGTCGAGCACCATGAAGCCCGCGTTGTGCCTGTTGCCCGCGTATTCGGGGCCGGGATTGCCCAGTCCGGCGATCAGCCAGCGATCCATGTGCACCTCTTACAGCGGAACGGGGCGGCTCGAGTCCGGCCACCCCGTTCACGAATCGGACCCGTTACTCGGCCGCGGGGGCCTCTGCGGTCTCGCCCTCGGCGGCCACGGCGACCTCGCCCTCGGCAGCCTCCTCGCCCTCCTCCGGCGCCTCGACCGGCTTGGCGATGACCTGGAGGATGACGGTGTCCAGGTCGGCGACCAGCGTGGCGCCCTGCGGGAGCCGGAGGTCGCCGGCGGTGATGGCGGTGCCGACCTCCAGGCCCTCGACGTCGACCTCGACGCCGGTCGGGATGTGGGTGGCCTCGGCCTCGATCGCGACCGACATGAGCTGCTGGTCGAGCAGGCCGTCGGAGTGGACGTCGCCGACCGTGGTGACCGGGATCTCGACCGTGACCTTCTCGCCGCGCTTGACCAGGAGCAGGTCGACGTGCTCGACGAAGCCCTTGATCGGGTCGCGCTGCACGCCCTTGGGCAGGGCCAGCTCGTCGACGCCGTCACCCTTGAGGTGGATCAGCACGTTGGGCGTGCGGAGCGCGAGCAGCACCTCGTGGCCGGGCAGGGTCAGGTGCTTGGGGTCGATGCCGTGACCGTAGAGAACGGCGGGCACCTTGTCGGCGCGGCGGATCTTGCGAGCGGCGCCCTTGCCGAACACGGTGCGCGTCTCGGCGGCGATACGTACTTCAGACATGACATCTCCTAGGGATGCTTGAGGATCGGTGTGTCGGCGCTCCCCCTCACCCGCCCTAGCGGAAGGCGTTACGAGCGCAACCGTGCCAGTCTACTTGTTTCAGGTGTCTCCCTCGAACAAGCTCGTGACCGAGCCGTCCTGGAAGATCTCGGTGATCGCGCGGGCGATGAGCGGCGCGATCGACAGGACCGTCAGCTTGTCGAACCTGCTGGACTCCGGCAGCGGCAGCGTGTTGGTGACGATGACCTCGGAGATCCGGGAGTTCTTCAGCCGGTCCACGGCGGGGTCGGAGAAGACCGCGTGGGTGGCGGCGGTGATCACGTTGGTGGCGCCCTGCTCGTAGAGGGCGTCGGCGGCCTTGCAGATGGTCCCCGCGGTGTCGATCATGTCGTCGATCAGCACGCAGGTGCGGCCGCGGACCTTTCCGACGACCTCGCTGACCTTCACCTGGTTGGCCACGTCGAGGTCGCGGCGCTTGTGGATGAACGCCAGCGGCGTGCCCAGCGTGTCGGCCCAGCGCTCCGACAGGCGCACGCGCCCGGTGTCGGGCGAGACGACCGTCGTGTTCTCCAGGTCGAGCTTGTTCTTGAGGTAGCTCTCCAGCACCGGCATGGCGAACAGGTGGTCGACCGGGCCGTCGAAGAAGCCCTGGATCTGCGAGGTGTGCAGGTCGATCGACATGAGCCGGTCGGCGCCGGCGGTCTTGAACAGGTCGGCCATCAGCCTGGCGGTGATCGGCTCGCGGCCGCGGCCCTTCTTGTCCTGACGGGCGTAGCCGAAGAACGGCATGACCACGGTGATGCGCTTGGCGGAGGCCCGCTTCAGCGCGTCGACCATGATGAGCTGTTCCATGATCCACTGGTTGATGGGGGCGGTGTGGCTCTGGATGACGAAGGCGTCACAGCCGCGTACGGACTCCAGATAACGGGCGTAGATCTCGCCGTTGGCGAAGTCGATCAGCTTGGTGGGGGTCAGGGAGACGCCGACGTGCTGGGCGACCTCGTCGGCCAGCTCAGGAAAGGCCCGGCCGGAGAAGAGCATGAGGTTCTTCTCCCCCGGTTGCTTGATACTGCTCACGTCCCACTCTCCTGCTGCTCTTGCTCGGCCAGCGCCCGCTGGGCGGCCGCGGCCGACTTCGTGCCCGCGCGCCTGCGCAAGACCCATTTCTCGATGTTGCGCTGCCGTGCTCGGGCCACCCCGATGGCGCCAGGGGGCACATCGCTGTCGATGACGGACCCGGCGGCCGTGTAGGCGCCGTCTCCGACGGTCACGGGAGCGACGAGCATCGTGTCGCATCCCACGAACGCGCCGTCACGCACCGTGGAGCGATGCTTGTTGACCCCGTCGTAGTTGACGAACACCACGGCCGCGCCGATGTTGACGTCGTCGCCGATCGTGGCGTCGCCCGCGTAGGACAGGTGCGGCACTTTGGAGCGCTCGCCGACCTTGGTGTTCTTCATCTCGACGAACGTGCCGGCCTTGGACTTGCTGCCGAGCACCGTGCCGGGGCGCAGGTACGCGTAGGGGCCGACGTTGGCCTCCGGGCCGATCTCGGCGTTGTCGCAGACGGCGTTGCGCACTGTCGCCCCCTCGCCGACGCGGGTGTCGGTCAGCGTGGTGGCGGGGCCGACCTCGGCACCGGCCTCGATCACGGTTTCGCCGTGGAGCTGGGTGCCGGGGTGGATCACGGTGTCGGGCGCGATCCGCACGCCGACGTCGATCCAGGTGCTGCCGGGGTCGACGATCGTCACCCCGGCGCGCATGTGGTCTTCGAGCAGGCGCTGATTGAGCACCTTGCGGGCGAAGGCGAGCTGCACCCGGTCGTTGACGCCCTCGACCTCGACGTGGTCGCCGGCCACGCAGGCGCCGACCCGGTGGCCGTCGCCACGCAGGATGGCCAGGACATCGGTGAGGTACTCCTCGCCCTGGGCGTTGTCGGTGGACACGCGCTTGACGGCGTCGGCGAGCAGGTCGCCGTCGAAGGCGTAGATGCCGGAGTTCATCTCCTTGATGGCGCGCTGGTCAGGACTGGCGTCCTTCTCCTCGACGATCTCCAGCACGGCGCCGCTCTCGTCCCGGATGATCCGCCCGTAGCCGGTCGGATCGGGCACGTGGGCCGTCAGCACGGTGACCGCGTTGCCGTCGGTCTCGTGCCGTTCGAGCAGCTCGGCGAGGGTCTGGGTGCGGAGGAGCGGCACGTCCCCGTACGTGACCAGCACCGTGCCGGAGATCGTGCCGACCTCCTCGAGAACGGTGCGGACCGCGTGGCCGGTGCCGCGCTGCTCCCGCTGGACGACGGCGCGCGCGTCGGGGCTGGTGGCGGCCAGGTGGCCGCCGACCCGCTCGAGCGCGTGGCCGATGACGACGATCAGCTGCTCCGGACCGAGGTCGCGGGCGGCTGCGAGCATGTGGTCGACCAACGCACGGCCGCATAGCTCGTGCAGGACCTTCGGGGTCTGGCTCTTCATCCGGGTGCCCTCGCCGGCGGCGAGGACGATGACGGCTGCCGGGCGCGGCACACTCACGGACTGAGGCTCCCTGTGACTGGACGGATCAGGGCATTTGGTACGGCTACCGCACCGCTACCCTCCCGACACCGTGAGGATACCTGGCCGCACCCGAACTTTCTCGCCGGGAGCAGGTCACAGCTCCCGGAAGAGGACTCGAACCCCTACAAAGTGGACCAAAACCACTTGTCCTGCCGATTAGACGATCCGGGATAGATCGGACACATGGCGTCCGACACATCCCTACGATACCGAGCCCGCGCCCCGGCGCGCGCCCGTAATTGCGTCCCACACCGGCGCGAGGGCGAAGTCTCCTGGTAGCGGCGACGCACGGCGCGTCAACCCGTATAACAGACCGTCCTAAACGACGCAAGACACGAACCCCACCCACCTTGCATGCCAGACAGTCACCTTCCCCCCATTCACGGCTTAGGGCTTCCTTACTTACGCTGGCGTAGGTTACGGTGGCGTAGCCCGGACATACATCCTCATTCATGCCGTTGGAGGCCGTTCATGACCGTTCTCACCGAGCGCGCAGCCCCAGCCCCTAAGCCTGAATTCGAACCCGAGCCGAAATCCAGGGCAGAACTGTTCACCTTCGGCCTCGTCGTCGGACTGCCGCTGATCGCGATCGCGGGCGCGGTGCCGTTCGCGTGGGGATGGGGACTCGGCTGGACGGACATCGCCATCTCCTTCGTCTTCTACGTGGTCTCCGGGCTCGGCGTGACCGTCGGGCTGCACCGCTACTTCACCCACGGCTCGTTCAAGGCCAAGCGGCCGCTGAAGATCGCGATGGGCATCGCGGGCAGCCTGTCGCTGGAGATGTCGGTGCTCGACTGGGTGGCCACGCACCGCAAGCACCACAAGTTCTCCGACAAGGAGGGCGACCCGCACTCGCCGTGGCGCTTCGGGCCCGGCTTCAAGTCCATGTCCAAGGGCCTGCTCTACGCCCACATGGGCTGGCTGTTCGAGAGCGAGCGGACCAACAGGGAGAAGTACGCCCCTGACCTGTGCAAGGACCCGGACGTGCTCAAGCTGCACAAGTGGTTCGGCACGATCGCCATCGCCTCGATCGCGCTTCCCGGCGTGATCGGCGGCCTCGTCACCTGGTCCTGGCAGGGCGCGGTGACCGCGCTGTTCTGGGGCTCGATCGTACGCATCGGGCTGCTCCACCACGTGACCTGGTCGATCAACTCGATCTGCCACGTCTTCGGCGAGGAGGACTTCCAGGTACGCGACAAGTCGCGCAACGTCTGGTGGCTGGCCATCCCGTCCTTCGGCGAGTCGTGGCACAACCTGCACCACTCCGACCCGACCTGCGCCCGGCACGGCGCGCTCAAGGGCCAGATCGACCTGAGCGCCGGGCTGATCCGGATCTTCGAGAGGCTCGGCTGGGTGTCCGACGTCCGCTGGCCGACGCCTGAGCGGCTGGCGGCGAAGCGCATTGCCTGAAGCCGATCAGCCGATGAACGGCCACGTATCCGTGGCAGTCATTATGGAGACCGTGACCGAACCCCGATCTCGCAGGCGTATGTCCGGTAGCGAGCGCAGAGAGCAGCTGATCCGCATCAGCCGCACCCTCTTCGCGGAAAAGGGGTTCGACGGGACCTCTATCGAGGAAATCGCAGCTACCGCACAGGTGTCGAAACCCGTGGTATATGAGCATTTCGGCGGCAAGGAAGGCGTCTACGCGGTCGTGGTCGACCGCGAGATGCAGAAGCTGCTCGGCATGATCACCGAGGCTCTGTCCGCCACCCATTCTCTGGTCAAGCTGGAGCGGGCCGCGCTGGCGCTGCTCCAGTACATCGAGGAGAGCAGCGAGGGCTTCCGCATCCTCGTACGCGACTCCCACGCCGCCTCCGGCACCGGCACGTTCGCGAGCCTGATCAGCGAGATCGCCAGCCAGGTCGAGGATGTCCTGGCCGACGAGTTCGCGGCGCGCGGCTACGACCCCAAGCTCGCGCCGATGTACGCCCAGATGCTGGTCGGCATGGTGGCGCTGACGGGGCAGTGGTGGCTCGACGTACGCAAGCCCGGGCGCGAGGAGGTCGCCGCCCACCTGGTCAACCTGGCGTGGAACGGCCTGACCGGGCTCAACCCCAACCCGTCCATCACCGCCGTGACCCGCGAGCAGTCCGCCGCCGCGTCCAAGGCGCGCAGCACCAGCGAGAAGGAGCTGCGCGAGCTGGAGAGGGTGCGCGAGAAGGAGCTCAGGGAGGCCGAGAAGGCGCGTCAGAAGGAGCTCAAGGAGGCCGAGAAGGCTCGGGTGCGTGAGCTCAAGGAGCGGGAGCGGCTGCTGAAGGAGGCGGAGAAGGCTCGCGAGCGCGAGGAGAAGATCCGCCAACGCGAGGCTCGCCTGGCCGAACGCGCCGCCCGCCTCGAACAGGTGGACCACCCCGAGTAACGGTCCCCGGCAAAGGCTCTGCGGGTACCAGCGGCCCGGATGAGCGGTGCCCGAACGCCGGCTCGGCGCTCTGATCCCCCCTTCCCAAGCGACGTCAGCGCACGTCGGCGCGAGGGTGGGCTTGAACAGCGGGGATGGCTTGGGTGACGATTGGGTAGAGCGTGGCTGACTTTTCGGGTTGAGCCGTTGCGGCCGCGTTAACGTTCTGTTCAATCAAACAGGGCAATATAGGCCATATGTCCGCGGAACCGTTCCAAGCCCCTAACGACCTGCCCCTCCCTCAGGAGCGGTTTCTCAATCGCGAGGAGAGCTGGCTCCAGTTCAACGAACGCGTGCTCGAGCTGGCCGAGGATCCGTCGATCCCGCTTCTGGAGCGGGTGCGCTTCCTGGCGATCTTCGCGAGCAATCTCGACGAGTTCTTCCGCGTACGCGTGGCCGGCCTGAAACGGCGCATGGCCACGGGCCTGCTGCTGCGCACCAAGAGCGGGTTGAAGCCGCGCGAGGAGCTGGCCAGGATCGGCATGATCGCGGACGATCTGGCCAGGCGGCACGCCGCGGCCTTCCACCAGCACATCTGCCCGCAGCTCGCGGCCGAGGGCATCGAGATCGTCAGGTGGGACGACCTGGGGCGCGAGGAGCGCACCGAGCTGCGCAAGCTGTTCAGGGAGCGGATCAGGCCGGTGCTGACGCCGCTGGCCGTGGACCCCGCACATCCTTTTCCCTATATTTCGGGACTCAGCCTGAATCTCGCGGTTCTGGTGCGTAATCCGGCGACCGATCACACGGTTTTCGCGAGGGTCAAGGTCCCGTCGCAGCTGCCCCGATTCGTACCTGCCTCCAAAGACCGATTTGTCCCGCTTGAGGATGTCATTGCGGCGCATCTGGGACAGCTCTTCAAGGGCATGGAGATCCTCCAGCACCACGTCTTCCGCGTCACCAGGAACGAGGATCTCGACGTGGACGAGGACGTCACCGAGAACCTCATGCAGGCCCTGGAGAAGGAGCTGCTCAAGCGGCGCTTCGGTCCGCCCGTGCGGCTGGAGGTCGAGGACACGATCACTGCGGAGGTGCTGGCGCCGCTGGTGGAGGAGCTGGAGCTGGCGCCGCACGAGATCTACCGCGTGCAGGGGCCGCTCGATCTGTCGGGCCTGCACGCGATCGCCGACCTGGAGCGGGGCGAGCTGAGCTACCGGCCGTTCGTGCCCGCCGAGGTGATCAACGCCGAGGACGACATCTTCTCGATCCTGCGCGAGCGCGACGTGCTGCTGCACCACCCGTACGACTCGTTCGCCACCAGCGTGCAGCGCTTCATCGAGGTGGCCGCGGCCGACCCCAGGGTGCTGGCGATCAAGCAGACCCTCTACCGCACCAGCGGCGAGTCCCCCATCGTGGACGCGCTGATCGACGCGGCCGAGGCGGGCAAGCAGGTCGTGGTGGTCGTGGAGATCAAGGCCCGCTTCGACGAGCATGCGAACATCTCCTGGGCCCGCAAGCTGGAGAAGGCCGGTTGCCACGTCGTCTACGGCGTGGTCGGGCTGAAGACCCACTGCAAGCTCGCGCTCGTGGTGCGCCAGGAGGCCTCGGGCGAGCTGCGCCGCTACTGCCACATCGGCACCGGCAACTACAACCCCAAGACGGCCAGGCAGTACGAGGACTTCGGCCTGCTCACGGCGGACCCGCTGGTCGGGGAGGATGTGACGGACCTGTTCATCCACCTGACCGGCTACTCCAACCACTCCGCCTACCGCCGGCTGCTGGTCGCGCCCCACTCCATGCGCAGCGGGCTGCTGGCCAGGATCGAGCGCGAGATCGCCCACGCGCAGGCGGGGCGGCCCGCGCGGATCAGGATCAAGACGAACTCGCTGGTGGACGAGCCGATAATCGACGCGCTCTACCGGGCGTCCAGGGCTGGTGTCCCGGTGGACCTGTGGGTGCGGGGCATCTGCAGCCTCCGCCCAGGAATTCCAGATTTGTCCGAAAATATCCGCGTAAGGTCGGTCTTGGGGCGCTTCCTTGAGCACTCCCGGGTGTACGAGTTCGGCCTGGGCCGCCGGCCCGAGGTGTGGATCGGCAGCGCGGACCTGATGCGCCGGAACCTCGATCGCCGCGTCGAAGCCCTGGTCAAGGTGACGTCGCCGCAGCACAAGGCCTATCTCATCGAGCTGATGGACCTGACCATGGCCGAGACCACGAACGCGTGGTGGCTGAACTCCGATGGCACATGGGCCCGCCATCCAGGCGAGGATCCTCAGAGCCACCTCATCGGTACGCGCCGCTGGAGGACCGTTGATGACTGACCTGCTCCGCGCCGCCGGAGCCGTGGTCTGGAGGGGCGAGGAGAGTCGCCCGGAAGTCGCCGTCATTCACCGGCCGGGGTACGACGACTGGACCTTCCCCAAGGGCAAGCTGAAGTCCGGGGAGCACGAGATCGCCGCCGCCCTGCGCGAGGTGCGCGAGGAGACCGGCCTGACCGTGCTGCTCGGCCGCGCGTTGCCGCCGGTCCACTACCTCAGCACCGGCCGGCTCAAGCGGGTCGACTACTGGGTGGCGCGGGTGGCCGGGGATGACGGGTTCTCCCCCGGCGACGAGGTGGACGAGCTGCGCTGGCTGCCGCTGGAGGAGGCCAGGCAACTGCTGACATACGAATGGGACGTGGGGCTGCTGCGTGCGCTGCCGGCGGCGCCGCTCGAGACCGTGCCCCTCGTGCTCGTACGGCACGCCTCAGCCGGCTCCAGGAGCGAGTGGCAGGACGACGACGCGCTGCGCCCGCTCGACGCCGGCGGCCGGGCCCAGGCGGCTAATCTGGCCGCCGCGCTCCCCGCCTACCGGCCCGAGCTGCTGATCAGCTCCCCCAGCGCCCGGTGCGTCCAGACCCTGGAGCCGTACGGCGCCGGGGCCGGGGCGGAGACCAAGCTCGAGCCGCTGCTCAGCGAGGAGAGCCACGACCCGGAGAAGACGACCGCCCTGGTCAGGGACATCGCGGTGCCCGCGGCCGTGTGCAGCCACCGCAAGGTGCTGCCCAACCTGGTCAAGGCGTTGAGCGGCAAGGACGTGCACCTGCGTAAGGGCGCCTTCGCCGTGCTGCACAAGGCGGGCGGGCACGTCGTCAGCGTCGAGCGCTACGCGTCCTGATCACCACGTGACCGGAAGCCGGGCGAAGCCGTCCGCGATCCTCCCCTCGCTGCGGGGCAGCTCCTCCATGGGCACAGCCAGCCCCAAGGTGGGGAAGCGCTGGAACAGCCGGCTGAACACGGCCTCCAGCTCGACCCTGGCCAGGCTGGCGCCGATGCAGAAGCGCGGGCCATACCCGAAGCTCAGATGCGGGTTGGTTTGCGGACGGCGGATGTCGAACACATCCGGATCCGGATAGATCCGCTCGTCCCGGTTGGCCACTCCCGTGAGTATCACGACGGCCTCGCCCGTACGGATCGTGCGGCCGCCGATCTCGATGTCCTCGTGGGCGTACCTGGGCAGGCCGTGCAGGCTCGTCACCACCATGCGCAGGATCTCCTCGACCGCGCCCGGGGCGAGAGCCGGGTCGGCTGTGAGCAGGTCGCGCTGGCCGGGGTTGGCAAGGAGGAGCAGCACGCCGAAGTCGATGCGGTTGACCGTGGTCTCGTGCCCGGCGAACAGCAGCCCGCCGGCCAGCGCGGCGATCCGCCCGTCGTCGTCCAGCTCGTTCGCCAGGTCCGACAGCACGTCCTCCCCCGGCTCGCGCCGCTTGCGCTCGATCAGGCCGGCCATGTAGGCGCTCAGCTCCTCGCGGGCACCCTGGCTCTTCTCCATGTCCAGCATGTCCCCCATGCGGGACGACACGCCGCCGAAGTACTCCCTGTCCTCGTACGGCACGCCGAGGAGCTGGCAGATGACCAGCACGGGCAGCGGGAACGACAGCTCGGCGTGCAGGTCCGCCGGAGGCGTCAGCTTGGCCAGGTGGTCGAGCCGCTCATCGACGAGCGAACCGACGTGGTCCCTGAGCGCCTTCATCCTGCGGGCCGAGAAGGACGGCATGAACAGCTTGCGCATGCGGTCGTGCTCGGCCTTCTCCGTGGCCACTTCGCCCTGGGGGCCGCCGAGCAGCGCCGAACTCGACAGCCGTGCGGCCTTGTCCGGCTCCGGATGTGAGCGGCCGAGCCTGGGGTCGTTGAACAGGCTGCGCGCGTCCTCGTAGCCGGTGACCAGCCAGACCTCGTCGCCCATCCGGGTACGTACCTTCGCGATGCCCTCTTCGGCCCGCAGGTCCCGGTACGCCTCGGGGACGTCGAGCAGGCTGCCGCGCTCGAAGGGGATGGTGGGAAGGTTCCTCATAGAACCTTCTTAACCGCCTTGAGGGTCTCTGCCCAGACTCTGGGGAACTCGGCGTGTGCCCGTTCGGCGGTGCTCCGCTCGATCCCGATGAGCAGTCCGTACGTGAACGTGTCCTCGCCTGCCTGCCGGGCGCTCTCGGCCTCCTTCGCCAGCGTCTCCTGGGCGACGACGCCGTCCTGGTGCGCGCCCAGGATTTCCTGGATGTCCTCGGCCCGCTTGGCCAGCTTGGCCATGCTCGCGCCGAGGGTGGGCTGGAGCGCTTCCGCAGTGTAACGAGCGCGTTTAGCGGCTTTGCGCACGTCATGCATGGCTATTTCATGACGTTCCGGGTCTTCGATGGCCTGAGCGGTGTCGTAGGCCTTCGTCACCCTGGCCCAGTTGGCCGCGGCGATGGCGGCGAGCTTGTCCTGGGCCGATTTGTCCGCCGCCTTCCCCAGGTGCGGGGCCGATACGAGCTGGTCGAGCGCGTTGAGCAGGGTGTAGTAGCGGTCGCTGCTGAGCGTGTCCTTGATCCGGGTGTACGCCTCTTGCTCGCGTTTGTGCAGATCCGCGCCGAGCCGGGTCTGGATGGGGCCCGTGACCAGCTCGGGCTGCAGGCCCGCCAGCTCCTTGGCGAACCTGGCCCTGATCACCTCCAGGTCACGGGCCTCACCGAGCACCGTGCCGAGCCAGCGCAGCTCGTCCTGGAGCGGGCCGGTGTCGGTCACGACGCTCTTGAACGCCTTGAGCGCACTGCGCAGCCTGCGGGCCGCCACGCGCATCTGGTGCACGGCGTCCTCCTCCGCCCTGCGTACCCGTGGATCCTGCGAGAGCAGGGCGGCCACCTGGCCGGCCAGGTAGGCGACGACGACCTCACCCGCCGTGCCCGGTTCGGTGGGCGCCTTGGGGAGGGGGGCGGGTTCGAGCAGTTTGGCGAGCTTGCTGGCGGCCTCGGAGGGCGTCGCGCCGGCCTTCCTGAGACGCTTGCCGACCTTGGCGAGGAATGCCTGGCGATCCTCGGCGAGCAGCTCCGCCTCGACCTCGCGCCACCGTACGATCTTGGGCTCATCCTGGAACACCGTGCCCTTGACGCGGTCGTCGGCGATCTCGACCAGCTTGGTGTCGCCGTCGAGCAGGACGGTGATGCTCCTGCGGGTGTCCAGCTCGGCGACGGGCTGGAGCTCGGCGCCCCGGGTGTAGGCGCGGACGAGTTCGACCAGCTCGAGAGGCACGATCCTGGTGCTACGGGTGAGCGGGTGCGTGATCTCCTGGCGCACACCCTTGGCCTTGGGCAGCTTGAGGTGCCAGCCGGGATCGTGGCCGCCCCGTCGTCGCCTGAGCGTGACGCCTCGAGCGGCCAGCCGGAGGTCCGGGGTGTCGTAGTAGAGGGCCACGAGCTGGTGGCTCTTCGGGCCTACGACGTCGGCCAGACCGCTCAGGTCCGGGATAGCGTAATCGGGAGGAACGTCGAACTTGTCCTCAATCTCGATGCCCACTACACCTCACAAGAGTCCGATTTCGGAACATCATGCCACTATGAGGTGAACATCACACGACTTGCAGGAGCTCAATTCTGTTGCCCACGGGGTCCGACAGATAGATCCGCCGATACCCGGGGAACAGGTCGTCGATTTCCACGCCGGTGGCATAGGCGTCGAGGTCGTCCACCAGGAACGCGGGGTGGGCCTTGCGCGCGGGCCTGAAGTCGTCCTCGATGCCGAGGTGCACCTCTACCCCCTCGCCCCTGAACCACACGCCCCCGCGCTTGGCCAGCTCCGGCGGCTTGGGCACCTCCCGGAGCCCCAGCACACCCTCGTAGAAAAGCCTTAACTCGGGCTCACTGCCGCTGGGCGCGGCGAGCTGAACATGATGAATCTGCCTGATCATTTCTGCACCGCCCTCATATCTGCACCCCACTCATTTCTGTACCACCACGAAGATCCTCCGAAATGGGAACGGGGTGCCATAGCTCTGGGCCGGATACGCCTCGGCGAGCGCCTTGGCGAGGTCATTCTTGAACCGGCGCTGCTCGTCGGGGTCGAGCCGGTCGAACATGGGGCGCAGGGCAGTGCCGGAGACCCAGTCGAGCACCGGGTTCTCGCCTTGGAGCACGTGCATGTAGGTCGTCTCCCACGCGTCCACCTGGGCTCCACCGTGATTGAGCAGGTCCAGGTACTCGATGGGATCGTCGACGGGATTGGCCCTGACGACGTCGCTGAGCTTGTCGGACCAGGCGCGGGAGGCGCACAGTTCGCGGATCGCGACGTGGCTGGGTGCGTCGAAGTTGCCGGGCACCTGGAACGCCAGCCAGCCTCCCGGGGCCAGGTCCTCGATCCAGTGCTCCAGCACGGCCCGATGCTCCGGCACCCACTGCAGGACGGCGTTCGAGACGAGCACGTCCATCGGCCGGTCAGGGCGCCATGTTTCCACGTCCGCCACCGCGAACCTGACATTCGATTGCAGCTGCCGGGCCTTGGTGATCATCGCAGGGGAGGAGTCGAAGCCTTCGACGGTCGCGCGGGGCCACCGACGGCCCAGCTCAACGGTGAGTTCACCGCTGCCGCAGCCCGCGTCCACGACATAATCGGGATCGACCGCCCCCACCCTGGAGAGCAGCTCGATGAACGGCCGCGACCGCTCGTCCGCGTAGACAGCGTAGGTCACCGGGTCCCAGATATCTCTTGACATGAAGATAATTGATATCGAGAGAGATATCTCGATGTCAAGACAGTACACTCTTGTGTCATGACGGAGGATGCTAGGGATGAGGTCGACCGCCTCGTCGCGGCTTGGCGCACGGAGCGTCCCGACCTCGACGTCGAGCCGCTCCACGTGCTCTCTAGGGTGTCACGATTGGCCAAGCATCTCGACCGGGCCAGGCGGGCGGCGTTCGCCGAACACGACCTGGAGCCGTGGGAGTTCGACGTGCTGACGGCGCTGCGGCGGGCCGGCAAGCCGTACGAGCTCAGCCCAGGGGCCCTGCTGCGGGCGACGCTCGTCACGTCCGGGACCATGACCAACCGCATCGACAGGCTCGCGCAGGCCGGCCTGGTGCGGCGCCGCCCGGACCCGGAGGACCGCCGCGGCGTGCTGGTGTCCCTGACGGACATCGGCCTGGCCCGGGTCGACGCCGCCTTCGCGGACCTGCTGCGACGCGAGCGCGACCTGCTGTCCGGCCTGGGCTCCGACGATCAGCGCCTCCTCTCCTCCCTCCTCCGCACGCTCCTCGCACCCTTCGACGCGTCGTGAGCTTTCACCTTCTTTTCACGCGCCGCCGTCCGTTCCGTCTGTCATGGCGCGTGAGTCTTCATTTGTTACGGCAGGCCAAGCTGACCGCACGCGCCGCCGCCCGTTCCGTCTGTCATGGCCGGTCGTGAAGGCTCACGGGCTGCTCGCCGTTACGAGCGCAATGTGGGCCGCGTTCTTCGCTGAACGTGGGCCCCGTCGCGCGCCAACTTGCTCCAGCCCCATGGGCCGCACCACCACCAATCGCCGCCGAATCCGCCGACCGCACCCACCGCCACCGGCCAGCACCAGATCCGCGGGCCACACCATCACCACCAGCCAGCGTCCGATCTGCGATCCGCACCGGCAGCCCAACCCTGCGTGTGAGCCGCTCCCGCGCCCGACTTGCCGATCTCCGCACCGCACATCGGTCTCGCGCCCGGACTCGCGACACCCACACTGGACTCGCCAGCCCTGCGCCGGGCCCGTGATCCCCGAGCGACCGCCAGCCCCGCGTGGGGGCACTCCCGGGGCCGCGAGCCTCGCGTGAGGGCCACGTCGTAGAGCCGCCGGCCGTATCTCCAGTGGGGCGGGGGTCAGTCGCCCAGGCGGTCGGCGAGGTCGAGCCACTCGGCTTCAATCGTGTCCTTCTGGGCGGTGATCTCGCGTAGCTGGGCGTCGAGGGAGCCGAGCTTGGAGTAGTCGCTGGCCGCTTCAGCCATGGCCGCGTGGAGGCGGGACTCCTGGTCGCTCAGCTTGTCGAGCTGGCGTTCCAGGCGGTTGAGCTCCTTTCGAAGCTCGCGCTCCTCCTTGGCCGACAACCCGGCGCCTGGCTGGCCGGGCTCGGACGTGACCGCGACGGACGCGGCCACGGAGCCGTCCCCGCCACCGGACACCGTGCTGCCGGGATCCGGTGCCGGAGTCGCCCCGACAGGGGTGCCCAAGCGGGCGGTCACGGCCGTGCCGGCGGCGCGTCGTTCGAGGTATTCGTCCACCCCGCCCGGCAGCAGCGAGAGCTTGCCGTCACCCAGCAGCGCCACGCACCGATCGGTCACCCGCTCCAGGAAGTAGCGGTCGTGGCTCACCAGGATCAGCGTGCCCGGCCAGCCGTCCAGCAGGTCTTCGAGCTCGTTGAGCGTCTCGATGTCGAGGTCGTTGGTGGGCTCGTCGAGCAGCAGGACGTTCGGGTCGTCCATGAGCAGCCTGAGCAGCTGCAGCCGCCGCCGCTCGCCACCCGACAGGTCGCCGACGACCTTCCACTGCGCCTCGCCCTTGAACCCGAGGCGTTCGAGCAGCTGGGAGGCCGTCCACTCCCTCTTGCCGAGCTGGAGGTACTTGCGTACTTCCTCGACCGACTCCAGCACCCGCCGCGTTGGGTCGAGCTCGGCGAGCTCCTGGGACAGGTGCGCGAGGCGTACCGTCTTGCCCCTGATCACGCGCCCGGAGTCGGGCGTCACCGTGCCGGCGAGCAGGCGCAGCAGGGACGACTTGCCGGAGCCGTTCACCCCGATCAGCCCGATCCGGTCCCCCGGGCCGAACTGCCACGTGAGGTCGCCGAGCACCAGCGGCCCGTTGCCCGGCCCGCCGGCGTGCAGGGTGACGTCCTCGAGGTCGTAGACGGTCCTGCCGAGGCGGGCCGCGGCGAACCGCATCAGCTCGACAGTCTCGCGCGCCGGGGGCTCGTTCGCGATCAGGGCCTGTGCGGCCTCGATGCGGAACTTCGGCTTGGACGTACGGGCCGGCGGGCCGCGCCGCAGCCAGGCGATCTCCTTGCGCATGAGGTTCTGGCGGCGCTCTTCTGCGGCCTGCGCGATCCGCGCCCGCTCGGCCTTGGCGAGCACATAAGCGGCGTATCCGCCCTCGTAGCGCTCGACCCGTCCGTCCACGACCTCCCACGTGCGGGTGGACACTGCGTCGAGGAACCACCGGTCGTGCGTCACGACCACCAGCGCGCTCTTCCTGCCCGCCAGATGGCCGGCGAGCCAGGCGATGGCCTCGATGTCGAGGTGGTTCGTAGGCTCGTCGAGCATGATCAGGTCGTGGTCGTCGATGAGCAGCTGCGCCAGCGCCGTACGCCTGCGCTCCCCACCCGACAGATCGGCGGCCCTGGCGTCGAGGTCGAGGTCGCCGACCAGGTTGACGAGGATCTCGCGGACCCGCTGGTCCCCCGCCCATTCGTGCTCGGCCAGCCCGCCGAGGACGATCTGCCGCACGGTCGCGTTCGGGTCCATCGCGTCGTGCTGCGACAGGAATCCGACCCGCAGGCTCCGAGTATGCGTTACCCGTCCCTTGTCCGGCCGCACCGATCCCGCGATGACGGACAGCAGGGTCGTCTTGCCGCCTCCGTTACGCCCGACGACGCCGATGCGCTCGCCTGCCTCGACGCCGAGGGAAACGTCGTCGAGGAGCGGCTTGGGCCCATAGGCGTGGGAGACCGACTCAAGGTTGACCAGATTCATGACCTCCCAAGGGTATCGGCTCCCCATCCATCTCCCGCCCGCCCAGCTTGACGCCCGGCTGTGGGTGGGACGTGTGTGTACCGTCCGGTGGTGGCGAGCCGATGGTCCCGAAGCCAACGAATGGCCTCGGCGTGCGATGCTCCCACCTGACATGTGCGATGCGCGTCACGCCACAGCGCGGAGGCGCGCAGCACCCGCATGAGCGTCAGCCGGGCACCACCGGGCGCAGCGGTTAGACGGCACCACCGCGCACAGACGTCAGGTGATGCCACCGGGCGCAGGTGCTGGACGGCACCACCGGACGCAGACCTCAGGTGATGCCACCCGGCGCAGCTGCTGGACGGCACCACCGGACGCAGACGACAAGTGACGCCATCCGGCGCAGGCGTTAAGCGACGCCGCTGGGCATATGCAAAGGCCGACCGCCACCTCGCATACGCACGAGGTGGGACCGCTCGGCATTGGCGTCAGGTAGGCGCTGCCCCGGCGAGGGGCGGAGATCGTACCCGGGTTGCAGGCGGGAACCCTGGCGCCGCTCACGCGCCCGGATGCGTGGTCAGGCCAGGGTGGCGCCCTGGACCGGGCCGTGGGCGGCTACGGCGGTGTGGGCGGCTCCCGTGCTGGTCAGGCTGAGGGCCAGGTCGCGGGCGTGGAGTGCGTCGATGGCCAGGAAGGCGCACGTCGGGCCCGACCCCGAGACGATCGCTCCCAGGGCCCCGTGCTGACGGCCCGCTTCCAAGGTGGGGCCGAGCTCCGGCCTGAGGTTGAGCGCGGCGGGCTGGAGGTCGTTGCTCAGGTGGGCGCCAAGGGAGTAGGCGTCACCGGTGCCCAGCGCCTCCATCAGAGAGTCGTCCAGCTGGGGCCAGGGAACCTCAGCGCCTGAGGCCGCTCTGAGGCGGTCGCATTCGGCGTACACGCTGGCCGTGGAGAGGCCGCCGTCCGCCAGCGCGAACACCCAGTGGAACGTGCCCCCAGTGGGCAACTCGCTCAGCTGCTCACCCCGGCCGGTGCCCACCGCCGTGCCCCCAAGCAGGGAGAACGGCACATCGCTGCCGAGATCGCCCGCGATCTCCATGAGGTCCTCGAACGGCAGCCCCAACCCCCACAGCTCGTTGCAGGCCACCAGCGCCCCGGCGGCGTCGGCACTGCCGCCCGCCATGCCGCCCGCCACGGGGATGTCCTTCTGGATGATCAGGTCGGCGCCATAGGTGCGGCCCGCGTGTTTGGCGAGCGCCCGGGCGGCCCGGATCGCCAGGTTGCTGTCGTCGGTCGGCACCTGGTCGGACCACTTGCCGTTCACCACAACGGTGATCGACTCGGACTCCTTCGCCACCACCTCATCGAAGATCGATACTGCATGGAAGACGTTCACCAGGTCGTGGTAGCCGTCTTCCCTGAGCGGGCCGACAGAAAGCTGTACGTTGACCTTCGCGGGCACACGTACGGTCACCGAACTCATGGATCTTCTGCCATTCTCATCACTTGCCGGGGTCAAGAACACTAGATGCTATCGGGGCACGCGGCCCTGACATGCGGTTCTCGAAAATATGACCTTCGGAACGGCCCACTCGGCAACACGCAGAGTCAGGTTAAGAGGCGTTTGCCCCGAACGTCGCAGGTAACCAAGAGTGATTCAGGTAGTGATGCAAATATCCCCTCACGCTTTGGGCGGAGGTGGCACGGACGCTCGGGTCCGTCCCGGGGCGCCCTCCGTGTGCCGTATGGCTGCTCTCCGCGTCCGACTCCGCCACGGCAGGCGCCCGTCCCGGCAGGTGCTCGTCTCGGAGGATGGCAGTCCCAGCAGGCGTCCATCCCAGTGGGCGTCCATTCCGACGGGCCCCGTCCTACTGGGCGCCCGTCCCGGCAGGTATCCATCCTGGTGGGCGCTCGTCCCGCTGGGCCCCCGTCCCGGCAGGTGTCAGTCCCATGGGCGTCGGCGTGGCGGTGATCACGGTGGAACTCGTTGGACGGGGTGGCCGCGCGCTCGTCATCCTGGAGTGATAGGTCGCGTTAAGGAGGGTGCGTTGTCCGAGGTGACGGTTGTCGAGGTGCCGCAGTGGCGGGGGTCGGGGGCGCGTACGGCGGAGCGGTTGCGCGAAGGGGCTCGGTTGCTGGCCGACATGGTGGACGCCGGCCATCGCGTGCGGGTGGACGTTGATGATGATCTGGTCATCACTGCCTCCAGGGTGCGTGAGGCGATCGCCCAGGCTGCCGATGGGCTCGTGGTGACCGCCGGTGGGGATTGCGGGGTCGAGCTGGAGCCGGTGGCGGCGGCCAGGAAGAGGTACGGCGATCGGCTGGTCGTCGTGTGGTTCGATGCGCACGGGGACTTGAACACGCCTGATTCCTCACCTTCTGGGGCCTTTCATGGGATGGTGCTGCGGGCGCTCACCGGGGAAGGGCCCGCGGGGCTGGTGCCGGGGGAGCATGTGGATCCGGGGCGGATCGTGCTGGCGGGGGTGCGCGATCTCGATCCTGCCGAGCTGGCGTTCGTCGAGGATCGCGGGGTTCGGTGGCTGACCGTGGCGGATTCCGGTGCGGCGCTTGCCGAGGCGATCGCGGAGGTCCGTGGTGACGCTGCCGTCTATGTGCATATCGACTTCGATGTGCTCGATCCGGAGGTCTTCGCGAGTGTGGGGTGCCCCACGCCTGGCGGGCTGGGGCCCGATGAGCTGCTCGCCCTGGTTTCCGCCGTCGCTGAGCGGTTCGAGGTCGCGGGGCTCGGTCTCATGGAGTATGAGCCCTCCAGGGAGGAAGATCGGGCGACGCTTTCCGGGCTCGTCAAGGAGTTGGTGGAGGTTTGCGCCCTGCGGTGAGCGGTCTAGCCGGGGCGCGTCATGCCGCGGAAGATGGCACGGTAGTAGGGCGAGCCGAGGAAGTCCGTCTTCTTCACCACGTCTCCTGTCTTGGGGGCGTGGATCATCAGGCCACCGCCTAGATACAGGGCCACATGGGTGGGGTCGCCTGTGCCGCCACCGAAGAAGAGCAGGTCGCCCATGCGGCGGGCGCTGAGCGGAACGCGGCGGCCCTGGCGGAACTGGGTGCCCGTGTAGTGGCCGAGGGCCACGCCTGCCCGGGCCCAGGCGTAGAGGGTCAGGCCGCTGCAGTCGAAGCCTCGCGTTCTTGCTCCCCTGCCTATGCCGACAGTGGGGCCGCCCGCCGAGCCTCCGCCCCAGGAGAAGGGCACGCCCTGCTGGGCGAGGGCCGCGGCGGCGGCGATCTCACCTCGAGTGGGCCTGCTCTGCCTCGGGGGCGTCAGCGGCCTCCATGGTTGTCGGATGCAGAGGTCCACTCGTGAGCACGGACGCGGCGGGTGGGATGCGGCTCGAGCCGGGTCCGCGGACAGGGCGAGGGCTGTGAAGAGCGCTCCGGTGACGGCCAGCCGTAGCTTGATCATGTTGGCCTCCTTTGGGGATGGGAGGCCAGGATCACGCGGCGGGGTGGGGTGGCTGGAGACCGAGCGCGGTTCTGGGGATGGAAGGAGAAGAGGCGGGCGAGGTTGTGGAAATCTTCTGAGCCTGCAACGAAGGGGCTCAGCTCAGGGGCGAGCCGGTCCTTCCGCCTGGGCGGTTATGGGCGGGACTCGGCGATGCGGGCGAAGGCGTGGATGTCCAGTTGCTCGCCGCGCGCAGACGGGTCCACCCCGGCCGCGCGGAGCGCCTCCTCCGCCTGGGGCGCGCTGCCCGCCCACGAGGAAAGGGCCGCCCGCAGGGTCTTCCTTCGCTGGGCGAAGGCGGCGTCCACCACCGCGAACACCTCCTCGCGCGTTGCGGTCGTGGCGGGCGGCTCCCGTCGTACCAATGAGACGAGCCCTGAATCGACGTTGGGGACGGGCCAGAAGACGGTACGGCCAACCGGACCCGCGCGGCGGACGTCTGCATACCAGGCGGCCTTGACCGACGGCACCCCGTACACCTTCGAGCCGGGGCCGGCGGCGAGGCGGTCGGCCACCTCCAACTGGACCATGACCAGGCCCTTGCGCAGGGACGGCAGGAACTCCAGGAGGTGGAGCACCACCGGGACCGCCACGTTGTAAGGGAGGTTGGCGACCAGGGCCGTGGGGGTGAGGCCGGACAGGTCATCGGGGGTGATCTTCATGGCGTCCGCGTTCACGACCGTGAGCTTGTCGGGCGCCCCGCGCTCGGCGACGGTGATGGGGAGCTGGCGGGCGAGCACCGGGTCGATCTCGACGGCCACCACGTGCGCGGCCGCCGGCAGGAGCGCGAGCGTGAGCGATCCGAGACCCGGCCCGACCTCGATGACCACGTCGTTCTCCGAAAGATCGGCCACGCGGACGATGCGCCGGACGGTCCCCGCGTCGATCACGAAGTTCTGGCCTAGCTTTTTTGTCGGACGAAGATCTAGCTTGTCCGCCAAAATACGTATTTCTGCAGGGCCCAACAGCCTCATCATCCAATCAGTCTCTCGCATCGAAGAACCATCGATGGCGCTTGGGGAGACCAAAGGAGAGGATGGCGTGGAACAGAAAGGAACGTCCCTCATGGAGCCAACGGGCGCCGCGCCGCTTCGCCCGACGGACTTGCGGGAAATCGGGCCGTACCGGCTGCTGGGCCGGCTCGGCGAGGGCGGCATGGGGACGGTGTTCCTCGCGCGCGCACCGACGGGGCGGTTCGTCGCGCTCAAGGTCGTCAAGGTGGAGTTCGCCAACCAGGAGGGGTTCGCGGCCAGATTCCACGCCGAGGTCGAGAACGCGCGCCGGGTGGCGTCGTTCTGCACGGCTCAGGTGCTGGACAACGGCAACACCGGGGACGGGCGCCCCTACATGGTGACCGAGTACATCGCGGGCACCCCGCTCTCCGATCAGATCGCGAAATATGGGGCTCTCGAGCCGGGGCCGCTGCACGGCGTCGCGCTGGGGGTCGCGGCGGCGCTGGCGGCGATCCACGTGGCCGGGCTGGTGCACAGGGACCTGAAACCGGCGAACGTGATCCTCTCGTTGTCGGGACCTAGGGTGATCGACTTCGGCATCGCCAGGGCGCTCGACAGGGAGACCGGATTCACGCTTTCCGGTGAATTATTAGGCAGCCCCGGGTGGTGGGCTCCGGAGCAGGTACGTGGCGAAGTCGTCACTCCGGCGGCCGACATCTTCGCCTGGGGCTGCTTAGTGGCGTACGCGGGCAACGGACGGCACCCGTTCGGCCGCGGCGACCCCATCACGCTGGCCACGCGCGTGCTGAACGCCCCGCCCGAACTGGGCGCGCTGCCCGCGCCCCTCAACGAGCTGGTACGGCGGGCCACCTCGATGGACCCCGCCCTGCGCCCGACGGCGCAGGATCTGCTGATCGCCCTGGTGGGAGGCAGTGCCCCGGTGCGGGCCGCCGATCCGCCCACGCTGGTCGCAACGGAGATGCTCAACGACTGGCAGCCTCCGCAGAACGTCGTGGAGGAGCCGGACATCACGGCCACGTTCACGACGCCCCCGCCGAGCGACGCCACGGGCCGCGCTCCCGTTGTTCCGGGCGCCTCCAGCGCTCCAAGCGTTCCGGGTCCCGGCGTTCCGGCCGCTCCCGGCGTGCCTGGTCCGCCGGGCGCGTTCGGCAGCCAAGCCGGTACGGCCGGCACCCCGCCTCCTCAGCCGTCCCCTCAGCAGAGTCAGGCGTCGGTCGAGGAGTTGGCGCGGAGGGAGGAGGAGGCGGCCAAGGAGGAGTTCGCGCGCTGGGAGGCTCAGGCTCGGCAGCGGGAACAGGCCCAGGCTGAAGCTCTGGCCAGGCAGAAGGAACTGGCCAGCCAGGAGCAGGCCCGGGCGCGCGGCCAGGAGGCGCAGCTGCGGCAGGGCAGCCTCCCCGGCACCGCGACCCAGCCGGGCGACGGCCGTACAGCGGCCCTGCCAGGTGACGGCCGCACGGCGGCCCTGCCAGACGACGGCCGCACAGAGGCCCTGCCGGGCGACGAGCCCGACACCCTCAGCGGTTCGCGGACAAAGGGCACCCGGTGGCTCATCGCCGCAGCGGCGGCCGTACTGGCCATCGTCGTGACAGCAGCCATCCTGATCGTCACCTCCAGCCGCAACACGGCCACCACCACGACCCCCGGCACCCCCTCCCAGGCCGCCGCCACCGCGGGCCCCAACGACGTGGGCCGCCGCTTCGCGCTGGGCGCCAACTTCGACGACCCCATCGCGATCGTCGCGTCGGCGCCGGAGTGCGGGCTGAAGGAGTACGAGGGCAAGACCACGACCCAGGGCCAGCTCTGCGTGATCCGCTGGACGATGATCAACCCGGGCGGCGAGCGCAGGCAGCTGATCCAGCCCGTCGTCACCATGATCGACGACCGGGGCGCCGAGCACGACCCGGCCGCTGTCACGCTGCCCCCCGCCATCCTGCCGGGCGGCCGCGTGGACAGCGCGTTCGTGTTCGACCTGGCCATGTACCGCAAACCCGTGAAGATGACGGCGACCATGCTCGAGAACGGCAAGCAGATCGAGGTCGCGCTGTGATGATCCGATCAGCGCTCATCGCGCTCGTGCTGGCCACCGGAGTGCCCCTGACGTCCACGACGACGGCGGCGGCCTGTACGGGAGCGGCCGACTTCGACGGCGACGGCGTGGACGACGTGGCCGTGGGCGACCCGTTCGCCGACGACCAGAAGGGCTCGGTGAACGTTCTCTCCGGCGACAAGGTCGTCCCCGTCACCGTCCCGAACCTGGCCAGAGGCGACGCCTTCGGCTGGTCCGTACGGTTGGCCAAGGTCAACGCCGACGCCTGCGCCGATCTGGTGATCGGCGCGCCGTACACGGACGTGGACGGCACCGAGGACGCCGGCGCCGCGTACGTCGTCTACGGCGGCGGCGCCGCACCGCCGGAGCGCCTGACCGCGTCCCAGCCCCAGCGGTTCGCCCACTTCGGCTGGTCGCTGGCCGCGCGCGGCGACCTGGTGGCCGTCAGCGCGCCGTACGAGGACGAGGCCCAGCTCCTGGACGCGGGTGCCGTCTACGTACGCAAGGGCGCGGGCCGGCTACGCAGGATCAGCCAGGAGTCCGACGACGTGCGGGGCAACAGCGAGGTCGGTGACCAGTTCGGCTGGTCCATGACGTTCGGGCAGAAGAACGAGCTGGTCGTCGGGGTCCCGTACGAGAACGACGACGGCGCGGGCCGCCAGGTGGAGACCGGCAAGATCGACTCGGGCTCGGTCGTCTTCATCGAGGACGTGCTGGCGCCCAAGCTCACGACGTTGAAGCTGGACTCGCCGACCGACGTCTCCGGCGACCGGTACGGCTACGCGGTGGCGTACGCCGAGGGCTCCGGGTACGCGTTGAGCTCGCCGGGCGCCGGGTACGTGCAGCTGCTCGACCCCGGGCGGAGGCCCACGAGGAGGGTGACGCAGGAGGGCAAGCAGGCCTTCGGGTTCTCGATGGCCGCCTCGGCCGACGGCAGGCTGGCGATCGGGGCGCCCTACGGGGGCGGCGTCCGGGTGATCTCCTGGAAGAACGCCGCCGAGGACAGGCGGCTGCCCGCCGGCGATGGGCTGTTCGGCTGGTCGGTGGCCTTCAGCGGCAACAAGCTCTTCGTGGGGCAGCCGGATGCGCAGCCGTACGGGCGGGTCTCGGTGGCCGGACGCAACGCCGAGACTCTCCAGCCGATCCAGCCCGCCAAGGGCGCCGACTTCGGCGCGTCGGTGTCCGGCTAGCACCTCCGTCTGAGGGAGGGCCACGGTCGGCGGAGTCGTCCCACTGCGGTGGGCTCCGCCGCCGACGTGGGGCAAGGTCCCAGAGAGAGGGTTCGGGCCGGGATGGTGAGAGGAAGCGGGCGGCCCAGGACCGAGCTGGCGGGGAAGGGTCAGGCGGGCGACCCAGAACCAGGGCCGGGGGAGAAAAGGGCGGGCGGGCCCAGGACCAGGTTCCAGAGCCCGCCGGGTCAGCCGGACAGGCGGTCGCCGCAGGTCGGCCACTGGCTCCGCCACCGGTCGCCCACCTGCTGGTAGAGGACCTGCGCCCGGTACGTCTGCTCCTCCACCGGCCAGCTACTGGGCAACCCCATCCCGCCCGTCGCCTCCCACACAGGCAAGCTGAACTGGTACATCCCGTAGTAGGGCCCGTCCGGGTTGTACGCCTGGGGGTCGCCGTTGGCCATGCACTGGGCCAGTGCCTGCCAGTCGAGCGCCATGACGTCCGGCCGGATCGGGATGGTGTGCGGCGGCGCGACCGTGATGACGGTCCCGTCCTTGGGGAAGCTGTCGAGCGGCGGAGTCACCACCAAGCCGCGGCGCAGCGGGACGCGATTCTGCCTGAGCACCTCGCGTACCGTCCTGGCAGTGGTGCGCGAGGTGAGCCGGGTGGTGCCCGCGACCACGTACACCTTGCGCCTGGTGTAGAAGGTGAGCCTCATCCCCGACAGCGGCACCGCGTCGTCCGGTGGCGCGGACGCCCGGCCGGCCGCCGGGGTGAGGGCGAGCTCGGTCAGGGCGTCGCCGACGTTCGTGGCGGTGACCATGTGCCTGCTGGTGTGGCCGTCCAGGGTCAGGGTGATCGGGCGCGCGTGGCGTACCTCGATGGTGGATCCGTCGGTGATGTCCTCCTCCACGGCCGGGTGTACGACGTCGCCGTAGCCCACCGACACGCCGGCCTCGGCGAGGACCTCCTGCACGGTCCCCGCGAACGCGCGGACCTTCGTGCTATGGCCGTCGATGATCACGACGACGTCTTTCGCCACGAACGACACCGCCACGATTGCCCCCAGCGCCGCGGCGCCCGCCAGGCACACGACAGGCGCCCACGGTGAGCGCCAGGGGATCGGCGGACGCGGCGCACGCCTCTTTCCTCGCACGAACCACCTCCGGTACGGTCAGGACCGCCCGAACGTTAGCGGCGCGTTACTCTCCGCAGCCGCGGGTTCACCAAAAGATGGTCACCACTCGCCGAAGACTGTGACTCCGTTGGCGCTGATCACCTCACACAACTGGTCCGGCTGGACCCCCTTGACCTCCGCCAGGCAGCGCAGGGTGAGCGGGATGAGGTAAGGGGCGTTGGGCTTGCCCCGGTACGGGACCGGCGGCAGATAGGGAGCGTCGGTCTCGACCAGCATGAGCTCCTGGGGCGCGGTGTGGGCGGCCTCTCGGAGGTAGGCGGCGTTCTTGTACGTGACAGGCCCGGAGAAGGACATGAAATATCCGGCTTCGACGCACTTTTTCGCCATTTCGGCGTCGCCCGAGAAGCTGTGGAAGACGACCCTGTCCGGCGCGCCCTCCTCGCTCAGCACCTTGAGCACGTCGTCGTGCGCGTCGCGGTCATGGATGACCAGGGCCTTGCCGGTGCGCTTGGCGATCTCGATGTGCGCGCGGAAGCTCGCGTGCTGGTCTTCCTTGCTCGCCCAGTCGCGGTAGTAGTCGAGCCCGGTCTCCCCCACCGCGCGCACTTCGGGCCGCCGAGCCAGCCTCTCGATCTCGGCCAGGACCTCCGGGGTGGCCTCGTGGGCCTCGTTGGGGTGGATGGCCACCCCGGCGTACACGCCTTCCTGCTCGGCCGCCACTTCCGCGTTCCACCTGGACGACTTCAGGTCGTAGCCGATCGTGACCAGCCGCGTCACGCCGACCGCCCTGGCGTCCTCGAGAATGCCGCGCACGCTGGCCTCCGCCGCCTGCGCGGCCTGCGCCACCGGGTCACCGGACGACGCCTGCCTGTTGCCGACCATGATGTCGAGATGGCAGTGGCTGTCGAACACAGGGGCGGAAAGCGGCTCGGGCGCGGCGGGAAGCTTGGTCACGGCTTCTAAAGTAGCCGCCGCACCCGGTCACTGACCCAGCCGGGCCAGCTCCTCGTCCACGACCTTCGGGTCGAGCTTCTTGAACAGCGGCACGGGCGGCGCGAGCGGCGTGCCCGGCTTGATCGGCCGGTGCTCCCAGCGGGCCGCCCCGTCGTAGTCGCCGGTGATCACCGGGTAGGGGGTGCCGCCGTCCTCGTCGACCTCGCGCATCTCCGGCATGCCGGACCACACGCCCTCGCCGCCGAGCATGGCGAAGACCTTGTTGGACGAGCTGGGCAGGAACGGCGTGAGCATCGTCTTGGCGTCGTCGACGACCTGGAGCGCGACGTGCAGGATGGACTTCTGCCGCTCCGGGTCCTCCTTGAGCTTCCACGGCTCCTGCTCGGCCAGGTATTTGTTGGCCTCGCGGACCACGTCGAACGCCTCGGTGATCGCGTTCTTGAAGCGCGACCTGTTCAGCTCCGCGCCCACCGGCGCGAACGCCTTACGCGAGCGCTCCAGCAGCGCCCGGTCGGCGTCGGTCAGATCGCCCGCCTCGGGCACGGCCCCGAAGTTCTTCGCGGCCATCGAGATCGAGCGATTGACCAGATTGCCCCAGGCTGCCACCAACTCGCCGTTATTGCGGTTGACGAACTCCTGCCAGGTGAAGTCGGTGTCCTGGTTTTCCGGGCCTGCCACCGCGATGTAGTAGCGCAGCGCGTCCGCGTCGTAACGTGCCAGGAAATCCCGTACGTAAATAACTACTTGCCGCGACGAGGAGAACTTCTTGCCCTCCATGGTCAGGAACTCGCTCGACACCACCTCGGACGGCACGTTCAGCGCCCCGAGCGAACCGGGCGAGCCGTCGCGGGCGCCCTGCCCGCTGTAGCCGAACAGCATCGCCGGCCAGATCTCGGCGTGGAAGACGATGTTGTCCTTGCCCATGAAGTAGTAGCCGCGGGCGTCAGGGTTCTGCCACCACTCGCGCCACGCGTCGGGGTCGCCCGAACGCCTGGCCCACTCGATGGAGGCCGACAGGTATCCGATCACCGCGTCGAACCAGACGTACAGCCGCTTGTTGGGCTGGTCGCGCCAGCCGTCGAGCGGGATGGGCACGCCCCAGTCGAGGTCGCGGCTGATCGCGCGCGGCTGCAGGTCGCCGAGCAGGTTGAGCGCGAACTTCAGCACGTTGGGCCGCCACTCGCCCTGCTTGGACTGCAGGTAGGAGCCGAGCACCTCGGCGAAGGCCGGCAGGTCGAGCATGAAGTGCTCGGTCTCGACGAACGCGGGGGTCTCGCCGTTGATGCGGCTCTTGGGGTTGATCAGCTGGATCGGGTCGAGCTGGTTGCCGCAGTTGTCGCACTGGTCGCCGCGCGCGCCGTCGTAACCGCAGATGGGGCAGGTGCCCTCGATGTAGCGGTCGGGCAGCGTGCGGCCGGTCGACGGCGAGATCGCCCCCATCGTGGTCCTGGGGAAGATATAGCCGTTGTCGTAGAGACCCTTGAAGATCTCCTGGGTGATGGCGTAGTGGTTTTTCGTCGTGGTCCTGGTGAACAGGTCGTAGGAGAGCCCGAGCCCCGTCAGGTCCTCGGCGATGACGCGGTTGTAGCGGTCGGCCAGCTCTCTGGCGCTCACGCCCTCCTTGTCGGCCTGCACCTGGATGGGCGTGCCGTGCTCGTCGGTGCCTGACACCATCAGCACCTTGTTGCCCGCCATCCGCTGGTAGCGGCTGAAGACGTCGGACGGCACGCCGAATCCGGAGACGTGGCCGATGTGGCGGGGGCCGTTAGCGTAGGGCCACGCGACGGCTGTCAAGATGTGCTGCGACATAGTCCTAAGCCTACGGGTCTCCCATCCCGCCTCGAACCCACTTCCCCCACACGACACGTCCCTCTCTCGCGGGCCACCGGCGCAACGCGAACGGCGCCCACTCAGTGGGCGCCGCGATGACGGTAGGGGGCAGGGAGGTCAGCGCTTGGAGTTCTCGAGGGAGACCGCTTCCGCGGCCTCCTCGGCGGCCTTGGCGGCGACGTCGATGGAGCTCTCCCGGGTGCGCCGGATGCCCAGGATGCTGACGAACAGCGAGGCGAAGATCGTCTGGAAGCTCATGATCAGCGCGGTGGCGGAGGGCACCACGATACGCAGCGACTCCCGCGGGTCCAGCTCGCCGAAGCTGCGCACCTGCCAGTGCACCAGCGACATCACCAGGCCGACCAGACCGGCCAGCGCCAGCAGCCCACCGACGACGAGCCCCTTCTCCAGGCTCACCACGTCGATCAGCTTGCGGATGCGCGGCGACTCCGGCAGGAAGCCCTCCTCGGCCGCGTACACCTTCGTGAACACCGCGAACAGCGCCGCCTGGAAGCCGATCACCACCAGCGCGGACGACCCGACCAGGGTGTCGACGTCGAAGGCCAGCTCGCCGATCTCCAACGGCCCGAACGTCAGCGTCGTCCCCACGACCAGGCCCAGGATCATCATGAGGACGCCGGGGTAGAAGAACAGCCACTTCGGGCTGTAGAGGAGCAGGAAACGCAGGTGGCGCCAGCCGTCGCGCCACGAGCGCAGGTGCGGCGGGCGGGAGCGGCCGTCGGGCGAGAGCGTCGTGGGGACCTCGCGCACATCGAGCCCCGACAGCGTGGAGCGCACCACCATCTCGGAGGCGAACTCCATGCCGCCCGTCTGCAGCTGCAGCCGCAGGATCGAGTCGCGCCGGAAGCCGCGCAGGCCGCAGTGGAAGTCACCGATCGCCGACGGGAAGAACAGCCGGCCAATGAACGACAACACCGGGTTGCCCAGGTAGCGGTGGAGCGGTGGCATGGCGCCCGGGGCGATGCCGCCCTTGAAGCGGTTTCCCATCACCAGGTCGGCACCGTCGCGCAGCTGCTCGACGAACGGCAGCAGCGAGGTGAAGTCATAGGAGTCGTCGGCGTCGCCCATGATGACGTATTGGCCGCGCGCCGCCCTGATCCCGCCCATGAGGGCGTTGCCATAGCCCTTCTCGTCGACGTGGACCACGCGGGCTCCGGCGTCGCGGGCAAGCTGTTGAGAGCCGTCCGTGCTGCCGTTGTCGGCGATCAGGACCTCGCCCTCGATGCCGTGCTCCTCCATGCACGCCAGTGCTTTGCGTACACAGACTTCCACGGTCTCCGCCTCGTTGAGGCAGGGCATGACCACCGTCAGTTCCACGTGTCTACCCTTCAGTTAAGGCTGTTCCAGTCAACCATCATGCCCTGTGCCCACACCTGCTCGGGTCAAGACCCAAAAACGACTGGCATTCTTTACAGCATGGTGAGCGTCGCGGAGATTACCCCTGTGGACCACTCCGCCCCTGGCCGGGCAGCTCGCGCGCTGTCCATGTTGCGCCGGCATCGAGTGTTCGCCGCAGCGTTCGGCGTCGGCGCCGTGCTGCGGCTCATCACCATGCTCGGCTACGGCCCAGCCATGTGGTTCAACGACTCGTACGAGTACGTCTCGGTGGCGCTGCACCCGAGGCCGCACCCGATCAGGCCCGACGGCTACAGCTTCTGGCTGCTGCTGCTCAAGCCGTTCCACAGCTTCGCGCTGGCCATCTTCACCCAGCACCTGATGGGCCTGGCCACGGCCTGCCTGATCTACGCCCTGCTGCGGATCAAGTTCAGGCTGCCGAAGTGGGGGGCCACGCTGGCGGCGGCCCCGGTGCTGTTCGACGCGTACCAGATCCAGCTCGAGCAGATGGTGATGTCCGACACCATGTTCACGCTGCTCGTGGTGGGCGTGATCACGCTGGTGCTGTGGAAGCGGCGGCTGTCGTGGCGGGCGGGCGTGGTGGTCGGCCTGCTGCTGGCGCTGACGTGGCTGACGCGCTCGATCGGCCTGCCGATCCTGGCGCTGGTGGTGCTCTACCTGCTGGTCAAGCGGACCGGCTGGCGCCCGATCACCGCCGTCGTCACCGCATCCATGATCCCGGTGATCGCCTACATGGGCTGGTTCGCCTCCGCGTACGGGAAGTTCGCGATGACCAACAGCGACGGCCTCATCCTTTACATGCGCACGGCCATCTTCGCCGACTGCAACAAGATGCACATCGACAAGTACAAGGAGGTCCAACTCCTGCTGCTGTGCATCAACGACCCGGTCAGCCAGCGCAAGGACTACGCCCAGTGGTACCTGTGGGGTCAGGGCAACGGCGACGGCACGGGCACCGGCGAGGTGCTGCACCGGTGGGGCGGCAACAAGAAGTTCAGCGAGATCACCAACGACGCCGCCAGCGCGTTCGCCACGCGGGCGATCCTGTCGCAGCCCGGCGACTACCTGAAGGTGGTCACCCGCGACTTCTTCCGCTCGTTCCACTGGTCGCGGCCGCGGTTCCCTGACGAGTCGACGTACAACATGTACCAGTTCAAGCCGTACTACGACATCGACGAGAACGGCCAGCCCAAGCGGCTGCCGAAGTGGCCGTCGTACCAGGGCGGCAGGACCGACACCGACGCGTTCAGCTACGAGCAGGGCCCGCCGGAGACGCGGATCGTGCACCCGTGGGCCGACATCATGAGCGGCTACCAGAAGGTGTTCTACCTGCGCGGCATCATGCTCGGCGGGATCCTGCTCATCGGCCTGTACGGCGTCGCGGTCAGGTGGCGCAAGTTCGGCGGCCCGGTGGTGCTGCCGTGGCTGGGCTCGGTCGGGCTGCTGCTCGCCCCGGCGGCGACGGCGGAGTTCGACTACCGGTACGTGCTTCCGGCGGTCCCCCTGGCCTGCGTCGCGGCGGCGATCACGCTGCGCCGGGGCATCACTTGGGCGCGCTGGTCACCCAGGAGCTCATCAGCATCCGAGCCCACCACTCTCCGTGTGTGATCGTCTCGGCGGTCAGCACCGGATAGAGCCACCAGAAGTTGATCAGCACGATGAGCGCGAACGCGCCCACCGCCGCGGCCCCGACCGCCCGCCGGGCCGCGGGGGCGTTCTGCCTGCCCAGCACCAGCCCCGCCACCAGCACGAGCGCCAGCACCATGAACGGCACGACGGGGATCATGTAGAACAGGTACATCGTCCGGTTGTCGGCGATGGCGTAGTAGAACCACGGCAGCCATCCGGCCGCGAACCCCAGCAGCGTCGCCCCCGCCCGCCAGTCGCGCGTGGCCACGTACCAGGCGACGAGGCCGATCAGCGCCAGTAGCGCGGCGTACCACAGGGCCGGGGTGCCGACGCCGTGCACGGCCTGTGAGCACTCGCTCGCCCCGCACGCCGACGGCGGCACGTTCGCCGGGTAGTAGAAGGAGACCGGCCGGATCAGCAGCGGCCACGACCACGGCTCGGACATGTACGGGTGGTATTCGTGCAGGTTGCTGTGGTAGCCGAGCACGTCCATCTGGTACTTCAGCCACGATCGCACCGAGTCGATCACGAAGAACACCGGCCCGGACGAGGTGGCCTGGTCCCAGTTGCGCCCCCAGCCGCCCGAGGTGGCGAACCATCCGGTCCACGACGTCACGAACGTCACCGCGGGCACGATCGCCATCGCCGCGAACGCGCCCGGCAGGTCGTACGAGAAGCTCCCCCGGTACGGCCCGCGCAGGCCCAGCGCCCGCCTGGCCCCCATGTCCCACAGGAGGCTCATGATCGCGAACGCGATCAAGAAGAAGATCCCCGACCACTTCACCGCGCACGCGGCCCCCAGGCAGAACCCGGCGGCGAGCCGCCACGGCCTGAACCCCAGCCTCGGCCCCAGCTCGGAGACCGGGCTGCGCTCGTACCAGTCGGCCAGCCGCTGTCGCGCCCAGTCGCGGTCGGTCACCAGACAGGCGAACCCGGCCAGCACCCAGAACATCAGGAAGATGTCCAGCAGCGCCGTGCGCGACAGCACCAGGTGAAGCCCGTCGAGCGAGAGCAGCAGCCCGCCCAGGCATCCCAGCAGCGTCGAGCGCGTCATCCTCCGCGCCACCCTGGCCATGATCAGGATGGACAGCGTGCCGACCAGGGCCGCGACGAAGCGCCAGCCGAACGGGTTCATCCCGAACAGCCACTCCCCCACGCCGATCATCCACTTGCCCAGCGGCGGATGCGCCACGAACGAGGCGCAGTCGGCCGGCTGCGGGCAGTGCTTGAAGATGTCGAGGTTGCCGGCCATGAGGCGCCGGTCGGCGATCGGGTCCTTGGCGTCGCCGAGCATGGTCCGCTCGACGCCGTACCGGAGCAGCGAGTACGCGTCCTTGGCGTAGAACGTCTCGTCGAAGACGACGGCGTTGGGCTCGCCGAGCCTGATGAAGCGCAGGAGGCCGCCGAAGAGCGCGACCAGGAGCGGCCCGGCCCAGCCCACCAGGGCGGTCCCCTGCATCGGCGGGACCAGTCGCTGCGCGGAAACCCCCCAGCTCCTCACCATGCGCACCCTATGGCGTAGAAGATCTCCTGTGAACCAGGTCGTACAGCTCTCGTTTGGGGATCCCCGCCTCCTTGGCCACCTCGGCGACGGCGAGCTTGCGCTGCGCACCCTCGGCGACCCTGCGGTCCACCTCGGCGACCAGCTCGTCGAGGTCCGGCTCCTCCTCGCCCGGCACGTGCCCCGCGACCACGACGGTGATCTCGCCCTTGACGCCCTTGGCGGCCCACTCGGCCAGCTCTCCGAGCCCGCCCCGCCGAACTTCCTCGTACGTCTTGCTCAGCTCGCGGCACACGGCGGCCTGCCGGTCGGGGCCGAACGCCTCGGCCATGGCCTCCAGGGAGGTCGCCAGCCGGTGGGGCGCCTCGAAGAAGACCATCGTGCGCTCCTCGCCCGCCAGGGCGGACAGGCGGCGGGCCCGGTCGCCCGGCTTGCGCGGCGGGAAGCCCTCGAAGCAGAACCGGTCGCTGGCCAGCCCTGAAACGGCCAGCGCGGTGGTGACCGCGCTGGGCCCCGGCAGCGCGGTGACCGTGATGCCCTCGTCGACCGCGAGGCGCGTCAGCCGGTAGCCGGGGTCTGAGACGCCCGGCATGCCGGCGTCCGTGATGACCACGACCGTGCGGCCCTCTTTGAGCGTCTCGAGGAGTTCGCGGGCCCTGCCGGCTTCGTTCTGGTCGTAGTAGGACACCACCCGGCCGGTGATCTCCACGCCCAGCTCGGTCGCGAGCCTGCGCAGACGCCTGGTGTCCTCGGCGGCCACCACGTCGGCGCTCTGGAGCACCTCCCGCAGCCGTGGCGAGACGTCGCCCGCCTGGCCTATAGGGGCTCCTGCCAGCACCAACTTGCCGTTTACAGTCACCTGACCATTCTTGCAGGGCATCCCAATTAACCGTGTTTCTGCGTTTGCTATCCCGTTGGGGCCCGTACGATGTCCGAATGGCGGTGACCGATTCCCCGTACCAGGCCTACGAGAACTCGGAGGCCGGCGAGAGCCTCCCTCAGGCGCGGTCCGTGCGCGATCGGCTCGTGCCGCCCATGCGCGGCAGCGTCCTTTGGGGCTGGGTGGGCCCGCTGCTGGTCACCCTCTTCGGCGCCGTCCTGCGCTTCATGAACCTGGGCCATCCCAAGGCCGTGGTGTTCGACGAGACGTACTACATGAAGGACGCGTTCTCGCTGCTCACCTGGGGCGTCGAGCGGACCACGATCAAGGAAGCCGACAAGGCGATCATCGCCGGCAACACCGACATCTGGCAGTCGTGCACCTCCGCGACCCTCGACAAATGCGCCTCCTACGTCGTGCACCCGCCGCTGGGCAAGTGGATGATCAGCATCGGCGAGTGGCTGTTCGGGCTCAACCCGTTCGGCTGGCGCTTCGCCGCGGCGGTGATCGGGTCGCTGTCGATCCTCATCCTGGCCAGGGTGGCCCGCAGGATGACGCGTTCGACACTGCTCGGCTGCTTCGCGGGCCTGCTGCTGGCCCTCGACGGCCTGCACTACGTGCTGTCGCGCACGGCGCTGCTGGACATCTTCCTGATGTTCTGGGTGCTGGCCGCGTTCGCCTGCCTGGTGGTCGATCGCGACCAGGCCCGGGAGCGGCTCGTGACCTGGTACGAGACCTCGCCCATATCCCAGCACGGGCCGTCGCTGGGGATCAGGTGGTGGCGCATCGCGGCCGGGGTCTGCCTGGCCTTCTCGATGTCGGTCAAGTGGTCGGGGCTGGCGTTCGCGGTGGCGTTCGCGATCATGTCCGTCCTGTGGGACTTCGGCGCGCGCCGGGCCGTGGGACTGCGGCATCCGTACGTGGGCGCGTTCAACAAGGACCTGCCGCAGGGTGTCCTGGCGTTCGCGGTGGTGCCGTTCGTGACGTACATGGCCACCTGGACGGGCTGGTTCGTCAACGCGACGGGCTACGGGCGCAACTGGGCCCAGGCGACCTCGTCGGGGCCGGCGTTCTTCGTCTTCGACTCGATGCGGTCGTGGATCAAGTACCAGTGGCAGGTCTACACGTTCCACAGCGGACTGGAGTCCTCCCACCCGTACATGTCCGAGCCCTGGCAGTGGCCGCTGCTGCTGCGCCCCGTCGCCTTCTACTACGAGGGCAGGCAGGGCACCTGCGGCGTCAAGGACTGCTCCGAGGCGGTGCTGGGCGTGGGCACGCCGGTGATCTGGTTCGGGGCCGTGGCCGCGCTGGTGACCCTGATCGGCTGGTACGTCTCCTCGCGCGACTGGCGGGCGGGGGCCGTGCTGCTGTCGTACGCCATGGGCCTGGTCCCCTGGATCTACTTCGCGATCGCCGACAACCGCACGATGTTCCTGTTCTACGCCATTCCGATGGTGCCGTTCATGGTGCTGGCCATCACGTTGTGCGCCGGGCTGCTGATAGGGACGTCGAAACCGACGGCCACGGGCGAGACGCCGACGCGGCGTATCGTCGGGGCCGCCGCCGTCGGCGCCTTCGCACTGCTCGCGTTGATCAACTTCTGGTGGCTGCACCCGATCCTGACCGCAGACCTGATCCCGTACACCGAATGGAAGGCGCGTATGTTGTTCGAAAAACGGTGGATATAACCGGCTTACCGTCCGAACATTAGTGGTTTCTTAGGGTAGTCGCCTTGCAAGACCCAATACGCACCGGATTCGGTCATCGTCAGGCTAGGGGTCGATACGGCAAACTTCGGGGCATGAGTGCACCGGATGTCACCGCCCTCCTCGCCGAGTTGGAGCGCTCGCAACCGGAGCTGGCCGAGGAGGCCAGGACCGCCGTCGAGTGGCTGACGGGCGGGGAACCGCTGGAGACGGTGACCCAGCTCGACGTCTGTGAGTTCCTCTGGTACGCCCGCGAGGGCGAGGACGCGGGCACCAGCGCCTACCAGCAGGCGCTGGACGCCACGGGCGTGCTCCCGCCCGACGTGCCCGAGCTGCAGTGGAGCATGATCATGGGCCCCGAGGAGCTGGGCGCGCACATCGCCTGCTCCGCCGCCCTGGAGCTGGCCATCGTCGCCGGCGAGAACGTCGAGCGCACGGCACTCACCCGCCGCTGGCTTACCGAGCCCCGCGCCGAGCTGGGCGGCGACAGCTGGCTCAACCGGGTGCACGGCGAGCGGCTCAACCGCTGGGTGCTGGGGCGCGGCCCGGCCAGGCGGGAGCTGGCCCAGCCGTTCGAGGTCCGGCTGCACGCGCCCGTGGCCCCGCAGCCCATCCCCGCTCTGCACCGGCTGCTCTCCCTGGCCGCCTCGGAGGAGAGCCTGCCGCTGCGGCTGGCGCCCTCGCCAGAGGCGCTCAGGCTGCGCGAGCTGGCCGAGCGCGAGCTGGGCGCGATCAGCCGCGACGGCGCACGGCTGGCCATCACCGACTACGGCAGGCGGCTGCTCAAGTCACGCTCGGCCATGTGGTCGGCGGTGACCAGGCTGCTGCTGGCGCGGGGCGAGCACGAGTTCGAGGTGTCGGCGCGCGAGGCCGCGCTGATGCTGCTCGCCGACGGCGCGCTGATGTCGCCCGCCAAGCTGCGCGCACAGGTGGCGAAGGTGGTCGGCGGCGAGGGCTGGCATCCGACCACGAACGTGGAGGACGTGGCCGCGCCGGTGGCTGACCTGATCTCGCAGCTCACCGCTCTGGGGCTGGCGTTCAGCGACGATCTGGCCGTACGGATGGACCGCTCCGGCCAGCTCGCGGCCCTGGCGGCTCTTCGCGCCCACGCCCTGCGACCTAGGAAGTACGTCAGCTCAGGATGACACCTGGCGCACCGCCTGCTTGAACTCGGGACACTCGATGAGCGGGTCGTGGTCGCAGGTCACCGCGTGGCGCAGGCTGTCACGCAGCCGGGTGAGCTGTGCGACCCGCTCGGAGACCTCGCGCTCCTTGGCGGCCATGCGCTCGCGCAGTGTCGCGTCGGACGGCCTGGCTCGCAGGAACTCGGCGATCTCCGACAGCGTGAACCCCGCGTCGCGGGCGCAGGCGATCAGCGCCAGGCGCTCCAACGTCTCCGGGCGGTACGCGCGGCGCAGGCCGTTGCGCCCCTCTGCCTGGATGAGCCCCTTGCGCTCGTAGAACCGCAGCGCCGACGCGGCCAGCCCGCTCTCCCTGGCCACCTCGCCTATGTCGATCAACGTGTCGTCCACGACCTGGCTCCTTGACTTGAACCGCGCTTCAAGTCGCAGTCTAGTCGCATGCGAATTCACCATCTGAACCTCGCGTCCATGCGCGAGATCGAGTCCCTCGACGGCCGGCCGGCGGCGCGCGCGGTGTGCCACGCGCTGCTGATCGAGACGCCCTCCTCCGGACTCGTCCTGGTCGAGACCGGGCTGGGCCTCGACGACGTGGCCAAGCCCCGCGAAATGCTGGAGCACGAGTGGACGGAGCTCGTCCAGCCGCTGCTCTCCCCCGGCGAGACGGCCGTACGGCAGATCGCCGCGCTCGGGCACGACCCGCGCGACGTACGGCACATCGTGCTGACCCACCTGGACGTCGACCACAGCGGCGGCCTGCCCGACTTCCCCGATGCCCAGGTGCACGTCATGGAGGCCGAGCTGGAGGACGCCATCGACCAGGCCCCGAACCGCCGCTACCGCCCCGGCCACTGGGCGCACTCGCCGAAATGGGTGACCTATCCGGGCACGGGCACACGGTGGCTGGGCGTGGACGGCGTACGACCGCTGACGGGGCTGCCCGAGGACATCCTGCTCGTGCCGCTCGACGGGCACACGCGCGGGCACGCGGGGGTGGCGGTCAACGACGGCGGCCGCTGGCTGCTGCACGCCGGGGACGCGTACTTCTACCACGGCGAGTTGGAACGGCAGCCCCAGCCGCACCCGCTGATGGACGTCGTGCAGGTCAGCGCCCAGGTCGATCCGGAGCGCAGGGTGTCGAGCCAGGAACGCCTGCGCTCGCTCGCACACGAGCACAGGGTCGCGGTCTTCTCCGCCCACGACCCCTGGGAACTGTTCGATTACATACGGTAGTTACCATTGGCGGCATGGAACTGTTCCCGGCCATGCCGCTGGCCGAATGGGCCGAGACCAAGGAGACCTTCCACAGGTTCGCGCAGATCGTGGGGAAGATCCGGCTGTCGTCGAGCAACCGGCGCAACCACTGGTGGCAGGTGCCCTTCCATCCGACCGGGCGCGGGCTCACCACGCGGCCGATGGGCGGGCTGAGCGAGCAGCCGCTGTTCAGCATCGACTTCGACCTCGTACGCCATCGGCTGGTGGTGGACGTGCTCGATGGGCGCAGCGCCGAGTTCAGCCTGATCGGGCGGTCGGTGGCGTCGTTCTACGAGCGGCTCTTCGAGACGCTGGCGGGGCTGGGGATCCGGCCGGAGATCTGGGCGGTGCCGTTCGACCTCAGTGACGACACGCCGTTCGCCCAGGACACCCGGCACGCCCAGTACGACCCGGTGCTGATCAACCGCTACTGGCGGATCCTGTCCCAGGTGGCGCAGGTCCTCGACCGGTTCGCCGCGGGCTTCGCCGGGAAGATCTCGCCGGTGAACCACTACTGGCACACGTTCGACATCGCGGTCACGCGGTTCACCGGGCGTGTCGGCCGGGTCTCGCCGGACGCCGACCCCGTGACCCGGGAGGCCTACAGCCGGGAGGTCATCAGCGCGGGCTTCTGGTTCGGTGACAAGGAGCGGCCGTGGCCCGCGTTCTACTCCTACACCGCGCCGGAGCCCGCGGGCCTGGAGCGCGAGCCGCTGCGGCCCGGCGAGGCCGAGTGGTTGCCGGCACACGGCGGCCACCTGGCGATCCTGCGGTACGACGACGTCCGCGCGATGGGGAATCCGGTCGCGGGCGTGCTGGAGTTCCTGGAGAGTGCCTATCAGGCGGGCGCCAAGCTGACCGGACTGGACACGGAGGCGGTGGCCTCTCCCGGCGGCATTACGGACCCCTACTACGCGAAACACTGAGCGCCCGCCCTCCGAGGAGGACGGGCGCTCAACGCGTGAGTACCGGTGTGCAGGTCGCCTCTCGGCGAAACGCTCAACGCGGCTCCAGCCGAACGGTAGTCCGCGAAGGCAATAGGTGAGGCCCGGGGACACTGGACACACCGGCCACGGTCTATGTAACCACACCGGCCCGCCGAACATTCCCCGACGCGACGCGAATTTAGCCAGTCCGCCCAGATCGGGCAGGGATGCCGGCCGGGCCGACGACGGCGACGTCACGCACGAGGAAGACGCGCCGTGCGACTGCGGGGCGTGGGGTCCTCGTAGAGGTCCGTCACCCGGTCTCACCGGCTCTCAGGGCGCCGTGCAGGAAGAGGTCCACCAGCTCGGCCGAGGCCAGTGGGGAGGGTCCCCGGCCGGCCGCCATGACCAGGAACTGGAACGCCTCGGCCAGGCGCTCGGGGTCGAGCCTGAGGCTGTCGCGCTCGGGCTCGAACAGCCCGACCAGCACCTCCCGGGTCGCCGCCATGGACTGCTCCCGCCCGGAGAACCTCCGGCCCTCTCCCCCGGACGCACCGCGCTCCTCTGAGGACTCCCCGGCGCCGCCCAGCAGGCGGGGGTCGCGGCGGAGGCCGCCCGAGGCGGCGAGCGCGCCGGCGACGGCGCCCATCCGGGCCAGGTAGCCGCGCAGCGCCTCCGACGCCTCGACCAGCCGCTCCTCCAGCGGCTGGTCCAGCGAGATCGACGCCACATGCGCGAGCGTGTCGTCGGGGCGCAGCGCCTCCGCCATGCACGCGGCCAGCAGTGCGTCCTTGTCGCCGAAGGCACGGAAGATCGTGCCCTCGCCGATGCCCGCCGCGCGGGCGACCTGGGCGGTGGTCACCGAGGTGCCGTACTCCACCACCAGCGGTAAGGCCGCTCTGACGATCATCTCGCGGCGCTGTTCCGGGCTCATCGCCGGCGCACGCCGCCGGCTCGTCGGGTTCGTCATGCCTTCGAGAGTACGGAGTGAGTACTCACTCCGTCAATCCCCGTTTGACTTCACCCAGGCGGTTATCTGGAAGACATGGGGAACACGTCCCGGGCCAGGGGCGGGCCAGTCGATTCGCCCTTCGCCCTGCCCACCGGCCTGCTCGGCCACCTGGCGGGGCTCTTCATGCTGGTGACCAACCGCCAGGCCGAGCTCCTGCCCTGCCTCGGCATAAGGCCCGGCGAACACGTTCTTGAGGTCGGGTACGGGCCGGGTGGCCTCCTCAGGCTGCTCGGCAGGACACCTGCCGCGCGGGTGTGCGGCGTGGACCCGTCACCCGAGATGCGTTCGCAGGCCACCCGCCGGGCGAAGGAGGCCGACGTGCGGGTGGGGACCGCGGAGGACACCGGATTCCCCGGCGAGAGCTTCGACTGCGTGGTCGCGGTGAACAACGTGGCGCTCTGGCCCGACCTGGACGCCGGCCTGCGGGAGCTGCGCCGCGTGACCCGCCCCGGAGGCCGGGTGGTCATTGCCTGGCACGGCGGCGCGTCTCCTTCCCTGATCGCCCGCCACCTGCTCCTGTCCGAGGACGAGTTGGCCCGGATCCGGCGCGCGTTGGAGGAGACGTTCGACGAGGTCGAACGGAAAGAACTGAAGAGCCTGACGGTGTTCCGGGCTAGGGTGATCGCCCATGGCGACGGTCCTGGCATTCCACGCGCATCCGGATGACGAGGTGTTCCTGACCGGCGGCAGGAATGGTACGTCGAGTCGGAAGTAGGGTGACGGGCATGCTGGTGTGGATCAACGGGCCCTTCGGCGGCGGCAAGACGCAGACCGCGTACGAGCTGCACCGGCGGCTCCGCGGAAGCGTCGTGTGCGACCCCGAGCACGTCGGCTTCGGCCTGCACAGGATGACCCCGCCCGCCCTGCGCTCCGACTTCCAGCACATGCCGGCCTGGCGCCAGGGCGTCTTCGAGGTGCTCGACCTGGTCCTGTCCAGGCACGACGGCGTGGTCCTCGCGCCGATGACGCTGGTCGAGCCCGCGTACCACGACGAGATCCTGGGCCGTCTGCGCGAGGCGGGCCACGACGTGCGCCACTTCGCGCTGCTCGCCGGCCGGGAGACCGTGCTCAACAGGCTGCGGGAGCGCGGGATGAGCCCAGGACTCAAACGCGAGGCGTTCGCGGTCTCCAGGCTGGACGAATGCCTGGAGAGGTTGCGCGGGCCGGAGTTCGCCGAGCACGTCGACACCGAGCGGCTGACGGTGCCGCAGGTGGCCGACCGGGTCGCGGCCGCCGCGGGTCTCGCCCTGGCCCCCAACACCGACGGCCCGCTACGCCATCGGCTGCGGCGGATCGGGATCAGCCTGCGGCACGTCAGGTTCGGCTGAGAGCCGCGCGATCTTGCCGTGCAGGTAGCGCTGCTGCGGGAAGCTGGTCGTACGCCTGGCGGCCTCCTCGTAGGAGACGCGGGCGGCCGCGTGGTCGCCGGCCATCTCCAGCAGGTGCCCGCGCACCGCGTGCAGCCGGTGGTCGCCCATGAGGGGCTCTTGGAGCCGTTCGAGCAGGTGGAGCCCCGCGAGGGGGCCGCGTGCCATGGCCACGGCGACGGCGTGGTTGAGCGCCACCATGGGGTTGCCGGAGATGCGCATCAGCAGCTCGTACAGCGCCACGATCTGGGGCCAGTCGGTCTCCTCCGCGCTCGGCGCCTCGTCGTGCACCGCCGCGATGGCCGCCTGGAGCTGGTAGGGGCCGGGTGAGCCCCGCTTGAGCGCGTCGGTGACGAGTTCGACGCCCTCCTGGATGGAGTGGGCGTTCCACAGGCCGCGGTCCTGCTCGGCCATCGGGATCAGCGCGCCGTCGGGGCCCGTGCGCGCCGGTCGCCGCGCGTCGGTGAGCAGCATGAGCGCGAGCAGCCCCGCCACCTCGGGATCGCCGGGGAGCAGCCGTTGCACCATGCGGGCCAGTCTGATCGCCTCCGCCGCAAGCTCCGCGCGCTGCAGGTCGGGCCCCGACGTGCTGGCGTACCCCTCGTTGAAGATCAGGTACAGCACGTGCAGCACCGCGCCCAGACGTTCCGCGCGCTCCTCGGCCCTGGGCAGGCTGAAGGGCAGGCCACTGTCCTTGACGCGCTGCTTGGCCCGGGTGATGCGGCGCGTCATGGTGCCCTCGGGCACGAGGAACGCGCGGGCGATCTCCGCGGTGGTCAGGCCGCCGACCGCGCGCAGGGTGAGCGCGATCTGCGAGGACGGCGACAGTGACGGGTGGCAGCACATGAACAGCAGGACGAGCGTGTCGTCCGCACCGGAGACCGGCTGGTCGGCGGCCGGGGCCAGCCATTCGTCCGACAGCCTCCAGGCCGCCACGGTGTCCTCGCGGCGCCGGCGCGCCTGCTCACTGCGGAGCAGGTCGGTCAGCCGGCGCGAGGCCACGGTGATCAGCCAGGCCCGCGGATTGTCCGGTACGCCCTCCTCCGGCCACTGCAGCGCGGCCGCCAGCAGCGCTTCCTGGGTGGCGTCCTCGGCGGTGGCGAAATGCCCGTAACGCCGTACAACCGCGCCGAGGACCTGCGGCGCCAGCTCGCGCAGCAGGTCCTCGTTCTCCACACCGTCGATCAGAACCCCAGGTCCGCACTGGATTCGATGACGGGCCGGACGTCGGCATAGAGGGTGTCGGCGGGATCGCCGGGGTTCGGGCACTGGCCCAGGCGGGCGGCGATCTCGGTGGCCCGGTCGAAGCTCTCGCATTCCACGATCCAGTAGCCGGCCAGCACCTCCTGGGTCTCGGCGTACGGCCCGTCGGTCACGAACGCCTCGCCGCCGCGTGAGCCGAGCCTGCGGGTGTGCACGGGAGCGGCGAGCGCGCGAGTCTCCACCAGCTCGCCCGACTCCTCCAGCTCCTTGTTGAACGCCTCCATGAACTGGTGCATGGCCGCCACAGCCTCCCCGGACCAGCCGGACCGGCCGGTGTCCTTGCCGGCCATGGCGTCGTAGTCCTGCTGGGACCCGTACGAAAGGATCATGTACTTCATGGTGATCGTGTCCTCTCTCGTGTGCCTCTCACCAGGTACGTCGGGGCCACGCCCGTTCACCGGACACCTCTACGATGCTAAGCATGCCTTTTGCGACAGCCGTGGACGGCGTCAAGCTGTCCTACCAGGTCCGCGGCGGCGGGCAGCCCCTCGTGCTCCTGCAAGGACAGGCCAACAACCACCACTGGTGGGATCCCGTACGCGCCGGCTTCGAGGAGACCTTCCGCACCATCACGTTCGACTACCGCGGCACGGGCGACAGCGACAAGCCCGACGAGCCGTACACCACGCGCGGCTTCGCCACCGACGTGCTGGCCGTGCTCGACGAGCTGGGCGTGGAGCGGGCGCACGTGTACGGGACGTCGATGGGCGGCCGGGTGGCCCAGTGGCTGGCGGCCGACCACGCCGAGCGGGTCGGGTCGCTGGTGCTCGGCTGCAGCTCGCCGGGGGGCACCCACGGGATCGAGCGGGACAACGACGTACGCAGGTCGCTGGCCCAGCCGGACCGGGCGGCTGCCGAGCGTGCGCTGCTGGAGCTCATGTACACACCTGCCTGGCTGGCCACCCACCCGGGCCCGTACCACACGGTCGGCGACCCGGCCATGCCCGCGCACGCCCGCCGCCGCCACCTGGCGGCCAGCGCGGGCCACGACAGCTGGGACGCGCTGCCCTCGATCGCCGCGCCCACACTGGTCGTGCACGGCACCGACGACGTGTTCAACCCGGCGGCCAACGCGCCGCTCCTTGCCGGGCGCATCCCTGGGGCGGAGCTGCGGATGATCGAGGGGGCGCGGCACGCCTATTTCGAGGAGTTCAGGGAGATCGCGAGCCCTCTGGTGCTGGAGTTCCTGCTGCGCGGGTGAGGCGGGCGGCCAGCGCGTGCAGGTGCGCGGCGAGCTCGGGCGGCTCGTGCACCTCGAACTCGCACCCCAGCGCCAGCAGATTGAAGGCGAGCCAGTCCAGGGTGTCGCCGCGCATGTGCAGCCGGGAGCGCTCCCCGTCGGCCGGGGTGACCTCGCCCAGCGCCCTGATCGCCTCCGTGGGCCGGGCGTGCAGCGTGACCCCGGCCCTCAAGCCCACTGCCTCGCCAGCGACACGAGGTCAGGGGCGGACAGGTGCGGGGCGCTCATCACGCTCGGGTACGACACGCCACGCCGCGACAGCCACGCCCCCGACAGGCCGGCGCGCTGGGCGCCGTCGATGTCCCACGGGTGCACCGCGACCAGGACCGCCTGGTCGGGCCGCACACCGGCGCGGCCGACGGCGTAATCGTAGGCCGCCCTGGCCGGCTTCCACGCCCGGGGGCCGCTCACGTCCAGCGTGGCCTCCACCAGGTCGAGCAGCCCCTCGCGCCGCAGGATCCCCTCGGTCATGGCCGCCGCGCCGTTGGTCATGGTGAACAGCCGGATGCCGCTCTCGCGCAGCAGCCGCATCCCTTCGGGGACGTCGGGATGCACGCGCAACTCGGTGAACCCCTTGAGCACGTGGCTCACCGCCTCGTCCCCCGAGCCCATCTCCCTGAGCACGTCGGCGGCGATCTTGGCGAACTCGGCGAAGCCGCCGGCCGCCGTGATCGCGAACCCGTCACGCAGCACGCTCGCGAACCACGTCCCCATCTGCTCGCCTGTCAGCCCCACCTCCTCGAACCTGCTCCGCATCGGCTCCATGTCGGTGAGCGTCTCGTTCACATCGAAGATCACTACCTGCGGCTTCATGGTTTTCCCCTTCTGAGAGAGTCGAGTGCGGCGGACGCGCCCTTGCGCAGGGCGGCCGGGTCCGCGCCGGCGCGCGAGCGGAGGTTCACCCCGTAGGCCAGCAGGGTGAGGGACTCCGCGGTCGCGTCCAGGTCGAGGCCGTCGCGGAGCTGTCCCTGGGCCCCGGCCGCCTCCAGTGCCGTGCTCATCGTCGTGCGGAGCCGGTCGTGGTGCTGGTCCAGCAGGCGGCGTACGTCCGGATCCGCGTCTTCGGCGTTGGCGTTGGTCGCCATGCAGCCCCAGCGCGCGTGCTCGCCCGCGCACCTGGTCTGGATCAGACGGTCGAAGAAGGCCTCGATGGCGGGCAGCCCGCGCCCGTCGTCGGCCAGGGTCTGGAACATCGGTTGCGAGCGCCGCTCGACGTAGCGGCGTAGCGCCTTCACGTACAGGTCCTGCTTACCACCGTAGGTCGCGTACAGGCTGGAGCGGCTGAGGCCGGTCGCCGCGATCACCTCCGCGATGCCCGTGGTGGCGGCGCCACGCTGCCAGAACAGGCGCTCCACCTGCTCCAGCACCGCGTCGGGATCGAAATGTTTCACATCTGGCACGACTCCATCTTGGAACAATCGGTCCAAGATAGTCAAACAGGCCCCCAAACGGGAACACGACACGATCCGGCACCGCGCCGCGGACAATTCGGTTGCCCGCGCTTCCGGGAGCTTGCTACGTTCGCGGCTATGTCCAGCCCCGAGGCATCAAGACGCTAGCCACCGGTCATCCGGTGGCTGTTTCGCGCTGACGCCCGGCTCTCCGCGAGCCGCGCGGATCATCGTGATGCGGCCGGTTCCTCTACGGGGCAGGACCTCTTTCCGGCCTGCCCGCTTCCTTGTCGATCCTCGATGCGGTCGCGGAGTTCTTTCATGCCATTCGCTGTTTACCTGCTCGGACTGGCGGTCTTCGCCCAAGGGACGTCCGAGTTCATGCTGTCCGGGCTCGTGCCGGGCATCGCGCGGGACCTGCACGTGTCCATCCCCGCCGCAGGGCTGCTGACCTCGGCGTTCGCCGTCGGGATGGTGGTGGGGGCGCCGCTCATGGCGGTGCTGAGCCTGCGCTGGTCCCGGCGGTTCGCCCTGATGGGCTTCCTGATCACGTTCCTGATCGCGCACGTGGTGGGCGCGGTCACCACCAGCTACGGCGTGCTGTTCGGCACGCGGGTCGTCGCGGCGCTGGCCAACGCCGGGTTCCTGGCGGTGGCCATGGCGACCGCCATGTCGCTCGCGCCGCCGAACGCCAAGGCGCGCGCCACCTCCGTCCTGCTCGGCGGCGTCACGATCGCCTGCGTCGCGGGCGTGCCGGGCGGCGCGCTGCTGGGCGAGGTTTGGGGGTGGCGGTCGGCGTTCTGGGCGGTGGCCGCCGCGCTGGTCCCGGCCATCGTCGCCGTGCTCCGGTCCGTGCCGTCCGGCGCTCCTGATTCCGCGGGTACGAGCGCGCGCGGGGAGTTGCGGGCGCTGCGGCGGCCCCGGTTGCTGGTGCTCCTCGTGCTGGGCGGCCTGGTGAACGGCGCCACGTTCTGCACGTTCACGTACCTCGCGCCGCTGCTCACCGGCGAGACGGGGATCGGGTCCTCCTGGATGCCGTTGATGCTGGCCCTCTTCGGGCTGGGCTCGTTCGCGGGCGTGACCATCAGCGGGCGGGTCGCCGACGTGCGGCCGGTCCGGCTCCTGGCGGTCGGCGGGGTGGCGCTGGCCGCCGGCTGGGCCGTGTTCGCGGTGACGGCCGGGGCTCTGGTGCCCGCGATCGTGCTCGTGTTCGTCCAGGGGACGCTGTCGTTCGCCGTGGGGTCCACGCTGGTCTCGCAGGTGCTCTACGCGGCCACCGGCGCGCCCACGCTGGCCGGCGGGTTCGCCACGGCCGCGCTCAACGTGGGGGCGGCGGTCGGTCCATGGGTCGGCGGGGTGGCCATCGGAGCGGGGCTCGGGTTGCGGTCGCCGCTGTGGGTGAGCGCGCTGCTGGTGGCCGCCGCCCTGGTGCTCTACCTGGGCAATCGGTATTTTGTCTGGGTTGCATCACGTATGACCTAACTTGGCCGATATGCAGGCCTTCGGCTACCAGAGTGAGCGCCATGTCCGAGGTCTTCATGCTGGCCCTGTGGGTGGGGTTGCTGTTCAACGCGGCGCCGGGTGCGGTGTTCAGCGAGTCGTTGCGGCGGGGTGTGCGGGGCGGGTTCGGCCCCGCGTTCGCGGTGCAGGTCGGCTCGCTGGCGGGCGACGCCGTATGGGCGCTGCTCGGGCTGGCCGGGGTCGGGGCGCTGTTCACCGTTCCGGCCCTGCGCGTGCCGCTGACGGTCGTCGGCTGCCTCCTGCTCGCCTGGCTCGGGCTGACGGGGCTGCGCGACGCCGCCTTCCCGCGTCCCGGCGCTCCCGGCGGCGTTTCGGGGCGGGGCGGGGTGACCGTCGGGGCCGCCATGTCGCTCGGCAACCCGTGGAACGTCGTCTACTGGTCGGGCGCGGCCGGCGCGGTCAGCTCCGTGCTGGGCCAGGACGCCGGCCTGGCGAGTCTCGCCACCTTCTTCACCGGCTTCATGACCTCCTCGCTGGCCTGGTGCTTCGTCTCCGCGGGGCTCATCGCCCTGCTGCGCAGGGCCCTGCCGCCGCTCGCCGTACGGATCCTGGAGGCGGGGTGCGGGCTGGCGCTGCTCGTTTTCGCAGCCCTCCTCGCCGCCCGCCTCCTATGAGCTCCGGGAGAGGAGCCCCATCGACGAGGCGAACGTGTTTCGCGCCCACATGCCCAGGCGGTTCTTCGGCACCATCATGCGAACGTTCGGCCCGATCTGCTGCTTGCGTCTGACCAGCTCCCTGTGCCCCTCCTCGTACCTGCGGAAGGCGACCTGGTGGTCGGAGGCGCTCGCGAGCTCCTCCGCGAGCCGGTACGCCCCCACGACGGCCAGCTCCGCCCCGGCCCCCGATGCCGGGGACGCGCAGTAGGCGGCGTCCCCCACGAGCGCCACCCGCCCGGACGACCAGGACGGCAACCGCACCTGGCTCAGCGCGTCGAAGTAGAGCTCGGGATCGGCGAGCGCCCCTTCGAGCAGCTCGCCCACCCGCCACGACGTCTCGTGACCGAACGCCTCCTTCAACAGCGCCCTGTGCTGCTCGACGTCGCGATGGTCGCACTCCAGCGGCTCCGACCTGAAGATGAAGTACGCCTTCGCCTGGTCGTGCTTCCCCGACCGGTAGAGCCCCGCCATCTTGCCCGGCTGGTTGTACATCGTCACCCACCGGTCCTCCCCCAGCGCGGCGTCCGCGTTCGCGAACGCGAAATAGTGCCCCATGTGCCGCAGGAACCCCGCCTCGGGCCCAAAGGCCAGCCGCCGCACCGAAGAGTGCAGCCCGTCAGCCCCGATGACCAGATCGAACCGCCGGGTGGCACCTCCCTCGAAGGACACCGTCACGCCGCCGCCGTCCTCCTCCATCGACCGCACGGAGTCGCCGAAGACGTACTCCGCCTCCGGCGCGGCCACCTCGTGCAGCAGCGCCACGAGGTCTCCCCGCATGATCTCGATCTCGCCGCTCCGGCTCATGTTCATCCGCGCCACGGCCCGGTCCGACGCGTCGACGAACTTGATCCCCCGCACGTCCGCCGCCGCGGCCCTGACCCGCGGCATGATCCCCATCCGCTCGGCCACCTCGGTCGCCTGGTCCCGCAGGTCCACCCCGTTGCCGCCCACGCGCAGCCGCGGCGCCCGCTCGACCACCGTGGGCCGCATCCCATGCCTGGCCAGCCAGTACGCCAGCGTCTGCCCGGCGATGCTCGCTCCGACCACCAGAATCTCGGCCATCAGTTCTCCTTCCTGACCATCGGTCAGTACGAGACTATAGACTCCCGACCCTCGGTCAGACAAGGTCTAGAATCGGCGGCGTGACGGACGACACTCGCTCGCGGATCCTCCAGGTGGCGCTCGACCTGTTCGCCGCGCAGGGCTATCACGCCACCTCGATACGCGAGATCGCGGAGCGGCTCGGGCTCACCAAGACCGCGGTCCTCTACCACTTCCCCAGCAAGGACGAGATCGTCGCGGCCCTGGCCGAGCCTCTGCTGACCGACATGGAGTCCGCGATCGACGCGGCCAACCGCGCGCCGGGAAGCGACGAGCGCCAGAAGCGGTGGGCGGTGATCGAGGGCCTGCTCGACGTCTGGCTGGCGCACCGCGACCTGCTGAGGCTGCAGATGCGCGACCTCGCGCTGGCCTCGGAGGGGTCGGTCTTCGAGCGTTTTCGAGACGCCGCCTACCTGGCCCAGCACCTCATCGCCGGCCCGCTCGCCGACCACGTGGACCGCATCCGCGCGGCGCAGGCGTTCGGCATGCTCAGCGACCCCGTCGTGATGTTCGCCGACCTGCCGGCGGAGATGTTGCGGCCCGCCGTACTGGCGGGGGTGGAACGCCTGCTGGAGGAGCGTCCGGAGCCCCAGAAGGCCCGCCGCCGCGGCAGGCCGGGGGCGATGATGCCGGAGGCGGTCGAGCGGGCCAGGCGCATGCACGCCTCGGGCGAGCACACCGCCGCCGAGATCGCCCGCCTCCTCGGCGTCTCACGCGCCACGCTCTACCGGCACCTGCCGCCGCACTAATATTGAGACGCTTTTCGCGACACTTTTGAGACGGAGCTTGGGGGTACCAGGAGGTGAAGATTGTCTGACACGGGCGATAAATCGGTGGTGTGCTGATATGCGCCAGAGCTACGGTTGTCGCAGGTCAGCAAGTGGACATGCCGTTGTCGGCGCGCTGTCCCTGCGGACCCGCGGCTCACCCGTACGGAATCGACCGACGGCGAGGCGATGGTCACCACTGGCGCCGTCCTGACGCCCCAGACGATCGCGAGCCGCGGGTCCTGGCCTCTCAGCGACCGGCGAAGCCGTCGAGAGCCGCGAAGATCTCGTTCTTGAGCGTCTCGCTCCCGGTGTGCCCGGAGTCGTCGACGACGACCAGCTTGGCGTCCGGCCAGGCCTTGGCCAGCTCCCAGGCCGTCTCAAGCGGGCTGCTCAGGTCGAGGCGGCCGTGGATCAACACGCCGGGGATCCCGGCCAGCCTCCCGGCCTCGCGCAGCAGCACGCCCTCCTCCAGCCAGGCGGCGTTGGAGAAGTAGTGGGCGCAGATACGGACCAGCGCGTGCAGAGCCTCGGGCGGGCGGTCGCTGTAGGCGTTCTTCTTTCCGTTGGGCTCCGCGGAGATCACCGCGTCTTCCCAAGCTGTCCAGTCGTGGGCGGCCTTCGCGCGTACCTCCGGGTCGGGGTCGGCCATGAGCCGCGAGTACGCCGCCAGCAGGGCGAAAGTGTTGCCGTCGCGGTCGGCCTCGGGCACGCCCCGCCTGAACCGCTCCCACTCCTCCGGGAAGAACCGGCCGACGCCGCGGTAGAGCCAGTCGATCTCGGAGCGGCGCGTGCTCGTGACCGCCACGATGACCATCTCCGACACCCGCTCCGGATGGGCCTCCGCGTAGGCCAGCATCAGCGTCGAACCCCACGAGCCGCCGTACAGCAGCCACTTGTCGATGCCGAGGTGCTCGCGCAGCCGCTCCATGTCGGCGATCAGGTGGTGGGTGGTGTTGGTGCTCAGGTCGGTGGCGGGGTCGCTCGCGTGCGGCAGGCTGCGGCCGCAGTTTCGCTGGTCGAACAGGACGATCCGGTAGCGCTCCGGGTCGAACGTTTTGCGGATCGAAATCGAGCATCCCGATCCGGGGCCGCCGTGGATCACGAGCGCCGGCTTTCCCTCCGGGTTTCCGCAGACTTCCCAGTAGACGAGATTGCCGTCGCCGGTGTCGAGCATGCCGTGGTCGTACGGCTCAATGGGGGGATACATGGAACGATCTTATCGAGGCGTCCGCGGCGGCCAGGCGGACCGCCGCGGACGTGGGTCTTAGGCGACCTTGGAAGAGGGAGCCGTCCAGGTGTTGCACGATCCGGGGTCGCCGGTGGCGAAACCGCGCTTGGACCAGTCACGCCTGGTGGACGTCTTGCCGTACGCGCGGTCCTCACCGCGGGCGTCGCCGACGATCATGCTCAGGTAGTAATCCCAGTCCTTGGTGGTCCGCCCCTCCATGGGCCAGACGCTCTTCAGGAAGGCGGCGGCGAGGCAATCCTTCTGGAGCTGGTAGCGGCGCATCTGCTCCCAATACTCGGCCTTGCCGCTGTACCGCACGGCGTTATAAGCGTCCTCGATCCCCGTCAGATTCTGAACGTGGTACCCGTACATGTAGGCGGTCGTCTCGAACAACCAGAGGTCCTCGGGATCGTTGAGCCAGTTCTTACCGATCTGGACGAACAGCGTGCGGTTCTTTTCGCAGTACCACATCTGCGAGTCGTCTTTCATCGGCTTGAAGCCGCAGGTCTTGGGGATCTTGGCGACGTGCCGTACCTTGATCTCGGAGTAAGTCAGGCCGGCGCCGGTGAGGTGCTGTTCCCAGGTGGTTTCCAGGCAGGCGACGACCGCGTCGACGTAGGCGCGGGCCAGCTTGCGGTCGCCCCGCTTGACCTTCGGCTCCGTGCAGGTCGTCGTGGGCAGCGGGCCCGCGTCATAAAGTGAGTTGGCGATGAGCTTGGGGTGCTTGACGGGATATGCGGCGGCCTCGGCGGTGGCCGTACCGGCTAAAGGCGCCATGAGGGCAGCCGCCAGCGCGGCTGTCATGAGAAGTTTCACGAGGCGTGAGAATAGGACCTCGCGCTGATGAGGGCTAGATCCGGCGGAGAAGTAGGGACTTCGACATGGACGGCAGGCATCCCGCACTCGCCCGGCTCGATCTCCTGGTCGGCCGGTGGACGGTTCAGCCGAAGGTGGACGGCCTCGGCAGCGCGTGGGCCGAGTTCGCCTGGCAGGACGACGGCATGTTCCTCCGCCAGTTCACCGACGCCGAGCCGCCTCCGCCCACCGCTCCGCAGGTGTGGCGGGACAACGCGCCGTTCCCGACCGTCTCCCTGATCGGGCTCGACGACGCCACGGAGGAGCTCACCATGTTGTACGCCGACGCGCGCGGTGTGCACCGGGTCTACCGGATGACGCTGGAGGGCGGCGAGTGGCGGATCTGGCGGCACGCGCCCGGCTTCAACCAGCGCTTCCACGGCACGTTCAGCGCCGACGGCGACACCGTGGACGCGCGGTGGGAGATGTCGGAGGACGGCCAGACCTGGAACCTCGACTTCGAGCTCACGTATGTGCGGGCGGTTCAGACAAGCACGTAGTCGAGTAGGCGGAGGTGCTCGTCGAGGTCCGGAGAGAAGGAGTCGTATATGTCGTCGCATCCCGTACGGCGGTCGCTGTTCCTCCACGCGCCGATCCGGCGCCGGCCGCGCGCGATGCTCGAACAGATGCTGGCGCTCGTGGACGACGACACTCCACCGCAGGGCCCGGTCGAAACGCTGGAGCGGCGGCTCGCCGATCTGCTCGGCAAGGAGAGCGCGCTGTTCTTCCCGACGGGGACGATGGCCCAGCAGGTCGCCCTGCGCGTCCACGCCGACCGCCGCGGACGCCGCGCGTTCGCCGCCCACCCGCACTCCCATCTGGACGTGTGGGAGGAGCAGGGCTACAACGCGGTCCACGGCCTGTGGTTCCGCCGCGTCGGCGACCCGTACGAGCTGATGACGGCACAGGACCTGGCCTCGGTCGGCGAGCCGCTGGCGGCGGCCGTCTGGGAGCTGCCGCAGCGCGACCTCGGCGGCCTGCTCCCGCAGTGGGACGATCTTTGCGAGCAGGTCGCACTCGTACGGGCCACCGGCGCCGCCACCCACCTGGACGGCGCCCGCCTCTGGGAGGCGCAGACCTACTACCGGCGGCCGTTCGCCGAGATCGCCGCCCTGTTCGACTCGGTCTACGTGTCGCTCTACAAGAGCCTGCAGGGTGTGCGGGGCGCCGTGCTCGCCGCGGACGCCGGCACGGTGGCCGCCGCCAGGGTGTGGCGGCAACGGCTCGGCGGCGGCATCCCCGACGCCTGGCCCCTCGCCCTCGCCGCCCTGGCCGGCCTGGACACCCTGCTCCCCCGCATGCCCGCCTACCGGGACCACGCGATCGCCATCGCGGCTGCCGTCAACGCCGACGGCCTCGCCCGCGCCCACCCGAACCCACCGCAGACCCCGATGTTCCACATCCACCTGCCCGCCCCGCGGCGCGCCGTCGAACAGGCCGGGGAGGCGCTCCTGGCCGAGCACGGCGTTCAGCTCTGGGGCCGGGTCCGCTCCGGCCCCGATCCGGACCGGTGCAGCTTCGAGGTGACGGTCGGGGAGAACGCGATGGAGTTCACACCGGACGAGGTGGTCGCCCTCCTTCACGACCTGCTGGCCCGCGCCTCTTAGCGGAAGTCGCCGGCGTGGTCGGCGGCCCACTGACGGAACGTACGCGCCGGCGTCCCGGTTATCTCCTCCACCGCGGAGGTGATCAATCCGGAGTGAGGTCGCGTCTCTGCGCTGGCCAGCAGGGCTTCCACCAGCGCCGGCGGCCTTCCGTCCGCGAGCATCTGCTCGCGTGCGATCTCCACGGGCACCTCCTCGAAACGCAGCGGGCGTCCGACGGCCTCCCCGATCGCCCGTACCTGCTGGGCCCTGCTCACCACCTCCGGCCCGGTCAGCACGTACGTCGCACCCGCGTGTCCGTCATCGACCAGCACGCGCACCGCCACGGCCGCCACATCGCGCGGGTCGACCACGGCGGTGGCCGCGATGTCCGGACCCCGTACGACCCCGGTGCCGCGGATCTGCGCCGCCCACCCGCGCGTGTTGGAGGCGATGGTGTTCGCCCGCAGGAAGGTCCACTGCAGGCCGGACTTTTCGATCAGGCTCTCCATGTCGGCGTGGAGCTGGTTGATCGGGTCGCTCTGCTGCTCGGCTTCGGCGTTCACTCCCGACGACGAGAGGTAGACGACCCGGCGGGCATGGCCCTGGATCGTGTCCAGTACGGCGGAGGCGCCTTCAGTGGTGAGAAAGGGCCAGACCAGGAACACCGTCTCGACGCCCACCAACGCTGGCTCCAATGTGTCCGGCTTGGACAGGTCCCCTTCCGCCACCTCCACCCCCGCTGCAAGCCGGCGTGCTTCCCTTACAAGCGCGCGCACCGGGCGACCGACGGACACAAGCTGGGCCACTATCTCCTGGCCGACGTTTCCCGTCGCACCAGTCACAAGAATCCTGTTCACTCCCCATGACAGCCTCGGATGTGGCGGCGCTATTCCTACGGGGGCAGTCACCTCGCTGGCGAAGTACCCCTGCGATACTCCAGCGCATGAGCACGAGCATGCAGCCCCGTCCGATCAGCCCCGACCGCCCGACGCAGTGGGCGCTGCGCTCCGCTGAGCCGGGAGACGTCGAGGCGATCGCGGAGTTGCGGGCAACGGTGCTACGCGCCGACCTGCAGCGGCTGGGTCGATTCGACGAGCACCGGGTCCGGCAGCGCTTCCGGGACTCCTTCTCCTCGGACCACACGTCGATCATCGTGGCCGACGGCGATTTCGCGGGTTGCGTGACGTTGCGGCCGGGCGAGGACGGATGGTGGTTGGAGCACTTCTATCTCGCCCCGGAACTCCAGGGCCAAGGCCTCGGCTCGGCCGTGCTGCGAACTCTGCTGGAGCGAACCGACGCCGAAAACGCGACTGTCCGCCTGAACGTCCTGCAGGGCAGCGCCGCACGGCGGCTGTACGAACGCCACGGGTTCACCGTGGAGACTCAGGACCCGATCGACATCTTCATGGTGCGACAACCGGCTTTCGCCCCGGGAGGGAAGCCATAAAGCCGGGGCATCACCGGGTGTGCCTTCCGCGGCCACGTCGTACATGACCATCGCCACCGGCCGGCCCCAGGAGCCTGGCCAAGAGATGGGCGGGGTCCCATAGGCTGCGGCCGTGATCAACGTGGTGGAGTGGACGAGGCTGGAACCGTGGAGGGTCGCTCGTGCCCGGACTGACCGCGGTGAGACGGTGATCGTCAAGTGGATGGGTCCCCACTCCGGACGAGGCACGCATACCGAGGCATGGCGGCTGCGTACGGAGGTGGCTGCGCTCAGGTTCCTGTCGGAGGACCTCGAGCTGAGCCTTGCTCCGCGGGTACTGGCGGAGGACCTGCCTGCCGGGCGCGTCGTGCTGGAGGATCTCGCGCCACGGACCGCGCTGGACGGGCTGCTGCGCCGTGACGGTGCCGACGCGCACATGGTACGGCTGGCCGCTTTCGCTCGCGCACGGGGCGAGCTCGGCGCCTCCACCGCCGGCGGGGCGGAGCTGTACTACCGGCGTCGGAGCAGTCTCGGGGCTATTGACCCGGACGCCGACCGGCTTCGGTACGCTGCCCGGCTGCGCAAGGAAGGGCTGCGGGAAGCCGCGATGCTGGGGGTGCCGGTCAGCGGGGCGGCCGAACGTGAGCTGGACGTGGCGCTGGCGGAGCTGGCCGATCCGGGGCCGTTCTTGGTGCTCAGCAACGGTGATCCGGAGGCCAACAACGTCCTGGTGCACGCCGGCGGCCCTCCTGACGCGCGCCTGATCGACTTCGAGTTCGCCGGGTTCACCCACGCCCTGCACGATGCCGTCTGCCTGAACGTTCCCGGCCCGGCCTGGATGTCGGTGGGCACCCCTGCGCGGGGGCGCGGGTCGGCGGCAGGCCCGGAGCCGGCCGAGGTCTACCGGCGTGCTCTGGCTGCCGGGGTGCCGCAGGCCGAGGACGAGCGACGTTATGGCGTGGCCCTGGCGGCGGCGTGCGTGGCATTCGCGCTGGCCCGCCTGCGGCGCCTGCCCGTACTGGATGCCCGGCCGTCCGGCGACGACAGCCGAACCCAGCTCGTCGCGATCCTGGAGGCCGCCGCCCACACTGCTCAGACCCATCGGGCCTTGCCTCAGCTGGCCGGCTTGTGCCGCCATCTTGCCGAAGCCATACGCCGCCGCTGGCCCGACGCAGACGTGGACATCACCGCACTGGCCCCCTACACACCCCGCCGTCGCTGACCGGCCTGTCCGACTTGGGGACGTCAGAAGTCACAGCCCGGTGGAGCCGTCGATGAGTTCGCGGAGAATGTCCGCGTGCCCGGCATGCTGAGCGGTCTCTTCGATCATGTGCGTGTAGATCCACCTCAGCGACATCCGGCCGAGTCTCTTGGAGGGCACCGTGTCGTCGAGGGCGAATCCCGCCGCGATGTCACGGCTCTCCTGGCACACCTTGTCGTACTCGGCGATGAGGTGATCGAGGGTGTCGTCAGCCCTCAGCTCCCAGCTTTGGTCGTCACCTCTTGAGTTGCCGGGGATGTCGGCGGGATCGCGCTGTGCCAGGTGGCGCTGGAACCAGTTCCTTTCGACCGCGGTCAAATGCTTGATCAATCCCGCCAGCGTGGTCATCGAGGGCACGATCCGCCGGCGCGCGGCTTCCTCCGGGACGCCCACGACCTTCGCTTTGATCTGTCTGCGCTGGCAGTCCAGAAACGCTTCCAGGACTTCACGTTCAGTCCCGGTGCTGACCAGTTCTTCCGGCCACAACGGCGTGGACACGACCGTACCTCCGCATTTTTGCCGACAAGCATTCATAATCGGGCTCTTCGCCGGTTCCGGCCACCCGAACGGTGAACCTGATCGTCAGCCGAATCCGCCGCGTCCGCCAAGCCCGCTACGGCTCGTTGAAGGGCCGCCCGGTAAATCCTCTGAGATGTGGCCACGGGGAGACATTGACCGAGTACGGGCTGTTTCGTAGGTTCAGAGGGCTTGTTGGACGGCATCGCCAGGAGGCGACCATGACAGCACAGTCCAGCACCACACCGCCTTGGCCGGATCTTCCACCTGGTCCGTTCGGGACTTCCTCACCCGAGCTGGCCCGCAGGCTCGCCGAGGCTCCCATGGAGCCCATCACGATGCCGAGCGGAGACCGCGTACCCATGATCGTCAGGTACAAAGACGTCCGTGCTGTTCTCGCCTCGCCGGACAGCAGCCGCAACCTGCGGGCACCCGGCCTGCCCAGGATGGTCAGCGGCACCGCCCTGGAGGATGACCCCGCGGCGCTGATCAACCAGGACCCGCCGGAGCACACGCGCTACCGCCGCATCATGCAGGGCGCCTTCACCCCCAGGCACATTGAGCGCTGGCGGCCTCGCGCGGCGGCGATCGCCGACGAGTTGATCGACGCGGCCGGCGAGGAGTTCGACGTGGTCGCCGATTTCGCCCTGCCGCTGCCCGCGCGGGTGATCTGCGAGATGCTCGGCGTCCCGATGGACCGGTTCGAGCAGTTTCGCGGCTGGACGGAGATGTTCCTGTCCACTTCCGAGGCGAGCAGCGAGGCCAGGGGCAAGGGATTCGCCGCATTCATGGCGTACGCCGGCGAGCTGATCGCGGAGCACCGGGTCAGGCCGGGCGATGACCTCATCGACCTGCTCATCGAGGCGCGGGACGGGGGAGACAGGCTGAGTGAGGCTGAGCTGACCCACATGGTCTTCACGCTGATCATGGCCGGGCACGAGACCACTGCTTCGATCATCATCCGTGGCACGTTCCGCCTTCTGTGCCACCCCGAGCAGTACGCGCAGCTGGCGGCGCGACCCGAGCTGCTGGAACCGGCGGTGGAGGAGATCCTGCGCTGCGAGGGTCCCGGGGGGAACGGCCTGCTCCGGCTGGTCACCGAGGACATCGAGCTGTCCGGCGGCGTGATCCCGGCGGGCACCGTCGTGCTGCCCAACCCCACGGGCGCCAACCACGATCCGTCGGCGTTCGGCGATCCACGGCGGTTCGACATCCGCAGGTTCGCCGGGACGGAGGTCGAACCGCACATGTCGTTCGGCCACGGTCCCCACTACTGCCTGGGGGCGAACCTGGCCAGGATGGAGCTGCAGGAAGCCTTCCGCGCCTTGGTGACGCGGCTGCCCGGCCTGCGTGCGCAGGAGGACCTGTCCACGCTGCGATGGACCGACGACGGGCTGATCTATCGCCCGCTCCGGCTCCTGGTCAAGGGTGGCTGAGGCACTTCTGGTACGGGCATGGCGCTCGCGGCCCGCAGCGGCGACACCAGTTCGCCGGTCTCTGGATAGAGGGCGCCTGCCAGTTCGGCGCCGCCGACGAGCGGGATGCCCCTGCCATCTGCGGCCTTGAGTTGTCTGACCGTCTCCAACGGGTCGCCGGCGACCAGCTCCACGGCCGGGCCGGGGCTCTGGCCCAGGGTGCGGGAGAAGACCAGGTGCCGCAGGCGCGGGTAGGCGTTCGCGCCCTGGTCCAGGCCTACCTGATAGGAACGGCGCCCTTCCAGGACGGTGTCGAAGCGCGTGCCCTGCGCGGTGACGCCGACCGCCTGGGCGGGCGCCCTCCGGCAGCGTTTCGGGATAGTCCGCGATGACGTGATCGAGATAGTCCTGCGTGACAGTGAAGATCCGGCCCATTGGGTCGCCTCCGTCGGGCCCGGCGATGAAACCGTCGAGGGTCGTGGCGATGTAATACGTCAGCGTACGCATAGCGGGGCATCACCCCCGAGGGGCTTCGAGAGCCGAGCCCACCCGTGCGCTGTGCCGCATGAAGCCGACCGTCTGCGCTCCAAGGATGAGCACGCGGCTGGCGACCAACGCCATCCACAGGCCGACCAGCCCCCAGGCCGCCGCCGCAGGAGTCATCACCAGAACGAGCATGCCATTTCCCGCGATGGCCGAGCCCAGGGTCCAGGTCGAGCGCTTGAGTCCCGTCAGGCTGTAGGACATCACGATCCCGCAGTCGTTGGCGAGAGCGCAGGCCACCAGCAGCGGCAGCAGGACGAGAGCCAGGGCGAGCACCGTGGAATCCGAGGTGAACAGCCCAAGCACCACCTCGCCGAGGAAGAGCAGCACAAACCCGCCGGCGAGCACTCCGCCGGCCGCGATCGTCAGGGCCGCTCGGTTGAGTCGGCGGACGTCGCCAGGTGACGCGGCTCTGGCGATCTCCGGCGTCACGGCCTGTGCGACAGCGAACGCGACCAACCCGAGGAACCCCTCCAGCGATGTGAGGATCGCATGGGCCGCAGCCCCCTGGGCTCCTGTCCGCGCGGCGGCGTAGGTCACGCCGCCCAGGACTGCGAACTTGATGACCAGCGTGGCGGACATTGGGATGCCTACCTTGGCCATGCGTACGATCTCACGCGGCCGAGGACGTCCAGGCCACAGAGACTGCCCGGTCAACTCGGGTATGCGCAGCAAGAGGACGTTGGACACGGTGACAGCCAGGGCGGTGGATGCCAGGAGCGCGATACCGGTGCCCTGGATGCCCATCCTGGGCACCAGCGTGAGGTGCAAGATGACCCCCACGGCTGTGCCTGACAGGCTCGACCAGAGCACCAGCCGGCTGCGTCCCAGCGCGATCAGCATCCCGTTGGCGCCGCTGCCCGCTGAAAACAGCAGCACTTGGAGAGCCAGGAGCAAGGGCAACATCCCGAACTCGGCCGCCACCTCATCGGGCACCCCGCTGACCCGCGCGATCAGGGGGACACCCAGCATGACGACCGCGCCGGCCGTACCGAGCCCCATGGTCAGCCAGCGCGCGTCTTTCAGGATGGGCAGCGCCTCAGCGGGACGGTCGCGGCAGGCGGCGATGAACGGGGCCATGCCACGCAGCCCGCCAGACACCGCGGCCGTGACCGGGGCGAGTACCGCATTTGCGAGCGCGAAAGCCGCCAGTTGGGTTGTCGCCTGGCCGCCGTACTCAGCAGGAAAACCAGATGTCCTTCACCTGTGCAGCAGCATCCTGAGCAGATAGTCGTGTGACGTCCACTTGGATGTCGCTACCCGTGAAATCGTCCTGCTGGTCGTGCAGCGCGCGGAACTCCTCTGGTGTCAGGTACACAGGCCGGGTCCCCGCTCATCTCTCCGCCTCGCGGAAGTCCACCTCGAGCTTCAGAATCAGCATGTCAGGCAGTGAGGCTCGATAAAGCTCGGCGGTGCTGTCCGTCAGCACATCCACGATCACCACGTCGATGTCGTCGTCCAAGAAGTTCCGGGCCAACGCACACCCGTTAAGCACCCCCAGTCGTTGCTGGCGAAGCCCTTCCAGACCGTTCCATGGCGCGGTATGGCCGCTGACGACCAGATGCCGAACATCGTCGATGTCGATGAGGGCAGCACATGGTCGTCCTTGGGCAACGAGGCGACCGATCGTGCTCTTGCCCACCGCCGGCGGTCCCGTCAGAACCAACGCTCGCACAATCTGATCCTCTCGCACGAGCACCCCAGCCACGCGTTCCCACCTACATGAGCCTCTACGGCCACAAGAAAGCCCCGCCTGGAATTCCGGGCGGGGCATTTTTTGCGTTTCAGGACGTTTTACCTGTCACGTACTGCTGCCACCACGGCAGTTTGGCGGTTGAGAGGACGTCCTCGCACTGACAGTTCCCACAGCCCGGTGTCATCACCAATCTCCTCGCCTCGGGGGAAGGCGGTTGTACCCGCGTGACCACGTTTCTAGCCTGGCCAACGTGCCAGAACTTCGAATTCTCGCCGCAGAGCTACAGCTCGGTGACATCGTCGAAGGCTGGGAACGAACCGAACCCTTCAACCCCCTCTACCCGTGAAGACCTCGGCCTGAACGAGGCCGCCTGGCGGGCCATGCTCATCCAGGTGCGCCTGAGCCAATGATCACCCGCGGGTAGCCGCCCCGCCGGCCTCGTTCGTGTCGGTCGGGTCAAATCAGGTTTGGCACTCGCAACGTTGCGGTACGTTGTCGAGCGCTACAGAGCGTAGTCAGGGGGGAGTTCCCTGCAATCCGACAGGAGATCTCGATGCGCATCACCGCAGCACTGACCGGCGGCCTCCTGGCCGCAGCAGCCGCCTTCATTGCCGTCGCTCCCGCCGCGTCGGCAACAACCTCAGCCGCTCCGGCTGTCACCCGCCACAAATGCAAGGCGGGCGGTGGGACCGTTACGAAGGCTCAGGCTCCTGCCCAAGGTCGCGTATGCAGTGGCGGCACGCACGACGGAGAGCAGATCCGCAAGAAGGCAGCCCAGTGACGGCGAAGACCTGCTGACCTGAGCATTCCTGGGCGGGCCCCTTCCGAGGGGCCCGCCTCTCGTTATGCGCCCCCGAGCCCGGATTCGACCCATGTGTCCCACCAGCGCTGAGTGGCTACGGAGTAGCCGTCGCGCTGCTTCCTCAGCCGTTCGGGGACGACCTCGTCACCTTCCAGCGGGCTGAGGTCCACGGCGCTTGGCCGCCTGCATGGCGGTCAGCCGGTGGACATAGAACCGCTGCCGGCACAACCAGCACGTGCGGGATCAGACCGATCCAAGCCAGCGGCTCGAACACGCCCCGGCGGGGCGGGCGTCAGCGCATCGGACGGCCGGGCGCGGGGCGGGCGCGGGGCCGGCGCAGCAGCAGCACCGCGCCCAGCAGGAACAGCAGCCCCACTCCGGCGGCCGTGCCGCCCACGGCCACGTAGGACATGTCGATCGGCGGGTGGGTGGTCGGTGCGGCGACCGGTCCGCCACCGAGGTACTTCTTCCCCTTGTACGGGGCGGCCGCGATCTCGGCTTCCTTGGTCGCGCCCGCCGCCCGCACCGCCGCCGCCGCGTCGATCAGCCCGAAGCCGAGAAACACGTTGTAGCCGGCCGGCGGCTTCCTGGCGGTCCGCACCAGGATGTCGCGCACCTGCCGGGGCGTCAGGTCGGGGTTGCGGGACAGCATCAGTGCCGCCGTGCCCGCCGAGAGCGCGCAGGCGGGAGAGGTGCCGTCCCCCGACCGGTAGCCGCCGCGGTTGTCGGCGGCGTAGATGTCCACGCCGGGTGCGCTGATCGTGTTGTACGTGTGCACCTGGGAGAACTCCGCCCGCACGCCGTTGGGCGCCATCGCCGCCACGGCGACCACTCCCGGGTACGCGGCCGGGTAGGAAACGACGTTGTTCGCGTCGACCTCCAGCGGGTCGGTGGATCCGCCGTTGCCTGCGCTGGCCAGCAGGATGGCCCCCTTGCCGAGGGCGTAGTCGACGGCCGCGGCCGTGAGGTCCTCGTAGCCGCTGCCGAAACCCCACTCGTCGGTGCCGAGAGACATGGAGATCACCCGGGCGCCCTTGTCGACGGCGTATCGGATGCCCTTGGCCAGCGCGGTGCCTGCTTTGATGCTCTCCTTGTCGGCGGCGACGCGGCCGGACTTGGCGGCGGCCTCCGCGCGCTTGCGTGCCGGGTCCTCGTGATCCCAGATCACCCGTACCGAGAGCACCCGAGCCTGGGGGGCGACGCGCAGCACGCTGGAGGCCATGGCGGTGCCGTGCGCGCCCCAGTACGACTGCCCCGGCCGGGCGCCCCCGCCGATGAAGTCGGGGCCGTTGGTCACCCGTCCTCGGAATTCCGGATGGTTCTTCATGACCCCTGTGTCCAGGACCGCGACGGTGACCCCCTTGCCCTGTCCGAGCCGCTGCGCGGCGGGCACCTTCATGGCCTGCAGTTCCCAGCCCTGCGGCGCCTCGGCCACCGCCGGCGCGGCAGTGGCCGCGACCAGGCCGGCGACCAGCACGGCCGCGCAGGTCAGCCTGCGGATCATGCTCCCACCTTCCGGCTCTCGGCGTACAGCCGGGTGGCGAGGCTCTCCGCGAGCCCTTGGGCGGTGTACGCCCACGCCTCACGGTCCTCCTGCTGCTGGAAGGCCCTCCTGCCCCACGGTTCGGGCAGCCGTCCGGACCTGCGGCCGTCCGCCGGCCCCGTGGTGACCGCCACGAACATGGGCGCGTCCCCAACGGTCCGGCCGCCGCTCCCGGTGCGCGCGGAGTCCTTCCACTGGGTGCCCGGCGCGGCGAGAGCACGTACCGCGTGGTCCGGCTTCTCCTGCGCCTCACGCACGATGTCCGCCAGATCGGTGCCGGCGTTGGGGTCGCGGAAGGCAACCAGGGCCACGGTCGCGGCCGTCCCTCCGGTGTCGTCCACGTACGTGGCGCGTATGGCCGCGACGCAGCCCCGCTCGGCGGCGATCCTGGCCAGCTCGCCGGAGAGCGCCGCCCGGCAGGAGGTGTCGGAAGAGATCGCGGCTCTGGTCCAGCCGCGCTCGTCGTTCGGGGAGGAGTATCCCTTGTCGGGGTGCTCCCGGCCGAGCTGCGGCGGGAACAGCTTCTCGACGGGCACGTTGCGCCACAGTTCCTTGGCGTACTCCGAGTTGTGGATGGTCTGCCGGCTGTTGGAGTAGGCGTGCGCGATGAGCGCGCCACCGCCGAGCACGGCCAGCAGGCCGAAGCCCGCGATGACGAGCCCCAAGACGACCCGCCAGGCGCTGCGTCCAGGCCGCGCCGGCCCTGCCGGTGGCTGTGGGTGCTGGTACGGACCGGCCTGCGGCTGCCCGGGTGCGTCATACGGGTGGGAAGGCCCGGAGGGCGGCTGAGGGGGATGGAGCCCCGGCCCGGAGCCGGACGGGGGGTACATCATCGTCTCTCCTGTCGTGCGAGCCGGCCGATCAGGGATGGAGCACTGTTCCGTTTGAACCCTTATGATCGATTTGTGCGCTCTGACCCTATCGGTCTGCCACACGAACCGGGCCGCAGCCCGCTCGTCACCTTCCGCCGCAGCATCGAGGACAGGCGCCTCGTACAGCGTCGCCGTGTCGATCTCCACACGTGACGGGCGTTCTGGTGGGGTGCGGGGTTCATGTGGCGGCGGCGGCCTTCTCCTCGTCGAGAGGGAAGAAGGGGAGCTCGAGGTAGACGCGGTCGGCGGCGGCGAGGATCTTCGTGGCGTCGTCGACCGGCGGGTGGATGTGCTGGTTGATCCGCTTCTTGATGTCCGCGCCGTCGGCGCCCGAGGCCATCACCCTGCGGTCCCAGCCCCTCGTGAAGACCCCACCGGCGCCGCCCAGGTCCAGGCAGGTGACGTACGGGCCGGGGGTGAAGTCGCGCAGCGGCAGGTCGAGCAGGTCGGCCGCCGCGTTGTACCCGGCGACCTTGCCGAGCGGGGTGGCGTGCTGGCAGGCCTGCATGACCGTGTGCTCGGCGTCGAACGCCGCCGCGGCCGTGTCCCCGGCGACGAACACCTCGGGAAGGGCGCGCAGCCGCTGGTCCACCGGCACCCGGCCGAGGTGGTCGAGCCCGTCGGAGATCTGCCGGGTGAGCTCACTTGCCCTCATCCCCACCGACCAGACCACCGCGTCCGCCTCGACCCTGGTGCCGTCGGAGAGGACGGCGTATCCGTCGCCGACCTCCCTCACAGTCGTCCCGAGGCGGCGTTCGATGCCCAGCTTGTCCAGCGCCGCCTCGATCTCCTCGCGCGGGCCCGGGCCGAGCTGGTCTCCGACCACCTGCGACCGGTCCACCAGCAGCACCCGGCCCCGGGCGGCCAGTTCGGTCGCGGCCTCCAGGCCGACGAACCCGGCGCCGACGACCACGGCGCGGTAGTCCTCCCGGTCGCGCAGATGGCCGGTGAGCCGCCGGGCGCCGTCCAGGGTGTCGATGTCGAAGAGCCGTTCAGCGCCGGGCAGGCCCTGGGGCCGAACGAGCCTGCTGCCCGCCGCCAGCACCAGACGGTCATAGCCGATCTCCTGGCCGTCGGCCACCACCACGCGGCGGCCGGTGTCGATCGTGCTCACCGAGGCCCGCAGGTGCTCGACGCCGATCGGCTCGAGGATCCTGCTCAGCTCCACCTTGGCCAGGTCCGGCTCCGGCTCGTACAGGCGCGGCCGCAGCACCAGGTGCTCGTCCGGCGCGATGAGCGTGATGCGCAGGTCCGCCTCTCCGCGTGCCAGCGCCGCTCCGGCCGCGCTCCACACGCCCGCGAAGCCGCCTCCGATGATCACAACGTGTGCCGTCATCTTGTCCCTCCCTCAGCCTCACCCCCGGGGGATCGGAGGTTCGGCAGGGAGACAACATGGCGGGTTCAGATGTGACCGATGTGCGCGAACTTCTCGGGATTGGCCAGTCTCCTGAACGCGGTGATCCGCCCGTCGGCGATCTCCACGGTGTCGAGCCAGACCAGCTCGCCGCCGCGGTAGGTCGCCAGGGCCGGGTGCCCGTTCACCTCCATGATCTGGAACGCGTCGGGCCGCCTGATCTCGATCTGCCTGACTGTCAGCAGGGCGATCGACTCCGCACCCAGGACCGGCCTGCGCGCGGCGGTCACCTTGCCGCCGCCGTCGGCGATGTAGACGGCCTCGGGGTCCAGCAACTCGACGAGCCCGGCCATGTCCCCCGCGTCGGCGGCCGCCTTGAACGCCTTGAGCACACGTTCGGTCTCGGCCCTGGACGCCCGGGGCCGCTCCTTGACCGCGGCGACCCGCGCCCGCGCGCGGGAGGCGAGTTTGCGGCTGGCGGCGGGCGTGCCGCCGAGCACCTCGGCGATCCGGCCGAACGGGAAGTCGAAGACGTCGTGCAGCACCAGCGCGACGCGTTCGGCGGGGGTGAGGCTCTCCATGACCACCAGCATCGCGGTGCTCACCGACTCGTCCATGAGCACCTGGGCGGCGGCGTCGGGCCCGGTCAGCAGCGGTTCGGGCAGCCAGGGCCCGACATAGGACTCGCGCCGGACGCGCGCCGACTTCAGCACGTTGTACGACGTACGGGCGGCCAGGGTCACCAGCCAGGCCCGCAGATCCCGCACCTCGGACAGGTCGGCGGCGGCGGCACGCAACCATACCTCCTGCGTCACGTCCTCGGCCTCGGCCACGGTGCCGAGGATCCGGTAGGCCGCCCCGAAGACCGCGGGGCGATGCGACTCCCAGTCGGCCTCCGCCAACGTGCCGGTCAGCTCCACTGTCGGCCTCCTACCCTCTCGAATCGTCGACCCTCGAGTCCAGGCAAAACGATCTCCTGACCCGAACGGTGGGTCTCACCCGGTCGGCGCGTGCCACCACTGCCCTTCGCCCAGCGCCTGCCGCAGTTCCTGGGGGACGGTGGCCGGGATCGTCAGGATTGGCGGATCGCGGCGACGTCGAACTCCAGCAGCACCTTCGCGCTGACCATGGCCGTGGTCGCGGCGTTCCAGTTCACGCCCCAGTGGTTACGGTTGATCGTGAGGCTGCCCTTGAAGCCGACCCGGAGCTCGCCCTGCGGGTCGTTCTCGACGCCGCTCAGCTCGAAGTTCACGGTCACCGAGTTGATCACACCGCGGACGGCCAGGTCACCGGTGACCTTGAAGCTGGTTTCTCCGGTCTGTTTCACCTTGGTTGAGGTGAAGGTGAGGTCCGGGTGGTCGTCCACGTTCAAGAACGTGCTGCGCAGCTGGGCGTCGCGCTGCGGATTGCGGGTCTGGATGCTCTTGGCCTGGATGGTGAGCCGGACGCTGGACTTCGACGGGTCGTCGCCGTCCAGGTACGCGCCGCCCTCGAACTCGTCGAACTGCCCGCGCACTCTAGTGGCCATCGTGTGCCGGGCGACGAAGCCGATTCGCGTGTGGGCGGTGTCGAGGACGTAATCGCCGGTCAGCTCGCTGAGCTTGGTCGTGGTTGACATGCTTGGTCACTCCTGGAGAGGGAAGAGGTGGTCAGTCCTTCGGTTCCACGCGCTTCCTGCGGGACGGTCGCGGCTGGAGCGTTCGACTTCAGCAGTCCGACGACACAGCACCCTGGAATGTGAGGTGAGGCGCCAACCTCACATTCCGAGGTGTTGTCTCGTCGTACTGGTGAGAGCACATGGGACAAAGGAAAGTCGACGCCATGACCACCCCATCCGAGCCAGGAGCCGACCGGCTCGATCCGGGCCTGAGCGCGATCATGAGCGAGCGCAGTCAGCTGATCAATCTGGCGTACCGGCTCCTCGGCTCCCTGGCCGATGCCGAAGATGTCGTACAAGAGACGTACGTCCGCTGGTATGCCATGTCCCGGCGTGAGCAGGAGGCCATCGAGTCCCCCGGCGGCTGGCTGACGAAGGTCGCCAGTCGCGTCTGCCTCGATCTGCTCGGCTCGGCACGCGCGAGGCGGGAACGCTATGTGGGCGAATGGATCCCCGAGCCGCTGCCCGAGCGTACGGAGTGGATCAACGGGCGGCCGGGCGGCGGCGTGGTCGATCCGGCCGACCGGGTCACCCTCGACGAGTCGATCAACATGGCCTTCCTCGTCGTGCTCGAATCGATGACCCCGGCCGAGCGCGTCGCGTTCATCCTGCACGACGTCTTCCGCTACCCCTTCGCCGAAGTGGCCGAGATCGTCGGCCGTACGCCGGCGGCATGCCGCCAGCTGGCCGTCTCGGCCCGCCGTCGCATCCGCGCGTCGCAGGCTCCCGCGACTCCGGCAGCCCGGCAGGCCGGCATCGTCAAGGACTTCAAGCAGGCATGGGAGGCCAAGGACATCAACGCCCTCATCGGCCTCCTCGACCCCGACGCCACGGCGATCGCCGACGGCGGCGGCCTGGTCAGCGCCGCGCTCCTCCCGGTCGAAGGCAGCGAGCAGGTCGCCCGCTACTGCGTCGATGTCGCCGCCATGGCACCCGATCTGACGATCCTGGAGCGTACGGTCAACGGTCAACCCGGTCTGGTGCTTCAGCTGGACGACGTCACCGTGGGAGTGATGGCGTTCGAGGTCACAGGTGACCGAATCAAGCGCATCTGGGGAGTGCGGAACCCCGAGAAGCTCCGGCCGTGGACGACGGGCTGACGCGCGCTGCTCACCCGGCATGGCCGAAGCTGAGTAGTTGAGGCCGATCAACGATGGGGCCGTTCTGCTGCGATGGAGGTGGCTTCGGTCAAGCCCGCCATCCAGCCCGCCCGGATGGTACGTCCGTCGCGGTGACGCCGGTCGTGTCCTGGGGCGCCGCGATCATCGCGGCGCCCCGTTCCGGCCTGCCACCCGCATCATCGGAGGGTCACCGGCGTTCTTGCCATCGCCGGACACCACCAGGGCAGCGGCCCAGCCGGCAGGATCGCCCATCAGATCAGGCCGGCTCACACCTCCGGCGGGAACCAGGCCTGAAGGTTCTGAGGGTTGATCGGCACTGAGATATGTTCGTGCGTGATCAACCACTTGTCATTTGACCGTCGGCAACAGACGGTCGATCGTACCCATATCGAACTCTGGAGCCCGTTCTTGCGCGTTCCGCTGTCCAGATGAAGCATGTTCGCGAACGCGACATCTGCATGCGTCGCAATGGTGAGGTCGTGCGTTTCCAGGCCGATGGCGCCATCGTATTCATCGAACCACCGCACAAAGTTGCCGCGGACTTCCTCGGCCCCCACGAACTGGAGCGGGGGAACGACATCGTAATAAACGATGTCGGAAGAATAATGCGACATGAGTCGATCAATGTCCTTTTCCTGGCAGGCCTCGACTCGACTGTCCAAGAGCGCCCTAACCTCGGAATCGTTCGAAGTCATCGCATCCTCCGTTCAAGAATTCCGACCGCAACCAGCCCACCTGGCGACGGCCCCTGTGCTTTCTGTGGAATATCCGTACCAGCCCCGTCGGTGTCCCTTGCTGGATCAGGCCGCGCGGCCGGCCTTGAGTGAGGCCGCGGTGTCGACGACGCGGCGGGCCTGGTGACGGGCCGCCTGCAAGGTCACCTCGCTGGGAGAGCCATCGCCGGCCACGTGGGAGGTGCCATAGGGATTGCCTGACTCGAACTGGATGGGGTCGGTGTAGCCGGGGGGCACGATGATGCCGCCCCAGTGGTAGAAGGTGTTCCCCAGTGCCAGGAGGGTGGACTCCTGTCCGCCGTGGGCGGTGTTGGAGGCGGTGAAAGCCGAGTACACCTTGTCCGCGAGCTTGCCTGTGTACCACAGGGGACCTGTGGTGTCGATGAACTGCCTGAGCTGGTTCGCCGGGCTGCCGAAGCGGGTGGGGGTGCCGAACAGCACCGCGTCGGCCCAGGCCAGATCGTCGTGGCCGGCCTCGGGGACGTCGGCTGTGTCCTTTAGGTGTTGGGCCCAGGCCGGATTGGCGCTGATCGCCTCCGGTGGGGCCGTTTCGGCGACCTTACGCAGTCGTACGTGTGCGCCGGCCTTCTCCGCACCCTCGGCGGCGGCTTGCGCCAGAGCGTGCACGTTGCCGGTGGCGCTGTAGTAGATGACTGCGACGTTCACGGGTTCCATGATCGGTTTACTTCCTTCGCGTTCGGTTCATCGGTACGACGACACAGCCCTGCGCAATGTGAGGCGCCGCGCCGACCTCACCCTCCGGGCCCAGGACGCAGCCGGCACCCTCGCCACGGCCGCCTGGTGGCGCCGAACCGACCGCGACGGATCTGGCCTGGGCCGACACGCCAGGGAACCGCCGCCGTACCCCTCGCCGTAGCGTCAGGCGGGCCGGATGTTGGCTCAATCAAACAGGCGGGAATTGGATCTCCCGACGGTGCCGCTTCATCGCGTAGGGTCATGCCGCTCAGAACGATCCACCGCCAGGAGCGAGTAACGATGTCCTATCCGCCGCCGCGATACTTCAAGGACCACGGAATCGCCAGCGCGACCTACCGGCCGGCCGACGCACCGCCGGATCTCACGATCGGAGTCAAATCCCGGGTCGGCTATCTGGCGACCGGTGCGAGCACCGATGGCCAATTCGGTCTCTACCGCTGGGACATGGCCGCGATCCCGAACGGCCCCGGCGCCCACTTTCACAGGACCATTTCCGAGTCGTTCTTCGTCCTGGAGGGCACCGTCTCGCTGTACAACGGCGAGCGATGGCTGGACGCGACACCGGGCGACTTCCTGTACGTGCCGCCAGGCGGGGTCCACGCCTTCAGCAACAATTCCGACGCACCTGCTTCCATGCTGGTGCTGTTCACGCCGGGGGCGCCCCGGGAGGCGTATTTCCAGGAGCTCGCCGAAATCGTCGCTTCCGGCCGCCGGCTCAGCGACGAGGAATGGACCGAGGTGTACGCCAGGCACGACCAGTACGTCGCACCGTAGCCGATCAACGGACCCGTCGACTGCGAGGCAGCGGCGAGGCCGCGAAGAGATCAAGGCGCTTCGAGTCACCCTGGAACAGCGTCGTGAACTCAGCCGGCAAGGCCGGGCCGGCCAGGTGCTTACATGATCGGATGTCGTTGAAGGGGCTGGACATCGACCGGATGGCCGCCCCGCTCACCGGGGGGTCGAACCCTGACGTTCTGGTGCGGCCCTGATTCCCGGGTTACGTTCTTGTCCTCTCCTTGGACAGCGGATCAGGAGTCGGCGTTGGCGAGGCTGGCGGCGGCTGCCGTTCGCTGGGTGAGGCGGTCCAGGCGTAGTTCGGCGACGCCGCGGTAGGCCTTGCTCAGCAGGCGGGCCAGCGGGCCTTCGTGGCGGAACTCGTGGGTGACGATGGTGCCGTAGTCGTGGGGGCGCAGGTGCCAGGTGCCGGTTTCGCGGAAGCCGGGCACTTGCCAGGTCGTGTCGATGTCGTGGTCGTCGATTCGGGTGTATTCCCAGGTTCCGCTCAACTCTCCCTTGACGGTGATGAGGTAGCGGGTGCCGGTGGCGGCGCGGGCGGGTCCGTTCAGGGAGCGGAAGGCCGGGTTCCACTCCGGGAGGGCCTGCGGGTCGAGCAGCGCGTGCCGGACCCGGTCGAGGGGCGCGTTGAGGAAGCGGGTGGCTCGCTGGTGGGTCATGGCGGGGGACCTTCTGGGCTATCGGGTGGTGGCGATGCGACGGGCGAGTGCTTGACCTGCGGGAAGGCCGCGGACGAAGGAGCGCAGGAAGGTGTTGATCTGGTCGAGGCCGGTGTCTTCGGCCAGAGCGTCGATCGACTGGTAGAGCTGTTCCTCGATCTGGATGACCTGCCGGGCCAGGTCGTCGCCCCTGTCGGTGAGGCGGAGTTCGATGTGCCGGCGGTCGTGTTCGGCGGCGGTGCGCTGGATCAGCTCTGCGGCGACCAAGCGGTCGACCAGGCGGCTGGGGCTGGTGCCGCTCTCGCAGACCAGGAGCTCGCCCAGCCCGGTCAGAGTCAAGGGCTGGCGGTCGTGCAGGATGCGGATGACTTCGGCCTGGGAGGTGGTGAGGCCCAGCGGCTTCAGCGCTTGTCCCAGCAGGCGGTTGCCTTCGCGCTGGGCGGCCAGGACGAGGTAGCGGAACTCCTCTGCGGGGCGCATGGACGTCATTCTCCCAGGTCAGAGCTGGGCGTGAGCGGCGGCCAGGTCACCGCTGGTGGCGCCGGCCAGGGCGGGGGCCGCGCTCGGGTCATGGGCGGCCAAGACCGTCAGGCCGGGGTTGGCCAGGCGGAACTGGTTGATCATCTCGGTGGTGGCCGACAGTTGACGCTTTTCGCCGACGCCGGGCACGTGGCCCCGCTCCAGCAGGCCCACGTCGTAGGTCAGGTCTCCGACCATGAGCAGCGGTGCACGTCCGGAACCGCGGACCAGCATCGACAGCGACCCGGGGGTGTGGCCGGGGGTGGGCAGCAGCACCATGCTGCCGTCGTCGAACAGGTCGTGCCCGGTGGTGAAGGGGGCCAGGGTGCGGTCGGCCAAGGGCTCGGGGACGAGGTGGCGCCAGCGCAGGCCGGGCAGGTCGATGTGGGAGCGCAGGAGTCCGCGTAGTTCCGGTGCTGCCTGACCCAGGCTCTGCCACTCGCGGCGGCTGACCACGATCTGCGCGCCGGTCAGCTCGCGCAGCCCGCCGATGTGATCTTGGTGGAGGTGGGAGACGACCGCGGTGTGGACGTCGCCGATGTCGTAGCCGATGGCCGCCAGCTGGGAGGTGAGGGTCTGCTCCGGGGCGATGTCGAAGCGGGACAGCCGGTCATACATCACTCCGGTGATGCCGCCGGGGAAGTAGTCGGGGTCGGTCACCGAGGCGCGGTCCTGCCCGGTATCGAACAGCACCAGGCCGTCGCGGTGCTCGATCACGTACACGTTGATCGGTAGCGGCTGCGTCCAGCGCCGCGAGGTGAACAGCCACCAGTACAGCGGCTTGCGAGTGGCGGCCACGTGTTCGGGGTGGATCGACACCGAGCCGGTGCTGACCACTGAGACACGCTTGATGGGGTTTGCGGCGTTCCGCGCGTTCGTCATGATGATTAGATTACACGACATATATGTCGTGTCAACTAATCTTGGTTCGACGGACGGTTGCTACACCCCGCTGGACAGGTGGCGCCGGCAAAAGGATTTGGAGAGGGACGTCAGTCCCGCTGGCCCTGGACGAGCTCGTAGAGCACTTCACGCTGCTTCAGGATGATCTGGCAGCGGTGGCGAGGCGGGTGGAGAGGGCGCGGATGCGGTCGACGAGCTCGGGCGGCTCGTGCACTTCGAAGTCGATGTCCATCAGCGCGACCCAGACGGCGAGTTCGTCAAGGTCGTTCGCGCCGCTGGACAACGTGCAGGACCGCTCGTCGATCGGCTCGATCGTCCCCATCGTGGGCGGCATGTGCTCGGCGACGACCTCGGCCGGAGCGTGCATCGTGAAACGGCCCTGGTATCGATAGGGCGCGATGGAGATCGACCGGGACATGTAGGCCGCCAGGTCGGAGTCGGGAGGGTCGCGAGGGACGAACCGCGGTCCGTTCGGCGTCCGCAGGCTCAGGCGGTCGACCCGGTAGCTGCGCCAGTCGGCCCGGCCGGTGTCCCAGCCAAGCAGGTACCAGTGCCGCCCCGAATGGATGAGCCGGTACGGCTCGGCGGCGCGGACGCTCTCCTGCCCGTCGTGCGTCCGGTAACCGAACCGCAGGGTCTCGTGGTCGCGGCAGGCGGCGGCGATCACGGTCAGGGACGCCGGGTCCACCGCCGAACCCGCCCGTCCCATCGGCACGGTCATCGACTGCAGCGCGTGCACACGATGCCTGAGCCGGGACGGCAGCACCCGCTCCAGCTTGGCCAGCGCCCGTACGGAGGTCTCCTCGATCCCCGACACCGAGCCCCCGGCCGCCGTCCGCAGCCCCACCGCGACCGCCACCGCCTCGTCGTCGTCCAACAGGAGCGGCGGCAGATCCGTGCCTGCGCCGAGCCGGTAGCCGGGCGCACCGGCGGTGGCGTGCACGGGATAGCCGAGCTCGCGCAGCCGCCCGACGTCACGGCGGACGGTCCGCGCGGTCACGCCGAGCCGCTCCGCCAGTTCCACGCCCGACCACTCCCGGTGGGTCTGCAGGAGCGAGAGCAGTCTGAGCAACCGGGCCGATGTCTCCAACATGTTCTCCAGATTGCCCCATTCCTAGGACTGATCCTGTCCTAGCAGGTTCCTAGCGTGTTTCCCATGACGTTCACCACGGAGATCAGCCCGTTCCGCATCGACATCCCGCAGCCCGCGCTCGACGACCTGCACGACCGGCTGGCGCGCACCCTCTGGCCCGACGAGCTGCCCGGCGTCGGCTGGTCGTACGGCATCCCGGTCTCGTACGTGCAGCGGCTGGCCGAGTACTGGCGCAGCGGATACGACTGGCGAAAGCACGAGGCGGCGCTCAACGAGTACCCGCAGTTCACCACCGAGATCGACGGCCAGAACATCCACTTCCTGCACGTGCGCTCCCCCGAGCCGGACGCGCTGCCGCTGGTCCTCACCCACGGCTGGCCCGGCTCGATCGTCGAGTTCATGAAGGTCATCGGCCCGCTCACCGACCCTCGCGCCCACGGCGGCGACCCCGCCGACGCCTTCCACGTCGTCGCTCCGTCCATCCCCGGCTTCGGTTTCTCCGGCCCCACCCGCGAGACCGGCTGGGACCTGCGCCGGGTCGCCCGCGCATGGGCCGAGCTGATGAGCCGCCTCGGCTACGAGCGCTACGGCGCCCAGGGCGGCGACAGCGGCTCGGTCGTCTCCCCCGAGCTCGGCCGCGTCGCCCCCGACCGGGTGGCCGGCGTGCACGTCAACGGCGCGCTCGGCTTCCCGACCTTCGACCCGGCCGAGATGGAGGGCCTCACCGAGACCGAGCAGGCGCGCATGCAGATCTATGCCGACCAGGACCGCTCCGGCTACGCGATCATCCAGGTCACCCGACCGCAGACCATCGCCTTCGGCCTGCACGACTCCCCCGCCGCCCAGCTGGCCTGGATCGTGGAGAAGTTCAAGGAGTGGACCGACCCCGCGCACGACCTGCCCGAGGACGCGGTCGACCTTGACCAGATGCTCACCGACGTGACGATCTACTGGCTGACCCGCACCGCCGCCTCGTCCGCCCGGCTCTACAAGGAGGGCTCGGCACAGTGGGGGATGCCGGTCGAGCGCTCGGAGGTCCCGCATGGGGTCGCGGTCTTCCCCGGCGACGGCGGGATCCGGCGTGTCGCCGAACGCGAGCACAACGTGATCCATTGGTCGGAGTTCGACCGGGGCGGTCACTTCGCCGCAATGGAGGCCCCCGACCTGCTGGTCGACGACGTCCGGGCGTTCTTCCGTAAGGTCCGCTGACCACGGGCGGGGCGGCCTACGGAACGTCACCCGAGCGAACACGTTCCCGAGCACACTTGCCAAGCATGAGCCATTTCATCCGCTCATATCATGACATTCATGGCAAATGACCACCGCCGTACGGAGCTACGTGACTTCCTGCGCTCGCGACGCGCCCGGCTGGCTCCAGCCGACGTGGGGATGCCGGAGGCGGGCCGACGCCGCACTCCCGGCCTGCGCCGTGAGGAGGTCGCGGTGCTGGCGGGGGTCGGAGTGTCCTGGTACACCTGGCTTGAGCAGGGCCGCGACATCACCGTCTCCGCCGAGGTGCTCGACGCGATCAGCAGGGCGCTGCGGCTGGACGAGGCCGAACGACGGCATCTGTACCTGCTGGCCGGCCTGAACCCCCCGCCAGGCACCGCGGCGGCGGCCGAATCGGTGACGGAAGAACTGCGCCGTGTGATCGACGCCTGGTCGCCCCGGCCGGCCTACATCATGGACAGGCACTGGAACTTCGTGGCCGTCAACGATGCCGCCCGCGTGGTCTTCGGGTACGGCCGGACCGACCACAACTGCCTGGTCGCCTACTTCACCAACGAACGCTTCCGAGCCATGAGCCTGGACTGGGCGCAGCACGCCGCCGACGTGGCGGGCAGGTTCCGCGCGGACGCCGCGCAGTACCCCGACGACCCGGAGTTCGAACGCATCGCTTGCGAACTCGTCGCGGCCAGTCCCGAGTTCACCGAGATCTGGGCCCGGCATGACGTCACCGCCGGCAACTCCGCGGTCAAGTCGATCCGCCACCCGGACGCCGGCGACCTCTGCTTCGAAGCCCTGAAGATGCCGCTGAACGACCACCCCGGTCTGCACCTCGTGCTGCACAATCCGCGGCCCGGCACCGGAACCGAGACCAGGCTCGCCAAGCTGGTGGTGCCAGACCCACGATAACCGGAGTCTGGGTATCTTCCCTGGCAGGCGGCACGATCGTGGGCATGAGAGCTATCACGATCCCCGAGTTCGGCGGTGCGGACGTCCTTCTGGCCGCTGAGGTGAAGATTCCCGAGCCCGGTCCCGGCCAGGTTGCCATCGACGTCGCCTACGCGGGCGCCAACTTCGCCGAGATCCTCTACCGGCAGGGCCTTGCGGCGGTGCCGCTCCCCTTCGTCCCCGGCATCGAGGTCTCCGGCCACATCCGCGCCCTCGGCCCCGGCGTGACCGGCCTGCGCGTCGGCCAGCCCGTGGCGGCGCTGACCATCGTCGACAGCGGCGGCTACGCCGAGGTGGTCACCACCTCGGCGGAGCTGGTCGCCCCGCTCGACGGTTTCGACCTCGGCCTGAACGTCGCCGCGGCGATCCCGTCCAACAGCACTACCGCCTTCCTCGTGCTGGACAGGGTGGCCCGCATCGCGCCAGGCGAAAGCGTTCTGGCGCACGCCGCAGCCGGCGGAGTGGGCAGCCAACTCGGCCAGGCCGCCAGGCTGCTCGGCGCGGGCCGCGTTGTCGGCGTGGTCGGCAGCACCGCCAAGATCGAGGTCGCCAAGAGCTTCGGCTACCAGGAGGTGGTGCTCCGCGATCAGCATCCCTCCGGCTTCGACATCGTGGTGGACATGGTGGGCGGTACGGCACGCCGTACCGGGCTCGATGCCCTCAACCCGATGGGCCGCCTGATCGTCATGGGCAACGCCAGCGGCGCCGACGATGCCGGCATCTCGGCCAACGACCTGTGGCTCTCCAACAAGACCGTGTCGGGGTTCAACCTGGCGGCTTTCTCCGCCGCCTTCCCCGAGGAGGCAGGCCGAGCGCTGCGCCGAGCCGTCGCCGCCGTGGCGGCAGGCGACCTGCGGCTGCGCGTGGAGGAGCTGACGCTGGAGCAGGCCGCCGAGGCACACCGGCGCATCGAATCCGGCACGACCACGGGCAAGCTCGTCCTCAAGGTCGCCTGATCGCACCTGCGATGGACCTCGTCAGCTCGCGTAGTGGGAAGGCTTGCCCTCCCCACTACCGGCCGGCGGTATCCGTGGGGCGCAGGCCGAACAGCGGCCGACAAGCCGCTGTCCCGTCCACCCTCACTGCGGGCCGATTCTCCTGCATCCACCTCTCCCGGGTAAGCCGTAGGCGGTCGGATACGACGGCCTCGTCGCCGCGGGCGTCAACTGAGATGCCGTCGTACTCATAGCCGAGCTTGCGGGACACGCCCTGAGAGGCATGGTTGTCCTGGAACACCTCGGTGAGTGCGGCACGTGCGTCGAGGTGATCGAAGGCCAGCGTCAGCAAGCCGACTCGAGCCTCCGTTCCGTAGCCCTTGCCCTGGTGTTCGATTCCCAGCCACGCGGATGTCGTGACCTCCCGGACAACCGGGAAGTCGCGCGCTCGAAGCGTGACCACGCCAAGCGGGTCTCCATGACGAAAGACCCCAAGCCCGAGCCGCCACGCTGCCACGCTCCAGCCTCCAAGCTGGCCCCAGTGCGCCTGCAGCACGAACCGGGCCCGCTCCTCGGGGCTGCCGTCGGTCCAAGGCGTCAGGAACGGACGCTCGTCCGCGCGGTGCACGCCCCTGCCGGCGAGGTGAGCAAGCTCCGCCAGTTCCTCTTCACGGGGCAGGCGAAGCTCGAGCCGGGGTGTGAAGATGGTGAGGCCGTATAGGGGCCACAGATCAGAAAGCATGGACTCGATCCTGACGATCAAGTCCCCCGCCGGGCTACTGGTTTGCTGAGACAGCGCTGCCATCGGCATGATCGCGCAGGAGCGTCGATCGCCGCATCATGACAACTATCGATGCGTTGCCGGGCGGCCATGCCCGCGGTGCGATGGTGAAAAAACGATTTGACAGCAGAGATATTCTGATCCTCCGTGCTTTCGGCGGACCGTGAGTCGCGAGGGGGCCCTGCCCTCTCAAGACTCAGGAGCCGCAATGCGCCGGGCGCCCGCCCTCTCCTTCCTCCTCGTCACTGTCTTCCTCGACATGCTCGGGCTCGGCCTGATCGTGCCGATCGTGCCGGCCCTGATGACGGCCGTCACCGAAGACGCCACCGCCGCTGTCTTCTGGTCCGGCCTGCTCGGCTCGATCTACGGCCTGCTGCAGTTCGTCGTCTCGCCGCTGCTCGGGCGGCTCTCCGACCGGTACGGCCGACGGCCCGTCCTGCTCGCGTCGCTGACCTGCCTCGGTGTCGACTGGCTGGCTCATGCGGTTTCGCCCAGCCCTTGGACCCTCTTGGTGTTCCACGCCCTCGCCGGCGCGTGCGCGGGGACGAACACCGTGGTGAACGCGTACATCGCGGACGTCACGGAACCCGAGTCGCGGGCTCGCGCCTACGGGCTGATCGGCTCCGCGTTCGGTCTCGGCTTCGTCGCCGGTCCGACCATCGGCGGCCTGCTCGGCGCCGTCGACGTACGCCTGCCGTTCTTCGCCGCGGCCGCGCTGTCCTTCGCCAACGTCGCGTACGGCTGGTTCGTCCTGCCCGAGTCGCGTCCCGGCGACCGGACGACCCCGCTGACCCTGCGGATGGCGAACCCGGTCGCCGCCATCGGCGTCGTCCTGCGCCGGCCGGTGCTCGGGCGGCTCGCGTACGCCCGCTTCTGCGCCGACGTCGCCCGCATGACCCACCAGTCGATCTGGACGTTCTTCCTCACGTACCGGTTCTCCTGGAGCACTGCGCACGTCGGCGTCGTGATGGCGGCGGGCGCACTCGCCGGCGCGCTCTTCCAGGCGCGGGCCGTCGGCCCGGTCGTCCGGCGGCTCGGCGACAAGCGCGCCGCGGTGGCCGGCAGCCTACTCGGCGTCGCGGCGCTGACAGGTACGGCGTTCGTGTCCGTACCGTGGATGCTTTACGTCCTGCAGGCGGTCGGCGTTCTCGGCTCGGTCGGCGGTGCGGCCACGCAGTCATGGATCTCCAGCAACGTCCGGGCCGACGAGCAAGGGACCGTGCAGGGCGCGCTGACTGGGATCGGCGCCGTTGCGGAGACCGTGGTGCCGGTCGCGGCCGGCACGGCGTTCGGGTGGTCGCTGGCGTACGCATCACCGGGTTTGGTCTTCGTCGGTGCGGCCACGTTCGCGGCTTTGTCGGCGCTCCTGCTGGCCGCGACGCCCGATGTCCGGACAGCACCGTTCAGATAAAGCCGATGCGGTCGGTCTCGGCATGCACAGGATTCGACGGTTTCCCGCGCGCCCGGACGACCGCAACTCGTGCCACTCACCGCATCCTCTTCTCGGCAGAAGAAGACGACAGCGCAGTATCGCACCTGCTCGCCGAATGCCATCCGGTGCCGTGAGGATGACGTCCGTTGATCTCGACTGCGCTCCCGTGCCAGCAGGTTCGCAGACTCTCGCACGGCCGGCCCAACGGAACCCTCTACGGCGGAAGCCGCCTGCTTCGATGCTTCCTCTCAGCCACCCGAATTGTCAGCCACGCGAGCCATGATCACTGCACGCATGTCCACCCCCTGCTCTCAAGGAGCGCCATGGCAAAGATCATCAAGACGTTTCTCGACCCGAAAAAGATATGGCGGCACTTTGACGGGATCGTAGACGTCGAAGACGTCTCTGCGGAGTGGCGTATCTACGAGCTCTTCACCACCAGCGAGATCTGGTCCGACAGCGACTCGAACGTCATCGCGCTCGACCCCACTCACTGCGACCACGCTCTCATCAAGTACGAGCTCTGGGACGGCGAGCCGACCACCTCCGACTGGGATGAGAGCCGATCGGGAACCGTCCAGCTGACCTCCGGGAAGGTCTACGCAATCAGTTCCTGGTCCGGAAGCACTACGTACAGCAAGGAGTTCGAACTCGGCCGCCGAGATCAAGAGTGGCGGTTCAGGATCCACCGCAAGTTCCTCGGCCACGAGGATTTCACCACGGACATCGTCAGCCTGGTCCTGTTCAAGGTGCAATTCTGGTCACCCGCGGAGACCAGACATCCTTGCGCCGAGACGAACCAACCCCATGACCGCTGAACAGCGGCGCGGATCGCGGCCTCCAGTGGCACGGCGTCACCCCGGAGGCGATTCGTCGAGATTCGTGCACTGCGCGGTTACGGCACCGCGGCGCTCACCGATGGGATCCGCGATGTCTACTCGCTCACTCGTGCTGCTGGCCGCCTCGCTCTGTGCGGGCGGCCTCGCAGCACTCGTGTACTACTTCAACGACTCCGACCTGGTGCTCTTGAGAGAACATCTGAACCATCCGTTCGCACTCGGTGTGCCGGCCTGCCTCCTCATGGCGTGGGCCGCCACCGGGCTGCGATGGAAGTGGCTAAGCATCGCGATCATCGCCCTTGCCGGGCTCGGCGCGAGTGCCGCGCTGCGCGGTTTCCACAGGTCAAGACCGTAGGGATTGGTTTATGGGCTGTGACGCGCGATTACAGACGGGAAACGGTCTACCCGAAGCGCGGATCGGCTCCTCATGTTGTACGCCCGAGTTGGTGAATGCGCCGCACCCGTCCGTCGTCGGCAACCTCGCCGACAAGGATCCACTCGATCACCGTATGGCCGAGCTTGCGATGGTCTGCGATCAGGCGGCAGTGTGCAGCGAACCGGTGGCCGTCGACGAGGAGGTCATCGATCTGCATCTCGACGGCGATGACGTTCTTGCGGGCCGGTGCCGCGTGTCCGATCAGCTGGTCGCGGGAGAGTTCTGTCCCGTCGGTCACCCAGATCGCGTCCTCGGTGAAGGTGCGACCCACGATCCGGGCGGGATCCTCGTCGGACAGGGACATGTCGTGGGTGTAGTCCTTCAGGAGGCGGCGTGCCGCCAGTTCTGTTATCTCTGACATTCCTGTCATACTTAAGTAGTCCATTAAGCTTGTCAACCATGTCAGAGATAAGGCGCCGCCGTCAGCGGGTGGAAGTCGCACGCAACCGTGCCGCTCTGGTGTCGGCGGCGATTCAGGTGCTTGCCGAGCACCCCGAGGCGAGCATGTCCGACATCGCGTCGGCGGCCGGCGTGACGCGGCAGACCGCTTACGTGCACTTCGGCACCCGCGAAGCACTGCTCGTGGCAGTCCGCGACGAGCTCAGCAACCGGGCGTTCGCCACGCTGGATGCCGCGGACCTCGAGGCCGGCCGCGCGACCGAAGCCCTTGAGCGATTCCTCGCCGCAGTCACAACACTGTTGGCCGAGCAGGCGGCATTCGAGCATTCAGACAGCGACTCGGAGGCAGACGCCGCACGCCACCTACCCATCGGGCAGCGCTTGGAGGCATTGATCCGCCGCGGACGCGCCAGCGGCGAATTCACGACCGAGCTGGAGACGAGTTGGCTGGTCACCGCGACGATCGCGCTCGGTCATGCCGCCGACCATCAGATCCGCAGAGGTCACCTGGATACGCAGTCCGCAGCAAGGCAGTTCCGGACCTCGGTGATGCGCTTGTGCATCGCGAATCCATAGACATGGGCCTCAGTCGATGCCGGTCAGGCTGGTCTCAGCACATGCGCGCCATGCTGGCCTGGCTGAAACGATGAAAGCCCCCAAGAACGTCGGCCTGCCGTACTCGCCGTGGAGAACATCTCCCGCCTGGTCGGCCACCGCAACACCTCGGTGACGGAGATTGTCTACCGCCCCATACTCCTGAAGGGCGGTCAAAGCGATGGACCAGGTCTTCGGGTACGTATAGTCCGCTCGGTTGGTTATGCAGCAACCAGAAAGGCCGCTTCCACGATCCGGAGCGGCCTTCATCCTGGGTGACTTCAGAGGACAGGACTCCTATATGCGCAGGGCACGCGGCTCGCCTGACGGACGTCCCCCTACGGCCAGCACATCGGCCAACAGCTCCGGAAGTCCCGCAGGCCGCAGAGTCTCAGTGGTCTCGGCTGCGACAAGCTCAGCCAAGGACCACCAGCGGTGGTCAATGATTCCCTGCTGTTCGCCCGGCTCCAGGTAGACGCGGGTGATGGTCTGTGTGCCGCGCGCCCGCGCAAGGAAGTACCGCTCGTGCATGTGCACGGGTTCGCCGCCCCACCGGACGTCCGCATCGAGAGTCCACAGGCACGGCCCCCACTCGACCTCCGTCAGTCCGGTCTCCTCCAGCAGCTCCCTACGAGCGGCCTGAAGGAAGTCTTCGTCCTCCTTCAATCCTCCGCCTGGGGGCACCCAGAACAACTCCCGGACCGGAGACCCAGGGACGACGATGGCGCCGTCGTACCTGTGCTGGATCATCAGAATCCGATCGTCCTGATCCAGCAGCACAATCCGGGCACCTCGTCGGGTCCGCATCGCTTGCTCCCATCCGGCGTAGTCACCCAGCAACGCAGAAGGCTGGTTTTGCTTGCAGCTACCGACCGCACTTGTTCGTGAGTGGCGACCGCACCCCGAGCTTCAGCGAAGTTGATGTTTGCCAGTTCTGACCGCACCCCGACGGCAGCCGCAATGGACCGCTGACCTGGGCTCACGACGGCCAGCCGGATCTGTCCGGGAGCGGCCATACCGAGCTGCCCGGTGGCGGCAACGCGATTACCCAGCGTGATTGGCATCCAAGGTAGACGCGCGCGTAGCCGCCGTTCGGCGCTCATCCTCTGGCCTTCATGATGCCTCGCGGAGTGTTCGAGATCGGACATTATGGGCGGATGCTGCGCTACGTACTGGTGCGCGACGCCCTTCGGAACCTCAGTCTTGAGCCCTCGGCAGGATGTCGTGCGGTGAATCATCTGGGCCTCACGGGATCGGATCCGCTGCAAGGATGACGGCCGTGCGCCGCTACGAGACGAGTATGTACGACAGCAACCGCTGGGACGGCTTCGAGCTCCGCCCCGGCGACATCATCATCAGCACCCCGCCAAAGTGCGGGACGACGTGGACGCAGATGATCTGCGCCCTGCTCATACTGCAGGAACCGGAGCTCCCGCTCCCGTTGGACACGCTCTCGCCGTGGATCGACATGGTGACTCGCGCCCGCACAGACGTGTTCGCGGACCTGGAAGCCCAGACGCACCGCCGGTTCATCAAGACCCACACGCCGCTCGACGGGATACCCAACGATCCGACGGTCACGTACATCTGCGTCGGGCGGGACCCGCGCGACGTGGGGCTGTCGATCGACCACCATATCGACAACACCGACATCGGCGCGTTCCTCAGGCAACGCAAACGGGCGGCCGCGATCGACGGGATCGAGCTCGGACCATTGCGGCCGCCGCGGCCGCGCCCCGACGGCGAGCGGGACCGCTTCTGGCAGTGGGTCGACGACGAGACGCCATCGACGCAGGTCGGGTCGTCGCTGCGGCGCACTGTTGAGCACCTGCAGACGTTCCGGGACGCCGCCGACGATCTCGACGTCGTGTACTTGCACTACGACGACCTGAAGGCCGACCTGGAGGGGCAGATGCGGCAGATGGCCGCGCGCCTCGGCATCGACGTCGACGAGCACCGATGGCCCCGCCTGGTCCAGGCGGCGACGTTCGAGTCGATGCGCAGCAGGGCCGACACGACCGTCCCCGCCGGCGGTCCGGAGCACTGGATCGATCCCGCCGCGTTCTTCAGGCGCGGCACGAGCGGCCAGTGGCGCGACCTCCTCGACGACGCCGACCTCGCCCGGTACGCCGCGCGCGTGCGGGCGCTCGCGTCCGACGATCTCGTCGAGTGGGTGCATCGCGAGCCGATCGACTGAGATCCCCGTCCGGCGGTATACCCGCACTACCCAAAGCTGGTCGTCAGCGCCGCCCGCCGCCCATAACTGCCGATCCGCGCTCGGGACCAACATCAGGGGTCTACGCCTCAACCGACGCCGGATTCGGCGATCGGGGCAGTGTGGCGGCGCGTCGGCTAGCGAATCTGGTCACACTCTGTGATGGTCATAGCGCCTTCTTCCTTGCCGCCAGCGGCCAGATCCGGATGGCCGCCGACACTGCGCCGCCGCCCCGCCCCTCCTCGGTGCGAATGACCTCGGGCCGGTGAGTGCGGTCAGCTCTCACGATCAACGGACCCGACTCCAGGCCCAAGATCGCGGTCGAAACTGGCGAGCAAACGCGGTCCGTTGTCGCGAACATAATCAGAAGGCCGCCTCCCATCACCAGGAAGCGGCCTTTGACCTGGCGGGGTGTTCACGAGTAGGTCTGCGAAACATGCGATGACTGCAGGCCTTCACGTGCGTCTTCGACAGCATGGACTGGAGGTGATGACTCCAGTCATTGACGTGTGGCGGCGTGGTATTGGTGGATGAGCCAGGCGCTCTCTGCCTGTTGGGTCACGATGGACAGGCATACCAGGTGGATGTCACCGGTGGGCGCGGTGAAGGTCACCTCCGCGAATCCGTGCACGATCGCCTGACTCAGCTGGGCGGCGGACACCACCTTGACCTGTGCCGTCGTACCGCGGGTGACCCTGTCGTAATACTCGAAGATCTCCTGCGGACCGCGTCTCAGCCGTGGACTGATGCCCTGGAAGAGCGCATCCTGACTGAACAGGGAGGCGATCTCGGCCGGGCGATGTCTGTCAAAGGCCCGCTGCCAGTCGTGGAGCAGCCCGGTGAGAACCTCCGTGGCCCGGGTGCCGGTCATCGCGAGGCCCCGGCGTGCAGAGCTTCCCGCTCCCACTGGTGTCGCGGCTGCGTGTGGAGCCGCCAGTAGTGCTCGGCGATGTCGTCCGGGTCGAAGTCGGTGCCGGGGGCGACCGTGCCGTCCACGGTGACGCTCGCCACGTGCACCCCGGAAGGTCCATACTCTTGGTCCAGCAGGATCAGCCGATCCCGCTCTAGCCATGATTCATAGCCGACATGGTCGCCGGTAGTTGCTGACCAGTACCAGCCGGCGAAGCCCCGGCCTCCCTTGGCCCAACGGAACCCCGCGCCGGCGGCACGCGCTGGAACTGAACGTTCCAACCGTCGCCCAATCGGGTCCGCAGCCGCCGCTCGCCATCGAAGAAGTCCAGGTCGAAGGCGCTGAGCACAGGGTTGCCGTACGCACCCGCCGGTTACCTCATCATCTCTCCTGGAACTCAAGCGTCCGTTCTCATCCATCGTGTCAGGAAGCCATGTCGGCGAGGTGCGCACCGACAAACTGCCTTGAGACAAGACGGGCGAGCAATCCAGCTGGAGATCAATGGGCTTGGACGTCACAGGTCGATGTCCCAGCGGTCTTGTCAGTTCCGGTGAGCGCCGACCAGGCAAGTGACAGAAGCACTGAGACCCCGCGCGGTGGAATCTCATCGATCTTGTCAGTTTTCCGAGTCAACAGCGCCTCATCGGAACGTGGCGTGGCCGCCGAACGGGCGCTCCAACGCGCACTACGCGGCATGAGCGGAGGTCGTCCGGCGGTGTCCTACCGAAGCGTGGTCCCTCTCGACACGTTATGTGACACCTACGGCTTGGCCGACGAGGTGATCGGCGATCCGGCCGGGGCTGCGGAGTCCGGCACCCCCGCGTAGTCGGGCAGCTCGATGCCGTTGATCGCGCGCCCGACCAGTTCGGTGAACCATTCGCTGGCGAAATCGGGGCGCGGCTCGGCGTCTGGCCCGGGGACATCGCGGCTGCCGGCGTTCAACCGGCCGATCTCCTGGTTGGCCTCGACGAACGAGCGCATCCGCGCCTCGTAGCGGGCGAACCCGGCGTCGGGGTCCCATCCGGCGGCGGCCAGCTCTCCGGCCAGCAGGTAAGCGCCGACCAGCGCCAGCCCGGTGCCCTGCCCCGACATCGGCGAGGAGCTGAACGCCGCGTCCCCGAGCAGCCCCACCCGTCCACTCGACCAGCGGTCCATCACCACCTGGGCGACCTGGTCGAGGTAGAAGTCCGGGGTGTCGTCCAGGTGCGCGAGGATTTCCGGGGTCAACCAGCCCAGGCCCGCCATCCGCTCACGCAGCAGGACCTTCTGGGCCGCGACGTCACGGTAGTCGACGTCGAAGTCGGCCGCGGCGAAGTAGAACATGGCCATCGCCCGGGTGGCGTCCTGGATGGGCCGCAGGAGGGCAGAGCGCCCGGACTCCTGATCCTGGTACTCGAGCAGCCAGCGGTCCAGCCCGAACTCGTTGGGCACACTGTAGAAGGCCAGCACGTGCCCGAGGTGGCGGAGGAACCGCTCATGCGGCCCGAAGACCATCGCTCGCAGCGCCGAGTGCAACCCGTCGGCTCCGACCACCAGGTCGAAGCGCCGCCGGTTGCCGCCCGCGAAGACCACGTCGACCCCGTCCGCGTCCTGGGCGAGCCCCGCGATTCGGTCGCCGAAGACGTACTCGACGCTGTCGCGGGTGTCGTCGTAGAGCACCTGGGACAGGTCCCCGCGCAGGATCTCGATGTCCGCGATGAACCCGTCGCCACCGTCGTCGTCGGCACGGAAGGTCTCCAGCACTTGCCCGTCCGCGTCCACGGTGTGCGCGCCGGCGGTGTCGGTGCACGCCGCGCGCACCGCCGCGTCCAGCCCCATGCGCCCGATGACCTCCTTGGCGACCCCGCGCGCGTCCACCGCCTGCCCGCCGGGACGCAGCTCAGGAGCCCGCTCCACCACGGTCACCTCGGCCCCCCGCCGGCGCAGCCAGTGGGCCAGCGCGGGTCCCGCGATGCTCGCCCCCGCCACCAACACCCTGGGACCGCTCACCCGCGTCCCCTGCTCGCCGGTCCGGATGGTGTGCTCCTGCTTGGAGTCGTCGACGCTCATCACTGCCTCCATATGCTTCCTCCCGCGCTGGGACGTTCCCAGCACAGGCCACCGCTGTCGGTGAGTCCAGCCGTATCGACCACGGATGCGCACAAAACTCATCGGCACGACCGAAATCGCGTCCACGCTCCCGCAAACACCCTGAACTCGGCATGTGCGTGCGACGGGCACGGTCATGATCGCCTCGGCCTCGGCAGACATTGATGAGAAGCGCCAACTCCGATGACGCTCACATCAGCCCAGACGGGTGCAAACCAGGCTAACCAGGCCGTCAGCTAGGCCGCCGCCTGAGAATTCGCCAGACCTGCGCGCAACACAGTGAGACGCTGAAAGGACCAGTGAGAACGGACATCAAGCCCCAGCAGTCACTCAACCTTCGGTGAGACACCGTAGTCGTGATCAACCTTCGATGACAATGCTCAGTCTTCGCTGCGACAGAACATGAAACGACAAGATCCCGCCCGATCACGATTATCAGATGGGATCCCGTCAACTTCAGTCCAGCCGTCTCAAGAACGGCTTCTGGTGGGGTGTTCACGAGCTGCGTTGACCAGCGGGAAAGGCCCCTTCTAGGAGATCGCTTCCCGCGTACCGGCTGATCGTTTCCCGCTCGCTGAGCGCGACACCGCGGAGCGAGCGGGCTCTCGAGCGTGGAAGCGACCGCGTCCGAGAACGCTTGGCGGTGTTCGCTGAGGCGGACAATGCCGATCATCCCCGGTTGCCGAGCAGGGCCATGCGGTCGACGTGTGCTCACGCGTGGGGCTTGACGTCGAAGACCGCCTTTCCTGCCACGCGCCGGCCGCGCAGCGCGTCGGCTGCCTCGGCGAAGCGTTCCCAGGAGCCGCGCCAACTGATCTCGGGAACCAGGGTGCCTTCAGCGACGAGTCGTACCAGTTCGGCCAGGTCGTTGGCGGCTGCGAACTCGTTGACATACGACGTGAGCGTCTTGGGCGGGCCGACGGTCGCATAGGGCGGGAAGACAGCCGGCTCTCCCGAGGTCCACCCGACGGACTGGAGGCTGCCGCCGGGAGCAAGGAGCTCCCAGGCGGTGACCAGATGGGGTCCGCCGACCGTCTCCACGACGATGTCGACGGGCTCTTTGATGTCGTCCAGGCCGACGACCACTTCATCGGCGCCCACGCCGACGAGGCCGTCGCCACGCGTGGGGGAGCCGACAGAGGCGATGACGTGCGCTCCGGCGTGGGCGGCGAGTCGCACGGCGTATCGTCCCACGCCGCCCGAGGCGCCGGTCACCAGCACGCGCTTGCCGGGGGCGATCCCGGCGCTCCGCAGCGAGCGGAGCGCGGCCAGGCCCGCCGTCGGCAGTGCGGCCGCCTCGGCCAGTCCTACACCGGCCGGAACTTCGGCTACCGCCGACACATCTACGGCCACCCGCTCCGCGAACGCACCGTAGGCGAAGAGGACGACGCGGGTTCCGGCAGCGGGGCCGGAGCCGTCCGCCGCTCCCTGCAGGACGACCCCCGCCGCGTCGAGGCCCAGCGGCGCCCCGGCCGGAACGCGTCCGGAGAGTGCATTGTTGAGGTCCGCGTAGTTGAGCGAGGCATGCCGCACTTCAACGAGCAATTGTCCAGGCCCGGCGACGGGGGTGGCGATCTCCCCGAAGCCGATGCTGGTAGGGGCGGACGGGTCGACGATGAGGGCGCGCGTGGACATTGACATCTCCTGGCGGTGAAGGCCGTGACGCATTAGGACACTAGCAGATGGTTTCGTAAAAGACTATCTTCTTATCTACTATCCCTTGTGCGTCTCTTGGCTGGTGGAACTGCTGACAGCACGGATCGATGTCGGCGTGGTGGCCGCCGTGGCTGGGATGAGCGTGTCGGCGTTGGCCCGATACCAGCATTTCGCCCCCGCCTTGGACGAGGAGACCGCTGCCGCCCTACTGCGCGGCCAGAACAGGTGAGTACGGCGCAGCCACGCGCCTGGCGTCCCCGCACCACCCGCACGCAGGTGGCCGACCTCGACCTCCCGGCAAGCAGGCCATGCAGGTTCCCGATGCCGCCGCAGGCCACTACACCCGGCTGCTGGATGCCTCCGGCATCATGACGTTGATCGACGCCGAACTCGGTCACAGGCCAGGGCCGTCCGGACTGCCGATCCGGGCGGTTCTGGCCTGCCTGCTGATTTCGATCCACCACACCGGCAAAGCCACCCTGGCCGAGGCCTGGCGGCTGTCGGCCTTCTCCCCCGGTCGCCAGTCGCCCTCAAGCACATCGGACTCACGCCCGAACGGCCTCACGCCCACGACGTGCATACCTGCCTGTTCGACAACCGGCGCTTATACCGCGCCTTCGACCGGCTCACCACGGTTCGTGACCCGGCCCGCCACGACCGCCGGTCCCGCTTGCCCCAAGCCGAGGCCGACCAACTCGCCCACTCCTGGGACGACGATGACCCCGAGCACCAGCACAAACGCGAACCGCTCCAGCAGATCGTCACCGCCCTCGTCCTCTACCCTGGTCCGCTGGGCCAAAGGCTGCGGCTACCTCGCCGGCTTCCAGGGCGACGTCGACACCACCGCGATCCCCACCTTCGCCCGCCCGCCCAGGCCCGGCAAAGGCCTGCCTCCACCGAGGTCACCGCCGGCTGGCACTACTCTGCCGGGGACGACCCACCCGAATTCGGCTACGGCGCCACACTCACCGTCGCCGCCCGAACCGCACCCGCACCGGTCCCTTCCCCCAGCTCGCTCTTGGCCGCGTGGTCGACCCCCGCACAAACGCATCGACCCCAACGCCATCACGACCCTGACCTCGCTGACCAACGTCGGCCTACCCACCAGGTTCGCGACCGTCGACCGCGCCTACACCGACCAGATCCCCGAACGCTTCGCCCACCCGGCACGCCAACTGGGCTTCAAGCTGGCCCTGGACTACAAGCGTGATCAACGCGGAGTCCAAGGCAGCGTCCACGGCGCCCTGCTCATCGACGGCACCCCTCGCCTGCCCCACGTTGGTTCAGGTGTGAGGTCAGGCCGACCCCTTGAGTCCAGACCCGATCACACTCGTTCACCCTGTGTGGCTCCCGACCGGGCCCCGATGAGCTCTCAGCCAATCACGTCGATACCGGGACGAGATCTCCCCCTGCGATGATCACCCGTCTGGCCCCGTTCCGAGGAGACGACCTCATGAGGCTCTGGGCGCTTGCCCTGACGATCACGTCCGTTGCCGTGGTCGTCCCGCCGTCGGCTCCAGCCGAGATTCGCCTCGACCCCGTCGCCGCGCTGCGCCGCCAGCTCGCGAGCGGCAACGGTGTGACGTTCTCGAACGTCACGATCTCCACGTCCTGGGATGGAGAGCCGCTGACTTTACGGAGGTCGGGGGTCCATGAACTAGCCCGCGGTGAGGTCATCGCGAGCGAGATCCTCGATCTTAAGGATGGCAAGGACCCCGAGCGCTTCATTGTCTTCCCGGACCGGTACTACGAGCAGTCCTCCTTCTGGCGCGAGCGTCTGCCGGAAGGCAAGAGCTGGGGGGTCATCAAGGACAAGCAGTCCCTTGCCCTGACCTGTGGCGACATGCGGCTGAGCGACCCCGCAACGCTCAAAGCCCTGCTCGCCAGCACCAAGACCAAGCGCCCGGTCGGCGTGTATGACGGCACCCGTACCACCCTGCACGAGGGGATCATCACGCTAGGCGAGGTCGCCAAGGTGGATCCCGACCTCCGTATCGGCGCAGATCGCAGAGCCACAGGCGCGTACGCTCAAGCCCGCATCAACTGGAAGCTCTGGATAGGGCAGGACCAACTCGTCCGCCGATGCCACAGCTCCTCCTGGCAACCCGGCACCCTGGGGATGGACGAATTCGACCCCATACAACTCATCGACGACGTCCGCCTGTCGCGGTGGGGCAGCGCGACCGACATCAAACCGCCTGCAGCCGATCAGGTAGCGACCCAGGACGAGCTCATCAACATCTCTGAATAGGCTCCTGTTTGCGCACCCTGCCAGGCCGACGACCACATGTGCGAGTAGAGCTCGCGGTTCACGATTTCGAAACCGAGCATGGAAGCCTACGCCCGAACCGTGACCGCCCAGACAGATCGAGACGCCCACTGCCGGTGGCTCGGCTTGTACCGAATATGCGATGCATTCCCGTACTCGCCATTGGAGGAGAACGCTGAAGACGTCCCCGGCAGCGCTTGCCTCATCGCCGAGGAATGGGCCAGCTACAGCAATACGAATTTCGTCCTACTTCCCGTAGGCGATCCAGAGGAAACTGCCGATGACACTTACCGGCATATCACGGGGCACTGGTACGGATGGCACGGCTGGGACCCGCTGTGCTCGGTCAACGGCCGACCACGGTACCTCTAGGTTCTACGAGATGGTGCTGTCTCCAGCGCGGCGAGCACCCGATCGCGCAGCAGTTCGTACTGCTCACGGAACCGCCGGGGGGCGTCGGGCGGCCGGTGCACCACCTGTCCGTTGACGACGACCTCGCCAGGAAGGAACTGATCGGCCGTCAGGTCGACCTCGGTACCGTCGGGCAGCCGGTTCCAGTAATGGTTGCCGTTCTTAACCCCGTCGACGTGGACCTCTCCGAGGATCAGGTCGCCCCCGAGTAGGTCCTGGACCACCAGCGCGGTCATCCCGCACTGGGCTCGGGCGGGGTTGCCCGGCCCCCACTCCTGACTGGCATTCGGATAGCAGGTATCGGCCCCCCAGGCGGCCCGCACCAGCGGCCGCAGTGTCTCTACGCTCAGCATCCCCAGAGCATCGCAGACGGGTGTGACAGCCAGCGCTGGAAGATCCGTGTCATGAGCACAACCATGAACAACGACAAGGCCTGGCGCGTGATGTCCTCGTCCGCCGCCGGCTCTTAGGCGTACACACCGCACCCTGCCCGTCCATGCCGTCTGCCATCGACCCACCGCGGAGCGGCAGCGGGCAGGCGGCGGAGGTGCACGCCCAACTTGAGGTGTCCCCGCGCTCCGCTGTGATCGCAGAAGAGCCCGGTAGCCATTGCCTGGCGCTGGCCTGGCCGGGCATCACCGGCGCGCATCGCTCGGCGCCCGCACTCCCGAGCAGGTGGACGGCTGGACCGGGCCGGTTCACTCTCGCTGATCCCCGGCGACCTGGCCCACATCACCGACGTCCTTCGCCGCACCGGTGCCGACACCGGCTCCGTGCAGCCTTGACCTCCCCTGTCCTGCCGGTCGCCCTCATCGAAAGGAAAACTGTGCCAATCGCATTGCTGGCGCTGGCCGTCGGGCGTGCGCGACCGGTCGGTCAGGGTGATGCCGTCCGGTTGACGGGTTCACGATGCCCCCGTCGCGAGGACCGTCATTTCAAGGTGTCCAGCGCCTGGTCGGTGGTGAGCACTGCGGTCGCGTAAAGCGGGCCGTTGATCTCGTGCGCGGCGCGCATGGCCTCCTCATTCCAGGTGGCGGTCGCGTCCTTGACGAGGGTCACCGAGTAGCCGAGTTCCACGGCGTGCCGTCCGGTGCCTTCCACGCAGCCGATGGCGGTCATGCCGACGAGGATGATGTGCTCGACTCCATGCTGCCGTAGTTGTAGATCCAGGTTGGTGTTGGCGAACCCGCTCATCCCCCAGTGCTCATAGGCCACGATGTCGCCGGGCTGAGGCCCGAACTCCGGATGCCATTGGCCGCCCCAGTTGTCGAGGGCGAATAGCCGCGCTTCGGACAGCTTGCGAAAGGGTGGTGCCAGTTGCTGCCAGTTGTCGGCATCACCCGGGCGCCAGCGGCGGTGCGGTGCGATGAAGACCGGCACGTCGGCCGCCCGTGCGCCGACGAGCAGTTCACGCAGGTGCTGGTGGAGTCCGATCGACTGGGCCACGTCCTTGACTGCGGGCCAGACCTTGCCGTCCTCGCTGAGCATGTCGTTGTACGGATCGACCATGACCAGGCCGGTCTGCGCTCTGTTGTGGCTATTTGCCGGCATCGGGTTGTTCCCTTCGTCGCAGGTCTGGCCGCGCGGCGCGATCAGGGGGACTGTCGTCACCTCGACGCTGCCTGACCTGGCCAGGCCGCTGCGCGCGTGGGTGGATCTGGTCGCGACCCACAATATGTAAACTTATCGTGTCGACAAAGTCGAGGCAAACAGTGATCGGAAAGGCGGAGACGGCGATGGCCGGGACGACTGGGGCGGGCAAAGGCGCACGTCAGCACGCGGGGCGCCGACGCAACGAAGAAGCACGACAAGACGTGCTCAGCAGCGCCCTGGAACTGGCCGAGGAAACAGCTTCGCGTGGATTCACCATGGAGGAGTTGGCCGCCCGAGCCGCGGTGAGCAAGCGCACCCTCTACCGCTGGTGGTCCTGCCGGTCCGAGGTCCTGGCCGAGGCTCTGGTCGAACGCGCCCGCATCGTCGTCGAGGTGCCGGCGACCAGCAATGCGGCCGCCGACCTCAGGTCATACATCAGATCCGTCTACCTGCAGGCCAACGCCCCCGAGGTGGCCGCTGCCCTCCGGCTGCTCATGGCCGACGCCCAGACCAGTCCCGTCGCCGCCGCATCCTTGCGTTTCTTCACCAGTCACCGACGCGACGCCTGCCTGGACCTGCTCTCCCGAGCCCAGGAGCACGGCACGCTTTCGGCCGGGCTGGACCCTGGCGTCATGGCCGACGTCATCCTCGGGGTCGTCTGGTACCGCCTGCTCACCGAAGAACCGACTACCGACGACGCCGCGGCCGACGAGGTCCACCGCCTACTCACCGGCGAACACTGAACGAGTGAGGCGCACCTTCATGGTGCCGGACAGCCCCGCCCTCCCCGATCAGCTGCGTCGACGTAACCTTGTCCGGCGAGCTGCCACGTGGTGATCACCTGAGTGGAAGGGTTCCACAGGTTGCCAGCGGTCGCCGCCATGCTTGAGCGCTTCCTGGCGACGAAAGGAGCACCTCGCGTAGCGCGCCGAGCGTGGTCGAGTACCGCCGTGACTCGGTCGAGAAGTGGCTGCGATAACCGAGCATGTGCGCCCAGCGCTCGCCCGCTCCCAGAGACCTGATCGAGGACCCGCAGGCCTGGCACCACGCCAACCGCCGCTGTCGTCGTCCAGGCCATCCCGCCACCCTGGCTGAACGCCGCCTGAGCCTGCGCGGCCCGGCCGCCGTCTCCGGCGTCAACCGCCAGCCCATCGCCGAGCTGCTAGCCGGACGCTCCTGGCCAGACGTGGCCATCGTCGCCCTCTCGGAGACCGCTCTTGCGGCTCGCCTGTGGCCGGACGACCCACCCCGGCAAGGGGCCGAACCTCGTGCAGGACGTCGCGATGACATCGACGACATGGCCGAGCCGTCCTTCTGCCGCCCTCGAAACCCTGACATCCGGGCAGAAGCGGCCGTCATTTGGCTCGAGTGGGTGTAGGTCGCCGACACGGTGCGGATGCTGGTGGCCACCAGCGCCGACCACTCCCCATACAACATTGAGCGGCTGCTGCACGCCACCACCCGGTTGGCCGCCTGGTGCCACCGCCGAGGCCTGCCGGACGATCCGGAGGTGTGGCTGCGGCACGAGACGATCGACGAGTTCGTGCTGACCGGCTGCACCGATCTCAGGCCGCGCTCGGCACAGACCTACCGGGCCTGGCTACGGCACATGTGCGCCACCGTGGCCTGGCTGGAACGCGGCGAACAGGCCCCGCTTCGACCGCCTCCACCAGCGCGGGCGGCCGGCCCACTGCCGTCGACCTGACCTACGCCCGGCAGCGAGCCGCCCACCCAGCGGCCAAACCCCGCGTTAGGCCCCCGACACCCGACCACAAGACCGGCGAACTGCCGAAGATCTGCCACCAGCACACCATCACCCTGCACCGCGACGACCCCGACAAGTTCCGCCAGGACCTGCCCCACCTCAGCCCCTCGTGGCGATGAACGTACTCCACAGCCAGGGCCATGGCAGAAGGGCTGAACGGCCGTCTCAAATGCCACGACCTCGGCCTCGGCGATTCCAAGGACCGGCTCGCCCACGGCCGCGTCGCCCAGACCATCCTGGTCGCACTGCTCGTCACCGTCGCCAACGACCACTTCCTCGACCACTGGCGCCACGCCCACCAGCCCCCAGACGAGCCCGACACATCCGCCGACATTCTCGAGATCCCAGCAGAGCAACATCGACCGTACGCCGCTCGCGGACCGGAGCAGGCCACCACCCGCCCCATACTGCGCAAGTCAGATCACCTTGTCGCAGCACCCACCCCGGAGCAGGCATCGCCATGCCCAGCGACGCGAACTCCGACCTCCACCAGCGTCCTGACACCACCCGGGCCTTCCCAGACACCTGCTCGGCGGCTCCCAAACCAGGGCGAACCAGATTCGGAAACCCCTGAAACGACAAGATCCCGCCTGATCGCGATGATCAGACGGGATCCCGTCAACTTCAGTCCAGCCGTTTCAAGAACGGCCCCTGGTGGGGTGTTCACGAGAAGGTGTGACCTCGCGAAACTGAGGCCCAAAAGATCCCTTCCCGCATTCGAACTGATCGTTTCCCGTATAGGCAACCGCATCACGAGCCGTCAGCGGCATCGCGCCCGCCAACCGCGGTCCGTTCCGCATAGCCGTACAGGAAGGTAAAAACGCCTGCGGTGACCATCTTCCGGAGCGCGTTCTCGTTGTGCAGGTCCGCCCGGTCGGTGAGGTTGTCCGCGGAGATGAGCAGCATCAGGTGCCCGGCCGCGCGAGCGGGGTTGTCGATCGCGAGGTCACCGCGCTCGGCGATCCGGCGCAGGCGTTCGGCCAGTTCGCGCCGGGTACGGCCGGGGCCGGTCTCCTGCCAGAGCTTGAGCGCGTCCGGCGGGATGTGCTCAACCTCGGCGTTGATCTGGCGGATGAGCGCGAAGTGCGGGGCCAGGTCGGAGGTCAGCACGCCGAGCCAGGCCAGTCCGAAGTCGATCAGATCGCTCTCGAGATCGATCACCTTGGTCAGATGGCGGTCGATGATGTCGACCATGGTGTCTGCGACCCGCTGCGTGCTCTCCTGCATCACCGCCTGGAACAACTCGGCCTTGTCGGTGAAGTGGTTGTAGATGGTGCGGTTGGACACCCCCGCCTCCACGGCGATCGCGTCCAGCCCGGCGCGCGTGTAGCCGTCGCGGGCGAACAGGGTCAGCGCCCCGGCCATGATCGCCCGGCGCTTGTCCGGCTGGCCGACCGGCTTCTTTCTCTCGGTCACGCTTCCCGAGCCTAGCCGATTACACCGAACCTTGCATTGATTACGCCGTTCTGCGTAATCTCTACACCGATCGGTGCAACACCTTTCCGTTGAGGAGACGTCAATGACCAAGATCGGCATCATTGTCGGCAGCACGCGCCCCGGCCGCCGCGGCCGCGCCGTCGCCGAGTGGGTGGCCGAAGTCGCCGCGCGGGAGCAGCCGGCGGTCGACTTCGAGATCATCGACCTCGCCGACTTCGGCCTGCCGCTGCTGGATGAGCCGCAGCCGCCGGCGTCCGGCCTGTACGGCAAGGCGCACACCATCCGCTGGGCGGAGGCGATCGCCGGCTACGACGGGTTCGTGTTCGTCACCCCGGAGTACAACCGCTCCATCCCCGGTGCGCTGAAGAACGCCCTGGACTTCGTGTACGCCGAGTGGAACAACAAGGCGGCCGGCTTCGTCGGCTACGGCCTGCACGGCGCGACCCGCGCGGTCGAGCACCTCCGGTTGATCCTGGCCGAGCTGAAGGTCGCCACCGTTCGCAGCCAGGTGGCGCTGTCCCTGCACCACGACTTCACCTTCTCCGCCCCCACCGAGCCTGGCGACCTCACTCCCGGCCCGCACCAGCACTCCGCCCTCATCGCCTTGCTGAACGACGTCGTCGCCTGGTCGCGGGCGCTCGAACCGATCCGTGAAGGAGTTTCGGCATGACCTCCTTGATGACAGAGACCACGCTCGACGACCTGGCCGACGCGATCGCCACCGGCGCGATCGTCGCCGGACTCGGCGAGTCCACCAGATTCGCTCACGAGACCTTCGAGGTGCGAGACCAGCTCTTCCGCCGCCTCGTCCGCAGGCACGGCTTCCGTGCACTGGCCGTACAAGACAACGCCTCCGTCGGGACGACCCTCGACGCGTACGTCACCGGGGGCGCGGGCACGGCGCGATCCGCCCTGGCCGGTGCCTGGCGCCCCTGGCGCACCGCCGAAATGGCCGCGGCGCTGGAGTGGATCCGTGCCTTCAACCAGGACCGCCCGGACGACCCGGTCCGGATCTTCGGAGTCAAGCCCGCCCAAGCACAGCCCGCCGACTACGACGCCATCATGGAGCACGTTCGCCGTGCCGCCCCGCACCGGCTGGCCGAGCTGGCCGTCCACCTGGAGCCGATCCGCACCGCCCATGAGATCGACGAGCACGTGCAGCGGGCCAGAGGCCTGCACCCGGGCCGTCCCTTCGCCGAACACGCCCGCAACGCGCTCGCGATAGTCGAGCAACTGCCCGGCGACTTCGTCCTGGAGCGGATGCGCCTCATCGTGGACTTCCACCAGCGCAGCGTCGCCGGACGCGGCAACTATGCCGGCGAAGCCCAGACCTGGGCCGACACGATCGTCAACCACCAGCACCGGAGCGGCCGCCGTGTGGCCTACTGGGACGGCATCGCGCACACCTCGGCGGCTCCCGCGACCCTGGGCCTGGCGCCTCAACGCGGCCCTCAGCCCACGCTCGGCAGTGTGCTGCGCGACCACTACGGCACCCGCTACGTCTCTGTGGCGATCGGCTTCCACCACGGCGACCTCGGTGCCGTCACCGTCCCGGAACCGGCCTCCGACTGGCTCGACGCCCGCCTCGGCGCCACCGACCAGCCCGCCCACTGGCTCGACCTGCGTGACGGCGGATGGGACGGGCCGATGAAAGCCCGCGTCATCAGCGGCGTTTACGACCCTTCCAGGGACGCGGCCGAACACCTCGCCGTCGCCTCCCTGCCCGCCGCGTTCGACGTGCTCGTCCACCTGCGCCAGGTGTCCCCCGTGCACTGGTTGACGGCGTAGAGGTGCGGCGAGGAGCCCGACGTATCGGCAGGCCGGGCCGCCGTCATCCTGACCGGCTCCGGACAGCCGGCACCGGGGCGAGAACGCGGCTCACTGCTGGGCTCGAACGACAAGATCCCGCCTGATCGCGATGATCAGACGGGATCCCGTCAACTTCAGTTCGACCGTCTCATGAACGGCCCCTTGTGGGGTGTTCACGAGTGGATCTGACCAGGCATGAAGAGAATGACCTGAAGATCGCTTCCCAGCCTAGCGATGATCGTTTCCCGGCAGATTACGGCGGAACTGAGCGACCTCGGCCTCCGCCCCCACCGGTGCGTCTGCAGGATCGGCACCTCCAGCGGATCGCGATTCCCTGCGGATCGCGGTTACAGGGCCTTGGTCATGCGCGCGACCAGAAGATGGAGCCAGAACTCGTCCTTGAAACCATCAGCCAGTCACTGCGGAAGAGTTGCATCCCCAGCAGATAGCCCCGTGCTCGCCTGGGCGAACAGTTCATCAAGGCCGCCAGCCGGGCTGCAGGATCTTCCGCAGTCACCGACTCCTACACAGTCAAGATCAGTTAGTCACGAACTGTCGTGCTCAACTGGGGCTGGTGAACTGGTAAAAGGCCGGGCCGTCGAATCGCCAGCCGGGCTCGTTGGCAAGGATCTTGTCCTTGTGCGCCTCGATGGCCAGCCGCCACTTGTTCATCTGAGACAGGCGCCAGACATGCACGTCACCTCCGGCTTCCCTGTTGGCGGGCGCGTAGCCGAGATTGCCGTCGTAGCGGAACTGGCCGGAAGCCACCAGCCGGTCGCGCTCGGCTTCGGTGGTCGAGACGATGTACGAGGCCTTCTTCAGCCATCGCAGCCGATACAGCGGCTTGCCACCGGGAAAAGGCGCGTTGGCGATGTAGTACATCGGCGTTTGCGTGATGCGCCAGCCGTAACTGAGCGCGGTCTGCTTCTCGGCTTCGTTTGCCGTGTAGAAGAAGCCGCCGTCCTTGGTGACGAGCTCGTACACCTTGACACGATGGACAGCGGTCGACGCGGTTTCCGTGCCCGCCGTGGAGGCGTACGTCGGCGCGGCGGACACACCGGCCGAGAGTGCGGCTGCCATCGCCACAGCCAGCCAAAGGACGGCCTTACGGCGCGGCCCGGCGAAGAGGGTCGTCATTCGTGATTGTCCTTTCGAAAGCGGTGCGCACCGTACTGGAAGAGTCGGAGCGGTTGTTGACAGGGACTCCGCCGATGTTTGCGTTCGGCGTCGACACTCCAGCGCGCACCCCGCCTAAGCTCCACCATCAAGCGCGGATCTGACCAGGTCGCGAGGCGGACATTCACCGGACACATGCGGATACTCATCATGGCGACCTCCCTTCGTCGTGGCGTCGTACGCGCGTCATGAGGCGGATGGCTCGCTTGCGGGCGCCGGCAGGCTGACCCGGCCCAGGCGCCCGGCCGCCCTACCCAGCGGCACTTCCCAGCGGCTCGGCGGACTCCGCCACGGCCGCCGCGGGCTCCGGGCGCCGGCCGGCGGCCCGCACCCTGCGGACCACCGCGCCGGTGGCCATGGCGACGGCCACGCCCAGCAGCGCGAGCAGCACGGGAACGATGGTCTCCGTCCAGGGCCACGCGCTGCCGGTGAGCTTGACGTCCATCACCGGGTACTCCAACGTCTTGGCGGCGAACCTCGCGGTCTGCACGTCGTACGTACGGGCGATGTCACGCATCGCCGGGTCGAACGCGAACTCCTCGGTGGTGTGGACGTACTCGGGCCGCAGGCCCCCGGCACCCGCCACCTGGCGCCGGGCGGCGTCCAGGCCGGGCACGAGGAGCCGGTCGAGGCCGTCGGCGGCGGCCGCGAGGGTCGAGCGGGGGACGAAGGTCAGGCCGTGCTTGGAGTGGATCGGGCCATCGCCGACCGCTACGGTTCGCCCGATCATCGACTGCTCGGTGTACGAGTTGAACACGGAGGCGAGCTCCAGTTCGCCGATGCCGTCGGTGAGCCGTACACCGATGGTCGAGGGGCGGGTCTGGTAGGAGGAGTTGAGCGCGGCCACCACGTCCGCCGGTTCCGGGCCGGAGGTGGGGATCCGCGCGGGGGCGCCGGGGGAGTAGTGGCGCCAGTGCACGCTGCGGGCTGCCGCGCGGGCGGTGTCGGTGTCGGTCAGGCGTTCGACGATGCGCAGGGCGCCGTCGATGCCGGACAACACGGCCGCCGTCGTGATCACGTTACCGTCGTCGACGTAGCGCAGGCCGCTCTCCCAGTTGACCTTGGTGAAGTCCGTGCGCAGCCCGGACATCCGTATCCAGTGGGAGGTGGCGGTCCGGCCGTCCAGCAGTCCGCTGCCGGCGAGCGTACGGGCGCCGTTGCAGACGCTGACGGTCAGCGCGCCTGCGGCCGACTGCTGCCGCAGCCAGGCGCTGATGGAGTCGGACTCGGCGGGGGCGGGGGGTTGCAGGGCCGGGATGATCACGGCGTCGAGGGTGTCGCGCCGCTCGCCCAGCAGCCGCCCCAACTCGTCAAAGGTCAGGTCGGGCACGATGTCCAGGCCGCCGGTCAGTGGGATCAGCCGAGAGCCGGGGGAGACGACGTAGGTGTTGAATCGGCCGGTGCTCGCCAGCACCTCGTACGGGCCGAGCATGTCGGCCGCGTTGGTGCCCATGCTGCCGGTCAGGAAGGCCACGGTGGGCTTGGCCGGGTCATGGGTCTTCGCCGCGGGCCGTACCGTGACGGCGTCCGGGCGCGCCCGGTACTGGTCGCCGAACCTGCCGATCGTGCTGACCGCGGAGACCCCGCCCGGGATCAGCAGCGCGACCAGCACGACGGCCGTCGTCCTGACCCATTTCCACCGGATGACGAAGCGGTGGTGGTGGACGTACTCGTCGTGCCGCCTCAGCATGGCCGCCGCCATGAGGACGTACATCGCCACGTGCCCGATCATCATGACCAGGTGACCCTCGAGAACGCCGAGCCAGTACGGGACGAGCAGGATGAGGAAAGGCGCGACCATCGCCCGGCCGACCGTGCGGATCGTGCCGCCCGTGCGTGCCTCGTGAACGGTCATCGCGGGCTCCTCCGGGAACAAAGTGAGATCGGACGCCGGTCAGCGCCCGGCTGACGGGCTGCCCGATTCCTCGTTTCGCCCCGCATGATCGTTCCCCTCCAACGCACGCGAATAAGCGCCACCGAATACTGTTCGATTGGCGGACTTTAGGCAAGGGCAATCACCGGACATTTGGCGGACATTGCTGATGTTGCCGCGTCGGTGAAGGTTTGGCTCATGGCAATCTCGATGGGCGTACTGGGCATCTGACCAGGCGAATCGAAAGAGTGCCTGGCGTGGGTCATTCCCACCATAATGATGTCCGGCATATGACCGTTGACACTCCTATAGCGACGCATCCAAACTCGACAGGTGCGACACTGCTCGCATTGTCCCGCGCGGCTTGTCGGGTGATGCTGCCGCGCGAATCACTACAGTAAACGTGAGTAAGCCCAAAGCAGCGTTTTCACACCTGTGGCCGCGCACCAGCTCGTCGCAGCAATACCCGAGCTCGTGAGTGGCGACCGTGGGTGCCTGCTCAGTTAATACCCCTGGACATCGCGTCTAAAGAACCGGATACCACGCGCACATGAATGAGATCACGACCAATCCCCTCGCCCCATTAGCCCGTCGCCGTGAGAGGACACCGTCCGGGAGACGCCGTCTTCGCAAGACCTTGGCGGCTGCGGCCTCGGTCGTCTTGGCCGGCTCCGCCGCCATCGCCCTCTCATCGCCCGCCGAAGCGGCCACCGTCACCATCCGTGCGGACTACGGGTCCGACGCCGGCAGTTTCGATCCGGCGAAATACCTCAACGCCAATGAAGGAGGTTATCTGACGCACAACAGTCTCAACTGGTTGCCGGAGTCGTATGACAACTTCCGCGATGCCGGGCTGAGAATGGTCACGATCACTCACCTGCTGAACGAGAACTTTTACAACGTCGTTTCAGGCACGGCGCCGAACTTCAGCTACGACTACTCCAAGCTGGACCGGGTCGTGCTGCCCCTGGTGGAGAAGGGACTGACCCCGGTCATGGGGCTGGCCTTCACCCCGCACGTTCTCGGCGGAGCCGACCGTGACTCCGGCTACAGCCCCGCCAAGCCGAACAACAACACGTACTGGCGGGAAATCGTCCGCAACATGGTCCAGCACTACAAGGACCTTGGATATACCGGCTGGCACTGGGAGGTGTGGAACGAACCCAGCTTGAGCCAGTTCTGGGCAGGCTCCCAGGAGGACTACAACCTCATGTACCGGGCGACGGCCGAAGGAGTGAAGGCGGCCGATCCGACCGCGAAGATCGGCGGACCGGCGACACATAGTCCCAACACCGAGTTCCTCGCTTCATTCGTGCGGTACCTCCAGGCCAACCCGACAGTGCCGCTGGACTTCCTGAGCTTCCACGAGTACGGCGGCACCTTCGACATCTCCCACGCCCAGGCGGCTCTGCAGCAGGCGGGCCTGGGCAACAAGCCGATCTTCATCACGGAGTGGAACAGCACCTTCGTCATGAACAACGGCCCCGGGACGGTTACGGACACCAACGCCGGCGCATCTTACGCGGCCCGCCAGATCGCCCGCGCAGTGGCACAACCGGGCCTGTCGAAGATCTTCTTCTTCTCGCCCAAGGAAGGGCTGACGCCCTCCCGGCTCTTCAACGGCGACCTCGGAATGGTCACCGTCGACAACCACAAGAAAGCCGCCTTCAACACATTCAAGCTCTACAACATGATGCAGCCCACCCTTCTCTCGACGACGTCGTCCGGCCCTGGTACCGGCGACGGCGCGGTGGGCGCGATCACTACGAAGAACGCCACCAGCAGAAAGGTCATCGCGCTGGCCTGGAACGACCAGCCGACCGCCACTGACCTCATGCTGAGCGTCATCGGGTTGCCCTATTTCTCGCGCGGCGAGAATGTCAAGGTCACGCAATACGTGATCGACGCCACGCACGCCAACTACTACGGCGACTTCGCCGCCGGTCTGCAAGGCTGGGATGTCGGCCCGAACGAAAACCTCAACCCGGTCGAAAGCCGCGTCATTTCGCCGGCGTGGAGCTTCTCCCCCACGCTGAATCTCCCGGCCAACAGCGTCGTGGCATACGTGCTGGAACCCGCTCCTCCACACGCCGCCGAGGCGGCACAGGCACCGCCGGTGGCGATCCCCTTCGCCTCGCGGAACCTCGCCTTCGGCAAGGCCGTGACGGCGAGTTCGTCTCTTGAACAGTGGACCTGGTCCAAGCGCGCCCTCACCGACGGGCTCAACCACACGTTCACCCGAGCCGATGCGGGAGAAGCGGTCAGCGGCTTCGCCAGTCAGGGTTACCCGGAAGCAGACCACACCGAGTGGGTCCAAGTGGACCTTGGCGACAAGTTCGCCCTCAGCCAGGTGAAGTTGTGGCCCCGCGACGACAAGGATTGCGAAGGCTACGGTTTTCCCGTCGACTTCGCGATCCAGGGCAGCGTGGCTCCGAACGGGCCTTGGACGGATCTCGTCGTCGAGAAGAACTACAATGACGGCAAGCCGCTCCCCAGACCCGCCACGGCTCGATCCTTCGACGTGTCCGGCACCTACCGTCACCTTCGGGTCTACGCGACGAAACTCCAGGTCGGCTGCGCCCCTAGCAATGACACCAACCATTACTTGCAGCTGACCGAGCTGCAGGCGTACAGCGCTGCCGATGTCGCTGCGTCGGCGGCGGTCACGACCGCTGATTCGGCCGGCTCGATGAGTCAGGCGACCTCCGGGGGAGGGTCGGTGAAGGTCGACCTGCGGACCCCGCACACCATCAGCCGAGTCGACCTCTACCCGGAGAAGGACGGCCAGGATTTCCCATCGGACTTTGCTATCCAGGTGGCCTCGGACGCGTCCTGCTCGGCGTGGACGACCGTGACCAGCGAGTCCAACCTCCCGAATCCCGGCGCAAACCGTCGAACTTTCGGGTTCTCGCCCGTTCAAGCGCGCTGCGTCAAAGTCGAGAGCTCTAACCCTGGCCGGTCCAGCCGTGGGCCGTCACGCATCCAGTTCGCCCAGATCAAGGTCTATCACTAGTCGCCGATATCGCCGTCACCACACACGGTCACTGATGCGTGCTCCACATGGTCGTTTGCCCGCAGCCAGGAGGGCTGGTGCCAGGTGGGGCATCAGGCGGGCTCCGGTCGAGGAAGCCTGGGCCGGAGCGCGAAAGCGCGTGTTCGCGAGTACGAGCCGGCCCTTGTCCGGTGTGCCATCCGGCCGGGCGGGTAGCCGGGGAAGATCGAGCACCAAAGGAGGGCAACACAATGGCACTGTCAGGCGATGAATCCCGGGTATGGCTGATCACGGGTGCGTCGTCGGGACTCGGACTGGCGCTGGCCGAAGCGGTCCTTGACCACGGCGGGCAGGTGGTCGCTACCGCCCGCGATCCCCAGCGGCTCGACGATCTCACCGGCCGCTACCCCGGCCAGGCCATCGCGACCCGCCTGGATGTGACGGATCCAGATGAGGCAAGCGCGGCCGTAGGCGATGGGCTGGCTGCGTTCGGCCGTCTCGACGTCGTGGTCAACAACGCTGGCTACGGGTTGTTCGGTGCTCTGGAGGAGCTACCCGAAGAGGAGCTTCGCTGTGAGTTCGAGACCAACGTCTTCGGTGCGCTGAACGTGACCCGCGCCGTCCTGCCCCAGCTGCGCCGGCAGCGCAGCGGCCACATCGTGCAGATCTCCTCGCTGGAAGGCATCGCGCCCATAGCGGCAGGCGAGACCGCCTACGCAGGCACCAAGTTCGCCGTGGAAGGCCTCGCCGAAGGGCTGGCGAAAGAGGTCGCGCACCTCGGAATCAAGGTCACCATCGTGGAACCGGGCCCGCTTCGCACCGACTTCGCCGCAGGCGCGATCGCCCGGACACCTCGCAGCGGCGATTACGCCGACAGCGTCGGCAAGGCCCTGGAGTGGTTTGAAGGGCTGTCGGGGCGCCAGCCCAACGACCCGTTCCGGGTCGCGGCCGCCATCATCGAGGCGGTTGCCTCTCCAGAACCTCCACTACGCCTGGCCCTGGGCACAGAGGCGGTCCAGGCGATCCGCGAAAAGCTCGACAGTCAGCGGCAGGCCCTGGATGCATGGGAACACCTCAGCGCCTCGACGGCTGTGAGATGACGGTTCGCACGTTGATGTCCTTTTCGTCGTAGGGATTGCGTTCGGTACTTGACACGTCGGTGTCGTTGGACGGGTACATCGCGGGTCCGAACGACAAACGGGGCAACCCGGGCGGCGACGGCTTCATGCGTCTCCACGAATCGGACCGCACGCCGGACGGGGAGATCCGTCAGCCCCGGCCGGGCGGACTGACGCTCGGCGAGATGGCGCCGGCCGGTGCGATCCTCGTGGGACGACGTACCGCAGAGCAGGTCGATCGCTGGGGCGTTGATCGCCACGGTCCGATCGTGCAGTCGAGCAGTGCCGCGTAGATGCGCAGCAGCTCAGAGGATGGATCGACGCCCAGGTCTTCGGCGAGGCGGCGCCTGAGCCGCCCATACATGGCCGGCGCCTCGGCCTGCCTCCCGCAGCGGTCCAGCGTGAGAAGCAGGCGCCCCCACAGCGGCTCCCGCAGCGGATTGCCGGCCGCCAGCTCACGCACCTCGGCGGCTATCTCGTCGTGGCGGCCCTCGGCCAGGCCCAGGTCGATTCATCGCTCCAGGGCCTGGACACGCCGCTCCTCCAGGTTTGAGCCCTTGCACGCCCGTAGTGCGGCGGATTTGACTCCGTCGAAGGGCGTGCCTCGCCACAGCGCGAGCGCCTCCTCCATGATCTTCCGCTGCGCGTCGGTGTCCCGCTCTTGCGCCGCCTCTGCCAGCAGCCGGCGAAAGCGCAGCGCGTCCACATGGTCGGGCTCCACCTCCAGCCGGTAGCCCTCCGGCGTCGTCCCGCCAGACCTCCAGCGGCCCCAGGAGCGCCACGCTGAGACGGCTGCTCATGAACGGGGGTCCGTGGCGGCCGTTCTCGGAGTGACATGAGCATGCCGGGGCGACATCGCATCTGGACGACTGTTCCGACTCGCTTCCATGCCCCTTGACTTTTCACCTGAGGGGCGCGCCGGGCCAGGTCGTCAGCCGGACATTCTGCGGACATCGGCCTGGGTTCCGCCCGGGCGCGGTGCGCGAATTCGGAGTCAGCGGAACACTCGCCGGCAGCATGATCCTCCGAGCGGCACAATGTCCGGAAAATGTCCGTCTGGCGTCCTGGATCATGCCGCTTCGGAGACCCACACTGAGCTCGGCCTAGATGCGAGGACTATCCGTAGCAGCCGTGCCTCAGATGTCGCCCCGCCACCGCGTCAGGGCAGGAAGGCGCAGATCAGCGCGGCACGTACGGCGATCCACCCAATGAACGGTACGCGGGCCGCCCCATGCTGCCTGCCCGATCTCTTGGAGGTAAAGTGTGGCGACGTCTGAGTGCCCTGGTGGTGGTATTGACCACCGCGCTCTCCGGGTTATCGACAACCCCGACAGCGGATGCGTCCGCCGCGTCGGCGGCGGCTTCCGTTGAATCAGACCCCCTGGGCTCGGCGCCCTGGGCGCTCGGGGAGGCGAAACGGTCCGGCAAACGGGTGGCGGTGACGTCGGAGCAGGCCGAGCGCCAGGACGTGTACGCCAACCCGGACGGCTCCTTCACAGCCGACCTGTGGACCGACCCGGTCCGGGTCAAGCGGGGCACGGGCTGGGTGGCGGTGGACACGACGCTGCGGCGGCGCGCCGACGGCGGCATCGAACCCGGCGCGACCACGAGCCCCGTCGTCTTCTCCGGAGGCGGGGACCAGCCCCTGGTACGCCTCCAGCAGGGCAATGCCTGGATCGAGCTCCGCTGGCCGGCACCCTTGCCGCAACCGATGCTGAGCCGCGACAGTGCGACCTACCCCGAGGTCATGCCCGGCGTCGATCTGCGGATGACCGCGACCGCGCAAGGCTTCCGGGAAGTGCTGGTGGTCAAGAACAAGGCCGCGGCAACCGATCCCAGGCTCGCGGAGCTGAGCTTCGGCGTGGCCGCCGAGGGAGTGAAGCTGCGCGACGACGGGCACGGCAACATCGGCGCCTACGACGAGAAGGGGAAGCTCGTCTTCGCCTCCGGTGCACCGATGGCCTGGGACTCGACGCCGTCGGCCGCGAAGAGCGCGGTGGGGGAACTCGAACTGGGCAAGGACACGCTGACCCTGCGACCCGATCAGAAACTGCCGGCCGATCCCGCGGCGACGTTCCCGTTGTACATCGATCCGGACTTCTCCACGGGCTCGGCGTTCGTCATGGTGCTGTCCGGCCATCCGACTGTGGCCTACCCGGGCGGTGATGACCAGCACGTGGCCAAGGTCGGGTATTGCGACTGGTTGGGGTGCGACGGTATCGGGGTCGCGCGTTCGTATTTCCAGTACGACGCGTCGTTCGTGGTCGGCAGGCACATTCTCCACGCGGAGTTCAACGCGTTCGAGAACCATGCCCCCTCGTGCGCGTCTCAGCCGGTCGAAGCATGGGGGACGAACCCCATCAGCAACGGAACGACGTGGAACAGCCAGCCCTTCCCCGGCGGAAGCCCGGTGAGCCTGGGGATGCAGAACGTCGCCCACGGTTACAACTCCACTTGCCCGGGCGCCTGGGTCGGATTCGACGCGACCGGCGCGGTCAACAAGGCAGTGGCGTCCAGCAACGGCCTCACCGCGATCATGCTGAAGGCGGCCAACGAGGGCGAGCGACTCGCCTGGAAGAAGTTCGACACCAACCCCGGCCTGTCCATCACCTACAACAGCTACCCCAACGCGCCGACCGGCCAGACGGTGGAGAACAAGGCCTGCGGCGTGCAGCCGAACGAGCCCTACGTCAACCCCTACATCGACAACGACCCCAATCTGGGGCCGCGTGGGCCGAAGCTGTCGGCGGTCGTCTCCGACCCCGATGGCGGCCTGGTGTCCGCCGAGTTCGAGTGGTATGTGAGGTCCGGCGCCCGGCTCGGAGCCGCCACCATGGGGGCCAAGGCATCCGGCTCCACCTTCACCGTCGACGTGCCGTCGGCGAACGCCGCCGACGGGGCCAAGCTGGCCTATCGCGTACGCGGAACCGACGGTGTCGACGCCGGGCCGTGGGGGCCGTGGTGCGATGTCACCATCGACAGAACGGGCCCGGCCAAGGCGCCGCAGGTCAGCTCCGTCACCTACCCCGAGTGCCCGCCGCCGGACTACGACCCCTGCCCGACAGGCGGGGCAGTGGGCTACACGGGCGGATTCACCCTCGGCGCCAATGGCGTCGGGGATGTGGCGGGGTTCGAGTACTACCTGTACGGGCGCGAGGGTGTCTCCAACGCCGCCGCCAACTCGGCCGGCAGCGCCAACGCCCTGGTCACACCGCCCGATGACGGCCCCATGGACCTGTACGCCCGCAGCATCGACCGCGCGGGCAACCCGGGTGCGCAATACCGCTACCACTTCTGGGTCGGTCCCGGCTCGCCGCCGAAGGGGCAGTGGAAGCTCGAGGGGTTCACCGAGACGAAGGTCGTCGACGATTCGCCCTACGGGCACAACGCAACCATCGTCACCGGCCCGACGGGCCCGGCGCGCTGGCAGATCGGCCGGCACGGTGACGCGCTCTGGCTGGACGGCAGCGCCGGGTACGCCGGCACCGCGGGCGGCCCCACCGTGCCGACGGACAAGACGTTCACCGTCGCGGCCTGGGTGAAGCTGGATCGGCTGGAGACCACCTGGCGGACCGCGGTCAGCCAGGACGGCAACCAGATCAGCGGATTCTTCCTGCAGTACAACCCGAACACCAAGAAGTTCAACTTCATGATGCCGGCGGCCGACGCCAACGACGCCCCACGGCACATTGCCGAATCTGCGACGCCAGCGGTCGCGGGACGGTGGACCCATCTCGTCGGCATGTACGACGCCGCCGCCGGGCAGATCAAGATCTACGTCGATGGTGTGGCCGGCACGCCCGCCGCCCACACCACGCCGTGGAAGGCGGCCGGTTCGGTGCAGCTGGGCCGGGCCCGGTACAACGCCGCCCCGGCCGACTACTGGCCGGGCTCGCTGGACGAGGTCCGCATCTACAGTCGCGCCCTGTCGATCCAGGAGATCCACGACCTGGCCGGCGCGCCCGCGAGCGAGGAGCTGTTCCTGCCGCTCGACGAGGGGACGGGCACGACGGCGCAGGAGGTGTCCGGCAACTACCGGCTCGGCACGCTCGGCAGCGCCGGATCCTGGACCACGGGCAAGGTGGGCACCGGCGCGGTGCGCCTCAACGGCGGCACCTCGACTCTGTCGACGGCCGGCCCCGCGCTGCGAACCGACGTGAGCTTCACCGTGAGCGCCTGGGTCAGGTTGGATACCGCCGACGCCCAAACGCGTACGATCCTCAGCCAGGACAGCGGCCAGGTCAGCGGCTTCCAACTGCGTTACCGGGGCGACACCCGCACGTGGTCGTTCGCGCTGCCGCAATCCGAGAGCGACGCCACGCAGCAGACGCTCAGCGTCGACTCGCCCACGACCGCGCAAGCCGGGGAGTGGACGCACCTGGCCGGCGTCTACGACGCGGCGGCCGGTCGGATCCGGCTCTACGTGGACAGCGCATTGGTGGCCGAGAAGGAGGCCACGGCCACGGTGAACGCCACCGGCGCCTTCCAGATCGGGCGAGGCAGGCAGAACGGCGCTCCGGCGACGCCGTTCGCCGGAGTCATCGACGACGTGCACGCGTGGACCGGCGTGCGCACCACCGACCAGATACAGGCGGAATACCGGGACAAGCCGCTCACCAGGCAGACCAACCTGTACGGGGGACAGCTCGGCCGCTTCGCCAACCTCAACGGCCGGCACATCGTGACCACCGGGCAGGTGCCGCCAGGATCGCACTTCGAAGGCTCCCTCGGCCTGCCGGCCCCGGAGGACGCACCGAACACCCTGCCGGTGTACTCCTGCCGCAACGGCACGACCGACTACTTCCTCGCCTACGACTGCGGCTCCTACGCCAACCTGGGCAGCGTCGGACGCTTCTACACCACGCCCCCGTCAGGAGTGCCGACGCTCCAGATCTACCGGTGCCAGGTCCCCAACGTCGAACACTTCGCCTCCACCGACCCCGACTGCGAGAACAAGGTGACGGAGGGCTCGCTCGGCTACACCCGCGCCTACGCCCACCTGATCAGGCACGTGACCACCGGATACCCCTACGATCACGCCAGCGCCATCGGCCGGATCGAGGCGAACTACCGCCCGGAGGGCAACGTGGGGACCCTGTCGATGGTCCCGCTGCCCGGCACCACAGCCTTGATGAGCTGCCGCAATGACGACGACAACGACGTCTTCACCTCCACCGACCCAGCCTGCGAGGACAAGACGGTCGTACGCAGGCTCGGCTACATCTGGACCAGCCCCCCGCAGGACGTGCCCGGAGCGCCGGACGCGATCAGCGGCGAGCTGTTCCGCTGCCGGGCGCGCGGGGGCGACCTGTTCGACTCGCGCGACCGCAACTGTGAGGGCCAGGAGTACGACCACTCACTCGGCTTCCTCGTAACCGGACTCTGATCAGGGAAGGGGATTCACTCTCATGCGCCGTAACCGATGGCGCCTGTGGCCGACCGCGGCCCTTGGATGCTTATTCATCATGCTGCTGGCGAGCACCCCGGCCGGGGCCACGCCGGCCATGGTCGTGGACGCCGTGAACGCGCAGGCGCCCGTGAAGCCGAGCGCCCCCGAGGAGGTCGAGCCGGTGCCCGGCGAGGACTTCGAGCCTCCCGCCGCCCGGCCCGACCCCGAGGCGACGCCCGCCCGCAAGCGTGCGCCCAAGGCGGACTGGCCCGCCGCGGGCGCCGCGGAGATCGCCCTGCCCGCCGCCTCGGCCGGCCGCTCCGCGGCGGCGGCCGAAGTACGGGCCGGCTCGCTGCCCGTCTGGGTGGCCGCTGCCAGACAGCCGGGCCCGGAGCGGGTGAAGGTCGAGGTGCTGGATCGGACGGCCACCGAACGTGCGGCGGTGGCCGGGATCCTGCTGTCAGTACGGCGCGCCGATGGCAAGGCCCAACCCGCCCCGGTGACGATCACCGTGGAGTATTCGGCCTTCCAGGACGCGTACGGCGGTGACTGGGCCTCTCGCCTGCGGTTGGTGCCTGTCGCAGGCGACCGGACACCGGTCACCGCCGTACGCAACGACTTCAAGGCGGCCACCGTGTCCGCCGAGGTGTCGGTCGGCGCCACCGCCGGCACCTTGGCGCTGGCGGCGGCGGCCGACGGGCCGAAGGGTGACTACAAGGCCACCTCGCTGGCGCCGTCCAGCACGTGGCAGGTCTCCGCCCAGACCGGGGACTTCGCCTGGCAGTACCCGATGCGCATGCCGCCCGTGCCCGGGGAGCTCGGCCCGAGCCTGGCGCTCTCGTACTCCTCGGCCGCGGTGGACGGGCGCACCGTGGCCACCAACAACCAGCCGTCCTGGGTGGGCGAGGGCTGGAACCTGTCGCCCGGGTTCATCGAACGCTCCTACAAGGGGTGCATGGAAGACCTAGGCGGGAACAACGGCCAGACCAAGACCGGCGACCTGTGCTGGGAGACCGACAACGCCACCCTGTCCTTCGGTGAGCAGTCCGGCCGGATGGTCAACCAGGGCGGCGTGTGGCGGCCGAAGGGCGACGACGGCACCCGGGTCGAGCACCTGTTCCGCAGCGGCCAGGACATCAACGGCGACGACGACGGCGAGTACTGGAAGGTCACCAGGAGTGACGGCACGCAGTACTTCTTCGGCCTGAACCGGCTGCCCGGCTGGACGGCGGGACGCGCCACCACCCAGTCGGCCTGGACGGTCCCTGTCTACGGCAACGACGCAGGCGAGCCGTGCAACAAGGCCACCTTCGCCGCCTCGGCTTGCATACAGGCCTACCGCTGGAACCTCGACTACGTCGTCGACGCGCACGGCAACTCGATGAGCTACTTCTACGACCAGGAGACCAACCGCTACGCCCAGAACCTGGGCGCGACCACGGCGACCTACGTCCGCGGCGGCACGCTGGCCCGCATCGAGTACGGCACCCGCGCCGGCGCCGAATACTCAGGTCCGGCACCCGCCCGCGTCGTATTCGACCGGGCCGACCGCTGCGCGCCGGGACAGAACTGCGCCACCCACAACCTCACCAGTTGGCCGGACGTCCCGTGGGACACCGACTGCGCCTCGACGTGCGGGGACAAGTACTCGCCCACGTTCTGGTCCACCAAGCGCCTGGCGAAGGTCACCACCCAGCTCTCCACCGGCGGCGGGAACTATCGCGGCGTCGACGCGTGGGACTTCGACCACACCTACCCGGCGGCCGGCGACGGCACCACGGACAAGGCGTTGTGGCTGAACGGCATCACCCACACCGGCCTGGCCGGCGCCACCCCGATCACCGAGCCGGCCGTGACGTTCGACGCCACGATGCTGCCCAACCGGGTCAACTCCGCGGCCGACGGGCTGCCGGCGTTGAACAAGCCCCGCCTCACCACGATCACCACGGAATCCGGCGGAGCGATCAACGTCACGTACGCGCCGCCGGACTGCGCCCCTGGCGCCCTGCCGACGGCGGAGAGCAACACCAAGCGCTGTTTCCCGCAGCGGTGGGCGATGCCGCCCGCCACCGAGCCGGTCAACGACTGGTTCCACAAGTACGCGGTGGCCAAGGTGGTCCAGGACGACCTGGTGACCGACGCCAAGGACATGGTGACCACGTACGAGTACGACGCTGTCAAGGGTGGCGCCTGGGCCTACGTCGACGACCCACTGATCGACGAGAAGAAGCGGACCTGGTCCGACTGGCGCGGGTACGAGAAGGTCCTGGTCCGCGAGGGCGACCCGGCCAACGACGAGAACAAGCCCGAGACCAAGACCCAATACCTGTACTTCCGCGGCATGCACGGCGACCGGCTCAACCCCGCCGGAGGCACCAAGACCGCCGACATCATCGACTCCACCGGCACGAAACTGGCCGACGTCGAGCCGCTGGCCGGCTTCGTACGCGAACAGATCACCTACGACGGCGCCACCGCGCTCACCACGGAGCTCAACGACCCGTGGACCCGCCTGACCGCCACCCAGGGCAGCTTGAAGTCCTACCAGGTCGAGGTCGCGCAGACCGAGTCCCGGGAGCGGCGTACCGACGGGACCTACCGGGTCACCCGGGTGGCGACGACCTACGACGAGTACGGCAACGAGACCCAGGTCAACGACTTCGGCGACATCGCCTCCGCCGACGACGACCAGTGCACCACCACCACGTACGTGCACAACACGGCTCAAATGCTGGCCGAGTTCCCGAGCACGACCAAGACCGTCGGCGTGGCCTGCGGCGTGACCCCGGCCTACCCCGACGACGCCATCACCGACACCCGGCTGTCCTACGACGGCCAGCAGTTCGACGCCCCGCCGATCCACGGGGACGTGACGAAGAAGGAGGCCGCCAAGGCGTACACCGGCAGCACGGCCACCTACATGGTCAGCGAGACCTCGGCATACGACGACTACGGCCGGGTCCGGGAGTCCCGGGACGCGCTCAGCAAGCTCACGACCACGGCGTACACCGACACCAACGGCCTGACCACCGCGACCACGGTGACCAACCCGCTCGGCCACGTCGTGACCACGACCCTGGACCCCGCCTGGGGCATCCCGGTCGAGGAACAGGACGCAGACAACCGCAAGACCTCGACCACCTATGACGCCCTCGGTCGCCTGGTGAAGGTGTACAAGCCGGGCCGCAGCGAGGCGGCGGGCGACAGCCCGCACCTGCGCTACGACTACGGCGTGCGCCGCAGCGGCGGCCCCAACTGGGTGAGCACCAGCACGCTGCGGGCCAACGGCAACCACGTCGTGACGTACACGCTCTACGACGGCTTCCTGAGGCCCCGGCAGACGCAGGCGCCCAGCCCCACGGGCGGGCGGATGGTGACCGACACCATGTACGACTCGCGCGGGCTCGTCAGCGTGACCCGGCAGCCGTACCACGCCGACGACGCGCCCGGGACGGCGCTGTTCGTGCTCGCCTCCGGCAGCGCGACGGCCTCCACCGTCACCAAGTATGACGGCGTGGAACGCAAGATCGCGGAGATCTTCCTCATGCCCGGTCCGGACGGCGTCCTGACCGAGAAGTGGCGCACCACCACGTCCTACAGCGCCGACCTCGTCAGCGAGATCCCTCCGCAGGGCGGGACCGTGACCACCAAGTGGATCGACGCCCGCGACCGCGTCACCGCGCTGGCGCAGTACCGCGGCCGCACCCTCACCAGCCCGTCGGACGTCACCCGCTACGGCTACACCAAGTCCGGCCATCTGAACAAGATCACCGACCCGGCCGGCAACGTGTGGCGCTACACCTACGACGTGCTCGGCAGGAAGACCAAGGCCGACGACCCGGACAAGGGCGCGGCGACGATGACGTACGACGACGCCGGCCGGCTGCTGACCAGCACCGACGCACGCGGCAAGACCATCGCGTCGGTGTACGACGATCTCGGCCGCCAGGTCGAGACACACCTGGACACGGAGACCGGCCCCCTGCTGACGAAGACCGTCTACGACACGCTGGCCAAGGGGGCCCTGACCTCCGCCACCCGCTACGTCAACGGGAACGCCTACGTCAAGGAAGTCACCGGCTACGACGAGGCCGGACGCCCGGAAGGCTCCTCGGTCACCATCCCCGAGGTGGAACAGCAGCTCGCCGGAACCTACACCACGACCCAGACGTACGCCGCCGACGACAGTCTCGCCAGTGAGACCCTGCCCAGGTTGGGCACCCTCGCACAGGAGACCATCACCTACGATTACACCTCCCTCGGCCAACTCGACACGGCCAAGGGTGCCCAGACCTACGTCGCCCAGACCACGTACACCGCCCTCGGCGAGACCGCCCAGCTCGAGCTCGGCACCAACGACAAACGGCTGTGGCGCACCACCTACTACGAGGACGGCACCCGCAGGGTCAGCGAGACGCTCACCGAACGCGAACAGTCCGGCGGCGTCATGGTGAACGACCTCACCTACGGCTATGACCCGGCCGGCAACGTCACCCGCATCACCGACCGCACCGCCGGATCAGCCAGGGACACCCAGTGCTTCGCCACCGACTACCTGCGCCGCATCACCGCCGCCTGGACCCAGAACACCGACACTTGCAGCACCACGCCGTCGGCGTCCGTCATCGGCGGCCCGGCCCCCTACTGGCAGGAGTACACCTACGACGTGATCGGCAACCGCCGCACCATGACGGTCAAGGGCGTGGGCACCCCCGACGTCACGACCACCTACTCCTACCCGAACCCCGGAGACGGCGTCGTCAGGCCCCATGCGGTGACCGCCACCACCACAGGCTCGGCCACCGCCGCCTACGGCTACGACGTGGCCGGCAACACCACCGCCCGCCCAGGACCCGCCGGCGCTCAGACGCTGACCTGGGATGACGAAGGCCTGCTCACCTCGATCACCGCAGGCGGCAAGACCACCTCGTACGTCTACGACGCCAATGGTGAGCAGCTCATCCGCCGCGACCCCGGCTCGGTGACCCTGTTCGTCGGCAGGGGCGAGCTCCGCCTCAACACCGCGACAGGCTCCACCACCGGCACCCGGTACTACGAGGGGCTCGGCACCCGTACGAGTGACGGCTTCACCTGGACGCTCACCGACCACCACGGCACCTCGCAGGTCGCCGTCAACGCCACCAGCCTGGCAGTCACCACCCGCCGATTCGACCCGTTCGGCAACCCGCGCGGCGCCGCCCCCGCATGGCCGGCCGGCAACCGCGGCTTCGTCGGCGGCGCGGTCAACCCGGACACCGGTCTGACCCGGCTGGGGGCCCGTGAATACGATCCGGCGATGGGAAGGTTCATCTCGGTCGACCCGATCATCGACCCGCTCGACCCGCAGCAGATGAACGCCTACGCCTACAGCAACAACAGCCCCGCCACCATGAGCGACCCCGACGGGGAGATGTACGTGGAAGGCGACTATGGCCGCAAGACGGTTCGCCCCCCGCACAAGCCCACGCCGTCGAGGCCCAAGGCGAAGCCGCACAGGCCGAGGATAATAAAGGCGCTGCGGAATCTGAGCACGAAGAAGCGGATTTATAACGCGCTCAGGAGGGCGTCCAAGGTCAACCGACCGGCGCCGCGACCGACGTCGATCGCGCACATGAAGGACTTCGGAGGCCACTGTGAGGGAGGCTGGGAATACTGTATGAACCTCGGGCCGAATGGGGATCAAAGGCAAAGCCGAGCGAAGCAGCACGATTGGAATGGCGCGGGCGGTCCAATCGGACATGTGGGTGGCGCGCCCACAGGAACCGTCACCGTGGTCACCGACGATGGGTACAGGAAGAAAGTCACCACAGTCGTCGAGGGGATGGTCGTCAAGGAAAGCACGTATCTCAAACTTCCAGAATTCGCAGACTGGAGGCTCGAATCGGAAGCCGACCACATAAACCACACCATGTACAACCGGGGCGGTGTCCAGACCCGCGTCGGTGGCTGGGCCGGCAACCTCGTCAGCCGCATGATGACCACCCCCATGGACCATGAGTACTGGAAAACCACCCTTGGATGCGCTTCGGCGGCCATACCAGGCGCTATCGGCATCGGCCTCGCACCGGAGACCGGTGGAGGGTCTCTCGTCCTCGCCGGCGCCATTGTCGGCGGAACGTTCTCAATGGGCGCTTGCTTCCCCTAGCGATATGTAATCCCGGCTCCGGGAGGCGATACGAGTGACCAGTTGACAGCCCTTGGTCGATCATTCTTCCTGTCGAAGGAAGAAGACCATATGACCAAGGGCTGTCTTCGTGTCACGTGTGCATGCATGGTCGCTGCCCGGGGTGATGTGCCGTGCCCGGCCTATGACGCGGCTGACACCCGCCAAGGGTCGGAGGCGGGCGCCGTGATGCTCGTCGGGCGTGACGTACCCGATACCCCTCATGCAGCCGCATCTCGTTGGAGAACGTGCGAATCGCGTCCAGCCCGCCGGGTCAGGGGTGGCCGGCAGGGGCCGCGGTACTCCATGAGCCACTGAGGTCGGCCGTTGGAGGGGTTTTCCCTCGCGCAGGCCGGTGAAGCCGAAATGAAACAGTGACGTGCGAGACTCGAGCCGCGCGGTCGCCTTGAATGGGGGCGGGCGCGGTGGGCGCGCCTTTCCGGCACTAGAGAGATGACAACTGATGAGCATGCTCAAGGATCGGGTGGCACTGGTCACCGGCAGTTCGCGGGGGATCGGCGCGGCCATCGCGATCACGTTCGCACAGGCGGGCGCCCGTGTCGCACTGCACGGCCGGGACGAAACCGCGCTCGCTACGGTTCAAGCTCGTATTCACGACCTCGGAGGCGAGGTCATCTGCGTGACCGGCGACGTTACCATTGCCGACGACCTGGCCCGGATGCGTGAGCAGATCCTCGAACGGTACGGTCACGTCGACGTTCTGGTCGCCAATGCCGGCAGCTCGGAAAGCCGCCCCATGCCCATCGAAGACATCGCAGAGGAAAACTGGCGAGCTGATATCGATCGGAACCTGACCGGCACCTTCCTGACCGTGAAGTGTTTCCTGCCCGACATGAAGCAACGCCGTACCGGCAACATCATCACTCTCTCCTCCGCAGCCGGCCGCAAGCCGAGCGAACGGACGATTGTCGCTTACGCTGCGGCGAAGGCAGGTGTGCAGATCTTTACACAGGATCTGGCCGCCCAAGTCGGCCCCTTCGGCATCCGCGCCAACTGCCTTGCACCCGAGACGGTACTCACCGAGACGAACAAGCAATGGATACCGGACGACGTCCAGCGCTCGCTCGCCGACTCACACCCCCTGCGGCGACTTGGTACCCCTGAAGACGTCGCCCGGGCTGCGTTGTTCCTCGCATCCGATGAATCGAGCTGGATCACTGGTGTCATTGTTGACATTGCCGGGGGTGCAGTACTGGTGTGAGGGTGCATGCATCACCCGGCAGTGCTTGTGATCGGTCGCGGTAGGGCCGGGAGCCGGCGCTGGACTTCGAAGCGTCGGCCGCCTCCGGGACGGCTATCAGCACCTCCATCGCTGAGGCCATCGTCCGGGCCGAGTCCGATGACATGAGCCTGGATGAGCCTGGCCCGACTGCTGCGTGGCGCGCAGTGCGGTGGTAGCCGACCCGGTCCGCTCCATGCACACTGCCACTGCCTTGATTGCCGCCAATGTCCTGCCACAGGTCGAGCGGGCCGATCTGCAACTGCGCCAGCTGCGGCTCGCTCTCGGGTGTGGACAGCAACATGAGCTTGCCGGCCGTGCCGGAGATCCCCAGCCGGGTATGTGGGCGGGCGGTCTCGCCGTCGTGCACGTGAACGGCCACCGCGGCGCCGCCGTCGAGTGCGGCGATGGCCAGGAGCTGGTCGGGTGCGGTGACCGCGATCGCCTCGCCGGTTTCGGCGATGCGGTGTTCCTGGACCCGTACGGCGGTGCGCGCGCTGAGGTCACCGATGGGACCGAGCACGTGCTGCCGGGGCTGCTCGCCGATCACCTGCGTACCACTGGTGATGAAACCGTCCGCCAGGCCCTCGCCTCCGGGCAGACCATCCGCCGCGGCCACGGCTACTCGGTCCGCATCACGGCCCCGCTCGCACTCCACCGCGCCGCGCTGGAACAGAGCGCTGCCCTCGCCGATGCCAGCCCGACCGAGCGCAAGGCGCACCGCGTGGACACCGCCCGTGTCACAGCCGTTCAGGCCACCCGACTGCATCCGTCATGACCTGCGAAAACCCTTCGGCGAGACGCATTTGAACGGAAAGTCACGGCAAGCCGCTCAACGCTGCTCTGCTAGCGGGACTTTTCGTTCGGATGCTCGTCATGTCCCGCTACCGAGGCCCGCGGCAGGTTTCTGGCGTATTCCGGTCCCACCCCTTCAAACAGCGGGGCCCTGGAGACGCGCGACCCAGAGCATCAGAAGGCATCTGGGATGAACCGGTGTTCCGGTGAGGGATCCCCTTACGGAACGAACGCGCGACCATGGTGGCGCACAGCAGCGCCATGGCGGCGCTGGCCACAGGCACCACCGGCACCGGAACCTTCGTCCCCGGACAGACCCACGCAGCGTGGTCTGCACCGTGGTGCGGTAGGCCGGGCCCCTTGGTCTTGAACTCGTGCACCAGGTCACGCAGCGTCTGCTCGCCACCGCTGACGGCCGGAAAATGACCTGGCGGACCGGGTCGTCGGGTGGCCCAGGGCCGCGTCGGCGAGCTCGCGTTTTCAGGCGTGCTTGGAGGATTGAGAGGAATCGGCTTGGCGGTGGCCGGGATGTCCTTCGGGTCGGCTACGGCTGGGGGTGGCGGGCTCGCCCAGTCCGGCACGGCGCGCCTTGACGATGGCGTCCGATCTGCTGGTCACCTGGAGCTTGGTGAAGATGTTGGAGACGTTGTTGCGGACGGTTTTCTCGCTGAGGGCCAGAGCCTCGGCGATGGCGGCGTTGGACCTGCCGGCGGCCATGAGGTCGAGGATGTCGCGTTCGCGTGTTGACAGCGACGGGAACGGGTGGTCGGGGTTGCGCGCGTCGGGCTGGAGGAAGGAGGCGATGCGGGCGGCGGCGGTGGCGTCGAACAGGGCCTGGCCCGCGGCTACCGCGGTGATGGCCCGGATGATGTCGTCGGGTCCTGAGCCCTTGACGACGTAGCCGCGGGCTCCGGCGCGCAAGGCCGCGAAGATCGAGGTGTCGTCCTCGAGCATGGTGAGCACGAGGATACCGGTCGAGGGCAGGTCGGCGAGGATGCGGCGGGTGGCACTGATGCCGTTCGTGCCCGGCATGTGGATGTCCATGAGGACGACGTCCGGCTGCCGCTCACGGCAGAGCTCGACAGCCTGCTCCCCGTCGGCGGCCTCGCCGGCGAACTCCAGCAGCGGGCTGTCCTCGACCAGTTGGCGCAGGCCGGAGCGGAAGATCGGGTGGTCGTCAGCCACCACGACGCTGATCGGACGGATATCGGTCATGGCGTCTCCGCGGGAGTTCGTACCGGGCCGAGGGGGAGGGTCGCGCGGATCGTGGTGCCGTTCGGGGTAGCCCGTTCGATGAGGCAGGTGCCGCCCAGTTCGGCGGCGCGTTCGCGCATCGAGGTGATGCCCACGCCGGCGCGGTAGCCGTCCGGCAGGCCGATGCCGTCGTCGGTGATCTCCAGATGTAGGGCGGTGTCGGCGCTGATTCGTACAGTGCCGCGGTCGGCGTGTGCGTGGCGGACGGCATTGGTCATGGCCTCCAGGGCGATCCTGTAGGCGGCGACCTCAACGGCGGCGGGCAGGACAGGCTCTTCCCGAGGCCCCTCGACCACGAATGGCCCGAGCGTCCTGGCCTGCTCGTGCAGGGCGCCGATCAGTCCCAACTCGTCCAGGGCGGGCGGCCGCAGGCCGTACACGAGCCTGCGGATCTCGGCGACGGCCTCCTGGAGGTGAGCGGTGAGCTCGTCCAGCTGCCCGGCCACGGCGTCGGCGTCGGTGGCCAACCGCGAACGCGCCCGCTGGAGCCCGAGCACTGTTCCGGCCAGCGCCGGCCCGAGCCCATCGTGCAGGTCCCGGCGCAGTCGTCGCCGTTCCTCCTCCAGCGCGGACACCAGCCGTTCGCGTGAGCGCAGCAGATCGGCGGTGAGCGACACGGCGTGGCCGGCGGCGGCGATCTGGCCGGCCAGGCCTGACAGTAGCCGCTGCTCCGCAGGCGTGAAGGCCCCGCCGGGATCGCGCCGGGCCACGGCCAGCGTGCCGACTGTCTCGCCCGCGAACACCAGCGGGAACTCCTCCGGCGGATCACCGGACGGAGCGCCCGCGCGTGCCCTGATAGCTTGGCCGAGTCGGACTTCCACGTACGGGACGCGCAGCGCGGCCTGCACCGTGCGGGCGACGCTGGGCAGCACCTCCTCGGGGAGAGCGGCGGCCTCCAGGCGACGGCTGAGCCGGACGAGCGCCCCGGCCGGGTCGTCCCGGTAGCCGTAGACGATCCGGTTGACGGCGCGTTGCAGGATGTCGCGCAGCGGAAGCGCCACCAGCGTCGCGCCGACGACGGCCAGTGCCTGGCTGACGGCCTCGGACGTCAGCAGCCTTACGACGGCCGCGACACCCAGATATAGCGTGAACACCAGCACGGTGAGCAGGCCGTAGGCCATCGTCGCGCTGAGCACCCGGCGGCCGTCGAACAACCCGTACCGCCGGATCGCGACCCACGCCGTGCCGGCGAGCGTCAACATGCCCGCAACCTCGGCGGGCATGGCGCCCACCGAGGCTCCCCCGAAGGCGATGAGCGCGATGCATCCCCACCAGGACGCCGCCAGCAGCCAGGCGGCGGGCTGCACCAGGTTCAGCGCGGCCAGCCGGCGCGGATCCGTGGTACGGGCCCTCCTGCGGTGCACCGACCAGGCCGCGGCCGTGGACAGCGGCGCCATGAGCACGATCACAGCGGACAGCTCGGCCGCCGCCGCCCCCCACCCTCCCGTCAGCCCGGTCGGATTGTCCTGTTCGGGGAAGTCCATCAGTGTCGGAGACAGCAGCAGGCCAAGGAAGAGCGCGACGGCCTGCGCACAACACAACCACAAGAAGAGACGCCACCGCGGCGACGGCGGCCGCCCGTCGGGGAACAGCAACAGCCCGACTGTCGGTACGAGTCCCAGTGCCGGCACCCAGGGCCATCCATCCAGCCATCCTGCCCATGCCGCGACGGGGATGTCCGCTCCGGCGGTGTAGGCGGCCTCGGCCAGGAGGTAGCCGGTACAGGCGAGCGGGAAGCTGACGCCGCTGGCCACGAGGATCCAGCCGACCGGGTTGCGCGGTTGCGACCGTGCCATGGCCGCCCCCACGACCGGCACCGACACGTACATGACCGCGACCACCGGCAAGACGATCGACCAGGCCGTGACCGGGTAGACGATGGCCGTCGCGGCGCAGGCCAGCGTGAGCACGACCGCCGTCCCACAGGCGGCGGTCGTGGCGGCGTCGACGGGATTGGCATCCACGGTGCCGCGATTATCGCTCATCTTCCGCGTCAACCCTAGGGTGCTCAAGCTGCGATCTTTTGCTGCTCGGCCGCCGCGGCCCGGCCGAGCCGTACAAGAGCGGCCGCGCAGGCCGCAAAGCCCGCCGCCCGCAGCGCAAATCCCGCGACGCCCACCGGTACGAGGCCTGTCGCGTTGCCGATGATCTCCAGCACCGGTGAGGCGGCCACGGCCGCGCCCGCCCAGACCGACACCGTGCCCGCCCGCATCAGGGCCGCGCCCAGCAGCACGAACCCGGCCAGCCCGCCGAGTACCGAAAGCACGAGCATGAGTACAACCACTTCGTCCGACTCGTACGCCGACAGCAGTTCCAGCGCCCCGGCTCGGTCAGACGCCTGTGCGGCGAGATAGACCAGCACGTCCGTGCCCAACAGGTAGCCGGCGCCCAGCGCGGTCGTGAACGCCGCCACCACACCGGAGGCGGCCAGCCGCGAGGTACGGGCCCCAGCCACATACCCGACGTACAAGACGGCCGGGATCAGCAGCAGGATCGGCACATCCAGCCAGATGGCCAGCCTCATGGCCGGCTCGTGCCCCACGACCGCTTCCACCTGCGCACCCGCGTCCCCGGCCGACAGAAGCATCGGCGTGAGCGCGAACTGCAGCAGCTGCGCCACGGAACTCGCCAGCAGTACGGCCACGCCGACCGCCACCCGGGCCCTCGACGACACCATGGTCTTCCTCCCATCACCAGACCGGCGGCCGCGCCCGCGACCGCGGTCTCCACCGTCGGGCCCCGCGTGGTCCCGGAACCAGAGGCGACCGTCCCGGCCCGCCGGGATCCGCCGGCGGAGGTGGCTCAGGCGCGTGTGCTGTGATGCCGTGGCCACGAGTTGCGTGCAAGCCTCCACAGGCGTTGGCCGGCCGCCGCTCGAATCCCGTCCGGCCGGGACGACCGTCTCTGTCGCCGGGACTGCACCGGAGCCGATGGTGGAGCAACGAGGGCTCCCAGACCTTCTGGGCGCAGGCTGCCAGATGGGCCGGGAACCCTCCCGGCCGTGCGCCCATCCCGGTTGTGCGCCACGCCACCGCACGTTGACGCCCATACCGACCGGCGAACCATCGACCGCGAACACCACAAGGAGAAGATCGTGAAGCACCTGACCCTGGGCATGGCGGCACTCGCGGCCACCCTCTCCGTCACGGCCACCCCAGCCTCAGCCGACACCGGTACGGCCTACGGGCCCGACACCTGCGTGACGGGCTACGTCTGGCGCGAGGCCCGACCCTCCGACCACGTGTGCGTCACCCCCGAGGTCCGCGACCAGGTCGACCGGGACAACCGGGTGAAGGCCTCCCGCTGGGTCTCCGGCCCGTTCGGCCCGCACACCTGCATCCAGGGGTACGTGTGGCGCGAAGCGTTCCCCGGCGACGACGTCTGCGTCACCCCCGCCATGCGCACGCAGGCGCGCGCCGACAATGCCGCCGCCGCAGGCCGCCGTGCCTCTAGCGCCATCCGCCCGCCGATTGTCATAAACCGCGACGTCCGGTTCAACGGCGGCATCCCGGTGGGAGGCTGGGCGTCGCTGACCCTGAACAGCAACGGCACCTACAAGTGGTCCGGACACGTGCGCGACTCCGGCGCCCCCAGCTACAACCACAGCAGCGTCTGCATCGTGCGCTTCTCCTCCGGCACGGCGTTCGTCTTCCAGACCTCCGGCAGGCTCCACGGCACGCTCGAGTCCGGCTCGCGCAACCACGACTGGAACAAGAGCGGCTCCCTGCCCGCGCTCGCTTCGGTCCGGCAGTCCTCCCAGGGCTACAAGTGGAGCTGCCAGGACAGCGTCAGGATCAGCGTCTCAGGCCTGGTCGACTCGGTGCTCAAGGCCGTCGGCACAGCCGCCAAGGTCGTCTCCATCGTCGCCTGAGCCTCACCACACCTCCCCTCTGCTCCACCACGCGCATTTTCTGACAGCCCTTCACACCTGGAGAAAGCAGATGAACACCGTCTCACGCAAGGTGATCGGGATCACCGCGGCGGCGCTCCTCGCGGCGGCCGCCCTGCCGGCCACCGCCCATGCCGCTACGCGACGCTCGCAAACGAATCAGGCCACCGCCGCGCCGCAGTCCTGGGGCCCGTTCTACTCGCCCAGCGCCCGACGGGCCAGGGCGGCCGGTATGGTCACCGCTACCGGCGAGGACCACGAGGTGATCCCCTCCGCCGCCAGGCTGACGGTCTCCGGCACAGTCGCCGACCTGACCCGATCCCTGTCCACCTGCGGATGGGCGGTGTTCGGCATCGCCACCGTCACTCCGGACGGCAACAACGTGACCTGGCAGCGTCACCACGTCCGCACCTGCACCTACCGCATCCCGAGGAGGTTCTCCTTCTCCTACCACCGGGTCTTCAAGGTCGAGATGAAGGTGTGCGCCGAAGGCCCGGGGCCCGAGCCGTCGATCCAGTGCACCGCCGGAAACCCCGCCTGGACCAACATCTACGTCTCCCCGAACTGACGGGCATCGGATTCGCCTGGCACGAGGTGTAGGGCGATCACCACCATCGTGCTTCCCGCAATGTTTCGCAAACCGAAAAGGACAGGCGCGCCCGATGAGGGATGCCGCATCGGCGAAGGGAAACCCATGCGTGGCGCAGTTTCGCGATCGCTTACCGGCCTCGCCGTCGTGGCGACGGTTGCCGTCTGATTCGCCGCACGTCCATAGTCATCACAAAGGAGGGATCCCGTGCGCAGACCCTTGGCGAAACCGTCCGCTTTAGCGGTCGTCATCCTCACCCTGGCGGCGATATGGGCGGTGCCATCCCCCGCCCGCGCCATCTCCGGCAACCGCCCGCTGGCCGTGGTGCTGTGCAAATTCACCGACCAGCAGGCCGAGCCCCACGACGCGGCCTACTACGAGGACATGTTCTCCCAGAGCGGAGCGGGGAAAAAAGGCGTGTTCGACTACTGGAAGGACGTCTCGTACGGCAACCTGGACCTCACCGGCACCGTCGTGAAGGGCTGGTACACGGCGGACAAGACCGCGGCCGAGTTCAACGTGCTGGACCGGGTCAGCCAGATAGACGTGTGCGCTTCCAAGGCCGATCCTGACATCGCATTCGAGGACTTCGCGGGCGTGGTGGTCCTCACCAACCACACCAACCTGAACGGGCCTCTGTTCGGAGGCGCGCCGCCCACGCGGATCGGCGGGAAGACGTACCCCGCGCTCGGCAGAATGGCCGCGGAAGAGGACCAGGCACTCTCCGGCATCCTGCACGAGACCGGGCACTCGTTCGGGCTGGATCACTCCCGCAAGCTCTCCACGTCCACCTCGGACTACAACGATATGTACGACGTGATGAGCTGTTTCCGCTGCTACAGAACCCCCAATTATTCCTACCAAGGAGATGGCGGGCCGGGGCTGAACGCGGTCATGCTCGACGTCGCGCAATGGCTGCCGCCGAACCGGGTGACGACCTTCGACAACAGCCAATGCCGGCAGCAGACCTACACCGTGGCCGCCCTGAACCATCCCGAGGCCGGCGGCCCCCTGGAGCTGCGGATCCCGGCGAGCGTGACCATTCCGAACGCGGCGGACGCCAGCGGACAGACCACGTCGACGACCACCAGCGATTACTACACCGTCGAGCTGCGGTCGAAGTCGGCCTGGGACCAAGGCATTCCCCAAGACGTGTTCGTCCTGCACCTGAAGGGCAAGGACAACATCTCGTACTGGGTGGACGCCGCAGGCGGGATGACCGCGGGAAGGGTCTACGCGGACGCCGCGCAGAAGGCTTATGTGGCGGTCAACTCCATCGACCCGACCCCGGCATCCACAGGCGTCGTGACGCTCGGCTCCTGCAAGATCAACGCGAAACTCGCCTACTCCGGCCCCACCAGCGGCGACTACCACGACCAGCTCACGCTGACCGCCGATCTGACGGTGGAGCCCGGCGCCCCGATCCCCTACGCCCCGGTCACGCTGTCACTCGGCACGCAGAGCTGTTTCAGCAGCACTGACGCATCCGGGCGGGCATCCTGCCAGATCATCCTCGACCAGGTTCCCGGCACCTACTCCGTCGAGGCCTCGTATGCCGGTAACCTGGTCTACAACGCGCAGACCACTTCGAAGACGTTCACGATCAACAAGCGGAAGACGGTTGTCCAGTACACCGGTCCGTCCAAGGTGACGAACGGCTCGGCCGTCACGTTCCAGGCCACCCTCGCAGAGAACGACGGCGCCCAGATCGAGGGCCAGCCGGTGTCCTTCACCTTAGGGGCGGGAGCGACGGCACAGACGTGCGGCGGGAACACGGACCCGGCAGGCATCGCCCGGTGCGAGATCTCGCGCGTGCTGCAGCCCGCCGGGCAGACCGCGATGCGAGTGGCCTTCGAGGGTAACGACTTCTACGTTGCGTCGAACGTGAACTCCACAGTGGAAGCCCTGAAAGGAAAAGCATCCGTCGGCTACAGAGGGCCGTCCCACATCGCCAACGACTTCCCGGCGACGTTCCAGGCGACTCTGACCCAGGAGGCCAGGAGCCTTCCGCTTGAGAACCGGACCGTCACCTTCACCCTGGGAAGCGGTTCGTCGGCACAGACATGCAGCGGAACCACGGACGCCGACGGTCACGTCCAGTGCACCATTCCGAATGTGGCCCAGCCCGGCACCGCGACCAGCGTCGGTGTCCAAGTGGCCTTCGCCGGCGACGACTTCTTCTTTCCGGCCGGCGCATCCACCACGGTCAAGGTGCTCTCCTACGCCGGCAGGTCGTACGGCCTCTCGGCTAAGATCGCTCTGCTCCCGCCCAGTGTCGTGAGCGACACCGGCGAGGTCTCAACGGCGGCGAAGTCGGTCAATGAGAAGTCGGCTGCCTCCGTGTCCCTCGGGATCGTCTCCTCGTCCGCGCTCAGCGCGAGTGTCACCACAGGAGCGGGGGCGTCCACGGGGAAGGCCACCACCGGGGCCGTGACGATCGGTGCCCCCGGTCTTCCGGTCATCCGCGCCACCAACGTGCGGGCCACCTCGCAGAGCACCTGCCAGGTCGGTCCGTTCACGGCGACGGCGACAGGGGCTGTGACCGTTGAATCGCTGACCATCGGCGGCATTGCCCAGCCCGTCACCACGGTGGGGCCGAACAGTGTCATCCGGGTCGGCACAGCGACGATCACCCTTAACGAGCAAAAGCCGGTACCGGGGTCCTCGGCAGGATTGCTCGTCAACGCGATCCACGTCAGTGCCCCGGGGATCGCCGATGTCGTCGTCTCCGCGGCAAGGAGCGATGTCCACAACTGTCCGCGACCTACACTCGCCTCGGCCGCAACCGGCACGTCGCACCCGGCCGGAAGATCCATCTGATGATGTGGGCCGCAGAGGAGGGGATCCTCGCCGCGGCCCACAACAGGAAGTACTCGACCGCGTCGTGCGGGGCAACTGGGGGTCGCCCTCCACGCCGCGTCCCGCCAGGGGCTGTCCGCGTTGCCGTTACTAGGGATCCATGACCACGACCTGTCGAGGCGGCCCCTGGTCTGGATCACGAAGGCATACTGTCTGCCTGCCGCGCTCATCCTCTGAGTCTGATTTGACTTCGCTCGGACAGATCCTCGACGGCCTGGTCGCGTGAGGGCGGAAATCGTACATTGGCGACAAATATTTAAAAGAATTTCTGAAAAAGCTAGATATCTCCTCGACTGGCGAACGCGACAAGGGGAGATGGAAACGGACTGAAGTCACGCCCTGACTGCCCTGACCGCCAGGGGTCCGCGCCGACTACCGTCCACCATTCCTTGACCCGACCGATCGGAGCACCACGATGAAACCGGATCCGCAACGACCCGCCGGCACCACCATGATGGGCGTCGTCCACGACGCGTACCGCCGTGACTTCGAGCGCGCTCGGCACGCCTTAGCCACCCCGCCGTACCCGAACGGACCTCGCCGCAAAGCGATCGCCGAGCACGTGGCCTGGCTGATGCGGCTCCTTCATGACCACCACACCGGCGAGGACAACGGGCTGTGGCCGCTGGTGCTCCGGCGTAATCCGGACTCCGCCGCAATCCTCGAGGCGATGGACGCCGACCACGCACGCATCGCGCCCGCAATGGAGACGGTCACCACGGCTGCCGCCGCGTATGCCAGTGACGACGCTGCGCCCGCCCGGACCGAGCTGCTCGCCGCCCTGGACAACCTGTGCGAAGTGGTGCTACCGCACCTGCGTCGCGAGGAGGACGAAGCCATGCCGGTCGTGTCTGCCAGCATCACTGCCGCCGAGTGGGATGCCTGGGACCAGGAGCACAACATCAAGCCGAAGCCGCTCATGCAGCTCGGTGAGGAGGCCCATTGGGTGATCGACGGCATCGATCCCGTCCGGTACCAGGTCGTCATCCACCTGCTCCCAGCCATTCCACGGTTCATCGTGCTGCGTGGCTTTGCTCGCAAGTACCGGCGCCGAGCGACGACCGTCTGGGGTCCCGGCACGTATGGGCCGGCGACGACCCCGACGAACGCCTAAGCTTGACTCTGTCGGGAATCTTGAAAACATCCGGCATGTCCCGAAGGGCGACTGATCAGTAACTGTGAGGCTTCTGGGGTCGGCGAAGTCGGTCATTCCCCCCGAGGTGGTCAGGTGTCTCTACCGGTTCGTCCCCGGTCCGCGCTGGAGGTCCCGGAGCTCACCGCCCAGGTAGCACGAGCGAGTAATCCCCGTGGCACCCCGGCCATGTGGATCCGCGACCGGCTGGACGGGTTACGGAGCGATGAGGACTTCGCGCAGTGGTATCCCCGCGACGGCCGGGACTCTCACCTGCTCAGCTGGCCACGGTGAGCGTGCTGCAATTCGTGCTGGACCTTTCCGACCGCGATGCCACCGAGGCCGTGCGCTGTCGCATCGACTTCAAGTACGCACTGGGCGGCGCGCGCGGCGCCGATCGCACGAGGGCCTCAGGTCCTGCTTTGACCTGGTCAAACGTGTGTACTCTTCAGGTAAGCGAATCGAGGGGCGCGTATGCGGGGGACCCACCGATCGCGTGCGTTCGGCTCCACAGGGGGAAGATGCAGTGCAAGTCGGCCAAGAACGTGAGTCCAGCCAGGTGGCGCTGGACGTGTTCGACAGGGCGCCCGTCGGAGTCCTGGCGACCCGCGGGGAAGACCATCGGCTGCTCTACGCGAACGACGCCTTCCGGGCGATGTTCGGGGACCGGCCGATCGGAGCGCCGGTCCGGGAGGTCTTCCGCGACGTGCTCGGGCAGGACTCCCTTCCCGTGCTCGACGAGGTCCGCGAGACGGGAGAGACCGTACGCCTCGACGAGGTCTCCGGAGCCGGGGATCGAAGCGGCGGACGACACGAGCGCGTTTTCCGGATCAGCCTCTCGAGGATTCCCCTTCCTCACGGTGAGAGCGGGCTGCTGGCAGTGGTCCAGGAGATCATGGATCAGGTCGCCACCCGGCGGGTCCGCGCCCTGACGAAGGAGCGGGACCGCCTCCTGCGCCGTTACCAAAGCATCGTGTGGGCGGGCGTGCACGGGGTGTGGGTGACCGGCCCGCACGGCGAGTCCAGAGAGAGCCAGGGCTGGCAGCGGCTGACGGGACAGACGCCGGAGGAGAGTCTCGGCCGCGGCTGGATGCGGGCACTGCACCCCGAGGACCGCGTGCACGCCGAGGAGTGGTGGGACAAGGCCGCCGAACAGGCGGTCTCGCTCCACGAGGTGACCTACCGCGTCCGCACCCGCGACGGCGTCTACCGGCACATCCGGTTCCGGGCCGTGCCGGTGCGCGAGAACGGCGCGGTGGTGGAGTGGGTGGGCGCCTCCACCGACGTCGAGCAGGAGTGGCAGGAGGAGCGCCGCCGCTGGCTGCTGGACCGCGCCGCGGCCGCGGCGAGCGACATCACCAACCTGGAGGAGATGTGCCAGGCGCTCGCCGAGGTGGTCGTGCCCGAGCTCGCCGACACCTGCGATGTCCACCTGCTTCCCGAGCCGAACGGCGGCCTTCCGCACGCACGCACCGTCGTCGCCGAGCGCCTCGCCTGCGCCGTACGTGAGGGATTGCCAAGGCTGCCGATGCTGCAGGAGCACCACTCCGCCGAGGTGCTGCGGCAAGCGGTAGGGCAGCGCCGCCCCGCCCACATATCCTTCCCCCGCGGACATCCTCCGTTCCTCTACCCGGAGGCGGTCAGGACGTGGATCGCCGAGATCGGGGCGCACAACGTGGTCATCCTCCCGATCGTCGTCGAAGGCGAGGTTGGGGCTGTGGTCACGGCCTGCATCTGCGGGGACCGGCCGCCGATCAGTCCGGCCGACATCGATCTGATGGGGCAGATCCTCGACCACACGCACGACGCCATCAGCAACGCCCTGCGGTTCCGGCGCACCCAGCGGGTGGCGCTGGCCCTGCAGCACAGCCTGCTGGCCGAGCCGCCCCACGTCCCCGGCCTGGAACTCGCCGCGCGCTACCAGGCGAGCCCGACCGCCGCCGAGATCGGCGGAGACTGGTACGACGCGTTCCTGCTGTCCTGCGGCGCCGTCAAGCTGGTCATCGGCGACGTGGCCGGGCACGACCTGGCCGCCGCCGTATGCATGAGCCAGGTGCGCAACATGCTGCGGGCCCTCGCCGTCGACCGCGACGAGTCCCCCGGTGACGTCCTGCGGCGGCTGAACACCGCTATGGAGACCCTGAACGGCGAGAGCACGGCCACCTGCGTCCTGACCCGCCTGGAAAGGGATGACGAGGGCGTGTGGCGGCTGGCGTACTCGGTGGCCGGGCACCCGCCGCCGTTGCTGGTGACCGGCGAGGGGGAGGCCCGCTTCCTCCAGGACGCGGACAACCCCCTTCTCGGCCTCCTCCACGAGCAGCCGTGGATCAGCGCCGTTGAGCCGTTGCCGCCGCACAGCACCCTGCTGCTCTACACCGACGGCCTCGTCGAGCGGCGGGGAGAGGACCTCGGCGACGGGCTCGAACGGCTGCGGCGGTGCGCGGAGCGGCTCGCCCGCGAACCCCTGGGCCGGTTCTGCGACGAACTGCTCACCGGGATGCCGGTGACGGGGGAGGACGACGTCGCCATGATCGCGCTGCGGGTGCCGCAGGAAGGGTGCTACGAGGGGGTCGCCTCGTAGGGGTGCCGGTGACGTGGGTGTGGATCGCGGCGCTGGGCGTAGGGCACGGCGGGCTGTTCACGCTCGTGCTGACCCTGCCCGTGCTGGCCGGCCGCGACCCCGGCGAGGCTGGACGGATCAGCGCGATGGCGTTCTTCGTCGGCTACGGCTGCGCCGCGCTGGCCCCCCTTCTGGTGGGCGCACTGCGCGACGCCACGGGCGACTTCACTCTCGCCTTCAGCGTGCTGGGCGCGCTCGGCCTGCTCATGCTCGTGCCCATAGCCCGCCTGCGCAGCACCATCCTCCGTCCGGTCAAGGAACACTGACATGCACCCCGAGCATCGGAAAGGTGCGGGTGACCGCGTGAACCTCGAACGTCTCACCGGTCAGGAGACCCTGGCCCGCACCTCTCACCTGGCGGAGATCTACCGGGCCGCGTTCGGCGGCCCGCCATGGCACGAGGACGAGCGCGCCGCCGATGCCTTCGCCGAACGCCTGACCGCAGACGCGCATCGCCCCGGATTCGCGGCGGTGCTGGCCAGCGACAACGGCGAACCCGCTGGTTTCGGTACGGCATGGCGCACCCCAAGGCCCTTCCCCACGGGCCGCGCCTACGACCTCGTCCGTGCCGAACTCGGTGACGCGGTGGAAACGCAGCTGGTTGGAGCGCTGGAGGTGGATGAACTGGCGGTGAGCCCACACGCGCGCAGACAGGCCTCGCGGGACGAATCCTCGACCTCCTGTGCGGCCGCACCAACTCTTGCTGGCTGCTGACCGCCCCGCAAGCGGCTGACGCGATCAGGTTCTACGAACGGCTCGGCTGGCGGCGCCTGACCGGGCCAAAAGGGCGAACATCGTGGTGTTCCGACGAGGGTGGCCCGCCTGGCGCAGGGCCGCCCCCGAGATCGTTCGCCACTCAGAGCGGACCGTCTGACTGCAGGCCGTCAGCGCCCGGCACCGGCCCGAGGTCGAGCTGTTTGCTCATGTCGAGCTCGAACCTGCCGTACAGGTTCAGATGGGACCAGAACAGAGCCGACAGGGCGCGCCGGTCGGCGTCGGTGAGCTTCTTTCGCCACTTCGGTTCGGCGAGGACGATCTGTACCATCCTGGTGTTCAGGTAGACGATCGCGGCCTGGACCAGGTGAAGGGCCAGCGCGGAGACCTCGACATGCTCACGGTCGTCTCCGGTCAGATCACCGGCCTTGCCGTAGAAGATGTCCTTGTTGGCCGAATTCCAGTTCTCCACCACGTTCAGGCCCTCGTGGATCTCGCGGCGCAGTTCCTCCTCAGCCAGGTAGTCGCAGATGAAGACGGTGCGGATCACCCGGCCGAGTTCCTCGATGGCCCGGTAGGTGGGGTGCTTTGGGCCGCCGCGGGTGAAGCGGCGCAGCATCTGATGGGCCTCGGCGGTGCCCAGCCGCAGCGCCGTCGCGTACTTGATCATCTGGTCGTACTGGTTGGCGATCAGCTCCCAGTCGATGCTCTTGCCCGACAGGACGCCTTCCAGCTGCGGCCAGGCCTCGCCCTCGGTCAGGCCTGGCCGGTACAGGCGGGCCGACCCGATGTTCTTCAGCCGGGGCAGCAACTTGAAGTCCAGCAAGTGCGAGAACGCAAAACCCACGATCGAAGCTCCGTGGGTATCGGTGTACTGGCGATCGATCTCCGCGCTGGTCAGATGACGGAGCAGGCCCTCGATCATCGAGGCCACCTCGGAGTCGGTAGTGGATCGCACCTGGCTGTAGATGCACACGTTCTTGCGTTCGACGTGCCAATACACCATGATCCCGGCACCGCCGTAGCGCTGGTGCCATTCGGTCATGAAGTTCGCCGACCAGGAACCGAACTTGCGCGAGTCCGACGCGCACGCCGTGCCCGGCCCCCACAGCGAGACATCTCGCACCTCCAGCGTCTTGTTGACCACGGTGCGGATCGCGGCGCGCAGGTTGTCGCGGTTGACGAACAGCCGGCGGGTCCGGCGCAGCGCAGCCTCGGTGTCGGCCTCCATCCCTTCGATCGCCGCGGTGCCGTCGGCGACCCGTTTGATCCCCATATTCGTGCCCAGCCCGAAGGTGCACAGCAGCAGCCGGCGGCGCAGCACCTTCGCATCCGTCACCGTCCGCGAGGCCACCGAGGTGAACTCGCCGGTGAACTTCGTGGCGTGGTCGACGTTCTTGATCAGGTCCAGCAGATCGATCACGCCCCACCGGCGGGCGATCTCCTCCTTCAGCGCCTCCAGGTTCTCCGGCTCGATCTGCTTGCCTAGGGGCGGGACGCTGATCCACGGCTCGCCCTTCCTCCTGGTGATGCTCACCCCGCCCGTGGTGGCCTTCTTCAGGGCCTTGTTCAGCCGGTCCAGCGCCGCCACGTGCCGCTTCTGCAGATCGGCGATGAAGTCGGCCGGGTCACGGGGCTTGGCCAGCGCCTCGTAGTGCACGTCCCGGTTGTCCTCGAAGTCGGCGGGCAGATCCTCATCGGGATTGCGCCAGGTGTTGGCGCCCTCCACCCAGATCTCGCGACGCCGGATCGCCTTGCGTAGCGCCACCAGCACGCACAGCTCGTACGGGATCCGCTCCACCAGACCGCTGTCGGGGTCCAGGACCGCGTCACGCCAGTCCTCGGGCGCCACATGCTCCAGCGGTACCACCTCGGCGGCGGCGTAGAAGTCGGCGTCGGAGCCGTCGTAGCGCTGCAGCAGGTCCAGGGCGTCCATCACCGGCTTGAAGGTGTCGTTGCTGGAGCGGAACCGCACCGCTTTGAGCAGCTTGGGCAGGCCGCGCCGGTAGTGGTGGGAGTAGGAGCCGCGCAGCTTGGTCCGCACCCGGGTGCACAGCTCCTTCTCATTCGCCTTGGCCTCGGCGATGATGTCTTCCAGCGTCCGCTCACCGACCACCGGATACAGGGCCTTGCGGACGGTCTCCTCCGGCAGCTCCAGTGCCGCCGTGGCGAGCTTCACCAAGATCCCGTTCTTGCCCTGCACCCGCCGGAACTCGGCGTTGAGCTCGCCTTCGACCTTCTTCTCCGCCCGAACGCTGATCTTGTGCACGAGCTGGATCAGCAGTTCCACCAGCCCGTCGATCAGCTCCGCCTGCCGCACCTGGCACAACGCGGCCAGCAGGGTGAGGCGCACCGGCGGCGCCGCCGCCTCGAAATCGGAGGGGTACATCTTCATCGCCCGGGCCCGCCAGCCCGCCACGACCTTCTCCGAGACCCCCTCGAACAACGCGGCCGGCAGACCGATCGCCTTGACCCGCTCCAGCTTCACGATCTCGGCCAGCAGCGTCTCCAGGTGCAGCGGCCCCGGGTCCTCCTTCAGTTCCTGCAAGAACGCGCGCCGGCCGCTGCTGGCGACCGGAGTCTGCCCGTCCCCTTGCGGGACGTCTCCTTCCGGAGAGTCCTGTCCGCCGGCCGGGACGCCGGCCGGGACAGCTTCGGCAACGATCAGCTCTTCCAGCTTGCCGACCGACTCGAACGACAAGCGCTGCACGGTCGTGGCGGTGAAGTTCCGCTCGAACATCGCCTCGGCCGCGCCCAGCACGCGTTCGATCCGGGTCGTCTTCGGCGGCTCGATCCGGTCTTCGCGGCAGCGTGTCAGCAGCGCTCCGCGCAGCCGATCCCTTGACATCTCCACCGGGCAGATCTTGGTGGCCAGCCAGTCGGCGAGTTTGTCCTCATCGCCGACCGTCGGCTCGCGGAAGTCGTGGAACTTTCTGATCTGCGCTCGGTGGTACTCGATCGTGCGCCCGGACCAGTCGTAGGAGGCGAACAGCTCCGCGTCCACCTTGACCTGTCCCGCCATGAACTCCACCGCCGTGCGAGGTATGTCCTCCCGGCGAGGGAACCTGGCTTCCAGCTCGAAGAACTTCAGCATGAGACCGAACCCGAGCCGCGTCGCCCCGGATTTGTTCGCCAGCAGCGCGAACTCCTCCTCATCCAGCGTCCAGCACTCGATCAGGTCCTCTAACTCCCAGTCGCGCCGCATGTCCCGCACCCTTTCTCCTGGACCTCGACGAAGGTCAGGAGAAACATGGTTTGTAACTGCTCGGCTACCCACCGGTATGTCTCACCCGTGATGGCGACGCAATGTGCCCGACACATAACGTTTTGCTACTTTGCGGCCTAGGCTCACGAGGGAAGCCAGGGTCAAACCGCAAAGCCGCAGTCACAATGCGTTACTTTGCGGCTGGTGACGCGGACCCGAGCGGGGAGCCTCCTACTCGGCGAGTGGAGGGCTCTGAGCCAGGGGCGTGGGAGTGCGCGGCTTTTGCGGGGACGGCCTGGCCGTCGACTCAGCGAACATCCGCTCCTGCGCCGGCCTGCGGCACAAACACCGCATTCCGCAGGAACCTGGTGTACAGGTCGGCCATCGTGGCCTCCTCCGTGTGAGTCCTGGGCGCGGCGGCTCACGCCTCCTGGATCACCGTTGAACAGGACGATACCGGCGCGGATCCCGAGCAGCTATCAGATCTGCTGCTGAGGACCATGGCCGGAACCGAAACGTCCGGCCCCGGCCCATCGCCGGTGTCACGCCCGTACGGTGTCATCCCAGACAGAACACGGCGCGGGGGAATCTTCGACGCGAATGTGATCTATGCACCACGCGCTACCGCTCCGGGGTGCAGCCATTTCCGACTCCTTGGGCCGCCACGGGATGGGGACACGTCACCACGACCTTCGCGACTTGTGGAGAGCCGGGTGTGGATGCCGGTCGGGCTCGTCTCTGTTCTCGGCTGGAAGCGTATGCGTCGGGTGGTCTGCTCTTCCGGCTTCAGGGATGACCCACGCGGCACCTTATGCCCCGACGTCGCGCTCCTCGATCACCTGCAAAGGATCAAGGTCGGTGCGAGGTCGCAGGTACTTGACGGGGTGTCGGTGCCGGTGACCTTCCTTGGCCGTATCGGCGAGGACTTCCACCACGAGGTCGGGCTCCACCTGGGTGTAGGTGATGGGGTCTGTCTGGCCGTAGGGGCTGCCAGCCCAGCCGGGAGGCAGTGTCGTCGGCCACGGATGCGCACCAGCCGCTGGGCTGAGCAGAGGGGCGATCTCGGCGGCTGCCCTCGCGGTGAGCTGGGTGGTCCGGCCCACCACGCGTAGCCGTCCGGCGCTGTCGTACCGGCCGAGCAGCAGGCCGCTCGGCCGCTTTACACGGCCGATGTAACCCCCTACCACGGCCTCCGCGCTGGCTCTGCGCTTGAGTTTCAACCACCCTCTCACCCCGCTCTCATACCGGGATCCGGTCGGCTTGATGACCAGCCCCTCGACTCCCGCCACGTGCATCGACTCGTACCAGGTTCGCGCTTCAGCCTCGACGAGCGTCTGCATGCCCAGAGCGAGAACGCCGGCCGCCGGGATGAGCGCAAACAGTTCCTCCAGCAGAGCGCGGCGCTCGCGCAGCGACAGACCCGTCACGTCCTGCCCGTGCAGGCGCAGCAGGTCGAACACGGCGTAGTGGCACGGCTCAGAACTGGCGAGGGCCGCGGCTCGGCGGCGCCCGGCTACGTTCCGACGGTGCAGCGCGCCGAAGTCGAGCCTACCCGCGGAGTTCCATCGGACGATCTCGCCGTCCAGGATGGTCCGCTCGGGGACGTGCTGGTAGACGGCCCACACCACCTCAGGGAAGATCTCGTTGAAGCGGGCGCCCCGCCTTGACTGCACATACACTCCGCGGTCGCTGTCGATGACCGCGAGCGCGCGGAACCCGTCCAGCTTGGGTTCGTAGGCCCACTGGCCGGGCTTGCCTGAGGGGAAGCTGTCCACGCTCTTGGCCAGTTCCGGATCGATCGGGCCACGGAGGCGCGTGCGGGCGTGTTTGTGCTGGTGGAGAGGCGTGGCCATGCGCCGGTTTCTATCGGCCACCCAACCAGGACAAAACCCTTATTTAGTACAGAAATATTCAAAAGCTCCTTAGAGGTTGTTTTCGAACCTCCGATGGGGTCGGGCTGCACCCGGACCGCCAGGGCTCAGCCCAGCGCGTCCATCAGGGCGATGACATAGGCGTCCAGCCGCTCCTCCACGGATCGCGTCGTTAGCTCTGTTCTGCCTGCCTCCCGCCATGGCTGCGACACCGACTGCACTTCTTCTGAGCAGGCCAGCGCGTCCCGCACCTGCCAGTACAGCCGCTCGCTCGTGGTTGCAGCCAGTACCCCGCCGGCTTCCTCATACGCCTCAGCGAACCGCAGACCCCACGCCGGTCCGTGCAGCAGCGCGAGATTGGTGGAGCAGTGCGCGACATCGAGGTCTGCCGGGCCCCATGAGGTCGCGGCCCAGTCGACGACGCCGGTGATCCGGGCACCTGCCGGGCTTGGGGGCGACATGGCGAACAGCACGTTGCCGGGCTGGAAGTCCCGGTGCAGGAATCGCCCTTCATAGGGCGGCGTGGGCCTGCGGATCACGTCGATCGCCGCGGCCCATACCGCCGCGTCGGCGCCCTTCGGAACCACGACGGTGTCGGCGGTCGTAAGCGTCACATACTTCCGGGGCCGCTCGGCGGGCCGCAGCGCGTGGATGGCCACGAGTTGACGGGCCAGCAGTGGGACGCGCGTCTCCACTCCCTCATCGTCGAGGACTGTCCGGCCCGTTAGATGTGTCATCAAGAGCGACGGATACTCGCAATGCGCGGCGGTTGGATCAACCGCGACCAGTTCGGGAGCCGGCACGCCGGTCCTCGTGAGCAGGGACAGGGCGCCCGTTTCCCTGTTCAGCCAGTCCTCGGCGGCCCCCACGTAGAACGGGTCGACGAAGCTCCGCAGCACTAGGTCGCGCGTGCTTCCGTCCTGCGTGCCGATGGTCAGCCTCCGCATGTCAGCAGTGATGCCGCCGCGTAGCGCCTCGGTTTTGACTATCCGTTCGCCGACCTCCAGGTGCCGGCTCACCCAAGCCAATGTCAACGGTCGGACAGCCGCCTCGTCGTGGTTGATCATCGTGCCATCTCACCATCCCGACGGCTGTACGCGCCAAGGCTTTCTCGATCAGTGCGTGAGCGCCGCTCGATGAGGTGCCAGCTCGCCGTCAGGTGCGGTAGCGTCGGGCGGCGGTGTCAGGGCTGACATCCAGAACTGCGCCGATCTCGTCCCAGGTGGCGCCGGCCGCCCGATCGGCGGCGACGGCCGCGGCCAGGACGGCGCGGGCCTGAGCGAGCAGGGGCAGCGCGGCCGCGGCGTAGCCGGCGATCGGCCCGGATTTCCAGCCAGTCTGCTGGGTGGGCAGGGCGAGGTCTTCCGCGTGCAGGTCGAGGGCCAGCTTCCCGGCTGCCTGAGCGAGGTGTTCAGCCTGGTTACGGAGATGACGGCGCTGCTTGCGGGTGTCGTCTTGGCGTTGGTGGCGCTGGGTGATCGGGCGCCAGCGCCTGGCGCGGGTCCTGCCGAAGTCCCACCAGCAGGCGTCGGAGCAGTAGGTGCGGGGCCGCCCGCCGCGGCCGGTGGGCGAGGACAGCGGTGCTTCGCAGTTCAGGCATTGCTCGGTTCGAGATCCCATGAGGGGCGCTCACTAAGGGGTTTCGTGGCCATATGGCTGCGGATCGGCCTGTCTCGTTTGCTGGGTTCCGAGGCAGGCTAGCCCGCAATCGCGCGGTCACGAAACCTTGCTCCAGGACCTCCTGGCGCGGGCGCTGCGAGTGAGGCGGCGTGTCATCTGGCTGATCGCCGACCAGGTGATCATGATTTCGCTGTGCTGCGGCAGTCGCTCGTGGTCGCGGATGTTGCGGCGGGCGCGTAGCACCCATGACAGGCTGCGTTCGACTACCCAGCGCTTGGCCAGCACGACAAAGCCCTGGGCGCCGCGCGGCCGGGAGACCACCTTGACGGTGAGGTCCAAGAAGGTGCGGGCCCACTCGATCAGCGATCCAGCATAGGCGGAGTCGGTCCAGACCAGGGTGATCTCGGGGTGGGTCAGGCGCAGCCGGAACAGCAGTTCGCGGGCGCAGTCCCGGTCGGGGGTGTCGGCCGGGGTGACCATGACCATCACCTGAAGCCCATCCGGATCAACCACAAGATGCCGCTTCCTCCCATTTATCCGCTTTGCTGGCGCGCGAGATGATCGAACTGCTTTCCGGGCCGCTCTCCGAGCGCATCCGCGAGTGCGCGAGCGACAACTGCCCGCTGGTGTTCGTCGACACGTCCCGCCCCGGCGCCCGGCGCTGGTGCGCGATGGAGCGCTGCGGCAACCGCCACAAGCTCCGGGCTCTCCGCGCCCGGCAGGCCACGGACTCGTGACGGGCACGGCCAAGTTGCTTTGCAGTGGCTGGAATATAGGCCTCGTCAAGACGAGTGGTCAATACGCCACAAAAAGCATGGTCGGCCTGCCGCATTTGTGCTCTCTGCGAAGATGTCGGTCTTGCAACATGCTTTACCGCAAAAGGACGACGAACTTCAGCTAATCAGCCAATGGCGGTGTCAATCAGCGAGTTGACGACGAGGCGTTGAGAAAGTGGCTATTTTGGAGGCCGCAATCGGCGCGCGTGCCATGCCACGGTGTCCTGCGGAAAGGCCCAGGTGACCCTGCTTGATCAGTCCGTTGCCCTGCGAGGCTTGACGCTGGGCAGGCGATCACCAGCCCAGCGGGTCCGAAAACCACTATTTAGTGTTCCGAAAATCAGGGACGCGTGGCGAGTCGCCTGGCTTATGCAATAAACGTGATCGTTGTTCTACAGGGCGTGGTGGAATATGAGCCCCCCTTGCGTTTTCGTCCTACAGGCCGCATCATTTCGATCATCGGCTGGGCCGCTCATGAAGTCGCTGGATCACCCGTAACTCGGGCATGCGCGGTCCCTGCCAGACCTTCTCCGTTCTGACCGAGCATCCGTCTGCCTCCGGCAAGGCTTTCTCCATGGGCCCCGCCTGCTCCTCCAGCCACCCACATTCGTCTGTCCGCTCCCCGGCCGACCGCGCAGGTTTGCCTGCCGCGTCACGAGGGTCGGGGCACCCCCTGTTCCACGTTCGGGAAGGACTCTTGATGATCCGTCGTGCACTCGTCGCCGCGGCCCTGGCCGCGACGGCCCTCGTCGCCCTCCCCGCCGGTCCCGCGCAGGCCAGGGCCTGCGCGCTCGGCTCCGCATGCGTCACCACGTACTACTCCGACGGCATCGGCACCCAGGTCGTCGGCGGCAGCGTCGAGGGTTGCGACGGCTCCTATTACGCATGGGGCGTGCGCACCATATACAAGGACTGGTCCGAAACCCCCTGCAGCTGATTCCCCGCCGTTTCCCGCGATCAGGAAGGACAATTCATGATCCGTCGCGTACTGGCCGTCACGGTCTTGGCCGCCGCCACGCTCGCCACCGTACCGTCCGCCGCGCAGGCCGCCCCTCGCTGCCCGGCCGGCTACGAGTGCAACACTCAGTACTTCTCCGACGCCGCGCGCACCAACTTGGTGGGGGTCAAGACGGAATTCTGCGACGGTGAGGTCTCGACCTGGGGCAGGCTCGCCGGCTACATCAGCTGGTCCTCGAGTCCCTGCAGAGACTGATGGAAGGCATCCGGCAGGGCCCGCACCGGCGGCCCTGCCGGATTCTTCTGACGGCCTCCGATCCGGCATCCGCCGCTCATAGTTGCCGGTGAGGATAGGGCCCCGGTGTTCGTACAATCTCGACCGTGGGAGCGGATGCGGTCGGACTGATCGTGAACTGGGAGCCGGTCGTCGCCGCGTGTGCCTCCGCCGGGAGCATGGGGTTCGGCTGGCAAGACCCCGACGGCGGCGATCTGCGCCTCCGGCCGTGGCGGGTACGGAAGCTGGTCGACGCCACCTTCGCCGGCATCACCTGCGCCTTCTCCTGGGACGAGGAAGGCGCCCTGTGCGTACGGGCACGAGGTGCGCACGTGCTGCGGCGCGACGAACAGGGCGAGATCCGGGCTGAGCCGCGAAACTGCTGTCCCGCGGCGAGCGCACCGCGGCGCCGCGGCATCAGACGCTGCGCGCGGTGGTCGACTGGAGCTGGGGGTTGCTCGACGCGCATGAGCAGGCGCTCGCGCGCCGGCTCACCGTGTTCGCTGGCGGCGCCACCCTGACAGACGCCGAGCAGGTCTGCGGCCTGGACGGGCCGGTCGGGTACGACGATGTGGCGGGTGTGCTGGCCGGCCTGGTCGACAAGTCGCTGGTCGAGGCACACGACGGCCGGTACCGGATGCTGGAGACGGTGCGTGAGTACTGCGCGGAGCGGCTCGCCGAGATCGGGGAGCGGGCGGAATGCCTGCGGGCGCACGCGGAGTGCTTCACCGCGCTGGCCGAAGCCGCCGACCACCACCTGCGAGGGCCCGACCAGCTGAACTGGCTCGCCCGGCTGGGCGCGGAGCATGGCAACCTGCTGGCCGCACTGGGCTGGGCCGTCACCGCCGACCCGCTGCCGGCGTCGCGGCTGCTCGCGACCTTGTCCTGGTTCTGGTGGCTGCGCGGCCTGCGCGGCGAGGCCGCCCCGCTCGCCGCCCGGCGCTGCCCGCCAAGCTTGCCGGTGGCGCCTGTGGCTACGACGAAGGCCATGGACCAAGACCAGAGGCCGCGCCCCGGCGATCTGTCGGCGCGCTGCCGTATCGTACGCGTTCATGATCGGCTTACCTCGGCCTCTCGCCCTTGGGCTCGCGGCCGCCCTGCTGCTGGGCTGCCTGGCCTCCGATGCGCATCTCGACGATGAGAGCTATTTCTGCGGTTTCGTCGATGACACGATGTCCTGCGGCTCGCCGGAGCGGGACGCCGCCATCGCGGCCGCCATGCTCACGCCCGAGGAGGCGCGTTCCGTCGGCTGCCCGCCGCTCTACGTCGGGCAGCGGCAGCGGGAGCGGGAGGCCGGGGAGGTGCTGCCGGAGCCCGAGCCGACCAGCTTCGCCGTCCGCACCCCCGACCCGGCGCTCGCCGCCCGCGTCAGCGCGGCGTGGGACCGGATCGAGCGCTGGCTCGGCGCGCACGCGTCGGCCACGTTGCGCAAGCTGCGCTTCGGCGCCGAGCCGGAGCGCCTGGCCCAGTGGGAGCACTACGCGGGCCACCGCCTGCCCGACGACCTGTACGCCTCCTACCTGCGCCACGACGGCGCGGACGGCAACCTGGGCGACGGCTTCCGGCTCCCCGGCGGGTACGGCCTGCTGGAGGTCAACGACATCGACTACATCAACACGGGCAACTGCCAGAGCCTCGTCATCGCGGGTGACCTGGCGGACGCCGACCCCGAGCACGGCATCTGGCACGGCAGCCTGCTGCCGACCGGCAGCGACGCCTCAGGACGCGAGCTGTTCGTCGAGCCCCGCACCGGCCGGGTGGGGGAGGCCGCCTTCGGCGAGCGGCTCCGCTACGACGGCCCGATGGGCTTCCCGTCGCACGCCGCAATGCTGGAGGCGCTGGCCGCCGCGCTGGAGGGCGGCGCCGCGATCGGCGGGTCGTACGCGACGGTGAGCGGGAGCTGCGAGCTGCGCTGGGCCGCGGAGCCCGCGCCGCTGCCGGGCGGGTGCGCGGGCGGGCCGCGTCCGACCCCCACCCCCACCCCCACCCCCACACCGACCCCGCAGCCGCCCACGAACGCGGAGAAGCGCGCCACCGGCTGCCTGCCCGCCCGCCGCGCCCCCGTCCTGCGCACCCCGCGAGCCGCCGTCACCGCCGAGGTGAACGCCACCTGGCGGCGCATCGAGCGCTGGCTCGCCCGGCACGCGCCCGGCACGTACAAGAGCCTGCGCCCGCCGGCCACGCCCCTGGCGATCGCGCGGGCCGAGGCCGCCATGGGCGCGCGCTTCCCCGACGACCTGCGGGCCTCGCTGCTACGCCACGACGGGGCGAGTGACTGGGGCTTCTCCTTCCCGCCGATCTACAACGCCATGTCGGTACGCGGCATGCAGCGCGACTGGCAGGGGAACTGCGACATCACACTCGAGGACCCGGAGCTGAGCCCGTACTGGTGGCACGGCCGCCTGATCCCCTTCGGCTACGACATCACCGGCGGCAACCTGTTCGTCGACCCGGACACCGGCCGCACCGGCAGCTTCCACAGCGAAGACGGCCTGCACACGGACGAAGGCGACATCTGGCCCTCCTACCTGGCCCTGCTCAAGGTCACCGCCCGGGCCCTGGAACGGGGCGAGCCGGTGCGCGGCTGGCAGCCCGGCGTGGAGAAAGGCCGCCTGGACTGGCGCTACAAGGATTAGACCCTCATCCCGGCTTAGCCCTCGGGACGCGCCCGCGTCACATCCACGGGCGGCGCCCTCGAATACATGCACTGGGCCACCGCCACCGCCCGCCTGCTGCCCCGCCTGCGCCAAGGCCGCCAGGCCGGCCCCGTCTTCCTGGCCGGCGGGCGCGCTCCCACCTCCGGCTGCCCCGCGCCCGCCGCCGCCATCTGCCTCGTCGCAAGGCGCGGCCGCCTGTCCTATCCCCGCGCCGAGCACCTGTTCAAGACCGCCTCCACCGAACTCGATCCCTACAGTGACAGCTGGACCCTGCCCCAGCTCCGCCACATTGCCCTGCAGCACCTCCCCGAGGCCGGCCGTAGCGCGCCCGAACTCCAGGCCAAGAGCCGCCACCAGCACCTGGCCAGCCTCGGCCGCACGAGCGGGCGTGGGAACGGCAGTAGCCGTAGCCGGCCCAGCCGGCCAGTTCCGAGCGGCGGGTGGTAGGGCGGGAGCGGCCGCATTCAACGGGGGTGGAGTCGACGACCCAGAGTGGGTCGTGCCACAGGTCGGTGTCGCAGGCCAGGGCCCGGATCGCCCGTTTGAGCAGCGGCAGGGCCTTGTGCAGGCACTTGTTATAGCCGGATTGGCCGGGCAGATAGGGGAAGGCGCCGGGCAGGTGCTTGGGCACGTAGCGGAGCCAGCGGGCCTCGGAGTGGATGCCGAAGCAGGGCCTGGGCCACCGCCAGAGTAAGGAATTCGGCATCGGTGAGCTTGGGCGGGCGTCCTAACCGCGGCGGGCAGGCTAGCGGGCCTGTCGTGCTCGTGATTTCTGCTCGAGCTCGGCGGCGATCTCCGGCGGCAGCGGCGGCCAGGCGTAGTCGGGGTCGCCGGTTTCGGTCTGGCTGAGGCCGTCAGGTCTGCTCGTGATCACGACGCGGCGGATCTCCGTCTCCTGGTAGTCGCGCACTTCCCAAGCGGCGCGGCCCATGGAGACCGCATCGGAAGCGGAGAAGTCCATCCAGTCGACGCGCATGAATCCGCCGTACAGGGCGAGGGCGGTGTACATCCAGGCGCAGGCTGCAGGGTCTTTCGACGCCGCCCAGGCGTCTTCGTGTGGGTGGGTAGTGAACGTGAAGTAGGCCAGGCCGTTGTTGCGGGCGAACTCGGGCAGGGGTCCGGAGGCCGGGTGCCCGCCATCGCTCGTGCCGTCGTCGGTCAGGTACATGATGCGGGCTTGGCAGGATGGGTCGTCGCAGGCGACCTCGGTGTCGCTCAGCCGCAGCCACAGCGCTACGGTGACGTCCTGGCCGTGTTCGGTGGGCAGCGTCCACATGCGTTCGCGGCACTTGGAGGCCAAGTGGTCCAAGGCCCGCCATGCCTGGGGATCATCGTGGGCGAGCTGGTGGATTTTGTGGCCGACCAGCCGCCAGGCCTGCTCGGCGGTCGGATCGATCACGTACGCGGTGTCGTATCGGGTGCCTTCTTCGGCGGCGGCCGGCGCTGATCCGGCGTTGATCGGGGTGGGGTCGGCGCGGCGGACCAGGGCGATGTCGGACAGTCGCATGCTGAGGAGAGATTCGCCGTTGAGCACGTGCAGTCCTGGCACGTCTCCGAAGCCGGTGCCGTGTTCGTTGACTGCGATCACCCGCACGGGGATCCAGGTCGGTTCGGGGTACATGCCGCGGTGGCCGGCCCAGAGCACGTTGACGAGCGGGCGGCCCCGGAGGAAGGCGTGGGCTTGGCGGACGGCGTAGGCCGGGTCATCAGACGGAATCCACCATCCAGCCCTCTCCCAGGCCTCGTCGGCGATCATGGCGATCGGCCCGGCTTCGTCGTACATCTGCCCGGCAACCTGGATCCGCGCCGCCTGTCGGATCTCGCTGATGCCTGCGTGGACCGGGGCGGTCGCGCCCAGGGGTGCGCCGTTGCGGGCCGGTGGGGCCGCGCCGTCCCAGATCATCTGCGCGTTCGGGACACCGGGGATCTGGCCGAGCACAACGGCGATCTGATTGGCCCGGTCCACCTCGTGTGTGATGCGGGCGTCCGACCGGGACCGCTCGGGGCGGTCATCATCGGGCTCGATGCCGTAGATGCAGCGCGGCTCTCGTGGTTCGTCGCGCAGGCCGTGGCCGAGCAGCAGCGGGAACAGCAGGTATTCCAGGAGTTCTTGGAGCCCGCCCTCGACGTTGATCGCGTCGCCGGTGACCGCGAACGGCGGACGGATCTGGGATAGGCCGTCGCTGGTGGAGTCGACGACGTGGACGGGTTTGCGGTGCCGGTCCCGTTCGGCGGCCTGGGTGGTGAACGCCGCGGCGTAGGCGATGGCTGCGGGCCACAGGGCTGGACGCCAGCGCACCTGCGCGTCCCGGCACAACCGCTGGGCCTGCTGGGGCAAGGTAGGGTCGTGGCGCTGCAGCGCTTCGATGATCGCGGCCAGGCTCGCCCCAGCACCCAGGCGGGCGAAGGCCGGGTGCCTCCGCTCGTGTGGCGGCAGCCAAATCCAGGACCGCTCCAGCGGCTGGTCCCACCACTCCATGACCAGCGGCCAGCCGCGGCGCCGCTGCAATTCGCGCTCCAGCCGACGGCCTAGGTTCGCCCCGCACGTCAGGGCGAGCACCGCAGCAACCGCGGCCCAACCGGCCGGTGCGGACAGATCCTCCCGCAGCAGCCGGTCGATCTGCACTGCCAGATACGGCAGGTCGGCCTTCCACTGTTGATCGGCGTCCCACACGCACGCTGGACAGACCGTATTCCCCCTCGGCGCTGGTGGCCAGCAGATGGTGATCGACGTAGCGGTCGCCGCAGATGGGGCACGACGTCGTCGAGTACGGCTCCGCGGCCTGGACTCGCCGCCAGCGTGCTTCGGCCAGTTCGGCGTCCACGCGCGCGGCGATCTGATGCGGGGTCTCGGCGTCGGCGCGAGCCCCTGTCTCGAGGTCATCGACGGTGGCCTCATCCGGCGCGAGCACACCCAGCCACAAAGGTGCCTGCGCCCACCGGGGATCGTCGGGGTCGGCATCGTCCGCCTCGGCGTCGATATCATCAACCTCGCGTCCGACCTGCAGCTGCACTGGGCCGCAGTAAGCGTGGTACTGGCCGAATTGCAGATCAAGCGGGGAGGCTGGCCAGCCCAGCTCCTGCAGGTGCTGCAGGAGGGTCTGCAGCCAGGCGTCCGCGCGCAGCGCCGCACTCGCGCTGGCCGGGGCGGCGAGCCCGTGCAAGAGGTCGGTGTACCTGCCGCCCTGGGCGGCTTGCAGCCGACGGGCGCGCTGCGCAGCGGTGGACTGGTTCTTGGGCATGATCGGCTCACGTCCCCGGCGGTCCCCCACGCCGACCGCCGGATCGTCAGGACCGAATCCGAGCAGCGTCAAACTGACGCGGGACTCGAAAGCCCTTGAAACCGGGAATCGGTGTCGGCGAAGGCGTGGGACCTCGACGACGGCCCGGGGGCGTGCGCGGCTTGCCGCCGCCCATCCTAGGGCTCAGCTCAGGCTGGGCAGTAGAGGTACCGCCAGAACCCACGACCTCATCGTGAGTTCGATGCCGGTCACGCCCTCCAGGCCCGTAGGCTCGCCACCAACAGCGGCTGCGCCGGAAGGGAGCGGCTTCATGATCACAGCGGATGACCAGCTGATCGCTGTGCTGGCCGAGCGCACAGGGCTTAACCACGACACACTGTTCATGCACGTCGCGGGACCCCGCATCCAGAGACGGTTCTCCTGTCCTCTACAGGATGACGAGGCCGAAGATGTCGTGCGCCGGATCATTGAGGACATGACCCGGGTGATCACTGTCGGGGCTCCCGCGGAGGCCGATCCGGCGGCGCGGTATGTGTGGCTTCACGAGATGACAGCGCACTACGCCTCGGCGGAGACGCGCATGGTTATCATCCGTGTCAGCAATGCCGGAGAGATGCCGGCCCGGCGGTCGCCAGACGACGGCTACAACCCGCTGACGGACGGCTGGGACCTGGACCCGGAAGAGTATGACGAGGCACTCGTCCGGGAGGCGCAGCAGTGGTCCTGGTGGAAGCGCGTGAAGGCCGCCGGCGTGCGCGAGACCTGGCGGATGCCGGAGCCGTACGTCGGAGCTGACAGCGGTGTCCCGCTGGATCTGGCCTTGGACGAGCGCGGCCGTACCGGCGACGAGGCCGCATACCGGATGGCTCTGAAGCGAATCCGCAACGCCAACTACCGGGACATCGACGCCTGGGCGCACTCCGGCAACGAAGCGCTCGAACGCGCGGAGGCCTTCACCGGCACCTCTCCCACGGCCAAACGCCGACGCTCCGACGCGACCGGGGAGGCCTTGGGCTACTACCAAACCGGGGTCGCCGTTGGCGAGTTGAGCCTGCCGACCCGCTTGGCGGGCGTCCTGCCCTGGTCACGGATCGAGAATCGTCCCTTCATGCGTGCCCGCCTCGGCCTCGCGCTCGCGTGGTGGCGACTCGGCGACTTTGACAACGCCGCAACAGTCCTGAGGACGAGCCTGTGGATCAACCCTGCCGACAATCAGGGACTGCGCGACCTGCTGCCACCCGTTGAGGCACGTACTCCGTACGAGGAAGCCGCAATCGACTAGTGTCCTGAGTCAGTAATTCGTCTATGGTTCTTGGCTATGGGACGTCCGGGACCGAAGGTCGAGCCGCTGCATCTGACCGATGGCGAGCGGGCTGAGCTTGAGCGGTGGGTACGGCGGCGCAAGGGCGCCCAGGACATGGCGTTGCGGGCCCGGCTGATCCTGGCGTGTGATGCGATCGGTGAGGACGGCTTGCCCGTGTCCACCAAAGTGGTGGCGGAGGAGGTCGGGGTATCGCGCGAGACGGTCTCGAAGTGGCGTCGGCGCTTCCTGGCGGAGCGGCTGGCGGGCTTGGCCGACGAGCCGCGTCCGGGGCGGCCGCGGACGGTGAGCGATGAGCAGGTGGCGGAGCTGATCGCGCGCACCTTGGAGACCAAGCCCGCCAACGCCACGCACTGGTCGACGCGGTCCATGGCCAAGCAGGTGGGCCTGTCGCAGTCGACGGTGTCGCGTGTCTGGCGGGCCTTTGGCCTGCAGCCGCATCGGTCGGAGACGTTCAAGCTGTCAGCCGATCCGTTCTTTGTGGAGAAGGTGCATGACGTGGTCGGTCTGTACCTAGATCCGCCGGAGCGGGCGCTGGTCTTATGCGTGGATGAGAAGTCGCAGATCCAGGCGCTGGATCGATCTCAGCCGGTGCTGCCGATGATGCCCGGCGTGCCCGAGCGAGCCACCCATGACTATGTCCGGGCTGGCACCACCACGTTGTTCGCGGCTCTGGACGTGATCTCCGGCAAGGTGATCGGCTCCCTGCACCGCAGGCATCGCGCAGTGGAGTTCAAGAAGTTCCTGATCAAGGTGGACAAGGAGGTCCCGACCGAGCTTGAGGTCCACCTGATCTGCGACAACTACGCCACGCACAAGACGCCCGCGATCAAACGCTGGTTGCTGGCACACCCGCGCTTCCACCTGCACTTCACCCCGACCGGCTCATCCTGGCTGAACCTGGTGGAACGCTGGTTCGCCGAACTGACGACCAAGCAGCTACGACGCGGCGTCCACAAGACGGTCCAAGCGCTGGAGAAAGACATCCGCACCTGGATCGCCTCCTGGAATGACGACCCCAAGCCTTTCGTCTGGGCCAAGACCGCCGAAGAGATCCTCGACGCCCTCGCCTCATATTGTCGGCGAATTACTGACTCAGGACACTAGAAGTGCGCTGAAGATGTTGAGTGCTGGTTCCGCTTTGGCGGTGATGGGGTCAGACTCGGTGCTATGCAGGGCATGGCGGCCGGTGAGCCGGTCGGGCCGGATGTGTGGCAGACCTGCCGGGCGTTGATCCCTGAGGGCAGCGTGTTCGCGTTCTTGGCCGAACATCGGCAGGCGTTGTTTCCCGAGGCGATGTTCATCGACATGTACCCCTCGTCGAATGGGCGGCCCAGCATGCTAGGCGCGGTTACGGCTTAGAGGCCGTGACCGCGCTTGACGCGCTCGAGGCAAGGGGCGCTGCGCGTGGTACTTCTCATCAGCTGCTCCAACCCTTGGCGAAAGCATGTGACGACGCTCCTGCAAGGGGTGTTCACGAGTGTGCCTGGCCTGCGATAAGACAGGCTTGTCAAGATCGCTTCCCAACACGACGATGATCGCTTCCCAGACGGCTCATACGGTGAATGTCCACCCAGCCCCTAGCAATCTTCGGTCGCACCGCTTTCCCCAGGGTGGAAGACTTCACGCGTGTGGCAGAGGAGGGGCACCCTCGTCGCCTGGCCGCGGCCACGGCCGGGTGACGATCCTCGTACCCGCGCGCTGCGCGGTCCGCTCGCAGGCCGGGCCACTGTCGCCGCCTCTGAGCAAGCCCGCGCCCTGGGTCGTGGTGCCGGACTGGACGGTAGCGCGGGCGTCGCCGTATCGGAGTGCTAGCTTCCCGCTGGAGGTTGGCCCTGCGGGCCATCAACGTCGTCCCAGTCCGTTTTGTCGACGACGACGCACGGACCGACCTTGCCGGGGATCATCAGCGTCGTGAGCACCCACCAGGTCTTACCCGTCTTCGGCGGCTCCGCTGCGGAAACTTCCTCTTCGTTCCCGGCGAACTCCAGGACCAGCGTCTTGTCCTTGTCGAGCAGTTGGGGATCGATGTCCAGTCCGCCCTCCCGCATGTGAATGGCCCCTTCTGGCAGAAGAGAGCTCATTCCTCTGTTCTTTTCGCACTGCTGGCCGGACTCGAGGTACGTGACGTCCGCTTTGACGCCCGCCGCCTGCAGGTCCCGCTCCAGTTGATCGGCGTCTTTGAACTCACGGATCTCGACCCCCACCGTGCCGTCCGCCTTCTTGCTCACCGCGTACGCCGGGCTCTCCGTGCCGGTCACCAGCGGTACGGCGACGGCCGCCGCGGCGGCGAGGCCGGCCATCGCCGCTGCCACGAAAATACGACGAACGGTCCGGCGACGGCGTTCGGCCCGCGCGGCGAATTCGACTTTCAGATCCATCAGCAACTGCTCCTCGAAACTCATTTGCCGTTTCCTTCCATGACGAAGGGCACTTCCTTGAGCGTTCGGCGCGCGCGATGCAGCCGGACCATGGCGGTCCCTGACCGGATACCGAGGGAGCTCGCGGCTTCGGTAACGGTGAGCTGGTCGAGGACGACCAACTCCAGTACGGCGCGTTCCCCCTCAGGTAAGTCGGCCATGGCCTGGAAGGCCCGCCGAGCGGGCTGCTCCGCGTCGATCCGCTCCTCCAGCCGGGCGATGTCGTCGCCGTCCAGCGGCCGCCGCCTGCTTACTCGGTCGGTCAGCTGGGACTCCCTCAAGGCCCGGCGCCGCTCGGCCGAGAGCGTGTTGCGTGCTACGCCGTACAGCCACGCGACCTCGCTGCCCCGTCCCGGCCGGTAGGTGTGAGCGGACTCCATCACCGCAAGGAACACATCCGCCACCAGGTCCGCGACCGCATGGGGGTCATCGACCCGGCGGGCGAGGAATCGCGTGACTCCCTCGACGTGCCGCCGGTAGAAGGCTTCGAACGCCACGGAGTCTGTGGCGAACTCCGCCTGTTTGCGACGCACCGGCCATGCTCCCTTCGTCGATCTACACCCATACTTGGTTTGAAGCGATCAAAGGCTTACAAGCCGACGTCAACGGCAGCCACCCGGCGGCTCTGTAGTCGCAAAGGGAGAGCTGTGCTCGGCTGTGAGGGGCCGCTGCAGATGTGTCTCTTCACGTGAGCCGCAAAGCCATCTACAGTTACGGTTTGCAGGCACTACGTGACTCTTTGCAATCACAGGTTTCTGCGGGTTGCGCACGGCGCCAGTACGTGGAGGTCGGGCATGACGTTGGGCGAAGCATCGCTGCTAGAGCAGCTGACTGCGGACGAGGAGTCCGTCCGCGGGCAACTTGAGTCGTTGCGTGAGCAGGTGGCGGCCCTGGAAGAGCGACTGAGCGACCTGGCCACCGCCCGAAGGGTGGTTGCGCCGATGCTGGCCGGGCGTTCCCGGCCCGAGCAAGCGCCTTCTGGCGGAACGCCTGACGCCCCGACGCACGCCTCGCCGGAGAAGGCCGCGCCGGCGCCGAAACCGGTCGCCGGGCTCGACAAGCAGGTCGTTGTGATCATGGCGAGTTCCGGGCGGACGATGCGTGCCAAGGAAGTGGCTCAAGCGCTGGGCGAGCCCGACGTGCGGGGGCGAGTGGAGACCACCCGAGCACGGCTCAAGCGGCTGACGGCGCTGGGCTGGCTGACCCAGCACGAGCCGGGCCTGTTCTCCATCGCCCCGGGCATCAATGGCCACGCACTGGGGGGAGTCGCCAACGACGAGGCATAGAGCAAGAGACACATCGCAGGTCAGACGCTCAACGACGGTCGTGGGCGCCGGGACCGGACGAGCAGGGTGCCGCCGAGATTAGGCCCTCGGCGGCACCCGAGGTTGCGTGAGCACCCTCCAGGTTCTAACTGACAGTGGCTCGCGCACTCCCGAGAGTAACTCGAATGGAGCCTCTTGGGGAGGCGTCGAGCCTGGATTTCGCCTGCCCTGCGATCGGCAGGGCAGGGGCGGGGAAGGATCGACGATGCCCTCACCAGGGCGAGAAGGGATCCGGCGCGGGTCAGCTTCCACCGGTCCCGGTGGGCGAAGTGGGCCACAGCCGGACGGCCAGGCCGACCTCCAGTTGGGCGATGGTGGCCACATCCGGCCAGCAACGCCCGACGACCACGTCGTTGACGGTCTGCCGGTTCACCCCACTAACTTCGGCCAGACGGCGGAAGCTCAGCCCTCGCTCGGCCATCACTCCTTGCAGAGCCGCGGCGATGGCCTGGACGACGGCGGTGGCCGGATGGCCGGACAGGTCCGCGTGGGGCCAGTTCTCCGGGTCGTCGGCCAACTCCCGGGGAGAGCGGGAACGTCCACGTCCTCCGACCATGACAAACGGCTCCTTTCGGTAGATGTCGTCGCCCTCCGTAACGGCAGATTGTTCTGCCGCTATGGATGGGGTGTGACCCTCGACGCGGAAACCTCCGCCACGATCACCAGCTACCGGCCACAACAGGCCCCGCCGGAATGGGAACAGATCGCCGGGCACGTGCGGATGTTGGTCGCCGCCAGCGCCGACCGCTCCCCCTACCGGGTGCAACGGCTGCTCACCGCGACCACCCGGCTGGCCGTGTGGTGTCACCGCTCCGGCCTGCCGGATGACCCGGAAGTGTGGTTGCGGCATGAGACGATCGACGCGTTCGTCCTGACCGGCTGCACCGATCTGGCACCGAGTTCGGTGCAGACCTACCGCAGCTGGCTGCGGCACATGCGCGCCACGCTGGCCTGGCTGGAACGTGGCGAACAGGTGCCGCCGCCGATGAAGGCGCCCAAGACGGTCAGCCCGCCGTACTCGCCGGCGCAGCTCGGCCGCCTTCGCGGCTGGGCCGAACGCCTGCCCGGCCAGGCCAGAGGCGACGCGCTGGCGTTGATGGCGCTCGCCTTCGGTTGCGGGCTGACCTCTGGGGAGGTGGCCGCCGTCCGCACCGGGCATCTGCGCCGCCTGTCCTGCGGCGCAGTCGTGGTCGCCGTCCCCGGCACAGACCGGTTGATCGTCTGCCGCGCTTCCTGGGAGAACGTCCTGGCCCACGCCGCCGACCAGCCCGACGACGCCTTCATCTTCCGGCCCCGGCGCGCCGCCCGGCACGCCAAGAACCTGTTCAGCTCCTGGACAGCCCGTCACCAGCCGACCGGCGGCCTGCCAGCCCTGTCGGTGCGCCGGTTGCGCTCCTCCTGGCTCGTCGAACTGCTGAGTGCCCGCATCGACCTGGGCGTAGTGGCCGCCGCGGCCGGGATGAGCGCCTCGGCACTGGCCCGCTACCAACATTTCGTCCCCGCCTTGGACGAGCCTACCGCGGTCGCGCTGCTGCGCGGCCGCGCCAATTGAGTACGGCGAAGCCACGCGCCTGGCCGCCGCGCACCACCCGAGCCCGAGCCACCCGACCCCGGCCACCTGCCAAGCAGACGGCACAGATCCCCGACGCCGTCACAGCCACTACGCCCGGATGCTGGACGACTCCGGCATCATGCCGCTGATCGACGCCGAACTCGGCCCGAGACCTGGCCCGCCCGGGCTGCCCATCGCCGCGGTGCTGACCTGCCTGCTGCTGTCCATCAACCACACCGGCAAGGCCACTCTCGTCGAGGCCTGGCGGATCGCCGCGTTCTGTCTGACCGCCACCGCACGCCACCGGCTCTGCCTGCCCGACATCAACCCCGAAGATATCCACCAGGTGCTCGCCTCCTCCCGCCGCTTCTACCGGGCCTTCGACCGGCTGACCACCGTGCTGGATCCGGCCCGCCACGATCGGCGCGCCCGTCTGCCCCAGCATCAGGCCGACGCCCTGGCCGCCGCGTGGGAGGATGACGACCCCGCACACTCGCATAAGCGGGAACTGCTGCAGGACATCGTCACCGCGCTGGTGCTCACTCCGGTGCGCTGGGCCAAAGGCCGGGGCTACCTCCGTCACTTCCGCGGCAACGTCGGCATCGACACCACCGCGGCCCCAGTCTTCGCCCGCCCACCCCACGCCCGCCGCTCCACCGGAGAACTCATCGCCTCCACCGAGATCACCGCAGGCTGGCATCACTCGGCCGGAAACGGCCCACCCGAGTACGGCTACAGTGCCACCCTCACCGTCGCCGCCCGCACCCGCCCGGCGCTCGGCTCCTTCCCGCAACTGGCGCTCGGCCTGGTCCTCGACACCCCACACAAACGCATCGGCGCCAACGCCATCACCACTCTGCGCCCACTGGCCGGGCTCGGCCTGCCCGCCGCCTTCGCCGTCGTCGACCGCGCCTACACCGACCAACAACCCGGCCACTTCGCCAAACCCGCACGCGAACTCGGCTACAAGCTCGCTCTCGATTACAAAGTGGATCAGCGGGGAGTGCAGGGCAGCGCCCACGGCGCCCTGCACATCGACGGCTCCCTGGCCTGCCCGCTGATGCCCGACCGGCTCGCGCAGGCCACCACCGGTCTGGACGACAGCTCTATCCGCACTCCCTCGGACGAACTCACCGCGCTCATCAGCGCGCGAGAGCCGTACTTGCTGCGCCTCAAACAGAGCCCGAACACCGACGGCACCGTCCGCTTCCAGTGCCCGGCAGCAGGCACCTCCCCTTCGCTGACCTGCCCCCGCTTCGACCGCCTCCACCAGCGCGAACCCAGCCGGCCCACCGCGGTCGACCTCACCGACGCCCGGCAACGAGCCGCTCACTCGGCGGCCAAACCTCGCGTTCTTCCCCCACAGCCCGACCTGAAGGCCGACGAACTGCCGAAAATCTGCCACCAGCACACCATCACCGTCCGCAAGGACGACCTCGGCCACCTCGACAAGTTCCGCCAGGACGTGCCCTACCTCAGTCCCGCCTGGATCGGAACCTACAAGTCCGTCCGGGCCAACACCGAGGGCCTCAACGACGGACTCAAGGGACACGACCTCGATCTGGGCGACCCCAAAACCCGGCTCGCCCACGGACGCGTCGCCCAGACCATCCTGGTCGCGCTGCTCGTCACCGTCGCCAACGACCACTTCCTCGACCAATGGCGCCGCATCCACGAGCCCGCAGACGAGCCCCTCACACTCGCCGACACTCCGCAGACTCCAGCCGGGACCTTCGACGGCACACCACCCGCAGGCCAGAGCAGGCCACCACCCACCCCATAAGCCGCAAAACCCACCACCCCGTCGCAGCACCCCACCCACCGCCGGCTTCGCCATGCCCAACGGCCGGATCTCGCTCCTCCACCAGTGGCCTGACACCACCCGGGCCTCACCGGACACCCGCTCCGCGGCCCCCAAACCAGGACGAACCCGATTCGGAAACCCCTGAAACGGCAGGATCCCGCCTGATCGCGATGATCAGACGGGATCCCGTCAACTTCAGTCCAGCCGTTTCAAGAACGGCCCCTTGTGGAGATGAGGGGATTCGAACCCCTGACCCCTTCGATGCGAACGAAGTGCGCTACCGGACTGCGCTACATCCCCAAGGACTCGACCAGATTAGCAAACTCCGGAGGGTCCTCGCGCCACCCTTCAGTCGCCCACCGCCCGCTTGGGCGGCTCGGCGTACTGATCGAACAGGACGTCCGTCTGCAGCGACGTGAGATCGATGATCTCGGCCTGGGCGGCATCCTCCGCGGCCCGCTGCTGTTCCCGGGCTCGCCGCAGGCGCTCCGCACGCATCCTGCGGGCTCGTTCGCGGCGTTCCCTGTCCACTTGTACGGCGATGCGGAGAAAGGCCGTGTAAGAGAACATGATGACCACGGAGGGAGCCACGCCCCACCACGGGATCATCTCGACCGCGGCCGTCACCATCGAGGCCAGGACCAGCAGGGCCGTGAAGAACAGGAGCCGACGCCGGCGGGCCACGATGATGGCGCGGCGCCGGAACCGGAACTGGCGCACGTCGACCTTCTCCACCTCGGCCCCGTCGTCCTCGTCCGCGTCCGAAGGGTCCAGGTTGTCGAGGTCGGGAAGCTGGTGCTCGCCGGTGTAGTGCTCTTCGAGTTCGGCCAGCTCGGCGAGGTTCGTCTTGTCCCTGCGCAGCCACATCGGGATCAGGACGCAGAGCCACATCACGACGATCGCCAGATAGAGGAGGACGCTGCTCACGACCACCTCCGGGCAGCACAAAGACGCGAGTGTGCTCGTCGCGCCTTCAATGTGCTCACGTCACGCACCGTAAGACCGCGTGTCACTAATTGACGAGCATTCGGTGCGGTGTGTCGCGAGATCGTCAAACCTCTTCGACGGGAGACCCTCCATGAGCGGCTGACTCACGCGCGCGACGCCACTGCACGAGCAGCCCGCCGGGAACGTCCTCGACGGTCAACGCGTAGCAGATGTGGTCGCGCCAGGCCCCGTCGATGTGGAGTTGGCGCCGCCGAATGCCTTCTTCCCGGAATCCGAGCTTCTCAACCACCCTACGGCTGGCCTGGTTCTCGGGGCGGATGTTCGCTTCCAGCCGATGCAGCCCCGTGGTGAAAAAGCAGTGGTCGACGGCCATGGCGAGGGCGGTGGGGGTGATGCCCTGTCCGGCCAGCGCGCCGTCGATCCAGTAACCGACCTGAGCGGAACGGGCAGATCCCCACACGATCGCGCCCACGGTCAGCTGTCCCGCGAAGCGCCCTCCGTACGTGATCACCCAGGGCATCGCCAGGCCCTGCCTGGCCTCGCGGCGGAGGGTGCCGACCATGGAGATGTAGGGGCCGAGGCCGGTCCTGAACAGCGGTGTCTCAGGATTGCTCGGCTCCCAGGGACGTAGCCAGTCGGCATTGCGCAGCCGGGTCTCGCGCCACACCCGCACGTCGCCGAGCCGCAGCGGCCGGAGGCCTACCGGACCGTCGTTCAGTGTCGCCGGCCAGCCACGAAGTCGATCCACACCCTCATCATCCCCCCATCGGGCATGATGTCGCCACGGATCACGGAATCGAGGTCAGCGCGGGTGATCGCCGCCTCGGATCTGATCGACCGCGTGCTGGAGAATCGGCGCGAGTACGGCGACGCCATCGCGTACGCCACCGGACGATCCGGGCAAATTAACGATCAACGTGTCGCCTGCCTGGCCTGCCAGACCTCTGGACAACACCGAGGCAGGAACCTTTTCCCGATTCGCCAGCCGTATGGCCTCGGCTATCCCGGGAATTTCCCGGGAGATTACCCGGGCCGTCATTTCCGGCGTCAGGTCCATGGGCGTCAGCCCGGTCCCCCCGGTGGTCACGATGACGTCGTACCCTTCCGCCAACCCGTCTCGAAGGGCGCCTTCGACCGCCTCCCCGTCGGGCACCACCAGGGGGCCGTCAACGACCTCGCAGCCCGCCTCGCGACGCAGCAGGTCAGCGAGGAGTGGACCGGATTTGTCGGCATAAATCCCGGCTGACGCCCGGTTCGACACCGTGATCACGAGTGCTCGCATCACTCCGCGTCCCTGGTCCAGTGGCCGGTCTTGCCGCCCAGCTTCTCCTCCACCCGTACATCGGTGATCAACGCGCCCGGATCCACCGCCTTGACCATGTCGAACAGCGCCAGGGCCGCCACCGAGACCGCCGTCAACGCCTCCATCTCGACCCCGGTGCGGTCGGCCGTCTTCACCCGGCAGGTGATCGCCACGCCCCAGTCCTCGACGTCCAGCGTGACCTTCACCCCATGCAGCGCGATCGGATGGCAGAGCGGGATCAGATCGGGCGTCCGCTTCGCCCCCATGATCCCCGCGATCCGCGCCACCCCCAGCGCGTCACCCTTGGGCACCTCGCCGGAGCGCAGCAGCGACACGACGTCGCTGGACAGCAGCACCCGCCCCGTTGCCGTGGCGGTCCGGGCCGACACGTCCTTGGCGGAAACGTCGACCATGCGAGCCGCCCCGGTCTCATCGACATGGGTCAGCCCACCCTGTTCACTCACAGCGGGATCACCTCCACCGACGTCCCCTCGGGCACCTCGGTCACGTCCTCGTCCACCACGATCAGCGCGTTCGCCGAGGCCAGGGCGGCGAGTTGGTGCGACCCCTGCCCGTGCACCGGCGACACCGTGCCGTCGGAGGCCAGCACACCGCGCAGGAACGACCGGCGCCCCGCCGGCGACCGCAACGGCCCGGTGACGCGAGCGGTGACCGGCTCGGGCATGCCCGCGGGAAGCCCACGCATCCTGTCGAGCGCCGGGCGTACGAACAGCATGAAAGACACGAAAGACGACACCGGGTTGCCGGGAAGCGCGAAGATCGGCACCCGATCCTCCCCCAGCACGCCGAACCCCTGCGGCATCCCCGGCTGCATCGCCACCTTCTCGAACCGAACCGTCCCCAGCGGCGACAGAGCCTCCTTGACCGGCTCGTACGCCCCCATGGACACCCCACCGCTGGTGATGATCGCGTCGGCCCGCACGAGATGTGTGTCGAGCCGATCGAGCAGCACCGCCGGATCGTCCCCGACAGCCCCTGCCCGGAACCCCTCGCCTCCCGACTCCCGCACGGCCGCGGTCAGCGTGAAGCTGTTGGACTCCCAGATCTGCCCGGGGAGCAGCGGGCTGCCCGGCTCGACCAGCTCCGCGCCCGTCGAGATGACGACGACTCGAGGCCTGGGCCGCGCCCAGACCCGCCGCCGCCCCACCCCCGCGATGATCCCGAGCTGGGCGGGCCCGATCACCGTGCCGGCCTTGAGCACGACCTCACCGGCCTCCACGTCCTCCCCTGCCCGCCGGATCGCGTTGCCGGCGGTTGCAGAACGCGTGATCCGTACGGAGACCGTCCCCCCATCCGTCCACTCCACCGGCACCACGGCATCGGCCCCGGCAGGCATGGGAGCGCCGGTCATGATCCGCACGGAGTGCCCGGGGCCCACGGCCCGCAGCTCCACGGATCCGGCCGCCACATCGTCGATCACCGGCAAGGTAACCGGGACGTCCGCGACATCGGCGGCGCGTACGGCATATCCGTCCATGGCCGAGTTGTCGAACGGCGGCAGAGGCACCGGCGACGAGACCTCCTCGGCCAGCGTCGCCCCCAGCGCCTGCTCCAGCTCCAGCTCGATCGGCGCCAGCGGACGAACAGTGGCCAGGATCTCGGCCAGATGCTCGTCAACCGATTTCATCGAGGAACTCCCGCAGCCACGGCACGAAATCCGGCGCCAGATCCTCCCGATCCGCCGCGAACTTCACCACCGTCCGCAGATAGTCGAGCTTGTCGCCGGTGTCGTATCTGCGCCCTCTGAACAGCACCCCGTGCACCGGCCCGCCCTCCGCAGAGCCGCGCGCGGCGAGCGTGCGTAGCGCGTCGGTGAGCTGGATCTCGCCCCCGCGCCCCGGCGGTGTGTTCTCCAGCACCTCGAACACCGCGGGATCGATCACATAACGCCCGATGATCGCCCAGTTGGACGGCGCCTCGTCGGCCGGCGGCTTCTCCACCAGGTCGGTCACGCGTACGACGTCGTCCTCGGCCGTGGCCTCGATCGTCGCGACGCCGTACAGGGAGACCTGCTCCTTGGGCACCTCCATCAGCGCGATCACGCTCCCCCCGAACGTGTCACGCACCTCGATCATGCGCTTGAGCAGCTGGTCGCGGCCGTCGATCAGGTCGTCGCCGAGCAGGCAGGCGAAGGGGTGGTCGCCGACGTGCTGCTTGGCGCAGAGCACCGCGTGGCCGAGCCCCTTGGGCTCGCCCTGCCGTACGTAGTGAAGGGTCGCCAGCGAAGCCGGCTCGCGCACCTGGGACAGCCGGTGTTCGTCGCCCTTGGCCTCGAGGGCCTCTTCCAGCTCGAATGCGCGGTCAAAATGATCTTCGATGGACCGTTTATTCTTGCCGGTGACCATGAGCACATCGAGGAGCCCCGCGGACGCGGCCTCCTCGACGACATACTGGATCGCGGGCTTGTCGACGATGGGCAACATCTCCTTCGGTGTCGCCTTGGTCGCCGGAAGAAACCGGGTGCCCAGACCCGCGGCGGGCACGACGGCTTTCGTCACAGGGTCGAAGTCAGCCATGAGTAGACCCTAGTGGAGGTATCTGTGGACAAGCTGAACCTGCGTCGGGAGCTGAGCTCCGCGCGTGCCTCCCTCTCCCCCGAACAGCTGCGAGCAAACGCCATCAAGGTCCGCGAAACACTGCTCGACCAACCGTGGGTCCAGATGGCCGGTCTCGTGGCTTGCTACTGGTCAACGGGGACGGAGCCGGAGACGCACGGGCTCGTGTTCGCTCTGTGGAAACATGGAGCCACCGTTGTCCTCCCCGTCCTCCGCGAGGACTACGACCTGGATTGGGCGGTGTACGACGGGCCCGACTCGCTGGCCCCGGGCCGCTTCGGGATCATGGAGCCGGTCGACACCCGCCGCGGCGTCGACGCCATCCGCACCGCCGCGCTGGTGATCGTGCCCGCGCTGGCGGTGGACAGGAAGACGGGTGTACGGCTGGGGCGCGGTGGCGGCTCGTACGATCGTGCCCTGACCAGGGTGGGGCCCAACGTCCCGACAGTCGCGCTGCTCCACGACGGGGAGCTGATCGACGATCTTCCAGCGGAGCCGCATGACCGTCACGTCCGTTTTGCCGTGACACCACAGGGACTCATTAGTCTTATGTGAACCAAGGTACGAGAGGGGGCCAGATGACGCTAGATATCTGGCTTCTTCTTGGTGCCGCAATTGTCATCGCGGCCATCGCATCCGTACGCTTCGCGCATCGCACCGGCCTGCCCAGCCTGCTCATCTTCCTCGGATTCGGCCTGGTGCTGGGCGAGGCCGGGTTCGGGATCCCGTTCGACAACCCCCAGCTCGCCCAGCAAATCGGCCTCACGGCACTCGCGGTGATCCTGGCCGAGGGTGGTCTCACCACGAACTGGTCCCATGTGCGGCGTTCCGTACCCCTGGCCCTGGTTATGGCGACCGTGGGCGTGGCGGTCAGCATCGTGGTGCTGGCGCTGGTCGTACAGGGACTTCTCGGCATGGACCAGTCGACCGCGCTCGTCTTCGGCGCGGTGCTGGCCTCCACGGACGCCGCCGCCGTCTTCTCCGTGCTGCGCAGGCTGCCGCTGCCCCCGCGGCTGGCGGGCGTACTGGAGGCGGAGTCCGGTTTCAACGACGCGCCCACGGTGATCGCGGTCGTGCTGCTGAGCGGGGCCGCGCACTCATCGGCGACCGTGGGAACGTTCCTGCTGGAGACCTCGGTCGAGCTGGTCATCGGCGCCGCGGTCGGCCTGGCCGTCGGCCCCGCGGGCGCATATGCGCTGCGCCGCGTCGCGCTCCCCGCCTCCGGCCTCTATCCCCTCGCCGTGCTGTCGCTCACATTCGTCTCGTACGGCGGCGCCGTGCTGCTGCATGGCTCGGGATTCCTGGCCGTCTACCTGACGGCGTTGATCCTGGGCAATTCGCGGCTGCCGCATCGGGCTGCGACCAGGGGGTTCGCGGAGGGCGCGGCGTGGCTGGCGCAGATCGGGCTGTTCGTCATGCTCGGTCTGCTGGCCAGCCCCAGCGAGATGTCGTCGGCCATCGTGCCCGGCCTGATCGCCGGCACCGTCCTCGTGCTCCTGGCGCGGCCGCTGTCCGTCATGGTGAGCTCGCTGATGGCGTGGGCGCTACGGGTAGGCAGCGTGAGCTGGCGTGAGCAGGCGTTCCTGTCCTGGGCGGGGCTCCGCGGCGCGATCCCGATCGTGCTGGCGACCATTCCGTGGGCATCCGGCGTCGAAGGATCCAAGGAGATCTTCAACGAGGTCTTCGTGATCGTCATCACGTTCACCCTGCTTCAGGGGCCGACGCTGCCTTTCGTGGCCCGGGTGCTCGGGGTGGCCGCGCCTGGGGAGGCGCACGAACTGGAGGTGGAGTCGGCGCCGCTCGAGGAGCTCAAGGCAGACCTGCTGCAGGTCAAGGTGCCCATCGGCTCGAAGCTGCACGGCGTGGAGATCTTCGAGCTCCGTCTGCCCGCCGGCGCGCAGGTGACCCTGATCGTTCGCGACGGCAAATCCTTCGTGCCCGCCGGCAACACCAGGATCAGGGTGGACGACCAGCTCCTGCTGGTCACCACGGCCTCCTGCCGCGACCAGGTGGAGCGCCGCCTGCGCGCCGTTAGCCGCAGCGGCAAGCTGGCCGGCTGGTACGGCGAGCGGGGATTGGAATAGGCGTTTGACCTAATCGGTTACCATTAGCAGTCGCATCCCTCGAGTGCCAGACCTGAAGGAGGAGCGCGTGCCGACATACCAGTACGCCTGCAATGACTGCGGCGAGCAGCTCGAGGTCGTTCAGAAGTTCACCGACGATGCGCTGACGGTTTGCCCCGCTTGCGAGGGAAACCTGCGGAAGGTCTTCTCCGCCGTCGGCATCGTGTTCAAGGGCTCGGGCTTCTACCGGACCGACAACCGTTCGTCCTCGACCTCGCCTTCCACCTCTTCTTCTTCCTCTTCGTCGTCGAAGACCTCGGAGAGCAAGTCCGCCGACACGAGTTCGTCCTCGTCCACCCCTGCCGCCGCCCCTGCCGCCGCCTCCAGCTGACCTCGGCCTCCCGATAAGTGGCCGCCCAGCGCGGCCACAGGCGAGTTATCCACAGAACGGGATTCGGACCGCTCGAGTTCGTGGCCGATCCGGTTACTCTCTCGGCCATGGTCACTCGCGCAGACATCGGCGTCATCGGCGGATCGGGCTTCTACTCCCTGCTCGACGACGCGGAGGAGATTGAGCTCGCCACGCCTTACGGCCCCCCGAGCGATGTCGTCACGGTCGGACGCATCGGCTCGCGTTCCGTCGCGTTCATCCCCAGACACGGGCGAGATCATCGTTTCCCGCCACACCGCATCCCCTATCGGGCCAACCTCTGGGCGCTGCGCTCGCTCGGCGTCCGCCAGGTGCTCGCGCCCAGCGCCGTAGGCTCGCTGAGAGTGGAGTACGGCCCGGGCGCCATGGTCATCCCTGACCAACTCGTTGATCGCACCTCAGGCCGCGTACAGACTTATTACGACATAGACGGCGCAGTCCACGTCTCCTTCGCCGACCCCTACTGCCCGTCAGGCCGCGCCACCGCGGTGGAGACCGCCCGCTCCGCCGACTGGGAGACCGTCGACGGCGGCACCCTGGTGGTCATCGAAGGCCCACGGTTCTCGACCCGGGCCGAGTCACAGTGGTTCGCCGGCAACGGCTGGTCGATCGTCGGCATGACCGGCTTCCCCGAGGCGATCCTGGCCCGCGAGCTGGCCCTCTGCTACACGTCACTCTCCCTGGTGACCGACCACGACGCCGGGGTGGAGGCGGGCCAGGGCGTCACCCACGACGAGGTCCTCGAGTTCTTCGCGCAGAACGTCACACGCATGCGCACCCTGGTGGCGGAGACCGTGCAGGCCCTTCCCGAGGAGCGCACGTGCCCCTGCGGCTCGGCCCTCGACGGGATCAAGCTCCCCTTCGAGTTGCCGTGATCCAGTCCTGGCTGACCCGCTATGGCCGTCGTCGCCGCCTCATCGCGGCGGCGCTGGCCGCCCTCGCCGTCATTTCCGCTTTTGTCGCCACCCGTCCTACGCCTGCCCCCACGGTCCTGGTGGCGACCCGCGACCTGTCCCCCGGCCCGCTCGGCCCAGGGGACCTGGTCCCCGCCGCGCTCAACCACCCACCCACCGGCGCCGTACGCGCAGCCGCGGCGGGCCAGGTCCTGGCGAGCCCCATGCGCAAGGGCGAGCCATTAACCGACCTCCGCCTTCTCCAGTCGTTCCGCCTTCCGCCCGGCATGGTCGCCACACCCGTGCGCATAGCCGACGCGGCGGCCGCGAAGCTTCTCTCCCCCGGCGCCACGATCACCGTCCTGGCCACGTGGGAGGAAGCCCAGCCCGCCCGTCCCGTCGCCGAGGAAGTACGGGTCATCACCATCCCACCACCGGCCCAGGCCACGAGCGAGGCCCACGGCGCCCTGGTGGTGCTCGCGACCACCCCGACCCAGGCGGCGGACCTGGCGGCAGCCCAGACCACCGGCCACCTCGCGATCACCATCAAACCCAACTCTACGTAATCACTCGATTACGATTCCCTCATGAGCGGATTCAAGAAGTTCTTCACGCAGGGAAACGTCATCGACCTGGCCGTGGCGGTCGTCATCGGGACGGCCTTCAACTCGATCGTGCAGTCGTTCGTGGCCGACCTCCTCACGCCGCTGATCTCGGCGTTCGGGGGTCTGCCCGACTTCTCCTCGCTCAAGGTCACGGTGGGCCGGTCCAACTTCATGTACGGCAACTTCGTCAACGCGGTCGTCTCGTTCCTGATGGTCGCCGCGGTGGTCTACTTCCTGGTGGTGAAGCCGTACACGCGGCTCAGAGACCGCGCCGCAGCCAAGATCGGGTCGAAGACCCGCGACTGCCCGGAATGCCTGTCGGAGATCCCGAAGGCCGCGTCCCGCTGCGCCTTCTGCAGCGCGCAGGTGGCGTAGGGCTAGAGCAGAGAGTCGCTCTTCGGGTTGTACTCCCAGTGCCACGGCTCGAACGGGCTGCTGTAGGCCCAGGCGGGATGGAACCATCCATACTTCTTGGAGTTCTTCTCCATCCAGACGAACTCCGTGGACCCAGACCTCTCCACCCCGCCACACAGATCCACAGCCAGCCCGAGCCCGTGGTTGCTACGCCCGGGCACGGCGGCGAACCCCGGCCGCCGGTAGTAGATCGACTGCTGGGCGGCCAGGTTCCGGTAGGCGTCGGTGACGCACATGCTCTTCCCAAATCTCCGCCGATAGGCCTCGTTCAGGCTCACAAACGCGATGGTGGCGTCGGCCCGCAGACTGAACCCCTTCTGCTGCAACGGACAGAGCATGGTCTTGGGAATCAGACCGTTGGGGTATTCGCCGGCCGTCGCGGCCCGCAGCGGATTGCACCCCAAGGCCGCCCGCCCGACCTTGTCAACCTTGATCCCCATTTTCACGAGCGCCGCCGTGAGAGACTTCACGATCTTGTCCGACCGCTGCCGAAGCGTGTCCACCTCGGCCGACAGCTGAGCCTCGGCCAGCAAGTTCCCGGCCCGGAGCTCCTGTGCCTCCGCGGCCAGCCGCTCGGCCTCCGTGTAGAGCGTGCTGGCCTGCTCGACGGCCTTCTGCCGTACGGAAACGATCTGCGTCGCGTCGGAGAGCGCCCGCAGAGTGTTCTCATCCGCGCCCCCGGACAGGAACGGCACGATTCCGTCCGCCATGAGCGGCTGCTCGTACAGCAGCTCGGCCATCTGCGACACGGGCTGCCGCATCACCGCCACCCGCCGCTCCAGGTCCTGCAGCGCCGCCAGCTTGTCCTTCAGCTGCTTGTCGGAGGCGGCAATGTCCGCCCGCCGCTTCTCCAGAGCCTTGGTGGCGTCCTCCAGCTCCTTGGCCGACCGCTCGGCCTCTTTCCGCAGCGCGGTCAGGCTGCCGGGGTCCGGCTTCTCCTGCACCTGTACGACCTGCGCCTGCGCGCGCCCCTGCCCGGAAGGCACGAAAAGAGAAGCCACCGCCATGACTACCGCGATCAGACCCGCTGATCGAGGGGCTGGCACGTCCGACTCCTCCGTTTGCAAACTCGTTACCCTGGTCAGGGACGCACGTTACTACAGCCCCCCGAGTGCCCGAGCCGAACTCGGGAGAGCTGTTATGAGACAAAAGGCGCACTCTTCCCGCCCGCCTCCCACATCCACCATCAGGAAGCGCCACCAACGCACGGCACCTCAAAGATCAGGCACCTCGATCTCCATCTTCGCCCCCGCCGTCTGCCGCTCCCGCTCGAGGCACATATCCCACAACCAGGTGTTCGCCCACTCCCCGGGACACTCGCCGACCTGCGTCCGCTCAGGAGCCGGCGTAACAGGCTCCTCGTAACTGGGCTCATCAGTAGCGACCGCCTGGGGCGCATCCGCCACCCGCGGCCGCGACACCACCCGCACGGGCTCCGGCACGCTCCCTTCGTATAGCCGCTCCGGATGCGCCGGCGCCCGCATCAACACCGGCCCGAACCCCACCCGCCCGACGCCGTCCCCCATCACCACAGGGCCGCCGACCCCCTGCTCAAACCCCCGCATCTCCCCGGCCAACAACCCCCCGGCCAGGATCGCGGGCGCCAACAACGCCCCGAACAACACGACGGGCCGCCGACGTGCTTGCTTGCATTGCCTCGTGGTCACAGGCAGACGCTATCCACGCCGGATGCGCCCGAATCTGATCACTTGTCATGCCTTTACCGCAGCTCAGACCACCCATAACCAACCCCGCCAAACTCGCTCCCGCCCTACGTCGCACGCAGTGCCAGACTTTCGCTAGGCTTACGAGGGTCCGCCTCCGTAGCTCAGGGGATAGAGCACCGCTCTCCTAAAGCGGGTGCCGCAGGTTCGAATCCTGCCGGGGGCACTCTGTGATGTCTCAGGACATCGGAAACCCTCGAACCTACGGGTTCGGGGGTTTCGTCTTGTTGGGGTTTGCCTGGGGTTGGTAGTCGCGGGTGGGATCGAGGATCAGCTCGCGCAGGAGTTCTCCGGTGATGGCGTTGACGATGCGGACGTGCAGGTCGTCGACGAGCAGGATGACGTGGGTTCGGGCGTGGGTTCGTCCGATGCCGATGTGGTGCAGTCGGCCGTTGACGCGCAGGGTGACGACGCCGGAGGGGTCGATGCGGTCGTGGCGTACGCGGGCGTGGGTGTCGGCGTCGCGGCTGCCGGAGGGCAGGGCCTTGGGCGAGGCGGCGTAGGCCGCTGCCGGGGTGGCGCGGTGCGGCAGGGATCGGTGCGGGCGGTGGTGGTTGTAGGCGTCGCAGAAGCGGTCGAGAAGTGCCTGCAGGGCTGCCAGGGTGGTGGGCTGGTGGGGCTGGGCGCGTAGCCAGTTCTTCATCGTCTGCTGGAAGCGTTCGACTTTGCCGCAGGTGGTGGGGTGGTTGGGGGTGGAGTTCTTCTGTTGGACGTGCAGGCGGCGTAGTTCGTGTTCGAAGGCGTTGCGGCCGCCGCGGCCGCCGGCCAGGCGGGTGGTGAAGACCATGCCGTTGTCGGTCAGTGTGGAGGCGGGCACGCCGTGGGCGGCGACCGCGGCGCGGAAGGTGGCCCGCACGATCGGGCCGGTGACGCGGGCGTGCGCGGTCACCGACAGGGCGTAGCGGGAATGGTCGTCCAGCCAGGACAGGATCTCGGCGTCGGTGCTGTCGGCGAGCCGGTAATGGGTGAAGTCGGCCTGCCAGGTCTCGTTCGGCAGCTCTGCTTGGAAGCGGATGTAGGACGAGCGGGGACGTTTCTTGGGCTCAGGCACGACCAGGCCGCGGCGAGTGAGGTAGCGGCTGATCGTGGCCCGTGACACCGTCTGCCCGTGGTGCTGCCGCAGGTGCCAGGCGATCGTGTCCGGCCCGGCGTCCAGTCCCTGCTCGGCGAGTTCCTTGCGGAGCCGGACGATCAACTCGACCGTTTCGGCGTCGACCGCATTCGGCGAGGTACGCGGCCGACGCGACAGCGGCTCGAACGCCGCATCACCCTCGGCACGGTAGCGCGCGACGAGCTTGGACACCCAGCCCTTGGAGACCCCGTAGGCGCGGGCGACCTCTGCCTGGGACCGGCCCTCGACGACAACGGCGGTGATGACAACTCTGGCCTTGGACACACTGCCCAGGCTCTTGATCGCGGCGGTTGCCTATGTCTCGAGACACACTCCGCTGAAGTTTCCTATGTCTTGCGACATGGGTTTCCTATGTCCTGAACCAGCACACTGCCGGGGGCACTCTTCTGAACAGGCATTTCAGCGCCCGACCTGCGGTTTCTCAGCCGCAGGTCTTTTGCTTGGTGGACCTTGATAGGCAGCCGGCGGTGCCCACATGCAGCCGTGAGACCATGATCAAGAGACATACGGGGGATGATCTTGATGGTGTTTCCCCAGGTCAGACTGTGATTCTGAGCCATTCAGGCCCCCGGTAACCCACCACGACCACCTGGGCAGCGACGAACGCAGCCGTTGACCGTGCCAAATCCGTGCGTACACCTCCGAAGATGACCCCGCTGCCCAGAACGATCCGGCTGCCTCTCATAAGCCTTCGCCTTGGTGTTCTCAGTGCAGTGACGGGGTGGCAGGTGAGCAGTTGAGTGCGCGGATGGACAGCTGGATCTGGTCGGTGCGGCTGACCAGGGCTCGTTCGATCGCGTCCGACGCCTGCCGGGGCGGTCACGTCCGGGTCAACGGGGTGCGAGTCAAGCCCGCACGTCGTCCGGGTCGGTAACGAGGTCCGGCTACGGCATGAGGGGCGCGAACGCATCGCGGCCGACTCCCGGATCATCACCAAGCGCGTCGGCGCCGCAGTGGACGCCGAGTGCTGCGTCGGCAGGAGCCCTCCACCTCCTCCAGGCGAGGAGGCCATGCCGGTGGCCGTCCGCTCGTGGCGCGGGTCGCCCCACCGAACGCGAACGCCGCAACATCGACAAGCTGCTCGGGCGCCCGGTAGTGGAGGGGGCCCGAGGGGCTCGCCCTACGGACATGCCGCTTCGAACTGGATGCTCGGCTCACCCACACCCACCTCACCGGCGCCGTTCTCCGCTGGCCTTACTGGCGCCAGGAACAACGCCGCCGAGCTGGTGCTGATGGATCCGGGACGACCTCTACAGGGACGGCAAGATCGACACTCGCACGCTCAACCCGGCCGCCCGCGTCGCCGGACCTGCCTACCTGCGGGTGGACACCGTGGACGTGCTGCCCCGGTCCCGCAGACTCCTCAGTGAGCGCAGACCCTCACTGAGCTAGGACAGCTCCGTGGAGCGGCGTTTGACCAGGCTGCTGGGCACGAGGTGGTGCCCGGTCTCGATGGGCCGCCCGTTGATCATCGCCACTAGCAGCTCGGCCGCCGTGCGCCCCAGCCCCGACAGGTTGAGGTCAACCGTGGTCAGCGGCGGCCGGGCGGCCTCGGCCATGGCGTCCCAGTTGTCCATGCCCACCACGCCCACCTCCTCCGGCACCTGCCGCCCCGCCTCGCGCAGACCGTCCACCAGTCCGCGGGCGATCTGGTCCGAGGCGCAGAACACCCCGTCGAACTCCTTCCCGCCGCGGTCCAGCCGGAAGGCCGCCTCCCGGCCCCACGCCTCGCTCCACTCCCCGTACATGGGCTCGTCGATCAGCGAGACGCCCTCGGCGCGCAGCGCGTCCTCGACGCCGAGCAGGCGGCGCTTGACGGCGGCGTGCCTGCCTGGGCCGGTCACGTGTGCGATCCGGCGGCGGCCGGTCTCGACCAGGTGCCGCACCGCGACGGCCGCGCCCTCGCGGTCGTCGTGCAGGACCGAGGTGTCGCGCGGATCGTCGGACTGCACGAGGGCGTAGATCACCGGGATTGGCACCTCGGCGCCCAGCGAGGGCCGCACATCGCTGTTGCGGCCGGTCACGATGACGCCGTCCACCCGCCGGTTGAGCAGGCTGCGGATGTAGTGCTGCTCGCGGATCGGGTCGCCGCGGCTCTCGCAGAGCAGCATCGACATCTGGCCCGGCCCCAGCACGTCCTCGGCCCCGGTGAGCAGCGGGATCGTGAAGCGGCCGATGGTGTCGGTGGTGAGCACCCCCACCAGGTAGGTGCGTCCCGAGACCAGGCCGCGGGCCACCAGGTTGGGGTTGAATCCCAGCTCGCGGGCGGCCGACATGACGCGCTCGCGGGTCGCGGCGGCGAGCTGGCCGCGCCCGTTGAGCGCCTTGGACACGGTGCCGGGCGACACGCCGGCCAGCCGGGCCACGTCCGTCACGGTCGCGGGTTTCGTCCGTTCGCGGGACACGTCGACCTCCCTTCCCCGGCTCATCCTAACGCCGGAAACATTTCCGAAACACGTCCTTGACATTAGCTGAAAGCCGATCCTATCGTGCCGCAAACGATTTCCTAAATTTCCGTCTCCGGAAGGAGGGTCATGGCCTCTGGGAAGCCGCCATGGCCGATCGCCTTGATGGCGCTCTTGCTCACCGCGTGCGGGCAGGGCTCCGAGCAGAGCACCGGGCAGGATGACGCGCCGGACAACGGCGCCACGCTCACCATGTGGGTGCGGCACACCGACGGCGAGCCGGTCCAGAAGCTCGTCGATCTCTACAACCACACCCACAAGAACAAGATCAAGCTGACGGTCGTCCCCGGCGACGCCTTCCAGCAGAAGGTGGGCGCCGCCGCCGGAGCGCGCTCACTGCCCGACATCCTCGGCTCCGACGTCGTCTACTCGCCCAACTACGTCAAGCAGGGCCTCTACCAGGACATCACCGAAGTCGCGAACACCCTCCCGGCCAAGAGCAACCTCTCCCAGGCGCACCAGCAGGTCGCCACCAAGGACGGCAAGATCTACGGGCTGCCGCTGCTCGTGGACTCCTCGCTGATGATCTACAACAAGGATCTCTTCACCAAGGCCGGGCTCGACCCCGACAAGCCCCCGGCGAACTTCGACGAGGTCTACCGGGCCGCCAAGGCCGTGCGCGGGCTCGGCGGCAACACGTACGGCTTCTACTTCCCCGGCAATTGCGCGGGCTGCCTGGCGTACACGCTGATGCCGTTCGCCGCCGCCGCGAAGACGCCGCCGCTGGCCGAGGGCGGTGCCAAGGCGCAGATCGACAGCCCGGCCATGACCGCGACCGCAGCGCTGTACCGGCGGCTGTACGCCGAGCAGCTCGTGCCGTCAGCGGCCAAGACCGACGACGGCACGACCTGGTCGGCCGCCTTCAACGCGGGACAGATCGGCATGATCCCGATCGGCACGTTCGACTTCCTCGCCCTGGCCAAGAGCGCCAAATTCAAGTGGGGCGTCGCGCCCTTCACCTCGCCGGACGGCAGTGCGACCGCCACGTTCGTGGGCGGCGACGTGGTCGGCGTGTCGCGCGACTCCAAGCACCTCGCGCAGGCCGTGGACTTCCTCAAGTGGACGCTCACCGACGAGCCGCAGCTGGAAGTGTGGGCCAAGAACGGCTTCCTGACCTCGCGCTTCGACCTGGCCGACAACAAGTACACCTCTAAGGACCCGGCCCGGGTCGCCGCGATCAAGGGGCGGGAGCACGGCTACACGCCCGCGACGCTCCCGTACGGCGAGATTTTCAACAACGCCAACGGGCCCTGGCTGTCCGGACTGCGCGGCTACATCTTCGGCGGCGACGACAACGCGCTGGTCAACGCCCAGAAGACCATCCAGAAGACCATCGACGACGCCCAATGACGGCCGCCACCGCAACCCGCCGCAGGGCCGTCCGGCGCTCGGGCGCGGGCATGCTGTTCGTCGCGCCGCTCGCGGTTATCGTGGCGGTGGTCTTCCTGGTGCCGCTCGGCGTGCTGGTGTTCATGTCGTTCCAGGACTGGCCGCTGCTCGGCGGGCCGGAGGCGAACGGCCTGGACAACTACGCCGACATCGCCTCGAACGACCTGTTCCTCGGCTCGATAACGTTCACCCTCCTCTACACCGCGATCGCCACCGTCGTGATCTTCGGCGTGTCGTTCGTGCTGGTCGCGGTCTCTAACTCGGCCCGCCGCGGCGCCCGCTTCTACCGGACGGCGTTCTTCCTGCCGTACGTGGTCGGCACCGCGGCCGCCGCCCTGATCTGGTTCGCCTCGGTCAACGACCAGAACGGCATCGCGAACGAGGTGCTGCGCGCCGCCGGCCTGACCGACGGGCCGTGGGGCTTCCTCAGCACGCCCGGCAAGGCGCTGTTCACGACGATGACGCTGGTGGTGTGGAAGTTCATCGGGTTCCAGGTGCTGGTGCTGCTCGTCGGCCTGCAGTCGATTCCGGCCGAGCTGTACGAGGCCGCCCGCGTGGACGGCGCCTCCACCCTGCGGCGGCTGCGCCACATCACGCTGCCGCTGCTGCGGCCGACGCTCGCGCTGCTGCTGATCCTTTCCGTCACCGGGTCGCTGCTGGCCTTCGACCAGTTCCTGGTGCTGACCAAGGGCGGGCCGGACAACAGCACGATCACGGTGATGTTCGCGGTCTACAACACGGCGTTCCAGAAGTTCGACCTGGGCAGGGCCGCCGCGCTGTCGGTGGTGCTGCTGATCGTCCTGGTCATCTTGAACGCCGTGCAGTTCAGGTTCCTGCGGCCGAAGGACGGCTGAGATGCGCTTGTCACCGCTCCGGGCCTCCGGCTACCACCTGTTCAGCGGCATCCTGGCGGCGATCTTCCTGATGCCGCTGATCTGGGCTGCGCTCAACTCGGTCAAGTCGCCGCAGGAGGCGAACCGCCAGCCGCCCACCTGGTTCCCGCATTCCCTGTCGCTGGACAACTACCACCAGCTCGCCACGTACGGTGAGGGCATCGGCGTCTACCTGCGCAACAGCCTGGTGCTCTGCCTGCTCGTCGTGGCCGGCGGGACGGTCGTCGCCGTGCTGGCCGGGTACGGGTTCGCCCGGTTCGAGTTCCGGGGCAAGAAGCCGTTGTTCGGGGCCACGCTGCTGATCCTTATGGTGCCGTACGCAACGATCCTGCTACCGCTCTACATCGTGCTCGGCTGGCTCGGGCTGACCGACACGGTGGTCGGGCTGGCGCTGGTCCTGATCATGTTCCAGCTGCCGTTCGGGGTGTTCCTGATGCGCAACAGCTTCGAGTCCATCCCGCGCGAGCTGGAGGAGGCCGCCCTGGTGGACGGGTGCGGGAACCTGCGGGCGCTGCGGCACGTCTCCCTGCGCTTGGTCGCTCCCGGGATAGTGACGGTCGCCCTGTTCTCGTTCATCGCCTCGTGGAACGAGTTCCTGGCGCCGCTGATCTTCCTCAACGACGGCTCCCAGTACACGCTGCCGGTCATGCTGGTCAGCCTCCAGTCGGGCGCGTACGGGGTGGTCGACTACGGCGCGCTGCAGGCCGGGATCGTGCTCGCCATCGGGCCGGTGCTCATCGTCTACCTGCTGCTCCAGCGTTACTACGTCTCCGGACTGATCAACGGCGCGCTGCGCGGCTGATCAACGACTTTCTCGAAGGATGCATATGACGACCAGTAAGGCCCGGCTGCGTGAGCTGCCGCTCGGCGCCATCCGCCCGCAGGGGTGGCTCCTCGACCAGTTGCGGCTCCAGGCGGAGGGCCAGACCGGCCGGCTGGAGGAGATCTGGGCCGACGTCGGCCCCGGCAGCGCCTGGCTCGGCGGCGACGGCGAGGCCTGGGAGCGCGGGCCGTACTACCTCGACGGGCTGGTGCCGCTCGCCTACACGCTCGGCTCCACCGAGCTGCAGGCCAAGGCACAGAAGTGGATCGAGGCCATTCTGAGCGGTCAGCGGGCGGACGGGCAGTTCGGGCCCGCGGACAACCTCGACTGGTGGCCGCGCATGGTCGCGCTCAAGGTCCTGACCCAGTACGCGGACGCCACCGGGGATCCCCGCGTGCCGGAGTTCCTGCGGCGCTACTTCGAGCACCAGCGCGCGGCCCTGCCCGGCCGGCCGCTCAGCAGCTGGGGCAAGGCCCGCGGAGCGGACAACGTGCTGTCTGTCATGTGGCTGCACGACCGTACCGGCGAGGACTGGCTGCTCGACCTGGCGCGGCTGATCCTCGCCCAGACCAGCGACTGGGCCGGCTTCCTGACCCGCGAGCTGCCGTCCGGCGTCACGCCGGTGTTCCGGCACGTGACGCACGGCCCGAACGTGGCCATGGGCCTCAAGACACCCGCCGTCACGTACCTGGTGGACGGCGAGGCCCGGCACCTGGACGACACGGCGCGCATGTGGGAGAACGTGGACCGCCTGCACGGGCAGGTCCACGGCGTGTTCTCCGGCGACGAGTGGCTGGGCGGCCGCGACCCGCACCACGGGGTCGAGACGTGCCAGGTCGTCGAGCTGATGTTCACGCTGGAGCAGCTCGCCCGGATCTCCGGCGACGGCCGCCACGGCGACCTCCTCGAACAGGTGGCCTTCAACCTGATGGCCGCCAGCAACGATCCGCGGATGCTGGCCCACCAGTACCACCAGCAAGCCAACCAGGTGCTCGTCACGTTCGCCGACCGCGACTGGAGCTTCAGCGGCCCCGACGCGAACGTCTTCGGCCTCGAACCGCACTTCGGCTGCTGCACCGCCAACCTGCACCAGGGGTGGCCGAAGTTCGTCCGGTCGCTGTGGATGCTCAGTGACGACGACGGCGTCGACGCGGTCGCGTACGCGCCGTGCCAGGTGGACGCCGGGCCGGTCAGGCTGGAGGTGGAGACCGGCTACCCGTTCACCGAGACGGTGCGAATCACGGTGTCGGCGGCGGAGCCCGTGTCGTACGGCATCGGGCTGCGGATCCCGGCCTGGTGCGAGGAGCCCGCGCTGGAGGTCGCGGGGGAGCGGGTGCCCGCGACGCCTGATGAGCGGGGGTACGTCACCGTCCGGCGGGTCTGGCGGGACGGCGACGTGATCTCGCTCGTGCTGCCGATGCGGCTGCGCACCGTGCCGCGTGACCGGGGCGCGGTCGGCTTCCGGCTCGGCCCGCTGGTCATGGTGCACGGCGTCGGCGAGATCTGGCGTACGGTGCCCGGTCACCGCGGGCTGGCCGAATGGGAGATCACGCCGCGCAGTATCTGGAACCTCGGGGCGCTGCCCGGCGACCTGGAATCGTGGCCGATCGAGCGGCGGCCGGTGTCGTCGGTGCCGTTCGCGGCCGAGTCGGCCCCGGTGGTCGTGCACGGCGAGGGAGCGGTGGTGCGCCAGTGGAAGCTGGTGGACGGCTCGGCCGGGCCGCTGCCCGACAGCCCCGCGCCCGGGGTGCCGACGCTGCCGCTGCGGCTGGTGCCGTACGGGTCGGCGCGGCTGCGGGTGGCCGAGCTGCCCACCGTGGAGGTCGTCTCACATCCGGAGGAGGACTAGCTTGACTCTGTCGGAGATCTTGGAATTTCCCGTGCGGCAGGGTGATCAGTTGACATGCTCAAGGCTGTTTGCAGTCCCGATGCAGATGTCGAGGTGTATCCGTTGTCGCTCCGTCCTCGTTCCGGGGAGCAGGTCCCGTCTCTGACGGCGCAGGTGGCGCGGGCGAGCAACCTAGGCGGTACAACAGCTATGTGGATGCGAGACCGGCTGGACGGACTGTGGTGTGACGAGGACTTCGCCGACTGGTACCCGCGACGGGTGCCCTGGCCTGTCACCGGCTCAACAGGCCACCGTCTGTGTCCTGCAGTCGGTCGCGGCCTTACGCGCCGAACCGACCGGGACGATGAAGTCGTGGGTTTTCTTGATCTTGCGGTAGAAGTTACGGGGGTCGAGCGGCATCCCCCACACCGCCTCGTAGACGTCCTAAGATCGGTGATCGTGAACGTCGGCCCGCAGAAGGCCGTGGCGAGGCGCGGAGTGCTCGAGCTTGACGCGGACGAGCTCGGTGCTGTCGGTGACGATGCGCCGATGATCGAACGCGAGGTCCAGCTCACCGGACAGCACCATGTCGGTGGGCTGCCAACCGGCGTCGGCGGCGTCGGTCCCGGCGGTCGGCTCGGGCGGCCGGGTGGCGATCGCCAGGAAGGCGACGCTCACCACCCGGCCGCGCGGGTCGCGGCCTGGGTCGTCGTAAACACCGAGCTGTTCCAGCCGGAGTGTCTCGACGTTCAGGTCGGCCTCCTTCGCCAGTTCCCTGTGAGCCGCGGCGACGAGGCTTTCCTGGGAGTGATGCAGAAAGCCGCCAGGTAGCGCCTGGGCGCCCTCGTACGGCTCGATGCCGCGCTCGACGAGCAGCACGTGCAGGCGCGAGTCACGCAACGTGAGGATCACCAGGTCAACGGCGAGCAGAATGCCGGGCGGCTGCCATCGATCGTCGGTCACGTGCCCGTCTCTAGGTTTTTTGTCAAGCTGACAAGAAGTAGCGCTGTGGTTAGCTTCAGCCATCCACCGGTGGTGCGCATGGCTGATGCGCTTCCCATGCCGCAGGAGTTCGCCTGCTTCACGCCTCGTGTGCCGCGTTCCAAGGCTGGCATGCCGGTGACAGTACGCCGCCCTTCCGACATCTCGATGTCAGCCGTGCTGACGATCGGCTTGTAGGTCCTGGAGGCACCCCAACCCTGCAGTGCGTACAGACTCCACAGCCACGGCCCAGCCGCGAGCGGGCGTGCGGAACACCTGGTGGCAATGCCAGTCGATGTGGTCTTGTGGCATGCGCCGAGTTCGATGGATGGGTCCTGCCTTCTGGCATGTCTGCCGGCACGACTCAAGAGGCCCTCGATTGCGCCTGCGATCTCCACCTCAGTCGCCGACCCCCGAAGAACTTACGGACAGGACCACTTAGCGAGGTGCTGCGAGGACGTCCCGGAGTACATTCTTCAGCGTGACGCGGGCCAGCTCGCGCCGGAGGGTCTCCTCGATGCCGTCGTAGATGCGCTGCATCGCCGGCTGGATGCCGTAACCCACCACGCATCCCGGGTCCGGGGCGGCTCGGTGCAGCGCGAACAGCGGGCCAGGTTCCACCGCCTCGTACACGTCGAGCAGCGTCATCGACTCCAGGTCGCGCGCCAGCGACCAGCCCGCACCCACCCCGCGCCGGGACTCCACGAGCCCCGCCCTGCGCAGGTCGCCGAGCAGCCGCCGGATCACCACGGGATTGGTGCTCGCACTGGTCGCGATCTGCTCGGAGGTGGCGACCTCATGGCCCTGGCGCTGGTAGAGGCCGATCCAGGCCAGCGCGTGGGCGGCGATGGTCAACCTGCTGTTGGCGCTCATGAACTCGTTCCTCTCGATCGCAACTCTCGATGTTACGACGGCTTGTCGTAACAATTATAGTTGCGACAAGCCGTCGTAACTATTACTGTTACGACCATCCGAAGATGGTCAACCAGTGAGGTGAGAAGAATGAACAAGCCACTGACGGGCAAGGTCGCCTTGGTCACCGGAGGGTCCCGCGGGCTGGGAGCCGCGACCGTACGGCTGCTTGCCGAGCAGGGCGCCGACGTCGCGTTCACCTACGTCAGCTCCGAGAAGCAGGCGCAGGCCGTCGTCGACGAGGTGCGCAACAGGGGAGCGAAGGCCGCCGCGTTCAAGTCCGACCAGGCGGACGTGAGCCAGGCGCCGGCGCTGATCGACGACGTGGTCGCGCACTTCGGTGGCCTGGACATCCTCGTCAACAACGCGGCGATCTCGGTGAACGGTACGGTGGACGACCCGGATGCCGACACCGCCGCGCTGGATCGGATGCACGCCACCAACTACCTCGGTGTGATCGCCGTCATCCGGGCCGCCTCCCGAGTGCTGCGCGAGGGCGGCCGCGTCATCACGGTGAGTTCCGGGTTGGGCACTCGAGTCGGCGTCCCGGGCTTGGCCGACTACGCGGCGACCAAGGCGGGGGTCGAACGGTACACCATGGGCGTCGCCCGTGACCTCGGCTCCCGTGCCATTACCGCCAACGTCGTGGAAGCCGGGCTGATGGAGGGCGGCATGGAGCCGCCGGACCCCGAGACCCTCAAGGCCCTGCTCAGCTCGCTGTCCCTGCAGCGCATGGGACACCCCGACGAGATCGCCGCGGCGATCGCCTTCCTGGCGAGCCCCGCTGCGTCGTACGTCACGGGCGCCGTGCTGGACGCCCACGGCGGCTACAACGCCTGAGCCGCAGCGCCGTCGGCGCGCCCCATGCTGGAACGTAGGGGGTGCATCCCGGATGTATCTGGGGTTTCCGCTGGTCACAGCGCTAGTTTGCTAGCCGGAAATTCGAGCGCAGTAGCGGGCGATGGCATCGATGATCTGGTCAGCGTTCTTGGTCCAGGTGAAGGGGCGGGCGTTCTCGTTCCAGCGCTTGAGCCATTCCTACAGCGCGGTGGTGAGTTCGGCGAGGGAGCAGAACACGCCACGATCGAGGCGGCGGCGCTGTAACTCGGCGAACCACCCCTCGACCTTGTTGATCCACGATGAGTAAGTCGGGGTGAAGTGCAGGTGGACCGTCGGGTGTTCGAGGAACCACTTTGAACCACCGGGGCCTTGTGGGTGGACAGGTTGTCGCAGATCAGGTGGACCTCCAGGCCCGGCTCGACCTGCTGGAAGATCTCAGCCAGGAAGTCGCGCAAGTCCACATGCGGAAATCGGGGTGTTCATGTCGGTTTGGATTTGGTCGGCGGTCTGGGTTCGGTTGTAGATGCGAACCTCGTCGAGGGTTCCGAGCACTGCCTGGATCGGCCCCATCCCTCGGTACGGATCGAGGGGGTTGGGCATGCGCAGGAAGATGACTTCGTCCAGGCGCAGCGGCACCTGCTCGCCGTCCGGGCCGCGGTAGATGTAGCCAGCGAGGAAGTTCTCGCGCGAGGGCACCGGCTCCATGCGGTCGGGGCGGACCGGCCATAGTTCCAGGGGGATGCTGCGCATGGCCGGGTTGCGGGCGATCATCCACCACGCCTCGCCGACGAGGTCGAGGTGCTGTTGGAAGGTCTCGCGGAAGAGCTGGCCGGTGTAGAAGTCGTTCGGCCGGTTCCAGATGTCGAGGGCCAGGTGGGTGGTGACCGGTGCGCGGTCCTCGTCCAGGCCGGATGGGGCGGTCTTCCACAGCTTCCACTGCACCTGGCTGGTTGCGTTGCTGGTGCGGTGGACGATGCCGAACACGCTGCCGACGCTGCCCATGGTGCGCATCTGCGCTTCGGCATCGGTGCGGCTGCCGAACAGGTGGCCCCACGTGCGGCCGCGGGAGATGTACGGGACGGGCGCCTTGTTCGACGGCTGGGTGATGCGGCCGGTCAGGGTGCGCAGTGGGGATCTCATCGGCGTTCACCGCCGCTCAGGGCCTCCAGGATCAGGCGGCTGACGCCTGCGGTGGCCAGGCCAGCCACGGTGTGCAGGTGCCAGGCCGCGGCGGTGAGGAGCCCGAATCCGGAGATCGACAGGACTGCGGTGCGGGCGGTCGACCAGCGGGGCAGGACGCGCGCCAGGCAGCGCGCGGCCAGGACGGTGAGAGGCGTGCGCGGGGGTCGCCATACTTCGGATAGTACAGCGGACAGGAAATCTTTCGACACATCGCCGTTATAGCAGAAATATTTCCCGCCAACTGGGATCGGCCACGTTCAATTGACGGTCATGCCACCTGCCACAAGTGTCCTGGTGATCGGCCGCACCGGACCGGTCCCAGACGCGCGCGTTATTCTCCGCCCATGGACCTGCTCAGTGCAGACGACTTCCGCCGAAGACGTAGGTTCGAGAGGATCATCTTGATCATTTCCGTCCTCGGACTTGTGGCCTGGGTTGTGGTGAGCATCGCGCCGTCATTGATCCCTGACCCTGACCCGGGAGACAAGGACAAGGGCCTTCCTGTCAAGATCACGTCGGCGGAGCCCGATCTCTTAACCGAGAGCGACGTAGACAAAGCCATGCCTCCCGAGCCCGGCGATGATGCCTCCTTCACCACGCAAGTGCTATGGGAAATACGACGCGGTACCACCCGCATGGCGGGGGTCCAAGGCAAGTTCAGCCGCTCATCGTGCGAGGGCGGCGAGATCGGTACGGTACCTGGCAACAACGCCAAATGCGCCATCGTCTACGAAGGCATCAAGGCAACATGGAGCGTCTCCATCAAGGACGTCAAACCGTACGCGAGCTCAGGCAGCGCATGCGTAGGCAGACCGAGATGCGACCTCCAGTTCGGAGAGATCATCACATACGACAGCCACCCGGTCACGGGCGTACTACTGGCCAAGGCGGTATACGGCAAGTTCTGGGAGAACTTCCACGAGGGATCCAAAGAACTACGCTGTGACAAGATCCCGCGCAGCACGAGCGTCACAGTTGACCAGCCAACTGGTTTCGAGTGCCAGTACCTCACGCTGGACGACGATCGGCTTCGCTGGACGACCAGACCCGTCGTCCTTACCCGTCGCGGAGTGGAGTTCAGCGTTCCTTAGCCAGCATTCCGGCATACGGCGGAAGATTAGGAAGCGGTCGCAGGACTAGAGGAAGCGGATGCGTCCCCTCGGCCCGCCGCCGTAGAACGCCAGCAGCAACGCGTCGGCGTTATCGGGGCTCCGCCCCAGGCGTTTGATGATCTCTTCCTTCTTCTCCACCCTGATGCGCCCCATGGGATCGGCGTCCCACCGAGGCTCCAGCAACTGCGCCGCCGTGGTGTCGAGGACAGGTCCCAGCCGCGCCGCTCTGACAGCAGCCGGCCGACCTCCCACCAGATCTCGGCCCGCTGGTTGGCGTACTTGTCTGGCTTGGACGCGTTCTCTCGGACGTTGACGCCGATGATCTGCACGCCGCGCAGTTCCTTGTCATTCCGCAGTTCGCCGATCACGCCGAACCCGACGCCGATGGAGTCGATCTTGACCCTGGTTGCGCCGGTCTCCCGGATCGCCATCTTGATCAGCGGGGCGATCACCTCCGGCCGATCGGTGTGCTTACGCCACTCCCGGCCGGCCACCGGGTCGCGCCGCTCGCGTACGACGGTCTCGTCACCGCCGCCGCCGACGTCGACGCCCAACTCGACCGGCAGCAGGGCCTCGGCCGTGTACGGCTCGTCCCGGCCGATCCGGCACGCGGCCACGTCCGAGGATCGGACGACCTGCCATTCGGAGTCCTCCGTGAACTCGCCCTCGACCTTGGACCTGTACAGCGGGTTGTCCTCGCCCCACTCCCGCCGCTTCTCCTCCACTCACACGGCCCACCAGCGCCGTCGCCATCGCTGGCGGCACGGGCTCACCGGTCAGGTTCGGCGAGTCGAACGCGCTGATGCGGATCTGGTGCCAGCCCGAGCCCGGCGTGCACACCCGCCGGAAGCGGCTGGCGGGGTTGTCAGGGTCGATCGCCAGAATGCGGCAGTCCGGGCCGAGGCCGGCGGCGCGGTGGTGCTTGCGGATGTAGCGCCACAGGATCGCGCGGACCTGGCTGAACGTCGGCGCCGTGCTCACCACGAAGGCCTCGCCGGGCGGGTGCGTGTCCAGCCACCAGGACGCCACCAGCGCCGCAGTCCAGCGCTTCCCCACGCCGTGCCCAGACCGCACGGCGGTGCGGCGGTGGTCGCGCGCGGATTCGAGGATCTCGGCCTGCTTGGACCACACCGCCTGGTTGAGGCGCCGCTGCAGCCACCCGACCGGGTTGGCCGCGTACAGGCGCCTTCGCTCGGCGAGCCGCTTGCGGTCCACCGCGGACTTGAGCTGGCGGTGCACGGTGCGCAGCCGGCGGGTGTCGCCGGCGCGCACCAGCTCGTCAACGGAGGCGGCGATGCGCGCCAGGTCAGGCGGGCGCGTCACCGGAACCGTCCGGGCCGGGCTCGTCGTCCAGGTCCTCATCGCCCCCCGTGACGAGCGCGGCGATCAGGCCCCGGATCTCCTCGCCGGGGTTCTGCGCGTCGATGCCGACCCGCTGCGGGCAGTCCAGGCCGAGCAGCCGAGCCCGCCGTTCCTGGATCCGCAGTAATCGGTCGATCGCCTGCAGGACCGGTCCGTCGTCCTCGAGCGGCATGCCGCCCCGCGTGAGCCGTACGACCCGGCCCTGCGACACCAGGTAATGCGTGGCCCGCATCACCTCGCGCGCCTTCTGTGCGAGTTCGTCGAGCCGCTCCAGCTCCAGTCGGCGGACCTCATCGGCGGGCTCCTGGAGGGTGTTACGCAGGCCACGCTGGACGGCTTCGTAGGCGGTGTGCACGTCCACGCCGAGCTCGGCCGCGATCCTGCCGATAGCTCAGGTTCTGGGCACGTAGACGGCACGCCTCGGCGTCACGCCGGGCGGTCTCCGGGTCGCGGGCGAAGCGGCCGTTGCCGTCGCGCGTTGGGCTGGTCATCGCGTTGGGGTGGTGCCTGCGCTCATGGTCCTAATGTGCCCTGTCTCGCTAGACCTGGCGCCCGGCCGAGGAGCTTTTCCTGGCAATCAGGCACTTCCAGCTTCACCGGTTCGACAAACTGTCTGCCTGGATCAGGCTCTGCCAGAGCCGCTCGGGTGGTGGGCTACCCCACAGCGCCGGTGGAGCTCCTAGGGGCGAGGGGCGCCGGAAGCAGTGGAGCCTCCAGCACGTCCGCCGCCGTCGCTGGCCCATCGGGTTCGCCCGCCGTCCCGGGCTCTATTGGCTTGCCTGGCCTAGGCTCGCCGGGCGGGCGGCGTGAGAAGAGCCGGCGGCCGACCGCGATGTCCTGTATCTCCGCTAGCTCCAGGTCGCTGTTGTGGAGGTCGATGGTGGCGGTGACGCTCTTGTGCGCGGTGTCGATCACCACCACCGCGTCCTGTTTGCCGGTGGTCGTCGTAACGTACGCGGTCTTGCCGTCGTGGCTGAGCGCCACCCCGATCGGCGTCCGGTAGTCGGGGATCTCGATGGTGGCGATTACGGCGTTGGTCGCCGTGTTGATCACTGCCAGTGCGTTTCCGCCCTGGTCGCTGACGAGGGTCACGTAAGTGCGGGTACCGTCGTCAGAGACCGCCACCGCCCGCGGCGATTGGCTGACGGAAATGGACCTCAAGAGGTGCCCGTTCACTGGATTAATCACCATCACCTGCCCGTTCTTCCCGCCGCCCCCGGTCACGTAGGCGCGGTGACGGGACGGGTGGACAGCGATCGCCCGTGGGCCGGCGGGCAGAGGGATGGTCCTTGCGATGGCGTTGGTCTTGGTATTGATCACCGTCACGTTTTCAGAAGCGCCCTTCCCAGCGCCACTGACGCCCACGAGGGCAAAGCGGCCCTCGTGATCGACCGCCACCGGGACCGGACTCCCGTCGATCGGGATGGTTTCACTGACGATGTCGGCATGCGCGTCGATCACCACCACCTTATTGCTTTCTGGTCCGAAATCATGGACGGTGACGTAAACTTGCGCGCCGTCCGGGGTTACCGCCATGCCCTGCGGGAAGTGGGGGACTTCGACCCGGTCGATCACCTGGTTGATGTCTGTGCCAATCACCAGGATGTAGTCCTTGTCATTGGCGAGCGTCGCCACGTACGCGAGGTTGCCGTCGGGACTGAGCGTGATCACGTGAGTGCAGCCGCCGGTGTCGATTTCACCGGCCACGGTGTTGGTGGCGGGATCGAGCCGCTTCACCCCACCGCCTTGAACACAGCCGCTGGTCACGTAGGCGATCGTCCGGGGCTCCGGCGATCGGCGCGGCGGCGGCTCGGCGGCGGCCGGAGCGGACGGCAGCGGGAGCAGCCCACAGGCGGCGACGGTCACGGCCACGCCAAGTCTGAGGCCGTACCGCCATCCCTGCTTGACGTTCTTGGTCGGCGAGCGCATAGGGACTCCAGGAACAAAGCGAGTATACGATTCCCTCTTCTCGATACGCATTATTCGGCACGCGTGATCGCCGGACGCGGAATGTTCCACATAGGCCCGGTCAACAATGCGCCTGTCCGAGAAAAGGGATATCCGTGCGAGACAAAGCTCCGACCGCAGGGTCCCAAACAGCATAAATGGCGCGGCATAATGCATAGAGCATGCTCGCATATCGGGACAATCTGTCCATGAATGCCCGACTTAGCAGGATGACTGGATACGGGCCCCATCATCGCCCCCATCGGCCTGGGGAATGATCGCGGGCATGCAGAACGTCGATGGGTTGCCCTCCTCGCAGTCGCACATGCCCGGGTTTTCTGCGTGCCAGCGCGTCCAGGAGGTCATGCCTGGTCGCCAGTGCCGCCGCACGGCTTCGGCGAGCGGCAGGGGCTCGGGTGACGCCGCCTGTGTCGCGCATGGCCACCAGACCGTCATCGGCGGTGGTGTAGTACCGCTTGGCCGTGACCTGGCCACCAGCCAGGCGCAGTTCCATGGCGCCTAGGTAGAGGGTGGCGCTGCCGTCGGGGTCGCGCCTGATCAGCCGTTCTCCGTCGGCGTCGTAGACCATGCCGGTTTGCTGGCCGTCTACCGTGGCCTGCGTGAGTTCGCCGAACTGGTTCCAGTCGAAGGTGGCTTGCTTGCCGCCGACAGTACGAGCGGCGAGTTGGCCGTTGTTGTCGTAGGCGTAGGTATCAGTACCGCTGGGCCGGGCGATGGCGGTGACGGCGTTCGGGCGGACGGCATTGGAGCCTGGGGCGGGGTAGGTATAGGTGGCGATCTGGCCGTTGTCGGTCAGAGTGGTGATGTCGCCGACCTTGTCGTAGGCGTAGGCCTGGCTGCAGGGGTCGATGCCCTTGGCGTCGCCGGTGCCGGTGCAGGAACTGGCGGTGGTGGTGTAGGCGGTCTTGAGGCGGAGCAGACCGTCGTAGGTGAAGCACTCGGACTGGCCGTCTGTATCCGACTTGAGCGTCGGCCGCCCGCCTGAGATGCGTCGCGGCCGAATCTGCTGCGCAATCGCGACCTCAAAGGACCGCGCAAGCGGATCGCGCAGCCGGTGGGGACGTTCGCGGTCACAGAGCCGGCCAAGGGATACGCGCGACTGAGTGGCTGATGCGTGTCGGCGGCCTCCGACAGTCGATGTCGTCGAAGCCGTCGGCATCGGAAGCGGCATCCTGTCAAGATCGCCACATGGCGCGATTAGTCGCGACTCTCCTGGCGGTGGTGCTGCTCCTCAGCAGCGGCCATCTGTGGATAAGACCGCTCATGTTTGAAGATCACGCCGCACAAGCCATCTGGACCTGGCGGACCAGCGGTGCCGCGGAGATCTGGCGCAAGGGGTTCGTCCCGATCGGGGACCTGAGCGCGATGCCGCCGCAGGTGCTCAAGCGGATCCAGCATGATGAGGAGTTCGGTTGGATTGTGGACGGCCCACTTCCTGCCGCGCCGGCCGAGGCGCAGGTCCGCTGGGACGACGGGTCTACGATGCGGGTCCCCGTAATCGGGCCGCGAAAGGCGCTCCTGGCTCTGTCCCCCTGGCCCGAGGAGTACACCTTGCCCGAAGGTGAGGCGTACAAGCTGACCGGCGCAACCTTCACGACGATGCGGCTGAAGACCGTACGCGGCATGGCCACCGTGCCCGCGTGGCGGCTGCACTTCTCGAACCTGCCCGGCCCCATCGACCACGTCGCGGTCGATCAGGACGCGCTCGGCACCGTAGAAGACGCCGTCGGCGACCAACCGTCAGTCGACGAGGCAGTCACAGACTTCAAGGTTCTCAACGAACGCACACTGCTCGTGAACTACGACTACGGCTCCTGCACCGGCGAGCCGCTCGACGTCAGCTTACGAGTCAGCGAACAGCAGGATGTGGTGGTCCTGGGGCTCGACGTTCCTGATCAGGGCACCGGCATGTGCGCGGGCACCGGCCGGTTCGACAAGGACGTCATCATGCTCAACAAGCCGCTGGGCGATCGCGTGGTGTTGGACGCGATAAGCAGACTCCCCGTCCTGTGCCGTCGCGCGCCGGACGCATGCCGCTCCAGGAACAAGTGACGTCCGCCTCGGCTCTGACGTCGTCATAGCCGAGCAGTGAGCCCAGTTACATGTCACCTTCGAACCGGCTAGGACGTCTTGGGCTCGGGGGCGACCCAGAAGTCGTCGGGCAGCTTCTGGTCGGGCTCCAGCTTCGTGAAGGTGGGGAACTTCTTGGTATCGATCTCCACGGAGGAGAAGTCCACCTCGCTCAGCTCCGCCCTCGGAAAGCCGTTCTGATCGAAGTGCGTTTTCGCCATGTCGTCCAGTCGCTTGGCCTGGCCGGCGATGACGCCAAGAACGGTCGCCTGTCCCATGACGTAGGTAAGGAGCACGGCGCACATCCCGGTCAGCACCTTGTCCGCGGCCTTCGCCAGATACCTCAGGTATACGCGAGCGGTGATGGGCGACGTCAGCATCATGGTGAGCGCGTATATGGAGGCTGCTGAGATCGTGATGCCCAGGCCCGCCATCGCCTTCCCGAACACCCGGAACGCGAAGGCCGTGGTCTCGAGGGTGTCGCCCATTTTGTCGAGCGCGTCCCTCAGGTCTTCGGTAGACGTGTGCATGTGGCCCGTCACCCGGGAGAACTCGCGCTGATCGTCGGCGATCCAGCCTTTCCGCGCCGCAGCGGGGAGCCCGTCGAGCGTCTCGACGGGGCGGTCAAGGGCTCTGGCCGCACTTCTCCAGAGCTTGGCGGCCTTTTCGACCTTGTCCACGTCCATGTCCACGTTCTCCAGCAAGGAGAGTCCCACCAAGGGCACGCCCGCGTAGAGACTGAGCCGCCGGATCGCAAGGATGGTTTCCCTGGGCGCGATCATCGGTACTTCACCGTGCTCGCCTGCTCGGCCCTCAGCCAGTTGCGGGCGCAGGTGGACAGCGCGCTGGACATGTCATCGGCCACCTCGAGGCCGTCGTCCAGCGCATCGATGCAGCCCTCATACGCCTTGTCGTACGCTGACCTGAAAATCTTCGACATGGTCTTGCCGAAGGTGGTGTCATCGAGGTCGGCCTCAAGCCAGACGCGTTTCTTGCTGAGGAGGAAGTCATCCCAGATGTCGCTGTACTGCTCGCTCATCGCGTAGATCGTGTTCGAGGTGATGAAACGTGTTTCTTCCCGGGAAGACATGCGGCTCCTCATGATGTGGTACGTCGAAGGTCATCTTTGCGGCTCGGCAGGTCTTGATCGTCTTGGTTCACCCGATGTTCGGCGGAATGCCACCGCTCTCTAGTAGTACTTTGTTAGTTCGGGATCTTGTGTGAGATGATTTTTGTGTGACTCCGGCTGAGCTGGCTGAGGTTCGAGGCCGTCTTGAGGACTTCGCGGGTGAGGTGTTCACTTCCTTCGCGCGTCGGGAACAGCGGTCCAACGGCGGGCTGTACCTGCGTGGGCTGATGCTGGATGGGCGGCGCAAATCGATGGTTCCGATGGCTGAGCGGTTGGGGGTGGATCACCAGCGGCTGCAGCAGTTCATCACCTCCTCGACCTGGGACTATGCGGCGGTGCGCAGGCGTCTGGCACAGCGCGCGGTCAGCGTGGTGGCGCCGCAGGCGTGGGTGCTGGACGACACTGGCCACCTCAAGGACGGCGATGCCTCGCCGGGGGTGGCCCGGCAGTACACCGGCACCGCGGGAAAGGTGACCAACTGCCAGATCGCGGTCAGCGTGCACGCGGTTACCGATACGTGCTCGGCGGCGCTGAACTGGCGGTTGTTCCTACCTGAGCGATGGGACGACGCGCTGGCCGAGGATGCAGCCCAGGCCGCGGCGATCGCCGGGCGGCGGCGGCGCTGCGGCATCCCTGACGATCAGCGGCACCGTCCCAAGTGGCAGCAGGCGCTGGACATGCTCGATGAGCTGGCCGCCTGGGGGCAGGTGCCGCCGCTGGTGGTGGCCGATGCCGGATACGGCGATGTGACCGCGCTCCGGCTCGGCCTGACCGGGCGCGACCTGCCGTACGTGGTCGCCCTCAAGGGCACCACCAGCGCGTATCCCGCCGATGTCGTCCCCGAGACGGTGCCCTACTCCGGTAACGGCCGCCGTCCGGTGGCCAAATACCGCAGCGCGCCCTCCAGCCTGCGCGAGCTGGCCCTGGCCGCCGGACGCAGCAGTCTGCGCCGGGTGAGCTGGCGGCAGGGCACCAAGAAGAGCAAGGGCAACCCGACCGCTACGATGCGCTCACGCTTCCTCGTGCTGCGGGTGCGGCCCGCCAACAGCGGCATCGCCCGAGACAGTGACGGGCATCTGCCCGAATGCTGGCTTCTGGCCGAATGGCCACCTGGTGAGCCCGAGCCCACCGATTACTGGCTGTCCACCCTTCCGCCAGACATCCGGCTGCGGGAACTGGTGCGCCTGGCGAAGATCCGCTGGCGGATCGAGCACGACTACCGCGAGCTCAAGACCGGCCTGGGCCTGACCCACTTCGAGGGCCGCTCCTTCACCGGCTGGCACCGGCACGTCACCCTGGCTTCGGCCGCCCATCTGTTCCTCACCGAACTCCGGCTGTCCATCCCAAAAGCGACTGGGGCGGCCTGACCTTCTACAAGATCTTGCACATGCTCCAGGTGCTGTTAGCCACCTGGGCCGGCCGATGCCCCACCTGTCATCAACGACCACCATGACGAACTAACAAAGTACTACTAGGGGCCGGTTCAGACGCCATTGATCGACTCGCCGTCATGTTCGACGTCACGCCCGAAGAACTCGAGAAGATCAGTAGGCAAGCCGACGAGGCCATGGCGAAGCTGGGCGAGGCGATGCACGGGCTTCGTGACATCACCGGCGAGGCCATGGCGGCGGGCGGGAAGATCAAGGCCACCGTGGAGGCCGACGGTCTGGTCCGCGACCTCCGGCTCGACCCGCGCGTGCTGCGGACGATGGGCACCGACGAACTGGCCGAGGCAATCGTGGCGGCGCTGCGCGCGGCCCAGATGTCCGTCCGGAAACAGACGGAGGAGCAGGTACGCGCAGTGGGCATCGACCACGCCGGCCCCCTGCCCATGGACCCGGCCGAGGCCCGCGCCCGCCTGGACTCCATCCAGTCGGACTTCATCGCCGCCCTCCAGAACCACTAGCCAGGTAGAGGGTGTCGCCGTCGATCGCCAGCCCTTCGAAGCGTGGGCCGGCTGCGCCAACACCTTGGGTCGCCACGCTGGTGAGGTTGACGGCCATGTACAGGAATGACGAGATAACGCCCCAGGACAGAGCCCAGAACGCGATCCAGGCGCCCGTGAGCACCCAACCTGCAGCGGATACGCATGGTTGGGTTGCCCTGGCTGACCGTACGGGTCTTGCGATTGTGGCGGGTAGCCCATGGCGCGGCCCCAGGTAGAGAAAGGGCCTAATGCAACGTTCCTAGGGTTGGCCCAGACCACGCGGCAGGATCCGGGCAACCACCCTGGTGGGGAGCCGGCATCCGGACCGTGGACGTCAGGAGTTGCGTGGGACTATCAGGCCGGATTCGTAGGCGAGGACGACGAGTTGGGCACGATCACGGGCCTGGAGCTTGGCCATGGCCCGGTTGATATGGGTTTTCGCGGTCAGTGAGCTGATCACCATGCGGCCGGCGATCTGGTCGTTGGACAGACCCTGCGCCACCAGGGCGACGGCCTCGCGTTCGCGGTTGGTCAGCTCTTTCAGCCCCGTACCGGCGCCGATGTCGAGCGGCTGGGTGACGTACCGGTTGATCAGCTTGCGGGTGATCGACGGTGCGAGCATGGCGTCGCCGCGCGCGGCGACGCGTACGGCGTGCAGGAAATCTTCCGGCACGATGTCTTTGACGAGGAATCCGGCCGCGCCGGCACGCAGCGCGTTCAAGACGTACTCGTCCAACCCGTAGTTGGTCAAGATGACGACGTGCACCCCGGCCAGGGCCGGGTCCGCGGCAATGCGCCGGGTCACCTCGATGCCGTCGACGACCGGCATCTGGATGTCGATGAGCGCAACGTCGGGCAGGTGTTCCTTGACCAGGGCCAGGCCCTCCTGCCCGTCGGCGGCCTCGGCCACCACCTCGATGTCGTCCTCGAGGTCGAGGAGCGCACGGAAGCCGCTGCGGAGCAGTGGCTGGTCGTCGACCAGCAGGACACGGATCACGATGTTCGGTCCACGGGAAGTTCGGCCTGGACGGTGAAGCCGCCCTCGCCGCGCGGTGCCGCCAGCACGCGACCGCCGAGGGCGGTGACTCGTTCGCGCATCCCGAGCAGCCCGACGCCGGGTACCGGGGCGGTGTCCGGGGTGGCCTTGCCGTCGTCATCGATGCGTACCGCGAGGGAGCCGGGACGGTAGTCGATCCGGACCGACGCCGTCGCCGCGGCGGCGTGGCGGGCGATGTTGGTGAGGGACTCCTGAACGATCCGGTAGACGGTCCGGTCCACCGCGGCCGGCACGTCATGGCGATGTCCCTCGATCGTCAGCGTCGCGTCCAGGCCGGTCGTCCGAGCCCGTTCAACCAGTTCCGCAACGTGGTCGAGCCCACGCGGCGGGGTCGTGTCGTCGTCGCGCAGCGCCTCCAGGGTCGCGCGCAGCTCCCGGGTCGCCTCACGTCCGGCCTCCTGGATCGCCAGCAGGGCCTCCGGCACCTGTTCGCCCCGCTTGCGGGCCACGTGGACGGCTACTTCGGCCTGCACCTTGATGATCGAGATCTGGTGGGTGAGCGAATCGTGCAGCTCCCGCGCGATGTGCAGCCGCTCCTCGTCGGCACGGCGCCGCGCGGTCTCCTCCCGGGTGCGCTCGGCTTCGTCCGCCCGCCGCTCGGCCTGCCGCAGCGCTTCGCCCGCGGCACCGGCCGCGATCAGCCAGGCCAGCTCGAGAGCGCCCCGGGCCTGCGCGAACGCCTCACCTGTGTCGTGCAGGCCCGAGGCCAGGGCCGCGAGAGGGAGCACCGCCAGCATGATCACGCTCGCCGCCACCGTGATGGTACGGTGTCCAGCCCGTACGGCTGCGTACACCGCGAACAAGTACGCGACGGCAGGCACGTCGAAACCGGCCGCCTGGTAACCCACCGCACACAGCCCGGTGACGGCCAGGACGAGAACCGGAGCCCGGCGGCGCGCGGCCAGCACCAGGCCCCCAGCCGTCAGCAGCGCGTAGCCGAGCAGGTCGAGGTACGTGGCGGAGTGCTGTCCGGACAGCCCGGTGACCAGCAGCGCGGCCGCCACACCGACGGCGATCACCCAGTCTGCGACACCAGGCCGGACAGCGAACCGTCCTGTGCTCATGGGCGCACGATAACCGGTTGTCCGCGCGGGCGAATCCTACGCACGGACGACCGGCGCCTACCGCACACGCAGTACCTTCACGGTTCCTGCAGCGTCCGCAGCAACCGGCTACGGCAACGGCGGCAGCGCGAATCGCCCACGCCCGCCCGACGACCGGCCACAGGTCCGGCGGACATCATCAAGCGGCGACCAGTCGTAGGAGGAGAAGGAGCACCCCGTGTCCATCCGTCACCTGATTACCGCCGTGCACGTCTGGGTCCAGCCGGATCCCGTCAGTTCCTACGCCCTGACCACCGGACGTCTCTGGTCCGTCGTGGCCGCGCTGCTGGGGCTGGCCGGCGTGGTCATCGGCGGGCTCGCGCTGGCCCGCTCCGCGGGTCGTATCGGCACCGGCACCGGAAGACGTGGGGCCAACGTAGCCCTGGTAATGGGGCTGGCCGGCGCGGTCATCGGCGGGCTGGTCGTGGCCGCCGCCGATGGTGGTCCCGGCACCGGCTACGGAATAGTCGGGGGCTACGTGGCCCTGGTGGTGGGGCTGGTCGGCATCATCCTCGGCGGGCTCGCTCTGACCCGCTCCCGCCGCACCGGCTGACCGGCGCGAATACGAGCGCGTGTTCGGCTCTGTCAGAAGACCACCCACCAAGTTCCAGTGCGCCATACGTGCCCGCCCCGACCTCAGATGCTCGGGTGACTGGCCCTCAGCCGCAGACTGGGGCCGCGTTCGGCCAGCGCGCGTGCCTCGACGCGTAGCTGAGGCACCAGCAGGAAGCGCGGGACGACCTGAGCGGTGCCCACCCGCGCCGAGCACTCGCCCAGGAGATCACCGACGACTCTCTGATGAGCGAGTTGTGATCGCGCGTCGCAGGCCATATGCGGCGGCGCCGACGCCCAGTACCGCGACTCCGGTGATCACTGAGGAAAGCGGCAGGGCGAAGGCGAGGACCAGGCAGCCGACCAGGCCGGCGGCGGGTATCAGCCGTACCGGGCGGCCCTCACGGGGTGTGAGGGTCCAGGCGCCGGCGTTGGCGATGGCGTAGTAGACCAGCACGCCGAAGGAGGAGAAGCCGATCGCGCCGCGCAGATCCGCCGTACCGGCCAGGATCGCCACGATCGCGCCGATGACCAGCTCGGCGCGGTGGGGGACCTTGAAGCGAGGGTGGACGGCGGCCAGCACGTGCGGCAGGTGCCGGTCGCGGGCCATGGCCAGCGTGGTGCGGGAGACGCCCAAGATCAGCGCCAGCAGCGAGCCGGCCGCGGCCACCGCGGCGCCCGCGCCGACCAGCGGCGCCAGGGCGGGCAGCCCGGCGGCGCGCACGGCCTCGGCCAGCGGGGCGCTCGTCCGGCCCAGGCCGGTGCTGCCCAGCACGGTCAGCACCGCCACCGCGACTCCCGCGTACACCACCAGGGTCAAGCCGAGCGCGAGCAGGATGGCCCTCGGGATGATCCGGGCTGGGTCACGGACCTCCTCGCCCAGCGTGGCGACGCGTGCATATCCCGCGAAGGCGAAGAACAGCAGACCTGCCGCCTGCAGTGTCCCGGTGACAGTGGCATCGGAGGTCACATCCAGCCGTGCGGCGTCCGCGGCGCCGGAGGTGAGGCAGACGATCGCAACCGCGGCCAGCACGGCCACCACCACGGCGACGATCGTCCTGGTCAGCCAGACCGTCTTGTGCATCCCGGTGTAGTTGACCGCGGTGAGCGCCACTACCGCGGTCACCGCGACAGCGTGTGCGTGCTCGGGCCAGAGGTAGGAGCCGACAGTCAGGGCCATCGCAGCGCACGAGGCTGTCTTGCCGACAACGAATCCCCATCCGGCCAGGTAGCCCCAGAAATCCCCCAGGCGCTCGCGCCCATACACGTAGGTGCCGCCGGAGGCGGGATAGCGGGCGGCCAGACGGGCTGAGGAGGTGGCGTTGCAGTAGGCGACCACTGCGGCCAGTGCCAGCCCGAGCAGCAGCCCCGAGCCGGCCGCGCGGGCCGCCGGCGCGAAAGCAGCGAAGACTCCGGCACCGATCATCGAGCCGAGTCCGATGACGACGGCGTCGGCCAGGCCCAGGCGGCGCTCCAGCTGCCCCTGACCGGTGGGCGTGGGTGTGCCTGCCACGGCGACCTCCTGTTGGAACGGATCCCGATATCGGGTTTCGATACTGCTTGGTCATGGTCAGGGATCGCCCGGGAGGCCCGACAGCGCAGCCGCCTCACGACCACTGTGATCAGACGAACGCTCAGTTGGGGCCGAGGCGGCCGAGGTTCGCAGGACTCACTGTTCAGGCGCCGGTCATCATCAGTTCGGCGAGCGAGACCTGAACGCGTCGGTCGATCTCGTCACGGATCGGCCGGACGTGCTGGACGTCCTTGCCGGCCGGGTCGGGCAGATCCCAGTCCACGTACCGCCTCCGCCATGGCCTGCACCACGGCGGGGTTGATCGTGGCGGCGGGCACGGAGCCAGCGGAGCGGACAGCGATCCGGCCGCGGGCGTGGTGGTGGAGCAGCGCGGCGGCCATCTGAGAGCGGCCGGCTCACCATGGCTGCGGCATGCGGGGCCGTCGCGTAGAGGCGTTGCTCAGGGTGTGGGCGCGGGCCGACCGGCGGGCTGATACAGCTCGATGAGGTTGCCGGCGGGGTCGGCAAGCAGGATCTGGCGTCCACCGGGGCCGGTGACCACGTCAGTGCGGAACGACAGGCCTGCGTCGCGCAGGCGGGCGATCTCGGTGTCCAGGTCGTCGACGACCAGGTGGATGCGGTTGCGGCCCGCGCGGGTGGCCTGGTCGGGGGTTGCGCGGGCACCGGAGCTGGCGGGTCCGGACAGCAACAGCCGCAACGGCCCGCGTACCACGTCGGCGAAAGCGGGCGCAGCGCTGAAGTTCAGGGTGAAGCCGAGGTGAGTGGTGTAGAAGTCGATGGCCGCTTGCACGTCGTCGACGATGTAGCGGACGCTGGCGACCTGATCGGCTGCTGTCATGACTGGACCTCCCGGTGTGGGGCGGGGAAAAGGATGGGTTGCAGATATCGGATGCGGGTGTCGATCTCCGCGGCGGTACGGTCGAAGGCGGGGTAGCTGTCCCGGGCCGCGTTGTCGCCGCTGGTGGCGGCCGGGTCGGGGATGCTCCAGTGCAGGCGTTGCGGATGGTCGTCGAAGTCGGGGCAGGCCTCGCGGACCTTGTCGCACAGGCTGATGACGTAGTCGAAGCTGCGGCTGGTCATCGTGTCCAGATGCCGCGGACGCTGGTCGGCGATGTCGATGCCGTACCGCCGGCGCAGCACACGCACGGCGTCGGGATGCAGACGCGCTTTGGGGTGACTGCCGGCGCTGGTCACCTCGGCGCGGTTGCCGACGCGGTGGCGTAGCAGGGCCTCGGCGATGGGTGAACGGGCACTGTTACCGGTGCACATGAAGAGCACAGAGGGCGCCGCCGACGTTTCCGCCGCGTTCGTTTCGGCCGCTTTCGCCGGCTCGGCGCGGAGCAGACCCAGCGCGGGATGCAGCGCGGCACCGGCGACGGCCAGTGCGTGCGCACATTGCTCCAGGTCCAGGTGGTAGTAGCTGTCGCGGCCGTCGAAGCTGCTCCGGCGGGCCTTGACCAGCCCGGCCGAGCGCAACAGCCGCAGATGGTAGGAGACCAGATTCTGCGGCTCGCCGACCAGGGTGACGAGTTCCCGCACACGTAGATCGCTGCGCGCCAGTTCGCTCAGCAGCCGCCAGCGCACCTCATGAGCGGCCAACCGAGCGAACGGCGGCGGACCGGCTTGACCGGACAGCATCATGCTCCACACAATACATCAAATTGTTTTGATGTAATCGACGTGCGCTGGTCGGCATGATGGTCGACGCGCTGGGCCGGCCGTGGATCTTCCTCGTCAACGTGCCGGTGAGCATCCTGGTCATGGCAGTCGGGCTGCGGGCCCTCCGTGGGGTGATGATCGTGGCACCCTTGCTCTCCCAAAGGCGAGAACGCCGGTACTACGGAAGTCGCCGTTACGACGTAGGAGTACGACCCGAAGACCGGCTTCCCGCTGAAGATCACGATGCAGGGGCCAACAAGAACGGCACCGCCCTGACGTACGAGGGTCCGGCCATCGCCGACCTGGTCTCCAAGACCAGCCCGAACGGCAACGGCAACCAATGGACGGACAACTGCCAGCCGACCCCGCGGGTCGGCTGGTGTGGACCAGTCGCATGCCACAGACGATCAGGAGTAGTCGTCTTCGTCGTACTGCTCCAGGTGGAGTAGGGCGCGGATCTTTCCCACCGCCGGTTTCCCGTCGTGGCGGGCGGCGTTCAGCACCTCCTGGATGAGCGCGTCGCGGGCACGGGCACGCGCGCCCAGGAGCCAGTGCCGTTGCGCCTTGAGCGATTCGGCCTTGAGCTGCCCCATCGGCCCGCGCAGCGCCCCGGGCCAGGCGGTGTCGGTCAAATATCGGATCTGCGTCCTGTTCGCGGTGGCGACCTGCGCTGCTCGGCGGCGTAGCACCGCGACAGGCTGGCCGCCGTTGATCGCCTGCTCGAGTCGCTCGAGCGCGATGTTGTACGGCCGCACGATGCCCAGATAACGCCGGGCCGCCTGATCGACGGTAAGCGGCACTGGGCTCGGCGTCGCCGGCGAAGGAGCTACGGACTCCACCCGCGGCTCGGGGCTCGGGGCCATGGGCGAAGGGGGCGCGAGCGCGACCGACGGTGCTACGTCGACGGGGTCGCTCGAGCACCCGGCGACCATGGTGGCGACCACCAGTGTTCCTGCAAGGATGCGCACAAGTCCGCAATTGATCCACTCAGCCGTCGGCATGTCAAGATGCTGAGCCGCCCGCCGTGAACCGTCCAGGCATCCCCGCCGGGCGCCTCGCTCACCGTGCGACGCACCTTCTCCAATCGCAAGGAAACCCTCACCATCACCTTGCCGGCTGTGACGCCCGCTGGCGACGGGTCGTTCTGCTTTCACGGACACGCCCCCTCAGGGCAGCCAGTACACCTGCACCATCCAATGGGCTGGAGACGCCGCGTCCCTTCCGGCACGAGCCCCACGAGGTCGCGGTCCAAGGCGGGCTCGGGTAACCGCGCCGCGATTTGGGACAGCTGGCGCCGGTGTCGGTGAGCACCATGGTGATCAACCAAGTGTCACGAGCCCCAACCACGCGCACGTGATCGCGACCCTGCTACGGACCCTGGTGGCCATCGCGTTCATCATCGGGTCGCGTTGCTGATGGGGTTCCGCCCGTCGGCGAGCTTCCCGCATTGGCTCGGCGCGTCCGCATCATCATGCTGACGGCACTGGCGCATTCGCGCCGACCGACAAAATGGGGCCGGGTGCGCGGCAATTCGCGGAGTACCAGCCGTTCACCCCGATCATCGAAACCCTGCGCGGATTTCTGACCGGCACGCCGTCGGCGGGCACGGCCATCACGGCGATCGTCTGGTGTGCCGGGCTCACGTTGATCGGCTACCTGTGGGCGCGCGCGACGTTCACGAAGCGAGCGTGATCTCGGCCAGCTCACGCCAATCCCGCCGCTGTCCGTCGCGGGTCGCCTCGGCGAGCACGGTTTCGCCAAGGTGATTCCGCGTCTCCGCGGCGATCCTGGAAACGTCCGGCTGCGAACGATCCGGCGTACCGCGTACGCCGTCGCTCGCCGCGAGCAATCGCACGGCCTGCTCGTACTGGCCCTGGCGCAGCGCGAGATCCGCGATCCCGATCAACACCTCGGCGATCAGCGGCGGATACGTCGTCCCCACAGCCGCGCCGAGCGCCTCGCGCCGATGCGCGCGGGCCTTCTCGAGATCCTCGGTGAGATAGCCGTACAGGTCCATGGTCTTGGCGCGGGCCAGGTCGCTCAGTTCCTCGTCGCCCATCATCGCCCGCACCGTGGCCAGGTGCTCGTATGCCTGGTCCGGCTCGCCGCGCCAGCGGGCCAGCTGGGCCTTCGAAAGCGCCAGCTCGGCAAGCGTGTCCGGCCAGGAGATCCCGTCCGCGCACCGCTGCGCTTCGGCCATGGCGGAGGTGCTGGATCGCTCATCGCCGAGCAACCAGTACAGCTGAGCCTGCCGCGTCCGCAGGCCGACCGCGTCCTCGGTCGAGCCCAACTCGGTCAGCGCCGCGGCCGCCTCGTCGTAGTGCTCACACGCGCGTGCGAGCTCGCCGCGCATGGCAAGCCGATCGGCCAGGAAGGTCAGCGCCAACGAGATCCCCATCCGGTCACCCAGCGTGCGGAACTCGGCAAGGGCGATCTCGGCGTCGATGTCCACGCCCGTCTCGTCGCCACCGAGCGTGAGCCGGAATCGGCCACGAGTGAGCCTGGCCTGCGCGCGCACCCATGGATGCTCGTCGGCGATGAGCGGCTCGAACACGGACAGGAAATCCGTCGGTTCCTGCAGCAGCCGCTCCCACAGCTCGACGAACCCGAGCATGACGTGGCGATGCCCGGTGCGCTGGGTGAGCCGGTGCGCCTCGTGGATCCATTCCTGCGCCTGATACTGATCACGGCCGGGCCCGGAGGTCATGAACACTGTCACGATGGCGTACGCGATCGCCCGCACCTCATCGGGCACCTCACCCTGCAGCGAGGCCGCCGCGATGCTCAACTCGGTGCCCTCGGCCCTGTGCCCGCTGAGGAAGTAGTACCAGCCCACGGCTGCGACCAGCCGCATCGCCTCCTGGGCCCATCCCTCGGCGATCGCCCCGCGCAGGGCCGTACTGATGTTGTCGTGCTCGGCCTTGAGCGTGGCCAGCCACTCCAGCTGCTCGGCCCGACGCAGTTGCGGCTCGGCCGTCTCGGCCAGCTCGGTGAAGTAGGCAAGGTGCGCCCGGCGCGCCGACTCGGTCTCCCCGGCTTCGGCGAGCCGGTGCGCCGCGTATTCCCTGATGGTGTTGAGCATCCGGTAGCGCGGCGTGCCCTCGCCGTCTGCGAGCAGCAGCGACTTCTCGATCAACGCGGTCAGCAGGTCGAGCACCTGTTCGCCGGCGAACGCCTCGTCGCCGCACACCCGTTCGGCCGCTTCCAGGCTTACCCCGCCGGAGAACACCGAGAGCCGCCGCAGCACGCCACGTTCGGCCTCGGACAAGAGATCCCAGCTCCAGTCCACCACCGCGCGCAGCGTCTTGTGCCGGGAAAGTGCCGTACGGCTGCCGCCGGTCAGCAGATGGAATCGGTTGTCGAGCCGGTGTGCCAGCTGATCGATGGACATGGTGCGCAGGCGTGCCGCGGCCAGTTCGATCGCCAGCGGCACCCCGTCGAGCGCCCGGCAGATCCGCGCCATGGCCGACAAGGTGTGCGCGTCGGATCCGATGTCCTTGCGTACCAAATCCGCGCGGTCCCGCAGCAGCCGCACCGCGGACGAGGAGGCGACCTCGGCGGGGTCCGCTCCCTCCGCGGGCAGCGCGAGTGGCTCGACCTGCCACAGCACCTCGCCGGTGATACCGAGCGGCTCCCTGCTCGTGGCCAGAATCCGCAGCCTCCGGCACTCCCCCAGAAGCCGATCCGCGAAGGCCGCGGCGTCCTCGATCACGTGCTCGCAGTTGTCCAGGATCAGCAAGATCGCGCGCTCCCGGAGCGCGGCGATGAGCCGATCCATCGGTTCCCCGCCGCGCGCATCACCGAGCAATGCCTGGTCACGAAGGCCGATCGCGGTAAGGACGGCCTGCGCCAGATCACCGCCTGCCCGCACCGAGGCCAGTTCGACCAGCCACGCCCCATCCGGCAGCTCGGTGAGCACCGTCCGCGCGGTCTCCGTTGCCAGCCTTGTCTTGCCGGAGCCACCCGCTCCCGTCAAGGTGACCAGCCGATGCCCGATGGCCAACACGGCGACCGCGGAGATGTCCTCGTCCTTGCCGACGAAACTCGTCAGCTCGGCGCGCAGGTTCGTCCGGCGGTTCTCCGCCCGCTCGCCCAGCTCGCCACGTAGCAACGCGGTGTGCAGCGCGGAGAGCTCGGCCGATGGATCGGTGCCCAACTCCTCAGCGAGCCGCTCACGCGTCCGCTGGTACACGATCAACGCTTCATTCCCGCGCCCCGCCTCGGCGAGCGCTCGCATCAAGGCCGCCACGAACCCCTCCCGCAGCGGGTACGTGGTAACCAGCTCGGTCAGCTCGGAGACCAACTCGGAGCCACGGCCGAGGCGAATGTCCGCATCCACCCGATCCCCGAGCGCGGCGACGTAGAGTTCGTCCAGACGCGCGACCGCGGCGTCGAACGCATCGCTGTCTTGCAGCGCGATGTCCGCCATGGCAGTGCCGCGCCACAATGCCAAGGCCGAGCGCAGCAGATCCGCCCGCGCCGCAGGCTCGGCGGCACGGGCCTGACCGACCAGGTGCTCGAACCTGCACACGTCCACGGCATCAGGAGCCACGGCCAGCCGGTACCCGCCGGAATCCGCCTCGATCACACCGTCCGGCAACACCCTGCGTAGCCTGGACACCAACGCCTGCAAGGCATTCACTTCGTCCGCGGGCGGCCGTTGCCCCCAGATCCAGTCCACCAGCCTCGCACGCGTGACGATCCGGCCAGGTTCGAGGGCGAGTGCAGCCAGCAGGGCGCGCAGCCGAATCCCAGGAACCTCCATCACGGCCCCATCGCCGTTCCGGACCTCGAACGGACCAAGCAATTCGACTCGCACATCAGCAATTTAGCCGAACCGTGGCGACGACCGACCAGGGCCTGCGCCGAAGTCCGGTCAGAGCCATTCGTTGATCAGGACGATGAGAACCACGGCTTCGTAGCGCACCGCAAGCGTAGGCCACAGCGCGATGGCGTTCGAGCCGGTTGATGCCGCACGGCCAGCTTTCGGCCTTGGCTTCCAGGTCCCGGCTCACGCTCTTGGCTGCGCCGTCCAGCCGGATGAACGTGTCGCGCCTGGCCGTCGACCCTGGCTTTCGAGCGCTCGCTGGAGCGGAGCCCGGCGGTCGTCAACTCCACGACGACATTTGTCCAAGACTGATAGTCGGCAGCCCATGCATCATTCCCTGCATGAGTGAGTACGACGTTGAGCAGTCGCATGGGATACACGTGGTCCACGACGGCCCGCGGCAGGCGCCACCGCTGTTGCTCATCCACGGATCGGGGGCCTCGGGCGCCTTCTGGGGGCCGGTGGTCCCGGCACTGGCCGGCCACCATCACGTCATCCGGGTCGACCTCCCGGGCTGCGGCCAGTCCCCGCCCGCGCCGTCATACGACGTGCCCTTGCAGGCGGCCCGGGTGGCGGAGGTACTCGACGACCTCGGCCTTCGTCGCATCGCCGTGGCCGGGCATTCCAGCGGCGGCTACGTCGCCACCGCGCTTGCCGAACAGCGCCCCGACCTGGTGGGGTCACTCGCGCTGATCAGCTCCGGCCCGAGTCTCGATGCGTTCCTTCCGCAGCCGTTCATCCTCCGGGTCCTGCTGGCCCCGCCTCTCGGCCCGCTCCTGTGGCCGAGGCGTTCGGACGCGATGATCCGCAGTGGGATCAGGGCGACGGCCGCTCGCCCGGTGGACGTCTCGGACGACTTGGTCGCCGACTTACGGCGCATCACGTACCGCACGACCAGGGCGGTGCTGCGCGGGAACGCCGCCTACATCACCGAGCGGAGCGTGCCCGATCGCCTCGCCGCCCTCGAGCTCCCGGTGCTGGCGATCTTCGGCACTGCCGACCCCCGATGGGAGCCGTCGTCGGCGCACCAGTACGACCGGGTGCCGAACGCGCGGATCGAGCTGCTGCCCGGCGTCGGGCACCTACCCCTGCTCGAAGCGCCCGAGGCGACCGGCGAACTGCTGCTGGACTTCACGGCACAGGCCGCTGACACCCCGTGATCCCTGAGACCTAGACTGGTCATGTGCTGTCGACCGGGACACCACTCGACTGGGCGTGGGTGGACGTCGCAGTCCCGCGCCCGCCAGGTCGGCTGCCGGGGGTGAGCATGGCCGGGTTCCGCCCACGCGTTCCCATACTCGTGGACATCGCCATGGTCGCGCACCCGTCCGTCACCCTGCTCATCGACCTGAGCGAGGGAGAAGGCATCGTCTACGACGCCCAGGGCCGGCACGAGCGCGGCAGCGTCGTCGTCGGGCTCCTCCCCGGCGACCTTCGGGCAGCCGGCTATGGGGTCGCCGAGTGCCTCCAGATCCGGCTGGAGCCGGTCGTGGCGGCTGCGGTGCTCGGCGCATCGGCCGAGCTCAGCGGGACGGTGGCATCCCTCGAGGACGTCTGGGGCCGCGATGCCGGGCGGGCCGAGGACAGGCTGCGCGCCGCCGCGTCGTGGGACGAACGGTTCACGATCGCGGCGGAGCTCCTCGGCCGGCGGCTGGACGCCCGCCCACCGGTCGATCCGGAGGTCGCCTACACCTGGCGGCGGACGCTCACCAGCCGGGGGCGGGTGCGGGTCGAAGGCCTGGCGGACGAGGTCGGCTGGAGCCGCAAGCGCCTGTGGTCCCGCTTCCGGTCCCAGCTCGGCATCACACCCAAACGCGCCGCCCGGCTGGTGCGGTTCGACCACGCCGCCCACCTTCTCGCGGCGGGTCACGCCGCCGCCGGCGTTGCCACCGAGAGCGGCTACGTCGACCAGTCCCACCTCCACCGCGAGGTCAAGGCGTTCGCCGGGCTCACGCCCACGGCCGTGGCCGTCGCGCCGTGGCTCGCGATTGACGACGTTGCGTGGCCGGATTCTGCGCCGGCCCGGAGCCCTGTGACGGGTGGCGAACGCATCCCCGACCTTCGTTGAACAACCTGCCTGCGACGATCCGGCTCCCACGCACTGCGCAGTTGAGCACTGGATGGTGCCCAAAGATCGCTATACGTGCCCGGCCAGGCCCTCGGACAGCAAGGTGAAGGCGTGTTCGGCGTCGGCGACCGCCTCCGGATAGCGCTCGTCAGCGGACTGGCCGCCGATCAGCGCCTGGGCGTTGTCCATCGACAACAGCCAGTGCGTGGCCACCACATGGGTGGCCGCCAGGCGCGCGGTCAGGGCGGGGACGCCGGCGGAGTCCTGGAGCGCCTCGGCGAGTGCCTGTTGCGAACCCTCCTGAAAGCGGATCGCCCTCGTTCTTAGCGCCGGAGTCTCCCGGACCATGCGGGTGAGCGCGAGGATCTCTGGGACGTCGTTGAGGCCGGTGATCGGGTCGCGGTCGCGCAGGCCGTCCAGGAAGTGGTCACGGAGGGCGGCCAGCGGCCCGACGTCCGGCCGGCGGGCGCGCACCACGCGGGCCGCCTCGGTCTCGTGGTCGGCGAAGCGGTGGACGACGAGGTCCTCCTTGGCGGGGAAGTAGGCGAACAGGGTCCGCTTCGACACTTCGGCGGCCTCAGCCACCTCCGCCACGGACACCTGGTCGAACCCGCGCTCAAGGAAGAGCGCGATGGCGGCTTCCGAGATGGCGGCATGGGTCCGTGCCCGTTTGCGTTCACGCAGCCCTGTCATGCCTCCACGCTATCAAAACCCTGCACTCGTACGTTTCTTGCGCTTGGTATATATTTGCACCGGGTTGAGTATTGGGAGGAACGATGACCGAAGTGATCGTGGCGGGCGCCGGACCCACCGGGCTGACGATGGCCTGCGAGCTGGCTCTGGCTGGAGTGGACGTCCTGGTCGTGGAGCGCCTGCCGTACCGGATCGAGCAGACCAAGGGCGGCACGATCCAGCCGCGCACACAGGAACTGCTCGAACTGCGCGGCCTGCTGGAGCCGATGCAGGCCAGGGCGCTTTCACGCGAGCCGATGGGCGGGCACTTCGCGATGCTGCCCGTACCGCTCGACTGCACGGCGTGGGACACCGCGCACCCGTACCCGCTCGCGATACCGCAGTGGGAGATCGAGGAGGTGCTGGAGGAGCGTGCCACGGCATTGGGGGTCAAGGTGCTGCGCGAGACCGCGGTGACGGCGGTGGAGCAGTCGGACGACGGCGTGATCGTGACGGCCGGCGACCGGCGGATCGAGGCCCGCTACCTGGTGGCCTGCGACGGCGCGCACAGTACGGTCAGGAAGCTGCTCAACGTGCCGTTTCCCGGCAGGCCGGGGACGTTTACGGCGGTGCTGGCCGACGTGCGGCTGTCGTCGGTGTCCGACCTCGTACCGAAGGCTCCCGGGCACATCAGCACGCTCACGCGCGAGGCCGACGACCGCTGGGTGATGCTGGTGCCGCTGGGCGGCGGCCGCTACCGGTTCACCGGCGAGGCGGCGGGCGAGGAGGAGCCGGCCAAGGACAGGCCGGTCACCTTCGAGGAGATCTCCGAGCTGCTGCGCATCGTGTACGGCGAGCAGACCGTGCTGGCCGCCGTGGACAACGCCTCACGGTTCGGCGACGCCACCCGGCAGATCGACAGCTACCGGGTGGGCAACGTGTTCTTCGCCGGCGACGCCGCGCACATCCACCCACCCTTCGGTGGCCAAGGCCTGAACCTGGGCGTGCAGGACGCCTTCAACCTGGGCTGGAAGATGGCCGCGGTGCTACGGGGCCGGGCCTCGACGGACCTCATGGACACCTACCACGCCGAGCGGCACCCGGCCGGGGCCTGGGTCCTGCACATCACCCGGGCGCAGCGAGTCTTCGCCAACCTCCGGCCCAGCGCGGACGTCATGGAGTTGCGCAAGGTCTTCACCGACCTGATGAGCCTGCCCGAGGCCAACAGACACCTGGCGGGCCTGATGTCGGGGCTGTCGCACTCCTACGACCTGCCCGGCGACCACCCGCTGGTCGGTCACCGAGTCGCCGGTCTCGATCCGTCGCTGTTCCTGGCCGGCAGGCCCGTCCTGCTCGACCTGGCCGGGATCCTCCCGCACGACCTCGGCGCCACGCGCGCCCAGCCGGTGGACGGCCTGCCCCACGCGATTCTGGTCCGGCCCGACGGCTACGTGGCCTGGGCGGCGGACACGGATCCCGACCTGGACGCCCTCCTCGGCAATCCGTGCCGGCCCCTCATGGCGTAGGCCTGCGGGGAGACGGGCCCCGTACACGCAACCACCCCCGATTTTCGGGCTCGAACGGGCTCCTCCCCGCGCAAGCGGGATGGACCCGAAGTTCCCGGCACCTGCTACGCCGTCGCCGACAGGCAGGGCTGTCACGTCTCCGGCCATTTCGGCTATGAACATGCGGCAAGGGAAACAGTGCGGCTTCGCTCCAGTCCCCCGGCTGCCAGGGCGCACCCCCACCGTCGAATCATTCAACCAATCAGTTCACTCCTCAGCGCTGAACTGTCACGGAGGAGGACAGGGTGCCTTCAGAGGTTGGAAGAACCGCCGATATGTCTCAACCGCAACAACGCATGGCCACCCTCGTCGACAGAGCCGGCTACCGCGGTGACGAACCGATCGTGGTCGGGATGCAGCAGCGTGGCAAGCCACCCGTCCTTCTAGCCCAGGGGCTCACACTCGGTGGCGAGCCGCTGGACGCTACGACGGTCGCTTACGCGGCCTCACTATCGAAGCAGATGACCGCTGCCTGCGCTGCGCAGCTCGCCCAGCGTGGTGATCTGGACATGGAATCTGCCCTATCACGCTGGCTGCCCCAGCTACCTGCATGGGCCGACACCATTCGGCTCCGGCACCTCGTCCATCACACAGCAGGCCTCCCGGCCGGCTCCAGGATCGATGCCTTCATGGCCGGCGATGCCGACCGAACCAGCCAGGCCGTCATCCAGGCGCTCGCTCAGTTCCCGGCCTTGGATCGCCAGCCGGGCGCTGAGCACGTCTACTCCAACGCCGGATACGTCTGCCTTGCCGCCGCCGTGGAACAAGCAGCCGGCCAGCCGCTGCCCGACTATGCCCAACGCCGGCTCTTCGCCCCGCTGGCGATGGCCAACACCTGCTACTGGCCAGGGCCCGATCCCACACCTGCCGGCGCCGCGCCGCTTACCCACCCTCATCCCGCCCCGCTGTCCCTGGGCGACGGAGGCGTGTGGACCACCGCCGGCGACCTCCTGCAATGGAGCCAGGCACTCAACGCCGACGAACTCGGCATCTCGACACTCATGCAGACTCCGGGATGCCTTGATGACGGAACACCCATCGACTATGCCTGGGGCATCGGCGTCCGATCACACGCCGGCCATCGCGTCTATCGCCACGGAGGAGGTTGGCCCGGTCTGCGTGCCCTACTGGCCCGCATACCCGATCTGGACCTGAGCGTGGTCCTCATCGCAATCGCCGACCACACCGAACGCCGAGTGGACCTCCTCGACAGCCTCCTCGACGAGGTGACAAACCCCACCTCGCAAGCTCTACACATCACCGGCCAATGCGATGGAGTCACACCATGAACCAGGAAACGCAGCACACGGTGAGTGTGGGCAGAAGGAGAATGGTGCCGGAGGCCGTCGAGCAAGCGCGCTTCAGGCCGCGGCCCAACCGGCCGACTATCACAGACCCAGTGACCGCTCACGGCTCGGATGCCCTTAAGAGGGGACATCGGGTCTCGGCCGTTGCCAGGCTTGGAGCGTCCCCTGGATGACCCTCGGGAAGAACGTGTCGATCTCTGTCTGCTGGTCGGCGGTGAACAGTCGGCGCGGTAAGGCAAGGACGCGCCCTTCGCCGGTGTGCAGCAACCAGAATTCGGGTGTCGCCTTCAGACCGGTGACATGCGACCATCCCACCGTCGTTGCGCGGTCCCCGGTCACCATCTCGACATCGTCATCGGTCAGGTGCACGGAATCCGGCAGCAGCAGCCTCGCGGCGTCCCGTTTCAGGCTGCGCCTCACGAACAGCACGAGCGCCATCTCCGCGGCGATGGTGAGCACCGTGATAGCGATGCTGGCCGGGTGCTGGTCGACCACCACGTTCAGCGCGATGACAGGAAGCGCCAGGAACCCGATCAGAAAGGCAATCGCCATACGGCGACGGCCGGCAAGCGTCCGTAGCACGGGAAACACCTCGTCGGGTAAGAGCCCGTAATCTGTCCTCAGGTCCACGCCCGCATCATGACCGCCGCGGAATCTGGAGTAAAGACGGATGATCCGGGCCACTCTCAAGGTGGCTCCCACTTGGGACCCTGCCAGCTCGTACAAGTCGCCTTAACTATCGGTTTGCTCACGGGCACTTAAGACAGCTGCTCAGAAGGGCCGCCCGACCACCGACAGAACGTCATGCCGCAGCGTGCCCGCAATCACGTGCCAGGCGCGTCGACCAGCGCAGACGTCGCCGCGCCTACCTCCGTCCGGGTAGTCGCTCGAGACGGGCCTTTCGCGGTTCGGGTCAGCCGCCGCGTTCGTCCGTACGTGCAGGTGGCCCTTGGTTGGGAAGCCCGGCAGCGTGCAGGCCCTGGACGCGGCCACGGCGTTGCCGGCGCACGCCGGGGAGGGGATCAGCGCAGGTATCGGTGGATGGCGTGGCGGATCTGCTCGGGGCGTCATCGGGTCGGTCGACAGGGCGCTGTGCAGCACGAGGCCTACGATGAGCGCGTCGAGCTCCCGGGCGGTGGTGGCGTCGAAGTGGCGTTCCAGAGCCTGGCGGCTGCGCGCCATCCAGTCCTGGGTGACGGCCCGCAGCGCCGGGCCGCCGCATCGGCGTGCCACAGAGCCGGCGCCGGATTCTTCGAGCGCGAGGACGCAGGTCAGGCTGGCGAGGCTGGGAGGACACGCGACGGGCAGGCGCTGGTCAGTGTGGGAAAATGACGGTCGTTGTGCCGTGCGGGCCGCGAGCGTGGTCCAGGAGCGTTTGCTGGGCGAACCGGACGAGTTCACGCGTGGCCGGTGACAGGGTGTGGCCGAGGCGGGTGACGAGCGCGATGGTGTCGTACATCGGTTCGGCGAACGAGGTCACAAGCAGTCCGGACGGGAACATGTCGCTGGCGACCGCCGCCCGGCACGCGAACGTGTCACCTACGCCTGCCCGGACCAGGGTCAGGGCTGAGGCAAGATGCTCGACCTCGATGAGAGGTTCGACGGTGACGCCCGCGAGCCGGGCCCGGGTGGCCAGCTGGCGGCGTGCCGGGTCGGTGTCGCCGTAATGGGCGTCGTAGAGGATCATGGGGGCGTCGGCCACGTCGGCGATGGTGCGCGGGGAGGCGGCGCGGCCGGCGTCCGCGGTGACGTAGACGATCTCGTCGCGCACCAGCGGGGTCACGGATAGGCCCTGGTTGTCCACGGGCAGCGCTACCAGCCCGGCCTCGATCTCGCCTCTCTGGACGGCGGCTGAGGTCTCGGCGGAGTTCTGGCCCACGAGCCGTACCCGGACCGAGGGGTGGCGGCGGTGGAAGTGCAGGGCCAGCTCCGACAGGGCGTAGAACTCCGCGTTGCGCAACAGGCCGAAGGTCGCCGTACCGCCCTCCAGGTCGCGCAGCGCGCGCACGGCCGTGACGCCCTGATCGGCGGCGGCGAGGGCGCGCTCGGCGAAGGGCGCGAGCTCGTCGCCCGCGTGCGTGCTGACCAGCCCCCGGCCCACTCTGCGGAACAGTTCCATGCCGAGCTCGTCCTCCAGCCGGCGCACCAGCTCCGAGACAGACGGCTGGGTCAGCCCGAGATCGCGGGCCGCGGCGGTGAACGAGCCGCCCCTGCGGGCTGCCAAGAATGCCTGCAGCTGTTGCAAAGTCATAGGGAAACCCTATCGATCGGAATGGATTTGTCCCCGTTGTGCGATGGCACGCCGTCTTCTATGCTCCGTGAAAACCACCTCTGACCAGCAGCGATGACGCCATTTCAGACAGGGAGCGGCATGCGGAGGATTATCAAGGGTGCGTCGGCGAGCGCCCCGGCGGCAGCGGGTGCGGATCCCCGCACCGTGGCCGCCGAGATCATCGACGATGTGCGGCGGAACGGGGATGCGGCGGTCCGCGCCCACTCCGAGCGGCTGGACAAGTGGGCACCGGCCGAATTCCGGCTGAGCGAGCGGCAGATCGAGGAGTCGCTGCGCCGTGTGGACCGGCAGACCCTGTCCGACATCAGGGAGGTGCAGGCGAACGTACGCAGGTTCGCCGAGCGGCAACGGGCCTCGCTGCGAGACTTCGAGGAGGAGACGCAGCCCGGTGTGCTGCTCGGGCAGCGGAGCATCCCGGTGGGGGCCGTGGGCGCGTACGTACCGGGCGGCCGCTATCCGCTGCTGGCCTCGGCGCACATGACGATCGTGCCGGCCAAGGTCGCCGGCGTGGCGCGGGTGGCCGCTTGCACGCCGGCCACCGGCGGCGACCTCCCCCACGCCACGATCGCCGCGATCCACCTGGCGGGAGCCGACGAGGTCTACCTGCTCGGCGGCGTACAGGCGGTGGCAGCGCTGGCGCTCGGGACCGAGTCGATCCCGCGGGTGGACATGCTGGTGGGGCCCGGCAACGCATACGTCGCCGAGGCGAAGCGCCAGTTGTTCGGGGAGGTCGGCATCGACCTGTTCGCCGGGCCCACCGAGGTGCTGATCGTGGCCGACGACAGTGCCGACCCGTTCGTGGTGGCGGTCGACCTGCTGAGCCAGGCCGAGCACGGCCCCGACTCGCCGGCCGTACTCGTCACTACCTCGGCCGGCCTCGCCGAGGCGACGCTGCGCGAAGTGGACGAGCAGCTGGCGAAACTTCCCACCCGCGACATCGCCGGGCCGGCCTGGCGGGACCACGGCGAGGTCATCGTGGTGGACGACCTCGACGAGGCGTTCGCCGTGGCGGACGAGTACGCCGGCGAGCACGTCCAGGTGCTGACCAGACAGCCCCGCCTGGCCCTGGACCGGCTACGCAACTACGGCTCGCTCTTCCTCGGCGAGCGGACCTGCGTCTCCTTCGGCGACAAGGTCATCGGCACCAACCACGTGCTGCCTACCAGGGGCGCCGCCCGCTACACGGGCGGGCTGTGGGTCGGCATGTACCTCAAGACCGTCACCTACCAGGAGGTGACCACCGACTCCGCCAGCGCCTACCTCGGCGAACTGTGCGGCCGTGCCGCCCGGGCCGAGCGCTTCGAGGGACACGCACGCTCGGGCGACCTGCGGGCCCTGCCCAGGGGACAGCGCCCGGCCTGGGCATGACCGGCAGGAGGAGCCATGCCGCAGACCATTGTCCGTACCGTACTCGGTGACATCGACCCGGCCGAACTGGGGCACACGCAGCCGCACGAGCACCTGCTCATCGACCTGTCGCGCCCGCTCCCGTCCCGTTCCACGGTCGGTGAGCGGGCGATCGACAACGCGCCGATCACCCTCGAGAACCACTACCGGGTACGCCGCCGGCACACCTCCGAGGATCTCCGCCTCGACAGCGTGGACGTGGCCGTGGCCGAGCTGCGGCCCTACGCCGAGGCGGGCGGGAGCACTGTCGTGGACGCCACCAGCATCGGGCTCGGCCGCGACCCTCACGGCCTGGCCGCCGTGTCCCGGCGCAGCGGCGTTCACGTCGTCATGGGTTGCGGCTTCTACTACCGCGACTATCACCCCGCCGACGTGACGACCAGGGACCGGGACGACCTGGCCGCGGAGATCGTCTCCGACGTACGTACCGGCGTGGCCGGCACGTCGATCAGGGCGGGGATCATCGGGGAGATCGGGCTCAGCCACCCGCTGCACCCGGAGGAAGAGAAGGTGCTGCGGGCCGCGTGCACGGCGCAGAGGGAGACCGGCGCGGCCCTGATGATCCATCCCGGTCGCGATCCGCGCTCGCCGGGGCAGGCACTGGACATCGTGATCGCAGAGGGCGTCGACCCGGCGCGGGTCGTCATGAGCCACGTCGAGCGCACCGTGTTCTCCGCGCCCGAGATGCGGGCCATTGCGAGCAGCGGATGTTACGTCGAGTTCGACCTCTTCGGGCAGGAGTCCAGCTACTACTCGCTGGCACCGATCGACATGCCGAACGACGCCACCCGCGTGGATTACATCGTGGATCTGATCGACGGCGGCTACGCGTCCCAGATCCTCATCTCCCAGGACATCTGCCACAAGACCAACCTGGTGCGTTACGGCGGCGAAGGCTACGCCCACATCCTGGAGCACGTCCTGCCGCTGATGCGGCGAAAGGCCGTCAGCGATGCCCAGATCGCGCAGATCACCGTGGCCAACCCCGCTCGCGCGCTCGCCTTCGCGGGCTGATCGCCCGGCCGAAAGGATTCACCCCCTCCATGATCCGCGACTTCATCAGCCCGGGCGGCACGACCGCCGCCCAGCGGCGCGTGCTGGTAGGCGCCAGCACAGGCCAGTTCGTCGAGTTCTACGATTTCGCAATCTACGGCTTCTCCGCTGTGACCATCGCCAAGGCATTCTTCCCCAGTGAGAACCCGGTCGCCGGCCTGCTGTCGGTCTTCGCCGCGTACGGTGTCGCGTTCGTCGCCCGTCCGCTGGGTGGGCTGTTCTTCGGCGCGCTCGCCGACCGCGCCGGCCGCTGGACCGTTCTGTACGCCACGCTCATGTGCATGGGTGTGTCCACCGCGCTCATCGGGCTGCTGCCCACGCACGCCGCAACCGGGATCATCGCCCCCGTCCTGCTCGTGGTGTGCAGGCTGGCGCAGGGTTTCTCGGCGGGTGGCGAGGCGGTCGGCGCGCCGTCATTCGTGCTCGAACACGCGCCGTTCGAACGTCGCGGCACGTGGATCGGCATCACGATCGCCGCCTCCGCCGCGACGTCCGTCATCGCGCTGGTCCTCATCATGGCCATATCCGGCGCGGTGTCGGACACGGCCTACGCCTCGTGGGGCTGGCGCGTCCCCTTCCTGCTGGCTCTGCCGCTCTCGCTGATCGGCATCTACATCCGCCGCCGCACCGAGGAAAGCCCTGTGTTCCAGGAGCTCCAGCGGGAGAACGCGGTCGAGGCCAGCCCGGTGCGGGGCAGCCTGCGCGGCAACCGGGTCCGGCTGGGCCAGATCTTCGCCGTCATGGCGCTGTCCGGCCTGGGCTTCTATGTCCTGGTCGGCTACTTCGTCACCTACCTTCAAACCGTCGTCGGGCTGAATCTGCTGGAGTCGCTCGCGGCCAACGCCGTGGCACTGCTGTCGTTCTCCCTGCTGCTGCCGATCGGCGGCCGGTTGTCCGACAGGTTCGGCCGCAAGCCGATGCTGATCATCGGCGCCGCAGCGGTGGCAGCCGTGGGGTTGCCCGCGTTCATGCTCGTCACCAGCGGCTCATTCAGCACCGCGGTGATCGGGCAGCTGCTGCTGGCCGCGGCCCTGTGCACGTACGGGGGCGGCAGCTACACCTTCTTCGTCGAGCTGCTGCCCGCCGCGACCCGCGTGACGGGCGCTGCCATCAGCTACAACGTGGCCTTCGCCCTCTTCGGCGGTACGGCGCCGTTCGTGGGCACGTGGCTGGTCGAGGTCACCGGGACCGCGATGGCACCCGGCTACTATCTCGTCGTGGTAGCCCTCGCGGCACTGGCTGTGGCGGCGACGACTCCAGAGACACGCGTCGAAGAACGGCTCGACGTGGACACCGGGCACCGGCGGCGGTAGCTCCGCCGGCCGCCGGCCCTGCGTCGGCGGTTGCCGTCCTCGTCCTGAGCCTGCCCGGCGTTATCTGCTGTAGTTCTTCCCGGGGGCCTTACCGGGGATCGGCTTGGCGATGAGAGCGACTGGGACGAAGAAGCAGATCTGGCTGATCGCAAGGGTGAGCGTCCACAGCGCCTTGTCGTCGTAGTGGGCGGATGCCTTGGCGTACAGCTCGTCGGGGACACGCTCCCCGGACGGGTTCGGGGTGAGGACGGCCTCCACGAGCTCCAGCGCGACCCGTTCGGCGTCGGTGAAGTAGGGGGCGTCCTGCCATGACGCCACGGCGGTGATGCGCTCCTCTGTTTCCCCGGCCTTGCGGAGATTGCCGGCTTGCCGGACGGTGTGGTACGTGCTGCCGACGATCTGCCCGGCGCGGAGCTGCACCAGGCCGATGGTGGTGTGCGGAATCGAACCGTTCCGGGTGGCCTTGGACATGGCTCCGGCGATTGCTGCCAGCTCGGGGAAGAGCTGGGTGGGGTCGGGCAGACGCGACTGGAGGTTGTCCTGCTTGGTCGTCGTGGGTGTGGACATGGCGAGGTTCCCTTCTGAATTTCAGCGGTGGTTTGAGGCGTGGGGATCTGGTGGGATCGGTCGAGGCGACGCGCCAAGGGTCATGCCGCTGCGTCCACCTGAGCGCGGCGACCGGCCGAGACGCGGCTGAGCTCAAGGACGCTCACGCCGAACATCAGGACGCCCAATGGGACATGTAGGGTCTTCACGTGCGAAATGCCCAGCGCTATCTGTGCCAGCGTGAGCCCGAAGAACACGAGCGCGTACAGGATGGGCCTGGGCGAGCCGCCGCCCGGCCGCCACACCAGGATCGCGGCGACCAGGTGCAACAGCGCCACGGTGAACACCCCGTACGCCGCAACACTGTGCAATGCCCGTCCGCTCGGCGAGGACAGCAACAGTCCGGCGGTGATCGGCGCGGCGAAGACGGCCAAGGTTTGCAGGATGATCGCGACACGCAAGAACATGAGGTTGCCCTGCTTTGTCGTCGTAAGCATGGACATGGCAAGGTCTTCCCTTCTAAATCTCAGCGGTGGTTTGAGACTTGCGACCGGTGTCTCAGTAGTCCGACGACACGACCGCTGGAAATGTCAGGCGACGCCAACCTGACAGTTCGGTGCGCTGTCTCGTCGAACTGGCGGGGGCCGATGCGACCAAGGGAGTCGGCGACACCATGACCACCCCATCCGAGCCAGGAGCCGACCGGCTCGATCCGGGCCTGAGCGCGATCATGAGTGAGCGGCGTCAGCTGATCAATCTGGCGTACCGGCTCCTCGGCTCCCTGGCCGATGCCGAAGATGTCGTACAGGAGACCTACGCCCGCTGGTACGCCATGTCCCGGCAGCAGCAGGAGGCCATCGAGTCCCCCGGCGGCTGGCTGACGAAGGTCGCCAGTCGCATCTGCCTCGATCTGCTCGGCTCGGCACGCGCCCGGCGGGAACGCTACGTGGGCGAATGGATCCCCGAGCCGCTGCCCGAGCGTACGGAGTGGATCAACGCGCGGCCGGGCGGCACCACCGTCGACCCGGCCGACCGGGTCACCCTCGACGAGTCGGTCAACATGGCCTTCCTCGTCGTGCTCGACTCGATGACCCCGGCCGAGCGCGTCGCGTTCATCCTGCACGACGTCTTCCAGTACTCCTTCGCCGAAGTGGCCGAGATCATCGGCCGTACCCCGGCTGCATGCCGCCAGCTGGCCTGGTCGGCCCGCCGTCGCATTGGCGCGTCGCAGGCTCCCGCGACTCCCGCAGCCCAGCGCGCCGGCATCGTCAAGGACTTCAAGCAGGCATGGGAGGCCAAGGACATCAACGCCCTCATCGGCCTCCTCGACCCCGACGCCACGATGATCGCCGACGGCGGCGGCCTGGTCAGCGCCGCACTCCGCCCGATCGAAGGCAGCGAGCGGGTTGCCCGCTACATGGTCGATATCGCCGGCAGGGTACCCGGCCTGACGATTCTGGAGCGTACGGTCAACGGTCAGCCCGGGCTGGTGGCTGAGCGAGACGGCGTCGTCCTGACGGTGGCGGCGTTCGACGTTGCAGGCGACCGGATCATGCGCATCTGGGCGGTACGCAATCCCGAGAAGCTCCGGCCGTGGACGGTGGGGCCACAGCACTAGAAGGCTGCTTCCAAGGGGTTCAGTCGTAGGTGTTCGACGGGCCGGCCGGTGCGGTCGTTGTGCCAGATCGCGGCGGTCAGCGCCAGGATGCCAGCGGTCAGAAGGTGGCCATCAATCGGCGGCTGCGGGCGTCGACCTCTTCGTAGAACGAAGCGATCCGTTCGAGTCCTGGGGCCGAGGCTTCGACGACTTTTGAAGATCACGCCGCGAAAGCCGTCTGGACCTGGCGGATGCTCGACGCGATGAGCAGGCATGCCCCGACCACATGGAGCCGGCCGCCGGGCTCAGGTGGCGGGCTGGGTCTCGCGCTGGGGAGTCTGCTGGACCAAGATGGCGGTCGCGCGCTCCAGCAAGTCGCAGAAGGCGGCATGTTCGTCGGGTGTGAAAGCGTCGGTGAGCGCGCGTTCCAGCACGATCACCTCCTGGTAGGCGCGATCCAGCAGTTGCCTGCCCCCCTCGGTCGGCGTGACGATCATTACCTTGGCGTGCACCGGGGACGGTTCGCGGACGATGAGGTCCTTGTTCTGCAGACTGGTGAGGACGGTGGCCATGGTCTGCTGGGTGACGCCGCAGGCACGGGCGAGCTGGGCGCCGGACATCCCGCCCTCCCGCGAGAGCGTCAGCAGCACCGTGTACTGCGTCATAGTGAGCCCATAACCGCGCAGCACCGCCTCATGGTGGCCCATCAGCGCCTGCTCGGTGCGCCTGATGCGGGTGCACAGGTACTCCTCGACCGGGATCTCGGTCATCATCCCACCACTTTCACAGACTGCTGGGTTGACTCAGCTTCCTGATACTCACTACGGTTTCCCAGTATCAGGTTACTGATTCAGCTCAGGAGGCTGCAATGAAGGCTGTCGTGCTCGACACCGACGACCGGCTCCATCTCACCGACCTCGACGAGCCCACCCCGGGCCCTGGCCAGGTGGCCATCGCCGTCGCCTACGCCGGGATCCAGTACGGCGACGTACTGGTCCGCAACGGCCACTTCGACCTCCCGCGGCCGTTCGTCCCCGGGTTTGAGGCCGCCGGGCGCATCATCGCGGTCGGCGACGGCGTCGACCAGGCCCGCATCAGCGAGCAGGTCACCGCGCTGACCGGTGCCGGCGCCTACGCCGAAGTGGTCCTCGCCTCTGCGGAGCTGGCCATCGAGGCAGCAGGCATCGACCCGCGGATCGCCGCGGGCTTCGGCTGGGCCACCCCCACCGCGTACGACTTGATCAACACCGTCGCTCGCGTGCAGCCCGGTGAGCACGTGCTGATCCATGCCGCGGCCGGCGGCGTGGGCACCCTGGCCGCGCAGTTCGCCAGAGCCGCCGGAGCGGGCGCCATCGTCGGAGTGGCAGGCGACACCGACCGGGCCGGCTACGCCGTCCGGTTCGGCTTCGATCAGGTGCTGGTGCGCGAGGAATTTCCCGATGCTCTGGGCGGCAGGAAGTTCGACGTGATCCTCGATCCCATCGGCGGCCCCACTCGCCACGCCAATCTGGAACGCCTCGCTCCCCACGGCCGGCTGGCCGTCTACGGCAACATCGCCACCTTCGAACCCGTCCAGGCCTCCGCCAACGACCTCCTCATGCAAGGGAAGTCCCTGCTGACGTACAACAGCAACCTGCTCAGCCAGACCCACCCCGGCCGCCTCGCCGACAGCGCACGCCGGGCACTGCGGCTCGTCGCCGACGGCCGGATACACATCGACATCACCGCCGAATACGAACCAGCCGACCTCGACACCGCCATCCAGCGGCTCGCCAACGGCGCGACCCGCGGCAGGAGCATCCTTCGCGTGGCCCCTGTCGCTGGCTGAGGCTCTCTCAGGTCAGGCGGTCAGACCGCCGTCGACGGCGATCCTCTGACCGGTGACCCATCGAGCGCCGTTATCCCACGTGGGGCCACCTCACGGGCGAAGGCACGTACCAGTTGCTCACCCGGCGCCTTGCTCACCGAATAGAGCTCGCACCGGTGCTGCGCAACATCAAGGGAGCCGACGGCGCTCCTGAGTTCACAGGTGTTTCGCTACGACCGTAGCGAAACGTTTGTTCCCAATACAATGGCGGACATGGACACGACCACCCCGACCCCAGGTGGCGCCCGCAGCCGCAACCGGCGGGGACAGGGCGAACGGCTACGCGAGGACATCATCGCCGCCGCCCTCCGCCTGCTCGACGAACTGGCCGACGACCAAGCACTGTCACTGCGCGCCGTAGCCCGCGAGATCGGCATCGCCGCGACATCCGTCTACATCCACTTCGCCGACCGGGACGCCCTGGTCTTCGCGGCCATGGAACGCTGCAACAGCGACCTCATCAACGCCATCGACCAAGCCGAAGCCGCATCCGACGACCCCGTGGCCAAACTGCGCGCCCGGGTGCTCCTACAGGGCCAGTGGGCCTACCAGCACGCGGGGCTGTACAAGGTCCTCCACGAAAGCACCCTCAACCAGCGGATGCCGATGCCGTTCAAGACGGTGCTCGGCGAACGCACCACGGCGGCGATCCAACGCTGCATGGACGCCGGGCTCGCCCCCACCGGCGACGACGCCGCCACGGTCGCACTTGACCTGAGGGCGGCCGTCCACGGCGCCGTCTCCATGCGCCTCAACCAGCCGGACCACCGGCTGCCGCCGCTGGAAGAGCAGGTCGACCGCTTCCTCACCAAGCTCGTCGGCGTCACCCCGGCCTCCCGATAGCGCCAGTCCGGTTGCGGAGAGCCGGAGCGCTCGCATGGCTGTCCGGGCCACGGCGACCAAGGAGAACGCCGAACGGGCGTCGGCCACCGCTGCGCGCACTAGACGTGAAGCCCGGTGAGGTGCTCGTTCAGGGGGTCTGTTCGGCGAGTGTGTGCAGGGCGCTCGGCTAGACGCGCCGCGCGATCGTGACGATCGAGCGGCTGGCATCGGAGACAGGCTCGTGGTGCCAGTCACCGTACTGCGCCTCGATCTCGAAGCCCGCCTCGCCGAGGAACGCCCCGAGCTTCGGCACATCCAGGAATCGCAGACTCGCACGATCGACGCGCAGGACGGCGCCGTCGTGGTCGCTGGTCGTCTCGGTGAACGTCACCACGTCGGCGACCACCGACTCGACCTGGTGCGACACGCGAAGCCTGCGGCCGTTTCCGTCCACAACCTCGGTGGCGTTCGACGGGTTCCACTCTTCCCACGCGCGCGCCTGGGGATTGCGCGTTTCGAAAACGAATCGCCCGCCGTCGCGTAGCGCCCTGCGGATCGCGGCCAGCGACTTGGAGAGCTCCTCATCGCCGATGAAGCACTGGAACGCGTTGCTGGCCATGATTGCCAGGTCGAACTCGCGATCCCAGGTCATGTCCGCCGCGACACCGGCAATCCACTCGATGTCACTGCGCCGCCGGGCCCGATCGAGCGCCGCCAGGTCCGGGTCGAGCCCGGTGAGCCGCCCGTGGTGACCGAGCTCGCGCGCTTGGTGCAGCATGCTTCCGGTGCCGCACCCCACGTCCAGAACGGCCTCCGCAGCCATCACGAACTCGTCGTAGAACGCGTCGCTGGGACAGCGGATGGGATCCCACGGGTTGAGCAGGTCGTACAGGGCGGCGGCGTCGGCATCGGTGAACATCCCCCGCAGTATCCAGCATGTGGCTCTGCGGAACACAACAGGTCAGCCAATGGAGCTCTTGGATTCTTCGTTGGCGGGACCCGAGGCGAACGCCCGCGCGCGGAAACGGCGGAAGCGGAGGAGGAGGATCACCGCAGCGGCGATCAGGATGACGAGCCCGGCGGCGAGCGCGAGGGCCAGGGTCCAAGGGGAGTCCACCGAAGCGGCCAGGCCCCACGTTCCGGGCTTCGCGGGAAAGGTGAGCGTTCCGGTCAGCGTGTGGCTGACGCGGCCGCTGTTGAGGGTGAGGTGGAACGTCCACGGCCCGTCGGGGAGCTCCTCGCCGAGTTGCGCGGTGACGTTCCCGCGCTCACCAGGCGCCAGGGTCGTACCTCGGTCGATCAGGAAGGGCCCGGCGCTCAGGGAGCTCGGCCCGTCTGTCAGCGTCAGCTGTCCGTTGAGGTCGACGGCGCGCTCGCCGGTGTTGGAGACCGCTGCCACGATCTTGGGGCGCCCGTCTTCCGCCCGCTGCGGGATTATCGTGCCGATCTGGAAGTCCGAGGGCGGCTCCCCGCCGGGACCGACGTCGAGATAGGCGCGGACTCCTACGCGGTTGACGAGCGTGACGTTTCCGTGGATCCCGTCCGCCGGCTCCGAGGAGACCTGAGCCCAGATGACGGCGTAGCGCTCTCCCTTGCCGGCCCATTGAGGCACGGCGACGGTGGCCTTCACCCGCGCGCTGCCACGCGGCGGAAGATCCGCCGCCGAGCGGTCGAGCGTGATCCACGAAGTCAGCTCGTTGGTGCCGCGGTCCGGCGCGAAGGTGAAGCGGCCGTGGCTGACGGAGGCCGCGGCCGCGTACAGCTCCACGTGCTGAGGCTTGGCCGAGGTGCTGCGGACCTCCAGGCGCCGTGTGAAGGTGGTGCCCGGATTGACGTGGTCGACGATGAACACATGTGAGCGCGGATCGTCCACCCGGTTGGCGGGGATCTCCAGCAGCCTGAGGCTGATCGCGCCTTCGTCAGAGGGACGCGTGCGTCCCCGCTCCGCGTCCGCGGCCGCCGGCGCGCCCATCATGGCGTGCAGCAGGAACGCCAGCAGCGCCGCGGAGGCGGGGCGGGGAAACGTTGATCGTGACATGTGGGCTAGACGACGGAGTGGTTCACCGTGCCCGTATAGGTGCCCGCCACCGCGGCGGCGGGGACGTGGACCACCAGCGTGGGATTCCAGGTGCAGGAATTGTCGCCGGAGCCGGACGTCTTGCTGAAGGCGGTGCGCGAGGTGTCCAGCGACTGGGCAGCGGCGGCATCGGCCTGGCCTGGCGTGCAGGGCGCGTTGCCGGTGTTGGCCGTAAACGGGCCCGACCAGTAATAGACGTCGGAGTTGGCAATGGTTTCGGGGGCGGTGCTGGTGCCTGTCTTGAAGCCGCCCGTCGCGGCGATCACCGACGCGACCCAGGTGGCATCAAGAGCCGCGCGCTGGTCGGTCACCGTGACCGAGCCGAGCTGCCCGCTGATCTGTCCGCCTGGCGCGGCGTCGCCGATGTTCACGGCGGGGGTGGGGCCCGGCACGGTTATGGTCAGTCCGTCTTCCGCGGTCACGGTGAAGGTCACCGTGGTGGAACACGTGGTGCTCTGGGCGCAGGTGTCGGCCTGCAAGGGGGCGGTCACGCCCATGGCTGCTACCAGGCCGGCGGCGCCCGCCACAGAGATGCCCAGACGACGAATGAACACTACTGATCTCCTTCACCACTATCGCCCTGTGTCCGGGCTGCCTCAGTAATCACATTCTTTGCAGCTGTCACAGAGCGAAACCGACTAAGGCGGCGTCTGGGTGATTCTTGGCGGTCGCGTGGTGGCCGCCTGACGTCTTCGATCGCCCGTTCCTTTCCCCAGAACCCGCTACGAAGGGGACGAAAGCAATCGCCCCGGAGTCGGCGCTCTTGCCGCGATCATTGCCCCATGCTTGCGGTACGCGTACGAGGTGGGGGACGTTCCGGGGCTGTTGTGATCTAGGCTGCCAGCGTTCGCGCACACCACTGAAGGGCGACGCCAACCCCGCGAGGAACCGGAATGAGGACGAGCCATGCCGATGGCTCCGTGACACGAGCCTCCTGGTCGCTGCTCGCATCGGCCATGCTGCTGGTTGCCCTGTACGTGCCGGAAGCCGAGGCTTCCGGGACCGTGCTCAGCACGGTGCTCGTCCGGCATGCCAACACGCTGACCATCACCGTACCCAGCGGCTCGGTCACCCTCGGAAGCGCCCATCCAAGCGGCACGATCAGTGCCTCCCTGGGCACGCTGAGCGTGGTCGACAGCAGGAACGGGATTCCCCCCTGGACGGCAGCCGTCACGGCCACCGACTTCACCACCCGCAGTGGGGCGTCCACGTACACCATCGCGAAAAGCAACGTCTCATATTGGTCCGGCCCGATCACCGCCCAGTCAGGCACTGGCAGCCGTGTCCCCGGCGAGCCCTCCGCGAACGACAAAGTCCCCCTGGCAGTGCAGCGCACCGCGTTCAGCGGACGCAAAACCGCGGCGGTCACCCAGTCGACGAGCTGGGCACCCACGCTCGTCATCACCGTCCCGGTCTCCGCCGTCGCGGGCACCTATACGGGCGTCATCAGTCACTCGGCCGCCTGAACGGCCACGGCGCTCCCCCTCGTGGGAGATACAGCGGCCCACCGATGAGTTGACGTTTCCATGACCAGCCACGAGCACGGGCGGCACGAGGCTTGCGGTGACCGTGGGTGATATTGAAAGCGCCGGAGCGACCGCACCCAGATCGGGCTTCAAGGTGTGCGCCGGTGCCGCAGGGGCTCGGCTGGTGGCGGCATGACAGCCGCTGGTTCCGATGCGCCGAGCGGGTTCAGCGGCCTTTCGTTCTTTCTTGTGGAAAGGATGTCATGCGTTCTCGACGTCTGAAATATCCGCTGGTGGTCATGGCGATGGCCCTGGCGGCAAGCACGCTCTCGTCCGCGTCCGCGTCCGCTGACGCGGACTCCGGCTCGTCACCCCCACGTCCTTGGGTGAAGCTCTGTCTCAAGCTCAAACGGATGCCCGAGCACCGGCGTATACGCTGCCACTTCCCGCCTCCGCCCCGGCGCGTCTCTCCTGCCAGGCTCGCGGCGCAGGCCCAGCGGGCGACGATCGACGAAATTTCGATTCCGACCAACCCCGCCACCCCCGTCGGCATCACGAGCGGGCCGGACAACGCGCTGTGGTTCACCGAGAACACCGCCAACAAGATCGGACGCGTCACCACCGGGGGGCTGTTCACCGAATACTCCATTCCCACCAGCGATTCCCAGCCGGGTCACATCGCCGTCGGCTCTGACGGCGCCCTGTGGTTCACCGAGGCGGTCGGCAACAAGATCGGCCGGATCACCACCAGCGGGACCATCACGGAATACAGCCTGCCGACCAGCGACGCCTACCCCTGGGGTATCACCAGCGGGCCGGACGACGCCCTGTGGTTCGTCGAGCAGCTCGGCAACAAGATCGGCCGGATCACCACCGGCGGGACAATCACCGAATACAGCCTGCCCACCAGCGACGCCTATCCGATGCGCATCACCGCGGGACCGGACGACAATCTGTGGTTCACGGAGTCGCTGGCGGGCCAGATCGGGCAGATCACCACTGACGGAACGATCACCGAATTCAGCATCCCGTCGTCCGGCGCGATCCCCGTCGGGATCACCTCGGGTCCGGACGGCAACCTGTGGTACACCGACGCCAACGCAAAGGTGAGCTCTGTCAGCACGTCAGGCGACTTCACCGAGTACGACCTGGAGGACGTCAACAGCTTCCCGTGGGGCATCACCACCGGTCCCGACGACAACCTGTGGTTCGCCGAGCAGATCGCCGACAAGGTGGGCAGCATCACTACGTCCGGGACGATCAGTGAGTACTCACTGCCCACCAGTTTCTCGGGGGCGTTCGACATCACGGAAGGATCCGACGACAACCTCTGGCTCACCGAGGACTATGTCGACCAGATAGCGGTCATCACTCCTTGAGCGAACCGGTCGGCGGCCGCTCTCCAGGAGAAGCGCGCCGCCGACTGGTCCAGAACTTCGGGTTCGTCCTGCTTTGGTGTTATGCGCCTTCGCTCGGAATCAGCGCCACGGAACGGGGCCGTGCGCAGGTGCTCGTGATGGTCACCGCCGCCCCCGAGTGCGCCGAGGCCAGCAGCGACTCCATGACGTCGAGCACGTGGAAGGCCAGCGACCCGCCCGCACGGGGCTCCTCGCCCTCCGGGGTCGAGGCGAAGTCCGCCAGGCCCACGCCGCGCCCGGCCCCGGCGTAGCCGGCCGCCTCGGGAAGGGGCCGCCAGCCCTCCTCACCCACCCCCGATACGAGGACGGACCCGTCGAAGCGGTTGGGATCGGGTACGACGAGCGAACCCTTCTCCCCGTGCACTTCGATGTTGGGCGCCTTGGTCGCCGCCCCGTCGAAGCTCATCACCAGCGTGGTCAGCGCTCCCGAGGCGTGTACGAGCACTCCGGTGACGTGCGTGTCGACGGTGACAGGGATCTCCTCGCCCCGGCGGGGGCCCGAGCCGATCGTGCGCTTGGCGCGCGTGCGACTGGCGGCCCCGATGACCGTCGACACCGGCCCGAGCAGGGTCACCAGGCTGGTGATGTAGTAGGGCCCCATGTCCAGGAGCGGGCCGCCGCCGGGGACGTAGTAGAAGTCGGGGTTGGGATGCCAGCGCTCATGGCCGGGCGTCATCATCGTCGCGGTCGCCGCGATCGGCCTGCCGATCAGCCCGTCGTCGATCGCCTTGCGCGCCGTCTGCGTACCCGTGCCCAGCACCGTGTCGGGGGCACACCCCACGCGCACCCCGGCGGCGTCGGCCGCCCGCAGCATCTGCCCGGCATCCGTCACGGTCGCGGCAAGGGGCTTCTCGCAATAGACGTCCTTGCCCGCCGCTATGGCCTGCAGCGCGATCTCAGCGTGCGCGGCCGGGACAGTCAGGTTGAGTACGACGTCCACGCGCGGATCCGCCAGCAACTCCGCCACGCTCACGACATCGACCCCCGCATAGGGCCGGACCGCCTCCCGCGCCCGATCGAGGTCGAGATCGGCGACGGCCACGAGCCGCAACTGCGGAAGCCGGTCGATGGTCTGGAAATACTGGGCCGAGATGGCGCCGCATCCGACGACGCCGACGTTCACCTGCTGGCCCACAACATTCCCCTCTCAATGATGGTGCGCACGCTGTCGTTCTCCAGGACGTCGAGGCTGTGCCCAGGCGTCGTGACGAAGATCCGTCCGCTCCCCCATTGCCGGGTCCAGATCGCGGGCGAGGTGACCTCCCGGTGCCAGGGGTCCCATGGGCGCACCTTCTGGGTCGTCGTCGCCAGCACGTCGATGTAGTCGTCGGTCAGGACCCAGTACTGCTCGGTGACGAGGTCGAAGTCCGCGATGCCCTCGGTGATGGGGTGAGTGGCCGCCTCGGGCAGCATGTTCACCCTGTACGGCACGAAGTTGTCAGCCTGCGAGCCTTCGCGCTCGGCCGGGTCCTTGCCCGGGTGGCAGGCGAACTGCCCGCCGATGAGGTGCAGGTAGTCGGAGGAGTTGCGGTAGGAGTCGGCGATGCCGCCGTGCCAGCCCGCCATCCCCGTGCCCGCCCGGATCGCGGCCTCCAAACCGCGCAGCTCCGCCTGCTCGATCGTGCCCATCGTGTAGCACTGCACGATGAGATCGACGCCGGACATGAACTCCGGATCCGCGTACGGCGCCGGAGACTCCGCCCGATGCACCTCGAATCCGTGCTTCTCCAGGAAGGGGATGAAGAGGTCGGTGGCCTCGACCGGGACGTGCCCTTCCCAGCCGCCTCTCACCACCAGGGCCCTTCGGCCGTGTTCGTCTGTCATGCGGTCGCCTATCAGTCGGGGGACAAACGACTCTAATCTTCGCATTTATGAACGAACTATCTGAAGGGGTGGAATGGTACTGACTGATTTTCGCCGGCTCACCAGTACCGCTCGATGCTGTCGAGCTGGCCGGGCCGGTTGGTCATGATGCCATCCACGCCGTACGAGACCAGGCGGCGCAGGACGCCAGGCCGGTCCGTCGGCCCGGTGTAGACCCGCATGCCCTTGGCATGGACCGTCCTGACGACTTCCGGTGTGATGCTGGAGCGCGGCAGGCTGAGCGCCTTGGCGAAGGTGCCCAGGTCGGAGAGCTTGTTCAGGTCCGGCTTGCCGAGCAAATTGATGGGGACCTCGGGCATCATGCGGTGGAAGGACCGCATCGCGTTCCAGTCGAACGCCTGCACGACCAGCCCACGGCCGCTCCACAACGAACGGTCTCGTTTCAGCAGGTCGGCCACTCGCTGGTCGATGCCCGTGTTGCCCGGCGAGTGCTTGACATCCAGCAGCAGCCCGATGTTGTACCGGCCCATGGCCCGGAGCGCCTCTTCGAGAGTGGGCACCTTCTCGCCGCGGAACCGCGAGGAGAACCATGATCCGGCGTCCAGCCGCCGGATCTCCGCGAGCGTGAAGTCGGCGACCCTCCACGGAGACCGATCGGGAAAGAGCTGTTCGACGTTGGTGGTGCGGGACAGCGTCTGGTCGTGTATCAGGACGAGCTGCTGGTCCTTGGTCTGCTGGATGTCGAACTCGCAGGCGTCGGCCCGCTGCATCCGTGCCAGAGCGCAGGCCGCGATGGTGTTCTCGGGCCCATACGCGGCGCCGCCTCGATGCGCGATGTTGTCGACCGACGGCGAGGCGTGGGCCGCCCCCGGTGTGAAGGCCAGAGCAGCCACAGTGGCCAGGGCGGCAGTGACGGTGGCACCAAGCGGGCGATACATGCTTCCTCCTCGGGCTAGTAACCCGAACCCGACAAAGCCTCTCTTATGTCGAATGAGTGGAAAGTGCCCACTAGGTGCCAGCAGCGAGCGGTCCGCCCGGCGTGTCGCTCATATCGGGACGAACTCTTTGCCGGGTCGGAAACACGGTTGGCGAGAGCGCACCGCCGGCCAAGGATTCGTCGATCGCGATACGCGCCGCCCGATCAGAGGGCGAGACGGACCTGGTACTCCTTGAGCCACGCGTCGAACTGCAGCAGGCGCTCCAGCGCGGCGCGGTCACCGATGACGCCGTTGGTTTCGCCCATCGGCCGGTCGATCATCGCGCGCGCTTTGTCCAGGTCGATCACCTGAGCGCAGGGCGAGTCGCCACGCTCGATCAGGGCGCGGGCTGCGTCGCGCACGGCCTGCTCGTAGGCCGGGTCCTGGGTGGAGGGGTACGGGCTCTTGACGCGCTTGAGTACCGAGTCGGGCAGCAGGTCCGCGGCGGCCGCGCGCAGCAGGCTCTTCTCGCGCCCGTCGAAGGTCTTCATCGCCCAGGGGACGTTGAAGACGTACTCCACCAGCCGGTGGTCGCAGAACGGGACGCGCACCTCCAGTCCGACGGCCATGCTCATCCGGTCCTTGCGGTCGAGCAGGATCTGCACGAACCGGGTGAGGTGCAGGTAGCTGACCTCCCGCATGCGCCGCTCGTGCCCCGTCTCACCGGGCAGCGCGGGCACCTCGGCGAGCGCCTGGCGGTAGCTCTCGTCCTGGTAGCCGGGGACGTCGAGGACGCGCTGCACGTCGTCCCTGAGCAGGTGCTCCGCCCCGGTCTGGGGCGAAAGCCCGCCGATGAACCACGGGAAGGTGTCGGCCCCCACCGCCTCGGGGTCGTGGAACCACCGGTAGCCGCCGAAGACCTCGTCGGCCGACTCCCCGGACAACGCCACCGTGGAGTGCCCCCGGATGGCCTTGAACAGCAGGTAGAGCGAGCTGTCCATGTCGCCGATGCCGATCGGCAGGTCGCGGGCGCGCAGCACGGCCTCGCGCACGGCCGGGTTCATCAGTTCGGCCGAGTCGAGCACGATGTCGATGTGCTCGGCGCCGACGTGCTCGGCCACCTCGTGCACGTACGGCGCGTCGGGCGTCGAGCGGGTGAGGTCGGGCTTGAAGTGCTCGGTGTATCCGGCGAAGTCCACGGCGAAGGAGCGGACCGGGCCCAGCCCCTGATCCCGCAGGCCCTTCGCGGCGATCGCGGTGATGGCGCTGGAGTCGAGGCCACCGGACAGCAGCGCGCACAGCGGCACGTCGCTGATGAGCTGACGGGTGACGATGTCGTCCAGCAGGCCGCGTACCGTCTTGATCGTGAAGTCGACGTCGTCCGGATGCTCTCGTGATTCCAGCTGCCAGTAGCGGCGCTTGCTGATCCCCTCGCGCCCCACCTTGACGATCTGGCCCGGGCGCACCTCGTACATGCCCTTGAAGACCCCGTGCTCCGGCGTCTTGACGAACGACATCAGCTCACGCATCCCGTCCGCGTCGAGCACCCGCTGGGCGAGCGGGTTGGCGAGGATCGCCTTGGGCTCCGATCCGAACAGCACGCCGTGCCGCGTCGGGTAGTAGTACAGCGGTTTGATGCCCATGCGGTCGCGGACGAGGAGCAGTTCCTCGCGCGCGGCGTCCCATACCGCGAAGGCGTACATGCCGTTCAGGCGGCCGGCCAGCTCCTCGCCCCACTCGACGTAGGCGCGCAGGACCACCTCGGTGTCGCTGCGGGTACGGAAGTCGTGCCCGCGGGCCGCCAGCTCCGCGCGCAGCTCGTGGTAGTTGTAGACCTCTCCGCTGTAGGTCAGCACGGCCGGCTCGCGCCCGGCGTCGTCGGTGACCATCGGCTGCCGACCGCCCGGCAGGTCGATGATGGCGAGCCTGCGGTGGCCGATGGCGGCGTGCGGCGCCAGCCAGAGCCCCTCGTCGTCGGGGCCACGGCAGGCCATCGTGTCCGTCATGGCCTGCGCGGTCTCCCTGGCGTCGCTCAGGTCCCGCTCGAAGTCCACCCATCCGCATATGCCGCACATGTCGCTTCCCCCCGGTTTTCTCCGTAAGACCCGTCAGCTGCCCGGGCCGGGCGGGATATCACGCGGACGAACACCCCTTGACCAGGAAGAACGACTGAACGCCGCTCCCGGCGGCCCTGTACGCGGCAGGCCGGCGCGCGGCCAATCTTTTCCGGTCGGATAACAGTTGAAGAACGGACAATAGCGAGGGTGTGGCGTGTGCAGCAGCATGGAGACGTGGCAGTCATTTCCGCCAAGCGGAGATCGACCTTGCGCCGCGGGCCGTACCTGGCCAGAGCGGTGGCTCAGCTGTTGGCATGGCCGGCACTGGAGGTGCGCGACACCCGGCGCGGCGTGGCCTTCGCGGTCCAGGGCACCGAGATCCTGCGCTTGACCGGCGCGGACGAGGTGCGCCTGCGCCTGACGGCGCCCGCGATCGAACGACTGGAGCCCCAGCTGGGCGACTGCGATCAGGTCCAGCTGTGCGCCGACCACACATGGGTGGCCTTGCGGGTCGAGGCCGAACCCGACCTCGACCTGCTCCTCGCCCTGACCAGCGTGGCGATCAAGGCACACGCCGCCTGAGGCGGGTTCAGGAGAGCACGTCGGGGTGTACCAGCAGGTCGGCGCTCTCGCGGGTCGCGCGGATGGCGACGGCGTTGGGCTCGTCGACCTCGGCGACCCAGCGGGCGGCCTGATCGGGGGACTTGCCGAACCGGACGTGCCTCTGGGTGAGGCGGTGCAGGCGTACGCGGTCGTCGACCTCGGCGTACCAGACCTCGGTCATGGCCGCCCGCACCTGCCGCCACGGGTCGGCGTCGGCCAGAAGGTAGTTGCCCTCGCTGACCACGACCCGCGCGGCCGGCGGCACCGGGATGGCGCCCGCGATGGGCTGCTCGATCTCGCGGTCGAACGACGGGGCGTAGACGACGGCCGAGGTCTCCGCGCGGACGCGGCGCAGCAGCGCCAGGTACCCGTGGGCGTCGAACGTGTCCATGGCGCCCTTGCGCCGCAGCCGGCCGAGGCGTTCGAGCTCGACGTCGGCCAGGTGGAAGCCGTCCATCGGCACCCACACCGCCGGCAGCCCGGACGCCGTGAGGCGCTCGGCCAGCCAGCCGGCCAGCGTCGACTTGCCCGCGCCCGGGCATCCCGCGATGCCCACCACGACCCGGTCACCGGCCGCGGCCAGCCCGTTGACGCGCCGGAGGAGTTGCTCACCGTTCACGGCACGAAGGATAGAGGTCGATGACGGATGAAAGGATCGGAGGACTGAGTATGACCGAAAGGCACATGAGATGGCTCCGAACGTCGCTACTGCCCGTCACGTAGACCTGCCCGAACTACTCGATTTCCTCCGCCCCAGGCACCACGGCCTGCTGTCCACCAACCGCAGGGGCGGGCGGCCGCAGCTCTCGCCCGTCACCTGCGGGGTCGACGAGGGTGGCCGGATCGTGGTCTCCACCTACCCCGACCGCGCCAAGGCGCACAACGCCCGCCGTGACGAGCGCGTGTCGATCTGCGTGGTGTCCGACGACTGGAACGGCCCGTACGTCCAGGTCGACGGCCACGCCGAGGTCCTCGACATGCCCGACGCCCTCGAAGGGCTCGTCGAGTACTACCGGTGCATCTCGGGCGAGCACCCCGACTGGGATGAATACCGCGCCGCCATGCGCCGCCAGGACAAGTCGCTGATCCGCATCCACATCGACGCCTGGGGTCCCATCGCGACCGGCGGCTTCCCCGCCCGCCTGGTGTCCGGACAGTAGATCAGTCCGCGCGGTCGTCGCGGCGACGTCAGCGGGGCCGCACCAGCGGCAGGAACACCTGATCCACCATCTCGATGAGCGCTTCGTCGGCTATCTCGCCGACGAAGCTCATCTGATACTCGTTACGCAGCAGCGCCACGGGCACGGTCGCGATGCGTGGCAGCAGTGACTCCGGCCTGACCTCGCCGCGGGCCACGGCCCTGGCCAGGATGGTCATCATCGTGCCCGGCTCCTGGGTGAGCTCGTCGCGCAGCCGCCGCCTGAGCTCGGGCTGCTGGTGCAGCTCCGACATCACCCCGCGCAGGATCTCGCCGCCCACCGGCGAGCTCATCCTGGCGGCCGCCCCCCGCAGCAACTCGAGCACGTCGGAGCGCAGGTCTCCGGTGTCGGGCGGAGTGGCGGGCTGGGCCACGAACTCGCGGTGGGCGGCCAGGGCGAGCGCGGCTCGGCTCGGCCAGCGCCGGTAGATCGCCGTCTTGTTGGTGCCCGCGCGCTGCGCGACCCGATCCATGGTGAGCCGGGCGTAGCCGCCCTCGGCCACCTCGTCGAGCGCCGCCCGCAGGATCGCCTGCTCCAGCTCGGCTCCCCGCCGTCGCGAACGTTTGTCCTGGGTCTCACTGACCACGCACGACCTCCCTACGGTCCGGACCGTCCCTTATTGCATCCTAGGCCCATTCCGAGTACGGTACTAAACGTCCCCTAATAAGGGACGTCAAGTCCGCAGGGAGTGATTTCATGGCCACACAGCTCGACGACATCCGCACGGGCCTCAACCGCGGTTTCACCTATGGCCTGTTCGGCGACCCCGACCCGTTCATGACCCACGCACGTGACCTGGGCAGCCGCTTCATCCGCGTGAACCTCTTCTGGTCGCAGCTCGAACCAGAGCCGGGCGACTTCGACTGGAAGGCGGCCGACGCCTTCTTCGACCAGCTCCAGGACGGCGACGAGGCCTGGGTGACCGTCTGTTCCAGCTCGACCTGGGCCACTCGCCGCCCGACCCGCTTCCTCCCGTCCTCGCCCTCCACCGATCCCGCCCGCTACCACGCCTTCGTCGGCGAGCTCGTCCGCCGCGCCGCCGGACGCGTCCGCTTCTGGCAGTGCGAGGTCGAGCCGTGCATCCCGATGCTCTGGGACGGCACGGCCGGCGATTACGTCGCTCATCTGCGTACCTTCCACGACGCCGTCAAGCAGGCCGACCCCGGCGCCCTCGTCGGCCTCGGTGGCGCCGTTCCGGCCGCGATGATCGCCGACGAGCGGCAGGGCAACACGCTGTGGATCGACTACTTCGACCGGATCCTCCGGGACGGCGGCGCCTGCTTCGACGTCTTCGACGTCCACGCGTACGGAGACCCTTACCGGATCCCGGAGCTGATCGAGGCGTGCCGTCGTCAGATGGCCCGGCACGGATACGGCAGGCCGATCGTCGCCAGTGAGTACAACGGTCCGATGCCCACCGCGTTTCCGGCCAACTTCGTCGAGCTCGGTGACGTGCTGGCCATGCACAGCCGCATGTTCCTCGGCCAGGTCCCGGTGTCCGAGGGAGGGCCTGGCGCGGGCCCGGACGACCCCGCCGTGGTCGCCCTGTACGAGCGGATGGCGGACCTTCCCGAGACGCTGCAGATGTTCCTGACCGGTTGCCCGCCCGAGCTCGCCGCCAGGCGGCAGCGGCTGAGCAGCCGCGACATCGTGGCCCGCACGCTGCTCCTCCTGTCGTCCGGAGTCCGCAGGACGGCCTGCTTCCAGATCGCGCCGGAGGGGCCGCATGACAACCCGCGTACGGTCCGGGGCCTGATGTTCGACACGTTCGCGCTCCTGGACGGCAACGGCCGCCGGCACCCGCCCGCCGACACCTTCGCCCTGATGTCACGCCATCTCGACACCGTGACCGAGGTCCAAAAGATCGACCGGCGCCCCGGCCTCCACGTGTTCGATGTCCGCCGGGCACGGGGCGGCCCGCTGCTCGTCGCCTGGCGCGACGTTGACGGAGCCGAACCGTTCGCCTGGCCCTGGCCCTCCCCCGCCGCGCACGCCGTCGACGCCTTCGGCGCACACGTGCCATTCGAGATCACCGACGGCGTCATCCACCTCCACCTGTCGATCGACCCTGTCTTCGTCACACCCAAGGAGTCCTGATGAACCGGTCCGCTCTGATCAAGGGCGTCCTCGCCGACGTGGTGCTGCCCGTCGCCGTCTACTACGTCTGCCGGGCCGTCGGCCTGGACCAGATGCCCGCCCTGCTGCTGGGTGGGCTCGCCGCGCTGCTCCGCATCGCGATCGTGGCCGCCCGGTTGCGCCGCTTCGACGGCCTGGCCGCTCTCGTGGCGGCGGGCTTCGGCGTGGCGATCGTCCTGGCGGCGCTCACCGGCGACCCACGCCTGGTCCTGGCCAAGGAGTCGATCGTCTCCGGGCTGCTCGGCCTGCTCCTGCTCGGCTCCTGCCTGGTGGGGCGCCCTCTCATGTACGCGCTGATGCGCCGGTTGAACGCGGAGGACCACGACAAGCTGGACGAATGGGACCGTCTCTGGCAGGTTCGTCCCGAGTTCAGGCGCGTCTTCACCACCATCACCCTGGTCTGGGGCGCCGGAGCGCTGGCCGAGGCGCTCGTCCGGCTACCGCTGATCTACAGCATCCCGCTCGACGTCATGACCGGCGTGTCCACCGCCCTGCAACTGGGCACGATCGTCGTACTGATGGCCTGGACCCTCCTCTATCGCAAGCGACGGGCGGAGAAGGCGGTCAGGTAGCTGTTACGTTGCCCCAAATTTAGGTCGGCAAAAACCTTCAAATTCCTCCTGTCCAGAATAAAGGGCCTGGTGGTGGATAGGGAGACCTACAGGTTTCCTCGTCCTGGAGGAGGGGTCATGGCTGAGGCGCAGCGGCGCAGCACTGCCACGTCCAACGGTAAGAAGCAGTTCACGCTGGACCTGCCGATGCTCAGCATTCAGGTTCGCCAGCCTGACGTCCGGCTGCCGCACATTGAGATGCCGCACATTGGGATGCCGCACATGGAGATGCCGGGCCTCAGCAAGCAGGAGCTCGGCCACTATGTGGACGTCGCCCGGACGTTCCTCCCGTCGCCCGACCGCATGGCCTACTACGGGGCGCTCGGCGCGCTCGCGGCTTTCGGCGTGCTCGAGTGGCCCGTGGCAGCCGCCATCGGCGCCGGAACGATCATCGCGCAGCGGCGGCCGGGGGCACCCGCGTTCGGCCGGCCACGCACGACCGCCGGGGCAGCCAAGCCTTCGACGCCGAGCGGGCGGGCCACGACCACCCGGCGCGAGACCGCCGCGGCGGCCAAGCCCACGACCACCACCCGGCGCGAGACCACTGCAGCGGCCAAGCCCACGACCACCGCGGCGGCCAAGCCCACGACCACACGGCGCGGGGCCGCCACGACCACCGCCGGGGCCGGCGGGCGCAAGACCACCACCAGAAAGACCACTTCGACTTCCAGCTCAACCAGCAGGCGAAAGAGCACCTCACCGAGCAGGTGAAGCCGCGACGCCGTAGACGGGAGGCCTCATGGCGTTGTTCGGCCTGCTCAGTGCTGACACGTTGCTCAACATGCTCCCCGAACCGATAAGGAGCATCCTCCCGCGCTCCCGCCGGGTACAGCCGTGCCCCGGCGGGGTTCGAATCGAGTTGCGGAACATCGGCGGGCCGCGGACCGAGCGGCCCGCCCGCGTATTGGAGGAGCGGCTACGTGCGCTCGGAGCCCCGCGCGCCGAGGTGAACGGGGCGCTCGGCTACGTGTTCGTGGCCTGCGACGCCGAGACGACCGACCCGGACAAGTACGTCGCCGTCGTGGAGGAGCTCGACGAGCCCGGCGAAGGCGAGGGCGAGGGGGGTGGTAGACCCACCCCTCCTCGTGCGCTGGACGGCGCGGAGCAGCAGGCCCGCGCCGCGGTCAGCCTCGGCCTGCACCTCACCGGCACCGGGCTGGCCCTGGCCGGCCAGCTGGCTCGCGTCCCGAGGCTGTCCACAGCGGTCCCCAGCTTCCTCGCGCTGGCCGAGAACACCCCGCGGGTCCGCAGGGAGCTGGAGCAGCGGATCGGCAAGCCGGGCGCGGACGCGCTGATGACGATGACCAGGCTCGTCACGTACACGCTGGCCATGCGTCCCACGTCGCTGCTGATCGACTCCATCGCCGCGGCCGGCCGGTTCGCCGCCTCGCGTGCCGGGTCCCGGGCATGGGAGCTGCGGGAGGAGGAGTTCGCCGCCGGGGCGGGGGCGTACCGTCACACCAGGATCGCCGTGGCCCCGCGCCCGGTCCCGCTGCCCCGTGGGCCGGTGGAGCGCTACGCCGACGCGGCCAGCGCGGCGGCACTGGCCGGGCACGGCATCACCACTGTGCTCAGCCGTGACCAGCAGCGTGGCCTGTCCGTGCTGATCGCCGGCATCCCCAAGGCCGCGACCATCGGCAGGGACGCCTTCACCAGCGCCGTCGTCCGCTGCCTCGCCGCGCGTGGCACGATCGTGCTCGACCGCGAGGCCCTCTACCGCATGGACCGCATCGACGCCGTCGTACTCGACGCCGCCATCCTCACCACGGGCGCGTGGACGATCGACGGCGTCGTCCCGCTCGCTCCCGACGTGGACCTGGAGGATCTGCACGCCCGGCTGTACACGCTCCTCGACCTCACCGACCCCTCGGCCCGGCGGGAGCGCGACGGGTGGAGCGCCGAGCCCCGCGCGGAGACGCCCGAGGAGGGAGTCCTGTCAGTCGAAGTGGCGCGGGAGGGGACCCCGATCGCCCTGGTCCGCCTGGCCCGCGAGCTGCATCCTCTCGCCGAGGCCCTGGTCGCGGCCCCTAAGGCGACGTGCGACGTGATCCTGGCCGGAGGGGACTCCGCCCTCGCCCGGCGACTGGGCGTGGACCGGGTCGTCGAGAGCGGGAACCGGCTGGTCTCGTCCATACGGGTGCTGCAGTCCGAAGGGCACGCCGTCGCCGTGGTGTCCCAGCGCGGCCGGCGCGGGTTGCGCCAGGCCGACCTGGGCATCGGCGTGCTCGACGGGGTGCGCAGGGTCCCGTGGGACGCCGACGTGATCGGCGCGCTCGAGGGCGCGTACCTGCTGCTCCAGTGCCTGCCCTCGGCCAGGAAGGCGAGTGTCCGGAGCGTGTGGGTGGCGGCGGCCGGCTCGATCGCCGGGGCGGGGCTGGCGTTCCTCGGTCCGTCCACGGCCGCGGTCGGACGCGCCAACCTGGCGCGTGACTGCACGTCGCTCGGCGCCCTCGTGGCCGGGGAGTGGGCGGGCCGTAGCGTCGGACGGGGTCCCGCACCGGTCCGCGCCGACCACACGCCCTGGCACGCCATGGCGGCCCGCGACGTCCTGGCCCGGCTCCGTACCTCGCCGGAGGGGCTGACCGAGGCCGAGGCCGAGCAGCGCAGGACGGCGCCGGCGGGTCCGGTGGTCACCGGTCCGGAGTCCCTGATCAGCGCGTCCGTCCACGAGCTGGCCAACCCGCTGACCCCGGTGCTGGCCGCCGGGGCGGGCGTGTCGGCCGCGGTTGGCTCGGTGCTCGACAGCGTGCTGATAGGCGGCGTCATGGGGGTGGACGCCCTGCTCGGTGGCGCCCAGCGGCGTAGCGCCGACCGGGCGCTGCACGACCTCACCGAGACCACCGCCGTCCGGGTACGCATACGCCGCCCCACCGGCGCCGTGGCGGCCTACGCCGATTCCCTGGTGCCCGGGGACGTGATCGAGCTGCGGGCCGGCGATGCCGTACCGGCTGACGGGCGGCTCATCCAGGCGCACGGACTCGAGATCGACGAGTCCCCCCTCACCGGCGAGTCCCAGCTCGTCACCAAGACGGACGCGCCGACCGCGGCGCCCGCCGTCGCGGACCGCATCTCGATGGTGTACGAGGGGACGACCGTCGCGGCGGGGCACGGTCTCGCCGTGGTGGTGGCCACGGGAGATGCGACCGAGGCGGGCAGGACCGCCAGGCTGTCCCAGGAACGGCCGCCACCGAGCGGGGTGGAGCTGCGCCTGCGCACGCTGAGCCGCCGGATACTCCCGGCCGCCCTCGGCTCCGGCCTGCTCCTGATGGTCGTCGAGCTGCTCCGCGGCTCGCCGCTGTCGCAGGCGGTCGGCCCCGCGGTGAGCATGATGGTCGCGGCGGTACCCGAAGGGCTGCCTTTCATCGCCACCGTGGCCGAGCTCGCCTCCGCCAAGCGGCTGTCGGCCCACAACACGCTGGTACGCAACCCGTCCACGATCGAGGCGCTCGGCCGGGTGGACGTGCTCTGCTTCGACAAGACGGGCACTCTCACGGAGGGTCACATCAGCCTGCGCTGTGTGTCGAACGGCCGGGTCGACCAGGTGGTGGAGGAGGCCACGCCCGAGCTGAGGGCCATCGTCGGCGCCGCGCTGCGCGCCGGGCCCAGGTTCGAGGGCGGGCGCGCCATCCCGCACCCGACGGACCGCGCGATCGTGGAGGGTGCGGGGAAGCTCGGCGTCACGCCGCGGTACGGGCTGCGCACATGGCAGCGCGTGGACGAGCTGCCCTTCGAACCGGCCCGCGGCTACCACGCCGTGCTCGGCCGGTCCGAGTCGGGACAGTTGCTGAGCGTCAAGGGCGCTCCCGAGATCGTGCTCACCCGCTCCACGAGCATCGCGATCGACGGGGAGCAGGTCCCGCTGGACGATCGGATCAGGCGGCAGCTGGAGCAGGAGGTGGACCGGCTCGCCCTGCGCGGCTACCGCGTGCTCGCCGTCGCCGAACGTCCCGCCTCCAGCCGCGCCGACCTCGACGAGTCCCGCATCGAGAGCCTGTGCTTCCTCGGGTTCATCGGCCTGGCCGACCCGGTGCGCCCGACGGCCAAGCGGAGCGTGGAGGGGCTCATCCGGGCTGGCGTACGCGTCGTCATGCTCACCGGCGACCACCCCAGCACGGCGGAGGCCATCGCCGCGGAGACCGGCGCGCTGAACGGCCTGCGCGTCATGACCGGCCCCGAGCTCGAGGTGCTGGATGACGACACGCTGGCCAAGGCGCTGACGGAGGTGGCGGTGTTCGCCAGGGTCACGCCCGAGCACAAGGCGCGGATCGTCACCTGCCTGCGTAAGGCCGGCAGCGTCGTGGCCGTGACCGGCGACGGCGCCAACGACGTGCCCGCGATCCGGCTGGCCGACGTGGGCGTCGCCATCGGGTCGCACGCCGCCCCCGCCACCAGGGCCGCGGCCGACATCGTCGTGGTCGACGACCGCATCGAGACGATCATCGACGCGATCGTCGAGGGCCGGGCCATGTGGGCCTCCGTCCGCGACGCGCTGGGCATCCTGCTCGGCGGCAACGTCGGAGAGATCGCCTTCACACTGGGATCGAGCCTGCTCACCGGCCGGAGCGCGCTGAACGCCCGCCAGCTCCTGCTGGTCAACATGCTCACCGACATGTTGCCCGCCATGGCGGTGGCCGTCCGGCCGCCCAGCGCCGCCAGCCCCGAGAGGCTGCTCGCCGAGGGACCCGAAGCCTCGCTCGGCGCCGCCCTGACCCGGGACATCTACCTGCGCGCCATCACGACGGCCGTCGCGGCGGGCGCGGCGTGGCTGCTCGCGCGGATGACCGGCACCCGCGGGCGGGCGGACACGGTGGGCCTCATCGGCCTCGTGTCGGCCCAGCTGATGCAGACCCTGGCGCTGGGCGGGCGGGACCGTATGGTGGTGCTCGCCGCGGTGTCGTCCCTGGCCGCGCTGGGGGTAATCGTCTCGGTGCCCGGGCTCAGCCAGCTCTTCGGCTGCCGTCCGGTCGGGCCGATCGGCTGGGGCATCGGGCTGGGGTGCGCCGTGGTCGCGGCCGTACTGGCGGCGATGATCGAACGGCCGAGTCCGGAGTAGTCATAGGTTGTTCACCGAATAGACACCTCAAATGTGACCGTATGGACACCTTCCTACCCAAATATGACATTAAGTGCAGTTTCGTCAGTTAGGTAGAGAGTTGTCCGAGTTCCTGGCCTCCCTGCTTGCCAAGGCCGCCATGATGCTTCTTGAGGCGCTGATCACGCGCTTCATCCAGAGTCTTGCCGCGTCGATCATCCAGCCGGCGGGTCTCCGTCTCGTCTGAAGACCCCGCCGACCAGGTTTCTCCCGGCCGTCGGTTCGACGTCATCGGCTGGTGTACGGCGCCTGCTGAGCCGTCGACGCCGATCAGGACGTACGTTTCGTGCTACATGCCGGCCGACGTCAAGAACGGCTCAACCACGTGCGGCGACGCCCGCTGTTCCACCCCGTCGCGGGACGTACGCCCGGCGTGCACCCGATGGGTGTGCCCACGGACACATCTGTGTCGTGACCGGGCCCTGACGCAGGAACCTCCACCGCGGTCGCGTTCGTTGTGCAGGACAGGCGGACCACCGAGTTTCCGGGGAGTTCAGCGTGGAGATCACTGGCATCATTTCCGGCCTCATCATCGGCATCGTGATCGGCGCCCTGGGACGACTGGTCGTCCCAGGGCGGCAGCGCATTCCCATCTGGCTGACGATCGTGATCGGCGTGATCGCGGCGCTGGTCGGCACCGCGATCGCCGCCGCTCTCGGAGTCGCCGACACCCGCGGCGTCGACTGGATCGAGCTCGGCATCCAGATCGCCCTGGCCGCTCTGGGCGTGTCGCTGTCGGTCGGCCTGTACGGCGGCAAGCGGCGGCGCGAGTAGCGGCAGCGTTCCGAACGGCCACGGTCACCTCCCCGTGGCCGTTCGAACAGGTGCCGAGCGCCTGCCGCTGCGAGACTGTGGACATGGACACAGTTGAGGTGAACGGTCTGCGGCTGGCCTACAGCACATGGGGAGCGGCGTCGGCGCCGCCGGTGATCCTTCTGCACTCACTCGGTGAGAGCGGCTCCGCCTGGGACGTCGTGGCGCCCGTGCTGGCCGGGACGCATCGCGTCTACGCGGTGGACCTGCGCGGGCACGGGAGCAGCGACCGGGCCGGCGAGTACTCGTTCGAGCTGATGCGCGACGACGTGCGTGCCGCCCTGGACGCGCTGGGGCTGGCCAAGGTGACGTTGATCGGGCATTCGCTCGGGGCGGTCGTCTCCTGGCTCCTGGCGGGCGAAGATCCCGAGCGCGTGGACCGGCTCGTCCTGGAGGAGCCGCCTCCACCGGTGGCGGCGAACCCGCCGCGAACGTTGCCGGACGACCCCGACCCCGACGCGCCCTTCGACTGGAACGCCGTCGCCGCCATCTACCGCCAGCGCAACGAACCCGATCCCACCTACTGGGACCTGCTCAAGCGCATCACGGCACCCACCTTGGTCATCGCCGGGGGGCGGCAGAGCCAGTTGCCGCAAGATGAGCTCGCCCGGATAGCGGAGCTCGTACCCGACGGGCATATGACGACGATTCCGGTCGGACATCACGTCCACAGGGACCGGCCGGAGGCGTTCATCGCCGCGGTGAGCGCCTTCCTTTCGTGAAACCGGCCGGCCAGCGCGCTAACTGGTCAAACAACGGACGATCGGGTGCAAAACTCACGAGATCATGGCATCCTCTCCCAGATGCGGCCGAACTGGCACGCGCATCCACAATCTGTAAGAGGAGTTTGACATGGACCGGAGAGGGTTTCTCGCGCTGACCGGCGCCACCGGGCTGGCCACCCTGGGATTCGCCGGCACGGCGGAAGCCGCCGGCGGCCATTTCTTCAACCGCCGCATTCCGGACGAGGCACACAAGAAGATGGGCAAGCTGGCGGCCTCCGGCATCACCTCGTTCTCGTTCACGCCGTCCAACGGCTGGGTCATCGTGACGCAGAACGGCGGCTACTTCGCGCGCAACATCCCCGACGAGTGCTTCGCCAAGCTGAAGCAGATGATCGCGGACGGCAACAGGATCCACTGTGTCGCCTTCGCCCCTGGAGGCGGCTGGGTGATCACCGGCGACCGTACGCTGTTCGCCCGCAACATCCCTGAGGAGTGCTACCAGCGGATCCTCTCGTACTACAAGGCGGGCCAGCAGGTCGTGCACGTCGCCTTCCCTCCGGCGGGCGGCAATCGCTGGGTCGTGGTCGGTACGAAGGGCTTCTTTGCCCGCAACATCGACGAGGCGTGCTATCAGAAGATGCGCGAGCTGTCGCGCGGCGGGCACCGTGTGACCCGGGTCGCCTTCCCCTACACCGGCGGCTGGGCCGTCGTCGCCGGGAACGCCTTCTACACCCGCGGCATCGACAACGAGTGCTACCAGACGATGCGCAAGTTCGCTGCGAAGCGCTTGCCGATCCACAACGTGGCCTTCTCCCCCGTCAACAACGGCTGGTCACTGATCTCGCGCGGCTGACCGGGGCTCCCCCAGGTGGGCCCGGCTCCTTGGGGAGCCGGGCCGCCGCCTGCCGACACACGACGCGGGCGGCGATGGTGATTCAGTCCGTGCTGGTTCCGTTGCAGACTGTGATGATGGGGGTTCGGGTACGGGTCGAAGGCGTGGTCCAGGGGGTGGGGTTCCGGCCCTTCGTGCACGGGCTGGCGACGCAGCTGGGCCTGGCGGGCCAGGTCGGCAACGACGCCCACGGCGTCTTCGTCGAGCTGGAGGGCGGCCGCGACCAGATCGGCGAGTTCCTCGTACGGCTGGAATGCGACGCGCCCCCGCTGGCCTCGATCGAACGGGTCACCGTCACCTCGACCCCCCGTGTGACGCGGGCAGGCGGCCGGTTCCGCATCGTCGAGAGCGACCCGTCGGGAACGTCCCGCACGCTGGTGTCGCCCGACATCGCGACCTGCGCCGACTGCCTGGCCGAGCTGGCCGATCCCGCTGACCGGCGCTACCGCTACCCCTTCGTCAACTGCGTCAACTGCGGGCCGCGACTGACGATCGTGCGGGCGGTGCCGTACGACAGGCCGCTGACGACGATGGCCGGGTTCGAGATGTGCGGCGACTGCCGCGCCGAGTACCACGATCCGGCCGATCGCCGCTTTCACGCCCAGCCCATCTGCTGCCCCGCCTGCGGCCCCACGCTCAGCCTGATGGGCGCGGCAGGCGACCCGCTGACCGGGGCCGCCGACGTGCTGCGGGCGGGCGGGGTGCTGGCGGTGAAGGGCATCGGCGGGTACCACCTCGCGGTGCTCGCCTCCGACGAGAGCGCCGCCGCCGAGCTGCGGCGGCGCAAACGGCGCGCGGACAAGCCGTTCGCCGTCATGGTCGCCGACCTGGACGAGGCCGGACGGCTGTGCGAGGTGGACACAGTGGCGGCGGCGCTCTTGACCGATCGCGCGCGTCCCATCGTGCTGCTGCCGCGCCGCCCGGAGGCGGCGGTGGCCGGCGCGGTCGCACCGGGCGAGCGCTGCCTCGGGCTGATGCTGCCGTACACGCCGCTGCACCACCTGCTGCTCGCCGCCGTGAGCGCGCCGATCGTGCTGACGAGCGGCAACGGCTCGGACGAGCCCATCGCGTACGACGACCACGACGCCCTGGACCGGCTCGGCGGCATCGCGGACGCGTTCCTCACGCATGACCGGCCCATCCACCTCCGTGCCGACGACTCGGTGGTGCGCCCCTTCAGGGGGCAGGGGATGATCCTGCGGAGATCGCGCGGGCACGCCCCTCGCCCTTTCACGCTGCCGTACGAGGCGTCCCGGCACATCCTCGGCTGCGGCGCGGAGCTGAAGAGCACGTTCTGCCTGGGGAAGGGGCGTCATGCGTTCGTCTCCCCGCACATCGGTGACCTGGAGAACTACGAGACGCTCCGGTCCTACGCCGAAGGGATCGAGCACTTCGCCGCGCTCTTCGGCGTGCGCCCGGAGGTGGTCGCGTACGACCCGCATCCGGAGTACCTGTCCACCAAGCACGCCCTGGACCTGCCCGACGTCGAGCTGACCGCCGTACAGCACCACCACGCGCACATCGCCTCCTGCCTGGCCGACAACGGTGAGCACGGGCGGGTGATCGGGGTCGCGTTCGACGGGCTCGGGTACGGGCTCGACGGGACCCTGTGGGGTGGCGAGTTCCTCCTGGCCGACCTGGTGTCGTTCGAGCGGGCCGGGCACCTGGCGCCCGTGCCGATGCCGGGTGGCAGCTTGGCGATCCGGCAGCCATGGCGCATGGCCGCCGCGTACCTGGACGGCGACGGCGAGGCGCTGGACGTGGCCCGGCGCCATGAGCGGTGGTGGGCGAGCGTGACCTCGATGATGCCCGGCGCAGTGCTCACCTCCAGTGCGGGGCGGCTGTTCGACGCCGTGGCGGCGCTGCTCGGCGTGCGGGACACGATCACCTACGAGGGTCAGGCCGCGATCGAGCTGGAGCGGCTCGCCGATCCGGCCGAGCGGGGCGCCTACCCGGCGGGCGTGTCCGATGACCTCGTCGTGGCAGGCGCGGATCTGGTGCGGGCCGCCGCGGCGGACCTGGTCGCGAGGGTCGAGCCGGCCGTCATCTCCGCCCGCTTCCACAACGGCGTGAGCGAGGTCATCGTGCGCTGCTGCCGCGCGCTGCGCGACGCCACGGGGCTGGCGACGGTGGCGCTGTCCGGCGGCGTCTTCCAGAACATGCTCCTGCTCAGGCGCACGGTGGAACGGCTGGGTGGCGCGGGGTTCCGGGTGCTCACCCACACCGGAGTGCCGGCCAACGACGGCGGCATCAGCCTCGGCCAGGTGGCCGTGGCCGCCGGCCGCGACCGGCTCAGCGCGTACGGGGATCAGCCCTGAGGCCGGCTCCGCGCGTACGGGGCCCCAGGACCGGCTCCAGCCGTGACGGCGATCAGTCCTCGGCGGGTTTCTCCTGATGCGGCCAGGGCGAGGCGCCGACCACGACCCCGTACAGGAGATGGTCGGCCAGTAGCGCGAGCCGTTCCACGGTGGTGCGGGGATGGCGGGGCAGGCCGAGCGCGGGCGCGATGGCCGCCTCGAAGGCGGCCCAGAACGCCGCCCCGTAGATCGGCCCGACCCATGGGCGGCCGCGCACCCTGGAAGGCAGCAGTCCGAACAGCACTCCTCCGAACGCGCCGTACCCCCAGTGCGTCAGCTCGACGATGGCCGGCCGCTGCTCACGGGGCACCTGTCGGACGAGCCTGGGGACGGTGCGTTCGAGCACGGACTCGGGCGGCACCTTCGCCACCAGTCCGATCGACGTCGTGAACTGCCGGAGCCCGGACATCGCCATGGCGCCGATCATTCCCCGCGCGCCGGCGCGCGGCAGAGACCGCCGAGGCCGGACGGCTACGCGTTCCCGCAGGTCCTCGTATGGGCCGGTACGGGGTGGCAGGGTCTGGGTCATGGTTTACAACCCTCCTCAACACGGTATGTCCGCTACGTAGAGTCGCAGGTCGGATACCAAATGTATGGGGACCTAAACCTCTACAGGGCCAATAAGGGGGCTTGGGCCATGACAACCACGCAAATGCCGACTGCCCTGGAAGAGGTGCACATCCTGTGGACCTCGGAGGGCATGAGCTGCGACGGTGACACCGTCTCGGTCACCGCCGCCACACTGCCGAGTCTCGAGGACGTCCTCCTCGGGCTCGTGCCGGGACTGCCCAAGGTGCATCTGCACAACAAGGTGCTGGCCGCCGAGGTGGGCGACGCCTTCATGGCCCCATTCCACCAGGCACACAGGGACGAGCTGGGGCCGTTCATCTTCGTCGTCGAGGGTTCCATCCCGAACGAGAGGATCAACGGCGACGGCTACTGGACGTCGATGGGCAACGATCCGGCCACCGGCGAGCCCATCACGGTCAACGAGTGGATCGACCGGCTCGCCCCCAAGGCGTGGGCGGTCGTCGCGATCGGCACCTGCGCGACGTACGGCGGCATCCACGCGATGGCCGGCAACCCGACCGGCTGCATGGGGCTGGCCGACTATCTGGGCCGCGACTTCCGCTCGGCCGGCGGCCTGCCCATCGTCAACGTGCCCGGCTGCCCCGTCCAGCCGGACAACTTCATGGAGACGCTGACCTGGCTGCTGTACCAGGCCGCCGGCATGGCGCCGACGATCCCGCTGGACGACATGCTCCGCCCCACCTGGCTGTTCGGCAAGACCGTGCACGAGGGCTGCGACCGGGCGGGCTACTACGAGCAGGGCGACTTCGCCGGTGACTACAACTCCCCCAAGTGCCTGGTGCGCGTCGGCTGCTGGGGCCCGGTGGTCAACTGCAACGTCACCAAGCGGGGCTGGATGGACGGCGTCGGCGGCTGCCCCAACGTGGGCGGCATCTGCATCGCGTGCACGATGCCCGGCTTCCCCGACAAGTTCATGCCGTTCATGGACGAACCCCCCGGCGCGGCGGTGTCGGTGGCCCTCAGCAGCTCGTACGGCCGGCTGATCCGCCGTCTTCGCGCGATCACCAACAAGGCGGCGAACAAAGAGCCCAAGTGGCGCCACAACCGCCGCAAGTTGACAAGCGGGTTCGACCCGCGCTGGGGAAACGGTTAAGAGGGAGAGCGGCGAGGTGGCAATCCGTACGGAGCCGGCCAAGAAGCGCGCGGGCGAGGCCCGCGAGCTGGTGGAGATGTCCTGGGACCCGATCACCAGGATCATCGGGAACCTGGGCATCTACACGAAGATCGATTTCAAGAATCGCGAAGTCGTCGAGTGCAAGAGCACCTCGTCGCTGTTTCGCGGCTACAGCGTGTTCATGAGGGGCAAGGACCCGCGTGACGCGCACTTCATCACGAGCCGCATCTGCGGCATCTGCGGCGACAACCACGCGGTGTGCTCGATCTACGCCCAGAACATGGCCTACGGGATCAAGCCTCCACCGCTGGCGGACTGGATCATCAACCTGGGCGAAGCGGCCGAGTACATGTTCGACCACACGCTCTTCCAGGACAACCTGGTCTTCGTCGACTACTGCGAGCAGATGGTCAAGGAGACCAACCCGAGCCTGCTGCGCCGGGCCGAGACGACCCAGGCGCCCAATTCCGGCATCCACGGCTACCGGACGATCGCCGACATCATGCGCGCGTTCAACCCGTTCAGCGGCGACCTCTACCGGGAGGCGCTGCAGGTGAGCAGGATCACCAGGGAGATGTGCTGCCTGATGGAGGGCAGGCACGTGCACCCGTCCACGCTCTACCCGGGCGGCGTGGGCACGGTGGCGACGCCCCAGGTGTTCACCGACTACATGGCGCGGCTGCTGAAGATCCTGGACTTCGTGAAGAAGGCCGTCCCGATGAACGACGACATCTTCGACTTCTTCTACGAGGCGCTGCCCGGCTACGAGGAGGTCGGCCGCAGGCGGGTGATGCTCGGCTGCTGGGGTGCCTTCCAGGACCCGGCGGTGGTCGACTACGACTACCGCAACATGAACGGCTGGGGCCGCCGGATGTTCGTCACGCCGGGCATCGTCCTGGACGGCGAGCTGCTGACCACGAACCTGGTGGACATCAACCTCGGCATGAGGATCCTGCTGGGCAGCTCGTACTATGACGACTGGCAGTCCGAGGAGACGTTCGTCACCCGCGACCCGCTCGGCAACCCGGTGGACCAGCGCCACCCGTGGAACCAGACGACCCTGCCCAAGCCGCAGAAGCGCGACCTGGAAAGCGGAAACTACAGCTGGGTGATGAGCCCCCGCTGGTACGACGCGCGCACCGGCGACCATCTGGCGCTCGACACCGGCGGCGGCCCGCTGGCCCGGCTGTGGTCCACGGCGCTCGCCCGCCTCGTCGACACCGGCACGGTCCGTTCCACCGGTGAGAGCGTGGAGATCAACCTGCCCAAGAGCACGTCCATGCCGGAGATGCGGCTGGAGTGGAAGATCCCGCGCTGGGCAAACACCATCGAGCGCAACCGCGCCCGCGCCTACTTCATCGCGTACGCGGCGGCGATGGCGGTGTACTTCCTCGAGCAGGCGATGTCCGAGGTCAGGGCCGGGCGCACGCAGGTGTTCACCGACTTCGACGTGCCGGACGAGGCGATCGGCGTCGGCTTCCACGAGGCGGTGCGCGGGGTGCTCTCGCACCACATGGTGATCCGCGACGGCAAGATCGCCAACTACCATCCGTACCCGCCGACGCCGTGGAACGCGAGCCCGCGTGACAGGTACGGCACGCCGGGCCCGTACGAGGACGCGGTGCAGGGCATGCCGATCTTCGAGGAGAACGGCGCCGACTCGTTCAAGGGCATCGACATCATGCGTACCGTGCGCAGCTTCGACCCGTGCCTGCCCTGCGGGGTGCACATGTACCTGGGCGACGGCAAGGTGCTCAAGCAGGTGCACTCGCCCACGTTCGGCGCGAGCTTCTCCGGCTAGGGGACGGCGGATGAACGAGCGCATCGACAGGATCGAGTCCCTGCTCGAGCAGGCCGACCCGGCCACGACCGAGCTCGTCGGCGAGCTGCTCGCCCTGTACGGCGAGGGCCTGGCACGGGTCATGGCCCTTGTGGGCGAGGAGGAGGCGGCGCACCTGGCCGCGGACGAGCTGGTCTCGCCGCTGCTCCTGCTGCACGACCTGCACCCGCTGGACACGCGGGCCCGGGTGGAGACGGCGCTCGCCGGCAGCGCGGCCGACGTCCTCGCCGTCGAGGAGGACCTGGTACGCCTGCGCCTGCGTGCGGGCGCCTGCCGCTCGTCCACGGCAGCCATGCGGCAGGCGGTGCAGGACGCGGCCCCGGAGATCGAACGGGTCGAGATCGAGTTCGTGGACACGGCCCTGATCCCGGTCGAGAGCCTGGCCGTCCGGCGGGCACGGGCGACATGACCGGCCTGCTGCGCCGGCTCGCCTCGCGGCCACGTGAGCGGCCACATCAGGCACAGGACTGCGAGCTGTGCGCCGAGCCGCTGCCCGCCACCCACCGCCACCTGCTCGAACTGCCGGCACGCGAGCTGCGCTGCGCGTGCCGCGCCTGCCAGGTGCTGTTCGACCACGCGGCGGCCGGCGGCGGGCACTACCGGCTGGTGCCGGAGCGCCGCCGCCGGCTGAGCGGCCTCAGCCTGGACGAGGAGACCTGGGCCGGCCTGCGGACGCCGGTACGCACGGTGTTCGTGATCCACGACTCGGGCACCGGGCTCCCGACGCAGTACTACCCGAGCCCGGCCGGGGCGGTGCAGGCGCCCGTCGACCAGCCCGCCTGGGAGCGCCTGCGGCGTGACAACCCGGTGCTCCAGCAGCTGGAGCCCGACGTCGAGGCCCTGCTCGCCGACCGCGACCGCGGCGCCTGGATCGTGCCGGTGGACGACTGTTACGCGCTCGTCGGCGCGATCCGTACCCGGTGGCGAGGGCTGACGGGCGGCCAGGACGTACGCGAGCACATCAACCGATTCTTCACCGACCTCAGTGACAGGAGCACGGCGTGAGAAAGAAGACGACGATCAAGACAGGCCGGGCGGACGTCCGCCCCGACACCCCCGCCCACGTCAAGGGCGTGCACGAGGGCAACGAGAGCGGCAACTACGACAAGCAGGACGGGCACCTGCCCGACGGCCGCTCCACGGCCAGGCGCTCGACCGGCATCAACCCCGGCATGCACGAGCCGATCGACCCCGACATGCCGAACCTGTCGCCCGCCTGACCTCGATCACGATGCCATCGACATCACCGGCGCTGCGGATCGAGGTGCGCGGCGCCGAAGCGGCGGAGCCCGCTGTCGCGCCCGCGCTGCGCTTCCTGCTCCACCTGGACGCGGACGCTCCGATCCGCGCGCTCACGCTGGCCACGCAGGTCCGCATCGACGCCACCGGCCGCGGCTACGACGAGCACGCGCGGGAGCGGCTCGCGGAGCTGTTCGGCCGGCCCGAGAGCTGGGCGCGCAACCTCTCCAGCCTGCTGTGGACGCAGACGGTCACCCACGTTCCCGCCTTCGCCGGGAGCACCACCACGCAGATCAGCGTCCCCTGCACTTATGACTTCGACGTGGCCGCGGCCAAATACCTGCACGGCCTGCCCGACGGCGAGGTGCCGCTGCGGTTCCTGTTCACCGGCACCGTCTTCTATCTCGACGAGGAACGCCTGCAGGCCGCCCACCTGCCGTGGGACACCGAGGCGGACTTCCGCATGCCGGTGGAGGTGTGGAGGGAGCTCATGGACCGCCACTTCCCGCGCACCGCCTGGATCCGGCTGGAGCGCGACACGTTCGACCGCCTGTACGCGCACCGGGTGCGGCACACCCTGCTCGGCTGGGACGACGCGGTGCGGTCGCTGTTGGAGACGAGCGGAGGCTGACCTCGCATGGACCATGTCAGGCAGATCGCGCAGGCCGTGCTGTACGAGGGCTACCTGCTGTGGCCGTACCGGGAGTCGGCGCTGAAGAACCGGCATCGCTGGACGATCGGCGGCATCCACCCCGAGGGATACGGCAGCCCGTGGCTGATGCGTACCGAGTGCCTGCTCGAAGCCGAGCCCGGCGACACCGTGGACGTGTGCGTGCGCTTCCTGCACGTCGTGACCCGCGACCCGCCCGGCCAGGAGGCGCAGGAGCGCGAGGTGAACGTGCCGGACCTCGTCCTGGACGAGCTGCTGTCCGGCCCCGTCATCACGAAGATCGACATTCCTGGCGGGCTGCGGCGCGGCTCCGGAGTGGGGCGCGGCTGGGAGGCGCTGTGCGGCCGGATCGAGGTGAGCGCGCGGCTGCTGCGGCCGGGCCTGTTCCAGATCACGGCCGAGGTGGTCAACACGACGCCCTGGCACGGAGGCACCCGCGACGAGGCCATGCGGCGCACGCTGGTCTCCGCGCACACCGTGCTGCACGCGCCGGACGCCCGGTTCGTCTCGCTCATGGACCCGCCCGAGGAGCTGCGGGCGTACGCGGCGGGCTGCGACAACGTCGGCGCCTGGCCGGTGCTCGTCGGGCAGGACACCGTCCTGTCCTCACCGATCATCCTGTACGACAACCCGAAGATCGCGCCGGAGAGCCCCGGCGACCTGTTCGACGCGACCGAGATCGACCAGCTTCTCACGCTCAGCGTGCTCGCCCTCAGCGACGAGGAGCGGAACGAGATCCGTGACGGGGACCCGCGCGCCCGCGAGATCCTCGACCGCTGCGAAGCCCTCACACCCGAGGAGCTGATGCGGCTGCACGGCATCATGCACAGGACGGAGCCATGAACGAATTCTGGGAGCAGATGGAGGGCCGCGGCCCTGACGAGGTGGTCGTCGCGGGCGTGCCGGTCGGGCCGGGAAGCCGGGTCCGCTTGCGGCCCCGGAGCCAGGCTGACGTCTTCGACCTCGTGCTCGACGGCCGCGAGGCGGTGGTGGAGAGCGTGGAGCAGGACGACGAGGGCGCCTTCCACGTCGCGGTCACGCTCGACGACGATCCCGGGCGCGACCTGGGCGAGGCCAGGCTGCCCGGCCACCGGTTCTTCTACTCCGTCGAGGAGATCGAGCCCCTCGGCAGCCCGACCCGCGTCCTGGTCGCCGGGATCGGGAACGTGTTCCTGGGAGACGACGGGTTCGGGGTCGAGGTGGTCCGCCGCCTGGCCGAGGAGCCGCCCATCCCGGGCGTGGACGTCGTCGACTTCGGCATCCGCGGCATGGACCTGGCCTACGCCCTGCAACGGGACTACGCGGGCGTGGTCTTCGTGGACGCGGCGGCGCGCGGCCAGGTCCCTGGCACGCTCACCGTCCTCGAGCCCGAGCTGCCGGACGAGAGCGACACGCTGGTGGAGACGCACGGCATGGACCCGGTCAGGGTCCTGCGGCTGGCCCGCCAGCTCGGCAGGCTCCCCACGCTGGTGCGGGTCGTCTGCTGCGAGCCGACGGCGGTCGAGGAGGCGCCGTTCGAGCTGAGCGAGCCGGTGCGGGCGATGGTCGGCGAGGCGGCGAGCCTTGTGAAGTCCCTGGTTATGGAAATGATTGCGGAAAGCACCGTTCCGGGCTCCCGCGATCCGGCACCCCGGTGAGGTGATGTGAGATGTGGAAATCGCGCGTGGTGACGCTGCTCGTCCTCTGTGGGCTGGCAGCGCTGATCGTCCACCAATGGCCGGACATCCGGCGGTACATGAAGATGGAACGAATGTAGGTCGGCATGCATGAGATCGGGATGTGCGAGGGCCTCGTCGAGCTGATCCAGCAGCGGGCGGGAGGCAGGCGGGTCACGGCCGCCCGGGTACGCGTCGGCGCCCGGCACGCCGTCGTGGACGACGCCTTCGACCAGGCGTTCACGATGGCCGCGGCCGGCACGGCGGTGCAGGACGCCGCGTTGGAGCTCGTCGTCACGCCGATGACGGTGCGCTGCGAGACCTGCGGCAGCCTCTCCGAATCGGTGGACACGCTGGCCGTCTGCCCGGTCTGCGGCGGTGACGACGTCGACATCAGCGGCGGCGACGAGCTGGTCCTCGAGTCCGTCACCTTCGGCGAGGAGGTGCCCGGTGTGTCTCGGCATCCCCGGTGAGCTCGTCGAACGCCTCCCCGAGCACGAGGACCTGGCCGTGGTGGAGGTCAGCGGCGTGCGCAGGCGTATCAACATCGGCCTGCTCGCCGACGAGCCGCTCGTACCGGGCGACTGGGTGCTCGTTCACGTCGGGTTCGCGCTGTCCAAGATCTCCGAGAAGGAGGCGCAGGCCGTGCTCGACTACCTGGAGGGGCTCGGGCAACCGTACGCGGACGAGCTCGACGCGCTGCGTGCCTCGGACATCGGGTGAGGGGACCTCTGATGCGGTTCGTCGATGAGTACCGCGACGCGGACCGGGCGCGGGCACTCGCCGCGCAGATCGCCGCGCGCTGCCGGCCGGGCCGCCGGTACACGTTCATGGAGGTGTGCGGCGGTCACACGCACACCATCTACAAGCACGGCCTGGAAGACCACCTGCCGCCCGAGGTGAACCTCGTGCACGGTCCGGGCTGCCCGGTCTGCGTGATCCCGATGGGCAGGGTGGACGACGCCATCCACATCGCCCGGCAGCCGGACGTGATCATGACGTCGTTCGGCGACATGATGCGGGTGCCCGGCGGTGCGGGCTCGTTCCTGGACGCCAAGGCGGCGGGTGCCGACATCCGGATGGTGTACTCGCCGCTGGACGCGCTCAAGATCGCGCGGGCCAATCCGGACCGCAGAGTCGTGTTCATGGCCATCGGGTTCGAGACCACCGCGCCCTCCACCGCCATGACCGTGCTGCGGGCCGCGGAGGAGGGCCTGGCCAACTTCTCCGTCTTCTGCAACCACGTCATGATCATTCCGGCGGTCAAGGCCATCCTCGACTCGCCGGACCTGCGACTCGACGGGTTCATCGGTCCCGGCCACGTCTCGGCGGTGATCGGCTGCGAGCCGTACGAGTTCATCGCCCGCGACTACGGCAAGCCGATGGTGGTCGCCGGGTTCGAGCCGCTGGACATCCTCGCTTCCGTGCACATGCTGCTCGGCCAACTCGCCGAGGGCCGCTGCGAGGTGGAGAACCAGTACGCCCGCGTGGTGCCCTGGCACGGCAACCAGATCGCGCTGTCGGCCATCGGCCGGGTGATGCGGCTGCGGCCGCACTTCGAGTGGCGCGGGCTCGGGTTCATCGCGCACTCCGCCCTCGCCATGGCGGACGAGTACGCCTCCTTCGACGCCGAGCGGATCTTCGAGCTGCCCGGCGTGCGCGTGGCCGACCCCAAGTCGTGCCAGTGCGGCGAGGTGCTCAAGGGCGTGCTCAAGCCGTGGGAGTGCAAGGTGTTCGGCACCGCGTGCACCCCGGAGACGCCGATCGGCACCTGCATGGTGTCCTCGGAAGGCGCCTGTGCCGCGTACTACAACTTCGGGCGTTTCAGCCGGGAGCAGATGCGTGCGGCGGCTCACCGGCCGCCGGCGGAGGAGGTGAGCCCGGCATGAGCCGCGAACAGCAGGTGCTCGACCGCATCGAGCGCATACGGCGGCGCAAGCCCGTCATCAGGGAAGAGCGCATCACGCTCGCCCACGGCGCCGGCGGCAAGGCCACGCAGACCCTGATCGAGGCCGTCTTCCTGGAGGCGTTCCGCAACCCGCTGCTCGCGCCCCTGGACGACGGCGCGCTCCTGCGGCTCGGGGACGACCAGATAGCCTTCACCACCGACTCCTACGTGGTGTCGCCGCTGTTCTTCCCCGGCGGCGACATCGGCGACCTGGCCGTCAACGGCACCGTGAACGACCTGGCCATGTGCGGGGCCCGCCCGGTCCACCTGTCGGCGGGCTTCATCCTGGAGGAGGGTTTCCCCGTCGCCGACCTGCGGCGCATCACCGACTCGATGGCCGCGGCCGCGGCGGTGGCCGAGGTGACGATCGTCACCGGCGACACCAAGGTCGTGCAGCGCGGCAAGGCCGACGGCTGCTACATCACCACCGCCGGAGTCGGGCTCGTCGAGCAGCCCGTCACGCTGTCGGCCACGCGGGCGCGGCCGGGGGACGCCGTCATCGTGTCGGGCCCGATCGGCGAGCACGGCGCCGCGATCATGCTGGCCAGGGACGACTTCGGCATCGAGGCGCCGATCACCTCCGACACGGCTCCCCTGCACGGGATCGTCGCCGAGCTGCTGAAGGTGCTGCCGCAGCACCTCAGGGCGCTGAGGGACGCCACCCGGGGAGGGGTGGCCACGGTGCTCAACGAGGTGGCCCGCGCGTCGGAGGTGGCCGTCGTGCTGCAGGAGGAGCAGGTCCCGGTACGTCCCGAGGTCACCGGCGTGTGCGAGCTCCTCGGCCTCGACCCGCTCTACGTGGCCTGCGAGGGCCGCTTCGTGATGGTGGTCGACGGCGAGCACGCCGGCGAGGCACTCGAGACGCTGCGCTCCCACCCGCTGGGCTCCGACGCCGCGATCATCGGCACCGTCGCCGCCGCACCTGCCGGGCTGGTCCTGCTCCGCACCGCCTTCGGCGGCACCAGGGTGGTCGACGTGCTCGTGGGCGACCCGCTACCCCGCATCTGCTGAGACGCCACCTCGCATGTGCTGAGACGCTACGCCGCATGTGCTGAGACCAGCCCGGCCAGCACGTGGTAGAGCGTCGCCTGCGCCTCCTGGATGCGGTGCACCGACGACGACGGGATGACGAACAGGTGCTCGGCCATCCGCTCCTCGGCCATGCGCCCGCCACCGGAGCCGGCGAAGCCGATCGTCACCATCCCCTGGCTCCCGGCCCGGGCCAGCCCGCTCAGCACGTTCGCCGAGCCGCCGCTGGTGGACAGCGCGCAGGCGATGTCGCCTTCGCCGCCGAGCGCGGCGAGCTGGCGCGCGAACACCACGTCGAAGCCGATGTCATTGCCCAGCGCCGTGACGAGCGCCGAGTCGCAGGCCAGTGACACCGCGGGCAGGCCACGCCCGGTGAACAGTGCCGCGACCGACTGGGCGTCCGTGCTGCTGCCGCCGTTGCCGAACGTGAACAGCCGCCCGCCGCCGCGGAATGCGGCGGCCATCGCCGCCGCGCACGCCCGCAGCGGCTCCTCCAGCTCGTCGAGCACTCGCCTCCGCAGCTCCAGGCTCTCGAGAGCCTTCGCGGCGGTGGACATCGCCAGGTCGAGCGGGTCGCGCCGCAGGAACGGATAGAGCGTCCCGGTCACTGGCCGTCCCTCCCGATCACGGCGATGGCCTCACCCGCGTGTACCAGCACGGTGTCGCCGACCCGCGCGTCCACCAGCGCCACGCTGATCTCCTCGGTTCCCTCGCCGGTGTCGGCCCGGGCCAGCCCCGCGGGCAGCAGGCCGACGACCCGCACCTGTACGGCGACGTCGCCGCACGTCACGCAGGATTCACATTCGTCCTCGGTCATGCGGCGGCCTCCTGGAACACATGGACCAGCTCCCACAGCAGGTGGTACATCGTGATGTGGATCTCCCGCGCGACCAGCGGATCCCCGCTCCGCGCCGGCAGCACGTGATCCGCTTCGGCGTACGCCTCGTTCGCCGTCAGGGTGATGGTCAGCATGCCGAGCTCGCGAGCGGCGGCGAGATCGTCACCGGCGGGCCGGATCCCCAGGGCGATGTCCTGAGGGCGTCCCAGGATCGGCAGCAAGGAGGGCTCGCTGCCCAGGCAGAACGCGGGCAGCGCCCGCTTGCCCACGATCACCGGGTGGGTGAACTCCACCGCCACGTGCGCCGCGTCCGCGGCCGCCTCGGCCCGGCCGAAGGCCAGTAGTCTGCCTCCTCGCCCGAACCGCCCCGACATGTCGCAGGCGGCCTCGATGACGGCGCCGACGTCTTCCACCAGCGCCATACCCGCGGCGTCACGGACCCGATCGAGCACTCTCGACATCCCGTCTTCCTCGGATGCACGACATCTCCCATTCGACCGTGGGCCGACACAGGTGATGGGGATTTCTCCGCCACCGATTCGGCAAGATCCCGGCAAGATTCGCCCGCCCGCGCCCCACCCTGAATGTCGGACCGGACCCGTAGCCTCCCGGGCATGGCCCTCACCGCCCGCGCCGACGTCAACGTCTGCTACCGCCAGATCGTGGTCGGCGATCCTGGCAGCGATCATCCCACCAGTGCCCCCAACGGCCTGACCGCCTCCGCCCCCGGCGCCGCTGTGATCCTGACGGGGATCCACACCGGCGTGGTGGACGTCACCGTGCGCCTGGCCGATCAGCCGCCCCCACTCGACACGGCGGGATGGGACGAGGTGGAGGAGGTGGAGCTCATCACCTTCACCGGCGAGGTGCGCTTATGTGGCCTGATGGCAGACCCTCCGGAAGGCTTTCCGATCCTGACGCCGCAGGGGCCGGGCCGGTACGCCATGCGCGTGCAGGCCCGCGGCCGCGACATCGACCCCACGGCGGTGCCGCGCGTGCCGTTCGAGTTCTACCTGGTGACCGTGTGGCCTTTGGACGTGGGCCCGGAGGCGGAGGCCAGGCTCGGTGTCGGGGTCGCCGAGGAGCTGGGGCTGCCGGACAAATCCTCCGAGATCCGGCGGTGGGCCCGCGAGCACGGGCTACCGCAGTCGGAACGGGGCCGGGTGACGGGCCATGACAGGCGGCCCGCGCTGCCCACCCCGGTGCGCGGCGTGGCACGAGTTGCGGATCACAAGGTGCGGATCGTCAACCCGTTCCAGGACGTCGCCGTGCCGCCGCCGCTGCCGGACGGGCTCGTGGCCGCCGCTCCCGACTCGCTGCTCATCCGCACGGAGAAGCGGATGGGCCTCGTCGACCTGCACGTGACCTGGCGGCCTGCCGCGCCGCAGGCGGCGGTGCGGCGCTGGGAGCAGAACGAGGAGATCGAGTTCGTCACCACGACCGGCGTGATGTGCATCCCCGGCCTGACGAGCGGGGACGGCGCCGAGCCGAACCTGACGTTCCAGGGCGCGGGGCGATACGGCCTGCGGGTGCACGGCCGCAGCCGTGACGGCGACCGGCTGTCCAACCGGCCGAGAGAGTCCTACCTGCTCGTCGTGTGGCCGATCGCGCTCGGCGCCGCGGCCGCCCTGGCACCGTGAGCCGCGGCGGCGGGACTCCGTGAGGCCCCGCCGTCACGTGCGGGCCGGCTACTTCAGGTGGTCGTCCGGTTCGCCCTGGAACTCGCGGACCTCGATCGGGAGTGTGGTCGCGCGGGCGAGCTTGCGGCCCCATTCCAGCGCGGACTCCAGGTCGGGCGCCTTGATGATGGACAGGCCGCCGACGTGCTCCTTGCCCTCGACGTACGGGCCGTCCGTAACCAGCGACTCGCCGTTCCCTGGACGCACCACGGCGGCCGCGCCCGCGTCGTGCAGCCCGCCGGCGAAGACCCAGGCCCCGGCGGCCTTGAGCTCCTCGTCGAAGGCGGCGACCTCCCGCATGATCGGCTCCAGGAGCTCCGGCTGCAGCGGGCCGCCGTCGGGCTGCTGGATGCTGAGCAGGTAGTGCCTCATCTCGCTGAGATCCTCTCTTGACGTTCGGGGATGACGACGCCGGCACCGCGCCGGCGGTCACCAGCTACACGAACGGCTCCCCGCCGAATCGACATCGGTCTCCAGGCCAGCCTGGACAACCACGACGAGAGCGGTCAAGGACGGCGCGCCCTCAGGTGGGGCGGCCGAGGTCGATGCCCGACAGGTCGGCGCGCGAGGAGATGCCCAGCTTCGGGAAAGCCTTGTACAGGTGGAACCCCACCGTCCGCGGACTCAGGAACAGCTGGGCGCCGATCTGCCGGTTCGTGGCGCCCGTGGCGGCGAGCCGTACGACCTGGAGCTCCTGAGGGGTCAGCGCGTCGAGTGGCTTGGCCTGGACGCCGAGCTCCGGCATGTCGGCGCGGGCACCGGTCGCGGCCAGCTCCGTACGGGCCCGTTCGGCCCATGGGGCGGCACCCATCGCGGCGAACCGGCTCATCGCGGCGCGCAGCTGCGCTCCGGCGTCGGAGCGGCGGCGCGCCCGCCGCAGCCATTCGCCGTACAGCAGCTGGGTCCTGGCCTGCTCGAACTCCCGCCCTCCCTGGGCGTGCCACTGGAGCGCCGCGTCGTAGTGCGCCTCGGCCTCGCCACGCGGGGCGAGCAGGGCGCGGCAGCGGTGCGCGACGGCGGCGGCCCACGGCCGGCCGCTGGCCGCCGCCCAGGCGTCGAACCTGGCGAACGCCTCGGACGCCCGGTCCGGTTCGCCCAGCCGGGCGCAGGCCTCGACGTAGTCGGCTATGGCGAAGGTGACGATCACGGTGTGGCCGAGCGGGCCGTCGAGGACCCGCGCCATCCGCTCGGCCACCGCCTCGTACCGGCCTCGTACGAGGTCGAGCAGGGTGAGCGCGCAACCGCCCCACCCGGATCCGTGGCGTTCCTGGGCGGCGCCCTCGGCTTGCCGGGCGAGCCGTACGCACTTCTCGTCCTCGCCCTCGACGGCGGCGAGCCGCGCCAGGATGCCGTGCAGATGCCGCAGCCGCCCCGCCTGCCCGGTGTCGTGCGCGATCTGCCAGGCCTCGGCGCCCGACTCCGCAGCCTCCGCGTGTCTACCGCGTAGGATCTGCGCCTGGGTGAGCAGTTGCAGGGCATGCGGCAGCGCGCCGATCAGGCCCTGCTCCCTGCAGGCGGCCACTCGTGCGGCGGCCAGTTCGCAGGCCGCGTCGTCGTCGCCGGTCATCAACGCGCTGAACACCGCGTACGTACCGACGACCGGGTCCATGGCGTCGCGCGGCGAGACGGCGGCGCGCATGAGCGGCAGGCCCGCGGCCGGGTCGCCGGCGGCCACCCGTTCCATGCCGCGCACCACTCCGGCCACGGGATCGTCGCCGGGCACGACGGATTCCAGCAGGTCCGCGGCCTGCTCCAGCGCGGCGTGGTCACCGGCGAACCAGGCCCCGCCGGCGGCGGTCGCGAGCAGGGACGCGGCGTCGGCCGGCGCGGTGCGGGCGATGCTGGCGGCGGCGTCGATCAGCGCCCCCGGCATCGGGTTGCCGTGCTCGGAGTCGACCGCGGCCCGTACGGCGGCCAGCCGGGCCAGCACCACGGGATCCTCGGTCAGACGCCGGCCCCGATCGGCCGCGGCGCCGGCCCGGGCCAGTTGCCCGGCGCCCAGCGCCGCGTCGGCGGCGGCGGCCAGCCGGCCGGCCCGCCGGTGCTGATCGACGGTCAGCTGCGCCGCCCGCTCGTACGCGGTCGCGGCGGAGGCGTGGCTGCCGCGCAGCCGGGCCCGCTCCCCGGCGGCGGCCAGCACGTCGGACGTCTCCTCGTCGGGCCCGACGGCGGCGGCGGACAGATGCCAGGCCCTGCGGTCGGCGTGCTCGTCGCCGTCGAGCGCATCGGCCAGCGCCCGATGGGCGGCCACACGCCGGGCGAGGGGCGCCTCGTGGTACGCGGCCGTCTTGACCAGGGGATGCCGGAAGCGCAGCCGGCCGTCGGAGACCCGCACCAGATGGCGGCGCTCGGCCGGCTCCAGGTCGGGCAGCCCCGCCCCGAAGCCCTCCGCCGCCCGCAGGACGAGCTCCAAGCTGCCGGCGCCCTCGGTCGCGGCGACCAGGAGCAGGAGTTGCGTGCGTTCGGGAAGCCGCCGGACCGCGGCGCGCAACGACTGCTCGAGCCGTCCGGCCAGGGAGAGCCTGGGCGGTTGCAGCGGCAGCGGAGCCAGCTGCCCCGCGCGCTGCTCAGGGGTGAGGATCGCGGCGAACTCCAGGAGGGCGAGGGGGTTCCCCTCGGCCTCCTCGATCACGCGGTCCCGGACGTCGGGGACCAGGTCGGCGGCCGACTCCGCGAGCAGCGTCTCGCAGTCGGCTCGGCTGAGACCGGCCAGCCTCAGCTCGGGAACGCCGTGGACGGGTAGTTCCGCCCCGTCGTCGCGGGCGGCCAGGATCATGGTGATCCGCTCGGCCTCCAGCCGGCGCGCCGCGAACACCAGCGCGTCCACCGACGCGCGGTCCAGCCACTGCACGTCGTCGACCAGGCACAGCAGGGGGCGCTCCTCGGCGAGGTCGGCGAGAAGGGTCAGCACCGCGAGCCCGACGAGGAAGCGGTCCTGGGCGCCTTCCTGGCTCTCGCCGAACGCGCCGAGCAGCGCCGCCCGCTGCGCCGCCGGAAGGCCGGGGACGAGGTGCCGCGCCGGCCGCAGCAGCAGGTGCAGGGCCGCGAAGGGCAGCTCCGCCTCGGCCTCGACGCCGGTGACCCGCAGCACCAGCAGGTCGTCCCCGGCCGTACGCACGACCTCCGCCAGCAGGGCCGACTTGCCGATCCCGGCTTCGCCGCGCACGAGGACGGCGTTGCCCCCGGACTCGACGATCATCTTCTCGAGGAGGGCGATCTCCGCATTACGCCCGATCATGATGCCCCGACCCTACCTAAGCGGCAGCCGGCGCCCGCGAGCCGCCCGGTCATCGTGACTTATTCACCGGCGGCGGCCGGCCCGTACGGTCGTGAGCATGGAAGGAACTATGACCGCCGTGTCCCTGCAACCGGTGGGAACCGTGGTCGGCGGGCGCACCGAGGCGTTCGACGACGACTGGAACACCGAGGAAGCGCTGATCCGCCTCGACGGGACACGCTTCGGGCCGGACTCGCTCGCCGGGCTTGACGAGTTCTCGCACCTGGAGGTGGTGTTCCTCTTCCACCTCGTGGACCCGGCTTCCGTACACACTTCGGCCCGCCGCCCCAGGGGCAATCCCGACTGGCCGCCGGTGGGCATCTTCGCGCAGCGGGCCAAGAACCGGCCGAACCGGCTGGGGGTCTCCCGCTGCCGGCTGCTCGCCGTCGACGGCCTCGATGTGCGCGTACGCGGACTGGACGCCATCGACGGCAGCCCGGTCCTCGATCTCAAGCCGTACATGGCGGAGTTCGCCCCGCAGGGCGAGACCGTGCAGCCGGCCTGGGCGACCGAGCTGATGCGCAACTACTACTGAGACAAGGGGATCCCGGACATGAACGCACAGCTTCCGGAGAGCACGGACGTCCTGATCGTCGGCGCGGGCCCCGCGGGCCTGGCCCTGGCCACCGCGCTGGCCGGGCAGGGCGTGGACGCCGTCCTGGTGGACAAGGCGGCGAGCGGCGCCAACACCTCGCGGGCCGCCGTCGTGCACGCCCGCACCTTAGAGGTGCTGCGTGACATCGACGTGAGCGATGAGCTGGTCTCCTGCGGCGTCATCGTGCCCCGCTTCACCGTACGCGACCACGACCGGATCCTGCTGACGGTGGCCTTCGACAAGCTGCCGACCGACTTCCCGTACACGCTGATGGTGCCCCAGGACGTCACGGAGCGGGTGCTGCTGGACCGGCTGCTGGCCGTAGGCGGCACGGTGCACCGCCCGCACGAGATCACGGCCGTCGAGCAGAGCTCCACGGGGGTCACCGCGACGACCTCCGACGGCCGGCGGATCCTCGCCTCGTACGTCGTCGGCACCGACGGCATGCACAGCACGGTACGCGAGCACAGCGGCATCCCCTTCACGGGTGACACCTACGCCCAGTCGTTCATCCTCGCCGACGTGCGCCTCGACTGGGCCGGAGCCGCGGACGAGGTCTCCCTGTACTTCGCCCCGGAGGGGCTGACCGTCGTCGCCCCGCTGCCGGGCGGCCGCCACCGGATCGTCGCGACGCTCGACGAGGCCCCGGAACGCCCGGACATCTCCGACGTGCAGGCGCTCCTCGACACCCGCGGTCCGCGTACCCATCCGGCCAAGGTCACCGACCTCGTGTGGAGCTCCCGCTTCCGCGTCCATCACCGGCTGGCCGACCGCTACCGGGCGGGCCGGATCTTCCTGGCCGGGGACGCGGCCCACGTCCACAGCCCGGCCGGCGGTCAGGGCATGAACACCGGCATCCAGGACGCCCTCAACCTCGCCGGGAAGCTCACCGCGCTGCTGCGTGACGGCGCCCCGGAGACGGTCCTGGACGCGTACGAGGCCGAGCGCCGCCCGGTCGCGGAGGAGGTCGTCGCGTTCACCCACAAGATGACGCGAATCGCGACGTTGGGCAACGGCCCCCTCCGCTCCTTGCGCAACACGGCCCTGCGCGCCTTGGACTGGGTCCCCGCCGTCCATCACACGATGGCGATGAACCTGTCGGAACTGGCGGGAAACGTCACCAAGTGACGGGCAGCTCGTAGACGCCGTAGACCGCGCCGTCGTGCTTGAACGGGATCTGGTCCAGGTCGGTCGCCAGGCTCAGGGTGGGGACGCGCCGGTAGAGGGTGCTGTAGGCGACCTGCAGCTCCATGCGGGCCAGCGGCTGACCGAGGCACTGGTGCACGCCGAAACCGAAGGCCACGTGGCGGCGGGCGTCACGGCGGATGTCCAGCTCGTCGGGATCGGGGAAGACCGCGGGGTCGCGGTTGCCGATGTCGTTGGCCATGATGATCCCCTCCCCCGCCCGGATGGTCTGGCCGGCGATCTCGATGTCCTCCAGCGCGACGCGACGACGCCCGTTGTGGGTGATGTTGAGGTAGCGCAGCAGCTCTTCCACCGCCCCCGCGACCAGCTTGGGGTCGTCGGTGTCACGCAGCAGGGCCAGCTGGCCGGGGTTCTGCAGCAGGGCGAGCGTGCCGAGCGCGATCATGTTCGCGGTGGTCTCGTGCCCGGCGATCAGCAGGAGCACGCCCATCTGGGCGGCCTCCTGCCGGGTCAGCTCGCCGGCGCTGACCCTGCCGGCCACCCGCGACAGCAGATCGTCGCCCGGCTCGGCGAGCTTCTTGCCCACCAGGCCGTCCAGGTACTGGGCCAGCCCCCCGAAGGCGGCGGCCCGCTCCTCGGGTGTCGCGGTGCGCCTGATGATGGTCTTGCTGTTGTGCTGGAAGAAGTCGTGGTCCGCGTACGGCACGCCGAGCAGCTCGCAGATCACCAGCGAGGGCACCGGCAGCGCGAACGCCTCGACCAGGTCCACCGGCTTCGGCCCTGCCAGCATGTCGTCGATCATGTCGTCCACGATCTTCTGCACGGCCGGGCGCATGGTCTCCACCCGCCTGACCGTGAACGCCGCCTGCACCATGCGGCGCTGGCGGGCGTGCTCGGGGTCGTCCATCAGGATGAAGCTCAGCGAACCGCCGCTGCTGGGCGCCGGGCTCGGGTAGCCGGGGCGGGTGATGTCGGCGCTGACCCTGGGGTCTGCCAGCAGGGCCCGCTGCTCGGCGTACGTCGTCACCAGCCACGAGGTGCGGCCCTCCCACAGCCGGACCTTGGCCAGCGGCCCCTCCTGCTGCAGGTCGCGCAGCGCCGGCGGCGGGTCGAACGGGCACCCGGCCGCCCTGGCCATCGGGAACTCCGGAGCATCGGCCGGGCTCAACGTGTCGGTCATCGCGTGCTCTCCTTCCGGAGAAGTCGGCATAGAGGGGTTACGCGCTCTCGCTGAGCTCGATGGCGGCCGCGGGGCAGACGGCGGCGGCCTCGCGGACCGACGCGTGCAGGTGCTCGGCGGGCTCCGCCTCCAGCAGGACGACGATGCCGTCGTCCTCACGCTGGTCGAAGACGTCTGGCGCGAGCAGCACGCACTGGCCTGCGCCGCAGCACTTGTCCTCGTCAACGCGAATTTTCATCATGGGTTCCTCTCTACGCGTCGGATGATGTGACAGGGGCCGCCCACAGCGCGACGATGGCGTCGATCAGCCCGGTCGCGGCGCCGTGCCAGGTGGCCCGGGGTGTCGGCCTGCCGTCGGCCAGGGCGCGTTCGCGCTCGGCGCACATGTGGATCATGAGCTGGCTCGTCATGTCGTTGCGCTCGGCCCGCACCTCGGGTGGCAGCTGCGGCAGGCATCGGTTGAGCCCGGCGACGATCTCGACGAGCGTGGGCGAGGTCAGCGCCTCGTCGATCACGATGTCGCGCAGCGCGGGGTCGGTCATCACCTGCGCGGCGAACCTGGCGAACCACGTGGGGTTGCCCAGGGCGTCCAGATGCTCGGTGACCGGGCGGATCAGGCAGGCCACCCAGTCGCGCACCTCGTCCGAGTCGCCGACCTCGGCCAGCATGCGCGCGCGGATGCGCTCGAGCTGCTCGGCGTGCTTGTGCAGGATCGCGCGCACCAGGTCGGCCTTCGTGCCGAAGTGGTAGCCGACCGCCGCGTTGTTGCCCTGTCCGGCGGCCTCGCTGACCTGCCTGTTGGACACGGCGAACACTCCGTGCTCGGCGAACAGCCGCTCCGCCGCCGTCAGGATCTGCTCGCGGGTCGCGCTGACCCGCTCGGCTCGCACGGCCATGCTCACCACCGCACCGGGACTTCCCGCAGGCCGCCGACGACGAGTCCTTCGAGCCGGCGCAGGTCCTCCACCGGGACGGCGAGCTGCAGGGAGGGGAGCTTGCGCAGCAGCACCTCGAGCACGGCCTGCAGCTCGGTGCGGGCCAGCGCCTGCCCCAGGCACGAGTGCGCGCCGGCGCCGAAGGCCAGGTGCGGGTTGGGGCTGCGGCCCAAATCCATCTCGCCCGCGCCGTCGAAGGTGGTCTCGTCGCGGTTGGCCGCGGCCATGCTGCACACCACGGTCGTGCCGCGCGCCAGCACCGTCCCGCCGACCTCGGCCTCCTCGCCGATGTAGCGCGGCATGCCGAAGCCGGAGTTGGCGTCGAAGCGCAGCGCCTCCTCCACCGCCGTACGCACCAGCGACGGGTCCGCCAGCAGCCGCTCCCAGCGGCTCCGGTCGGCCAGCAGCATGCTCAGCATCTTGCCGATCATATTTGCCGTGGTCTCGTGCCCGGCTATCAGCAGGGCGAGGCCGGTGGCCACCAGCTCGTTGTCCGACAGCCCGCCGTCTTCGGCGCTGGTGATCAGCTCGCTGAGCAGGTCGTCGCTCGGCTGCGCCCGCTTGGCGGCGATGTGGGTGGCCATGTAGGCGAAGAACTCGGTATGCGCCGCGCGGATCTCCGCGTCGGTGTAGCGGGTCAGGTTGAGCAGCGTGTCGGACCAGTGGGAGAACCTGTCCCGATCGGAGTCGGGCACCCCGAGCATGTCGCAGATCACCCAGACCGGCAGCGGGAAGCCCAGGCCCGCCTTGAGGTCGGCCGGCTGGCCGGCCTTCACCATCTCGTCGATGAGCCGCTCGGCCATCGCCTCGATCCCCGGCCGCAGCGCGGCCATGCGCTTGGCGGTGAACCACTTGCCGACCATCCGCCGCCACCGCAGGTGGCCCTCGCCGGATTGGGGAATCGACATCGCCATGTCCGAGTTGAAGACGCCGCCCGACTCGTTGGCGGAGATCCGGGCGGCGTCGCCGGCGTTCAGCTGCCGGGTGAAGCGCGGGTCGGACAGCACCTGCTTGACGTCCTCGTAGCGGGTCACCAGCTTCGCCTCGTCGCCGCTGGGCAGCTTGATCCGCGCGACCGGGCACTGCTGACGCAGCTCCGCCCACTCCGCGGGCGGCTCCAGCGCCGCCTCGCTCGGAATCGGATAGCTCAACACCTGCTCACTGCCGGCTTTACTCACCGTGACCTCCAAGAGTGGACATCGACCGCGATCAGCCAACCAGAGCGGCGCACCTTAAGTCAAGCGACTGATTTAAAATCTACCTCCTCTTCAACGAATGCGCGGGCTCACCCATCAGCCCGCGATGTCCAGCACCACCGCGGGGTCCAGCGACAGCGTGGCCACCGCCAACCCGAGGAACACGATCGCGAGGAAGAACTGCGGCGAGAAGTCGCTGACGCGCAGGTGGGTGTAGAGCGCGCAGACGAAGTAGAGGATGAGACCGGCCGCGGCGGCCGTACCGATCAACGGCACGCCCAGGAGCCCGAGCGCCAGCCCCAGCGCACCCACCGCTTTGAGCGCGCCTATCGGGAAGACCAGCCACGATTCCGGCACGCCCGCCCTGTCAAGCGCGGGACCGAGCGTCCGCATGATCGGCTTGAGGCGGGTCATGGCGGCGAAACCCGAGAAGGTGTTGAAGGCGATGGTCACCAGAGCGGTGACGACATAGGCGGTGGACACGGGGAACCCCCAAGGATGATTCGTGAGAGCGGTGCCGGCGCGTCGCGCCGTCACCTGGGCAACCCTCTGAGAGGCCCCGGCCCCGAGAAGTGTGACATCGCCCCCGGCCGATCAGCGGGCGGTCATCCGTAGGTGACGCAGAAGATCAGCGCGCTCACGTCACCGATGTTCCTGATGCTGGCAACCGTCCCCGAGGCGACCCGCAGCACGTCGCCCTGGCGCAGGACGACCCGGGACGAGGAGGAGTGGACGACCCGGACGAAGCCGGAGGCCACGGCCAGCAACGACGAGGCCTGCCCTGTCTGGGAGGGCGTCGTGGATCCGCGGGGCGGGATGACGATGCTGGACATCCGGATGCCGTGCCGCGGGTCGTCGACCAGGACACCCGGTGGCTGCTGCTGTCCCGTGTCCGCTTCGCGCGGCCGGTAGACGTACACGTCCGTGGTCGGCGTGCTCCGCAGCAACTGGTCGAGCGGGATGCCGGTCTTCTCCGACAGCTCGAGCACGCTCTCCAGCGAGAGCGCGTGCTGGCCCCGCTCAGCCTGCGAGATCGCGCTCCCCGACACCCCGATCAGGGCTCCGACCTGCGTCTGGCTCCAGTTGCGCTCCTTGCGCAAGCTCCTGATGCCCCTGCCGAGCAGGGACGCGGCGGAGGTGGGGCCCACCTTCAGGCGCCCGTCGTCGCCGACCTCGAAGGGCAGGAGCGCGCCCCGGATGGTGTTGGGGCGGGAGTCGGCGCGGTCGATGCGCAGGTGGTCCCGGTCGACGCTGATCACGCACTGCGCGAGCCCGTCGGTGGGGTCCTCCTGCCCGCGGACGAACCAATGGGCGACGGCCCGGCCGCGGAACACCTGCCCGGCGACGTCCGCCACGCGGCTCCCGAGGTCCGCCTCGCCGCTCTCCCCGGTGAGGTCGATGAGGTAGATCGCCTCGCGCCCGGTGTCCACCGTCTTCGGCGGGACGAGGTCGTCGGCGCCCAGGACGTGGACCTCGGCGTTGGCGGTGCGGGCCGCGTCGGCCACGGCCGGGACGAAGGCGGGGCCGTGGCCCTCCACCAGCATCCAGACGATGTTCTCACCCCAGATGAGCCCGTGGAAAAGGTCGTCGAGCCGACCGATACCGAACTGGGCTGAACTCAACCTGCGCAACCTTCGCCGACGCCGATCGTCCGGACGCCGGACCCGCATGATCCGCGCTCGGACTCGAGGGGCAGGCTATCAAGTCCCGGGACGATACCATCGGGCCGTGAACCCGGACAGGCCCACAGAGGCCGGCACGGTCAACGGCATCGACTCCCGGCTCCGCCTGGAGCTCGGCGCGAAGCTGTCCGACGCCCTCCGCGTGCAGCCGGTCAGCCGGCCCTGGACGACGACCACGACGTGGGACAACGGCTTTCACACGGTCACGAGCGCCAGGGGCCACCACATCGACGCAGACGAGACGGCCGAGTTCGGTTCCCACGACGCCGCGCCGACCGCGCACGAATACGTGTTGGCGGCCTTGGGGTCCTGCATCGCCGCCGGCATGGTGCTGCAGACGACGCTTCGGGGCATCGCGCTGCGCCACCTCAGTGTCGAGGTCACGGGCGGCTTCGACAACCTCCTGCAGAAGGGCGATCCGGCCGAGGACGGCACCACCGGCTACCTGACGCTGCAGGTCGTCGGCTCCGTCAGCGCCGACGCCGACGACGAGGTCGTCAGGGACCTGTGGGATCGCGTCATCAGCGGCTCCCCCGTGGCCAACACGATCCGGCGCCCGACGCCGGTGGTGGCCAGCCTGCGGATCGTCGACCCCGCCTGACCGCGTCCGTCACTCCGCGAGACGGCGCCGCCTGCGCCGTTGGAGGCCCACGACGACGATCACGGCGAGCGTGGCGAGGTAGGGCGCCGCGTCGGACAGCTGCACCGGGAAGCCGTACGTCTGGAGCCTGATCCCCACGGCGTCGGCCAGGGCGAACACGGCGAGCACGCCGACGAGCGGCCAGACGCGGCCGTTGGTGAGCAGGAGAGCGAGCACCACCACCCAGCCCCGGCCGGCCGACATGTTCTCCGTGAACAGCGCCACCGAGCCGAGCGACAGCTGCGCCCCCGCCACGCCCCCCAGCACGCCCGCGAACGCGATCACGAGGAACCGGAGGCGACGCGGGTTGACGCCGAGCGACTCCGCGGCGCTCGCGTCCAGGCCGACGCCGCGCAGCCGTAGTCCCCAGACCGTCCTGTTCAGGAACACCTGCATGGCGGGCAGGCCGGCGAGCGCGAGCAGGCCGAGGGCGCTCAGCGTGGCCAGCGCCGGCCCCACGACCGGCAGGCCGGAGCCGAAGAGCGACGGCAGGGGCCTGATCTCCGGTGTCTGGAAAGTGCCGCGCACGCCGAACACCGCCCAGAGCAGGTACGTCGTCAGCCCCGAGACCAGCAGGTTGACGGCGATGCCGAGGACCATCGGGTCGCCGCGCCGCCAGACCGTGCCGATCGCGAACGCCGTGGCGACCACCCCGCCGCTCAGCCCAGCCGCGGCCACCCCGACATAGGGCAGGCCCGTGATGGCGCTCGCGGCCACGGCGGCGAAGGCGCCCATCAGCATGAAGCCTTCGAGCGCGATGTTGAACACGCCGACCCGATGGCACAGCAGCCCGCTCATGCCCAGCAGCAGCAGCGGGATCAGCGCACGCGTCAACGAGGCCAGCGTCCCCGGCGACAGCAGCTCGGTCAGGACTTCCATCGCGTGCTCCAGACCCATCGCGGGAATCGGCGGAGGAGGCGCAGCGTCACCAGGAAGATCACGAGCGCCTGGATGATGATGGACAGGTAGGACGACAGACCGTACTCCCGCTCCATCGCCTGGCCGCCCACGATCAGGGCGCTGAAGAGGAAGCCCGCGAGCACGACACCCCACGGCCGGCTCCGGCCGAGCAGCACGACCAGGAGTGCGGTGACGGCGTAGCCGGTGCCGTCCAGCGCGCCGTCGATGAACCGGTAGTGGCTGCTCAGGACGACGAGCGTGCCGACCACGCCGGTGATCGCGCCGCCGATGAGCATGTGCACGCGGATGACGCGGGCGACGTCCACCCCGGCATGCCTGGCGAGCTGCGGATTCAGTCCGAGTACGCGCGCCTCGAGCCCGATGGGCAGGCGCGTGTCGACGAAGACGGTGAGCAGGAAGATGGCCGCCACCACCAGCACCGACCGGCTGAGGCCCGACGTGATCAGGGCCGCGGCGCTGTCCGAGCCGAACATCTGGGCGATGGTCTGCCCCGGCCCGGAGTCGGCGGAGATGAGCGGCCCGATCTGGCGGCTCTCCGCGACGCGCGGCGTGGCCATCAGGGAACTGCCCGGGTCTTTCAGCCAGGTCTTGACGGCATAGGAGGTCATGGCGATCGCCGGGTAGTTCAGCAGGAGGCTGGTCACGAAGATCGGCGCGTCGAGGTGCTCCTGGAGCAGTGCGGGGATCGCGCCCCATACGGCCCCGGCCAGCGCGGCCGCGGCCAGAGATGCGGCGATGACCACGATTCCCGGCCCAGGAAGGCTGAGCGCCACGACCGCGCCGACACATCCCCCGATCACGAACTGCCCCTCGCCGCCCAGGTTGAAGACGCCCGCGCGGAACGAGAAGCTCAGCGCCAGGGTCAGTCCGATGACGGGGATCGCCTGCTGGAGCGTGGACACCAGTCCGGCCCCGTTCAGGGAGCCCCCGACCATCGTCACGTAGACGGCGACCGGGTCGTATCCGGACGCGAGGAGCAGGGCCGCGACGATCACAACGGTGAGGCCCGCCGCGGCCACGGTGCCGTCGGCCAGGACGACGTCGGCCCCGCGCGCCTTGAGCCGCTCCCTCACGACCGCTCCCCGAACTGGTCGACGAAGGCCGGCTGCTCCTCCACCTGATCGGCGACGGGGTGGCGGCCGGCCATGAGCAGGCCGAGGTCGGCGTCACTGACCGTGCCGGTCGCCAGGTCGGCCATGACGCGCCCCTCGAACATGACGACGACGCGGTCGCAAAGGCTACGTATCTCGGTGAGCTCGCTGGAGACGAGCAGGATCGCACCACCTCGCCGCCGGTACGCGTCGAGCTCGGCGTGGATGGCCTCGATCGAGCCGATGTCGACGCCCCGGGTGGGCTGCTCGGCCAGCAGGAACCGGGTCTCGCGCCCCAGCTCGCGGGCCACCACGAGCTTCTGCGCGTTCCCGCCCGACAGCGTGCCCACCGGTGTGGAAGGTGAGGTGATCTTCACGCCGAACCGGTCGATCAGGCGCTCCGCGTGGGCCCGGAGCGCGCGTGGGCGCAGCAGCCCGGCTTCGAGCAGCGGAGGGGCACGGTGGTAGCCGATGCCGAGGTTGACGACGGCGTCGCCCTGCGCCGCGGTCCCGGACCGGTTGCGGTCCTCGGGAATGTGGCTGAGCCCGGCGGCACGGCGCCGGGCGTTGCCCACCCGTGTGACGTCCTGGCCGAGCAGCGTGATCGTCCCGCTCGCGACGGGGGTGTGGCCGGCGAGGGCGGCGGCCAGCACGTCCTGCCCGTTGCCGGCCACGCCGGCCACCCCCACGATCTCTCCGCCGTGGACCCGGAGCGAGACGTCGTCGAGCAGGCTCCGCCCTCCGGCTCTCACGCTGAGCGAGTCGACCTCCAGCACGACAGGGCCGCCTTCCCGGCCCGCCCGCCGCTCCCGGGGCTCGACCTCCCGCCCGATCATCTCCGCGGAGATCTCGCGCGGCGACGTCCGCGCGACGTCGTGGGTGGCGACCACGCGGCCGTCCCTGAGCACGGTGACCCGGTCCGCCACCGCCATCACCTCGTCGAGCTTGTGAGTGATGAAGATGACGGACTTGCCGGCGACGGCCAGGGAGCGCAGCACCGCGAACAGCGCCTCGGCCTCCTGCGGCGTGAGCACCGCGGTGGGCTCGTCGAGGATCAGCACCTCGGCCTCGCGGTAGAGCGCCTTGACGATCTCGACCCGCTGCAGCACGCCGACGGGGAGATCGCTCACCCGGCGGCGGAGCGGCAGGTCGAACCCGAACGTACGGGAGATCTCCTCGACCGTGCGCTCGGCCGCCCCGCGGTCGAGGAACCAGCCTCGCCCAAGGAGCCGGCCCCGCCGTGGCTCGGCTCCGAAGACCACGTTCTCGACGACGGTGAGCTCCTCGAAGAGCTTGAACGACTGGAACACCATGCCGAGGCCCGCGCGGATGGCGTCCTGCGACGAGGCGAACGACCGCTCCACGCCGTCGAGCAGGATGCGGCCCGAGTCTGGCCGGACGAGCCCGTACAGGATCGACATCAGGGTGGACTTCCCCGCGCCGTTCTCGCCGATGAGCGCGTGCACCTGCCCCGCGGGCACGGTCAGGGAGATCGCGTCGTTGGCGAGGACTCCGGGGAACCTCTTCGTGATGCCCTGAAGCTCCAGGTGGACCATCAACCGGCCTTCACCGGGTCGGGCACGACGACCTCGCCGCTGACGATCTTGTCGCGCGCCTGCCGAACCTTCGCCAAGATGTCCGGATATTTCATGATCGCGCACTGGCTGGCGGCTGCGCCGTCACTGAGGCTCGTCACCGTGGACCCGTTCTCGGCCAGCCCGTACGCCGTGCTCACCCCGCCCGGCTCACCCTTGACGATGCCCGTGAGCAGGTCCTTCACCACGACGTCGATCCGCTTGATCGCGTTGTCCACGATGCGTCCCGGCGCCTGCGGGCACTGGTTGACGTCGACGCCGTAGGCCAGCGCCTCCGACTCCTTGGCCGCCTCGAACACGCCGCCGTTGCCGCCGCCGGTCACGGCGAAGACCTGGTCGGCCCCTGCCTGGGTGATGGTCAGCGCCAGCTCCTTGGCCCGTGCCGGATCCCCGACGGGATTGTCGCCGCCGACGAACAACTGCTGGTCGGAGACCTTGGCGTTGACGCTCTTCGCACCCAGCGCAAACGAGTTGGACCAGCGGTGGAAGAACGGGATGTCGATCGCCGCCACCGTCCCGACGCGGTTGCTCTTGGTGAGCAGCCCCGCCTCCACGCCCAGCAGGTAGGAGGCCTCGTACTCCTTGAAGACCCCGCATCGCAGGTTGGCCGGGACGGCGCCGTCCGGGCACGAATCGATCAGGACGAACTGCTGATCGGGATTCGCCTTGGCGTACTCCACCGACAGGTCGTCGAACTCGAACGTGATCAGCACGATGGCCTTGGGCCGGGCCGCGATGGCGGCCTCGATGTTGGAGCGGCGGGACTGGTCGGTGTCGGCGCTCTCGAACGTCCTGGCGGTGCCGCCCAGCGCCTTGGCGGCGTCCCGCGTGCCGGTCTTGCCCAGCTCGAGGAACTGGTTCACGCCGATGGGCGCGTCGGTGATGTAGACGAACTCGGGACCGCCCGAGCCCTTGGACGGCCGGGCCGCCGCACCGCATCCGCTGAGCAGCAGCGACAGCGCGACGGAGACGGCGATCCCTGACCTGCCGTTCTTCATGATCTTCCTTCGCGGTGGGAGTTCAAGAAGCCGCCGGGGAGGGTGCCGTTGACGGCGTACTCGCCGATGAGGGCGGCCTTGTAGATCGCCGGGTTGTGAGACGAGATCGTGCGTGCGTTCCGCCAGTGACGATCGAGGTTCAGCGAGCCCTTGACGGCCGAGGCGCTGGCCGCGTCGAAGAAGGTCCAGGACGCCTCACCGGCGAGCCTCGTGTTGAGCACCTGAGCCGCCGCGGACTGGACGACCGCCCGGTCGAGAGCGGCCCGGTCGCGTGCCTCGGCGTCCGCCCAGCCGCCGAGGCCGCCGGCCAGCGACAGCACGGCCGCCCGCGCGGCGAAGGCGTGGCTGTGCACCTGCCCGACCAGCGCGAGCACCTGCGGGTCCGCGCTGGGCGTCTGGGTGGATGCCAGGGGATAGCTGCGCTTACGCTCACGGACCAGCGCGGACAGGTCGTCGGCCAGCCGCTGGACGATTCCCGCCTGCGTCGCCGAGTGCACGAACTGGTAGAACGCGTCCACGTAGTCGTTCGCCGCCGGATCGTCGTGCGGGAACAGCAGCTCCGGATCGACGGGCACCCGCTCGAAGGTGGCCGTCCCGCTGGCGGTCAGTCTCTGCCCGAAGCCGTCCCAGTCGTCGATCACGCTGACGCCCGGCGCGTTCCTCGGGACGACGGCCGAGGCGTACCCGTCCCGATAGGGGACGAGCACGTTGAGCCGGTCGGCGAACAGGCTGCCGGTGGTGTAGTACTTCTCGCCGCTCAGGAAGAGGGCGTCGCCGTCCGCGTCGAGGCGCGCGGACAGGGTACGCAGGTCGGCGCCGGTCCGCTCGGCCCCCGCCGGCCCGAAGAACTCCCCCGCCGCCGCAGAGCGGAGCAGCCGGTCGCGCCCGGCCCCGGCGGGCCACAGCCGGAGCAGCTCGACGAGCCCCAGGTGGCCACGGAGGATCTGGGCGAGGTTGGAGTCGGCAGCGGCGAGCTCGATGAGGATCTCTGCCAGGACGCTGACGGGGAGGCCGGACCCGCCGTGCTCCTCCGGCACCCGCAGCGCGCCGATGCCGGCCCTGACCAGCTCCTGGAGCTCGTCGACGGGGAGCTCCCGGTCCCGGTCGCGCCCGGCGGCGCCGTCGTGGAGGCTCTCGATCACTGCTCTGATCTTGTCGAGGTTCGAGGTCACGTCGGCGGCCCTTCAGTTGAGCGGGTTGCGCGGCGGGCGGACGTCGTTGAGCAGGAAGTTCCCGAGGTGGAACTCCTTCCAGCGGACCGGATCGTGGAGTGTGTGCGTCCTGGCGTTGCGCCAGTGGCGGTCGAGCCCGTACGCGGCGTCGGTGGCGCGGGTCCCGGCGAGCTCGAAGACGTCGTTGGAGGTCTGCACCGCCACCTGGGCCGCCTGCGTCTTCACGGCGGCCACGTGGGCGGACAGCAGCGCGGTGTTGTGATCGTCCGGCCCGGCGGCGACGACCTCGTCGAGCAATTGGGCGGCCCTGGCGAGTGCGAGCTCGGTCACGAGCACGCGGCCGGCGATCTGGCCGAACCGGACGAGCACGCTCTGCTCGTCGGTGACGCGCTCGACGGTGGACTCGAACCAGGGCCGGCTGTGGTCGCGGATGAAGGCGGCGCCGTCCTCCAGCGCCGCGCGGGCGATGCCGACGTCGATCGCGATGTGGATGAGCTGGTCGAAGGCACCGCCCACGGTGGGGCCCTCGAACGCCCGATAGAGCGGCACCACGTGAGAGGCGTCGACGCGCACGTCGTTCAGCACGGCGCTGCCGCTGACCGTCGCCCGCTGGCCGAAGGAGGTCCAGTCGCCGGACAGCTCCAGCCCCTTGGCGTCACGCGGGACGAACACCGTGACGAGCCGGCCCTCCTCGTCCTTCGCGAGCACGGAGATCCAGGTGGCGCTGAGCGCGCCGGTGGCGTAGTACTTGCGCCCGTTCACCACGACCTCGCCGCCGTCCGCGCGCGCTGTCGTCCGCGGATCCCAGGCGTGCTTGGTGCCGCGCTCCGAGGTGGCGTTCCCGATCAGTCCGCCGGCGAGGACGTCGCGCAGCACGCGCTCGCGCAGCTCGTCGGAGGCCAGCCCGACAACCGCGCCGAGCAGCACGAAGTGCGGGAGCAGGGTCTGAGCCACGGATGAATCGGCGACCGCGAGGATCCTGACGACCTCGAGCAGCTCGGCGTTCGACAGGCCCGTCCCCCCGAGTTCACGGGGGACCGAGACGCCGAGCAGCCCGCTCTTCGCGATGGCCGCGAGCGCGTCGGCCGGCGGCTCGACCCGCGCGTCCCGGCCGGCGGCGCCGGGCGCCAGCTCGGCGCCGATCCGGCGGGCGGCCTCCAGGGCCGCTTCGGCTGTGGTCGGAGGTGTGTTGGAAGCCATCTCGGATCTCCCCATGACGAACCGGCTGATCTAAAGTACAGCTTTAGAAGGATCGATCATTTTCCAGATTGATGCAAGGTGTACTTGAGAGAGGTTTCAATGCCAGAAGATCGGCGAACGGTGGGCGACCTGCTCCGGCGGCGCTTCGGCGTGGCGGAACACGTTGCCGACGGCCTCGAGAACGGCGTGGTCGAGCTGCTGCTGAACCATCGGACCGTCAGGACCTTCCTCCCGCAGCCCCTGGACGAGAAGGTCGTCCGTCTCATCGTGGCGGCGGCGCAATCGGCTTCCACCTCGGCGAACTTCCAGTTCACCAGCGTCGTCAGCGTCAGGGACGCGGCCAGGCGCGATCGGCTGGCCACGTACGCGGGCGATCAGCAACTGGTGCGCGACGCGGGCGCGTTCCTGGTGTGGGTCGCCGACTGGTCGCGATCGGTGTCGATCGCCCGGGAGCACGGCCTTCCGGCCGCGGGGGCGAACTACCTCGACAGCACCATCTCCAGCATCCTCGACGTGGCGCTCGCGGCCCAGAACGCCGCCGTCGCCGCGGAGTCCCTCGGCTACGGCATCACCTTCGTGGGCGCGCTGCGCAACCGCGTCGACGAGGTCTGCGCCGAGCTCGAGCTGCCCGAATGGACGTTCCCGCTCTTCGGCCTGGCGATCGGCGTGCCCCACCCCGACGATCCCGCCGACGTCAAACCCCGGCTCGGGCAGGACGTCGTACTCCACCAGGAGACCTACACCCCGCCGGACCCCGCCGCCATCACCGACTACCGCGAGCGGATCGGGCGCTACTACACCGAGCAGGAGCGGCCCGCCGACTGGGTGCTGGACCGCCTCGCCTGGCGCATCGCGGACAAGGGCGGCCTCGACGGCCGCCACACCATCCGCGACTCGTTCCATCGTCAGGGCTTCCCTCTCAGGTGACCCGCCGCCTGCCCCGGCCGGGCGGTCCGGGGCAGGCGGGGCTAGATGCCTGCGAGGATCTTCTGCAGCAGGTGCGGGCCGCGTTCCGCGCCCTCGCGGTCCCGCTTGGCCACCTCCTCCCTGATGATGGGGATGACGTACCGGCCGAAGTCCGCGGCGTCGCCGAGCAGGTCGTAGCCGCGCGCGGAGATGATGTCCACGCCGAGGTCGTAGTAGTCGAGCAGGGCCCGCGCCACAGTCTCAGGGGTGCCGACCAGGGCGTTGGAGTTGCCCTCTCCGCCGGTGGCGGCGGACGTGGGCGTCCACAGGGCACGGTCGAAGCGCTCACCCTTGGCGGCGATGGCGATCAGCCGCTGTGCGCCGGTGTTCTCGGGGCCGTCCGGCTTGTGGCCGCGCGGCGCCTCCCGCCCCTTCGCGCGACGCTCGCGAATGGCGGCGACCGTACGGTGAGCCTTCTCCCAGGCCAGTTCCTCGGTGGGCGCGATGATCGGGCGGAAGGCCGCCTGGATGCGCGGCAGGTCGCTGCGCCCGGCCGCGCGCGCCGCGGCCCACACCGACTCGATCTGCTGGGCGGTGTCGGCGAGCGGCTCACCCCACAGGCAGTAGATATCGGCCTCCGCGCCGCCCGCGGCGTAGGCGGCGGGCGAGGAGCCGCCGAAGGAGATTCCCGGATGCGGCTTCTGCACGGGGAAGATGTCACTGACGAAGTCGTCGAAGCGGTAGTGCTCGCCTTGGTGGTCGAACGGCTCTGTGCTGGTCCAGACTTTCTTGACGATCTGGATGTACTCGCGGGTGCGGCTGTAACGCTGGTCCTTGGTGAGCGTGTCGCCCTCGCGGCGCTGCTCGTGATCGTTGCCGCCGGTGATGAAGTGGATGGTCAGCCGTCCGTCGCTGATGTGGTCCACGGTCGCGAACGACCGCGCGGCGTACGTGGGGTAGGAGACGTTCGGCCGGTGCGCGAGGAGGAGGTGCAGCCGGTCCAGCTTCGAGGCCAGGTACGCGGCGGCCGGGGTGGGGATGGGCGTGTTGGAGCCGTAGGCGAACAGGACCCGGTCCCAGCCGTTGTCCTCGTGCGCGCGGGCCAGCCGGAGCGTGTAGTCCTTGTCGAAGGAGAGCCCGGAGCGCGCGGTGGTCTCCGAGGAGTCGTTCGTGTAGGCGATGCCGAGGAACTCCACGGGCATGTCAATGTTCCCTTCCGGATCGGCGGTGGCGGGCGTGTGCGGCGGCGAGCTCTCCCCCGACCTCGGCCGTGCTGATGAGCACGGCCATGTTGGCCTGGGCGGTACGCCCGCCGGTGATCTCGTCCACGGCCCGCAGGAGGTACTTCGTGATCGCGTTGCCCTTGACGCCGTCCCGCTCGGCGGCGACCAGCGCCTTCCGCACCGCCGCCTCGGCCACCTCGCTGTCCACGGCGTCCTCGGCGCGGTGCGGGGTGGTGATGACGACGGCGCTGTCGTTGCCCGCCGCCCAGTGGTTCTCGACGACGCGGGCGACGAGGTCGGCGTCGTCGATGCGGTGCGGGCTGCGGATGCCGCTCGAGGCGCAGTAGAAGGCCGGGAAGTCGTCCGACCGGTACGACACCAGCGGCACGCACTGGGTCTCCAGGTATTCCATGGTCAGGTTCAGGTCGAGGATGTTCTTCGCCCCCGCACAGACGACCGCCACCTTCGACCGGGTGAACTGGACGAGGTCGGAGGAGATGTCCATCGTCGTCTCCGCGCCCCGATGCACGCCGCCGATGCCCGCGGACGCGAAGAACGGGATGCCCGCCAGTTCGGCGGCGACGAGCGAGGAGGCGACGGTGGTGGCACCCGGCCCGCCCCTCGCCAGCACGATGGGCAGGTCCCTGCTGCTGACCTTGGGGATGCCGGGCGTCGAGGCGAACCGTTCGATGTCCGCCTCGCTCATGCCGATGAGGAGCCGCCCCCCGTCCACGCCGATCGTCGCCGGCACGGCTCCTCCGCCCCTCACCGCGCCCTCGACCTTGTACGCGGTGGCGGCGTTGTCCGGGTACGGCAGCCCGTGCGTGATGACGTTCGACTCCAGGGCCACCACCGCCCTGCCGTCCGCCAGCGCCTGGGCGACCTCGTCGGCGACGACCAGCGGGATGCCCGTCACCTGTACTCCGGGGCCTTGATCAGCAGGTGGCCGCGGCCGGAGATCTGCGGCTGGTGGACCGTCGCGTCCCAGTCGGCCGGGTCCACCGGTTCGAGCGCGATCGACACGGCACCCTCGTACGTGCCGAGCTGCTCCACTATGACCGCGGTGAGCCTGTCCGCCAGCACCTGCTTCTCCTTGGGTGTGAGGTCCTTGGGGAAGTGCTGGATGGTGACATGAGGCATTTGTCATGACTCCTTCGTGGGGATGGCGCCCGCGAGTTCCGCGGGCTCCTTGAGCACTCCGTAGTGATCGCCGGCCAGCTGGATCACGGTCGCCTCGCCGAGGTGGGCGTCGATGAACGAGTAGTCGTCCCCGGCCGCCTTGAGGACGGTCACCGGCGCGCTCAGCCGACGCTCGACCAGCTCGCGGAAGGTGTACTCGAACTCGTAGGTCCGGCCGACCAACCGGATGATCCGCCGCACCAGCGGCTCGTCCAGATCGGGCAGGAGCTCGCGGACCAGGGCGACGAAACCGTCCTCGTCACGCACCCGCGGAGGATCGCCGACCCCGCCGGTGAAGACGGACAGCAGGATCGTGGCGTAGACCGGGTCGGAGTACGACGCCTGGCGTGCGCGGCTCTCCCCGATCTTCGGGTTACCCGGGCAGATCAGGACGAGTTCGGACACCTTCTCGCCTGACTGCTCGAGCTGCCAGGCGGCCTCGAAGGCGACCCGGGCGCCGAAGGAGTAGCCCCACAACGTGTAGGGGCCGCCGGGCTGGACTCGCCGGATCTCGGCCAGATCGGCGGCGGCCGTCTCCCCGATCGTCGGGTGGGGCGTCTCGCCGGGGTTGAGCCCGTACGCCTGGACGCCGTAGAACGGCCGGTCGAGGGGGCTCGCGTGAGCCAGTGGCCGCAGGTTCATGGGATAGCCGCCCAGCCCCGGCCAGCAGAACACGGGCCGGCCGGTCCCGCTCTTCAGAGGTGCCAGCCGTGAGGACCGCTCGCGCCGCCCGCCGTCGATGCGCGCCGCCAGGTCGGCCAGCCGCGGAGACTCGAACAGCGCCTGGAACGGCAGCCGCGTCCCGAACTCCCGGTTGATCCGGTTGACCAGCGCCACCGCGGTCAGGGAGTTGCCCCCGCAGGCGAAGAACTCGTCCGACGCCGACACGCGCTCGTACCTCAGCGCCTTCCCCCACGCTTCGGCCAGCCACCGCTCGGCCGGGGTCGCCGGTGGCGTGAAGGGACCGTCCGGCCGCAGGTCCGTAAGCGACCTCAGGGCGAGACCGTCCACCTTGCCGCTGGCCGTGAGCGGCAGTCTCTCCACGACGAGGACCCGGTTGGGCAGCATGTAGCCGGGCAGCATGCGGCCCAGCTCGTCCTTGATGAGCTCCGCGGGGCCCTTCATGTGGACCGCGTCCTCGCGCATGTCCTCGCCGCGTATCTGCTCGGCGCTGACCCTGCCGCCGAGCACGAAGTACGTCGCGTCGGGCGGGGCGATCCCGCTGCCGGCCAGGATGGCGTCCACTTCCCGCGCGGCAGGCATCGGATCGCCGCTTTTCGAGCTGTATCCGGAGGACATGAGGCCGATGCCGAGGCCGTTGCGCTGCAGGTGGTGGACCTTGGCGCCCAGCGCGACGTACGCGAGCCAGGGCGGGCCGCCCCGGCCGGCCGCGGTGATGCCGAAGGCCGCCCTGTCGTACACCTGCTGGTTGATGGCGACGACGTGCCGGCGCTGGACGAGCTCGTCCGAGATCCGCTCCAGCGCGCCCTCGAGGTAGCGGTACTGGCCGGCCGGGAGGCCCGCCACCCGCCCCGGATGCGCCTGCACGTAGATCTCGACGGGGTCGGTACGCGGCACGCCGTCGTACGGGCCGATCTCGAAGGTGCCCACATAGTGGTCATCGGCCGCCACATCCAGCCGGTCCTTCACGGAGGCGAGCCGGTCCAGCGGGCGGATGCCGAGGCCGTACCCCGGAAGGACGTCCTCGAAGACGCCGACCATGTGGCCGGCCTCGAACTCCAGCACCTCGTGGACGTTCTCCCGGTACACCGGCTCGATCGCGTCTTTCCTGCCGGACAGGTGCACCAGCAGGCCGCGCAGGCGGGCCGGTCCGATGCGGATCAGGGCGTGGTCGATCGGGTGGTAGTAGTACACGCCCGGCGCGAGACCGGCCACGCCGCCGGTCTCCAGGTAGAGCTGGGTCGCGTACAGGGCGCCGGGAGAGGCGTAGGCGTACTTGGGCAGCAGCCGCTGATCGCTGTGGAACTGGCCGAACCACCGCAGGATCTCCCCCAGCCCGGCCAGGTCGAGCGCGTCGAGATCCCGGCTCCGCGCGTCGGCCGATCGAGGGGTGAGGAGCGAGAGCAGATCAGTGCGAGTGACCTGCTCTCCCTCGTAGAAGCGGTAGGTCTTGCGGGCGAAGGCCGCACGTCGCTGCTCCGCGGTCTCCCGCCGTCCGGGCAGCGGCACCGTGCGGCGGCCCTCGGCGCTCCGTACGGCGGCGTTGGCGAGCTGCGCCCGCACCTGGAACCGGCTGGCCTTGGAGCGGTGGTGGCTCGCCTGGTGGCCCTGGTCCATCAGGGCCGCCTCCCTCGGATCCAGCTCGGCGCACACCACCAGCTGCTGAGAGCCCGTCCTGTCGTCGTCCACGACTACCGCGGACGCCCGGCGCACCCAGGGGTGCCGCTCGACGGCCAGGGCCACCTCGTCCAGCTCGATGCGGTGGCCGCGTAATTTGACCTGGTTGTCCGCTCGGCCGGCGAACTGGATGGTGCCGTCCGGGTTCCAGTAGGCCAGGTCGCCGGTGCGGTAGAGCCGCTGGGTCGGGATGAACGGTGAGGGGATGAACCTCTGCCTGGTCTCCTCGGGCCGGTGCAGATAGCCGCGCGCCAGCTGGGCGCCGCCGATGAACAGCTCCCCGGTCTCCCCGATGTCCACCGGGGCGAGGCTCTTGTCGAGGACAAAGCAGTGGGTGTTGTCCACCGGCACGCCGATCGGCAGCGTGCCCCCGCCGTCGCCGATCGCCTCGGGGTCCACTACGTGAGCGGTCGCGTTGATGGTGCACTCGGTGGGGCCGTACAGGTTGATCAACGACGCGCCCGGCAGCTCGGCGAAGAAGTCGCGGGCCAGCTCCCGGCTCAGCGCCTCGCCACCGGAGAAGACCCGGGTCAGCGCCGTGCAGCGGCGTAGCTCCTCGGTGTCGATGAGCGCCCGGAGCAGCGTGGGCACGCACTGCAGGGTCGTGACCTCGTACGCGACCATGGTCTCGATGAGGGCCTGCGGGTCACGGTGGCTGCCCGGCGGGGACGTCACGATCCTGCTGCCGAGCGCGGGAGCCAGGATCTCCCACTGGGCGGCGTCGAAGCTCATGGGGGTCTTCTGCAGGACCGTGGTGTGCGGGCCGACATGCCCGCACGTGTGCAGCCAGCGCATCTGTGACGCGATGCTGTGATGCTCGATCATCACGCCCTTCGGCGTCCCCGTGCTGCCCGAGGTGTAGATGACGTAGGCCAGGGAGCCGGGCCGCCAGGCGGCCCTGTCCGGGCTCCAGTCGTGTTCCGCGGCCGTGTCGGCGAGGCTGACGATCTTGGTTCCTGGCGGTGCGAGCTGCGCCAGGTCCCGGACCAGGTGGTCCTGCGCGACGACGACGGTGGTCCGGCTGTCCTCGATCATGAAGCGCAGCCGGGCGCGGGGATAGTCGGGAGACAGCGGCAGGTACGCGGCCCCGGCCAGCAGGATCCCCCAGACGCCTGTCACCAGGTCCGCCGAGGACTCCGCGTACAGGCCGACGCGGTCGTCGGGGCCGATGGACAGGTCGCCGAGGGCGGCCGCCAGCCCGCCGGCCGCGCGTACGAGCTCCCGGTAGGTGAGGCCCCGGCCGGCGTCCGTGACCGCGATGGCGTCGGGCCGGCTCTCCGCCTGCTGGAGCAGCAGGTCGGGCAGGCAGGCCCCGACGCCGACGGGGCTGCGCAGCGCCGGGGCGGGGACGGAGGGAAGGATGATCATCGCACCCCCGAGTCGGTGGTTCCGAAGTAGCGGTCGCCGAAGTCGCCGATGCCGGGGACCATGAAGGCGTTGTCGTTGAGCCGCTCCTCGATCGAGGAGACGACGATCTTCACGTGCGGATGGGCCTCGTGGACCGCGCGGATGCCTTCCGGAGCGGCGAGGAAGTCGATCAGCACGACGTTCTCCTCGCGCACGCCGGCTTTGAGCAGCACGTCGATGGCCGCGTTCGCCGACCCTCCGGTGGCCAGCATCGGCTCCAGGAGCAGCACGTGGCCGTCGGCGATGTCACCGGGCAGGTGGGAGTAGTACAGGTGCGGGAGCTTGGTCTGCTTGTCGCGCTGGATGAGGATCTTGCCGATGCGGATGCCCGGGTAGAGGTCGCGTAGCTCGGCCTCCATGCTCTCGCCGGCCCTGATCACGGCGACACCGCAGATCTTTCCGGCCGGTTTGAGCCCTTGGTAGGTCGCCCCGACGGGCGTCGTCACGGCGTGGTCGGCGAAGGGGAGCTGGTCCAGACCGGCCTCCAGGAGGAGGCGGATGATGCGGCGGGAGTGCCGCACGAAGTCGTCGAGCGGGGCGTGCCGGTCCCGGACGACCGTGTGTAAGGCGCGTAATTGACGGGTCTGTGGAAGAAGATGGACGTTTCCCATGTCTTGTCCTGTCACGCGGTGGGTGGCTCTTCGAAGCTGGGCGGTAGATCGGGCGTGGCGGTGAACTGACCGGCGGCGACGCGGAAGACGGCGCGACGGCCGCTGCGCGCCCACACCCGTCGCAGGACGTGGACGAGCTTCGGGTTGTGCTCTTCCTCCTCGATCACGGCCCGGCTGACGATCGTGCTCCAGTCCTCCTCCTTCGAGCCGCCGTCCACGGCGTGCGCGAAGAGCTCGTGCAGCGCCGCGAGCTTCGCGCGACGCGGGAAGCCGCCGCCGGAGAAGACCGTGCCGAGGAGTCCGATCCAGAAGCAGCGCACCGCGTCCCGCCGCACGTCCTCCGGCAGGCGCAGGGCGATCTGCTCCATCGCGTGCAGCGAGGTGATCAGGTGGAGGAGCACGAAGTCGGCCGGCTGCGACAGGTAGAGGAGGGTCACCGCGTAGTACAGCGGCTCCCAGACGTCGTCGGAGCCCTCGACCCAGGCGGGTGTGTCATAGAAGAGGGGATGTCCTTCGCTCAGCGTGCGGGCGATGCGGAACTGCAGGCCCGAACGCAGGAGCTCCGGGTGGATCTCGCCGCGGTCGACGGGGGACGTGTCGGCCAGGGTCTCCGCGACCCAGTGCGCGAGCTCGTCGCGGCGCTCCTCCCACTCGGCGGCCAGGCGCAGCAGCGAGTCCGCGGGAGAGGCGTCCTTGCCCGTGCTCGGCAGTGCCCGCTCGGGATGGCATGTGGCGTACGAGAAGGCCATGTACGCCAGCCCCTCGATGGCCATCCAGCGGTGCCCCACGTCGAGCGCCCAGCCCAGGTGGATGGTGGCGTGCGTGAACGCGCCCGTCCAGCCGGGCAGCAGCTCGGGCACGTAACGGCGGAGGACCTCGTCGAGGCCGAGCTCTCTTTCCCGCTGGTCGAAGAAGTCGCAGTAGGACCAGAAGCTGGTGCGCTGCCCGAGGTGGCGCCGCCAGTTCTCCTCCGTGATGGTGTGCCGGTCTGGCTTGGGCGGCTCCAGGCCGTACCCGTACGAGGTCAGCTTCGCGTAGTCGTCGTAGTAGGCCTTGATGTCGCGGGCCGGGACGCCGAGGCCGGCCAGGGCGACGACCGCGTGCTTGGCGTGGTTGGTGAGATGACCGTTGAACTCGATGTGGTACGTCCGGTCGTCGAGCAGATCGTCGATCAGTTCGCGTTCGGACAACGCCGGGTCTCCTTTCTTTCCTCGCTGGGATGTCAGCCGGGGCAGGCACAGCCCCAGGAGCACGAGCGCGACCCCCGCGAGCCTGACCGGCGCGGGCAGCGACCGCTGCTGGACGCAGTCGATCGCGACGGCGGAGAGCACCTGGCCGCTGATGACGAGCACGGCGGCGTTCATCGCGCCGAGCCGGGGGAACACGTAGCTGTTGACCGCGACGAAGAGGGCCCCGAACACCCCGCCCACGTAGGCGGCGAGTGGCACGTCCGACGCGTCCGGCCAGGTATGCAGGACGAGCAGGACCGCCGTGAGGAAGACGAAGCCCACCACGTGGTTCCAGACGGAGGCCCCGAAGGCGCCCTTCCTGGTGCTGAGCTGGCCGTTGATCGCGCGGCTCGTGCCGATGAGCGCCCCGTTGAGCAGCGCCAGCAGGATGGAGAAGAGCACCGGTCACGCTCCGCCGAGCACGATCAGCGCGCTGCCCGCGAGCACGCACCCGGCGACCAGCAGGTCCGTGGCGGTGACGCGGCGCTTGGGGATGCGCAGCAGGCCCAGGTGGTCGGACACGGTGCCGAAGACGATCTGCCCCGCCAGCATCAGCGCGACGGTCCCGCCGAGGGCCAGCTCGCTGTTCACGGCGACGGCGGAGATGATGACGACGAACGCGCCGGGGATGCCGCCGAGGTGGTACCAGAACGGCGTCCTGCCTTCGTCGTCGCCCGATGGCTTGGGTGTGCGGCGGACGGCCAGCACCAGGACCAGGGCCACCAGTGCCCCGAGCCCGTGGGCGGCCCAGGAGGCGTACACCGCGTCGGTGTGGCGGGCGAGCACGGCGTTGGACGACGTCATCAGGGTCAGGAGCACGCCGCCCGCGAGCGCGAGCAGCCAGTCGACCGCGCGCCTGGTCATCCCGCCAGCCCCTTGGGCGCGGCCCGCAGGAGGCCCACGACGTCGTCGAACGTGTCCGCGATCCAGGTGGGCCGGGCCTCGGCCAGCTCCCTGGGGCCGTGGACGCCGTACGTGACGGCGATCGACCGCATGCCGGCGGCCCGCGCCATGTGCAGGTCGTGCACGGTGTCGCCGACCATGACCGCGCTTTCGGCCGGGACGCCGAGGGTCCGCAGGATCAGCCGCCCCGACTCCGGGTGGGGTTTGGGATGGGCGACCTGGTCCGCGCCCACGACCAGGGCGAAGAGATCGCGCAGGCCCGCCGACCTCAGCAGCGCGTCGGCGCTGGCGTGGACCTTGCTCGTCGCGACGGCGAGGGTGATCCCCAGACCGCGCAGCTCGTCGAGCCCTTCGGTGACGCCGGGGAACATCAGCTCGGGAGCTCGGGGCAGGATGATCTCCTTGAAGTGGATCTGGTACCGGCGCACGCCGGACGCAACCAGCTCGTCGTCCGCCGGGAGGCCGAGCAGCGCGCCGAAGGCCTGTCCGAGCGGGAGCCCGATCGTCGCGCGGATGGCCGAGGCGTCCGGAGGGGCGATGCCCAGGGCGCCGAACGCGGCGGTGAAGGTCTCCACGATGGCGCGGGGAGTGTCGACGAGCGTGCCGTCGAGGTCGAAGACGGTCAGGTGGCGCATGACTTCCTTTCGGGCTTCGGAGAGGGAGCCTGTAGGGGCCATGTGTGTCGGAGCTCAAACGTAAGCTCGTATTTTCTACAAATCAAGTGGGTTTTATGGGGATTTCTGGACGCGGCGCATTCCCGAACATGAGAGCGGCCTCCCCGGGTGTGGAGGATCCCGGGGAGGCCGCTGGCGAGTGGGGTCAGATGCTGATGCGGCCCGCGCCCGCGCCGCCGGTCACGATCGACTTGACGCTGGACGGGGTGTCCAGGGGATAGGAGTACGGGATCGAGCCGACGCTGCCTCCGGCGCTGCCGCTGCCGGAGTTGACGAAGTAGTTGTTGCGGGCGACGAGGTTGCCCGCGGGAGAGCTGCCCTCGCCACGGTGGAACGGGTCCTTGGTGTTCTCGAAGTAGTTGCCCTCGACGAGGACGCCCGCCTCGCACGTGGACGCCACACCGTAGCTGCCGATGTTGGCGTAGTAGTTGTTGTACACGTGCACCGGGTTGCCGAAGCGCACCCTTGGGTGGCGCTGATTGGTGCCGTCGAACCAGTTGTGGTGGTAGCTCACCCTCAGGTGGCCGCGGTCCTCGCCGCCGTTGCTGTCGCTGTGGCCGAGCAGCATGGTCTTGTCGTGGCTCGAGAACCTGTTCCAGGAGACGGTGACGTAGTCGCTGGCGCGCTTGACGTCCACCGCCCCGTCGTAGCCGTTGCTGAAGGAGTTGTGGTCGATCCACACCCGCGTGGAGTACTGGACGTTGATGCCGTCGTCGTTCCAGTTGCGGAAGGTGAGGTTGCGGATGATGACGTTGGCCGCGTTGGAGACGTTGAAGCCGCAGCCGGCGATCACCGCGCCCGAGTTGCCGATGACGGTCTTGTTCGAGGCCACGCGGAGCATGCCGGAGCAGGAGATCGTCCCCGACACCCTGATCACCGCGGCCGAACCGGATGAGAGGGCGCTGGACAGGGCAGAGGACGAGTTCACCGTCGTCGTGGCCGCGCTGCCGCCGCCCGTGGTGCCGCCGCCTTGAGTGGCCCATCCGACCAGGGCGGTGTCGGCCGAGGCGGGCTGCGTGGTGATGGCCAGCCCGGCCAGCCCGGTGATCGCGGCGGTCAGTCCGCCGATCAGTTTGGAGGTGCGTTGCATCTCTGTACTCCTCCCGTGCTCGTAGGTCGTTTTCCGTTCACATTTGCGAACGGGACACACATGACCGAACGACCGCAACGGTAGGAAAGCGCTTTCCTGCCGTCAATGCCAGGGAGGGGCGCCATCCCCGCCGAAAAGGCATCGCCGCTGGCCAACGGCTAACAGTGCCACTTTCTCCAAGTGAAACTTTCATGTCGGAAATTTACGATCTTCGGCAGTGTGGACAAGCGTGTCCGGCGGCGCGGAAGCCCAGTCGGCTGCGATGTTGGTGCTCCAGGTCTAGTCGTCACGGAGCACCAGCAATGATTGATCTCGACTTCGTCGGCCCCAGCCGCCCCGCCAACGACTACAAGTTCGTCGAAGTGACCGACGGCGACACCCCGAAGATCGAGATGTCGATCCGGATGGTGTCGATCGACACCCCGGAGAGCCACTACGGCGGCAACCCGCCGACCGCCCAAGCCGCGCTCGAACGCACCAAGGCACGCCTGCAGGACGGCACGTACGACGCCCTCCCCCAGCACCTGCGCGACTACCTCGTCTCGCGCATCACCCCCGACGCCGCCCTGCACCATCTGACCGCCGGCCAGCTGGCGGCCGAGGCACACAAGGTCATGGTCAAGACCCGGCTGACCCGCCAGGACGGGACGCAGCGCAAGATGGCGGTCGTCGCCACCGGCGAGCTCGTCGAAGGCCACGGACGCCTGCTGGCCTACACCGCGCCCTGGTTCTCAGGCGGCGCGTCCGATCCGCTGCCGCCGCGTGACGACCCCAAGCGGCGGACCTTCAACCTCGACATGGTGGCGCTCGGCTGGGCCGCCACCTTCATCATCTATCCGTCCATCCCGCCCGCCTTCGACCTGAACCTGCTGCTAGACGAGGCCGCGACGGCATGGCGGGAGAAGCTCGGCGCGTGGGCGCACTTCGGCCCGGATCTGCTGCTGGGTTACGAGTACCGCGCCTGTATCAAGCTCGGCACCCAGCACCTGGACGACCCCGCGGACGCGATCGCGGAGGCCTACCAGCGTGTGTGCGTGGACCTGCGTACCCTGACCGAAGTCGGCCTGTACGGCTACCACGAGGTCCCGCCGCCGGACCGGCTGTGGATCTGGGCCAAGGACCTGGACCAGGCCCGCAAGGACCTGCCCATCAGGCACTGACACGGCCGGGCGCTTCGTCCTTGAGCAGGGAGCCGACCCAGGCGTCGACTCTCTCACCGCGGTGGAACAGGCGTTTGCGGAGCGTTCCCTCCATGAGGAAGCCGGCCTTCTCGGCGACTCGCCGGGACGCGTGGTTCCCGACCTCGCACCGCCATTCGATGATCTCCAGGTCGAGGGTCTCGAAGGCCCACGCGCAGACGGTACGTACCGTTGTGGTGGCGACGCCGCGCCGGCGGGCTTTGGGGTCGACCCAGAAACCGATCTCGGCTATGCCCTCATGGCCCACGCCGAGTCCGGCCCGGCCCAGGCGGGTGCCGGTGGCGGCGTCTTCCGCGAGGAACTCCAGGCGATGGCCGCTTTCCCAGCCCGCGATGGCCAGCTCCTCCACGAAGAATCTCGCGTTCTCGAGCCGGTAGGGCGAGGGCAGCTCGACGAACTGCTGCAGCGCCGGGTCCAGCGAGACCTCGTAGACCCATGGGATGTCCTCGGGCGTGAACGGGCGCAGGGTCAGCCACCCCGCTTCGATGACCTGCGGCTTCATGATCGGAAATTCTCCCCGTGGCCACCGAGGTCAGGCAAGGCGTTCAAGCGCTTCCGCCGCCTCCACACCCCCCACTTCCGCAACCGCCGCTTCCGCAGCCCGAGCCGCCGTCGCCGAAGATGGGCGTGTGGTGGGCGCCACACGCGTCACGGAGACCCAGGTCGGCCGGGTAAAGGTGGCCGTCGGGGATCGCCCGGGTGCTGATCTCGGCCGACAGCGTGGGGTCGCCGAGGTGGCTCAGCCCGTAGAGCGCCAGCGGCATCGCCACCGCGTCGGCGACGACCCCGTGCGGGTGCTCCCGCCGCGCCTTCTCCACGTGGTGGCGCCCCGCCCGGCCGAGCGTGATCCGCCGGCTCCTTGCGTACAGGGGTCTGATCTTCTTGGCTACCAGCCAGCTCGCGCCGAACCCCAGCAGGCTCGCCACCGACAACTCCGGCGAGCCCATGATGATCATGACGATCACGTTGACCACCATCCCGCCGACCGCGATGCAGGGGATCCATCTCAGCAGGTCCTGGCAGACGCGGTACCCGGCCAGGGCCCGGGGGTCGACGAGCAGGCCCAGGCCGACGAGCCTGTCCCTGATCTCGGCGACCTCCGCGCTCCCTGCCAGCTCGCGCTTGACGCGCACGGCCGGCTGCCCGACCGACCGCCCGGCCATGATCGCGAGCACCCGCTGCTCCACCGGGTATCCCGCGGAGACGGCGCCGCGAACGCGGTGCAGCTTGCCCCCTCTCGTGACCCGGATCTCGCCCTCCCTGGAAAGCAGCCCCACCGCGGTGTCCGCCACCCGCGCGGGGCCGCCGGCCAGATAGGCGAGGTCGTAGTAGCCGAGCTCGACGTCCCTCAGCCCGCCGACCCTCAGGCGGGCCCGGGCCCGCGACAACTCCGCCGTGAGAACCGTGCCGACGGTGACCGCCCCCAGCAGCGCCGACACGAGAGCCAGGACAACGTCCATCCGAACCTCCCCGTGTCCCGATCAACGCATAAGGAGGACATGAAGGTTCCGGTCAGCCCGCCGAGCGGATGATGCCCAGGGCCTCCTCGACACGGTCGGCATGGGTGCGGAAGCTGAGCACGCACAGGCGCAGGAAGAACCTGCCCTCGATGGTGGTGCTGCTCAGGTACACGCGCCGGCTGGAATTGATCTCGGCCAGGAGCCGTCTGTTGTCCTCGTCCGTCCCGCGCAGCCGGAAGAGCAGCACCGTCAGGTCCGGCTGCCACGGCACCTCGAAGCGCGGGTCCTGGGCGAGGTGGCGGTGGAGGTAGGCGGCGAGGTCGAGTTTCTCGTCCAGTTGCCGTTCGAAGGCCCGTACGCCGTGCAGGTGCAGGGGCAGCCACAGCCGCAGCCCGCGGAACTCCCGGGTCAGCTCCACCCCGAGGTGCCCGAAGTCGGGCAGGTCGTCCATCGGGCTGAGGTCCTGCAGGTACCGGCCGTCGGCCGCGTGGGCGGCATGCAGTACGGCCGGGTCGCGCACCAGCAGCAGGCCCGTGCCGTACGGGAGGAACAGGCTCTTGTGCGGATCCAGCGCGATCGAGTCGGCCGCCTCGATGCCGGCGAGCCGGGCCCGGCCGCGCTCGGTGAGCTGGAATCCCCCACCGTAGGCGGCGTCCACGTGGAACCACAGCCCTTCCCCGCGAGCCAGTTCGCCCAGCTCGGGAAGCGGGTCGACGGTGCCGGAGCTGGTGGTTCCCGCGGTGCCGACCAGCAGGAACGGGCGCAGCCCCGCGGCGCGGTCGGCGGCGATCATCGCGGCCGCCGCCGAAACGTCCATGCGCAGGTCGGCGGTGGCGGGCACGGTACGGATCCGCTCGGCGGGCAGGCCGGCGATGCGGGCCGCCTTGGCGACGCAGTAGTGCGTGTGCTCGGTCACGTACAAGGTGCCGTCTCCCCGGGCGTGGCGCGCGGCGAGCAGCGCCGAGAGCGTCGCCACCGACGCGCCCGTCGTGACCAGCCCGCCCGCGCCCGCGGGCAGCCCGAACCGGTCGCAGAACCAGGTCAGCACCCCGTGCTCCATGGCGACCAGCGCGGGCGCCACCTGGGCCACGCCGGTGAAGCGGTTGACGGTCTGGGCCAGCAGTTCGGCCAGCGCCGCGGTGACCAGCCCGCCCGCCGGGAAGTAGGCGAGATAGCCCGGACCGGCCGTGTCCACGCCTTGCCCGGCGGCCTGGCGGAAGAGCTCCAGGAGCGCGGCGAAGTCGCCAGGACCGTCGCCGGGCGGCCTCCGCAGCGTGGTGGTCAGCCGTTCGGCCTGCTCGTAGTCGCTCGCGGGCGCCGAGTCCAGCTCGCGGACCCAGTCGGCCAGGAAGTCCACCGCCTGCCGGCCCAGCCGCGCGATGGCGGAGGGGTCGAGTTCGAGGGGAAGAGCACGTTCGTCGGTCGTCATGCGGGCACGGTAGATACGCGGCGTACGCGAAGGATTGGACGTTATTGCACCCCACGCTGGTAGGCCCGCGGCGGCACCCCGACGAGGCGGCGGAAGTGCCGCGAGAGATGCGACTGATCGCAGAACCCCACCGTGACCGCCGCCTGCGCCGGCGGCATTCCCTGCCGCAGCAGCTCGCGAGCCTTAGCGACGCGTAGCTGGGTCACGTAGGCGTGCGGCGGCATGCCGTACGCGCGCCGGAACGAGCGCACCAGTGCGTACGGCGTGACTCCTGCCACGGCCGCCAGTTCGGTCAGGCCGGGCGGGTCCGGCATCGTCGCGTGCAGCAGATCCCGTACCTGGGCCACGCTCCGCCTGCCGGTCCTGCGGGCCTGGCGCTGCGGCCGGCGCGTGCCGTACGCGCGGAGCATGAGGGCCAGCAGCGTGTGGAGCTGGGAGTCGGCGGCCAGCGACGCGCCGGACTCCGCCACGCGATGGGCGGCCGCCACCCGCCGGGCCATCCGCGGATCGGCGACCACCCGCCGCTCGAACGACGGGGTCCCGCCGGGCACACCGATCTCGTCGGCGACCTCCCGCACCTGCTCGACGCTCGGGTACAGCACCCGGTACGTCCATCCGTCTGCTGTGTGGGGCCCGCCCGTGTGGACGACGCCCGGCTCGATCAGCACGACCTCGTCCGTGCCCGTGTACTGCACGCCGTCGGCGAACCGGATCTCCTCCTGACCGGCCTCCACCGTCCCGATCGCATAGGTCTCGTGGCTGTGCCGGGCGAACCGGTGCCGGACGAACTGCGCATGCATCAGGTCCAGGCCGCCGAGCCCGTGGTAACGCCAGTAGCGGACAGATTCCACATATCACTTCATAGCGCGAAAGCGGCTGAAACAGCACCAGGTTGGGCGCTCAATCGGGGTCGGCGGACGGCTGTTCGATCGGGAACTGGATGGGGCTGATCAGGTATTGCGTCCGCCCTGGCGCGGGGGGATTGTCCAGCACGGGCAGGATCGCGCGACGCATCTGGGCGATCAGCTCGAGCAACTCCTCCCTGCTGAGCCAGACGGCGTGCTGGCGGTATCCGACGAGGTCCGCCGCCGGATCGGCGTGCTCCTTGTCCAGATAGGCGTTGAACTCGGCGAGCAGGGCGGCCATCGCCACGGCGAACCCGCGCCGATGATCCTCGGGCGTCAGCGACTCGGCGGTGCCGGCGTCGATGGTGGCCCGGTCCTGCCGCAGCCGGTAGAGGCGCTCCACGGCGCCGCGCACGCGCCTCTCCTCGGCCACCTCCAGGATCCCCCCGGCGGCCAGCAGCTCGATGTGCCGGTAGACGGTGGCCTTCGAGACGTCGGGGATGCGAGCGCACAGCTGGGAGGTGGTCAGCGTCCGGCCGCCGCGCAGCGCGTGCACGATGCGCAGCCGTACGGGCTGCCCCAGCAGCTCCAACGGGTCCATTCCCCTACGATCTCATGATGTGCTACCTTTCTCAAAAATCGAGAAAGGTGACAGGGATGGCATCGGATCCGGCGGCGACCGCCACGACAGTGGTCGGAATGGCGCGCGACGGGCGCTTCACGGAAATCGAGGACCTGTTCGCGGCGCCGCTGCGGGCGGTGGTGTCCGCTGAGACGCTCCGGGCCGCCTGGGCCGCCGAGACGGGCGTGAAAGGGCCTGTTTCCGCTGTGGGAGAGCCGGTGAGCGAGCCGATCCAGGAGGGACTGGTCCGGGTGAGCGTTCCGGTGACATGCGAGCGCGGAGGGCTCACGGTCGTCATGTCGGTTGACGACGCCGGCCTGCTGAACGGCCTGCGGCTCGCGCCCGCGAGCGTCGCGCAGTGGGCGCCCCCGCCTTACGCCCGTCCGGAGACGTTCGACGAGCACGAGGTCACCGTCGGCTCCGGCCCGCTGGCCGTGCCGGGCACGTTGAGCCTGCCGCGCGGGGGCGGCCCGTGGCCCGGCGTGGTGCTGCTCAGCGGCGGGGGTCCGTTCGACAGGGACGCCACCAGCGGGCCGAACAAGCCGCTCAAGGACCTGGCCTGGGGGCTGGCCGGCATGGGGGTGGCGGTCCTGCGGTACGACAAGGTGACCCACGTCCACGCCCTGGCGGATGACTTCACGATGGCCGACGAGTACGTCCCGCACACGGTGGCCGCCGTCCACCTGCTCCAGCGCCGGCCGAACGTGGATCCCGCGCGGGTCTTCGTCCTCGGCCACAGCATGGGCGGCAAGGCGGCCCCGCGGATCGCGGCCGCCGAGCCGTCCGTGGCCGGTCTGGTGATCCTGGCCGGTGACGCCCAGCCGATGCACGAGGCCGCCGTCCGCACCGTGCGCTACCTCGCCGCGCTCAACCCCGCTGCGCAGGCGGCCGTCGAGACCATCGAACGGCAGGCCGCCATGGTCGCCGGCCCTGACCTGTCACCCGACACGCCCGCCGCGGAGCTGCTGTTCGGCTGCTCCGGCTCGTACTGGCTGGACATGCGTGGCTACGACCCCGTCGCGACCGCGGCCGCGCTGGACAAGCCGATGCTCCTGCTCCAGGGCGCCCGTGACTACCAGGTGACTGTCGAGGACGACCTCGCGCGGTGGAAGGCGGGGCTCGCGCACCGGCCGGACGTCACGTTCCGCGTCTACGACGCCGACGACCACCTGTTCTTTCCCGGCGAGGGCCCCTCCGGCCCGGCGGATTACGAGCCGGCCCAGCACGTGGACCCGGCCGTCGTCGCGGACATCGCGGAGTGGCTCATCCCTTAGCGACCCCATGGCCCCTACGACGAGGTCCCGCGGTCTCGCTGGAAGGTGGCGTACAACCACCACAGCGACGGCAGCAGCAGGAGCGCGCCCACGGCCAGCGCTCCGAGGCTGGCCGCCAGGACGGAGTCGGTGGCGGCCGCCTCGTCCACAGGGACGCCGGGCAGCGGCGCCGGATACTGCCCGACTCCCCAGCCCCACAGCAGCCCCGTCACGGCCAGCGCGGCGGTGATCCGCACGGCCACGTACGCCCGCCGCCACATCAGCACCAGCGAGGCCAGCCCCGCGAGCACGGACAGCAGGAGGAGCGGCAGCGCCCGCCCCGAGGTGAGCTCGGTGAACAGGCGGGGCGAGTCGGCCCACAGGACGAGCAGGCCCGCGGCCGACAGCACCCCGACGACCACGCCGCAGCCCAGCGCCCGCCGCCGGAAGGCCTCCACGAGATCGGCGTGCCCTTCGCGCTGGGCGTCCCGGGTCAGGTAGACGCAGGCGAGATAGGCCGCGGTGCCGACGGCCAGCGCTCCGGCGATCACGGAGGTGGGGTTCAGCCAGCTGCCCACCAGGTCGCCCTTGGCTATGCCGGGCGGCACCCGGCCCGAGGCGATCGCGCCGGCGACCGTGCCGAGGAAGAACGGGGTGGCGACGGAGGAGAAGGCGAACGCGGCGCCGAACAGCCGCCGCTGCCACAGCTCCGTGGAGACCTTGCGGAAGGCGAAGGCCGCGCCGCGGCCGATGATGCCCAGCGCGGCGAGCGTGAGCGGGATGTAGAGGGTCGAGGCGACGGCGGCGAACACCGACGGGATGCCGGTCCACGTCAGCACGATCACGAAGATCAGCCACACGTGGTTGGCCTCCCACACGGGGCCGATCGAGTGCTCGATCAGTGCCCGCTGCCGCTGCCCCGCCTTGGCGCCGCCGGCGAGCAGGTCCCAGATGCCGCCGCCGAAGTCCGCGCCGCCGAACAGCACGTACGCGGTCAGGCCGAGCCACAGGACCGCGAGCATGATCTCTGGCAGCGGCATGCTCACACGACCTTGTAACCGCTGACGTCGCGTTCCTGAGGCGCGACCGGCACCGGGACGTCGCGGGCCAGGCGGCGCAGCACGTAAACGGTGGCCACGGTCAGCAGCAGGTAGACCACCGCCACCAGCACGAACCCGTACACCAGGCCGGGCGCCGGGTTGACCGCCTGCGACGTGCGCATCACCCTGAAGACGATCCACGGCTGGCGGCCCACCTCGGTGACGACCCAGCCGGCCTCCAGCGCCAGCACCGCGGCCACCCCCGACACCGCCGCCGCACGCAGGAACCAGGGCGATCGGGGCAGGTCACGTCGCCGTCTCCACTCCAACGCCAGCCAGGCGGCCAGGGTCAGCAGGGCGAAGCCCAGCGCGACCATGATCTGGAACGCCCAGTGCACCACGTTGACCGGCGGGCGGTCGGCGGGCGGCACCTCCTCCAGCCCGTGGATCTCGGCGTTCGGATCCCAGTGCGCCAGCAGGGACAGCCCGTACGGGATCTCCAGCGCGTACCGCATCTCGTCGTCGGTCGCGATGCCGCCGAGATGGAGCGGGACCCCGCGCGCGGTCCTGAACACGCCTTCCATGGCGGCGAGCTTGACCGCCTGGTGGTCGGCCACGGAGTGGGCGGCCCAGTCCCCCACGCCGATCTGCACCGGGGTGATGATCGCCGCCACGGTCAGCGGCAGCAGCAGGCCGAGCCGGTGGTAGCGGTCACGGCGGCCCCGCAGCATGGCGACGGCGTAGACGCTCGCGATGCCGAACCCGGTGACCATGAACGCGGCCAGGATCATGTGTGTGGTCATCGGCGGCGTGGACGGGTTGAACATCGCGCCCCACGGGTCGACCGCCACGATGCGGCCGTCCCTCACCTGGAAGCCGGTCGGCTGCTGCATCCACGCGTTGGCGCTGACGACGAAGAACGCGCTGGCCACCCCCGCCAGCACGATCGGGATCCCGGCCAGCATGTGCGTCCTGGGCGGCAGCCGGTCCCAGGCGTACAGGTAGATGCCCACGAAGATGGCCTCGATGAAGAACGCGATGCCCTCCAGGGAGAACGGCAGGCCGATGACCTCACCGTACACGCCCATCATGCCCGGCCACAGCAGGCCCATCTCGAACGACAGGATCGTGCCGGAGACCGCGCCCACCGCGAACAGCACGCCCATCGCCTTGGCCCAGCGGCGGGCCAGCAGCCGGTAGTGCGAATCGGCGCTACGGTGGCCGCGCCACTCGGCGATCAGCGTGATGGCGGGCATCCCGACGCCGAAGCAGGCGAGCACGATGTGCCAGCCCAGCGACAGTGCCATCTGCATCCGCGCGGCCCACAGGTCGGCGCCGCCGACGCCGTCCAGGGCATGAACGGTCATCGCGGCCCCGTGACACATGACCTTCGTTCCCCCGCTGCTCAGATCGATCCCGCCGCGGATCCTCCCCAACATCGGGCACGGGTAACGCCAAGATCCCCTAACGCATCCCTGCAGCTCAGGGGGTCATCCCCCACACCCGCAACTGCGCCGCCGGATCAGGGCCGCCTCCCCAGCCCGGGTCGGTGGCTCGGTGAGCGCGGCGGGCGAGAGGAGCAGGTCCACGGCCTGCTCGGCCATGGCCTGGAGCGGCTGCTCGGTGACCGTCAGCGCGGGAGCGGTGTAGGCACTCTCCGGGGTCCCGTCGAGGCTGATCAGGGCGAGCTGGTCGGGGACGGCGAGGCCGCAGGCCCAGGCGCCGGACAGGATGCCGATGGCCTGCTCGTCGGTGGCCGTGATCAAGGCGCGCGGCATGGCGCCCTCCGAGACGAGGCGGCGAGTCAGGGCGTCCGCCTCGGCACGCGAGTAGTCGCAGCGCAGGAGCACGGGGTCTCCGGAGACGGCCGCGTCCCACGCCTCCCGCCGCACGCCCACGGGCCCTTCGTCGTGCGGCCCCGCCAGGAAGGCGATGCTCCGGTGCCCGTGCCCGCGCAGGTGCGCGGCCGCCTCCCGTACGGCCGCCTGGTTGTCGGCCGCCACCACCGGCGCGTGCCCGTGCGGGGGACCGTGGTGGACGTACACGGCAGGTACGCCGGCCGCCTCGGCCAACGCCGCCGCGTCACCAGCGGTGTCCGCTGAGACGATCACCAGCCCATCGACCTGGGCGGCCAGGAAACGTTCGACGAGATGCCGCTGGCGCTCCGCGGAGAACCCGGCGTTGCCCACCAGCGTGAGCCGGTCGCGCCGCTCGAGCGCCTGCTCGACGTGCCTGGCCAGGGCGCCGAAGTACGGATTGGACGCGTCGGCCAGCACCAGGCCCACCACCCCGGTGGTGCGCGAGCGCAGCGCGCGGGCGATGCGGTTGGGGCGGTAACCGAGCTCGGCCGCCGCGGCCAGGACGCGCTCGCGGGTCGCGGCGGCCACGGGACGGGGGCCGTTGTTGATCACATAGCTGACCACCGCCGTCGAGGTCCCCGCTCTGCGGGCCACGTCGGCCAGAGTGCTCGGGCGTTTCGTCATAGCGGTTTACATTCTCGCATCTAATCGCTTAGATATGGCTATCTAAACGATTAGATCCATGGAGGCGCGCCGTGCTGCCCTTGATCATCGACACCGACACGGGCTCCGACGACGCGGTGGCGCTGCTGCTGGCCGCCGCCGGCAAGCTGGCCGACGTCCGCGCCGTGACCACGGTGGCGGGCAACGTGCCCCTGCCGACCGGCACCCGCAACGCGCTCGTCTCCTTACAGGTGGCCGGGCGCGGCGACATTCCCGTCCACCCCGGCTGCGAGCGTCCGATGACCCGCCTGCTCTCCACCGCCCAGCACGTGCACGGCCATGACGGGATGGGTGACATCGGCCTGCCGGTCCCCGAGCACGCTCCCCAGCCCGAACACGCGGTCGACGTCCTCGTGCATCATCCGCGCCGGCACCCCGACGAGCTGACGCTCGTCACCCTCGGGCCGCTCACCAACCTCGCAGTCGCCCTGCTCCGCGACCGAAACCTGCTCGACCGGTACCGGCACGTCTACTGCATGGCCGGCGCCGCCGACATGCGCGGCAACATCTCGGCCACCGCCGAGTTCAACGTGTGGGCCGATCCCGAGGCCGCCCGGGTGGTGCTGGAGTCGGCCACGCCGGACAAGGTGACCTGGATCGGCTGGGACGTCTCGCGCAAGGACGCCGTCATGACGCCCGCTGACCAACTCCGGCTGGAGCAGCTCGACACCCCCATGGCCGCCTTCGCCCACCGCGTCAACCGCAAGGTCGCCGCGTGGGCCCGGAACGTCACCGGCCTGGACGGATACGACCTGCCCGACCCCGTCGCGATGGCCGTGGCGCTCCGGCCCGAGCTGATCGTCGAGCAGGAGCAGGTGCACGTGGACGTCTCCCTAGGCGACGAGACCTGTGGCCAGCTGATCATCGATCGTCGCCGCTCCGCCCCGGCCCCGAACCTGACGCTGGTCCGGCGGGTCGACGAGCGCGGCTTCAAGCAGCTGCTGTTCGACACCTGTGCCCTGGGAGGACAACAATGACACCGCGTTACGAGCTGCACTGCCACCTCGACGGATCCGTACGCCCGGGCACCGTCGCCGACCTGGCCCGCCGCCAGGGCATCACCCTGGACGGCCCCGTCGAGCGGCTGGTCACGGCGCCCGACGGCTGCGGAAGCCTGGCCGGCTTCCTCACCTACATCGACGTGCCCCTCCTGGTGCTGCAGACGCCCGACGCGTTGAGCAGGGCCGCCCGCGAGCTGGTCGAGGACTGGCATGCAGACGGCGTCGTCTACGGCGAGGTGCGCTTCGCCCCGCAACTGCACGGCCGCCACGGCATGTCCCAGGACGAGGCCGTGGCGGCCGTCGCCGACGGCCTGGCGGCGGGGCGGGCGGCCACCGGGGTGCGTACCGGGCTGCTGCTGTGCTGCCTGCGGCACCAGACGCCGCAGGAGAGCCTCGCCGTCGCCGAGACGGCGCTGCGGCACCGCGACAAGGTGGCCGGACTCGACCTGGCCGGCGACGAGCGGCTGCACGGCGCCGCGCCGCACCGGGCCGCCTTCGACCTCGCCCACTCGGCGGGCCTCCCGTGTACGGTGCACGCCGGGGAGGCGGCGGGCCCGGAGAGCATGTGGGAGGCGATCGACGTGCTCGGCGCGCGCCGGATCGGCCACGGCGTGCGGTGCGCGGGCGACGGCGCGCTGCTCGACCGGCTGCGGCGCGACCGGATCGCCCTGGAGATGTGCCCGACCAGCAACGTGCTGACCGGCGCCGTACCCAGCCTGGCCGAACACCCCGCCACCCGGCTCCTGGCCGCCGGGCTGCCCGTCACCGTCAGCACCGACACGCGCACCACGGCGGCGACCACACTGGCCCAGGAGTTCGCCGGCTGGACGGCCGAGCAGGAGCGGCTCGCCCAGGCTCACGCGGCCGCCGCGGCTTTCGGAACTGAAATTTTCACCGCATCTTGACAGCCCTTGTTGCCAGCCCGGGGGCGAGCGGGTACGGGATCGTGGCCGGCGCGTACAACGGGGTCACGTTCACCTCCGTCAGCACCACCCGGCTCCGCGTCGTGCTGCAGAGCGGCCAGGCCTCGGTCGGGCTGCTGGAGGTACGCGCTTACGGCTGACGCGCGGAAGGGGGCACTCCGGGGGGAGGACGGAGCGGTACGAGCCTGACATCGAACTCGATCTCCTCGTACGGCCCGTCCATCCCCCATCCCCCGGTCCGCGGTCGCGCCTCCCGGATGAGCTCCTCCTTGACCGCGAACGCCGCGTCGGAGCCCAGGTAGGGGTCGCCGGCCAGGAACACGTGCGTGGTCAGCGGCCGGTGGCCCGGCGCGGTGACCCGGTAGTGCAGGTGGGCGGGGCGCATGGGATGGCGTCCGATGGCGTGCAGCAGCCTGCCGGCGGTGCCGTCGGTGGGGACCGGGTAGCTGCTCGGCCGGATCGTACGGAACCAGTAGCGGCCGTCGGCATCGGCGGTGAACAGGCCACGCAGGTTGCCCGGCTCCTGGGCCTCGTCCTGGGAGTCGTACAGGCCGGCGTCGCTGGCCTGCCACAGCTCCACCTTCGCCCCGGCCAGCGGGACGCCGTCGCAGTCCGTGACCCTGCCGTGCACCACGGCCGGGACCGCGCGGTCGCGTTCCGGGCCGTGGCTGATCCAGTCGCCGAGCTCGCGCGCGGGCGCCGGGGAGTGGAAGGGGCCCTGGACGGAGGACGGGGTCATGCCCTCGGGCCCCTCGTGGTTGACGTCGTCGACCGCGCTGGTCAGGCCGAGCATGTCCGACAGCAGGACGAACTCGTCGCGCTCCGGCGTGCACATCCTCCCGGTCTCGATCAGGAAGCCGAGGCCCGCCGTCCATTCCTCCTCGGTGGGCCTGACCTCCTCGACGAAGGCGTGCAGGTGGGTGATGAGTGCGGTGACGACCTCGTTGATCCGGGGGTCGGCCCCGCCGACCTGGCTCAGGACCTGTCGCAGCAGCGGTGTCACACGTTCCTGCCTAAGTGGTCTTGGACTGCACGTCGTCGTACTCGACCGCGTAGTCCTGCTGCGACCGGTCCTTCAGCGCGGCCGCCGCGACTACGCTGATCAACGCACATATCGCCATATATACGGCGATGGCGAACGAGCTCTGGTACGTCGCATATAACCACACCGCGATCAACGGCGCGGGCCCGCCCGCCGTCACCGAGGCCAGCTGGTAGCCGAGCGAGGCCCCGCTGTAGCGCAGCCGCCCGGTGAAGCTCTCGGCGATGAACGTGGCCTGCGGGCCGTACTGGATGTCGTGGATGGGCGCCGTCAGCACGATGGCCAGGAAGACCAGCGAGGGGACGCGGGTGTCGAGCAGCGGCCAGTAGACGAACGACCAGACGACCATGACCGCGGCGCCGATGATGTACAGCCTGCGCCGCCCCACGAGGTCGGAGATGTATCCCCAGAAGGGCACGGTGAACAGGGACACGATTCCGGCGGCGATGACGTACGGATAGATGTCGCCCGCCTTGAACCCCAGGGTCTTGGTGGCGTACGTGAGGATGAAGACGGTGAAGATGTAGAACGGCGCCTGCTGCCCGGTCCTGAGCAGCGCGCTCAGCACGATCTCCCGCCAGTTCCTGACGATGACCTCGCGCACGGGGACGCGCTCGACCCTGTTCTCCTTCAGGAGCTTGGCGAAGACCGGCGTCTCCAGGATGCCGAGCCTGATGTAGAGGCCGACGCCGGCCATCACGATGCTGAGCAGGAACGGAATGCGCCATCCCCAGGTGGGGTCGAGCGGCTGGAACACCTCGAGTGCCAGGTAGCCGAGCACGAGCCCGACCGGCACCCCGAACTGCGGCCAGCTGCCCAGGAACCCGCGCCGCCCGCCACGCGACTTGCCCCACTCGGTGGCCAGGAGCACGGACCCGCCCCACTCGCCGCCGACGCTGATGCCCTGGAGCAGCCGGAGCACGGTCAGCAGGATGCCGCCCCAGATCCCGATCTGCTCGTACGTCGGCAGCACCCCGACCAGCGCGGTGGCGATGCCCATGCTCAGGAGCGTGATGATGAGGGTGGCTTTGCGACCGATCCGGTCGCCGTAGTGCCCGAAGATCGCCGCCCCGATCGGGCGGGCGGCGAACCCGCCGAAGTAGGTGCCCAGAGACAGCAGGAGACCCGTCGTGGGGTCACTCTTCGGGAAGAACAATTCCGCGAAGATCGTGCTGGCGGCGAAGCCGTAGAGGAAGAAGTCGTACCATTCGATCGAGGTGCCCACGGCGGAGGCGATCACCGCCCGGACCAGTTGTCTTCTCGTCTGCTGTTCGGTCGCGTCGAGTCGCTGCTCCTCAACCATCTACCGCTCCTCGGTAGGTCCCGCGTTTCTCGCGACGCTACATGATGCATCATCGATGGTCACGAGCCCTGATTCTCAGGAGGCCTGATGAGTGATGTCCTGAGCCGCTTACGGTCCGCGCCCGCCAAGACGATGGACTCGGCCGAGTACGGGGCCGACTTCGCCGGGAAGTTCGAGGCCGCGAGCGGGGTGCTCTGGAAACTCGAACGCGCTCAGCACTTCGACGAGGGGGATCTGCCGAGCTACCTGGCCATGCTCGCGGGCGACTGGGATTTGGCGATGGAGCTGGCCGACAAGATGCGTCCGGGGTTCCGTGCCGACAATCCCGATCGGATGGACTTCCGGCGGATCAGGGTGACGGAGGAGCCGTTCACCCAATATGTCCGCTGGGAGCTGGCGCTCCTCTCAATGCGCGCCGAGGAAGGCGAGAACAGCCGGGTGGTGCCGGTCTCCGCGGTGCACCCGTACGAGGCCGACGGCCCCGTGCCGGAGCTGGTGCTGTTCAACCCTGCCCTGCTCTATGAAGTGCTCTACGACGAAGCCGGACGGCACATCGGCGCCCGCAAGATCACCGACCGGGACTTCATCGAGCCCTGCATACCGATCCTGGCCGACCTGTTCGAGAAGGGCGAGGACCTGCGTTCCTACTGGACCCTCAGAGGGGGCGCACGCTGATGGCTGAATTAGGGTCCTGAGTGGGTCAGAACATACAGAAGGGGTCAAGCCTGATGAGCGGGGCAGTCACGGCGGTCAGCAGCAACGGCGAGTATTCCTTCACCAAGCCGAACCGGGAGAGCATCACCCTGGTCGCCGGTCTCGGGGTAGAGGGAGACGTCCATGCGGGTGTGACGGTCAAGCACCGCTCTCGGGTCGCTCAGGACCCCACCCAGCCGAACCTGCGTCAGGTCCACCTCATCCACGAGGAGCTCTTCACCCAGGTCGGCGAGGCGGGTTTCACGGTCAGGCCCGGCGAGCTCGGCGAGAACATCACCACCAGGGGCATCGATCTACTCGGCCTGCCGGTCGGCACGCTGCTGCGCATCGGCGACGAGGCCGTTGTGGAGCTGACTGGTCTGCGCAATCCTTGCGTACAGATCGACAACTTCCAGGACGGTCTGCTCAAGCAGGTCGTCGGCCGCGACGGGGCTGGGAACTTGGTGCGCAGGGCCGGGGTCATGAGCATCGTCAGAGCCGGGGGCGTCGTGCGCCCCGGCGACTCGATCAAGGTAGAGCTCCCGGCTGAGCCTCATCGCCCCCTCGACCGGGTCTGACACCAGGCTCCGGCCCAACGGTCCACGACGGCCCGGAGCCCGGTGACCGACCGGGCTCCGGGAGCGAATCACCTGCTCCGGTAAATACGCAGGTAGTCGAACTCGGCGTTGACCGGCGGCGGCCGGTCCGTTCAGCACAGTGAGCGGCGGGCTGCAGCGGGGCGATCGCACGCGGGACTTCCCGTTCCACACCCGACGCGCTACAGGTGTCGTACTCGATGACACCCTTCAGGCGCTGACCTTCAACTGGTGAACACGCTGCTTGGACAGACCCATGACACGAGCCGTGTCCGGCTCCGACCAGCGACTCGTGAGAGCCTTCGCGGCCTTGACGGCCAGCTCTGCCGCGTGCTGGGTGTGAGCCTCGGCCAGCTCCTTCTCGCGGTGGTATTCGGCCACCACACTGGCCACGTCCTCGGGCAGATCGAAGACGAACTCCACGCCAGGGGTGTCCTCGGGCCAAGCCCAGGCGTGGATCTCCGCCAAGTCACGCTCCATCTGCGACAAAGAGCCGGCCACACCGACGCCCTCGGTCTCCCCGGTGGGGCAACGCGACACCCACCGCCCGTTCTCGTGGGTGATGACATAGGTGATCGCCTTACTCATCGGCTCATCCTTTCAGTGACCGCCTCCAGGGGCTTGACGGCTTCAAGGAACAGCTCTGGTCGCAGTCCGGGTCGGCAGGGATCATGACGGGCAGCGCACACATGTCGTCTTCGAGGTGGTACGGCCAGTCAGCAGTTACATCTGCCGCGGCCACTATCGCTGCGACCTCGGCGAGCTTGCGCATGTGCGGGGGAAGGTCGTTGGACGATGTTGTCGCTGGAGTCCGGTCGATCGGCGAGCGCGACGGCTAGTAGGTAGAGACTTCGATCAGGTTTCCATCGGGGTCGCGGAAGTAGACCGACGTTATTGGACCTTGGGCACCGGTCCGCGAGACCGGCCCCTCCTCGACGGGAACACCGCAGGCCTCCAGATGCCGTACGACTTCCTCGATCGGGACTGCGCTGATCAGGCAGAGATCGGCGGACCCAGTCGTCGGCCTGGCGGCCTTGGGGTCGAACTCCTTACCCGCCTCATGCAAGTTGATCTTGTGAACGCCGAAGGCCAACGCACGACGGCCGGCCCCGAACGTCACCGGCTCCATGCCCAGCACCTGGCTGTAGAACGAGACGGACCTCTCGACGTCCGCAACGGTAAGAACCAGGTGGTCAAGGCGCTCGATCCGAATCATGACTCGAATGCTATCCATGGCTCACGCTGCGACTGGAGAAGGTGGCCAGGCGACCACTTTCGACAACTCGTGGAACGCCTGGCCCTCTCCCGCAGTAACAGCTAACCTGCTGTTGTCTTGTAGACCGCGAGCACTAGCGAGCTTGCTAGAGCGAGAGCGATCAACAAGGCGCAGAGACGGGCGGTGCGGCCTGTGCTTCGAATCGTAGACCGCACCGTCCCTCCAATTTCTCGCGCGAGCACTTTCCACCAATCTGGCTCGTAATAGGACATTTCCAAACTCCTTCCTTTGCGTACCGATTTGCTGGGCCAAACGTAGACCTTGATCAGCATGTGCGCCAGCAGCGCCCCAAGCCATCCGGAATAGGAATCTTCTACGTTGGCAAGCAGTTCCACTCCACCGGGAGATGTTTTTCGCCCATGGATTGCCGTGTGTCGACTTTCGACATGTCGAACAGCGGACACTTTTGTATGATTCATCGCCAGATGTGGAGGCAGCCATGTCGCCGGGTACCGACATAGAACTATCGCGCGCTCGCCTACTGGGTGCGCGCAACACATTCGCGTTATCACGGGACGCCATAGAGGCGATCAGGAGCGCGACACGCTTCAAGGTGTCCTACCTCGACGTATGTCGCGGTGAGGTCCCGATCATATTCCGGCACTACGCCGTCGTCCGCACGAGCAAGGTCTCCAACAAAATAAAGGAAGTGGTGCACGACAAAAAGACAAACGAGGCGAGGATTCACGAACGAGCCGTGGAGTCGGTTCAGGAGGATCAAACCGACGTCTGGGAAGTCCAGGGATTTCTTCGGGACACTCCGGAGACGCCTGCTTCCTGGGTCTACGACAATGCTTCAGCCGCCTTATCGTCCTTCGCCTACCTACTCATGAACCATCTCGGCATCAGCCTGCAGACCGACAAAACGACCGACCTTTCCGAGGTTCTCACGCAAATGCTCTTCGCATGCGGAGCCGAGACGACTGACACGGTGCCGCGCATGCCCTTGGACGACAACGACGTGGAGGCTGCCGAACTGGCCGCCTTGGCCGCCAAAGCTATCGAGGCGAAGAACACGGGCACTTCCACCGGGACACGCAAGCGAATAGCGGTAGCCCTTTACGAGCACGGCGAAACGAACATACGGCGGATAAGCTCGCTCACTGGACTTGCTCGGGATACTGTTTACAAAGCACTTCAGGATGAGGGCATCAAACGATAGTGAGGCGCTCACGTATCCCAGGGCCCGTCCGACCCGCCGTCGAGGAGCGGCCGCCGCAGGGTCTGTCGATGTGGAAACTGTCGGACCCGCGCTTCACACTCGCCATCGACACCTGAATTCGGGAGGGATCTATGGCGAGGGGATCCAGGCGAGGTAGGAACAGACGACGAAAGTCCGGTGGAGATCTGTGGGTGCTCGCCCTTCTGGGGGCCGTAATCGCAGTCGTTCTCATAGCCAGATACCCGGGATGACCGGCGACGCATTCGAGCATCTGGTCGCCGAACGGATGATCGCTGAGGGATTCCGCCGGGTGACCGTGAGGGGCGGCGCCGGGGACGGTGGAGTGGACATCACCTCCGGCAATCTCACCCGCCAAGCCCGCCAGGAGGCGATCAGCGCACGCCGGCCGCTGATCGTCGTCGAGCGGGACCGCCTGGCCGACTGGCTGATCGGCAAGGTCACACTGCTGCCCAGGCGCCTGACCGGCCCGCTGATCGAGGGCGACGAACTGGCGGGCTGATCCGCGCGCCGGAAGCACCAGCGCAGTGCCCCCGGAGTCGGGTGAACGCCCTGGCTCCGGGGGCGGAAATCACTTGGTCCGGTAGATACGCACGTAGTCGAACTCGGCTTCGACGGGCGGCTGGGCACCGCCGTGGGCGACGAGGCCGATGCGCGGCGCGGTGTCCTTCGGGAAGGTCCACACGCCGCCCCACGTCCACGTCTTGCCGTCGCGGCTCGAACCGGCGCGGAACTCGTGCTCCCCGCTCACCGGGTCGACATGGTGGGCCAGCCTGAGCCAGGTCGTCCTGGCCGGCGGGCCGACGATGTTGCCGCCGTAGGAGAGGCGGCCGGCGAACGGGAGCTCCCGGCCGTACTCGACCTGACGGGTGTTCCAGATGGCCACCTGGCTGAGGCGGGCGAATTCGTCGTCGGAGACGTAGGCGATCAGGCCCGCCTGCTGGTAGTTGCGTACGGTGTCCTCACCGAGGTCGAGGGTCACCTTGGTCTCCGCGATGTAGTCGCCCTCCGGCGCGTCCCGGAGCAGGACGCTCGCGGTGTTGGCGGTGCCCACCAGGTCGGCGCTCTGGACCGGCCAGCGCAGCACGCCGCCTTCCACGCGGGCGTTCGGATCCTGGCGGACCCACTGCCAGGAAGAGTCCGCGCCGTCGAACTCGTCGGCGTCGGCAAGGCCGCCGGTACGGGGCACCGGCGCCGGACGGGTGACGGGCTTGGCCAGCCTGGCCACGCTGACGTTGTCGAAGTCGGCCACACCATCGGCTACCAGCGCGAACGTGCCGGACAGCGGAGCCGGCGAGTCGAGGCGGACCCTGGCCTGAGGGTCGCCGAGCCGGCTCGACGAGACCTCGGCCGTGATCGTCCGCCCCTTGACCGTGACGGCCAGGTTGCGCCACGTCGCGGCGCCGCCGGGCAGGGCGACCGTACGGTGCGCGTTCCCTGCCGTGACGGTCAGGCCGCTGCCGGACACCGTCGCGGTCGCGCCGCCGATCCGCAGCCCGGCCGACTGCCCGGCCAGGCGGAGGTCCGTTTCAGCGCGAACATCCCCGCCGACCGCCTGCCGCGCCGTCAGCGTGCCCTTGTCGGTGTGCCGCACATATCCCTCCTGTACGGTCCAGCCCGCACCGCGCCATCCCGACAGATCATCAGTCAGGCTCACGAACCCACGCGTGACCGGCGTCTGGTCGGACCGCTCCGAGGGCCCGGCGCCCGCCCGCACCGCCGGCCAGCCGTCGATCCAGTCCAGCCGGTCGAGCAGCATCGGCCGCTCGTTGATCCCGTACGGCTCGTCCAGGAACGGGTCGTTCCGGTCAATCGCGTGGTACAACATCCAGTCCTGACCGGAAAGGTCGGTGAGCTGGGCGTGGTGGCCGGTGCCGATCCAGCGGTTGCCGTTCTGGTCGAGGACAGGGGTTCCGCCGGCGCGGGACGCGAGCAGCGGCTGGCCCTCGCGGTCGACGAACGGGCCGCGCGGGCTGGTGGCGCGGCCGGCCAGGACCGAGTAGCCGGTGGTGGGGCCGGCGCAGCAGTTCGCGGACGAGGCCAGCAAGTAGTAGTAGCCGTCGTGGCGCACCACGTACGAGCCCTCGAACTTGTTGTCGATGGCCACCTGCGTCGGCTGTCCCACGGTGTGGAGGCCGTCCGGGGTCAGCTCCGTGACCCACAATCCCCCGAAAAATCCGCCGAAGTAGAGGTATTTCCGGCCGTCCACGTCCGTGAACTGCGCCGGATCGATCGTGTTCCAGTACGAGTCCCCGGACGGCCGCGGCGCGACCACCGGGGCCGAGAGGTGGGTCCACGGGCCGGTCGGGGTCGGGGCGGTGGCCGCGCCGATCGAGAAGTCCCACTCGTGCGGGGTGCTGGTGGTGTTGGTGACCGTGAAGTACATGACGTACCGGCCGTCGAGGTAACGGACGTCGGGCGCCCAGAGCAGGCTGCCGGGGGCGGCGTACGGGGGCAGGTTGTCCTCGCCGAACGCGTCGCCCACGTACGTCCATGAGACGAGGTCGGTGGAGCGGGCGATCGGCAGCCGGTGGTGCTTGCCCTCGCCCTCGCGTAGCGGGTCGGAGGTGCCGTAGGAGTACCAGTAGCCGTCGAGGCCGCGGATCACGGAGGGATCGGCGAAGGTGTCGGCGAACCCCGCTGACACGGGATTGTCGTACGACTGCCCAGCGAGTGAAGGCGTGAGTAACGACATGACCAGCGAAACAACCGCTGCGATACGCATATATCAGCCTTTCAAGCCACTACGAGAGATGCCTTCGATGACGTACCGCTGGGTCAGCGCGAACAGGATCAGCACCGGAACGCTCGCCAGCACGGCACCCGCCATGATCACGGGATAGTCGATCGTGTACGCGCCCTGCAGGATGGACAGCCCAGGCGGCAGGGTGAAGTAGTCGGGACTGAAGATCACGAAGACCGGCCAGATGAAGTCGTTCCAGTTGCTCATGAAGCTGAGCACCGCCAGCGTGGCCAGCGCGGGCTTCGACAGCGGCAGCGTGACCCGCAGGAAGATGTGCCAGTGGTTGGCCCCCTCCATGAGCGCCGCCTCGTCCAGCTCGCGCGGCAGCCCGAGGAAGAACTGCCGCAGGAAGAACACCCCGAACGCCCCCGCGGCCCCCGGCACGATCAGCGCGGTCAGGCTGTCCAGCCAGCCCAGCTGGTCGATGATCAGGAACTGCGGGATGAGGAAGACGAACCCGGGCACCAGCAGCGTCCCCACGATGACGCCGAACATCAGCCGCTTGCCCCGGAACTCCAGCCTGGCCAGCGCGTACGCGGCCAGCGACGAGACGAGCAGGACGAGCAGCATGTGCCCGGTGGCGGCGATCAGGCTGTTGAGGAACCAGCGCAGCACCGGCGTCTGCGTGGTGCCCTCGAAGAGCTTGCCGTAGGCGTCGGCGGCCGGTTCGGCGGGCCACAGCGTGGGCGGCACCCGCGTGGCCTCGGTCTTGCTCTTGAACGAGGTGCCGAGCGCCCACAGCAGTGGCGCCACGAAGACCACGGCCAGCGCGACGAGGACCGTGTAACGTCTCACGACCGCCCCCTGAAGAGCCGGAAGTTGAGCACGCTGACGACGATCAGGGCGAGCGTGAGGACGTAGCTCATCGCGGAGGCGCTGCCCATCTTGTACTGGCTGAGCCCCACGTCGAGCATGTAGTTGATCGCGGTCCTGGTCTCCCCGCCCGGCGCGCCCTGGGTCAGCAGGTACGACTGCCCGAACATGTTGGCCGAGGCCAGGATCGTCGTGGTCACCACGAACAACGCCACGGGCCGCAACCCGGGCAACGTCACGTGCCGGAACTCGGCCCACCGCCCGGCACCGTCCACTTTGGCGGCGTCGTACAGCTCGCGAGGGATGTCCTGCATCCCCGCCAGATAGATCACCCCGTTGAACCCCAGCGTCCACCACACGGTCACGCCCACGAGGGCGACCCACCCCCACGGCAGTGAGGTCGTCCACGCGATGTCGGTGCCGAGCAGCCAGTCGATGAGGCCGAGGTTCGGGTCGAGCAACAGCCGCCACATCAGGCAGACGACCGCCACCCCCAGCACGTACGGGGCGAAGAACAGCCCTCGGAAGAACGTCCGCCCCCGGAACGGCCGGTTGAGCAGCAGCGCGATCCCGAGCGGCAGCACCACCAGGAACGGCACGCTGAACAGCGTGAAGATCCCGGTGGCCCGCATCGACGTCCAGAAGTCGTCATAGACGGCCGACGAGGGGTCGAAGAGGGCGGAGTAGTTCTCCAGACCGACGAACGGCTTGCCTTCGAGCAGGTAGTCCCAGTCGTGGAGGCTCACCCAGATCCCGAAGACGGCCGGCGCCAGCACGAAGACGCCGAAGAGCACGAGGTACGGCGCCATGAAGAGGTAAGGCGTGGCCCGCCCGGACCAGGTGAGCGCTTCGGATCTGGCTTTCCGGGCTGTTGTGACGGTGAGCGTGACCATCAGGCGCCGTACTTCTTCCGGTTCTGCTCGAGAATCTTGTCCGCCTTGGCGGCCGCCTCGGTGAGCGCGTCCTTCGGGCTCTTCTTCAGCAGGATCGCCGCGTTGACCGCCTGGTCCACGACCGCCGAGGCGTCCCCGATCCCCGCCACGGACGGCAGGAAGTACAGGTAGTCGATCTGGGAGCCGATCGCCGCCTGCTCCTTCAGCGCCTTGAACTCGGCGCTCTCGCGGATGGACTTGCGCGCCGGGACCTGCCCCGCCTTGGCCCACTCGATCGAGTGGCCGCTGATCCAGTTGATGAACACCTTGGCCGCGGAGAGCTTGTTCTGGTCGGGCTTGCGCTGTTTGAAGACGACGAACTGGTGCGAGCCCGCCCAGGCGGAGGGCTGCGTGCCGATCTGCGGCAGCGGCGCCACGCCCCACTCCAGGCCCTTGACCTCGCGCAGCGTGTTGATGGACCAGATGCCGTTCCAGTTGAAGGCGGCCTTGCCGTTCTGCAGGGCGATGAAGTCGGCGTCCTGGCCCACGTTCTTGGGGCTGTAGCCCTTGTCGACCAGGTCGACGAGCCAGGTCAGCGCCTGCACGCCGGGCTCCTCGGCGAAGCGCGACACGCTGGCGTCGTCGGCGAACAGCCGGCCGCCGTTCTGGTGCAGCAGGGTGCCGAACTGCATGCTCCCGGTGAACGGGAACGGCGTCGCCCAGTGCCCCTGGATGCCGGCCTTCTTGAGCTTCTCGAGGGCGGCCAGGTACTCCTCACCGTTCTTGGGCGGGTTGTCCGGATCGAGCCCGGCCTTCTCCATGACCGTCTTGTTGTAGAACATGCCGAGCGGGTGCACGTCCAGCGGGATGGAGTAACGCGCGCCCTTGTACACGCCGGCCTGCCAGACCGGCGGCGAGAAGTCAGCCTCGGTCAGGTTGAGCGCCTTCGCCACGTCGTCGAGCGGCAGGACCACCTGCCGGGCGGCGTTGGTGGCCACGCTGTCGACGTGCATGATGCCGATGTCCGGGCCCTGACCTGCGGAGACGGCGGCCGGAACCTTCGCGTAGTAGTCCGACCACTGGTAGACGTTCATGGTGACTTTGATGTTCGGGTGCTCGCCGTTGAACTGATCGACCAGCCGCTTCATGAACGGGCCGTCGCCGCCCGTGAAGCCGTTCCAGAACGCCAGGGAGACGGCGGGGCCCGTGTAGGTCGTGGGGGCGGCCGTCGCCTGCGCGCCCGTCTGCTGCTGCCCCGCCTGCCGCGGCCCTCCGCCCCCGCCGCATCCGGTGAGGACCAGAGCGCCGAGACCGAGACCGAGCGCGCGCCGCCGGGTGAGGTTATCCAGGGACATCTGCATCACACTCCTGCTGCCCTTGTGGTGATGCCTCGTTCTACATCGTTGTATCTAACGTTGTAAACAGCAGCGGAGTGGTTGTTACATCGTTGTAAATCGGCGACTGCCCGGCATCACGGGCCTACCCATAGGTAGGCCCGTCCGAGCCGGGACCGATGGTCAGCCGGCTTCGCCGCCGGCGACGGAGACGAAGCCGGTGCCGGCCCGGTAGTTGGGCGACTGGTGGCGGAAGTAGGTGTTGTAGACCTCGCAGTAGCGGCCCCCGCGAGCCAGCAGGGTCGCGTGGTCGCCCTCCTCCACGATCCGCCCGTGGTCCAGCACGATGATGCGATCGACGTGCTCGATGGTGGACAGCCGGTGCGCGATGACAATGGACGTCCGCCCGGCCAGCACCAGGTCCAGCCCCTCCTGGATCTGCGCCTCGGTCAGCGGGTCGACGCTGGCCGTGGCCTCGTCCAGCACCACGATCGCCGGATCCTGGATCAGCAGCCGGGCCAGCGCGACGAGCTGCCGCTGCCCCATGGACAGCGCACGCCCGTGCTCGCCCACATCCGTCCGCAGGCCGTTGGGCAGCGCGTCGATCCAGTCGCCGCCGCCGACCGCCGTCGCCGCCGCGCGCACCTCCTCGTCGCTCGCGTCCGGTCTCGGGTAGCGGATGTTGTCGGCGACCGTGCCGCTGAACAAGAACGGCGCCTGCGGCACCGCACCGATCTGCCGGCGGTAGTCCCCCAGCTCCAAGGTGCGGATGTCGCGCCCGTCGATCAGCAGCCGGCCTTCCTGGAACTCGTAGAACCGGGTGATCAGCTTGCTGAGCGTCGACTTGCCCGCGCCGGTGTGGCCGACGAGCGCCACGGTCTCCCCGGCCTCGATGAGCAGGTCGAAGTCGCGCAACACCGGGTGCTCGGGGTCGTACCCGAAGGTGACGCCCTGGAACTCGATGCGGCCCGCCAGCCGCCCCGGAGGCTCCGCCGCGGTCTGCACCACGCGCGGCGGGGCGTCGATCAGCGCGAAGACCCGCTCGGACGCGGACAGGCCCTGCTGGAACTGGGACCAGAACGCGGCGATGGACGTCAGCGGGAACCAGAAGAGCGACACTCCTTGCAGGAACAGGTACCAGTCGCCGGCGGACAGACCACCGTCGAGCACCGCCGAGCCGCCCAGCTGGACGAGGCCCACCGTCGCGAGCCCGGCCACGAGGAACAGCACGGGGAAGATGGTGGAGAAGACGAATCCCTGCCTGAGCGTCACCTGGTAGCTCTGCTGGTTGATGGGCCGGAACTCGTCGTAGACCTGCTGCTCCTGGCGGAAGTTCTTCGCGATCGCGATGCCGCCCATGGTCTCCTGCAGGTTGGCGTTGACCCGGCTCAGCGAGCGCTGCGCCCTGCGGGTGCTGACCCTGGCCAGGCGCCGGAAGAGCAGCGCGAAGCCCACCACGATCGGCACCACCAGCAGCGTCATCAGGGCCAGCTCGACACTGCGCACGAACAGCAGGACCGTCACGAAACCGACCATCAGTGTCTGGCTGATCAGGTCCATCGTCAGCGTGGACACGGTGGCGAAGTCGTCGGTGTCGGACGTCACCCGGCTGACGATCTTGCCGGACGGCGTCTCGTCGTAGAACGAAAGGTCGCGCTCCAGCACCGCGTCGAACGCGTCCTCACGCAGCCGCAACACCACATCCCCGGTGACCCGCGCGCTGTTCTTCTGCCGGATGTAGTTGAACACCCACGACAGCCCGCCCGTGACCAGGATGCCCGCCGTGAGCAGCCAGCCGACCTGGCCGATCGTCCCATCGGCGAGCGCGTCGACGGCCAGGCTCCCCAGCGTGGGGATGGCCGCCTGGCTCGCCGACATCAGCACGATCATGGTGGCGACCAGCACCATCGCCCCGAGCTTCGGCCGGAAGTACGAGATGATGCGGCGCAGCAGGTCGCGGTCGCTGTAAGTGCGGTCGTAGTCCTCGGCGTCGAGGCCGTCCATGATGAAGCCCATCAGCGCACCCCTCCCTGCTCCACTGCCAGGACCTCGTCCTCGGCGCCCTCTCCGTCCATCTCCACCTCGTCGTAGTGCGCGAAGATCCGGCGGTAGAGGCGGCTACGTGTGATCAGCTCGTCGTGCGTGCCGAAGTCGACGACCTCGCCCCGCCGCAGCAGCAGCACCTTGTCCGCCCACCGGATCTGCGACAGGCGGTGGGTGATCAGCAAAGTCGTACGCCCCTCGAGGATGCGCCCGATCGCCTGCTGGATCTTGTCTTCCGTCGCGGAGTCGATGGCGCTGGTCGAGTCGTCGAGCACGAGGATCGCCGGATCTGTCAGCAGGGCCCGCGCGATGGCCAGCCGCTGGCGCTGCCCTCCGGAGAGGGTTACCCCACGCTCCCCGATGACGGTGTCGTAGCCGTCGTCCAGCTCGGCGATGAACTCGGCGGCCTGAGCGTCCTCCGCCGCCCTCACCACGGCCTCGTGATCGGCCCGCTGTCCCAGGCTGAAGGCGATGTTCTCGGTCACGGACCGGGAGAACAGCACGATGTCCTGCTCGATGGTGGAGATCTGCGACCGCAGCGAGTCCAGGTCCCATTCGCGCACGTCCACGCCGTCGACGAGGATCCGCCCGGACGTGACGTCGTAGATCCGCGGCACCAGCTTGGTCACCGTGCTCTTGCCCGACCCGGTCTCGCCGACGATCGCCACCGTCTCCCCCGGCCGCACGGTGAACGTCACCCCGCGCAGCACCGGATCCTCGTCGTCCTCGTAGCCGAACGTCACGTTCTCGAAGACGATCTCCCCGCTGATCGGCGCGGCGTGCCCGTCCGCCCGCTGCTCGATCTCGCTCTCCGAGGTCATGATGCCGAGGATCCTCCGCGCGGAGACGATGCCGATCTGCATCAGCGAGAACGTGAAGATCGACATCTGCGTCGGGAACCCGAGCATGCCCATGAGCCCCATGAACGCCACCAACTCCCCGATGGTGATCGCCCCGGTGCTCTGGAGATAGAGGGCGTGCCACAACGCCCCCGCCATGGCGAAGGAGAACAGCAGGGTCGGCAGGTAGCGGGCCTGCACCAGCCCGTTCTTGACGAACGAGTCACGATAGCGCCGCGCGTTGGCCCGGAAGCGCCGCCGCTCCTGCCCCTCCTGCGCGGTCACCTTGATCACCTCGATGCCACGTACGGCCTGGTTGAGCCCCGCGTTGAGGTCGCCGAACTGCTCCCTCATGCGCGTCGCCACAGGGTTGAGCTGCTTCATGTAGCGCCAGAGCGCGAACGCGAACACCACCGCGAACACCCCGGGCGCCAGCAGCAGCCGCAGGTCGATCGCCCCGATGAAGAAGAGAGGCACCAACCCGGTGAGCCCCGAGTCCACGATCAGGTCGGCCCCAGGCGTGATCATGATGGAGAGCTGCCGGATGTCGTTGGCGGCCCTGGCCATCAAATCGCCGACCCGCTGCCGGTTGTGGAAGGTCTGGCTCTTGCCGAGCAGGCTCACGTACAGCTCGTCACGCGCGTCCCGCTCCAGCCGCTTGGCCAGCACCTCGCTCGACAGCCGGGCGACGAGATCGAACACCCCCCGGGCCGCCACGATCGCCAGCAACGCCAGCGCGATCAGCCCGAGCGCGTCCAGCGGCTCGCCCCGTTTGCCCAGGACGGCGTCGAAGGCGTCACCGGTGAACTGCGGCACCATGGCGTTGAGCACCACCATGACCAGCGACCCGCCGAGGAACCCGAGCAGGTGCAGGGGGTGGCGGCGCAGATGGGACCCGAGCCAGCGCACCGGGCCACCCCGGTTGTAGCGCGGCCCGGAGATCGAGAACTCCGAACTGCTGGTGGTCACGAGCAGGCCTCCCCCGAGCGCGAGCTGGCAGTATCGAACCTGCTTTCTATCACTGGCCACCGACAGTTTCCCAGTGCTTTTCCGCGGCCCCAGGGACGCTCCCGGACAGGACCGCATCCATATCCGTTCGGTGTTTTACCCGGTACCCCCTCACGCTCCGCCCAAGGTGTCGTTACGCTTCGAATGGCCAACTGTCCGTCAGCAGATCCAGGGGATCGAGGATGGCGACGCAGGAGCAGATCGACGCCGCCCGACGGCAGATCGAGCGATTGCGTGATCAGCACGGTGGCGACCTACGCGTTCTGATCCAGGTCATTGACGCCGGCGCGATCAAGGGCCCCGCCGCTGACGAGCTGCTGCGCGAGGTGCACGGCTGGGAGCAGGCGTACAGAGGCCTGTTCAGCCGCGCCTTGGGCATGCTGGACACGCTCCACCCGGACGAGGCGGGCTGATGGGGCCCAAACCATCGCTGATCGGCATCGAGCCGACACTGATGACCCAGCTCATCTCCACGATGAAGCGCCTCAGCCAGACCGTTCCCGAGGTGGGCGCCCAGGTCGACAAGGCGCTGAGCACGCTCAAGCTGTCCCTGTACGGCCCGGGCACCGCACGCGACATCGGCCACCGGATCGGCACGAAGGTCCCCGACCTGCAGCGGCGGCTCGATCTGATGCTCGCCGCGCAGAAGGTCGCTCTCGACACGTCGCACAACTTGTGGGCCGACGAGTCCAAATGGCTGTCCGCCACGCCGGCGGAAGGCACCGCCACGGCCAAGCGCCTGGCCGACGCCCTGCGTACCGGGATGAAGCACGGCGGCACGATCGACGACAAGACCCTCGCCGAACTGCAGCAGCACCAGGACGACCCCTATTTCGCCGTGGCCTTCGCCACCCAGATGCCACCCCGGGAGCTCAAGCAGCTGCTCACGTCGCTCTACCGCCGCCACACCACCTCGGCGGGCCCCGACCCCGACGCGCTGGCCCAGCAGGACAAGCTCGCCGCCGCCCTCAGCACCATCCTCGGCACCGCCTCACGCGGCGCGGGCGACATGAAGCTGCCGAAAGGCTACGGCGACCAGCTGCTGGAGCACCTCGACACCCCCGAGACGGCATTCGCCCTCAACAAGCTCCTGCGGCACGGCAAGTTCGACGACGCCTTCCTGCGCGACCTGGCCAACAAGATCTACGACTACGAACGCGAGCAACCGCAGAGCTCGCTCTACTGGCGCAACATCATGCCCGCCACCCAGCCGGCCAACGACCTCCCGGCGGCACAGAAGGACCCGATGGCCGCCGTCGCGGCAGCCCTGGCCAACAACCCCAGAGTCGCCCAGGACTTCTTCACCGACCCCCAGCGCAAGCCACTCGACTACCTGATGCGCGGGCGCGTCTGGTACGAGGCCACGGACAGCGACCTCGGCCGGGCACTCGAGGCGGCCACGACCACATTCCGCGACCACGACCTGCCGCCGGGTGAATCACGCGGCTACAAGTCGGCGCTGATCGCCTCCTGGGCGATGCGTTTCTGGAGCAACCCCGCCGTCCAGTCCAACCTGCGTGACACCCGTCAGAACGTGGCCAACATCCTCGCCTCGTACATGAGCGATGTGCATCGCTTGTCGGAGGATCGGCTCTCGCACAAGGCAGGAGTCACCTCCGCCTCCGATCCCGACCCGCTTCTGCAGGGCGTGCAACCCTACGGCGCCATTCTGGACAGCGAGGGGATCAAAGGTGTGATGAAGTGGGCGTTCGACGACCCGGCGGCGTTGAAGACGGTTGTAGCGGCCCATGGCCAATACAGCATCAATGTGCTGGACGAACGGGCCGCGAAGATTGCCGCGCTGAACCGCGCCGACTTCGAGAAGTGGCACAGAGCCCACCCGCATGCGACCGCCGCCGAGATCGACGCCCAGCGCCAGAAGATCCTGACGGACCGGATGGCAGGAGCCGGCGGGGCGGGATTCAGCACGGCCGTGGAGGGACTAAGCAGAACCCTGTACACAATCACCGATGCGGGAAACCTCGCCAACATCACCAAAGCGGACGCGCATGACAAGATGTTCGGCGCCTTCAAGGACGCCGTCACCAGCGTGGCCGATCTGGTTCCCGGGCCTCAGGACAAGATCGCCGGACTTCTCTTCGACCAGGCCAAAGCGCAGGTGTATGGAAAGTTCGCCCCCCAGCAGGGAGAAGCAGCACGCAGCCAGGCAGACACCACCCTCGGCCAGAGCAGCGACATGTTCACCGACATCACGGCGGATGTGATGATGCGGCACGGGCTCTTCGGCGACGGGGACGTCCCCGCCGAAACGCACCCATACGCGTCCATCAACTATCCGCGCGGCTCGGAAGGCGACTTCGTGGACGGCGACAAGATCGTGCCGTGGAGCCAGATGAACGATTCGCAGCGCGAGGCCTACAACGAATGGCTTCACCTGCCGGACACCGGTCAGGTCTTCCGCGATCCCGCAAGAGCCGTCCAAAACGGCTTCGATCAAGCGGCGGGTTACGGAGGGCAGCACGAATGAGAGTGCCCCTCGCAGAGACGCTGCTGGTTGCGGCGTTGTTGGCGATGTCTGCCTGCTCGTCCTCCCCACCTCCTGACACGCGGCCGCTGGGGAGCGTTACGGCGCAACCGCAGGAATGCGGCCTGATCTCCAGGCAGGCCATCACGCGGGCCACCGGCCTGGAGGACTTCTTCGCTTCAGGTAGCCAACCGGGTGAACCCTTCGCACGTTGCATCGTCACGAAAATGCAGCGTGACGGATTCGGGGCACAGCTGTCGATCGAGCTCCACAACCCGTCGGCCATTTCGCTGGAAGAGCTCGAAAGCACCAAAGAGCACGACAAAGGGGTAGACCTGCCAGCCAACCTCGGCCCCGGGTTCACCGCCCAGATCGAAGGCAAGAACGGGCGCAGCACATACGCCTACGCCTGGACCGGCGACGCCCGCCGCAGGCTCTCCATCTGGATCACTCCAGGCGCCCCTGGCCGAGACCCGCGGGCGGACGCCATCGAGTTCGTCCGCCAGCTCAAGCCCCTCCTCCTGTCCACCCCCAAATAACAGCCGCATCAGGTCACGGGATGTCCAGGGCCGTCCCGTACAGGCGGGAGACCTTGATCCTGATCACCACGCGCCCCTCCCCCACCTGCTGCTCCAGATAGGCGGCCGGATCAGCCTGATCGCCCGCGAAGGCCAGCAGTTCCTCAGAGCTACCCGACACCTCGGCCTCACCCTCGGCCACCGCGAACGACCAGACGTCCGGCCCGCTCACGTGAAGCGCGACGTGCGGATCGTTGCGCACCTGACGGGCCTTGAGCCGGTCGGCCGTCGTGGAGATCCGGATGACCCGTTCGGCGGGGTCCCACCGGTAGAGGACGGTGGACATGGCCGGGTGGCCGCTGCGCTTCACTGTCGCGAGCACGCCGAACTGCTGCTCGCCGAGGAGCCTCACCAGCTCCTCCTCGGTCAGCGACCGAGGCGCGGGCCCTGACTGGTTCTCGTTCATGTGCTCTCCCATCAGATGGCGACCTGCTCGAGCACCGGAGCGGGAGCGGGACGGCGCAGTACGGCGAGGCTGATGAGAAGGGCGGCCGTGAGGAGCCCGGCGGAGACGGTGAAGGCCAGCCGGTACCCGCCCGTCAGCGCCGCCGCCTCGGTGGCCCCGGAGGCGAGCAGGACGCCGGTGCGCGAGGCGGCGAGCGTGGACAGTACGGCGACGCCGAGGGCCATGCCGATCTGCTGAGTGGTGTTGAACAGCCCGGACGCCAGCCCCGCGTCGTCGGCCTTGGCGCCGGACATGCCCAGCGTGGTCAGCGCGGGAAGCACCAGCCCGCCGCCCGCGATGAGCAGCATCACGGGGAGCAGGTCGACCGCGTACGACGCCTGCACCGGCACCCGGGTGAGCCAGGCCATCGCCCCCGTCAACAGCACCAGGCCGGCCACCAGGACGGCGCGCGCGCCGAAGCGGTTGTTGAGCCGGGCGGAGACGAACAGCGACACCCCGCCGATGGCCACCGCCGCGGGAAGCATCGCCAGCCCCGTGGCCAGGGCGCCGTAGCCGAGGACCTTCTGCATGTAGAGGGCGACGATGATCTGGAAGGCGAACATGCCCGACAGCGCCAGCATCTGCACCAGGTTGGCGCCCGAGACGTTGCGCGAGCGGAAGATGCGCAGCGGCATGAGCGGAGTACGCGCGGTCGCCTGGCGGACGAGGAACGCGGCCAGCAGGACGAGCGACACGGCGCCGAGGCCCAGCGTGTGGGCGGCCAGCCAGCCGTACTCCTCGACCTTGACGACGGTGTAGATCCCCAGCATCAGCCCCGCGGTCACCAGCACGGCGCCGAGGACGTCGGCACCCCCGGTCAGGCCCGCTCCCCGATCGGCCGGGAGAGCCTTGATCGCCAGCGCGACGGTGGCCAGGCCGATCGGCACGTTGATGAAGAAGATCCAGTGCCAGCTGAGCGCATCGGTGAGCACCCCGCCCAGCACCTGACCGATCGAGGCCCCGGCCGCGCCGGTGAAGCTGAAGACGCCGATGGCCCTGGCCCGCTCAGCGGGCTCGGTGAACAGCGTCACCAGGATGCCCAGCACCACCGCCGAGGCCATCGCGCTGCCCACCCCCTGCAGGAAACGCGCGGTGATCAGCACGCCGGGGCCGGTGGCCGCCCCGGCCAGCAGGGAGGCGGCGGTGAAGACCGCGTTGCCGGCCAGGAACATCTTCTTCCGGCCGATGAGGTCGCCGAGCCGTCCGGCCAGCAGCAACAATCCGCCGAACGCGATCAGGTACGCGTTGACGGTCCAGCTCAGCCCGGCCGGAGTGAAGCCCAGGTCGCGCTGCATCGAGGGCATGGCCACGGTCACGATGCTGCCGTCGAGGATCGTCATCAACATCGCGGCGGACAGCACGATGAGGGCACGGAGTTTGGAATACGACATGGTCTCTCCTGTTCAGACGCAACAAGAGAAACCGTAGCAGATAGTTTTGTTGTAGACGATCCCTTGCGGACCTACTGTCGTGCTCGCCGTGCCGGCCGCGGCGCCTCCGCGGGAGTGGCGAGGTGCCCTTCGACCAGCCGGTTCATGGCACGGAGCAGCACCTCGCGCTCGTCCTTCGGCAGCGCGTCGAGAGCCTTGCGGTGAACGCCGTCCACGATCCGCTGGCTGCGCTCGGCGACCTCCCGGCCCTTCTCGGTGACCGCGATGATCCTGGCCCGCCGGTCGGTGCTGGACGGGCGGCGCTCGGCCAGCCCGGCCTTCTCCAGGGCGTCCACCGTGACCACCATCGTGGTCTTGTCCATGTCGCCGATCTCCGCGAGCTGGATCTGGGTGCGCTCCTCCTCGATGGCGTGGACCAGCACGCAGTGCATGCGAGCGGTCAGCCCGATCTCGGCGAGCTCCGCCGCCATCTGGGTACGCAGGACGTGGCTGGTGTGGTCGAGCAGGAACGACAGGTCGGGCTCCGCGCGTGATGGCGCCATGGCGGTCATGGACCCATTCTAGTTTCGTTGCGGATTATCTTTACCGGGCCCAGTGCGAGGTCCGATATCCGCCGTTCATCCGCTCCAAGCTTGGCGAAGATGAACGCCATGATTGAACATCCCCCCGGCCAGGCGTACGAGCTCCGCGGCCGTCGCATCTGGGTGGAGCAGCACGGAGAGGGCGACGCCGTCCTGCTGCTCGCAGGGCTGGGCCCCGCGGGCTCGCATGTGATCTTCCATCCGCACTTCGACGCCCTGGCAGCGGACCACCGGGTGATCTACGTGGATCTGTACGGCCGCGGCCGCTCCGGCCGTCCCCAGGACCTCACCGAGATCACCTTCGCCGACGACGTCGCCGACGTGGCCGCGCTGCTCGAGCAGCTGGGCCCCGTGCACCTGTACGGCTTTTCGTACGGCGGCCTGATCGCGCAGGCGATCGCCCTGGACCATCCGGCCATGGCGCGTACCGTCACCCTGGCCAACACCCTGCACAGCCCCGAGATGTGGCAGCTCAACCACGCCAACATCAACCGCGAGCTGGCCACCCAGTTCCCCGAGGTGTGGGAGCGGATCCAGGCGCTGCGGCTGGAAGGACTGCGCTCCACCGACGGGCCGCTCAGGCAGGAGTTCGCCAAGGCGGCGGCTCTGGTCCGCTTCTACCATCCCGCCAACGCCGCCCTGCTGGCCGACGAGCCCGGTGCCAGGAACCAGGAGCTGTACCCGATCTTCTGTGGCGACGACGTCGACTTCGTGATCGGGGGTGAGGTGGCCAGGATCCCGGACTTCCGACCCCGGCTCAAGGAGATCGGCGTTCCCCTGATGGTGCTGGCCGGCCGCCACGACCGGGCGTTGCATCCGGCGCTGCAGCGTGACTTCCAGCGCTTCGCGCCCCAGGCCCGTTTCCACATGTTGGAGCGCAGCGGCTCGTTCGGCCATGTCGAGGAGACGGAAACCGTCCACTCGCTGCTGCGTGACTTCTGGCAGCAGGCATGACCTCCCCGCCGAAGCCGGTGGAGCTTGGGCGGCCGACGGCACGCCGCGACTTCGGGTTGCTGTGGGCCGGGCAGTCGTTGTCGTTGTTCGGGGACCAGTTCATGACGCTGGCGCTGCCCCTGCTCGCGGTGACGGTGCTGGGCGCGACTCCGGCCCAGGCGGCGCTGCTGCCGTTCGCGCTGTTCCTGCCCTTCCTGCCGCTCGGCCTGCCGGCGGGCGCCATCGTGGACCGGCTGCCGCGCCGTACCGTCATGCTGGTCTGTGACGGCGTGCAGGTGATCGCGTTCGGCGCGATCTGGGTCTCGGCGGTCACCGGCGTTCTCAACTTTCCCCTGCTGTTCGCGCTGGTCCTGCTGAGTGGTTGCGCGGTGGTGTTCTTCCAGGTCGCGTACACCTCATATCTGCCCGGGCTCTTCCCCGACCCGGGCCGGCTGCACATCGGCAACACGCGCCTGGCGCTGTCGGAGTCGACCGCCAAGGCGGTCGGGCCGATGGCCGCGGGGCCGGTCATCGGGGTGCTCGGCGTGGCCGGCGCACTCCTCGCCAACACGCTCAGCTTCGCCGCCTCGTTCGTGACGCTTGTCATGATCCGGCACCGGGAGGCGCCGCCCGCCGTCACCGTGCAAGAGCGGGGCTGGGTACGGCGAGACGTCGCGACCGGGCTCAGGTTCGCGCTCGGACACCCGATTCTGGAGCCGGTCCTTGCCTGCGGCACCGTTTATCTCCTGTTCCTGTCCATGGTCGAGACCAGCCTGGTCCTGTACTGCCGCAACGTCCTGGGGCTGTCCCCGCAGTGGATCGGGATCGTGGTGGGCGCCGCCGCGGCCGGCTACCCGATCGGCAACCTGGCCTCGGCCGTCCTCATCAGGCGTCTCGGCAGTCCGCGCGCGCTCATGCTCGCCGCCACCGTGTCGGTGCTGGGCATCGTGGCCATGCCCGTACTCGGGGCGCACGGCAGCCTGGGAGCCGCCGGCCTGGTCATAGGCAGCATCGTGCACTGCGTGGGCGAGGGCGCGTTCAACCCCACCTCGCTGACCCTGCGCCAGACGCAGACCCCGCCCGAGCTCCTGGGGCGGGTGGCCGCCGTGCAGCGGTTCCTGCTGTGGGGCGCGGTCGCGCTCGGGTCCCTGCTCGCCTCCGCCGCCACCGCGCTCGGCGGGCTCGAGGCGACGGTGTGGATCGGCGCGCTCGGCACGATCTTGTGTCTCCCCGCCCTCCTCCGCCGCGGCATCCGCACCGCCACGCTCGGCCGCACCGCCTGACCTCGCCCGCCCCGCTCGGCGAACACGGCTAATATGTCCAGTCAAGTTATGGATCACGTACTTGGAGCAGTCTTGACCCAAGACGAAGCAGCACGTATCCACCGTCTGTCAGCGATCAGAGCGCTGGGCGACGCTCTCGTTGACGACGTCGAAGGCACCTCCCCGGTGTCGCACCTTGACCAGGTCAGCGACTTCCCCGCGAACATGCGCATGGGACCGTGGGCCATGGGTGTGCTCGGATGGCCCTTGACCAAGGAACACGACAAGATCGTCGGCTACGCCGAGAACACGGTCTACAGCACGATCGAAGGCCTGCATGATGATCGGGACCGGCTGCACTTGGTCGCCGACAACATTCAGACCACGGAGAACAGGAACGTGGACAATGTCCGAGGGCTTTAAGATCCCCGTCCCCGGCGGGACCCCGGACCCGTTCCAGCCGGGTGACCAGGGCGGCGACCTCAAGCAGATGCAGTACTCCACCCTGGCCATGTACGCGTTCTCCGCCGCGTTCTTTCCCGGGTTCATGCGGACGGTCGTCGGGTACGGGCTGTCGGTACCGGCCGACCCACAGGTGATGCACAGGGCCGCGGACGGCTGGAGCGCCCTCGCGAACGGCGTCTACGCCGCGGGCGTGACAGCGCAGGAGCAGCACAACGGCGTTTCCTCGGCCAGCTGGCAGGCGCCGGAGCGGGTGCTCTACGGGCAGAAGGTCGCCGACTACGCGATGGAGTCGGACGCCGCGTCCGGCTCAGCCCACGGCCTCTCGTGGCTGCTCAGGGTGGTGGCCAATCTCTGGACGGCGTACATCTACTTCAACCTCGGCATCGCGAGCCTGGCGGCGGCCACGGTGGTCAAGGCCATGCTCTTCGGGCCGGGAAGGTACTACTACAAGTTCGAGGCGAAGTCGCTGGAGATACTTGCCGAGAAGAAGCTCCGCGAGCTGCAGATCTTCGTGCTCAGGACCGTGCTGGGCATGGCCCTGAAGTACGGCTCCGCCTGGATGGTCGAGCGCAGCCTCACGGACGGCCTCAAGAACCCGCAGTACGCGGCGGGAGGGACCCAGGCCGGCACCGCCGAGGTCTGACCGCCCGCATGCTCAGTAGCCGAGCTTCTTACGCATGCGGTCCAGCTCGCCCATCGCGTCGCTCATCATCCGGTCATAGGCCTGCTGCGCCTCGGCCATTGTCGCCCGGGCAGTCTCCGGGTCGCCCATGGCCGGGCCAAGCCCTCCGAACACGCTTGTCATGATCGCGGACAGCTGGTACTGAAGGTCGGCGTCGGCGTCGCGGATGGCTGCGAGGATCGCCGCGGACATCTCGTGGACGCTCATCCGTTTCGCCCTCGGATCGATGTCGAGCCGGCTCACGCCGTCCTGCGCGGTGCACTCGACCGCGATGAGACCGTCTGCGGCCGTGGCCCGGCCGACCGCCGCCGCGACCCCTTTCTGCGCCTCGTCGAAGTCGGCCACCCGTCTCTCGGAATCCCGCAGGAACGCCTCGACGTCGATGTTCGCGAAATTTCCGAGCGGGTCTTCCACGTGCTTTCCTCCATCCACGTACGTTCTTCACGGACGGTAATAGCACAAGCCTGTTTCCCGGCGGTTTCCCACCGGTCTCAAGATCGGTCAGCCGTTTGGAATGACTCTTCTCGCAGCGCGTCGAGTCTGTCCTGTACGTACTTCATCTGCGCGGTGTGGTGCTGATCTCGGTAGATGGCGAGTGCCTCGCTCCAGGTCCGGCCGGCTTCGGCGTACCGGCCGAGGGCGTGGTACGCGTCGCCGAGGCGGGAGAGAGTTCCGGCCTCGGTGCTGGCATTGCCGCTCTCGCGGCGCAACGTCAGGGCGCGGTGGTAGTAGCCGAGAGCTTGAACGTGATGACCGGTGTTGTGGGCGATATAGCCGAGGCTGTCGAGAGTCGCCGCCTCGCCGAGCCGGTCGCCATGACGGCGGAGCAGGGCAAGCGCCTGCTCGCAATGCCTCTGGGCCTGGGCGAAGTCGGCAAGCATCGCGTGGAACCAGCCCAGGGAATTGAGCACGTTGGCCTCCCCCAGGGCGTCGCCTACCTCCTTGTACAGTCGCAGCGCGTGTTCCAGATGGAACAGCGTCTCCTCATACTCCTTCCGGCTCGCCCAGGCCAGCGCGAGCGTATGGCGAGCAGTAGCCTGGCCGGCGATGTTTCCGGATCGCTCAGACAGAGCCAGAGCTTCGCCCAAATGGGTCAGCGACTCCGCATGGTGCCCCGCTCGGCCGCAGGCGCGACCGAGCAACAGGTTGACCAGGGCGTGGGCGTCCGGATCGTCCAGGTGTTCAACGGCACCCAATGCCGTGCGCCATGCCGAAACGCAGTTCGGGAGCAGGTTGTGGGCCAGATGGAACGTGTCGAGCGTCCAGGCCAGTTGCCATGCGGCGAGGTGCAGTCCATGTTCGACGGCCAGCCGCTGAGCAGCGAGCAGGCACGGGTGCTCGGCTCTGAACCAGGCCTGGGCCGCCGCCGCGTCCGCCAACGCGTGCGGAAGGCAACCAGGAGCCGACGTATCCACCTCGATGACGTTCCGGCGCTGAGGGGAGAGCAGACGATCGACCGCGTACGACGTGTGCAGGAAGAAGTCCACCAGGCGGCGCACCGCGGCGGCGCGCGCATCCACGCTCAGGTCGAGGGATGCGCGTTCGATGGCGTACAGGCGGACGAGATCGTGCATCCGGTAACGGCCTTGGACATGCTGATGCAGCAGATGGGCCGTTTCCAGGGCACGCAGCAGAGTGCGGGTGTGAGCGACCGGGTGTCCGGTGAGGTTTGCCGCGGCCTGCAGGCTTATGTCCGGGCCTGGCGCCAGGCCCAGATAGGCGAAGGTCTCGGCTGCCCCAGGGGACAGCACGTGGAAGGAGGAGCCGAAGATCTCTCGCAGGTCGGTGTTGAGTTCGCCGGTCTGCAGAGCGTCCAGCCGGGTGTTCTCTGCCTGCAGTTCTTCCGCCAGCGCGGTGAGGGGAAGGTCGGCGCTGATGGTGGCCCGTGCGGCGACGATGCCCAGGGCGAGCGGCAGCCCGGCGCACGCCTTGATGATGTCGTCCACCGCCTCGCGTTCGGCCGCCAGCCGGTCCTGACCCAGGCGGCGTTTCAGCAGCCGGCCGGCCTGAGCGTTGGAGAGCGGCGCCAGCCGCAGCAAGTGGGCGCCCTCTGCCGCGATCAGACCGGTGAGTACGTTCCGGCTGGTCACCAGGGCGAGGCTGGCCGGTGACGGCGGTAACAGCGGGCGCACCTGATCCGGCTCTCGGGCGTTGTCCAGGAGGATGAGCACCCGCCGACCGGCCAGCAGACTCCGATAGAGCCCGATCTGCTCGTCGAAGGTGGCGGGCATCCGATGGTGGAGCGGCTGGAGGAACCCCAGCAGGATCCGTACCGCCTCCGTCGCCGGCATGGGTGTCGCGGCCGGGCTGAACCCGCGGAGGTCCACGTAGAGCTGGCCGTCGGGGAAGCGGTCGCGCACCCCGTGGGCCCAGTGCACGGCGAGCGAGGTCTTCCCGACCCCGCCCGTGCCGCTGATCACGCATGTCATGGCGGTGGGTGACGGCTCGTCGCCCGGGATCGGGAGAAGCCCGTCCAGGGTGGCCAGTTCGGTCTCCCTGCCGCTGAAGTGCTTGACGTCCGACGGGAGTTGACAGGTCGACGTCCACGGTGCCGGCCCGCGCACCGGCGCGGTGCCGGCCAGGACGGCGGCGTGGAGCTGCTGGAGCTCCTCGCTGGGTTCGATGCCCAGCTCGTCGATGAGCACCGAGCGGGCGTGCCGGAAGACCTCAAGCGCTTTGTCCCGTTGCCCCGCCCGTGAATGCGCGAGCATGAGCAGCCCCCAGGCGCGCTCGTGCAGCGGCTGCTCGGTGACGAAAGGGCGGAGGTCTTCGATCACCTCCGTGGGCCGGCCCAGAGCGAGCTTCGCTTCGGCCCAGTCCAGTCTCGCCGCTGTCAGCCGTTCTTCCACTTCGGTCACGCGGGCCAGCATGGAACCGGCGAGCTTGGTGCCTTCGGCGAGCTTTCCCCGCCACATCGACAGTGCTTTTTCGAACTGGCCGGCGGCAGTGTCGGCATCGCCCTGCTCGGCCCTGTCCCGTGCCAGCCGTATCGCCTCGTCGAATTCCAGGAGATCCACCTCTTCGACGCGCGCCTCGAAGAGGTAACCCGTCTCCTTGGTGAGAAGCCGCGCGCTGGGCGGCAGCGCCTTGCGTAGCTGAGCGACATAGGTCTGCAGGTTGGCGATGGCCGAGGCGGGAGGATCTTCCCAGAGCGCCTCCACGAGCCGTTCCCTGGAAACCGGCGTGTTGACGTTGAGAAGGAGGCTGGCGAGCAGAGCACGCTGCATGCCGGTCAGGTGAACCTGCTGGCCATCGGGCCGGCAAACTCGCACGGGGCCCAAGACGTTGTAAGTGGCATCGGCCAAAGCCCCGCTCCTCGCTTGTGGTGACTCTGTGGCGCACTTGTGGCGTCTGCGCCGATTGTTGCCCACGAGGCGGATGACGGTCGAGAGGGGAGGGACAGGAAGACCGATCATCGTCCGCGCGCCGGACACCGCAAGCCCGTATCCACAGATACGCGACGAATCGCGCGGTCAGTTCAACGAGAGCCGATCGACGTTGGGCCCTCCGTTCGACGTGGTGGCCGTGGCCCGGATCTTGTTCACTCCCTGTGTGAGGTCGGCGGCGACGGTGACGGTCTGCCAGGTGGACCAGTCGCCGGTGCCGTTGAAGTCGCGGGTGGCCGTGGTGCCGTTCACCGCGATGGTCATCGGCCGGTTCGTCGTGGTGCCGTTGGCGAAGCGGAATTCCAGGGTGACCGGGCCGGCCGTGGCGGCGTTCACCGTCCACTCGACGTAGCTGCCCGTCACGTTGTCGTAGTTCACGAACCCTGTGCCGGTGAAGCCCGCATGGTTGGACTCCACCACGCCCTGCGAGATCGTCGCGTCCTCCGCCTGGTAGACGACCGGGCCGCTGCCGGTGGTCTCGGTGACGGGGTTCGACGCGCCGGAGGAGTTGCCCGCGGCGTCGCGGGCCTTGACCGTGAACGTGTACGGCGTGCCGGCCGCCAGGCCCGAGACCGTGGTGGTGGTGCCGGTGACGGTCGTCGCCAGGCTGGTGCCGTTGTAGACGTCGTAGCCGGTGACGCCGACGTTGTCGGTGGAGGCGTCCCAGACCAGCGAGACGCTGGACGATGTCTTGCCGGTGGTGCGCAGGTTGCCGGGCACGGTCGGGCTCTCGGTGTCGGGTGGCCCGGTCGGAACGGTGAGTGTCGTGGTGTTCCACCCGGACACCCGCACGCTCGGGGAACCGGTCAGGTCGGAGGCCCGGTAGGTGGCGGTGAGCGTCTTGGATTCACCTGGCCAGAGGCTGATCGCGTTGTCCGACCACTGGATCGGCAGCACCGGCTTGCCCGCGGCGTCCACCACGTCGGCGTCCAGCATGAAGGCGGGGATCGCGCCGGTGCCGGTGTTCTTGATCGTCACCGTGACGTTGCCCGCGGAGGGCGCGGAGGCAGTGGCGGTGATCGGGGACTGTGCCAGGCCGTTGAGGCCGGTCAGGTTGGCGTAGCGGGAGGTCGGGACGTAGTACCAGTCGTTGTTCGCCCAGTCGATCACGTCGTCCGACGTGGACAGCCAGTAGACGTTGCGGTCGATTTCCTGGCCGTTGCGGAGCAACGTCAGCCGTACCAGATATGTCGTGGAAAGACCGCTGATGGCAGGTATGGTCACCGCGGTGGCCTTGCCCCCGTCGGCGGGGACGCTGACGGTCGACGTGTTGGTGTACTTGGAGGATCCGTCCGTGTTGAACACGTCGGTCTTGACGGTCAGGCCCGAGGCGGCCGAGATGCCGGAGTTGACCACGACGACGGACTTGTTGTCGTAGGAGTACTGCACGTGCAACGGCCTGTTGGCCTCACGGGCGCCCCAGTAGGAGCCGCCCTGGTCCAGGTAGTAGTCGAAGAGTTGCCAGTGGAGCGACGACCAGCCGCTGTTGAGCATCCAGTAGATGACGCCCGTGGACGGGTTGCTCGAGTCGGTGAAGTTACGGCCATAGGCCTCGAACTGCGCTCGGACCGCCTCGTACTGGGCGAGCTGCGCTTTCTTCACGTAGTCCGCCAGCCCGGACGGCACGCCGTACCTGCCTCTGAGGGCGTTGTGGTAGATCGTCAGGTTGTCGAACGTGCTCGACGGCGAGCGGTGGTACTGCGTCGCGCTCGGGTTCTGCCAGAGCGAGTCGATCTGCGCGGAGGTCATCATGCGCTTGAGCGAGTCGAGCGTCGGGATGTCGGGACCTGCGCTGGTCTCGGAATTGAAGCCGAACGCCCCGCCTTCGCGCTTGTTGTACCAGTAGCTCGGCGGCACCCAGTCGTACGGCCCGGGCATCTTCATGCCCGAGTTGCCCAACTGCGGGCTGGACTTGTCGGAGGCCACGGACACGATCGGGAGCTGCCACTCGGCGGCCGTGAGGGCGTCGAGGTAGTTGGTCTCCTTCTGCGCCGATGGCGGGTTGTCCGAGCCGATCAGGAACGAGATCACGCTGGGATGGTTGCGTAACCGTGTGGCTTCCGCCTGCATGGACGCCTTGGCGATCGCGTAGTCGGAGCTGCTGAACGTGCCTTCCCATTTGTCGCAGCACTCCCAGCCGGGCATGGTCAGGATGCCGTACCTGTCGGCCAGGTCGTAGAGCTCATCGGCGTCCAGGTGGCCCTCGACACGGATCGTGTTGAGACCGAGGTCCCGCACGTAGCGGATCTTGTCTTCCAGGTAGCCCAGGTTCTTGCGGAGGAAGACGTCGGGAGACCATCCACCACCTCTGATCAGGATCGGCCTGCCGTTGATCTTGTAGTAGCGGCGCCCGCTGGCGTTCTTGCCCGACTCCACCTTGCGAACACCGAAGCGCTGGGTCAGCGTGTCGCTCTCCACGCCACCGACCGTCGCCGTGAGGTTCAGGTCATAGAGCGGTTGAGCGCCCATCGTGTGCGGCCACCACACCTGCGGGTTGGCCAGCGTCTGGCTGAACGTGATCCTCTTGGTCTGGTTCGCCGCCAGCGCGACGTCCTGGGAGAACTCGAGCGAGCCGATCGTCCCCTTGACCGTGGCGGTCACCGCGCTGCCCGTGCCGTTGCGGACATCGGCCTTGATCGTGAGGTCGGCACGGTCGAGCGCCGGCACCGCCAGGTTCGTGATCACATGCGCGTCGCGGAGCGACACATCGGCGCTGCGCCTGATCAGGACGTCACGGAAGATGCCCATGTTGTCGTCGCGCGGCAGCTGCACCCAGTCGATCCAGCCGATCGTGAGGTGGTTGTCGGGATTGTTCGGGTTCACGCGGAAAGCCACGGAGTTGACGCCCGGGTGCACCAGAGCGGTGACGTCCCGCTCGTGCCTGGTGTAGGCCCCGGCCACCTGGGCGGCGGTGGCGACCTGGGTGCCGTTCACCCACACGTCCGCACTGGAGATCACACCGCTGACGTCGAGAAACGTCCGTAACCCGGACTCGCTGCCCAGAGTGAAGTCGGAGCGGTACCACCATGGCACGTCGAAGTCCGCTGTCGGGATCGACTGCATGTTCGTGGAGTAGAACGGGTCCGGGTAGACGTTGTTCTGCAGCAGCCCGGCCAGGACGGTGGAGCGGGGGCCGACCGGATACCAGCCATTGGCCGCGTAGCCGGGCGTGGAGATCGTGGCGCCGGAGTCCGACACCTTCGCCGAGGACTGGATCTTGTATCCCGTCAGGGCGGTCGTTGCCGGTATGGCCTGCGCTTTCTGGGATGCGGCCAGGGCCGCACCTCCGGCGTTCACCAGCAATGCGCAGGTCGACAGCAGGATGAGGATGAGCCGAGAGCGCGCCACGGGGCCTCCCAGGGCCGATCTATTCGTTAATAAACCTTCTTAACAAATAAGCCGGACCTCGTAAATGCCCAATTTTCCAGACACATCCGACCAGCGGCCGCCCCTTCTGATGTCGAGCATGTGTGCACAGGCACGCGGTTCGTCGCTCAGCCGCGCTCGACGGTGGCGGCGCTCAGCCCCCCTGCACCACCCGGTCGGCGACGTTCTCCCCGACCGGCCCCGCTCCGATGACGACGACGTCGTATGTGTTGCTGTCCATGTCAGTTTCCCTTCGCGGCGCGGCCGAGACGGAAAGCCGAGATGAGGAAGAAGATGCCGCCGGGGATGGCGTAGCCGGCCGCGTTGGTCAGCGTCGGGTTGTCCGCGGAGGCGCCAACGATGAACGACGCACCGGCGAGCACGGAGATGCCGCCGCTGAGGATCATCGGCCACTGGCCGCCCATCTTGCGGCGGGTGACACCCACGATCAGCTGGACCAGCCCGGCCACCACCGCCCAGGCGCCCCACACCCGCAGCACCGCCGGGATACCGGACGCGCAGGCGACGGCCACGCCGATGGTGGTGATCAGGCTGACCGCGATGTTCACGTACAGCAGGGCAGGTGATCCGGTGGTGCGCGACGCGCGGGCGTCGATGATGGCGGCGGCCACGTCGAACAGCGGGTAGAGCACGAGCAGAGTGACCGCGACCGGACCCAGTTTCGAGGCGGTCGTGAACATCGCGAGGGCCCAGACGATGGCGAACGCGAACCGGCCGAAGTACAGCCGCCGAAGCGCGGACGCGGTCCCGGAAATGCCGGGCGAAGCAGCGAGATTGCTCATGGTGATCCTTTCAAGGGGATGAGTGACGAGGAGAACGCTTCAGCGCGTCCACCGGCCGGCCTTCCCGATCAGGGCGACCGGCGATGGCCTGCTCCTGCCTGCTGACCAGGAACCAGGACGGGATGGTGTGCCAAGCCGCAGCCTCGCTCGTTCGGGCGAAGGTGCTACCTCCCCCGCTAGACCGAACGTTCTGTCGCGTCACAGCATGGCAATCTGTGGCACGGACTGTCAAGACCGAACGTTCTACCCTCTAGGATGGTGGCATGTCCAGCCAATCCGAAGGCCGGCCGTCCGAAGCGCGGTCCCGGCTGCTCAACACGGCCACCCGGCTCTTCTACGCGGAGGGCATCCACGCCGTCGGCATCGATCGCATCGTCGCCGAAGCGCCGACGACGCGGGCCACCCTCTACCGGCACTTCCCCGGCAAGGAAGACCTCGTCCTCGCCTACTTGAACGAGGTCGACCGGGCGATGCGCAGCCAGGCGGACGAGGCCATCGCCGCCGGACTACCGGCCGCCGACACCATCCAGGCCCTCAGCAAGTCCATCGCCCAGAGCATCCAGTCCCCCGGCTTCCGGGGATGCGCCTTCCTCAACGCCGCCGCCGAGTATCCCGACCCCAAGTCCCCGGTGCACAAGGCCGTGCTCGCCCACCGCCAATGGTTCCTGGACACCGTCACGGAACTGCTGGCCAAGATCCAGGAGACCGGCGCCGAGCCCGCCGCCCGCCACTTCGTGATGATGCGCGACGGCGCCATGGCCGCCGGCTGCCTGTTCGACCCGGCGCTGATCTGCGAGACGTTTCTGCGCGGAGTCGAGAGGCTGCTGAAGGTTTATGCCGCCACCGACTACAGCGGACCGGCGGGAGCCTGAAACCGCAGGCCTCCACTCAGGAAGAAGCGGCCGAGCCCTGCCGGGTCCGCGCCTGGCGAGCCCGTCAGCCGGATCCCTGCCAGGAAGACGATCACAACGGTTAGCCGCTACCGATGTCCGGTTTCTGGCGCGGCCAGCGCACCGCGTACTGGAACAACGCGGTCGGGCCGTCGCCGGTGTTCCGCGCGTGCGCCTGCACCTTGCCCGCCGGCTCGGCCTCGGCCGAGGCGAAGTCCTTCAGCCCGCACGCCTTGGCGATCTCCCAGGTGTGTTCCAGCCGCGTCTTGTCCCGCTCGGTGTGGTTGCTTCACGCAGGAGGGGTCCTCGATCCCCAGCGTCACCGGTGAAGCCCATCGAAGCGTCCTCCATACTCTCCGCCGTCATCTGGTCCCCTGCCGATACCGACAATTGGCCCACTTTGCCAGGTTCCCGCCATTGCATCGTCATACGTCTGGGCCATCGGCCCCGCCGGTGCCATGTCGACCCGTTGATCAGAAGGGACGTGCGGGCCAGCGACGTCCCTGGCTCGGCTGACAGAGATCGAGCTACAACATCGTGCCGCACCGGAACCGGCACATCGTCACGCACCTGGACGACCAGGCACCAGAGTCCTTGGCGGCACTCTTACTCTTGTCGTCGACAAGTTGTTGGGCTTCGGGTTCATGACAGTGGAAGCGACAAGTTCGTGGGCGCTGGCTCACTTTTGATGATCTCGGTGACGGAGCGTGACGCCGTCAGATGTAGCGGAGGACTCGAGTTCGAAGAAGGTCGAAGTTGGCTCGGCCGAACATCTGCCTCATCAAGCGATCAGCTCTCGGGGCGGCGAACTAGTTCCGGGCCGACGTTGGAGAAGGCGAGCGCGGCCAGATAGATGCAGGTCGCAGTGTCGAAGGCGTCGCCGTCGAGGCGGCGAACAGCCGTGCCAGGGTGCTGGCGGCCGGTCGCACCGCGCCGGGTAGGTCGGCCCGGGCCCGCAGGTCGGGCAGGGTTGTATCCGGCGACGAACCGGGCGATCTTGGTCAGGGAGGTTGCTCCGCCGAGCACGGCGAGCAGGGATAACGCCAGCAGCGGGCCGAGCCGATAGCGGCGTCCCCAATGGCTGCGCGGGTCAGGAACCGCGTCCAGGACCTCGGCCAGGGTGGTCAGATCGAGCAGGTCGGCGGGCAGGCTGGCGTCGGTGACGTGCTCCAGTTGGCGGGCGAGCACGTCGATCCGGGATGATAGCACGCGAACGCGGCCCCCGTTATTGATCGACTGGCGTAGACAACCAACGATCATCAGGGGTCGCGTTTGTCATGTGTACTCCGGAGTGCCCTCAACCACCTGCCTCATCGAGCCAGCGTGCATCCCATCAACCGAGAACGCTTCGGCCCTGCTGTCATACCGCAGCGCGGAAACGTTCGTAGCGCTCCTCGAGAAGTTCGGGATCCGGGTGATCAGCGCGCCGCCGAGGAAGCTTGAGCTTTAGGTTCTGCATCTCCTGAATCCCGTGCTTCAACATCGGTCCATCGATCTCCTTGAGGATGTCGGCACGTACCTCGATGACGTAGTCAGGCCGGACGCCGAGGATGTTCTCGTCGTACGCCGCGTGGTGGATCTTGCAGAGGGAAACGCCGTTGGACACAGCAGGGACACCATGGGCCTCGCGGTCAGGAATGATGTGGGCGGCATCGAGGAGCGACCGATGCCGTAGGTGACACATGGCGCAGACACTCTCGTACGCCTGAATCACTCGTTGCCGAAACACCGGTTGGTGCAGCCGCTGCTTGGTAATCCTCTGGGAATAGCGGCGTTCGATTTCGCTCGTCACGCCATCGACTGACAGATGCCGTTGAGCCTCATCCAGTGCAACCGCAACCTGGGACTGCTCGGTCTCGACTGCAACGATCCAGACGGGGAAGAAGGGCAGGTACAGGCTCTGCTTGATGCCGAAGAACCACATCAGCGGAACTCTTTGCTCGAAGGCGACCCGGAGCCCCATGTTGGTGTAATGCTGTGGGTTGCCCTGGAACTTGTACCGCAGCAGGCCGTCATCACTCACGGAATCCTCGTATGGCGCGCGTGCATCCTCGGAGGTGTAGGTCGTCAGGATCGACAGTGCAGCGGTCATGCCTTGGGGCTTCCTGATGCCCAATCGGTTGTCGATCAACGGGAACGTTCGCCCCTCAATCTGGAAGCTGAGCAGTTCATCACGCCAGACAACAGGGTTTTCGGGCGTGCACCGTTGACGGAGCCACGTCATAGCTGCCGCCCGCACTCGGCTGCCGAGGTCGTCTCCAAGAGGCACGATCACAGCATGTCTTTCTACACCTATGGTCGCCGTACTCGCTAGGGCTCGAAGGCAAGCGTTACAAGACGGAATGTTTCGGTGGCCAAAATCCCGATGTGCCCGAATCTGCGCGGGACGCTGCAAGTCTACCTATTGCGAGGATAGAGATTTACATGATGTTCACGATGATAGCGCAGATAGATTTTCTTGACGTCATGCTTTACAGTCAACCCGCCAAGCGGCTCGTCATCAATCTGGCTGATGACTTGAAAATTATCATCGACAACAATGGCGCCATATTTAAATAGATCACGGTGATTTGAGCATAGACACAGCATGTTATCGAGAGTGTCGGGGCCTTCGTGAGGCAGCCCCAATCCCTTGACGTGGACAGTATATGCAAGACGCAGTCCGCCTGGCGCTTCCAAGACAACATCGCAGACTTGACAAGAGTAGCCATAAAGCTGTTTTAGCTTATCAGACAGCGCTATGTCTGCATAAACGTCCGCCGAAATTCTCTCCCAGCGGCCAAGGTCTGGCTGATGGATAGCTGTACCACTTGGCCCATCTACGTGATCAGAGCTCTTTTCTAGGCGAAACTGCAGAACAATAGGACCGTCGATACTTCGCTTCGTCCAATAGTCGGTTACCTTGAATAGGCCATCATATCTATAGCCGTAGTCTGGAGAGTGTTCCGGATTGCCAGCCGCACCTCGCACAACGCGAACGGGAAGCCCTGTTATGATATTCTGAATTAAAGCGGCATTACCAGAATGCTTCGGGGATTGATCTGTAATCTGTTTGCCGCTATTTGGATCACGTCCACCGTGACCTGTATAGATAATCACACTCCCATAGTCACGGTCATCCTTATACCCGCCTGAGACTACGATGGACTCAGCGCCACCACGTTCCGCAGTGCCGCATATGCCCGCCTGTAGCGGCCGATGAATTCCAGCATCATGCAACTCACGACGGCTTCCGAACAGAGGAAGTGATTTTGTGCTTTTAACAGGTCCGTAGTGCGATTTAATCGGCTTATTATATCCCTTATTGTAGAAGATCGGAAGATCGGCCCCGAAATCCCTTTCACGATTTTGGGGAATGGGTAAACCTTTTTCTCTTAACACCGTCCGCGCATGCTTAAAAAGCATATCTACGGTGAGGAATTCCGGCTTGCCGGGGTCACCGTTGCGGATCAAGTCAATCAATTCGCCACTAAATGCGCTGAACTCCCCGGCTACTACAGCATTCTTCATTGAGGCAGCCATTACGTAAGCCCCGCTTGTTGCAGCACTGTCTGCCATGACCCCGGTGTCATCTTCGCTGCTCATAACATCGAGAGCGCGACCGCTATGGCAACAGTCAAGAATGACAATTTTATGCCGAGCTTGGCTATCGAGCAGCTCATTTCTTAAGTGCTCATATCGCACTGCGGTGTACAAACGGTTCTTATCTGAACCAGGCAGCGTCAAGTATAGTTCGCTCGCCGTCGAATCAAACAAACCATGCCCGGCGAAATACACCAGTAGCGTATCTTTCGCTGCGGCGACGGCCTCGCGAACTGGATCAAGCATTTCGACTGGCGATTGCGGGTTCGATATAACTGCGCAGTTCTCTGGAGGAAGTCCCCAGAGCGTCTCATCGTGAAGCACCTCTTGTAGTGCTTGGAGATTATTCTCAACGGCCGGCAGCTCGTGCATACACCGATATTTGCTTGTGCCGATGAGAACTGCGCGCGACTTAGTTACGCTAGGCGGCGTCAATCGTGAGACCCCATGGCGTTCAGAATTTTCACAACTTCCTCCATATTGGCCCCAGACACCTCCACTCGCATCTCCCCACGCTCAATTGTTACCGTCGGCCGACGTCGTCGCGTTGCCATCCATCCAAGGACAACGTCGGCCAGGGTGGGGAGTTGGAGGCTGCTGGTAATTATCAAGCTGATGAGGTCAAGCGTGTCGCCCATCTCGTTAGGATTTAGCTCTTTCGAGAGCAGACGGATTTCTGCATGTTGCCGAATATTTGGCTCATTGCGCAACCAGTCGTATAACGACCGCAATTCCTGCTCGGCGTATTCTCCATCGATCCGGATGTTGATGCTCAAAGGTCGCTCCCGTCCACGTGTTCCTCCTGATCACGTACAACGCAACCAGAGTACAGGAGCAATCTTCCTAGATGACTCTAAAGCGAGGAAATCCGACCAATGCCCGTCCATCGCAATCAAATTAGTGCGATATGGGCACGATAGAACAGAGGTGGGCGTTTGTGGTCGCTTCGAACTTAGCCGCTGGATTCCCGGTCCTCGGAGGTCTTGATGTCGTTGAGTGGGCTGACGAAGGTGCCCTTGCCCAGGACCGAATAGAGTGTGCCGTCCGCGAGCAGGGCGTTCAGCGCCCTGCGGGCTGTCCCCTTGGACACGCCCAACTCGACTGCCAACCGCGGCTCACCGGGGACAGGCATGCCTGGTTGGTACACCCCTTCGGCGATTCTGCGCCGGATCTCGTTTGCCACGGCTTGCCAGCGCAGCTCATCGGGCTTGAATTCCATGTAGGTAACGGTAGGAACCCATAGGTTCCCATTCCTTCCCCAGGGTACCTAGGGGTACCCCTAGGCATGACTAGGAGGGTCGGAGTAGCCTGCGAGTATGCAAGAGACATCCGGCTATGGCCTTGACGCATTGCGCGCCGCGTTCCCTGCCTGGTCGTTCTTCCGCAGCGATGCAGGCGTGTTCTACGCAACCCGCCGCGGCGTCCGGCTCCGTAACGTCGACATCGACAAGGGCCTGCGACAGACGGTGAGCGCGGAAGACGTGACGACGTTCGTGTCTCTGCTTGAAGACCAGACCCGGATGATGGTGAGGTCGTGAGGCGTCCACCGTCGCACTTCGCCTATCACGGCCTGCACGTCGCAGCCGCGCACGCACAGGCCGTACAGGTGAACTGGGCCCGGAGCCTGCCGCGCAGCGATCGGTTGCGGATCCGCGAGCACACCTGCGCATGCACGTTCCCGATGTTCGAGCTGTGCACAGCAGCCGGACTGTGGTTCGTCCGGCGCCTCACCAACGAAGCTCCCGAGGTCATCGTGGAGAGTGCCTGGATGTCCGCCCGCGCTGCTCGGGACCTGTGGTTGCAGATCGTGACCGGTCAGGCGTGGTGATGTCGACCGCCGTACGGATGGCGTTGATGGGGAGATCATCGCCGACCAGCAGTTCCATGACAAAGGACCGACGCTCCGCATGACCGTCGGCGTCGAATGCCTTGATGATTGCCGACATTGGACCGTGACATCGATCTTGGCTGCAGGAGGAAGCAACAGGTGATAAAGATCTTCACAGTGACCATTGCGGGTCCTGAACGGTTCGACGGAGAGGCCCCCTACACGTGGGTTGTGGAGGCGCCTGATGTGACGAGTGCCATGAATAAAGCCGTGGCATACCACGCGCTTTCGCAGGATGAGCAAGTGTGCGACCTAGAAATTGATCCTCTTCACACGTTCGAAGGCCTTCCACCTGAGAACTGCGGATATCACTGGAACGACCTACGGTCTGCTGCCCTCGAAGCGGAGGGCGCCAATGGGTGCCCCTGAGCGCGTGTTGCGCGGGACCCGTCCACCGACCTGCCGCCCTTCATGTGGAATCAGGGGTCGGGTCGTCAAGGTCGTCGGCTGTTCCGTCGATCGCCCGGCCGCATCCAGCTGGTAGGTGGGCGACCATGATCGCCACAGCCTCGGCTGCGGTTTCGGCTTCTGTGATGTGGCCAGTCCCATAGGGCGAGTTGAGATCCTGGTCGATGAGCTGGCCGTTTCGAGCGCCGGAGGATCTCCCATTTGACCGGGGTAGGGTTGCCGCGTTCGAAGGCCTCTTGGAGTTCGCCGTAGCGCACGAAGGGCCATGCCTCGCGCAATGCCGCGAGACTGCTGCCGGTCTGCCAGGCGCCGGTCGCGCCTGCTGCGGCGGCCAGGTCAGTGGTCTTGCCGTTGGCCATCATGACGCCTCGTTCCCAGAATTCCATGAGGAACAAGCGTCAACCTGGATGACTACGGCGACCGCCGCCCCGGCCCCCGTGACGGTTCCCACGACCGCGAAGGGGGATTCTTCGGCTCTCCAGTTCCTAACGTACTCGCGCAGGCCTCTGGCGAAGAGGGTGGCGAACGCGCAGGGGCATTGCAGTGAGTGCCGATCAAGCTCGGAATGCCCGAATGGCGAGCGCGGCGAAGCGGCGGGAGGCAGCAACCCGGGCGTTTGTCGATGTGGCGTGCAGGCCGCCGTTGGCCATCAGCATGAGGATGAGGTCGTCCAGGACGAAGTCGGGCCGCAGGTGGCCGGTGTCCTTGGCACGGCGCGCGAGCTCGGCGAGCGAAGTGAGCGCGTGTTCGCGCCCCGCGGCGAGATCAATGGCGTGGGGGAAGGCCGAGGTGAACGCCGTGGTGAAGCCTCGGTTTCGTGCGTGCAGCTCACAGAGCTTCTCGATCACGAGGCACAAGCCGTGCCACGGATCCGGGTCGGCGAGCCCCTCCTCGACAATGGCGTGGCATGCATGCATCTGCTCTGTGAAGGCCTCAGTGGCCAGCGCCTGCTTGGTGGGGAAGCGGCGGTACAGGGTGGCAGGGCCGACCCCGGCGCGCCGGGCTATCTCGCGCATCGGCACGTCCAGGCCTTGTGCGGCGAACACTGCCCGAGCCGCGTCGAGGATGCGCTCGCGGTTGTCCAGCGCGTCCGAACGCAGCGTCTGAGGCAAACGGTCGATCACTCTCTCACTTTAGCTAAACGGACGCCGGCGTCCGCTAGCGTCCCAAGCAACCAGGGGTCGGCGGAGGGACAACAGTGAAGGCAGTCGCGATCAAGGAGTTCGGGGGTCCCGAGGGGCTGGCAGTCATCGACATCCCTGGCCCGGCTCCCGCTCAGGGACAGGTGTTGATCGCCAGTGAGGCGATCGGCGTCGGAGGCGTCGACGTCATGATCCGAAGCGGTGCTCTCGCTGCCTACGGCTTCCGGGAGGGCCATGTCCCAGGCGGCGAGGTGGCGGGGACGGTGACCGCGGTGGGCGATGGCGTCGACCCCGCATGGGTCGGGCAGCGCGTGTGGGCGTTCACCGGTACAGGCGGCGGCTACGTCGAGCAAGCGATTGCGCCGATCGGAGAGGTCTTGCCCCTCCCGGCGAGCCTTTCCGCCGTCGACGCCGTGACGCTCGGGAGCTCCGGGGTCGTGGCCCACTTCGGTCTCTCCCACGCTCACTTCTCTTCGGGCGAGACCGTGCTGGTGCGCGGCGCGGCCGGCGGCATCGGGATCATGACGGTCCAGCTCGCGGCGCGCGGTGGTGCCAGCGCCGTGGCAGCCACCACCTCCTCCCCTGAGCGTGGCCGTCGACTGCGCGACCTCGGTGTGACCCACGTGCTGGACCGCTCCGGGCAAGGAGGGCCGGACGATCCCCCGGGCTACGACGTCATCATCGACGTCGTAGCAGGTGAAGACATGCCTTCGTTCTTCGACAGGCTCAACCCTAATGGTCGACTCGTGGTTGTCGGCGCGGTCGGGGGCCATCCGCCGGCAGACTTCGGCACGAGGTTGATGGCCGCATTCCAGAGGTCGATGTCCTTCGCCACCCTCAGCGCCGCGACGGTAGCGGAGCCCGCTCGACGTGCCGTGCGGATGGAGCAGTTCGCTGCCGCGGGTCGTGGCGAGCTCCAGACGGTGGTGCACGAGGTGCTGCCGCTGGAGCACGCCGTACTGGCACACCAGAAGATGGACGCAGGAGAGGTCTTCGGGAGGATCGTGCTGACCCCGTAGTCACCTACCACGACAGCACGGCGCCCCCGGGTCTGTCGTCCAAGCGCACTCATCTGCTGCTTGCCGTGCGCTCGGTCCGAGTTCGGCGACCATGCGGTCGCGGCATGACAGTGCACGGAACCGGTTGTCCTTGCTCCGCCCGTCCGGGCCGCCGCGCTCCCTCCGGCCGAGCTGGGCCGTACTCCCGTGCCTCACCGCCCGGGCCGGGACGGGACCCCGGTCGGATGTGCCCGGGACAGGTCCCAGTGGACCGTTCTGCCACGCGGCCGGATCCCGGCCGGTCACGAACGGAGCCTCCGATGACATCGCTCGACAGTCCCGTCCGCACCACGTCTCCCGCCGCCTCCTGGAGCGGCCCGGCCCGTGTCGCCGGCGCGCTCACCCTGACCCTGTCCGGCCTGCTGTGGGCCATCGCGGACGTCATCGAACCCGATCTGAACGGCGCAGCCTCGCTGACCTGGACCGCCGCCCACCCCGGCCCCGCCGGGATCGCCATCACGGCCGACATGCTCGCCACGCCCAGCCTCCTCGGCGCCACCGCCGTCTGGCTGCTGCTGTCCCGGCGCCGATCCCCGCGGCTCGCCTGGGCCGGGGCCGTGCTGCTGGTCCTCGGGCTCACCGGGCAGGCCGTGATCAGCGGAGTCGGGCTGGTCGGCTACATGGTCGCCAGAAGCGGGAAGATCGACCCCGGGGTATTCTCTGCGGTGGTGGGCGACGCCCCCGACCCCTCGCTGCCGGGAACGGTCTTCATGGCGATGTTCTTCGTCGGGGCCTTCGTCGGTATCGTCGTGATGATGGTGGCCGTCTGGCGCTCCCGCGCCCTCCCCCGGGCGGCCGCGGCATTGCTGGTCGCCTTCCAGTTGACCGAGCTGGTGAGCCCGCCGTTCCCGAGCACGCTGATCGCGACCGCCGGGCTGGTCTGGATGGCCGTGGCGTTGCTGCGCACGCCCGTGGCGGAGAGCCTCGACGGCCGCAGCGGCGTGATGGAGCGGCGATGACCTTTACCGGCCCGGCGACGGTGGCCGTGCCCGCGGACAACGGCCGCCGGGCCGCCCGGTCCACGGCGGCCGTCGCCCTCGGCGTTGCCGCCGTGGTCGAGGTTTTGCTGTGGGCCGTCCTCGCGCGGGTGAACGGGCAGGCCCCGGCCCGGCTGGTCGGCCAGAACGAGGTGACCGGGGCCGCCGTGGCCGTGTCCTTCGGCATCGTGGGGGCGGTGATCGTGCGGAGCCGGCCGAACCACGCGCTCGGCTGGATCTTCGTCGCGGAGGGCCAGTTCCAGGGGTTGTGCGTGCTCGGCGCGCAGTACGCGCAGCGGACGCCGCCGCTGCCGCTGGCGGGCTTGGCCGCGTTCCTGGGGGCCTACGTGTGGTTCCCCGGGATGCTGCTCGCGGCCGCGTTCATCATCCCGCTGTTCCCCGACGGCAGGGCCGCCTCGCCGAGGTGGCGTCCCCTGCTGTGGGTGGGAGGCGCCGCCGTTACGTGCGGCACGGTAGCCGTCTTCCTGTCCGGCGCGCCGATGCGGGACGAGTTCCCCCGGTGGACCGATCCGTTCGCCCTGCCGCCTGGGGCCGACGCGACGCTGATGGCGGTGGCGGGGGCGTCACTCGCCGTGGCGGTCGCCTGCGGTCTGGCGGGCGCGGCGGGGCTGGTGCTGCGCCTGCGACGGGCTGAGGGGCCCGAGCGGCGGCGCATCGGCTGGTTCTTCGTCCCGTTCCTCGTCGGGCTGCTTGCCCAGCTGCCGCCGGACGACACCGGGTTGCTTCCCGCCGCGGCGTGGGGATTCTTCCCCGTTGCGCTGGGCGTGGCGACGGTCCGCCACGGGCTGTTCGGGGCCGACCGTCTGCTCAGCCGCACTCTCGTCTATGTCGCCCTGACCGTCCTGGTCGCGGGGGTGTTCGGGCTGTTCGTCGGTCTGGCCTCGAACGTCCTCGGCGGTCAGGGCACCGGCGCCGTGGCCGCCGCCGTGGTGATCGCTCTCGGCTTGTCGCCCGCCCAGGCGCTGGTCCAGCGGGCGATCGACCGCCTCCTGTACGGGGGCAGCCGCGACCCCTACACCGTCATCACGGATCTGGGACGCCAGCTGTCGGCTGCGATCGCCCCCGACGAGGTCTTGGCGATCATCGTGCGGACGGTGGCTGTCGGCCTGCGCCTGCCGTACGCCGAGGTGACCCTCGAGGGGGAGCACCTTCCCGCCTCCCTGTACGGCGAGCCGTCCGCCGGCCTCGTCCACCTGCGGCTCCGGCACGCGGGGCAGGACGTGGGACGGCTGACGATCGGGCTCCGTGAGGGGCAGCGCCGGCTCGACCCGGCCGACGAGCGTCTCCTGCACGACTTCGCCCGGCACGCGGGCGCCGCCGCCGACGGCGTCCGGCTCACCCGTGACCTGCGGCGCTCCCGGGACCGGGTGCTGGCGGCCCGCGAGGAGGAAAGGCACCGCATCCGCAGGGACCTGCACGACGGGCTCGGCCCGACGCTGGCCGGGGTCGCACTCGGCCTGGGCGCGGCACGGAGGGCGGTCGGCGAGTCCGGCCCCGCCGAGCTGCTCGGACGTCTGGAGTCCGAGGTCGTCGGCGGCCTGGACGAGGTGCGCCGCATGGTCGCCGATCTGCGTCCGGCGGGGCTCGCGGACCTCGGCCTCGTCGCGGCCGTGCGGCGGCACGCGGACACGCTGTCGGCCCGGACGGGCGGTGCTCTGTCGATCACGGTCACGGCCCCGGAGGACCTGCCGTCGCTCGTCTCCGCGGTCGAGGTCGCGGCCTACCGCATCGTGCTGGAGGCGCTGACCAACGTGGCCCGGCACGCGCATGCCCAGGTGTGTGACATCGACGTGTCCACCGGTCCCGGCGTGCTCCGGCTGAGCGTACGGGACGACGGCGTGGGCATCGAGCGGAGCGGGCCGGGCCGGGGGATCGGGCTGCGGTCGATGGCGGAACGGGCGGCCGAGCTCGGTGGAACGTGCGAGATCGGCCCCGCCGACGGCGGGGGCACACTGGTCCTCGCGACGCTGAGGCTGGAGGGATGAGGTGGCCACCGAGGAGCCGATCAGGGTGCTCATCGCCGATGACCACCCGATGTTCCGGTACGGCCTGCGCGCGGCGCTCGCCGACGTGGACGGGCTGGTCGTCGCCGGTGAGGCGGCGGACGGCCGGGCCGCCGTCGAACTCGCCGCCGACCTGGGCGTGAATGTGGTGCTGATGGACCTCGACATGCCGGGCACGAACGGCATCGAGGCGATCGGCGAGCTGCGGAGGCGGCTGCCCGAGGTGGCGGTCCTGGTGCTCACGATGTTCGACAACGACGAGTCGCTTTTCACGGCGATGCGGGCGGGGGCGCGCGGCTACCTCGTGAAGGGCGCCGAGCAGGAGCAGATCGTCCGCGCGGTCAGGGCCGTCGTCCTGGGAGAGGTGATCTTTGGAAGCGGCATCGCCGAGCGCGCCCTCGCCTACTTCGCCGCCGCCCCCGCCGGAGGCCGCGCCGCCCGGCCCCTGCCCGAGCTCACCGACCGCGAGATCGAAGTGCTGCGGCTGGTCGCCGACGGGCTCAACAACAGCGAGATCGCCCGCCGCCTCTTCCTGAGCGAGAAGACGGTGCGCAACCACGTATCCAGCATCTTCGCGAAGTTACGGGTCGACGACCGAGCGCAGGCCATCGTACGGGCCCGGCGCGTGGGATTCGGCACCCCGGAACCCGGCGGCCCGGGGACGGTGTGAACTGGATCACCGCTCCCCGCCGGAGTGCGGGCCGTTCAGCAGTCCACGAGTTCGGGCTTCTGGTTCAGGATCTAGGCCCGGCGCCTCACGCCAGTCCCATAGGGCGAGCCCGTCTGTGATCGGTCGTTTCTCCCCGTTCCCCTGCTCATGGGCCCATTCGCGCATGGTGCCCGTTCAAGTCCCGCGGAAGAAACAACATCAGCGCCGGCATAGAGAACCCCACCCTGGCCACGAACGATGGCTGCGTGGACGCGGCCCGTCTGCCACCGTGTGCTACAGCAAGACCCGGCCCCTCATCAGGCCCGGGAACCCGCCGGAGCTGCGCAAAGACAGGGAAAGGCAGGAGTACGTGAACCTAGAGGCACAGATCTTCGAGCTACTGTTGCACCTCCGCACGCTCAAAGCCGGCCAGTGCCCCAACCACGACAACGCCACCACCGCGACAGGCATGGCCGAGGCGAAGACTGACATCGACGACATCTGGACCGAGATACGACAAGGCCTCGCCATTCTCGGTGTCGAGGCGGCAGGCCGTCGAGACGGCATGTGAACGAGTGCTCCACATCCAACCGGCCACGATGCTGCAAAGATCCCGTTCCCGGCAAAGCACAATGAGCCACTCCCGCTCCAATCCCCATCCCTCACCGAACCCCACATAAGACTCGGCCTGAGCCCTCGCTCTGCAACCGAAGGCTCAGGCCGATCCCAACGCTTTTGAAACACGCTCCGGGCCGGGCCGCGGGACGGCTGACGCCCGTGCGTGCGAACGCCCAACCGAAGAGCTGAAAGGTCCTCCGCAAGCTACGCTGCAGTCCTTCCAAGGCCGGCTACCTGTGCAAGGCCATCGCCGTCCTTGAGAATCTCCGGGTCGCCCAGGCCGCCTGAGGATGAAGAGCTTCAGCGCCCGTGCCGCAGGTAGAGCCGATCCCCGCTGGACGTCACCCAACGCAATCAGATAGTCACGATCGCTGTAGGCCACGCGAGGGCAGCCACCCACTCGGGTCAGGACGGTACGAGGAGGGCAGACCGCCGGTTTCGCAAGCGGGCCGATCTCATGATTTCCGTGATCGTTCAAGTGATGATCACCTTATGGCGATCTTCGATCACCGTGCGAGTAGTACCGTGCCACGCACTTTCCTAGCTGGAGATAGGGGACTCATGAAGCTAACGAAGCGGCTCACCGCCGCGGCTGTCGCCACCGCGACCCTCGCTGCCGTCTCGACCCCCGCCGATGCCGCGGGCTACACGCCGGAGGGCGTCTGCGGCAGCGGCTACAAGGTCGTGAGATACGTGACCATGACCTATGCCAGGACTTACCTGCTCTACAACAGCGGCAACGCCTACGCATGTGTCGTGACCCTGCACACCGGTTCGGCCTATGGCAAAGCCGCGTCGACCAAGGCGTGGCTCAAGCAGTGGAACTCTGGAGACCAGAAGACGGACTCGGGAAGCTACGCGTACTACGCCGGCCCGATCCGCATGCACGTAGGTTCTTCTGGTGACTGCCTGTTCTCCGGCGGCATCACCTACGGCGGCAAGACGGACAGCGGGGGCTTCACCGACACCCACAAGCCCCTCAGGTGCAGCACCGGCAATTACGACGTGTGACCGCCTGCGGCACCGATAGCCAGGTTGGAGGAGGATCGGTACGGATCTTGGCAGCAAGGTCCGTCCGCCGATGGAAGTCGAGTCATCTATCTGCCTGAGTGAGCTAGTGCGACAGCGCACTCATCGCTGTTCAGCCGCGTTTGCGCCGAAGCCGTTCTGGCTGATCAGCGCTTCCCTTGCTGAGGCGGGCGTTGATCTGGCCGGCTTCGTCCGCTGTGATCACGCCGTGCCGCAGTTCCACGCCCAACGCCTTGGCCAACTCTCCCTGATGCACATCCACGAGGCTCTCCACCAGGGTCGCGTACGCGTGCGCGTACCGGCGGGCGAGCCTCCAGCCCCCGAACGCCAGGCCGACCCCGACCAGCAACCCGGGCCACCAAGCGCAGCCGAGCAGCGCGTACAGCAGTCCCCAGCTCACAGTGATCGCCGCGTTGTCCAGACCCGCACGGGCGTTCTGCACAGGCAGACGCTTGTGATCCTCAAGGATCGACCACAGCCGGGGCCAGATCAGGGCCACCCGCAGCCCGTGGTACTCGGCCTGCACCCGTTGGTCCAGCAACGCCAGGCGGCGGCCCGGCCAGGTGAGCCTGCGCCCCCGAAGCTCCAGCAGCCATAGCCGCTCCACCACTCCGACCAGGAGCCGGGCGAGGCCCGCGGCGGCGAGGGCGGCCATGATGATGACGGCCGCCAGGACCGCCACGGTGACCGGGTCGGCGCCGACCCGGTTCACGTGAGAGCGGGTCCGCTGAATGAGCATGGTGAGGTCCAGCGCGTGCGCGTGGCCCAGGAGGGCGGCGCACCACAGGGCGGCCACGAAGGAGAGGCCGAGCAGCCATGCCGGGGTCAGCCAGCGTTCCGTGGCCTTCTTGCCGAACTCGGTGAACAGGGCGTCGATCACGGCGGTCACTGCTCGACGAAGCGCATGGGCCGGCCGCGCAGCGGGCACACGGGGGGCCGGTTTCTGGCGTCCCGATCCGCGCGCCGGGAGCACCAGCCGTCCGGGCAGGTGTAGTCACCACGTAACGCAGAGGAACCGACGCCGAAAAGCAAGTATGGCTGGTGGTCGCCACGCTGGTTCGCCTGCCCGGCCGACGAGCCGGGATCGAGGAGCGCCAGCACGTCGAGGGCGGTGCCACCCTCGTCCAGCACGGCCAGCGCGTCCTCCAGGAACGCGGTCCAGCCGCCTTCCTCGGCGCCCTGCCGTAAGGAGGGCAGCTCGGTACAGAGCCAGGCCCGCGCCTCGGCCTCGGTCATGGTCACCATCCGTTCCCCGAGTCGGCCGACTACGGGACGGCCGGTATTCGTCGAGCACAGATCGTACTCTGGAGTGACATGGATCACACGGCCGACAACGCAGCCGATCTGGTGGCCCGCTTCGAGCGCGAGGACGACCTCGACGCCCTCGACCAGGCCATCACCCAGTACGAGGCGGACGCAGGAGTGCCGTACGGCAGGGCGTTGTTGCAGCGCTACGGCCGCACGGGCGCGCAGGAGGACCTGGACCGGGCCGTGGCCGCCATGTTGGCGGCCCTGGAACAGAGTCCCGAGGAGGCCGAAGTGCTGGCCGGCGCGGCCGACGCGCTGGTCGTGCGGTGGGACGCCAGGTCCGATCCGGCTGACGTGGAGACCGCGATCGGCTGGTATCGGCAGGCGATCGACCTCGCACCGGGGTCGGCCGCGACCCTGTCGAAGCTGGGGCTGACGATCGCCAGGCGGCGGCTGCTGGGGGCGGGTGACGCCGGAGACCTGGCCGAGGCACTGATCCTCTGCGAGGAGGCCGTCGCCATCGACCGCACAGCCGGCGACTCCGATGCCGACCAGGACCGGGACGCCGGCCTGGCGACGCACCTGAGCAAGTTGGCGCTGGTCATGAGCGCGCGGGCGGTCGAGGCCGAAGACCAGGCGCTCGCTCAGACCGCGGTCGAGACGATGGACGACGCGCTCGCTCTGCTTCCGGGAAACGGCCCACTGCGCTGGGGACTCGAGCTGCCGAAAGTGTCCGTGCTCGCCAACCGCTATCTCCTGACGCGGCGCCCCGAAGACCTGGCTGTCACCACCGCCGCCTGCGCCGCCCTGCTGGAGAGCATGCCGGCCGACCTGCCCAGCCGCCACCTGGCCCACATTCAGTACGGCATCATGATCTACACCCGCTTCGGCGAGACCCGTGACCGGGCCGATCGGGACCGGGCGATCACGGTGCTGCGCGAGGCGCTCGGCGACCCGCATCCCGGATCGTCCGCGATCGAGCGGGTCGGCGACGAGCTGCTGCGGACCCTCCTCTGGAACCGCATATCCCCGGGCCCGCGCCTGGGTGACGTCGACGAGCTCATCGCCCGGCTCCGTGCCCTGCTCGCGGACACGCCCGATGACAAAGAGCTGCGCCAGGAGCTGTACGAGGCGCTCAGCGCCCGGTTCTCCATCACCGGCGACCAGGCCGACCTGCCCTCGGGGGACGACCTTGAGGACGAGGTGAGCCGGGCGTCCGCGAGGGTGTTCAACGCCATCACCGGCAGCTTGGAGGAGTTGGAAGCGGCCATCGCCGCGGCCGAGAGGGTGCTGGGCTCGCCCGGCCACGACGAGCACCGGCTCGGCAACCTGCGCATCAGCCTGAGCGGGGCGCTGTATGCCCGGTTCAGCCACCGCGGCGACCGCCGGGATCTGGATCGCAGCCTCGCCCTGCTGACGGATGCGATCTCCGGCGTACCCGATGGCGGCCCCCTGCGGGGCCATCTTCTGACCCAGCTCGCCCTGCACAAGGCGGCGAAATACGACGTCACCGGAGACCCTGCCGACCTGCGGGCCGCCTCCGCCGACGCCACCGAGGCGGCCGGCATCTTCACGGCGGCCGCCGGTGCGGTGGAGGCCGCTGACAGGGGACTCGTCGACTACGCGCTCGGCCAGACGGCGCTGCGCCGCTACCGGCGCGATGGTGATCTTGCCGACTTGGAGGCGGCCATCGCGGCTTACCAGGCGGCGCGCGACGCGCTGCCTGACAGGAATCCTCTACGCGCCGCATGCGAGGCCGAGTTGAGCGAGGCATTCCTGGAACGGGCGGCGCGCGGCAGGTCGGCGGATAATGCCACCGCCATCGGCATGGCCGAACGCGCGGCCCGCAGGGCGCCGACCGGAGACCAACGGTCCCGCGCGCTACTGTCGGTGGGCCGGGCCAGGTCGCAGCAGTTCCTCCTCACGGGGGATGTCGCGGCGGTCGACGCCGCGATCGACGCGTACCGGCGAGCCGTAGCCGGGCTACCGCTGGGCCGCACGGATCGCACGACCGCCCTCGCCGGACTGTCCGAGGCACTGAAGATCCGGGCCGAGCTGACCGGCTCGCCCGCCGATCTGGACGCCGCTGTGGAGGCAGGTGAGCAGGGATGGCGGGAGCCCGGCGGTGCCCAGGGCCGGGTGATGGCCGCCATCAGCCTGTCCGACGTGCTGTGGATACGCAGTCAGCGCACCGGCCGGCGGTCCGACGTCGACACCGCCATGGACGTCATCGTCGCCGCCGAGGGCCTGGCGGTGGGCGACCTGCGCCGCCTGCTCTGCCGCTTACAGCTGGCCACCGTGCTCGCGCAACGCTTCACGCTGATCGGCGATCCGGCCGACATCGACAAGTGCGTCGAGATCGCCCGATCCGTGCTGGCCGAGTTGCCTGGTCACTCACCGGTGCTGCTTCTGGCGTACGAGATCCTCAGCGGGAATCTGTGGAAGCGGGCCGGTCACCGCGGCGACCTCCGCGACCTGGACGAGGCCATCGAGATCAGCGATCTGGCTCTGGCCGTCCCCACCATCGACCACCGGCAGCGGATCGTCCTCCTCTACAACAAGGCCGGCATGTTGCGGGAACGCTTCGACGTCCACGGCGAGCGCGCCGACCTCGACGACGCCATCGAGGCGGCCCAGGCGGCACTGGCCGCGCTGCCACAGCGCCATCCGCATCGTCCCATCGTCGCCAAGGGCCTGGCACTGCTGTACGTCACGCGCTACGACGGTGGCAACCGCGACGACCTCACCGAGATCATCCGCCTGGGCAGTGAGGGGCTGGCGGCTACCAGGAAGGACGACTCCTCGTGGGCAAGTCATCAGCATGTGGTGGGGCACGGGATGCTCCTGCGGTTCTGGGAGACGCGTCGTGCCCGCGACCTGCGGGCCTCCATCCGTGCTCTCGAGGCGTCGGTGTCCGCCACCCCGCTCGACGATCCCGCGCTGGGACCCCGCGCCGGCCAGCTCGGCCTCGCGCTGAATGAGAGGTACGAGAGCCGCGGCCGCGCCCGCGATCGCAACGGCGCCATGGCCGCCTTCCGGATGGCGGCCGGGGTGACCTCGGCCGGCGCTCTGACCCGCCTTGTGCACACGCGCCTGCTCGCCGGTTACTGCCTGCGTTATGACAGCCCGGCCGAGGCGTTGGAGCATTACCGCGCCTGCGTGCAGGAGTTGCTGCCGCTGGCGGCCTGGCGCGGCCTCGACCGCGCATCCCAGGAGAACCAGCTCAAACAGGTCGGCGGGCTGGCCGGTGAAGCGGCTGCGGCCGCGCTGGCCTGCGACTCCCCCAGGGCCGCCGTCCAGCTCCTGGAGCAGGGCAGGAGTGTGCTGTGGGCGCAGTTGCTCGAAACCAGGAGCGACCGCAGCGAGCTGCGTGCCCGGCATCCGGAGCTCGCAGCCGAGTTCGACGAAGTGAGCGCCGTACTGGACGGCCGCGACGACCCGCAGGCCGCCGGATCGATCCAGCCCGGCGAGCTCGGCCCGCTGGGGCGCCTCACCCCGCATCAGGAGGCGGATCGGCGGCGCGACGCCACGGCCCGGTTCAGCGAGTTGCGCGACCGGGTCCGGGAGTTGCCCGGTTTCGCGGCGTTCCTGCGGCCCCCCGACTTCGCGACCCTGCTGCGGACCGCGGACCGGGGGCCCGTCGTGATCGTCAACGTGGACCGCCTCCGCTGCGACGCGCTGCTGCTCACGACCGGTGGGCTGCGCGTACTCCCGCTGCCCAGGCTCAGCAAGGACGAGGCCACCCGGCGAGCACACGCCTTCCACCAGGCCCTCGCCGTGGCCTCCCAGGGTCCTGCGGCCTGGATCGCCGCGACCCAGACCGTGCTGGCCACCCTGGAGTGGCTGTGGGACGCCGTGACGCAGCCGGTTCTCGACGCGCTCGCACTGCCCGGGGTGTCCAGGATCTGGTGGTGCCCGACCGGGCCGCTGGCCACGCTGCCGCTGCACGCCGCCGGCCGGCATCGTCCTGGCGGCACCACCACGTGGGCCGGCGAGTATGTCGCCTCCTCCTACACGCCCACCCTGCAAGCCCTGCTTCGCGCCAGGAACACGCCTCCTGCGCCGCCGTCCGCCACGACCTTGGTGACGGCGCTGAGCGTCACACCCCGCCCGGACGACCGCTACCCCGACCTGCCCCATGTCCCCACCGAGGTGCAGGCGATCCGGGACGCCCTGGGAGCACGCGCCGTCGTGCTGGAGGAGGCCCGCGCCACTCGGCAGGCGGTGCTCGACGCCATCCCGGCGCACCCACGCGTCCACTTCGCCTGCCACGGCGACCAGGACCCCAGCCGGCCTTCGGCGAGTCATCTGGCCCTGTACGACGCCGACCTGACCGTGCTCGACCTGACCGCCGTGGGTGTGGACGGCGGCGATCTGGCTTTCCTGTCGGCCTGTGAGACCGCCCAGGGCGACACCGCCCTCACCGACGAGGCCATCCATCTGGCCGCGGCGTTCCACCTGGCCGGCTACCGGCACGTCATCGGCACCCTCTGGACGCTGAACGACGCCACCGCAGCCAAGGTGGCCCAGGACGTGTACGAGGAACTGACCCGAAATGACGCCACAGAACCGGCTCTGGCGTTGCACCGCGCGGTCACGCGCCTACGTTCCGAGTCCGGCAGCCCGATGACTTGGGCACCCTTTGTCCACATCGGGGCCTGACGGCAAGCTGTTCGCGCGTGGAACCGGTCGTGGTGGCGGCGGCGATGTCCGCTACCCGCATCAGGCGTCGAAGCGGTGGCGGGCGGTCTCGATGTGGCCGAAGTACTGGTGGGTCCAGCCGCAGATGAGATCGACCGTTGCACGCAGGGCTTGGCCCGGCTCGGTGAGGGTGTACTCGACCTGCGGCGGCACGGTGGGGTACACCTTTCGCTCGGCCAGGCCGTTGCGCTCCAGCATGCGCAGGTTCTGGGTCAGCATCTTGTGGCTGATGCCCTCGACCTCGTTGCGCAGCTCGGTGAAGCGGAGGGTGCGCTCACCGAGAGCCTCGATGATCAGCAACGCCCACTTGTTGGCGACATCCGAGAAGATCTCTCGCGCCAGGGAGTCCGCGCGCCTCAGGTCCGCCTCGTCGGACGAGCCTCTGAACGGCTTGGTCACCATTACGTTCCCCAGTCACTGAAAAGTGCGCCCTTCCACGTCAGCGCATACTCTCCTATGGTTTCTGAGTAACCGCAAGAGAGCACGGGTGTCTTGGTTCGGCCGACGTGAGCCCCGGTGCCCAGACACTGAACAGATGCTCTTGACCACTGAGCGCCGAAGCGGCCGACCACGGCGCTCGGTTGCCTTTGAAAGACTGACTAGGAGATCTCGTGGCTGTTTCGCTCATCAACCCTGACAGGCATGTCCGAATCCCGATCTACCACCACGTCGCGGTGGCGACGGGGAGCAGGCAGGTCCACATCGCGGGACAGGTCGCCTGGGACGAGAACGGCGAACTCGTGGCACCGGGCGATCTCGCCGGGCAGGTCGCCCAGGTCTACCGCAACGTCGCCAAGGCGCTCGATGCGGCAGGAGCAACGTTTCACGATGTCGTCCGCTTCACGTGGTACGCCGCAGGCTGGAAGAGAGAGATGTACGCCGCCTTCAACGCGGGCATCGAACAGGCGGCCCGCGAGTTCGATATCGCTACGCCGCCGGCGGCGCTGATCGGGGTGGACATCCTTTTTGAGCCCGGCATTCTCATTGAGGCCGAAGTCACCGCAATCATCGATTGAAGGCGGCCACGCGGAGGGAGGGCCATCCCGCCACCTCAGCGGTACGACGTCGAGGGACGAACGGGGACCGGTCCCGGATAAGAGAAACGCGCCTTCACTGACATTTGATGTCAGTGAAGCTCCGGAGACTATGCGCATGCCCGTTCAGATCAACCACCGGTCCCCTATGCGGCTGCTCATCGCTGCGGCCTTCACAACCGCGCTTGGCAACAATATTCAGCTCATCACCGGGGCGCTGCTGCTGGCCAGGGAACAGCAGAACATGATGGCCGTGGGCTGGTTGTTCATCGCGGTCGCGCTCCCCCAGGCCGTCCTGTCTCCGTACCTGGGACGACTCGCGGACCGCCTGGATCGCCGCTTCCTGTGGATCGCCTGTGACACGGTAAGCGCGATCGTCGCCCTCGGCCTGCCGCTGTGGCTGGCCGCGGGCGGTGCGAGCGAGGTCGGCATCTACACCGCGAACTTTGCGCTCGCCCTGGTCAGCGCGATCTTCATTCCGGCGAGCGCGGCGCTGATCAAGGAACGAGTTCCCGCTGGTACGGTCCTGCGCCGTTTCAACGGCCACTACGAGATGGCCACTCAGGCCGGCATGCTGTTGTCCGCGACCGTCGGCGGACTCGCCCTCCAGGTCTTCGGCGCCGTACCCCTGCTCGTCTTCAACGCGGGCACCTTCGCCGTGTCCGCCCTGTGTGTGGCCGCCACCGGCCGAACCAGGGCTGTCACCGGCCTCGACTCCCAGCCAGTAGACCACACGGGCACGGGCCACCTTCCGCTTCCGATGGGCAGCCTGATCCTTCTGTACGCGCAGGGCAGTGTCGTGGTCACTGTCTTCAACGCGCTCTTGCCCACGTACGTCTTGCTCGAGCTCAATCGCGGCGCGGGCACCTTCGGCGTCATAGACGCTCTGGGCAGCCTCGGCTTCCTTGCCGCCGCTGCCGGGTACCGGCTGTTCGCCCAGCGGTACTCCGATTTGCGCATCGCCGTGGCAGGTTTCCTCGCGTGTAGCCTGCTCATCGTCGTTCAGGGACAATTGGGTGTCACCGGACTGGCCGTGCTGGTCCCCATCGGCGCGTTCGTCTTCGGCCAGGCCAGGATCTCCTCGCGAAATTTGCTGATGGCCCGGGCCGATCGTGCGGATATCGGCCGGGTCTTCGGTCTCGCCAACGGCGGCGGGCTCGCCGCGACCATCGCCATCATGCTGCTCGTGGCTACCGTCACCGATCACACGAGTGTGGGATTCGGTTTCGCCGCCCTCGGTGTGTTCGCGCTCCTGTCCACGATCTGGGCACTGGTGCTCCAGCGACGTGCCATCAGGGTGACCGAAGCAACTGCATCACCAGCCGAGCAGACCGACGGTGACGGCGCCGTGCTCCGGTAGCCCGCAGCCGAGACGGACCGGATCCCCCGTCGGCGGGTCCGGTCCGGGGGCAATGCTGACACGCGACTGCGCCACCACCTCATTCCTTTGGCCGTAGAAGTGGAGAGAGTCACAGCAGGATGCCGGCCAGCTCCTCCAGCAACTCGGTCGTCCGGCGAGCTCGAGCGGTGTCGCCGATGGCGCGGCCGATCACCTGGTCGACGCTGCGGGCTGCGCGGCGGGTGACCGCCTGAAGGACTCCGTCGGTCACTCGGACCCGGGTGCGCCGCCCGTCGCCCGGGTCGGTCTCGGCTTCCACCAGTCCACGCGCTTTGAGGCGCGATACCGACGCGGACACGTGGCTCTGCACAAAGCCTGTCCGTTGGTGGATCTCGCTGATCGAGCTGGCGGGGTGCTTGATCACGTCTTCCAGGACCGCGGCCTCTCCAGGCGTGAGCGACAGGTCGCCGGCCTCGCCGGTGACCTGTGAGGAGAGCTCGATGAGGCGCTTCCCCAACCGGTGCAACTGTCCGCCATCCATTCGCGAAGGATACATCGCTGCAGAAATATCGCCAGCGATGTATCGTCAGCGATGAAAGAGAGGAGGCAGCGATGGGACCACACGGCTCGCTGAAGGGCGTGGCCAAGACGGCGCTGGGGGTGGCGATGGTGAGGGCAGGCGAGAGCCTCAGGGACGATCGGCTGTTCAACGACCCGTACGCTCAGAGATTCCTGGACGCTGCGCCCCGGGCCTTCCCCGAGGAGCCCACATCCGCCGAAGACCTCGCGGAACTGGGGCCGCTGGCGTCCTTGGGCGCCGTGTTCGCCTTCCACGGAGTACTTCGCACGCGGTTCTTCGATGACTATCTGCTCACCGCCACGGCCGCCGGTTGCGCACAGGTGGTTCTACTCGCCGCGGGGCTCGACACGCGTGCCCTACGGCTTCCGTGGCCGGGCGGTGTGAGGATGTTCGAACTCGACCTTCCCGAGGTGTTCGCCTTCAAGGAGGCGGTACTGGCCGGATGCGATGCGGTGCCGACGTGCGAGCGCAGCGTTCTTCCTGTCGATTTGCGCGAGAGCTGGTCGGGCGAGTTGGTCGCGGCCGGGTTCGATCACGCGGCTCCGACAGCGTGGCTGGCGGAGGGGCTGCTGCTCTACCTGACGGCCGATGAGGCCGCGCGTCTGCTGACAGCAGTCGGCGAGCTGTCCGCGCCGGGCAGCCAACTGGCCTTCGAGCATGGCGACATCGCCGGCTCCGTGCTCCTCGCCCAGGCTCGTGGCATGCCGACGATGGACCCGTACACATCGCTGTGGAAGGGAGGACTGGGCCAAGACGCTCCCGGCTGGCTCCGCCGGCACGGCTGGCAACCCCAGATCAACGATCTTGCCGAACTCGCCGCCTGCTACGGCCGTCCCGCCCCCGGTCCCGCGAGCGGAGGTTTCCTCACCGCCGTTCGTACCCGTCGCTGGGCGGTTGTGGCATGAGCGGTCATGCGTGCTGATCGGCGCCGAGGAAGGATGTCAGCAGCGGGAGCAGGGCGTCGGGGCGGTCGAGCGGGATGATGTGGCCGCAGTCCTCGATGAGATGGCCGGTGAGGTCGTCGGTGAGGGGTCGCAACTGCCGTTCGAGGGCGGCGCCGACGGGGTGGGAGCCGATGGCCATCGTGGGCACGGTGAGCCGGTGAGAGTCGACGGCGTTCTGGATCTGTCGTGCGCTGGTGGGCAGGGCTCGATAGTAGGAGAAGGCACAGCGCAGGGCGTCGGGTCCGGTGTAGGCGCTGACGAAGGCGTCTCGGATCCGGCGTGGCAAACCGCGGCCGTGGGTTCCGGTGGTGAGGAACCAGTCGATGTAGTCGGCTTCGTGCCCGGTCAGGACCGTCTCGGCGAGATCTGGAACCGAGTGGAACCCGAACCACCACGGTGGCCCGTCGGTGAGGAAGTCCTCGGCGCCGGGCAGCCGGCCCAGCAATGACTCCATGAGGACCAGCCGTCGTACGCGGGCGGGCCGTCGCATGGCCAGCAAGAAGGCCGGAGGGGCGCCCGCGTCGATGCCCACGACCGCCGCCGATGGTTCTTCCAACGTGTCGAGGAGTTCTTCGGCGTCGATGGCGAGGGTGCCGGCGTCATAGCCGTCCGCTGCTCTCGTCGTGCCGCCGAGCCCTCGCAGGTCGGGGGCGATGACACGGTATCGCCCGGCGAGGCCGGTGATGACCTCGGTCCACAGTCGCCAGGTGTGCGGGAAGCCGTGCAGCAGCAGGACGGCGGGCCCATCCCCGGCGATCGCCACGTTGATCTCGATGCCGTTGGCCGCGACCCGGCGTAGGGAGGTCTGAGGGGTGGAATGGCGGATGGCGGGGGCAGGGACGGCACCAGGCATGATCTCTCCGAAGTCGGTAACCAGTGGTTACCACCAGAGATTAGGTAACCTCATCTACGAGGCCAAGACGGCACTTTCTCGACAGGTGGTGAGCTGCAGGTGACCTCCTCTCCAGCCGGCACGGCGAAGGGCGTGCGCGGTGACCTCTTCGATCCTGAATGCCCGACCCGTCGACTGCTGGATCGCATCGGCACGAAATGGACGTCCATGGCGGTCAAGGTCCTCGCGCAGGCATCCCCGCTAGAGGTGCGCTTCGCCGAGCTTCGGCGGCGGATGCCCGGTGTGTCGCAGAAGATGCTGTCCACTACCCTGCAGAGCCTGACCCGCGACGGCCTGGTTACCCGTCGCGTCGAGCCGACCGTGCCGCCGCGCGTGCACTACCGGCTCACCGACCTGGGTCTGTCCCTCGAGGTCGCGCTCGCCGCCGTCAGGGCCTGGGCCGAGGAGAACATGGCCGAGATCGACCGTGCCAATGCGATCAGCCAAGGCCAGGCCGACGACGCCGACGCGTAGCTCCATATCGCGCGGAACAGCCTCATTTGCTCTTCTTTTCCGTCCACGGCTCGTACGTGCTGTCCCCCGGGAGCACCCAGACCGCCACATCAGGCCTTGCGATCGTCCGTAGCGGCGTCGCCTTGCCGGTCGCTTTCGAGACCCGGTAGATCGCCACGCCGGTCCTGGTCCTCGATCGGACGATCACGTGTCCCGCCCGGTCGAAGTCCAGGTCGTCGATGTACTGCCCGCGCGGCAACCGCACGGTGACCGTGCCGCCCGCGCGGCCGGTACGCAGGTTGAGCAGGCGCAGCTTGCGGTACTTGGGGTACGTGCCGACCAGCACCGCCGTCGTCACGTAGTCGTTCGCCAGCGCCGTCGGCCCCAGCCGCGTCTTCAGCCGCAGCCGGGTGCGCAGCCCTCGGTCGAACAGCGTCAGCCGTTCCCCGTCCAGCAGCAGCCGCTTGCCGTCCGGGCTGAATCCCACGAATCCCCACTCATCCGTCTTTCCTGGAGGCGGCAGCACCTTGCCTTTCCGCAGGTCCGCGAAGACCCCCAGCCCCGGCGCCGACGTACCCGTGACCACGTAACTGCCGTCGTCCGACACCCACGGCCACTCCTCGTAGATCGTGTCCGTCGTGTACTTCCGCGACACGACCCTTTCCCTGCTGCTCAGAGTGCGCTCGACGAACCGCTTGTCCGATTTCCGGAAATAAAGGAAATGCCGCCCATCCCCACTGACCAGGAACGGCGCCCGGGCACCGGCATTGACCGCGTCATCAGGCGCCTTGGCGAGCGCCTCCGGCACCTCCACCACGTCTCCGTCGGTGAGCACCAGTTCCCAGGTCTGCGTCAGCTGCGCGTACGCGATCGTGGCCGGCGCGGCAGCCGCCGCAGGCTGTGCGATCAGTGTTATGGGGGTCAGGAGAAGTGTCCCCAGAGCCGTACGAAATCTCATGCATCATGAGATGTCGGAGGTTCTCAGAATGTTCAGGGTCGTGGTGGGTAGGGCGATCCAGCCCTCCGTGGACGCCGCGTCGGACTGCTCCCCTGTCGGTACGGTCACCAGGCCGAGGGCCGATGCGCGTGCGGCGAGTGCGGAGACGACGGCGTCGGTGGCGTCGTCCGAGGCCCGGCAGAGCGGCTCGTACTCGCCGAGGTCCAGCCAGGGCGCCGACTCCAGCAGCCGGTTCACGAGAAGGCCCAGCTCGGTGAGGTTGGCGGCGCGCTTGTAGCCCCGGTACGGCAGTCCCCATCGCTTGAGACAGGCCGCCGGGTAGACCTCCACGACGGCCCCGACGCCGCGCCGGTCGACCGGCCGGCCCCGGCGCGCCAGCTCGGCCAGCAGGGCGGCACAGCGCATGGTGGCGTGGCCGATGCGGTCGGCTGACACGCTGAGCGGCGTGAGCCCGGTCTGCTGGTGCACCACCTGGTCCGTGACGCGGAGGGCGAGATCACGCCGCCAGGCCCGGCCCGCGAGACCCTCGGGCACCTGGACATGGCCGGCGCGGTGGGCGGTGACGAAGTCGACGAACCTGTCGGGCCAGCCGAGCGGGCAGTCGATCCCCGCCTTGCTCGCGCCCATCACCGCATCGACGATCACATCGTCGTCCGCCCCGGCCACCACCCGGACGAGCCGGGCACGGCCGCCCGACCAGTCGAGCCAGGCCACCGCGGTCCGTACCGCCTCCGCGGCGAGATCGACGCCGACCGTCAACACACCCTCACGATAGGGCCCGACTCACCAAGGGCTCACCATATGAGACGAGATCAGACGCAGGGCGGGTCAGTCCCAGGTGGGGAGCATGCCCTCCGGGTAGCGGGCGCCGAAGCCGCCGGTCGGGAGGATCTCGGCGATGTGCTTCAGGTCGGTGTCATCGAGGGTGAGGCCGGCGGCGCCGACGTTCTCCTCCAGCCGCTCGATGCTGCGGGTGCCGGGGATGGGAACGATGTCCTCGCCCTGGGCCAGGAGCCAGGCCAGGGCGAGCTGGGCGACGGTGGCGTCCTTCGTCGCGGCCAGGTCGGCGAGCCGTCGGGTGGCCTCCAGGTTCTTCTCGTAGTTGCCGGGCTGGAAGCGGGCGTCCCAGCTGCGCATGTCGGTGGGATCGTACTCGGCGCCGGGCTTGGCCTGGCCGGTGAGGAAGCCGCGGCCGAGCGGCGAATAGGGGACGAACCCGATCCCAAGCTCGCGCAGGACGGGGAAGAGGATCTCGACATCCCGCTCGAACAGCGAGTATTCGGTCTGCAGGACCGAGACGGGCTGTACGGCGTGCGCCCGGCGGATGGTCGTCTCCCCCGCCTCACTCAAACCGAAATAGCGGATCTTGCCGGCGTCGATGAACTCCTTGACCGTCCCGGCCACGTCCTCGATCGGCACATTGGGGTCGACCCGGTGCTGGTAGAGCACGTCGATGACGTCGACGCCGAGGTAGCGCAGGCTGTTGTCGACGACCTCACGGATGTGCTCGGGGCGGCTGTCGACCCCGCCCTCCCGGGTGCCGGTGAAGTCGAAGCCGAACTTGGTCGCGATGACGACCTCGTCGCGCACCGGGGCGAGCGCGGCCCCGACGATCCGCTCGTTCTCGCCCTGTCCGTAGAGCTCGGCCGTGTCGAAGAACGTCACGCCCAGCTCGTGGGCGCGGCGGATCGTCGCGGCCCCCTCGTTCTCATCCGACGGCCCGTACGCCAGGGAGATGCCCATCGCGCCGTATCCCAGTGCTGACGCCGTCAGCCCTTGCCGTCCGAGAGTCCGTTGTTCCATGGCGCGTCCTCGTTCCCGTAGATGTAAGAGAGCTCTAACATTAAGTAAGAGTACTCTAACATTGGAAGGGGAGGGAGAATCGTTCGCCGTGAGCAGTCCCACGCCGCCGAAACGCGGGTACCACCACGGCGACCTGCGCGCCGAGCTGATCCGCGAGGGCCTCGCACTCCTGGCCGAGTCGGGCGTCGCCGGTTTCTCCGTGGCGAAGGTCGCCGTCCGCGCGGGTGTGTCGTCGGCCGCGCCGTACCGGCACTTCCCCGATCGAGAGGCGCTGCTCGCCGCCTGCGCGGCCGCCATCCTCAGCGACATCACCGCCCTCCTCGTCGAGGCGGCCGAAGGTGCCGGGCCCGATCCCGTGGACCGGCTCGCCGCCACCGCGGGCGCCTACACCCGCTACGTCCTGGAGCACCGCGCCGGACTCGACCTCCTCTACTCCTACGACTTCGCCGAGCCCAACCGACCGACCATCCAGGAGCAGAGCCGCCGCCTCACGGCCGTACTCATGCGCCTGGCCTCGGACGTGCTGCCCACCGACACCTCCTGGGCCGACACCGCCGACTTCGTCTACGTGCACCTGTCCACCACGCACGGCTACGCCACCCTGCTCTTCAACGGCACCCGCCCGCCGCAAGACGTCGAGGATCATGCGGCCCGCGCCGTCACCGCGGCCCGCGACCACATCACCGGGCATCTCCTGCGCCTGCGCGACGCCCGCTGACGGCCCGGCACCAGACCAAGGGCTGATGCGGCCGCCCGGTCGACCGGGCGGCCCCACCGTGCGAGTTCGGCCGCCGGCTCGACGAGGCGTGGGTGCCGAACGCCCGGCTCAACGACAGCCGGACCGGGGTGGGCGCCTGACGGGGACGCCCATCCGTCGCCGGCTCACCCCCTGAGCGGACGCAGGGCGGAGCCCCAGGCGAGGACTTGGTCGAGGACGAGGTTCAACCGGTCCTCCTGGGCGGCGGCGGGCTTGAAGCCGTCCGCGAAGTCGGTGTGGATCGACAGCCCGACCTGGTTCGACACGGTGGCCACGCTGAGCAGGCCCAGGACGTGCCGCAGGTGCGAGATCGCCCGGGGCGCGCCGTCCACGCCGTAGCCGACGAACCCGGCCGCCTTGTTGTTCCATTCCGTGTACAGGAAGTCGAGGGCGTTCTTGAGTGCGCCGGGGTACGAGTTGTTGTACTCGGGGGTCACGATCACGAACGCGTCCAGGGACGAGACCTTGGCCGACCAGCGCTTGGTGTGCTCGTGCTGGTAGTTGCCCATGGCGGGGTGCTCGGGCTCGTCCAGGTTGCCCAGGTCGTAGTCCTTCAGATCGACGAGCTCGTACTCGGCGTCGCCTCGCTTGACCGCCAGATCGCGGACCCAGTGCGCCACAACCTCGCCGTTGCGGCCAGGACGGGTGCTGCCCAGGATGATGCCTACCTTCAGCATGTCAATGCTCCCTCAATCGGTTACGCGAACCACCGTAGGGAGACCTACTGAGATACTGAATGCGCTGCTGTCCAACATTTATACGCCAGCGTCTCAGGTTATAGACTCGTCGCATGGATGTGCTGAGCGACGTGGTGGCCTTCATGCGGTGCGGGCGCCCCACCTCCGCCCGCGTCTCCTGGCGGGTGCCCTGGGGCATGTCGTTCCGCGCGGCGCCTGGGTTCGCCGGTTTCCAGGTGGTGCTGCGCGGATCCTGCTGGCTCATTCCCCAGGATGGCGAGCCCGTTCCGCTGAGCGTGGGCGACCTGGTGTTCCTGCCGCACGGCGACTCGTTCGGGCTGGCCGACGATCCCGCGCGGCCGCTGGTCGAGTCGGACTGCGACCCGCATTCCGAGCTGTTCGCCTCGGCCGATTTCGGCGGCGCCGGGCCCGAGACCGTGACCCTGTCCTGCGGCTACCGGCTCGACCTCGACAGGACGCACCCGATCCTGGACTCGCTGCCCGGCGTGATTCACCTGCCCGCGACGCTCGGCAGCCACCCGGAGCTGCGGGCCGCCGTCGAGTTGCTGGCCGCCGAGATCGACACCCCCCGTCCCGGCACGGACACCGTCGTGTCGTCCCTGCTCGACATGTTGCAGCTGTACGTCCTGCGGGCCTACTTCGAGACTCAGGACGAGCCCTGCACGCTGTCCGGCTGGGCCGCCGCGCTGGCCGACCCCGGTATCGGCCGCGCGCTCGACGCCATCCACCGCGACCCGGCCCGCCGCTGGACGGTCGAGTCGCTCGGCGCCCACGCGGGCATGTCGCGCGCCGGCTTCGCCCGCCGCTTCACGGGACTGGTCGGGCAGCCGCCGCTGGCGTACCTGACCTGGTGGCGGCTGATGAGCGGGGCGCGCATGCTGCGCGAGTCCGACGCGTCGGTGGCGGAGGTGGCCGAGCGAGTGGGGTACGGGTCGGAGTTCGCCTTCGGCAACGCCTTCAAGCGAGAGTTCGGCGTGGCGCCCGGCCGGTACCGCCGCCAAGTCGCGGTGGCCTAGAAAGCAGTGGCCGCGCGGGCTCGGGGCCACATACGTTCGCCTCCATGATTGACGCAACTTTCGGGCATCCGCGCCTCGCCACGATCTACGACCCACTCGATCCGGACCGCAGCGATCTCGACGCGTATCTCGCGATGGCGGAGGAGTTCGGCGCGCGGTCCGTGCTGGACATCGGGTGCGGCACGGGCGTGTTCGCGCTGCTGCTCGCCGAGCGCGGGATCACGGTCACCGGGATCGATCCCGCGCGGGCGTCCGTCGACGTCGCGCGTGGCAAGCCGGGTTCGGAGCGGGTGCGCTGGCTCGACGGCGACGCTGGAGACCTGCCGCCCATGCAGATCGACCTGGTGACGATGACCGGGAACGTCGCCCAGGCGATCGTCGATCCGCAGGCATGGCGTACGACGCTGCGTGGCGCGTACGAGGCGCTGCGGCCCGGCGGGCGGCTTGTCTTCGAGACGCGCGATCCGGCGCAGCGCGTGTGGGAGGAGTGGGCGGAGTGGACGCGCGAGACCACGTACCGCATGACGGACATCCCGGGCGTCGGCCACGTCGAGACCTGGGCCGAGCTGACGGACGTGAGCCTGCCGCTGGTCAGCTTCCGGGGTACGCACGTGTTCGCTGCGGACGGGGACGTGCTGACCTCGGAATCGACACTCCGCTTCCGCGAACGTACGGAGATCGAGCGGGACTTGCACGAGCACGGCTTCGTCGTCGAGGACGTACGCGACGCACCCGACCGGCCGGGCAGGGAGTTCGTGTTCGTGGCGCGGCGCGGTACCGCGGAACCCGTCCCTCCCGGAATGCCCTAGGGAGCGTGCGCACACACAGCGCCGAGCGGACCGGCGTGCTCAGTCCTCCCTGAGCGCGGGGAGGCCGGCGGCCAGCGCCTTGAGCGCGCGGCTAAGGGTGGGGAGGAAGACGGGACAGGTCGCGGCGATGTCGGGGTCCTGGGCGTACAGCTCGGCGAGGGCCGGCGAGGGGTTCGAGACGGGGTAGAGCACCCCGGCCAGGGCGCTGGCAGCGGAGACCAGCTCCACCCCTTCACTGTCCGTCAAGCCCGTCACCTGGGAGACGCGCGTGCCCAGGTCGGCGATGACGGCCAGGATGGCGCGCTTGAACGTGCGGGCCGCCTCGACGGACACGTTCTGCTCCAGGGAGGTCGAGGCGTGACTCATCAGGTCGCACAGGAGCGGCCGGTCCACGAGCGTCTCCGCGAGTGCCGTCACCGCGTCGTCCGAGACCTCGAGCCGGGCGATGACTGCTGCCGACCACTCCTGCCACTCCTCGGCGGCCAGGATGAGGAAGATCTCCTCGCGAGTCCCGAAATATCGCATGATGTTGGACTTCGCCAGCCCGACGGCCTCCGCGACCGCGCCCAGGCTGACGTTGCGCACCCCGGAGGCGACGGCGAGGTCGCGGGCGGCGGCGAGGATCGCCTCGCGCCGCTGCTGCTTGTGCTCCGGCCGCCTGGCCCGGACGAATGCCCTCGTCATGTCGCGCTCCAGCATACCGACCAAGAGTTTAGAGAATACCGTTCTCTTGTTAAGGGAACGCTGTTCTGTTAGCGTCGGCCTCCTACAGAGGGAGGAAGCGTGTGACCGAGATACGGATGCGGGTGAACGGCGTGGTCGAGTCCCTCGACATCGAGCCGTGGGTGAGCCTGCTCGACGCCCTCCGCGACCACCTGGGGCTGACCGGCCCCAAGAAGGGCTGCGACCAGGGCGCATGCGGTGCCTGCACGGTCCTCGCGGACGGCGTGCGGATCAACGCCTGCCTGGCCCTGGCCATGCAGTACGCGGACAAGGAGATCACCACGATCGAGGGGATCGCGAAGGACGGCGAGGACACGCACCCGATGCAGCAGGCGTTCGTGCGCCATGACGGGCTCCAGTGCGGCTACTGCACCTCGGGCCAGATCTGCTCGGCCGTCGCCATGCTGGCCGAGCACGCCGCGGGCATGCCCAGTTCCGTCACCCCGTACCGAGGCGGTACAGAGCTGACCGACGACGAGATCCGAGAGCGCATGAGCGGGAACCTGTGCCGCTGCGGCGCCTACAACGGCATCCTCGACGCCATCAGGGACGTCGCCGCGCAGGAGGCGCCATGAAGCCGTTCGCGTACGTGAAGCCCCTCGACATCGCGGAGGCCGTGGAAGCGATCGGCCCCGGCGCGAAGTTCCTCGGCGGCGGCACGAACCTGGTCGACCTCATGCGCGAGGGCATCGAACACCCGGAAACGGTGGTCGACATCACCGGGCTGCCGCTCGACGAGGTGGACGAGCTGCCCGGCGGCGGGCTGCGGATCGGCGCGCTGGTACGCAACAACGCCCTCGCCGCCGACCGAAGGGTCCGCGCCGCCTACCCGGTCCTGTCGCAGGCGATACTCGCCGGAGCCTCGCCCCAGCTGCGCAACATGGCCACCGTGGGCGGCAACCTGCTGCAACGCACCCGCTGCCGCTACTTCTACGACCAGGCGTACGCCTGCAACAAGCGGGAGCCGGGCGCCGGCTGCGACGCGCTCGGCGGGTTCACGCGCGGCCACGCCGTCCTGGGCGTGAGCGAGAACTGCATCGCCACCCATCCCTCCGACATGTGCGTGGCGCTCGCCTCCCTGGACGCCACGGTCGAGGTCAGGAGCGTACGCGGGACGCGGCGGATCCCGCTGGCGGACTTCCACCTGCTGCCCGGCGACACCCCGGAGGTCGAAACCGCGCTGGCCGCGGACGAACTGGTCACGGCGGTCGAGCTGCCGCCCGCGCCGGTCGCGGCCAACTCCCGTTACCGGAAGGTGCGCGACCGGGCGTCGTACGCGTTCGCCCTGGTCTCGGTCGCGGCGGCGCTGGAGGTGCGGGACGGGACCGTGACGGCGGCCCGCCTGGCGCTGGGCGGCGTCGCGGCCAAGCCGTGGCGCGCCCACGAGGCGGAGCGGACCCTGGTCGGCGGTCCGGCGACCGAGGAGGCGTTCGGCCGGGCAGCTGAGGCCGAACTGGTCCCCGCGACCGTCCGGCCGGGCAACGCGTTCAAGGTCGAGCTGGCCCGGGCCACGATCGTGGCCACGTTGAGGGAGCTTGTGGATGAGTGACAAGTACGTCGGCCGTCCCGTCGATCGGCTGGACGGCCGGGCCAAGACCACCGGGCAGGCTCGTTTCGCGGCCGAGCACCCGTACCCGGACCTCGCCCACGCCGCGCTCGTGCACGCCACGATCGCCCGAGGCCGCATCACCGCCATCGACACCGAAGCGGCGCGGGCCGTGAAGGGCGTGATCGACGTTCTCACGCACGAGAACGCCCCCGCCATGAAGCCCCCGCCCTCCCAGAGCCTGCTGAACCCCAGCACGATGGTCATCGGGACGTCGGTCAACTACCTGGCCACGGACGAGGTGCACTGGAACGGCCAGCCTGTGGCGGTCGTGGTGGCCGAGTCGCCCGAGGCGGCGCGGCACGCGGCGGACCTGGTGCGGCCCACGTACGAGGAGCTGCCCGCCGTGGTGGACTTCGCGGCCGAGGAGCCGAACGCCACCCCGCAGAAGGGCAACGCGCTGATGCCGGCGGCGGCGAACAAGGGGGACGCGGAGGCGGCGCTGGCGACCGCGGCGGTCTCGGTGGACCTGCGCTTCACCACGCCGTCGCACAACCACAACGCGATCGAGCCGCACGCGACGACCGCCGTGTGGGACGGCGACCACCTGACCGTGCACGAGGGCACGCAGGGCATCGCGTGGATGCGCAGCCACCTCGCACAGCGGTTCGGCGTTCCCCAGGGGAACGTCCGCGTGCTCTCCCCTTACGTGGGCGGCGGGTTCGGCGGCAAGGGCTCGGTGTGGGCGGGCACGCTGCTCGCCGTACTGGCCGCCCGGGCCACCAAGCGCCCGGTACGGCTGGCGCTCACCCGGGCGGGCGTCTACCACACGGTCGGCGGCCGGACCGCGAGCACCCAGCGGGTCGCGCTGGGCGCGGACTCCGGTGGGAAGCTGACCGCGCTGATCCACACCAGCGTCGCCAGGACGGGCCGGGTCGGCGGCGGCCCCGAGCAGATCACCTCGGCCTCCAGGCACCTGTACGACTCCCCGAACATCCGCCTGCGCCAGAGCCTGGTCCAGCTCGACCTGGTCTCGAACACGTTCATGCGGGCCCCGGGCGAGTCCATCGGCACCTTCGCCCTGGAATCGGCCGTGGACGAGCTGGCCTGGGAGCTGGGCATGGACCCGATCGAGCTGCGGATGCGCAACGAGCCCGCGCGTAACCCGCTCGACGGCAAGCGGTTCGCGCACCGGATGTTGCGCGAGGCGTACGAGGTGGGGGCGGAGCGGTTCGGGTGGCGCGAGCGCGATCCGCGGCCCGGGTCGATGCGCGACGGGCGGTGGCTGGTCGGCATGGGCGTGGCGTCCGCGTACCACCCGGCCTTCCAGCTCCCGGCGAGCGTCACCGTGCGGCTGGGCGCGGACGGCGGGGTCGTGGTGCGGTGTGGCCTGCACGAGATCGGCGTGGGCGCGGCGACCGCGCAGGCGCAGATCGCCGCGGACGAGCTGGGCGTGCCGCTGAAGTCGGTACGCGTCGAGATCGGCGACTCCGAGCTGCCCGAGGGCCCGATGGCGGGCGGCTCGGGGCAGACGGCGAGCGTGGCAGCAGGCGTGGTGGAGGCCTGCCGCAAGCTGCGGCGTGCCGCGCTCGATCTGGCGCGGAAGTCGCCGGACTCCCCGTTGCGCGGCGTGACCGCTCCAGAGGCCCGGGACGGCGGGCTCTACCAGGGCTCCCGTGGGGAGACGTACGCGGCGATCCTGGCCCGCGCCGGCCGCGACCATCTGGAGGCCGCGGCCGGGATGGGCATGCTCAGGTTCCTGGCGAAGACCGTCCGCGACCGCAGGCGGTGGGTGAAGGCCGCGTCCGGGGCGCAGTTCTGCGAGGTGCGGGTGGACCGGGACACGGGCGAGGTACGGGTGTCGCGCTGGGTGGGCGTGTTCGACGTCGGCAGGGTGATCAACGCGAAGACGGTGGCGAGCCAGCTGCGCGGGGGCATCGTGATGGGCATCGGCCTGGCGCTGTCGGAGGAGACGCTGGTCGATCAGCGCACCGGGCGGATCGTGAACGCGAGCCTGGCCGAGTACCACGTTCCCGTGCACGCCGACATCCCGCGCATCGACGTGGACTGGCTGGACGAGCCGGACCCGACGATGCCGCTGGGACTGATCGGGGTGGGCGAGGTGGGCATCACGGGGGTCGGCGCGGCGGTGGCGAACGCCGTGCGCCACGCCACGGGCAAACGGGTCCGTGATCTGCCGATCACGCTCGATAAGCTGCTTCCTCTCTGAGTGCCGAGGAGGCGATCATGTCGCGCCCGCCCGTCCCGCCGTTCACCGAGGAGAGCGCCCGCATCAAGGTGCAGGCCGCCGAGGACGCCTGGAACACGTGCGACCCCGACAAGGTCGCACTCGCCTACACGGAGGACTCGGTGTGGCGCAACCGCAGCGAGTTCCTGACCGGCCGTGACGAGATCAGGGCCTTCCTGCGCCGCAAGTGGGACAGGGAGCTGGACTACGCCCTGCGCAAGGAGCTGTGGGGCGTGCTCGGCGACCGCATCGCGGTCCGCTTCCAGTACGAGTCACGCGACGTCACCGGGCAGTGGTGGCGCAGCTACGGCAACGAGCAGTGGGAGTTCGACGAGTCGGGGCTGATGCGGCGCAGGGAGGCGAGCATCAACGACGTGCGCATCGAGGAGAGCGAGCGCCGCATCTTCGGCCCGCGCGGTGACGACGAGCGCGGTGTGGACGTGCTGCCCCTCAGGTGAGGTAGCGGAACCACAGATACGGCACCGACAGCGCCACGGTCACGAACGTGACCACCAGCCCGTACTTGGTGAACTGCCAGAAGCTGATCGGGGTGCCGTTGCGGGCGGCGATGCCGAGGATGACGACGTTGGCCGCCGCCCCGACGGCCGTGGCGTTCCCGCCCAGGTCGGCCCCGATGGCCAGCGCCCACCACAGCACCTTGGCCGGCCCGCTGCCCCCGTTGGCCTGCACGAGGTCGGCCACGATGGGGCTCATGGTGGCGACGTACGGGATGTTGTCGACGACGGCCGACAGCCCGGCCGAGACCCACAGCAGCAACATCGTGGTCAGGCCGAGCTGCCCGTGGGTGGCCTGTGCGGCGGCCTTCGAGACCTGGTCGATGACACCCGTCTCCACCAGCGATCCGACCATGACGAACAGGCCGGCGAAGAACACCAGCGTCGGCCACTCGACCTCGCGGATGGCCTCCTCGGTCGTCACCTTCGTGGCCGCCACCAGCACCCCCGCGCCGAGCAGCGCCACCACGGACGGCGCGTAGTGCAGCACCGGGTGGAGCACGAACGCCGCCATCACCAGGGCCAGCACGGCGAGCGACTGCCACAGGAGCCTGCGGTCGGCGATGGCCTCCCGCTCGTTCAACGCCATGATCTCCGCGGCCCGCTCGGGGTCGTACCGGAACGAGGCCCTGAACAGCCACCTGCACAGCCCGATGAACACCGCCACCAGCACGACGATCAGCGGCGTCATGTGCACGAGGAAGTCGTTGAAGGTCAGGCCGCCGCGGCTGGCGATGATGATGTTCGGGGGGTCGCCGACCAGCGTGGACGCGCCGCCGATGTTGGACGCCATGGCCTCGGCGATCAGGTACGGGGCCACGGGCACCGCCAGCCGCTCGCACACCAGGAACGTCACGGGGGCGATCAGCAGCACGGTGGTCACGTTGTCCAGCAACGCCGAGGCGGACGCGGTGATCACGATCAGCAGCGCCATGAGCCTGAACGGCTGTCCTCGGGCGCGTTTAGCCGCCCAAATCGCCAAATATTCAAATATCCCGGTCTGTTTCAGGACGCCGACGATGACCATCATGCCGAGCAGCAGGAAGATCACATTCCAGTCGATCCCGGTGTGCTCGTCGAAGAACGCCGCGCCCGCGTCGGTGGCGTGGATCAGCAGCATGACCCCCGCGCCGCCGAGGGCCGCGGCGACCCGGTGCACCTTCTCGGTGGCGATCAGCGTGTACGCGAACAGGAACGCGGCCACCGCGACCCAGGCCGTGACGGTCATGAGGCTTTCGGGAACATCGGCGGCGAACTCCTGGGAACGACGGAACGATCGCCGACCAGACTTCCCGGCACACCCGTCAACAACCTATCAAGACGCGCAAACGACCACGGCCCATTACACCCAGGTCTGTGGTGCGGCCTGTCCCGTAAAAGCACCACACGTCATGCGGCGTCGCGGTGATGGCCGTGGTACGGCGGGGCGAGGTCCGCGCCCCGCGGCCCCGAGAGCGCGCCGCGCAGGTCGGCCGTCTGGATCGTCCTGCTGATGTCCGTGGGCGTCAGCAGCCCGACCAGCCGCCCGTCCGGATCGAGCACGACCGCCCGCCCGTCGGCGCATCCCTGCATCCTGGCCAGCAGGTCGGTCAGCGGCTCATCGGGCCGGGCCTGCGGCACGTCCTGCGGCGGGCAGGCGATGTCCGCGAGCCGTACGGTGTCGCGCACCTCCGGCTTCACCTGGCGGATCCGGTTGAGCGTCACCAGGCCGCGGAAGGACCCGTCCGCGCCCACCAGCGGATATGTGGACAGGCGGTGCCGCAGGATCACCCGCTCGATGAGCCCGGACACGGTCTCGTCCGGCGAGGCGACCACGGGGTGCCCCGACATCGCGTCCGCGACACGGATCCCGTGCAGGGCGCTGCCCAGCCGGGTCTGCTGCTCCTCGGCAGTGGCGGCGTTCACCAGGAAGAGGCCGATCAGGGCCAGCCACAGCCCGTCGAAGCTGCGCCCGGTGGCCACCTGCAGGAACCCCAGCACGATGAGCGCGTACCCGAACCAGCGTCCGGCCCGTGCGGCGACGATCGCCGCCCGCGCCCGCTCGTGCCAGCGCATCCACAGGATCGCTCGCAGCACTCGTCCGCCGTCCAGCGGCGCCGCCGGGACCAGGTTGAACACGGCGAGCAGCACGTTCACCGCAGCCAGGTACGTGAACACCCCGGCCGCCAGCGACACGCCCGGGACCAGCCCCGAGATCAGCCACGCCACCGCCCCGAACACCAGCCCGGCGAGCAGGCTCGTCACGGGGCCCACCACCGCGATCTTCAGATCCGCGCCGGGCGTGCGCGGTTCACCACGTAGCTCCGCCACCCCGCCGAGCAGCCAGAGCGTGATCCGCGACACCTCGACGCCCTCCCGCCGCGCCATGATCGCGTGCGCCAGCTCGTGCGCGAGCAGCGAGGCCATGAACAGCACGGCCGCCACCAGCCCTGCCACCAGGTAGACGACCAGGGGGTGTCCGGGGAAGACCACGGGGAACCGCCCGAAGGCCAGCCCGAACACCAGGATCGCGACGATGACCAGAACGCTGATGTTGAGCCCCACCTGCACGCCCCCGATGCGGCCCAACGGGATCGATGAACGCATCTCGCCTCCCTGGGGATCGACTTACGCACCCCATGGCCAACTGCCCGAACAGGCACGTTTCAGGCCAGCTCAGGCGTCAAGCCCAAGCGCCCGCCAGCTCGGCGAACGCCGTGGCCGCGGGGAGCGGGTCGGCGGGGAGGGCGAGCAGGATGGTGCGGTCCGCGGCCGGTTCGAGCTGGACCGCGTGGATGCCCGCGTGGTGGGCGGGCAGGGACAGCTCGGGGAGGACGCTCACGCCGAGCCCCTCGGCGACCATCGCGAGGATGCTGTTGGTGTCGCGGACGCGGTAGTGGCAGCGCAGGCTCGCCCCCGCCTCTCGCGCGAGCGCCGTGATGAGCGGCTCGCACCCGCCCGTGGACATGATGAACGGGTGCCGGGCCAGGTCCGCGACCGGCACGGAGTGGCGTACGGCCAGCGCATGCCCGCTGGGCAGGACGGCCAGCATCCGGTCGGTGGTGAGCGGGCGCAAGACCAGATCGGACGTGTCCGCGGCGACGGCCCCGGCCGTCAGGGTGCCGATGTCGGCTGCGCCGGTCTGGAGCCAGTCGAGCACCTCCCCGTCCGAGCCCTCGATCACGGTGAGCCGCACGCGGGGATGCGCTTCCCCGAACGCCCGCAGGATCCGCGGCAGCAGGCGCGCGTTGGCGCTCGGGATGGCGCCCACGCGCAGGCTGCCGCGCTCCTCCCCGCGCGCCGCCGCCACCTCCTGCTCCAGGGCTTCGAGCTGGGTGAGGATGAGCGTGGCACGGCGGCAGGCGGCACGCCCCGCGGCGGTCAGGCTCACCCCGTGGCTTCCCCTGACGAGCAGGGAGACTCCGAGCTCGCTCTCCAGGCCGCGCAACGCGTGGCTGACCGCGGACTGCGTGGTGTTCAGCTCTTCGGCCGCGCGGGTCATGTTGCCCGTACGCGCGACCGCTTGCAGGATCCTGAGCTGCGTGAACGTCATAGCGCCGCGCGCAGCAGCCCCACGACCAGCGGGTGCGGATGTCCGGGCGACGATCTCGTCTGCGGCACGAACAGCGTGGCCAGGTAGAACGGGTGCCCGGGGAGCTCCAGCACCCGGGCCTCACCGTCGCCGTCCACGCCCGTCACCTGCAGGCCGCCCTCGTGCAGGGCGCTCTGGTGGGCCGGATTGAGGCCGAAGTTGCAGTAGTACTGCTCCTTCACCTCGCTCTCCCCGTACAGGCCCGCCACCATGGAGCCGGGCGTGAGCGTGACGGGCATGGTCCTGCCCGCCAGCGAGCACGCCAGCTCGGAGACGAAGAGGCTGGAGGCGTAGGGGTCGTACTCGGCGTGCTGCGCGTCCTCGAACCCGAGCACGTGGCGGGCGTACTCGATCACCATGTGCTGGCTGCCGCCGCACGTCCCCAGGGTGGGCACGCCGTGCTCACGGCCGTGACGGAGTGCGGCCAGCGCGCCACGCAGGCTGCGGTACGGGCTCCCGGGGGCGCACCACAGCACGTCGGCGGCCCGCACGCCGGACAGGTCCGACTCGAGCGGCTCGGTGGCCAGCCAGCGGACCTCTATCCCGGCACCCAGGTGATCGGCGGCGTGGCGCAGCGCGTCGTCGGTGGCCACATGCGGGGTGTACGTCGCGTCGTGGTCACCGACGACCACGACCTGCAGGGAAGGCTTCATGGGCCCCACTATGCGAGGTCAGGGGCATGAGGGCCAATGCTCAAACGCGCGAGGGACATGAGCGAAAATTCATGTCTTCGGCGCCTCGGCCGTTTCCGGCCTGGGGAAGGAGCCGAGCAGGCGCTCGACCACGGTCACGTCACCGGACACGGCCAGGTCGCCGGCGTGTACGGCCTCCTCCAGAGCACGCTTCCTGGTCAGCACGGCGGCGAACGTCCTGGTGTCGGTGGTGATGGTCGCGTCGGGCGCCGAGGGTTCGCCGCGGGTGATGTCGATGTGGCCGTCGGCGACGCGCACGGTGACGTGGTCGTCGCCGAAGACCAGCACGTAGGCCGCGGCCAGGCCACCGGCGGCCGCCGGGTCGAAGTCCCCGTGGAGGGCCAGCATGAGGGCGTCGACGCTGATGTCGGCCTCGAGGTCTCGAAATGGGGAGTGCCGGCCCCAGCGGCCGAGGTGGACGAGGACCGGTTGGAGCTGCCGTCCCCAGTCGGTCAGCTCGTACACCCAGGATCGAGCCGGCGGGCCGAGCTTGCGGCGGCGGACGATGCCGGTCTCCTCGAGCTCGCGCAGCCGCTGTGACAGGCGGTTGGGGCCGGCGTTCGGGAGCCCGTTCCGCAGGTCGCTGAAGCGCTTGGGGCCGAGGAGCAGCTCGCGTACGACCAGCAGAGCCCAGCGCTCACCCACCAGGTCAAGGGCGTGGGCGGCGGCGCAGGCATCGCCGTAGGTCCGCATGCTTCCCATGCCACCAAGTCTAACCAAGCCTCGTTCCAAGTTGGATGCATTTAGTTCCTTTATTGTACTAAGAGGTACTTGTATGTAACCTTCAATCATTCCCGAACAGAAAGAAGAAGCGATGATCCTCGTCACAGGAGCGAACGGACGCCCCGGATCGGCCGTTGTGCGCGAGTTCGCACGTCACGGCACACCGGTCCGCGCACTCGTGCGGAACCCGGAGAAGGCCGACGATCTGCGGGCACTGCCGGGCGTCGACGTGGTAGACGGCGACATGCTCTGGCCCGAGACGCTGGAGTCCGCGCTGGCCGGGGTGGACCGCGTACTGGTGATCAGCAACGCCGGCCCGGAGATGCTGGAGACCCAGTGCACGTTCATCGACGCGGCGACCAGGGCCGGAGTAGGCCACATCGTGAAGTTCTCCGGCAAGGACTCAGTCGAAGGATTCGACAATGAGAAGTTCCGCTCCTCCCGGAGCCACGAGCAGATCCAGCGCTACCTGTTCGCCTCCGGTACGCCGTGGACCGTGCTCCAGCCGAGCCAGTTCATGCAGGTCTACTTCGAGGAGGTGCCGGACATCGTCCGCTCCGGCGAGCTTCGGCTGCCGCTCGGTGACACGACGATGGCCCCGATCGACATCGACGACATCGGCGAAATCGCCTACGCCGTGCTGACCACACCCGGTCACGAAGGCAGGACGTACGCCATGACCGGCCCCGAGGCCCTCACCATGGCCGAGGTCGCCGGCCACATCTCCGACGCCATCGGCCGACCGGTCCGCTACTGCGACGTGACCTCCGAGGACAAGCAGCGGGCCTGGTTGGAGGCCGGGTACCCGCCGCCGCGCGCGAGCGCGTTCGCACAGCTCTTCCAGGAGCGGAGCCGGCTGGGCCGCTCGACCGTCGACCTGACCACCCACGAGTACTTCGGAATCGAACCGACCACTTTCGCGGAGTTCGCCCGTCGCAACGCGGACGTCTTCCGCGGCGCCACCGACTACAGCGTCACTCCCGCCTGACCGGAGCCTCCTCCGCGTACAGGCCGTCGAAGTGGCTCTCGCCGGCCTCCAGGGGTGCGGTCAGCAGCGGGAGCATGACCTCCACCCGCGTCCCCGCGCCGGGCTCGCCGCTGACCACGCAGATCCCGCCCAGCTCGGCCGCCCGCTCGCGCATCGACCCGAGCCCCACGCCCGAACGATGCCCCTCGGGCAGTCCCTTGCCGTCGTCGGCGATCAGCACGCGCAGCACCGACCGCTCCCGCTGCAGGACGATCCTGGTAGTGGTGGCCTGGGCGTGCCGCCGGACGTTGGTGAGGGCCTCCTGGACGATCCGGTAGACCGCCACCTCGACGGCCGCGGGCAGCTCCGACAGGTCCCCCTCCACCTCGACCTCGGCGGGTGGCGAGGATTGCCCGGCCAGCTCGCCCACCGCGCGGACCAGCCCCAGGTCGTCGAGCGCGGGCGGGCGCAGGCCGTACACGAGCTCGCGGATGTCCCCCGTGACGGCGCCCATGCCCGCGTGCAGCTCGCGCAGCAGCTCGTCGGCCGCCTCCGGGGACTTCTTCAGGCTGAGCCTGGCCATGTTGATGGTCATCGCCATGGCCGAGAGGGTCTGGCCGAGCCCGTCGTGCAGGTCGCGGCGCAGGCGGCGGCGCTCCTCCTCCCTGGTCGTCAGGATGCGCTCTCTGGAACGTTGCAGGTCCGCCGCCATCCGCACCGCGTGCGCCACGTCCGCCGCGTACGGGGAGAGCGTGGCCAGCACCCGCTCGTTGTGCGCGGTGGGGAAGCGGCGCGGGCCCGGCGGCCCGACGAGCAGGCGGCCGACGCGCTCCCCGTGCCAGATCAGCGGCACCTCGCGGACGCCCGTGCCCACCCGGCCGCTCTCGACGTAACGGGGCTCGCCGTCGGCCACCTCCACGGCCACGCCCTCGACCGCCAGCCCGTCGCGCAGCACGCTCACCACCGAGGTCAGCGCCCTGGCCGGGTCGCCGCGCCGCACCGCCTGGGTCAGGCGCTCCGCCAGCACGCCGGGATCGCCGACGGCCCCGTACAGGAGCCGGTCCACCGCCCGCTGCAACGCGCGCCGCAGCGGCTGGAAGAACGCGCCCGCGAACAGCGCGGCGGCGACCCCGGCGACCTGGCCGTAGCCGGAGACGAACAGGCTCGACAGCGCCCCGGCGCCGAAGTAGACCGCGCTGACCACGGCCACCACCCCGGCGGCCACGAACGCCCGGCTGATCACCGTGTCGATCCCGTAGAGCCGGTACCGCATCACCGAGAACGCCGTCGCGACCGGGATGAGCGCCGCCCAGCCGAGCGCGACCCACCCGATCTCGGGCACGAACGCGGTCACGACCAGGAACACGATGTAGCCGGCGAACGCCAGCAGCGGCCAGCCGATCTGCCGCCTGGTGACGGAGTCCGCGTGCCGTAACCGCACCGCCAGCGACAGCGCCGCCAGCGCCATGGAGACGTAGATGCCCGTCCAGGCGATCACCGAGACCGTGTCGGCGTACGGGGCGAGCGCGAGAACCTGCAGCGGGTTGGGGATGGCCCGCGGGTACGGCGTCGTGGCCGGCGGCACGCGGAGCACGGCGCGCAGGAAGTCGGTCGTGATCGAGGCGACGCCCAGCGCCAGGGCCGGCCGCCACCGAGGAGAGGGCAGACGGCCGTCGGGCGAGTACAGCGGCAGGACCATCGTGAGCGTCACGCCGCACACCGCCCACCCGAGCTGGGCCGGCAGGCGCATGTAGCCCCCGAGAACGAGATCTCCGTCGGCGGCGGCACGGAACATCAGCGCTTGGGCGAGATCGCTGATCCCCGCCGCGAGACCGCCTGCGCACATGAGCCACGCCAGGTTCAGCCGGGGACGGTTGAACAGGAGGAACGCGCCCACCGCGGGAAAGGTCAGGCCGGCGGCCGTCTGTGGGCTCACCGTCCTCGCGGGCGTCCACTCTGCGGGTAACCCGGCCCAGATCGCCAGCGCGACCACGATGAGCAGCGGCGACAGCACCGCCATGGCGACGGCGGCGGCCCGCACGCCCGCCACTCTCCCGGTCCTGGACGCCTCCGCATCACCGGCGGTCTCGGCGAATCCCCCAGCCATTCCCCTCGCCCCGCCCCTCCGATGCCAGAGCACGCCTCCCGTTGAAGAGGATTATGACCGCATTATCGGGATAAAGGTGCCAATCGTTTCGGAGGCTCGTGGAGACCCTGCCCTGACCCGCGATCCCGCAGGGCCAGGGCAGGGAGCCGGGGAGCTACTCCACGGTGACCGTCGCCTTGGCGGCAACGGTCGTGCCCGAAACCCGGCCGCTCACCGTGAACGTGCCCGGCTGGGCGTACTTGTCAGGGCTGATCGCCTCCCAGGTGACCGCCACCGAGCTGTCCTTGGACCCGTCGTTGTACGTCGCCACGACGGTCTTGGGCAGCGGAGGAGCGACCCCGGCCCTGGTCGTGACCGCCTCCTCGGCGATCGAGGTGATCGTCACCGCGGACGTCGTACGGACGTACACGGTGGCCTGGGCGGGCTGGCGCACGCCTTCGGCCAGCCCGGCGACGGTGAAGCTGGTGCCGCCGGTCTTGACCTGGTCGGCCGTCACCTGCTGCCAGGTGACGGCTGCCTGGCCGCGGGTGCCGTCCGCGTACAGGGTCTCCACCGTGGCCGGCAGCTTCGGCAGCGTGTCCACCAGCGTGGGCACGTGCACGGGGCGCACCGAGTCGGGCGGGATCGCGTAGACCTTCGCCTCGAGCAGTCCGACCGACGCCGAGCCGGACTCGAGCTGGATCCGCAGCTTCGAGGTCGTCACAGTGTCGAACGAGACGGTGTTGTAGGCGTCCACCGCCGTCGGGTAGGAGGCGACGCCGGTGACGTCCTCGAACGAGTCGCCGTCCCACTGCTGGATCTTCCACGAGGCGGGGACGCGCACGCCGCCCTCGTCGTCGAAGAAGTACACCTCGGCCTTGTTCACGCGCACCGGAGCGGGCCATTCGAGCTGGACCCACTGCGTGCCCTGCTGCGGCCAGGTGCCCCAGCGAGGGTTGGCGCCGTCGTTGGAGCGCGGCGGGTCGATGCCGTCGTTGACGGCGGTGACCTTCTCCCACGGCGAGGTGTAGGAGGCGGTGGGCGTGGCGTAGGGGGCCACGTTCGCCTGCTCGCCTTGAGCCGCGGCGGTGACGGTCACGATCGCGGAGGCGCTCTTCTCGCCGTCCGCGGCCGTCAGCTTCAGCCGGTACGTGCCCGCCTCCGTGAACGAGACGACCGTGCTCGTGCCGGCCGGGTCGGTGAAGAACGCGTCACCCGGCCCGTCCACCTTCGACCACTGCGTGGTCAGCGTGCCCGACGGCAGCCCGTCGTCCTTGACCACGGCGTCCACGCGGGCCTGCCCGGGACGGCTGAACGTCGCGTCCGGCACGGCCAGCACGTACGGCGCCTTGTTGGACGCGGACGGCGGCCGCGCGCCGGTCGAGTACGCCTGGACCTCCTTGAGCCCGGTCGCGTACCCGGGCCGGTGCGTGACCAGCACCCGGAGCCTCTGCGCCGTGACGGCCGGGAAGCGGACCTCGTTGAGGTTCGCCCGGGGATAGACCGGCGCCTTGGCCTGCTTCGGCACGTCCTTCCACGTGTCGCCGTCCTGGTACTGCACCGAGTAGAACGCGGGCTCGCTGTACCCGGTCGTCTTGCGGTCGTTGTAGAAGTACAGCCTGACCAGGTCCACCGGCTGTGCAGAGCCGAGGTCCACCTCGAGCCAGTCCTGCGCCTTGCCCGAGCCCTTGCTGCCCCAGTACGGCTCGTTGATCGTGAACCCGTCGGCCGCGCCCGCCGCGTCGCCGTGGGAGGCGGTGGCGGACCTGACCAGGTTCTGGCGGTCGGAGCGCAGGTCCACGCCGGCCTTCTGGAACAGGTCCTCGACGCGGTCGCCGGTCAGCTTGACCTCGGCGGGTGCCTTCATCGACCCGGCCTTCTCCGAGTAGACGACCTGACCGCCCTCGACCTTGCCGGTCGCCGGGTCCCAGACGGCGTGCGCGAGCCCGGACAGCGTGACCTTGCGCTTGCCGTCGATCAGGATCGAGTACCCCTCGGGCACCCCGGCGTAGTGCTTCTTCCCGTCGCCCGGCTTGTCCCAGACGATGGTCAGGTCGCTGCCCCGGTAGTTGATGCCGTTGACGGTGAAGTGGTCCCAGCCGATGTCCACCGGCCAGAGCTCGACCTTGCCGTCCGAACGCGGGCGCAGGCCCATGACGTCCTCGATGACGGTCCAGTTGCTGCTGCCCAGGATCGTGTGATGGATCCAGGAGCGGTAGTCGATGCTCTTGGTCGTGGGGTTCCAGTTCGCCCAGAACTCGTTGGCGTCGGGGTAGCGGGTGTCGCCGCCGATGTACTGCGACCAGGCGTTCCAGTACAGGAGCTGCTTGTACTGGTCGGCCGTGATGTACGGCGAGGTGTACTGCCGCAGCGCCTTGGAGAACAGCGCGAAGTTCCGGGTGGAGTTGATCTGCGAGAAGTTGTTGGAGCCGGGGTTCCCTGCGGCCGCGGCCTCCGCCTTGTCCTTCTGGTTAGCCGTGTACGCCGGGAATATCGGGTATTCCGCGGGGTCGGCCCACAGGCGGAGCGCCTCACGGTATTTCGGGTCGTCCGTCGGCACCAGCCCGGTGGCGTACGGGATGTAGTTGTTCGACTCCTTCCACGGGATGAGGTTGCCCGTCTGGAGGTCGCGGTGCTTGAACAGCTTGTCCTTGTCGTCCCAGAGCAGGGTGAGGATGCCGTTCTTGACCTTGTCGGCCACGCCGCGCATCTCGGCGGCCTTTTTTTCCCAACCAACCGACCCCGACCGACCTCCCGGCGCCGCGTTCCCCGACAGCTCGTACGCCTGCGCCGCCGCCATCGCGTTGGCGTAGACGTAGGCACCTTCGAGCCGCTCGTTGGCCCGGTCGTAGTAGTGGAACGACACCGCGTCGGCGTCGTTGCCGGTCATGGCCTCCCAGTCGTACTCGATGACGCCGTTCTTGTTGGAGTCGTACGCGTCGAGCTGCCCGTACACGTCCTTCTCGGCGTAGCGGGCGAGGTTGCGCAGGATCGACGGCTGCCCGCCGTGGATCTGGTAGCTCTCCAGGGCCGAGGCCGAGATGTACTGCGTGTAGCTGTTCGACCAGTTCTCGGGATCGCCCGGATTGTCCGTATATTTCGAGTTTCGTGAGACTTCGCCCACTGACACCCACGGCCCGTACGAGTAGATCGGGTCCCGCAGGTACTTGAGGTCCTGCAGGAACATCGGCACGGTCAGCACGATCGCGTTGTTGTAGCCCAGCGCCCCCTCGACCGAGGTCGGGAACTGGAAGTCGTTCCCGGGGATGTCGGCGTCGAGGAAGTTGAAGCGCATGAGCCACCAGCGGTAGTACACGAACTTCTTGATGTTCTCGTCGGGCACGTCGATGTAGGGCAGGTTCTCGGCCCACCAGGCGTTGTAGTCCTGCAGCTGCCGCCGCAGCGCCTGCTCAGGCGAGCGCCCCTTGTAGCCGTCGTACTCGGCCCGCGACCCGGCGAGTTCCTCGGTGACGAAGCCCATCTGCACCTTGGCGCGCACGGTCTTGCCCGGCTCGACCGTCACCGAGCCCTTCAGCGCGCCGTCGGAGACCTTCAGCCCGTCACCGCTGAGCCGGGGGAAGATCGTGGTCAGCTTGTTCTTGGCCGCGACGACCCCGGTCAGCTCCCGGTCGCCGTCGGGCGTCTTGGTGTAGGGCGAGGTCACGGTGATCGGCACCGAACGCGACGCGGATCCGGTGTTGGTGATCTCCAGCGTCGTCACGGCCACGTTCTCGTGGGTGATGAACTTCTTCACCCCGACCGACAGCCCGTCCCCGGTGTACTTCCCGGTCCAGTGGCTGGGCATCTGCAGCCGCTTGGCGACGTCCTCGGTGAGCTCGGTGCCCAGCGAGATCTCGTACGCGCCGCGGTTGTCGATGCTCTCCCAGTACGCCACGTACCCGCCGAACCCGATGACCGACGGGTCGTGCTCCTTCATGAACAGCGCCCGCCCGCGCGACATCAACCACGTCCCCGCCGGATCGTCGCCCGGCCTGGCCAGCATGCGGTCGATCCAGTACGAGTCGCCGCCCTTCTCCTTCTTGTAGATCTCGTCCATCATCTTGCGGGAGTCGTACGCCACGGGCTCGGCGGGCACGGGGTCGGCGCCGGTGAACACCGGCATGCCGAGGTTGTCCTCCGCGGCGTACGAGGGTGACGCGGCAAGCGAAGCTGTGAGCGCTAACACAGCCAAGCAAACCAACGGTTTACGCACTTGCATCTCCTAGATCGGTAGCCAGACACGCATGGTCGCGGGGCCGCGGTTCCCCCATCGGTGGTAGGGCACGAGCCGGAGCGTGACGTCCGCGCTGCTCACCCGCCCGTCGGAGGCAGGCGCGTACGGCCAGCCGCCGCCGTCGCCGGATCCCAGCGACGCCTCGACCTCCAGCTCCACGGCGCCATCTGCCTCGTGCTCCACGGGCGGCTGGACCCGCGCGGTCAGGTCGCCCAGCGGCGGCTCGTCGGCCACCGACTCCGCGCAGTAGACCAGCGGCCCCCGCTCCACCGCCGCGCTCCCCCGCAGCGCGTCGATCCGCCGGTCGGGGAACGTCCACCTGGGCGCCATCGGCAGCTCGAGCCGGATCTCGTCACCGGCCCGCCACGGACCTTCGACGTAGGCGTAGCCGGGATCGACGGGCCGGACCGCCGGGCTCTCCTCCAGCGGCGCGTCGGGCGAGGACGCCGGAACGCGCGCGAGCGTGGCGTCCGTGGCCCAGGCCGGGACACGCAGCCCGATCCGGCCCTCGCCGCCCTCCAGCACCCGGACGCTCACCGAGCCCTTCCACGGATAGCCGGTCTCCACCCGCACCGCCAGCCCGTCATGCCGGATCTCCGACGGCGTGAGGTGGTGGATCTGGATGCCGTCGACGGTAGAGGTCGCGACGTAGGCGGCCAGGGAGGCGAGCGTGCGGGCGATGTTGTTCGGGCAGCAGGACACGTCGAACCAGGGCGAGCGCAGCCCGCCCTCCGCCGCGTGGTTGACCCCCTCCAGCGGCGTCGCCGGCACCCGCACCTGGAGCGGGTTGGCGTAGAAGAACGACTTGCCGTCCAGCGCCACGCCTGTGGCGATCATGTTGTACAGGGTGCGCTCGGCCAGGTCGGCGTAGCGGACGTCACCGGTGGCCAGCAGCAGCCGGTGCGCCAGCATGACCGAGGCGATGCTCGCGCAGGTCTCGTTGTAGGCGCGGTCCGGCGGGAGCTCGTAGTCCTCGCCGTACGACTCGTCGGCATGCCTCGAGCCCATGCCGCCGGTCAGGTGCGTACGCCGTGCGATCGTCCGCTCCCACTGGGACTCGACCGCCTTCAGCAGTTCCTCGTCGCCGGTCTCGACCGCCACGTCCACCACGCCGGAGGCCAGGTACAGCGCGCGTACCGCGTGCCCGCGGAACACCTGCGCCTGCCTGACCGGGATGTCGTCCTGGTAGTAGGCGCGGCCGAACGGGATGTCGGCGAGCGCGGGCAGGCCGCGCCGCTCGACGAAGCGGCGGGCCATCTCCAGGTAGCGCTCGGTGCCGGTGACGCGGTAGAGCTCGACGAGCGCCATCTCGATCACCGGGTGGCCGCACGTCTTGGTGCCCTCCATGAAGCGGCGGCACACGTGGTCGGCGGCCTTGACGGCGACCTGGGTGAGCCGGTCCTCACCGTGCATGCGCAGCCGGGCGACCCCCGCCTGGATCAGGTGGCCGTAGCAGTAGAGCTCGTGGCCCCACTCGAAGTCGGTGTAACGGCTGCCGGACCAGCGGGTGTTGATGTAGCCGTCGCCCTCCTGGGCCTGGGCCACGGTCTCGGCCAGTGCCGGGAGCCCGGGATGGTCGGCCCAGGCCATGGCCTCCAGCAGCTTGTAGATCTCGGAGTCGCTGAACTCCCGCCCCCTGCGGGGCCGCTCGCCGCGGAAGTTCCCGATCCAGCCTTCTCGCTCTTCCCATTCCTGGCAGTGAGCGATCGTGACCTCGCGGTTGAGCGCGGCCCGGTCGCCCCAGAAGCCGGGGTTCAGCCGTACCGCGTCGAGGCCGAGGGGGGACAGAACGCCCGATGAGGGCAGGACAGGGTTAGCCACGCAGAGCTCCTGACATGAATCCGCGCACGTAGTGGCGCTGCAACACGATGAAGAGGATGAGACAGGGGATGGCCATGACCATGACGCCGGCCTGGAGCATTCCGTAGTCGATCGCGCCGAACGTGTGCTGCGTCATGCTCACCACAGCCACCGGCAGGGTGAACGAGGACCCGTCGTTGAGCAGGATGAGCGGCGCGAAGAAGTCGTTCCACGAGGCGAGGAACGCGAACAGGCCCACCGTGATCAGCGCGGGCCGCACGGCGTGCAGCAGGATCCTGGCGAACGCCCCGAACGTGCCGCACCCGTCCACCAACGCCGCCTCCTCCAGCTCGCGCGGCAGCGCCTCGAACGCGTTGCGCATCATGAACAGCGCGAACGGCAGCTGGAACATGACGAACACCAGCGACAGGCCGACGAGCGAGTTCTGCAGGCCGATGTAGCCGAGCAGGACGTACAGCGGGATCAGGATCGTCGCGTACGGCACCATGAGAATGGCCAGCGTGGCCAGGAACAGCACGTTCTTGCCCGGGAAGTCGAAGCGGGCGAAGCCGTAGCCGCCGAGCGCGGAGATGACCAGCGTGCCCGCCACGGTCATCACCGACACGAGCAGACTGTTGGTCGCGTACGTGCCGAGCCCCTCGCCGAAGCGGGCCATCTCCAGGTAGTTCGACGGCTCCTCCAGCGAGGCGTAGCCGCTCCACACCAGCGGGAACAGGAACAGCACCGCCAGGGCGGACAGCGTGAGATACCGGCTCATCGCAGCCTCCGCATCATCACCGTGTTGAGCCCGACGAGGGCGACCAGCAGGACGACCGAGAGCGCCGCCGCGCCGCCGAGGTCGAAGCGGAAGAACGCGTCGCGGTAGACGACCATGACCATCGAGACCGTGCTGTTGTCCGGGCCGCCGTTGGTGAAGACGAAGAACTGGTCGAAGGCCAGCAAAGAGCCCGTGACGCTGAGGATCAGCATCAGCGCGAGGGTGGGGCGCAGCAACGGCAGCGTGATCTTGGTGAACACCTGCCAGCGGTTCGCGCCGTCGCTCCTGGCGGCCTCGTACACCTCGGTCGGGATCGCCTGCAGGCCCGTCAGCAGGATGAGCATGTTGAACCCGGCGAAGCGCCACAGCACCAGCGCGATCGTGGAGAACAGCGCCATGTTGGGCGTGCCGATCCACTTGACCGGCTCGCTGGTGATGCCCAGCGCCTGGAGCATGGGGTCGATGGGGCCGAAGTCGTTGTTCAGCATCCCGTAGAACAGCAGACCGGCGGCGGCGAAGCCCACGGCGCCGGGCAGGAAGAACGCGGTCCTGAAGAAGCCGATACCCGGCCTGCGGTCCTGCACCAGCAGGGCCAGGCCGAGCGCGACGGCCGACAGCAGGACCGTCGTGATGGCGGTGTACTTCAGCGTGAAGAGGACCGCGTCGACGAAGAGGGGGTTGTCACCGATCTTGAGGTAGTTGTCGGGGGCGTTGAGCGTGGCCGGGCCGAGCAGGGGCCAGCGGTTGAGCGACATCCAGACGACCAGCACCAGGGGCACGATGAAGAGCACCCCCACGATGACGGCCGTCGGAGCCGCGTACAGCCAGCCCTGGACCTTCCTGCTCCGCCACCGGGCGGAGGGCGCGGAGTGAGCCGGCCGCCGCCCGGATCGGATGATCGTCAAGGTCATTGCTGCAGCGACTTCGTGATCTCAGTGTTGAGCTGGGGGATCTTCGCCGCGTCACCGAACACGGCCTCGCGGGCCAGCCGGAGCCACGGCCCCTGCGGGTCGTTGAAGGTCTGGCCGAAGCGCAGCGCGTACGGCGTCTGGCCCTTGGCCACCAGCGAGTTGATCAGCACCACGCGCGGGTCTTCAGAGGAGTACTTGTTGCCGGCCAGGTCGGTGCGTGCGAGCACGTCCTTGTTCTTGGCCATGACCTCGACCTGGGCGTCGTCGGAGACCGTCCAGGACAGGAAGTCCCAGGCCGCGTCCGGGTTCTTGGACGTGGCGGAGATGCCGACGGAGTCACCGCCCACGAACGTCGACTCGCCGCCGTCGGGGCCCGCGATCGGGGCGACGCCGATCTTCATGTCCTTGGGCATCAGGCCGAGCGTGGTCGAGGGCATCGGCATGACGCCGATCTCACCCTTGGGGAAGAAGCCGGTCCAGGTCGGGCCCTGCTCCTCCTTGGCCGTCGGGCCGGTGACCTTCTTCTCGTAGAGGTCGCGCCAGATCTGGAAGACGCTCGTCATCGCGGGCTGGTCGTTGAGCGATTGGGTGCCCTCTGTGTTCATGACCTGGGCGCCGGCGGCCCAGACCGAGGGCCAGAAGGTGAACACGTAGCAGCCGCCGCAGTTGCCGCCGAAGAAGGTGCCGTGCACCTTGCCGTCCTTGCCCAGCTTCTCCTGGATCGTGGTGGCCTGCTGGGCGAACTCCTTCAGCGACTTCGGCCCCTTCTCGGGGTCGAGCCCGGCCTTCTGGTACAGGTCCTTGTTCCAGAACCAGACCGACAGGTCGAGCGTGTGCGGGAGCGTGTACTGCTTCCCGTCGAGCGTGCCGAGCTTCATGTGCGAGGGAGCGAGGCTGTCCTTGTACGGCAGCTTGGCGATCCTGTCCGTGATGTCCATGAACAGGCCCTGCGAGGTGTAGTTCGGGACGAAGATGACGTCGGACGCGAACACATCGGGCAGCTGCTTGGCGCCGGCCGCGGCGGCGATGCGGGGCTGGTAGTTGTCGGTGGGGATGACGGTGAGCTTCACCTGGTTCTTGTGACTGCTGTTGTAGGCCTTGACCAGCCGCTCGCTCTGCGTCTGGGTGGCCGCGCGGGTCCACATGGTGATCGTCACGGGGCCCTGCGCCGACGGCGTTCCACCCCCACCGCCGCCGCCGCCGCTGCCGCAGGCCGCCGCTGTGAGCGCTAACACACCGAGTAGGGAGATCCCGGCCAGCCTTCGTCTCATGATGTGCTCCTGGACTTAAAGGTTTTCGGAAACGTAGAAGAAACAAGTGTCCATGTCAATGGGTGCTAAGGTTCTATGCAGTTCACAGCGACCGAAAAGGGTTTCGAACATGGCGGGTAAGCGGGCGACCATCAATGATGTGGCCTCGCTGGCGGGGGTATCGATCGCCACGGCGTCAAAAGCGCTCAACGGACGCCAGGACGTGCGGGCGGCGACGCGCGAGCGCGTGCTCGCCGCCGCCGCGGAGCTCTCCTTCCAGCCGAACGCCCTGGCCAGGGGGCTGATCTCAGGGCAGACGCGCACGGTCGGCCTGCTGACCTCCGACAGCGTCGGCCGGTTCGGCATCCCGGTGCTGCTCGGGGCGGAGGACGCCTTCGGCGCCGGCGAGATGGCCGTGCTGCTCTGCGACGCGCGGGGCGACGCGATCAGGGAGCAGCACCACGTGCGGGCGCTGCTGTCACGCCGCGTGGACGGGCTGATCGTGGTGGGCGAGAGCACGAACCCGCGGCCGTCGGTGAGCAAGGACCTCCCGGTCCCCGTGGTGTACGCGTACGGCCCGTCGGAGGACCCGTCGGACGTGTCCTTCGTGCCGGACGACGTGGGCGCGGCGGCCATGGCCGTCAACCACCTGCTGGCCATGGGGCGCCGCAGGATCGCGCACATCACCGGCCCGACGCACTACAAGGCCGCGCGCGACCGCGAGGACGGCCTACGGCTCGCGCTCAAGGAGGCGGGCGTGGCGCAGGCCGGGCAGACGCTTTCGGGGCCGTGGTCGCAGCGGTGGGGGCGGCACGCGTCCGAGATGCTGCTGATGGCCGAGCCGGAGGTCGACGCGGTGTTCTGCGGGAGCGACCAGATCGCGGCCGGCTTCGTGGAGACGGCCAGGGAACGCGGGCGCCGGGTGCCGGACGACATCGCGGTGGTGGGCTACGACAACTGGGAGGTGCTCTCCACGGAGACCCGGCCCGCGCTGACCACGGTGGACATGAACCTTGAACAGCTGGGCAGGACGGCCGCCCAGCACCTCTTCGCCGCCATCGACGGCAAGGCGACGCCGGGGATCCACAAGATGCCCTGCCAGCTCGTGATCCGCGACTCCACCTCCCCGCCGGGCATCTCCTGACCGCTTGAAGGCATGCTCAGGGGCAGCGTACGACCATGCCCGCGTAGGACAGGTTCCCCCCGAACCCGAAGAGCAGCATCGGCGCCCCGCGCCGGACCTCGCCCCGCTCCAGCAGCTTCGACAGCGCCAGCGGCACGCTCGCGGCCGAGGTGTTCCCCGACTCCACGACGTCACGCGCCACGATCGCGTTGACCGCGCCGAGCTTTGCGGCGACGGGCTCGATGATGCGCAGGTTCGCCTGGTGGAACACCACCGCCGCCAGCTCCTCGGGCCGTACGCCGCCGCGCTCGCACGCCCGGCGGGCGATGGCGGGGAGCTGCGTGGTGGCCCACCGGTAGACGGTCTGGCCGTCCTGGGAGAAGCGGGTCGGAGTGCCCTCGATGCGTACGGCGGTGCCCAGCTCCGGCGCGGAGCCCCACACCACCGGGCCGATCTCCGCCTCGGCCGCCGCGCTGACCACGGCCGCGCCGGCCCCGTCGCCGGTCAGCACGCACGTGGTCCGGTCGGTCCAGTCGGTGACCGCCGTCATCTTGTCCACCCCCACGACCAGGGCGTTCGTGGCCGCCCCCGCCCGGATGGTGTGGTCGGCCAGTGCCAGGGCGTGGGTGAAGCCGGAGCACGACACGCCGATGTCCATCAGCGCCGCGCCCGGCACGCCGAGCTTGGCGGCGACGCGGGAGGCGACGTTGGGGGCGCGCTCGGTCTGCGTGCAGGTGGCGATGAGCAGGAGGTCGATGTCGGACGCGTCCAGGCCGCTCGCCGCCAGGGCCTTGGCGGCTGCGTGCCCGGCCAGGTCGGCCACGCTCTCCTCGGGCCCGGCCACATGCCGGGTACGGATGCCGACCCGCTTGCTGATCCACTCGTCGCTGGTGTCCACCATGGTCGCCAAATCCTCATTTGTCAGGATTTTTGCTGGCTGATAGTGGCCTGTGGCGACAAGTCGTGATCCGTTCATGGGCGGACTATAGCAAGCGAACGTTCGGACGCTAAAGTATGCGCCATGAGTCCGCGTAGGTCCGTCGCCGAAGCCCTCGGCACGCGTGCGGCCATCCTCGACCGCTCAGTCGCCATCGCCTCGGCCGAGGGGCTCGAAGGGCTGACCATCGGCCGCCTCGCCGGCGACCTGGGCATGAGCAAGTCGGGCGTGCTGGGGCACTTCGGCTCCAAGGAGGCGCTGCAGCTCGCGGTCCTCGACCGGGCCGGGGAGATCTTCCGCGCCGAGGTCTGGGAGCCCGCCCTCCCCGCCGCGCCCGGCCTGACCCGGCTGCGGGTGCTCTGCGAGGCGTGGATCTCGTACCTGGAACGCGAGGTCTTCCCCGGCGGGTGCTTCTTCGTGGCCGCGGCGCACGAGTTCGACGGCAGAGGGGGGCCGGTGCGGGACGCGGTCGAATCCCGGTTCGACGCCTGGCGCGGGCGGCTGCGCAAGGAGGCCCAGCGCGCGGTGGACGCCGGGGACCTGCCGGAGCTGACGGATCCCGACCAGCTCGCCTTCGAACTGCTCGGCATGGTCATGGCCCTGAACCACGCCATCCAGCTGCACCGCGACCCGCGGGCGCCGGACCGCGCCCGCCGCGCCGTACAAGCCCGCCTGGGCGATCCTGAACGCCTGTGCGCCTGAGTGCGGCGACCCCATCCGTGGCACACTTGCAAACCGTGTTAAACAAGGGCAGCGCGGACAGCCAGAACTCTCCTCACTTCTCGGACGAAGAGGACCGAAGGCATGTCCGCGATCGGCTGGTCTTCTTCTCCGATGCGGTGATCGCGATCGCGATGACGCTACTCGCACTGGAGTTGCCCGTACCGCACGGGCGGACGGACGCCGAGGTCTGGCACTCGTTCGTGGAGTTGCTCCCCGACGAGTACCTGAGCTTCGTGATCAGCTTCGGGGTCATCGCCGCGTTCTGGGTCGCCCACCACCAGTACTTCCGCAAGATCCACGTGGTGGACGCCACGCTGCGGCGGTACAACCTCACCTGGTTGTTCCTCATCGTGGTGGTGCCGTTCGCCACCCGGGTGAGCACCGCGGTCGGGGATCTCATCCTGGGCCCCGTCCTGTACGCCATCGTCATCAGCGCGATCGCGCTGCTCATGGTGCTGATGACGCGCCACGCGATCCGCGCTCACCTCCTGCGTGCCGATACGCCCACGCACTCGATGCGCGGATTGGTGGTGGGCACGGGCACGGCGGCGGCGGTGTTCCTCCTGTCGATCCCGGTGAGCTTCGTCAGCCCCTCCTGGGGCAAGTACTTCTGGCTGCTCACGGTCGTCGCCTCGCGCGTCACGAACCGGGTGTTCGAGCGCCACACCACCTCGGCCTCTTAGCCCGCCGACGGACAGCCTGTTACTCCCGGTCGCCGGACCTGCGGGGCGACCGGGGAGCAAGGCCGTGTGCTAGGCGCCTGCGGACAACCGCTCGAAAAGTGCCACCGCCGCTTCCCGGACCTCGTCCGGGGCGACCCCGTCCAGTGTCTTCCTGGCGTGCGAGATGTCGCGGGTGGTGGCAAGCGTGATGGCCACGGACGAAGCGGCGGCGTGGTCGATCGATCCCGTCGGGGCGGCGTCAGCCAGTTCCTGGGCGCTCGCGGCGAGGTCGAGGTTGTCTCTCAACGGATCTCCTCGGATGAAGACGGTTCGGCCCATTGCATCATTTGACGTCGTGTCTCATCCACCATTCGGTGAATTCGCGGCAGCGGCCGTCGGGTACGAACCTGATCACCCACAGATTACTGTACGTTTTGTCCGGATACGTAGTGACCCCCTGGATAACGCTGACGTCATCGGTCACGGACACCGGATGCCACTCGAACGTGGCCTCACCTGGCTTGTCCTGCCGCCCCAGCCACTGCGAGACGATGTCGTCACGCCCGTGCCAGGGCGAACTGTACGGCTCGGTGTAGTAGAGGGCGTCCTGGGTGAAGAGTGCGGAGATGTCGTCGGGATCGTTGGTGTTCCAGGCCCGTACGTAGCCCTCGATCCACCGGCTCGGCTCGACCATGGCGGTCTACCCCCTCAGCCGATCGTGGCCCACGGACATGAGCTCGGGGTCGGGCGGCACGTGCGCGCGCAGTTCCTCGGAGTTCATGTTCACCGGCCGATGCAACTCATCCCACAGCGTGTCGCTCTCAAAGCCCTCAGTCATGGTGGCCGCATACCCGCCGAACACCGCGTTACGCGCCTCTCTCCAGCCGGACGGCGCTTTACGCTGGGCAAATGTCTCACCCGATGCCGTCCGCGAGCTTGGCGATCGTGTCGGTGACGCGCCGCTGCCTGGTCTCCGGCTTCTTGGCGCCCTCGATCTGCAGCACGTACCGCCTCTTGCGCGAATAGGACAGACTCTCGAAGAACTTCCTCGCCTCGGGGGCGTGCTCGAGCGCCTCGGCCAGATCGGCGGGCACTTCGATCTCCCGGGGCGCGGTGTCGAGCGCGACCTCCACCTCCACCTCGTCGCCTGCCGCCACGCCCGCGCCCTGCCGGTTCTCCGCGCTGAGCGGCAGCATGAACCGGCCGCCCATCGGGGCCACCGTGCTGCGGTAGGTGTGGGAGTTGATCGTGACCGTCACGGAGGGCCGCTTGCCGGCCCCGAGCCCCTCGACGACCTCGGCCGGGACCTCCAATCCCGTGGCGGTCTTGCCGCCCAGCTCGACCGTGGTGCGGAATCTCATCGGAAGAAACCCTCCAGCACGGGCGCCAGCGCCGCCGGCTTGACGATGTGGGTCTGGCCTTCAAGCGTGCGGTGCTCGGCGTGGGGCAGGAGCTCGGCCAGCGACCTGGCGGCGTTCCGGATCCATGCCTGGCTCTTGCCGCCGTCCATGACGAGCGTGGGGACCTTCACGGAGGCCCAGCTCGACGCCGGGTACGGGGTGCCGTGCTCGTACGGGGCCACGAACGCCGCGTCGTACGGGAGCGTGTGCGCCACGGCCTTGAGCGTCGACCAGGCGGGCATGAACCGCATCATGGCCACGACCACCGCCGGCAGGCCGACGCCCCTGCGCATGAAGTAGCGGATGGCGTCGGCGCCGCGGCCCTCGGCGACCATCTCGTCGAGCCGGCGCACGTAGTCGTCGGGGATGGGCGGCCTGCTGCCGTCCACGATGAACGGCGGCTCGTACAGCGCCAGCCTCTCGACCGGCACCCCGCTCTCGACGGCCGCGAGCGCGACGGCGGCGCCCGACGACGTGCCGTACAGGCGGACCGCGTCTCCGGCCTCCGCGACCAGCGCGGCCAGGTCCTCGATCTCGCGCTCGGGGGCGAACGGCCTGGTGTCGCCGCTCTCGCCGCGGCCGCGCCGGTCGTAGGTGTAGACCGTGAAGCTCGCGGCCAGCGCGGTGGCGAGGTCGGTGTTGATGCTCTGCCCGCGGTAGCTCATGGCGCCGTCCACGAGGATGACGGCGGGGCCCTGGCCTGCGCGGGTGTACGCGATGGAGGTGCCGTCCGCCGAGATGACCTTGCTCATGTTTTCCTCCGTTCCCTGGGAATGAGAGTAGATGCCGACAAAAAAAATTGTCAAGACTGGGACGAGGGCTCCGGTCACAGTTCGTGCGATTTCCCATCTCGTTTAGGTATAGGCGTACTCAGGCGTTCCTCTCCGCACTCCGTCATGGTGGGAGTCGTCTCAGCGCGGGGGGCGCGGGGGCGGTTCCAGGCAACGTGCCGCGAAGGAGGGGACGGCACGTGCCGCGGGCCGGGCCCGGTGGTCTGCCAGCCGCCTGCGCCCGCCCGCGGCACGCGCCGGGACCACCCCGGACCACGGACCCGGCCCAGAAGGCGCTCCGTCACGGCGAACAACCCGTGAGCCTTCACGACCGGCCAGGACAGACGGCACCTGTCTACGGCGTGTGCGGGCAACCCCGGCGAAGCCGTAAAACAGGAAAAAGGAGTTATGGGCGAGCGGGCCCGGTGCTGCCGCGCGGCGTGAGCACGGCCGCCTGGTCCTCGTAAGGGGGCACGCTCTCGCCCGCGATAAGCGCGAGCAGCCGCTGGGCGGCGTGCGCCCCGTACGCGGGGATGTCGCGGGTGAGCGCCGTCAGCGGCGGCCGGACGACCTGGGAGAGCGGCGAGTCGTCCCAGGCCACGATGGACAGGTCGCGTGGCACCTCCACCCGCATCTCCTGGGCGACCGACAGGCCCGCCACGGCCATGATGTCGTTGTCGTAGACGATCGCCGTGGGCCGGTGGGGGGAGCTGAGCAGCCGCCTGGTGGCCCTGGCGCCCTCCTCGCCGGTGTAGTCGGTGTGCACGGTGACGTGCTCGGCCACGCCCTCGCACGCCTGGGCGAACGCCTGGTCGCGTACGGTCGTGTGCACCAGCTCGGGCAGCCCCGCCACCCGCGCGATGCGGCGGTGGCCCAGCGCCACCAGGTAGCCGACGGTCTCGCGCACCGCCTCGCCGTCGTCGGACCAGATGGCCGACAGCGAGCCCGACTCCGAGGGGTGGCCGATGACCACGACCGGCATGCCGAGCTGCTCGAGCTCCCCCACCCGGGTGTCCGAATAGTGCAGATCAACGAGGAACACGCCGTCGATCCGGCTCTCGCCCCACCAGCGCCGGTAGACCTCGCTCTCCTGCTCGTGGCTCGGGACGACCTGGAGCAGCAGCGCGTAGGACCGGTCGGCGAGCACGCCCTCGATGCCGCTGATCAGCTCCATGAAGAACGGCTCCACGCCCAGGATGCGGGCGGGACGGCAGAGCGCGAGGCCGACGCAGTTGGCCCTGGCGCCGTTGAGGGCCCGGGCCGCGCTGTTGGGCCGCCAGCCGATCTCCTCGGCGATGGCGACGATCTTGGCCCGCGTCGCGTCCGACACCCCCGGCTGCCCGTTGAGCGCGTAGGAGACCGCCACCTTGGACACCCCGGCCCGGCTGGCGATGTCGGCGATCGTGGGTCGCTTCACGCTCTCCCCTTCTGAACCGGATAACCCTCATACTCTAGGCCACCCCTTCCGATAAGGGAATTAACCGCTTAAGCCACATGCCACGGGTTGGCGTCCTCGGTCTCGTTCGACTCGCCCGCCACGCGCAGCGCGTACGTGGGCCGCTCCGCGCCCGGCACGGGCCCGAGATAGGTGTGCCCGGTCAGGTGGCACCAGGCGGGCAGGTCGACGGGCGCGGCGGGATCGGAGGCGATCAGATGGATCACGGCTCCGGGACCGGCCGTACGCACATGACCGCGCAGCTCGATGAGCAACTGCACACAGAGCTTGTCGCCGCCGTCCACAACGAGATCAGGCATATTTACAGGAAACCACTCCTTACGAGCTGGGGCGCCCCGCAGGTGGCCCACGAGTTTCTCGACCTCCCGCGCGTAGTGCTCGGCGAACTCCGGCAAGGGCGGGTCCAGGCCCCAGACGGCCCGGACGAGCTGGGGGAAGGAGATGCCCGCCGACGCCATGGAGAACAGCGCCACCTGCACCGCCGCGGGAGGGGGGCGGGCCGCTGCCGGAGGAACGGGGCGCGGGCGCCGCGGGGTGCATACTGTGGAATCGGCGTGCGCGGGGAGGGCGGGGTGCGGGTCGGGATCCTGGGGCCGCTTCAGGTGGCGGGGTGCGAGGTCGGCGGTGCCCGGGTGCGGGCGCTGCTGGTACGTCTGGCGCTGGACCCCGGCCGCGTGGTGACCGCCGATCGGCTGATCGACGACCTGTGGCCGGACGAGCCGCCCGCCCATCCCATGGCGGCGCTGCAGTCGCTGGTGTCCAGGGCGCGCAGGGAAGCACCCGGCCTGATCACGTCCCACCCCGCCGGATACGTGCTCGACGTGCCGCCGGACGAGGTGGACGCGTGGGCGTTCGAGCGGCTCGTACGGGCCGGTGACGTGCACGGGGCACTGGCGCTGTGGCGGGGCGCGGCGTTGGCGGACGCGTACGAGCTGCCCTTCGCCGCGGCCCCTGCGGCCCGCCTGGAGGAGCTGCGCCTCACCACCCTGGCCACGAGGATCGCCACCGACCTCACCGCCGGCGACCTCACGGCCGATGGCGGAGCCGCCGCCGAGGCGAGGCCCGACCTGGTGGCCGAGCTGGAGGAGCTGGTCGCCGCCCATCCGTTACGCGAGCCGTTCCACGCCCTGCTCATCCGCGCCCTGGCCATGAGGGGACGGCGAGCGGAGGCGCTCGACGTCTTCGAACGGATGAGAGCCGCCCTGGCCGACGAGCTGGGCGTCGATCCCGGGCTCGAGCTGCGGGAAGCCCATCTGGAAGCGCTCAAGGACGCCGAGCCGAAGACCAACCTGCCCGCCCGGCTCACGAGCTTCGTGGGCCGATCGGAGGACATCTCCCGCCTGAACGGACTCCTCGGCCGGGCCAGGCTGGTCACGCTCGTCGGACCCGGCGGGGCCGGAAAGACCCGGCTGGCCGTCGAAGCGGCCGCGAATCTCAAGGTGCCGGACGGCGTGTGGCTGGTCGAGCTGGCCGCCGCCACCGACGTACGGGCCGCCGTGGAGGGGGTGCTCAGGGCGACCGACCTCACCAGAGCCCTGCGCGGCACCGCGCCCCTGATAGTGCTGGACAACTGCGAGCACCTGATCGAGGACGCCGCCAAGATCGCGCGGTGGCTGCTGTCCGAGATAGGAGGGCTGAGGATCCTCGCCACCAGCAGGGAGCCGCTCGACATCCCGGGCGAGACGCTGCACCAGGTACTGCCATTGCCCGAGGAGGAGGCGGCCGAGCTGTTCATGGACCGGGCCGCCGCCGCCAGGCCCGCCCTCCAGCTGAGGCGGGAGGAGGCCGCGCGGATCTGCCGCGAGCTCGACGGCATCCCGCTGGCCATCGAGCTGACCGCCGCGCGCCTGCGTACGATGCCGGTGTCCGTGCTGGTCGAGCAGCTCGGCGACCGGCTGGCCTTCCGCGGCGGCCGCACGTCGGAGCCCCGCCACCGCACGCTGCGCGCGGTCATCGACTGGAGCTGGAACCTGCTCTCCGAGCGCGAGCGCGACCTGCTCCGCGGCCTGACGGTGTTCTCGGGCGGCGCCACGTACGAGGCGATCTCCCAGGTCTGCGGCGGCGAGCTGGACCTGCTCTCCTCGCTGGTGGACAAGTCGCTCATCCAGATCTCCGGTGACCGCTACACGATGCTGGAGACCATCAGGCAGTACGCCGCCGCCGACCTCCCCGAGCTCCGCCTGGCCCACGCCCGCTACTACACGGAGCTGGCCGAGACCGCGGAGCCGCACCTGCGGACCGGCGACCAGCTCACATGGCTGACCGTGCTGGACGCGGAGCGGGGCAACCTGGACGCGGCGCTGCGCCACACCGACGACCCGCTCAGGCTCATCCTGCCGCGGTTCTGGCCGTGGATCATGCGGGGCAGGCAGCGCGAGATCCTGCAGCAGGCCGAGGCGGTGCTGCGCAGGGTGGGAGACGTGCCGCCGCCGGGCCGGGAGCTGGCGCACGGGATCTGCCGGGTGGTCACGGGGGCCGAACCCACCCAGGCGGTGCTGGAGTCCGACCATCCGGCCGCGCTCAACTCCTGGGCGATGGGGGCGATGAGCGGGGGCGCGCCGCCCGCCGACGTGGTGGACCTCACCGATCGGGCCGCGGAGCGGCTGCGCGATCATCCCGACCTGTGGACCAGGTCGGCGGCGCTGCTGGCGGCGGGCATCGTGCGGTTCGAGTACGGGACGGTGGCCGGGGCCGAGGACCTGCTGAAGCCGGCGGTCGAGGGGCTCCGGGTCACCGGCGACCGGTGGGGGCAGTGGGCCGGGCTCTTCTGGCTCTCGCTGGCCGCCGAGAACCGGGGAGACTTCGCCGCGGCGGTCGCCCTGGCCGAGGAGCCGGAGCGGCTGGCCGCCGAGCTGACGGGGCCCGATACCCCGATGGGGGTGATGACGTTCCCGCTGCGGGTCGGGCAGCTCAAGGGGCGCGCGGGGGACCACGCCGGGGCCGCCGCCGCGCTGGAGCAGGCGTGGGCCGCGGCCGTCAGGTCCGAGGACCGGGCGATCGTGGCCAGGGTCATGCACGCCAGGGCCGAGCTGGCCAGGCGTACCGGCCGCCCGGAGGAGGCCGCCCGGCTGCTGGAGGCGGCGCTCGGTCTCGACGTCGAGCTTCCCGCGCAGGCCAGGGCGTTCATGTACGTCGAGCTCGCCAGGGTGCGCGAGCCCCGCGAGCCGCTGCGCCGGGCCCTGGAGCTGATGGTCACGTGCTCCGACAGCACCGCACGGGCGACCGTGCTGGAGGGCGTGGCCGAGCACATGGAGCCTGTGGTGGCGGCCGAGCTGCTCGGCGCCGCTCGGGCGCTGCGCGGGATCGGTGAGTCCGCCGATCCCCACGTCAACGAGCTCGCGGCGAAGTGCCGGGCCGCGCTGGGCGAGGACGGCTACCGCGCGGCGTCGGAGAGGGGCTCCACGATGCCGAACCCCGAGAGGTACGCGCTGAGGCCGCTCTCGTCCCCGTGATAGCCGATGTAGCCGTCGGGGCGGACGAGCATGACGCCCTGCCGGCCGTCGAGCGGCGGAAGAACCTTGAAGGGATACTTCGTCGCCGTGTCCGCCAGCAGCAGGAAGCCGGTGCCGCGCTGCTCGGCGAAGAGCGCGCCGAGCCGTTCGCCGCCGCGCTCGCCCACCGACAGGGGGCTGCCGAGGTAGGCCAGATCGAGCTGGTTGGTGTCGTCCCCGCGCCTGGTGTCGTTCTCCCTGTACAGGCGGGTGCTGAGGCCCAGCACGTGCTCCGCCACCGCCATCCGCTCGTCCTCGTACGTCTCCAGCAGCGCTTCGGAGCCGATGGCCAGCTTCCAGCCCAGGTTGTAGGCGTCCTGGACGCCGGTGTTGAGCCCCTGGCCGCCCGCCGGCGTGTGCACGTGGGCCGCGTCCCCGGCCAGGAACACCCGGCCGACCCTGAACCGTTCGGCCATGCGTATGTTGACCCGGTACTCCGAGCGCCACACGACCTCGTCGATCCGGACGTGCGGCGCGTGCCGGCCGACGAGCCCGAGCAGGTCGTCGTCGCCGGTGTACGGGGCGACGAGCTGGAAGACGCCGGTGTTCGGCAGCGGGCAGATCGTGAAGTGGATGGCCTGCTCCGCCATCGAGCCCCAGACGTGCCAGTGCTCGTGGTCGAGGTCGCCCGTCTTGATGTCGGCCAGCAGCATGCGCTCGCTCTCGTACGTCTCACCCGCGAAGCCGACGCCGAGCCGCTTGCGTACGACGCTGCGGCCCCCGTCCGCCCCGACCAGGTAGGCGCAGCGGACGTGCTCTCCCGTGCCCAGGTCGGCCGTCACGCCCTCGCCGTCCTGCTCGAAGCCGGTCAGCTCGACCCCGGACTCCACCTGATGCCCCAGCTCGGCCAGCCGGTCGCGCAGGATCCGCTCGGTCCGCCACTGCGGCTGCATGATCAGGTTGGGGTACGGCACGCCTTCCGACGGCTCGCGGATCTCGTCCATGCGCCCTTCCCAGACGACCTGGTCGCCCTGGTAGCTGCGCAGGCTCGGGTATTCGCGGCCGGTGGCGAGGATCTCGTCGATCACACCGAGGTCGTCGAAGACCTCCAGCGTGCGCGGCTGCAGCCCCTTGCCGCGCACGCCGGCGTTCGGCTGCGGGGAGCTTTCCACGATGCGGAAGTCGACGCCCCTGCGGGCCAGCTCGATGGCCAGCGTCAGTCCTGTCGGCCCGGAGCCGACGATCAGCACGTTTGTCATGGGGACGACGATGCACGGGGGCGCTGCCAGATCTCTGTCAGCCGCTTTCAGGGGCGTAGCCGATGGAACAGCGCCACGCGGGCGCGGTGGTATTGCGCGGGGCCGATGCGGACGACGTGGCCGTCCAGCCGGTAGGCACCCTGCCGAACCTACGTGACGCCTTCTTGCTGGAGGCGCTGGAGCAGCGTGTCCCGGCGGCCCTCGAGCTGGGCGATGAGCTCTTCCTGCTCGTCCGCCTGACTGATCACGGCCGAGATCTCCACCTGGTCGGTCGCACCGAAGTCGCGGATCTGGTTGCGCAGGTCCTGATTCTCGGCTCTCAACCGGGCCAGATCCTCTTCGATCCGCCGGAGTTCGTCCTTTGTGCTCATTTACCTGCTCTACCCAGATGCGTCCCGCCGATTACCCCCCACAATGGGAGGCATGCGAAGGCCCTCCCCCAGCACGATCGTGTCACTCGTGGTGATCGCGGCGACGCTGGTCGGCACGGCCCTCATTTTCGCGACGGGGGGCGACAAGCCGACCAACATCTTCGACTGGCTGCTGCCGGTCATCGCCTGCTGCGCGGTGTTGCTACGGGAGCGGTATCCCGTCGGCACACTGATCGTGGTGATGGTGACCGTCGGCGCTTACTACCGGTATGCGGGGCTCGACGGGCCGCTCGGCATCCTCCCGTTCGTCAGCCTCTACACCGCGGCCGACCGCGGCCACCTCACCGCGGCCATCGCCATCGGGGCGGCGTCACTGCTGGGCATGGGGCTGGGAGAGCTCGGCGGCGTCAGACACGTGGAGAACACCCTGTTCCTCATGCTTGCCGGCTGGGAGGTCGCGGCCGTCGCGTTCGGCGGCGTCACCCGCAGCCGTCGCGCCTACCTGCGGGCGGTCGAGCAGCGTGCGCTCGAGGCCGAGCACAGCAAGGAAGAGGAGGCCAGGCGGCGGGCGAGCGAGGAGCGGCTGCGGATCGCGCGCGAACTGCACGACGTGCTCGGGCAGAACATCTCCATGATCAACGTGCAGGCCTCGGCGGCGCTGCACGGGTTGAAGAAGCGGCCGGAGGACGCCGAGACGGCGCTGCGGACGATCAAGGACAGCAGCAAGGAGACGCTGCGCGAGTTGCGGACCACCCTGGGCGTGCTGCGCCAGGTGGACGAGGACGCGCCGACCACGCCCGCCGACAGCCTGGCTCGGGTGGAGGCGCTGGTCGCGGCGTCGGGGCTGGAGGTGCGTACGGAGCTGTCCGGACCGCTCGACGCCGTGCCGACCGAGGTGGACCTGGCCGCCGCCCGCATCGTGAGGGAGGCGCTGGCCAACGTCTCCCGCCATTCCGGCACAACCCAGGCAACGCTCACGATCTCCAACGCATCCGGAAATATCATGATCCGCGTGGAGGATGATGGGCCGGGCGCCACGTACGACGAGGGCAGCGGCTTCGGCCTGCAGGGCATGCGCGAGCGCGCCATGGCGCTCGGCGGCACCCTGGAGGCCGGCTCGCGCCCCGAGGGCGGCTTCCGCGTGGTCGCCCGCCTGCCACTGAACCTGCCATCGAACGGGGCCGGATGATCCGCGTACTGCTCGCCGACGACCAGACCCTGGTACGGGCCGGGTTCCGGTCCATACTCAGCGACGAGGACGACTTCGAGGTCGTCGCCGAGGCCGCCAACGGCGCGGCGGCCGTGGCCGGGGCCCGCGAGCACCGGCCCGACGTGGTGCTCATGGACATCCGCATGCCGGAACTCGACGGCCTGGAGGCCACCCGCCAGATCACCGCCGACCCCCGGCTCGAAGGCGTCAAGGTGATCATCCTGACCACGTTCGACCTGGACGACTACGTGTACGCCGCACTCCACGCCGGCGCGAGCGGCTTCCTGGTCAAGGACACCGAGCCGGCCGAGCTGATCCACGCGGTCAGGGTCGTGGCCAGGGGCGACGCGCTCATCGCGCCGTCGATCACGCGGCGGCTGATCGCCGAGTTCGCGGGCCGGGTCAAGCGCCCCGAGCCGGGCCCTGAGCTGAACTCGCTCACCGAGCGCGAGCGCGAGGTCATGACGCTGGTGGCCGGCGGCCTGTCGAACGACGAGATCGCGGCCCGGCTCGTGCTCAGCCCCGCGACGGCGAAGACGCACGTCAGCCGCATCATGACCAAGCTGTCGGTACGTGACAGGGCCCAGCTCGTGATCATCGCGTACGAGGCCGGCATGATCGTTCCGGGCTGGGTTACACCCTGAGTCGTACGCCGGGCGATCTCGGTGCGACCAGAGATGTACGGCAGGTTGCCGCCCGGGCATGACGCGGCGGGCGGAACCGTACCGGGAATCTCTGACCATGGACACCGTGGACCTGGCCCGCCTGCAGTTCACGCTCACGGCGGGCGCGCACTTCCTCTTCGTGGCGCTGACGCTCGGCCTGGCGACGCTGGTCGCCGCGATCCAGACCAGGGCCACCTTCAGCCGCGATCCCGTACACCTGCGGATGACGAAGTTCTGGGGCCAGCTCTACATCATCAACTACGCGATGGGCATCGTCACCGGGCTGGTCATGGAGTTCCAGCTCGGGCTGTCGTGGAGCGGGCTCACGGAGTACGCGGGGAACGTCTTCGGGTCGGCGCTGGCGATCGAGACGCTGGTGGCGTTCTTCGTCGAATCCACGTTCCTCGGTCTGTGGATCTTCGGCTGGGACCGGCTGAACCGGTGGGCACACCTCGCGCTGATCTGGGTCGTGACGCTGACCGCGTACGCGTCGGCGTTCTGGATCATGGTGGCGAACGGCTTCCTGCAGCACCCGGCCGGCCACGTGGTGGACGGCGGCGTGCTGCGGCTGGTGGACATCGGGGCGATGGTGGCCAACCCGGCGGCGCTGGTCGCGTTCGGCCACATCATGGGCGGCGCGATGATCACCGGCGGTTTCTTCATGGCCGGGGTGAGCGCGTACCACCTGCTCAAGCGCACCGCCGAGCAGGACTTCTTCCGCAAGTCGCTGCGGATCGGGATCGGGGTGGTGGTGCCCGCGCTGTTCGTCACCGTGACGTTCGGCGGGCTCGGGTTCCAGACCCTGCAGCCGGCGAAGGCGGCGGCGTGGTCCGGTTCGGCTGCCGAGAAGGCCGCGCTCCAGGCACAGATGGTGGCTGCCCACGGCCCCGGCGACTACCTGCCGCCGGTGGGCCCCGTGCAGGCCGCGGCCATCACGATGATGATGCTCTGGCTGGTGATGACGGTGGTCGCGTCGCTGAGCTGCCTGCTCGTGCTCTTCCGCCCGGCCGTGCGCGGGTTCAGGCTGTGGCACTGGCTGCTGATCCTGATGATCCCAGTCCCGTTCGTGACCATGCTGTCCGGCTGGATCTTCCGCGAGATGGGGCGCCAGCCGTGGGCCGTGTACGGGCTGCTGAAGACGGCCGACGCGATGTCACCGGTGTCCGCCGCCCAGATGCGCTTCTCCATCACCGCCTTCGCCACGGTGTTCGCCGTGCTCATCGCGATCAACTACTGGCTGCTGGCCAGGCACGCCCGCCGCGGGCCCGAGGCCGCGACGCTGGGCGCCACCGCTCCCGCCCCCTCCCCCGCCCTTTCCCTCTGAGGAGCCGTCATGGAGATCTTCGTTCTGGCCTTCTTCGCGCTCGGCTACCTCGTGCTGGCCGGGGCCGACATCGGGGTCGGCATGGCGCTGCCGTACCTGGGCAGGTCGGCGGCCGAGCGGCGCGAGGTGATCGCCGCCATCGCGCCCTTCTTCCTGGGCAACGAGGTCTGGCTGGTGGCCACGGCGGGGGTGCTGGCCGGGCTGTTCCCCGAGCTGGAGGGCGCGCTGCTGAGCGGCAACTACACGCTGGTCGTGACGCTGGTCCTGGCGTGGGTCGTCCGCGACATGGGCCTGTGGCTGCGTGGACGGGTGCCGGGGCCGCGGTGGCAGGCGTTCTGGGACGGCGCGATCGTGGCCGGGAGCTGGGGGTTGGCGTTGAGCTGGGGTTCGCTGCTCAGTCACGTGCTGCTCGGCATCCGCGGCCCGATCGCCGCGCTGCCCGCCCTGGTGCTGGCCGCCCTGTTCGCCACGCACGGGCTGGCCTTCGCGGCCCTGCGGCTGCGCGGGACCCTGCGGGAACGGGCGGCCGTGCTTTCCGGCGGGGCGGGCGAGGCCCGCACCTACGCGCTGACCGCCGCCGCGCTGCTGGCCGTGGGGGTGCTGGCGGGGCTCCGGCTGCCGCTGCACCCCGGCACATCGGGTTCCCTGCTCGTGCCGGTCATCCTGGCGCTGATCCCGCTGCTGGTGGCCGCCCAGGGCTGGGTGTGGTGGACGTTCCGGGACCGGGTCACGGGGCCGTCCTACCTGTGACCACCCAGCCGGTGCCCGTGCGCACGTCGCGGCGGCCCGCCACGTGCGCACGGTGAGCGTTTCCCTGGACTGAGGCCAGCCACGGTCGGCGGGTGGGTCCTCCCGTGCGCAGCCGTACAAGAACCTAGAAGACGGGAACCCCGTCCCTGGTCAGCTTCCAGTTCTGGACGGCGAAGTCGCCCGGGTCGATGGTGGCCTTGGCGGTGGCGTAGTCGATCAGCGCCTGGCGGATCTCCACCTGCGCGTTGTAGAGCACCGGGGCGCTCGTGACGTGCGGGAAGCCGCCGCCGCCCGACTGCCGGTAGTTGTTGATCGCGACCACGAACTCCTTGTCGGCCGGGACCGGGGCGCCGTCGTAGGTCAGGTTGGCGATCCGCTGCCCCACCGGCTTCGAGACGTCGATGTCGTAGGACACGCCGGAGAGCTGGTCGTAGTTGTAGTCGGGGGTGTTGCCGGCGTTCGTCAGCTTGGTCACGTCCACCGGGGCACCGGGCGCGAGCTGGTTGAAGTACCTGGCGGAGTACTCCAGATAGTCCTTGATCTGCGCGCCGGTCAGCTTGATTGCCAGCAGCGTGTTGTCGTAGACGTACAGGCCGGCCACGTCCCTGACGCGGATGTCACCGGCGGGGAAGACGGCGGTGCGGCTGAACGGCGCGGCGATCGACAGCACCGGCAGCGTGTTGTCCGGCAGCGCCTGCTTGACCGTCTCCACCTGCACGTGCTGGATGTAGTCGAGGATCGCCGTGTCCTTGTACGGCGACTCCGCGGCCGACAGCTCCTGTGTCGACTTGGCCACGACCTTGTTCACGTAGCCGACGGTCGCGTCGTGCTGCGGCCTGAGCAGCTGGACGATCTTGGGGTCCTCCGCGACCGTGTTCGTGTTGATCGTGGTGGAGGACTTGCCGGTGACCACCCACCTGCCGTGCTGCTTGGTGAGCTGGAAGTCCAGCTTCGACAGGCGCTGGCCCCACCTGCCCGGCTCGGTCAGCAGCACCTGCTGCCCCGTGACCTTGTTCGTGACGAACCGCTGGGGCACGTCGTTGTGCGCGTGCCCGAACAGGACGGCGTCGATGCCCGGCACCTGCTCGGCCACCATCGCGGAGGCGTTCTCGACCGGCAGGTCACCGCCGTAGGAGGACATGCCGTTGTCGCCCGCGTGCGCGGTCACGACGACCACGTCCGCGCCGAGGCCCCGGATGACGGGCACCCACTTCTTCGCGGACTCCACCAGGTCGGTGAAGCGGAGCTTGCCCTCGACGTTCGCCTTGTCCCAGATGGCCACGCCGGGGTTGGTCAGGCCGAGCACGCCCACCTTGATCGGCTTCTCGCCCTCGACCTTCATGGTCTTGATCACGAACGGCTTGTACGCGGGCAGCCCGGTCTTCTCGTAGACCGCGTTCGCGCCCAGCACCGGCGCCTTCATCTGCTTGATCCAGGTGGCCAGGAGCGGCAGCCCGTAGTTGAACTCGTGGTTCCCCAGCGTCACGGCGTCGTACCCGATGGCGTTCATGGCCTTGGCCATGGGGTGGATCTGGCCGGTCTCGGTGATCGGCTCGACCTTGGCGTAGTAGTACGCCAGCGGAGTGCCCTGGATGGTGTCACCCGAGTCGAACAGCAGCGTGTGGTCCGCCCCGCGCTCGGCCCTGATCTGGTTGACCAAGGAGGACACCTTGGCCAGGCCGACGCTGTTGCCCGCGCTGTCGGCGTACGTGGCGTCCTTGAAGTAGTCCCAGTTGAGGCCGTTGCTGTGGATGTCGGACGTGCCCAGGACCGTGACGGTGACCGGGGCGGCACCGGCCTGCGCGGGGGGCGTCACCAGGGCCAGCGCACACAGCGTGGCGGCCCCGGTGACGGCGAGCTTCTTGGTCTGCATGAGGCTGGAGAGTAATCAGGACAAATCACTCGTTGGTTACGCGGGTGATGAACTCTCGGATAAGCGTTGTGACTTCGGCCGGCCGCTCGTGCAGGACGACGTGGCCGCTGTCCAGCTCGGCGTACTCACTGCCGGGCAGCGCCGCGTGCAGCGCGCGGGCGTGCTCCACCGGGATCAGGTAGTCCTGGGTGTTGCCGATGACCAGCGTGGGGGCCGTGATCTTCGGCAGCAGGTCCCTGATGTCGACGCGGAGGTCCAGCTCGATCTGTCTCAGCGTCCCGTGCGGGGGCTCGCCCGCCATGATGGCCTCGGCGCCAGCCGCGCTCACGTACCCGGGGCTGAACGCCACCAGCGGCCCGTACGCGGCGAAGCTCTCCGGGTCGGTGGCCGCCAGCCTGGCCCAGGTTCGCAGGCCGAGGCTGAGCCGGGAGTCCTCCGCGTGCGTCCAGCCGGCGATCAGCACCAGGCGCCTGACCAGCTCGGGGTGCTCGGCCGCGACCGCCGCGGCCACGGCCGCGCCCAGCGAGAAGCCGACGAGGTCGGACGGCCCCTCGAACGTGGCCGCGACCTGTCCCGCGAGCAGGTCGAGCGTGAGGTCGCCGCCCGGGTCCGCGGTCTGGCCGCTGCCAGCGTAGTCGGGGGTGATCACGGTGCGGATGTCGGCGAGGCCCGGCACGAGGTGGGCGTAGTTGGTGACGGCGTCGCCGCCGGTGCCGTGCACCATGACCAGGCCGGGGCCGCTGCCCTCCCGGAGGTAGTGGACCTGTCCCGAGCTGTGGATGACTGTGGGCATCAGAGGTTCCCGCCGCCGGTGGCGTCGATGGTGCTGCCGGTGATGAAGCTCGCCTCCGGCGAGGCGACGAACGCCACCGCGTTCGCGATCTCGTCCACCTGGCCGATCCGGTTGAGGGCGTGCCTGCCGGCCGCGTACGCCTCCGCCTCCGGATCGCCGCGCAGCCAGGCGGCGTTGGCGTCGGTGTCGATGATGCCGGGCGCGACGTTGTTGACCGTGATGCCGCGCGGGCCCAGTTCCTTGGCCAGCGCCAGCGTGAACACCTGCACCGCGCCCTTGGTCATCGCGTACGCGATCCCCTCGGGGAAGGCGATGCGAGCCACACCCGAGGTGATGTTGACGATCCTGCCGCCGTCGGGGATCAGCGGCAGCAACCGCTGGGTGAGGAAGAACAACCCCTTGACGTTGACCGCGAACACCCTGTCGTAAGCCTCGGGCGTCTCCTCCGCGATGGGCTTGGACATGCCGATGCCCGCGTTGTTGACCAGCACGTCCAGGACGGCCGTCTCGCTCCTCAGCCGCTCCGCGAGCCGGTGCACGTCCTCCTGCCGCCCAAGGTCGGCCTGTACGGCGAACGCGCTGCCGCCGTCCTGCTCGATCAGGCCGACGACCTCCTTGGCGGCAGTCTCGTCCCTGGCGTAGTTCACGGCCACGCGGAGGCCGTCCCTGGCCAGGCGCAACGCGATGGCGCGGCCGATCCCCCTGCTGGCTCCCGTCACTAGGGCAGTCTTCATCTTTGCCATTCCTATCTTTAGCGATCGATACAGAAACCATAACATAGCGATCGCTATAGAATGTTGGGCATGGCAAGACAGCGGGCGTTCGACAAAGAGGAGGCGCTGGAGGAGGCGCTGCTCATGTTCTGGCGGCACGGCTACGAGGCGACCTCGGTCGCCGAGCTGACCGCCGCCATGGGGATCAGGCCGCCCAGCCTGTACGCGGCGTTCGGGGACAAGCGGCAGTTGTTCGAGGAGGCGGTGCGGCGGTACCAGGAGACGTACGGGGCTTTCACGACACGGGCACTCGCGGAGGAGCCGACGGGGCGCGCGGCCATCGAGCGGGTGCTGCGGGAGTCAGCCGCCGAGTACGCGAGCGACTCGCATCCGGCGGGATGCCTGATCATCACGGCCGCGGTGAACTGCGGGCCCGAGTCAGCCGAGGTCCAGGAGCTGCTGCGGGGGTTCAGGGAGGCGGCCAAGGGGGCGCTCAAGGAGCGGATCGACGAGGACGTGGCGGCCGGGCTCCTGCCGGCCCACACGGACACGGAGGGGCTGGCGACGTTCTACGCGGCGGTGATCCAGGGCATGTCCACACAGTCCCGCGACGGCGCTCCCGCCGCCGCCCTGCTCCACACCGCCGCCCTCGCCATGTCCGCCTGGCCCTCCACCCCACCGCCCTGACCCTCGCACCACCCCGTGACCCCGCGGAACACTGCCGGGCGGGGGCGCCGCGCACGTCTCTCGGGACGCCCCAATGCGGAAAGGACGGCACTCGCCATCACGTCGCAGCGCACGTGCAGGGGCGGGCCAGGCGTAGCCGAGGCGCGACGACGGATCGTCCGTTGGCCCGGCGCAATGCGCACGACGCCCAGCACGGCGCCACGGAGACGGCGCAGGGGCACCGCGTGCGCCCCTCGGCCCGCCCTCAAGGCGCCAAGACATCACCCCCGGATGTCGAGGGTCAGAGGGCTTTGACCGAGGCGTCCTCCGGGGGAATCCGCGGGGGTGAGGCGCGGAGCCAGCGGCAGCCGTGGGGGCCCAGCGGGACCCGTACCGAGCCGTCCGCCGGCACCTCCAGCGTGCCGTCCACCAGGAGGTCCGTGAGGTGGTAGCCCGCTAACCCCTCCAACGTCAGCTCCACGTCCCGGGCGGTGTCGCAGAGGTTGTGCACGACCACCACCGTGGCCCCGTCGGCGTCGCAGCGGTGGGCGAGGACCGCGCGGTGGCCGGTCTCCAGCACCGTGTAGCGGCCCCACGCCAGCTCAGGGCACTCCCGGTAGCGCTCGATCAGCAGCTGGAACCAGCGCAGCAGCGAGTTCACGTCCCGCTTCTGGTCGGCCACGTTCACCCGGTCGGGCGCGAACGAGCCCTCCGGGACCTCGCGTACCGGCTCGCCTTGGGTGAACCCGCCGTCCGCCGACCACTGCATGGGGATGCGGACCGCCATGCGGCCCTCCTCGTCGAGGTTCTCCCCCATGCCGATCTCCTCGCCGTAGAAGATCACCGGCGTGCCCGGCAGCGAGAACAGCAGACTGTAGGCCATCTTGATGCGCCGCAGGTCCCCGCCGAACATGGTCGGCAGGCGGCGGCGCAGACCGCGGCCGTAGATCTGCATGTCCTTACGCGGCCCGAACGCCTCGAAGACCTCCTGCCGCTCCTCGTCCGTGAGCTTGTCGAGGGTGAGTTCGTCGTGGTTGCGCAGGAACATGGCCCACTGGCAGTCCTTCGGCGGCTGGGGGCGCTCGCGCAGGCCGCGGGCGAGGGGCCTGGCGTCGCTGCGGGCCATCGACAGCCAGGCGTTCTGCATGCCGATGAAGTCGAAGCACATGCTGAGCTGGTCGCCGAGGCCGTCGCCGAAGTATGCGATCAGATCCTTGTACGGGACGTTGACCTCGCCCAGCAGGATCGACCCGCCCTTGCGCCGCGTCATGAACGCCCGCAGGTCGGCCAGGAACTCGTGCGGGTTCGCCAGTTTCGGGTTGACGTTCTCGATGAGGAACGGCACCGCGTCCACCCTGAACCCCGAAAGCCCGAGCTCCATCCAGAAGCCGAGTATGCGCGCGATCTCGTCCCTGACCTCGGGGTTGCCGACGTTCAGGTCCGGCTGGTGCCGGTAGAAGCTGTGCAGGTAGTACTGTCCCGACCCCTCGTCGTACTGCCAGACGCTGTTCTCCTTGTCGGGGAAGACGACCTGCGAGGGGTCGTCCGGCTCGGGGTTGTCGGACCAGACGTACCAGTCGCGCATGGGCGAGTCCCTGCTCGATCGGGACTCGACGAACCAGGGGTGCTGGTCAGACGTGTGGTTGACGACGAGGTCCGCGATCACCCGCAGACCCCTGTCGTTGGCGGTGCGCATGAACTCCACGAAGTCGCCCAGGGTGCCCAGTCGCGGGTCGATGCTGTAGAAGTCGGTGATGTCGTACCCGTCGTCCCTGTTGGGGGTGGGGAAGAACGGCATGAGCCAGAGGCACGTCACACCGAGCCCCGCGAGGTAGTCGATCTGCTGCGTCAGCCCGCGGAAGTCGCCCACGCCGTCGCCGTTCCCGTCCTTGAACGTCTCCACGTCGAGGCAGTAGACGACGGCATTCTTGTACCAGACGTCGGAGGTGTACGTCAGTCGCATGGGGCGCCAGCTACCCGCCACGGGCGCGATCACGCGCCCTGCAAGGCCTGCCTGGCGCGGAGCGCTATCTCCAGCTCGAAGCGGACGTCCGGATCGGCGAGTTGATCTCCGTACAGCTCCTCGAGCTGCCGCAGCCGGTAGCGCACGGTCTGCGGGTGCACGTGGAGTCTGGCGGCCACCTCGCCCGCGCCGCGGCCGTACCGCAGCCAGGCCAGCAACGTCTCCGCCAGCCGGTCCTGCTGCGCGGGCCGCAGGTGGGCCAGGGGTGCGAGCCGCACCTCGGCCAGCGCGTCGACCAGCTCCTCGTCCTTGAACACCACCAGCGTCGCCATGTGGTCCTCGCACCGCAGCGGCCCCCGGGGCAGGACGCCGCGCCGCGACAGCTCGAGCGCCTCGCCGGCCCACCGCAGCGAGGTCGCGGCGGCGGCCAGGGGCACGGCGGGGCCGATCGCGGCCCAGCGCCCGCGCAGGGCATGCTCGAGCAGCCGGGCGCGGCCGGGTCCGTTGGGGTCGGGCGCGAGCAGGCATGGGACGGACCTGTCCAGACCCAGGAGCACGTCGGGAGCCAGCGCGGGTACACCGTGCCGGTCGTCGAGTGCCACGCAGGCGACGGTCTTGGGCAGCCGCCACCCGGCGGACTTGGCCAGGTCGGCGACGGCCTCCGCACCGGCGGGCGGGCGGCTGAGCAGCAGGTCGAGCAGGCGGGCACGGCGGCGCTCGACCTCGCCGGCGGCGTGCGCCCTGGCCTCCTCGAAGCCCTCGGCCGCCGCGTCGGCGAGCTGGTCGAGATAGACGAAGATGGCCTCGCCCAGGTCGTACAGGGTCTGCGGGGACAGCCCGAGCGGCTCCGCGAGCTCTGTGAGGCGCCGCCAGCCCACCCGGGCGCCGAGCCGCATCGCAGTCTGCAGCGGCTCGAGGTTGCGGCCCTCGGCCGCCTCACCCTTGCCGATCATGCGGAACGGCTCGGGGTCCCAAGGCGCGCCAGGGTTCTCGATGCGGTCGAGGAAGCCCTCGATGGCCTGCTCGACCGCCATCCTGATGACCTTGAGGTAAAGACCGTCCGATGGCCGGGCGTACTCGGGGATCCGGGCCTGGATCTCCTCGATCACCTCTTCCGTGACCGTGCCGATGCCCGCCCTGAGCGCTTGCACGGGGATATCACTCGTGATGACCATCGTCCCTCCCGTCGCCATTGTGACCCAGGCAACAGGAGATTGTGTACAAGAGCTCGTTTTTTATCACTTCTGGAGGAAGTCGGCGAACTCCTCCTTGTCGATCAGGCCGTCGCCGTCCTTGTCGAGCTTGCGCACGCCTTCCTGCGCGGCCTCCAGCGTGACCGGCTGGCCGAGCACCTCCATCAACCGTACGAGCTCGACGGCGGAGATACGGCCGTCGTGGTCGGCGTCGATGAGGTCGAAGGTGATGGCGTAGTCGCTCATGTCTCGCCCTTCCGCGGGATCCGATGTCGCGTCAGACCTTAGTGGTCACCTGTCGCAGTGCGTCGATGAATGCCGCGACTTGTGGGCTTCTATCCCCTTCGCGCCACGCGATGGCGAGCTCCCCGGGGGGCAGCCCCGTCACCGGCCGGTAGGCCATGCCGGGCCTGTTGTAGAGCGCGGCGTTCCCCTCGGCCACGAGCACCACCCCGAGCCCGCTGATCACGGCCTCGAACACCTCCTCCGGCGTGTTCGCGGTGACCCCGACCACCGGCTCGTCGTCGCGGGCGTCCACCCCGAGCCAGAAATCCCGCAGCGGCCCGGCCGCCGGAGGCAGGGCGATGAACGGCTCGTCGCGCAGCGCCGCGAACGGGATCTCCGGCAGCTCCGCCAGCGGATGATCGTCCGGCATGGCCACCCCTCTGCCCTCGGTGGCCAGCACGTACGTCTTCAGCCCTGACGGCACCGGCAGCCAGATGAACGCCACATCGGAGGACCCGTCGGCCAGCCCGCCGCTGGGGTCGTCCCAGCCCACCAGCCGCAACGACACCTCCCACCCCGGCATGGCCGCCCGGAACCGCCGCAGCGCCTCCTGCTGCAGCCCCCTGCCCACGGCCGTCTGCATCCCGATCACCAGCGTCCCCGCGGGCGCCGCCGCCCGCGCGGACTCGACCCCGGCCGTCCACCGTTCGAGCAGCTCACGGGCGGCCGGCAGGAGTGCCTCGCCCTGCCGGGTGAGCGCCACGCCGCTGTGCACCCGTTCGAACAGCCGGAACCCGAGCTGCCGCTCCAGCACCCTGAGCTGCTTGGACAGCGCCGGCTGGGAGACGAACAGCCGCTCGGCGGCCCGCGTCACGTTCAGCTCCTCGGCCACCGCGACGAAGTACCGCAGCTCCCGCAAGTGCACATCCATAACCGATGGTTATACCAAGGGGTCTTGGACGCGGCGGACGTCCGCGCAGCAGGATCGAGGGCATGAAGACACGAACGCTTGGCAGCTTGCAAGTCCCCGCCATCGGTTTCGGCGCCATGGTCCTGTCGCCGGGCGTCTACGGCGAGATCGACGACACCCGCGCCGAGGCGGCGCTCAAGGCCGCGCTGGACAGTGGCGCCACCCACGTGGACACCAGCGACGCCTACGGTGTGAACGGCCACAACGAGCGCCTTGTAGGCCGCGCGATCAAGGGCCGCAGGGACGAGGTGGTGGTGGCCACCAAGTTCGGCCTGGCGATCCCCGAGGGGGAGCCGAGCCGGTCGCATCCGGTCGGGTACGCGTTCAACGAGCTACGGGTGAACGCCGACCCCCGCCTGATCCGCGGCTACGCGGAACGCAGCCTGCGCAACCTGGGCACGGACGTCATCGACCTCTACTACTCGCACTATCCGGACCCCGGCGTCCCGATCGAGGACATGACCGGCGCGCTGGCCGAGCTCGTGAAGGACGGCCTGGTCAAGCACATCGGCCTGTCCAACGTGACGGCCGCCCAGCTCAGAGCCGCGCACGCGGTGCATCCGGTGACGGCCGTGCAGAACGAGTGGTCGATGTGGCGCCCCGTGGACCCCGGCCTGCTGGCGACCGCGGGGGAGCTGGGCGTGGGGATCGTGGCGTGGAGCCCGCTGGGCAACGGATTCCTGACCGGCACGGTGGAGACGCTCGACGAGGGCGACTTCCGCCACAACGCGCCCCGCTTCTCCGCCGGCAACCTGGCGAGCAACAACGACCGCTACGCCCCGATCAGGGCCCTGGCCGCGCAGCTGGGCATCACACCGGCCCAGCTCGCCCTGGCCTGGCTGCTGCACCAGGACCAGCACGTGGTGACCATCCCCGGCAGCCGCACCCCTGCCCACATCGAGGAGAACCTCGCGGCGGCCGACCTCACCCTGCACCCGGACACGCTGGCCCGGATCGACGCGGCCCTGGCCAGGTTCGAGGTCACGGGCGGGACGCTCCTCTGAGCCGACACCGGCGGCCTCGTGCCGGGTGATGCCCGCGCCCTGGCGTCGTGGGCGCGGTGCCCAGTAAAAGGTGCCCGGTCAAAAGTGCCCGGTCAAAACGAAAGCCCGGGCACCGGCGATGCGGTGACCGGGCTGTCGGGGAGGGTCAGGCGGCGTGGAGGTAGACCTGGCCGAAGACCTCCGACAGGTTCTTCAGGTCGGTGGCCACGTCGACCTCGGGGTTGGCCGGGTCGTAGATGGTGGCCAGGCGGGCGCGCACCGAGTCGAGCTTCTTGAGCTGGTCCCAGGTGACGTTGGCGGCCCACTTCTCGCCGTACACCCGGCTGACCTGGCCCTGGTCGTTCTGCCAGCGGGTCCACAGCGTGACCGTCTCCGCGGCGTCGTCCTGGAGCGGGGAGGCGACGCGTTCGGTGATGGCCTTGGTGGCCTGCTCCTCGTTCAGCTGGGAGGTGCCCGAGGCGGCGAAGGAGGCGTCCTCGGCGGCGATCTGGGCGTAGGCGTCCCAGGCGCGGGCGCGTACCTGGATCCACTGGTTGCGCTGGGCCTCGGCGGCGTCGATCTTCCAGGTGGCGTACTCGGTGGCCAGGTGGCCCTCGTCGAGCGCGAGCTGGTCGATCAGGCCCTTGGTGAGCCACGTGCCGATGCGGTCGGGGTCGAGCAGCGGGTACTTCTTGGTCATCTCGGCCTTGCAGGCGTCGTTCGCGCCGCAGCCGAACACCGGGACCACCGTGTGCGCGGCCAGCTTCTTGCCCGGCACCGCGGTACGCAGCGCGGCCGTGGTCTCGTTGACGAACTTGTCCAGCTCGTCAGCCGTGGTGAACGTCTGGTTGAAGCCGAGCTGCGAGGTGAACCTGATCCCGACGACGCCCGGCTGCGCGGCGACCAGCGCGGCGATCTTCTTGACCGCATCGGCCAGCTTGCCCGCCTTGTAGTCGTCGGCCAGCTCGGTCTCGATCCAGAGGCGCATGTTCGTCTGCGCGGCGGCCTGCGAGGCCTTGCCCGCGGGCGTCTCCTGGGCGGAGGCCTTCTCCGCGGCGGTGACCCCGGTGGGGTCGACGTAGCCGCACTCATCGCCGTTCTGGCAGTCGGGCGTGCCGCCGTCCTCGGCGCCCGGGACGTCCGGGGAGTCGACGTCGTGCATCTCGCCGTCGCCCTCGGAGTCGGTCGGGCAGCTGTTGCCCTCTTCGGAGCAGTCCACCGTGATCGGGTTCTGGGGGCCGGCTTCCTGCATGTGCTCGCCGTCGTTCTCGAGCCAGAACCTCGCGATGTCCGCGGCCTCCTCGGGGGTGGCCATCCAGCGGCAGACCACATACGCCGGAGTGTCGGCGGACATCAGGTCGTTACAGCCCCTCGGGTCGTCCTCCGACCACGCCGGAACACCGATGCCTAGGAGTGAGAGGGCGAGTCCGATGGCGAAGAGCTGCCGTAACCGCAGTCGCATGGCACCTTACTTCCAGGGAATGATCGTGGGCATATCGCACACTATCTGGACGATCAATAACGTTCAATGAGATCCACGGCTTCTTCACGCCGTCGTCAACGGATAGTCGCCGGGTGAGTCGGGGCTTCACTCGTCCACCTCGACCCACGTCCAGCCGGACCCGTCCGCGTTGGCACGCACCGCCCTGGTACGGCCCTCCGCCACCTTCTCCCACCCCGGCCGTGAGACCTCCGCGGGCTCGGCGGGCGCCGGCACGGGATCGGTGTCCGCGCCGAAGACGGCCGGTCTTCCCTTGATCGTCAGCATCGGGCGCCTCTCCGAGCCGCCCGCCGTGATCGGGCGACGATCCGCGGGCGGCAGCGGAAGGGGAGCCGGGGACGGGTCCTCTCGGAGCTCGTGGCGCTCGCGGGAGCGGAGCGGCCACCAGCCCGCGGAGCCCAGCAACCGCATGGAGGCGGGCCCCAGCAGCACGCGCACCAGTACGGCGTCCACCGCGATCGCCACGCACAGCCCCACCCCGAGCAGCCGCACCACCGTGATCCCGGCCGTCGCGAACGTCCCGGCGACCGCCATCAGAAGGAGCGCCGCACCCGTGATCACCCCGCCCGTCTCCCGCAGCCCCACCGCCACGGCCTCCGCGTGGCCCCCGGTACGCAGCCACTCGGCACGTGCCCGGGACACCAGGTACACCTCGTGATCCACGGACATGCCGAAGGCCACGACCACGATCAGCATCGCCACGGAAGCGTCGACAGGCCCCGTGAAGCCCAGCAGGCCGCCCTGGAACGCCCACGCGAGAACCCCGAACGACGCCCCGGCGGACAGTACGAGGGCCGGCAGCGCGCGCACGGGCAGCACCAAGGACCCCAAGGCCGCGCTCAGCAGCACCAGCATCACCGAGCAGACCACCACCGCCAGCCACGGCAGGGTCGCGGAGAGGCTGTTCCGCAGGTCGAGCCGCGCGGCGGTGGGCCCGCCGACCACGACCAGATGGATGTCCGGCCCGGGAGCCACGGACCTGATCAACGTGACCAGCCCCTCAGCCTCCGCCGACATGGGGTCGAGGTCATGCCGTACGGCAAGTCGCACGGCGCCGTTCTTCTTCGACTCCCCCACCATCTCGACACCCGTGACGTGCGGCAGCCGCTCCACCTGATCCATGAAGGACCGGGCATAGACGGAGTCGTCGGCCAGGACGTGTACGTCGATCGGCGAGAGGGCGTTCCTCGGGAAGTCGCGATCGAGGGTCTCGGCCACCCGGCGGCTCTCGGAGGCGGCGGGGAGCGCCCTGTGATCAGTGTTCCCGAACTGAACGTGCGAGAGCAGCGCGGCCAGCGCCACCAGCACGACCGTCACCGCCACCAGGTACGCGACCGGCCGGCGCACCACGCTGGACGCGATGGCGTGCCACCCGCCGGCGTCCCGCCGTACGGGCCCGAGGTCGGGTATCACCCTCAGCGCGTCCACGCGCGGCCCGAGCACCCCCAGCAGGGCAGGCAGCACGAGCAGCGCGGCCACGGCCGCGACCAGCGCCACCACCGCCGCCCCCAGCCCGATCGAGCGCAGGAACGGCTGCGGGAACAGCAGCAGCGCCAGCAACGACGCGGCCACCGTCGCCCCCGAGACGGTCACGGCCCGCCCGGCCGAGGCCATCGTCCGCGCCACCGCCTGCTCGCTCGTCGCCCCGCCCCTGATCTCCTCCCTGAAGGCCCTGAGCATCAACAGCGAATGATCGACAGCCAGCCCGAGCCCGAGCAGCACGACGGCATACCAGGAGTAGACGGACACCTCGGGCAGCAGCGCCAGCGCGCCGAGCACCGCGAGCAGCCCCACGACCAGCGGCAGCAGCGCCGCCACCAGGCTTCCGAACACGACCACGAGCAGCACCAGCAGCACCGGCGCCGCGATGGCCGAGACGCGTGCCAGGTCGGCGGCCGCCTGGCCGTCCAGCTCCGCCTGCATCGGCACCGCCCCGCCGACCTCGACGTAGAGGTTCTTGGCGCTCCTGAGCCGCCCCGCGATCGCCGCGTAACTCTCCCTCTTGGCGCCCTTCAGCGTGACCAGCGCGTACGTCGAATGCTCGTCCTTGGACACCATCTCCTTCGAGCCCGTCGTCCAGTACGTGGCCCTCCGGCGCACGTAGGCATCCGGCAGCCCGCGCAGCGAGTCGTGCACCGCCTTCTTGTACCGCGAGTCGTACACCGTGACCGCCGGGTGCCGGTAGATGATGACCACGTCGGGGCTCTGGCCGCCGTACCACTGCTCGCTCCAGCGCGCGGCGGTCGCGGAGCCGCTGCGCGGGTCCTCGAAGGCGCCGCCCGCGGCCCGGCCTGACAGGGCCAGCGGCGCGAGGAGCAGGGCCGCCACCAGGCTCAGCGCCAGGAGCGTCCACCTACCGCGATAGACCAGCCGACCCATGGAGTCCCCTCGCCGACAGCAGGGCTCTAGCAAATTACGGGAGAACGGGGTTCGGATTCTTGCCAAAGGCGGACACATTCCGCGTCCGGTCTTGTTACCGGAGGAATATTCGCACGACAGGGGCCGCGAAGAACGGCAGACTAGCGTGGTTTGACGTTTTCCAGGGGGTTTGGGCCGGTGCACAGCTATCTAAGCGATCTCGGGCTGCTCCGGGATCGCCGGTTCGCGATGCTGGTGTCGGCGAGGACCATCGCGGTCCTGGGCAGCGCGTTCGCACCGGTGGCCCTGGCGTTCGGCGTGCTCGGCCTGCCCGGCGCCACCGCCTCCACCCTGTCCGTCGTGCTCACCGCCGAGGCGGTGCCCATGATCGCGCTCATCCTGTTCGGCGGCGTGCTCGCGGACCGGCTGCCGCGGACCTGGGTGCTGATGGCCGGCGACCTCCTGATGGCGACGGGGTACTTCGCGCTGGCGGCGATGCTGCTCACCGGCTGGACCCCGCTGCCCGCACTGTGCGTGGCCTCGGCGCTGAGCGGGGCGGCCACGGCGATCGCGTTCCCCGCGTTCACCGGGATCATCCCCGAGGTCGTGCCGGTCGACCGGCTGCAGGCAGGCAACGCGCTGATCGGCCTGGGTGCGAACGCCGCGCGCGTGGCGGGCGCGGTGCTGGGCGGCGGCGCGGTGGTGCTCTTCGGCGGGGGCTGGGCGCTGATCGTGAGCGGCGCGATGTTTTCGACGGCGGGCCTGCTGATCGCCATGATGCGGATGAAGCCGGTCGCGGAGCCGCGAGCGGCCGAACGGCGGCACTCGGTGGTGGCCGATCTGCGGGACGGCTGGCGGGAGTTCATCTCACGGCAGTGGATCTGGGTGGTGGTCGCGCAGTTCTCGCTGATGGTCATGGCCATCCAGGCCGGTCACGGGGTGCTCGGCCCGCTGCTGGCGAAGCAGACCCTGGGCGGACCGGCGGCCTGGTCGGCGTTCCTGGCGGGCGAGGCCGTGGGGACGATCGTCGGGGTGCTGACCGCGATGCGGTTGCGGCCGCGCCGTCCCATTCTGGTAGCCGTGCTGCTCTGCTTCCCGCCCGCGCTGCCGTACGTGCTGCTCGGGCTGGACGCTCCGCTCTGGGCGATCGTGATCGGGGCGTTCGTGCTGGGCGTGAGCTTCGACGTGTTCGGCGTGCTGTGGCAGACCACGATGCAGCGCGAGATCCCGGGCGAGGCATTGTCACGGGTCAGCTCGTACGACGCGCTCGGCTCGCTGATGTTCGGCCCGATCGGTCTGATGCTCGCGGGGCAGGCGGCGAACCTGTTCGGCACGGAGAAGTCGCTGCTCGGGTGCGCGGTCATCATCGTGCTGTCCACGCTCGCCGCCCTGCTCTCCCCCGGGGTGCGCAATCTCAGAGCGCCGGAGGGCGAGCCGGTCTCACGCTGACTTGAAGTAGGCGTTGGCCCTCGGCTGGAACATCAGCGTCACCGCCCCCAGCACGGCCACCACGTGCAGGATCCTGCTGGCCGCGAAGATCAGCCCCATCGCGTCCGCACCGGCGACGGCCTCGCTGATCGAGCCCCCGGCCAGCAGCCACTGGACGGGCTCGATCACGAGCGAGAGCGTACCGAAGATCCCGAGCGTCGCGGCAAGGGTCAGCCGCGCCCAGTTCTCCCCGCGCCTGAGCCGCAGCGCCAGGAAGACGGCCGCGGCGAACACCGCCACCCGGACCCCGGCCTGGGGCAGCACCTCCGCGAACGTGGCAGTGCCCTCGTAGAGCAGTTGGGAGACCATCAGGACGGTCTCGAACGCGCCGAACGCCACGGCCGCCAGCCAGAGCGTGGCGGCGGTCTGCACGACAGGCGGCGGGTCGGTTCTGCGCGGGTCCATGACGGTGCTCATGGCGGGCCTCCGATAGGTGAGCGGTTGTACCTGGAGTCTCCGCCGTGAGCCCTGGCGGAATCATGCCCGCCGTCCCCCGAGTTCCGGTAAGGCGCGCCCTACCGGGGCCGGCCGCTCGTCCGCAGCCCGCGGGAGGGGGCGCGCTCGTGCAGCCCGAAGCGCCCCTCCGGCCCGTGGTCGCCGTCGAGCACGGCCGCCACGTACCCGGCCAGCGCGGGAGCGTGCTTGAACCCGTGCCCCGAGTCGCCGCCCAGCAGCCACACTCCGGGCGACACCTCGGCGATCAGCCACTCGGCGTCGGGCGTGAGCGGATACTGGCACACCTGGCTGAACAGCACCGGCGCGTCCGCCAGCGACGGGAACCTGCGCCGCAAATAGCTCCTGGCCCGCTCGACGCTGTCCGCGTCCACCACGCGCTCGCCGTGCTCCGGCTCGTACGGCGGCCCTTCCAGGTCCGAGGTGGCCTTCATCCCGACCCCGTCCACGTCGCCGTGCCCGTAGGCGGAGGCCCCGTGGTCCACCCAGGCGGGCGTCTCGGGCACGGACCAGGCGGGCGGCACCGCGAAGTGCAGCGTGTCCTGCTTGGTCACGGTGATGGGCACGCCCTCGAACAGCTCGGGCAGCCACGCGCCGCACGCCCACACCACCCGGTCGGCGTGCCGTACCTCGCCGTCGATATCGACGGCCGCGGACCCTGTGACCGGCACCGCACGCGCCCTCACCAGCCGGACCCCGGCCGACACCGCCAGCCCCGCGGTCACCTGGGTCGCCCGCCTGGCCCTGACCACGCCCGCGTGCGGCTCCCAGAGCAGGAAGCTCAGGTCGTCACCGCGGTAGTCGGGGAAGAACCGCGTCCCGTCGGCCGGGTCCAGCACCTCACACGGGATGTCCAGATTTTTCAGGACTCGGGCACTGGCGTGCTCCCACCCGTCCGGCGTCTGCGCGAACCACACCATGCCCGCCTCGTGGAACAGCTTCTCGCCGGACCTCTCTTCCAGGCGCCGCCAGCCGTCCCGCGCCTGCCAGGCGAGCCTGGCGTACCAGTCGTCGTGACCGTGCGCGCAGCGCAACAACCGCGTCTCCCCCGCGCTGGCCTGCCGTACGTGGCCCGGCTTGTGCTGCTCGACGAGCGTCACCTCCCAACCGGCGTCGGCCAGCCGCAGTGCCAGCGATGAGCCCCATATGCCCGCTCCGACCACAATGACCGATTTCATGGGACCACGGTGACCGGAAACGGCACGGGACCGCAAGACTCAGACGACGATGAGCCGTACCACGACGCCCGCGCAGTTGCCCGCAACGCAGATCCGCACCGGCACCTCGGAGATGCCGGCCGCCGCGGGCACGCCGCCCACGTGGCCGTCGGGGCCGATGGTCACGCCGCGGGGCATCCTGGCGCGGTCGGTCACGGTGAACGTGGGCACCACGTCCGCCGGGCCGCCGTTGATGCCGATCTCGTCGTTCAGCGGGATGCCGGCCCGGCCGGGGAAGGTCAGCTCGCGCGGCTCCCAGGGCACGTTGCCGTACACGATGAGGGTGAGCCGCTGCTCCTGACACGACTGGCCGGCGCAGAGCCGGATCGGGGCGACGTACGTGCCGGAGCGCTGCGGCGTGCCGTACAGCAGGCCGCTCTGGTCGACCCTGATCCCGACCGCGAGATAGGCGGGGCGGAACGAGACGCCCTTCGTGGTGGGCAGCAGCTGCTTGCGTACCTCGATGCCCTCGGTGACGTGGAAGGTGTCCTCGACCAGGCTGTCGCCAGGGGGATCGAGCGGGACATGCCGGGCCGTGAACGTCAGGGCGAGCCTGGGCACGGCGGAGTACAGCGCGCACATGGCGAGCACAGCGAGCACCAGCACCCACCACTGCCGCATCATGATCCCCCCGACCGTCTGTTCCGGTACGTACCCTCTTCGCCGCACAGCGTCACTAGATCACTGGATAATCGGTCGCATGGCCGCTGAATCCGCTCAGACCCTCGAACGCGGGCTCCGCCTGCTCAGACTGCTCGCCGACGGCAGAGGCGGGCGCACGCCGACCGAGCTGAGCGCCGAGCTGGAGCTGAGCCGTCCCGTGGTGTACCGGCTGCTGACGACCCTGATGAGCGAGGGGTTCGTCCGGAGGGACGCCGAAGGGCGGGTGCATCTGGGCTTCGGGGTGCTGGTGCTGGCGCAGGCCGTGCAGCCGCTGCTGCGGGCGGCGGCCGTGCCGGCACTGCGACGGCTGGCCGAGGACGTGGGCGCGACCGCGCACCTGACCGTGGCCGAGGGCGAGGACGGGCTGGCCGTGGCGGTGGTGGAGCCGTCCTGGACCGACATGCACGTGGCCTATCGGGAGGGCTCGCGCCATCCGCTGACGAAAGGCGCGGCGGGGCGGGCGATCCTGGCGCTGCGCGAAGGGCGTGACGACTACTTCACGACGGAGGGGCAGTTGCAGGAAGGGGCGCGGGGCGTCGCCGCGCCCGTCACCGGGCTGCCCTGGTTGGAGGCCTCGGTGGGGGTGGTGACGTTCGGGCCGCTGGAGGGGTCCACGGGCCCTCGGGTGGTCGCCGCCGCCGCCGAACTGGCCGCCGCGCTGGGTTGACATCTCCAGCCCCATGGCGGACGGTTGTTACACATAAAGGACACTTCCGTCCGATTAACGGACACTACGGAGGTAGGGGATGCCGTACTACCGCGTCGTTGGGGAGGTGCCGCGCAAACGGCACGTGCAGTTCAGGCGGCCGGACGGCGGTCTCTACGCCGAGGAGCTGATGGGCGAGGAGGGCTTCTCGTCCGACTCCTCGCTGCTCTACCACCGCTACCTGCCGACCGCGATCGTCAAGGCGGAGGCGGTCACGCCCACGTCGGAGACGCGGCTGGAGCCCAACCTGCCGCTTTCGCCGCGCCATTTCCGCACGCAGGAGCTGTCCAGCGCGGGCGACCTGGTCACGGGGCGCATGTTGCTGGCGGGCAACGGCGACGTCCGATTGTCGTACGCCACCAGCGACCGGGCGAGCGAGCTCTACCGCGACTCGATGGGCGACGAGTGCGTTTACGTGCAGGAGGGCCACGTCAGGTTCGAGTCCACGTACGGCGTGATCGAGGCCGGGGCGGGCGACTACATCGTCATCCCGACCGGCACGATCCACCGATGGGTCCCGGACGGCCAGGTCAGCGTGCTGGCCATCGAGGCGGGCGGCCACATCAGGCCGCCCAAGCGCTACCTGTCGCAGTACGGGCAGCTCCTGGAGCACGCGCCCTACTGCGAGCGTGACCTGCGTGCCCCGGTCGAGCCGCTCCTCGTCGAGGGCGAGGAGGTGCCGGTGCTGGTGCGCACGCGCGGCGGGCTGAGCAGGCTGGTCTACCGCAACCACCCGTTCGACGTGGTGGGCTGGGACGGCTACCTCTACCCGTTCGCGTTCAACATCGACGACTTCGAGCCGATCGTGAAGAAGACGCACGCGCCGCCGCCCGTCCACCAGACGTTCGAGGGGCCGGGGTTCGTGGTGTGCTCGTTCTGCCCGCGGCCGCTCGACTTCCATCCCGAGTCCGTGCCGATCCCGTACAACCACCACAACGTGGACTCCGACGAGTTCATGTTCTACGTGGGCGGCGACTACTCCGCGCGCAAGGGCTCCGGCATCGACGTCGGCTCGATCTCGCTGCATCCCGCCGGGTTCACGCACGGGCCGCAGCCCGGGGCGGTCGAGGCGGTGATCGACGCGGTCTCCCGCGGCGTCACGACGACGAGCGAGAAGGCCGTCATGGTGGACACGTTCCGCCCGCTCGACCTGGGCCAGGGCGCACTGTCCTGCGAGGATCCCGGCTACGCGTGGACGTGGTCACGATGAACGTCTACACGGCACTGGTGGACGACGCGGGGCTGTTCCCGCCGACGTCCCTGCACATGGACGAGGCGCTGGCCCGCAACCGGCGCGATCTGGAGCACGGCAACACCGTGCTCACACACCGTTTCCTGTGCCCGGCCAGCCGGCTGCACCGGCTGCGCGACATGGACTACTGTCCACGGCGGATCGGGCTGATCGTGGACCAGGAGGAGGTGCCCGGCTTCGACGACCTGCCCGTGGACTTCGTCGAGGCCGCGCTGCCGCCGGGAATGACGATCGACGCGCTGGCCCGCGGGCTCGGGCTGCCGGCGAGCGTGCGGCTCTTCGTGGAGGTCGCGGCGGGGAGGCCGGGCGTCGACGTGCCCGACGGCGTGGGGCTGAAGGTGCGCTGCGGCGGGCTGACGGCGGAGGCGTTCCCACCGGCGGAGCACCTCGCGATGTTCCTCAAGTTCTGCGTAGAGCACGACATCCCGTTCAAGGCCACGGCCGGGCTGCATCACGCCATACGCCACTTCGACCCCTCGCTCGGCGTCGACCGGCACGGCTTCCTGAACCTGGTGCTGGCGGTCTGCGAGGCCGTGGAAGGCCGCGACCCCGTGCCCGTGCTGCGCGCCACCGACGTCGGGCACATCGTACGGCTCGCGCAGTCCGTACCGGACGACACCGCGAAACGGGCGCGGCGGCTGCTGGTGAGCTACGGCTCATGCAGCACCAGCACCCCCGTCGAGGACCTACGCACACTGGGGCTGATTACGTGACTTTCGGAGTGGACAATCTTCCGTACGGGGTCTTCTCGCGCCCCGGTGAGGCGCCCCGCGTAGGCGTGCGGTACGGCGACCATGTGCTCGACCTGGCGCCCGCCCTGCACGACGAGGTCTTCAGCGCCCCCTCGCTCAACCCGTTCATGGCCCGCGGGCGCGCGGCCTGGCACGACACCAGGACGCTCATCCAGAACAAGCTCACCGACGACGCCTCCATGACGGAGCGGCACCTGGTCCCGCTGGAGCAGGTGCGGCTGCACCTGCCGTTCGAGGTGGCCGACTACGTCGACTTCTACTGCTCGATCGACCACGCGAGCAACATCGGCCAGATCTTCCGGCCCGGCACCGAGCCGCTGCAGCCGAACTGGCGGCACCTGCCCGTCGGCTACCACGGCAGGGCGGGGACGGTCGTCGTGTCCGGCACGCCGGTCAGGCGCCCGCACGGGCAGCTCGGGCCCGGGGTGTTCGGGCCGTGCGCGAAGCTGGACATCGAGGCGGAACTGGGGTTCGTGGTCGGCGCGCCGAGCACGGGCGGCTCGCCCGCCGGGGCGTTCGAGGACCACGTGTTCGGGGTGACGCTGGTCAATGACTGGAGCGCGCGTGACATCCAGTCGTGGGAGTACGTGCCGCTCGGGCCGTTCCTGGCCAAGTCGTTCGCCACGTCGATCTCGCCGTGGATCACGCCGCTGGAGGCGCTGCCCAGGATCCCCGGCCGCCCCCAGGATCCGGAGCCGGTCGAATACCTACGCAGGCAGGGCGACTGGGGGCTGGACGTCTCCCTCGAAGTCCTGCTCAACGGGGAGGTCGTCTCGCGGCCGCCGTACTCGAGCATGTACTGGACGCCCGACCAGATGCTCGCGCACATGACGGTGAACGGGGCCTCGCTGCGTACCGGAGACCTGTTCGCCAGCGGCACGATCTCGGGGCCCTCGCGGGGCGAGCGCGGTTCGCTCATCGAGCTGACCTGGAACGGGAGCGAGCCGCTCAAGCTCGCGAGCGGCGAGACGCGCTCATTCCTCGAGGGCGGGGACACGGTGACCATCCGGGCAAACGCTGGCGACCTGACATTGGGAGAAGTTTCCGGAACTATCGGATAAGTGACTCAACGTGCTTGATTGCTGACCCACCGCTACCCTGTGGTTGACCCTCCCTCGGACCCCACAGGAGTGACATGCGGCAGGCGGTGCTGACTTGTGTCACCTTCCTCCTCCTGGTCTGCGGCTGCACGTCCGTGACGGCCGAGACCCCGCCCTCGCCACCGGTCGTGCAGGTCTCGCCGGCCTTCGACGCCAGGCGCGCCCGCACCGACCGCGGCCTCGTGGTCAGGGCGCTCGGCGGCACGCTCAGCCGGGTGCTGGTCTCCGAGGGCGGGGAGCAGGTGCCCGGCCGGCTCGACGACTCCCGTACGATCTGGCGCTCCGACTGGACGCTCAAGCCCGCGGCCGAATACACGGTGACCGCCACGGCCACGGGCGCCCGCGGGCCGGCCACCGTGGCGATGGGGCGCTTCCGCACCCGGCCGGCCACGCGCGGCTTCCAGGTGGCCTCGACGACGCCGCTGCCGGGCGAGACGGTCGGCACCGGCATGCCCGTCATCATCGACTTCGACACCCCGATAGAGGACAAGGCGGCCGTCGAGCGGACGCTGGAGGTCAAGGCGGAGAGCCCGGTCGAGGGCGCCTGGCGGTGGACCAGCGACACCCAGGTGATCTACCGCCCCCGCCGGTTCTGGGCCCCGCACCAGCAGGTCACGGTCACCGCGCACCTGGCCGGCGTGCGCGCGGGCGCGGGCCTCTACGGCGCCACCGACTCCACCTTCGCCTTCACCGTCGGCCGCGCGCAGACCAGCGCGATCGACACCAGGACCCACCAGATGGTCGTCCGCCGCGACGGCGAGATCGTGCAGCAGATGGCCATCAGCGCGGGCGTGGCCACCACCCCCGAATACACCACGACCAGCGGCATCCACCTGACCATGGACAAGGGCAACCCGGTCCGCATGATCTCCCCGGGGCGCGTCAAAGGGGAGCCCGGCTATTACGACATGATGATCGACCACGCCGTGCGCATCTCCAACAGTGGCGAATATGTGCACGCCAAGGACAACGTGTGGGCGCAGGGCCGGGCAAACGTCAGTCACGGCTGCATCAACGCCAGCCCCGACCAGGCGGCCTGGTTCTACGCCGGGTCGCTGCGCGGCGACCCGGTCACGATCACCGGCACCGACCGCGAGCTCGAGTGGAACAACGGATGGGGTTTCTGGCAGCTGTCGTGGGAGAAATGGCGGCAAGGAAGCGCACTGGGCGACGCTCGGGTGCCGCAGGGATGATTCCGGGATTACGGTAGAGACGGGGGGAACTACTCGCAGACACAGGCCCGTTGTCCCATCAGGAGGGCCGGACATGGCTGATTGGATCGTCTGGATAATCCTCGCGGTAGTCCTCGGCGTGGCTGAGATATTCACCCTCACCGCCTCGCTCGGGCTCCTGGGCGCGGCCGCTCTCCTGACCGCCGCCACCGCGGCCATCGGGTTGCCCGTCCCCCTGCAACTGCTGTTCTTCGCCGTCTCGTCCGCGACCGGCCTGCTGGTGCTCAGGCCGATCGCGTTGCGCCACATCACGCAGCCGCCGCTGCAGCGGTTCGGCGTGGAAGCACTGGTCGGCAAGCCCGCCTACGTGGTCTCAGAGGTGACGGGCCGCGACGGCCGCGTTCGCATCGGGGGCGAGGAGTGGTCGGCGCGTGCCTACGACGAGACGCTGGTGATCCCCGCGGGGGCGACCGTCGACATCATCGAGATCGAAGGGGCGACAGCCCTCGTCTATCCCCGGGAGTGACTCATGGATCCGCTTTTGCTGGTCGGAATACTCGTCATACTTTTCGCCCTGCTCACCGTGCTCAAGGCCGTTCGCATCGTCCCGCAGGCGCGGGCGCGCAACGTCGAGCGCCTGGGCCGCTACCACCGCACGCTCAAGCCGGGTCTCAACTTCGTCATCCCGTACATCGACCGCGTCTACACCATGATCGACCTGCGCGAACAGGTCGTCTCCTTCCGCCCGCAGCCCGTCATCACCGAGGACAACCTCGTCGTCGAGATCGACACGGTCCTCTACTTCCAGGTCACCGACCCGCGGGCGGCGGCGTACGAGATCGCCAACTACATCCAGGCCGTCGAGCAGCTGACCGTCACCACGCTGCGTAACGTCGTCGGCTCCATGGACCTGGAAAAGACCCTGACCTCGCGTGACACCATCAACAGCCAGCTACGTGGCGTGCTCGACGAGGCCACCGGCAAGTGGGGCATCCGCGTCAACCGCGTCGAGATCAAGGCCATCGACCCGCCCAAGACCATCAAGGACGCGATGGAGAAGCAGATGCGGGCCGAACGCGACAAGCGCGCGGCGATCCTCACCGCCGAGGGCCAGCGGCAGTCGCAGATCCTCACGGCGGAGGGCGACAAGCAGAGCCGCATCCTGCGCGCGGAGGGCCAGCGCGCAGCGGCCATCCTGGAGGCCGAGGGCCAGTCACGCGCCATCGACCAGGTCTTCCAGGCGGTCCACCGCAACGACCCCGACCCGAAGCTGCTGGCGTACCAGTATCTGCAGGTGCTGCCGCAGCTCGCGCAGGGCGACGGCAACACGTTCTGGGTGATCCCGAGCGAGGTCACGTCGGCGCTGCAGGGCGTCTCGAAGGCGTTCACGGAAGCGCTGCCGCGGTCGGCGGCTACGCGGGACGAGGTGCCCGAGACCTCGCAGATGGACGAGGAGGTGCTCAAGGCCTCGGAGGCGGCCGCCGAGGCGGTCGCGGACGCCCAGGAGGCGGAAGGCCCCGGCGGGCCGCGCCAGCTCACCAAGGGCGCCCAGGAGCCGTCCCCGTTCCCCGACCTGGACCGCGAGCCCAAGGAAGCCGAACGCTGACGTTTCACCCGAGGCGCCCGCCCGAAGCGGTGGGTGCCTCTGCGTGGGGGCTGGTTGATGTCGAGGGGTGATTGAGGGTCCGGGTCAGGCGACGGCTTCGAACAGGTGGCGAAGCCCGTCCTCCCGATGCGCTGCCCGGGCCCGGCAGCTGAGCCTGACGAGCGCGTCCGCCAGCGCGATGTCCGGGTTTTCCGGCGGAATGTCGTCGCCCATACGGGTGCGAAGCCATTCGGCTATCTCGGCCCACGAGTAGATGCTGATGTTGTCGGCTTCGATGAGGGGAGCAGGGAAGCCGCCAGGACCGCGCTGGCCCGCGGAGAGCTGTCGCAGGCTGGCCTGCGTGCGCCCCCCATGCCGGCGGGCCGCGTCACCCAGCGTCACCCCGTCGCCCTGCCCGACGGCGACCACCCACAGCCCCGGGACCGTCCTGACCTGGATGAGCACGGACGTGATGGCCTCCAGCAGGCTCTCCCCCTCGCGGTGGCACGAGACGTACGTGCTTCCTTCTTTGCCTCCCGATATCGTGCAGTCATCCAGACCGGCCTCATAGAGCGCATCCGCCTCTTCGTCGGTGGGCGCTCGATTCAGAGTGACGCGGAAATCCCACGTAGTCATGACCCCTCCTCTGGATCTTGCGGACCGCCTTGAAGGCTGCGTTGATTTCGTCGCGCTGATGTCTTCCTCGACCAAACATGTATCAATCTTGCAACGGGGTTGCACAGTTAGAACGGCGTTTCCAACCCTGGAACACCCGCTGCTCGCATGGCAAAGCCCGCCGCGCGGTTCGTGCGCGACGGGCGTCGTTACGGCGAGTGCTCCCGAGAAATCTCTCCCCCGGCGTAGCCCGGTCAGCCCTGCCCGGCGTCGAAGTAGGCGGTCAGCTCAGGATCCAGCGGCGGCACGTCGTACGGCGTGCCGCCGTTCCGCAGCGACATCGTGGCCATGTAGCCCGCCGCCACGCTCATCCTGGCCGCCACCGGAGAGGTGTCCGTGGCACCGCCGTCCCGGACGAACCGGCAGAACTCCGCCACGATCTGCTCGTCCGCGCCCCCGTGCGACCCTTGCGCGAGAGGCACCTTGTACGCGATGTCGCAGTCGTCCCGGTAGGCCGTGGGGCCGGTGTTCCACACCTTGACCGTGTCCCCCGGCCCGTCGCCGAAGTTCTCCAGGCGGCCCTCCGTGCCGATGACCGTGTAGTTGCGTACGTAGTCGGGCGTGAAGTGGCACTGCTGGTACGCGGCGATGACGCCGTTGTCGAGCCGCATGTTCATCACGGACACGTCCTCGATGTCCACGATGTGGTGCAGGTCGGTGCGCGAGGTCGGCGGCCACTCGTACTCCTGCAGCCACCCGTCGGGCCGGGGCGTGCCGGGCGCGCGGCGCGGCAGGTCGCCGTAGACCATGAGGTCGCCGAACGCGTTCACCCTGGTCGTGTAGCCGCCGGCGAGCCAGTGGATCACGTCCAGGTCGTGTGCCGCCTTCTGCAGCAGCAGGCCCGTGGTCCGGGTGCGGTCGGCGTGCCAGTCCTTGAAGTAGTAGTCGCCGCCGTACGACACGAAGTGGCGCACCCAGACGGTCTTCGGCTCGCCGATGACGCCCTTGAGGATGATGTCGCGCATGAGGCGGACCACGCCCATGTGACGCATGTTGTGCCCCACGTACAGGCGGGTCCCGGTGTCGCGGGCGGTGCGCAGGATGTTGTCGCAGCCCTCCACGGTGATCGCCATCGGCTTCTCGAGGTAGACGGGCTTGCCCGCCTGGAGGCAGTCGATGGCGATGGACTCGTGGGTGTCGTCGGGGGTGTTGACGATGATCGCGTCGAGGTCGCGCCGGGCGAGCAGCTCGCGGTAGTCCGTGGTCAGGAACTCCGCCTCGAACCTCCCCGCCTGCCGTTTGAGCGCCGCCGGGTCGGAGTCGCACAGCGCGGCCACGATCGAGCCCTTGCCCGGCCGGTGCGCGTGCAGGGCCAGGCTCGTCCGCAGGCCGAGGCCGATGACTCCGATACGCAGGTCTTCCATTGTGTCCTTTCTCAATCAACCCTTGGCGATGGAGGCTTCGTACTCGCCCCGCATCGCCTCACCACCCTTGCTCAGCCATTTCTTCACGAAGCCGGCCCAGTCCGACAGCGGCTTGCGGCCGGTGACGATGTCCACGACCATGTCCGTGCCCATGGTGCTGAGCTCGCCGTTCTTCTGCGTGTAGGTGTCGGAGAAGTGGCCGGTCGTGACGCGCTGCTGGAGCATCGGCGCGACCTTGGTCTCGAAGTCGTGGATCAGTTTGGTGCGCTCGGGCTGGCCGGGCAGGAAGAGCGCGGAGGGCGACCCGATCACGAACGTGATCGGCTGCAGTGTGGTGGGCACCTCGGCCTTGCCCTTGTCGGTGAAGGTCAGGTCGCCGTCCTTCCTGGTGAAATGGGTGCCCTCCACGCCGAAGTTCAGGAGCTGGAACTCCTCGGTGCCGAACGGCGCCGCCAGGTAGTTCAGCACGCCCAGCAGCGTCTCGATGCGCTTGGGGTCGACCTTCTTGCTGATCGAGGTGAAGCCCACGGAGCCGAGGCCGGCGTTGTAGACGGGCTTGGACGACGGAGTGGCGGCGAAGGGCACGATGGCGCCGAGCTTGTACTTCTGCGTCTTCGCCAGGTTGATGAAGCCGGGGAACGACTCCACGAAGGCCCCGATCTGGCCGTTGGCCACCTTGTCCTGGATGGTGGCCAGCGCGGGGTCGGGCCAGAACAGCTTCGCCTTGAAGCACTTGACCGCGAGCTCCAGCGCCGCCTGGTACTCGGGCGTCTCGAACTGGTGGGTCAGCTTGCCGCCCTCCAGCCGCCACGTGTTCGGCGCGCCGTACCACTGGCTGAACATGCTGACGTGGTTGTAGTAGGACGGCTCGAGCGGGTACTTGTTCTTGCCGACGTCGAGCAGCTGCTTGGCCTTCTCCACGAAGTCGTCGGCGCCGGCGAATCCGAGTCCGCCGACGGGCTCCCAGTAGTCCTGGTTCACCCCGAAGATCTGCCCGAACCTGCTGTACGCGACCGCGACGCCGAAGAGCTTGCCGTTGGTGACGGCCGACTTCCAGGTCAGGTCGCCCAGGTTGGCCAGGTTCGGATACTTCTTGATCGCGTCACCGCTCAGGTACGGCGTCAGGTCGTGGAACTTGGCCTCCAGCAGCTCGGGCACCCGCTGCAGCCCCTGGTTCGGCGGGAACCAGACGAGGTCGGGCAGGTCGTCGCTGGCGATGATCGCGTTGAACTTGTCGGGGTAGCCGTCGCCGACCACGATGTTCATGCTCCACTCGGAGCCCAGTGCCTTGCCCAGCTCCTGCAGGTAGGTGTTCTCGCCGGGCGCGGGCGGCGCCACGTCCCAGGTCTGGGTCAGCGAGGTGATCTTCTGGCCGTCCCCGGGCGGGGCGGCGACCGACTTGACCAGCTCGCTCGGGTACTTCAGGTACGCGGGGTCCTGGCCGGCGTCGGTCGGCAGGTCAGGCGTGGGGATCTTGGCGGCCGTGTACGTGGGCAGGGCCAGCTTCCTGGACAGCTCAGCGCCGCCCTTCTTGACGCCGGCCGCGCCACCGCCCTCGCCCCCGCAGGCGGCGAGCCCGGCGACCGTGACGCCGGCGAGCGCGAGTCCGAGGAAGCCGCGGCGGGACATCATTGATGACATGGTTCTCTCCTGCGAACGGGGGGTTCATCCCTTGATGGCGCCCGTGAGGACGCCCTTGGTGAAGTACTTCTGGAGGAAGGGGTAGGCCAGCAGGATCGGCACGAGCGCGGTGATCAGCACCGCCATCTGCACCGACGAGGCGGGAAGGTCGCGCACGATCGCGACGTCCGAGCCGGTGGCCGCGGTGCCGCGGAAGATGTACTGGCGCAACACGACCTGGATCGGGTGCTTGGTCGGATCGTTGATATAGAGAATCGCGTTGAAGAACGTGTTCCAGTACGAGACCGCGTAGAACAGCCCCACGACAGCGATCACGGCCTTGGACAGCGGAATCGCGATCCGCCACATCATCCGGAACTCGCCGCACCCGTCCATGCGCGCGGCCTCGAAGAGCTCTTCCGGCAGGTTCTGGAAGAACGACCTGACGACGACCACGTTGAACGCGTTGACCAGCACGGGCACGATGAGCGACTGGTACGTGTCGATCATTCCGAGCTCTTTGACCATGAGGTAGCTGGGGATCATGCCCGGCGTGAACAGGAACGTGGCCAGCACCATCAGCAGGATCGGCTTGCCGCCGAGCATGCCGCGCCGCGACAGCGCGTACCCGAGGAAGACCGTGCAGATCAGGCTGAGCGCGGTGCCGGTGACCGTGATCCCGATGCTGATCAGCACCGACCTGGTGACCGCGCCGCCGGAAAGGATCAGCTCGTACGCCTCGAACGTCGGGTGAGAGGGCCACAACACGTAGCTGCCGCCGTTGGCGATGCTCTCCGCGCGGCCCATCAGGCTGGTGCCGACGGCCAGCCCGAACGGATACAGCACGGCCAGCGTGATCGCGGCCAGCACGACGAACTTGAGCGTGCGCCCCGCGATCGTCGGACGCTCCATCCACGGCGGCCTCATCGATAGATCCCCTGCTCTCCGAAGCGGTGCGCGAGCTTGTTGGCCGCGTAGATCAGCGCCGCTCCGATGAGGCCCTTCATGAGCCCGGCCGCGGTGCTCATGCCCCAGTCGCCGTCCCGGATGCCGTGGTAGTAGACGTACGTGTCGATCACCTCGGCGGCGCCGGCGCCCACGGCATCGCGCTGCAGGACCATCTGCTCGAAGCCGACGGACAGGATGTCGCCCAGCCGCAGGATGAGCATCATGAGGATGACCGAGCGGATGCCGGGCAGCGTGACGTGCCACAGGCGGCGCTTCCAGTCGGCGCCGTCGATCGCGGCGGCCTCGTACTGGCTCATGTCGATGGCGGTGATCGCTGCGAGGAAGATGATCGTCCCCCAGCCGCAGTCCTTCCAGATCACCTGGGCCGTCACGAGGAGCTTGAACGTGTCCGGGTTCGACATCAGGTTGCCGATGGTGATCCCGTGCGAGTTCAGGAACGTGCTGACCGTCCCCGCACCCCCGATGACCTGCTGGAACATCGCGACCACGACCACCCACGAGAGGAAGTGCGGCAGGTAGACGACGCTCTGGACGAAACGCTTGATCCGGTGGCCGACCAGGGAGTTCAGCAGGAGCGCGAGCGCGATCGGGGCCGGGAAGTAGAGGATGAGCTGCAGCAGGGTGATCTGCAGGGTGTTGCCGACCGCGCTCCAGAACTCCGGCTCCTCCAGCAGCATCACGAAGTTGTCCAGCCCCACCCACGGGCTGCCCGCGATGCCGAGGAACGGCGCGTAGTCCTTGAAGGCGATCACGTTGCCCAGCAGGGGCACGTAGAAGAACGCTACGAAATACAGCATGCCGGGCAGGCACAGCACCAGCAGCGTCCAGTCGCGCTTCAGCCGCTCAAGCAGGGGAACAGCGGCCACGCTCACCTCCAGTCCGTACGAGTTGGCTGGAGGCTAGTACGTATTTATGCAATTAACTAGGGTAAATCTTGCAGCTCCGAGCACATCAGATGGATCGATGCTGCCCAGCGACATGCCCGTGACGGAAGAGTTACCTAATTAACCAAGTCGTCTACGTAAAGAGGTGGCGCTCGGCGTGGTCGAGCGCGAACCGCACCGCCCCGAGCGAGATGCACTCGCTGCCCAGCTCCGACGCCACCACCTCGGGCGGATACGGGCAGTACTCCTCGAACAGCTCCCTGACCGGCTCCACCAGCAGGTCACCGGCCGACGACAGGCTGCCGCCGATCACCACCATCTCCGGGTCGAGGGGATTGACCACGGTGATCAGGCCGGCGGCCAGGCCGCGCGCGAACTCCCTGACCGTCTGCCCGGCCTTCTCGTCGCCCGCCCGCGCCCTGGCGATCGCGAACTCCGCGCTCTGCCTGGCGGAACGGAGCTCCCCCGGTTCCACGGCCATCGCGTAGTCCATCACGTAGCGGTAGGAGGTCCAGTTTTCGTGCGGCTGGGCGCCGATCTCGCCGGAGGCGGCATGGGCTCCGCGGTGGGGGCGGCCGCCGATGAGCAGGCCCATGCCGATCCTGTCGCCGGTGAACAGGTAGATCACGTCGTCGCGGCCCCTGGCCGCGCCGCGCCAGTGCTCGGCCAGCACGGCCAGACGCATGTCGTTCTCGACCAGCACCGGCGCGGGCAGCCTGCGGGTCAGCTCGCCCTGCAGGTCGAGGCCGGTCCAGCCGGACAGGACCATGCTCTTCACGACCCGCCCCGCCCCGTCCACCATGCCCGTCGTGCCCACGCCGACAGCGGCCATGTCCGCGAGCGCGAGACCCGCCTCGGCGGCGGCCTCGGCGGCCAGCGCGGCGACGGCGTCGAGGCGGGCGCCCGCGGGCATGTCGCGGTGGTTGGGCGCGCGGCGGGTGACCACGATCGTGCCGTTGAGGTCGGCGACCATGGCACGCAGGCGGGAGCCGCCGATGCCGAGCCCCAGCACGTGGCCGGCCGACGCGCGGAACCTGAACCGCCTGGCCGGACGGCCCCGCTGGCGGTCGCCGGGCTCCTCACCGCACTCCTCGGCCCAGCCCTCCGCCACCAGCTCGTCCACGATGACCTCGGCCGTCGGCCTCGACACGCGGGCCGCCCTCGCCAGCTCGGACAGCGTCGCGACCTGGGACTCGCGCAGGATGCGCAGGATCGCCGCCGAGTTGAGCCTGCGCAGAAGGGAGGCGTCGCCGCTCTGCTGCCGCACCACGGGGCTCCTGTCATTTAGTCCAAGATGGTTGCCTAATTATGCCTGGCTTTGCCGCAGCGTGAAGCAGAGCTGTGGGGGCACTTAAGAATCCCTCGATGGACATGCTCGGAGGTGAGCGGGCACAGTGCGTTAGGTTCGGACTAGGGGGAATGCAGCCATGAAAGCGCTGGTCAAGGAGAAGGCCGAGGCCGGCCTCTGGCTTGTGGACGTGCCGGAGCCGGAGGTGGGCCCCGGCGAGGTGAAGATCCGGGTCCTGCGGACCGGCATCTGCGGCACCGACCTTCATATCCGGAAATTTGATGATTGGGCGCGGCACACCCTGCGCCTTCCGCTGATCGTCGGGCACGAGTTCTCCGGCCACGTGGTCGAGGTGGCGCCGGGCGTCGAGGACGTCTCCGTCGGCGACCTCGTCAGCGGCGAGGGCCACATCGTGTGCGGCAAGTGCCGCAACTGCATGGCGGGCCGCAGGCACCTGTGCCGCAACACGGTCGGCCTCGGAGTCAACCGGAACGGCGCCTTCGCCGAATACGTCACGCTGCCCGCCTCCAACGTCTGGGTGCATCGGGGCCCGGTCCACCCCGACGTGGCGGCCATCTTCGACCCGTTCGGGAACGCCGTACACACGGCTCTGTCGTTTCCCCTGGTCGGCGAGGACGTGCTGATCACGGGGGCGGGTCCGATCGGGCTGATGGCCGCGGCCGTGGCCACGCACGTGGGCGCGCGCAACGTGATGATCACCGACGTCAGCGACGAGCGCCTCGACCTGGCCGGCAAGCTCGGCGTCTCCCTCGCCCTGAACGTCTCCAGGTCGTCGATCGCCGACGGCATGCGTCAACTCCACATGCGCGAGGGCTTCGACGTGGGGCTGGAGATGTCCGGCAACCCGCGGGCCATGCGCGACATGATCGCGAACATGACCCACGGCGGGAAGATCGCCATGCTCGGGCTGCCCGCGGAAGAGTTCGCGATCGACTGGGCGACCGTCGTGACGTCCATGATCACGATCAAGGGCGTGTACGGCCGGGAGATGTACGAGACCTGGTACAACATGTCCGTCCTGCTGGAAAAGGGTCTCGACCTCTCCCCTGTGATCACCGACCGGTTCCCGTACCAAGACTTCGACGCCGCCTTCGACACGGCCGCCAGCGGCCGGACGGGCAAGGTCATTCTCGACTGGAGCGGAGGAGCTCGGCCGGAGAGAGCAAGGGACGAGCCAACGGAGGCCGAAGCGGCCGCGACCATGAACAGGAGTGCCTGATGTTCGCCAACGTGCGCCAGCAGCTGCGTGAGACTCTTGAAGAGATCACCGAGGCCGGGCTGCTCAAGCCCGAGCGCGTGATCAGCACCCCGCAGAGCTCGTCGGTGGGCGTGGCCGGGCGCGAGGTCCTGAACTTCTGCGCCAACAACTACCTCGGCCTCGCCGACAACCCCACCGTGATCGAGGCCGCGAAGGAGGCGCTGGACCGGTGGGGGTTCGGCATGGCGTCCGTACGGTTCATCTGTGGCACCCAGGAGGTGCACAAGGAGCTCGAAACGCGCCTGTCGGACTTCCTCGGCATGGAGGACACCGTCCTCTACAGCTCGTGCTTCGACGCGAACGGCGGCGTCTTCGAGACCCTGCTCGACTCCCAGGACGCGGTGATCTCCGACGCGCTCAACCACGCCAGCATCATCGACGGCATCAGGCTCTCCAAGGCCCAGCGCTTCCGCTACGCCAACCGCGACATGGCCGAGTTGGAGGCCAGGCTGAAGGAGTCGTCGGAGGCGCGGCGGCGGCTGATCGTGACCGACGGCGTGTTCTCCATGGACGGATATCTCGCGCCGTTGCGGGACATCTGCGACCTGGCCGAGCGGTACGACGCCATGGTGATGGTCGACGACTCCCACGCGGTCGGCTTCGTCGGGCCCACCGGCCGCGGCACGCCCGAGCTGCACGGCGTCACCGACCGGATCGACATCATCACCGGCACGCTGGGCAAGGCGCTCGGCGGGGCCAGCGGCGGCTACGTCTCGGCCCGCAAGGAGATCTGCGAGCTGCTGCGCCAGCGCTCGCGCCCGTACCTGTTCTCCAACTCGCTCGCCCCCGTCATCGCCTCGGCGTCGCTGCGCATCCTCGACCTGCTGGAGACCTCGAGCGAGGCACGTGAGCAGCTCCGCTCGAACACCGCGCGGTTCCGCAGTGAGATGACCAAGGCCGGGTTCGACATCCTGCCCGGCGACCACCCGATCGTGCCCGTCATGATCGGTGACGCCGCCGAGGCCGCGGCCATGGCCGACCGGCTGCTCGACCTGGGCATCTACGTCATCGGCTTCTCGTACCCCGTCGTGCCGCACGGCCAGGCCAGGATCCGCGTCCAGCTGTCCGCCGCCCACTCGCCGGAGGACGTCGACCGCGCGGTCCAGGCCTTCGTCCAGGCGCGGGGCTGACGCGGCCGCAGGTTGACGGACCCGCGCTCGGCGCTACGCGAACGGCCGCTCTCAGGGCAGATGCTCATGCCCGCAATGAGTATGCTCACCGCGTGATAGACACGCGGCGGTTGCGCACGCTGCGGGCGGTGGCCGACCACGGCACGGTCACCGCCGCGGCGGCCGCGCTGCACCTCACCCCGTCGGCGGTGTCCCAGCAGCTCGTCGCCCTGGAGCACGAGGTGGGCCACCGGCTGCTCACCCGTGACGGGCGCGGCGTGCACCTCACCGCCGTCGGCAAGATCATGCTCGGCCACGCCAACGAGGTCCTCGCCCAACTCGAACGCGCCGAGGCCGAGGTGGCCGCGTACACCACGGGCGAGGCGGGCGAGGTCACGGTGGCCTGCTTCGCCACCGCGATCAGCGCAGTGCTCTCCCCTGCCATCGCCGTCCTGCGTTCCGCCTCTCCCGGCGTGCACGTACGCGTGCTGGACGCCGAGGGCGACCACAGCCTGGCCATGCTGCTGGACGGCGAGGCCGACCTGGCCATCACGGTCGAGTACCGGGGCGCCCCCGACGCGGCCGACCGGCGGCTGTCGCGTCTGCCGCTGTACGCCGAGCCGTTCGACCTGGTGCTCCCCCACGACCACCCCCTGGCCGAGTCGGCGACCCTGCCCTCGCTCGCCTCCGAGACCTGGATCGGGCCGTATCCGGGCAACCCGGTGCACGACGTGATCACGTTCGCGTGCCGGCAGGCGGGTTTCACGCCGAACCTCGCGCACTGCTCCGACGACTTCCGCGCCGTGGTCGCCCTGGTCGGGGCGGGGGCGGGGGTGGCTCTCGTGCCGCGACTGGCCCTGCGTGACATGGCGTTGGCGGGGGTCGTGGTCCGCCAGACGCCGGGGCCCGAGCGCCGCGTCTTCGCCGCCATACGCCGCGGCGCCGACGCCCATCCCCTCCTGCGCCCGCTCCTGTCGTCGCTGCGCGCGATCGCCGGCTCGCTCGGGACCGGGTGAAACGTCTCGGCTTACCCGACGACATTCCCGAGGGGCGACGGTGATGGCGGCCGTGCTGCTCCGGCGCGGCCCCTCAGGGGCGGTCCAGGGCTCGGGCCAGGTCGAGTGCCCCGGTGAAGCGAGCGTACCGGTCGAGCTCCCCTCTTACGGGAGCCAGCACGAGCTCGTCGCCCACCTGGCCGATGGCCGTACGCAGGGCTCTGGCCGTACGCCTGGCCCTTCTCCTTCCGCCCGCCCACGCGGCCAGCCGCGACAACAACGCGATCAGCACGCCCGCGAGCGCCCCGCCCAGCAGCAAAACCGTCGGCCACGGCACCACGCCCAGGGTCGGGAGCGGCGGCTGGGGCAGGCGCAGGTAGTCCATCGCGAACAGCACGCCCAGCCACAGGGCACCGGCCAGCATGGCCGCGAACACCAGCCACTGCAGGCCGTTCACGACCCGCCACCACGTGGGGCGCCTGGTGGCGCGGCTGGACGTCGTGGCCACCGCCCTGTCCACCGTGTCGGCCAGCTCCTGGGAGCGGGACCGCGCCGCCTGCCGTACCGCCGCCGCCCACGGGCCGGACAGTCCTGCCGCGGCCGCCTCACCGACGTCCCTGATCGCCGTCTCGACCTTCGCCTTCTGTACGGCCGAGGCCGCGGGAACGGAGGTACGACCGACGATCTCGGCCCGCGGCGACCGACCGGCCGGCCCGTCCGGCGGCCCGCCCAGCGGCTGACCGGACGGTCCACTCGACGGCCCGCCCGACGGCTCGCCCAGCGGCCTGCCCGACAGTTCGCCCTGCGGTCTCTCCAGCGGCTCCCCTCGCCGCCTGCTCGGTGGCTCGCCCGGTCTACTGCCTGCCGGGACGGTCATGCCGATGCGCAGTCTGCGGAGTGGGTCGGGCCTGAGTTTCCGGATCCAGCGGGTGACGGGCCATCCGGTGGCGACGACCGCACGGTGCCGGTGCCCCTTGGCGACGGCCTCCACGACCAGCGGCACCCCGGCCGCCTGGTAAAGCGCCTCCGTGAGCGCTCGATCCATCCCCGCCGTCCGCCTGGCGCCGCCCTCCACCGCCCTCGCCGCGCCGCCGTCCGCCGCCTGTCCTGCCAGGTGGGTGGCGGCGGTGGTGATGTCCGCGGCCAGACGAGTGGACCAGGAGTTTCGATGTGCGACGCGGTCGGCGAGGACTGTCCGGAGCTCCGCCAGGCCGGCCCCGGTCCGGGCGGAGACGGCGAGTGCGGGGACGCCTGTCAGGCCGTCCTCGTCCAGGAGGCGGCGCAGGTCTCCCAGGCAGCGGTCCACCGCGTGCTCAGGGAGGCGGTCCGTCTGATTGAGCACCACCAGCATCACGTCCCGATGGGCGCCCAGCGGGCGGAGGTAGCGCTCGTGCAGGGCGGCGTCGGCGTACTTCTGCGGGTCCACCACCCAGACCAGCAGGTCCACCAGCTCCACCAGGCGGTCCACCTCCAGGCGGTGGGAGAGCTGGATGGAGTCGTGGTCGGGCAGGTCCAGGAGGATAAGTCCGGACAAGTCGGGGGTGAGGGTGGCGGAGTGGCGCTGGGGGATGTCCAGCCAGTCCAGCAGCTGGCCGGAGCCCTCGCCGTCCCAAAGCGCTGCCTGGGCGGTCGAGGTGGTGGGCCGGACGACGCCCACCGCCGCCAGGTCCTCTCCGGCCAGGGCGTTGTAGAGCGACGACTTGCCGCTGCCCGTCGCCCCCGCGAGCGCGGCCACCGTGTGGTCGATCGAGAGGGTACGGCGTGCCCCGGCGCGTTCGGCGACCGCGCGTGCGCTGGAGACCACCTCCTCGCCCAGCCGCCCCTCGGCCAGCGAGGCCGCCTCGAGCAGGGCCGCCAGCCGGGAGTCGAGGGACGGGCCTTCCCTGCGGCGCAGCAGCTTCATCGTCACTCTCCTTCGGCGGAGACAGGGAGCTCCGCGCGGTGGATGTGGATGCGCTCAGCCGCCGCCCGCAGCGCGTTCGCCGTCCCGCTGGGCGGCTCCACCGCCAGCAGCTGGGCCGTGAACCGGTACGACTCCTCATCCAGCAGGATCCGCACCCGATCCCGCAGATCCGCCCGCGCCGCCACGGTCAACGTGCGGACCGCCTGGTCCCCGAAGACGGCCTCGAGCAGTTTCTGCGACAGCAGGCTCGTCCCGCCCGCGATGCCGACCTCGATCCCGGTCAGCCCGCCCGTCGAGGCGAACGCGCCCAGCATGAGCAGCAGCCCCGCCCCGTTCACCCCGAACGACGCCACGCGGGCGGCCGTCCGCCGCTCGGCGCCCTCCTCCCGTACGAGGTCCAGGACGTACTCCTGCCACCCGCGGACCGCTGACTCAGAGCGCTTGCCCAGGTCGGGCGAGGCGCGGCCGAGGCGGGCGGACTCCATGGGCCCGAGCCGTTCGAGCAGGCCGGGACCGCCGGGAGCGGCCGACCAGCCTTCCAGGGCACGTTCGGCGGCCGCGTCGGCGGCCCCCCTGATGAGCGCCCCCACCCCGCTCTCCAGGGCGTCCCTGAGCTGGAGCTCCGGCACCCGCCCCGTGAAGAAGCCGACGATCCTGTCGCGCAGCCAGCCGACCCGGCTCTCCAGGGTGCGCATGAGGTCGCCGGTGCCGATGAAGTCCTGCCAGCGGGCCAGCACCTCACCTCGCAGCAGCGACCCGTCACGCATGCCCGCGTCGAAGTCGGCCAGCCCGCCCGCGTAGGCGCCCGCCACGATGGAGCGCAGGCCCTCGAAGGCGGCCTGCTGGCGTTCGACGGCCTCGGCCAGCGCGGGGACCCGGGTGGACAGGCTGTCGAGCGCTCCCGACAGCGTCTGGCGCACGACGCGGGACCTCTCCGCGGCGTCGGCGGCCAGCCCGGTGAGCCAGGAGGAGATGGGTCGCACGGTGTCCGAGGGCAGCCTGGCCCTCTCGGAGGGGATCGCGGTCTCAGGGACGCTGAACAGCAGGGTGCCTTCGAGACCGTTCTCGGCGAGGAGGCGGGTGAGGTCGCGCGAGACCGGGCCGGCCGCGTCAGGGGGCACCCGATCGAGTACGAGTGCCAGGGCGGTGCTGCGTTCGCGGGCGGAGCGCAGGAAGCTCCACGGCACCTCGTCGGCGTACCGGGCGGCGGTCGTGACGAACAGCCACAGATCGGCGGCTGCCAGCAGTTGGGCGGCGAGCTCCCGGTTGGCGACCACCACGGAGTCGATGTCAGGAGCGTCGAGGAGCGCGAGACCGGCGCCCAGCGCCTCCGACGTGACGACCCGCAGCGCCCCGGGCCCGGTGCCCGTGGCGCGGGACAGGCCGGGCAGCACGTTCTGGCCCATGAACCAGGCGCGATCGGCCGGGCTGACCACGAGCGTGGGCACCAGCGTGGTGGGCCGCAGCACGCCGGGCTCGGTCACGTCGGCCCCGACCAGCGAGTTGACCAGCGTGGACTTGCCCGCCCCCGTGGACCCGCCGACGACAGCCAGCAGCGGCGCGTCGAGGGCGCGCAGCCGGGGCAGCAGGTAGTCGTCGAGCTGTCCGGCGAGCTCGCGCAGCGCGCGCCGGTCACTCGCCGCCTCGCCGACCGCCAGCGGGAACAGCTCGCGATCCAGCGGCCGGCGCAGCGCTTCCAACGCTGCCAGCAGGTCCATAAGCTCAAGCTACCCAGGGTGGGCCGCGTTCAGCGGTCCACAGCGGCGCGATCAGCCCGCTGGTGGCTCCCTCAGCACGTAGCCGACGCTGCGCAGAGTGTGGATGAGCCGCGGCTCGACATCGTCCACCTTGCGCCTGAGGTAGGAGACGTACGACTCGACGACGCCGGCGTCGCCGCCGAAGTCGTAGTTCCACACGTGGTCGAGGATCTGCGCCTTCGACAGGACGCGGCCCGCGTTGACCATGAAGTAGTGCAGCAGCTTGAACTCCGTCGGCGACAGGCGTACCTGCCGACCGGCCCGCCACACCTCGCGGGCGTCCTCGTCCAGCTCCAGGTCGGCCACCTTGAGCTTGCTGGCAGGCGCGCCCTCCCCGCGCGTGCGCCGCAGCACCGCCCGGATCCTGGCCTGCACCTCTTCCAGGCTGAACGGCTTGGTGACGTAGTCGTCGCCGACCCGCAGCCCCGCGATCTTGTCCTCGGTGTCGCCGCGGGCGGTCAGGAACAGCACGGGGGCGTCGATCCGCTTGGCCACCTCGAACCCGTCCAGATCCGGCAGCATCACGTCGAGCACCACGAGATCGGGCGAGGCCCGATCGGCCACCTCCACGGCCTCCTGCCCGTCGGCGGCGGTCAGCACCTCGAACCCGGAGAAGCGCAGGCTGGCGGAGAGCAGATCCCTGATGCTGGGCTCGTCGTCCACCACCATGATCAGCGCCTCGGGTTTCGTCACCTCTCCAGACTGGCTCAGCCACCTGAGGGTTAGCTGAAGGCTCACTCCAAGGCGAGTGGGAGTTCCACCCGGAAGGTGGAGCCGCCTTCCGGCGAGCTGTCCAGCGTCACCGTGCCGCCGTGCGCGTGGACGAGTGCCTGCACGATGGCCAGGCCGAGCCCGCTGCCCCTGTCCTCACCGGAACGTCGGCGCGACCTGGCGGAGTCGGCGCGGTAGAAGCGCTCGAAAACGTGCTCGACCTGTTCGGGGGTGAGCCCCGGGCCTTGGTCGACGACTTCGAAGAAGAGCTTCTCCGCGCCCGCCCCGGCCCGGACGATGATCGGCGAGCCGGGCTCGGTGTGGATGATCGCGTTGCTGACGAGGTTGCTGATGACCTGGCGCAGGCGTACCTCGTCGCCCGAGACGATCAGGGCCGCGCCGCCGACCACGTCCAGCTTGATGATCCGGTCGGGTGCGAGGATCCTGGCGTCCTGCACGGCGTCCGCGGCCAGGGCCAGCATGTCCACCGGGCGCATCTTGAGCGGCCGCTGCTGGTCCACCCTGGCCAACAGCAGCAGGTCGTCCACCAGCAGGCTCATCCGGCCCGCGGCCTTCTCCACGCGCTGCATCAGCTCGGCGGGGTCGGCACTGGGGTTCTGCCTGGCGTACTCGGCGAACCCGCGGATCGAGGTCAGGGGGGTGCGCAGCTCGTGCGAGGCGTCGCCGACGAACTGGCGCATGCGGTCCTCGGAGCGGCGGGCCGCCGCCTCGGACGCCGACCTCGCCGCGAACGCGCTCTCGATCTGGGCGAGCATCCCGTTCAGGGATCTGGCCAGGCGTCCGACCTCGGTACGCGGGTCGGCGTCCGGCACCCGGCGGCCCAGCTCTCCGTCGGCGATTGCCTCGGCCGTGCGCTCGATCTGGCCGAGCGGGCGCATGCTCCGCCGCACGATGGTGACGCCCACGACGGCCAGCAGGAGCAGGATGCCGCCGCCGCCCAGGAGCTCGATGAGGACGAGCCGCCTGGTGATCGCGTCGACCTCCTCCATGTCCACCGCGACCAAGAGCGTGCGCCGCTGGACGGTGCTCTCCAGCACTCGCCACTCGCCGTCGCCGCTGACCGCGTGCGCGGTGTACGGCTCCGAGCTCGGCGAGGTCAACAGCACCGGCTTCGGCTTCACGTCCACGTCGCGGTCGGTCAGCATCGGCACGAACTGGCCGCCCGGCTCCTTGACGAGGGCGATCGCATCGGACTCGATGAGGATCGGCCGGTCGGTGGTCTCCCTGCTGTTCCGCCAGTCGCTCTTGACCTTCTTGACCATGCGGGCGCTGAGCAGGGTGAGCTGGCTGTCCACCCGGTCCATGAGGTAGCCGTGCAGTACCGAGACGCTCACCAGACCGATGAAGGTCAGCCCGAACCCGAGCAGTGCCAGCATCGACGCGATGAGCTTGATCCGCAGCGGCAGGCGGCGCATCAGGGGCTCGGCGGCAGGCGTAGCACGTATCCGACACCGCGCAGGGTGTGGATGAGCCGGGGGCTGCGGTTGTCGATCTTCCGGCGCAGCACGGACACGTACGACTCGACGATGCCCACCTCGCCCCGGAAGTCGTAGTCCCACACGTGGTCGAGGATCTGCGGCTTGGACAGGACGCGGCCGGCGTTCGTCATGAAGTAGCGCAGCAGCTTGAACTCGGTCGGCGACAGCGCCACCGCGTTGCCCCCGCGCCACACCTCGTGGCTCTCCTCGTCCAGCTCGATGTCGGCGAACGTCAGCCGCGGCGGGGCCGCCGGGAGGTCGCCGCTCGTACGGCGCAGGACCGCGTGGATCCTGGCGACCACCTCCTCCAGGCTGAACGGCTTGGTCACGTAGTCGTCGCCGCCGATCGTGAGCCCGCGGATCTTGTCCTCGGTCTCGTCACGGGCAGTGAGGAACACCACGGGCGTGTGCAGCCCGCCGCCGCGCAGCCGCCTGACGATCTCGAACCCGTCCAGGTCCGGCAGCATCACGTCGAGCACCACGAGATCAGGGCGGTGCCGTTGCACGGCGGCGACGGCATCGTGGCCGCTCTTCGCGGTGGTCACGTCGAAACCCGCGAACCTCAGGCTCGCGGCCAGGAGCTCGAGGATGTTCGGGTCGTCCTCGACTATCAGCAGGCGTGATTCCATCACATTCAAGGATGCCCTCATCAGACGAGTGCTGGGACAATTCCGGCGATATGCCGGGCAATTGCCAGGCTGGAGGTGGCCGCGGGCGAGGGCGCGTTGCGTACCAGGACGATGTTGCCGTGCACGTCCACCACGAAGTCGTCGAGCAGGCGGCCGTCCCTGGAGACGGCCTGGGCGCGGACGCCGCCGGGGGCCCGTACGAGGTCGGCGGCGCTGAGCTCGGGGACGTAGCGGCGGGCCCCGCTGAGGAACGCGCTCTTGACGAGCGATCCGTACGCCTCCTTGAGCCCGGTGCGCCAGTGTGCCCTGGCCATGCGGAGCGTGCCCGGCCAGCCGAGGATTTGCCTCACATTACCGATATTTCGCCACCTGTACCCCTCGTAGGCCAGGGCGAGCACCGCGTTCGGCCCCACCAGTACCCCGCCGTCGATCTGGCGCGTCAGATGCACCCCGAGGAAGGGGTACCGCGGATCCGGCACCGGATAGATCAGCCCGCGCACGAGGTCCTTTGCCACATCTCTGAGCGCGTAGAACTCCCCTCTGAACGGGACGATCCGCACATCACCCGGATGCCCCGCCATCTCGGCCACCGTGTCGGTCCCCAGCCCGCCGCAGACCACCAGGCGGTCGAAGGTGAACTTCCGCCTCGCCGCCACCACCTCGACGTTTCCTGCACGCTCCCTGATCCCCCTGACCGGATGCGAAAGACGTACAGAACCGCCCATCTCCGCCACATCAAGCGCGAGGCGGCGCGCGACGGCCGGGAAGTCGCAGATCGCCGTGTGCGGCGAGTGGATCGCGCCGACGCCGACCGCGTGCGGCTCGATCTCGCGCAGGGCGAGCCCGTCGAGCTCGGCGATGCCGGGCACGCCGTTGGCACGCGCCCGCTCGGCCAGCGCGCTCAGCAGCGGCCGCTCGGCACGGGTGCTCGCGATGACCAGCTTGCCGACCTCGTCGTACGGCAGCGCGTGCGCGGCGCAGTACTCCTTGAGCAGCGCCACGCCCTCGCGGCACAGCCTGGCCTTGAGCGAGCCGGGCGGGTAGTAGATGCCCGCGTGGACGACCCCGCTGTTGTGCCCCGTCTGGTGGGCGCCGACGCGCGACTCCTTCTCCAGCACGGTCACCTCGGCGCCCCTGACCTTCGCCAGTTCGCGCGCCACGGCCAGGCCGACGATGCCGGCTCCCACGACCCCGATCTTCTCCGTCACATTGACGATTTTCCGGCTAACCGGCCGTCCCCGCCATATCCGGACGAATCGAACATGAGTACGATGTCCACATGTACGTCCCGCCAGAGTGGCCCGCCGAGGTCCGTCCGCCCAGCGTTCCCGACTGGGAGACGTCGGCAGTGGCCTGGCTCCTCGACGCGGTGCCGCCGGACTATCGGGCGTATGAGGTGCTCAGACGGCACCCGGTGGCGCTCGCCAGCATGGCCCGCCACCACGTCACCTCCGCCGTCGAGGCCGCCCGGGCCGGTTACCGCGGGGCGGCGGTCGACCTCAAGGGGCACCTGCCGCCGCACGCCATCGAGGCGGTTCTGGACGCGTACCGGGAGGAGGGGCCACGTCTGGTGCGACTGTCCCGCTCCATCGAAGTCGTCGAACGCGCCCTCCGAGGCGACCTTTTCACCATGCGCCTCTCTTGAGCACCGCTCGCTATCAGGTCCGCGCAGTCCTTACCTCTGCGCCTGTGCCCACCACCATCCTTTACGGCTGCGCACGGTGGGCACCACCCGCCGTCGTGGGTGACCGGCCCTCCAGGGAGACGCTCACCAGCCTCACCGCAGCCCCGCCGCAACGGCGCCCGCTTGACCGGCTTCTTCGCCCCTTCTGGCATCGCGTCTTCGTGGAGGCGGGGTCAGCGGGTGCGGCGGGCGATGAAGGTGATGGTGCCCAGGGCCGTCGCGGCGGCGGCGAGCCAGATCAGGATGTTCTTGGCCGTTAATCCCGTCCCGGCCGCACGTGTCTGACCCGGGTCCGCGGCCGTGTGTGAGGCGGGGGTCGTGTTCTTCGTGGGAGTGGACGACGTGGGGCTGGGAGTGGTGGACGAGCGGGCGTTGTCCGGGAGCGGGACGCGGTAGACCGGGCTGCGGGGGCCCTCCGTGCCCGTGAGGAGGGCCTTGCCGTCGGCGGTGTATGCGATCGACTCCGCCTGCTTCAGCTCCGGCATGGACACCCTGCTGATCATCTCGCCCGATGGGCGGTAGAGAGTGGCCGAGAAGTACGTGCGGATGACGTACGAGGAGCCGTCCGGGGCGTAGGCGGCGTCCGTGGCCATGAGAGGGGCGGAGGCCACCTTGCGCAGGATGTTCGTCTTGTCGGTACGGAGTTTCTTCGGCGCGGCGTAGACCGACCCCGCGAACTCCTTGGACACCACGTAGAGGCGGCCCGTCCGAGGGTTGATCATGATGCCTTCGGCGTTGCGGCCGCCGTCGGCGTAGCGGAAGCGGTAGCGGGTCGCGGGCAACGTGGCGTCTTCGAGGGTCTGCGGCTCCATCACCCGGTAGATGGAGACGTCCGGCCATGCCCCGTCGAGGTTGTCGCCGATGTCGGCGAACCAGAGCACGCCCCGCCCCGTCGCCGGGTCCTTGGTCGCCGCCATGGCCTCCCAGTCCCTGGCCTGGGCGCCCCGCACCTGGAAGGTGGCCATCGTCCGGCCCTTACCGTCCACGGCGTAGAAGGTCGGGGCGGCGGAGCTGTCGTTGTGCGTGTAGTAGACGCCGTCGTGGGTCGGCGAGACGGCCAGGCCGCTCGACTCCGTGATCCGGGGATCCTTGAAGGTGAAGAGCCGCTTCTGCCCGTCGTCCGCCGTCGCCTGGGCGGGAAAGGCGAGCAGCACGCAGGCCGCCGCCACAACAGCCCCCAGCGCCCGAAAAACGACATCCCCCACGCGGACATCATGCCCCACGCGCCGGCGTCCAACGCCGCCGCTCGTGTCCGCCGGTGAAAGGAGAGGCACCACCCACGTCACCGGCGCAGGGCGGTGCTACGGCTGGCCTCTGAGCCGACCTTGGCGCTGTGGCGGTGGAAGCCGGTGCCCTGGAGCACCACCAGGAGCCCGTTGGCCAGCGCCATGGCCACCCACAGGCCCGTGATCCCCCAGGTCCTGGCCACGGGTACGGCCGCCACGACCAGCAGCCCGTACCCGATCGCGAAATAGCCCAGGCTCGACGCGGACCGTTTGAGGGCGGTGAGGCCGATGCCCTGAACCGCCTGGGTGCCGTCGAGCACCGACGACAGCAGCATCAGCGGCAGCAGCCCCAGCACGCGCTCCCGCACCGCGGCGTCGTCGCTGAACAGCACCAGCAGCCAATCCCCGAACACGAGCAGCAGAAGGGCACCGACGAGCGACCCCGTCATGGCGAGCAGGGCCGCGGTCCGGGCGGCCCGCCGCGCCTCCGCTGCGTTGGCGGCGCGGGCCACCTCCGGCACGGAGGCCTGGGCAACGGAGAGCGAGGCCAGCATGATGAAGCCGGTGAGCGTGGTCAGCACCGCGTGGGCAGCGGTGTCGCGCGTGTTCGTGGTGCTCGCGGCGAAGGTGACGACCCCGAGCACGCCGAACTTGATCAGTACGGTGCCGGCCAGCGGGATGCTCACCTTGGCCAGGTTGACGATCTCGGCGATCCTGGGCCTGGCCTGCCCGACGGGCCGCCCCAGCGCGCGCCGCACGTTGAAGGTGGCCACGCCCGCCGCCGCCGTGCCCGCGATCAGATACGCGAGGCCCACCCCGGTCAGCCCCAGCGGCGGCACGAGCACGACGGTGAGAACGCCCAGCGTCGCACCCGAGACCAGCGTCGGCCAGAGCACGTTACGGCTGCGTCCGAGCCCGATCAGGATGGTGCTCGCGCCACCGGTGGAGGCGAAGACGAGGAGATACAGCGCGAGGAGACACGGCAGCAGGCCCATCTCACGCACCACCTCGCCGGGCACCCCGGCGGCGCCGGCGAGCAGCGGCACGCAGATCACGGCGAGCGCGCCGGCCACGCCGACCGTGAGGCTGAGCCAGCGCGCGTCCCGCACGATCGGCACAGCACTCGCCGGGTCGTCCCGGTAGGGGGCGATGAACGGCCCGAGCCCGCGCAGCGCGCCCGCCACCGCGGTGCCGGCCGGATTGAGCACGGCGGTCACGACCGCGAACGCGGCGAGGGTGACGGTGTCATGCTTGCCGAGCACCGAGGTGACCACCAGCGACCCGACCGTGCCCGCGATCATCGCAAGGAAGAGCGGCACGGCGGCCCGGAGTAAAACGATCATGAAGCGCGGGTTTCCCGCAGCGCTCCATTCGAGATCATGGACCTAGTGTATGGCCTGGAGCGCACTCCAGGTCTTTAGGGTTGAGTCATGGAATACGTCAACCTCGGACGCAGCGGCCTCCAGGTGAGCCCGCTCTGCCTCGGCACCATGAACTTCGGCCCGCAGACCTCGGAGGAAGACTCCTTCGCGATCATGGACAGGGCTCTTGATCTGGGGATCAACTTCTTCGACACAGCCAACGTCTACGGATGGAAGCTGGGCGAGGGCATCACGGAGCAGATCATCGGCCGGTGGTTCGCCCAGGGCGGTGGACGCCGGGAGAAGACCGTCATCGCGACCAAGCTCAACGGCAAGATGAGCGACTGGCCCAACGACCAGAAGCTGTCCGCGCTCAACATCCGCAAGGCCTGCGACGCCTCGCTGAAGCGCCTGCAGACCGACTACATCGACATCTACCAGGCACACCACGTCGACCGGGACACCCCGTACGAGGAGTTCTGGGAGGCGATGGACGTCCTGCGTCAGCAGGGCAAGATCGTCTACGTCGGGTCGTCCAACTTCGCCGGCTGGCACATCGCCAAGGCCCAGGAGTCGGCCGCCCGGCGTAACGTCAACGGCCTCATCAGCGAGCAGTCCCACTACAACCTGCTCACCCGCACGGTCGAGCTGGAAGTGCTGCCCGCGTGCGAGGACTACGGGCTCGGTGTGATCCCGTGGAGCCCGCTGGCCGGCGGTCTGCTCGGCGGTGTGCTGCGGAAGATCGACAAGGGCCGCTCGGCCGCCGACCACATGGTCAAGCAGCTCGAGAAGCACCGCGACAAGATCGAGCAGTACGAGAAGCTCTGCGACGAGCTGGGCGAGGACCCGGCGTACGTGGCCCTGGCCTGGCTGCTCAAGCAGCGGGCGGTCGCCGCGCCGATCATCGGCCCGCGGACCCTGGAGCAGCTCGAGGGCAGCCTGCGCACCCTGGAGATCGACCTCGACGAGGCCGCCCTGGCCCGGCTCGACGAGATCTTCCCCGGCCACAAGACGGCCCCGGAGGACTACGCCTGGTAGCCTGCGGCGTTCCCCGACAAAAAACCTGCTCGCTGGACCGCCGCCCTACTGTCGTGCCGGGTCAGGGCCGTAGCGGCAGTCCACTCAGCAGGTTTTTCATCGTCAGGTCAGCAGTGCGCCGAGCACGACGATGAGCAGCAGCAGGCCGAGCACGACGGGCAGCAGCCACGGGCGAGGACGATCCACGACCTGGAGCCTAGCTCCGCGCGGCGGGTGCCAGCGCCCATTCGGCGAGTGACTCGTACCTCACCTGGGGCCCGGTGTGACTGCGGACGAGACGGACGTGCTCTGCCCGCCACGGCGAGCCGCTGAACCCGGACAGCGACTCCACCAGCGGGCGGAGGTCCGTCTCCGTCTTGGCGCGGGCGAGCGTGAGGTGCGGGTGAAACCGCTTCTCATCGGTCTGTCCGGCTCCGGCCCGCCGCGCCCCCGCCTTGACCGAGTCGGCCAGCCTGGACATGGAGTCGCCGGTGACGCCCACCCAGAAGACCCTGGCCCGGCGTGCGGACGAGAAGGCGCCGAAGCCCTCGAAGGCCAGGTCGAGCACGCTGTAGCGGTGTACGGCGCGGGCCAGGCGCTCCTCCAGCTCCGGCAGCACCCGCTCGGGCACCTCGCCGAAGAAGCCCAGCGTGATGTGCCAGGTGGCACGATCGGGCCAGCGCAGCCCCGGCACCTGTCCGACGTGCGGGGCGATGGCGTTCGAGATCTCGTCCAGCACCTCGTCGGGCGGCACCAGCGCTGCAAAGAGCCTCATACCACCCGATTCTCCCCCGCCGCCGCCCAGCCTCACCGGAGAGGGGCCACCCACGGAGCCTCACCTGGCTCGGTCCCGGGGCGAGTGCCCCGGGCTCAGGCGACGGCGAGTGCCGGTTCGGCGACCCGGGTGCGGATCAGACGCGTCATCAGCACGGCCAGCCCGGTGCCGACCAGGACCAGCACGCCGGAAAGGATCACGCCCGTCCGCGGCCCGCCCAGTTCGGACAGCCACCCGATCAGCGGCGCGCCCACGGGAGCCCCGCCGGTGAACACCAGCATGTAGATCCCCATGACCCGCCCCCGCATGTCCGGCGACGTGGCGATCTGGACGCTGGCGTTCGCGGCCGTGTTGATGGTGATCAGCGCGATCCCGGTCGGGATCAGCAGCAGCAGGTAGACGGGGTAGAACGGGGCCAGTCCGGTGGCGATCTGGAAGAGCCCGAAGCCGAGCGCCCCCGCCATCAGCACCTTCCGCGTCAGCCGCGCCCGGCGCGCCGCGAGCAGCGCGCCGCCGAGCGCCCCCACCGCGAACATGCTGGAGGCCAGCCCGAACGAGGACGCTCCCGCGCCGAACTCCTCGCGCGCCATCAGCGCGATCGACATCGAGAACGACTGCGAGAACATCGACACGAACCCGATCAGCAGCACCGGCATGAGCAGCTCTTCGCGCTGGATCACGTAGCGCAGCCCCTCGCGGAGCTGCCCCTTGGCCCGGGGCACGGGCGCGGAGGGGTTCAGCTCGGACGTCCGCATGAAGACCAGGCTCGAGATCACCCCGCCGAAGGTCAGCGCGTTGATCAGGAAGATGGGCCCCGTGCCGCTGAGCACGTAGATCAGCACACCGGCCAGCGCCGGGCCGACCACGCGGGCGAGGTTGAAGATGGAGCTGTTCAGTGCGATCGCGTTGGGCAGGTCCTGCCGGCCGACCATCTCGACCACGAACGCCTGCCGCGTCGGCACCTCGACGCAGGAGATCATGCCGAGCAGGAACGCCATCACGTACACGTGCCAGACCTGGGCGGAGCCGGTCATGGTAAGCACGCCGATCGTGAGGGCCAGCGTGGCCATCAGCGTCTGGGCGGCGATGAGGATGGGCCGCTTGGGGTAGCGGTCGGCGAGCACGCCGCCGAACATCCCGAACAGCAGCATCGGCAGGAACTGCAGCGCGGTCGCCGTTCCGAGTGCCGCCGCGCTGCCGTGGGTCAGATCGAGCACCAGCCAGTCCTGGGCGGTGCGCTGCAGCCAGGTGCCGACGTTGGAGACGGTGCCCCCGGCTGCGAACATGCGATAGTTACGAACCTTGAGAGACCGGAACATCCCGGTCTTGGGTTCTTCGGGCTCTATATCCTGCTGAGCTTCTCCAGGATCGGTGCCGCCTGCCTGAGGATCGACCGCTCCTCCGGTGTGAGCTCCTTCAGTCGCTGTGTCAGCCACGCCTCCTTGCGGCGCCGCTCCTCCTTCAGCAACTTCTGGGCGGCCTCGGTCACGTTCACGGTCACCTGACGCCGGTCGGTCGGGTGCGGGCCGCGCGACACCAGACCGCGCTCCTCGAGCGCGGCGATCACGCGGGTCATCGAGGGCGGCTGTACCTTCTCGAGCTCGGCCAATTCGCCGGGGGTTATCCCGGAATGGCGTTCCACCGCGGCGAGCGTCGCGAACTGTGTGGGGGTCAGCGAGTGAGCCGCTGCCTGTCGTCGTAGGCGCCTGGTCAGCCTTGCCATTGACACGCGCAGGGCTGAAGCCAGGCCTGCGTCGCTGCGCAGGTCCGTCTTGGGCTGGGTGTTGGTTAGCATGTGTCATTACCTTTGCTAACTATACGGCATCTCAAGATATTTCCCCAATCAAATATCCGCCTGTCTCCTTGGTACCTCGAAGCCGCCCCGCACGCGCAGGGCGGCTTCTTCCCTCGTTCTCAGACTCCGAACAGCGTTCGGATCGGCCCGATCGCGAAGTACAGGACGAACAGCGCCGTGACCACCCACATCAGCGGGTGGATCTCGCGCGCCTTGCCCCGCACCGCCTTGATCAGCACGTAGCTGATGAAGCCGGCGCCGATGCCGTTGGAGATCGAGTAGGTGAACGGGATGACGACGATGGTGAGGAACGCCGGGATGGAGATCTCGTAGTCGTTCCAGTCGATGTCGCGGATCGCGGTCATCATCAGGAAGCCGACGACGACCAGCGCGGGCGTGGCGGCCTCGTACGGGACGACCGTGACGAGCGGCGCGAAGAAGATCGCCACGAGGAACAGCAACCCGGTGATCACGCTGGCCAGACCGGTGCGCGCGCCCTCGCCGACGCCTGCGGCCGACTCGATGTAGGTGGTGTTGGAGGAGACGGAGCCCGCGCCGCCGGCCGCCGCGCCGATCGAGTCGACGAGCAGGATCTCCCTGGTACGCGGCAGCGTCCCGTCCTCCTGTACCAGACCCGCCTGGCGGCCGACGCCCACGATGGTGCCCATCGTGTCGAAGAAGTCCGTGATGAGCAGCGTGAAGACGAACAGCACGGCCAGGATCACGGACACCCGGCTGAACGCGCCGAACGGGTCGAACTCCGTGAACAGCGTGAGCGGGTTGTGGAAGCCGAAGATCTCTTTGGGGAGGGTGGGGACGTTCAGCTGCCAGCCGCCCGGGTTCTTGGCCGAGAACGCGCCGGCCTTGGTGAGGGCCTCCACGATGATCGCCAGCACGGTGGTGCCGACGATGCCGATCAGGATGGCGCCCTTGACCTTCCGCGCGACCAGCGTCGCCGTGACGAGCAGCCCGATCACGAACACGAAGATCGGCCACGAGGTCAGGTTGCCCCCGATGCCCATCTCCAGCGGCGGCCCGGCGGGCACCCGCCGCACGAAGCCGGCGTCCACGAAGCCGATCAACGCGATGAACAGGCCGATGCCGACGCTGATGGCGGTCTTGAGCTGGGCGGGGATGGCGTGGAAGACCGCCGTTCTGAGCCCGGTCAGCACCAGGATGGCGATGATGACGCCTTCCAGGAAGACCAGACCCATGGCCTCCTCCCAGGTCATCACCTTGGCGATGTTGAAGGTGACGAAGGCGTTCAGCCCGAGCCCGGCCGCCATCGCGAAGGGCACCTTGCCGACGACGCCCATGAGGATCGTCAGCACGCCTGCCACGAAAGCCGTCCCGGCGGCGACGAGCGCCACGTTGGGCGTCGTGCCGTCGCCGATGACCTGGTTCTCCACGTCCGTGCCGTTGGCAATGATGATGGGGTTCAGCACCACGATGTAGGCCATGGTGAAGAACGTGGCCAGGCCTCCGCGGACCTCACGGGAGAGTGTTGAGCCTCTTGCGGAGATTGCGAAGAAACGATCTATTGCATTACGAGTGTCACTCACGACGCGAAGAGTGACAGTCGTGGTGACCTGCGAAAAGAGTCAGTGATGAGATCGAGACCCGATTGGAAGCTAGGCTGGACAACGTGAAGCAGCAGTGGCATCCCAATCCGGAGCCGATCAAGACCAACGACACCGCCGCCATCGCCGTGGGCACGGCGCTCTGGGCCGTCGCGCTGGTCGTCCTGCTGATCTTCCGCCCCGCCCCGGAGAACACGTGGTGGATCTGGACCTGCCTGGTCGGGATCGGGTTCGGGTTCTTCGGCATCTGGTTCGTACGCCGGCCGCGCAGGAACTGACACTGAGCGGCGACACGTGCATCATGCGGGCGGCGGACGCGTACCTGCTGGAGGGCAAGGTCCCTGCCCCATCGACAACCTGCGCCGCCTGACGATCCGCAACATGGCGCTCGCGGTGACCGAAGGTGCGAAGAAGCCGGTCAAGCGAGCGCCGTTGCGGCGGGGCTGCGGTGAGGCTGGTGAGCGTCTCCCTGGAGGGCCGGTCACCCACGACGGCGGGTGGTGCCCACCGTGCGCAGCCGTAAAAGATGGTGGTTTGCACAGGGCGCAGACGCAAAGCACCGTGGGCAAAGGATCAGGACAGGTCGGACTCGGCTAGGAGGAGCGGCACGGAATCCGGGTCGCGGAGGAGGGCCGCAACCGCGAGGCGGTCGTTCCATTGGCCGGTGGCCCAGGCCAGGCCGCGGGCGAGCCCGTCGAGCCCCGTGCAGTGCACGGCGCCCTCGAAGAAGCGCCAGCTGCACTCCACCCCATCCACCAGCAGCTTCTCGTGCTCCACATAAGTGGACGGCGCCGCAGGCAGCAGGGCCAGCACCGCGGAAGGCACAGGACGCACCTGCCCCTGCGAGGTGACCTCGCCAGACGTCAGCTCCCCGGCGAGCGGCAGGTCGAGCAGCTCCGACAGGGACTCCGCCAGGTCGTACGGCGCCAGCACCAGCGGCCGGTCGGCCACGAGCTGCAGCAGGTCGGGCGCCTCCACCACCACCGCGTCGTCCGCGGAGGCCACCACGATGGAGCCGGCCAGCACCGCACGCACCCGGGACGGCGGCGCCACGCGAGAAGGGTCCACGGCGGCCAGCGCGATCCACAGGGCGCGGAGCTGCGCCCGGTCCACCTCTACGGAGTCGTCGGCCATCAGGTCAAGGAGCTCCTCGGGCCCACCATGCGACGCGAGCAGTTCCGGCAACGTCGTACGGACCCCCAGCATGGACAGGGCCGCCTCGTCGAGCCCCGCGGGCGCGTCCTCGTACAGGCCCTGGAGCAGCGGGTCGGCCCCGGGGAGCCGCAGCTCCAGCGGCTTGCGCCCGCCCAGCACCGGGTGGTTGGCGAGCCACCACGCCGTATAGGACGGCACCTCCACCCCGGCCACCCGCAGTGGGTGGAGGGCGGCACGCAGCGGCGGGCGGGCCAGCAGCTCAAGGGCGGCCGGCCAGTCGGCCACGAGCTCCAGGTCGCGCACCGCCAGGAACTCCGGCACCAGCGGCGGCACGCCGAGCTCGGGCAGCAGGTCGAGCACGTGGTCGAGCCAGTCGTCCTCACCGTCGAGGTCGTGGTCGCAGTCGTCGTGGTCGAGCAGCACGTCGGCCTCGGACACCATCGCGAACCCGTCGAGCACGCCCGCCGCGGCCAGCACCCGCGCGCCGTACTCCTCCTCCAGCTCGGAAGCGGCCACCCCGAGGTGCGTGTCGGGCTCCAGGAGCCCGGCCAGCGCCCCGTCGGCCAGCATGAGCTCCCCGGCAGGGTAGAGCTCGCCGTCCGCGCCGCGCAGGGCCAGCTCGGCCAGCCACGGCGCCTCGCCTGGCGCCAGCGCCGACGCCTCCACCAGCGAGAGCACGGCCCGCGCCACCGGCTCGGGGTCGGGGCTGTCGAGCGACTGCGCCACGGCGGCCTTGGTCAGCGGGTCTTCGAGGATCGTGCGCGGCGTGGCCTCGGCCGCCCCGAGCCTGAGCAGCGTGGGGTGGGCCGCCTCGGGGTGCACGATGCGCAGCCCCAGCGGCGTGAGGTCCAGCTCCGCCCCGCCGTCGGTGAGGATCAGCGTGCCCCGCGGCCCACGCACCAGCCGGCCGTCGGTCAGCGGCACCGGCAGGGCGCCCAGCGACTCGGGGTCGTCGGCGGGCAGCACCTCGTAGAGCGAACGCCACCACGACGGCTCGCGTGCCTCGACGGCCTCGCCCGACAGCAGATCGACCACGTCGGCCAGCTCGACCCTGCGCACGCCCAGCGCGGCCATGGCCGGGTGCCTGGCGGGCCACCCGGCGGGCAGCAGCCCGGGTACGAAGTCGGCGACCGCCGCGAGCAGCTCACCGGAGCCGGACGGCACCACGGCCGCCTCCCGGCCGGCGACCACCCACGTGTCGTCCTCGGGCTCGCGCGCGGGGTGCTCGACCTGCCACTCGGCGTCGGGCTCGTAGACCTCGGCGTCGGCGAAAGACGGCGTCTGTACGGCGGGCGCGGGCGCGGACAGCGCGGGCAGCAGCGGCGTCGAAGGCAGCCTGGCCAGCACGGCACGGCGGATCCTGGCGTCCAGCTCGCCCTTGCCCATCAGGGACGGCACCAGGTCGAGCAGCTTGGGCGTGCGCGGCAGCTCCCGCAGCAGCCGCACATACGCGTCGGCCACCCGCTCGACCAGGAAGTCGGCCAGCGGCCCCTTGGCGAAGTGGCGCCGGTCGGTGGCCATCGGGAACGACGCGATCAGCAGCGCGGGCAGATCGAGCGGCTCGTCGCTGGGCGTGGGCGCGTGCACGACGGGCGGCACTGTGGCGGGCAGCGGCCCCGGCTCACCGGTGCCGGTGACGGGCACCGCCCAGCGCAGGGACCAGAAGGGACGGGCGCGCTCCTCGGTGGGCCGGTCGGCGAAGAGGCCGCTCACCTCCTCGGGCGTGAACTCGCCCGACTCCGACACGACGTGCCAGCCGTCGGCGACCACGGTGCGTACGGACCCGTCGATGTCGATCTCGATGGTCTCCAGCGCCGGCATGCCGAGCAGCAGCGCCGGGCTGGTCTCGTCGAGCATGCGACGGACCGCGTCGGCGGAGGCCCGGTCGCGCAGCGGCAGGCGTACGAGCGTGTCGAAACCCTCGGGCACGTCGAGCGGCGGCGCGTCGAACGGCAGTCTGAGCAGCGGAACGTGCCCCGAACGGTCGGCCAGCTCGCCCGCGAGCGCGGGGATCTCCGACACCGCCGCGGTGGTGTCCGCGCGCGACCAGCGGACCGCACCGCTCGCTCGCGAGCCGACGGACGGCTCGTCGCAGACCGAGACCACCGCCGCGAACCCGACGCCGAACCGCCCCGCCGCGCCGATCTCGTCGCGCTTGCCGGAGACGCGCAGCGTCGACAGACCCTCCACGCCGGTGGCGTCGAGCGGGGCGCCGGTGTTGGCGGCCGTCAGCACGTCGCCCTTGAGCGTCAACCGCAACACCCCTGGCACGCCCGCGCGCAGGGCCGCGTCGGCGGCGTTCTGGGCGAGCTCGACGATCAGCCGGTCGCGGTAGCCGCCGAGCGCGAAATCCTCTTCCGCGTTGGCGTCTTCGCGGAACCTGGCGGGCGAGGCCGTCCACGCGGAGAGGACGGCGGCTCGCATCCGGTCAGTGCCGTAGGTGCCAGAGATGTCGGGCGTCATCGATCACGATCCTGATTGAGAGGTAGAGGCCAGGCGTAGGGTAGCGGCCTTTCGCGATCAGGAATGGCCGAGTTCTTCCGTGGCGGATTCGTCGACCGAGCCCGCCGCCTCCTCCTCCATCAGGTCGTAGCCCAGGTCGTCGAGGATGGGAATGCCCTGCTCGACGGAGGGCGGCAGCACGGCGGCCTCCGAATGGGCGCCGCAGCCGTGGTCGGCGGCCACGACCTTGCCGTCGTCCGGCGCGTATTCATTGGTGCAGACCCCGAACATCTGCCGCAAGCCACCCGCGAGCAGCCAGTAGAAGCCGCAGGTGGAGCACTGCGCGGGAGCGGCGTGTGCGATCGGCGTGTGCGGCCCGTGCTCGCCCGAGTGCCAGCGCCTGGCTGCCCGGTCCTTGCCGATGGCCGAGAGCACACGGGCCCGGCCCAGGCCGTACTCGAAAACCGTCTGTTGCTCAGCGTCATCGTCGGTCTCGGTGAAACCGGGAGTGAGCCTGTCGTCGTCTTCGGGGGTCGGCAGCAGATCGCCCACGCCGAGGTCGCCGGGGCGCAGCCGCTCGCTCCACGGCAGCCACTCGGGCGCGAGCAGCGCTCCCGAGCCGGGCAGCAGGACGGCCTCACTGACCGTGACCTTCTTGGCCCGCGAGGCGCGCGTGACCGTGACGGCCCAGCGCCAACCGCGGTAGGCCCTGTCGAGACAGGCGAAGTAGTGGGTGACGATCCGGTCGCCCTCGCTCTCGAAGCCGAGGTGCTCGCCGGGCTCCCCCGGACGCGCGAGCTCCTCTGCCGCAGCGCGCGCCAGATCGACCGCGGCGACACAGGCCTGGTCGGGAGCGGAGACGCGGGCCCTGGTGCGACTCATCGGGCAGCCTCCGCCGAAAGGTGCTGTTCGCTCACACTTCATTCTCACCCATGGGCGGACCGGAGACGCCAACAACCGGGGATCCCGCTCCGAGATCGCGGACGAATCGGGTAAGACTGGTATTCGTGGAGGGTGGTTGGGGCCGGGCACGTGAGGTCTCGCGGCGGGTGGCGCATGGCGTCGCCGACGCGGGGCGCGCGACTGCGCGCGCGAGCCGGGCCACGGCCGGCGGCACAGCGAGGGCCGGCAGGGCCACGGTAAAAAGTGCGCGAAAAGTCGGCAAAGCCACCCGGCGCCTCACCCACGCCAACGGCGCGGACCGCACCGGGCTCGGCCGCCTGATCGAGCTGTCGGCGGGCAACAGCGCGAGCGACGCGCTGGTCACGGTGGCGCTGGCGAGCACGGTGTTCTTCGGCGTGCCCGTGGGCGAGGCCCGCGGCTCGGTGGCTCTCTACCTGGTCATCACGATGCTGCCGTTCGGGCTGCTCGCGCCGTTCGTGGGGCCGATCCTCGACAGGTTCAGGTCGGGGCGGCGCTACGTGATGGCGGGCACGCTGTTCGGGCGGGGGCTGCTCTGCTTCGCGATGGCCGCCGCGGTGGGTCCGGGCGACCTGCCGACGCTGTTCATCGGGGCGCTGGGCGTGCTGGTGCTGTCGAAGGCGTACAACGTGTCGCGAGCGGCGATCATGCCGAGCGTGCTGCCCGCCGACATCACGCTGGTGTCGGCGAACGCGCGGGTGGCCCTGTTCACGTTAGTTGCCGCGGGCGTCGCGGTGCCGGTCGGCGCGGGGTTGACCGCGTGGCTGGGCAGCGCGATGGTGCTGCGCGTCGCGATGGTGGCCTTCCTGCTGCTGGGAGTCGCGGCGGTACGCCTGCCGCGCCACATCGACTCGCCTGACCTGGAGGAAGAGGGCGCGGCGCCCCGGTGGCGCACCCTGCTCAAGGTGGGCCCCGCGGTCGCCGAGGCCGTCTGGGCGAACGTGGCGCTCCGGGTCTTCTCCGGGTTCCTGCTGTTCTTCCTGCTGTTCCTGGTGCAGGACAGGGCGGTGCCGTGGCTGACCGTGGGGGCGCAGGACCCGTTCTTCGACATTCCCAAGACGATCGCGCTGCTGGCGGCCGCGGCCGGGCTGGGCGGCCTGGTCGGCGCCGCCGTGGCCAACTGGACGCGCAACCACTCGCCACAGCTCATCGTGCTGGTCACGCTGGCCGTGACCGTCGTGACCGGCATCGCGACCGCGGTCTTCTTCGGCCTGTGGACCGCGATCGCCATCTCGCTCGTCACGGCTTTCGCGCAGGAGTTGGGCAAGCTGGCGCTCGACGCGATCGTGCAGCGGGAGATCGGCGAGGAGGTGCGCTCGTCCACGTTCGGCGTGGTCGAGGCGGTGCTCCAGCTCGCCTGGGTGTTCGGCGGCCTGGTCGGGCTGGTGCTGTCGCTGACCGAGAGCAGCGTGGCCGGGCTGGTCGCGCTGGCCGCCGCCTTGACGGCCGCGCTCGGCTGGCTGCTGATCTCCAGGAGGAAGCGCGTGCGCGCGACCGACGCCAAGCTCCGCAGGGAACGGGCCGAGGCCGGCGCGCACGACCCTCAGCGGGCCGACACCCTCGACCCGACCAAACCCCTCACCAACCCCAACACCTGAGCCGCCGTTTCGAGCACACCCGGCCCTGTGTGGCACGGCCGCGTGCCGCTGGGCCACAGGGCGCGCCGGCGCTTGGTGGCCGGTCTCGTCGGCACAGCGCCACTGCGGGGAACGCGGCGACGCGGTGCGGAGTGCGATGGGCGGCCTCAGGTGCGCGGCCTGGGGTGCGCGGCCTGAGGTGGTGTCAGACGCGCGCACTGCGGCAGTCTCTGGGGCGGCGGGTGAAGTCGGACGCACGGCCTGCGGCGGCCGAAGGCGCGGCAGGCTCAGGCGTCGAGGTCGTCGGCGACGGCCCTGAGCACCTGCGCGATCTTCTTGGCGTGCGCCACGTCCGGGTGCTTGCCGCGTTGGTAGGACGTCGAAACGTCGTCGAGCAACTTGATCAGGTCTTCGACGATGACCACCATCTCGTCCGGCTTCTTCCGCTTGCCCTTGGGCTTGGTCTTGGCGAGGGTCGGCGGCTGTTCCAGGATCCTGACCGAGAGCGCCTGCTGGCCGCGACGGCCCTCGGCCACCCCGAACTCGACCTTCTGACCAGGCTTGAGCGGGGCCGCACCGGTGGGCAGCGCGGATGAATGCACGAAGACCTCACCGCCGTCGTCGCGGGTGAGGAAGCCGAACCCCTTGTCGGCGTCGTACCACTTGACCTTGCCACTCGGCACAGGGGACCTCGTTCAAACAGTCGAAAAGATGGATGGATGTAGGTTATGCCCCTGAGAGCGCCAGGGCGACCGGGTAAATCCCGAACAATTACCGGAGTTCATCATGCTTGCGCCAACCGGCGAACCAGGCGGCGAATTCGGTCAGGTCGGCCAGCGCCACATCTGTTCCGTGTTCACGCAGCTCTTCCACCGTGTAGGGGCCGGTCGCGACTGTCACGCTCACGGCGCCGCCCGCACGTGCCGCCTCGATGTCCGCGACATGGTCACCAACATAAGCCGCCGCGCCGAACCGCGCGAGTGCGGAGCCCTTGGCTGCACCGAAGACCGAGCCGACCACTTCGTCCACGGCGAGGCCGAGAACTTTGACCGTGCCGATGGCGTCCCGCCGGTTCTTGCCCGTCACCACGATCACCCGGCCGCCACCGGCCCGTACGGCCTCGATGGCGTCGTACGCGCCCGCCATGGCCGTGTGCACCGGAACCCCCATTTCCGGATATATCTCCCTATAGAGGTCGGCGGCCGCCGCGACCTCCGCGGCAGGCAGCCAGTTGGCCAGCTCCATCTCCAGCGGCGGCCCCAGCCTGCTCACCACTGCAGCCGAGTCAATGGGCACGCCCAAACGCACCGCCAGCTCGTCGAAAACGGCGGCTATCCCCGCTCGCGTGTCCGCCAATGTCATGTCAAGGTCGAATCCCACCGAAGTCGTCACACATGAAGGATGCCAAACGCCGCCCAACCACACGTAACGGCGGTCCCCCCACTGGCACCCCTTGTTGTGGGACCGTAGGAATGGGATGAAAGGAATTACTTATCGGAGAGGAGCGGCTGTGACCGACACCCCCAAACCGCCGCACACCGGAGACCGGCTCGTCGCCTCCTCCGCCCCGCCGCGCCCCCACAGACCCGCCCGACCGGGCGGCCCTGCCGTGACGGCGTGGCACCGGACCGTTGGGGCCCTGGCCTACCTGGTGAAGGTCGCCTCCAGAGTGGCCGCGCTGGTCGTGGTGCTCTACGCGGTGTTCACGGTGTTCAACGCCAACGCCGCCAACGTCTGGTACCGGTTCGTGGAGTCGCTCGCCTCATCGTTGTCCCTGGGCCTGGCCAATCTGTTCGAGCTCGCCGACCCGCGCTGGACGACGCTGGTCAACTACGGCCTCGCCGCGGTCGTGTGGCTGATCATCGGCTCCGCGCTCGCGGGCCTGATCCGGCGCGCCGCGCCATGAGCGCAGCCCCCGCTACATGCGGCGGACCGCTGAAGGCGGCCCGCCGTTACGACTACTCTCAAGGCGGAGGTAACAGGATAGATATGACCAGATCAACCCGTGAGCGGATCATCGATGAGGCCCTGCGGTTGTTCGCCGAGCGGGGCTACTCCGCCACTTCCGTAGCGGAGATCGAGGCCGCCTCAGGGCTGTCTCCCGGTGCCGGAGGGCTCTACAGGCACTTCAAGTCCAAGTACGAGGTGCTGGCCGCGGCGATCAACGAGCACGCCACCCGTACCAGGAGTCAGGTGGCGGAGAGCCTGGCCGAGCTGAGCACCATGGAAGCGTCGGTGGATCTGGAGGAGCGACTGTCCCACGTGTGCCGCGCCGGGCTGGCCAAGGTGCGCGAGGAGTCCGAGCTGACCAGGGTGTTCTTCCGCGACCTGAGCCAGTTCCCCGAGCTGGTGGCAGTGGTGCGGGAGGGGCTGCTGCAGCCCATGTTCGACGCGATCGTGACCTGGTTCAGGGCACAGCCCGAGTACACGGACGTCGAACTCGACTGGACGGGCATCTCGGCGGTGCTGGGCGGCTCCGTGGTGCACTACCGGTTGTTCCAGGAGACCGTGGGCGAGCTGCCCGGGCACGCGGAGAAGGACCAGTTCGTCGCCGCCTGGGTACGCCTGGCGGTCGGCCTGCTCCCCAGCCCCGCGCCCGTCAGCTGACGTCCAGCAGCCGATAGGCCAGCCACACCACGCCCACCCCGGTCCCGAGTATGAACATCGTGCCGCTGACGTCGTAGAACTGCGTGAAGAACGCCTGTACCCCCGGCTCGCCCCCCACCCGCAGACCCCCGATGAGCACGCCGCCCACCACGTAGCCGAACAGCGGGGCACCGATCCCGAGCAGCTTGTCGCGCAGCGTCCAGCTCTCGCTGAACAGCACGATCACCGCGCCGGCAGCCCACACCAGCACGGGGACCTCGAAGATCGCCACCGGCGGCAGACCGAACGGCAACAGCAACGCCGCCACCACCAGGATGACCATCGCGGCGGTTTCGCGCGGGTGCTCCTTGACGATGGTCCTGGCGTCCCTGCCGCCGGTCGCCATCGGGTTCGCGCTGGACATGGCCACCCTGCGCAGCCCCGCGAACGGCAGCCCCCGGCCCGGCCGCCTGCCGAGGCTCTCCTGCGCGATCCTCCGGTACGCCTGCACGCCCGGGGGCGCGTCACCGTCGTCCACGATCGTGGGGAAACGCATCGTGGAGGCCGTCTCCTGGCGCAGGGCCGGCTCCTCGCCCAGCGTCCCCGGACGCTGGGCGGGCGCCGCGGCGGCCTGCGGCGGCCCCCCGGGATCGTGGCCGGTGGAGGGACCGTAAGTGGACGCGTCGCGCTTCGTGGGAACGCCGGCCTCGGCGAGCCTGCGGGCCTCGCGCTCCACCAGGGCCACCGGGTCGCCGAACCTGGCCAGCACCTTCGACACCTCGCGGGCGTTCTGGCTGCCGCGCCGCTCGACCTCGATCCTGGCCCGCAGCCGCTTGGCGAAGTCGAGCCGCTGGTCGGCCCTGAGCACGCCGTGGGCGGCGTCGGCCGCCTTGGAGACGTAGTTCAGCACGAGCTGGTCCGCGCGCTCTATCACGTCTAGCAATGCTGCCCCAATCAGGGGGGACATACCATGGCATCGATGGAGTTCACGGAGTGGATCAGGGGGCGCACCGACGAACAGCTACGGGCGCTCGTCTCCGCGCGGCCCGAGCTGATCACTCCGGTGCCCGCGCATCTGGAAGGCCTGGCGTCGCGGGCGGGCAGCCCGTCGGCGATCGGCAGGGTGCTCGACCGGCTCGACCGTTTCACGCTCGCGGTCGTGGAGACGCTGGCCGTGCAGGACGGGCCGGTGGCAAAGGAACGGCTGCGTGAGCTCGTGAGCGCGGCCCTCGGCGGCGCCGGCCCAGAGCCCGACGCCGGCACTGCGGGCGGCGGGACCGAGGCTGTCCCGGCGGGCGGCGGGGCCGATGCCGAGCCCGCGCTGTCGGCGGCGCTGGACAGGCTGTGTGACCTGGCGCTGGTCTATGGGCCCGATGACGCGCTCGACCTGGGTCCCGGCGTGCGCAAGGTGCTCGACGACCCGGCCGGGCTCGGGCCGAGGGCGGTTGACGCGTTCCGGCATCACCCGCCGGAGCAGCTCGACGAGATGGCCGACGACATCGCGCCGGGCACCCGGGGCTCCGGCAAGGAACGACTGGCGGCCGCGCTGGCCGAGCCCGCCACGCTCATCGGGTCCGTCTCGCCCGAGGCCAGAGGCGCTCTCGACCAGCTCGCCTGGGGCCCGCCGACCGGCCGCGTGCCCAACGCCAGGCGCGAAGTACGCGTGGCGTCCGCCCGTTCGCCCATCGAGGAGCTGCTGGCCAGAGGGCTGCTGGCGGCCACCGGTGAGGAGAGCGTGACACTGCCCCGCGAAGTGGGGCTCTACCTGCGTGGCGGCCGGGTGCACCGCGGTCTGCTGGCCGTTCCCCCGCCGCTCGAAGGGGCCACACGCGACAAGGACCTGGCCGATCGTACGGCGGCCGGGCAGGCGTTCTCGTTCGTCAGGTCGGTCGAGGAGCTGTGCGATCGGTGGAGCGTCGATCCGCCGGGCGTGCTGCGTACCGGCGGCCTGGGCGTACGCGATCTGAAGCGCACGGCCGGCGAGCTGGACCTGCCCGAGTGGGTGGCGGCGCTGGTGATCGAGGTCGCGTACGCGGCCGGGCTGATCGCGGCCGGCGGCGGCGTGGACGGCGAGTGGCTGCCCACCTCCGGCTACGACCTGTGGCGGGTCAGGGCGACCGCTGACCGGTGGGTCGCACTCGCGACCACATGGCTGCACATGGACCGCGTGCCCGGCCTGGTCGGTGAGCGGGACGAGCGTGACAGGCCGCTCAACGCCCTGCACACCGACCTGCGCCGCGCCTCCGCGCCCGGGATCAGGGCGGCCACGCTGGGCGTGCTGGCCGCCGAGCCGGGCCTCGCGCCCTCACGTGACTCCATCCTCGAACGGCTGACGTGGGAGCAGCCGCGCCGCCGGGGGCCGCTGCGCGAGCGGCTCACCGAGTTCGCGCTGCGGGAGGCCGAGCAGGTGGGCGTGACGGGACTGGGCGCGCTGTCGGCGCACGGGCGGGCGCTGCTCGAGGGCGGCGACCCGGCGGAGGTGCTCGCGCCGCTGCTGCCCGAGCCCGTCGATCACGTGCTGCTCCAGGCAGACCTCACCGCCGTCGCGCCCGGGCCGCTCACGAGCGAGCTCAACCGCTGGATGACGCTCACCGCCGACGTGGAGTCGAAGGGCGGTGCGACGGTCTACCGGTTCAGCGAGGGCTCCATCCGGCGGGCGCTGGACGCCGGGCACGGGGGCGAGGAACTGGTGTCGATGCTGGCCCGCCACTCGGCCACGCCGGTGCCGCAGGCGCTGTCCTACCTGGTGACCGACGTGGCCAGGCGCCACGGCCGCATCCGCGTGGGCACCGCGAGCGCGTACGTCCGCTGCGACGACCCCGCGCTGCTCGACCAGATCACCGCCGACCGGCGCTCCGCCGCGCTGCGGCTGCGCCGGCTGGCCCCCACCGTCATCGCCTCCCGCTCGTCCAGGGCGGCGCTGGTCGACTCGCTGCGCGCCATGGGGTACGCGCCCGTGGCCGAGTCGCTCGACGGCGATGTGATCATCTCTCAGCTCGACAGCCGCCGTACCGAGGGGCCTGCGCCGGTCCGTACGGTCGCCGCAGGCAATGGGCTGGATCCCGAGGTGGCGACGGCGGCCGTACGCGCTCTGCGGGCCGGCGACGCGGCGCACCTGTCGCGGCGCGAGCCTGTGGAGGCACCGGGCGGGCAGGTGCCACGCGGGCCCGCGACGGCCACCATCTCGGCCCTGCAGGAGGCGATCAAGCAGGGGGTGCGCGTGTGGATCGGCTACCTCGACTCACAGGGCAACGCGACCTCGCGCATCCTGGAACCGGCCCGGATGGAGGGCGGCTACCTGACCGCCTACGACGAGACCCGAGCGGCCGTCCACCGCTTCGCCCTCCACCGCATCACCGGAGTCTCCGGCCTCTGACCCGCCTCCGGCCGCGCCCCTGCGCGCCACGCCCCGCCTCCGCGCGGCACGTCCAGAGCACACCGGCCTTTCCGTGCCGCCCAGCGCCACTGTGCCGATGGTCTCCTGCAGCGGGCGAGCGGCGCTGGGCCGGCGACTGCCGGGCAAGCGGGCAGGGTGTGAAGCGCGCCGGGTCAAGGGCCCGTGGCGGTGGTGGCGGCCAGGGCGATCAATGTGCGGGCGTGGGCGTCGTCTCGTTTGCCGGCCTGTCTGAGCAGCAGCGCCAGCGACCCTCTGGCCACCCTCGCCGCGGACCCGTCGCCGGATGCCAGCCGCCGCAGGAGCCGCACCGAGTCGGCCGGGTACCGGGCGGACAGCCCGCCGCCCAGCGCCACCGCCGCCGCCAGGGCCCGAGGGTCCCCGGGATCGACCGCCCAGTCCAGCGCGAGCCGCAGCGCCTCAGGGGCGAGCGTGTCGTCGGCGCACATGTACGACAGCGCGTTCGCCGCCGCCAGCCGCTCCGCGTTCCCGCCCCGCGCCCACACCTCCAGGAACTCCTCCCGCGCTTCCTGCAGCGAGTACGCCGCCAGCGACGCCACACCCTCCGAAGCCGGCGCAGACACGTCGAGCCCCTCCAAGGCCAGCGAACGGACCCATTCGCGCAACGGCTGCCACAGCCAGAACCCGTACCGGCCGACCAGTTCGGCGAGCACCTGACCCCGATGGTGCGGCACGAGGAAGCCCACCCGCCCCTCATGGGACCCGATCAAGGGATGAGGACTGCCGATCGGCTGCGGCCCGCGCTTCTCGTGCGTCTGGCAGATCCGCTCGAGCCGGGCGAACTGCCGCTCGAAGACCGGCTCGGCCACCCGGTGCAGGAACGCCAGCGCCGCCGCCGCCCGCACCTCGTGCAGCGGCGGCTTGGTGTCGAACCAGGCCGCCACCTCCTCCCCCGCCGGCCCCTCGTCCCGCACCAGCCGCGAGGCCAGGCTCACGACCTCGGCCGGCGTCGGCAGGACCAGCGCCAGATCCCTTGCCCGGGTGATCTCCTCGGAGGTCCGCCCGGCGCGCACGTCATACGTGCTGAGGCAGAAGTCGAACAGCTCCCCCGGGTCGGGCGCGGACCACGGTTGCTCCACCTCGACCGCCTGCGAGGGCGCGCCGTTCCTGGTGATGACCAGGTACGAGCCCAGCTCGGCCAGCTTGCGCGCCAGGTTGACCAGCTGGAGCCTGTCGGTGCTCTCCGCGATCCAGTCGTGCACCAGGTACGCCCTGCCCGGCTCGTAGTCGGTCTTGGACAGCAGCTCGGCGGCGGTGCCGGCGGGCGAGAGCACGGTGATCGCGCCGTCGGCCAGGGACATACGGGAAAGCAGCGCGATGGCCCCTAGACGTTTGCCCATCTCCTCCTCGCCCACGAGCACGAGCAGGTGGCGGATGGCGAGCCTGCGCACGGCCTCGGGGAAACAGTCCGGCTCCAGGTAGGAACGCAGGAGCGCGTCGGCCTCCCGCCTGTTGAGGTCTCTGGTGACCGGCGCGGCAACCGACCGCACGTGGTCGGAGATGGTTATGAGGCGCTGGCGGAGCGTTATGTCGTCGAGATCGATCTCGCCCAATTCAGGCGTTTCGGTCACGAAAGTCACCCCAGGGTTGACTGGAAACTTTTCTACAGAAAATATCTTCGCCTAACAAGTTTTTTCGTTTAATACAAGGCGGTCGCGCAGCGTGATCAAGCCGCTCCGACCAGGCTTTCAGCGCGTGACGCGCAGCCGGGGCCGCTGTCGCGGACATGTCGATCATGCCCTCCGTTGCTCTTGGCAGGCCCTACGGCCGCTTGATCTCCCACCATTACATGATCTAGGACGACAAGAAAACAAGAATAGCCATAGAGGGCGATTATCGCTATTTACCCCCCATCCGGGCCCCGCCGACTGGGACCAGTCAAGGGTTGACTCCAGAACCTCGATCGCATCAGGTTGGGCATGTGATGTCCGAGCAAACGCTGGGCCGGTTGGCCGAGAAGTCATGGGGCCGCTTCGACGACCACGACGCGGTCTTCTACGAAGGGGTCTGGCATCGCGGCCACGCGCTCGCCGAGCGGGCGCGCCGGATGTGCGGCGGGTTCGTCGAGGCGGGGATCAGGCCCGGCGACCGGGTGGTCGTGATGATGGCGACCTCGCCCGAGGTGCCGCTGGTCTACCAGGCGCTCTGGGCCGCGGGCGCGGTGGTGACGCCGGTGGTGTTCCTGGTGGGCGCCGAGGAGCTGCGGCACATCCTGCTCGACAGTGGCGCGTCCGCGATCGTCACCTCGCCCGAGCTGGCGGAGACCGTACGGGCCGCCACCGCAGATATACCGATTTATGTGGACACGAGCGAGCTGGAACGGGCGTCCGAACGCGGCCCGGTGACCAGGGACCCGGGCGATCTGGCGGCGCTCATGTATACCGGCGGCACGACGGGCAAGGCCAAGGGCGTCATGCTGAGCCACCAGGGACTCTGGAAGGTGGCCAAGGACGTCTGGGACATGTCCCACCAGGAAGGCAAGAATCGCGCCCTCCTGCCCGTGCCGCTCTCGCACGCGTACGGGCTGATCATCTCGGTCGCCTCGATGCACGCCACGGAGCCGCAGCAGGCGGTGCTGATGCGCTGGTTCGAGCCGAAGGCGTTCCTCGAGCTGGCCGCCGAGCAGCGCGTCCAGTTCGGCACCGTCGTGCCCACCATGATCCAGCTGCTCCTCGCCGAGCCGCTCGAGTCGCACCCGCTGCCCCACCTCTCCTACCTCACCTGCGGCGCGGCACCGCTCGGGAGGGACGTGCTGGAGGAGTTCGAGCGCAGGATGCCGGGCGTGCAGATCCTCGAAGGGTACGGACTGACCGAGACCAGCGCCGTCACCACGTTCAACCCGCCGGGCAGGCGCAAGGCCGGCAGCGTCGGCCTGCCGCTGCCCGGCTACACGATCACCATCCGCGACGGCGACGGCGAGGCGATGGAGATCGGGGACGTCGGCGAGATCTGCGTCTCGGGGGACTCGCTGATGCTCGGTTACTGGGGCGAGCACGAGCCGGACCCCGAGGGCACCGCGCTGGCCGGCGACGAGCTGCATACCGGAGACATCGGCTGCCTGGACGACGACGGCTACCTCCACATCGTCGACAGGAAGAAGGACCTGATCATCCGCGGCGGCTTCAACGTGTTCCCGCGCGACGTCGAGGACGCGCTCAACCGGCACCCCGACGTGGTGATCTCGGGCGTCGTGGGCCGGCCGGATCCGCGCGTCGGCGAGGAGGTCGTGGCGTTCGTCCAGCTCAGGCAGGGAGCGTCGGCGACGGCCGAGGAGCTGATCGAGTGGGCGCGCGAGCGGGTGGGCCGGGTGAAGTATCCGCGCGAGGTGAGGTTCGTGGACTCGGTGCCGGTCACGAGCGTGCTCAAGCTCGACAGAAAGGCCCTACGCGCGCGGCTCTAGCCCAAGGCTGGCAGGGGTTTCGGGATCTATGGCCAGATCGTGCACTGCGGTCGGGCGCGTCTCAATTCCGTGATAATTGTTGACGTGTCTGGAGGTGAACGTGAGCCAGGAAGATCAGTCGGGCTATCCGTACCAGCCCTATGGCGCCCCCTACGGTGAGCAGCCGCCGCCGCAGTACGGCTATGGCTATCCCCCGCCTCCGCGCAACGACGGGCCGAGCGCCAACGCGATCGTCTCGCTCGTGCTCAACCTTCTCGCGCTCGTCTCGTGCTGCAACGTCCTCGGCCTGCCCGGCGCGATCCTGGCGGGCCTGGCGCTCGGCCGAGCCCGCACTGAGCCGCAGACCGCCCGCACGATGGTCATCTGGAGCTGGGTCCTGTTCGGGGTCGGCTTCGTGCTGACCGTCGCCGTCTTCGTCTTCCTGGGCCTCGCCGGCTACCTGGACGACCGCACCTGAGGTCTGTCACGGCACTTCGGCGGCAGGGCCTTGGACTAATCCGGGCTCGCGGGTTGTTGGAGTCTCGGAGCGGGGCAGCCGGGATCAGGAGACGATGGTCCTGTTGCGCGAGGCCCCGTACGAACCCACGGAGAAGTCCCAGTGAGCGATGGACCGCTGATCGTCCAGTCAGACAAGACACTGCTGCTCGAAGTCGATCACGAACGAGCGGGCGACTGCCGTAAGGCGATCGCGCCGTTCGCCGAGCTCGAGCGCGCTCCAGAACACGTACACACCTACCGCGTCACCCCCCTGGCCCTCTGGAACGCCCGTGCCGCGGGGCACGACGCCGAGCAGGTCATCGACGCGCTGATCAGCTTCAGCCGCTACCCCGTGCCGCACGCGCTGCTGGTGGACATCGCCGAGACCATGGCCAGGTACGGCCGGCTGCGGCTGGAGAAGGACCCGGGCAACGGCCTGGTGCTGACCTCCACCGACCGGGCGGTCCTGGAGGAGGTGCTGCGCTCCAAGAAGATCCAGCCGATGCTGGGCGAGCGGCTCGGCGCCGACTCGGTCGTCGTGCACCCGAGCGACCGTGGCAACGTCAAGCAGGCCCTGCTCAAGCTGGGCTGGCCGGCGGAAGACCTGGCCGGCTACGTGGACGGCGAGCACCACCCGATCAAGCTGCTGCAGGACGGCTGGGGGCTGCGGCCGTACCAGCGGGAGGCGGCAGACGCGTTCTGGAACGGCGGCTCCGGCGTGGTCGTGCTGCCCTGTGGCGCGGGCAAGACCATCGTCGGCGCGGCCGCCATGGCGCACGCACAGGCCACCACGCTCATCCTGGTGACGAACACGGTCTCGGCCCACCAGTGGAAGACCGAGCTGCTCAAGCGCACGTCGCTGACCGAGGACGAGATCGGCGAATACTCCGGCTCGAAGAAGGAGATCCGCCCGGTCACCATCGCCACGTACCAGGTGATGACGACCAGGCGTAAGGGCGTCTACTCGCACCTGGAGCTGTTCGACGCCCGCGACTGGGGCCTCGTCGTCTACGACGAGGTGCACCTGCTGCCCGCGCCGATCTTCAGGATGACCGCCGACCTGCAGGCACGCAGGCGCGTCGGGCTGACCGCGACGCTGGTGCGCGAGGACGGGCGCGAGGGCGACGTGTTCTCGCTGATCGGGCCCAAGCGGTACGACGCGCCCTGGAAGGAAATGGAGAACCAGGGCTGGATCGCGCCCGCCGACTGCGTGGAGGTACGCGTCACGCTGACGGACGAGGAGCGGCTGGCGTACGCGATGGCCGAGTCCGAGGAGCGCTACCGCTTCTGCGCCACCACACCGTCCAAGACGCACGTGACCGAGGCGCTGGTCCGCCGTCACCTGGGCGAGCAGGTGCTGGTCATCGGCCAGTACATCGACCAGCTCGACGAGCTCGGCGAGCACCTCAACGCACCGGTCATCAAGGGCGAGACCAGGGTCAAGGAGCGCGAGCGGCTCTACCAGGCGTTCCGCGACAAGGAGATCCAGGTGCTGGTGGTGTCGAAGGTGGCGAACTTCTCCATCGACCTGCCGGAGGCGGCCATCGCGATCCAGGTGTCGGGCACGTTCGGCTCACGCCAGGAAGAGGCCCAGCGGCTCGGCCGGGTGCTGCGGCCCAAGGCCGACGGCGGGGGCGCCCGGTTCTACACGATCGTCAGCAGGGACACGGTGGACCAGGAGTTCGCTGCGCACCGGCAGCGGTTCCTGGCCGAGCAGGGGTACGCTTACCAGATCATCGACGCCGACGACGTGTTCGGCGAGGTGTAATGCCCGGCCGCTCGTCTCGAGCGGCCAGGCATGTTCAGCGTGGTCTCACGTCCACGAGACTCCTCGGGCCGAAGACAATCGAACCACCCCCCTCACCTGCGTACTATCACGCCGCCTGCGACATACCCCCATGATCCGACAAACCCACCTGATATGCCCGAATTTTTCGGTATTACCCGTTAGTTAACCTATCGGTGGGTTCACTGCGGCGAGGCGCGGTCCGGCTCTTACCGCACCATCAGGCCACCGAGGAACAGCACGCCCTCCGCGACGACCCAGGAGACCACGCCCACGCCCATGATCCGCCCGAACGTGCGCGGGTCGTTCCTGGACCACGGAAGGAGCCAGGCGGCCGCCGTGCAGCCGGCGGCGAGCACGGCGAACAGCCCTGACGCCGTGGAGACCGTACCAAGACGCTGGGAGCACGTCGAAGCGGACTCGCCGCCCGCGCAGAACGCCTCCAGGCCCCAGTCCGCGAACACCGACAACGTCCAGAGAGTTGCGAGCAGGAAGCTCGCGATCGTGGGAATGATCGGCGAGAAACGCAGCTGAATCCGCGCCATCACCAATCCCTACCCCTCCCGGACAACCGCTACTCGCCCGCCCTGACCGGCCTCCCATGTCCTCGTCCCGCGTCCCGTCGGCGACGTGCCTGGGCGCCGCACGCATTGCGCCGAGCACCGCCGTGCACCGTCCCGCCGTACCGGCATCCGAGGGACCCGCACGGGCGAAGCGCGCCGCCACCCGTCTCGCCGACGACCTGTGCGACGTCCCGACATGCCGCGCCCCGTAGGCGAGAGGTGGCGCGCGGCGGGCCCGGGAGACAGAAGCCCGGCCAGCCGAAACGGCGGACGCGGCCGGGAAATGCTTTGGAAGCCACCCGGCGTCGCCATTAGACTGGCCGATTCGCTGCCTTAACCACCTCCGAACACCACCCAGGGAGGCGCTTTCGCATGCCCGGACACCAACTGGCCCCCGACATACCCTCCGACGTGCTCGCCGCCGAGCAGGCGCACCTGGCCCAGTCCAGGGCCGCGCTCAAGGCCATGCGCGCACACGCCCAGTCTCTGTCCGCGGACGCGGCGGGTGACTGGGTGTCGCAGCAGATCCTCCAGGCCCTTCTCGACCAGCGCGTGGCCGCGCTCGCCGACCACCCGGACACGCCGCTGTTCTTCGGCCGCCTCGACCGCACCGCAGGCGACGACCTGCCCAGCACGATCTACGTCGGCCGCCGTCACGTGCACGACGGCGGCAGCAAGCCCCTGGTCATCGACTGGCGCGCCCCCGTGTCGCGCGCGTTCTACCAGGCCAGCCCCACCGACCCCATGGGCGTCGCACGGCGGCGCCGCTTCGGCTACCACGGCGGCGCACTGACGGCGTTCGAGGACGAGCCGCTCGGCGACGGCACTGAGATCGGCCCGTCGAAGATCCTCACCGACGAGATCGAACGTCCCCGAACCGGCCCGATGCGCGACATCGTCGCGACGATCCAGCCGGACCAGGACGAGATCGTCCGCTCCACCCTGGCCCAGACGGTATGCGTCCAGGGCGCGCCAGGCACGGGGAAGACCGCCGTGGGCCTGCACCGGGCGGCGTACCTCCTGTTCACCCACCGCGAGCGCCTCGCCAGGGCCGGCGTCATGATCGTCGGCCCCAACCGCGCCTTCCTCTCCTACATCTCCTCCGTCCTCCCCGCGCTCGGCGAGGTCAAGGTCGACCAGACCACGGTCGCGGGACTGCTCGGCGCGCACGCGGCGCCGGAGGACCCGATGGTGGCGGCGATGAAGGGCGACGCCAGGATGGCGGCGGTGCTCGAGCGCGCGCTCTGGCTGCACATCGTGAAGCCCGAGGAGGGCGTGGTGTTCACCAAGGGGGCATACCGCTACAGGGTGGCCGACTACGAGGTACGCGAGATCGTGGCCTCCTTGCGCGGCACCACGCGATACAACCCGGGCCGCGCGGCGCTGGCCCAGCGGTTGGCTCACATGGTTCTGGTACGAATGGAGCAGCGCGGCGAGTCGCCCGATGACCGGGTTCAGGACGCCGTGGCCAGGTCGAAACCGGTGAAGCAACTCGTAGATACGGTCTGGCCTAAACTAACGCCAGAACAGGTCCTTTATCGTCTGCTCGCAGATCCGGAATTTCTCGCCAAAGCCGCTAAATCTGATTTGTCGCCAGAAGAGCAAGAACTGCTCATTTGGCGGAAACCGTACCGCGGCTGGAAGTCCGCCAAATGGTCGGCCGCGGATGCCGCTCTCCTGGACGAGCTCGGCGACCTGATGGAACGCACAGCGTCCCTGGGCCACCTGGTGGTGGACGAGGCCCAGGACCTTTCCGAGATGCAGCTGAGAGCGCTCGGCCGCCGCTGCCGCAACGGCTCGGCCACGGTCCTGGGCGACCTGGCCCAGGGCACGACCCCATGGTCGACCAGCTCCTGGGAGTCGGTGCTCGAGCACCTGGGCCAGCGCGAGGGCGAGGTGACGGAGCTCACGCTCGGCTTCCGCGTGCCGCGGGAGGTCCTCGACTACGCCGCCCGCCTGCTCCCCTCCATCGCCCCCGAGCTGGCCGCTCCCCGCTCGCTCCGCCCTGGCCTGGGCTCGCTCACGGTACGTCCCGGCGGCTCGGTCGCGGAGGCCGCCGCCGAGGCCCTCGCCAGAGAGGGCTCCATCGGCGTCATCGTCCCGGACGCCCTGATCACCGAGGTCTCCCGCGCGCTGGCCGGCCTTCCCCACGCCGTACTGGACCCGGACTCCGCCGAGGAGCACCGCCTCCTGATCGTCCCCGCGACCCTGGCCAAGGGCTTGGAATACGACCACGTCATCGTCGTGGAGCCCGCGGACATCGTCGCGGCCGAGCCCCGGGGCCTGGCCAGGCTGTACGTGGTGCTGACCCGAGCTGTCACGTCACTGACGGTCCTGCACGACAAGCCCTTGCCCGCCGAGCTGACGGCCTAGGCGCGAAACGGACTGATCACCTGACTGGCGGCGGGCACGGCCACTTCTAGGATGGCTGGGCAACCAGCTCTCAACCTAGGAGGATGCCGTGCCCGCACCGCTTCCACACGAATACCTGCCGTCGGTTCCCGCGCTCGTGGTCGAGAGCGACGACATCCAGGACGGCGAGAGGCTGAGCGACCTCCACGTCTTCAACGACTGGGGCATGACGGGCCAGAACCAGTCGCCCCACCTGCGCTGGTCGGGCGCGCCTGCCGAGACCCGCGGCTACGCCGTCACCTGCTACGACCCAGACGCCCCCACGGGTAGCGGCTTCTGGCACTGGGTGCTGTTCGACGTCCCGGCCTCCGTGACCGAGCTGCCCGGGGGCGCGGGCACCGGCCCTGAGTTCAAGGGCCTGCCCGCCGGGGCGATCCACGCCCGCAACGACTACGGCAAGAAGGAGTACGGCGGGGCGGCCCCGCCTCCCGGTGCCCCGCACCGCTACGTCTTCACGGTCCACGCCCTGGGGGTCGACAAGCTGGGCGTGGACAGCGACACCAGCCCGGCGGTGGTGGGCTTCAACATCACCGCCAACACCGTGGCCCGCGGCCACATCATCCCCGTCTACGGCGTATGACCGGCGGATCCATCCTGATACGCACAAGGGCGGCCCGGGAGACCCGGGCCGCCCTGCGTTCGAACAGCGAGGAAAGACCTAGAAGTCCATGTCGCCGCCGCCCGGCATGGCCGGAGCGGCAGGGGTCTTCTCGGGCTTCTCCGCGATGACGGCCTCGGTGGTGAGGAAGAGCGCCGCGATGGAGGCGGCGTTCTGCAGCGCGGAGCGCGTCACCTTGGCCGGGTCGAGGATGCCCGCCTCGAACATGTTGACGTACTCGCCGGAAGCGGCGTTCAGGCCCTCACCCGGGGTGAGGTTGCGGACGCGCTCCACCACGACGCCGCCCTCGAGGCCGGCGTTGACCGCGATCTGCTTCAGCGGCTCCTCCAGAGCCTTGCGCACGATCGCCGCGCCCGTGGCCTCGTCACCGTTGAGCTCGAGCTTGTCGAAGGCCTTGGCGCCGGCCTGCAGCAGCGCCACGCCACCACCGGGCACGATGCCCTCCTCGACGGCCGCCTTGGCGTTGCGCACGGCGTCCTCGATGCGGTGCTTGCGCTCCTTCAGCTCGACCTCGGTCGCGGCACCGGCCTTGATGACCGCCACGCCACCGGCCAGCTTGGCCAGACGCTCCTGGAGCTTCTCGCGGTCGTAGTCGGAGTCGGTGCGCTCGATCTCGGCACGGATCTCGTTGACCCGCCCCGCGATCTGCTCGGCGTCACCGGCGCCGTCCACGATCGTGGTCTCGTCCTTGGTCACCACGACCTTACGGGCGCGGCCGAGCAGGTCGAGGGTGGCGTTCTCGAGCTTGAGACCGACCTCCTCGGCGATGACCTGGCCACCGGTAAGGATCGCGATGTCGGCCAGCATCGCCTTGCGACGGTCGCCGAAGCCCGGGGCCTTGACGGCCACGGAGCGGAACAGGCCGCGGATCTTGTTGACGACCAGGGTCGCCAGGGCCTCGCCCTCGATGTCCTCGGCGATGATCAGCAGCGGCTTGCCCGACTGGACGACCTTGTCGAGCAGCGGCAGCAGGTCCTTGTTGGCCGAGATCTTGCTGTTGACGATCAGGATGTACGGGTCCTCGAGCACGGCCTCCATGCGGTCCGAGTCGGTGACGAAGTACATCGACGTCATGCCCTTGTCGAAGCGCATGCCCTCGGTGAGCTCGAGCTCGAGGCCGAAGGTGTTGCTCTCCTCGACGGTGATGACGCCTTCCTTGCCGACCTTGTCCATCGCCTCGGCGATGAGCGAGCCGATCTCGGGGTCGGCGGCGGAGATGGAGGCGGTGGAGGCGATCTGCTCCTTGGTCTCCACGTCCTTGGCCAGCTTGGAGAGCTCCTCGCTGACGCGCTCGACGGCAGCCTCGATGCCCTTCTTCAGGGCCATCGGGTTGGCGCCGGCGGCGACGTTACGCAGACCCTCACGCACCAGCGCCTGGGCGAGCACGGTGGCGGTGGTGGTGCCGTCACCCGCGACGTCGTCGGTCTTCTTGGCGACTTCCTTGACCAGCTCTGCGCCGATCTTCTCCCAGGGGTCCTCGAGCTCGATCTCCTTGGCGATGGACACACCGTCGTTGGTGATCGTGGGAGCGCCCCACTTCTTCTCCAGCACGACGTTGCGGCCCTTGGGACCCAAGGTCACCTTGACGGCGTCGGCGAGCTGGTTCATACCGCGCTCGAGACCGCGCCGGGCGTCCTCGTCAAACGCGATCATCTTGGCTGCCATAAGGCTAGACCTCCCAGATGCAGGGTGGCTTGTCGTGGACCGAGCCGACGCCCGCGACGGCATGGGTCAGCATCTCCTTCGGCAGACCCCATCGTCCCGATCCGAGTTGGCACTCTGCTGTAGAGAGTGCCAACGAACTGTTTAGCACTCTACCCTGCCGAGTGCAAGCGAGAGACCTCCCCCGGGTGTTCCTTCCCAGGTGAGGGAGCGCCGACGCCTGGACTGAGGAGCGCAGGGAGCGTAGCGACCAAAGCGACGAGGGAAGGCGGCGGCTCCCCAGCGACCGAGCCGCCTCCGCGAAGTGGAGGCCATGAACACGCGAGGGAGCGCCGACGCCTGGACCGAGGAGCAGCGGAAGCGAAGCGACCAGAGCGACGAGGGAAGGCGACGGCTCCCCAGCGACATGAAGGTGCGGCGAGCCACCCCATGCGGCTCGCCGCACCCGAGTCGACGAAAGAAAGGTGGCAGGTTCACACGGACTGCGCTGCCGCGCGACCCTGCCGGTGCATACCAGCGGGGGCGTATCAGACCGCGCGAACGGCCTCTGCTTGGGGACCCTTCTGGCCCTGCGTGATCTCGAACTCGACTCTCTGCCCCTGTTCGAGAGCTCTGTACCCGTCCATCAGGATCGCTGAGTAATGGACGAATACATCCTTACCACCGTCTACCGCGATGAAGCCGTAGCCCTTGTCCGCGTTGAACCACTTGACGGTGCCCTGCGCCACTTCCGACTCCTCTTACTGGGCCCACAGATCTCGCCCATTCCTCCGCGAGACCCGTAATCACCTGACTTAACGGAAAATCAGCCAGACGATCGCCCTCGACCATACCTGTGGCACGGGGTTTGGCAACAGAGTCAATCCACAAACGTCGCATTTCTTCGCATCGAAGGCCGTTGAAAGGTTCATTTGGCCTGGAAAAGCAGAAGGCGCCCACTAGGGGCGCCTTCAACACTGTGATCTATGGCACTCAGCCGCCGGCGACTGCCGGGATGATAGAGATCTGAGTGCCCTCAGGTGCTGGAGTGTCGAGCCCGTCGACGAATCGGACATCCTCTTCCCCAACGTAAACGTTGACGAAACGCCGAATCTTGCCCGATTCATCCAGAATTCTCGCGCCGATCCCCGGGTAGTCGGAGTCGAGCTTGACGAGGACGTCACGAAGAGTCGCGCCCTCGCCACTGACTTCCGCGTTGCCCCCGGTGTACGTGCGCAGAATGGTGGGAATCCGCACAGTAACGCTCATGGTTAAACTCGCCTTTCCTGGTTGTCAGACAGCCGCGCGGAACGCGTCGAGGGAGGGCCGGATCACGGCCGTGGGCTTGGCGTCGTCGCTGATCGCGTCGAGCGTCTTGAGTCCGTCGCCCGTGTTGAGCACCACGGTCTCGGCCTCGGGATCGAGCCGCCCGCTCTCGGCCAGCTTCTTCAGCACGCCCACGGTGACCCCGCCCGCGGTCTCGGCGAAGACGCCCTCGGTCGAGGCCAGGAGCTTGATCGCGGCCACGATCTCGGCGTCGGTGACGTCCTCGACGGCACCCCCGGTGCGCCGGGCGATGTCCAGCACGTAAGGCCCGTCGGCCGGGTTGCCGATGGCCAGCGACTTGGCGATGGTGTCGGGCTTGACCGGCTGCACGACGTCATGCCCGGCCTTGTACGCGGTGGAGACCGGCGAGCATCCGGCCGCCTGGGCTCCGAAGATCTTGTACGCCGTGTCCTCGACCAGGCCCAGCTGGATCAGTTCCCGGAAGCCCTTGTCAATCTTGGTGAGCTGCGAGCCCGAGGCGATGGGGATGACGATCTGCTCCGGCAGCCGCCACCCGAGTTGCTCGGCGATCTCGTACGCGAGCGTCTTGGAGCCCTCGGCGTAGTACGGCCGCAGGTTGACGTTGACGAACCCCCACTTGTCGCCCAGCGGGTCGCCGATCAGCTCCGAGCAGAATCTGTTGACCTCGTCGTACGTGCCGTCGATGCCGATCAGCTTGCCGCCGAACACGCGGGCCATAGCGATCTTCGCCGTTTCGAGATTGGCCGGGATGAACACGCACGCCTCGAGCCCGGCCCGCGCCGCCGCGGCGGTGACCGCACCCGCGAGATTGCCGGTGGAGGAGCAGGAAAGCGTGTGGAAGCCGAAGTTACGCGCCGCCTCGACGGCGATCGCCACCACGCGGTCCTTGAATGAATGAGTGGGGTTGCCCGAGTCGTCCTTGACGTACAGGGACTTGAGACCGAGTGCGCGCCCGAGGTTTCCGGCCTTGACCAGTTTGGTCCATCCCGGGTTCATGTTGGGTTTACTGGCGACGTCGACAGGGACGGGGAGCAACGACCGGTAACGCCAGATGTTGGCGGGGCCCGACTCGATGTCCGCCCGGGTCACGGTGCCGAAGGAATAGGCCGCTTCGAGCGGCCCGAAACACTCCAGACACGCGAAGCTGGGACCGAGGGGGTAACGCGTACCGCACTCGCGGCAGGACAGACCGACAGCAGGACCAAAGTCAAGCGACATGAAGCGAGGCCTTCCCTCATCTTCGCCCGCGGCCACCTTGACCGCAGACCGGAATTGGCACCTTGTCCCGGTCGGCCTCGCCAGGTCGCGAGCCTCAAGCCGGGAGGGTTGCCGGGGCTTCGTAGGGCCGGTCCCTCCACCCCTCTGGATGAGCAATATTCAGTTGTTGAAATGGACTCTACCTGCCCAGGGGGCCGAAATGGCTACTCGTCTCAGAACTTGAGACGTGCCGTCTCAACGGTAGTCCTCACCCAGCACTCCCTGCACGTATTTGCGCGCCTGGTGAATGCGCGACTTGGCGGTGCCGAGCGGGATGCCGAGCTGCTCGGCCACCTCGCTGTAGTCGAGCTGGACGATGTCGCGCAGCACCAACGCCTGTGCCAGGTCGGGCTTGTCGGCCTCCAGCGCCTCCATGGCGTCGAGCAGGTCCAGCCGCGAGCCGGCGATCACGCTCACCCGCCGCACGTCGGGCTTCTGCACGGGCAGTTCGTCGGAGCTCTGCTCGGCCGCCCTGCGCTTGAGCGACCTGTACGTGGTGCGCGCGCAGTTGGCCGTCACGATGTGGAGCCAGGTGCTGAATCTCGCCCGGCCCTCGAACCGCCCGATGTTGCGCGCCACGGCCAGCAACGTGTCCTGCGAGGCCTCTTCGGCGTCCTGGTGGTAGGGCAGGATCCGGGCGCAGTGACGCATCACATCGGGCTCGATTCGCGCCAGAAGCTCGCCAAGTGCGCGATGATCTCCTGCAGCGGCGGAGCGGGCGAGTTCCTCGGTTAGCTCATCAAGCGCCATAGCTGGGATCCTATGGGCGAAGGGAGCGTAGATGAACAGCGTCCTGGTGGCCTCCAACAGAGGACCGGTCTCGTTCACCGTGTCCGACGACGGTGAGCTGACCATGAAGCGCGGTGGCGGCGGCCTGGTGTCAGGGCTGTCCGGGGTGGCCAGGAAAGAGGGCGTCCTGTGGGTGTGCGCGGCGCTGTCCGACGGCGACCGCAGCGCGGTTCGCCTGGCGCCCGGCGGCAGGATCGACCACGCCGGCTACGACACCGGCCCGCTGCGCATGCTCGACATCCCGCCCGCCATCTTCCACCGGGCCTACAACGCCGTGGCCAACTCGACCCTGTGGTTCGTCAACCACCTGCTCTACGACATCCCCAACGCGCCCAACTTCGGCACGAGGTTCGAACGCGAGTGGGAGTCCTACCGCGACTACAACGGCGCCTTCGCGCTGGCGCTGGCCGAGGAGGCCGGCCACGGCGCCCGCGTGATGGTGCAGGACTACCACCTGACGCTGACCCCCGCGATGCTCCGCGCCGAGCGGCCCGACCTGCGCATCGCCCACTTCAGCCACACCCCGTGGGCGCCGCCCGAATACTTCTCGCTGCTGCCCGACGAAGTGGCCGGAGAGGTCCTGGAGGGCATCCTGGGCGCCGATCACGCCGGGTTCCTCACCGACCGGTGGGCGCAGGCGTTCATGGACTGCTGTGAGGCGCTGCTGGGCGCGGAGGCCGACCGCGCCGGCCGCAGCGTCACCTACGAGGGCAGGACCACCCGCATCGGCGTCCACAGCCTGGGCGTGGACGGCGAGGCGCTGTGGGAGCGGGCCTGCGAGCCCGACGTCGAGTCGCACATGGCCGCGCTCAGGGAGCAGGTGGGCGACCGGCGGCTGATCGTCCGCATCGACCGCACCGAGCTGTCGAAGAACATCGTGCGCGGCCTGGTGGCCTACCGCGAGTTCCTCGACGCGCACCCCGAGTGGCACGGAAAGGTGGTGCATCTGGCCTTCGCGTACCCGAGCCGGCACGACCTGCCCGAATATCGCGAGTACACCGCGTCGGTGCAGCGCTGCGCCCAGGAGATCGAGGACGAGTACGCCACCGAGGACTGGGACCCGCTGATCCTCAACGTCAACGACGACTACCCGCGCTCTCTGGCCGCGTACCGGATGGCCGACGTGCTGCTGGTCAACCCCATCCGCGACGGGATGAACCTGGTCGCCAAGGAGGGCCCGGTCCTGTCGCCGCGCTGCGCGCTGGTGCTCTCACGCGAGGCGGGGGCGGCGGCCGAGCTGGGCCCGCACGCCCTCGTGGTCAACCCGTACGACATCAGCGGCACTGCCGCCGCGCTGCACCAGGCGCTCGTCATGCCGGAGGACGAGCGCCGGATGCGCCGCGACAAACTGCACGCGGCGGCCACCGCCCTGCCGCCGCAGAAGTGGCTCGCGGCCCAGCTCGACGCCCTCGCCGAGATCTAGGGTGGTCCTCAGCTCCAGTCGGCGTTCTTGAGCACGTCGGCCAGCCCCGGCGTGTCCCACTGGTCGACGACCAGGATCTTGCTCTTCGGCAGGTACCACTCGCGCTGCGTGAAACGGGCCAGCACCTTCGTGCCGGAGTAGCCGGCGCAGGTGGACCGCCACGCGTTGTAGGCGGCCTTGTGCCCCGCCCCGACCTGGCGCAGGCCCCTCGTGACCTCGGGACCGATCCTTTCGCCCCACTTCTTGTTGACCGGGCAGGGCTGTACGTCGCTCGCCGTGTAGAACGGGTCCTTGCCGGTGTAGGGGCCGAACCACTCCCGGCCGTGCTTGATGTACTTGGGGCCGAAGACGTAGAAGGCGTCGCACTCGGGCGTGCCCCATCCCTGCGGCTTGGCGCACTTGCCGGTCACGATCTGCACCGCGTCCGTGCCGGCGCCGTGGACCTTCCACTTGATGGGGATGTAGAGGGTCAGGCCGTTACGCAGCTTGAGCGGCTGGGCGGGCGCGGCGCTCGCGGGCATGGAGACGGCGAGGAGGGTGGCAGCGGCCACGGCCGCGGCGGCGAGGTATCGCTTGGACATGCGCCCGACCCTAGGCAGCGAGACTTGCAGACCAATCACGAACGACTGAAAGCCGACGCAAGTTCTTGCAGCAGCGCCACGACTCCGTCGGGCCCGTCCACCACGATGTCGGCCTGCTCCGCCAGGGCGGTGACCTCGGCGGAGCCGCTGCACACGGTCACGCCGGGCAGCCCGGAGGTGCGTACGGCCTCGAACGCGGCCAGGTCGCCCAGATCGTCGCCGACGAACATGACGGACCTGGCGGCCCGCTCGGCCAGGAACAGGCTGAGCGCCTGCCCCTTGTCCATGCCGGGCGGCCGCAGCTCCAGCACGAAACGCCCGGGCTCGACCACCAGGCCGTGCTTCTCGGCCAGCTTGGCCAGCGGCTCGCGCAGCCTGGCCAGCGCGCCCTCGGGGTCGGGACTGCGCCTGGTGTGCACGGCCACGGCCCGGCCCTTGTCCTCGACGGCCACGCCCTCCAGGCCGAACGCGTCGAGCAGCAGCGGCAGCTCCGCCTCGGCCCGGAGCACGCCCGGAGGGGGCGGGGGCCCGGAGATCCGGCCGTTCTCCCAGCGCTCGAAGCCGTAGTGCCCGAGCACGACCAGCCCGGGCACGTCGGCCAGGCCGGGCCCGAGCTCCAGAGCGGTGGCCGGCGGCCTGCCGGTCACAATGGCCACCGCCAGGACGTGGGCACCCAGCTCGGCGAGCACCTCGGGGGCCTTCGGGTGGATCACGGCCTTGGCGGGGTCGGGCACGATCGGCGACAGGGTGCCGTCGAAATCGAGCCCGATCACGGCGCCGGCCGGATCCTTCAAGATCGCTTCCATTCCAGGGATGTTCCTCACGCGGCTGCCGTACCCAGCCGGTCAGGGACGCATGCCGAGCCTTCTGGCCGCACGGTCACGCCTGCGGGTGGATCGTAACCTGCGCAGCCTCTTGACCAGCATGGGATCGTGCTCGAGTGCCTCCGGCCTGTCGATCAACTCACCGAGCAACTGGTAATAGCGCGTGGCGGAGAACCCGAAGCTCTCCTTGATGGCGTGCTCCTTCGCACCCGCGTAGCGCCACCACTGGCGCTCGAAGGCGAGGAGTTCGATATCGCGTTCTGAGAGTGGTTGGCCGGACGGTTCCTGGGCAGCATTGTCACCGCTGAGCGGTGCTCCCATGGTGTCCTCCTCGAAAGGGGCGTGAGCCGATGCGCGCAGGCGGCCCGTCCTCATCGTAATGTGCCGAGTGCGGCTGTTCACGGCGGATTGAGAGACGTACAGTCACGAAATGTGACCTCAGTCATCACACTCCTCACCGACTATGGGCTCGAAGACGGCTATGTGGCGGCGTGTCATGGAGTGATCGCCGGGATCGCCCCTGAGGCGCGGGTGATCGACGTGTGTCACCTGGTCCCCGCGGGAGACGTACGGCGTGGTGCGGCGATTCTCGCCCAGACCATCCCCTACCTCCCCCAGGGCATCCACATCGGCGCGGTCGATCCCAGCGCGGGCGGCGCCAGGCGCGCGGTGGCCGTCGAGGCGGGCGGCCGGGTGTTCATCGGCCCCGACAACGGGCTGCTGTCGTGGGCGGTGCGCGCCAGCGGCGGCGCCGAGGCCGCGTACGAGATCAGCAACGACGCGCACTTCCTGCGGCCGGTCTCCCCCACCTTCCACGGGCGCGACGTGTTCTCGCCGGTCGCGGGGCGGCTGTGCGGCGGGCTGCGAACGTCCGACCTGGGGCCCGAGGTGCCGGTCGGCCGGCTGGTCTCGTTGCCCGAGCCGACCTCGCTGCTGCGCGACGGCTCGGTGGAGGGCGAGGTCGTCTCGGTCGACCGCTACGGCAACACCCAGCTCTCGATCGCGGCCGGCGACCTGCAGGCGCTCGGCGTACGGGTGGGCGACACGCTCGGGGTATGGCTCGGGCGGAGGCAACTCGCGCTGCCGTACCGGGAGACGTTCGCGGCGGTGCCGCCCGGGGAGCTGGTGGCGTTCGCGGACTCGGCGGGGCTGGTCGCGATCGCGGTCAATTCCGGCGACGCGGCGCAGCGGCTGGGGCTCCCACCTGGAGCACATGTCCGACTTTCCCCTACCCCTTAGGTCGAACTTCGCAGATCGGAATTACTCCGCGTATCGGTCTGTTCACCAAATGACCTCCAGTCACGTGTCAGAATGCACGCGCGGGCATCCTCCCCTCCCGCTCGAGATCTCCCGCTCGAGGTCAACGTGTTCCAACTGTCCGTTGTGCTGCTCTCCATACTTTCCGTGATCTGGCCGCTACCGGAGCCGCCCGTGTCAGAGCGCTGGCGTGCGTGGCCGGTGGCGCAGATCTTCCCCGAGACCGTGCCCGGCGTGAGCCCGTCGGGGGCACGGATCACGTACGTGCTGGCCGGGGTCGCGCCCGAAGCGCCCTGCCGGACGGCGTTCCAGCCCGCCGCCGTATTACGCGGCTGCCGCATGGCCCTGCGCGCCACGTACGCCGACAGCACGCAGACGTTCGTCGCCACCGTGGGCATCGCCGTGCTCGACAGGGTCTGGTCAGGCTCTTCCCGCACGGGGCGGCCCGCGACCGTGCGGCCGGTGGCCTTTCCCGAGGGGCCCGCGGAGAGGTTCGGCGAGCGGCAGTACTTCACCGGGGTGGTCGTCGGATCCTACGAGCACTACATGGTGGCGACGGCCGCGGGATACGCCGACGGCAGACCGTACCAGCCGGGTGACCGCCTCGTGCCGCGGCTGCGCGACGCCGCGCGGCAGATCGCGACGGCGCTGCTCCGGGCGCTGACCCGATGAGCCGGCTCATCGTCCCCGCCCTGGTGGCCGCTCTGGTGGTCGGGGTCGCCCCGGCGAGCGCCTCCGACGACGTGGGCTTCGACCACGTGGGAGAGATGGCGCGGGCCGGGCAGTGGCAACTCGCCGCGATGCGGCTGCCCGAGGCGTGGCGGTCGAGCAAGGGCGAGGGCGTGGTCGTGGCCGTGCTCGACACCGGCGTGAACGGCCGCCACCCCGACCTGCGGGGCGCCGTGATCCAGGGCCCCGACCTGACCGGCGCCGCCAAGGGGCTCTGGGGGCGGCACGGGACCGCCATGGCCAGCCTGATCGCCGGGCGCGGCCACGGCGACGAGCGCAGGGGCGGCGTCATCGGGGTGGCCCCCGCGGCCAAGGTGCTGTCCATCAGGGTCACGCTGGAGAACGGCGACCCGCTGCGTGTGCAGCAGCGCTCCGGCGGGCGCGACGCGCTGGCCAAGGGCATCCGGTACGCGGTCGACCACGGCGCCGACGTGATCAGCATGTCGCTGGGCGGCGGCAGCGGCGCCTGGGAGGGCTCGGCATCGGAGGAGGAGGCCGTCCAGTACGCGATCGCCAATGGGGCGGTGCTGGTGGCCTCGTCGGGCAACGACGGCGAAACGGCCAACAGGATGAACTTCCCCGCCGCCTACCCCGGGGTGATCGCCGTGGGGGCGGTGGACAAATCGCTGCGCGTGGCCGGGTTCTCCAACCGCCAGGACTACCTCTCGGTGGTGGCCCCCGGCACGGAGATCGTCACGGCCGACGGGGACGACTCGTACGTGGTGAGCGACGGCACCAGCTCGGCGGCGGCCATGGTGGCGGGCATCGCGGCCCTGATCAAGGCGGCGCATCCGGACATGTCGCCGTACCACGTGCGGATGGCCATCGAGCTCGGCACCCGGAAACGGCCCGCGGACGGCCACAGCCCGGCCTACGGGCACGGGGTGGCCAACGCGCTGCTCGCCCTGCGGGAGGCCGACCGCCTGGACGTGCCCGCACCGCCCCCCGCCCGGCCGGGGCCGTACTTCGGCGATGGGCCACCGCCTGTTTCCAGGTGGCCGGTGGTGGCGGGCATGGTGATGCTGGTGGCGGCGATGTCGGCGCGCGTGATCGTGCGCCACCGCAAGCGCCGCAGGCGATCCACGAAGACGACTCTCCCAACCTAGCAAGCGCTTGTGCGATACTCCGGACTATGACGTTTGCGATCGAGGGCTGGTTCGCCATCGACGAAGACGGCGTCTTCCTCCTGGGCGTCAGGTGCGCCACCTGCGGGACCGTCTGCTTCCCGCCCCGTAGCGGCCTCTGCCCCAATCCGCGCTGCGAGGAGACGTCGATGGAGGAGATCCGGCTTCCACGCCGCGGGAGGGTGTGGTCGTACACGAACGCCTGTTACCCGCCCCCGGCGCCCTACGTCGCGGCGGAGCCGTACGTGCCGGTGACGCTGGCCGCGGTGGAGCTCGACGAGGTGGGGATCGTGGTGCTCGGGCAGGTCAAGGGCCTCACGGTGGCGGAGCTCGAGGTGGGCATGGAGCTGGAGCTCACCTCGGGACCGCTGGCCGACGGGCCGCTGGTGTGGATGTGGGAGCGGGCCTCATGAGCGTGGTGGTGCTGGGCGTCGGGATGCATCCGTGGGGGAAGTGGGGCCGGCCCTTCCTGGAGTACGGGGTGGCGGCGGCCCGCGCGGCCCTGCGCGACGCGGGGGTGGCGTGGACCGACGTGGAGTTCGTGGTCGGGGCGGACACGATCAGGAACGGCTACCCGGGCTTCATCGCGGGAGCCTCGTACGCCCAGGCGCTGGGCTGGTCGGGTGCCAGGGTCGCGTCCTGCTACGCGGCCTGCGCCTCGGGCGCCCAGGCCGTGGACATCGCCCGCACGCGCATCCTGGCGGGCCTGTGCGACGTGGCGCTCGTGATGGGGGCGGACTCGACCCCGAAGGGCTTCTTCAAGCCGGTCGGCGGGGACCGTCCGGACGACCCTGACTGGCAACGCTTCCGGCTGCTGGGCGCCACGAACCCCGCCTATTTCGCCCTCTACGCCCGCAGGCGCATGGCCCTGTACGGCTCGAGCCCGGCCGACTTCGCCGCCGTCAAGGTCAAGAACTCGCTGGCCGGATCGCTCAACCCCATGGCCCGCTACCGCAATCCCGTCACCGCCGAGGAGGTGCTGGCCTCCCCCATGGTCGCCGACCCGCTGCACCTCATGGACATCTGCGCCACCTCGGACGGGGGCGCGGCGGTGGTCCTGGCCTCCGAGCCCTACGCCCGGCGGCGGGGCCTGCCCGCCTCGGTACGCGTGGCCGCCGTGTCCACCGTCACCCCGACCTTCCCCAACACGATCCTGGAGCTGCCGAACTTCGCCACCGACTCCAGCGCCGCCGTACCCGCCCCTGAGAGGCCCTTCAGAGCGGCGATCGCGCACGCGGCCTACGAAGAGGCGGGGGTCGGGCCGGAGGACGTCTCTCTGGCGGAGGTGTACGACCTTTCCACGGCACTGGAGCTGGACTGGATGGAGGACGTCGGCCTGTGCCCGCCCGGCGAGTCGGCCAAGCTCCTGCACGACGGGGAGACGGGGCTGAGCGGCCGGATCCCGGTCAACCCCTCGGGCGGACTGGCCTCCTTCGGCGAGGCGATCCCCGCCCAGGCGATCGCCCAGCTCTGCGAGCTCACCCTCCAGCTGCGAGGTGGGGCGGGCCCGCGCCAGATTGCGGGCGCCCGCGTCGGCCTCGCCGTCAACCAGGGCCTCTTCGGCCACGGCTCCGCCCTGATCGCCACAACATAACTCGAAGGCCCTCCGAGGAGAGCTCCTCGGAGGGCCTTGGTACGCAGGTGTCAGCCCACGTGCACCACGTCGTGCGTCTCCGCGAAGTGGCAGGCGCTCTCGTGCCCGGTGCCCGGCCGCACCTGCAGCAGCGGCTCCTCCTCGGCACAGATCGCCTGCGCCTTCCAGCACCGGGTACGGAAGCGGCACCCCGACGGCGGATTGGCCGGGGACGGCGGGTCACCCTGGAGGATGATCCGCTCCCGCTGCTCCCGCCCGTCCGGGTCCGGCACCGGCACCGCCGACAGCAGTGCCTGCGTGTACGGATGCGCCGGCCGGTCGTAGATCTCCGTGTCCTTGCCGAGCTCCACGAACTTGCCGAGGTACATCACGCCCACCCGGTCGGAGATGTGCCGCACCACCGACAGGTCATGGGCGATGAAGATGTACGCCAGGTTGAACTCGTTCTGCAGCCGCTCGAGCAGGTTGATCACCTGCGCCTGGATGGACACGTCCAGGGCGGACACCGGCTCGTCACAGACGATGATCTCCGGCTGGAGGGCCAGCCCTCGGGCGATGCCGATGCGCTGCCGCTGCCCTCCGGAGAACTGGTGCGGGTAGCGGTTGATGTGGTCGGGGTTGAGCCCCACCACCTCCAGCAGCTCCTGCACCTTCTTGCGACGGCCGCCCCGGGGCGCCACCTCGGTGTGGATCTCGTACGGCTCGCCGATGATGTCGCCGACGGTCATCCGGGGGTTCAGCGAGGTGTACGGGTCCTGCATCACCATCTGGATGTTGCGGCGCATCCGCTTGAGCTCGCCGCCCTTGGCCCTGCCGATGTCGCGGCCGTTGATCTTCACCGAGCCGGAGGTGGGCCGCTCCAGCGCCATCAGCACCTTGGCGAGCGTGGACTTGCCGCAGCCCGACTCGCCCACGATGCCCAGCGTCTCGCCCCTGTGCAGGTCGAACGACACGCCGTCGACGGCCTTGATCGCACCGATCTGCCGCTTGAAGACGATGCCCTGGGTCAGCGGGAAGTGCTTGACCAGGTCCCGAACCTCGAGGATGCGCTCACCGATCGCCATCGAGGACCTCCCTCCAGTAGTGGCACGCGCTGCCTCTGGTGCCGCTGATCTCGTGGAGCGGGGGGACGTCGGTCACGCAGTCGTCCTGCCGGTACGGGCACCGGGGATGGAACGCGCAACCGGTAGGCAGGTCGAGCAGGTTGGGCGGCAGGCCCTTGATCGCGTACAGGTCCTGGCCCTTGAGGTCGACCCGGGGGATCGACTCGAGCAGGCCCTTCGTGTACGGGTGGGCGGGCCCCTTGTAGATGTCGTGCACGGGGGCGTTCTCCACGATGCGCCCCGCGTACATGACGGCGATCTTGTCGGCCACGTCGGCCACGACGCCGAGGTCGTGCGTGATCAGGATCAGGCCCATCTGGCTCTCGCGCTGCAGCTCGGCCAGCAGCTCCATGATCTGCGCCTGGACGGTCACGTCGAGCGCCGTGGTCGGCTCGTCCGCGATCAGCACCTCGGGGTCCAGCGCGATCGACATCGCGATCATGATGCGCTGCCGCATGCCCCCGGAGAACTGGTGCGGATAGTCGTTCACGCGCTGCCTGGCCGCCGGGATGCGCACCCGGTCCATCAGCTCGACGGCCTTCTTCATGGCGTCGCCCTTGGACATGCCCCGGTGCACCCGGAACATCTCGCTGATCTGCCAGCCCACGGTGAACACCGGGTTGAGCGCGGAGAGCGCGTCCTGGAAGATCATCGCGATGCGCTGGCCGCGCACCTGCGTGCGTGCCTCTTCCGACAGCCTGAGCAGATCGGTGCCCTTGAAGCGGATCTCCCCCTTGGGGATGACCGCCGGCGGCATGTCCAGGATGCCCATGATCGCCTGCGCGGTCACGGACTTGCCCGAACCCGACTCGCCCAGCACGGCGAGCGTCTCGCCTGGGGCGACCGTGTAGCTCACGCCGTTCACCGCGTGGACGGCCCCCTGGCGCGTGTGGAACTCCACGTGCAGGTTGTCGACCGCGAGCAGTGGTTCGTCGCCCAGCCCTCCCTCGGCGGGCAACACATCTGTTGACGTCTTCTTCACTTGATCCCCCCTTCTACCTGAGCTTCGGGTCGAGAGCGTCGCGTACGGCGTCGCCCATCATGATGAAAGCGAGCACCGTGATGCAGAGGAACACGGCTGGGAACACCAGCGGCAGCGGCGCCTCCAGGAACCTGGGTCGCGCGTCGGCGATCATGAGGCCCCAGGAGATGTCCGGCGACTGCACGCCGACGGCGAGGAACGACAGCGCCGCCTCGGCCGCGATGAAGCCTCCGAGGTTGATCGTGGCCACGACGATGACCGGGGCCAGCGAGTTGGGCAGCAGGTGGCGGAACATGATCCGCCCGGCTCCCGCTCCCAGCGCCCTGGCCGCTACCACGAAGTCCTGGTTCTTCGCGGTGATCACGGCTGCTCTCATGATGCGGAACGTCATCGGCCAGCCGAGCACCGCCAGCGCGATGATGACCAGCAGGATGCTGTTGGCCCTGCCGCGGAACGTGGCCGCGATGAGCAGCGCGCCGAGGATCGGGGGGATGGCGAAGAAGATCTCGGTGACCCGCGACGACACCGTGTCGACCACGCCGCTGCGGTAGCCGGCCACGATGCCGAGCAGGCCGCCGATGAGCGTGGTGATGATCGTGGTGAACACGCCGATCAAGATCGAGTTGCGTGCACCGTAGATCGTCCTGGCGTAGACGTCGCATCCCAGGTTGTCCTTGCCGAACAGGTGGCCGGCGCCGGGCACGTGCCTGGCCGTGGACAGATCGCAGGTCCTGGCGTTGTACGGGTCGATCGAGGTGAACAGCGACGGCCAGAACGACATGACCAGCAGGATCAGGATGATGATCACCGAGATGATGAACATCGGCCGCCGTCTGAGGTCGTACCAGGCGTCGGTCCACAGGCTGGCCGGCTTGCCGTCCTTGGGCTTCTTGCCATGTCGTGCCGGCGCCGGGGCTGTCACCGTGTCGGTGACCAGGGTCTGCGTCTCCGGGAGTCCGGGCCCCACCGGCGGGGTTGGGTTACTCATAGCGGATCCTCGGGTCGAGCACGGCGTACAACAAGTCGACGACCAGGTTGGCCAGGATGTAAATCAGCACCAGGATGGTCACGATACCCACGACAATTGGTTGTTCTCGCAAGTAGACGCTCGTGTAGAGCTGATTCCCGATCCCCGGCAGGTTGAAGATCGTCTCGGTGATCACCGCGCCGCCCATCAGGTTGCCGAGGTCGGCGCCCAGATAGGTGACCAGCGGGATCAGCGCGTTACGCAACCCATGTCTGCCGATGACGCGGCGTCTCGGCAGGCCCTTGGCCGTGGCCGTGCGTATGTAGTCCGCTCTCAGCGTCTCCGCCAGGCTGGTTCTGGTGAGCCTGGTCAGGTAAGCGATCGACGTTCCCGCGAGCACGAAGCCGGGCAGCATGTAGCTGCGCCAGCCCGCGAACGTGCCCGCGACGGGGAAGATGTCCGCCCCGGTCCACTGCTTGAGCTTCACGCCGAGAACGAGCTGCAGCACGAAGCCGGTCACCAGCGTGGGCACCGAGATGAGCAGCAGCGTGGAGGCGAGGATCATGGTGTCGGTGGCCTTGCCGCGGCGCAGCGCCGCCCACAGTCCGAGGCCGACGCCGATGATCGCCTCCATGACGAGGGCGGTCAGGGCGAGGTTCAGGGTGACCTGGAACTTGCCGGCCATGATCTGGGACACGGGCACGTCGGCGAAGTTCACACCGAAGTCGCCGCGGAAGAGCACGCCGCTGATGTAGTACCAGTACTGCAGCAGCAGCGGATCATTGAGGTGATACTGCTCGCGCAGGACCTCGGCCACCGCGGGGTCCGGACGCTTGTCTCCGAAGAGCGCCGCGATGGGGTCCCCAGGCAGCGCGAAGACGATCACGAAGATGAGTAGGGTGGCGCCGAGCAGGACGGGTATCGCCTGGATCAGACGCCTGATGACATAACGGCCCATTGAAGCCCTCCGGTACATAGCTTGGAGGCAGCCCCCCGGAGCCCATGGTTCACCCGGCTCGGGTGGCTGCCTCCAAGCTCAGCCCTCCTGCGAGTGGGCGGCAAGAGCCGCCCACTTCGCGAATGACGTCAGGCCTTCTCTATGTCCGCCCATTGAACCTGGTTGAGCAGGTTGAGCTTGACATTCTTGACCTTGGTGGAGTGCCCGAAGTTGCTCCGGTAGAAGTAAACCGGGATGTACGGAAGGTCCTTGACCAGGATGTCGTCCGCCTGCTGGTAGAACTTCAGCCCCTCGGCGGGGTCGGCGGCCTGGTCACCCTTGGCCACCAGGTCGTCGAACTCCTTGTTGGAGTAGCCACCGTAGTTGGAGCCGGTGCCGATGGAGCCGGTGCCGAAGATCGGGGTCAGGTAGTTCTCAGCCGACGGGTAGTCGATGGACCAGCCCATACGGAACAGGCCCTTGTACTCCTTGGCGTCCAAGGCGTCCAGGATGCCCTGGAACTTCTCGAACGGCTTCGGCGTGACCTCGATGCCCAGGTTGGCGCGGAGGTTGTTGGCGACCGCCTCGATCCACTCCTTGTGGCCACCGTCGGCGTTGTAGCCCAGCTCGATGGTCTTGGGGCCCTTGGCCGCGTCGTACAGCTTCTTGGCCTCGGCCGGGTTGTACGTGCACGCGGTGCAGGCGCCCTGGCGGTAACCGGGGATGGCCGGGTTGATGAAGTCGTCGGCGGGCGCGCGGGTGCCGGAGAAGACCGTCTCGGTGATGGTCTTCCTGTCGATGGCCAGCGAGATGGCCTTGCGGACGTCCGGGTTCTTGAAGTCCGGGTTGTACTTCAGCGGCACGCCGATGTAGCCGACCGCGGCGTCGGGCTCGTCGAAGTAGCGGTCGCCCAGCGCGGCCTTGGCGCTGGCGATCGCCGAGGCCGGCAGCGAGTCGTCGACATCGAGGTTCTCGGCCTGAAGGTCGTTGTACGCGGTCTCGGCGCTGGTGTAGACCTTGAACTGGAGCTTCTTCCAGTTCTTCGGCTTGGCACCCGGGAACTTGTCGTAGACCGTCATGTCGATGGTCTGGTCGGTGCCCTTCTTGTAGGGCTTGTCCACCTTGAACGCGCCCTGGCCGATCGGCTGCTCGCCGTAGGCCTGGGTCACCTTGCCGTCGGGGCCGAAGGCCGACTTCGGCAGCGGGTAGAAGGCGGTGTAGCCGAGCATCGTCTTGAACTGCGAGAACGGCGCCGTGAGCGTGACCTCGAGCGTGAGGTCGTCGACGACCTTGAGGCCCTTCATCTCCTTGGCCGTCGGCGTCTTGCCCTCACCCGGGTGCACGTCGGCGTAGCCGTCGACGCGGCCGAAGAAGTAGGACGAGGCCATGGCGTTGTCCTGGTTGGCGGCGAAGTTCCACGCGCGGGCGTAGTCCGCGGCGGTCACCGGCGTGCCGTCGTGCCACGTGTAGCCGGACTTGAGCTTGATCGTCCAGACCTTGCTGTCCGACGTGCTGATCGACTCGGCAGCCTCCTCGACTGGCTGCTTGTTCTCGTCGTAGCTCACGAGCGGCGAGAACACAGCGGCGAGGACCTCGGAACCTTCGGTCTCGGTCGTGTTCGGCGGAACCAGGAGCTCCTGGGGCTCACCGATCTCCATGCGGACCGGCGTTTCGCCGCCGCCGGCGGCAGTGCCGCCGCCACTGTCAGAGGCACCGCCGCCACACGCGGCAACCGCGAGGGCGAGCAGCGCGGTACCGGCGACGATCTGTGCGCCCTTAGTAACACGCATGGTGAAAGAATTCCTCCCTCTACAGGTGGGCGTAAGCGCTGAGCTGCGGTGATCGTGAGCAGCCTGACGGGGGGTCCTGGTATCCCCCCGGGTTTGGCTGACATGGTCAAACCAGCCGACGCCCTGCCAGTCGTTCGCGACTATCCCTTACTACTTGCCACCAGGGAGTCTCTGGCGCGTTGCAGTTCGGTCACACGTGCGCCAATCCAGCGTCACAGACATTCGTCGCAAGAAGCATTAAACCGTACAAACACCCCGTAACTGGCACGGCCTGGACGTGAACAGTCGATGAAAATTACCCCCTACAGGAGAGTGGCCGCGCCCTTCCCACCACACCCCGGCCCGCTGGGCTACGGTTGAGCAGGTCTTGACGGCACCTTGGGAACCCGGCGTCGTAAGACTCCGTCCAACTGACTGTCGCCAACCCGCGTGACAGGCACCCCACTGACCTGGATCCAATAGAGTCCTTGCCATGAGCCAGCCGGAATCCGCTGTCGCGGACGCCCAGGCGGGCGGCCGAAGCGGGCAGGAGCCGCTGGCCAAGCTCGCCCAGAGATACGGGCTTCGCCGTGCCATCGCGCGGCCGAGGTTCGGTGTCTACCTACGCCAGCTATGGGAGCGGCGACACTTCATCCTCACGTACGCGACGTCGCGCAACGTCTCGAAGTACTCCAGCTCGGCCCTCGGCCAGCTGTGGCAGGTGCTGACCCCCCTGCTGAACGCGGCGATCTACTACGTGATGTTCGGCGTCATCCTGGGCGGCAAGAACGGCATCCAGAACTACCCGGCCTTCCTGCTGACCGGGATGTTCGTCTTCACCTACACGCAGCGGACCGTCACCACCGGCGCCAAGTCGATCTCGGGCAACCTCTCGATGATCCGGGCCCTGCACTTCCCCAGGGCGTCCCTGCCGCTCGCCTACGCGATCCAGGAGCTGCAGCAGCTCGCCATCTCCATGGGCGTGCTCCTCGTCATCGTCACGATCACCGGTGAATGGCCCACCTGGTTCTGGCTCATGGTCCCGGTGGTGCTGCTGCTCCAGACGATGTTCAACGTGGGTGTCGGCCTGGTCGTCGCCCGGCTCGGCGCCCAGATGCGCGATCTCAACCAGTTGCTGCCGTTCATCACCCGCTTCTGGCTCTACGCCTCAGGCGTCTTCTTTTCCATCCAGGACAAGGTGGTGTCCTCCGCCAAGCTGCCCCAGTGGGTCGCCGACGTGATGTATCTCAACCCCACCGCTTCCTTCATCGAATGGATGCGGGAGATCCTCATCTCGACCCACAATACGAAGTTCGGCCACCACCCCCCGACGATGGTGTTGGTGTCTTGCGTATTCTGGGCGGTGTTCGCGCTTGGCTTCGGCTTCTGGTACTTCTGGCGGTCCGAGGAGAGGTACGGGCGTGGCTGAACTGACCAAGGAGCTGTCACAGGTGAAGGGCGAGAAGCCCGCCGTCCCCGGCAAGGATGTGAGAGTGCATCCCAATCCGGAGCCCCAGGGCAAGTCGCCGCTCGACGTCCCCACGGGCACTCCGACCGTCATCGTCGACGACCTCCACATCGTCTACCGCGTCTACGGCGCGGCCTCGGACGCCGAGAAGGGCAACGCGGTCAACGCCCTCACGCGCCTCCTCAAGCGCCAGGGCCGGCCGCAGATGAAGGAGGTCCACGCGGTCAAGGGCGTCACGTTCGTGGCCTACCACGGCGACGCCATCGGCATCGTGGGCCGCAACGGCTCGGGCAAGTCCACGCTGCTGCGGGCCATCGCGGGCCTCCTCCCCCCGCACGAGGGCGCCGTCTACACCGACGGCCAGCCCTCGCTGCTCGGCGTCAACGCGGCTCTCATGCGCGAGCTGACCGGCGAGCGCAACATCATCCTCGGCTGTTACGCCATGGGCATGACGCCTGCCGAGGTTCGCGAGAAGTACCAGGAGATCGTCGACTTCTCCGGCATCGACGAGTTCGTCCAGCTGCCCATGTCCACCTACTCCTCCGGCATGGGCGCCCGCCTCCGCTTCGCCATCTCCTCGGCCAAGACCCACGACGTCCTCCTCATCGACGAGGCCCTGGCGACGGGCGACCGCGAGTTCCGCAAGAAGAGCGAGGAGCGCATCCGCCAGATCCGCGAGTCCGCCGGCACGGTCTTCCTCGTGGCCCACGACCTCAAGGTCATCGAGGAGACCTGCAACCGCGTCATCTGGCTGCACAAGGGCAAGATCAAGATGGACGGCGACCCGAAGGAAGTCATCGCCGCCTACAACAAGGGCTGACCCCTGCCCCTCCGGCGTCCTTCCCGGGGTGTCGTCACCTCGGGACGCACGAGCCAGAGTCCGGCGGCCACGCCCGACACGCCGGGAATCTGCCCTCGGCCATCCGCACCCGGTCCGACGCCGCCCGGTACGTGTACACCGTCACCTCGCACCCGGTCCGACGCTGCCGGGCAGGTGAGTGCCACGACCCCGCACCCGGTCCGACGCCGGCCGTAGGCGAGAACCACCACCCCGCGCCACGTCTCGCGCCATCAAAGGGCCGGACGCCTCCACTCAGCCGCCGCCGAGGACCTGAACACCACCACTCCTCCCAGGCCTCAGCAGAAGTCCGACCTCCCGGCAGTTCGATCTCTTGTGCGAAACACAGGGGAGACCACTGTGACAAATGACTGACAGCGAGCCTGGCGTTCCGATAGGATTCGAACGTCAATTCGATCCGAGGGTCGCTGATGGAGTGGGAGCGCGCGATGGTGGAGCTTTCGACCGCGATCGACCACCTGGCCACCGAGGACGTGTCCGAGATCCCCCGGACGCGGCTCGCCGAGCAACTGCTGGAGCTGCACTGGCAGATGGCCAGACTGCAGGCCCAGATAGCCCGCCGCACCGGCGTCCGCCTGCCGTAGCCGGCTTGAGGGAGCGGGTCGTCAAGAAGGCGGCGTGACGGCGGCCGGCCATGTGCGGGTCAGCGAGCGTCACCCTGGAGGCCCTCGGCCACGTGCGGCGGGTGGCGCCCACCGTGCGCAGCCGTACAAGATGGGGGTTTGAAAGCGGCGGCGAGCACGCACGGCGCTGCACCACACTCGACAAGCTCAGTAAAAGGCCGCCGACCCCAACAAGAACGGGGCCGGCGGCGGGGCTCGTGCGGCGCCGCCGCCCTGCAGTAAGCGGCGCAGTGCACGAGCCAGGGCGCGGGCGCGTCCGCCCAGGCCCGTCATGGAGACCACTCGCTTTCGCGGGGTCTCACAACCCACGCGCGTCAGTGCCTCGGGCGTCCGGCACCTGTGAGCGCCCGTCGGCCTGCCGCGTCAGTGCGACGACATCTCCCAATCGGCCCCGCCGACCTGCCGCACCGGAACGGCGGCACCAGGCTTCCAGCACCAGAACGAACGGCACACGGACCGCCACGTCGCGGCAACGGCACAGACCTGCCGCACCGGACCCGCGGCACTCGGACCGCCACGCCCCACGTCGGCACAGACCTGCCGCGTCAAGCCTGCCTCACCAGGATGGACGCGCGCAGACTGGCACCAACGGACGCGCGCGGACCACCGTGAAGATGGCCCTGGACAGATCATCGTGCCGGCCACGTGCAGATGACCCCGGACAGATCACCATGCCGGCCACCGTGCAGATGACCCCGGACAGGCCGTTCCGACCGCCGTGCACGGACGCACATTGCCGTGCGGACCGCCATACAGCCGGACGCCGACGTCGGCGCTGGATCCCCGGGAAAGGGAAAGGATGTCGTCAGGAACAGCTGGGGCGCGTGAACGGGGCCGCGTCGTAGCCGGCCCGGCCGGTCCCCGGGTGTCGGCACCTAGGACACCCGCGAACCGTCACACCGGCTCTCAGCGAGCCGCCGCTCTGGCGCCTGCATCGCGTCTAGTCGCGATTCCAGGAGTCCCGCACCGAGCTCGTCAGCGCGTCGGTGGTCCATCCAAGCGCCACCAGCACATCACTGTACGTGCTGGTGGCCTTGGTTCCGTTGGTGGATACGAAGCCGGTGGCGTCCTCGACGAGCGGGTTGACCCCGTCCATGGAGGCGGCCTGTGTGGCCCCGGGCAGCGCCTCGACGACCGGCGCCACCTCGGCGGGCGCGACCTGCCCGAGCATCGGCGACAGGCGGCCGCTCCTGACGTGCGGCAGCGCGCGCTTGGCCGCGTCGCTGAGGCCGGTCACGACGCTCTCGGCCGACAGGGAGGCGACGCCCTTGGTGGTGCTGTTCATGGTCTTGGTCGCGGTGCGGCTGAGGTCCGTGACACTGGAGCCCGCGCCCGGCAGCAACGCGGTGCTGCCGACCTTGTTCATCACATCCCCGGTGAGAGCGGTGCTGCCGACCTTGTTCATCACGTCCCCGGGGGACGTGTGGAGCAGGCCTGTCAGCGCGTCGTAGGCGCCGCGCCGGCTCGTGCTCCCGGTCACCGCCTGACCCTTGCCGCGCTTGCCGGGCTTCACCGAGGGCGCGGCGGGCTGCGCCAGCCGTGCCGCGCCCGGCAGGGCCGGTACGGGCAGGGCCTCTGTCAGGCCCCCTCCGCCGAGCGGGAGCCCGCTCGTGATCGGCGACAGCTCGGGCAGCGGACCACCGTGGAGTGTGATGTCCTCGGCCGCGTTCGGCGGGGTGACGCGCTGCTGCCGGTTCGCGTGTGCGGCGTCCAGCTCGGCCTCCGTCATCCGGCCCGCGGGGCGAGCACCGGACCTGGCCTGGGCGGCGTCGCCCAGCAGGCCGTTCAGCAGGCTCCCGCCGACGACGCCGCCCAGCAGGCCGTCGACCGGGATTCCCGCAGTGGTGCCCCCGCCCGAGCCCTCGTGCCTGGCGGTGTCGTATTGAACTTCCGCTTGAGCTGGCACGGCCAAAGCCGCCGCCAAGCCGAATGCTGTGACGGCGGCAGCCGTCTTGACTAGTCGATTCATGGTTGCCTTCCCGGCTCGTGATCGATCGCGCTCTAATGAGGTGAAAATGCGAATCGATAACCTCCGAATGCCGCGGCGGGCGCGCTATGGGCACCACATGATGCGTGCCGTCACGGCTGAGCTACGCGAGCAGTTCTATCACTGGCTGTGATCGGCCGCAGGCGCATGAATGCCCATGTAACTGGGGTTTGCAGGCCGGTTACCGAGTGGAGGGGGAGCGTTGAGCGGGAGACAAAACGGGAAATAGGAGGGTCTTGTTTCTGATATTGCACGCGCTCGGCTTCGGCGCCGCGAGCACGCGAGCACGGACCCGTACACGCGACCTTGAGCCGGAAAATTCATGTGCCCCGCGGCCCGTGAACAAGGGATGACGAAAACAAATGTCACGGGCCGGGGGCACGGATTTCTCGGTCGCGGTCGCGGTGGACGCGTGAGCGGTCAGGCGGGCAGCAGGGCTCCCGCCGGCTCGAACGGAAAACGGTCGGCGAAGGCCGGGCGCAGGTCCGTCAGCCACACCGCCGACGGGTCGTAGCGCGCGAAGAACGGCCGCCCGACCAGCGACGGGTCGCGCGCCTGGATGAAGTGGAGCATGAACACCTGCTCCCCCGCGATCTCGGTCACACCGTCGACGCACACCTTGCCCGGCGTGGCCGACATCGACGGACCGCGGACCGTGCGGCAGAGCCCGGAGACACTCGAGTACGCGTCCCTGAAGATCTCGTACGCGCGCGCCAGCGGCACCGCGAAGTAGTCCGCAGGCCCGGTGTCACGCTCGACGAACATGTAATAAGGGATCAACCCCATCCGCAGTTGCCGCCGCCACATGCGCGACCACACGGCGGGGTCGTCGTTGATGGACCTGATCAGCGGCGCCTGGGTCCTGATCGTGGCCCCGCTGCCGAGGATGCGCTTGACCGCCGACTCGACCAGTGGCGACTCCAGCTCGCGCGGGTGCGTGAAGTGGGCCATGAACGCGAGGTTCTTGCCCGCGTTCACCACCTCCTCGAACAGCCCGAGCGTGGCGTCGGCGTCGGGGTCGGTGGTGAAGCGCTGCGGCCAGTAGGCCAGCGCCTTGGTGCCGATCCTGATCGACTCCAGTTGCTCCAGTTCCAGCAATGGCTCGATATATCGTCTGATGACGGGCTCGCCCATGATCATCGCGTCCCCGCCGGTGATCAGGACGCTCGTGACCTCGGGATGCCGGCGAATGTAGGCCACCATCTGGCCGATGTCGTCGGAGGCGAACTTCAGGTCCGCGTCACCGACGAACTGCGCCCATCTGAAGCAGTAGGTGCAGTACGCGTGACAGGTCTGCCCCTGCTTGGGGAAGATCAGCACGGTCTCTGGATATTTGTGCTGCATGCCAGGCACCGGCTCGTCCCCGATCTTCGGGACGTTGAGCTCCTTCTGGCCTGCGGGGTGCGGGTTGAGCTGCGCTCGTACTCGGTTCGCCTCGGCCTGGATCTCGACGTTCGGCGCCTCGGCCTTGAGCAGGTCTGCCAGCCGGGCGACGTCCGCAGCAGGCAGCATGTCCTCCTGCGGGAAGACAAGCCGGTAGATGGGGTCGTCGGGCGCGGCCGACCAATCTATGAGTTCATCGACGACGTAGGCGTTGGTCCGGAACGGCAGCACTGTGGCGACGGCGCGGACCTTCAGCCGCTCCTCGTCGCCGAGCCCCGCACGCTTCAGGAGCTCGTCAAGGTGCTTGGACGTGTACGCCTTGAAGCGTCGCGTGCCTGCTTGGTTCAAGATCACTAGGCCTTTCCCATCTTTTTTGTTCGATCGGATGTAAACCTCACGACCCCGTCGCGCGTCTACGGTTCTTAATACCCGGACGCTACCAGCGGCGTCACCGGTTCCACTGGTCTCCAAGTTTTCCTTCAGGTTTGCGGGCACTCGCGACATATCGCGATTCGGCATACACTGATTTTTCGTGACCCACGATCCGGACTTGCGCGCCTCAGACGCCGACCGAGACCGCGTGGCCGCGGTCCTGGCCGAGGCGCTCGCGACAGGAAGACTCACCAGCGTCGAGCACGCCGACCGCCTGGACGTCGCCTACACGGCGAAGACCATGAGCGAGCTCGTCCCCCTCACCCGGGATCTGCCCGAGGTGTCCGCTTCCAACGTGCCCACTGCCATCGAGCAGCAGGTCATCGACTCGAAGTTCAGCAAGATCGTCCGCAAGGGGCGGTGGGTGGCGTCCCGCAACACCCGGCTGTCCGCCCGGTTCGGCGCCCTCATCATCGACCTGTCGGACGCGGTGCTGCCCGGACGCGAGATCACCATCGAGACGAACGCGTGGTTCAGCAAGATGATCGTGCGCGTTCCCGGCAACGCCCATGTGATCGACGAGGGCAGCTCGATGTTCGGCAAGCGCAACGTGACGGGCGGGTCGGAGGCGGACGGGCCGTTGATCCGGGTCACGGGGTCGTCCAAGTTCTCCAAGGTGATCGTGTCGCGCGGGATGGACGACTGGAACCTCCACTGACCGCCGTGACGCGGTGTGCGCTGTCCGGCACGCGGAAGCGCACACCCGCCAACGGCGAGCGGCCCGGTAACGGGTGACCCACCGCAACGGGCGACCGGCGGGGCTGCGACGGCGAGCAGCCCGCGGCGACGCCCGAATGGCAGCGCAGGCAATGGCGCAGCGGTCCCCGCCGACACGTGAGCGACGCCACAGCGGACCCCCGTCGATGGCGCGTCCCCGGCGACGCGCGCGTGACGGCGTGGCGGGGCCACCCGTGCGGCGGTGAATGGGCGGTGGGGCCGGGCGTCGTAACGGAGGCCGCCGGCGCGACGAATCGGGCGGTGTGCCGCATAGTGGGACTGGAAGGGGCGTGCGGGGAACCAACAGGGCCTACCCGCCGGTTAACCTGGCTACTGCCTTGCCTACGATGCGGACATACCCCCGAGCCCGCGTCCCGGCCATGCCGTGGCGGCGGGCTCGATGCCGTACGAGGTGATCATTGTCCGACAGCAGGCCCATCGCGCTCGACGCCATGGGCGGCGACCACGCACCACACGCGATCGTGGCGGGAGCGGTGCATGCCGTGCGGGAGCGCGGCCTCCGCGTCGTGCTCGTCGGCTCCCCTCGCGTGCTCTACGAGGCGCTCGCCGACCACGACGCCACCAAGGAAGTCCCGATCGTACGGGCCGAGGAGGCCCTGGCCATGGACGAGGGCGCGCTGGCCAGCCTGCGCCGGCCCCGCTCCAGCATCGCCGTCGCCTGCCACCTCGTACGCCGCGGCGACGCCGCCGCGGTCGTGTCCGCGGGCTCCACGGCGGGGATCGTGGCCACCGGCAGGCTCCGCCTCAAAGGCCAGCAAGGCGTGCTCAGACCGGCCATAGCGGTCGCCATCCCCACCCTCCCCAAGCCCGCCCTGCTCATCGACGCGGGCGCGAACGCCGAGGCCAAGCCGGAGATGCTGGTGCAGTTCGCCCATCTTGGGACGGCCTTCGCCGAGCTGGCGTACGGCATCGAGACGCCCCGAGTCGGCCTGCTCACGATCGGCAGTGAGGCCGAGAAGGGCAACAAGCTCGTCAAACGCGCCCACGAGCTCCTCCTGGCCTCCGCCGGCATTCACTTCACGGGCAACGTCGAGGGCCACGACCTGCTGGCAGGCAAGGCCGACGTGATCACGACCGACGGGTTCACCGGGAACGTGGCGCTGAAGACCATGGAAGGCGCGGTCCGTTTCGCGTTCTCCGAGCTCAGGGAGGTCGTCAGCGAGAGCAGGCTGGCCAGGCTGGGCGCCGCCATGCAGCGCTCCCGCATCCGCGAGCTGCGCCGCCGCCTCGACCCCGAGGCGTACGGGGGCGCCGTGCTGCTCGGCCTGAACGGCACCGTCGTCATCGCCCACGGCTCGTCCAGGGCCGAAGGGATCAGCGCGGCCTGCAAGCTCGCGGCCGACCTGTCCGCGGCCGGAATCGTCTCCCGAATCGGCGACAAGCTGGGCGCCACACACCGCTCCCACAGGCTCTGGTAACCCCGTAGGGTGGCACCGATCCACAGAAACAGGGGGCTATGTGGAGTCAATGGTGCACGGGCTCACCTCGGCACAGGCGGCGGTGGCCAAGGCCAACCATGTTCCGCGCAGGTCGAGCCGGTCGCTGAGCGCGATCGTCAGGGCGAACGTCTTCACCCTGTTCAACCTGGTCATCGGTGTGCTCTGGGCGCTGGTCCTGATCTTCGGCGAGTGGCAGGACAGCCTGTTCGGGCTGGTCATCGTGGCCAACGTGCTGATCGGGATCGTTCAGGAGTTACGGGCCAAGCGCACACTCGACAAGCTCGCGGTGATCAACGAGGCTCCGGTCAGAGTACGGCGCGACGGCCGGGAGCAGCAGGTCCAGCCGCGCCAGGTGGTGCTGGGCGACCTGGTCTTATTGGGCCCCGGCGACCGCCTGCTGGTCGATGGCGAGGTGGTCGAGTCCGACGGGCTTGAGGTGGACGAGTCGCTGCTGACCGGCGAGGCCGACCCCGTGCACAAGCGGCCGGGCGACCAGGTGCTGTCGGGCAGCTTCGCGGTGGCGGGGGCAGGGTCGTTCGTGGCCACGAGGGTCGGCACCGACGCGTACGCCGTGAAACTGGCGGAAGAGGCGAGCAGGTTTCACCTCGCCCATTCCGAGCTGCGCGAGGGCGTGGCGAACTTCATCAAGTACATCACCTGGCTGGTCGTCCCGATCGGCGCCCTGCTGATCTACAGCCAGCTCAAGAACTCCGCCGACTTCGGCACCGCGATCACCGGCGCGGTCGCGGGCATCGTCACCATGATCCCCGAGGGCCTGGTGCTGATGACCTCGATCGCGTTCGCCGTCGGCGTCATACGACTCGGCCGGCACAAGTGCCTGGTCCAGGAGCTGCCCGCGATCGAGGGGCTGGCCAGGGTGGACGTGCTGTGCCTGGACAAGACGGGCACGCTCACCGCCGGTGGCATGGAGCTCGACCAGGTGCTGCCCCTGCGCGACGGCCAGCCGGTCGAGGACGCGCTGGCCGCCCTGGCACACCTCGACAGCCGGCCGAACGCCACCGCCGAGGCCGTCCGGGCCCGTTACCCGGCCCCGGGAGACGGGTGGGCGGCCGGGGAGACGGTGCCGTTCTCCTCGGCGCGCAAGTGGAGCGGAGCCGACTTCGGCGAGCAGGGCGCGTGGGTGCTCGGGGCCCCGGACGTGCTGCTCGACGGCGGTGACGGCTACGACCAGGCCGCCGAGCTGGCCGCCACCGGCACCCGGGTGCTCGCGCTGTGCCGCGCCGAGTCCCTTCCGGCAGCGAAGGGCCTGGAGCCGGTGGCGCTCGTCACGTTCAAGCAGCGCATCAGGCCCGACGCCCGGGAGACCCTCCGCTACTTCGCCAGGCAGGGCGTCACGGTCAAGGTCATCTCCGGCGACAACCCGGTCGCCGTCTCCGCGATCGCCACCGACCTGGAGATCCCGGACGCCCACCGTTCCATGGATGCGCGGGCACTCCCCCATGACGACCCGGACAAGCTGGGCGAGCTGCTCGACTCCCACGCCGTCTTCGGCCGCGTCAGCCCCCAGCAGAAGCGCCAGTTCGTCGGGGCGCTCCAGGCCCGGGGCCACACCGTGGCCATGACCGGCGACGGCGTCAACGACGTGCTCGCGCTGAAGGACGCCGACCTGGGCATCGCGATGGGCGCGGGCAGCCCGGCCACCAAGGCCGTGGCGCAGGTGGTGCTGCTCGACGACAAGTTCGCCACGCTGCCGCACGTCGTGGGCGAGGGCAGGCGGGTGCTGGCCAACATCGAACGGGTCTCCAACCTGTTCCTCACCAAGACGTTCTACGCGATCGTGCTGTCGTTGCTGGTCGGCGTGGCCGGGGTGATGTTCCCGTTCGCGCCCCGCCACTCCACCCTGACGAACGCCCTGACCATCGGCGTCCCCGCGCTCTTCCTCGCGCTCGCGCCCACGCTCGAACGTTCGAAGCCCGGCTTCGTCCCCAGGGTGCTGCGCTTCGCCGTACCCGCAGGGGTGTTGTGTGCGGCGGCGGTGCTGCTGTCGTTCTGGGCCGCGCACAGCGGCACCTCCACCCTCGTCGAGGACCAGTCGGCGGCGGTGATCACGCTCTTCCTCACCACCTGGTGGGTGCTCGTGCTGATCGCCAGGCCGCTCAACTGGTGGCGGATCGCCCTGGTCGGAGCCATGGCGGCGGCGTTCGCGATCGGGCTGACGATGCCCTTCGTCAGGCAGTTCTTCGCGCTCGAACCCGGCGACGTCAGCAACGGCCTGACCGCCGTCGGCATCTCGGTCGTGGCGGCGGTAATGATAAGCGTCGCTGTCAAGGTCGCCGGTACCCTTAGAACATGACCGACCCGCAGATAATGCTCACCGAGCGCGTCCAGCAGGCGCTGGCCGGCGCGTTCGGCTCCGAGCACGCCGACGCAGACCCGCTGATCCGGCCGTCCCAGTTCGCCGACTTCCAGGCGAACGTCGCGATGAGCCTGGCGAAGCGACTGCGACGGGCGCCGCGGGAGGTCGCCGAGGCGATCAAGGCGGAGCTGTCCGACTTTCCCGGCACGGTCGAGGTCAGCGGCCCCGGTTTCCTCAACATCACGCTCGACGAGTCGTGGATCGAGTCCGAGGCCACGCGGATGCTGGCCGACCCCCGGCTCGGCGTCGGCACGATCACGCCGTCGCAGACCGTGGTGGTCGACTACTCCGCGCCCAACGCGGCCAAGGAGATGCACGTCGGCCACCTGCGCACCACGATCGTGGGCGACTCGCTGGCCCGCCTGCACGAGCACCTCGGCAACACCGTGATCAGGCAGAACCACCTGGGCGACTGGGGCACGCCGTTCGGCATGCTCATCGAGCACCTGCTCGACATAGGCGAGGAGGCCGCGGTCGCGCAGTTGGAGGCCGGCCAGGGCACGGAGTTCTACCAGGCGGCGCGGGCCAAGTTCGACAGCGACGACGCGTTCAGGCAGCGTGCCCGGGTGCGGGTGACCACGCTGCAGTCGGGCGACCCTGACACGCTGCGGCTCTGGCACGTGTTCATGGACGCGACCGTCCGCTACTTCAACAAGATCTACAGCGTGCTCGGTGTGACGCTGACCGACGCCGACATCGCCGGCGAGAGCATGTACAACCCCATGCTGCAGAAGACGTGCGACGACCTGGAGACGTCCGGGACGGCGGTGATCAGCGAGGGCGCGCTCTGTGTCTTCCCGCCCGGCTTCACCGGCTCCGACGACAAGCCGCTGCCGCTCATCATCAGGAAGAGCGACGGCGGCTACGGGTACGCCACCACCGACATGGCGGCGATCCGCTACCGCGTCCACGACCTGAAGGCCGAGCGCATGCTCTACGTCGTGGGCGCCGATCAGGCGCTGCACTTCCGGATGGTGTTCGCCGCGGCGCGGCTGGCGGGCTGGCTGCCCGACTCGGTCTCGGCCGAGCACGTCCAGATCGGCATGATGCTCGGCAAGGACGGGCGCAGGTTCAAGACCCGCTCCGGCGAGTCCGTCAAGCTGATGGACCTGCTCCAGGAGGCCATCGACCGGGCCACGGCCGCCATCGCCGAGCGGGGCTACGACGAGGCCACCACCAAGGAGATCGCGCACGCCGTCGGCATGGGCGCGGTGAAATATGCCGATTTGTCGGTCAGTCACGACAGCGAGTACGTCTTCGACTTCGACCGGATGCTCGGCTTCACCGGCAACACCGGCCCTTACATGCAGTACGCGACGGCCAGGATCCGCTCGATCTTCCGTAAGGCGGGGGTGGACCCGGCCGACGCGGCGGGGCCCATCGTGCTGGCCGCGCCCGCCGAGCGCGCGCTGGGCCTCCACGTGCTGGGCTTCGCCGAGCTGGTCTCCCAGGTCACAGCCGAGTCCGAGCCGCACCGGCTGTGCAGCTTCCTCTTCCAGACCGCCAGCCTGTTCAGCACGTTCTACGACGAGTGCCCGGTGATCAAGGAGGGCGTCGATCCGGAGACCAGGAAGCAGCGCCTGGCCCTCTGCTCGCTCACCCTGCGTGTGCTGGAGACCGGGCTCGACCTCCTGGGCGTCCCGGTCCCCGAGCGCATGTAACCACTCAAAGTCCCCAGATCCGTTGTGGGCGCGCCTCCACCTGGTTGGCGCGCCCGAACGGCTAGGCTTCTGTGCGGTCATGAATAGAGGCCGAAATGGGGGAGTTCTCTGCCTTGAGCACGGACCTGACTGCGAGTCCCCCAGCAGCCGCGGAGTTGCATCGCTACGCCGAGGCGCTGCTGGCGCACCTCGCCGCCAAGGGCGCCGCGCCTCCGGCCGCACCGCGTTTTCGCGACATACCCGGTTATTGGCTGCCTCCGGCCGTCGAAGCGCTGGTCGCCATCCTCGCAGGCGAGGACCCGCTGGAGCCCCTCAGCAGGGCCGCCGGCCGCAACCAGCAGCAGACCGCGCTCTTCCTCTGCCTCGCACTCGCGGTGTCCGGGCAGGGCAGCCGCATCCATGCCTCCTGGCTCGGCACCGCCTTCGGCGAGCTCTCACTCGACCGGCCGGTCTCCCACGGCCAGCGCTCGCTCTGGCTGGCCGCCGCCAGAGGCGCGTACGGCCCCGCCGGCAAGATCTTCGTGCTGCGTAAGCTCGACGCCCTGGCCGTGCAGGAGCACACCGATCCTGACCAGTGGGTGCAGGCGCTGGCGCCCGGCGAGCCGTCGGTCGTCGTCCCGCCCTCGCTGGTCGACTTCCCGGAGATGGCGGAGATCCCCGAGCTGGCCAGGCCCGCGGTGGCGGCCGCCCGGCTGGCCAGGCTGCGCGGGCGGTGCGCGGAGGTCACTTCCACGAGGCAGACCGAACGCGACGCCTCCGCCCCGCTCGACAACAGCACCGGCAGCCCGGCCGCGACCTGGTCCGAGGACGAGCCGCTCGCCGTCCTGCGCTCCCTGATCGGCTCGGGCGGCCCGGCGGGTCCGATGGCATCGCTCAGCACGTACCTGCTCGACGACCTTCGCCCAGGCGCCGACCCGCACCTCGCCGCCATCGCTCTGCACGTGGCGGCGCCGATCCTGCGCGGCGTGGCCGAGGAGCTCGAGGCCGACAGCCGCCTCGCGCCGCCCGACACGCTCACCGTGGTGCTGCTCGGCCACCGCATCCAGCTGCTCCCCGAGGGGCCCGAGCCGTCGTCGCTCGCCGCCGCCGAGAGCGCGATCATCGCGGACGGCTTCGTGCCCCGCGCCCGTCCGTGGGCGGCCATGGTGCTGCTCGTGGCGGGGGTCGTCTGCCTCATCGGCGCGGTGTTCGCCAGCAATCTGCTCGCCGCCGCCGGCGTGGCCATGATCGGCCTGGCCGGCTGGCAGCTCTGGCAGCGCCGCAAGCTCGTCGAGACCGACGCGCGATACGCGGCGGCGCAGGTCAACGAGCTGAGAGAGTTGGCCGAGGGCGCGGTGTGGGCCCTGCACTCCTATGCGCGGGAGGCGGACACGCGCGCGAAACAGGCCGCGGAGGACGCAACCGAGCTTACCCGGCTGATCCGTCGCGGCCCGCGCGCTGCATAGCCGGCCGACCTGAGGCCGGCGCCTCGCTCAGGTGGTCTCGATCTCCACGTGAGCGGGCGCGAGCAGGAAGACGCGGTCGGCGATGCGCTCGATCCGCCCCTCGCACCCGTAGGCCAGCCCGGCGGCGAAGTCGACCATCCTCGTCGCCTCAGGCATCGCCATGCCCGAGACGTCCATGATCACCGTCTGCCCTTCACGGAAGTGCTGACCGATCAACGGCGCGTCGTTGTACTTGAGCGGCTGGATCATCACAATGCGCGACGAGTCGACGTTCGCGCGCCACCGCTTGGCGGCCCGCTCCGTCGCGGGGACGTACTCGTCCTCGTAGTGCTCGTCGTCGTCGTAGCCTTCGTCGTAGTGATCGACCCCGCTCAGGCCAAGGTAGCTCACCACCTTGCGCACTGCCCCCATCGGCTTGTCCTTTCTTCAGGAACTCACCGTAATCGGCACGTCCCTACTCATTGGACGGTAACCGACGATTCCGCATTCGCCACGCGACACGCCCAGCCCTAATTCCATTTTGTACGGCTTGCAGCCCGCTTGCAGCTGGATATCCGACCCCCTGGATGCCATGAGCCTCCCGCGCCTCTCAGTGTGAGCGCCATCACAGAGACAGCTTTCCACGGTAATCCCGCCGGTGTCTGCCCACTGGCCTCTCCGATTACTGAGCGTTGGACGGGGAGCATAGCCACCGAGCCGAACCTCTCCGGGACCGCCGCCCTGCTCGGCGATCCGGCGTCGAGGCATGTGTCACGCTCCAACCGCTCATGTGCTTTATTCGGTGGACCCGGCTACGGGTCAGCTCGAATTCCGGATGGCGGGTGGCTCGCTTCCCGTGAATCGCCTGGTGAACGGCAGGATCGCCATCGATTTCCCGGCCAAGACGGCGAGCCCCGCCGACTTGGAGAAAGCGCTCGGCGCCACTGCGGTACGGGTCGGAAATGGCCGCCTCGACCTGCTGGCGGAGCTCGAGTAAGACGAAAAGGTCCGCCCGAGGGACTCGGCGCGCTGCGCCATGGCCGCCTACCGGACGGAGCGGCTCAGCGGCACGGAGATGCTCGGGGCGCGACTCCCAGCCGCATGGCCTGCCCCAGCCACCTCCACGGCGACCTCACCCATTCGGGTGAGGCACGCGACCGAGGAGGCGTGAGATAGACCCATTTGGGGGAAATTTTCGCTCTTTTCAGAGAGTGGTAGGAACTCGCCGCATTCGCGACATAAAGGGTCGCAAGGACACCCGGGCTGACGCACGAAAGCACACGTCGCCTCGCGAAGCCCCATCGCGCGCACCACCGCGTCAAATCGACGTTTCCCCTGGTCAAGGGCATCATCGAAGGCACCCGAACGCAACATCCGAACCGATCGTCAAAGTACGGAGAACCTTCAGTGACCATTTGGCAAGAAACGTACGGGGGGAGGAGCATCCATCGGCTGACCACATATAACGGTTCCGTAGCGAACATGTCGCCAAGATTCCGGGCGAAATGTTCGCTTGGCCGAGGAACCGCTACGGGAGACCGAAATGGCAGAGAAGATCAAGAAACCTGTTTTGCTCGCGGCAGTGCTCGGGAGCGGACTCGCACTGGGGAGCGCCGTACTGGCGTTCGGGACTGCGGGGCCGACTGCCGCGTACAGCCAGGCCGCGCCTACAATCACCCGAACCACGATCCCACCCACCACCATCTCGCCGTATCCGCCTTCGCCCACCGCCTCAGAAGTGGAGGAAGAGGAATTCGAGTTCGACCCGAGGGAGGTGGAGAGGGAGGACGACTTCAACCGTGACAACAGCGACTCGTTCATACGCAACCAGAACGATGTGGACGTCGAGGTCGACGATCGCGCCCCGCGTCGTTTCTTCAACAACTTCCACGGTACCGAGGAGCAGGTGGAGGAGGAGCATGTGGGCAAGGAGCTGCCGTTCACCGGCGCGCCCGTGGCGACTCTGGCCGCGGCGGGCGGAGGCCTGCTGATCATAGGGGCCGCGGGGACGATCATCGCCGTACGGCGCCGCCGATCTGCCAGTGCCAAGTAAGAAACGCCGGCGCGTCGTCGCAGGTCTGCTCTGCTCCTCGGCAGGCCTCGCGCTGGCCGCAGGTTGGTCGGCGCACCTGGGTCTGAGCGTGCGGGATCACCTGCAGGCGACCAGGGACGCACTGGTCCGGCTCCGTATGAGCGACCCGGCGGGGGCCGCCGTGACGCTCGCGGAGGCGAAACGGCACGCGGCAGAGGCACGCCGGCTCACCAGCGGCCTGGACTGGTCGTTGATCGCCCATACTCCCGTGGTGGGAGAGGGCGCGACGACCGTCCGCGGGCTGGCCGAGACCGCGGCGGAGCTGACGAGTGCCCTGACGGATCTCCAGCAGGCCGGCGCGGGGCTGATGACGGCCAAAGGGCTCTCCATGGACGACATGGGGACCCTGCTGGCCGGGCTTGAATCCGCCGCGCCGGTCTTGCGTTCCGCCTCCGACCGCATCGATCTGACGCGGTCCCGCCTGGCGGCCACCCCCGACGACACCGGCATGGAGGAGATCGACCAGGCCCGCGCCACTGCTCTGGACCAAGCCGAACGACTGGGCGGCTGGCTCGGCGCCGCCGAAGACGCCGCGGCCCTGCTGCCCCCGATGCTGGGCCACCATGGCCCGCGCCGCTACTTCCTGGCCTTCCAGACCAATGCCGAAGCACGCGGAACCGGAGGGCTGGTCGGCGCGTTCGGCATTCTGAAGGCCGGCGACGGCCACATCGGCATCCAGCGGCTCTCCCCCAACAACGGCCTGGAGTCCGGCTCGGCCCAGGTAGCCGATCACGGCCCGGACTTCCTCGCACGTTACGGGTCCAGCGCGGTCTCCCTGCTGTCCAATTCCAATCTCTCTCCCCACTTCCCTTACGCCGCGACGACCTGGACCGGGCTGTGGCGACGCCAGACCGGCCAGCAACTGGACGGCGCGATCGCGACCGATCCGGTCGGCCTGTCCTATCTGCTGGAGCTGATCGGCCCCGTCAAGCTCCCCAGCGGCGAGACGGTGACCACGGAGAACGTGGTCGATCTCACCGAGCGGGCGGCCTACGCGCGCTACTCCGATCCGGTCGAGCGCAAGAGGTTCCTCATCACGGTCGCGGCTACGGTGAGCGAGGCGATGACCAGGGCACGCCTGGATCCCGCGACAGCGTTCCCTATTTTGTCGAAGCTGATGAACGAGCGAAGGATGCAGATCTGGAGCCGCAGGGACGCCGAACAGCAACGCCTCGCGGCCACCCCGTTCGGCGGCGTGCTGCCGGAGGAGCCGGGGCCGTTCGCCGGGCTCGTGATCAACAACTCCGGCGGCACCAAGCTCGACTACTACCTGGACCGCTCGCTCCACTACGAGCTGGGCACCTGCCGCAGTGACGGGCAGCAGCCCACGAGAGTGCGGATCCGGCTCGGCAACGACGTGCCGCGCGCGAAGCTGCCCAGGTACGTCACCGACCGGCTCGACGCCTGGAAACACCGCCCCGCTGTCGGGTCCAACCTGGTGTGGGTGTCGTTCTACGCCGCGGTCGGCGCCAAGCTCGGCGCCGTGCGCATCGACGGGAAGCCCGCACCGATCATCAAGGAAGTCGAACGATCCCATCCCGTCTACTCCACTGTGCTCAAGTTCGCCCCCAGGCGGACCCGGACGCTGGAGTTCGACATGCTGGAACCCGCCTCAGCCGCTCCCCCGGTGATCCCCGTGCAGCCACTGGTTCGCCCGCAGCAGACCAGGCTCACCCTGCATGACGGGAGCTGCACTCCGGTGGATCGTGACATCGAGCGTTAGAAGAGGTAAAGCCCGGTGCGCCGCGACGGCCCACCGAGCTCGTTCCCCCTATCGTCACGCCCATGACGTCAGGGGAGGCCCGCTTCCACATCCTGTTCGTGTGCACGGGCAACATGTGCCGCTCTCCGCTGGCCGAGCGGCTGACCCGGTCGGTTCTGGGCCCGCAGTTCCTGGTGACGAGCGCGGGCACCCACGCCGAGCCCGGCGTGGAGATGGCCGAGAGGGCTCAGCAGGTTCTGACAAGCCTCGGCGGTGACCCGGCCGGGTTCGTCTCCCAGCCGCTGACCGCGGAGTTGCTGGCCGGCGCCGATCTGGTGCTGACCGCCACCAGGGCGCACCGGGCGGAGTCGGTGACGAGGCACTTGCAGGCCGCGCCCCGCGTCTTCACGATCGTCGAGTTCGGCGCCCTCACCGCGGCGGCGGAGCGCGAGGAGATCACGCGTCATCGCGACGCTGTACGGCGTGCCCGCGCGCTGGTCGAGCAGGCGCAGGGGCTGCGTGGCCTGGTCACGGTGGACCAGCCGGACATCCCCGACCCTATGGGGCGCTGGATGTGGGCCTACCGGGCGGCGGGACGGAGCATCGCGAAGGCGCTCTCCGTCCCGCTGGAGCTGCTCAAACCGCCGTCGTCGTGACGGTCTCCTTGGCCGTCTCCGACTCGTAATGGCCGTAGCCGTACCCGTATCCGTCGTACCTGCTCGCCTTCGCCGGGACGAAGTTGAGCACGGTGCCGACGATCCTGGCGTTGATGGACGACAGTTGCTCCATGGCACGCTCGATGTGCTCCTGCCTCGTCTTGCCGTACCTCGCGACGAGCATCACGCCGTCGCAGACAGCCGCGAGAGTCGCGGCGTCAGTGACGGGCAGCAGCGGCGGCGCATCGATGATCACGATGTCGTACCTGTCGGTTAGCTGGTCGAGCAGCTCACGCATGATGCGCGAGCCGAGCAGTTCGCTTGGGTTCGGCGGGATCTGGCCGCTGGGCAGCACGAAGAGCTTCGGCTCGCCCCACGTCTGGATCACCTCGTCCAGCCGCGCCTTGCCGATGAGCACGTCCGTCAGACCGACCGCGCCCTCGATCCCGAAGTAGTCGGGAAGGCGTGGACGGCGCAGGTCACTGTCCACGAGCAGAACCCGCCAGCCCGCCTGCGCGAGTGTGATGGCGAGGTTGGAACAGGTCGAGGACTTGCCCTCGTTCGGCAGGCAGCTGGTGATCACCAACGACTTGGGCTGCCTGTCGACCCCGATGAACTGCAGGTTGGTGCGTAGCGAGCGGAACGCCTCGGCCCTGCTTGAGCGCCCCTGCGTTCGTACGATCAGCGGGTGGCGGCGGGCCGCGCGCTCGTAGCCGATGATGCCCAGCGTGGAGCTCTTCGAGGTGTGCTGCAGCTCGTGCGGACTCTTGATGGTGGTGTCCAGCCGATCACGCAGAATCAGCGAACTGAACGCGACAACCACTGCGATCAGCATGCCTACCAGGACATTTACCACGGGCATGGGGCTGACGGGCTCCGTGGGGACCTCTGCCTGGTCGACGACGGTGACCTTGACCGTCGGCCGGCTGGTGGGCGTCGGCCGCTCGATCTGGTCGATGAGGAGCGCGAACTTGGCTCCCAGGGCGTTGGCCAGTGAGGCGGCCCGCACGGGATCCCGATCACTGACCATCGCGCGCAGCAGCACCGTCCCTGGCACGACCTCAGCGGTGATGTTCTGCTGCAGGCGCGGGACGTCCTCGGCCGTCGTGATCCGGCTGACCATGCTGCGGCTCGTCAGCAGGTTCGCATAGGACTGCGCGCCCTGCGACAGGGTGCCCACCTGGTAGGCAGGCGAGAAGGCGCCGTGCTTGTCGTGGCTGGAGAACAGCATGGTGATCGTCGCCACGTACTTGGGCGGCATGTTGGCGGTCACCACCAGCGCCGCGCCCAGCGAGATGATCAGCGAAGCCAGGATGAGCACCCAGTTCTTGCGTGCCAGTCGTATGAAATGGAGCAGGTCCAACTGGTCATCGCCGCCTTTCGCGGATTCGTGGAGGGTTCTCGAGTGAACGATGTGGCGGGTAGACGTTCACGCCCTGCAGGAGGCAGACGCATGCGATCGCGGTCACTCCCGCGACCAGCGCCGCAATGAGCGGCGGTACCTTGCCGAGCATCATCGCCATGCACAGTGCACAGGTCAGCGCCGCGATGAGGCCCAGCACGACCGCGGCCAGACGCGCGTCGAGGCCCAGTTTGCGCAGCCGGTGCGACACGTGATCGGTGCCGCCCGCCAGCGGTGACCGGCCCGCCCGCATCCGGGACAGGATGACGACCCCGGTGTCGACCGTCGCCACGAAGGTGCACAGGAGCAACCCTCCTGCCACCACGTCAGGGCCCTGCCCCATGACCAGGACGACCGCGGAGCAGGCGAGCGCGAAGCCGATGAACAACGATCCCGAATCCCCCATGAACATCCGCGCGGGCGGCCAGTTGTGCACGAGGAAGCCGAGCACGGCGCCCGCGAGCACCACCAGGAAGATTCCCAAGACCGGCCGCGCCTGTAGAAACGCCATGGCGGACAGGACGACGGCCGTGATGGTGCTGACCGCTCCGAGCGAACCGTCCATGTTGTCCAGAAGGTTGAAGGAGTTGGTGACCAGGACGATCCAGATCACCGTGATCGGGATGTCCGGCCATCCCCCTGTCACGGTGAGCCTGATTCCGGCGAGCACCACGGCGGTGGTCACCACCGTCTCCACGACCAGCCTGGTGACGGCCGGCAACGACCCGACGTCGTCGATGAGCCCGAGCATGGCCACCGCAGAGGCGGCCAGCAGCATGGCGGTGAGCCTCCAGTCGGCGAGGCCCGTGGCGGCGGCCGTGGTCAGGACCGTGGCCAGCAGGATCGCGATGCCACCCAGGTAGGGGGTGGGGCGGGCATGCGACTTGTGCCCGCCGGGTCTGTCCGTGAGGCCCCATCGCAACGCGAGGCGCTTCAGCGGGATGGCCGTCGAGGCGCTGAGCAGGCAGGCCGCCGCGCCGGCGGCCAACGTCACCGTTCCGCTCACCGCATGGCCGCCGCGAGCTCCTCGCGGGCCTCCTGGACGATCTCGCTGAGGATCTCGTCGAGCGTGTGCCGTGGAGCCCAGCCGGTGAGCTCGCGGATCTTGGTGGTGTCCGGGACCCTGCGGGTCATGTCCTCGAAGCCCTGCCGGTACGCCTCGTGATAAGGAATCAGGTCGACCCCCGACGTGGAGCCGGTGTGCTCGACGATCAGCTTGGCGAGCTCCAGAATGCTCACCTCGTTGCCCGATCCGATGTTGAAGGTCTGACCGACCGCCGCCTCGTTGTCGAGGAGCCGGACCAGTCCGTCGACCACGTCCGCGACATGCGCGAAGCAGCGGGTCTGGGTGCCGTCGCCGAAGACGGTGAGCGGGTTCCCCGCCAGGGCCTGCCGTACCAGACGAGGGATCACCATGCCGTAGGCGGGGCTCTGCCGCGGCCCCACGGTGTTGAAGAGCCTGACGACGATCGCCGGCAGGCCACGCTCCTTGTGGTAGGCGTTGGCCAGGATCTCGTCCACCGTCTTGGCGGTGCTGTAGGCCCAGCGGACGACCGCGGTACTGCCGAGGATGCGGTCGGCGTCCTCTTGGAGCGGTCCAGAGGAGTTCTTGCCGTAGACCTCGCTCGTGCTGGCGACGAGGATCTTCTTGCGATACCGGTGCGCGGCCTCGATGACGATCTCCGAGCCCCGGATGTTGGTCGTCAGGGAACGCAGCGGCTGCTCGACGATCAGCTTGACGCCGACGGCCGCGGCGAGATGGACGACGGCGTCGCATTGGTGGACGAGCTCGTCGACGATCAGCTCGTCCAGGATCGAGCCCTGGACGAAGCGCATGTTCGGGTGTGGCCGCAGGTTGGCGAGCCTGCCGGTCGAGAGGTTGTCGAGAATGACGACGGAGTCACCGCGGGCGATCAAGGTGTCGGTCAGGTGGGATCCGACGAATCCGCTCCCGCCCGTTATTAGATATGTGGACTTCGATGCTTTTCTCACAGGGTTTCCTCGCTAATGCGTTCTATGGCCGGAGATGGCGGCGGCTCAGGCAGGTACGCCGGCACTCGCGACCACCGCCGTCTGGAACCAGGCCACCGTCCGGCGGAGCCCGTCTTCAACCGACATCGGATACACGCTGGGAAACAGCTCCTTGAGCAGGTGAGGGGACGCCTGGGACTCACGGATGTCGCCTGCCCGCGGCGGGAGGAAATCGGCCTCGATGGGCTTGCCCAGCACCGAGGCGAGCACCTCCTTGAGCTCCAGCAAGGAGGTACGGGTACCGAACGCGAGATTGACCGGTTTCCCGCTCGTCACGCGGCGGACGACCGCGTCGCAGATGACCTGCGTGACCGTCCCCACGTAGGTGAAGTCACGCGCCTGGAGCCCGTCACCGTAGATCGGCACCGGACGGTCATCCAGGGCCTTGGAGACGAACGACGGGATGACCGCCGCGTAGGCATGATTCGCGGCCTGGAGCGGGCCGTACACGTTGAAGAAGCGGAACGGCAGCACGGGCAGGCCGAAGCTGGAGGCATACGCGAGCGCGTACGCCTCCGTGGCCAGCTTGCTCACGCCGTAAGGACTGAGCGGTCTGGTCGGCAGCTCTTCATGCTTGTACGGCTCCGTGCAGTCGCCGTAGACGGATGACGACGACGCGAGGATCACATGCGGCTTCGCCACCCGGCACGCCTCCAGGACGCGCAGGGTTCCTGTGGCATTGATGTCGTGCGTGGCCAGCGGATCCGCCAGCGACCTGGGGACCGAAGGGCGCGCCGCGAGGTGCACAACCGTTGTGACGTCCGCGACGAGGCCGGTCAGCAGATCCGCGTCCAGGATGCTGCCGTGCACGAAACGCACTGCGACGCCGTCGAGATTGGCGAGGTCTCCGCTGCTCAGGTCGTCCAGCACCGTGACGTTGTCGATCTCGGGCCGCGCGGCGAGCGCCCGGCAAAGGTTCGCGCCGATGAAGCCGGCCCCGCCGGTTACGAGTACATTCACCTGTTGATCCCTCCTGTGGTGACACGACGATCCCGGCGCGGCTCGCCCAGTGACCGATATAGGGCCTCGGTGTCCGCGACGAGGCGGTCCACGTCGAACGAGGCGGTTGACCAGTGGCGCGCAGCTTCGCCAAACCGGCGCGCGAGCAGGGGGTCCGAGATGACTCGTACGGTTTGTTCCGCCAGTTCGGCCGGGTCGGTCGAGGAGAGCAGCCCGGTGCGCTCGTCCTGGACGACCTCGGCGACGCTGCCCACGCGGGTGGAGACCACGGGAGTGCCGGCCATCTGCGCCTCGATGAGCGTGAGCGGGGTGCCTTCGTTGTCGGAGGTCAGCAGGACCACGTCGGCCGCGGCGTAGACGGTCTCCACGTCCTTGCGCCAGCCGACCAGATGGAAGGCGTGCCGTATCGGCGCGATGTCCTGCTCCAGCCGGGCGAGGAGGTCGCCGCCGCCGCAGATGACGAAGCGGCAGTCCGGCACCCGCGCCAGAATCCTGTGCGCCGTGGCGACGAACCGATCGGGCCGCTTGACCTGGGTGAGCCGGCCGACGAATGCCACCACGGGCGCGCTCAGCGGAAGGTCGAGAGCCCGGCGGGCGGACACGCGATCCGGCACCGGGCCCAGCCGGACGCCGGGAGGGATCACAACATACTGCTCAGGACGTCCGATCCTGGCACGGAGAAGGTCGTCGCGGACCTTGGCCCCCACGGTCACCAGGCGATCCGACATGGCCGCAAGCAGGCGCTCGGAACGCACATAAATCGTCCGTTTCGCACCGGTGAAATAGCCGTTGAGCAGGTGGCCGTGAAAGACGTGAACCTGGGCGGCTCCGACGCCCGACAACTTCGCGGCCACCCGCCCGAGTGCGCCCGCCTTGGCGGTACGCGTATGCACGACATGCGGGCGGAAGGCCCGCATCGCGGACACCAGCCGGAACAGGACGCGGGCGTCGTCGGTGGGTCTGATCGATCGGCCGAGGCCGGGAATCCGGTGCACGCGCACACCTGCGCCTTTCAGGCCCAGATGGTCGCCCTCCTCGTCGTCGACATGGCCGGTGTAGAGCCGGTGGTCGAACTCCCTCGTGTTCAGCCGTTGCGAGAGCCCGAGCACCTGAGTAGCGGGACCGCCGACGTTCATCCGCGCGATCACTTCCATGATGCGAATTCGACTGTCCGGCTTCATGCGGCTCCTCGACGACGGTCCTGGCTCACTTCCGCGAAGCTAGCTAGGGAATCGGTCAGTTCCGCTCATGCCGTCGCGGTGAGTGGTGAAATGTTTTCTCGCTCCCTACCTAGACGTGATCGTCGGGCAGTCGGTGCTTACTTTCCCTAAGTCCTGTGACGCGCCCTCGACACGGGCTTCACCGGGAAAGCGGCCTTGTCGAAAAGAATTCACAAAGCGGGGTAATCAGCGAGCCATGCCCGTCTGCGGAAAGCACTGTGGAGCGACCCTCGGCGCTAGCGTCGTCGTCGCCGTGTTACTTGTGCCAGAAGGTCGCTCTCATGGAATATGTCATCGTCGCCGCCGCAGCCCTGGCGCTCGTTCTGCTGGTCACAGCGAACCTGGACGCGGTGGCGGCGAGGCGGGTGCTGCCGGTTCTGCTCCTCGCCTTCGCCGTGCGACTGATCGTTCATGTCCTGGTGCTTCGCGCCGGCCTCATCGAGTACGGTGGCGACAACCTCGGCTACGAGGCCCGGGCCATGCAGATCGTGAGCTACTGGCGGCTCGAGGGTTTCTCGTTCGTCACGTCCGACGAAATCGCTTCGCTTTATTCCGTCGCCGTTCCGTGCAACGTCTTCGCCGTGATCATCTACTTGTGCGGCGGGCCCGCACCGGTGGCCTGCACAGCTGTCGTCGCGCTCCTCGCCTGCGTCCTCTGCGTCGTCGTCTACAGGTTCGCCAGGCTGATGGGAGCCGACGACCGTGCGGCGTTTCGCCTTCTGCTCCTGACCGCTTTCATGCCCGCGTTCCTCATGCACACCTCGGACATGTACAAGGACGGGTTCAACGCCTTCCTCGTGGTCTCCTGCGTCGGCATCGCCGCTTCCCTCGCCAAGCGTTTCAGGATGGGCAGGCTCCTGTTGGTGGCACCGTTGTTGTGGTGCCTGTGGTACGTGCGTCCCTACATGGTCTTCATGTGCGCCATACCGTTGCTCTTCGGAGTGATGATCTCCCGGTCGAACGTGTCCATTCGCAAGCTGTTCGCCTTCAGCGCGCTGCTGGCCGTGGTCATGCTCTTCGTCAGCGGCGTCCTCGACGACACACCCTTCGAGCAGATGCAGCAGCAACTGGACAGCGGTCAGTCCGAGGACATCCGCCGAGCCAACGCCGACGGAGGGTCTGGAGTCACTTTCGACGACGGCGGTGACCCCTGGAGTGCGCTCGGGCCGAAACTGGTCTATACGGTCCTGTCGCCGTTCCTGTGGACGCAGGGCAGCCTCGCGCTTCAACTGGGCAAGATCGACGTGGTCATCTGGTACTTTCTACTCTTCTACGCGGCACGCGGCGCCTCCCAGCTCTGGCGCCGTAACCGCAGGGCACTTCTGGTGCTCCTGCTCTTCATCGTGCCCGGCACGATCGCCTATGCCACGACCATGGCCAACATCGGGCTGATCTTCCGCCAGCGCATCCCTATCGTCCTCGTCACCAGTGTGCTGTCCGCGGTGGCGTGGAGCCGGATTCCTCGAGAGCAGTCCCAGGCCCTTGCCTCTGAAGCCGAGGATCCTGCCGCATCCGCAAGGATTCCCCTCAGCTGATCTAGCATTTGACCAGGATCTCCTGCATCGCCCAACGGATCCGCGCGAGGTCCGTGCCGATCTGCGTGGGTCACCGCGCCTCGGCTACAGGGGAGCTTCAACTGCATCACCCGAGGCCGGATCGAAGCCGACCGCCTGCCCATCTCACCACGCCGCCTGGCCCACCGCCGGTCTCCCTCATCTCATGCCTTCCTCCGTGGCCTTGACCAGGACCGCGATGCTGTCCGAGCGCCCGTCACCTTGGCCAACCGCAACGGCGGCACCGAAGGCGGGAACACCAAGATCAAGCGGATCTATGCGCCAGATGCACGCGAAGTCTCGACCTTGTGTTCATCGGTTGCTCGGCGCCAGGAAGTCCGGTGCGTTCGGCGGAACCACGCGAACTCGGTAAGCGCCAGCAAGCCGTAGGACAGGGTTGACGAGACGGCGGCGCCGGCCGCGCCCCAGCGGGGGATGAGAAAAAGATTGAGAGCGACGTTGAAGATGAGCGCCCCGGTGCAGATTCCGGCCATCGACAGGGGACGACGGAGCCGGACCAGATACTGCTCTGTCAGCCTCACCATGGACAGCGCGACCACTCCCGGAGCCAGCAGCAAGATGGAGGTGACGCTTTTCGCGTATGCGTCGCCGTACACGAAGGGAACCATGATGGGAGACGCCGCAGCGAGCAACCCCACGCACGCAGAGGATGACAACAGGGTGACCCAGAGTGCGCGAGCGGTGGCGGATTTGGAGCCCGTCGGGTCGTCGCTGGCCTGCCGCGGGAGCACCACCATTGTTATGGCGTCCGCAGGAACATAGGCGAGCGCGAGCACGCTGGCCGCCACGGTGTAGAGCCCAGTTTCCGACGGCGAGACCATCGCGTTAAGCAGGAATACATCGCACGTGATCAGCAGGTGCACAGCGATCGGGCCACCGTGATAGCGGCAGGACAAGCCGAGTTGGCGCAGCGCGAGGCCTCGATCGGCATGGGCGAGGCGCGGGCGGAGCGCTCGAACATACAGGAACAGCGGAGCGGCTGTGAACACGCACCACAGAGCGATCACGGCGGCGATGTTCACGTGACCGATCACGGCCAGCAACGCCATCCCCACGCATTGGATCAAGGCTGAGATGAGGTTGCTCCGGTTTACCAGGTTCACCTGTCCCTGGAGCAAAAGGATGCCGCGCAGGTTACTGATGATGACGCCCAGGGGCACCACCGTCAGTGCTGCCGCGACCAGGACAGGCGCTTCCGGCAGGATGATCGGGCTCAAGGCAAGAGCGGAGATCGCGGCCACGGAACCCGAGACCAGACCGAGAAGAAGGCCGTTCGCCGCAAGAACCCGGTTCAGCAGGCCGTCCTTCCAGAAGGCGATCTGCGAGTAGGGCACAGAGAGATGGCCGATGATGATCGCGGTCATCCCCGTGGTGGTGATTACGGCGTACACGCCACGGCCCTCCGGCTCGAGCGCTCGAGCGAGGAGCACGCCGGTGGCCATGCCCAGGACCAGCCGGAGCACCTGAGTGGCCATGGACAAGGCGACCTTCGCCTTGTCCGAGGTTCGTGATGGGGTGTCAGGCGAGGTGTGCGAAGAGATCACGGTGCGGGGCACCTGGCCTCTGTGCGCTCATGGGCACGATGCCACAGTTCGAGCTGGAGAAGCGCCCAGATCCTGCCGCTGTGGGATGCGCCCTTCTGGTGGCTCTCGAGCAGGTGGAGAACGGCTTCGGGCCGGAAGTAGCCCCTGGTTCTCGCTGAGTGATCGGTAAGGGTGTCGAAGACCAGCTCGCGTAGCTCCCCCCGGAGCCACGCCGCGAGTGGGACGCCGAAGCCCTGTTTCGGCCGGGTGACGAGCTCATCCGGCAGCCACGATGCGACAGCTCTCCGGAAGATCCGCTTGGTTTCGCCTCCCCGGACCTTGAGGTCGACGGGCAGCCCCGCGGCCCACTCCATGAGCGCATGGTCGAGCAGTGGTGAGCGCGCTTCGAGCGAGTGAGCCATCGTAGTGGTGTCGACCTTCACGAGGAGGTCCCCGGGAAGATAGGTGTTGACATCGACGTCCAGAATGCGGCCCAGACCGGTGCCGGCCTTCGAGGATAGGTAAGCGTCGTCGAGCAGGGTGTGGCTGTCGATCTCGCGCAGCCGCGAGCGGAGTGATTCGCTGTAGAGCCAGGTCTTCTGCTCGGCAGTAAAGGATGACATGAGCTGTGCGTGTCGCCGAGGTGCGGGCTGGCTCAGGTATTGCAGTGCTCTTCCTGCCCGCCGTCGCAGGAGCTGCGAGTTGCGCCGGGCGAGCCTGGCACCAATCCTGGCCAGCGCGGGAGCGACGGAGGGCGGAGCCATGGGAATCCTCGCCGACCGAGCAGCGAGGACGTAACGTCGGTAGCCGCCGAAACACTCATCGCCGCCGTCACCGTTGAGCACGACCGTCACGTGCTCGCGGCTGAGCTGGGCGACGTAGAAGCTGGGGATGGCGCTGTAATCGGCGAACGGCTCGTCGAAGTACCAGGCGAGGCGTGGCAGCATGTCGAGGAGATCGGGCGTGACCACGAATTCGTGATGGTCGGTGCCGTAATGTCTGGCCAGCGATCGGGCGTGGCTGCGCTCGTCGAAGCGGGCGTCCTCGAAGCCGATGCTGAAGGTCTTTATGCGCTCGCTCGACTGCATGGCCATCGCGGCCACCACGGCCGATGAATCGATCCCGCCGGAGAGGAACGCGCCGAGCGGGCGCTCGCTGACCATCCGAATCCTGGTCGCCTCCAGCAGCAGCTCGCGAAGGCGCTCCTCCTCCGCTCGCTCGTCGGTAACGAGGCGCGGGGTGGAGTCCAGCTGCCAGTATCGGCGCACCTCCGCGGTGCCTCCCTCCCACACGAGCAGGTGGCCGGGAGCGAGCTTGCAGACGCCTTCCCTGATCGACCAAGGCGCCGGGACATACTGATACGTGAGGTAGTGGTGCAGGGCGACCAGGTTCACGTCACGGGGCACTGTGGGATCGAGCAGGAGGGATTTCAGTTCCGACGCGAACCGGATGGACGACTGACCGACATGCCAGTAAAGGGGCTTCTTCCCGAGGCGATCACGGGCGAGGAGCAGGCGTTGCCGGGGCCGATCCCAGATTGCGAAGGCGAACATTCCCCTGAGCCGGTGCACGAGATCGTCACCGTACTCCTCGTAGAGATGCACCAGGCACTCGGAGTCGCCCGCCGAGGTCAGGTGATGCCCCCGCGCCAGGAGGTCTCGGCGCAATTCTGGGAAGTTGTAGATTTCACCGTTGAAGACGGCGACCACGGTGCCGTTCTCGTTGGAGACGGGCTGCTGTCCGCCGCCGACGTCGATGATCGCCAAGCGGCGCATGCCTAGTACGGCGGTGGGCTCCACATGGTAGCCCTCGCCGTCCGGCCCACGGTGGCTGATGACCTCACACATGTCCCGCACCAGCTCGGGGTTGACGCCTGCGGAGGAGACGACACCTGCTATACCGCACATAAGGCCTCCAGAAATCGTCGGGATAGGGCGACGTGCCGGTCCGACCCCGGTTCCCTTCCGCCGATCGGAAGAGGCGTCATGGGCATGTAGCGCGAAGCCCGTCCGCACCTCACCACTTAACGGAGAACGCATACGATCTTACGATCCGTAGTGAAGGTCACCCTTCATCGCGAAGGCGTGTCCACGAGCCGTCGATAGAGTTGGATGTGCTGATCGACCATGGCATCGGCGTCGAGGTTCTTGCGCGCCCAGGCGCAGGCGGCGCGTCCCAGCGCGGCCGCGAAATCCGGGTCGTCGAGAACACGGGCGATGCCGTCGGCCAAGGCTTCAGCATCACGGGCCGGGACCAGAAGACCACGATCTTCCAGCAGTTCGGGTGTGCCGCCTACCGCGGTGGCGACGATCGGCCGTCCCATGGCCATTGCCTCCATAACGGCGTTGCTCATTCCTTCCCACAGCGAAGGAAGAACCATCACGTCGGCACGGGCCAGAAACGCCTGGACATCCGGGCGTTCTCCAAGGAATCGAGCGTCCACGCCCAACTCGCGCGCCAGCCCATTCAAGCGGCGACGCTCCGGACCTTCACCGATGAGTACGAACGTGCACGGCCGGCCTCGCCGTTGCAGCAACGAAGCAGCCTCGAGGAGGAAACGGTGCCCCTTCTGCGACGACAGGCTCGCCACGCACAGCACCACGGGCAGGCCGGTGTCGACGCCCTGCGGCTCGACCTCATCGAACGCGCAGGGTCGGAGACCGTTGTAGATCACACTCAGCTCGCGTGCTGGGACCTTCAGGACTGCGCGCGCTTCCTCGGCCACGGCGACGGCATTCGCCACAACATGATCGGTCATCCGGCCCGCTACTCGTTCAAGTGCTAGCACGCTCCGCCGCCGTGGCTCGCCGGCGTTGCGCCAGCCGGCGACCATGACCGGAACGCCGGCCAGCCGAGCCGCAAGGGCCCCTAGAAGGCGGCACTCGAAGAGGTATGCGTGCAGAACCTCGGGGCGGATATTCCGCAGATAGAGGATGAGGCGCGCGAAACCCCGCAAGCATCGCAGCAGATCAGGCGCTCCAGACGCCCTGCGAGCAAAACCGAGACGACGCACCTTGATCCCGGCGTCACGGAGGATCATTTCATGTGGTCCGCCCTTGGACATGAGCAGCACATGAACCTCGATGCCCCTGGCGTGCAGGCCCTGTGCAAGCAGAACTATCTGCCTCTCGGCGCCTCCCCGTCCCAACTGCCCGATGAGAAGTGTGACACGGCGGAGAACCGAACGGTCTCGTTTCGGCATGACTCAGCCTTTCGACCTGTTGCTCTCATCATGTAATCAGCACGTCCACCCGCCCACCGCTTTTGGTAATCGGTTCGCGGACCGCGCACAACAGAAACAGCGGCGCTGGATCGGCCACCTGTACAGCATGATCCGGGAATCTCCAGGAGACCCGAATACGGCGAGCAAAAACCGCGCAATCTTGCCGAAACGATTAAGGAGAGTTGACGGTGCTCGATTCGGCGACGCGCCCCTGGCATGCCTGGCGTCCGAGCGCGTCGCGACACGCCTCCGCCGGAAAGTTGCCTACGCTCATTCTCGGCACGATTGCCTGGCAGAGTATTTAGCAGACCCCCTGACAAGAGATTCTCGAGACAGTGGAGGAAATTCCATGACGCGCGCAACGGCCTCCTCGGTAGACGTTTCGAAGACAACGCCGGGGAAACGCATCGTGGTGACGGGTGTCGCCGGATTCATCGGCTCCCACATCACGAGGACGCTGCTGGACCAAGGCCATCATGTGGTGGGAATCGACCATTGCCAGGGGCACCCGACCGAGATCACGGAGCGGAACCTCCGGCCCAATATGGACAGTGAGCTCTTCACCCTGGTTCGCCGCGATCTCGCGGACATACCTCTGGAGCCGCAATTCGAGGGAGCCGATACCGTCTTTCACGTCGCTGCTCGACCCGGGGTTCGCTCGTCATGGGGAGCGGAGTTCCCCAGTTATACGACGAGCAACATCGTCGCCACCCATCTCCTGATGGAAGCGGCTGCCCGTTCCGGGGTTCGCCGTGTCGTGGTGTCCTCTTCGTCGAGCGTGTACGGCGGTGCGCCCGATGGAGCGGTAACCGAAGGAGACCTGCCCGCCCCCTTGTCTCCCTACGGGGTGACGAAGCTCGCAGCGGAGCAGCTGGCTCTCGCCCACGCCCGCTGTACACCATCGGGGCCAACCGTCGTGGCCCTGCGTTACTTCACGGTCTATGGTCCCCGGCAACGTGGCGACATGCTGATAAGCAAGCTGATCGAGTCGGCGCTGTCCGGGAGACCTTTTACGGTTCTGGGCGACGGGAAGCAGCGAAGGGACTTCACGTTCGTGGCGGACATCGTACGGGCCAACCTGATGGCCATGGACGCGGATGTCGAGGCCGAGGTGTTGAACATCGGCACAGGCGTCACGACATCGGTGCTCGATGTGGCCAACCTCGTCGGCGACATCGTCGGCCGACCGGTACCCCTCGAATTCGCGCAGGCACAGGCCGGTGAGGCGCGTGAAACGCATGCCGACGTCTCTCGCGCGAAGGACGTGATCGGATATCAACCCACAATCGACCTGCGCACCGGGTTGACGAGACAAGTGGAGTCAGCCTCTCGAAGCAGAGCGACCATCATGTCGGCGACTTCGAGCGGCCGTCAGGCTCGGTAGGTCCAGCCCGCCGAACGCCAGCGTTCCGGTGTGAGGACGTTGCGCCCGTCCAGCATGTTGCGGCATCGCACGACGCCGCTGAGCTGGACGGGATCAATGTCCGCGAAGTCGGTCCAGTCCGTCAGCAGCATGATGAGATCGGCGTCCCGTGCGGCCATGACGATGCGATCGGCGTACTCGATCTCGGGATGCACTCCCCTCGCACTCTCCGTGGCGACGGGGTCATGCACGACGACCCGCGCGCCCTCTTGATGAGCGGCGACTGCCACTGCCAGCGCGGGAGAGTCTCGGACGTCATCAGTGTTCGGTTTGAAGGCGGCGCCGAGGACGCAGACGCGTTTCTCCGCATAGGAGCCACCCAGGAGCTCCCGCCCGAGGGAAAGCGCGCGGTCCCTTCTGCTCGCGTTGATGACGTCGATCTGCCTGATGAACGTGGCGACGTCGGCGAGACGGAGATCTGCCGCACACGCGTATAGGGCACGGATGTCCTTGGGGAGGCAGCCGCCGCCGAAACCCAGTCCAGGACCGAGAAAGTCGCGGCCGATCCGGTTGTCATAGCCGAGTGCCTCGGCGATCCGCAGGACGTCAGCGCCTGTCGCCTCGCATATCTGTGCTATGGCGTTGATGAAGGAGATTTTCGTCGCGAGAAACGCGTTCGCCGAAACCTTGACCAGCTCGGCGGTGGCGTAATCGGCGACCACGACAGGACTGCCGTCCTCGATGATCGGCCGGTAGACGGCCCGAAGCAGCTGCTCTGCCTGCGGCGACTCCACGCCGAAGACAAGACGAGCAGGTTGGAGCGTGTCCTCAACCGCGCGTCCTTCGCGAAGGAACTCCGGATTCCACGCCACCTCGGCGCGGCTCCCGTGGCCTCGCACGACGTCCGCCATGCGCCGCGCTGTTCCCACGGGTACCGTTGACCTACCCACGATGATTGCCGGTTCGGTTACCCGCTGCGCCAGCTCGACGAACGCCGATTCGACCCATCGCAGATCCGCGTTGAATGAGCCGGCGAGCTGTGGCGTTCCAACGCATACAAAATGGACGTCGGACCCGGCGATCTCGTCATAGCTGGTGGTGAAGCGTAGCCGGCCGGATTCCACGCTCTTGCGTAGCAACTCGCCGAGACCGGGCTCGAAGAAGGGGAGTTCACAGGCCGACAGAGCGGCGATCTTGTCCTTGTCGATGTCAAGGGCGATGACGTCGTGGCCGAGTTGCGCCATGCCCACGGCGTGGCTTGCACCCAGATACCCACAGCCGATGACGCTTATACGGAGGCAGCCCGGCGATTCCCGGGATTGCGACGACTCGGCTCGGGCGCTCGTTGCGATGTCTTGCTGCAAGGTATCTCCCTCTATCGATTCTTCGCCATGTCTGCCGGCCTCTTGATCAGCGATCTCCGTCGGCCCCGTATCGGTGCTTCCGGTGTTCTCGCCGCTCGTTCATCAGAGAGCCGTTAATTTGCCGTTGTGCCCGAGGTCGACGCTCGCGCCAGGGAATGGTGGAAGCCCACACGAGATATCTCAACGTAGGGAGCGCCGGACATCCCGTTGATAGAGGAGCCACCCGAGCGGCACGCCGCCGAGAACCATGGCCCTGGAAATCGCGACGTCCAATTCAAGGGCGCGAGACCACACCGGCTCCTTCAGATGAAAACAGGCTCGCGAGTAGTGGACCGCCGCCTTGCAAAACGCTGCCGGCCGCGAGCGAAGCCATGCGATGTCGTCACTCAGGGTGATACCGTGCTGCAACTTCGCCCCGGAAGCTACTTCTGCGAAAGGGCGTCCGGTGATGCGGTTTGCCGCGGACGCCCGGCAGACGACGATCTCTTCATTGACATGGCGCGTCAGGTATCTTCGTCCTATCCGTCTCCAGACAACGCTCTCGGCAACATAGCCCGAAACTTCCGGAAACGGATGAGCTTGAAGAATGTCAGTCCTGAAGATTCCCGACTTATCCCCTGTAACCCTATATCGGTATGTCATTTCTTGCCAATTCGCGTCGATCGGCTCGCTCGGAAACCTGGTTCCGATCAAACGGCCCGACTCATCCACGCAGTGCCCCAAGAGCCCTATGACGCGAGGGTCGGAGACGTCACGCCAGTGCTCGAGGAGCCGGCGCAGGGCTCCAGGGCACATCAGATCGTCCGAGTCCACCTGGGCGATCACTTCGCCTTCGGCTACCGCGACCCCATGATTCAATGCCCAATGCTTACCGAGATTGGGCTGCCGTCGATAGCGAATCGGAAACGGACTCTGCGCTTTGAGCTCCCGGACGACCTCCTCGGTGTCGTCCTGCGAACCATCGTCGACGATCAGCCACTCCAGATCAACGTCCTGGGTCAGGAGACTTCGATACAGCTCCGGCAGGTACTCTGCCCGGTTGAAGCTGGGCGTGAGAACGGTTACAAGCATGAACTGCTCCCGTCATCGATCCTCAGAGCAATTGGCTCCCGTCGAGACACGATAGGCACCGCGACGCGGAAAGACCGCAGCGTCGCCGGCCACGTGATACTTGACGAGCTCACGCGGGGACCCCTCCTTCCGAGTTTCGGCTCCGCGCTCAGTAGGTTCATGCCCATCTGACAGCGGAGCGCAAAGGCGCGGCATTTTCCACACAATTCGACGGCGCAGTTCGGGTTCAGGACCGAGCGCGAACCCAAAGCCAACTGCGCGAAATATCGCTGATCGTTCGATGGTCGCGCCGCTTACTTCAAATGTCTTTTTCAGGTTTGGAGTTTCTACGCCGCCCACTTCGTCGCACGGGCCTGATATTGGCCGGAAAGGCGAGACCTCAAGCTTTCACGGAATGATCCTGAAGGATTGCCATGAGTGACCTTTCCCATCAAGCTAGCATCTCTCGGCCCAGAAGCCCCGAAGGCGCACCGTGCCAACAGCAGCGCTTTTTCGGACCGTACTTAGATATACATCTCAAATAGCCTGGAACCATCCGAGCTGGACGCTCATAGACATATTTGCGAACAAGTCCTGGCGCATCGAGCCGACGTTCACGGAGGCTGACACGGCGATGGTCTTCGTCCACCGCCAGCCAGCCGTCCAGCATGGGGACAAGCCGTCAGCGCGGCACGTGCCCGCAAGCAGGTCCCCGGCTCGGCACCTCGTGCGCCCGGTGCCACAGCTCCAACTGCAACAGCGCCCACAGCTGAGAGCCGTGATCCGCGCCACTCATGTGACGATCGAGCAACGACCGGACAGCCGGCGCTCGAAAGAGCCCTCGGCTGCGGGCGGTGGTATCGGTGAGCAGGTCAAATGCCATCTCCCGCAACTCCCCCCGTAGCCATCTGGCGAGGGGCACGCCGAACCCCTTCTTGGGATACCGGAGGAGTTCCTCCGGTATCCACGGAGCGACGGCCCGCTTCAGCAGGCGCTTGGTCTCGAATCTCCGCACGTTCAACGCGCTCGGCAGACTCGCCGCCCACTCCATGAGATGGTGATCCAGGAACGGAGACCTGGCCTCCAAGGAATGGGCCATCGTGGTGATGTCGGCCTTGACCAGCAGGTCACCGGGCAGATAGGCGAGAGTGTCGACGTCGAGGATCCGTCCGAGATCGTTCTCGGCGGACGACTCCCGGAAGATCTGCTCCAGCATTCGATAGGCGTCCGCACCGGCCAAGGCGCTCCTCAGCTCGTCGCTGTAGATCGCCCATTTCTGCTCGGGACCGAGGCACGACATCAGGCGGGCATACCGATTTGCGGGACGCTCAGCGATGAACTGCAGCATCTGACCGAGCCGCCGCTGCCGCGTGCCCGCGGCGGTCCGTGCCACGATGGCAGAGCCGACGAGCGCTGCCGCGGCGGCGGGCCTGGGCGGCATCACCGGAATACGACGGGCTCGCGACATGAGTACGTGACGCCGATACCCTCCGAAACACTCATCGCCACCGTCACCGTTCAGTGCGACGGTGACATGCTGTCGGCTCAGTTTCGCCACCCAGAAACTGGGAATCGCTGATGAATCGGCGAACGGCTCGTCGAAGTGCCAGGCCAGTCCGGGCAGGACATCGAGCAGATTGCCCGTGACGACGAGCTCGTGATGCTCGGTGCCGTAGCGATCTGCTATCAATCTCGCCTTGTGACGCTCGTCGTACCGACTGTCCTCGAAGCCGATGCAGAACGTTTTCACTCTTTCCTTGCTCTGCATGGCCATGGCCGCCACCACCGCCGAGGAATCGATTCCGCCGGAGAGGAACGCTCCAATGGGCCGCTCGCTCACCATCCTGATCCGGGTCGACTCCAGCAACAGCTCGCGCAGTCGCTCTTCTTCCTCCTGTTCGTCCACTGCCGCCCGCGGCGTACGGTCCAACCGCCAGTAGCGCTGGATGGTGATCTTCCCCTTCTCCCAGATGAGCACATGGCCCGGAGGTAGCTTGTGAACTCCCTCGTAGATCGACCATGGAGCAGGGACGTACAGGTAAGTGAGGTAGTGATCCAGCGCGACCAGGTCTATCTCCCGGCGCAGCCCAGGATCCCGCGTCAGCGCCTTCAACTCCGACCCGAACCAGATCGAATGGCCATCGGACCGCCAGTAGAGCGGCTTTTTCCCGACGCGATCCCGCGCCAGGACCAGACGTTGCCGGGCACGGTCCCAGATGGCGAAGGCGAACATTCCTCTGAGGTGGTGGACCAGATCGGGACCGTGCTCCTCATAAAGGTGCACGAGGCATTCGGAATCTCCCTCGGTGCTCAGTCGGTGTCCACGGAGTGTCAGCTCCTGCCGGAGCTCGCGGAAGTTGTAGATCTCACCGTTGAACACCGCCACAACATTCTCGTCCTCGCTGTAGACGGGCTGATCTCCCTTCGCCACATCGATGATCGCCAGTCTGCGCATGCCGAGCGCCGCGTAGTCGTCGCTGTGAAAGCCGGCGCCATCGGGACCGCGGTGGACCATCACCTCGCACATGCGGCTGACGAGGTCTGGGGCGGAGCACAAGGTGGACGCCATACCGGCTATCCCACACATCGGGCCTCCAAGAGTCGCTGGTACAGCTTCACGTGCTCATCGGCGAAGACCGTGGCGTCGAGATTCTTGCGAGCCCACGCGCGTGCCGTACCCGCCAATGAAGCGGCGAACTCGGGATCGTCGAGGAGCCGGCACACGGCATCCGCCAGCGCCTTGGAGTCGGCCGGAGGAACAAGGAGCCCACGGCCATCCAGCAGTTCAGGCGTCCCACCTACAGCGGTACCGACGATGGGCCGGCCGGCCGCCATCCCCTCCATGATCGCATTGCTCAAGCCCTCGTGGAGGGAGGGAAGAACCACCACGTCCGCGCGTGCGAGGAGACCTCTCGTATCGGTGACAGGCCCCGTGAACCGAACGTCGACCTTGAGATCGGACGCCTCTCTCTCAACCTTTTCCCGCTCCGGTCCCTCGCCGACAAACACCAGGGTGCAGGCCCGGCCCCTCTGTGAGAGCATCGCCGCGGCTTGGAGGAGGAAATGATGTCCCTTCACTGGCAGGAGATTGGCCACGCACACGATCACGGGCAGACATGTGTCAATCTGGGCGGCCGCGATCCGTTCGTATGCCGACGCCGGAAGGCCGTTGTAGATCACGCTCAACTTGTGTGCCGGAACCCGCTCCAGCGTGCGGGCGTCCTCAGCGACTGCGACGGCATTGGCGATGACATGATCAGTCATCTGGGTTGCAGCCCTCTCCAGCGCGAAGACCCATCGTCGCCCCTGCTTGAAGAAGCTCTGACTCCTCCTGCCTGCGACCACGATAGGAACCCCTGCCAGACGGGCGGCCGGCGGCCCCAGAACGTAACTGCGGTACAGAAACGCATGAAGTACCTGGGGTTTCAGCCGCCGCAGCAGCCGGACAAGGGTGGCTCCCGACTTCAGGGCGCCGGCCAGCACCGCAGGCCATGATCCTGAGGTGGCGAAACCGATCTCGTGCACCTGGATCCCTGCCAGGCGCAATGCGGCCACGTGAGCGCCTCCCCCTCGCAGGACCAGCACATGCACGTCGGTCCCCCTCGCTCGGAGCTCTCGGGCCAGCAGGCACACCTGGGTCTCCGTTCCCCCGAGCTTCAACTCGTTGATCAGGAACGCGACTCGCCAGAGGGCAACTCGGTGCCTGGGCGCCAAGCGCCTTCGTAGGCAGGGTGCCACGGTCACCACCCTTCAATGAGAATCCAGCTGAGATGATTCGTTACCGAGGGTGTCTCCCACTACGACCATGGTCAAGGCCGCATAAGGCGTGTCGCCGCAGGTCACGGCGATACGTGACAACGATGACCAGATTCTGGGTCTGACTCGGGTTTGGGAATGGCTACTGTGCGTGGCTTCCCGCCCGGCCGGCTGCGATTTTGATGCCCATGCCCATTGCGCTGGTCACCAAGGTGGCGGTCCGCGTCGAGTCGATCGACCCGGGGGCTGCGCGCCGCGAGTCGTCGTCCAGCACCACGCAGCAGTACTCCTTGCTCTCACGTGTCGGATGCTCGGTGATGTCGGTGACCCACATCTGGCCATCGCGCCGTGTCGACGCTGATGCCGCGGCCCAGGATGAGTTCGGCGTGCACGCAGCAGACTTCGCGCACGCCGGCGTGCACGCAGCAGACTTCGCGCACGCCGGCGTGCACCGGGCGGATCAGAATCGCGGATCCCCAGGTCGTGGGAGAGCTGTTTGACGGTCGGCTCTACCGAACTCGGGACACATCAGCCTCCGTCAAAGCCGGCGCCGTTGAAACACAACGCTCGCCCAGCGGATGAGCCACACCGTACGTTATCCTTTACCGAAGTCGCGTCCGCCGTTGACCGGCGAACACGATATCCGTCCTCTGGTTGGAGTATCTTCCTACGCGGAAGTCCTTTTCGTAATACAATCAGAGGAACATATGCTGTCGAAGCGGCTCCTACTGGGAATGCGTCACCTTATCCTCAGAGCCCCCGTTCAGCGACTCGTACGCGAGGCTGCACTTCGCGGCCACTTGTCCTCCACCGTTTGGCGGAGACTTCATCCTTCCGGCGTCTGGAAGCTGCATGCACCCGACGGCACACCGTTTTTCTACCATTCAGTATCCACAACCGATCTCCTGGCCAGGCGTATCGTATGGACAGATATGCGGGACTGGGAGCGGTCGACGCAGCGTTTGCTCTTCGAACTGGCGAAGGACGTTGACGTCTTCGTCGACGTCGGAGCATATTCAGGTATCTACTCGATTCTCGCCTGCATCGCGAACCCTCGGCTGAGAGTGGTGGCCTTCGAGCCAAATCCAGAGATGCTCCCGAGCCTGATGGCGAACATTGTCGCCAACGATCTGGCCGAGCGGGTGACCGTGGTGAACAAGGCACTGTCCTCATCGTGTGGTCACGCTGAACTCAGCGTCCCTTCTGACAACAGCGCCGCGAGCCTGCTTCCCGTTGCGGCGGGACAGGCCGTTGTCCGCATTGAGGTGACCACCGGCGACCAGGCCCTCGAAAACCTACCGGTCGGTCTGGTCAAAATTGACGTCGAAGGCCTGGAAACGCGCGTGCTCGAGGGCATGTCGAATGTCATCAAGTGGCATCAGCCCCATATAGTCGCCGAGTGCCTGAACCAGGGCGCTCTGGACGAGATCACGGAGATGGCTGGAAAGTTCGGTTACGAATTTTTCTACCACGTACGCGAAGAGCGTCTGCTTCCGGCGGGTGACGGCTATCGGCATCCGGGCGGGGATCACAACTTCTTGATAACCCCACGTCCTCGCGTATCGGAAACCATCCCATAAACTCTTTAGTCGCGCTGCGACCTTGAGCACGATTGGAATGACCTGATGGCCACGAGCTGCAAGAATTCTGATGAGGCCCGGTTCGCTTTCGGCGACAACTGGCTGGACTATGTCAAACTGGTGGACGAGACCCGCATCGGAAAGGCAAAGGAATCGTTGACCCGGGCGCTCGGAATCAACGATCTCACCGGCCTCTCCTTCCTGGACGTCGGCTGCGGCAGCGGCCTCTTCTCGCTGGCCGCTCACCAGCTCGGCGCGAGAGTCCGCGCGTTCGACTACGATCACATGTCGGTCGCCGCGTCAGCGGAATTGCGTCGCAGGTTCGCCCCTGCCGGCGATTGGATCGTGGAGCAGGGCTCGATTCTGGACGACGACTACACCCAAGGGCTCGGTCGCCACGACGTGGTGTACTCCTGGGGAGTTCTGCACCACACCGGAGACATGTGGCGGGCGATCAACGTCGCCGCCTCCCTGGTCAAGCCAGCGGGACTGCTGTACATCGCTATCTACAACGACCAAGGTTCCGCCAGCCGGCTATGGTGGCGGCTCAAGCGCCAATATGTACAGGCAGGTCCGCTGATGCGGAAGTCCCTGATCCTGTCCGGTGACGCGTACTTCCGGAGCCGCGGCCTTGCGGGACGCCTGATACGGGCCGCGGCCGGAGCATCCGCCCCGCGTGAGGTCACGCGCCGAGGCATGTCGAGGAGACACGATCTAATCGACTGGATGGGGGGCTTTCCTTTCGAAGTGGCAAAACCGGAGCAGGTGTTCGCGTTCCTCCGGGAGCGTCATTTCGAGCTCCGGCACCTTACAACGTGTGCCGGTGGACTCGGCTGCAACGAGTATGTATTTGAGGCGCCGGCGCCAGATCGATCATGAAGCACACAGGTGCATTTGATCGGGATAACAAGCTCACCGGTGGAAGTCCGGTCCTGGCGGCTGTCAGGACCGGCCGGTAGCAGGCTGGCTGCCTCGTCTGGAAACGGCGGTGCCGAGCTCGACATCGGGGCGAAGGCCCCCGGCACCTTGCGGATGATGGTGCCGGAACGTGGCGTCCCATGACCGACGATCTCGAGACGTGGCTGGCCGGCCAGGTGGGCATCGGAGGGCGCCCTGGTATCGCGATCAGCCGTGTGGACGGACATGACCAGCGGGCGCGCACGTGGCTGCTGGTGCACACCAACATCCCGGGAGGGGCGCTGTCATCCTCTGCCCGCGCCGGGTGATGCTCCCGAAACCATCGATTTCCCGTGCCCTACCTGCTCGTTCGCGCAGGTAGGGCACAGTTTTGGAGTCGTTCGTCACGATCACTCCCCCGTCCCGTCCGCGGAGTGGGAAGCGTCTACGTGTGCTGTCCGAGCGCAGGCTGTCCGCTGGGCCACCATCAGCGCCCGCGCCACTCCAGCCCCCGACCCTTCACCCACGGACAGACCGCGACTCGCGCATGGCTGGTCCATCACGCCGCGGAACCGGGACCCTACGTGCGAGAGCCCCTGCTCATCGAGGGTTTGGACCGACACGGTGATCAAGAGAGATCAAGCCGCGGATCCGGGCTGAGGCACGGCTATCCTGTCCGATGCGGGGAGCCGGTAAGCGGCGTAGTCGCCGGCACGGTACTGCAGTTCGGCGAACTCCCCCAGCCGGGAGCCTGGGGGCAGCCGGCGTTCGTCAACCAGGAGCCAGCGCACGCCGTACTGCACTCGCAGACGCTGGATCGTGCCTGGTGACGGCGACTGGAAGGCCGCTTCGTTCGCCTCGAGTCGTTCCGGATCCCAGAAGGGCTGGTTCCGGGCCAATTGCCCTGGTTTCCAGCTTTCCACATTCTTTACTGTGTATGTCCACCCTTCGACGAGCATGTGCCGCTCGGTCAGCGCGGAAGACCAGAACTGCCGGCCGTCGCATGGGTTCTCGTAGCCCCACCGGCAATGCACGTTCGTGGCGACCAGATCGTCAGGGGCCGAGTGGGCGCGAATCCATCGTGCCGCTGCCAGAACGCCTTGCGGAATCGCCGACGCCTGCGCCGCGGAGGCGGACGTTTCCTCGCCACCGCGTGACAAGAAGGTGAAAACACGTACGTGGTAGGCAGCAGGCAGACCAATGGCAGCGACCGCCGAGATTACGAGAGCCCATCCGCGGAGCCCCGACCTCGTGGCCACGACAGCCGTGGCCCCTAGTGCGATGACGACCACCAGCGCGACATATGGTACGTAGACGGTGTCCAGCTGGCCGGGGTCGAGCGGCGGTCGAAGGCCCCACAGGACGGGGATGGCGTAGGCGCCGACCAGTCCTGCGCCGATCGCGCACAGGGTTACGCGGAGCGGCACGCGTGCTTGCCGCAGCATGACGAAGGCCCCGAACACCGCGATGATCGCGAGATAAGGAAACGACCCCCACAGGAAGTACAAATGACTCCTGCCCGGATGGTCGAACATGACCACCGCGCCGAGGCCGGCAGCGGCTATACCGAGCATGAGCACCACGTCGGAGCGGATGAGCAACCATGGCCGACTCAGCAGTCCGAGGACCGGGCTCCATGTGACAGCCCACGCCAGCAGGTACACCGCTGCCACGCCGAACAAGGACATCAGCGGTGGCTGGATGTCCACTGACGTGCCGGTCAGGTCATGCCATATGGTTCCCATGTAGGAGAAGGGCGCGATGAGCATTCCCTGCCGAGCCCCGCCGAAGAGCACGAACTGCGCGAAAAGCAGGCAGGCGATCGTCATCCCGAGCGCGGCGAGCGCGGGCCACAGCAGTTGGCGCCGCTTCCACCACGTCACCGCCGTCACCATTGCCAGCCCCACGACGAGCATGGGCAGACAGGTGGCCTTGGCACCCATCACCGCCATGAGGAAGACGCCCAGGAGAAGCCATACCGCGAGGTCGTTCCTGCGCCGCCCGAGCAGATCGACCGAGATCAGGACGATCGGCACGAGCAGCAGCGACCCGAAGGTGAACGTGGGGCTTGTCCATGCGGCATCGCGGATTCCGCCCCAGGTGAACGCCGCGAATGAGCCGAGGAACAAGCGGGGGGCACCCAGGCCGAGTGTGACCACGACAGCGAGCACGGCGCCCATCCACGATCCGATCACCCGCCGTGCAAGCATCGCGACCAGGACGACGAACGCGGCCAGCATGGGCAGCACGCCCAGTCGAAGCAGCAACACCATGGGCTCCACTCCGCTTATCCAGCTGGCGGCGGCCCAGTGCGCGTACACGAACCAGTGATAAAGAAGCGGTTCGCCGGCGACTGCGGGATTCATCGGCGGCACGTGATGCTTCAACTCACCGATGAGCCCGAGGTGATAAGAGGTGTCGACAGGAGAAGACTGCGCCAATGCCGGCCAGGTGAGCGGTTCGGCGCCGAAGTGTTTATAGGCACTCTCGGCCACGAGATAGCAGACGATCAGTGCGAGCGCCCATGGCCACCAGAGCGGGGAGGAGGACCTGGGGCCGGCTTTCCAGTGCGTGCGAAGCCGAGGCACGGCGAGGAAGATGATGTACGTGGCGATCGGCCACACCAGGACAAGCAGCGGAGATCCCGCCGCCCGGGCCGGAATGTAGACCGCCAGTTCCACGGCGAGTCCGAGCGCGAGACCAAGCGCCAACTCCTCTGCGAGAGTGCGCGTGCCACCATAGAGGGCACGGATCAAGAGCAGGCCCGGGAGCGCGACACACAGCACAAGATACGCACTGTAGAAAGCCATATCCGAGACGGAAACGCCATAGCGATTCAGCACGGCCGCAGTGAAGCCGAGCGTGAGCACCCCCGGCAGCCAGTCAAAGGCACGCCGCGCCCACCCGGAGCGAACGGAATGTTCCCTCTGTCCAGGGAGCCACGTTGGTTGGACGTTTGTTAGCGATCCTTGTTGAGATGTGGCCATGAATGGAGTGTGTCCGCGCTGAGGATCATCACGAGTCCAGGACCCTCGCCACTGGGGGAGTCCTTGCCATTCCCTAACAAGGTCGTGAGCGAGAGCAGAGGCGAGGAGCCTGCCCGCGGCGACCGTCATCCCGAGCGCGACCATCGCCGGCCACAGCGGTCCGCGCCTGGTCATCGCGTTGACCGCCATCACCATCAGGCCGAGGGCGAGCATGGGCAGCGCACCCAGCCGGAACAGCAGCACGAGCAGCAGGCCGGAAAGCACGAGAGCGAGCACGACACAGGCCGCCAAAAACGCCAGGTCTGTTCCAGAAACGCCGTAACGAAGCAGGACGGTGCGATGAAACCCTCTGTGAGCAGCGCGGGCCGGCACGTATCCGCGTGATTCGGCCGTGTCGGGTTCGCTGGTTTAGGGCGCAAGAAAGTGACGGCAAAAACATCGGATCATGAGGTCATCCAGAATGTTCCCCGGCGGGCCGCGTCGCCAAACTCCTTCCCATCTGGCTACGGCGATGGATGGCTACCGGAGGCTTCGTGCGACACAACCAGAAGAGTGCCAGTCGCTGGACGCGGCGGCTGCTGCGGACGGCGCTCGTCGGTTTCGGCGGCGGCGTGGTGTCGTTGATCAGCCTGCTGGGCCCCGACTCACCGCCCGCGCCACCGACGCCGCCACCGTCGGCGGCGCTGACGTCCGCGGACCACTCGCACAGCGCAGAGCAGCCGGAGAACCAGCTCTCCGAGACGGCTTTCCCACGGCTGCCGGGCATGAAACCGAAGGAAAACTCCGCTGCCTTCCGCAAGCGGATCAGGGCCGCATCCGCGCGGGCCAAGAAAAAGCGGGCCGACTGCCCGCCGGACTCCGTCATCTGCATCGAGAACAGCCTGCCCGGCAACCCGCCGAGCCAATGGGACTTGTCCGTTCAGAACGCGTTCATCTCCGGCTTCCCTACGCAGGCCAGCGTGAACAAGGGCGAGACCGTTCATTTCAAGGTGAGCACCGCTGCCACGGACTACCGTATCGAGATCTTCAGGCTCGGCTACTACAGCGGCTTGGGTGCCCGGCAAATGGCGACCGTCCAACCCTCCGTGCCCCTTCCCCAGTCACAGCCGGACTGCCTGAACGACACGACGACCGGACTGATCGACTGCGGTAACTGGGCCGAGTCGGCGTCGTGGCCGGTGCCGACCACCGCCGTCTCAGGCGTCTACATCGCCAACCTCATCAGAGAGGACGGCGTCTCCGGCATGAGCCAAATGATCTTCGTCATACGTGACGACGCCAGGAACTCCCAACTCCTGATCCAGGCCTCCGACTCCACCTGGCAGGCGTACAACCGCTACGGCGGCAACAGCCTCTATCGCGGTTCGCCGGACAACCGTGCGTACAAGGTGAGCTTCAACCGCCCCTACGACACCCGCAGCAGGTTCTTCAACGACGAGTACCCCATGGTGCGCTGGATCGAGGCCAACGCCTACGACGTCAGCTACTTCAGCACCGTGGACACGTCCTCCAAGCCCGGGCAACTGCTGAATCACGAGGTCTACATGTCGTCCGGCCACGACGAGTACTGGTCCGACGACATGCGGGACAACGTCCAGGCCGCCAGGGACGGCGGGGTCAACCTGACCTTCTTCTCCGGGAACGAGGTCTTCTGGAAGACCCGCTGGGAAGCGAGTATCGACGGCACCAACACCCCCTTCCGCACGCTCGTCTGCTACAAGGAGACGTTGGCGAACGCCAAGATCGACCCCTCCCCGCAGTGGACGGGGACCTGGCGTGACCCGCGTTTCTCCCCACCGTCGAACGGCGGCAGGCCGGAGAACGCGCTCACCGGGACGCTGTTCCGCATCAACGGGCGCGCGAATGACGCCATCACCGTGCCCTCGGAGTTCGCCAGCATGCGACTGTGGCGGAACACGTCGGTGGCCAACCTCCAGCCGGGGCAGACTGCCGTCTTCCCGACGGGCACGCTCGGCTACGAATGGGACGAGGCCCCCGACGACCAGTTCAGCCCGTTCGGCCTGGTGAGATTCTCGAGGACGACCGTGACGACCTCGTCGCTGTACCTGCTCGACTTCGGCGCCACGTACGGAGCGGGAACCGCCACTCACAGCCTGACGCTCTACCGGACCTCCAACGGCACCTACGTGTTCGGGGCCGGGACCGTCCAGTGGGCGTGGGGCCTCGACGCCGTCCACGACAATCCGGGCCCGCCCGCCAACATCAACATGCAGCAGGCGACCGTCAACCTTCTGGCCGACATGGGCCTGCAGCCCGCCAGCATCCAGTCGGGTCTGGTGCCCGCGATCCCGTCCACCGACACGGCGCCGCCCACTGCGGCGATCACCAACCCGGCGAGCAACGGCGTCGTCTCGACGGCAACGCTCACCCAGATACAGGGCACCGCGACCGACACGGGCGGCGGCGTGGTGGCCGCGGTCGAGGTCTCCGTGGACGGTGGCAACCAGTGGCGGCAGGCGGTGGGCCGGACCAACTGGCAGTTCAGCTGGACGACGCCGGCCACCGCGGGCCCAGTGACGATCATGGTGAGGGCCGTCGACGACATCGGCAACATCCAGACGACGACCACGCAGCGGACGGTCACGGTCGGCCTGAACTGCCCGCCGTGCACGCTGTGGCCATCCACGACCGTGCCGACCATCACCTCGCAGAACGATCCGAACGCCGTCGAACTCGGCGTGAAGTTCCGGGCCAGCAGCCCGGGCTACATCCGCGGGATCAGGTTCTACAAGGGAGCCGGCAACACGGGTACGCATACCGGCAACCTGTGGAGCTCCACGGGCCAGCTGCTGGCCACCGCGATTTTCAGCAACGAGACGGCGTCGGGCTGGCAGCAGGTCAACTTCTCCACACCCGTCCCCGTCACTGCCGGCACCACGTACGTGGCCTCCTACCACGCCCCGAATGGGCACTTCTCGGTGGACCGGCACTACTTCACCACGCAGTACACGAACGGCCCGCTCACCGCTCCAGCCAGCAAGGCGGTCGCCGGCGGCAACGGCGTCTACACCTACAGCGCGACGAGCACGTTCCCGACCAGCACCATTAACGAAAGCAACTACTGGGTGGACGTGGACTACGTGCCGTCGAGCAGCCTCTGGGACAACTCGACGACCCCCTCGACCATCGCCGGCGACACCAAGGCCGTCACGCTCGGCGTCAAGTTCAGGGCGTCCACCAGCGGCATCGTGCAGGGCATCCGCTTCTACAAGGGCACGCAGAACACCGGCACCCACGTCGGAAGCCTGTGGAGCGCCGACGGCCAGCTGCTCGCCAGCGCAACCTTCACCAACGAGACCGCGTCCGGCTGGCAGCAGGTGACGTTCTCCGCTCCCGTCGTCATCGCCGCCGGCACCACGTACGTCGCCTCGTATCACACAACAGTCGGCCGGTATGCCGTGTCGTCCTTCTACTTCGATGACAGCTACGCGAACGGCCCGCTCACCGCTCCCGCGAGTGGAACGGTCGGCGGCAACGGCGTCTACAGCTATGGGGCCACGCCCACGTTCCCGAGCAGCACCTACATCGAAAGAAACTACTGGGTCGACTTGGTCTTCGTGCCGTCGAGCAGCCTCTGGGACCTCTCAGCGGTGCCGGCCGTCCAGTCCGCGGACAACAGGGCGGTCACCCTCGGCGTGAAGTTCCAGGCGACCAGGAGCGGCCTGGTGCGGGGCATCCGCTTCTACAAGGGCCCGCAGAACACGGGCACCCACACGGGAAGCCTGTGGACCACGGACGGTCAACTCCTCGCGAGCGCCACCTTCACCAACGAGACCGCGTCCGGCTGGCAGCAGGTGGCCTTCTCGACGCCCGTCGCCATCAGCGCGAACACCACCTACATAGCCGCCTATCACACGCCGACGGGCTTCTTCTCCGTCAACAGGCCGTTCTTCACCACGCAGTATTTCAGGAACCCCCTCGTCGCGCTCGCGGACGGCGCATCGGGCGGCAACGGCGTCTACACCTACGGCGCGACGAGCACCTTCCCGACCAGCACCTTCGACTCGAGCAATTACTGGGTGGACCTGGTGTTCTCCCCCTGACCGGGGACCGGGGACCGGGGGAAGGCGGTGGGCCCGCGCTCCCCCGGTCTCCGCACATGGGGCGGCCCGGCATGCGCACATGCCGGGCCGCAATTTCGTGAGAGCGAGCAGTGCGTACGGTTCAGCCGGCCGCCCGCTTCAACGGCCGCCACCACGACTGATTCTCCTGGTACCAGCGCACCACCTCGGCCAACCCGGTCTTGAACTCGACCAGGGGCTCGTAGCCGAGGGCGCGGAGCTTGCCGCTGTCGACCGAGTAGCGCCGGTCGTGCCCGAGCCTGTCGTCCACGTGGGTGACCATCTCCCAGCCGACGCCGAACGCGTCGAGCAGCCGCTGGGTGAGTTCCTTGTTGGTGAGCTCGACGCCGCCGCCGATGTTGTAGGTCTCGCCGGGCGAGCCCTTGTCTAGCACGAGCTGGATGCCGCGGCAGTGGTCGTCGACGTGGAGCCATTCGCGGACGTTGCCGCCGTCGCCGTACAAGGGCACGGGCAGTCCGTCGATCAGGTTGGTGACGAAGAGCGGGATGACCTTCTCGGGGTACTGGTACAGGCCGTAGTTGTTCGTGCAGCGCGTCACGCGGATGTCCAGCCCGTAGGTCTGGTGGTAGGCGCGGCACAGCAGGTCGGAGCCGGCCTTGGCCGCGGAGTACGGCGAGTTGGGGAGCAGCGGCTCCCGCTCGGTCCACGATCCCGTGTCGATCGATCCGTACACCTCGTCGGTTGAGACCTGGATCATGGTCCTCACGTCCGCCTCGAGCGCGGCCTGCAGCAGCCGCTGCGTGCCGTACACGTTGGTGAGGACGAAGTCGCCGGGACCGTCGATCGACCGGTCGACGTGCGTTTCGGCGGCGAAGTTCACGATGACGTCATGGCCCGGCACCACGTCGGCGAGCAGCCGCGCGTCGGTGATGTCCCCGTGGACGAAGGCGTAGCGCGGGTGCCGGGCGACCGGGTGGAGGTTCGCCGGGTTACCGGCGTAGGTGAGCTTGTCCAGCACCGTCACGTGGGCACCCTCGTAGCCGGCATGGCGGCCGGACAGCAGCGATCGCACGTAGTGGGAGCCGATGAATCCAGCGCCGCCCGTGACCAGGATCTTCATGCGCGCACCTGGATCTTGCTGTGGTCGCCGACCATGAGCTGGTTCATGTTGGGCAGGCCCGTGGCGCGGGTGACCTCGACGTTGCGGCCGATGAGCGAGTTGGTGAGGCCGGAGACCCCGACGATGGAGGACTCCCCGAGGATGATGCTGTACTCCACTTCGGCCCCTTCCAGCACGCAGCCCTCCCCGACGGAGGTGTAGGGACCGATGTAAGATCCAATGATCTTCGTGTTGGCGCCGAGGACCGCGGGACCGCGGATCACCGAGTGCTCGACCACGGCGCCGGGCTCGATGACGACGCGCCCGGTTATCTCGGAGAGCGCGTCGACGGTCCCCTTGATGTCGCGCTCCACGGTCTCCAGGACGATACGGTTGCATTCCAGCATGTCCTGCAGCCGCCCGGTGTCCTTCCAGTAGCCGCTGACCAGGTGCGACTGCACGCGATGGCCGTTGTCGACGAGCCAGCGGATCGCGTCGGTGATCTCCAGCTCGCCGCGCGCCGACGGGTTGATGGCGCGGACCGCGTCATGGATCGCGGGAGAGAACGTGTACACGCCGACGATGGCGAGATCGCTGCGCGGGTGCTCCGGCTTCTCCTCCAGCCCGATGATCTCCCCATCGGGACCGAGTTCCGCGACTCCGTAGAGTTGCGGCTCGGCGACCTTGGTGAGCAGGATCTGGGCGTCGTAGTCGGCCCTTCGGTAGGCGTCCACCAGGTCCGCGATGCCGTTCACCAGGAAATTGTCCCCGAGGTACATGACGAACGACTCGTCGGCGAGGAAGTCCCTGGCTATCAGCACGCAGTGCGCCAGCCCCAGCGGCTCCTCCTGCGGGATGTAGGTCACCTCCAGACCGAACCTGGAACCGTCACCCACCGCCTCCCGCACCTCGCGGGCCGTGTCACCGACGATGATGCCGACCTCGGTGATACCGGCGTCTTTGATCGCCTCAAGCCCGTAGTAGAGCACGGGCTTGTTGGCTATGGGGACCAGTTGCTTCGCCGAAGTGTGGGTAAGCGGGCGCAGCCTGGTGCCCTTACCGCCCGCCAGAACAAGTGCCTTCACCGCTCCATGTACCCTTCCGCGAGGAACGCATGGTGGACTGGAACTCTGTCCACTCGAATTTATGCGCGGCGCGAATCGGGCGAGCCGTGCGCCACCTTTCCTTTTGCCGAAGGGCTTGCCACCCGTTGCCAACGTAAGAGAGTTAGTTCCTCATATGGGCACCGGTGCGCCGGAGACGATCTGCAGGAAGTCGTCGTACGAACGGATGTAGTCGTCGGGGTCGTAATGGTGCGAGGCGAACACCAGGAGCACGGCGTCCGGCGAGTAGCGATACTGCGTCCCCCAGAGCATGGCCGGCATGTACACGCCGCGGCTGGGGCGGTCGAGGGTGATCTCGCGCCGGTTGCGCCCGTCGTCGAGGAGGATGCCGCACGAGCCGTGCACACAGACGAGGAACTGCTCGCACTGCTTGTGCGCGTGCTCGCCCCGCACTTCCCTGCTCGGCACGTTGAAGACGAGGAAGTAGCGCGCGGGCGTGAAGGGCAGTTCGCGCTCGAACTCGCCGACCGACAGCTCGCCGCGCAGGTCCTTCGCCACCCTCAGCTCGTGCAGGCTCGCGCTCCCCACGCCCAGCGCCACCCTGCCGGGCGACCCAGCGCCATCGGCTCGCAGCAGCGGAATGCCAGGATCCTCCCTGTCCGCGACGTAGCCCGTGATCCGGGCGGGGTTGCCGACCACGATCGCGTTCGGCGGCACAGACCGCGTCACCACGGCCCCCGCGCCCACCATCGCACCGGTGCCGATCTCGACTCCGGGCAGGATGGTGCTGTTGGCGCCGATGGAGGCTCCGGCCCTGACGACGGTACGGTCGAACGAATCCGGATAGACCTTGCTGCGCGGGAACCGGTCATTGGTGAACGTGGCGTTGGGGCCGATGAAGACGTCGTCCTCGATCGTGATCCCGTCCCAGAGCTGGACGCCGCACTTGACGGTAACCCGGTCGCCCAGCACGACGTCGTTCTCGACGAACACCCCGTCACAGATGTTGCACTCGCGGCCGATCCGAGCGCCCGGCAGGACGTGCGCGAACGCCCAGACCCGCGTGCCCGAGCCGACGGTCACGCTCTCGCACAGGGCCCGCGGATGCATGAAGACGTCGTTCATGACCGCCCGCCTGTGGAAACGAGGCCGACGCCGCTGTCGCACGATCCCTCGAAAGAGCGCGCGGTGCGGACGAGAGCGAGCGGCCGTCTCTTCGTGTTCTCGTAACTTCGCCAGGCATAGGACCCGATGAAGGCAACGCCCAGCGTGTTGAGCGCGCCGAAGAACGTGATGACCACGATCGTGGCCGCGTAGCCCGCCGCCTCGATCTGGCCGGCCAGCCGCATGGCGAAGACGAAGATCGCCAGGCATCCGGCGACCAGGAAGCCCAGGAGGCCGATGACCGTGAGGATGCGGATGGGCAGGTCAGTGAAGGCGAAGACACTGTCCAGGAGATAGTCGATCTTCTTGGCGAGTGTCCACGAGCTCTTGCCGTGCGCCCGTTCCCGCCGCCGGTACGGCACCTCGCCGCGCCGGAAGCCGAGCCAGTACACGAGCCCCACCAGCGAGGTGTTGGCCTCCTCCAGCCGGAGCAGCTCGTCACGGATGCGCTGGTTGCAGCCGAAGACGTCCACCCCGCCCGCGGGGATCTCGGGCAGGACGAAACGCCGGTAGAAGCGCCAGAAGAGATTGGCGGACAGACGCGTCATCCCCGGATCGTCCCGGCTCTCGCGCACACCCACCACGATGTCGGCGACGTCGTTCACGAGCCTGTCGAGAAACGTGATCACCAGGTCGGGTGGCTCCTGGAGGTCCGCCGCCATGACCGCGAAGTAGTCGCCCTTGGCGGCTCGGAGACCCGTGCGAATGGCGGCGAAGGAGCCGAAGTTCCGCGCGTGCAGCAGCAACTGCGATCGGAACGGCGCCTCCGGCAGGGCCGCTTTGAGGAGGTCGAAGCTGTTGTCGGGGCTTCCGTCCACGACGAAGACGAACTCCACCGGCATGCGGTGACGTTCCGCGACGGTCGCGCTGATGTCCGTGAACTCAGCGATCAATCGTGGGACGAACTCCGCATTGCGGTATACGGGAACGATCACCGAGAGCATGGCCTCACCACGTGTTGATACACGAGATCACGCGTGCGACCTCGGCGTCGGAGAGTTCGGGATAGCAGGGAAGCGTCACGATCGAGTCCGCCAGGTCGTCCGTCACCGCGAGCCTCTGGCGGAGACCGAGATCGGCGAGCGGGCGCTGACGATGATCGGGAACGGGATAGTGCACGTCGGTCGCCACGCCCGCGCCGGCGAGCCGGGCACGCAGCACCTCGCGCTCGTCGCAGACCACCACATAGAGGTGGGCGACGGACTCCTCGCCGTGAACAGGCGGACACCGGACCCGCGGATGGATGATCTCCCGCGAGTAGCGGGTCGCGATGTCCCGGCGTCGCCGGTTCCAGCCGTCCAGGAAGGGCAGCTTGGCGCGCAGGACGGCCGCCTGCAACTCGTCCAGGCGGCTGTTGCGGCCCCCACCGGGACCGACTCGGTACTTCGACTCCCACCCGTACTGCCGCAGCCGCCTCAGCCGGGTGGCCACGTCCGCGTCGCCGGTGACCACGGCGCCGCCGTCGCCGAGCGCGCCGAGGTTCTTCGTCGGGTAGAAGCTGAACGCCGCGGCCGCGCCGAAGCCGCCGGCCCGCCGCCCGTCCCGGGCGGCGCCGTGGGCCTGCGCGCAGTCCTCGAACACCGGCACGCCGGCCCTGGCTGCGATTGCCAGGACGGCCTCCATGTCATGCAGGAGGCCGAACAGGTGGGTGACCACGATCGCGTCCAGGCGCTCGCCGTCCACGGCACGCCGGAGCTGGGCCAGATCCATCAGCTTCGTGTCCCGGTCCACGTCCACGAACACGGGCCAGGCACCGAGGGCCAGCAGCGCGGTGGCGGTGTAGAAGCCGGCGTTCGCGACCGTGGCGACCCGGCTGCCCGCGCCGACTCCGAGCGCGCGAAGGCCGAGCTCGATGGCGTCGGTCCCGTTCGCGACGCCCACGCAGTGAGTCGTGCCGCAGTAGTCGGCGAAATCCCGTTCGAAGGACTCCCCCTCCTCCCCCAGCACGTACCAACCGCTCTTGAGTACGCGCTCTACGGCCGCTTGCACAGCGGACCCCGTCGAGCCCGCGTGCCGGGCGAGATCATTGATCAGGATGCGGTCCGCCGCTTCGCCCGGTCCTGTGCCGAGGCCCTCCGTGGAAGGGCAGGGTGGATATCCGTCAACAGGGTGCATCGTCGGGCCTTTGCTGCGTGCGGCGGTCGAGGCTGCCCGGACAGGCGAAATCCATTCAACGCGGGCACCACCGGCCCGAGGCGCCCTAGGCGCGCCCCGCTCGGCCATTCCTTGCCGAGCCATTACCGGCGGCTTGCGGAGTACGCCGGTGTCACAGCGCCGCGGGCTGCGGGGCCGCAGGTCGGCCGGACCGGGGACCAGCTCCCGCGCCGCCAGCCCCGTGGATCTGAGGAAACGGGACGCTTCCATGAACGCCATGAGGATGTAGGTGACGGTCGACGCGAGTGCGGCGCCCACCTCGGCCGAGGAGTCCATGACGTTGAGGAGCACGACGTCGATGGTGACGAGGAGGTACATGGCCACCCAGCCGACGTGGTATCTGCTGGAGAGGCTGAGCTGAAGCCGTACGAGATCGCGGTCCAGGCGCGGCGAGATCGGCTACAGCCCGCGCACGGCGAGGAAGAACGGCAGAGCTGTCGACACCGTCAGCAGACGACCACGCCGGCGACGGTCACGTGCGCCAGGATCGGCAGGCACTGCACGAGCGAGCAGCAGCTGTCCGATGAGGAGCGCGATGCGCCGGAGGCCGGATCCATCTCTTGGCGCCACTGCGGGACCTTTCCTGAATCTGCAGCAGCGCCCCGCCCCGGCCAGGTGCTGTCGGGCCGCGACATCGACACGATTCCGGCTATGCCGCACACGATGCCTCCGTAGATGGCTGGGCGATCTCGCGCGATCACCTTGAGGGATCACAGTCGTACCCACAGTAAGTAGCACGTCGGCCTCTGACACGGTCGGGGGCGTGTCGCGACTGTTTCCACCGAGCCTTTCACGCTATTTCATTGTAAAACACAAAATAGCGCGAAATGCGGTCGACAGCTGTCCACCAGGCGAAATTCTGGTTTCGCTGCTGGTCTGCGAAGAGTTGCCGCAGTAAAGTCATTAAACTTCGCCCCATTAGGGCCCTCGAATACTGTCGTGGGCACCAAATCCGGACGAATAGCGATATTGGGCTTTACGCGCCGCATACCCGTAGAGCTGTCACCAGACATTCCGTGAGAATCACCCAAGAAGTTGAGTTCCATGCATAATTCTCAGCCTGATCACGGGCCAACCAGCCAGTCCACCAACGCCACCCACACGAACCCGCCCGGCGGAAGTTCTCCTCGTCGTCGCCGGCGCCACTCCCTCCTCGCAGGGATACTCGCGTCCGTCCTGGCGACCGGAGCGATCGTCGCGACCCCGCTCGCCGCGCACGCCGACACAGGCCCGGTGGACCTCGGCGACGCCCAGTCCTTCGCGGTGCTGGCGGGAACGTCGGTGTCGAACTCGGGTCAGACCGCGGTCACCGGAGATCTGGGCGTGAGCCCGGGCACCTCGGTGTCGGGATTCCCGCCCGGCACGGTGAGCGGCACCATCCACACGAACGACTCCACCGCGATCGCCGCGAAGGCCGACGCGGTGAGCGCCTACAACGACCTCGCCAGCCGCCCGGTCGACAACACCGTCGCTCCCGCGCTCGGCGGAACGACCAAGACCCCGGGCGTCTACGCCTCCACCAACGGAACCTTCAGCATCAGCGGGACCCTGACGCTCGACGCCCAGGCCGACCCCGACGCGGTCTTCGTCTTCAGAGCGTCCTCGCTCACGACGGCCAACGTCAGCAACATCAACCTGGTCGGCGGCGCCCAGGAAAAGAACGTCTTCTGGCAGATCACCGGCTCGGTGACCCTGGGCACGTTCTGCACCTTCCGCGGGAACGCGCTCGCGTCGACCGCGGCCACGGTCAACAGCGGAGCGGCGGTGTTCGGCCGGGTCTTCTCACTCAACTCCTCGGTCACGATCCAGGGGACGGGGGGTATCCCGGCCACGCGAGTCAGCCTGCCGGACCGCCCGCCCACCACCACGGCCCTGTCCTCATCGCTCAACCCTTCCACCCCTGACGACAGCGTCACCTTCTCGGCGACGGTCGACGGCGGCTCGGAGCCGGTGACTCCCGAAGGCGACGTGGTCTTCAAGGATGGCGCGACCACCATCGGGCAGGACCATTTCGACGGCGAAACTCCCGCCACGGTGACCGTCCCGGACTTCACCGAGGGCCAGCACTACATCACCGCCGTCTTCCTGGGCGGCATCACCTTCAACGGCGAACAGCCGATCAATTTCGCGCCGAGCACATCCAACGTCGTCGTCCAGGACGTGACGACCTCGCTCTGGAGCGACTCGACGACGCCCGCCAACCAGTCATCGGACAACCGGGCGGTCACCCTCGGCGTGAAGTTCAGGTCGGCCTCGGACGGGCTCGTCCACGGCATCCGCTTCTACAAGGGCTCCCAGAACACCGGCACCCACACCGGCGGCCTGTGGACCACCGGCGGCCAACTCCTGGCCAGCGTCACCTTCACCGGCGAATCCGCAACCGGCTGGCAGAACGCCTACTTCTCCACGCCGGTCACGATCAAGGCCGACACCACCTACATCGCCTCTTACCACACCACATCCGGATTCTGGTCCTACAACCGGCCCTACTTCACGACCGCGTTCACCCACGACCCCCTCACCGCGCTTCGGAACGGCGCGGACGGCGGCAACGGCGTCTACACCTACGGCGCCTCGCCGTCCTTCCCCACCAGCACCTTCAACGCCAGCAACTACTGGGTCGACGTCATGTTCACATCGGCGGACAGCCTCTGGAGCGACTCGGCGACACCTGCCAACCAGTCATCGGACAACCGGGCGGTCACCCTCGGCGTGAAGTTCAGGTCGATCTCGGACGGGGTCGTCCAGGGCATCCGCTTCTACAAGGGCTCCCAGAACACCGGCACCCACACCGGCGGCCTGTGGACCACCGGCGGCCAACTCCTGGCCAGCGTCACCTTCACCGGCGAATCCGCAACCGGCTGGCAAGAGGCCTACTTCTCCACGCCGGTCTCCATCGACGCCGACACCACCTACATCGCCTCGTACCACACCACATCCGGGTTCTGGTCCTACAACCGGCCCTACTTCACCTCGGCCCGCGACAGCGGTCCTCTCACCGCCCTCGAAGACGGCTTCGAGGGCGGTAACGACGTCTACACCTACGGTGCCTCGCCGTCCTTCCCCACCAGCACCTACAACGCCAGCAACTACTGGGTCGACCTCATATTCGAGGCACCCTGATCATCACTGCTGGTCCTTCGGCGGGGGGATGGCGGTGAACCTGTCGCAGTACTTGGTTCCCCAGGCCGGCCCCGGTGGCGGTGGCGGCTCGGTCAGAATGCACTTCGTCTGAGCGAGACCGCCGCCGGAGGTCGCCACGGTGATCAGCAGGCTGCTGAGGGGCTCGGCGAGTTCGGTCAGCGAGACGCCGACCACGCCCTCGGGGTACCCCGGCACCGACGCGAGGCTGTGCCACGCCCCGGGCAGGGGGGTGCGCGGGTCCAGGATCCAGGCGATCCCGTCCGAGGCGTACGCGGTGAAGTTCGTGTCGAAGGGCGGGAACGTCAGGGAGACGAGCGTCGAGTCGACCGCGGTGGACGACCCGGGCAGGCCCTGCGGCCCTCTGGGGCCTTCCGGGCCTTCCGGGCCTTCTGGTCCCGCCGGTCCCGCCGGTCCTGGGGGACCTTTCAGACCTGCGGGGCCTTGTGGTCCCTCGGGACCTCGCGTTCCTTTGAATCCCCGCGGACCGGTGGGGCCTTCCGAGCCCCTGAAGCCCGGCAGCCCTATCGGCCCGATCGGTCCTCGCAGGCCTCTCGGTCCGCGAAACACGCGCACACACGAACCACGCCGGCACACGCGGCAGCGTTTCCCGTGGCACCGCCAGGAAGCCGCCAGGTGCCCCTGGTTCATCCACAGGCCGGAAACAGCCGCCGGCACCGTCCCAGCGACAGAGCCGGCCCGCGCGGCTCCCGCGTCCACCACGCCCGATGTCCCACAGGCCAGCATCAATGCGACGGCCGATATACCGCGGCGAGAAATCACGATAGCCCCCTTTCTGACGTGCCCGAAATACCCCGACACTGAATGGGCAACGCCTGATATGGACTACGTTGCCGGCAAACAGCGCCCATCCTTCGACAAAGGCGCCCGACCTGTCCGCATATACGATTACTTACCGCCGATTAAGCACTTGTTGCGTTATGACCGAAGACTCGCTCGGCGCGAAGAGGACCCAGGCCTCGTGTACCGCGGTCCCTCCGTCCGTATAGACCGCGTGGATTTCGTGCACGCCTCTGGTGAGCTCGGCCGTGGTGAACCGCGCGACCCCGGTCTCGTCGGCGTAGGCCGAACCGATGATGGTGGTGCCCTCCATGAAGAGCACCGTCCCCGTGGGTCGGAATCCCTGCACGTTTCCGCTGACCGTCGCGGTGAACGTGACGGGCTCCCCGTTGCGTGACGGGTTGGGAGAAGACGTCAGAGACGTCGAGGTGGGCGGGTTGACCGGCAGCGTGACCCGGGTGGCGGGCAGGATGTCGGTGCCTTCGAAGTGGAGCGCCTCATTGAGCGCCATGGTGCGGCCGTAGACCGCCGCGCCGAATGCCACGCTGATCGAGTTCCACGCCAGGAGGTTGCCGCGGAAGGTGGAGTACTTGCCGAGGCTGGCGTCGGCGCCGACCTGCCAGAAGACATTGTTGTCCTGGGCGCCGTTCACCAGGTCGATGTTGCTCACCCTGGCTGTGGTCAACACCGAGTCCGCCTGGAAGATGAAGACGGCGTCCGGCTCGCCGCGGGCGTCCAATGTGAGGGTGCCGTCGATGCGGAACGTGCCGTCCGTGCTCTCGTAGACACCGGGCGACAGGGTAAGGCCGCCGAGCTGTGGCGGGATGACGCTGTTGGAGGCACGTCCGTCCGCTTCCCGATAAGCGGCGACCGCGTCCTCCTTCTCCTCGGTGCCGTGGGCGTCACCCCCCAAGTGGATCTCTCCCCGCACCTCCCCTGGTGGGAACCCGACCACCTCGCTCCCCGGATTCACGACGAGTTCGCCGGTGAGCGTGGTGAGGCCCGTGTTGGTGACCCTCTCCCCGGCCATCGCCACGCAGTCAGCCGCTTCTCCGAGGTCGACGGGAGGCTCTTGGCGCACGCGCGTGTCGGGGACGGCCGCCCCGAGCGTGCTCATCAGGAGGGCGCCGACGACGGCTGCGGCCGACCAGGACGAAGGCAGGGTCCTCATCATGCGCGCAAGTCTGGCGATCGGACACGTCCAGTCCTGCCCGGACATCAGCACGGGGCGATCTCCTTGCCACAGTTTGGGCGAGCCCCGACCTGGCGTCACCGCTGGACCGGACGACCCACCTGATAGACGCCGAAATCGCCGGAGCGGAACCGCAAGCTCGTGAGCGACCCGAGGGAGGAGCCGGGTGCCGAGCGGCGTTCGTCCACGAAGAGCCATCGCACTCCGTAGCGGTCGCGCAGCCGCCGGACCGCCTGCGCGGAGGGGCGTTCGAAGACCGCGTCGTTGGCCCGGATGCGCTCTCGATCCCAGAACGGGCGGCCGGCCACCGCCTCGCCAGGGCGCCAGCCGTCGGTGTTGCGCGCCGCGTAGGCCCATCCTTCGACCAGCACCCGCCGTTCTGTCAGTGCGGCCGTCCAGTAGGCACGCCTGTCGCACGGCTCCTCGTATCCGAGGCGGCAGTGCGTGTTGGTGGCCACGATGTCGTCAGGGAGCGAGTGGTCGCGCAGCCACCGGCTCGCCTCGAGGAGCCCTGAGGGTACGTCCTGTGCCGATGCTCCGTCGTACGGATCCAGTGGCGTATGCGCGAGCCACGCGGCAGGCGTCCCCGCCGCCGTGACCAGGCAGATCGTCAGCGCGAGCGTACGGCGCCCGCCCCATCGGGCGGCGACCAGCACGACCACGCCGAGGAGCACGAGGTACGGCAGGTACAGGGCCAGCTCGCTCTGGCCGGGCCGCAGCGGGATCCTGACGCCGAAGAGCAGCCGGACAGCGGTAGCGGCCAGCACGCCCGCGCCGCCCGCGCAGGCGACGGCCCTGCCCGTCAGGCCCGCCTCGCGTATGGCGAGTCGCGCCCCCGACACCGCCACCATCGCCAGGTAGGGGCAGGCGGCCTCCAGGAAGTACCCCTGAGACAGGCCGGGGTGCCCGAGCAGCAGGAACGCCGCGAGCCCGGCCAGACTCATGCCGAGTCCGAGCACGACGGGGGTGCGCAGCAGCTCCCGTGGCCGCACGACCAGGCCCAGCACGCCACACCAGGTGATCGCCCCGCACAGCAGGCAGAGCCCGCCGATCCCGAGCACGGCGGTCCAGGGCACGTCCGCCGACGGCCCCGCGCCGGTCAGATTCCTCCAGGTCACGCGTATGATCGACAGCGGATCGGGGACGAGCCCCTGCCTCTCACCCTTGTACAGCAGCACATACGACAGGGCCACGCACACTGCGGTCAGTCCCAGCACGGCCGGCGCACGCCGCGGTAGCCTGCGCCACCGGATCGTCTCCACGACCACGACCGCCACCAGCCCCGCCGCGAGCAGGGGCAGATACGTCGCCTTCGCTCCCATGACCGCCGACATCATGACCGCCAGGAGCACCCAACGGCCCCGAGCCGGCCGCGATCCGTCAAGAAGATCGACGACCAGGAGCACGACCGGAGCGAACAGCAGGGCGCAGAAGACCTGGCTCGGGCTCGACCACGACTGCACGGACGCCCAGCTGAACACGCCGGCGGCGCTGCCCTCGTACAGGCTGGGCGCCGCGACGAACACCGTGCTCGCGAGTGCGGCCAGCCCACCCACCCACGATCCCGTGACCCGCCGGCCGACCGCCGCCAGCAGCACGGCGAGCGCGGCCAGCATGGGCAGGACTGCGAGGCGGTAGAGCAGGACCAGCGGCTCCACCCCGGTCACCCAGCTCGCCGCCGCGACGTGCACGTGGACGAACCAGTGGTACGCCAGGGGTTCGCCGGCGACGCCCGGGGCCGTCGGCGGCACGTGGTGCTTCAACTCGCCGATCAGGGCCAGGTGATAGGGCATGTCGACATAGGACGACGCCATCGCCGGCCAGGTGAGGGCGTGGGTGCCGAAGAAGGTGACGGCTGTCCAGAGGATCAGGCAGATCACGATCAGCGTGAGGGCCCACGGCCACCAGCGCGGCGTGCGGTTGGTGCGCGGCCCGGCCCTCCAGTGCCCCCGCAGCCTCGGCACCGCGAGGAACAGGACGTACGTGCCGAGCGGCCACGCCATGACCAACAGGGGCGCGCCGATCGCCCGGGCGGGAATGTAGGTCAGCACCTCCAGTGCGTAGCCGAGCGCCGTACCCAACGCCAATTCCTCAGGAAAGGTGTGGTCACGACGGTAAAGCGCGCGGATCCACAGCAGCCCGGGCAGCGCCAGACCCAGCACCACGTAAAGGGCGAACAGCGTCAAGTCCGAGAGTGAGACGCCGTAGCGCCCGCACACCACTCCCGCGCAGGCGGCCAGGGCGGCTGCTGGAGCCCACCTCAGGAGTGGGGCGGCGCGCCTGCCCCCGACCGGCGACCCGTCGGCGGCAGGCGCGGGAGACGGCTCCGAACGCGGCAAGAGCTCGACTTCGGTCATGTGCGCAAGCCTGACGAGGCCGGAGCTCGCGGGCACCGCGAACGTCTGGACAGCGCGATGTCCTTGCCGCCGCTTGGCGGGCGTTTTCCCTGGTCCCCGGGTCTCCACGCTCTCCGGGCGGTCAGGGACACGCCGCCGTTCATTCTCGTGGCCGCTCGATCACGCAACGTAACATGAAGCGACTGTGAGGATGTGGCCGCTCTTGGCCCCGGTCATCCTGTTTCGCCTACCGAACGGTCAACCGCATGACTCTTCCGAAACAAGCGCCTCCTGGCATCGATCCGCAAATTCCCTGGTGTTCCGAGTTGCGGTGCCTTCGCTGCCGCGCCTCGCTTCGTACCGTCCAGAGCGAACTCGTCTGCGAGACCTGCGCAGCCGCCTATCCGATCGACTGCGGCATCCCGAGATTCGTTCCCGCGGACAACTACGCCGATGGGTTCGGTTACCAGTGGAACCGGCACCGGCTGACCCAGCTCGACTCCCACTCCGGCACGACCATCTCCCGCGATCGCGTCATGAAGGCGAGCGGCTGGACGGCTGAGCAACTGCACGGCAAGAGCGTGCTCGAATGCGGCAGCGGGGCCGGGCGTTTCACCGAGGTGCTCTGCGAGACCGGCGCCATCGTGACGTCCTTCGACATCTCCAGCGCGGTCCATGCCAACGCCGCGTCGAACGGCCGGTTTCCCAACCTGCGCCTGTTCCAGGCCAGCATCTACGACCTGCCACTGCCCGAGGAGTCGTTCGACTTCCTCTTCTGCTTCGGCGTCATCCAGCACACTCCCGACGTGGAGCGCACCTTCAAGGCGATGTTCCGTTATCTGCGGCCCGGTGGGCGGTTCTGCATCGACGTGTACGCGGCGCCGATCTCGTACCTGCATCCACGGCAGCTGCTGCGCCCGCTGACCAAGCGCATTCCTCCCGCACGCCTGTACTCGATCGTGGACGAGACGGCACCGAAGCTCCTCCCGCTCGCCATGGGGCTCTCCGACGTTCCCGTCGCGGGGCCGTGCCTGGCCCGCCTGGTGCCCGTCGCCACTCACCGGCACCTGAACCTGCGGGACAAGAGGACCATCCGTGACTGGTCGGTGCTCGACACGTTCGACTGGCTCGCGCCGCGGTACGAGCGACCCCAGCCACGCCGGCGCCTGCAGCGGTGGGCGATGGATCTGCGGCTGCGGAGCTTCAGGGTCGAACGGCATCGAGGGCTGTACGTGATCCGCGGCGTCAAATAGCCGACCGTGTTCCATCTCGACAATGACGGGGTCCATATATGGGGGAGAAACTGGTGGTCGTGGGGCAGGGCTATGTCGGCCTGCCCTTGGCCATGCGAGCGGTTGAGGCGGGATTCGACGTCGTGGGAATCGACGTCGACCCGTGGCGCGTGAAGCGGCTGAACGCCGCCGAGTCCTATGTCGAGGACATCACTGACGAACGGCTGGCCGAGGCCCTGCGTACGGGCCGCTACCTGGCCAGCGACGACTACGCGGACGCCGAGGCGTTCGATGTCTGCCTGATCACCGTGCCCACGCCACTGTGCGACGGAGCTCCCGACCTGCGCCATATCGCGTCGGCGGGGCGTTCCATCGCACCACTGCTACGGCCGGGCGCCACCGTGATCCTGGAGTCCACCACCTACCCCGGCACCACGGAGGAGTACCTCCTGCCGCTGCTCGAGGAGGGCTCGGGGCTGCGCGCTCCCGAGGACTTCCACCTGGGCTACAGCCCCGAACGCATCGACCCGGGCAACGAGCGGTGGCAGCTGGAGAACACGCCGAAGGTCGTCTCCGGCATCGACGAGCCATCGCTGGATCGGATCCGGGCGTTCTACGAGCGGCTGGTCCAGCAGGTGGTCCCCGTGTCCACACTCCAGGCGGCCGAACTGTGCAAGCTTCTGGAGAACACCTTCAGGCACGTCAACATCGCCCTGGTGAACGAGCTGTCCATCTTCGCCCACCAGCTCGGGATCGACGCCTGGGAGGCCATTGACGCCGCCGCTACCAAGCCGTTCGGCTACATGCGCTTCATCCCTGGCCCCGGCGTCGGGGGGCACTGCCTGCCGATCGACCCGTCGTACCTGTCCTGGGCGGTCAAGCGGGGACTCGGGCACAACTTCCGGTTCGTGGAGCTGGCCAACGACATCAACAACAGCATGCCCGACCAGGTCGTGCGCCGCCTCACGGTGGCGTTGAACGACCGCGCCAAACCCCTCAGGGGCAGCCGGCTGCTCCTCCTCGGCCTTGCCTACAAGAAGAACGTGGGCGACTGCCGCGAGTCGCCCGCCATCCACATTGCCCGCGCACTCTGTAAGCTCGGCGCCCACGTGCGCGCCGCCGACCCGTACGTCGACGATCACCAGCTACCGGCAGGCGTCGAGATCGTCGAGGCCACCCGCCAGGAGCTCGCCGCCGCCGACGCCGTGGCCATCCTGACCGACCACGACTGCTTCGACTACGACCTGGTGGAAGAGGCCAGTCCCTTCGTCTTCGACACTCGCAACCGCTGCCGCGGCGCCAACGTCGAACGCATCTGAACGCTGTGGATCTGTCCGGACCAAAAAAGAGGGCCACCCCGAAGGGTGGCCCTCTCATTAAATATTTGTGCGGCGGTGACCTACTCTCCCACACCCTCCCGAGTGCAATACCATCGGCGCTGGGAAGCTTAACTTCCGGGTTCGGAATGTAACCGGGTGTTTCCTTCCCGCCATAACCGCCGCAACCCTGCGAAACAGCTGTTTGCTGTCTCAGAATTGCCTAGTGGACGCGAGCAAGAATGCTTTGTGGTCAAGTCCTCGGCCTATTAGTACCGGTCAGCTCCACACGTTACCGCGCTTCCACTTCCGGCCTATCAACCCGGTCGTCTACCGGGAGCCTTACCCCTCACAGGTGGGAGACCTCATCTCAAGGCAAGCTTCCCGCTTAGATGCTTTCAGCGGTTATCCCTCCCGAACGTAGCCAACCAGCCGTGCACCTGGCGGTACAACTGGCACACCAGAGGTTCGTCCGTCCCGGTCCTCTCGTACTAGGGACAGCCCCTTTCAAGTCTCCTGCGCGCGCAGCGGATAGGGACCGAACTGTCTCGCGACGTTCTAAACCCAGCTCGCGTACCGCTTTAATGGGCGAACAGCCCAACCCTTGGGACCTACTCCAGCCCCAGGATGCGACGAGCCGACATCGAGGTGCCAAACCATCCCGTCGATATGGACTCTTGGGGAAGATCAGCCTGTTATCCCCGGGGTACCTTTTAGCCGTTGAGCGACACCGCTTCCACATGCCGATGCCGGATCACTAGTCCCAGCTTTCGCTCCTGCTCGACCCGTCAGTCTCACAGTCAAGCTCCCTTGTGCACTTACACTCAACACCTGATTGCCAACCAGGCTGAGGGAACCTTTGGGCGCCTCCGTTACCCTTTAGGAGGCAACCGCCCCAGTTAAACTACCCACCAGACACTGTCCCCGATCCGGATCACGGACCAGAGTTAGACATCCAAAACGACCAGAGTGGTATTTCACCAATGACTCCACCCGAACTAGCGTCCGAGCTTCCCAGTCTCCCACCTATCCTACACAAGCCGTTCCAAACACCAATGTCAAGCTGTAGTGAAGGTCCCGGGGTCTTTCCGTCCTGCTGCGCGAAACGAGCATCTTTACTCGTACTGCAATTTCACCGGGTCTGCGGTTGAGACAGCGGGGAAGTCGTTACGCCATTCGTGCAGGTCGGAACTTACCCGACAAGGAATTTCGCTACCTTAGGATGGTTATAGTTACCACCGCCGTTTACCGGCGCTTAAGTTCTCACCTTCGCATGATTACTCACACTAAGCGGTCCCCTTAACGTTCCGGCACCGGGCAGGCGTCAGTCCGTATACATCGTCTTACGACTTCGCACGGACCTGTGTTTTTAGTAAACAGTCGCTTCCCCCTGGCCACTGCGACCCCCACCAGCTCCGAGTGCAAAACTCATCACCAGCAGAGGTCCCCCTTCTCCCGAAGTTACGGGGGCAATTTGCCGAGTTCCTTAACCACAGTTCACCCGATCGCCTCGGTATTCTCTACCTGACCACCTGAGTCGGTTTAGGGTACGGGCCGCCACAACACTCACTAGAGGCTTTTCTCGGCAGCATAGGATCATCCACTTCACCACAATCGGCTCGGCATCACATCTCAGGCACAAGGAACGCGGATTTACCTACGTCCCGCCCTACATGCTTACCCCAGGACAACCATCGCCTGGGCTGGACTACCTTCCTGCGTCACCCCATCGCTTACCTACTACCCGATCGGTCCGAGCGTTCACCCTGACGGCCGTCCCGAAGGACAACCCGAGCTAAGGACTCTTAGCATCACGAGGTTCGATATGGGCGCATTGAAGCGGGTACGGGAATATCAACCCGTTGTCCATCGACTACGCCTGTCGGCCTCGCCTTAGGTCCCGACTTACCCTGGGCGGATTAACCTGCCCCAGGAACCCTTGGTCATCCGGCGCGAGGGTTTCTCACCCTCGATTCGCTACTCATGCCTGCATTCTCACTCGCACAGCCTCCACAACTAGATCACTCTGCTGCTTCACCGGCTGCACGACGCTCCCCTACCCATCAACAACCCGAAAGCTGTCAATGCCACGACTTCGGCGGTGTACTTGAGCCCCGCTACATTGTCGGCGCAGAATCACTTGACCAGTGAGCTATTACGCACTCTTTCAAGGGTGGCTGCTTCTAAGCCAACCTCCTGGTTGTCTCTGCGACTCCACATCCTTTCCCACTTAGCACACGCTTAGGGGCCTTAGTCGGTGATCTGGGCTGTTTCCCTCTCGACTACGAACCTTATCGCCCGCAGTCTCACTGCCACGCTCTCACTTACCGGCATTCGGAGTTTGGCTGACGTCAGTAACCTTGTCGGGCCCATTAGCCATCCAGTGCTCTACCTCCGGCAAGAAACACGCAACGCTGCACCTAAATGCATTTCGGGGAGAACCAGCTATCACGGAGTTTGATTGGCCTTTCACCCCTACACACAGATCATCCCCCAGGTTTTCAACCCTGGTGGGTTCGGTCCTCCACCCAGTCTTACCTGAGCTTCAACCTGCCCATGCGTAGATCACTCCGCTTCGGGTCTACAGCATGCGACTCAAACGCCCTATTCAGACTCGCTTTCGCTACGGCTCCCCCACACAGGTTAACCTCGCCACACACCATAACTCGCAGGCTCATTCTTCAAAAGGCACGCAGTCACATCACAGCCGCTCCGAAGAACGACTAAGCTCCTACGGCTTGTAGGCACACGGTTTCAGGTACTATTTCACGACCCCTCACCGGGGCACTTTTCACCTTTCCCTCACGGTACTCGTGCACTATCGGTCACCAGGGAGTATTTAGGCTTACCAGGTGGTCCTGGCAGATTCACACAGGATTTCTCGAGCCCCGTGCTACTTGGGATCCCCTCAAACAGTCGACAAGGTTTCGCCTACCCGGCTCTCACGGTCTACGGCAGCCCTTCCCAGAGCTTTCAACTACCCCATCGATTTATCACTGTTCGCAACCCCGGCAGAGACTGCTAGAAGGTCCCACGACCCCGGACATGCAACGCCTGCCGGCTATCACACACGCCCGGTTTAGCCTCATCCGCTTTCGCTCACCACTACTCACGGAATCACATATTGTTTTCTCTTCCTACGGGTACTGAGATGTTTCACTTCCCCGCGTTACCACCAACCGCCCTATACATTCAGGCGGAGGCAACACCACATGACTGGTGCTAGGTTTCCCCATTCGGACATCCCCGGATCAACGTCTGGTTGGCGACTCCCCGAGGCTTAACGCAGCCTCCCACGTCCTTCATCGGCTCCTGATGCCAAGGCATCCACCGTGTGCCCTAAAAAACTTGGCCACAAAGATGCTCGCGTCCACTATGCAAATCTCAAACAACAAACAGCAAACCAGCTCGCGCCCCACCAAAGCAGCGAGGCGTCCGCTGGCCCTGTCTCCGAAGAACCAGACACGCATGCCCGTTCCTTCAGGACCCAACAGTGTGTCCGGCACCCCGCGACCGCAGAACCAGCGTTCCCACTCCCCTCCGAAGAGAGGCGGTACCAGCCGGCCGTTGACCACGTTGTGCCGAGTAGCCAGTGCTCCACTAGTGAGCTGTCACCCCACCGAACACGCGCCGGTGAAAGGTGAAAGTAGCTCCTTAGAAAGGAGGTGATCCAGCCGCACCTTCCGGTACGGCTACCTTGTTACGACTTCGTCCCAATCGCCAGCCCCACCTTCGACCGCTCCCCCCACAAGTGGTTGGGCCACGGGCTTCGGGTGTTGCCGACTTTCGTGACGTGACGGGCGGTGTGTACAAGGCCCGGGAACGTATTCACCGCAGCATTGCTGATCTGCGATTACTAGCGACTCCGACTTCATGGGGTCGAGTTGCAGACCCCAATCCGAACTGAGACCGGCTTTTAGGGATTCGCTCCACCTCACGGCATCGCAACCCTCTGTACCGGCCATTGTAGCATGTTTGCAGCCCAAGACATAAGGGGCATGATGACTTGACGTCATCCCCACCTTCCTCCGAGTTGACCCCGGCAGTCCCCCATGAGTCCCCACCACCCCGAAAGGCGTGCTGGCAACATGGAGCAAGGGTTGCGCTCGTTGCGGGACTTAACCCAACATCTCACGACACGAGCTGACGACAGCCATGCACCACCTGTCACCCAGTCCGAAGAAGCCCACATCTCTGCAGGTGTCCGGGTGATGTCAAACCTTGGTAAGGTTCTTCGCGTTGCGTCGAATTAAGCAACATGCTCCGCCGCTTGTGCGGGCCCCCGTCAATTCCTTTGAGTTTTAGCCTTGCGGCCGTACTCCCCAGGCGGGGCGCTTAATGCGTTAGCTCCGGCACGGAGATCGTGGAAGACCCCCACACCTAGCGCCCAACGTTTACAGCGTGGACTACCAGGGTATCTAATCCTGTTCGCTCCCCACGCTTTCGCTCCTCAGCGTCAGGTAAGGCCCAGCAAGCCGCCTTCGCCACCGGTGTTCCTCCTGATATCTGCGCATTTCACCGCTACACCAGGAATTCCACTTGCCCCTACCTACCTCTAGCCGGCCCGTATCCACCGCAGACCCGCAGTTAAGCTGCGGGCTTTCACGGCAGACGCGACCAGCCACCTACGAGCTCTTTACGCCCAATAATTCCGGACAACGCTTGCGCCCTACGTATTACCGCGGCTGCTGGCACGTAGTTAGCCGGCGCTTCTTCTGCAGGTACACGTCAACTTCGTCCCTGCTGAAAGAGGTTTACAACCCGAAGGCCGTCATCCCCCACGCGGCGTCGCTGCGTCAGGCTTCCGCCCATTGCGCAATATTCCCCACTGCTGCCTCCCGTAGGAGTCTGGGCCGTGTCTCAGTCCCAGTGTGGCCGGTCGCCCTCTCAGGCCGGCTACCCGTCGTCGCCTTGGTAGGCCACTACCCCACCAACAAGCTGATAGGCCGCGAGCCCATCCCCAACCGAAAAATCTTTCCACACGCATCCCATGCGAAAGCGCGTCATATCCGGTATTAGACCCAGTTTCCCGGGCTTATCCCAGAGTCAGGGGCAGGTTGCTCACGTGTTACTCACCCGTTCGCCGCTCGAGTACCCCGAAGGGCCTTTCCGCTCGACTTGCATGTGTTAAGCACGCCGCCAGCGTTCGTCCTGAGCCAGGATCAAACTCTCCAAACAATGTCTTGTCCGGAAATCAATCCGAGCTATCCGTCAAAAAGACGGGGTCATGCATGTAAATCTCATGCACTGGCTTTTAACACACTGTTGAGTTCTCAAGAAACGGACGCGTACCCCTCACTCGAAACCATTCAGGCTTTTCGCTCGGAGGCGTTCATTTCGTTGTGTCTTAATTCTTTCAGCCGTTCAAGTCCCTGTCAAATTGACCCGACTCGCTCGATCTGCAGAAATTAAGCCGTGCCGCCCCGTTTCCGGGACAACCCCTCTAACTTACCAGCCCTCACGAGTGGACACGAACGTCCACCGGAGTGAAGGAGGAGGAGAAGAGTTGCGCCGTAGCGCGGCGGCTGTTCAAGATTAGCAGCGCTCCCGACCCCTCGAGCCGGTTCTTCTCCTTCTACGGACACAGATCGATCACGACCGAACATAGACTCCCCACGTGAGCAGCAACACGCCGCCAGTGGCGAAGAAGGTCCCGACGGAGCGCACTCACCACGGTGACACCGTCATCGACGAGTACGCCTGGCTGAGCAACAAGGAAGATCCAGATACCACCGCCTATCTGGAGGCGGAGAACGAATTCCTCAAACAGGAGACCGCTCACCTCTCCGATCTCCAGGAGCAGGTGTTCCAGGAGATCAAGGGCCGCACGCAGGAAACCGACCTGTCCGTGGCCAGCCGCAAGGGCGCCTGGTGGTACTTCTCGCGTACGGAGGAAGGCAAGCAGTACGCCGTCTCCTGCCGCGTCCCCGCGGACAGCGACGCTCCCCCGGAGATCACGCCGGGCGTCCAGCTCGATCGCGAGCAGGTGATTCTCGACGGCAACGAGCTCGCCGGCGACAGCCCGTTCTTCTCGATAGGCACCAGCTCCGTCACGCCCGACGGCACGATGCTGGCCTACTCGACCGACTACAAGGGCGACGAGCGATTCACGCTCAGGTTCAAGAACCTCGAAACGGGCGAGGTGCTCCCCGACGAGATCGAGGACATCTTCTACGGGGGCGCCTGGTCGGCCAACGGCTCGGCGTTCTTCTACACGCGCGTCGACGACGCCTGGCGCCCGTACCAGGTCTACCGGCACACCCTCGGTACCGAGGAGGACGTGCTGGTCTACGAGGAGACCGACGAGCGTTACTGGGTCGGCATCGGGCTTACGCGCAGCGAGAAGTATCTGGTGCTCGGCGCGGGCAGCAAGATCACCAGCGAGGTGCGTCTTCTCGACGCCACCGATCCCACGGGTGAGTTCAAGGTCGTACGCCCCAGGAAAACGGGTGTCGAGTACGGCGTCGAGCACGCGGGCGACTTCTTCTACGTCCTCCACAACGAGAACGCCGAGAACTTCGAACTGGCCACCGCGCCGCTCGACGACCCCGCCACCTGGACCCCGCTGACCGCCCATCGGGACGACACCAGGCTCCTGGAGATCGACGCGTTCTCCGACCACGCCGTGGTGCACTTCCGCCGCGACGGGCTGACCGGCCTGCGGATCCTCCCCTATCCCGACGCGCAGAACTGGCGCGAGCGGATAGAGGCCGCCGAGCGGAACGCGTACGAGATCGACTTCCCCGAGCCGCTCTACGACGTCGGCCCCGCGGGCAACCCGGAGTTCACCACCACCAGGCTCAGGCTGGCGTACACGAGCATGGTCACTCCGCCCAGCGTGTACGACTACGAGCTCGACACGCACGAGCTGATCCTGCTCAAGCAGCGCCCGGTGCTGGGCGGCTACGACCCGGCCGACTACGAGCAGTTCAGGGAGTGGGCCACGGCCGAGGACGGCACGAGGATCCCGGTGTCCATCGTGAAGCGCAAGGACGCCGCCAAGCCCGCGCCGACCGTGCTGTACGGGTACGGCAGCTACGAGACCTCCATCGACCCCGGCTTCTCGGTCGCGAGGCTCTCGCTGCTCGACCGCGGGTTCGTCTTCGCCGTCGCGCACGTCAGGGGCGGTGGCGAGATGGGCCGCCACTGGTACGAGGACGGCAAACTCACCAGGAAGCGCAACACGTTCACCGACTTCGTGGCCGTGGCCAGGCACCTGAAGGCGACCGGCTGGAGCGAGCGGATCATCGCCAGGGGCGGCTCCGCGGGCGGCCTGCTGATGGGCGCGGTGGCGAACCTCGCGCCGGAGGAGTTCGCGGCCGTGGTGGCCGAAGTGCCGTTCGTGGACGCGCTGAACACCATCCTCGACCCGTCGCTCCCGCTGACCGTGATCGAATGGGACGAGTGGGGCGACCCGCTGCACAACCCCGACGTCTACGCCTATATGAAGAGCTACACCCCGTACGAGAACGTGGACGGCAGGCCGTACCCGCCGATCCTGGCGATCACGAGCCTGAACGACACCCGTGTGATGTACCACGAGCCGGCGAAGTGGATCGCGAGGTTGCGGGCGACCGCGAGTGGTGGGCCGTTCCTGCTCAAGACGGAGATGGGCGCAGGCCACGGCGGCCGCAGCGGACGCTACGATGCCTGGCGCGAAGAGGCCTTCGCGCTGTCCTGGATCATCGAGAGGGGCACCTCGTGACCTATCAAGCCGACGGTCGGCGCTACGAGCGGCAGCCGTACAACCGCAGCGGCCGCAGCGGGCTGAAGCTGCCGGCGGTCTCCCTGGGGCTGTGGCACAACTTCGGCGACAACCGGCCGATCGAGAACTCGCGGGCGATCCTGCGGCGCGCCTTCGACCTGGGGGTGACGCACTTCGACCTGGCCAACAACTACGGCGTGCCGTACGGCTCGGCGGAGAAGAACTTCGGGCGCATCTTCCGCGAGGATTTCGCGAAATATCGGGATGAGCTGATCATCTCCACCAAGGCCGGCTACGACATGTGGCCGGGCCCGTACGGCGAGTGGGGCTCGCGCAAGTATCTCCTGGCCAGCCTCGACCAGTCGCTCGAGCGCATGGGCCTGGAGTACGTCGACATCTTCTACAGCCACCGTCCCGACCCGGAGACGCCGCTGGAGGAGACCATGGGGGCGCTCGACCGAGCCGTGCGCTCGGGCAAGGCGCTCTACGCGGGCATCTCCAGCTACTCGGCCGAGCAGACGGCCCAGGCCGCGCGGATCATGCGTGAGCTGGGCACGCCGCTGCTCATCCACCAGCCGTCCTACTCGATGATCAACCGGTGGATCGAGGACGGCCTGCTGGACGCGGTGGAGGAGGCGGGCATGGGCTGCATCGTGTTCTCGCCGCTGGCGCAGGGCGTGCTGACCGACCGCTACCTCGAAGGCGTGCCGGCCGATTCGCGGGCGGCCACGAGCCGGTTCCTGAGCGAGGACCGGATCAACCGCGAGCTGGCGCGCGACCTCAACGAGATCGCCAAGGGCCGGGGGCAGACGCTGGCTCAGATGGCGCTGTCGTGGACGCTCAGGGATCCGCGGGTGACGAGCACGCTGATCGGGGCGAGCAGCGTGAAGCAGCTCGAGGACAACGTGGCCTGCGTGGACGGCCCCGCCTTCACGGAGGACGAACTCCAGGCCATAGACGAAATCACAGCGCCTCGTGCCGCTGGAGGTAAGTGAAGGAGGCCCAGCCGGGCAGCACCGGGAGCCAGAACGTGAGGAGCCGGTGCAGCAGCACGGCCGAGGTGGCCAGCTCGGCCGGCACGCCCGCCACGGTCAGCCCCAGCGCGAGCGCGCCCTCGACCGCGCCCAGCCCGCCGGGAGTGGGCGCGGCCGAGCCGATGGCGTTGGCCGTGAGGTAGACGACGGCGACGGCGGTGAAGCTGATGTCACCGCCGAACGCCGCCACACAGGCGTCCAGGCAGACCACGAACGCGATCGTGATCATGAGCGTGCCCGCGCACGCCTCGACCATCTTGCGCGGCGACTGCAGCACGTCCAGCAGCCGCGGCAGCACGTTCGAGAAGAGCTTGCGCATCCGCGAGGTGACCATCCTGCGTAGCGGCGGCACCCCGAGCACCACCACGACCAGCACCGCCACGGCCAGCAGCACCAGGACGAGCCCGCGCGACGGCGTGAACGAGGTGTTGGTGTTGGAGCCGGTGATGTAGGCGAACAGCAGCAGCAGCGCGATGTGGAAGACCAGCATGATGAGCTGCGAGGCGCCCACGCTGGCCACCGCGCTGGCCGGCGAGATGCCGCGTTTCTGCAGGTAGCGGGTGTTGATGGCGACGCCGCCCACGGCCGCGGGCGTGACGAGCTTGACGAACGAGGAGGCGAACTGCACGAGCACCGTGCGCCAGAGCGGCAGGTGCTCGGGCACGAACCCTCTCAGCATCAGCGCGGCCGCCACGAAGCTGACGAACGACGCGACCAGCGCGAGCCCCGACCAGCCCCAGTTGGCCGTCGTGACCACCTCGTAGACGTTGACCCGGCTGAGCTGGGAGAGCAGGAAGTACGCGGCCATCGTGCTGGCGATGATCGTGAACAGGGTGCGCGGCCTGAACCGCTCGAGGCGTACCTCCTCGACCTTGCCCTGCGGCTTGAGCGCGACGATCTGCTCGCGGATGCCGGGCAGCACGTGCTTGGCCTTCGACAGGGCCGCGCGGGTCTCCCGGGCCAGCGCGATCTGCTGGAGCAGCGGCATGGCGGCGGCCAGCGTGTCCGGGCCCATGGCGGCCGCCGCGGTCCGCACCGAGCGCTCGGGGCCCACCCGCAGCGCCAGGTAGGTGAGGAGCTGGGCGACGTCGAGCCTGAGCAGCAGGTCTCCGGCGGCGATCTCGCCGCTGCGCGCGTCGGTCAGCACGACGCGGCCCGCGCGGTCGAGGTGGATGCTGTCGCCGGTGAGGCGCCGGTGCGCCAGGCGCTGGACCTGCAGCAGCTCGACCTGCTCCCAGATCTGGGCGAGCAGGTCGTCGTCGATCTGCTCGTCGGGCACCTCGTCGAGCGGACGCGTCTCGATGTGCTCGTACGCGAGCAGCGCGGCCTCGGTGCCGATCTCGCTGGTGCCGAGCAGCCGGGGCGTGCTGACGCCGGCCGCCTGGGCCGCGTACGCCATGAGCGCCTCGCGTTCGAGCTCGGCCCGTAGCGACCTGATGGCCTTGCGCCGGGTCTCGGAGTTGAGCCTGATGCGCCGCCACAGCCGGTACGGCAGCCCGGCCACCTGCAGGTCGCGGTCGAGCACGGTGACATCGAGGCCGGCGCCGTCCTTGAGCCCGATGGCGTAGCGGCGGCTGCCCTGGTGGTCGTCCTCGATGCGGCGGGCCGAGACCACCGGGAACGACAGCTTGCGCAGCGCGGCCACCACGGCGCTCCCCGGCGGCCTGGTGTTGGGGCTGCCGACGCCGTAGAGGGTGGCGTAGCCGATGGCCATGCCGACCAGCACGGTGACGATGGCGCTGGGCAACGTGATCTGCCTGCCGGAGAAGAACGCGAGGATGTAGAGCGCGATCGTGGTCCACATCAGCATGCGCCACGTGGGCCGGCGCGAGATGCGGACGGCGGTGGCGTACGCGACGACCGAGGTGAGCAGCGTGTTCAGCGGCTCGATCGTCCTGTCGCCGGTCAGCAGCACCCGCAGATCGTCGGCGTTGCCCGCCACGAGCCACTGCCCGAGCAGGAACGATCCGGCCATGCCGACGATCGCGGCGATCAGCCCCTCCGCGACACGCAGGCCGTCGCGGTGGAAGACCCGCTCGACCGCGAACGCCGCGGGCACGATGAGCACGGCCGCGCCGCCGAGGAACGCGGCGACCCTGCTGAGCAGGGGCACCAGCTGCGCGCCTTCCTTGACGTCCTGCTCGAGCCCTATGAGGGTCTGCTTGGCGACCAGCATGAGCAGGATGGCCGCGGCGAGCGTGATGAGCGTGGCGAAGAAGCGCAGCAGGTCGGAGGGGCGGCGCAGGCGCTGGGGCAGCAGCGGCTCTACGACGTAGATGTCGCTTTGCGCGCGTGACTCTGCCACGGCTGGATCCCCCTCCGTGAGGTCCTCCGTGTCATCTCGTTCCCTGATTTCGGCCACCGACAGAGATTCTGCACCTTCCCGGCCCGACCGTACGATCTCCAGATTTCCAGTCTGCTAAATCGTCCCCGTAGTCGTCGCACGGGGCAGGCTACACGGCTTTCCGTGTCTCTCGTCATCCCAGGTTCGGGACGTAGTCTGTGAGCTATGTCGGGTGAACTGAGGGTTTTGGGTGCATGTCCATTGGACTGCCCCGATACGTGCTCCTGGATCGTCACAGTGGAGAACGGCAAGGCCGTCAAACTACGCGGCAACCCCGACCAGCCCTACACCAGAGGCGCCCTCTGCGTGAAGGTCAACCGGTACCTGGAGCACACCCAGGCGGACGACCGCATCCTTTACCCGCTGCGCCGTACGGGGCCCAAGGGGTCCGGCCAGTTCGAGCGCATCACGTGGGACGAGGCGCTCGACGAGATCTCCGTACGGCTGCGCGGCATCGTCGAGGAGCACGGCGGCGAGGCCATCTGGCCCTACCTGGGCACGGGCACGCTCGGCTACCTGCAAGGCTGCGAGGGCGTGGCCGGGCGGCGGTTCTGGAACGTGCTCGGCGCCTCCAAGCACTGGCTCAACATCTGCTCGTCAGCCGGCAGCAGCGGCCTGGCCCGTACGAACGGCACCGCGGCCGGCATGGACCCGGAGAACTTCGCGCTGGCCAAGCTGATCCTGCTCTGGGGCACGAACACGCTGACCAGCGGCCACCACCTGTGGAAGTTCATCCAGGACGCGCGGGCGAACGGCGCGCACGTCGTGGCCATCGACCCGATCCGCACCAGGACGGCCGACCAGGCCGACGAGTACCTGGCGATCAGGCCGGGCACGGACGCGGCGCTCGCGCTCGGGCTGCTCAACATCGTGCTGGCGGAGAACGCGCAGGACGAGGAGTTCCTGGCCGAGCACACCGACGGCTGGGAGGGCTTCCGCCAGGAAATCCTCAAATATCCGGTCGAGACTGTGGCCGAAATCACCGGCGTCCCCGCCGAGGCCATCCACAGCCTGGGGATGCGGCTCGCTCACACCCGACCCACCGCCATCCGCGCCACCCAGGGCCTCCAGCGCCACGAGGGCGGCGGCACCGCGCTGCGCACGATCGCGTCGATCCCCGGCGTCACCGGCGACTGGCGCCACCCCGGCGGCGGCATCGCGTACTCGACCAGCGGCCACGTCCACTTCGACATCGACACGCGCGACGACCTGCTGGCCAAGCCGGTCCGCACCCTGGTCATGACCAAGCTGGCGTCTCAGCTCGACGACGTGAAGTGCCTGTGGGTGTACGCGGCCAACCCGGCGGGCTCGAGCCCCGACGCGAACGCGATCAGGCGGCAGCTCGCCCGCGAGGACCTGTTCACGGTGGTCATGGAGCAATTCCCGACCGACACCGTGGACTACGCCGACATCGTGCTGCCGGCGACCATGCAGACCGAGCACCATGACCTGCACGCCGGGTACGGGCACCTTTACCTGCTGTGGAACGAGCCCGCCGTGCCGCCGCCCGGCGAGTGCCTGTCCACGACGGAGACGTTCCGGCGGCTGGCGGCGCACATGGGGATGACCGAGCCGTCGCTGTTCGACTCGGATCTGGAGCTGGCCGAGGAGCTGCTCTCCAGCGGGCATCCGTCGCTGGAGGGCGTCACGCTCGACCGGCTGCGCAAGGAGGGCTGGGTGCGGATGAACTACCCCGAGCCCTTCACACCGTTCGCCGAAGGCTTCCCTACGCCGTCCGGCAAGCTGCGTTTCCCTCCGGTGGGCAAGGCGTACACGCCGCCCCACACGGCCCGTGCGCGGGGGCGCTCGCCGTACCCGCTGGCGCTGGTCACGCCCGCCTCGCACACGTTCCTCAACACCACCTTCGGCAACAACCCCGAGCTGCGGCGGCGTGCCAAGGACCCGGTGGTGCTGGTCAACCCGGCCGACGCGGCGGCGCGCGGTCTGGAAGGCGGGCAGCGGGTACGCGTGCACAACGACGGCGGGGAGTTCCTGGCGGACGTGGAGATCAGCGACCGCGTGGCACCCGGGGTGGTGGCCTCGCCGAAGGGCCGCTGGCCGAAGCTCACCCCAGGCGGCGCCAACCCGAACGCGGTCGTGGCGGAGCGGGACGGGGACATGGGCCGGGGCCCCGGCTTCCACGACAACCTGGTCGAGATCAGCCCTTGTGCCGCGCCATGAAGGCATCGATCTTGTCGAGCACCTGCTTCGCGTGAGGGCCGGCCAGCAGGGCCGAGGCGTGCAGGCTCTCCCCCGGGATGACCAGCAGTTCGTTGTCCGGGGCCTTGGTGGCGGCGTCGTGCGCTCTCGTCAGGTCGCCGGCGCCGCCGTAACCGTCGTGCTCTGAGCCGATCTGGAGGAGCGGGACGGTCAGTTTGCCGGCGTTCTCCTGGCTGATCTGGCCTGAGACGGCCACGACGCCGGCCACCTCGGGGCCGAGCCGCAGGGCCGCGGGGACCGCGGTGGTGGCGCCGATCGAGCCGCCGAGCATGAAGACGCGTTCGACGCCCCGCTCCTTGAGCAGGCGCCGGGCCATGGCGACGGCGGTGTCCTCGGGCAGGGCCTGCGATGACCTGGTGTAGACGAGCACGCGGTAGTGGGGAGCGAGGCGGTCGAAGAGCGGGCGCCAGGAGCACACGGTGCCGCGGCGCTCGTAGGTGATCACCACGCCGACGGAGCCGGTGCCCCCGATGATCCCGGGCATGCCGCCACCGTAGGTGAAGATCTTGCCGTCTTTCGTGTGGTAGCACCCCGACACGTTGGGGCCGGTGGGCGGCGGGGTGCTCGCGGAGGCACTCTCGCTGGGGACGCTCGTACCGGGGACGGCCGGGCCAGTCGAAGCGGGGGCCGCCCCCGCGGTGCCCCCGCTCCCGCACGCCGTCAGTGCCACCACGAGCCCCATGACACCGATGAACCCGCGCATGACCGCCCCCTTCCCGGCAGACTATGTCAGAACTGACATAGTTGTGGAAGCACTTTATCCTTGGGCGAACCATGACCTCAACGCTCGGATTCGCGATTCTCGCCGTGCTCGCGCGCGGCGACCGCACGGGATATGACCTCGCCGCGGCCATGCGGCGGCCGATCGGCTACTTCTGGACGGCCGGACACAGCCAGATCCACGCCGAGCTGCAGAAGCTGCGCGCGGGCGGGCTGGTCGGGTTCGAGGCCGAGCACGGGCCGGGGCCGCAGGGCAGGAAGGTCTACCACCTGACGGCCGAGGGCATGCGGGCGCTGCGGGAGTGGGTCACCGAGCCGCCGCGCGAGCGACCGGAGCGAGACGAGCTGGTGCTGAAGACGTACGCGTCGTGGCTGGCCGAGCCGGAGCTGGTCAGGCGGATGTTCGCCGACCAGCTCGCCGCGCACGAGGCGCGGCTGGCCGAGTACGAGCGGCAGGAGGCGTCATTCGACGGGCCGCCCGCGTTCGGCGATCCCCGGTTCGGCAACTACGCGACGTTGCGGTGCGGACTGAGCTACGAACGGCATCGGGCCGACTGGTGCCGGTGGATGCTGGCTCAGCTCAGCGAGAGCTTGTAGCCCACGTGGGAGGCCGTGAAGCCGAGGTTGTCGTAGAAGCGGTGCGCGTCCGTACGTGACTTGTCGGAGGTGAGCTGCACGACCGCGCAGCCGTGCTCCCGCGCCCTGTCAATGGCCCACTCGATCATCCGGCGGCCGAGGCCCTGGCCGCGGGTGGAGGCGGCGACCCTGACGGCCTCGATCTGGCACCGCTCCGCGCCCAGCCGTGACAGCCCGGCCAGGTACGTGAGCTGCATGGTGCCCACCACCTCGCCGTCCTGCTCGGCCACGATCAGCTCGTCGTACGGGTTGGCGTCGACCCGCTCGAACGCCGCCAGGTAACGCTCGTCCTCCGGGTCTCCCTCACGCGTGGCGCCGAGATGGTCGTCGGCGAGCATCGCCACGATCGCGGGCACGTCCTCCTTGCGGGCGGGGCGGAAGAGCACTTTCTCTGTTTGCTGCATGTCCGAATGATGTCAGGGACGACTCAGGGCTCGGGCTACCGCATCGCATCAGACTTGGGCGGCTATCTGTCTAATACCTCGCCCTCTCCATCAGCCGAACTGACGCCGGATCTCCTCCGCGAATCCCGGCACACCTGCCCGCTCCAACGCGGTCAACAGCCCCCAGATAGACCGCGGCTCTCGCTTGTAGCAGGCGGCCTGCTCGGCGAGAGTGTGCACGACAAGCCGGGGTTCGGCGTCCAGCAATCCGAGGAGAAACCCATCCGGGCTGAGCAGCTCGATGTCATACGGCGCACGCGAGGCGGCCGGGAAATCCTTCACATTGAAGGTGACCAGAGCATCTGCCCTGGATGACACGGCCGCGGCCAGCACATGCCGATCCTTGGGATCGCAGGTCATGTCAGAGATGAACGACTGGTAGCCGGCCACGTCTGCTCCCTCGAAGGCGACCTGCATCTCCGTCAGGAGGCGACGGACCACCTCGGCGGGGATACCGGCCTCCGTTAGGTTACGGCCCAGCTCCTCAAGGATGTCGGCCGACCACAGGGGACGAAACAGCGCGGCCTCGGCCAAGCGCAGCAGTGTGTCGCGCAGGTAGGCCGGATACAGCACGCAGGTGTCGAGGACCACGCTGTAGGACATTGCATCCTCCGCGAAGTGGGGGTGTCATCGTCAGCGGGTGGATCGCGGAGTGGCGGTCGCCTCATACAGATCGGCTTCCTCGGAGACTTCCACCATCCGGTCCAGCGCGGCCCGCCGCAGGTGATGCCGCCGCTCCCGATAGGCCAGCACATCGCGGAGGAGGATCCGCCGATGCCGGCCGGGCTGGCTGTAGGGGATCTCGCCGCGCTCCAGCAGCCGCACCACCGTCGGGCGGCTCACCCCCAGCAGGTCGGCGGCCTCCTGAGTGGTCAACGTCTGATGGTGCGGGGCGATCGTCACCGCTTGACCTGCCGCCATGGCCAGAACGACCAGCCGCAGCACGTCGAGCACCTCATCGGGCAGCACGACCCGCTCCCCAGCCGGACTCACCAACTCCGCGCGTCCACCTGCCGCGTGCCGCACCACATCGGCCAGGCGGTCCAACGGCACCCCGGGCGGCAGCACGGTCCGCTCGGTCACTTCCACCGTCATGACATCCCTCCGATCCTCGCCCTCACCTTACCCATGAAACGAACGAAACGAAACACGACGGAACGAACGATCGGAGGGCCGAGAGATGCACGTCATGGACCGCATCGGGCATTGCGGGCAGGAGGGACTAGTCCCTCTGAATACATCTTGGAAGGTTACTTCCTGGCTAGAAGGCCTCCTCGGGAAGCTCCATGAGCTCCTGGCCGGTGGAGTCGACCACGCGCCGCTCGGCCGCCAGCCGGGGCAGGACGGTCTTGGCGAAGAACGAGGCCGCCGCGACCTTGCCCAGGTAGAACGGGTCCTCGCCCTCGGCGAGCTTCTCCAGCGCCACCTCGGCCTGGCGCAGCAGCAGCCAGCCGATCACCAGGTCGCCCAGTGCGAGCAGGAGCCTGGTGGTGTTCAGGCCGACCTTGTACACCTCGGCCGGCGTCTCCAGCGAGGACAGCGCCCAGCCGGCCATGGTGTCGCCCATGGCCTTGACCTCACCGGCGGCCTCGGCGAGCAGCTTGCGCTCCTCCTTCAGCCGGCCGTTGCCCGCCTCCGAGCCGGCGAACTCGCCGATCTCGGCCAGCAGCGACCCGACCGCGGCGCCCTGGTTGCGCAGGATCTTCCTGAAGAACAGGTCGAGGCCCTGGATCGCGGTCGTGCCCTCGTACAGGGAGTCGATCTTGGCGTCGCGGATGTACTGCTCGATCGGGTAGTCCTGCAGGTAGCCCGAGCCGCCGAGGGTCTGCAGCGAGCGGGAGAGCAGTTCGTACGACCGCTCGGAGCCGACGCCCTTGACGATGGGCAGCAGCAGGTCGTTCATGTCGTGGGCGTGCCGGTCGTCCGGGTTGACGAGCAGAGTGTCCTGGAACGTGGCCGTGTAGAGCACCAGGGCCCGCATGCCCTCGGCGTACGACTTCTGCAGCATGAGCTCGCGCCGCACGTCGGGGTGGTGCGTCACGGTCACGCGCGGGGCGCTCTTGTCGGCCGTCCGGGTCAGGTCCGCACCCTGCGCGCGTGCCTTGGCGTACTCCAGCGCGTTCAGGTAGCCGGTGGAGAGTGTGGCGATGGCCTTGGTGCCGACCATCATGCGGGCGTGCTCGATCACCATGAACATCTGCCTGATGCCCTCGTGCACGTCGCCCACGAGGTAGCCGATCGCCGGGTGCCTGTCGCCGAAGGTCAGCTCGCACGTCGTGGAGACCTTCAGGCCCATCTTCTTCTCGACGTTCGTGACGTAGACGCCGTTGCGCTCGCCGAGCTCGCCCGTCTCCACGTTCACGAGGAACTTGGGCACCAGGAACATCGACAGCCCCTTGGTGCCGGGGCCGTGGCCCTCGGGGCGAGCCAGGACGAGGTGGAAGATGTTCTCGGACATGTCGTGCTCGGCGCTCGTGATGAAGCGCTTGACGCCCTCGATGTGCCAGCTGCCGTCCTCCTGCCGCACCGCCTTGGTACGCCCGGCGCCCACGTCGGATCCGGCGTCCGGCTCGGTGAGCACCATCGTGGCGCCCCAGTTGCGCTCGATGGCGAGCTCGGCGAAGCGCTTCTGCTCCGGCGTGCCGACCTTCCAGAGCGTGTAGGCGAAGTTGGGGCCCGCCGCGTACATGTAGAGCGCCGGGTTCGAGCCGAGCACCAGCTCGGCCGCGGCCCAGGCCAGGCTCCTCGGGATGCCCGGGCCGCCAAGCTCGGAGGGCAGGTCGAGGCTCGCCCAGCCGCCGTCGACCAGCGCCTTGAACGACTTCTTGAAGCCCTCGGGAACCGTCACGGAGCCGGTCGCCGCGTCGAACACGGGCGGGTGCCTGTCGCCCTCCTCGAAGGAGTCGGCGAGGAGGCCGGTGGCCAGCCTGTTGAGCTCGTCCAGGATGCCGCGGGCAACGTCCTCGTCCACATCCGCGAAGGGCCCTGTGCCGAGGATCTCGCGCCTCCCGAACACCTCGAAGAGGTTGAACTCCAGGTCACGAACGTTGCTCTTGTAGTGGCCCATGGGTGTCGATCTCCTTGAACCGAGGTTTCTGTACTGGCGAGTAACCTTACTCTGAAATGCTACCCGCGGGTAACCCGGGCCATGCATGGCATGCTGCTCTCCATGGACGCCGAAGAACTCGCCGCCAGATGGCGAGAGCGACTGGAATCCTGGGCCATCCCCGCCGAGATCATGGCCAAGGCTCCCGCTGATCCGTGGAGTCACTCGCCCGAGCGGTTCGGCTCCCGTACCGACAGGGCTCTTGCCGAGCCCGACGACGGGCCCACCATGACCCGGCTCTCCGAGGCGCTGCCCGACAAGGGCACGCTGCTCGACGTCGGCTCAGGCCCGGGCGCGGCGTCCCTGCCGCTGCACGAGCGCATCGGCCACCTCTACGCGGTCGACACCTCGGCGCCCATGCTGGAGGGGCTGGCGGCCAGGGCGGAGAAGCTCGGGGTGCCGCTCACGGCGATCGAGGGCCGCTGGCCCGACGTGGCCGACCAGGTGCCCCTGGTCGACGCCGCCGTCGCCGCGCACGTGGTCTACAACGTCCCCGATCTGGCGGACTTCCTGCGCGCCCTCGACGCCCGCACGCAGGGGCGGGTGGTGCTGGAGTTGCCTCACCGCCATCCCATGAGCTGGATGACGCCGCTGTGGCAGCACTTCCACGGGGTGGACCGGCCGGTGCGGCCCATCGCCGAAGACTGCGTGGCGCTGGTGGCGGCGCTCGGCTACGCGGTGCAGGTGGAGGAACGGGAAGCGCCCCTGGAACGATTCACGTCGCTGGAGGAGCTGGCGAGGAGCGTGTGCCGCCGGGTGTGCCTCGACCCGTCAAGGGCGCAGGAGGTGGCGGATACCGTGCTGGAGCTGGGCATGTGGCCGGTGCCCCGCGACCGGTGGGTCACCATCTGGTGGGAATGATCCCACTGAGCGCCGTGTTCGTGTGGATGAGCTGACAACTCCCGGACGAGACGCGCCGTACCCGGAACGCCAAGACGACGCATCCGCAACAGCCTCGTCTCAAGGGAGTTCGGATCATGGCGTGGATCGTCCTCGTGCTGGCCGGCGTCTTCGAAGTCGCCATGGCCCTTTCGCTCAAGCTCAGCAACGGGTTCAGCAGTGTGTGGTGGGCGCTGTCGTTCTTCGTGACGGCCGTGCTGAGCTTCGGTCTGCTCTCGTACGCGCTCAGGACCCTCGAGGTCGGCACCGCGTACGCCGTCTGGACCGGCGTCGGCGCGGCGGGCACGGCGGTGCTCGGCATGATCGCCATGGGCGACCAGGTCTCGTTGCCGCGCCTCATCTCGATCGCGCTGATCCTGATGGGGGTCGTCGGGCTGCGGCTACTCGCTTGACGTCGCGGGCCGCCCCGGCTTAGGTGGCTGCGTGATTGAAATCCATGCCGTCACCATCGACGCCGCCGACCCGTACGAGATCGCCAGTTGGTGGAGCGAGGCGACCGGGCTGCCCCTCGGCGAGGGCGACAAGCCGGGCGACGACGAGGTCATGCTGCGTACCAAGCAGGACCCGTTCCTGCTGTTCATCCGTGTGCCCGAGGGCAAGACCGTGAAGAACCGGCTGCACCTCGACGTCAACGGGACCGAGGGCAGGACCCGTGACCAGGAGGTCGAGCGGCTGATCGGGCTGGGCGCGACCGTCTTCGACGACCGGCGGCAGCCCGACGGCACCGGCTGGGTGACCATGCTCGACCCCGAGGGCAACGAGTTCTGCGTGTGCCGGAGTCAGGCGGAGAGGGAGGCGCAGAGCTGAGCTCACAGCGCCGACTTCACGGCGCTGACTCACTGGCCGGATCGGGCGCGGCCCTGCATGACGAGCGTCAGGACGCCTGCGATCAGGTAGACCAGCGCGCCGTGCCACAGGGCCTGCACGGCCGAGCCGAAGACCCCCTCGCCGTCGAGCACGAGCTGCACCGGATAGTCCAGCACGGCCGTGATGCCCGCGGGCAACAGCGAGAACCTCCACGGGTGCCGCAACGACCAGAGCCTGGCCTGGCGGGTCACCCGGTCGCCCTCGTCCGGCTTGGCGACCGCGCCGATGGCGGCGATCAGGGCGAACAGGCTGATGCCCAGGCCCAGCGCCCAGACCAGGTCGCCACCGCCCGTGAGCACGCCCAGGCCGAAGCTGGCCGCGGAAACGGCGCCGCCGCCGATGGCGGCGGCCTTCCAAGGGGCGCCGCGGAGCGCGGCGCCCGACAGCGAGATCTCATCGCGTCGGCTGATTTCGTTCATGTCATCCATGCTGCATTTCCGGGCGCCCCTGGACATCGGGGACAGACCCTGATTTCGACCCTGGGGGGTCCCGGGGTGATAGCGACCCACGGACGTGCCCACGCGACAGGCTGACCGGAGAGGATCTGGATGGGAAGGCGCATTGGATGGTGCGTGTGCGGGTGATTCGTGAGGAGGACCGTGCCCTGCAGTAAACGGACACGTACGGGTACCGTCGCGGCATGAGCTCGAGCAGTCACGACCATCCCCTGCCACCTCCCCGGGTCCAGGAGGTGTCCGACGGCGTCTACGCCTACATCCAGCCCGACGGGAGCTGGTGGATCAACAACACCGGCTTCCTGGCCGGGCGGCGCGGCGTGATCTGCGTCGACGCCTGCTCGACCGAGCGCCGTACGCGGGCGTTCCGCGAGGCCATCGGCAAGGTCACCGACCGGCCGATCACCACGCTGATCAACACCCACCACCACGGCGACCACACGTTCGGCAACTGGCTCTTCCCTGAGGCCACGATCGTCGGCCACGAGGGCGTGCGCGAGCAGGTCCTGGCCGACGGCGTCCCGGCCTACCGCGCCGCGTGGACGCCCGAGGTGGACTGGGGCGAGATGGAGGTGGCGCCGCCCTTCCTCACCTTCACCGACCGGATCACCGTGTACTCCGACGACCTGCGGTGCGAGGTCAGGCACGTCGGCCACGCCGCCCACACGACGAACGACTCGTACGTGTGGATTCCCGAGCGGCGGCTGCTGTTCTCCGGCGACCTCGTGTTCAACGGCGGCACGCCGTTCGTGCTGATGGGCTCGGTGGCCGGGGCGCTGGACGCCCTCGGCCAGCTCAGGGAGCTGGGGGCGGAGACGATCGTTCCGGGACACGGAGGGGTGTGCGGGCCGGAGGTGTACGACCGGGTGGAGGGCTACCTGCGGTTCGTACAGGAGGTCGCCGAGCGGGGCCGGGCGGCGGGGCTGTCGCCGCTGGACGCGGCCAGGGAGGCGGACCTGGGCGAGTGGGGCGGGCTGCTCGACTCCGAGCGCATCGTGGGCAACCTGCACCGCGCGTACGCCGAGCTCGACGGGCAGCCCCTCGGCGCCCCGATCGACCTGGTCGCCGCCGTGCTCGACATGATCACCTACAACGGGGGCAAGCCGCTGTCGTGCCTCGCCTGAGAAGCCACGGGTGTGATCACCGATAGCCGGGTATGACCGTGGCTGTACTCGCCGTTTTGCGTGGAGGTCGTCATGGGTGTCGGGGTCAGCATCTTTTTCCTCACGCTTGGCGCCATCCTGAGGTTCGCGATCGAGCCCGATGTGTTCGGCAAAAGCGTCCACATGGACGTCGTCGGGCTCATCTTCATGATCGTCGGTGGCATCGGCGTGGTGCTGAGCATCGTGCTGGCCCCCAGGAGGGGGCGCACCTCCGATGACAGGCTGATGCGTCGCGAGAACAACCCGCCGGAGATCTAGAGGCTCAGCTGCACCGCGGCGCGCGAGGCCACGATGGGCTTGATGTACTGGGCGATCACCGCCTGATGCTGCGGGTGGTCGCGGTAGACCAGGTAGTCGTCGACGCTGTCGAAGTCGGCCACGATCCCGTAGTCGTGGTTGCCCTGGTTGATGCCCGCGTCGGCGCCCACCGTGTAGGAACGGAGCTGGGGAATGACGCCGGGCAGCTTGCGCAGCTCGGCCGTCACCGTCTCCTTCTGCTCGTCGGTGGCGGCGTCGGCCCAGGTGAACAGCACGATGTGGCGAATCATGCGATCGATCTTATCGGTCGTGTATCAAACCGGTCCGACGTGACTCTGTACGTGGTGGGTGCGGGTGTCCCGGGCCTACGGCGATCGCCGGGGGAGGGGTCCTCCCGGCGGTCGCCGTGGCTCTTTCCCGGCTAGCCCCAGGCCAGCATGCGCAGGGGGTCCTCCAGCATGGCGCCCACGTCGCGCAGGAAGAGCGAGCCCAGCTCGCCGTCCACGATGCGGTGGTCGAACGAGAGGGCGAGGGTCGTCACCTTGCGTACGGCCAGCTCACCGTCCACCACCCATGGCATGTCCCTGACCTGGCCGAAGGCGAGGATGGCGGCCTCGCCGGGGTTCAGGATGGGGGTGCCGGCGTCGATGCCGAAGACGCCCACGTTGGTGATGGTGAACGTGCCGCCCGCCATCTCGGCCGGCTGGGTGCGGCCTGCCCTGGCCGTCTCCGTGAGCCCGCCCAGCTGCTTGGCCAGGTCGGGGAGCGACAGGGTGTGGGCGTCCTTGACGTTGGGCACCACCAGGCCCCTGGGGGTGGCTGCGGCTATCCCCAGGTTGACGTAGCGCTTGACCACGATCTCCTGGGCCGCCTCGTCCCACGATGAGTTGATCATGGGGTGACGCTTGATGGCGGTGAGCACCGCCTTGGCCACCAGGAGCAGCGGGGAGACCTTGACCTCCGCGAAGTCCTGGAAGGTGCGCAGGCGCTGGACCGTCTCCATGGTGTTCGTCATGTCGAGCTGGAGGAACTCGGTGACGTGGGGGGCGCTGAAGGCGCTGGTGACCATGGCCTGGGCGGTCATCTTGCGCACGCCCTTGATGGGGATGCGCTCCTCCGGCCGCTCAGTTGCCGCCACGGCCTCTACTGCCACGGCCTCCTTGGTCTCCGCCGCGGCGTGGACGTCCTCGCGTGTGACGGAGCCCTGAGGACCGGTGCCGGTGACGCCGGCCAGGTCTACGCCGAGATCCTTGGCCAGCTTCCGGACCGGTGGCTTGGCCAGGACGGAGATCCGGCTGATGTCCGTGCGCGTTGCGCCGCCCTCCGCCGTACCAGATCCCGCCGGCCCGGCGCCGGGAGTGGTGGCGGCGGGCGGTGGCGTGGGGGCCGGGGCCTGGCGGCCGTCCACCTCCACGCGGGACGGGCCGGCCGGGGCGCCGGTCGCCTGGCGCTTGCGGGGGCGGCGCTTGGTGGCGCCGGTCTTCACGCCGTAGCCGACCAGGACCGCCTGGCGTTCCTCCTTGGGGGCAGGGCTGCCGTGAGCGCCCGGCTCGACGGCTCCTTCCGCCGGCGGCCTGGGCACCATGTCGTCGGCCAGCGCCTTGACCTCCTCCGAGGCGCCCGCCTCGGAGGTGTCGACGGCGATGATGGGGGCGCCGACGTCGACCGTCTGGCCCTCGTCGGCCAGCAGGTCCGTCACCGCCCCGTCCCACGGGATGGGGAGCTCGACGATCGACTTGGCCGTCTCGATCTCCACGACGATCTGGTTGACCTTGACCGGGTCACCCGCCTTGACGTGCCAGCGGACGATCTCGGCTTCCGTCAGCCCCTCACCGACGTCGGGGAGCTTGAACTCGCGTCGCATGACAACCCCCCTCAGTACCCGAATGCCCGGTCGACGGCGTCGAGCACCCGGTCCAGGTCGGGCAGGTAGTGCTCCTCCAGCCGAGACGGAGGGTAGGGGGTGGAGAAGCCGCCGGCCCGGAGCACCGGCGACTCCAGGTGGTAGAAGCACTGCTCCGTGATCCTGGCCGCCAGCTCGGCCCCGAACCCGCTGTTGACCGGCGCCTCGTGGACGACCACCGCCCGCCCGGTACGGCGGACGGAGTCCATCACGAGCGGCTCGTCCAGCGGGTTGAGCGAGCGCAGGTCGACCACCTCGAGCGAGCGGCCGTCGTCCTCGGCGGCCTTGGCCGCCTCCAGGCACGTCTTGACCATGGGACCGTAGGCCAGCAACGTGACGTCGGTCCCCGGGCGGACGACCTTGGCGGCGTGCAGCGACGGCCACCAGTCGGTGGAGGAGGTGTCGATGTCGGCCTTCTCCCAGTAGCGGCGCTTGGGCTCGAAGAAGATCACCGGGTCGTCGCTGCGGATGGCCTGCTGGATCATGGTGTAGGCGTCGGCCGGGTTGGAGCAGGCCACGACGCGCAGCCCGGCGGTGTGGGTGAAGTACGCCTCGGGCGACTCGCTGTGGTGCTCGACCGCGCCGATGCCGCCGCCGCACGGGATGCGTACGACCACGGGGAGCTTGATCGCGCCCAGCGAGCGCATCGGCATCTTGGCGAGCTGCGTGATGATCTGGTCGGCGGCCGGGAAGACGAAACCGTCGAACTGGATCTCGCACACCGGCCGGTAGCCGCGCAGCGCCAGCCCGATCGCGGTGCCGATGATGCCCGACTCGGCCAGCGGGGTGTCGATGACGCGGTCCTCGCCGAAGTCCTTCTGCAGGCCGTCCGTGACGCGGAAGACGCCGCCCAGCTTGCCGACGTCCTCGCCCATGATGAGAACCTTGGGATCGTCCTCCATGGCCTTGCGCATGCCCTCGTTGAGCGCCTTCGACAAGCTCAAGATCGTCATGACGCCTCCTTCGTCGGCCTCATGACAGTCATGCTGTGTTTATTGGTGCCTTCGCTTCGCTCAGTCACGGAACCCCTCCAGGTACGAGGCGAACTGGGCTCGCTCCTGGTCGATCAGGGCGTGGGGCTCGCGGTAGACGTGGTCGAAGATGTCGAGCGGGCCGGGGTCGGGCATGGCCAGGCATCGCCTGCGCAGGTCGGCTCCGAGCTGGTCGGCCTCGGCGTCGACGGAGTCGAAGAACGCCTGGTCGGCGTGCTCGTTCTTGAAGAGGTACGACCTGACCCGCTCGATCGGGTCCTTGAGCTTCCACGCCTCCAGCTCGCTGGCCACGCGGTAGCGCGTCGGGTCGTCGGTGGTGGTGTGGGCGCCCATCCGGTACGTGAACGCCTCGATGAGCGTGGGCCCCTGGCCGGTGCGGGCGGCCTCCAGGGCCTTCCTGGTCACCGCCAGGCAGGCGAACACGTCGTTGCCGTCCACCCTGATCCCGGGGAAGCCGAAGCCCGAGGCACGGCGGTAGAGCGGGATGCGGGTCTGCTTCTCCAGGGGCTCGGAGATGGCCCACTGGTTGTTCTGGCAGAAGAACACGATCGGTGCGTTGAACACACTGGCCCAGATGAACGACTCGTTCACGTCGCCCTGCGAGGTGGCCCCGTCGCCGAAATAGACGATCGTGGCGGCGTTGGCGTCATCGCGCTGGATGCCCATGGCATAACCGACCGCGTGGAGGGTCTGGCTGCCGATCACGATCGTGTAGAGGTGGAAGTTGTGCTCCTGGGGGTCCCAGCCGCCGTGGTTCACGCCTCTGAACAGGCCCAGCAGCTTCACCGGGTCCACGTCGCGGCACCAGGCCACACCGTGCTCGCGGTAGGTGGGGAAGGCCATGTCGGAATCGGTCAGCGCGCGGCCCGAGCCGATCTGGGCCGCCTCCTGGCCCAGCAGCGAGGCCCAGATGCCCAGCTCACCCTGGCGCTGCAGCGCCACGGCCTCCAGGTCGATGCGCCGGACGAGGACCAGGTCGCGGTAGAGCGATCGGACTTCCTCGTCGGTCAGGTCGATGTCGTAGTCGGGGTGCTCGACCCGCTCGCCCTCGGGGGTGAGCAGCTGGACGAGCTCCGGAGGTGCGGTAGCACCCTGAGAGGCTTCGGCTGTCATGCCACTCCTGTGCATCGTCGGGGCAGGTCTCGATGGGGTTGCCACCTTAGGCCAGCCGTCCATGCGCGGAACCATCTGGTGGTGGTTCGTACGCGTTTGGGGCCATGGTGGCAGACATCACAACCCTCCGCGCAAGCCCCATGCCCTCCCCGTTCCCGTTGTGTCGTCAGCCACACGCGCCGGTAGGCTGTGCTTCCCAGTCACCCACCGCATCCAGGAGGAACGCAGTGGCCCGCGTCATCGTGGACGTCATGTTGAAGCCCGAGATCCTCGACCCGCAGGGCCAGGCGATCGCCAGGGCGCTGCCCAGGCTCGGCTTCTCCGGCGTGGCGGCCGTGCGTCAGGGCAAGCGCTTCGAGATCGAGCTAGACGGCCCCGCCGACGAGACGGCGCTCGGCGAGGTCCGTAAGATGGCCGAGACCCTGCTGGCCAACACCGTGATCGAGGACTACAGCGTCCGGGTTGAGGGGTAAGGGAGATTAGGTCCCCGGATTTCCCCCTGGCCGGTTAAAGCCCGGTTCGGACATGCCACAATGCCACGGGCATGCCAACACTAAATAACAACAGGGTGATTTTGCGGTTAGCCCCGTTTTCACAGGGAAACCTACTCCAGGTGACATTCTGGCGCCCGGAGGAGTCCGGTGGATATTGAGTTCTCGTTGGCACTGCCTCGGGATGCGATCGGCATACCGATGGTCAGGCGAGTGCTAGGCGATGCCATGCGTTCACTGAACGTGAGCGAGACGTGCATCGCCGACATGCTGCTCGCCGTCTCCGAGGCGTGCTCAAATGCGGTGCGGCACGGGGGTCCCGCCAACCGCTACGAGGTGACCGCGGCAATCGGCTACGGTCGCTGCGACGTACGCGTCGCGGACAACGGCGAGGGCCTGCCGACGATGCCGCTGCACTTCCCCCCGCCTGACACAGAGAATGGCCGCGGCCTGCTGATCATGCGCTCCGTGGTCGACGAGATCTCCTTCGGCGTCACACCCGGCCGCGGCACCACGGTCCACCTGCGCAAGCAGCTCGCCTGGGACGACGAGGCCGATGCCCGTCCCCGCGAGCTGGCAGCCGTCTGACCGCGTCCATGGCCTCTGCTCCGCAGAGGCGGGCCCGGTCGCCACGCTCCCGACGCTCCTCGGTCCAGGCGACGGCGCTCCCTCGCACGTCCGCCGGACGCACGAGCCGATGCGGACCACGCGACAGCACCCGATAACCTGAGTACACCGCTGCCGTCCGACAGACGGTGGCGCGTGCGCGCGCATTCCTCGGAGGGGACGACTGTCATGAGCGCTGCCCGTGTGGGCGTAGTCACGTTTCCAGGAACTCTCGACGACCAGGACGCCGCCAGAGCCGTGCGCCTCGTGGGCGCGGAGGCGGTTCCGCTGTGGCACGCCGACCACGACCTGAAGGGGGTCGACGCCGTTTTCCTGCCCGGCGGCTTCTCCTATGGCGACTACCTGCGCTGCGGCGCCATCTCGCGGTTCGCGCCGCTCATGGAGGAGCTCATCCCGGCGGCCAGGGCGGGGCTGCCCGTGCTCGGCACGTGCAACGGGTTCCAGATCCTCTGTGAGGCCCACCTGCTGCCCGGCGCGCTGACCCGCAACGGCTCCCTCCACTACGTCTGCCGCGACCAGAAGGTCAGGATCGAGCAGACCGCGACCGCGTGGACCAACTCGTTCGGCCAGAACCAGGAGATCGTGCTGCCCGTCAAGCACGGCGAGGGCCGCTACGTGGCCTCCGACGACACGCTGGCGGCACTCGAAGCGGGCGGTCACGTGGTCGTCCGCTACATCGGCAACCCCAACGGCTCGCTCAACGACATCGCGGGCATCCGTAACGAGGCGGGCAACGTGGTCGGCCTCATGCCGCACCCGGAGCACGCGGTCGAGGAGCTGGTCGGCGCCCCGAGCACCGACGGGCTCGGGTTCTTCGCCTCCATCCTCAAGAAGCTGGTGAACGCATGACGACGGATAGCGTGAAGCGGGCGGCGGATACGCCCGACGAGCCGATGCCCTTCGCCGAGCTGGGGATGAAGCAGGACGAGTACGACCGGGTCAAGGAGATCCTCGGCCGTCGTCCCACCGGCTCCGAGCTGGCCATCTACAGCGTCATGTGGTCCGAGCACTGCTCGTACAAGTCGTCCAAGGTGCATCTCAAGCAGTTCGCCACCAAGGCGCCCAAGTCCGAGGCGCTGCTGGTGGGCATGGGCGAGAACGCGGGTGTGGTGGACATCGGCGACGGCTGGGCGGCCACGTTCAAGATCGAGTCGCACAACCACCCGTCCTACGTCGAGCCGCACCAGGGCGCGGCCACCGGCGTCGGCGGGATCGTGCGCGACATCATGTCGATGGGCGCGCGCCCGATCGCCGTCATGGACTCGCTGCGCTTCGGCGGCGCGGACGCCGTCGACACGCGCAGGGTGCTGCCCGGCGTGGTCGAGGGCATCAGCCACTACGGAAACTGCCTGGGCCTGCCCAACATCGGCGGCGAGGTCGTCTTCGACCCCTGCTACATCGGCAATCCCCTGGTCAACGCCCTGTGCGTCGGCCTGCTGAGGAAAGACCAGATCAAGCTGGCCACCGCGCCAGGGCCGGGCAACAAGGTCGTGCTGTTCGGCGCGTCCACCGGCCCCGACGGCATCGGCGGGGCGAGCGTCCTGGCCTCGGCGACGTTCGAGGACGAGTCGCACGCCAAGCGGCCCGCCGTGCAGGTGGGCGACCCGTTCATGGAGAAGCTGCTCATCGAGTGCTGCCTGGAGCTGTACGCGGCCGACGTCGTCGTCGGCATCCAGGACCTCGGCGCGGCCGGTGTGTCGTGCGCCACGACCGAGCTGGCCGCCAAGGGCACCGGTGGCATGCAGGTCGACCTCAATCTCGTCCCGCTCCGCGATCCCTCGCTCAGGCCAGAGGAGATCCTGATGAGCGAGTCGCAGGAGCGGATGATGGCCGTCGTCAGGCCCGACGACATCCCGGCGTTCATGGCGATCTGCCAGAAGTGGGACGTCCCCGCCACCGTCATCGGCGAGGTCACCGACACCGGCCGCCTGGTCATGACCTGGGACGGCGAGGTCATCGTGGACATCCCGCCGGGCACCGCGGCCGACGAGGGGCCCGTCTACGAGCGCCCGTACCACGAGCCCTCCGGGCAGGCGGCGCTCAACGCCGACACCCCCGACGGCCTGGAGCGGCCCGCCGACCTGCGGGCCACGCTGCTCCAGCTCCTCGGCTCGCCCAACCTGGCCTCCAAGGAGTGGGTGACCTCCCAGTACGACCGCTACGTCCGCTCCAACACCGTGCTGGCCCAGCCGGCGGACGCGGGCATGCTGCGCATTTCGGAGGCGATGGCTGGAGCTGAGCCGACGACCAGGGGCATCGCGCTGGCCACCGACGGCAACGGTCGCTACGCCAAGCTCGACCCGTACGCGGGTGCGCAGCTGGCGCTGGCCGAGGCCTACCGGAACGTGGCCGTGACCGGCGCCAAGCCCCTCGCCGTGACCAACTGCCTCAACTTCGGCTCCCCCGAGGACCCCGAGGTCATGTGGCAGTTCGCCGAGGCCACGCGCGGCCTGGCCGACGCGTGCAGGACCCTTGGTGTGCCGGTGACCGGCGGAAACGTCTCCTTCTACAACCAGACGGGCTCGACGGCCATCAACCCCACGCCGGTCGTGGGCGTGCTCGGCGTCATCGACGACGTGGCCCGGCGGGTGCCGTCCGGGTTCACCGCCGAGGGGCTCAAGGTCGTGCTGCTCGGCGAGACGCGCGAGGAGTTCGGCGGCTCGGAGTGGGCCCACGTCGTGCACCGCCACCTGGGCGGGCTGCCGCCGCACGCGGACCTGGAGGCCGAGCAGGCGCTGGCGACCGTGCTGGTGGAGGCCGCCAGGCGGGGGCTGCTCGAGGGCTCGCACGACCTGTCGGACGGCGGGCTGGCCGTCGCACTGGCCGAGTCCTGCCTGGCGCGGGGCGTCGGGGCCTCGGTGGTGCTGAGCGGGGACGCGTTCACCGACCTGTTCAGCGAGTCTTCCGCGCGGGCGCTGGTCGCGGTGCGGCCGGAGGCCTACGAGGAGTTCGCGTCGCTGTGCGGTCGCCACGACGTGCCCTGCTACGGGCTGGGCACGACCGGGGGCGCGTCGCTGATTGTCGAGGGCGCCTTCGAGGTGCCGGTCGAGGAGCTGCGGGAGACGCACTCGGCGGCGCTGCCGGCGCTGTTCGGCTGAGGACCGCTTGAGAGGGCCGGTACGGGGTTCCGTGCCGGCCCTCGTCGCGTGCTACGCCTTCTTGAGGCAGACCACGTAGACGGTGCCGCTGACGCTGGTGCCGTTGTTGCCGTGGTCGCCGGTGGTGGTGGCGTAGGTGTTGTTGCCGTTGTCGTCCTTGGCCACGCTCACCGTCCAGCCATCGCCGCCGTCGGGCGCGCTGCTCATGACGATGGCGTTCTTGAGCGCACCGAACGAGAAGCCGCCGCCGGTCACCATGCCGCCCTTGCCGCAGCTGGCGGTCGCCGAGCCGATCGAGTTCAGGGACGCGGTCTTGGTGTAGGTCGTGTAGCTGGCGCCGTCACCGGGCTCGCCCTTCGGACCCTGCGGGCCGGTCCTGCCCTGGGGACCCTGCTCGCCCTGCTTGCCCGGAAGGCCATCCTTGCCCGGCTCGCCCTGCTTGCCCTGGGGACCGGTCGGGCCGGTCTCACCCTTGGGGCCCTGCGGACCGATGGGGCCCTTTGGCCCCTCTTCTCCCTGCTTGCCCGGGAGGCCGTCCTTGCCGTCATCGCCCTTGGGACCCTGCGCGCCGGTCTCGCCCTTCGGACCCTGCGGTCCGGCCGGGCCGGTCGCGCCCTTCGGGCCCTGAGGTCCCTGGGGGCCCTGGGGGCCCTGGGCACCGGTCTTGCCCTGCTCGCCCTGCTGCCCCTGCTGGCCCTGCTGGACGGTCGTCGTCGAGGTGCCGCCGATCAGGATCCGCTCCTCCGTCTTCCGGCACTTCGTCTCGGGGTTGACGATGCGGGCGTACCGCGACTTCTTGTGCACGCAGGCGTGCACCTCGCCGGCGGCGGACGAGGCGGTGGCGACCCCGCCGACGGTGAGGAGCGAGGCGGCGAGTGCGCCTACGGCGGCGAGGGTGAGCGTGCGCCCACCGCGAACCTTGATAGCCACGGTTGTCCTTCCAAAGAACGAGTGATGCTCGTGTTGTGCAAGAGATTCACGTTTCAAACGTTCCAAGGGGTGACAGAAACTACGTAACGTATTTGTCACGAAACGGAGGGTTACTGACCAGATTGACTGGAATTGGTGACCCCTGTGGGTAAAACAACGCATTGGCGGCCACGATCGCCCGTGGATAATCGGGTCTGTGCCGACCCCCTACCTGCCCCCGGCCACCCACCCCGTGCGGGGCGTGGTCTGGGGCATCCACCTGGTGCTGCCGCTGCTGGGCCTCTGGCTGCTGCTGGCGCACCCGGACGTCAACATCCCCTGGCAGCACAATCCCAGCCACTTCTGGATGATCATCACGGTGGCCGGGCTCAACGTGGTGCTGGGCATCATGATCAGCGAGGCCTCGTCGCGGCGGCAGGACGCCCGGCTGTTCCTGGTCTCCATGGTCTTCCTGAGCAGCGCCGGGTTCTTCTTCCTGCACGGGCTGGCCACCCCGAAGATCATCCTGCCCACCGGCTCGCTGGGGTTCGACCTGGGCCAGCAGGCGGGGCTCACGATCGCGGCGGCGTTCGCGTTCGCCTCCGCGCTGCCACTGGGCGAGCGGGCGGCCAAGGCCGTGCTGGACTCCCAGCACTTCGTCCGCGCGGTGCTCTTCGGCTTCATTGTCGCCTGGGGGCTGGTGTCGCTGATCCCGGGGCTGACGCCGCTCAGCGAGCCGCCGCCCCAGTCGCCGGTCCCCTGGCTGGCCTGGGCGTCCATTCCCGGCGTCCTGCTGTACGGCGCGGCGAGCGTGATGATGTTCCTGCTGCACCGGCGGCGCCCGTCGGCCATGCTGATCAGCCTGATCACGGCGTACGCGCTGCTGGCCGAGACCATGGTCGCCGGGATGTCCCAGCTCAACTGGCATCTGTCCTGGTGGGAGTGGCACCTCCTGCTCACGCTGGCCTTCGTTTTCGTGGCCTACAGCGCGTACCTGCAGTTCAGGCGCGAGGGGTCGAGCGCGGGCCTGTTCGACTCGGTGACGTTGTCGGCGACCGTGGCGCGCATCCAGCAGGACTATGACCAGGCCCTGGAGGAGCTGGTCGAGCACGTACGCCGGGGCGAGCCGCTGGCCGCGACCCGGCTGTCGGGCAAGTTCCGGCTGAACGAGGGCCAGGCCGCGGTGCTCGACCGGGCAGGCGAGGCGCTGGCCAACGAGCGCGAGCTGTCCGAGCGGCTGACCGCGCTGGTGGCGGTGAGCGCCCAGACCAAGGTGGGCCTCCCCGAGGGCCAGCTCCTCGCCACGGCGCTGGAGCGGGTGCGCCAGGCGTACGGCGACGTGAAGATCGGCCTGGTCGCGGAGGGCAAGACGCAGATCGGCTCCCGCGAGTACGAGTTCGCCGGAAACCAGCCCATCAGGCGCAACGACCTGCTGGCCTTCCCCCTGACAGTCAAGGGTCACCTGGCGGGCGTGCTGGAGGTGCCCGTCGGCCGCACCCCACAGGACGAGGCGCTGGCCGCCACCCTGGCCGGGCAGCTGTCCATCTCCCTGGAGAACGCCCGCCTCTACCAGGAGCTCGACACGCTCTTCCGGCAGTACATGTCGCCGGACGTGGCCAACGCCCTGCTGGCCGACCCGGCGCAGGCGGCGCTCGGCGGCGAGCTGAAGGAGCTGACCGCGCTCTTCGCCGATCTCAAGGGCTTCACGACCTTCTCCGAGAAGGTCACACCCGGCGAGATCGTCGAGATGCTCAACCGCTACCACACGGCCGCGGTCCCCTGCATCCTCAACAACGGCGGCACGATCGTGCAGTTCGTCGGCGACGCGCTGCTGGCCCTGTTCAACGCCCCCGCCACGCAGGCGGGCCATGCCAGGGCCGCGTGCCGGGCCGCGCTCGACATGCAGCGGGCCGCCGCCGAGGTGGCCGAGGAGATGGCGTGGAAGCGGGTGGACGACGTCCAGTGGCCGACGTTCAGGGTGGGCGTCAACACGGGCCCCGCCCTGGTCGGCAACATCGGCAGCCCCGAGTTGCGCGGCTTCAACGCGATGGGCGACTGCGTGAACGTGGCGGCCAGGCTCGAGGGCATCGCCGAGCCCGGCACGGTGGTCATCGGGGAGACGACGCTCAGGCAACTGGGACGTGGCGCGTCGGTGAACCCCCTGGGACAGCTCAGCCTCAAGGGCAAGGAGGAGCTCGTGGCCGCGTACGTTCTGACTGATTTGCAATAGAAGGGTGACTCCCGTACCGACATAATCGGGCGCATGGAGCCAGAGTCCGGCGAGTTCCTGTCCATGCTCACCGACGAGGAGGTCGCGGCCCTGCGCGCGGCCGGCCGCCCGCGGCGGTGGGATCGCGGCACGACCGTGATCAACGAGGGCGACACGTCCGACTGGGTGCTCGTGCTGATGGAAGGCCGGGTCAAGTGTTCGTCGCACACGAGCGCCGGCACCGAGGTCGTACTGGCCGTGCGCGGCCCCGGCGCGCTGCTCGGAGAAATGTCATCCATCGACGGATCGCCGCGCTCGGCCACCGTGACCGCGCTGGAGCCGATCTCGGGCATCGTGGTGCGGGACTTCTCGTCGTTCCTGGAGTCTCACGGGCGCATCGCCGTGCTGCTCATGCAGCTCGTCACCGCCAAGCTGCGGGACGCCGACAGGAAACGCATCGAGTACGGCGCGTTCGACACCACGGGCCGGGTCGCGACGCGCCTGCTGGAGCTGGCCGACCGGTACGGCGAGAAGACCAACAGCGGGGTGCGCGTGGCGCTGCCTCTGTCACAGGACGAGCTGGCCGGCTGGACCGGCTCCTCCCGCGAGGCCGTCAGCAAGGCGCTGCGCACGCTACGCGACCGGGGGCTGATCGAGACGGGCCGGCGGCGCGTGGTCATCCACGACCTCGACGGGCTGCGCAGAAGAGCCCGATGACGCCGTACGCCAAAACATGGTAGCCGTCACCCCTCACGACGACAGCCGCCTGCGTTACGCCTGGCGCGTGTGCGCGGTCACCAGCCTGGGGCTCGTCCTCATCGGCATCGCCGGCAGCACGCTCAACGTCGCGCTCCCGGCGATCGTGCGGCACTTCCACGCCGGCGCACTGGAGTCAGGCTGGATCCTGCTGGCGTTCCTGCTGGTCAACACCGCTTCACTGGTGTTCTTCGGCCGGGTGGCCGACCTGCTCGGCAGGCGGGAGGTCTATCTGGCGGGGTTCGCGCTGTTCACGGTGGCCTCGCTGCTGGCCGGGCTCTCGCCGGGCGTGTGGTTCCTGATCGCGATGCGCGTGCTCCAGGCGGTCGGGGCGGCGATGATCCTGGCGAACGGCACGGTGATCATCACGGACGCGTTCCCGCCCGACCGGCTCAGCCAGGGCATGGGCGTCTACATCGGCACGCTGTCGGTGGCGCAGCTGGCCGGGCCCACGCTGGGCGGCCTGATCGCGGAGACGGCCGGCTGGCAGTGGATCTTCTGGGTGAACGTGCCCGCCGGCCTGGTGGCGCTCGGCGTGGGCGCGGCGATCTTACGGAAGATGCCCAAGAGGCCGAAGGAGCCGGTGGACGCGCTGGGCAACGTGCTGTTGTTCGCGGCGCTGTCGGCGGTGCTCCTGGCGGTTTCGGAGGCCGGCTCCGGCGGGCTGTCCAGCCCCGTGGTGCTGGCCGGTGCGGGGATCTTCCTGGTGCTGCTGCCGCTGATCGCGCTGGCCGAACGGCGCTCGTCCAACCCGGTGCTGGACTTACGGCTCTTCGGGGGGCGGCTGCTCGCCTACGCGAACCTGGCCTCGTTCTGCAACGCCCTGGCGCGGTCGGCGCTGATCCTGGTGGTGGCGCTGTACTTCCAGGCGGCGAGGGGGGTGGACGCGTTCGCGGCGGGGCTGAGCGTGCTGCCCGTGCCCGTCGGGATCGGGCTGGCCTCGCCGATCACGGGCGTGCTGGGGCGGAGGGTGTCGCCGTACGCGCTGTCCATCGGCGGCGCGGCGATGAGCGCTCTCGGGCTCGGCACGCTGATGCTGACGGCCGACCCTGCCACGCCGTACTGGATGATCGGGATCGGCCTGTTCGTGGCCGGCTGCGGCAGCGGAACGTTCCTGACCGGCAACACCACCCAGGTCATGCGGGCTCTGCCGAGCGGCAGCCTGGGGGTGGTCAACGGCTTCCGCGTCATGATCATGAACGTGGGCATCGTGATCAGTGTCGGCCTGTCCCTCAGCGTCCTGACCGCGTCCGTGGGGCCCGAACTGCGCGCCCAGGTGTACGCGGGCACACTGTCCAAGCTGTCGCCGGTGGCGGTGGGGCAGCTCATGGACGGGTTCCAGCGGACGTATGCGGTGTTGTTCGCGGTGGCCGTGGTAGGCGCGCTGCTGGCCGCTGTGGCGCGCAGGAGCGACAGACGATGACAATGGAGATCAACGAGCTGATCGAAACGGCGACCGAGGACGTTCGCGGCGTTGATCGTTGACTCCCTCCGTGAACGCTAACCCGCAACCGCGAAGCCGAACCCCGGTATCCCCGTCGAGACGTCGAACTCGATGGCTCCGGTATCGAAGTTCATCACGATCACTCTGTTCATCCAGTACCTGCCGAGCACCAGCCGGTTTCCGCTGAATGCCAGGGCGTTGCCGTCGTCTCTGCGCCAGTTCTTCGGCAGGGGGATGGCCCGGTCATTCTTGGGTCCGCTCGGTGAAAAGATCTTCACTTTGAAAGGAGGATCGACTTCGATGACGAACGCGACACGCCCGTCGGGGGCCATGGCGACAGCATCATGGCTATCCAGCGGCGTCCCTGAGGGCAGCCGGACGGTTCGCCCGCGCGTCAGCTCATCATCGAAGAACTGCAAATGAGTCTGCCCATAGTCGTCACCCCATGCGCTGGCCACCAGCCCACGGCCTGGCGCCGATACCAGTTTCTCGCCGAAGGACCCGATCGGCTGCCTGATCTTGGGCACCTTCAGTCTTGCTCCTGATAAGTGGGCGGACAGCAGGTCGTGCACGACGGTCACTGCCCCCTCGCCTTCTTCGGACTTCCTCGATTGCCTCCCGGGGCCGTCGTTCCGCTCTTGCTCCGCAGCCACGGCAAGGCTGACCTGGCCACCCGCCATCGGGCCGAGTGCCAGGGCGCTCCCGAACTCATCGAGGGGCTCGCTGTTGCCGGGCACCCCCGGTGAATCTTGGGTGATCGTCCGGAGAATGGCCCCGCCACGCATGAGATGAACCGCTCCCGCTCGCGACTTTGCCTCACCCGGCGCCCCTATCGCCACCAGATCGCCATACGCGGCCAGCGCGTAACCGAACGAGCCACCCTCTTGCGGCTGCGGGGAGTCCAATCTGGTGGGCCGACGGAGGTCGCCGCCATAGTAGATGTAGACGGAGCCAGGCGAGGGGTCGTTGCGTGGCGCTCCCACCACCACATCAGCGCACTTGTCATCGTTGACATGGGCCAGGACCAGAGTCGAGAGATCGTGCCTTGCCTCCTCCGGCGCCGGCAGCGGCACGATCTTGCCGGCCGACAGCAGGTAGACGCCTTCGTCGGACAGGACGGCGATGTCGTCCCGCCCATCACCGTCGACGTCGCGTGCGCTCGCTCGAGAACAGTCGAACGTCACCTGTCTCAGCGAACTCGGCGTCGGTCCATCGGTGGACGTGCATGACGTGGCAGTGAGAACGAGCGCGACGACCAGCCACCCCAGCCTCCATGCGGTCCGCATGACGACCGTTGCGCCTCCGGCACTGACCCGTCTCCGGGATAAGCGGAGAAGTGCCTTGTCATTGCTCATGCTGTGCGGCTCGGCCTCATCTAGAGCATCGCGGCGAGCCTGGACTCGACGTCGCGGTAGCGGGAGACCGGGACGAGGTGGACGCCGTCGAAGGCGCCGGAGTCGCGGATCGCGAGCACCTGCTCGCAGGCCGCCTCCACGCCCGCCATGCGGTCCGCCGCCACCTTGGCGATCAGCTCCTCGGGCAGGTCGATGTCGGGGATCGCGGCGGCCAGGGTGCGGGCGTGGCGCTCGCTGGCCAGGACCATGACGCCCGCGTAGACCGGCACGTCGACCGGGTGGGACTCGCGCCAGCGCAGCTGCGCCTCCAGCGAGAAGCCGACCTGGAGGAACAGGAAGTCGGCCGTGCGCTTCCAGGCGGGCAGCGAGCGCATCGAGGCCGCGGCGCCCAGACGGCAGCCCGGGGAGAACTCGCGGGCCTCCTCGATCATCGAGCGCACGGTGAGGTCGCTGGTGCGGTTGCCGCTCGTCGGCTTGTCGCCGAAGACGAAGAGGAACTGCTCCACCCCGTACGCCGCCGCCGTCAGCAGGTCGCGGCGGAAGCCGAGCAGGTTGCGGTCGCGCGAGTTGAGGCAGGCGATGCCGCGCCCGCCCATCGCCTCGACCTCGTGCGCCACCGCCACGCTCGACACGGTCGCGCGGCCGATGTGGTTGTCCGGGATGAGGAACGAGTGGGCGATCTTGCTCATCGTGCCGATCTGGTGCCTGACGTGCTTCAGATCGGGCTTGGTGGGAGGTTCGATCTCGCAGATCAGCTCGAAGGACATGGTCGAGACTCTAACGCCTGGCCGCCAGCGCCTCGATGCCGCTGAGCACGAGATCCACGCCGAACGTGTCATACAGCCCCGGCTCCGTCCCTCTGACGAGCGGTGAGGCCATCTCGACCAGGTACGGGTACGTCTCCTCGGGCAACGACTGCAGGCCGACCAGCTTGGCCCTGACCACGGCCGGGTCCACGACCTTGACGTGCACGGGGGCGTCGGCGATGGCGGTGGCGCTCTGCAGCAGGTATTTGCTGATCAGGCAGCTCTCCTCGACGCCGAACCCGGCTCTGCGGGCCAGGCCGAGCGCCTGGTCCCAGACGGCGAGGAAGTTCGGCACCTCGACCGGGTCGATCTGCTCGATCACGCCCTTGGCGCAGGGATGCGTGCGCAGCGTCCTGACCAGGCCCTCGATCAGATCGCGCAACTGCTCCTGCCACGGGCGATCGTCGGCCCGCTTGGGGGCGAAGCCGCCGATCAGGTGGTCGGCCATGCCGACGATCAGCTGCTCCTTGTTCTTGTAGTGCCAGTAGAGCGCCATCGGGGTCACGCCCAGGTCCGTGGCCAGGCGCCGGATCGTCACGGCGTCGAGCCCTTCGGTGTCGCCGATCTCCAGGGCCCGTTCCGCGATCGCCTGCGCGGTCAGTTTTCCCATCACGGTTGACAACTATACGCCGTACAAGTTCAACTATACGACGTACAAGTACGGCGTATAGGAGGAAATATCGTGAGATGGTGGGCGCTGGTCGCGGTGACCTTGGGCACCTTCATGACCTATCTGGACAACAACGTGGGCAACGTCGCGTTGCCGACGATCCAGCGGGAGCTCGGGCTGACGATCTCCGGTCTTGAGTGGATCGCGAGCTCGTACATCCTGGTCTTCGCCGGCCTCATGCTGGTCGGCGGGCGGCTCGCGGACGTGTTCGGGGCCCGCAGGGTGTTCCTCGGCGGGCTGGCGGTCTTCACTTTGTCCTCGCTGGCCGCCGGGCTGGCCGGCTCCGGGGCGGCCCTGATCGCCGCTCGGTCCGCGCAGGGCGTCGGTGCGGCGCTGCTCACGCCCACCGCGCTGACACTGATCACCCAGATCTTCCCCGAGCCTGGCGAGCGCGGGAGGGCCGTGGGCATCTGGAGCGCCGCGGGGGCGCTGTCCATGGCGCTCGGCCCGATCACGGGCGGCTTCATCAGCCAGAACCTCCACTGGGGCTGGATCTACCTGATCAACGTCCCGATCGGGGTGGTGACCTTCGGCCTGGGGATGTGGGCGGTCAGGCCCGCCTTCACCCGCGTACGGCGCCGCATCGACCTGCCGGGCCTGGCCACCTCCGCCGTCGCCCTGTTCGCCCTGACCTACGCGCTCATCGAGGGCCAGGGCGCCGGCTGGACCTCGCCGGAGATCCTGGCCGCGTTCGGCGTGTTCGCGGCGGCGGCCGTGGCGTTCGTGCTGGCCGAGACGCGGGCCGCCGAGCCCATGATCGCGGTGTCGCTGTTCAGGGCCAGGGTGTTCACGGGCGGGCTGCTCACCATGGGCGTCTGGTCGTTCGGGGTCTTCGGCATCTACTTCTTCAGCGCCCTGTGGCTGCAGAACGTGCTCGGCTTCTCCCCCACCCAGGCGGGCGCGGCGTTCGTACCGATGGCCCTGGTCATGGCCGTGATCGCGATGTTGTCGCAGCGGATCAGCGCGCGGATCGGCATCGCCCGCACGGTGGCGCTCGGGATGGCGCTCATGGGGACGGCGATCTACCTGCTCTCCGGAGTGGGCGCCGACGCCGACTACGCGGACGTGGCGCCCTGGTTCCTCCTCTACGGGCTGGGCGGCGGCATGCTGGTGCCCCTGACCGCCGCGATCATCGGCGGCATGCCCAAGGGCAGGTCCGGCATCGCCTCGGGCGTCCTGAACGTGTCACGCGAGGTGTTCGGACTGCTCGGCGTCACCGTGCTGGGGGCGATCCTGAGCTCCAGGCAGAGCGGCAGCGACCAGCCGCCGCTGACGGCCTTCCTGGACGCGTACCAGTTCACCCTGGTCATCGCGGCCGTCGTGGTGCTGGCGGCGATCCCGGTGGCCCTCTATTCCCTGCGCGCCACCCATCGCGAGGAGCAGGGGGACGCGCCTCAGGCCGCCGCCACCGTGGGCTCGTCGAACTGAGTGCGGTACAGCTCCTCGTAGCGGCCACCGGCGGCGAGCAGGTCGGCGTGCGTGCCGCGCTCGACCACGTGCCCGTCCTCGATCACCAGGATGAGGTCGGCGGCGCGGATCGTGGAGAGCCGGTGCGCGATCACCACGGCGGTCCTGCCTTCGAGCGCTTCCCCGAGCGCCGCCTGCACGGCCGCCTCGGAGGTGGAGTCGAGCGCCGCCGTGGCCTCGTCCAGGATCACCACCCTGGGCCTGGCCAGCAGCAGCCTGGCGATCGTCAGCCGCTGGCGCTCGCCGCCCGACAGGCGGTAGCCGCGCTCGCCCACGACCGTGTCGAGCCCGTCGGGCAGCGACTCGATCAGGGTGGCCAGCCTGGCCCTGGTCAGGGCGTCCCAGATCTCGTCCTCGCCCGCCTCGGGCCTGGCCAGCAGCAGGTTCGCCCTGATCGTGTCGTGGAACAGGTGGCCGTCCTGGGTGACCATGCCGAGCGTGTCGCGGATCGAGTCGGCGGTCAGGTCGCGTACGTCCACGCCGCCGAGCCGTACCGAACCCGAGTCGACGTCGTACAGCCTGGGCAGCAGCTGCGCGATCGTGGACTTGCCCGCGCCGGACGAACCGACCAGCGCCACCATCTGGCCGGGCTCGGCCTTGAACGACAGGCCGTGCAGCACCTCGACGCCGCCGCGCGAGTCGAGCGTGGCGACCTCCTCCAGCGAGGCGAGGGAGACCTTGTCGGCCGAGGGGTAGGCGAAGCGCACGTCGTCGAACTCGACCGGCACTGGGCCTTCCGGCACCTCGCGGGCGCCGGGCCTCTCTTGGATGAGCGGCTTGAGATCGAGGACCTCGAAGACGCGCTCGAAGCTGACGACCGCGCTCATGACGTCCACGCGGGCGCTGGCCAGCGCGGTCAGGGGCGCGTAGAGGCGGGTGAGCAGCATGGCCATCGACACGACCGCGCCCGGTGCGAGCTGGTCGCGCAGGGCGTAGAAGCCGCCGAGCCCGTACACCAGCGCCAGGGCCAGCGCGGAGACCAGCGTCAGCGCGGTGACGAACGTCGACTGGTTCATGGCGGAGCGCACACCGATGTCACGCACCCGCCTGGCCCTGCTCGCGAACTCGGCCGACTCGTGCGCGGGCCTTCCGAACAGCTTCACCAGCGTCGCGCCGGGCGCCGAGAAGCGCTCGGTCATCTGCGTGCCCATGGCCGCGTTGTGGTCGGCCGCCTCGCGCCGCAGCCTGGCTATCCTCGTGCCCATCCGCCGGGCGGGCAGCAGGAACACCGGGAGCAGCAGCAGCGCGAGCAGCGTGATCTGCCAGGAGATGCCGATCATCGCGATGAGCGTCAGCAGAAGCGTCACGGCGTTGCCCACCACGCCGGAGAGGGTGTCGGTGAAGGCCCGCTGCGCCCCGATCACGTCGTTGTTCAGGCGGCTGACCAGCGCGCCGGTGCGCGTTCTCATGAAGAACGCGATCGGCATCTTCTGGACGTGGTCGAAGACGGCCGTACGCAGGTCGAGGATCAGGTCCTCGCCCAGGCTCGCCGACAGCCACCGGTTCAGCAGGCCGAGTCCCGCCTCGGCGAGCGCCAGGCCCGCGATCGCCAGCGCCACCACGACGACCACGTCCAGCGGCTCGCCGTGGAAGATCGCGTCCACCACCCGGCCCGCGAGCAGCGGGGATCCCACCGCCAGGCCCGCCATCACCACGCTGAGCAGCAGAAACAGTGTGATTCTCAGGCGGTGCGGCCGGGCGAAGCCGCCTATGCGACGGAGCGTCGCCCTGGTGACAGGGCGACGCTCCGTCTGGTTGTTCATCGAGTACAGCTGGTGCCGGGCGGTCATTTCCATGCTCATGGCACGGAACAGTACGGCCTCGAGTTAACTTGAGGTCAAGCGCCGATCTTCTTGCCCTGGCCGTGCCAGACCACGGCGACCGACGGGCGCGGCTGGTCGCCGTCGGGCCAGTGGCTGGAGGGGTTGTCCGGGCTGGCGCCGTCGGTCTCGCCCGGGTGCTGCACCGCCACGAACACGCTGCGCTGATCCTGGGTGACCAGCGGGCCGCAGGTCTCGGCCCCGACCGGGACGGTGAGGAACTGGCGCAGGTGGCCGCGCTCCTTGCCGCGTACGGGCATCACGAACATGCCGTCATTGCTGCCGAGCTGGTTGCCGTCCGTGGCGATCCACAGGTTGCCGTCCTTGTCGAACGTCACATTGTCCGGGCACGAGATCGGCGAGACCTTGGTCTTGTCGTAGCCGCCGAAGTACGTGGTGGCGTCGTTCGGGTCGCCACAGACCAGCGGGAGGGACCAGGCGAACGTCTTCTCGCCCGCGTCGTTCCGCTTCTCCACGATCTCCAGGACATGGCCGTGCTTGTTCGACGGGCGCGGGTTGGCCTCGTCCACCTGGGCCGCGGTGCGGTTGGTGTTGTTGGTCAGCGCCACGTACACGCCGCCGGTGACCGGGTTGCGCTCCATGTCCTCCGGGCGGTCCATCTTGGTCGCGCCCACCTTGTCGGCGGCCACGCGGGTGTAGACGAGGACCTCGGTGGCGGTCATGCCGTCCACGTACGACTTGTCGCCCGAGACCAGCGGGATCCACTCGCCCGAGCCGTCGAACTCGCCGTCGGAGGGCAGCTTGCCGCTCCCGTCGATCTCGGAGGCGGGGCTGTCGCCGGTGAACTTGGCCACGTACAGGGTGCCCTCGTCCAGCAGCGTCCGGTTGTGCCGGTCGAAGCCCGGGATGTAGCGGTTCTTCGAGACGAACTTGTAGATGTACTCGAAGCGCGAGTCGTCACCCATGTACACGACCAGGCGGCCGTCGCGGGCCAGCGTCGTGTTGGCGGCCTCGTGCTTGAACCGGCCGAGCGCGGTCCGCTTGATCGGCGTGGAGTCGGGGTCGAACGGGTCGATCTCCACGATCCAGCCGAACCGGTTGGCCTCGTTCGGGTGCTTGGCCAGGTCGAAGCGCTCCTCGACCCGGTCGAACCTGCGGCTGCTCGAAGGTGTGCCCGTGGTGATCGTGTAGCGGGAGATGTACGGCTTCTGCTCCGCGGGCACCTTGTCGCCGTTGACGAAGTACTGGTCGAAGTTCTCCTCGGCGGTCAGCACGGTCCCCCACGGGGTGGTGCCGCCCGAGCAGTTGTTCAGCATGCCGACGGGCTTGCGGCCCTCGGAGTCGGCGGCCGTCTTGAGCAGGTCGCTGCCGGCCGCGGGGCCGGAGAAGATCATGGGGGTCTGAGCGGTGATGCGGCGGTTGTAGCGGCGACGTCCCTTGGTGACCAGCTTCCACTCGCCCGCGCCGTTCGCCCGCTCGATCTCCACGACCGAGCCGCCGTGCGCGGCCAGCGCGATCTTGATCTGCTCCTCGGTCGCGGCCGCGCCGCCGGTGTAACCGCGGAACATCAGGCTCTCGTCGGTGTACTCGTGGTTCACCCAGAGCAGGCCGCGGTCGCGCCCCATCGGGAGGAGCGTGACGTAGTCGCAGTTGTAGCCGAACTGCTTGTTCTGCGCGTCCGCGCTCTGGTTGTCGAAGTCGAAGGCGGGCGCGTCGGGCAGCACGGGGTCGCCCCAGCGCACGACCACGGACGAGCGGTAGCCCTCGGGGATGCTCAACGCGTCGTTCTTGTTCGGCGCCACCGGGGTGAAACGGATGTCGCCGACCGGCCCACCCTTGGCCGCGGCCGCCGCCTCCGGGTCGTCGGCCATGGCAGGCGCGGCCCCCGCGATGCCCGCGCCGGCCACGAGGGCGCCGAGCGCGCCGGCGCGCAGCACGCCGCGCCGCGACAGCGCCTCCTTCACCACATCGCCGAAGTAGGCGTTGCCGGTGGTGTTGGCCACGTCATGCGCGCACGCGTTGCCGCAGCGGAACTGACAGGTCAGCGCGGAGCGACCGCCTTTGTGCGGGGTCGAGAGCAACGGCAGCAGCCGCCCGCCCGCGTTGGGGTTCGCCACAGGTCCTCCATAAGTGTGCGCGGTTGTACCGCCGGGAGAGTACGGCTGCCGGCGAAACCTGCGGTGAACGAGGAGCTCCGTCTCGATGAACGCTTCCAGGGAGACAATGGTGGGGTGCCATCACGCAAACTGGATCAGGAAAAGCTGAGATCGGCGCTCGACGGCCAGCTCGTCGCCCTGGACGAGCCTCCCTACGACGGCCCCGCCTCCTCGCTCCCCGACGCCCTCGTGGCCGCCGTGCTGGCCGCCTACGACCGCGGGGTCAAGCCCGAGCGCGACGCGGGCAGGCAGGCGGTGCGCTTCCTGCTCGACAAGCTGGCGGCCGCCGCGCCGGGCAGGACCGTCGAGGTCCGCGTCCCGCCGTACGCCGCCGTCCAGGCCATCGAAGGCCCCCGCCACACCCGGGGCACGCCGCCGAACGTGGTGGAGATGGACGGGCGCACCTGGATCGAGCTCGCCCTGGGCCGCCTGACCTGGGCCGAGGCCATGGCGAAAGGCCTGGTGTCCGCCAGCGGGGCGCGGGCGGACCTGTCGGAGCATCTACCGCTCTAGCGGCTGCCGCTCATCCAGGGAAACTTCTGCTCGAAGCACCTGTCGGCGAGCTGGCCCGGCAAATGGGCGCATTCCTGGACCACGTTCCAGAACCAGATGGCCACGATCGCGAAGAGGACGAGCGAGAGGGCGCTGATCACGATGCCGGCTATGGCGCGGCCCTTGCCGACGCGCTTGGCGAGCGCCACGCAGCCGAAGACGATCGACAGGATGGCCGTGATCACGCCGGTGAAGCAGACGAACACCAGGAACGGGCTGGCCACGCCGAGCACCAGTGACGCGGTGGCCAGGCCGCTGCCCGGCTGGGCCTGCTGGTAAGGGACGCCGTATGGGGCTCCAGCGGGTGGCGGTCCGTAGCCGGGCGGGCCGCCGTACGGGCTGGAGGGCACAGTGCCCGGGACGGTCGGCTCCTGGCCCTGCGGGGCGCCGTACGCGCCCTGGTACGGGCCGCCGGCAGGCATGCCCTGACCAGTCGGCGGAGGGCCTCCCCCTAGCGGGGGGAATCCCCCGGGCGGGGTCGTCTCGGCGTCCGCCCCGGACGGTGGCGCGCCTTGCTCCGGCGGCGTGAAGGACGGCGGCCCGCCCTCCTCATAGCGCGACGGCGTCGGCTTGACCGGCGGCTCCCCCTCGCCGGGGGTGCCTTCCCAGCCGGGGTACGTCGGAGTGGCCCCCGGAACGGGGAACGCCTGGGTCTTCTCGGCATCGCCGCCGACGGGCGGCGGGGTCTCGGGCGAGGTGGGCAGGTCGGGATGGGTCGGCTCACCGCCCGGCCTCGGCTCATGAGTCGGCGGCACGTCGGGCGGCGGCACCACGGGTGGCACAGGAGCGATCGGCTCCTCGCCCTCCCCAGGACGCTCTCCGCCCTCCTCGGGAGTCTCCCCCTCGCGCCACCAATCGGGCGCGGGCCGGCCCGGCTCTTCCTCTTCCCGACGGCCTTCGCGCGGGTCCTGCCCCGGGCGGGGCTCGTTCGGGTCCCCAGATGTGGTCACGCTGCGTCTCCCCGACGGTCTGCATGCCGGATACTTCACCCTTTCGCGGAGGGCACCGGTTAAACCAGACGACACGGTAAAAGGACGCCCATACTTGGGTCTCCATGCGACAAAGCGGCGAGGGCCGGCCCTGCGGTGGGCCCGCGAACCACGGCCAGGCAGGTCAACCCAGGTCCTCGATATCGCCCCCGAGTGTGCGAGCACAGAAGCCGTCAACCTAGACTGAGGCATGTGCTGAAGGGCGACGGCCGGCTCGGCCATGACCTGGACCCCCATGACCGCGCTCCTAAAGACGCCTGTGGCGTCTTCGGCGTCTGGGCTCCGGGCGAGGAAGTTTCCAAACTCACCTACTACGGGCTGTACGCGTTGCAGCACCGCGGTCAGGAGTCCGCGGGCATCGCGGTCAGCGAGGGCAGCCGTATTCTCGTCTACAAGGACATGGGCCTGGTCGCCCAGGTCTTCGACGAGTCGGTGCTCAGCACCCTCCGCGGCCACCTGGCCATCGGCCACTGCCGCTACTCCACCACCGGATCGAGCGTGTGGGAGAACGCGCAGCCCACGCTGAGCTCCACCGAGGTCGGCGGGCTCGCGCTCGCCCACAACGGCAACCTCATCAACACCCCGGAGCTGGCCCAGCGTCTGGCTCCCGGCTCCACCCGCGCGACGACCGACACCGAGGTCCTGACCACGCTGCTCGCGCAGGACCGCAGCCGTTCCATCGAGGACACGGCGACGGAGCTGCTCCCGCAGGTCAAGGGCGCTTACTCGCTCGTGTTCATGGACGAGAAGACGCTCTACGCGGCCCGCGACCCGCAGGGCATCCGCCCCCTGGTCCTGGGCCGGCTGGAGCGGGGCTGGGTGGTGGCCTCCGAGACGGCCGCGCTCGACATCGTGGGCGCCACGTTCGTCCGCGAGATCGAGCCGGGCGAGCTGCTCACCATCGACGAGCGCGGCGTCAGGTCGCGCAGGTTCGCCCTGGCCGAGCCGAAGGGCTGCCTCTTCGAGTACGTCTACCTCGCCCGCCCCGACACCACCATCGCCGGGCGCGGCGTGCAGGTCACCCGGGTCGAGGTCGGCCGCGTGCTGGCCCGCGAGCACCCGGTCGAGGCCGACCTGGTCATCCCCACGCCGGAGTCCGGCACCCCGGCCGCCGTCGGCTACGCCCAGGAGAGCGGGATCCCGTACGGGCAGGGCCTGGTCAAGAACTCCTACGTGGGCCGCACGTTCATCCAGCCCTCGCAGACCATCCGCCAGCTCGGCATCCGGCTGAAGCTCAACCCGCTGCGCGAGGTGGTCGAGGGCAAGCGGCTGGTGGTCGTGGACGACTCCATCGTGCGCGGCAACACGCAGCGGGCCATCGTCCGCATGCTGCGCGAGGCCGGAGCCAAGGAGGTGCACGTACGCATCTCCTCGCCGCCCGTGGCCTGGCCGTGCTTCTACGGCATCGACTTCGCCACCAGGGCGGAGCTGATCGCGGGGTCGCTGACGGTCGAGGAGATCCGGGCCTCGCTCGGCGCCGACTCGCTCGGCTACATCTCCCTGGAGGGCCTCACCAAGGCCACCACCATTCCCGCGGAGCGCCTCTGCAGGGCCTGCTTCGACGGCTCGTACCCCATTCCCATCGACCAGGACAACGTGGGCAAGTTCGTGCTGGAGAGCAAAGCGTGAGCGAGCGTAGCGAGCGAACCAATCGACACAGCAGTACTGTGCTCACGCTGCCGACGAAGGAGGCTGCGTGAGTACGTATGAGGCCGCCGGCGTCGACATCGCGGCGGGCGAGCGCGCCGTCGACCTGATGAAGGAGAAGGTGGCGCGCTCACGGCGGCCCGAGGTCGTCGATGACGCCAGCGGGTTCGCCGGGCTGTTCGACGCCTCGGCGCTGCTGCGCTACCGGCGGCCGCTGCTCGCCACCTCCACCGACGGCGTGGGCACCAAGGTCATGATCGCCCAGCAGTACGGCAAGCACGACACGATCGGCATCGACCTGGTCGGCATGGTCCTCGACGACCTGGTGGTCTGCGGGGCCGAGCCGCTGTTCATGACCGACTACATCGCCTGTGGCAAGGTGGTCCCCGAGCGCATCGCCGAGATCGTCGGCGGGGTCGCCGAGGGCTGCCGCCTGGCGGGGGCCGCGCTGGTGGGCGGCGAGACGGCCGAGCACCCCGGGGCGATGGGAGCGGACGAGTACGACCTGGCCGGGGCCGGCACGGGCGTCGTGGAGGCCGATTCCATGCTGGGGCCCTCGCGGGTCCAGGCGGGCGACGCGGTGCTGGGGCTGGCGTCCTCGGGCGTCCACTCGAACGGCTACTCGCTGGTGCGCCACGTGCTGCGCGAGGCCTCCCTCTCCCTTGACGCGGTGCTGCCCGAGCTGGGGCGGCCTCTGGGCGAGGAGCTGCTGGAGCCCACCCGGATCTACTCGCTCGACTGCCTGGAGCTGGCCAAGGCCGTCGACGTGCACGCCTACGCGCACATCACGGGCGGGGGCATCGAGAGCAATCTGTCGCGGTCGCTGCCGGGGCATCTGGACGCGGTGCTGGACCGGTCCTCGTGGACGCCGCCGGCCGTCTTCGGCGTGCTGGCCGGGCACGGCGGGATCGCGCAGGCGGACATGGACCGCACGTTCAACCTCGGGGTCGGGATGGCGGCCGTGGTGGCCGCCGACTCCGCGGACGAGGCCGTCCGGGTGCTCGCGGCCCGGGGAGTGGACGCCTGGGTGATGGGTGAGATCGTCCCTGGAGACGGGCAGGCGCACTACCGGTAGCGCGCTTTGAGCCCCCGGCCCGTTGGCGGGCGGGGGCTCAAAGCGTAAACAACGTCCACGTGACGAAGCCCCACGGTTGCCCGTGGGGCCCGACGAGCATGGGAAGATCCGACGCGGACCCGCGCCGGGGCCTTCGCCACATCAACCAGGACGGCTACCGACGGCCGGAAGGACGGCCATCATCGTCGTCGTCTCCGGCGCCATAGTCATCGGCGTAATCGGCATAGCGATCCGCCAGCTCATCGTTGAGGTCGTCGGCGTCGTCACTGCTGGAGTCTCCGACCCCGAGTTCGTCGCGAAGACGGTCAAGATCCGTGCCACCGCTGTTGTACTTCAGCTGGCGAGCAACCTTGACCTGCTTGGCCTTTGCTCGGCCGCGCCCCATTGGCTCGACCCCCTCGTGTGGGGTCGTCCCCGACCCCTCGTCGCTAACGCACCACACACTGACGCCGCTCACTTTGGGCGTCAGCCTATCGTTCGCCTATTACCGTACCTGTTTTGTGCCCAGCTCGGTACGTCGTATGGGCGCGGGGCGTCAGCGGCCCAGCCAAATGCCCCGAATACGCCCGACTTCCGACATTCTGCGCTCGGCTAGCCTATCCGCTGCGACGGCGGGAGGAACGCCCTCATCGGCCGCGATTCGGAAGATCTTCAGAGTCGTGTCATAGATCTGGGTCGCCTTCGACCTGGCTCGCTCCATGTCGAAGCCCTCGATCTCGTCCGCGACCTGGATCACTCCCCCGGCGTTGACGACGTAGTCGGGCGCGTACAGGATGCCCCGCTCGGCGAGTTGCTTGTCCACACCGGGATGGGCCAGCTGGTTGTTGGCCGCGCCGCAGACGATTTTGGCCCGGAGCCTGGCGACCGCGGCGTCGTCGAGAGCACCGCCCAGCGCACAGGGCGCGAACACATCGATGTCGGACCCGGTCAGCTCCACCGCGTCGGCCACCACGTCCACCTCCGGGCGACGCTGGCGCACCCGCTCGACCGCCTTGGGATCGACGTCGCAGATCACCACCTCGGCGCCGTCCTCGCGCAGGAGCTCGACCAGGCGGTGGCCCACCTTGCCGACCCCTTCGACGCCGACTCGCCTGCCGTGCAGCGACGGCGTGCCGTACACGCGCTCGGCCGAGGCCCGCATGCCCTGGAACACACCGAAGGCCGTGAGGATGGAGGAATCACCCGCCCCGCCATGCGCCCGGGTGCGGCCCGTCACGAAGCGGGACTCTCGGGCGATGACGTCCATGTCCTCGCTGTAGGTCCCCACGTCGCACGCCGTGATGTAGCGGCCGCCGAGCGACTGCACGAATCGCCCGTACGCGCGCAGCAGCGCCTCGCTCTTGTCGCGAGCCGGGTCGCCGATGATGACTGCCTTGCCGCCTCCCAGGTCGAGCCCGGCCAGCGCGTTCTTGTAGGCCATGCCCTTGGCGAGATTGAGCACGTCGGCCAGGGCCGCGCTCTCGCTCTCGTACGGGTAGAACCGCGTGCCCCCCAGGGCCGGGCCCAGCGCCGTGTTGTGGATGGCGATGATGGCACGCAGGCCGCTCTGCTCGTCGGCGCAGAACACGACCTGCTCGTGGACGTCCTTGTGGGACGAGCCGAAGACGTCGGTCACGGTGGTGACTCCCTGTCCGGTCCGCCGCGCCTTCGCGACGGAGATCGCCTCTCAGCGTAGTAAGCCTCAACGGTGCACGCAGGTTCGCTTCGTGACACGATGCCTCCGTGCTGCCCTATGCCGCCTACCTCCGCGTCTATGAGCCACTGACCGCGTTCGACGAGTCCGAGCGCAAGCTGTGGGCCGACTACGCCGACTCACGAGACCGCCCACGGCGCGCGAACGCGCTCAATGCGGAGCACGGCGAGTCGGTGATGCGCCTTCTCGGCATGCCCCCTCAACCCGTTCCCGCCCAGGAGAGCCCCAACGCCTATCTGAGGCGCGTTGAGGACCGGCTATACGTATGCCCTTGGCAAACCCGTCTGCGCTCGTGGCTGGCCTTCTCAAGGCTGCGTGGCACCACTCCCGTGAAGCTGATGGACCGTCTCGTGCCCAAGGCCATCGCCGACCAGACCGCGGACGACTTCGACCGGTTCAAGCGGCAGGCCGGTTCGTCCGCGTTGCGCACCCACATTCGCACCACGGCGTGGCATGTGCCGCCATCGTGGTTCGTGCCGTTTGATGGAAACGAGCGCTGGCTGGTGCTCGGCTCCTCCACACCTGGACAGGATGTGACGACCACTACCGGACGCAACCTCATCTATGTCACCTCCATGGCACAGGCGAGGAGGCGGACGGCTCGCGCGCTCGGCGTGATGCGCCGGCACCTGGGGGATGCCGCGGCCAACTTCGACGTGGAGGACATCGCCAGGTGGCTGGAGGAGTTCCACCCCCACTCCCTGGTCGAGCTCGACTACGGCGGGCTGGTCCACCTCATGGACGACGACGCGCTGCAGGCGGACCAGTCGGTCGCGGAGCTCGCGGCCGCTCTGACGGGCCTGGACACGGGTCAAGAAGAACTTGCCTACGCCATGTACCAGAGGGTGATCCTCCGGTGGAAGTCAATGCAACAGCTGGAATCTGCCAACTGAGGCCCAATACGACCGTCTGACCTGCATGAGTAGGTCACGTCTCGCGGCTGCTCTCTTCTGCGAACTGAGTAGTTTGCCGTTTTCACTGCGATACCACGAACCGTGTCGCTAGAATCACCGAGCGTGACATCCCCATGAGGGCGGGCAGTTGGGTCAAAGAAGGGCTCGCCAATCGCTCTGCGTGGCGGTATGGTCACATCGGGTGATGCCGCATATGGCTCAGAAAAGCCGCACGCTCTGTGCCATAGGGGGACATCCGTGACACGCGCAAAGGCAGTCACAGGATCGCTAAGCCGGTCCACACGGAGGAGAGGCCGCACAAATGTCAGCTCGTACACCCGAGGCCGAGCCACTGCTCACGCCCGCCGAGGTCGCGACCATGTTCAGGGTCGACCCCAAGACCGTTACGCGGTGGGCCAAGGCGGGTAAGTTGACGTCGATTCGCACCCTCGGCGGTCATCGGCGTTACCGGGAGACCGAGGTCCGGGCACTGCTCGCGGGCATTCCGCAGCAGCGCTCGGAGTAAGTGAGGGGTCGTCACGAACCTCAGGGGGGTTTGGTGAGCCAGGCCGACGGCCTGGTGCACCACTGTGACGACAACGTCGCATGGGAGACTTGGCGCCGCCCGCCCGGCGCCATTCTTCCCGCGAGGGATCTCTACGCCAGCCGCTCGAGCAGCCTGGCCACGTCGTCGTCGTGCGCGGCGGCCACGCCGAGCAGCGCGACCATGTGATCGACGAGCAGTTTCTCCAGCGTCGGTCGTTCTATGTCGCGGCGCTCGAGCCAGTCGAGGCCGGCCGTCTCCACGGAGGCGATCCACGACCGCAGGGTCATGCGGAGCACCGGGCTCGGCTCCTCGACGTTCATCTGCTTCTGGATGAGGCGGAAGAGGCGGAGGCGCACACCGTCGACGATCTCACCGATCTCGCCCGCCCTGTTGGCGGGTCCCCCACGCAGCAACGCGGCGAAACCGGTCGCGTGCTCCTCGACGAAATCGAAGTAACGCCTGAGCCCCGAGGCCAGCTCGTCGAGCGGCCTGCCGCCCTCTTGGGGGCGCAGCCGGGACTCCAACTGCTCCGCCGCGCTCTTCAGCGCGGCCACATAGAGCTCCTGTTTGCCCCCGAAGTAGTGGTAGACCAGGGCCCGCGAAGCACCTGCCGCGGAGGCGACGTCGTCGATCGAGACGTCTTCCGCGTCGCGGGTGCTGAACAGCTCGAGCGCGGCCGCCATGAGCTCCTCGCGACGCCGGTCGACGCTCAGCCTGCGCCGCGCCGGTCGTGCCGTCTCGGCTGACTTCCCGGGTGTCACACCTGCACAGTAGCCGACGCCATGCCGCCGGTTGACGTGTGGCTATCCGGTCAATATCGGCATCCCTGAGTCAATCAGTGACCGAGGCCGTACCCTGCGGCTAACTCGATCGTTTGGTCAGACAGGTGCCCATATCCGCATCGCGGGGGAGACACATGTCAGGACCGCCCGTCAACACTTCAACCATTACTGAGCTCAGAGAGGTAGACACGCTGCCTCGGCCCAGACCGACCATCCGCAACGTCGCCGAACGAGCCGGCGTCTCGAAATCGCTGGTCTCTCTCGTGCTGCGCGGCTCCCCGCACGTGAGCGAGCACCGGCGCCAGGCCGTGCTACAGGCCGCCCGCGAACTCGGCTACCGGCCGAACGCGGTCGCGCGAAGCCTGGTGGAAGGCCGTACGCATCTGGTGGGCGCGCTCGTCGCCGACCTGCACAATCCGTTCTACGCCGAGTTCCTCGACGGCCTGCAGGAGAGCCTGCACGGCGACGGGCTGCGCATGCTCATAGGGAACAGCCAGTGGGACCCGGCTTTCGAGGACGAGGCCGTGGAGGCCTTCCTCGAGCTCCGGGTGGACGGGCTGGTCCTCCTGGGCATCGCGCCGACCAGCGAGACGCTGATCGAGGCCACCGCCTACACCCCGACCGTCGTCGTAGGGGAACGTGACATCGAGCTCGACGGCGTCGACATCGTGGTCGACGACGACCAGCTCGGCGCTCGCCTGGCCATCGACCACCTGGTCGAGCTGGGCCACAAGCGCATCGCGCACATCGAGGGCCGCCGATCGTCGCGCTGCGAGGGCTACCTCGTGGCGATGCGCAGGCACTCGCTGGCGCCGTACATCATGGTCGAGGCCGCGGACTCGACCGAGGAGGGCGGCAGGGAGGCGGCGCTCGCGCTGCTGACCCGCGACCCCAGGCCTACGGCGATCTTCGCCGCCAATGACGTGGTAGCGCTCGGCGTGCTGTCAGCTGCGAGCGAACTGGGCCTGCGTGTCCCGCAAGACCTCTCGGTGGTCGGCTATGACAACACACACCTGTCGGCCTCCCATCACATCTCGCTCACCTCCGTCGACCAGCCTCGCCGCACCATGGGCAGGTCGGCGGCGGCGCTGCTGAGCGACCGGATCGGGGATCCCGCCAAGGTCTCGCGCCTGCGGGAGATCCGTCCCGAGCTGATCGTGCGACGTAGCACGGGTCCGGCTTAAAAGAGCCCCAAGGCTGGGTCAAGCCGCGCGGTGCCGTGGCCGCGCGGCTGTTTACTCGTCAGGGTCATGCTAATTGTGGCCGGATTCACTCCGGTCACGATCTGATCCGGGGGAACAGTCATGCGTGATCCGGAACTGGTGTCCTGCGCCCAGCGCGCTGCGGCCGAGCTCGAGCGCGCCTGGGGGCACTGGCGGGAGGGAAGGGGCCGGGGCAACGACGGCACCGCGGAGTCGGTCGCCAGCTACGTCGCCCACTCCCTCGACCACCCATGGGGCCGTCCCCGCGTCGTCCTCGGGCTCGACGCCGAGGACGCGCGGGAGCTGGCCGCCCTGCTGGAGCGGCAGGAGGTCGGCGAGCACGTCTGGTGAGGGCGCGGGCCCAGAGGACGCACGGCCCCCTCCACTCGCCGTAGTCGGCATAAGGCGGGCTTGAGCTCCAGGCTTGTCGTAAGTTGGATGCCATGCGTGCTCTGCAAGCCTCAGTACTCGCCGTTTGCGGCCTGATCGCCTCCGCGTGTGGCGGCACCGGCTCCGGTGGCGCCGCGGCAGGTCAGGCCGCTCCCGCGACCGTCGTGGAGCAGGCTCCAGCCAAACAGGCCCCGCCCAGCGCCAAGCCGCTCGAGGGCAAGGTCGTCGTGATCGACCCGGGCCACAACGGCGGCAACTACCGCGACCCGAAGGCCATCAACCGCAAGGTCAACGTGCTGACCCAGTGGAAGCCCTGCGACACGACGGGCACCGAGACCAACAGCGGTTACACCGAAGCCGCCTTCACGTGGGACGTCTCACAGCGGCTCGTCAAGATCCTCGAAGACCGCGGGGCCACGGTCAAGCTGACCAGGTCCGGCAACAACGGCGTCGGCCCCTGCATCACCCAGCGGGCCGCGATCGGCAACAAGGCCAAGGCCGCCGCGGCGATCTCCATCCACGGCGACGGGTCGGCCCCGGGCAACCACGGCTTCCACATCATCATGCCCAAGAAGATCAACGGCCCCGTTGACCCGGTCGTGGGCGCCTCCAGCAAGCTCGGGATCGCCGTACGCAACGCCTATGCCAAGGGCACCGGCGTCCCGTACTCCAACTACATCGGCCGCAACGCGCTCGACTACCGCAACGACCTCGGCGGGCTCAATCTGTCGACGGTGCCGAAGATCTTCATCGAGTGCGGCAACATGCGCAACGCCGGGGACGCGGCCAAGATGAAGGATCCGAAGTTCCGGCAGAGGGTCGCAGTGGCGCTGGCGAACGGATTGCAGCAGTATCTCAAGGCATGATCCCTCGCCCAGAGCTGCTCACCGAGCTTTCCGCTTCCTTCGAGCTGACCTCGGGCGCGACCGTGTCCGGCGACCTGGTCGACGCCGTACGCCTCGCGCTCCCCTGCCTCGACCTACGCCCCGGCGACTCGGGTGAGATCGACGTACGGCGGGATCCGGGGCTGGGCGAGGAGGCCTACCGGCTGACGACCGGCTCCCGGGGCGTGGAGATCGTGGCCGGCGGGCGTGCCGGAGCCTTCTACGCGGCGCAGTCGCTGCACCAGCTGCTGCCCGACGCCTCCTACCGCTTCTCCACCGGGGCCTCGTGGCTCGTGCCCGGGGTGCGGATCGAGGACGCGCCGCGGTTCGCCTGGCGCGGGCTGCACCTGGACGTGGCGCGGCATTTCTTTCCCAAGCGGGAGATACTCCGCCTGATCGACCTGATGGCGATGCACAAGCTCAACCGCCTCCATCTCCATCTGGTGGACGACCAGGGGTGGCGGGTGGAGAGCAGGGCGTACCCGCTGCTGCACGAGGTCTCCTCGCACCGCCCGCGCACGGCGACCAACTTCTGGCGTGAGCCGGAGACGTACGACGGGGTCCCGCACGGCGGCTACTACACGCTCGACGACCTGGCGGAGATCGGCGCCTACGCCCGCGCGCGGTGCGTCACGATCGTCCCCGAGATCGACGTGCCGGGGCACGCGTCGGCGATCCTGGCGGCCTACCCGGCGCTCGGGGCCACCGGGGAGCCGTACGACGTGCTCGACCGCTGGGGCATCTCCTCCGCGATCCTGTCGCCGCTGCCGCCGGTTGTCGAGTTCCTGACCACGATCTTCGACGAGCTGATCGGAGCGCTGGGGGAGACGCCCTACGTGCACATCGGCGGTGACGAGGTCGTGCTGGACCACTGGACCGAGTCGGCGGAGATCGCCGCGTACCGCGACTCGCTCGGGCTGGCCTCCGCCAACGACCTGCAGGCGTGGTTCCTGCGGCGGCTCGCGGACGAGCTGGCCGAGCGGGGCGCGCGGGCCGTGGTGTGGGACGAGGCGTTCGTCAGCGGCAGGCTGCGCGAGGACACCGTGGTCATGCCGTGGCGGGGCATGGGCGTGGGCCGCCGGGCCGCCGCGGCGGGGCACGACGTGGTGGCGACTCCGGTGTTCCCGCTGTACTTCGACTACGCGGAGGCGTCCTCCGCCGACGAGCCGATGGCCATCGGGGACGCGATCACCGTCTCCGACGTGGCCGCCTTCGACCCCGCACCCGCCTCGTGGACGGACCAGGAGCGTGCGCGGGTCCTGGGGGTGCAGGCGCAGCTCTGGACCGAGCGCGTGCCCGACGCCCGCACGGTGGACTACCGCCTGTGGCCGAGGGCCTGCGCCCTGGCGGAGGTGGCCTGGGCTGGATCGCCCTCGGACGGCTTCACGGGGCGGCTGGAGGAGCACCTGGGGCGGCTGGACGCGATCGGGGTGGAGTACCGGCCTCTCGCGGGGCCACACCCATGGCAGCGGCGGCGCCCGCACCGGCCGGGCGTGGTGAACGTCTCCGACGTGATGGGCCGCATCGACGCCATGACCCACGACGCGGAGTCGACCCGGCCGAGCGTGTGACTCAGGGGGCCGGGCGGTCGTTGAGTATGCGCTGGAAGAGGCGGTGGTCCTGCCACCTGCCGTCGATCGCGAGGTAGCGCTCGGCGGTGCCGTACGGCTCGAACCCGGCCTTGAGCAGCACGTTCTGTGAGGCCACGTTGTCGAGCAGGGTGCTCGCCGCGACCCTGTGCAGCCCCATCTCCTCGTCGGCGATGCGGCACACCTCCCGCACGGCCCCGGTGGCCAGGCCGCGGCCCGTGTAGCCGCCGTCCACCCAGTAGCCGAGATCGGCGCTCAGCCACGGGCCGCGGACGATGCCGCTGAGCGTCACGCGGCCCACGATCTCGTCGCCGTCGGCCAGCACCCACGGCATGGAGCGGCCCTGGGTCTGCTGCTCCAGCAGGTCCTTGAGCCGCAGGGCCTGTCCCTGCAAGGTGAAGAACTCCGCCGGTCTGCGGGGCTCCCACCGCTTCAGGTGGTCGCGGTTGCGGTTGTAGGCGTGCAGGAGGGCCTCGGCGTCCTGCACGGCGGCCAGGCGCAGGATGACGCCGTCCGAAAGGGGTACATCTTCGATCACCCGTCCTAGATTAGGCCGTACGACCTATGGCCTCCGTAATGGACTTCAGGCCGTGGCGGCGCACGCGCCTGGAGAGCTGGCGGTGGATGCGCGAGGCCCAGAGCGGGCCGCCGTAGATCCAGCCTGTGTAGCCCTGGACCAGGGTCGCCCCGGCCAGCAGGCGCTCCCAGACGTCGTCCACGTCCTCGACGCCGCCCACCGACACCAGCGTGAGGCGGTCGCCGACCTTGGCGCGCAGGCGCCTGAGCACCTCCAGCGAGCGGCCCTTGAGCGGGCGGCCCGACAGCCCGCCGGTCTCTCCACCATGCCTGATCGTGGTGTTGGTGGCGATGATCCCGTCAAGGCCCAGCTCCACCGCCAGGTCGGCGACCGCGTCAACGTCCTCGTCCGCGAGGTCGGGCGCGATCTTCACCAGCAGCGGCGTGCGACGGGGCGTGGCGTCAGCGACCTCCTTGACCGCGGTGAGCAGCGGCCGTAGCAGCGAGACGGCCTGGAGGTTCCGCAGACCCGGCGTGTTGGGCGAGCTGACGTTGACCACGAGGTAGTCGGCCAGCGGGGCGAGCTGCCTGGCACTGGCCACGTAGTCGGCCACGGCCCCAGCCTCGGGCACCACCTTGGTCTTGCCGATGTTCACCCCGACCACGACGGGGACGCCGCGGGCGCGGCGCAGCCTGCGGGCGGCGGCCGCGGCCCCGGAGTTGTTGAAGCCCATCCGGTTGATCAGCGCGCGCTCCCGCACCAGCCTGAACAGGCGGGGGCGCGGATTGCCCGGCTGGGCGTGCGCGGTGATCGTGCCGACCTCGACGTGGCCGAAGCCGAGCGCGGCGATGGCCTCGGCACACGCGGCGTCCTTGTCGAACCCGGCGGCCAGCCCGAGCGGGCCGGGGAAGTGCACGCCGAACGCGGTCACCCGCAGGGCCGGGTCGTGCGGGGCGAGCGCCCGGTGGAGCAGCCGCTTGAGCGCGGGCAGCCGGGCGAGGAGCGCGAAGGCGCTCACGGTGAGATGGTGCACGGCCTCGGCGTCGAAACGCCGCAAGACCTGCGTGAACACGAGGCGATACATCACGGGTCAGGCTACCAACCCGGCCTCGTGGGCGATGATCGCGGCTTGCACCCGGTTGCGTACGTCGAGACCGGTGAGGATGGCGCTCACGTACGCCTTCACCGTGCCTTCGACGATGTGCAGCTCGCGGGCGATCTCGGCGTTGGACATGCCCGCTCCGACCAGGGCGAGCACCTCGCGCTCGCGGTCGGTGAGCACCTCGATGCGGTCGCGGGCCCTGGCTCCCTTGGCCATCCTGCCGCCCCCGAGTTGCGCGATCACCCGCTGGGCGACCTTCGGCGACAGGTACGCGGCCCCCTCGGCCACCGCGTGGATCCCGGCGATCAGCTCGCGCGGGTCGCCCGACTTGAGCAGGAACCCGCTCGCCCCCACGTCGAGCGCCTTGGCGATGTAGTCGTCCTCCCCGAATGTGGTCAGCATCACCACGGCCGTCCGCGGCGCGACCCTGCGCAGCTCCACGGCCGCGGCCAGCCCGTCGAGCCTGGGCATGCGGATGTCGAGCAGCGCCACGTCGGGCCGGTGGCTGATGGCCAGGTCGACGGCCTGCCTGCCGTCGCCCGCCTCGGCCACCACCTCCAGCGACGGGTCGGACGCGAGTATCGCCCTGACCCCGGCGCGGATCATGGCCTCGTCGTCGGCCAGGAGTATGCGGATCACGACCTCTATATTGGCCGACATGGCACAGGTGAAGGTGTACGGGCGCAGGGACGTGTGGGCCGGACGGCAGCGGGAGATCTCCGATCTGGTGCAGTCGTGCCTGGTGAGCGCGTGGGGTCTGCCTCCGGAGAAGCGCTTCCACCGGTTCCTGCTGCTGGACGAGGACGACTTCGTCTGCCCGGGGCGTAGTGAGAATTACCTCATCATCGAGGTGATCTGCTTCACCGGGCGGAGCGACGACGCCAAACGGGCCCTGATCAGGGAGATCTACGACAAATTCGCCTATGACCCGAAGGACGTCGAGATCACCATCATCGAGATGCCCAAGACGAACTGGGGCATCCGCGGGGTGCCGGCCGACGAGCTCACCCTCTCGTACAAGGTCGATGTCTAGCTGACGGTATGGTCCGACTCATGAGCACTCACTATGACGTCGTCGTTCTCGGCGCGGGTCCGGGAGGGTATACGGCCGCGGTCCGCGCCGCCCAGCTCGGACTGCGCACCGCGGTCGTCGAGGAGAAGTACTGGGGTGGCGTCTGCCTGAACGTGGGCTGCATCCCGTCCAAGGCGCTGCTGCGCAACGCCGAACTGGCCCACATCTTCAACAACGAGGCCAAGACGTTCGGCATCAGCGGCCAGGTCAGCTTCGACTACGGGGCGGCCTTCCAGCGCAGCCGCAAGGTGGCCGACGGGCGGGTCAAGGGCGTTCACTACCTGATGAAGAAGAACGCCATCACGGAGTACGACGGTCGCGGCACGTTCCTGGACGCGAACACGATCCAGGTGAACGGCGAGACGATCACGTTCTCCAACTGCATCATCGCGGCGGGGGCGACCACTCGTCTGATCCCCGGCACGCAGCTGTCCGACCGCGTGGTGACGTACGAGGAGCAGATCCTCACCGAGGAGCTGCCGGGCAGCATCATCATCGCGGGCGCCGGCGCGATCGGGGTGGAGTTCGCGTACGTGCTGCACAACTACGGCGTCAAGGTGACGATCGTGGAGTTCCTCGACCGGGTCGTGCCGCTGGAGGACGAGGAGGTGTCGGCCGAGCTGGCCAAGCGTTACAAGCGGCTCGGCATCGAGGTGCTGACCTCGACCCGCGTGGACGCCATCGAGGACAGCGGTGCCTCCGTCAAGGTCACCGTCACCAGGGGCGACCAGACGCAGGTGCTCGAGGCCGACAAGGTGCTGCAGGCCATCGGGTTCCAGCCGCGCGTCGACGGCTACGGCCTGGAGAAGACGGGCGTGGCCCTGACCGACCGGGGCGCCATCGCGGTGGACGGGCGCTGCCGTACGAACGTGCCGCACATCTTCGCCATCGGCGACGTCACCGCCAAGCTGATGCTGGCGCACGCCGCGGAGTCCATGGGCATCATCGCCGCCGAGACGATCGCCGACGCGGAGACCATGGAGCTCGACTACGTGATGATCCCGCGGGCGACGTACTGCCAGCCGCAGGTCGCCAGCTTCGGCTACACCGAGGCGCAGGCGCGTGACCTGGGCTATGACGTGAAGGTGGCGAAGTTCCCGTTCACGGCGAACGGCAAGGCGCACGGGCTGGGCGACACGGCCGGGTTCGTCAAGATCATCAGCGACGACACGCACGGCGAGCTGCTCGGCGCCCACCTGATCGGGCCCGAGGTCACCGAGCTGCTGCCGGAGCTGACGCTGGCCCAGCAGTGGGACCTGACGGTGCACGAGGTCGCGCGCAACGTCCACGCGCACCCCACGCTCGGCGAGGCGGTCAAGGAGGCGATCCACGGCCTCGCCGGCCACATGATCAACATGTGACCCTTGGTGATCGGTACGGTGCGACCGTACCGGTCACTTCCAGAGGTAGAGCGCCGCGCCCAGGAGGGCCACGGCGAGCGCGCAGGCCCAGCCGCGCAGGCTGTTCCAGCGGGTCCAGCGGGGCGAGTAGCCCGGCCAGTCCACGCTGCCCGCGTCGAGCGCGTTGTTCAGCGGCACGTTGACCACGGCCGTCACCACGATCGAGCCGAGGAAGCCGGCCACCGCGGCCGCGATGGCCAGGACGCCCGGCAGGCCGGCCCCGGCCAGCAGCAGCAGGACCCCGGCGACCAGCGCGACGACCGGCGACAGCGTGAACGTGGGCAGGAACCGTGGGTTGAGGATCTTCCTGTTGACACTGCGCATGGCGTCGGCCGCATGGTCCTTGTCGATGGCGTCGAGGGCCGGCGTCACCGCCGTCGAGAACGCGAAGTAGAGGCCGGCCATCAGGCCGTTGAGCACGAGGGCGAGGATCGCCGCTACGGCCGCGAGTACGTCCATGCGGCAATGATCCTCCCCGGGTGGCCTCTTTTCCACGGGAGGCTCCCGCCTCCGCGAAGTGGAGGCCATGAACACGCGAGGCAGCGCCGTCGCCTGGACTGAGGAGCGCAGGGAGCGTAGCGACCAGAGCGACGAGGGAAGGCGGCGGCTCCCCGGCGACCGAGCCCGCCTCCGCGAAGTGGAGGCCATGAACACGCGAGGCAGCGCCGTCGCCTGGACTGAGGAGCGCAGGGAGCGTAGCGACCAGAGCGACGAGGGAAGGCGGCGGCTCCCCGGCGACCGAGCCCGCCTCCGCGAAGTGGAGGCCATGAACACGCGAGGCAGCGCCGTCGCCTGGACTGAGGAGCGCAGGGAGCGTAGCGACCAGAGCGACGAGGGAAGGCGGCGGCTCCCCGGCGACCGAGCCCGCCTCCGCGAAGTGGAGGCCATGAACACGCGAGGCAGCGCCGTCGCCTGGACTGAGGAGCGCAGGGAGCGTAGCGACCAGAGCGACGAGGGAAGGCGGCGGCTCCCCGGCGACCGAGCCGCCTCCGCGAAGTGGAGGCCATGAACACTGTCGGCGGCGGTTGCTAGCGTGCCGGGCATGCTGGAGATCGGGGACGTCATAGTCATGCCGCTGCCGCTCGGCGGCTTCGGCGCGTGCCAGGTGACGGATACGGACGCCGAGCTGACGGTGTGCGTGCTCGACTGGCACTCCAAAGGGATGCCCGCGCTCGACGACCTGCGCGGGGCAGGCCCGCTGGTCGTCGATCACCACAGCTGGGAGGGCGTCCCCAAGATCCTGTCCGTCGACGCGTCCGAGCCGCTGCCGGCCGGTTTCGTCCGGCTCGGGTGGCTGCCGGTGGAGCCCGGCATGCCGCGCTCGACCAACTCGTACGGCGCGTGGCCGGGCCTGGGCATCCAGGTGGTCCTCCAGCGCCAGTGGGACCTGCACGTGCCCGCCGAGGCGAAAGCGGCCTACAAGGCCGCCAAACCCGGGCAGGTCGAGGCCGATTTCGGCGTCCGGCGGATGCGCAGGCCCGCCATGGTGTCCGCGCTCGACCTGCGGGAGCTCCAGGGCGAGGTCCGCTGGGCCGGGCTGGACGCGCTGCCCCGGGTGACGGCGCTGACCTGGGCCGGGTCCGACCGCGGCCTCGCCGCCGCGCTCGAGGCCCGGCCGATCATCACCGGCCTGCACTGGTTGGACCCTCCGGACGAGGTCGATCTGGGCGGGACGCACCTCCACGGTCTGACGTTCGCCGGTGCCGGTCCGCGCCGGCTCGCTCTGCCGCCCTTCCTGACGAGCCTGTCCCTCAGCCCGGACGGGCCGCCGCCGGAGACCGTCACGGCGGCCGGCGACGGGCGATGGATCCGCCTGACGACCCGCTCCGGCGTCCCCGCCGGGTTACGCGGGGTGCGCGACGTGGCGATGGAGGTGGCGGGCGATCTGCCGCTCGCGACGCTGGGCGGGCTCGCCGACCTGGAGTCGCTGCGCGTGCAGTGGCTCGGCCCGTACGGCGGGCTCGTCGGAGAGGCCGCCCTCCCGAGCCTGCACACGCTGCAGTTGATCGACGCGTACGGGGTCGAGGCGCCGATGTTGCCCCCGCCCGGCGGGCCACTCCGGCACCTCAGCGTCGCCTCGCTCAGGAGCAGCCAGAGCAGACCGATCAAGGAGCGTTACCGGGGCTCGGAGGTCCGGGTCCGGCTGCGTGGGGCCAAGTCGGACAAGTGGCTGGCGGCCAACATCGACAACCCGCTGCGCGACTGGGTGGACGACGATCGGCGGGCGGGGGCGGCGGCGTGCCGGGCGTACGCGGCCGCCGCGCAGGCCATCGGGCTGTTGAGCCCCGACGATCCCGGTGCGGTGGCGGACGCCAGGGAGGTGCTCAGGGAGTTCGTCGAGACACTCAACGCCCTCGACGAGCGCCACGGGTTGATCGACACGTTGCGCCGGGAGGAGGCGGGCGACGCGTTCATGGGGCTGGCGGAGCGGGCGGGCGTGCCGGCGGGCGAGGCGGGGTCCTGGTTCGACGAGTGGCGCGTCTTCTGAAGGGGCTAGCCTTTCAGCCGTGTCTCGACTTCCTGAGCTGTACGTCGCCGTCGATGTGGAGGCCGACGGGCCGATCCCGGGCCCGTACAGCATGATCTCCCTCGGTATGGCCGTGGCCGGGCGGGCGGAGCTGACGTTCTACACGGAGCTGCGGCCGATCTCCGACGACTTCGTGCCCGCGGCGCTGGCCGTCTCGGGGCTGGACCGCGACCGGCTCCTGCGCGAGGCACCCGCCCCCGAGGAGGCCATGGCGGCGGCCGCCCGCTGGGTCAACGGCCTGCGCGAGATCGGGCGTCCCGTGTTCCTCGCCGCGCCCGCGGTGTGGGACGGGATGTTCGTGCACTGGTACTTCATGCGGTTCACCGGCAAGAGCCCGTTCGGGGCGACCGGCTCGGGCGTGGATCTGCGGAGCTACTGGATGGGGCGGACCGGCTGCGAGTGGGTCGAGACGCGCAAAGGGGCCATCAAGCATCAGCTGGAGCTCGAAGGGGTGCCGCACACGCATCATGCCGGGGAGGACGCGGCGGAGCTGGCGCAGGTGTTCGAGGCGGCTCTCCGCCAGCCGCGGGGTTGAGCGGTTTTTTCACGAGATCTTCAGGTTTCGCACAGGAACCTCTGAGGGAGCCCGGAGAGCTTGGAGGCGACCGGAGAGCCTCTTGTACCCGGATGGTGATCCCACATGACCTCGACCTCACCGGCACTGGCTGCCCGCCCCGCCCTGGTGCGCCTCGGACTCCTGGGGCTCGTCGCGATCGGCATCCTGGGCGCCGCCCTCGAGCTCGCCTTCGAACGCCACTGGCAGAGCCCGGTCCAGCTGATCCCGTGGGCGGCCCTGGCGCTGCTCGGGCTCGCGCTCGTGCTGCTCGCCCTGCGTGACTCCCCTCGGACGACCACCGTGGTACGCGTGATCGCGCTGGCCGTCCTGCTCGCGTCCGCGTACGGCGTCTTCATGCACGTGTCCGTCAACCACGGCGCGGGCGCGGCCGATCTCTCGTGGGACGCCCTCTCCCCGCTCACCCAATGGTGGTACGCGCTCACCAAGTCGGTCGGCCAGGCGCCACCGCTCGCGCCCGGCATGCTCGCCCAGAGCGCGCTCCTGCTCACGCTGGCCACGCTGACGTCCCGTCACCGCATGAACGACCGCTGAACGCGCTTTGCCGAAATTCGGAACCTTTCCCGTATTTTCCGCGTCACACCCAAACAGGCGACCTGTGACATGTGAGGCCGGTGAGGTTCGAATGGCGTTAAGTCGTATATTCATCGCGGCAGTCGCGATGACCACTACTGTGCTCAGCCCTGCCGCGGCCGAAGCGGAGCCCCAGCCGGCCACTCCGGCGGTCACCGCGTCCGCTCCCGTCGTCACCCGACCGGCCGCGGTCGAGAAGGAGCCCGAGTGCCTTCGGATCAAGGGCGCGGAGGCGTGCGTGGGGCCCGACGGGAGCGATCGGCCCGGGGTCACGATCGAGGACACGGCCAACGACAACCTCCATCCCGCCGTCGAGTACTACCTCAACGGCTACCTCGGCACCAAGTACGTCATCCACAACCTGGGACGGAAGGGTGAGGTCCGAGGCAACCGGGAGATCGGAAAAATCGTGACCTTCCGGGCGGCGCTCTACGAGGGGAATCATCGGGTCAAGTTCGGGCGGTGGAAAACCGTACGCGATATGACGAAATATCCAGTAAAGCGGGAAACGCGGGTGACGCCCACCGAGGCCCGGGCCCGAGCCAAGACCTGCACGTCGACCAAGGGCGCCGCGACCGTGTGCTTCGGCGAGCAGAACACGTTCGTCTTCGCCTGCGACACGGGCGCCGACACGTACCAGGCCCGCGCCCAGTACTTCGTCGCCGGAGACCCGACCGCGCGTTTCGAGATCCACCAGCTGGCCGGGGTGAATACCTGCGGCAAGGCCGAGCACGGTGACCTGGCCGTCAGCATGTACCGTGCCTCGGTGTACAACCACAACCGGCGGGTCGCCACCAGGCTCTACAAGTACAACTAGGCGAAGGGCCTGATGATCTCGCGCACCTCCGCGGCGCACTCCCGGGCGTAGTCGTCGTGGGCGATGCTGCTCAGCAGCTCGCGCAGGTGGAACACCGGCATGCGGTCCCGCCAGCCGTCGGCCAGGCCCGCCGCGTCCGCGTACACCTCGAAGAACCGGTCCGAGGCGGGCGGGCGCGGCGAGCACCAGAGCATGCTGAGGTCGGCCTCCGCCCAGCTGTAGGAGACGGCCGGATCGACCAGCGCCGGGCCTCCGGCCAAGCCGGAGAGGATGTTCCCGCACCACAGATCACCGTGCGTCAGCACCGGTGGCTGTGGCGGGAGCAACTCGGGCAGGGCGGCGCAGAGGCGTTCGAGCGCTCGGCGCTCCTCGCGGTCGAACGCCGCCTCCACCAGCGGCTCCGGCAGCCAGCGCAGGATCCTGCGCTGGGCGAAGAAGGCGTGCCCGTCCTCGTCCCAGGTGTTGTCCTGGCGCAGGCGCCCCAGCCAGCCGTCCCGGTGCCAGCCGAACCGGTCGGCCTTGACTGTGTGGAGGGTGGCGACGGCGCGGGCCAGCGCCTCCCAGAAGCGCTCGTCGTCGCCGCGGCGTGGCGGTAAGGGTTCGAGTACGAGCAGATCGGCGGTGGCCGCCAGCACCTCGGGGGTGGTGACGCCGCCCAGCTCGCGCAGCGCCCGCAGCCCTTCGGCCTCGACCTCGAACAGGTCCTGTACGGGCGTGCGCAGGGTCTTCGCGAACACGCGCGAGCCGTCGCGCAGAGTCGCCAGGCCCGCCAGCGCCACCACTCCCCCGCCGGCCATTTCCGCGGACACGGCGTCGAACCCGGCTTCGCGCAGCCGTACAAGTAGAAGATCCACGTCTGAAAGTTTCACCGTTGTTTGACGGGTCTGGCCACACCCCCTCAGGATCATGGTGCCTCCCGGTCAGGAGGAGGCGTCGAGTGAATACCGCTGACCAGGCGAGGTACGCCGATGCCCAAAACGTTGTTACGAGCCGCGTCCGCCTTCCTGCTGACGCTTACCGCATTGAACGCCCCAGCGGCGTACGCCGACGACGTCACCCCTGTAGCGGTGACCGTCAACGCGCGCGCCGCGCTGTCCACCGTCCCCGAAACCGGCATCGGTTCCAACCATGCGATCTGGGACACCAACCTGGGCACTGACGAGACCGCCGACCGGCTCAAGGACGCGGGCGTGAAAATGCTGCGTTATCCGGGCGGCTCCTACTCCGACATCTATCACTGGGCCGACCACACCGCCCCAGGCGGCTACGTGGCTCCCAACACCGACTTCGACACCTTCATGCGCGGCGTGCGGCGCACCGGAGCGCAGGCGATGGTGACCGCCAACTACGGCACCGGCACCCCCGAGGAGGCCGCGGCCTGGGTGCGCCAGGCCAACGTCACCAAGGGCTACGGCGTCAAGTACTGGGAGATCGGCAACGAGAACTACGGCAACGGCCACTACGGCTCCGCCTGGGAGGCGGACGACCACGCCGACAAGAGCCCGGCCGAGTATGCCCGCAACGTCGTGGCCTACGCGGACGCCATGAAGGCGGTCGACCCGACCATCAAGATCGGCGCGGTGCTGACCACGGCCGCCAACTGGCCCGACGCCATCGTCGCCGATGGCGACAGCGGCACCTGGAACAAGGTCGTCCTGTCGATCGCCGGCCCGAAGATCGACTACGTGATCGTCCACTGGTATCCGGGCGCCTTGGACAAGGCCGGACACGTGCCCGACACGATCCAGCTCACCCGCCAGCAGATCGCGAAGTACGCGGGGCCCGGCTCCGAGCGGATCGGCATCGCCATGACCGAGTTCAACACCGGGTCGAGCAGCAACGGCACGAACACCCAGCCCGGCGCGCTGGCCGCCGCCGACTCCTACGCGACGCTGCTGGCGAACGGGGTGTTCACGGTCGACTGGTGGAACGTGCACAACGGCATCGGCAACGTCACGCAGGTCGAGGGGCACACCGACTACGGCGACTTCGGCCTGCTGTCCAGCGGGGTCTGCACGTCCGACGGCAGCGTCTGCGAGCCGGCGCTCAACACGCCCTTCGCGCCGTACTACGCGCTCCAGATGGTGAGCAAGTTCGCCCGGCCGGGCGACCAGTTCATCCGGGCCGCGACCGACCAGGCGAAGGTCAGCGCGCACGCCGCCCGCCGGCCCAACGGCGACCTGGCGGTCATGCTGATCAACACCTCGTCGGACACGTCGTACCCCGTCGCGATCGACTACTCGGGCTACACCCCTGCCTCCGGGGCGCCCACCGTACTGACCTACACCAACGGGGCCACCACCATCACCACCTCGAGCACCGGCAGCGCGGCGAGCCAGACCCTGCCGCCGCTCTCCCTGACCACGCTCATCCTGCACCCCGCCACAGCTCAGACCGGCCGACCGGGCGCGCCGGGACAGCCCACGGCCTCTCAGGTGACGGACAAGGCCGCCACGATCTCCTGGCCCGCCGCCGCTCCCGGCTCACGCCCGATCGTCAAGTACGAGCTCTACCGTCAGAACGGAGCCATCAGCGAGCAGCTCGGCGAGACCTCCGGGACCTCGTTCACGGTCAACAACCTCAAGCCGGGCACCCGCTACACGCTCAACGTGATCGCACGGGACAGCGGCGGCGGCCTCTCCTGGGCCTCACCGCCGCTGACCTTCACCACCGGCACGCCGGCGTCCAGCTCCTGCTCGGTGCGGTTCACCGTCCAGACCGACTGGGCCAGCGGCTACGTCGGCGGCATCGACATCACCAACAACGGCGCCCCGATCAACGGCTGGACCCTGAACTTCAGCTGGCCCAGGACGTGGCAGAGCCTTGGCAGCGGCTGGAGCGCCGTCTGGACGCAGAACGGGCCGGACGTCAAGGCCGTCAACGAGTCCGGCAACGGCTCCCTCGCCACGGGGGCGTCCACCACGATCGGCTTCGTCGGCAACTACAGCGGTCCGAACGTCCTGCCCGCCGTCTTCACTCTCAACGGCACCGTCTGCACGACCCAGTAACCGCGCGCCGCCCGGGGGCCATGCCCCTGGGCGGCCGATGCACGCGGGCGCGACTACATCTCGTGCAAGAAGGGCGACCTCCACGGGGAGAATTGCCGGGGCTAAAAGGCGCTCAGCGAAGAACGCGCACTTCATCAAGGCGTGCCGAAGCGGATATGTCGTTTACCAGAACGGCCCGGAACAATGCTCTGAAGCGCTGCCGAACCAAGGTGGGAATTGACGAGTGCGGGCTCCGACTGTCCCCCTGACTGATCGTCCGGGCCTCCTTCATACACACTTGCTTACCAATTCGGACAAAGCGGACAAAATGTGCAGCTGAACGCAGCGGCGGCCTTACACACGGTTGACTATCGTGACTAAACGGGAATACTGGTTTTCCCGTTTGGCCGTCGTTCCGCTGAGACCGAGGTTGCCCATGTCGCTTGGCCCCGCCACGCCTCAGGCAGAGCCGCACCAGGCACGCAGCCGTGCCGACGTCGCGGAAGGGCGCGGGCCACGCCGACGCGGTCCCCGCCGGCCACCTTGTGAAACCGACACGCGCCGCTAGCGGGCTCTTCGGCGGTCGACATCTCCCGCCGGCTCTCCCCGACCCCAGGACTTGTCATGCCGCCAGACTCCTTCAGCGTCCCGATAATGATCGCCGCCGTAGTTCTCGCCCTCGCTCTCGGAGGCGTCCTGATCCTCCACCAGCGCGTACGCCGTGACCTCTCCCAGGCCCGTGGGCAGCTCGTTCAGGCCCGTCAGGCACAGGAGCACCTGACGCGCGAGACCAGCGCCAGGAACCAGCGGCTGGTCCAGGCGGAGCGCCAGACCCAGGAGGGCGCGGAGCTGCTGCGCGAGGCCCGCGCCCAGCATGACCTCGTGCGCGCCGAGACCGAGCACCTGATCTCCAAGCGGATCCCCGCCCTGCTGTCCCACCTGCGCGCCCCGCACGTGATCGTGCCCGGCGTGCAGAACCCGGCGCTCGCCGGCACCGACATCGACAGGCAGCACCGCGCCGTCCTCGACGCGCTCACCCGCGGCGTCCGCGAGGAAGGCGAGCGCATCGACGAGGCGGCCCAGGCGGTCGTCAGGGGCGCCATGTCCCGCGTGCAGACCCAGGCGCTGCGCGCCCAGGACCTGCTCGCCGGCGTGCAGCAGCGCTACAGCGGCGATGAGCACACGGCGCTGCTGCGCGAGGTGCTGGGGCTCGACATGTTCAACGAACTGATCATCCGTCGCGTGCAGGTCACCGGCATCGCCTGCGGCGCCACGACCGGCCTGTCGCGTGATGACACCTATCTGGTGGACCTGATGGTGGGCGCCATCTCCCGCGTGGAGAACTTCGAGCTGCGCATCGAGGGCCCTGCCAACCACCTGCGCCGCCGGATCGGGGTCGCCGCCCGCGCCGCGGAGTCGATCCTGTTCATCACCGCCGAGCTGCTGGCCAACGCGGTCCACCACTCCCACGGCACGCTCAAGGTGACCATCGCCGTGCACGAGACCAACAACGGCGCCGCCATCGTCATCGACGACGCCGGTGTCGGCCTCAACGAGGACCAGTACGCTCGCGCGTCCCGCCTGCTGAGCGGCACGCAGCCGGTCCACCTGGTCGACATGGGCAACCCGCCCCGCACCGGCTGGGCCGCGATCGGCCGCCAGGTCGCGCACTACGGCATGCAGGTCACGGTCAAGAAGAGCGCCTTCGGTGGCGTGCAGGCCGTGCTGAACATCCCCACCGCCCTGCTGGTGGAGATGCCGGAGGACAGCCGACCGTCGGTGCTGGCGCCCGAGCCGGTCCGCGCCGCCGTCCCGACCGCCGCCACGGCCATTCGGCCGGGGCCCATGGCCGCCGCCCCGGCCGTCCAGCCGGAGCCGGTGGCGGCCTCGCGGCCGGAGCCCGTCGCCTCCTCCGTACGGACCGAGGCCGTACGGGCCGAGGCCGTACGGACCGAGCCCGCGACGGCGCCCCAGCAACGACCGGCGGAGGATCTGGCGCCGCTGCCGCAGCGTCGCCGCCAGTCGCCGCCGCGTGCCACGTCCGGCTCCAGGCCCACTGGAGGCAGTTCTCACGGCTCTGACGGCAGGTTGCTCACCACCCCGGAAGAGGCCCAGAAACGGTGGGGAGACTTCCAGGTCGGAGCGGAAGCGGGCCGCCGCGAAGCGCTCCCGACCGAGCAGCACGACATCACCGAAGGGAATTGACCGTTCCATGGACACTCACAGTGCTTCCGGCCGTGTTCAGACCAAGGGTCGCCCGTTGTCCCTCGACGTGTCCTGGGTCCTGTCACCCCTGCTGGCACTGCCCGGTGTCGCCCGCGGCGTTGTGCTGAGCCGTGACGGGCTCATCCTCGGCGGCTCGGCCGACGTGACCACCGAGAGCGGCGAGCGCGCCGCCGCCATGACGAGCTCCGTACTGGGGGCCGCGCGCGCCCTGTGCGACGGCCTCAGCAACGGCGCCGACGGCGAGGTGGTGGACATCGTCATCTCCGCCGGTAGCGGCTACTACTACGTCGCCCCGGCCGGCGACCGCGCCGCCATCGTCGTCGCCGCCACCGGGGCGGTCAACATCGGCGCGCTGGCCTACGAGGTGCAGCTCCAGGTGCAGAAGCTGATCAAGGCTCTCGACGAGGCCAGCACGGCCAGGGTGCCGGGCGTCCGGACATGACCTCCGGACGGCAACGGCGGCGGGTCGTCCCGGACTACATGGCCGCCGCGAGGTTGACCGTGCCCGAGCACATCAGCGTCGAGCGCACCACCCTGGTCTACATCGCGCCCGACGCCGCCACCGACGGGCTGGACCCTCCGGGGTCGCATCTGCTGGCACTGCTGCGGGACGGGCCGTTGTCGGTGTACGAGTGCGCCGCGCACCTGGGCCTGCCGTACTGCGTGGTGCGGTTGCTGGTCGCCGGGCTGGTCGGCGGCGGAACGCTGCTGACCCGCGATCCGCCGGCCACCGACCTGCCCGACATCGAGATCTTGGAGTTGGTGCTCAGTGGCCTCCGCGCTCTCTGACAGCCGTATCAGTACCGAACACATCCCGGTCAAGCTGGTCATCGCGGGGCCGTTTGGCGTGGGCAAGACGACCATCGTGAGTGCCCTCTCGGAGATCAAGCCCCTCAACACCGAGGAGGTGCTCACTCAGGCGGGCACTCTGGTGGACGACCTCACCGGCGTGAACGAGAAGACGACCACGACCACCGCGATCGACTTCGGCCGCCTCACCCTGCCAGGGGTGGTGCTGTACCTGTTCGGGGCGCCGGGACAGACCCGGTTCCAGGTCCTGTGGAACGAGCTGGTCCGCGGCGCGCTGGGGGTGCTGGTGCTGGCCGACACCCGCCGCATCGACGACAGCTTCGCCGTCCTCGACCTGGTGGAGAACGCCGGCATCCGCTACGCGGTGGCCGTCAACCACTTCCCCGACTCGCCGGACTACCCGCCGGATGCGCTGCGCAAGGCGCTCGACCTGGACCCGCGCACGCCGCTGGTGGTGTGCGACGCCCGCGACCCCGCCTCCGCCCGCGCCTCGCTGATCGCGCTGGTGGAGCACATCAGAGAGCTGGTGCTGTCATGACCATGCGCTATATGCCCGAAGCCGGGCGCCTGTACGGGCCGGAGTACGCCAGGGACCCGCAGGCGATCTACGCGGAGCTGCGCCGCCGGCACGGCGCGGTCGCGCCCGTGGAGATCGCCCCGGGCATCGAGGCCCATTTGGTGATCGGCTACCAGGCCGCCCTGGACGTGCTCACCAATGCCGGCGGCGTCTGGGGCAAGAACCCCAGCGCCTGGCAGACGCGGCTCCCCGACACTCCGGAGGCCGCGGGGGCGATCGCCATGCTCGGCCACCGGCCGAACGCGCTGTTCTCCGACGGGGCCGAGCACGCCCGCTACCGGAAGGTGATCTCCGACTGCTTCCAGCAGATCCAGCCGCACAAGCTGCGCCAGATGGTGAGCGAGGTGTCGGACTCGCTCATCGGCCAGTTCGCCGCGAAGGGCGAGGCCGACCTGGTCGCCGACTTCGCCCAGCTCATTCCGGCGCGCGTCTTCAACCTGCTCTTCGGGCGGCCCGACTCCGACAGCGCCGGCTTGATCGAGGCCCTGGCGGACCTGATGGAGGCTGACGGCGAGAGGGGCGCGCGGGGCAGCGACGCGTTCAGCCGCTACATCGGCGAGCTGATCCAGGCCAAGTACGCCCAGCGGGGCGACGACCTGACCTCCTGGTTCATCGACCATCCGGCCGCGCTGAACCCCGACGAGCTGGCGCAGAACATCGTGCTGGTGATGGCCGCCAGCTACGAGCCCACGGCCAACCTGATCTCCAACACGATCTCCCGGATGGTCAGCGACGACCGCTACTACAGCTCGCTGACCAACGGGGCGCTCAGCACGTACGACGCCCTCATGGAAGCCCTGCGCGCCGAGCCCGCCATGTCGAACTACGGCCCGTACTTCGTGCGCCAGCCCGTGCACTTCCACGGCACCTGGATCCAGCCGGCCGAGCTGGTCCTCGTCTCCTACGCCGCGGCCAACACCGAGCCCACCAACGTTCCCGAGGAGCTGCGCTCCGACGGCGGCGCGTACCTGGGCTTCGGCGCCGGGCCGCACCGCTGCCCGGCCAGCGACCCGGCCGTGGTCATCGCCATGACCGCGATCGAGCGCCTGACCTCTCACCTGTGCGACCTCGAACTGACCGTGCCCCGCGACGAGCTGTTGTGGCGGCCCGGCCCGTTCCACCGTGCGCTGGCACACCTGCCGGTGCGTTTCACCCCCATCCGTCCCGATCAGCCAGGAGAATCCCCGTGGGCAGTGCAGCCCCCGTCGTCCTCGATCCCTTCGGCTCCGACCTCCCCGGCGAGGTCCGCCGGCTACGTGACCTCGGCCCCCTGGTCCTCGTAGAGCTCGCGGGAGGCATCCCGGCCTGGGCGGTCACCCGGCACGACCTGCTCAAGCAGCTCATCCTCGACCCGCTGGTGAGCAAGGACAAACGGCACTGGCGGCTGCTGCCCCAGGCGCTCACCGAGCCCGGCTGGACCTGGATCATGACCTGGATCGGCGTGTCCAACATGCTCAGCGCCTACGGCGAGGAGCACCGCCGGCTGCGCAAGCTGATCGCCCCGAGCTTCACCGCGCGCCGTACCAAGGCCATGCAGCCGATCGTCGAGGGCATCGTCGCGGAGCTGCTGGACGCCATGGCCGCGGTGCCGCCGGGCCAGGCCGTCGACCTGCGCAGCGCCTACGCCCACCCGCTGCCGATGCGGGTGATCTGCGAGTTGTTCGGCGTCCCCGCGGACATGCGGGTGGAGATGGCCCAGATCATGGAGGCCATCATGGACACCACCGCCACCCCGGAGCAGGCGGCGGCCACGGCGGTCCAGATCGGTACCGTACTGCCCGCTCTGGTCACCTACAAGCGTGAGCACCCGGGCGACGACCTGACCACAGAGCTGATCAACGTCCGCGACAGCGGCGACTCGCTCAGCGACGACGAGCTGCGCGACACCCTGCTGCTCCTCATCGCCGCCGGGCACGAGACGACCGTCAACCTGATCGGCAACGCGATGCAGGCCCTGCTCACCCATCCGGACCACCTCCGGCGTGTCCTGGCGGGAGAGATCTCCTGGGACGCGGTGATCGAGGAGACGCTGCGCTGGGCGCCGTCGATCGCCAACCTGCCGCTGCGGTTCGCCATCGAGCCGATCGAGATCGGCGGCGTACGGATCGAGGCGGGCGACGCGATCATCACCAGCTACCTGGCGGCCGGGCACGACCCCGACCAGCACGGCCCGGACGCCGACGGGTTCGACCCGACCAAGGAACGCGACGAGAACCTGGCCTTCGGCGTCGGCGTGCACCGCTGCATCGGGGCTCCGCTCGCCCGCCAGGAGGCGCTCACCGCCCTGCCCGCGCTGTTCGCCCGGTTCCCGGACCTCCGGCTGGCCGTGGACGAGAGCGAGCTGACGCACGTCCCGTCCTTCATCGCGCACGGCTGGAGCAGCCTCCCGCTCCAGCTGCACCGCTGACCGTCACAGGCGACGCCCGGCCGGGACAGCTTCACCGGCCGGGCTTGCTCCTTATAGGACCCGCCGACGTCACTCCTGAGCGTCTTCGCGGAGCTTGGACTGACGGCGGCGGCGCCGGAAGACCGCGACGACCAGCCCGCAAAGGACGACGACGAAAAGCAGCAGTGCCCAAGGGGCGGTCCAGGCGTGCGTCGTGGTCTCGACGACGGCGAGCGGAGCGACGGAGTTCGACGCGTCGGTGAGCAGTGGGACGACGGCGACCGTCCCCGTCAGCCTCAGTGCGGGAACCACTTCGTGTACCGGGACGGACACCTTCCAGGTATCGCCCGGGAGCAGTTGGGGCGAGTCGTCGATCTGCCCCGCGCGGACGCCCACGTGCCCGAAGGGGCCGGTTATGGACACCGCCTGCCGAGCGGTGAGGATGGCGTTGCCCGTGTTGTGGATCGTGTACGTGACGGTGGCGTCACCCTTCCCGAACGGATTGGGCGTGCCCGAGTAGCGCACGTGCAGGTCCTCTACCGCCAGGCCCGGCTTGAGCTCGCCACCCACGCGCAGACGGATCCGGATGCCGAGACGCCGGTCCGCATTGACTCCATCCGTCAGCAAGGTGACGATGCCGCCCATGTATTCGCCGGGCGCGGCGTCGTCCGGAAGAGTGACCGTGAACGGTACTTCGACCGACTCCCCCGGCCGGACCGTCACGTCGGGCCGGTCCGTGTGGACCCACGCACCCACCTCTGCCGACTTCGCGTCCTTGGTGACCAGGTCGAGCTTGCCCCCCTCGGCGGTGAACGCGTCGGCGGCGTACACGGCCAGGTGGAGCGGTGTGGCGCCGCGGTTGACGACCACGAGACCGTCCTTGAGCCGCCCGCCCGGGTTGAGGGTGTAGCTGTAGTTCTGCCGGTCTGACCCGAAGTCATTGGAGGCCGTGCCGACCGTCCAGGGGACGTCGCCGTCCGCCGCCGCAGGTCCGGCCCCCAGCCCCAGGAAACCGAGCGCGGCGAGCAGCACCACGACAGTGGCCTGGGTGAGGGTTCGGACTGCTGTGGTCGTACGCGGTCTGGGCGGGAACATCTGGTGATCCTCGGGCAGTCTGGAAGCGGCGGGATGGAAAGCGCGGTGGGGTGGGCACCCGAGAGTGCCCACCCCACCAGGTGGAGCGGGCCGGATCAGTTCAGCGCGTTGCAGCGTGAGCGCCTCGGCACCACCCTGGGTTCTCTACTGAAGCCAGTCGGCCTCAGTCGTGGCCGGCTTGGCCTCGTCGGCCTTGCCCTTGTCCGTGCCGTTCGAGTGGATGACCACCTTGTCGACGGTCGAGCCGACCGCCGGAGCGGCGCCGGTGCCGTTGCCCGGGCCGCACCACGACACCTTGCCCAGCTCCACCGCGGCGTTGGGGGCGGCGCAGGTGCCGCTGCGGATGTTCTCGACGACGAGCTTGTTGCCACGCACCTGGACCCTCACGTAGGTGCGGACGTGCTCCTGGTTCTCGACCGAGTTGGCCCAGTGGCTCTTGGGGTTGAGCGGGTCGGGGCCGTAGTTCGGGTCCTTGGTCGTGTCCGGGGCGGTGAGGTCGTAGTACTTCGAACCCGACGCGGAGTTCGCCGTCACGTAGATGACGCCGCCCGGGCCCTTGGACACCTGCGCGGCGCCGGGCTGCTCACCCTTGTTCGCCTTCTGGCCGTTCTTGATCACGTAGCTGCGGGAGTAGCTGTGGTCGTGACCCTGCAGGACCAGGTCGACGCCGAGGCGCGAGAAGGCGGTCGGGAAGTCCTGACGACGCTGCTTGTTGTCGCTGTCGTTCGCGTGATCGGCCGGCGAGTAGATCGAGTGATGGTAGACGAGCACCGTGTGCTTGGCATCGGCGCCGTGCTTCTTGACGACATCGGTGATGTAGCCGATGTGCGCGGCGTCGGAGCCGCTGGCGTAGGCGTTGCTGTTGATGTCGATGAACAGGACGTTCTTGTACATGTACCAGTAGTCACCGCCCGACCGGGTGGCTGCCGCGCCGTTGTAGTACGGCGCGGATCGGTCGGTGTTCGGAGTCCAGAAGTGCTGTTCGTACGCCTTGCCGCCGACGTCGTGGTTACCGATGGTGGCGGCCCACGGGTACTGGCGCAGCTTGTCGGGCGCGAGGAACGCGTTCCACTGCGGCTCGTTGTTGGCGCTCTCGACCTGGTCACCGCCCGAGACCAGCAGCTCGGCGTTCGGGTTGGCGGCGAGGGCGACGTTCAGGGTGTCGTCCCACCCGGCGCCGTCCTTCGCCACGTCGCCGGACGAGCCGATCTGCGGGTCGCCGAAGAACAGGAAGTCGAGGTTGTTGCCGTTGAAGTCCTGGGTCTTGAACGAGTACGTCGTGGACCAGCTGCCATCGGCGCCCACGCGGTAGGAGTACGCGGTGTTCTGCTTCAGGCCGTCGATCGTGGCGTGACCGTTGTAGCCGCCGTTGACGGTGTTCGCGGCGACCGTGGCCGGGAAGGTCACGGCGTCGGCGGGGAACTTGCCGTTGACGAGCTTGGAAGCCGGCGCGACCTGGACCACCTGCGCGGTGTTGGCCGAGGAGTACCAGGACACGACACGCTGCGACTCGTCGGCGCCCACGCCGAGGATGATGCCGGTGGGCTGCGCGCCATCGGCAGCGCTGGCCGCGGTCGTCAGGCCGCTGCCGAGCACCGCGGTCACACCCATGACCACCGCGGTGGCACCCAAAGCCAGCCGGCGTCGAGCAAACCCCGGGCCTTCTGCCCGGTTGTCGAGCTTCATCAGGTTTCCGTCCATTTGATGGTGATAGTGAGCTTTGTCAAGATTGTGGAGTTCCGTGTCCTCGGGGTGAACGCGGGGCGGGCGCACCATTGCGCACGGCAGAAGTTGTGACGCGGTCTCAGATTCCGAGGACTCGCTGCACGAACCACACCAGGCCCATCACGGACACCCCCGCCGCGATCGCCCCGGTCGCCCACAGCCCCGCGCCAGGTCGGCGGTGGCGCAGCAGGGCGAGCAGCGGGAAGACGACGAGTATGATCGCCAGCTGAACGGCCTCGATGCCCACGTTGAAGACGAGCAGCGACCACAGAAGCGTCCACGACAAGGCCTGGTCGATGCCCAGCGCCGCGGCGAAGCCGAGTCCGTGCACGAGGCCGAAGCAGAAGACCACCGCGAGCCGCGCCCAGCCGGCGGGGTCCAGGCCGAGGTGGCCGCGCCCGAACTTCTCGAGATCTGTGGCATGCGATCGGCGCCGCCGGATCCGCCACAGATGCCAGCCCGCGACGACCGCGATCGAGAGGGCGATGACAGGCTCGACGAACGACGCGGGCACCTGCACGAGGCCGAGGGCGGCAAGGATGAAGGTCACCGAGTGGGCCACCGTGAACGTCGTCGCCGCCAGCACGATCTCGCGCAGGCGGCGTGACCCCGCGATGAGCGCCAGGAGGAACAGGATGTGGTCGAGCCCAGTGAGCAGGTGCTCGGCTCCGAGCCGGAAGAACTCCCAGAACCGCTCGGCCCAGGACTGTTGTGTGGAGAACGACCGCTGCTTGGCGTCGAGTGCGGCGCTTCCGGACGTCAGGTCGAGGTCGTAGGTGACCACCGTCTTGGTGTCGCGCACATAGCCCTCGGAATCCGGGAACAGCCCGCTGCGCACCTCGTGCGCTTCCGCGGACTCCGGGCACCGGTAGTCGAGAACCAGCAGCGCGTACGGGACACCCTCGCGTTGCTCGATCGTGAAGTCGCCGTCTTGGGCCGCCGTGCACGCCGCGCCCTCGGCCGTGACGCCGAAGCGCTCGGTCACGTACGCGACCACCGAGCCGGCGTGGGCGTGGAGCGCGGCGGCCTGCTCCGCCGCGTCGTGGGCCTCGAACGCCGCGGTGCCCGCCCGGAAGAGCGGATCGTCCTTCTCGGAGTCGGCAGCCGAGACGACGAGCAGGTCGTACTCCAGCTCGAGCTCGGAGCGGACGTGCCCGATCCCGGGCGAGGTGAGGTCGACGTACACGGTCGAGGTGAACCCGTGGGCAAGAGCGGGCACGGCACTGAGCAGAACGGCCACGGCTACCGCGGCGACGACGGCACAGGCACGACGCCGAGCGGCGTGAAACATGTGACTCCTCTTCGGTTTGCGAACGCAATCTGCTCGGCTCAGATGAACGAACGGCAGCTCACGCGCAAACCGACGACGAACCACTCCCGGCGGAAAGAGCCGCCGTCTCGAAAAGCCCCAGGTGATGGGGTAGGAAGTAGGCGCACTTCCCCACCACCCCCGAAGGACGATCTCTATGCGCTCCCGGCTTCTGCCCGCCGGCATCCTGGCCGCGGCAGTCGCGACCGCCGTACTGGTCAGCGGGTGCAGCTCAAGCGACGACTGGTCCCGGCCGCACGAGAAGCCCACCGCCGTCGGCACCCTCGGCCCGGGGTTCTCCGACCCGGCCGCACCGCCCGCCCCGGAGGCGACGATCACGCCGCGGCCCCGCTCCTGGGACGGGGTCCGTCCGTCGGAGGGCTACCGCGTGGTGCTGCTCACCGCGGGAGAAGACCCTCAGACCAGGACGCTGGTGAACGCCGTGACAGAGTGGGCCGAGGAGGAGGACGTCAGCCTCAAGACCATCGCGGCCACGAAGCCGGACCAGTACATCCCGAGCATCAGCAGGGCGATCAACCTCACGCCCGACCTCATCATCAGCGCCGGCAACGACCTCGTCGACCCCCTGGCCATGGTCACTCCGAACCACCTCGACCAGCGGTTCCTCGTGGTCGGCGCCGAGCTGGCCGAGCCCACGGAGAACGTCACCGCCGCCGACTGGACCGGCGCGTCGTTCCGCGGCGAGGGGCTCGGCATGTCCTCGACGTACGATCCCGCCACCTTCACCGCCGAGCGCGCCGGACGCGCCGTCCGGGCCGGTGTCGCGGCCGTGCTCAACGGCCTGACCGGCATCGTGGTCTGGCTCGACTAGCCGGCCTGTGGGCGCATGGGTGACGAGTCGGCCACCCCGGCGAACGCTCGAGTTCGCCGGGGTGAATCGTCTCGCGGTGTCCGCGAGGGCCTCGATCAGGCGCCGACGTAGGCCGCGAGGTGCTCACCGGTGAGGGTGGAGCGGGCGGCGACGAGGTCGGCGGGTGTGCCCTCGAAGACGATCCGGCCGCCGTCGTGGCCGGCGCCGGGGCCGAGGTCGATGATCCAGTCGGCGTGCGCCATGACCGCCTGGTGGTGCTCGATGACGATGACCGACTTGCCGGAGTCGACGAGCCGGTCGAGCAGGCCGAGCAGGTGCTCGACGTCGGCGAGGTGCAGGCCGGTCGTCGGCTCGTCGAGGACATACACGCCGCCCTTGTCGGCCATGTGGGTGGCCAGCTTGAGGCGCTGCCGCTCGCCGCCGGACAGCGTGGTGAGCGGCTGGCCGATGCCGAGGTAGCCGAGCCCGACGTCGGCGAGCCGGCCGAGGATGGCGTGCGCGGCCGGCGTACGCGCCTCGCCGGCGCCGAAGAACTCCTCGGCCTCGTTCACCGACATCGCGAGCACCTCGCTGATGTCGCGGCCGCCGAAGTGGTAGTCCAGCACCGCTGCCTGGAACCGCTTCCCCTCGCACTCCTCGCAGGTGTTGGCGACGCCGGCCATCATTGCCAGGTCGGTGTAGATGACGCCGGCGCCGTTGCAGGTGGGGCAGGCGCCCTCGGAGTTGGCGCTGAACAGCGCCGGCTTCACGCCGTTGGCCTTCGCGAACGCCTTGCGGATCGGGTCGAGCAGTCCGGTGTACGTCGCCGGGTTGCTCCGTCGCGAGCCGCGGATGGGCGCCTGGTCGACCGACACCACACCCGCCGAGGCGGGGACCGACCCGTGCATGAGCGAACTCTTGCCGGAGCCCGCCACGCCGGTGACTACACAGAGCACCCCGAGCGGGATGTCGACGTCGACGTCCCGCAGGTTATTCGCCGTCGCGCCACGGATCTCCAGGGTGCCCTTGCGCGTCCGTACCGTCTCCTTGAGGGCGGCCCGGTCGTCGAAATGGCGGCCGGTGATGGTGCCGCCGGTCCGCAACCCCTCGACGGTGCCCTCGAAACAGATGGTGCCGCCCGCCGTACCGGCGCCGGGGCCGAGGTCGACGATGTGGTCGGCGATCGCGATCGCCTCCGGCTTGTGCTCCACGACGAGCACCGTGTTGCCCTTGTCCCGCAACCGCAGCAGCAGGTCGTTCATCCGCTGGATGTCATGGGGGTGCAGGCCGATGGTGGGCTCGTCGAACACGTACGTGACGTCGGTGAGCGAGGAGCCGAGGTGGCGGATCATCTTGACGCGCTGCGCCTCGCCGCCGGACAGCGTGCCCGACGGACGGTTGAGCGAGAGGTAGCCCAGCCCGATCTCCACGAACGACTCGAGGGTCCGCACCAGAGTCGTGAGCAGCGGCGCCACCGACGGCTCGTCGAGGCCGCGGACCCATTCGGCCAGGTCGCTGATCTGCATCGCGCAGGCGTCGGCGATGCTGATCCCCTTGATCTTCGACGACCGGGCTTCCTTGCTGAGCCGGGTGCCGTCGCACTCGGGGCAGATGGCGAAGGTGACCGTCCGCTCCACGAAGGCGCGGATGTGCGGCTGCAGCGAGTCGACGTCCTTGGACAGCATCGACTTCCGGATCTTCGGGATCAGACCCTCGTAGGTCAGGTTGATGCCGTCGACCTTGATCTTGGTCGGCTCCTTGTAGAGCAGGTCGTTGAGCTCTCTCTTGGTGAACTTCTTGATCGGCTTGTCCGGGTCGAAGAAGCCGCAGCCAGAGAAGATCCGGCCGTACCAGCCGTCCATGCTGTAGCCGGGGATGGTGAGCGCACCCTCGTTGAGCGACTTGGTTTCGTCGTACAGCTGAGTCAGGTCGATGTCGTTGACCGAGCCGCTGCCCTCGCAGCGCGGGCACATGCCGCCAGTGATGCTGAAGCTGCGACGCTCCTTCATGGTCTTCCCGGCGCGCTCCAGCGTGACCGCACCCGCTCCGCTTATCGAGGCGACGTTGAAGGAGAACGCCTGAGGAGAGCCGATGTGCGGCTGCCCGAGCCGGCTGAAGAGGATGCGCAGCATCGCGTTGGCGTCGGTGGCGGTGCCGACCGTGGAGCGGGTGTCGCCACCCATCCGCTGCTGGTCGACGATGATCGCGGTCGTCAGCCCTTCGAGTACGTCGACCTCCGGCCGCGCCAGCGTCGGCATGAAGCCCTGCACGAAGGCGCTGTAGGTCTCGTTGATCATCCGCTGCGACTCCGCGGCGATCGTGCCGAACACCAGCGAGCTCTTGCCCGAGCCGGAGACGCCGGTGAACACCGTCAGCCGGCGCTTCGGGATCTCGACGCTGACGTCCTTGAGGTTGTTCACGCGCGCGCCGTGCACGCGGATCAAGTCGTGGCTGTCGGCAACGTGCGGCGCAGGCGACTGCGCGTCCGTTCTCATCGTGTCTCCATCTGTTACGGGGGGCCGCCTTCGCGGTCTCCATCGGCGTCGCCTGGCTCGATATGACCAGCCTCGAGCAGTACGCCTCAGCGCGGTCGCGGCAACGGTCTACTGTCTACCTGATCGGCGGTGTGGTCCGGCATGGCGCGATGCGCGTCCGAGGCAGCGTCCGTCGCGCATCGACTCGCGGCCGGGCAGCCCGTTCACCTCGGCGCCTTCACGGGTGCCGTCTGTGCTGCGGTCGCCGGACGGCTCAGCGCAGCTCCTGGATGCGGATCAGGTTGCCCGCGGGATCGCGGATGGCGCAGTCGCGAACCCCGTACGGCTGCTCGGCCGGCTCCTGGACGACCTCGGCGTCGCCGGCCTGCAGGCGCTCGAAGGTGCCGTCGAGGTCGGTGGTGGCCAGGACGATTCCGGCGTAGGTGCCCTTGGCCATCATCTCGACGATGGTGCGGCGCTCGTCGTCGGTGATGCCGGGGTCGACGACCGGCGGCTGCAGGACGACGGACGTATCGGGCTGGTCGGCGGGGCCGACGGTGATCCAGCGCATCCCGCCGTATCCGACGTCGTTGCGGACCTCGAAGCCGAGGATGTCGCGGTAGAAGGCCAGGGACGCGTCCGGGTCGTCGTGCGGGAGGAAGCTCGCGTGAATGGTGATGCACATGGCGGTCAGGCTAGTTGCGGCTCCGTGACCCGCGCTTCTCGATTCCTGACCGGTCTGGTCACCTGTTTCGCCGCGCACGACGGCATCCCCGCCGTCGCGTGAGCTGTCTGGATCCGATAGGTGCTGGGCGGCACCCCGACCAACTCGGTGAAGCGGGTGCTGAAGGTGCCCAGCGACGCGCAGCCGACCGCGAAACAGACCTCGGTGACGCTGAGGTCGCCACGTCGCAGCAGCGCCATCGCGCGCTCGATGCGCCGCGTCATGAGATAGGCGTACGGCGACTCGCCGTACGCGAGCCGGAACTGACGGCTGAGGTGCCCGGCCGACATGTTCACGCCTCGGGCGAGCGCCTCGACGTCGAGCGGCTTCGCGTACTCCCGGTCGATCCGGTCGCGTACGCGGCGCAACCGCGCGAGGTCGCGCAGGTGCTGCGCCGCGGCGGGTCTGCTGGTCACCTACGCGATCGTGCCACGTCGCACCGGACTTGCCCAGCGCCGCCGGCGTCCCACCCTGTTCCACATCGAGGCCTACGAGCTCAAGGGGTACCAGGGAGGACACGCCGCGCCGTCTCCAATCCCGTATGGCAAGATCTTGGGAAGCAGCTCCGCACCACGCGGCCTTACCTTGGCGACCGCGTACGAGACCCTTTCAAGAGGCGGAGACCAGGCCATCGCCCGATGGCTGGAACGCAACCCCGGCTCGCGCATGGTCGTCATCGACGTGTTCGCCAAGGTACGGGGCACTACTCCGCCCGGCCTGTCCGCGTAGGACCGGACTGGGACGACATCGCAGCACGACTGACGGCAGATGCTTCAGAACCGGGCTGATCACGACTAGCGCCAGAGGCTCACCGAGACCACGGTGATGTGCCATGGAGCACGACTTCAGCAGATGCGGCGCCGGTGTCAGCCGCTTGGATCGAACCCCAGTCGAGGGGCTCGAGGTCGTACAGCTGGGCGAGGTTGCGCACGTCCATGGCTCCTCCGATGTCGGGAGACGTCCTACCTCACGGTCCGTCCACAAATGACCAATTGATTTTTGTACAAATCAATGTTTGTATAGTGTCCATGCTCATCACCGACACCCTCGACCTGGTCGACGAGGGCCTGGCGTGGACGACGGCCCGCATCGCCGCCGTCCCGGCCGATGCCCTCGACGCCCCCACCCCTTGCGACGACTGGGACCTCCGGACGCTGCTCGACCACACCGTCGAGAGCCTGGCGATCTTCGCCGACGCCCTCGACGGCGGCGGCGCCACCGCCACCGGACCATGGGACGCCGCCATGGCCGACCTCGCGACCCGGACCCGGCTCGCCTGGAGGCAGCCCGGCGCGATGGACCGCACCTACGAACCGCCGTTCGGGGCGATGCCCGGGCCGGTCATGGCGTCGACGAACCTGCTCGAGGCCGTCGTCCACGGCTGGGACATCAGCCAGGCGAGCGGCGAAGCGGCGTCCATCCCGGACGACCTCGCGCTCGCCATCCTCGCCTTCGCCCACGCGGCCGTAGGGGAGGCGCAGCGCGGCGACGCCTTCGGCCCGGCGCTCGACATCGGCGCCACGCCGTCCGAGCAGCTCGTCGCCTACCTCGGCCGGACGCCGTGAGCGCCGCCGCCGAGGTGCTGGACAGCACCCTTCGGGCGCTGGCCGACGGCAACCGCCGCGCCATCCTGAGCATCGTTCGGGACGAACCCCGGGCGGTGGGCGAGGTCGCCGAGGCTATGGCGATGAGCCAACAGTCCGTTTCCCACCACCTCCGGGTGCTCCGGGGGGCCGGGCTCGTCACCGAGACGCGGGAGGGTACCCGCCACCTGTTCGTCGTGCGCGCCGACGGCTTCGCCGTCGTCCGCCAGTTCCTGGAGGGCTTCTGGCCCGATCACCTGGCAGCTCTCAAGGCCGCCGCCGAGAAGACCGCGAGGACCAATGGCTGAGTTCGCAACCTCCATCGACATCGAGGCCCCGCCCGAGATCGTGTTCGACCACCTCGTCACGGTCGACGGGGTGCTGGCGTGGATGGGCCAGCGCGCCGAGCTCGATCCCCGGCCGGGCGGCGTGTTCGCCGTCGACATCGACGGGAACCCGATCCGCGGCGAGTTCGTCGAGGTTGACCGGCCCCGCTCGCTCATCGTCACCTGGGGCCTGGAGGCCAACGACGTCCTCCCCGCCGGATCGACCAAGGTGGCGTTCCGCCTTACGCCGACGGCCACCGGCACGCGGGTCGACCTGACCCACTCGAACCTGCCGGAGTCGCAGGTCCCGCCCCACGCCGAGGGCTGGCCGCACTTCCTCGGCATCCTCGCTCAGACGGCGGCCACCACCGCCGCCGCCTGATCGATCAGGTCGGCCGGGGCTCCCGGGGCGGCCGAGCACGCGCTCGGCCGACCGTGCTGCGCTGGATCTCGCCGGTGCCGCCGGCGATGCGCGTCCCCGGGGTCCCGGTCACCTGCTCGTGCCTCGCGTAGCTGCTCCACTCCCCCGTGTCGGCCTGCAGCTGAGCCCCGAACACGAGTGACGCCACCTTCGTGAGCCGCTGGTCCCTGGACGTAAGTCCGCAAGGAGGTTGTGGCAGACGTCCGCTGTCGCTGGAGGACTGGCGATGGTCTCAGCCTCAATCAATCAGATTGCACCCGAACGCGAGCACCTGTTGCTACCAGACGACCGGCACCCGACCGGCTGGGCACGAGGGAAGATCGGCAGAGATGGGACCTGTGGCTGCACGAGGACAGAGCGTCTCGCGCATCGCTTCGTATTCGCGCTGCGACACCATGACGACGCCTTCTCCACCTGGGCGGGTGAGCGGTCAAGGTGCATGGTCAACTGCCGGCGTACGAGACTGGTAGTCACCTCAACACGACATCCACATCACGCTCCCCGAAGATCGTCTGAACGATCTCGAAAAAGGCCGGAGCGTCATCCGCCTCCTCCGAGGCCCTTGTCAGGGACCGCCGCGCAACTTGGGAGTCGCTCCAGACCAGCGTGAACGGCGTCCTAGCTCCGAAGCGACCCCGCAGACAGTCGTCCAGCGCGGCGAGGTTCCAGCCGAAGTAGCCGCCAGGCCCGTTGATGGCCTCTCCAATCGCAAGGTAGAAGGCGGCCTCATCGGTGACGTGGGTTCCATCGAGGTGGTACACGCATCCTGGCAGACGATCGAGTCCTCCGGCCCTCCGAAACTTGCTGCGGCCGACGATGGTCAGCCATTCCCGTCTGCCCTCCGGCCCGTACACCGCCCACTGGTTGAGCTGATCAGGCCGAGCCGAACGCCAGCGCTCCCAGACATCCCGCGCGCCGGCCGACGGACTGTCGAGCCCCCACAGAGCGACGATGTCGACCCGCTCAGGATCGAGTCGCGAGGGTCGCCATTCGAGAATCTCGCCCGCCCAGAAGTCCACGAGCGGCTCCCCTGCCATGTCGAGCATCCGGAGCCATAACGAGTCCAGTGGATTCCTCTGGCGATAGCGCTTGGATCCCTCAAGGTAGTCACGTAAGCGCTGAGCAAGAGAGCATCCCAGGATTTCTACCGTGAGGTCCTCGTCACTTTCCGTCGGCTCGACGAAGACGCCCTCGGCATCGAGGCACACCCCGAGAATCTGATCATCCTCGTCGACCAGAAGAAATTTCGGCTGGACGGAATCCATGCACCCATCCTCACCCGCGATCAATGACATTGCTGTCACTGTTACTGTCAGAGGAGATCAAAAAAGCCCCGAACGAGGATCCGTTCGGGGCGTTCTTGCTGCTCAAAATGGTGGTCAGGGGCAGGGTCGAACTGCCGACCTTCCGCTTTTCAGGCGGACGCTCGTACCAACTGAGCTACCTGACCCAGAGCGGTCCTGACGGGACTTGAACCCGCGACCTCCACCTTGACAGGGTGGCGAGCACTCCAAACTGCTCTACAGGACCTTGCGTTTCTTGCCGTTTGCGCTCGCTTAGCTTACCAGCTCTTCGGTGGTCTTGGACCAGCCGTTTTCCGGTGCGCCAAACGCTCGCAGTGCCCCCAACGGGATTCGAACCCGTGCCGCCGCCTTGAAAGGGCGGTGTCCTAGGCCGCTAGACGATGGGGGCTCAGGATTCCCTGTCGCCTTCCGTCGGAGACCTCTGAAGCATAGGGGACGATTGCCCTTGATGCCAAAGCGGCTGACCGGTGGTCGGCGTCGGAGTGCCAGTGACCGGTCCCGTTGGCGACGGGGCGTTCGCTGGCTCCGGAGAAATCATACGTTGTGGGTCGGGCTCCACGTGACGCTGGATGTACACCGACTGCTCCCCCAGGCCGCCCAGCGTGATGTCGTCCCACGCCTGCATGCGCTTGGTCTCCCTGTCGAAGTACAGGACCGAGGCCTGCACGGGCGTGGGCTGGGCGTGTTCGAGGGCGCGCAGGCCGGCGCCGCCGGTCGACCCCTGGACGAGCAGGCGGGTGCCCGAAGGGAGCAGGGTCGTCTTGCGCGCATGGGTGTGGCCGGCGAGGATCAAGGGCGCCACGCCGGAGAAGCCCTTGCCGACGTCCGGGTCGTGTACGGCGATCACGTCCGGGCTGCCGACCTGGCCGAGGTGGGAGCGGGCGAACTGGCTGAGTACGGCGGGGTCCGAGTCTGTCGCCACGGACTTGTCCGGGGTGAAGCGAGGATCCCCTAGGCCGTAGATTTTCAGGCCCGCCACCGTCTCCGTGGTGTTGTCGAGGACTACGGAGTTCTTCTGCTTCTCGACCGCTTTCTGGGTGGTCATCGAGTCGTGATTGCCCCGTACGTACACATACGGGACCCCCAGGCGGCCGATCTCGTCGACGAACTTGTTCTCCGCCTTGGTGCCGTGGTCGGAAATGTCGCCCGTGTCGATGATCATGTCCACGCCGAACTGGTCCTTGAGGGAGCGGACGACGTTCCAGGCGATGGGATTTATGTGGATATCGGAGATATGGAGGACCCGGATGGTCCTGGGGTTGGTGTCGTACAGAGGCAGGGTGGAGACGGTGTCGTAGAGCTTCGAGACGTTCGTGACGAGCTTGGTGAGTTGCGACCTGTACGACTCGAAGCGGGACACGATCGACTCGGCGCTGCCCACCAGCGATGGCGCGGCGGCGATGAGCCCCGAGTAGCGGGGCTCGACGAGCGAGCTGGGACGGAAGGTGAGCGCTGCGAGGGCTCCCGTGGCCGCCAGACCCACGGCGGCGGCCAAAAGGCCCGCGAAGGCCACACGGGGGCGCCTGAAGACCATCAGGACGGCGATCAACGCCCCCGCCCCCGCGCACAGGAGCGAGCGGATCACAAGGGCGCGCACGCCGTCCAGGAGGTCGCTCTCGATGAGACCGGGCAGACGGTCGGCCAGACGCGGGTCCTCTATGAGGGCTTTGGCGCGGTCCTGGTCGATGTTCTCGAGCGTGATGCGCAGCCGCAGCGGCGCGTCGTGCGTGCGGAACGTGAGCGTGCCCAGTGGACTGGCGTCCACGACCGTCTCGCCGTTCCACGCCGGGCGGAGCGACATTCCGGTCTCCACGGGACCGATCTGGGCGCGTACGGTGCCGCTGAGGAAGATGCCCAGCCAGGCACCCACAGCGGCGACGAGGAGCACCGCCGCCGCTCTCGCCGTCCTGGAGTTGATGACTGCTTTTGACCTGTGAACGAACTTCATACAGTTTCTTGCCTACCCGAGCGACGAGGCAGAATGGGCAGCGTGATCGAGGTTTCGCGGGAGAAGTTCGAAGAACTCGTGGCCGAGGCATTGGACACGATTCCCCCTGACCTCGCCCGCGCCATGAGCAATGTCGTCGTAACGGTCGTCGATGACCCGCCGGAGCCCCACCTGCTCGGCCTGTACACCGGTGTCCCCCTCACCGAACGCGGCGACTGGTACTCAGCAGTCCTGCCCGACCGCATCGAGATCTACCGTCATCCGATATGTCAGATCTGCGATACGGAGGCGGACGTCGTCGACGAGGTCCGCATCACGGTCCTCCACGAGGTCGGGCATCACTTCGGCATCGACGACGCCAGACTTCACGAGCTGGGTTGGTAACCCTTTGCTTTTGGTTCGCTGCTTTGGGTTGCGGCTTGCCATAATGATCGGGCACCTTAGGTAACACACCGAGCACCGTAAGTCAGGCACAGCGGAGTCCAATGGGGGCCATGCGGGCGCGACGGCCGCAGGGACGGCATCGCCGTGCCGAGGACCAAGCCACATACCGAGAAGTCATCGCCATCAGGGAGTTCAGGGCGCTCTGGTACGGCCAGGGCCTTTCGCTCCTGGGTGACCAGCTCGCGCAGGTGGCGCTCGCCGTACTCGTCTACGATCGCACGCGCTCGCCGCTGGCCACGGCCGCGGTGTACGCGCTGACGTACCTCCCGCCGATCGTGGGAGGGCCGCTGCTGGCCGGCCTGGCGGACCGGTTCGCGCGCAGGGGCGTCATGCTCATCTGCGACCTGATCAGGGCCGTGCTGGTGGGCGTGATGGCGGTGCCCGGCATGCCGTTCTGGGCGCTGTGCGCGCTGGTGTTCCTGGTGGTGCTGCTCAGTGCGCCGTTCTCGGCCGCGCGGGCCGCGCTGCTGCCCGAAGTGCTCGAAGGCGACCAGTACGTCATCGGCTCGGCCCTCCAGAACATGACGAACCAGGCCGTACAGATGCTCGGTTTCGCGGCTGGCGGAGCGGTCATCGCGACCATAGGCCCCTACCGGGCGCTCGCTCTGGACGCCGCGACGTTCCTCGGCTCCGCGTTGATCCTGATCTCCGGGGTACGGCGCCGCCCCGCCGCCAACCGCGACGGCACGAAACCGTCCATGTGGACCATGACCGCGGCGGGAGCCCGGCTCGTCTTCGGATCGCGGCCGCTGCGGACGCTTGTCCTGTTCGCGTGGTTGTGCGGCTTCTACATCCTGCCTGAGGGCATCGCGGTGCCGTACGCGGCCAAGCTCGCCACAGGGACGCTGCCGGTCCCCGTGATCACCGGGTTGCTGATGGCGGCGATGCCGACCGGAACGGTGGTGGGGGCGTTCCTTTTCAGCAGGTTCGTAGGGCCGCAGCGGAGGTTGCGGCTTATGGGGTTGATGGCCATGCTGAGCTGCGCGCCCTTGATCGTGACGGCGCTCCGGCCGCCGCTGGCCGTGGTGCTCGCCGCGTGGGTTCTGTCGGGGATCGGCGGGGCGTACCAGCTCGCGGCCAATGCCGCCTTCGTCCAGCATGTTCCGGCCGAACGTCGCGCCCAGGCGTTCGGCCTCGTGCAGTCGGGGCTGATGGCCGTACAGGGGATCGGGATCTTGGCCGGCGGGTTCGCGGCGGAGAGACTCGGTCCAGAGCCGGTGGTCGCGCTGGCCGGGATCACCGGGGTGATCTGCGCGGCCGTGCTCGCCATGATCTGGACCGAGGCCCGGGAACACGTGCCCGCCACGGCCTGATCACTGCTGCGGCTTGTGCTCGCCGCTCCAGTCCGTTCTGCTGCGGTCCTGCTGCTTGTGGATCAGGTCCTGCACGATGGAGGTGTCGCTGTCCTCCTCGGGCATGAGGAGCCAGCCGATCGCGTAGACGCCGACACCCAGTCCGCCGAAGAGCGTCGCGATGGCCAGTGCGATGCGCACCAGGTTGGCGTCGATCCCGACGTACTCGCCGATGCCGGAGCAGACGCCCGCGACGATCCTGCCCTTGTGAGTCCGACGCAGCTTCTTGACGTTGTATTCGCTCATGCCCCAAGACTGCCCTTGTACCCGGTGTTCGCACATCAGGATTCCCCCTGGTAGAACCCTGGTAGCCCCCTATGTAACGAAGGGACCCGCGATGGACGACCTGCTTCGCCTGGACGACCAGCTCAACGCCGACCAGCGGCTGATCCGCGACACGGTCAAGTCGTTCGTTTCCGACCGCATCCTGCCGTACGTGGGCGACTGGTTCGAGAAGGCTGTCTTCCCGGCCCGCGAGCTCGCGCCCGAGCTAGGCTCGCTCGGCCTGCTGGGCATGCACCTGGAGGGGTACGGCTGCGCGGGGACGGACGCGGTGTCGTACGGGGTGGCGTGCCGCGAGATGGAGGCCGGCGATTCGGGCCTGCGCTCCTTCGTCTCCGTCCAGGGCTCGCTGGCCATGTTCCCCATCTGGCGATATGGCTCGGATGAGCAGAAGGATGAGTGGCTGCCCCGGATGGCCGCCGGGACGGCGATCGGCTGCTTCGGGCTGACGGAGCCGGACCACGGGTCCGACCCCGCCAATATGCGGACTTATGCCAAGAAAGACGGATCCGACTGGATCCTGAACGGCTCCAAGATGTGGATCACCAACGGCTCCATCGCCGACGTGGCCGTGGTGTGGGCGCAGACCGACGAAGGCATCCGCGGCTTCGTCGTACCGACCTCCACCCCCGGCTTCTCCGCCCCTGAGATCCACAAGAAACTGTCCCTAAGGGCCTCGATCACCTCGTCCCTCTACTTCGACGACGTCCGCCTGCCCGCCTCCGCCGTCCTCCCGGGCGTCGCCGGCCTCCGCGGCCCGCTCTCCTGCCTCTCGGAGGCCCGCTTCGGCATCATCTGGGGCGTCGTGGGCGCCGCCCGCGCCTGCCTTGAGGCGGCGGTGGAGTACGCGAAGACCCGCGTCCAGTTCGACAAGCCGATCGGCGCGTTCCAGCTGACGCAGGAGAAACTCGCCTGGATGTACGTCGGCGCCGCCCAGGCGGGGCTCACCGCCCTGCATCTGGGTGCGCTCAAGGACGCTGGGCAGCTGGAGCCCCGGCAGATCAGCTTCGGCAAGCTGGCCAACGTACGCGCCGCCCTCGACATCGCCCGCCAGGCCCGGTCCATCTTGGGCGGTAACGGGATCACGCTGGAGTACCCTGTGATCAGGCACATGAACAACCTGGAGTCGGTGCTGACGTACGAGGGGACGCAAGAGATCCACACGCTGGTGCTCGGGGAGGCGCTGACGGGACTGGCCGCTTACCGGTGATGCGGGCGTCGCGGGCAGGGCGGTAATCTCTGTACCCTTGCTGTTGCGAGGGGCGTTAGCTCAATTGGCAGAGCTGCGGACTTTTAATCCGTAGGTTCCGGGTTCGAGCCCCGGGCGCCCTACTACCCTACACCCCATCTGACCTGCAATTTCGCGGTCCCGAGGTGCCTTGCGCGAGGCCGAGACGCGCGGATGGTTGCTCGTCGGCTGCTCGCGGGCACGGATTGGGCACATGTGACCGGGGCCGGTAGATCGTTCAGGCACCCAACGTCTGGGCAGACCACTCGGAAGGTCAAGAGAAGACCAAGGCGGAAGACTTCATCCGGCCGAGCATCCCCCTTTTGGCAAGCCGCGCAAAACGCTGGTCAAGGGGCAGGGTTCCCTCTGGCTAACGGATTCTCGTCAAGCAGCAGCGCGGCAAGAGGGACGCCGGGCGTCATGGTGAGCTGCAGGGCAAATGTTGATCAAGGCACGTCATGAGGGGCGCTGTCCTGCGGGATCTAAGGGCTCCTTGCCTCCACATTGGCTCCGTTCTGATCTCCTCACCGGAACGGATCGCACGTGTTCCCTCGTATCGCATTGGCGGCCACCGCCCTCACCGCCCTCCTGGCAGCTTCGCCAGCTGCCGCGAGTTCCTCTGACGGCTGGCAGGATGACGCCGGCTGGGGCTCGGTCACGGTCTCGCCCGACCGCAAGCACATCACGGTCTGCGACCTGAGCCGGGACGGCCGCGCCGTCCGGGTTGAATACGCCACCACGTACCTGCAGAAGTGGACCGTGGTCGACTCCGACGGCGCCCGCTGGGGCTGCGGAACCGACACCACCCACCTCAGCCGCATCACCGTCTTCAAACTGTGCGAAGGCCGTGCATTCGGCTCCTGCCGACCCTCAATCTGGGTCTCACGTGCCGGTTTTCTCGGATAGGCCGGGCCGACCAGTCAGGCTCGCACCGCCTGCGTGCATGGCGCCAGCTGAGCGGCAGGCGGGGGCCTGGCCGGGGCGCCTCAACTCGGCGCGGCCACAACCGGCTCGGTTGTGCCATTTCATGCGAGACCCCCAGCGTGAAGGCCGGGGGTCTTCGCGGCAGTGGGGTGGCAGAAGTTAGAAGTCGAACTCGCCGTTCTTGGCTCCGTCAACGAACGCGGCCCATACCTCAGCCCGTACGACGAACGGCGCCTGCTCGGGGGATTCGGTGTCGCGGATGCCGACTCGGCCATTCGACAGCGGAGCGACTTCGAGACAGTCTCCGCCATTACCGGTCGAGCGTGTTGCCTTGCGCCAGGCCGCCGTCTTCAGCTCGGCCGTGAGGTCCATGTCTCCTCCACCTTCTGGATGAACTCGACCGACGCGCTTTGTGGGAGGGATTCCGCCCGTATGGCGTCCATCTTCATGGTAACGACGGCGACCACCTCGGGATTGCTCGTCACGACGGGTTCGGCAGCCGTCTCCAGGTAAACCGTGTGACGGCTGCCGTTGGGTGCTTGGGCGATGACGATACCTCCGCTCAGGCCGGGGCTGGCGCCGAGCGGACAGATCTGGATGGTGATGTGCGGCGCCTGCGCGGCTTGCACCAGCCGCGCAAGCTGCTCACGCATGACTTCTGGCCCGCCGATCGGGCGACTGAGGACGCCCTCATCGAGCACCACCAGATACCGCGGCGGGTTGGTCCGGGTAAGGATCTTCTGCCGGGCCAGCCGTCCGGCTACCAGAGTCTCGATCCGCTCCCGGTCGAAGCCCGACTCCCGCTCCAGCAGGGCCTGCGCGTAATCGGCGGTCTGCAAGAGCCCCGGAACGACCAGAGGCTGCCAGGTCCGCAGCGACTGCGCCTGCTCTTCCTCCTCCAGCCAGGGCGCGAACCAGGTGGGGGCGCTGTCCTTGTAATGGGACAACGAGGCCCACAACTCCCGCAGTCCCGCCCCCAACACCCTGTCGCATTCGGTGAGGAACTGCTCGGTGGGCGGACGCTTACCAACCTCGACCGCGCCGATCTGACTTGCCGAGTAGCCGGCCCGATGCCCGAGTTCGGCCTGAGTGAGCCGCGCCTCGCCACGCAATCGCCGCAGCTCAGCTCCGAAGGCCGCTGGCCTGCTCGCGTTCGGATCGAGCTTCCGTGCCGCAGGCATGCCCACCTCCCATGAGGAACCCACACCATCCGCGCATCCGACGCACACTGAGCCGACAACCTGTCGGATGAATGGCGTCGGAGACTGCCCCACAAAATACCGCCTAGGCAGCAAGCTATGAAGAGGCCACAGGGAAACAAGAGACTCCACAACTCCTATCCAACATTTGATCTAGAAATCCATGTGGCATGCTGCGCCATAAAGATTGATAAATGCGACAAGGCGGTGATTGGCATGCTCTCGACGACGGGCCTGGTGGAATTGGGAATTTCCGAACTGACGCGCAATGCCCTGGCTCTGCGCCTCGCCCGTCAGGCGGTGACCGCATGGATCGGCCGCGACCATCCCGCGCGTGAAGCCGCGATGCTGGCCGCCTCTGAGCTGGTCACCAACGCTGTGAAACATGCCGACACCGGGTTCGACCGGCGCTGGGTTCGCATTCAGCTATCGCGGAGCGAGGACTTTCTCCGGCTCGCGGTAACCGATCCAGGCTCGACCGTGTCAGTGCCGTACTGCATTCCGCCTCAGCTGCCGAGTCTGAACCGCCGGGCCGAGAACGGCCGCGGACTCGCCATCGTGGCCACGCTCTCGCGGGGTCGCTGGGGAAGTCACATTCTGCCCCAAAGCGCGCATCGCGTCGTCTGGTGTTACCTCGACACCAACCCCACCGAGCCAGACATCGAATTACGCTTTCCAGCCCTCATGTGATGAGCGGCTGATGTTCTTCCCGGCCGTCTTCGTCCTGGGGGTGCTGTGGCGCCGACAACGCGCCGGACGCGTCACCACCCACCGACCTACCGCGCCATCACACCGGTCCGCGCGGCGACCTGCGGCGCGCTGAGCTGTTGGAGCACGCCGCGTTCCTCCCGATCAAGAACCCACCACACCCGGAGCCGTACATGTCTGAACCCGTCGACCCGACCGTCGCGGCTGAGGCCACCGGCCACCTCACCCAGCTCCTTGACCAGTTGCACGAGCGAGGCCTGCACGCACGTCTGCTCACCCCACCGCAGGGCTTGCCACACCTGCGCGTGATCAACCCCGACATGGCCACGCTCACCGAGATCATCACGGCCACGCCGGCGGAGGGAACGTGGTGCTTCCGATGGTCCTGGGGCGAGGAGATCACGACCGTCGGTGAACTCGCCCCAGCTGCCCAGCGCATCCATCACGTGCTGACCCCCGCAAGCTGCCCCAGCTGAACTCGCACTCTGACGCCAGGGCCGCCCACCCGTCACATGCGTCCGGCGGCAGGTCCCTCCATAAGCTGCTGCCGGACTTCAAGGCTGCCGGGGCGGGTGCTCACGGCCGTAGAGCACCGGCCAAGCAGCCGATCTCCCTCCAGGAGAAGCAAGACAGGAAAGCTGGCCCGCCGTTGGATCGTCCGGCGGACCAGCTGTCCCCTTGCTATCGCCACGAGTCGGATCGGCGGCGGTTACGTGGTCGGCAGATGGATGAGTACTCCGCCCCCATCACCGGCAGAGGCTCGCCGACCCCGGCCGGGCCGGGGCGGATTGGGCGACACGGGGTGGGTCGCGACCAGGGCTGCAACAGACTCAGCAGCAGCGGCTGCAACCTCGGGATAGACGCTGGTGTAGGTGTCACGGGTGAAGGCGGATGAGACATGCCCGAGCGTTTCCTGGACGACTTTCAACTCGACTCCGGCGGCCAGCATCATCGTGGCCGCCCCATGGCGGAGGTCGTGGAGACGGACAGGTGGGAGTCCTGCCTGGTAGGCCAGCCAGTAGAAGGCATCAGTCACATGCTGGGGATGCAGGGGCCGACCCAGACCGTCGGTGAAGACGAAGCCGCTCTCGACCCACGCCTCCCCTACGGCCAGGCGCTCCTTGGCTTGGCGCTTCTTGTGCTCCTTGAGGATCGCCATGGTCTCAGCGTCGACCGCGATCGTGCGATCGCTGGCCTCGGTCTTCGGCTTGCCCTGCACCGGCCGCCAGCCAAGCTGGGTGATCTGCCAGTGCACTCCGATCGTCGCCTCGCGAAAGTTGACGTCGCTCCAGCGCAGCCCCGCCGCCTCGCCACGGCGCAGCCCGCGCAAGGTGATCAGCCGGTAGAGAGCGAACAACCGGTCTCGCCTGGCGAAGGCGAGGAAGTCCGAGGTCTGTGGGGCGGTCCACACCATCACCCGTGACGGCCGAGGCGCACCGACATAGACCGCGATCGGGTCGACCCGTTTACCGTCGCGCAGCCGCCGGGTTCTGTCCAGGTGCGCTTCGTGATCCAGGCGCCATTGTGCGACCCTTCCTTCGGTCCACACCACTGGCTTGGGCCGTACGGCGGGCGGGAGCTCAACCGCGGCGGCGGGGTTGAAGTCCAGCAGCCGGTCCTGCTTGATCGCCACGTTCAGCGCGTGGCGCAAAGTAGCGCGGATGCGATGCACCGTCGACGGTCCGACCGGACGTCGGTAGCGAACCCTGGCCTGGCGGGCCGGGTCGCCGCTGGCCCGCTCGGTGGCGATGACCTCGTTGAACTCCTCGATCGCGTCGAACATGCCCGCGATGTCGGAGACCCGCAGCCGATCCAGCCGGATGTCTCCCAGGTACGGGTTGAGGTAGAGGCGGACATGCGACTCATAGGCGCGGCGGGTGGTGTCATCCAGGCCCCGCTTGCGCTTCATGAACTCCTCCAGCCACTCGGCCACCGTGACCTGCCGGTTGAGATCTTGGTGCGTACGGACCTTACGCCGCACCTCTTCAATGTCGGGCAGCCTCTTGGTGTCTTTGAGCACCGACAGCATCAGTTCGGTGATCTGCCGCCGCACTCGCGCGTCATCATCGAGAACCAGCAAGCCGCGGGCGTGGTCGAGTTCGGCTTCGGCGTCCTCCAAGGAGGCGAAGCCGCTTCTCCGGAGTGGGCTACGCCGACGCCCGTCAGCGTGGGCGGGCAGCTCCAGCTGATAGGCCCACTTGCCGTGGGTGCTGCTCCAGCGCGCGCCATTGCCGCCGACCCGGCGCAGCTTCGGACATTTCTTGCCGAGCTTCTTGCCGCTCTCCTCGTCCTTGCAGGCACAGGTCTTGTAGGTGGATCCGTTCGCCACCAGGGTTATCCCTTCTCACGCTCGCTGCCGAGACGGCCTTCGCCATCGCGGTCGTTGATGTAGCCGAGCAGCGCCCGCACGCCGCGTACCGGCACCACGTACCTGCCGCCGACCCGCAGCACCCGGCACGGGAACTGCCCTGCTCGGGCAAGCCGGTACGCCTTGGTGCGGCCCATCCCGAGCAGGCGGCCCGCTGCCACCAGGCCCATCACTTCGGGCCCATCCGCAGACGGGGCGAGTTCCGCGTCTCCATGCAGGAGCTCCAGTCGGTTCGAGTGCTTCACTGATCACCTCCGCAGAATGAAGATCTGTGCGATTTCCCGTCCGGCACGGGCCGCAGTGCGCGACACGCGTCCGAAAGGCAGGGCCGGGGATGGGGCTGTACGGGCGCTACGCCCCGGCCCCGACCGCCCGGCACACGAGGCCCGTCTATGCCGTGTCATTCATGGACGGGCGGGCACAGCGGGCCGTGGAGGTGCCGGTCCGGGCGTGACCGGTGCGGGCGGTATCGACGCCCACCTCCATGGCCCACGTCAAGCGAAATCCGCTGGTCACCCGGCCCACCCAGGGCCCGGCCGGGTCCGGGACGCATCCCGGGTTATTCCTGCTCGCGGACCCCTGAGTCCGCCAGTCCGGACGGTGGCCGGGTCTGCTTGCGAAAGATCAGCAGATCCTCGTGCGCGCTGGCGTGGATGGGCAGCCCGCGTGCCCAACCTTTGCGGGCTTCGTGAAGTTGAAAGAAGGAGGAGCGGTTGATGAGCTTGCCGTCACCGAGCCCGCACAGCAGGCACACCAGCCGATCAGCGAACACCAGCCCTGCCTGGCTGGCGATCTTCTGCACGTGGCCGGGCAGATCGATCAGCTCGCCCTTGACGCGATACGGGCGCACGGTGATCGCCGCGACGCCGCCCGTCCGCAGCAGTCGCGCGCTGCCGGACAGGATCCTGCCGAAGCCTTCCAGCAGCGTGGGCAGGCTCTGGTGGGCGAGATTGGCGCGGTTGCTGGAGTAGTGGTGGTTCCACTTGCGCACGCCGGGCTGGCCGCTGTCGCGGCTGGAACGGATGTGACCATGGGTGGCCGCCCCGTACGGCGGCGAGGTAAGCACCAGCGCTGCTCGCCCGAGCAGATCGGGAAGCAGAGCGGCGATGTTGCGCGCGTCCCCGGCGACCACCCGGCCAAGCCCGGACGCACCCTGCCGCTGGGCGTGGGCAAGGTTGGCGACCGCCAGCCGCGCCCAGCCCTCCTCGTACTCCACTCCGGCTGCATGCCGCCCCAGGTGGACAGCCTCGACAAGGCTGGTACCGATCCCGCACATCGGATCGACCACGAGCTCGCCGGGCCGCGTGTACGTCTCGATCACCTTGGAGGCGATGGACGGGAGCATCTTGCCCGGATGCCGCATCGACTCCGGCACGTACCGGCCCCGCCGTTGCACCCGCGACTGCCGCTGCCCAGTCGCCCACACTGACGCTGTCACCTCGACCATCATCAACGGCCGCCACCGGCCTGAGTCGTGCCGCTCTGCTCGGCCCCAGTTGGTGAGGGTGGATCGGCTGCCGGGGCCGAACTGTTGGAGCTGGCAAGTTCTCCCGCCTCGGGCTTGTGCCGAGACTCCCCCAACTCGCAGGAGCCATCAGAGAGCCCCGTTACCTTGGTGAACAGCAGCACGTCGGAGTGAACGCGGGCGCTGACCGGCAGCCCGGCGCACGGCGGCAACGCCTGCGCCGCTGCGACCTCGCGATGCGACATCGCTCGGTCGATCCGCTCGCCCCGCACCGGGAGACGCAACGCAATGATGTGCTGCAGGTACCTCAGCCGGACTCCCCGCGCCCGCGTAATGATCTCCGGCACCGGGTCGACCACACGATCTTCTGCGCGGTGCAGGCCAGTGACTACCGCGAGATGCCCGCCCGGCTTCAGCAGTGCCGCCGCGGCGGACACGTCAATCAGCCGGACGTCCGAAGCATCCGCGTCGGCAGCGGAACGGCCGGCGTCTCCAGGTGACGGCGTGCACGACTGCTGGACTACGACCAGCGCAGCGGTGCCTGACAAGTCCTCCAGCCCTTGCGCGGAGTTCTCCGGCCGGATGACGCGTAGGTCGGCGACCTGGAGGTCGTGCTCGAGGCGAGTACGGGTCAGCCGGGTCCAGGTGACCCCGGCCAGGGCGGGATCGGCGAACGTGGCGGTCGCTCGGCAGCCCATCAACAAGGCGGCAGAGACGAGCTGGTGGTCGGTGGCGCCGAGGTGGATGACGGTATCGCCGAGCCGGGTGCACGCCGAGAGGAGGTGACGGGCCAGCGGCCCGCTCACCGGGACGCAGCACCCACGCTCGCAGGCGGAGATGGACTCGGCATCGGCTGCGGCCAGCCAGACGCTCAGCGGCAGATGCCGCCGAGCCACTTCCTGAGCTTCGCGGGCGGCCCGGTGAGCGGAGTCGGAACCATGGTTGGAACGGGTGGAGCAGGTAGTGCGTGCTGTCATGCGGGTGTGGCCCCATCACTCGGGCCACCGGATCCTGTCACTTATCCAAATACCTGCCGCCAGGCACGAGTTAGGACAGCCCATCACGCAAAGGATCGGTAATGCCTGGTGGTGACGGCCTGTCGGCCTGGCCACCGCTCTGTTCGACCAGCGCCCCAGCCTCCCCTCGGCCCATTGACGTGTTTTCGCAGTTCATAGCGTTCTCGTGCAAGAAGCGGACACCGGCCGGAAGTCGGCGTTCGCCCGTTCATTCTCAGCGGGGAGGCGGCGGACGATCTCGGCGAACTGACCCAGCCACGAACGCAGCCATCTCGGGCGCCGTGTTCAACGGGAAGACTCGGGAAGCGGGCGAGCGGATCTCAAGGCCGTCGCGAACTTGAACGATCTTTGACCCGGGAATCTTAGGGCCTGACCGATTCCGCTGGTCAGCGGCCTTTCGAGCGACGTTCGACCATAACTTCTCTTCGGGTTGACGTAGCGCAACTCTCGACGTTTTCGCAGGTCAGAGGCGGTTCAGTGGAATGACTTGCTCTTGAAGAGATCTTTTCCTCGCCCGATGTCTGCACGCTTTTTGCACGGCTCCTGCCCAGGCCTTCTGACGGCATGAGCAGCGTCCGAACCGATCACGTCTTCGGGAGCTGCAATGTTCCACACCTCGGCCCGTCCCTCCACGGACACCACCACCGCCCCTGCCCTCGACCCCACCGACACGACGGCTTGCGAGACGACCTGCCACGTGGACGACCCCAGCCGTCGGGGCAACTCGCTGCCGCTGGATGTGGCCGAGCGCTCCTTCGAGCTGCTGATGCGCGGCCCACAACCGCTCTCAGTCGACGGCGGCCAGCTCGGTCACGGCCTGCCCGCCCGGATGATCGCGCTGGACGACCTGCGCGCGATGGTGTTGCACCCGAGCTGCTCGCGTACCACCCGCGATCACGTATGGCGCCATCTCATCGGCCAGGCGCGCGCCCAGCGAGGCGCGTGGATGGTCGCCACGGTCGTGCTGGCCATCCCGATGCTGCATCGCCTCACCGCAGCTCTCGCCGACAGGATCTCCGTCGATCGGGAAGAGTTGGAGGCCGAAGTACTGGCCTGCTACATGGAAGCCGTCTGCCGGGTGAACCTGACCTGGTCCCATCCGGTGCTGCGGCTGTCGCGGCTGACCCAGTTCGCCGTCCTACGCGCCCACGCCCCCGAACGGCCAGACCTGCTGGCCGACCCCGATCGGAACGACGGCGAGCAGCAGGCGCTCACTTATCCTGCTGGCCACCCCGACCTGCTCCTAGCCCAAGCCGTCCGCCAGCGTGTCATCACCGCTGAGGACGCGCAGATGATCGGCTTCACCCGGCTGGAGGGCATCCCGCTCAGTTCCTACTGCCGCCACCGCGGGTTGCTCTACTGCACCGCTCTCAAGCGCCGCCAGCGTGCCGAGAACGCTCTCTACCAGGCGCTCCTCGACGGCGGCCTGTAGCGATCGCCATCGGCTCCCGCGGCGGCTCGCAGCAAAGAGTGAGCAAACTCCGCTGGCGCTGATGTCCTAACTCGGCTCTTCGACCTGGTCTTTGTCCAGGTAGAGAGGCAGCGCGGAGAACACCGACCCGGCCCGGGGCCGCACCTGGTCACCGGTCCCTGTCACCCCGGTCCACCGCCATCCGCCGCTTGAAGGAGGACGCCCACTCGGCCCCGCGCCGGGTCCGGTGCCTCCGCGCCGCCCTCCCCATGAGGGTCAGCCTCACCCACCCAAGCCAGCTCGCATCCGTCGGGAGGCACCACATGACATCCCGCCCGCGTCGTACCGCCATACCCCGCTTCGCCCTCAAAGTTCTGCTCATCGCCGGCTTCATCCTCGGTTCCATCGTCCTGGGCACACTGCTCGAATACGCCCTCGCCGTTCACATCAGCACGGCCGCGAACGCCCTGGCCAAACCGGAGCAGGCGCCTACCTCGCTGAACACGGTGATCGACAACCTGCGCAACGTCATCGTGGGTCTGCTCGTCGCCTTGGCGACACTTTTCCTCACTGTCGGAGGAGTCCGATACATCCTGGCCGGCGGCGATCCCGGCGAAGTCGAAGCCGCCAAGAAGACACTCCGCTACGCCGCCCTCGGCTACGGCATCGCCATCCTGGCTCCGCTCCTGGTCTCGATCCTCCAAGGCATCGTGGGAGCCTGACAATGACTCGCCAGCACCCACCAGATCTGCCGGGCTCGCTCACTCGGTGGCTGCGTAAGGCGCTCACGGTCATGGTGACGGTCGTTACCTTGCTCGCCCTCCCTGCGGTCGCGGCCTCCGCGGTGCCCACACCAACGCCCAGCCCAGTACCCAGCTCCGGTCGGAGCCCGCAGCCGTCGCCGCAAGTGAGCTGGATCTCTCCACCCGCCTCCACACCGTCCACAGGTGTGGACGGGTGCGGGTGGATGGACATCGGCTGCAAGATCAACCAGGCAATGAACGGCTGGTTCACCACTCTGGTCACCGACGCCATCAACCCCGCCTTCGTCCTGGTCGGCCAAGCTCTACTGTCCGCGCCGCCGCCATCGATGTTCGCCCGCATCCAGGAGCTGTCCCAGCACGTACGCCTGGTGGCCAACGCGCTGCTCGCCCTCATGGTGCTCGCCGCAGGCGTGATCGTCATGGCCTACGGCAGCACACAAACCTCCACCACGCCCAGTGAGGTCATCCCACGCCTGGTGGTCGCCGTGATCGCCTTGAACTCCTCACTCACCGTGTGCCAGTACGCCATCGAACTCGCCAACTCTCTCGTCGCGGCTCTGCTCGGCGATGGGGTGAACGGTCAGCGTGCCGGGAACCTGATCGCGGCCAAGGTCGATGCGCTGATCAAGGACCCGAAGGGGACGGCGCTGTTCCTCGTGCTGCTGATTGGCGCCGCCGTTCTGATGGGCTTCCTCCTGGCCTTCATCGCCATCATCCGTGTCACCTTGCTGCTGTTCGTGATCATCGCCGCACCGCTGGCGCTGCTGTGCCACGCATTGCCGCAGACCGAAGGCATCGCGCGGTTGTGGTGGCGATGCTTCATCGGGCTGCTCGCCATCCAGATCCTCCAGGCACTGGGTCTGATCTTGGCGTTCAAGCTGTTCCTCACCGACTCGCCCGACACCTACCTGCCTCCGCCTGCCGATCCAGGCATCGGGGAGGCGGCCCTCACAGCAGTGCGCCCGACGGTGAACCGAACCCTGGACGCTCTCATCGTGATCGGCATTCTCTACGTGCTGATCAAGATTCCCGGCTGGGTTGCGCGCACCATCTGGCAGCAGGGCCAGCCCCACATGCTCAAACGGCTGATCAAGGCCGTGATCGTCTACAAGACCCTCGGCGCCGCTCGGGCTCTCGGCAAGGCCGGACAGCGCGCGGCCCAGCGCAAGGCCACAACCACCGCCGCCCACCGGCACGGCGGACGGCCGCCCAGCGGCGGCCCGCAGCGCGGCCCCCGTGGACCACGAGGACGCGGCCCCAACGGCCCCGGCCCGTCCGCCACACCTACAGGAGCGTCACCCATGCCCACCCGCACACCCACCTGGCAGCAACTCCAGCTACCCCTCGGCCCGCCGCCCAACTCCACCACCACCTCGGCGTCCGCTCCCGCAGCGTCTTCGGCGGCCGCGCGGCGAGCTCGGCAGGGCCGGCAGCTGGCATTGCCGTTCCCTGTCACCCGCCTCCCACGCACGCCCGCACCACCAAGAGCGCCCACGCCCGCCACCGGACCGTGGATCCGTCCGCGCCCGCCCTGGATCCAAGACCGGCTGCCCGGCATGCCCACCCGCGCGCCCCGGCCTGGCCAGCTCCGCCTGCGGCTGGACCCGCCGCCACAGCGCGTCCTGAGAAACAGCCGCATCCCGAGAAGGGACAGCCGATGAACGAGGCGGATCAGTTGTTGATCGCCCAGATCCCATCCGACATCGACCGCCCAGACAAGATCGCCTACGGGCTCACCGTCCGCCAAATCCTCATCATCGCCACCACCGGCGGCGTCGCCGCCGCCATCTACTACCTGTTCCACCAGCTCCTGCCCATCGTGATCCTCGCCGCTGTCCTGCTTCCGCTGGCGGCACTCGGCATGGCCATCGCGCTCGGCCGCCGTGACGGCCTGAGCCTGGACCAGTTCGTCTTCGCCGCGCTGCGGTTCGCCCGTTCGACGAAGAGATTGGTGGCCGCTCCGGCGGGTGTCGTTGAGCCGCCGCGTTGGTGCCGTCTGCGTGGCAAGCTGCCCACGCCGCTGCGGCTGCCGGTGCGGGCCATCCGTACTGACGGAGCCCTGGATCTGGCTGATGGCGGTGTCGCCGTACTCGTCGAAACCGGCACCTTGTCCTTCCACCTGCGCACCGCAGGCGAGCAGGCCGCGTTGGCCGGCGCGTTCGGTCGCTGGCTCAACTCCCTTGAATCACCAGTTCAAATCCTCGTCCGCGCGCGGCCGGTTGATCTCGGCAATCTGATCGACACTGTGGAGCGGTGCGCCGAGAGCTCACCACATCCAGCACTCGCCGACGCCGCCAGCCAGCACGTTGCCTTCCTCGAGGAGCTGAACTGCTCGCGCGAGCTGCTGGCCCGTCAGGTCCTCATCGTGCTGCGCGACAACCACGCCGCCGGGCGAGGACGGCGCTCGGTACGGCGAGAGGCCTCCGCCGCCGTGGCGCTGCGTCGAGCCGCAGAAGCCGAGCGCAGCCTGGCCGCGCTCGGCGTCACCACCCGTGTCCTCGACGCCTCCGCAGCGCACCAGGTGCTGACCGAGTGCCTCGATCCCGGCGGCTGGCATCCCGCCGGCCAAGCCCTCCCTGACGCCTTCATCAGCGGTGAGGAGGCCGCATGAAACTACGCCGTCGAACGCAGCCAACGGAAGCCAGCGCCCTCACCGAGCCAGGCTCCCTGGAGGTCGGCGCTCGAAAGCTCACCTTGCCCAACGGGATGACCGCGTCCTTCGCCGTAACCGGCTACCCCCGTGAAGTCGGCGCGGGCTGGCTGGAGCCGTTGCTCACCTATCCGGGGCGCCTGGACGTGTCCCTGTATGTCGAGCCGATTCCCCAAGCCGTGGCGGCGATGCGGCTGCGCCGCCAGCTCGCCCGCCTGGAATCAACCAGCCGAACCGACGCCCAGCATGGCCGTCTTCAAGATTTCGCGGCGGAAGCAGCCGCCGACGACGCCACCAACCTGGCCGACAGCCTTGCCCGGGGACACGGCCGCTTGTTCAAAGTCGGCCTCTACCTCACCATCCACGCCTCTACCGAACCCGAGCTGGCAGCAGAGGTGGAGCGGGTCCGCGCCTTGGCCTCATCCCTCCTGCTGGACACTCAGCCGACCACCTTCCGGGCCCTGCAAGCGTGGACAACGAGCCTGCCGTTGGCGGTCGACTCGCTGCGCATGACGCGCAGCTTCGACACCACCGCCCTGGCCGCCGCCTTCCCGTTCACCTCATCTGACCTCGCGGCTCCGGTCGGTGATACGGGAGTGCTGTACGGGCTGAGCGCCACCGGTTCCGGCGTCATCGTGTGGGACCGCTACAACCAGGACAACCACAATTCCGTGGTCCTGGCCCGCTCCGGCGCCGGCAAGAGCTTCTTCACCAAGCTCGAAGCCCTGCGCCTGCTGTATCAAGGCGTCGAAGTAGCTGTCGTCGACCCCGAAGACGAGTACGCCCGCCTGGCCCGCGCAGTTGGAGGCACGTGCCTCCACCTCGGTGCCGCCGGAGTGCGCTGGAACCCCCTCGACCTGCCCGCCAGCCACGGCCCACAAGACGACGTGCTCGCCCGGCGAGCCATGTTCCTGCAAACCCTGACCGCCACCATGCTCGGCGGCCAACTCACCGCACAGGCACGCGCGGCGCTGGACGCGGCCGTCATAGCCACCTACCAGGAGGCCGGGATCACCCACAACCCGGTGACCTGGACCAAGCCCGCGCCCCTACTGGCCGACCTCGTCACCACCCTGAAGTCCTCGGAACAAGGGGCTGAGCTGGCCGCGCAGCTGGCGCCGTACGTGTCCGGCTCCTACCGCGAACTGTTCGACGGCCCGACCACGACCAACCCAGCCGGACACCTGATCGTCTTCTCCCTGCGCGACCTCCCCGAAGAGATGAAAGCGGTCGGCACCCTCCTGGCACTGGATGCGGTCTGGCGGCGGGTCGCCAACCCCCGCGACCGCAGGAAACGCCTGGTCGTCGTTGACGAAGCCTGGCTGCTGATGAAGGAGCCTGAGGGCGCCCGTTTCCTGTTCCGGATGGCCAAGGCCGCGCGGAAGCACTGGGCTGGGCTGGCGGTCGTCACTCAGGATGCCGCCGACTTGCTCGGCTCGGAGCTGGGGCAGGCGATCGTCGCCAATGCCGCCAGCCAGATCCTGCTCCGCCAAGCACCGCAGGCCATCGGCGCCGTCGGTGACGCCTTCGACCTCACCGACGGTGAACGCCAGTTCCTGCTCACAGCAGATCGGGGCGAAGCCCTGCTCATCGCCGGGCCCGCGAATCGAGCAGCGCTGAGCATCGTGGCGTCGCCCGCTGAAAACGACCTGATCACGACCGACCCCGCCGAGCTGGCCGAGATCGACCGCCGTACGCCACAGGCTCCCACGCCTGCGGCCGATCATCACCACGACGACGAAGGCGACCCGCTATGACGTCATCCGCTTCTGCTGGGCCGTGCCTGCTCTGCGACATCGACGACCACGATGTGCAGACCATCCTGGACTTCCTGCGCGAGCTACCTGCACGGCTGCCTGAGTTTCTGCTCGCCTACGGACCTCGTCTAGCTCTCTCGGTTCTAGTGCTGTGCGTGGTGACAACCGTCGTCCGCTACCTGCTGGGCTGGCTCCACCACGCCGAACTCGTTCCGAACGCTCGCTTGATCGAAATTTCTTCCCCACCCACCAGCGACCCACAGGGCGCGGTCGTGCTTTGGAGCCAGCTGATCGGACTTCTCCGACCCGCTTGGAAGCGCCTCTTCACCGGCCAACCGCACCTAGCCTGGGAGTACCTCGCCAGTGAATCCGGTGTACGGATCCGCTTGTGGGTGCCCGGCGTCATCCCACCCGGCACCGTGGAGAAGGCCATCCAGGCCGCCTGGCCTGGCGCAACTACCACCACCCATACAGCCTCTCCACCGCTGCCCTCGGATGCCAGGGCCGCTGGCGGGAAGCTCGTCCTGGGAAGGCCCGAACACTACCCGCTCAAAACCGACCACGACAACGACCCGATCCGCTCGCTGCTCACCGCCATGAGCACTCTCCGCGAGGGCGAACACGCGCTTGTCCAGGTTCTGGCGCGCCCCACAACAGGCAAACGCCTGCGTCACGCCTATCGAGCAGCAGCCGCCCTGCGCGGCGCCCGCACTCAGACCACTCTCGGCCACGTCCTCGACGAACTCGCGCCTGCCTCCAGCCATCATCGATTCGGCGAACTGGCCCGCATGTTCCCCGAACGAGCCGAGCAGGTACGTGCTGTTCTCGCCAAGGCAGGCCAGCCCCGCTACACCGTCGCCATCCACTACGCCGTCGCCACGAGCCGTGCCAACGACTCCCACCCCCACCCGGACTCCGTCCGCGGCTGGCTGCGAGGCCAAGCACACACCCTCGCCGGCGTCTTCGCCCTGTTCACCTCCGGTCACCAGTACCTGCGCAGAGCCCGGCTCTTCCGGCCCCATGCCCGGACCAGCTCCCGCCGGTTCGATACCGGCTACCTGCTCTCCGTCGGCGAGCTGGCCGCGCTCGCCCACCTGCCCTGGGATGTTGACGCCCCCGGCATCACCCGCGCCGGGGCGCGTCCCATAGCCCCGCCGCCGGTCGTACCACGAGGGTCAGATTCCGGGCCGGTCCGCGTGCTGGGCGACAGCGACAGCGGCCATACGCGGCCCGTCGCCATGCCCATCGCCGACGGCCGCCACCACACCCACGTCCTCGGCGGCACCGGTGTCGGCAAATCCACCCTGCTCGCCAACCTCGTCCTCGCCGACGCCCAGGCCGGTCGAGGCTCCCTGGTCATCGACCCCAAAGGCGACCTCATCTCCGACATTCTCGCCCGCTTGCCCCGGCGGGCGATCGGCAAGACGGTCGTGTTCGACCCGCAAGACCCGGCCCGGCCGCCCTCCATCAACATCTTGGCTGGACACGATCCCGCCTTCGCCGTCGATTCGGTCGTCACCATCTTCCACCGCTGCTTCTCCTCGGCCTGGGGACCACGCGTGGATGACCTCCTCCGTTCGACCTGCTTGACGTTGACGAAAGTGCTCGGCCACAAGGCGACTCTAGGCGAGGTTCCCCGGCTGCTGACTGACTCCGCTTTCCGAGCCCGCGTCACCAAACGGCTCGACGACGAGCTTCTGGCCGGCTTCTGGGACTCCTACCAAGCACTCACCCCAGCCGGACAAGCCACGGTCATCGGCCCCGTCATGAACAAGCTGCGCGCCGTGCTCCTACGCCCATTCGTCCGGCAGGCCCTGGCCAGCCCGAACACCACGGTTCCCATCGGCCAGCTCCTTAGCGACGGCGGCCTCGTCCTGGCCCGCCTGCCCAAAGGCATTCTCGGCGATGACGCCGCCCGCCTGTTCGGCTCGATCCTGCTCGCTCACACCTGGCAGGCCGCCACTCGCCGCGCCCACCTCGCCGAAGCCAGCCGCACTGACGCCTCGCTGGTCATCGACGAATGCCACAACTTCCTCAACCTGCCAGGCCACATCAACGACGTCCTGGCCGAGGCACGCGGCTACCGGCTCTCCCTCGTCCTGGCCCACCAGCATCTCGACCAGCTTCCAGCCGACCTCCGCGAAGCCCTCTCAGCGGACGCCCGCAACAAGATCTACTTCGCCGCGTCACCCAAAGACGCCAATGACCTCAAACACCACACCTCGCCACTGATCACCCCGCACGACCTCACCCACCTCGGCGCCTACCAAGCCGCCGCCCGCCTCATCATCGACGGCCAGCAGGCACCCGCCTTCACCCTGCGCACCCGACCGCTGCCACCCGCAACAGCAGGGCGCGAGCAAGCCATCCGAGAGGCATCCCGTGAACGCTTCACCACGCCACCCGCCGACCCTGCGATGCCCAGAGCGGGACGCAGGCGACGCGCGAGCGCCTCCGGCACCGACCCACGCCCCCGCGCTCAGACCGCCGTAGCGCCACCGGCCAAAGAGCCGGACTCATGACTCAACACATCACCGCCCGCTCCAATCCGCGCCCCGCTCTCACCTCAAGGAGAAGCCCATGCGATCCACCCGCATCCCGCGCGGCCTGCCTCGCTTCGATGCCGCCGCCATGGCCGAACTCGCCGCCCGCCTGACGCCCCGCGACTACGACATCCTCGCCCATCTGCACGAGCACCGCGTCCTGACCACCCATCAGATCCAACGCATCTTCTTCGCTATCCCGCAGTCCACGCGCCGCCGTATGGGGATCTTGCACAAGCTGCACACCGTCACCCGATTCCGACCCTGGACCCCGTACGGAGGCTCCGCACCCAATCACTGGATCCTCGGCCGCGCCGGTGCCGAGCTCCTCGCCATCCGCGAAGGCGTGACGGTCAAGGAGTTCGGCTACCACCCCGACCTGGCCATGTCCATCTCCGTCTCGACCAAGACCGGCCACCAGGTCGGAGTCAACGACTTCTTCGCCGACCTGCACTACCAAGCCCGCCACGCTAGAGCCGAAACCAGTGCGGAGGTGCTGGCGTGGTGGTCCGAGAAGCGCTGCGCCAAGCTCTGGGGCGACCTGGCCCGCCCCGACGCCTACGGCCGCTGGGCCGAGAACGGCCGAGTCATCGACTTCTTCCTCGAACACGACACCGGCACAGAGTCCCTGAACAAGGTCGCCGCCAAGCTGCCCGACTACGCCGAGCTCGCCGACGCCACCCAGATCACGACGCCCGTGCTGCTATGGCTGCCCAGCCGCGCTCGAGAGACGAACCTGCGCAGGCTCTTGGCCAACGTAGAAGTGCCGGTCGCCACCGCCATCCACACCAGCCTGGGCGACGGCCCAGCCGGACCTGTCTGGCTACCCGTCAACCACGACGGCCCTCGACTCCGGCTGGCCGAGCTCGCTGACGCCTGGCCTGATCTGGCCCACCCCGCCACCAAGCAGGACGAGATCGACGCGTAGCCCACCGAACATCGCCTCGCCGAGAGGAGGCACACCAAGGTGAAGTACGCCGCGGCCGGCGCCGCCCTCCTGCTGCTCATCGTCTTCGCGCTCATCGCAGCCATCACGAGCATCCTCACCAGCTCCGGAACGCCCGGAGGGATCGGCTGCGTCATCACGACCACGAACAGCAACTCGCAAGGCGGCCCGGCCGTGGCCTCCCTCGACGGTCTGGATGAGGAGCAGCAGAGCAACGCCGCGCTCATCGTGCAGACCGGCTTCCAACTGGGCCTTCCCTCCCGAGCAGCGGTGATCGCGGTAGCGACCGCCCTCCAAGAATCCAAGCTCCGCAACCTGCGCTACGGTCACCTCGACTCGCTGGGATTGTTCCAGCAGCGTCCCAGCCAGGGATGGGGAACGCCCGAGCAGATCCTCAACCCGACCTACGCGGCCCGCCAGTTCTACACCCACCTTGTCGCCGTCCCTGACTGGGTACAGCTGCCGCTGACCAAGGCGGCCCAAGCCGTCCAACGCTCCAACACCCCAAACGCGTACGCCTCATGGGAGCCGCTAGCACAGCGAACCGTCGACGCCCTCACCGGCTCCTGCGTCACCGTCATGCCCGGCGAGCACGCGGCGGTCGTCATCGCCTACGCCCAGGCTCAGCTCGGTAAGCCGTATGTATGGGGAGCCGAGGGTCCGGATGCCTTCGACTGCTCCGGGCTGACCATGCGCGCCTTCCAAGCCGCCGGAATCGCCATCCCACGCGTCGCCGCTGACCAATGGCGACACGGTCCGCGCATCCCGACCGGCCAGGAACAGCCCGGCGACCTCGCCTTCTTCAACATGCAAGACGACGGCCCCGGACACGTCGGCCTCGTCATCGGCAATGGTCAGATGATCCATGCACCCAACCGCCGAGAAGTCGTCAAAATCAGCTCCTACCAGCGGCGGGATCTGATCGGATTCACCCGGCCCCTCAGCCGTTCCAATCCCCGCTGACAAGAGCTGTAGGGCGGGTGAGGTGCAAGGCTTTCTTCTCCAATTCGCGGTCACGCTGAGGTACACCTTCGATACTGTCCGGGAAGCCCTCGTACGACGGTGCGATTGGAGGAGATTCAGACGAACGCGCTGCGCCTGGCCCCGCCGCCGCTCATCGTGAGCCTTCCGCTCGATCTGAATGGCCCCTTGAAGATCCAGCCCAAGCACAAAGTCGCGGGCATGCTCGTCGTCGACCGGGACTACGCCATCCGCACGCCGGAAGACTGGAACGTCCCCGGCGTATATCTCCTCATGGACCGACCAGACGCGATGGACCGATGGGGAGCCTACGTCGGCAAGGCCACCACGCCGGGCTTGCGCAAGCGCGTACTTGAACAGCTACAACGTGATCATTGGTACCGCGCCCTGCTCATCCGGAGCGAAGGCGGCCACCAGTTGCACAGCGGAGAGGCCGCCTGGCTGGAAGGGAAGCTCTACGACGGCCTCGCCGACGCCGCACAGGTCGACTTGCAGAATCGAAACCGCCCTCGCGACCTCACCCTCTCTGATGAGGACGAAACCAGCCTGGTCGAATACCTCCAGGCGGTTCCATGGACATTGCGGCTCCTCGGCCACACCCTTTATCCCTGCCCTTCCTCGGCCGCCGACGGCGGGACACCACTTCTTGAGATGATCAAGCCGGAGCCCGAGAAGGACACCAACCAGACAGAAGCTCGAGAGCTACGCGAAGCCGATGCCGCTGCGAAGCTGAAGCTTGCCGAGGTGCAGGCCAGAATCGAGCGGGCCCGCGCCAAAGCCGCAGAGTAGAACGCGGGAGTGAGCACTGCGATCTCGGTTCCTGCGGCTACCCAGGCCGTGTCCATCGAGAGGTCGGGGCCGGTGGTGCAGGAGGTCTGCCCCGGCCAGCACAATTCGCCTGTGCTGGCCGGGGCAGGCTACCTACGCCACCGGACCGGACTACCGGATCCAGCCCTCGCCCTTCTCCCCGCCGTGAACGCGGCAGGCGAGTTCTTCCTCAACGCTCAGCACGTGAGCCAGCAGGTGCTTCACCCCGCTGGTCAGCGCTTTGCGGATGCGGTGCCAGCCGTCGATGACCAGGAGGCCCCCGTTGGGGACCGGTACGACGATCAGCGGCTCGGACAGATCCACCTGCTGGGCGTGCTCATCGTCGATGTGGATCAGCTGCAGCAGCCCAGCCCAGGCAGCCACCTCGACTCGTCCGCCCGGAGTACGGTCCGCCGTCAGCTTCTTGGCGTGTGAGACGTTCCACCGCCACGCCATGAGCTGGAACATCTCGCCGTACGAACCTTCGGCCGAGTTCGTGACCGCCTCCGCGTCGCCGCTGGACTGACCGGTCCTGATGGTGCTGGCGCTCATCGGCCCGTCCCCCTCCATGCCGCCGCCGGAGAAGCCGATCCGCGCAAGCGAGCGTCTCCACGACCGCCGTCTTGGTCGCGGAGACGCTCCGCCGGAACTGTCGGCGAGATACTCGCCGCTACCTTGAGGAACTCGCGTGCGGCCGAACGCCGGACGAGAGCGAATCCGTAGTCGATGTGCACGAGAGCCAGGTCTTCTTCCGCCAACCCCCGCTCCGCCACTTCCTGAGTTGCGGGAGCGGCGGCGCCGTCGGCAGGGTGGTGGGTGAGGTAGCTGGCGATCCAGGACGCGTACCGCTCCAGTCCGTGGATGCTGTCCCCACCACCGCTGGGGTTCATGTCGGCGTCGTGCCGCAGGATCATGCTCCACCAGGTGTGCAGTGTCTGCGCGCGAAGCCCGACGGTCACCTGCCGGGCCGTCACGCGTTGCCCCTGCGCGAAGCTTTGCGCCAGGTCACGCACCACCTCCTCGTGTGTCTGCTGCGCCCGCTCGGCCACCGCGCGCGGTGACACCGCTCGGGAAGCGAGCGCGGGCGGGCTGGGGCTGGTGGGCGGGCTCGAGGGATGGCTGGTCATGAGGTGCTCCTCCGCTCTGAGTCGATGTTCGAGTTCGGGGCCGGGGCGTTTCCCCGGCACGTTGCGTGTTCGGCGAGCAGCTCGCCGGTGGCGGCCAGGAACCGGCGGGCTGCGGCGCGGGATGCGTGCGCGAGGCCGTGGTCCAACAGGGTTCCCGGCTTGGTGGAGGTGGGCTCGGCGGTCAGGTACGTACGGGCCCACGAGCGGACCCGGCGTACCGCGTGGTCGGCTTCGAGGTGGTGCTGGTTGATCTGCTCGTCCACCAGTTCCCACCACATGCGCAGCGCCTGGGTGAAGCTGGCCTGGTAGAGCGGCTCGCCAGTCAGCCGGAGCCCACGCTGCAACAGGTACGCCACTTCGGCGGCAGCGGCGTAGGCGGCGTGCTGGTTAGCGGCGAGCACCTGCTTTACCCGCCACTCGATCCGTGTGAGCTGGTCTTCTGTCTCAGTGGGTGGCACGTCGGGAGTGACCGTGGGTTGCTGATCAAGCGCGCCGGATACGTCCGTACCGCCTTTCTCATACGGCTGACGGTGGTCAGGGGGCATGTTCGTCATGCTGGGTTCCTTGGTTGGAGGGCTATTTCGCGAAGTGGCTTGCCGGGGTGGCAGGCCCGGCCAGGGCATCGGCCAAGGACCGGGTGGTGGCCAGGAACCCCTGCGCGGCCTGGCGGCGGGCTTGAGCCATCGCCTGCGCGAAGAGGTCGGCGTAAAGGAGCGGGCTGCCGTTCAGGAGGTGCTGTTCGGCCTGGTGACGGGTGCGCATGACGGCCTCGGCGCCGTCGAGCCCTTCACTGTTGATCAGGTCCATGACCTGCTGCCACCAGCCGCAGACGAACTGGGTGACGGCGAGCCGGGCCAGGTCCTCGGAGGCGAGGCCCTTGCCGGACTCGGCGGCGTAGGTGAGTTTGTCGATCGCCTCACACGCCTCGATCGAGGTGCGCGTGTAATGCGTCTCGGCCATGGTCTCGAGCTGTCCCATGATCTTCTCCTTGAGGTTGTGGTACGGCCCTGAACGGGCCGTACCGGATCAGCCGGGCGCTCAGGCGGTGGTGAGGAGCTTGAACGCGCGGATCTTGGTCTTGGTGTTGTCGTGGTCGTCGAGCAGGGCTCGCTCGGCCCGCACGGTGCCGATGTCACGGCTGCCGAACACGGGGCTCTTGTGGTCGAGCCGCTCGGTGACGGCGTTGTAGGCGGCCCAGCGGGTGTTCCTGATCGGTTCCTGGGTTGGGGCGCTGGTGAACAGCCACTCCAGCTCGCGCATCGTCATCTCGTGGTTCTTGCGCCGCAACTCTTTGGCGTTGGGGTCCATGGGGTGGAGGGCGGCGGCGAACTGCCGGAACTCCTTGACGTCCATCGGAACCGAAAGAAGCTTCTCGGCTTCGGCGGCGAACGCCTGCCCGTGTCGCCACGTCAGCTTGAGCGCCTCGCGTGCCTCCGCGATGCGCCCGGCGATGTGACCGGTGTGCCGGACAGTGAACTTGGCCGCGTGGTTACGCAACGCCGCGCGTTCGGTGTTCGCGCACACCACACGGACGGGGGTCGCAACGGTGGTGAACGCGCCCCAACCGTCGTGACGGGAGAACGCCGCCAGGTACAGGTCGACCTGGTCGAACCCGCCGACCATGAGCGGCTCGGGCAGGCGCATGGTGACGAAGACCCGCCGTCCGCCGTTCAGCGAACCGCCGGTGTCGAAGACCGCGCCGGACTCGTCCACCAGGGTCTGCAGGAAGTCGGTGACCTCCTCGTTCTGTACGACCTTGTAGTCCTTGCCGACCATGCCGAGCCGTTCGGGCTGACCGGTCACCGGGTTCGTGCGGACGACCAGGAAATCCTCATCGGCGGTAACGGGCTGTCCGGTGACGGGGTCGGTCACCGGACCGACCCCGACCTTGCGCACATCCCATCCGGCAAGCTGGGCGTTGTTCAGGAGTTCCTCGGCGGTCATCGGGCCGGGCGCGGTGTAGCCGAGCCCGTGCCAGCCGGGCTTCCCGGCAGCGGCGAAACCGGCTGAGCCGTTGGCGAAGATCTCTATCTCGTGGGCCATGACGGTGCCTCCTCAGGCGTGATGAAGCAGGTAAGGCGACTTGTTGATGCGGATCGTTGGTGTGGCCGTCCCAGGGACAGGCCGGGGTCCAGGCGACGCGTGCCCGGGGCGGGCGGGCTGGTGGGGTAGCCCGCCCGCGTGAAGATCAGTCGCTAGTGCTGTCGGTGGCGGCGAGGGCGAACCGGCGGGGCCGCTCACAGGTCAGCGCTACCTGACCGAGGCTGACGAGCCGGTCCAACGCGTTGGCCACCGCGCCGGACGAGGCGTCCAACACCCGCCCGATCTCGTACGGGGTGAACTCCTTACCGGGGTGCTCGGTCAGGTGGGCGTGCACCCGATCACGCAGCGCGCCCGGCCGGACCGTCACCCCGCCCCCGCCGTCGTTGCCAGCGCGGGTGGACGGCGTCCGCGCCGGGGCGGGGGTGACACCGGTCAGCACCGCGCGGGCCGTCCGATGCACCTGAGCGGCCTTGGCCATCGCCATTTCGAGGCGACCCAACGCCATCACCGCATCGCCGTTGTCGTCTTTCGCGGTGACCGTCCCGGACAGCAGGTCAGCCAACTCAAGGAGTTCGGCCCGTACCCTCGCCCAGGCCGGATCGGTGTCGGCAACCGGCTCAGCGGTCGGCTCAACTGGAGTCTCGTCGGCGTCCGGCGGGAAGGTCTGGATAGGCTCCACGTTCACCTCGGGAGCCTCGTCGCAGGCGGTCGGCTCGTCGCCGGATGCCGGGTACCACTCGTCCTTGTTCCGGTCCTCGTCGTCTCCGCGCGAGGCCAGCCCGGCCGCCACCAGCTGATCGAGCACCTTGATCGCGGCCTCCTGGGTCAGCCCGGCCGCTACGCCGATCGCGGCGGCAGACCAGCCGGAGTTGCCCTCCAACGCGGCCAGTACGGCCTCCTGGTGCGTGTCCAGCCCGGTGGCGTCCTCCGTCGTCTCATACAGATCAGCCACGTTCAGGTCGTCTGTTGTGGCAGCCGTAGGCGTGGCCTCCGCTGGATCGGGGAGGTCGACCTTTACGATCTGCTCCAAGGCGGCCGTGGAACTGTCGGTCATGTCGTCGTTGTCGGCCAGATACCACCGGTCCGGGGTGCGCCCCCGACCCTGACCGTCATGCCCGCCCGCCACACGCCGGGCCCGACCGTCGCCTTCGAGCTGGTTGAGGATCTTGCCCACCGCCACCCGGCTCATCCCGGCGGCCGCCCCGATCGCCGTGGCCGACCCGCCCGGCGTGGCGATCAGCGCGGCCCGTACCGCCGCCACACGGGCTTCCGCCCCGCCCTCGTTGTCGGTGTCCGAGGCTTGGATAGCCGGGCCGTCAGGGGCCGCCACAGGCGCGCCAGCGAGGGCGTCCGTGTCATTGGCGGCGTTTTCCGTGACAACCATTTCCGTGGCCTGAATAGCCATTCTTCCGATGCCCTTCCCGGTTGAATTCCCGGCCGGTGCGCGGCCGATGTTTTCGTTTGCGGCTCGACCATGTCTCGCGTCGTGGCGCATAGCAAGGGATACCGGAAACATTTTTCGTCACCGCGACGGCTGGAGAGGCTTACCTAACGACACCTTCTGCAAACTTGGAAAACATCTCGCGAGAAGGTCGCCGGACCGGCTTGACAATAGACGCGCGTACGAGTCACCCGACATTTATCCGAACGACGGCGGACCATGCCATGTTGCCCGATTCGGAGCTGGCAGCACCTCGCAAATAATCGCGCATCAGGCTTGACATCAATTAGAAGCCGAGCGTCCATAGAAATGCGCGGGGACCCCCAGCGCTCGGAACCGGGAAGCGAAAGGAAAACGCACGCATGATGCGACACACGATTACCGCCGACGACGAGGTCATCGTGAACGCCTCGCACGTACGCGGGCTGTCGGCCTACGGCCCCGGATGAACGCTGATGTGGGACGGCACCGACGCCGTCATCACCCGTCCCAAAAGCGGCGACGACGCCGCCCTACTGGAGATCATCAGCTACGAGGACATGTGCCAGCTACGCGACAACCGCGCCGAACAAGGCGATCCCCACGACGACGACACCATCGCCGCCGACCTGACCGACATCCTCTGTGACCACCATCCCATGCGGGCTGATCTCCCGACATACACGGATGTCTCGCCCGTTGGCACCCTGGCCATCAGCTAGTCCCACGTGATACCCCGGTCCCGGAACGCCCTGCGGCGAACCGGGGCCCCTACCGATACTCAACCCCATCCGACAACGGTTCCGCGCGGGCCGGGGCGGTACGCACCACACCCGGCACAGGCACCGGGCCGCACGCGACCGGCTGCCCCGGACAGCGCGGTCAGGCAACCGGCCGAACCTCGGCGGACGGCGACCGACCGGGCGGGCGAGGTTCTGCTCGCTTCCTTCGAGGCCCTCCCAACGGCCGGCCTCCCAACGGCCGGCCTCGCGCCGGCCGTGAGAAGGCCGGCCAGCAGAAGACGGAAAGCAATCAACGACGGGAACCCCGGCAATAATATGAGGACCGCACCACAACGGGCCCGCACATATATTCCTAGGCTCGCCTTAGGGCGAGTCGGGGCGTGCATCGCCTCGGACGAAACCCGCATGACCTGAGCAGACGGCCCGCCCACGGGTGATGCGCTCTCAGCGGCGACAGCGGACGCGACAACAAAGGGCGACACCGAGCGCGACAGCGAACAACGCCCTGCTTTTGAACCCGCTACAGCGACCGCGACACCCACGTGGTACCTCGGTTGTCCCTCAGCGGTGGATTCGTCTCGCCCCCTACGCGAGGCGAACCCACCCGGGTCCGCCCGCCCAGCGCCCCCTCCGCACGGGACGGGCGGACCGGTATCGACGCCCACCTGCGCCCCAGGTGTCAAGCCAGCACCGGCCATCATGTCGGGGCTGGGCTCCGGCCTCAGACTGCGACCGCGGCAGCCACTTTCGAGGACCTCGACCGAGTACGGCGATGACGAGGCCCACCCCCATCCACGTGCCCGGCACGGCCAGCTGGACGAGCATCTTCCCCGGCTCGCGCACCTGGTTGCGAGCGGCCCCGACGCCGACCCCACCGCCACCATCCGTTCGGCCACCGCCCCGCCCGCGCCCCGTCAGCGCCAGCAACCGCCCACGTGCCCGTCATCGACCGTTCGGCGACCAACGCCCCCGGCGGCGGCGCAGCGGCCGTCAGCGTGCCGCTTAGCCCAGCATCGCAACCATGACCCGCATGCGCCCCACCCGCGCCCGCGCCCGATATCGACGCCGAGTCCAACGGGGGGGACGCACTCGCCCTCGTCCAGCTCACGCCCGGCTCTCCATCCAGCAACCCGGCCAAAGCCGGCAGTACCGGACCAGGCTCTGGGCCACCGCGCTCGAACGCGCCCGGCACGGCCGAGTTTGGCCTAGACGGAATGGGTGGCAGGGCATGACGCAACTCCTGCGGCCCGGTCGCGCTGATGATGACCTGCTTGCCGCGCATTGCCAGCCACTGGTAGCCGACCACCAGGAAGGCCCAGTCGGGCCAGTCCCAGCGCAGCCCGGCCAGCGCCTGCTGTGCCCACGGCTCTTGCCCGAATGCGGACACCTGGTCCGCGTTCGGCCTCAGCTTGCCTCCCACAAGCCTGCGGAAGGGTCCAGGCCAGCAGCTCCTTCCTCGCCAACCAGCCCCGGCCTACTCGCCGAAACCGTCACGCCCTCCCGCAGGGCGCCCAGCCGACCATCCGGTACATCGCCCGAGGCTCCCTGCTCCCCCACGAACGCACAGCGGGGGCAGGCGACCTCGCCGATGATCACCGGGTCACTCGGCCCAGCAGGGACCGGCTCCAGCGCGAGATCAGCCCAGACCGCGTGGCCCGTGATCGCATCACCCGCGATCCCCGTCCGGGCCGCCAGCTCAGCCACCCCGGCCAGGCCCCACCCGTGCTCGGCCGCCTCGGGCACTGAGCCCGGCGCGCGGGAGAAGTCTGGGGATGGGCCGCCGCCCAGGTCATAGACGACGATCCGGGCCACGTCTGTGCCGCGTAGCACCTCGACCACGAAGAACCCCCGCTCCCGGCCCGAACGCGAGTGCCGCAGCGCGTTGCTGACCAGCTCGGCCGTCACCCACCGCGCGTCATCCACCCGGCCGGTGTCGGCCAGAAGCTCGCCCACCATGCGGCGCGCGGGAGCCGACTGATCTCCCCGCCCGGGAAAGGCCCGCCGCCAGGCCATCCCGCTCCACACCTGCGAGGCGCGCAGTGTCGACATCACCAGCCCCGGCGCCAGATCCGGGAACTCCTCCACCGCTGACGGCCGCTGGCACCTCGACGAAACGAGGAGAGGGTTCAGCTCGGCCGAACTGGCGTGCTGTGTGCGTGTGTCCATGCGGATGTCCCTTCGGTCACGCCCCCGGCCCATCCGGGGAGCGGCCTGCACGATCACTCACCTCGCCGCCCGAATCACACCCCCAACCCGCCACCACGCGCCCACCCGCTCCGGCCTGCGGCAACACCATTCCCACTACCGCCGACACCCGAGACCGACCCCGGCGATCACCCCACGCGGAGACTGGAGCCCCTCCCCAAAGGCCGCCTACTGTCCCCCCAACCCCGGGTGCGGGGCACCGACTCGCCCACCGCGCGTGGGCGGGAAAGGGGATGTCAACGCATGTCAGGTACCGGATACCAGACGCTTCTCGACTGCCGCCGCCGCAGCCGATACCTACGCCAGCACGGCTTCACCGTGGACCAGATCGCCGTCATCCTCAGCCTCGACCACCCCGCCACCCCGCTCCGCCTCTACCGGCATGCCGCCGGACTCACCGCGGCGCAGACGATCGAGGTCTTCCACCAGCTCGCCGACACCATCGGCGCCGGACTGCGCGAGTCTCGCCTCTACGACTACGAGAACTGGCCGCAAGCAGGCCGGCGCCCCTCCGTCTCCACGCTCTGCCTGCTGGCCCGCATCTACAGGACCCGCCCCGCCCATCTGCTCACGGCCGAGATGCTGGCCACCTACGCAGGGCACGACCAGCGCATTCTTCACGAAGAAGGGTGAGCCCCGGCCAGGGCATCGCCAGGTCTCCACTATCCGCCGCTCATCGACGCCCGGTTAACGAATGAACCGCTCATACACCTGCCGCGCCTGCGCACTCGGCACCGCGTCGATCTCCGCCAGCCGCTCCCTCAACAACTCGAACGAACGCCGTACCGCAGGCAGGCGCCCGAGCTCGCCTTGAACCGACATCAGCAGGCACCACAACGTCTCACTGCACGGATCGATGCGCTCGACCGCCAACCGCAGCACGTCCACCGCCCGGCCTGGATCATCGGCTCGCACCAGCTCGGCCAGCCGCTCAGCGGCATCCGCCGCCTGCCGCTGAGCGGCCTGCCGCAACGGCAGCACCCACAGATCATCACACCCAGCCAGCAGCGCCCCCCGATACAAGGCCAGCACCTCATGCAACGCCGCCACCCGCATAGCGTCCTCGGCCGCGATCGAGGCCAGCTTGCACGCGTCCTCGAACCGCCAAAAGTCCACATCGAACGATGCCGCAGGCAGCAGTCGCCGCTCCCCGGACTTCAGCACGAACCGCACGCCGGCCGCACACCCCACCGCCTGCCGCATAGCCCGGTTGATCTCCCGTACCGCTGACTCCAACCGGCGCCCGCCAACCTCCCCCGGCCACAGCGTCTCGGCGATCCCCTCCGCCGAAACTCCGTCCCGCGACACCGAGAGCAACGCAAACAACTCCCGCGCCTCGGCACGGCCGAAGGAGACCTCCGACCTGCCAAACGACAGTCGCGGTACCCCTAGCACCTCGACCTTCGCCTTCCCCTCCGCCGCTACGAACCCTGACCCTGGCCCGGCTGAAGCGCCTGGCACGAAGGGTGCCTCAGCCTCCGCTTCCGCACCTGCCTCTGCGACCGCCGGGCGGGAGCTGGGTTGGTCAAGCTGAGACGTAGGCACCGCCAGAGATTCACTGCCCTTAACGACGGCAACCGACTCCGTCGTCACGCAGTCGACCGCAGGTGCCTGCGCCCCAGCGGATGCCAGGACTACCGCCGGGGGTACTGCGGCGTCCTCACCGTTGCGACCATCGATATCGCGTGGACAGGCGGCACCTCCAGACAGGCTCACGGCAGAGCCCGCGCTCGCCTGCACGGGCCAGGACCGTAGACGACGGATAAGCGCAGCGCTTAGGACCATGAGCATGAGCCCGAACGCCAGTGCAGCACCCAGCGGGCCTCTCGCCTCAGACTCTGTCCTCGGCCTCACCGCATCGCCCAGTGCAGGCACAGGGGAAGACGTGGAGGCCGATGCCGACGGCGTTTCCGATGGAGCCGGTGGTGTGAGAACCATCGTGGACGATGGCTCCCTACGGTCCCTCCGTTGGCGCTGCTGACGGTCGGCCCTTGCCTGACGATCTCGGTTCAGAACTCGACTCGGAGCCCGGTCAGCTTCCCGGCCGCTTTCACGCGGCATGCGCGGTTCGGCATCGCTACTACGAAATCTAGCTGGCTCAGCTTCAGGCTGTTTCACCGTAGAAACAACCACATCACGTGGCTTCGACACCTTCTGCGGCTTTGGAGAGAGCGAGGCATGCACCGGATTGCGCTGCGACCGTTCCAGCAACTCCAGGAGATCCAGCGCCCGGCCTTCCATCAGGTCGCCATACACCAACGCACAGAACTTCTCGATGTCGTACACCTGACGTGGCGCTCGGCCCACCTGCGGACAGTAAGGCTCTGCGTTAGCCAACGCACTGGCTGGCGAACTGACGCCAACCAGAATTGACGCCGCAACCGCTGCGCTCAGCTTCCTCGCTACGTCTACGACGAGCTGCCGCCGCATACTGCCTCCCTGCCACTTCTGAGCCTTCGCACTGATCAGACCGTGCGCGGCACCGCAACAGGGGTGGTGAAACTCTCCACGGCAGCTACTGGCCGATAGCGCGGTGTCCAGGACAGCGAGAACGCCTATGACAGCGGGCCTCTGGAGCACAGCGCTCGATGGTGAGAACTCACCATCGCTCGGAACCACTCATCGCCCGACACGGCAGAAAGAGCCATCACAGCACGTGTTAGGGCCACTACTCTCTGATCGGAGGTGGCGGTGGACGGACAGGATCAGGTCAAAGCGCAGCGCCTATTGGAGGGCGTAGTCCCGGAAGAGATCTTCGTGTCGTACTCCATGCTGCTCACGGAGGGCGGCTGCCCTGAGGACGACGCCGCGTCCCTGCTGGGAAGCAGTGAGCAGGTCGCGGAACTTACGGCCCGTGGGATGGCTCATCGCCGGCCGGACGGCCCCTCGATGCCGCCGCGTCTCGTACCCGCTCCCCCAGAGCTCGCGCTGCAGGGCGTCTTGACGGATCTTTCACGCCGTCTCGTCAGCGATCAGGAGCGGTTGCTGGCGGGACACAAGCGACTGAGGGAGTTCCACCAGACGCCGGCCGCAGCGTCCTCGAACTCCGCGATGGACCGGCTCGTGCAGATCGTCACCGATCGGGACGAGATCAGCCGCCTGTCCTACGCACTCATCAACGCCGCGCGGCACGACTGGCTCACGTTGGACAACTACGTCCTGGAGGCGCCCGTCGAGGACTCCACCGGGTACGTACCGCTACCGGTCTTCGAGGGCCAGGTGCAATGCCGGGCGATCTATGAGACCCGCTGCGCTGAGCACCCGATCGGTGCGAAGACGATCGAGGCTGCGGTGGAAGCCGGGGAACAGGCGCGGCTGCTGCCTCGCATCGGGATGAAGATGAAGCTCGCAGACGAGGCAGTCGCGCTCCTTCCGCTGACGCCCACAGGGATGGGCGGGGCTCTGCTCATACGCTCGCCCGTCATCGTCGGTGCGCTGCGCGAGTACTTCGAACTGCTCTGGGAGAAGGCGATCCCGCTCGGAAGCATGGAAGCCGTCGGGCCACTCACCCCTGCGCAGTCGCAGGTACTGCAGTTGCTCAATCAAGGACTATCCGACGAGGCGATTGCCCGGCGGATGGACATCAGCGTCAACACCATGCGCAGACACTGGACCGCCATCCGCGATGCGCTGGACGTGGAGACCCGCTTCGCCGCCGGAGCCGCCGCAGCGCGCCGCGGCTGGATTAACTGAACCCGAGAGGCCCTGTCACATGCCCGAATACCTGGACTTCGTGCCCCAGCAACGATTCCAGCCCACCCTTGCGTTGTCCCCGGACGGTCAACTGGTCGCCTACTCCAGCCACGCCTCTGGGCGCTACGACCTGTGGGTCGTTCCCGTCACCGGTGGCGAGTCGCGCCGCGTGGCGGGCTTCGACGACCGGACAGTCCGCCAGATCGCCTGGACCCCCTCCGGCGGTCGGCTGGTCTTCACCGCCGACGAGAACGGGGACGAGCAGTTCCGCCTCTACCTCGTCGCTCTGGATGGCAGCGGCCTGACCGAGATCAGCTCCGGTCCGGACTGTCAGCGTGTCCTGGCCACGTCGCCGTTCGACCCGACCGGCCGCTTCCTGGCCTACACCGCCAACGACCGCGACCCCGCCGCTCAGGACCTCATCGTCCACGATCTGGAGACCAGTGAGCTCCGCCGCTTCACGCCCCCGCCAGGGGTCGCGTTCGAGGCCGTCAGCCTTTCCCCCGACGGCCGCTGGCTGCTGGCGACCGGGTTCCGTTCCAACACCGACATAGCCGTCTATCTCACCGACCTGAGTGACCCAGACGCCGAGCCGGTCTGCCTGACATCCGCCCTGGGTGAGGGCGTCTTCGACCCCGGAGTCTGGGCAGCAGACTCCAGCGGCTTCCACTTGCTCACCGACCACTGGAGCGAGTTCACCGCCGCCGCCTTCTACGACCTCGCAGCCAGATCCCTGCAGGCGATCGCGCGCCCGAAGTGGGACGTCGAGGTCCTCGACGCCGCCGCGGGAGTCCGCATCTGGTCAGTCAACGAGGGCGGCAGCTCCCGCCTGCACGCCGACCGCGACGGCAGCCCCATCTCGCTGCCCGGCATCCCGCCCGGCGTCATCTCCGCGCTGTCCCTGGCGCCTGACGCCTCTTTCGCGGTCGTCCTGATCAACTCCGCGGCGAGGCCGGCGGAAATAGCGGTGTTGGATCTAGCCCGCCACGAGTTTCGCTACCTCACCGACACCCGCCCTCCGGCACTGCACGTCATCGACCCCGTCGCCCCCGAGCTGATCACCTACCCGGCTCGCGATGGACGCGACGTCCACGCTCTGCTCTACCGCCCGGACGGCCCCGGCCCGCACCCGGTCCTGCTGTCCATCCACGGCGGCCCGGAATCGCAGGAACGCCCCCTCTACGCCCGCTCTGGTCTCTATCAGCATCTTCTCCACCAGGGCATCGCCATCCTGGCCCCCAACTTCGCCGGATCCACCGGCTACGGCACCGCGCATCAGAAGCTCATCTACTGTGACTGGGGCGGCATCGACCTCGACGACCTGGACCACGCCGTCAAGTACCTCCACACCCTCGACTGGACCGACCCGAACCGCCTCGCCGTCATGGGAGCTTCGTACGGTGGTTTCGCCGCTCTGTCCTGCCTGGCCCGTCTCCCTTACCCCTGGGCCGCGGGCGTCTCCATGTGCGGTCCGAGTAACCTCCTAACCTTGGCGAAGGCGTCGCCCCCTACCTGGAAGACCTTTGTCGCCACCGTCCTCGGCGACCCCGACACGCGCGCCGAACACCTCCTAGAGCGCAGTCCCGTCACCTACGCCGATGGCATCAACGCTCCCCTGTTCGTTCTCCAGGGAGCCCATGACCCACGCGTTCCTCAGGCCGAATCCGACCAGATCGTCACCCGGCTACGCGAACGCGGCGTCGAAGTCCGCTACGACATCTATCCCGACGAAGGCCACGGCTTTACCAACCGCGCCAACGAACTGACCGCGTACGAGGCCATCAGCGCGTTCCTCCACAACCATCTGATCGCCACCACGGCCGACCGCCCCAAACCGCTCCATGTGGGCTGAAAGTTCTAGATAGAACAGTTGACGGCGCTCATCTTTCAGATGAGCGCCGTCAGAGGTCCATGACGTCGTGTCCTTGTTCCCGCCGGACACCAGGTTGGTGGCCGTGGGACGATGCTCAGCCGTCGCCCCACGGCCACGCCTCCGGGCCGGGCCTTACCTCGGAGGCGCTTTGCCGTGGCCAGGTATCTGGGGTTCGCAGCCACGGCCTGAAGATCGCTACTTAGATCAGAGCGTGCCCTGCGCCAGCTTGCGTGGATGTGCCCCCGCGCGGCTACCTCGGAGATGCGGCCGGAACCGGAGGCAAAGTTCCCACCCGGCCAGGGGAAGGTGGCAGATGCGGCCGTCCGGCGGGACGGCCGTCCATCATGGCCGAAGACCGCTGTCTGGTAGCGGTCATGATGTCTTCCCCTCCAGCGAAGCGTTACCGCGGTCCTGCTGGAGGAGCCAAAGATCGCGGAAGAGACCGGGCTGGGTCGTCAGCTGGGAAAACGTGCCCTCGGCAGTCACGCGCCCGCCTTCCATGACCACGATCCGGTCCGCGACGACCGTGTTGGCGAGGTTGTGGGTGACCAGAACGATCGCCCGGTCTTGCGCGAGTTCGCGCAGCCCGGTGAACACCAGGTGTTCGGCACGGGCGTCCAGGTCGGAGGTAGGCTCATCCATCACCAGCAGGCCGGCGTTCCGGTGGATCGCTCGGGCTCCCGCGATGCGCTGCCATTGCCCAGAGGAGAGGGCCTGGCCGCCCCACCACTCACGCGCCAGCAGCGTACCCAAGCCACTACGCAGCACGTTGATCACCGCGTCGGCGCCGCTGGCGGCCGCCGCGCGATGGACGGCGTCATCCCCGCCGGGCTGGGGCTGGCCGAGGTGGATGTTCTCGCGGGCGGTCATCGGCCAGCGGGCGAACTCCTGCGGCACGACCGCGCACTGTTTCCACAGGGCGTGCGGGTCCAGGTCGCGGGTGCTGACGCCGTCCCAGGTGACCACGCCCTCTGTGGGCAGGTTGAGCCCGGACAGCAGCTTCATGAGCGTGGTCTTGCCGGAGCCGTTCTCCCCCACCACGGCGACGATCTCGCCTTGCCGGACCTCGAAGTCCACCTCGTGCAGGGTGGCGGCTTCGGCCTCGGGGTAGCGGTAGGTGACCTGGTGTAGCGCGACCTGCTTGGGGCGGTCCGGCACGATGGTCCCCCGATCCAGGCGCTGCCCGGCGGTCTCCTGAATGAATGCCTCCCAGTCGTCCATGTACCGGCCGGTGCGCATCAGCTCCGAGCCGTACCCGACGATGCCGTGCAGCCCTGAGGAGGCCGAGCGCAGCGCGAAGACCAGCGTGCCGGCCGCTGCGGCGGTGATGGCCCCGGTGCCGAGCAGCAGCATCACCCCGGCCCACATCAGGGCCGAGGCCAGGCCGCCGATGGAGGACCCTACGAGGTTGATCTTGGCGCGTTTCCAGGCGGCGTCATCGTTGACCCGGTCCACCCGCACGCCGAACGCCCTGTACTTGGCGAGCAGGTAGGGGGCCAGGGTGTCCGTACGGATCTGATCGGCTTGCTCTTTGTGGGTCAGGTGCCAGCGCAGCATGCTCAGCATCCGGCGCTCCTGGAAGGTCTTCAATATCGCCAGGTAGGCGACCCGCTCACCGGCGAGGGACGCCAGTGCCTGCGGGACGGTGGTCAGCACAAGCAGGGGCAGCAGGACCGGCGCCAGTGTGGCGATCACCACCGTGGCGGCGATCAGGGTGGTCAGGGATGCGACCAGGTTCTGAGATTCCCCGATCATGTCCTGGCTGACGCTGACGCCCCGGTCGGCCTTGTCGCACCGGTCATCGAACCCCGGGTGGTCGTAGGCGGCCATCTCAGCGTTCGTGGCCGCCTCCAGGAGGCGGTACTCGGCTTCGCGGCCGATGCGCGGGCCCAGCCGGTTCGACAGGCCCCCTACCGCGATGCCCAGAAGTGCGCGCAGACCGGCAGCACCGGCCAGGACCACGATCGAGGGCAGGGCCTCACGCAGGTGCGCGGGGTCATGGGCGGATTGGATCAGCGCGCCGAGCGCCGCGGTCGTGGCGAGCAGGCCGAGCGCCTCCGCCAGGCCGGAGATGATCTGGCAGACCAGCAGGACGATCACTGCGCGCCGGTCCACGGCCCAGGCCAGAGCGAACGATCGGCGGACCAGTTGCGGCAGGCGTCGGCTGAGTTGCCTCCAGGTGAGGTGATCTGTCCATTCGGTGTCGCCGCCGCTGAAGTTGAACGTCAGCTCTTCGTTGTGCTGCTGTTCTTCGCCGTGCTGGTGCTGTTCGGGGGTGGGATCGGCGACGGTTGCCTTGTCGGACACGTCAGCGGGCTCCTTTCCGGTGCGGGGGCGAACGGGGCGAGGGCATTGCGTGCTCTGCAGTACTGCGCGTACGGCCCGGACGTCACTCGACTGGCTGCCTCACCTCCCATCGTCATTACGAAGAGCTCCTTAGCAAGTGCTGTGAGTAACAGTCTCAGGTGCCACCGACAATTCCGCCGCTCACCGTGATCGACTCCTTCCTTGCATGATCAGAGGAGGGCCTGGAGAAGAAGGCCGGGATGGCGGGGCCTGAGATCCCTCACGCACTTGGAGTTTCATCGGTGCCGGTGAGGTCGATGGGGATAGTGTTTCTCGCGTCGATGACACATGGGCTCATGTGTCGTTGGGTGTCTGGCGTGTCGGTCTTGTCGAGCCTCCAGAGGAGGAGCTGACTGTGTCAGTGCTCATCGCTCGCATCCGAGCAGTCGGTCACGAAGAACTTCGCTCTCGGGCTGGTGTGGGGGTGTCCCGTGGCGATCAGTGACTCCGACATCTCGAGCGCGCTTTCCGCCTACCTTGACCGCTACCCAGACGAGGCCGCGCTGCTGTCTGAGCCGGTGCACCTGCTGTCTCAGGGAGGGGATTTCGCCTCGCGGCGGAATTTTCTGATGCACGTGACTGTCGGTGCGCTGCTGGTCCGCGGTGGCGCCAAGGTCCTCCTTGTCGAGCACCTCGCGTACGGGATCGTGTTGCAGCCCGGAGGTCACCTGGAGCCGACCGATACCACGCTGATCGGTGCGGCAGTGCGCGAGTTGACGGAGGAGACCGGGATTGACCCCGCAGAGGTTGTCCCGGCGTCGCAGACCCCCGTCTACATCGAGTACGGCGCGGTTCCAGCCCGGCCAGCGAAGGATGAGCCGGAGCACTATCACCTCGACATCGGATTCGCCTTCGTGACAGATGCGGACGTGGGGCGTATCCAGGAGTCCGAGGTGACGGGTGCCGCCTGGTACCCGCTCGCCGAGGCCGAGCGCCTTGTCGGGCACCGCATTGCGCGAGCGGTACCGGCCCGGATCGGTTGACCGGCCCCGGCGAACGCTTCCGGTCGGCAGCGGCGCCGGATCACGATGCGCACCGGTCGCAACCTCAGCCGACGTCGGCCGGGCCATGGTGTCTACTCCTCAAAGGACGGTTTGACGGTTCGGTCCCGGCTCCGCTTGAGCTCGAAGAAGCCGTGCGTCCCGGCGACCAGGACCAGCCCGTCCCAGAGACGTCCGGCAGCTTCACCGCGGGGGGCCTGCCTGAGGACGGGGCCGAACAGGGCCGTACCCGCGATGCGGAGAACGGGCGTCCCGACATCGAGGCCGACCTCGTTGAACGCCTCGTCGTGCGAGTCCTTGATGAGCTGATCGAACTCCGTGCTTGGGGCGGCTGCGGCCAGTGAGTCGGGCAGGCCCGCCTCCGCGAGAGCTTCGGTTATGACCGTGGGATCATCGCGACGTCCTTGGTTGTGCAGCCGGGTGCCGATGGCGGTGTACAGCGGTCCGAGGACGCCACGGCCACCGTGCTCAGCGGCTGCCGCGCAGATGCGCACCGGACCCCATGCCTTCGTCATCAGGTCCCGGTAGGCTTCGCTGAGTCCCTTGCCCTCGCGCTGGACGAGATTTAGGTAGGCCAGCGACATGATCCGCCAATCCGGGTGCACTGGCCGAACCTGTTCGACCTCCAGGAGCCAGCGCGAGGTGATCCACGCCCAGGGGCACAGCGGATCGAACCAGAACGGGACCTCGTCGCGGTCCGGCTGTTCCTTGATCATCAAGATGAGCACCGTCCTCTCTCAGACCGATTTCGCCTATGACCTCTCCCGGCCGGGAGATTAGATATCGAACAATCCGCCTTGGGCGGGCATGTTGCACTTGGCCGTGCGCCCCGCGATTTTCACCAGAGCCGCCAGATCGCTGAGCTGACCGCCCTCGTCCGCGGCGCTGACGAGCCGGACGAACACCTGCGCGGTGACGTCAACGTCGGCGTAGGCCCTGTGGCGATCCGCCGGCTGCTTGATGCAAAAGTGCGCCAGCAGCATGTCGAGCTGGTAACTCGGCAGGCCTGGGACGACGTATTTGGCAAGCGGGATGGTGTCAAGAAGATCAATGCGGGCCAGCGCCGGACAGTGCTCGCGCTGGTTGTAGATGATGTTGGCCTCGGTGGCGGCGTGTTGAGCCACCAGCAGGTACTGCTTGCCCGCGGCGAACCGTCTATCGAGCGCGCCCAGCGCCTGGGCCGGGCTGGGGGCCTGATTCACCTGCTCGACGGTCAAGCCGGTTTGAGCCGTAACGGCTGGCGTCACCGGGGCGAACGCGGGCGGCCGGATGAGAGATGCAAACGGCCTGCAGGCCGCCGTCCACGCGCCTTCCTCGTAGCGGAGTGCGAGAGCGGCGACCTCGATGGGCTGGGCCGGGTAGCCCTTGGGGGTTGTTGCCTCGAAGTCGATGACCACGAACGTCGTCGCCAGGAAGGCAGGGTCTTCCGTCAATCCGCCCATGTATCCACCGTTCTCGCAGGGTCCGCGGCGTTGCCGGCCCACGTCCGCCACATCGAGGAGAGCATGCCTGAGTGCCAGCCGTCGTGTGCCGTCACTGACCGATGAGGCGGGCAACGGCCTGAGTGGCGGTGTGCAGGTCCGGCGCGTTCCAGAGGCGCTCGCCCGTCCAGGTCTCGCACAGGGACCGGTACAGGTCCGACATCACCGGCAGGAATTCGGGCGGGAGTGGTGCCGGACGCGGCCACTGGCTCCTGGGCACGCCGTCGGCGGTCAGCTTGCTGACTGGCACCTCGAGCCCGTTGTCCACGTACCAGTTCCGCAGGACCTGCTTCCCGCAGTGCACTCCGTGGAACATCAGGCGGCTTTCGTCAGGTGTACCCGGGCTGTCGGCAAGCACGATGCGCGCATCGCTCGACACCAGGTACTCGAGCTTGCCGTCGGAGTGGCTCAGCCCGAGTTTGCGTGCGTGCTCGGTCAGCACCTCGTTGACCTTGACAGTGGTGTCGCGCATCGTCTGGAACTGCTCGTCGTTCAGGCCGGCGAGGCGCTGGGCCTCGGGCTCGCCGATGAACCGGTTGACGTCTTCTCGCGTCGTCGCGTACTCGATGAGCGGATGCGGCAGCATCTTGCCGACCTCGGGGATGCCGCGGAGGCCGACCTCGGCCGGTGTCAGCGCCCCATCTGCGAGCCTGCGGTGAACGGAGCTACCTTGAGGGAGCTCGTTGCGGAAGAGGACCTGCACGGGAACGAGATAGTTTCCAGCGTCCGGGTTGAGCGGCCTGGCGTCTGGGTCCGGGACACGCGCGAGATCGAACTCGATCCGATTCGGGGCGATGAACCGGCGGAAATGGGTTCGCACGCCCGCCGCCTCCAACATTGTGAAGTTGAAGACGGCCATGCGGCAGATCGCCTCGCCTTTCCCGGGGATCAGGTCCGGCATCCTGCCGTAATGAAACACCGTGTAGTTGTCCGTGTACTCGAAGATTCCGACCCCTTCCCTCCTCGTCGTGGGTGGTTCGATGATCTCCAGGTTCTTGGTCGAGTGGAGGACGGGCATCATGCTCTCCTGGTGCGACGGCCTCATGCCGTCATCTGGCGGGAATCTGCTGATCGTGGCGCCGTGGTGTCCGGCGAAGCGTCGTTCGGTGCGACCGCCGCCTCGCGGGCGGCGGCTGGCCGGAGCCCGCTACGCCGTGGCGTCCCGCTCGGCATCGGCGCCCTGGCGCCTGAAGCAAAGCGGAGGCTCCCTCACCGCCTTCGTCGGTGGGAGCCAGGTGGCCGTCTACCACCGCGATCACGTGCATGCCGGCTGCGTGGGCGGAGGTAACGCCGTCGTGAGCGTCGTCGACGGCGAGGCAGCGGTCCGGCGGGACGTCGAGGCGTCGGGCAGCCGCGAGGTACAGGTCCGGGGCCGGCTTGCCGTGCGGAACGTCTTCTCGCGCGACGACGGCTGCGAACTCCGGTCTCAGGCCCAAAGCGTCGATCCCGGGCTCGACGAGAAGTCGGCTGGCGCCCGACGCCACGGCGCAGGGCAGTCCAGCACGGCGCGCGGCGCGCAAGAGGGAGATGACGCACGCGATGGGGGTGATGGCGTGCACGTTGGCCAGCAGGTGGGTGCGGCTCTGTCGGATGATCTCGTCGTGAGGCAACTGCCGGCCGTCTGGTAGCGCGGCCAGCAGGTCGCGGATGGACAGGCCGACGTGTCGGCCATACCAGTCGTGGTCCAGGTCGACGCCGTGTGGCTGTAGTGCCGCTCGTAGTGCCTGCTCATGGCTGGGCGTCGTGTCGGCGAGGGTTCCGTCGAAGTCGACGAGTAGGGCCTCGATGCCGTCGGGGATCGCGGGCGCGCAGCACCTCGGTGAAGCCGGGGCCGGGGAGGTCGAGGGGCGGGCCGCCTGCTTCATGCCGGCGCCGATTCCGCGCGGTGACCGCAGCACATGCACCGGACTCCCGGGCCCTGCCACGGCTCGGGCAAGCAGCCCAGGCTGGTTCCGGCGTCGTGGATCCACGCCCGGATCAGCTCGGCCGCCTCGTACTCGCCGACGCTGCGCCGGTCCACGACCCGGTAGCGTGCCGGATCGGTGGCGGCGAGCCGCTCGAAGAGCGCACATGCCTCACGCATGAACGTGGCCTGCTCGGTGGTGAAGACCCACCGGTCACGCCGCTGCGCGCGCACGACGGCCTCGCAGGCATCGTCGGTGACGAGGATCGTGAGATCAGGGAGGGGCCGGTAGGAGGAGGCGAACTCCAGCAGGGCGGTTGCCGTCTCAAGGGCAGCGTCCGGGTCGTCGGGGCGCAATTGCAGAGCCTGGCACACCGCCGTGGAATCGACGCCGCGGCCCTCGACGACGGCACGCCCGCTGGACAGCTCGGGAATGACGGTGTCCAGGTCATACCGCTTGATGGCCAGCAGGAACACCGCCTCGGCCAAGGGAGTGCCCCCGCGAAGGAACGGGTCCCCGGCGCTGGCCTCACGCAGGCAGCGGAGCAGGGCTTCGCCCAGTCCAGGGCGCCCGTTCGCCCGCTGGGAGAACCCGTCGAGCCTCAGCGGCTTGTCGTCGAAGGCTTCGTCGACGGCGCGGTTGGTCAGATACGTCTTGCCGACTCCGGTGATGCCTTCGACGGAGATCAGCGGGCCTCGGGTGCAGGAATGGCGTACCGGTGTGATCGTCATGCGGCAAGATCCGTTCAGGGGCGAGGACAGGGCGCTGCCGGAAGAGTCGTCCCGGTCGGGTTGGTCGGTGCTGGGTTCCGGGTTGGCGGTCACGTGGCCCATGCGGTGGCCTCTGTGGTGATGACGGCGGCGTAGCGGTCGAGTGTGGTCTCGGTGTCGCGTTCGGTGAGGATGACGGCGAGCATGTGGTCGAGGATCTGGGCGGCGCCGCGGCACGGCCGGTCGCGGTCGGTGAACATAGGGCGGGTGTCGCAGGGGACGAGCCGGAAGCTGCCGGTGGAGTTCGGCACCCCCTGCTGCGTGAGGTGTTCGGCGAACGCCCGGGGGTTCGGCAGGTCGATGTGTAGAAGCGGGGCGAAGCCGTTCCACTCCTCGCGCATGGCCGGGGCGAGGGCGATCAGGCCGGGTGCCTGCTCCAGGGCATGCAGCAGGTAGCGGGTCTGTGCACGGCGCAGTTCGACCAGGCATGTGAGGCGGCGGAGGTTGGCCAGGGCGATTGCGGCGAGGGGAGCAGCGAGGCGGGAGTTGGTTGCCAGGCGGCTCAGCGGGGCCTCGCCCGGAGGAGCCGGCTGCCAGTGGCTGCGGAACGCCCTGGCGTGCTCTGCCACGTCGCGGCGGGTGGTGAGCAGGAAGCCTCCCTCGCCGCTCCACAGGATCTTGCCGTCCTTCATACTGAAGCAGCCAACGGTGCCGACCGTGCCGGCCTGCTGCCCGTCGTGCGCGGTGCCGGCGGCCTGCGCGGCGTCCTCGACGATGGCGAGCCCGTGCTCGGATGCGAACGCCGTCAGGGCCGCCGGGTCTCCCATCCGGCCCCACAGGTGCACCGGGATGATCGCCCGGGTCCGCGAGGTGACCTTGCGGGCCGCGTCGTTGTAGTCCAGGTCCAGGGTGGCCGTGTCGCTATCGACGAACACTGGCGTTGCCCCGAGGGCGTGGAGGGGCGCCACGGTCATGACGACGGTTAACGCCGGCACGAGTACTTCGTCGCCGGGGCCGATGCCGCAGGCGGACAGCGCGGCGTGCAGGGCCGCGGTGCCGGAGGCTACCGCGACAGCGTGCGGGACGCCGAACGCCTCGGCCAGGTCGCGCTCCAGTTGTCCGGCGGCCGGACCACCGCTCGGGTCGGGCATTTGATGGAGCACGGCGGCGAGCTGATCTGCGAGCGGCTGTGCGCCGCCGGAGACCGGAGGGAGTGTCATCGGACAGCCTCCGGGTTCAGCAGCCGCGGCATGTCCAGCACGAGCGGCCACATGTTCACGCAGTCTCGGCTGAACAGCGAGCAGTTCGTGCACGCGGGCCTCTCGGCGAACAGCGTGCGTGCGTCGCCGTCTCGAATGGTGCGCCGCCGCTCGGGTGGGGTGGCGGCGATCCGGCGATCGGACGGGCAGTCCCAGACCGAGCCGTCAGGTTGGATGAAGAATAGGCGGGCGCCGCCGAAGCAGTCGGGCACATGCCCGCTGTCCTGGGTGGAGATCGCGGCGATGAAGCGCCGTGCGTAGGAGGGGTCCGGAAGCGCCAGCCTGCCCGGCTCGTCGTAGAGACGGCTGAGCTCCTCAGCTACGGCCTGCACGTCTTCGCCGCGGTGGGTCAGCTCCGCGAAGAGCTTGTGGTCGGGCGTCAGCGAGATCGGCTGGGGGACGTAGTAGTCCACGCCGAGTTCGTCGGCCAGATGGGCCATGTCGGTGATCTCGTGCGAGCGTTCCCGCATCACCACGGTGTAGATCCCGACCCGCGGCGCGTGCCGGTCGCCCCGGGCGTCCAGCAGGGCGCGGATACCGGCCAGGACATCGACGTAGCCAAAGCGCCCAGAACGGGACGGGCGCAGCCGGTCGTTGGTCTGCGCGTTCGCGCTGTCCACGGAGACCGAAACGCCGTCGACGCAGAGCTCGATAAGCCGTTCGACCACCGGCGGGCGAGTGAGCGGAATCCCGTTGGTGGCGATCACGACCTGACAGCCGGCCTCCTTGATGAGTTCGATCACCTCCAGCGTGGGAGGCCAGTCCAGCGGTTCGCCGCCGGCGATGACCACCCGCTGGATCGGCGAGCCGTCCAGGGTCCGCGCGAACGCCTTGAGCGCCCGGGGCGGCAGGTCGGTGCGGGACAAGTGCGACAGAACGCCGACCTCGTCGGGCGGAGCCTGTTTGTGCTCCTCGATCGTGCCGAAGTAGCAGTGAGGGCAGGCGAAGGCGCAGGGCGAGCGCAGGCCCCAGAGCAGAGTCGCATCACGCGGCACGGTCAGCCTCCCGCTGCTTCACGAGGTCCTGCACGACCGCGCCCACGGCGTCGGCGACGGCCTCGACGGGCCGCCCGGCGGTGTCGATCACGGTGTAGCGGTCGGGCTCAGCGGCGGCCAGCCCGGCGTAGAGAGCGTCGGCCTGCTCGATCACGTGCACGTCCCGTGGCGCCAGCGTCCGTCCGATCCGGTCGGCGAAGCGCCACGTGCACACCTGTCGGTTGCCGGTCAGCAGGATGGTGGCGTCGGGCAGGGGCCGCCACCGTGACATAGTCGAGAGCACGTGCCGTGCGACGTGCGCGGGATCGGCTTCCGGCACCTGCGCACAGAGGATCGCGGCCTGGTAGACGGCGACGGTGTCGACGCCGCGGTCCTCGATGACCACCTCGGGCACGGTCGGAATGGCGGCGAGACGCTCGGCCTCGCGGATCTTCAGCGCGAGCAGGGCCAACGTCTCCACGACTGGGTGTCCGGTGCGCAGACACACGTCGTCCTCCGCGGCCAGCGCGGAGATCACGCGTCCGGTCAGGGTGTAGCCGGCCTGGTCGGTAACTTCGTCCAGCAGCAGGCACCGCTCACCGAGCGAGGCGGCGAGCGCTCGGGCCGCGATGGTTTTTCCGACGCCGTTGATGCCCTCGATGGTCACCCACAGCGGCCGGGCAAAGGCGGGCTCACGGCGCGGCGCGGGAACAGCGGCGGAGTTCATGCGGGCCTCCGGCACACGTACAGCAGCTCGGTCGCTGTCTTCGGCACCAACACCGCCGAGACCGTGTCCAGCAACGCCCCAGGGACGCGCGCGGTGAGGTCGCGGTACCAGTCGGCCGCACCCTGCCCGTACCGTTCGGTGAGCTCGTCGACCACCGCGTCCAGCTCGGGCAGCAGGCCCATCACGTCCTCGACTACCAGGCCCGCCTCGCCGACGACCTGCTCCACCTCCTCCCGCGACCACTCGTAGACGTGGACGCGGTACTGCAGAGGCCGCGGCGGCGGCCCGAACGCCTGCGGCGTGGACAGGAACAGCACCCCGCCGGGCGCGAGCGCCTCGGCTGTGCTGCGCAGGCTGCGCACACCGAGTTCGAAGGGCAGGTGCTCCAGCGCCGAGGTGTACAGCGCCACGTCGAAGGCGGGCAGTTGCGGCCAGGGCTGGGCCACATCGCACTCGACGAACTCGACCGGGAAGAGCTCTCCGTACGTCTCGTGCAAGAACGCGAGCCGTTCTCGAGCCTCGTTCAGGTTGCCGGGGCTGATGTCCAGCCCGACGTACTGTGCGATGTCCGGCGCGTACCGGCGCAGTAGCGGCAGCGCCAGGCCGCGGCCGCAGCACACGTCCAGCACCGTCGCGCCCGGCGCGCACCGCTCGGCGACGATGAGGTGCTGCATCAGGTTCATCAGCCCCGATGGGTTAGCTTCCCCGCGGTGCAGCGCCGCGTAGAAGTCATCCATCTGGTTGGTGCTGTAGGGCCCCATCATGGGGGTTCCGGGCCGGGTGCGGAACTGCTCGGGAAGCTCAGTGCTCGTGCTCATCGTGCCCCTCCCAGGGGAAGACCACCCACCCGTGGGTGACCGTGCCGATGTAGGTGACGGTCGCCTCAGCCGGGAGGCGGCCGGTCCAGTTGTCCTCGTTCACCACGCACACCGCGGTCCGAACCCGACTGGCTCCTGCGTCGGCGGCCAGTCGGGCCGCGGCGGCGAGGGTGTGCCCGGTGCCAGCGACGTCGTCCACGATCAGGACGTCTCGGCCGGTGAGGTTGCCCAGCGAGTCCGGGTTGACGGCCACTGGCTGCGGGGTCTTCGCGGCGTTGGTGCTGTCGTCCGCGGTGTGGGTTACCTCGACCCCTCGGACATCCCGCAGCTGGAGTTTGTGGGCGAGCCAGACGGCCGGAATGCCACCACCGCGCAGGACTGCGACCAGGGTCTGGGGTGCGCTGTCATCCCTGATCGCCTCGGCAATCCGGCTGACCAGCTCTTCCGTTCGAGGCCACGTCAGGTGCGTGACCTCCCGCCCGTCGCTACCCGTCGCCGTCGCTGGCAGGACCGCTGCGGCATGAGGTTCGGAAACGGCGCTCTGAGTAGGTAGTGCGTCCGACATGAATGTCGCCTCGCTTCCTCGTCACCCTCGGGGCAGTGACCTGCGTTGGTCGTCAGCGTCCGTGGGCGTCGGCGGACGCCAGCAGGTGCAGGCGCTGGAGATGCCGGAAGGCGCCACCGCTGAGGGTTGATCGCCATCACGCTGTCCCTCGCTGGCCGGCGGCGGTGAGAGTGAGGAACTGCTGGGAGAGCAGCGCATCGGTCTTGAACCGGCCGCCGGCGTGCACGGTGGAAGTGAGGGCCGTCTCCATTCGGACGCCCCGCATGCTCATGCACAGGTGCAGGCCGTGCACCGTGACGGCCACGTCCTCGCTGCCGATGGCTGCGACTACCTCGTCGGCGAGCTGGCGAGTGAAGCGCTCCTGCATCTGGAGGCGCCCAGCGTAGCGCTGCGCGATCCGGCCGAACTTCGACAGCCCCAGGACAGTGCCGTCGGCGAGGTAGCCGACGTGCGCGTCCAGCTTCATGGGCAGCATGTGGTGCTCACATAGGGACCACACGGTCAGCCCCCCGACCACCACCAGCTGGTCACTGGCGTGGGTCTCGGTGAAGCACGTCGCCATCGCCGAGGGGTCCGGCGACAGGAAGTCGCGCCACCAGGTCGCGACGCGGGTCGGCGTGTCGAGCAGGCCCTCGCGGTGCGGGTCTTCTCCGAGAGCGATGAGCAGTTCGCGGATGAGCTCGGTCACGCGGGGCGTGTCTACCGTCGAGCGTGGTACGTCATCGGTCGGCTGTGAAACGGCTCGGCCGGGATGCGCCGTATCAAAGGACTGCACGGCGTTCGTGGTCATGTTCCTTCCTCGCTTCCAGGGACTGGGCCACGAGGCACGGAGCGGTGGCTCGTCAGAGGCCAGGCAGAGGGGGCGCATGCGCGAGCGGCAGCGCGGTTATCGGCCACGTTCATCGCCCCACAGCAGGACGTGCAGCCGTAGGGACAGCGACCAGCCGCGGGCGATGACCGTTTCGGCCAGCGCCTGGGCGCGGCCGAGCACGTGCTCGGCGGTGACGCCTTCAGGCATCACCCATACCTGCTTCATGGCGAACCGCTCGGCGAGCTCGGCGATCTCGTCAAGATCGGCCGCGTCGCGGGCGACGAACTTGAACACCGCCTGCCCGCTGGCCGACAGCGTCTCCAGGGCGGCGGACTTGATGCGTCGGTCGGCTGGCATGCCGGTGTTTGCCAGTTTGGGGGAAACGTTGAAGCGCAGCCCGTCCAGCAGCAGCGCCGGATCGGGAGCGACGGTGCCGTTGGTCTCGATCTCCAGACGGCGGCCGACCTGCAGCAGCGGCTCGGCCAGCGCGGGCAGGTGGCGCTGCTGCAGCAGCGGTTCGCCGCCCGTGATGACGATCAGAGGCACAGGGTGGGCCAGCGCCCACGCGACCAGGTCGGCGACGGAGGTGCGCTCGCTTTGCTGCCGCAGGTCGAACCGCGCGCTGTCCCACGTGTACGGCGTGTCGCACCAGGTGCATGACAGGTTGCATCGTGATAGGCGGATGAACAGCGCGGACTGGCCGATGCTGGGTCCCTCGCCTTGCAGCGTCGGGCCGAAGCGCTCGGCGAGTAAGAGCTCTGCGGCGCGGGATGGTGCGGACACCGCTGTGGCGGTCATGATGCGTCTCCGACCGTGCAGCGCGCCCACGTCTTCGGGGTCTCGCTCACGGTGACGGCGACCAGCCGCCCGGCGATGACCGGTTGCACGTTGTCGAGGAACCACCTGGCCAGGTGGATGGCCAGCCGCTCGGAGGTCGGTTCGACGTCGAGCACGTCGTTCAGGTGGCGATGGTCGAAGTACTCAGCGACGTAGGCGCCGAACGGCGACAGGTCGCCGAAGTCGGTGACGAATCCTGGGCCGGTCAACTGGTCGGCGGTGAGCTCGACGGCCACCTGGTAGCTGTGACCGTGCAGGCGGGCGCATTTGTGCCCGTCAGGCAGCCCGTACAGGAGATGGGACGCCTCGAAGGTGAAGGTCTTGCCGATGGTCAGCCGGGCGCTGCCCAGGCCTTGCAGCTCAGGCTGAGGCCAGGAGGGCGCCAGGCCGGGGCGGGGCGATGTCATCGTGGTCTCTCCGTTTCTGCCGCCGGCCAGATCACATGCAGATGGGCGATGTGCGGCGGCTCGTGGCGCAGTTCGGCTTGTGACCGCGCGGTGAGGGTCTGATGAAACCTGCTGCGTTCTTCAACCTTCGGGCTTACGCTCCGATCAACCTCTTGTAACGCATCGTCACCCGGTGATGGGCGGTCGGCTACAGGGCTGCTGTGGCTGTCTTGTGGCGGCCACAAGACAGCCGGGCAGGAGAGGAGCTGATCGCCGTGGAGCGGGTGGATGAGCAGCACGCGTGCGCGGCTCGCATGATCGGGCTGGTCTTGCGGCATCTGCGAACCAGCGCCTGTATGACGCTGCGGGAGACGGGCGAGCTCGCTCACTACGACTTCAGCCGGCTCGGCAGGGCCGAACGCGGCGAATTCCTTCTCCCAGAACACCAAGCGGCGGCATTGGACGAGGTGTTCGCCACGAAGGGGCTGCTCGTGGCGTTGCGGCAGATAGCCGATGACGGACACGCCGCCCCTTTGACCGCGGCGGTCGGTGGCGGGAGCGGCGGTGAACGGGTCATGCTGGAGCTTCACTTGGAGGGAAGGAGCGTGCCTGTGACCCTTTCGCGACGCGAATTCACCCAGCTGCTCGCCAGTGGCGCGTCCGCTTCGATCTTCCCCGGGTTCACCGATCCCGACCAGATTCAGCGCGTGGCACAGACGATCACATCGCCGACTCGCCTCGACGGTGAGGTTCTCAACTACTTCCGGCGGGTGCTGGCCGAGCACTACGCCGCCGACAAGATGCTCGGCCCGCGATCCCTGCTGAAGCCGGTACTCGCACAGATTGACGTGCTCGACGACCTGCGCCGCAGTGCGGGAGCGGCACACGCCGAACCTCTGCTGCAGGTACTCGCTCACTACGCCGAGATGGCCGGCTGGCTGCATCAGGACCTGGGGCAGTTGGAGGCGGCCACACAGTGGACGCGCCGCGCCGGCGAATGGGCGCAATGCGCCGGCGATACCTCCATGTCGGCGTATGCACTGGTGCGGCAGGCCAACATCGCCGCCCTCGCCGGCGACTACGCCGCGGTGGTCCAGCTCGCCTCTGCGGCGCGTCGCAGCCTGGACGGTCGGGAGCCCAAGCTGGATGCACTGGCGGCACAGCAGCAGGCTCGTGGCCTGGTGATGCTCGGTGAGTCTGGCGAATGCTTCGCCCTGCTGGACCGGGCCGCGCAAACGCTCACCGACCACATTCAGGTGCGCGAACCCAACGTGCCCGTTTACCTGCATCACTACGATCTGGCCACGCTGCGAGAGCAGAGCGCTGTCTGCTATCGCGCCGCTGGCAAGACCGGGATGGCCGTGGCCATCCTGGAGGAGCAGATTGCGAGCCTCGCCGGCAATCTCGCTCGGGATCGTGGCCATCTCACCGCCAAGCTGGCGGTCGCCGTTGCGCAAGAGGATCCGTCGCGGGCCACGAGTTTGGGCATGGAAGCGCTCACGGCCGCCCATCAGACCGGCTCGGCTCGGATCCGCCAGGAGCTGCGCGTGCTGGAGGTCGAGCTGCTTCAGCGGTGGCCAGAATGCGCCGAGGCCAGTGCCTTCCACGATGCTTTCGCCAGTATGTGATCCTCTGAGCAAGAGCGGCTTGCTGTCGGGGACGTATGGCGTGGCTGAGGCGCCATCAAGGCCGTGAGGCTGCGTTGACGGGGCAGCGCAGACTCCATGCTGAGTCATCCTTTGGGCGGGGGCGGCTGCGAGCATGAACGGGCCCCACTCCACAGCGCAGAACAAAGACATCAACATAGCCGTGGCCTCCTGGGTCGCTAGGTCGCTGCTACCGGGTGAGGTGGGGCACGGATGGTCAGCGGTTTTGTCGTGGCAGGTGCTCCTCGCTCGCGGTGGGCCTGTGCCGGCTCGAACGCCGGGCCAGGCGCGTCGTGACGGCATTCGTGATGTGGCTCACAGCGCGGCGGGGCGTCGTCGATACCGCAGGCCTGTGGGAATGCCGAGGAACCTGCTCGGTGTCAGAGCACAACGGGGAGTTCTGGTCAGAGCGTTTCCCGTGATAGGGCCTCCGACGGTGAGGGGCACACCTCAGTGGGCCGGCTGCAAGACGTGAGCTCCGACGCCGTCGCCGTAGCGGTGGTACCGAGCATGGCCTTCCTCCTCTCACTGTGACTGGATGGGTGGAGCAACCTGGTCCTGAACTGCCTCTCCCACCTCCGGCCAGGAAATCGTGACGTGAGTGTGCTGCTTGGTGATGACCACACTCTTGGGAAGCACCTCGACAGGGTGGTCGATCGGCCACACCTGGAACTGCGGGCCGGGTCCGCCGCGGTAGTCGCGGTCCCAGACCTTGACCTGCTCCACGATCGCCTGGGCGACCTCGCTGCCGTGGGGGCCGTAGCCGTGTGCGCCGAACTCGTCGCGGCCCTCTCCGGCAGGCCGGATGGACAGGTAGGCGAACGAGTCTCCCTGCACTGCCGTGTAGGGGAACCAGCGCCCGCCCTCCTCGGACACGATGCCGGGGTCTTCGCCTTCGGGGGTGTTCACGGTCATGTTGCAGAAGCCGGGCAGCGCTGTCGCCATCCACAGGGGCAGGTCGGGGAAGGGCTCGGCGGGGGTCACGGTCACTCCGGACCATGCCGCGGCGGGCTCGCTGGCGAGCACGCCGTCCAGCTTGTGCGGGTCGGCAAGGTTGCCGTCATCGAAACGCAGCCCGATCTTCTCGCCGTTCAAGAGGCGCAGGTGTTCGTCGTGGGCGCCGGCGCCCTGCATCTTGACGAAGCCGCAGACGCCCTGCGACACGCTGACCAGGTGGTCGTTGACGCGTTCGAGGGTGAGGGAGCGGGTGATGCCCTTCATTCGCAGCGGGATAACGATCCTGCCGCCCTTGGCGAGCTGCTCGCGCCAAGCCAGAGGGATGTCCCACGCGCCCACGGTGACCATGATCCGGTCGTACGGAGCGTTGGCCTCCCAGCCGTATTCGGCGTCGGCCGTGACGACCCGCACCTGCGGATACCCGGCGGCGTCCAGGCAGGCGCGGGCCCGGCTCGTCACGTCGGCGTCAATGTCCACGGTCGTGACCTGACCGGTCGGGCCGACCAGCTCCGAAAGCAGGGAAGCGAAGTACCCACCTGAGCCGATTTCCAGCACGCGCATCCCCGCGCTGATGTCGGCCTGCACGAGTTGCATAGCCTGGATCTCGGGCGCGGACATGGTGGAGATCAGCGCGCCGTGCTCGTCGTGCTTGACTACGACGATGTCCAGCGCATACGCCTTGTCCGGCGCCACCTCGGGGGCGAAGAGGTGCCTGGGAACCGTACGGAACGCGGCCTCGACCCGCACGGGCAGCGGGAAGCCCCACTCCGCGCATTTGACCGCCACGGCGGTGGTCATGGCATCACGCAGCGCGGTGGCGTCCTGGACGTCGTTGTCGGTGGTCACAGGTAGGTCCCCTCTTCTTGGTCGTGATGGGCAACTGATCGATGGTCGCTGTTGGGGGCAGCCCCGGGATTAGCCACGCCGTCCCCTTCAGAGGAGGAAGTCGTCAAGCTTCGGCCTCTCCCCGCGGCGGGCGTGCTTGTCGTTGTGATGCTCGATCACCAAGGCGGTGTAGATCTCGACCACCTTGGGATGGGCGCGGCCTCGGCCGGTCTCTTCGTAACCGTCGTCGGTGTGGCGTAGCACGAAGAATTGGCCCCCCTCGGATGCCAACTCGTACCGGCCGCAGCACGAGGTATCGCCGATCCGGAGAATGCCGCCGTGCGAGACGTACGGCATCCACTTGAACGTGTCGGCGGTGGGTGCGTCAGCTCGCCGCTCGTGGCGAGCAGGCTGTGTCATCTGCTGTCTCCGTGCTCGATACGGCGCATGGTGGTGCGGGCGATCGAGCGGTAACCCGCAAACAGGCTCCCTCTGCGGGCGTGGAGCTGCGGTAAGCGAACAGGTAGCCGCGTCGGAGCGCGACCAGCATGAGGGCGTCCATCGGTGACCTTCGGTTGGTTGCCTCGAACTCGTGGATCTCGTGCCCCACGCCGGACAAGGGCTCCAGCGTGGGGCACGAGTGGTAGGCGGCGCGGGCCAGGAGGGAATGGCTTCCGAGGGTTGGTTAAGCCCGCACCGTGGTGCGCGGCCGGCAAGGAGAGCACCGCCCCTATCCGCGGGCCGGGCCGCGCCAAGACGTGGCGCGGCATTCCCGCCTGCGCGCGGGGCCGCCGGCCCGGCCACGTCCCGTCTGATCACCCGAACACCTCCTGCAGGAAGCCGGGGGGCATGTAGACGACCGTGGGAGGGTGCGCCGGGATGGCCTCGGCCACAGCGAACAGCAGCGCCTGATCGACGTCGAGGACGGCCCGCCACAGCTCGCGGAGATTTTCGCCCTGGACCGGGGTGTTGACGTCCATGTCGTACGCCGGGAACGCCCGGAACTTGCGGCCCCAAGGCTCCCACATCACCTGCCAGCGGCCGCCCCACGACTCCTGCAACTGCGCGGCCAGGCGCTGGGCTGCCTCGTCGCTCACGACCTCGGTGGCGTTGTCGACGGTCATGCCGCGCTCCTCGCGGGCTTCTGGGCGTACAGGCCGAACCCGGCGACGGCTGCGAGGAAGTACGCCTTGCCAACGTCGATCTGCCGGTCGTCGTTGCGCCACTGGGACGCCTCCACCAGGCCCGGCTCAAGGGGCTCCAGCCCGTCCAGGAACGTGACAATCTGGGCGCGGGTGCGCGGGTAAATGGATGCGAACGCTTCCTCGTACGTGGCGCGGAGCTGGGCGAAATCGTCGGGCGACATCTCCTCGCCGCAGGCGTGCGACAGGATGAGGTACCCGGCAGGGAACGCCCGCATGTAATGGCGCAAGACGCCGGCTGGGTCGTCCGAGTCGGCCCAGAAGTGCGCCACGGCCGTGGCGATGATGCAGGCCGGCTCCTCCAGGTCGAGCAGTTCGGCTGCCTGTTTCAGCATCCGATCAGGGTCGCGGGCATCCTCATGCACCACGAGCACGTTGTCGTCCCGGGCGAGCAGAGCACGCCCGTATACGGCGACCAGTTCGGCAACGTCCACGTGAACGATGCGAGCGTCCGGGTGGTAGCGGCGCGCGACATCGGTCACGGAGATGCCGTCCGGGGACGGCAGGCCGGAGCCGAGGTTCAGGAACTGCTTGATGTCGAGCAGGGAGGCGGCCATGACCGCGCGGCCGAGGAAGGCGCGGTTCTCGGACATGGCTACTGGCAGCCTCGGCTCGATCTTCAGCAGCTTCTCGAACGCGATCCGGTCTGGATGGTCCTTGCCGCCCAGCCCGACGTCGTATGCGCGGGCGATCGCTGACAGATCACTACGGCTGCTTGGCGTCCGCAGGCTGGAGGCCAGCGCGTTGGCCGCAGTCGCCTTGTCGTCAAAGGACGGGGCGACAGGTACGTCGGTCGTCATCGAAGCCTCGGGTGCTATGGGGAGCGGTAAGGAAGTACGGGCAAGACCGCTCCCGTCTTGGTCCGTCAGGGCTAAAGTCAGTAAACGCTCAGACGCGAGGCGTAGAGAGATCCGAAATAGTTAACGCTTCGCAGTCCCTTCGACCTGCGAAACTGCCCGGTCGGGTGCTGCGAAAGTTAACCGTTAGGAAGCCGGTCGGTAAGCGTAATGTGTTGAAGGTCGAGGCGTTCCCGTTCGATAAGGACGAGCGATGACAACTCCCCCCAAAAAGCAGCGAACCCTCCGCTCACACCAGCTACGCATGCGCGGGCTGACATGGGAACACATCGCCGCCGTCTGGGAAACCGACCATCCCGAGATATCGCCACGGGTCGCCTTCCGATGGGCACACGACCTCAGCCACCAAGACGTGGCAGACCGGTGGAACGCGCTCGACGCCGGCGACGCCACAATGGTGAAGTCGCGGATCTACCAGTACGAGACCTGGCCAACCCAGGGCCGCCGCCCGAGCGTCGCCGCCCTGCACACCCTCGCACGCATCTACCAGGCACAGGCCCGCAGCCTGCTCACCGAGGCCGAGTACGCCCTCTACAGGGCCGACGAAAGAGCAGAAATCGACCTCATCGACTATCGCCCGCTGGATGAGAACTATGCGCCGCCCAAACTGAGGGACACCACGAACACGCCATATCCGGGCACACCCGAGGTATCCCACCCCTCGCTGATCGACTTGAGAAATCGCCGCACGCTCGACCCTGCGCAGCAACTGTCCCTATACGCGAGAGAATCCTCCAAAATCCTGACTCAGGCGGAGCGAAGCAACGTGGGAGCAGACACCATCGCCCGGCTCAATGCGGAACTACAGCAAGCCGCGCACAACTACCTGAAAAAACCCATGAGCGAAGTTCTCGCGGACGTGAGACGCATTCGGGACGAAGCCCTCTCTCTGCTTGAGGGACACCAGTCGCTTCAATACCGCAGAGACCTGTACCTGGTCGTCGGCTGGACCATGACCTTTCTCGGGTGGGCGAGTACAGACCTGGGACGCGTCGATGCGACAGCAGCCCACACCCGAGCCGCCTGGCACTTCGCACAAGAGTCGGGGCATGACGCGCTCCGCGCCTGGGTGTGCAAGACACGGCAAGTGACGGCCTACTGGGCGAACGACCGGGAAAACGCCATCCATCAAGCAGAACGCGGCCTGTTCTTCGCCAGGCGAGCTGGCGGGCAGACTCAGGTGATGCTCGCGAGCACCTTGGCGCTCGACTACGCGCGGTTCGGACGGCTCGGAGAAGCGCGAGCGCTCCTGGAGCAAGCTCGTGACATTTCAGCCATGCAGGAACACGACTGTCCGGGCGGGGTACTGAGCTGCACCCCCGAACGGGCCCTCAGCTATTGGGCGGACGCCTACCTCGTGCTCGCCGAGCCCGCTCTGACGCTGGAGCTGGCCGAACGGTCCGTGGCGCTCTCCCAGACCCAGCCAGCACCCGACCGGAACCTCGGCACCGAACGCATGACCCAACTGCATGTCGTACGCGCCCACATCGACCTCGATGATCTCGACGCCGCCAGCAACGAGTTGGCGCCGGTGCTGAACACCCCCGCAGACGCGCGGCCGGCCCCGCTGCTGCTGCAACTCGACGAGATCACTACCAGGATGCGTCCGGCCTTGCGCGCGAGCAGGGATGGCAGAAGGATCAGTGACGCGATCGGCGCCTTCCGGGCGGCGACGACCTCGCGGATGGAAAGGCGAGCCCTTGGAAGCGGAAGAGACCACGCGTAACCATTGGTGGTGGCGGCCAGGCTGGCGACAGGGCCGCTCCTTTTACACCTGGCACATCCTCGTAGAGGATCAGCCAGCCATTCACGAGTTCGCGGAGCGGATCGGCCCCGAGCTCGAGGCGACGGGAGCGGTGGGTCCGATCCCGCTGGGCTGGCTCCATATGACCTTGCAGGGCGTGGGGTTCACCGACGAGGTGAGCGAGCAGACCCTGAACACGATCGCCGCTGCCGTGAGTGAGCGCGTCGCCGAGATCGGGCCCGTGCAGGTCACGTTGGGGCCCCCCGTCGTGGACCCTGAAGGCATCAACCTACCTGTCCGTCCCGTAGAAGCCGTGGCTGCGGTACGACGTGCCGTCCGCAACGGCATCGCAGACGTGTGGGGCGCCGCCCGGGTGCCCGAAACGGACGACGGGTTCGTCCCGCACGTGAGCCTCGCCTATTCCCACATCAGCGGGATGCCGCTTACGCCGATCCGGGACGTACTCGCCCGCCACGCAGCCGCGATCCCCGCCATGCTGAACCGCGTCTCGCTGATCGACATCAACCGGGATAACGGCATCTACCAGTGGCACCTCATCCAGCGTGCGCCCTTCGGGGCGAGCTGATCACCCTGATAATGCTGTCCCTGCGGAAACCTGCGCCTTGAGGATCGGTGGTGCATGTACCCGGTAGCGATCTCCTCCACGCGGCTGGCCCTGCGGGAGTTCACACCGGCCGATGTGGACGCGCTGCTGGCCATCTACGGCGACCCGCGGGTGGCCGAGCATATGAGTTTCGAGCCGCGCTCCCGGGAGCAGGTAGAGAAGACCATCGAGGGCGTCGGGGGCGCGGCCGAGGCCGAACCGCGCATGGACTATTCACTCGCCGTGGTGGTGCCGGACGACGAGTTGGTGGCGTTCGCGCGGCTAGCGATCGACGTCGGCCATCCGCTGCAGAACAGCGCGCAGCTCGGGTTCGCGCTGCGCGCTGACCGGTGGAGACAGGGACTCGGCACGGAGGTGGTGCGGCTTCTGCTGCAGCTCGGGTTCGAGCAGCTCGGCGTCTACCGCATCTGGGGTGCACGGAGCCCGCTCAACGAGGCGTCCGCCGCGGTGATGGCCAAGGCGGGCATGGTCGAGGAGGGGATCATCCGAGGGCACCTCAACCTTGCCAGCGGGTGGCGGGATTCGGTCGTCCACTCCATCCTTGCTCCCGAATGGACGGGTGTGGCTGGCTGACGGCGCCGCGGCCAGCACGGCACCTGTGCTGCTGGGGCAGATGCTGTTCCGGATGCTCCGCGCCAGCCCCCGCTACCCGCAGTTTTACCCGGTCTTCGAGCAGACCAAGGCGACCAACGCGTCCGCTTACTGGAACACCCAAGGCATCCCCGTTCCGTTCAACGGGTGGTCCACAAGGGAGAGATCGGCCTGAACATGGCCTGGCCCGTCGACGCCCGCGTCTGGACGGCCAAAACCTGCTCATTAGGGCTGCTCCACCCCGTCGAGGAACTGGCGCTCACCTTGGTGCCGCGCCTGTCAGATCTGCGGGACACCGCGTTGGACCGCGCCGGTTCGCCCTCTCCGACACCGAGCGACGGCACAAGCACTACCCATCGTGCCGGTGCCCGATCTCCGCTCGCCCTGATAGCAGGCCGCGACCTGCGGTAGTCTCAGCCCTTCCTCTCCCTCCGCGAGACGTGACCGGAGGACCCGCTGTCCTCCGGCTGGAGGGACAGAAAGGGCGAAGCGAGCATATGACGGCTGGCCGATGCACCCACATCCTCGATTTCCGTGACGATGTCGTGGTCAAGCGCTACACATCATGGGAGCGAGGAGAGCCCCTCCGGGAATGGGCGGCGCTCACCCTGCTCGCCGAACACGCGCCTGGTCTGGCGCCCACGCCGTTGGAAGCCGCGCTCAACGCTCACCCACCCGTGATCGTGATGAGCAGGCTTCCCGGCCGAACCCTGCGCGGCGAGCAGGCCACCGGCGAGCAGATCAAGGCCATGGCTACCGCCCTGAACCGGCTGCACCAGATCCCGCCCGAGGTCGTGGAAGGAGTCGAGCCCGCCGCCTGGCGGCCCGCAGCAGCCGTGGACAAGACCCGCGTCTGGGCCGACAAGCAGCCTGATCTCGGCAATAACCCCCTCGTACAGGAGGCGTTCCGCGCGGGGGTCGCCTGGCTGGCCTCCAACGCCCCCGACCAGCTCACCACGAACCCACTGCCGCCCGTCCTCGGGCTGGCGGACGGAAGCCACGCCAACTACCTATGGGACGAGCACGAGGGACGCATGCGTCTCATCGACTGGGAAGACTCGGGCCGCAACGACCGCGCCTTCGAGCTCGGCGAGGTCTGCGAGCATATCTCCCGCGTTGACGGCGCCCTGGACGCAGAGCAGCTACTGGTCCACATCGACCTAACCCCGGGAGAAGCCCAGCGGGTACGCGATTTCCGCCGCCTGATTGCTCTGGGCTGGTTTCTCCAGCTCGGCCCCGATGGGCCGGCGACACCGCACAACCCGGTAGGCACCGTGGAGCGGCAGGCTGAGAGAGTTCTGGAACTCCTCAGCTGACAGACCTGCACGGGGCAATACTGCCTGCATGACCGACCCGACCGCGCCTTTCTCCCGCGTGAAGATCCGCGTCGGCGCCCTGGTGTTCTGTGGCGACGATGTCGCGCTGATCCGCCGTGACCGGCCGACCGGCTCGCACTACACACCGCCGGGCGGCAACGTGAAGCCTGGGGAGGACCTGCTCGATGCTCTCCGTCGAGAACTCGCCGAGGAACTTCGGCTAGGCCTCGACGACGCGACCCCGCCCGAGCTCTGCTGGGTTCAAGATCAGATGGTGACCCGGCCGGGCCCCACAGCGCCGCCGCGCAAAATTCACATGATCTTCCGCTGTTACATCACGCCGAAGGTGCGGGCCCAGCTCGCCAGAGTGGAGTGGGACGAACTCGAGGACGGCAGCGTGGAGCCGGGCATCATCGAGTGGGTGAACTACAGGAAAGCCAAGGATCTCCCGCTTTTTCCTTTGATCGGGCCCGCCGTAAGCGCATTGGCCGCTCCGGATGCCCCTGTCGGCAATCCGTATCTGCCGCCCGTTACAGACGCGAACTACCGCTGGGTGTAGAGGGACCCCAGCAAAATGATCTCGAAGGTGGTCGGATCGCTCCGGGACTGATGATCCGGGAGTGCTGGGTGGCTCGGCGAAGCCCTGGGAACTCGACGACGAGCTGTGGCCAGTGATTGAGCCACTGCTGCCCAAGGCCAGGCGTCAGGCCCGCCACCCCAGGCGCAAGCGGCATCCTGACCGGCTGGCGTTCCAGGGCATCCTGTTCGTACTGCACACCGGGATCACCTGGGAACACCTTCCGCAGGAACTCGGCTTCGGGTCGGGCATGACGCTGGCGCCGCCTGACCGAGTCGACCGAAGCCGGCATATGGCTCCGGCTGCGCCAGCGCGAGGACATGTTCATCCAGCGCCTGCTAACCGCCACCATGACGCTGTGACTCTCTACGGAGATGGGAGCAGAATCGGGTTACCCCAGAAAGCCGTTCGACTCCATGCACCTGCGGACCGCGACGGTCGACGACCGATTCGGCATGATCTGGCGAGATCCGGATCCGACAGGCAACCTGGCCGACCTGGCGATGCACTGGCACTGCCCGACCCTCCTTACCCCGGGCAGCTTCGCCTACCTCAGCCTCCACGAAGTCCCTCACGACGACGAGGCCGAGGAGCGTCATTGGAAGTTCGGCGTCCGCGGCCACGGCCACGACGGCGGCCAACTTGCCCGACAGCTTCATGACCCCGTGCAGATCTGGGACCGAGACTGGCGCAACCAACCTTGCCCGAACTTCACCCTCTCCCCCGCCGACGCCGCGGTGCCGGCCCACGCCGTTGGTCGGATTTTTCCGAAGCATCACACCCAGCTGGTCATGGCGTGGGTGTGATGGCCGCAGAAGTCCCCTTCCCTTTCCGGGTAACACCAGCAGTGACAGTCATCGTCTGAAGGGACCTGCCGATGACCCCGACGCGCGGCCGTTCACGCTCCAGCCGATCGAGCACCCTGGCCCAGATCCTCACCCGAGTGGCACTCGCGGCGGGCGCCGCGGCTGTGGCCAGTGCCGCTTACCAAACCTTGGCCTCGCGCCGTGACCGGCAGCGGTTTATGCCGCCCGGCATGCTGGTGGACATTGGGGGCCGCCGCATCCATCTCTGGCGCGACGGCGTCGGCTCGCCCGCCGTGGTGGTCGTTCCTGCGCTCGGGGAGCCCGCGTTGAACTGGGCCGGGCTGCTGCCCAAGCTCGCCGCGGAGACGACGACGGTTCTGTTCGACAAGGCGCATCTGGGGTGGAGCGACCCAGCATGGGGCGCCGGATCCGCCCGCCGACATGCCGACGACCTCCGACGGGCGCTGCAGCAAGCGGGGATCAGCCCGCCGTACATCCTGGTCGGACACTCCGCCGGCGGATACGTCGTCCGGCTGTTCTGCGCCGCGCAACCCGAGCAGGTTGCCGGGGTAGTCCTAGTCGACGCCAGCCACCCGGAACAAGGCCGCCACTTCCCCTGGACCAGGACCAAGATGCTCTGGCGCATCGTGAAGTGGCGGCTGACCCCGCTTGGGTTGCGTCGCCTGGCCAACGAGCTCGGCTGGAACGGCGCGGCGACGCGCGAGGTCGCCGCGCGGCGGCTCCCGCCCGAGTGGAGCCGGGCCAGGATGACGCTGGACTTCAGTGACCAGCAGCGGCGCGGCGAGCTCCGCGAAATGCTGGCCACCATCACCATCAACCCACGCCAGGTGCTCCGTGCCGCACCCACCCTGGGCTCGACCCCCCTTACCGTCGTCAGCTCTAGCCGCACCGACCCCGACCTGACGGATCCGACGGCCATCGCAAGGCGGTCGGCGTTCTACGACATCTGGGAGCCACTGCAAAAAGACTTAGTAAGCCTGTCATCGAGCGCCCGGCACGTCGTGGCAGATCCTGCCGGACATCATGTCCACCGCCATCAGCCGGAGGTGGTCGTCGCCGAAGTGCTCGCTCACGTGCGGCGAGTCCGCGCTCACGCGTAGACCGATTGACAACCGCTACGAAGGGAGAGATGAACGTGCGGGAAGACCTGGCCGCCTTGTGGCCGCTTTTCGCGCTCCGGGTGCGCACCCCCCGCCTGGAACTCGTGACACCCGACAACCGGGATCTGCTGAACCTGGCACGAGCGGCGCGCGATATCCAACCTGTCGAGGAGCCCCGATATCAGAAAGCCTTCCTGTACGAGCCGTCACCAACTATGGAACGGCTTCTACTGCAGCATCATTGGCGGGCGCTGGCCCACTGGCGTCCAACAAGCTGGGACTTGCATCTGGCCATCCGCATCGACGGTGTCGCTGTGGGTCTGCAAAACCTGTGGGCGACCGACTTCGCGACGGTGCGTTGCGTCGAGACGGGTTCCTGGATCACCCGCAGCCACCAGGCTCAGGGGTATGGGACCGAGGCCAGAGCCGCCGCGCTGGAGTTCACCTTCGCCCACCTTCAAGCCGTCGAAGCATGCTCCTCCTTCATCGACGGCAACGCCGCGTCGGAAAGGGTGTCGCACAAGCTCGGGTACTTCTACAACGGCCGGCGATCCTTCAGCCGGGATGGAATGCGCATCGTAGAGCACACCATGCTGCTGGAGGCCTCCGACTGGGCCGCCCACCGCCTGCCTGGCGTATCCGTGGAAGGGGCGACGCCGGACTGCCTCGAGCTCTTCGGTGCACCGGTCGACCAGGCGGCCCAGTAGCGTTGCCCAGCGTGGAGACCTCGCTCATCGTGATCCGCGGCAACTCCGGCTCGGGCAAGTCGACGCTGGCACGAGCCGTGCGTGAGACGTACGGCAAGCGCGGGCTCGCCCTGGTCGGCCAAGACGTCGTTCGCCGCGACATGCTCCGCGAACTCGACGTACCAGATGGCGTCAACATCGGCCTGCTCAAGACGATCTGCCTCTACTCTCTCGGCCACGGCCACCACGTGATCTTGGAGGGGATCCTGACCGCCAGCCGCTACGCCGTGATGCTCGACGATCTCCGTCGCGAGCACCACGGCCTCGCCGCCTTCTTCTACATGGACATCCCGTGGGAGGAGACCCTCCGTCGTCATGAATCCCGCCCGCAGCGAGCGGCGTTCACCCCCGAGCAGATGCGGGAGTGGTATGTCGAACGCGACCTCCTGCCGGGCGGGCACGAGCAGATCATCGACCAACACGTGTTGTTGCAGGAGTCGACACAGGTAGTCCTTCAGGCGGCGCGTCTGACTCAGGCACCGCTCGACGCTGAGAGACTGTAGCCAGTACCGGGACGACTATCCGCGTCTATCGGCTCAGCTCGCGAGCGCTCGGCGAGCACCTGTTGGGCTTCGCGCAGGTCTTAGGTCGAATACGCCACCTGCGAGGCCGACCTACAGGCTTGGTCGAGACGCTGTCATGGTGAAGGTGGTGATCTACCTGGAGACCTTCGAGATCCTGATGTCATGCTCTGGGGCACCGCCCATCATCCCGAAACTGCCGGAGGACGGAGCTAACGTTGAGCGAGTGACCACTAACACTCTGTTATCGGCGTCTCCCGATCGCCTGCGCGCCGACACGGTCGCCCAGCTGAAGGAACGAGGCTCGATCCGCTCCCCTGAAGTCGCCGAGGCCTTCGCGAGGGTCCCGCGCGAAAAGTTCGCTCCCGAAGCGTCATCGCTTTCGGCCGCCTACTCCGCCATGGACATCGTCATCACCAAGCGCAACGCTGCCGGCAAGGCGACCAGTTCAGTCAGCGCGCCATGGCTCCAAGCCGAGATGCTCGAAGCCGCGCGACTCGCGCCCGGGGCCAGAGTGCTGGAAATCGGCAGTGGCGGCTACAACGCCGCACTCATCGCCGAAATCGCCGGCCCTGAGGGGTTGGTGGTCACCGTGGACATCGACCCCTTCGTCACCGAGCGAGCCACCCGCTTCCTCCCAGAGACCGGCTACCCACAGGTAAAGGTCGTGCTCGGAGACGCTGAGCACGCCGCCGAAGAACACGGGCCCTACGATGCCATCCTCGTCACGGTCGGCGCCTGGGACTGCCCATGGGGACACTTGCTCGCCCCAGGCGGCCGGATGGTCGTGCCGCTGCGGTTCTGCGGAATCACCCGGTCAATAACCTTCATCCGAGAAGGAGACCGATTCGTCGGGCTTAACCCGACGGTGTGCGGGTTCGTCCCCATGCAAGGTGCGGGAGCGCACCAGGAGCAGGTAGCGGCCCTCGCTGACGGAGCAGTGACGTTGACGATCGACGCCGGCCCCGCGCTAAATACCTCCGCGCTGGATCTGGCGCTCGCCGATGACCCGACCGAGGTGTGGACCGGCGTCGTGGTCGTAAGCACCGAGCCGTTCGGCACGCTGCATCTGTGGCTCGCTACCGTGGACGACACCTTCGGCCTGATCTGGCGAGACCCGGACCGGGACAGTGACGTCGTCAAGCCCGCCGTCCGGTGGTTCTGCCCGGCCCTCGTCACGCCCGACAGCTTCGCCTACCTCACGGTCCGCGAAAGGGACTGCAAGAGCGAGCGGCTCCACCACCACGAGTTCGGCGTTCACGGGCACGGCCGCCACGGCGCGGAACCTGCCCATCGACTGCTCACTCACGTGCAGACCTGGGATCGCGATCGGCGCCACGGCCACGGTCCCGACTTCACCCTTTACCCCGCAGACACCGCGATGCCCGTCCCAGCCATCGGCCGGATCTTCCCGAAACGCCACACACAAATGGTCATCGCCTGGCCGTAAATCGATCACCAGTGAGAAGCGTTGGGTCACCGACCGTCTCATCCCCATCAGGGGCAGGTGTCCGTCTCTTCCCGAAGGTGCCCCGGCAGGGCGGAAGCTATGGGGTGTCAGCGCGGCCCACAGCGCTCTATCGGCCCAGTTCGCTTAGGACAGACGACCTGGCGACGCAGCACCCATCTACCTTGCCAATGTTGCTCCGCGTGAGCAGAACCGCCCAGCCGAACCACTCGGACCACCAGCAGATACAAGGAGACGAGACAGGCCGATAGTCAAACCTAGAAGACCAGGTCAACCGCTCCGCACTAGTTTCGGCGCTGGACAGGCCCTATCCGCATGGGGTTGCCGTGAAACGATCAACTTTCCAGGCGACCTCGATGCAGCTACTCTCGACTCAGGAACTTGAGCAAGTCATCGGGAGATGCGATGGGCCGGCAGACGCACCGCAAGGACGACCTCCTGGTCTCCTCCAACTTCATCCGCGCAGTCCGAGAGTCAGGCTACGTCAGCCTCGCGACCGCCCTCGCAGAACTTATAGACAACTCGCTGCAGGCATCCGCAACAGCAGTCGAGGTCACGATCACACGCCCCAAAGCAGGCGGCCTACCGGAAATTCGTGTCGAGGACAACGGGGAAGGCATGTCACGCTCCCAACTCGAGGCGTGTCTCCGCTTCGGCGGCACGTCACGTTTCGACGAGCGTCAGTCGTTCGGTCGGTTCGGTATGGGCCTGCCCGCTGCGTCCCTCAGTCAGGCTCGGCGAGTCGAGGTGACCTCCTGGCAGAACGGCCACACCGCAAACCAGGTCTTCTTAGACGTCGACGCAATTGCCGCGGGAGCCCCAGTTGATCTTCGTGCTGCTCGCCAAACTGGCGTCAGCACAGGCTCGGGCTGCCTGGTGATCTGGCGAGACTGCGACCGCATCGAGTACCAGCGCCTCGCTTGGCTTGAACGCGCCTTGCGCCGCGATCTCGGACGCATGTACCGGCGTTTCCTACGCAACGGCGGCCTCACCCTGACCATCAACGGGACACGGGTCGATCCGGTCGATCCCCTGCTGCTGACGGCGAAGGTCGAAGGGCACAGCGCACGCCTGGCCTTCGAACCGCTCCGCTACGAACTCGCAGCGTCGTCCGGCGAGACGGCCTTCGTCACAGTTAGGTTCGCGATGCTGCCGGTTCACCACTGGCATCATCTAGACAATGTGACCAAGCGACGCATCGGCATCGTCGGCGGAGCCGGCGTCTCTATCCTCCGTGCCGGTCGCGAGATCGCAACCGGTTGGCACCTCATGGGCGCAAAGCGAAGGGAGAACTATGACGACTGGTGGCGCTGCGAGATCGAGTTCGACCCCATCCTCGATGAGCACTTTGGCATTACCATCAACAAGCAAGGCATCCGGCCTTCTCAGGTCCTTCAGGAGGCCCTCGGGCCGGAGTTGGAGTCGATCGCCAGGCTGTTGAACTCGCGCGTGCGCCACGCCTTCGAGGAAGTCAAGTTTCAAGCGGCGACGGAGGCATCGTGCCGGATAGCGGAGGCTGCGGATGTCGACCTGCCCGTCATCCGGACGGCTGGGAAGGGCTCAGGCGCCCTCAGCTACCGGATCGGGTCGGAGCAACTTCCAATCGAGACGATGTTCACCTCAGTCCTGAAGCGGCGCACGCTCGACGTAACGCTGAACATCGACCATCCCGCCTTCGCGGCGTTGTACCGTCCTCTCCAGGCGCTGAGTGATGAGGCGGCAGCAGAATTGCGCATTGCACTCGAACTGTTCCTCCTATCCTTGGCCCGCACCACAACGCTCCTGGACCGTGACGGCCACAACTGCGACGCTCTCCTGCAACTGTGGAGCAGGACCTACGGACGGATGCTCCAGAAGTCATGAAACAAGAGGCCATGCTCGTTCCCCTAAGCCTCCCGGCCGATGCTTCCCCTAGGGAACGGCAAGGGTTCGCCCGACTCTGCACCCTCCTCGCGAGTACTACGGAGGACGCCGAGGCTCTAGGTGACCGCGACCACTGGATCCGGATGGCCAAGATCACCAAGCTATACGACCAGCCTCTACTTGCTGCAGCGGCTCACACCACCATCGATCTTGTGAATCAAGGCTGGACAGTTCGGATCGACAAGTCCAGGGCTGTCCTTGCGCCCCCGTCGGTGCACAGCAACCGCGAGGCGGAGAAGGCCCGGATCCGGAGTCAAGAGCACCTACGCCGGGATGAGCAGCTCAGGAAGGGCAGCGTTCGACGATTCGTCGAGAGCATGGAGCGCACGCACCAGCAGGGTGACCGGTTGGTCTCCATCTTCAACTTGATGCGCGACGGCCGAGAATTGGCGGACGCGCTTGAGCGTACCGGTGCGTCCACGGATGTCATCAAACCCTACGTGCAGATTGTCGACTCCTCGACGTGCGAGCTGACCGGTTTCAAGCTCCACGACATCTGGCGCTACTTTCGCCACACTTGGTCCAACGCCTACGCGACTGTTCCGGGCCGCTCGATGCCCATCCTGATCCGGGATGCAGCCACCGATTTCCACGCCGTGATCGGGCTGGCGGCAATCTCCAGCCCGGTCGTCCAGATCGCTGAGCGCGACCACTGGATGGGTTGGGAGACCGATCAGTTCCTCAAGCAGGTGCAAGCTCAGCCCACTGGCGATATGGCCTGCTGGCTGGCCCAGCGGATCCATTGCCAGCAAAGTGAGATCTACGTCGACGATCTCCTCCGCGATGGAATTCTCCAACCCACCGACCTGGCGACACCTACCCCTGAGGTCATTGCCCGGCTGCGGACTGACGCCGAGCGGCATCGTCAGAGGCACCACCAGGCCGGCACAATCCGCGAGGTCCGCAACATCGAGCGCGACGCGTGGGTGCATCGTGCCACGACGGACCTATTTCGGAGCAAGCGTTCGTCGGCGCTCGCTGAGGCCCTAGAGATTGCGACTCTGCTCGGGACCTATCTCTCCCCTCCCACGGTTGAAGGACTCATAAAGGCCTTTTCGGATCCTAAAGCGCGTACGCAGATGCGTCGCGTGGTGCGCCGTGCAAGAGGAGAACGAGTCGGAACCGTCATCGCCGACCTCACCGTCTGCGGCGCCGTGGCACCCTACAACGCGCTGGCAGCGGGGAAACTGGTGGGCGCGCTGGCCGTCTCGCCTCGGGTACTGGCCGCTTACCGCGAGAAGTACGCGCGCCCAAGCGAGATCGCGTCGGCGATGGCGGGTCGTCCCATCCTGCGCGAAGCCCGCCTCTCCTTTGTAGGAACGACGTCGCTCTACGGCACCGGATCAAGCCAGTACAACCGGCTGTTCTGGCCTGCTGAGATCATGGGGGGCGACAGCAACACGCGTATGGGCTTCCACGAACTCGGACGATCACGGTCATTTGGAACCTCTCACTTCTCAGAAGAGACCGTCGACGCCCTCGTCAGGCTTTCGGGGCTGCGCGGCTCACTCGTCCGGGTCAACAGCCTGTTCGGTGAGGGTGTCAGCCCTCGCCTACGCAAGGTGCGGCTAGGGCTCGCCGCACTCGGTTGGCCCGCCAACGAACTACTTAGGCACGGGCGCGAACGCATCCTCTATGGCGTTCCACTGGTCGAGAACCTGCGAGATTACTCACTCGGCATCGACCGGGAACCGAAGTATCTGCTGAATCCCGAACTGTCCGACGCAGACACCAAGGTCGCCGACTGGTGGCTCGAGCGCTGGTGCCAGCGGAGGGCGACGAGCCAGAATGTCCTGGAGTCCATGCGTTCCCACCGGCTGGTCCGGCCGGTGCGGCACGGTGCCCGCGTACCGTTGCCTATTGAAGACGAATTGGTCTCGTTCGCCCCCCAACACCCTGGTGGCGACGAACACCATTAACTCTCCTTGTTGGTCAGGACAAAAATCTCCGATGCTGCGGTCAGTGTCGCCACGGTTATCTCCACCTCGGGATCGTCGTCAAGTCGAAGGTTCAGCACGCGAATCCGACGACCAGTCGGTAACGCATTCGTGGTCGCCGCTGTCCGGAGCAGCATCGTCTTCTGACCGGTGCGCTCACTGAGCAGCCACCAACTGCGCGCGCCGTTTTGAGGGCCGACAACACCCTGGTAGTCGAACCAAGCTCCAGCAGAAAGCGTGTGGACTTCCGGCGCTTGCTCCCAGTAAGCATCGCAGAGCTGCCGCACCTGGCAGAGTGAACACTTCTGGCCATCTGGGAGTGCCTTTGGTACGGATGCGATCAACTCGGTCTCCGCAGTGGCGATCCTCTGCCTTACGGTTTCCTCCAGATCCCGCAGCTCGGGTTCTTCCGGTGCAGGTACCGTGATCTCATGTGTTGGATAGGAGGCGGTCAGCTCGGTCGCCGGCCTCCGGTCGGGGTTAGCGATCCGGTCAAGATCCCACAACACTGCGTATAGCCGGAGTTGATCGAGGTGACTCGGATCCTCTGCGCCCGTCTTGTAGTCGGTGATGGCGACACGGTCCTGAGTAGCAGTGAGCAGATCGACGCGGCCCATCAACCGCAGCGTCTCAGAAACCAACGGGATCTCAGGATGTGTACCCAGCCCCGCAGGCCTTCGGCCGGACGCCGGTCCACCCACCGACGTCCCGGGATCGGCCTGGGGCCTGGCTGTCTGCGGAGTTGGAGGCAGCGCGGTCCGACTCAAGTACGCCTGTACGTGAACGCGCGCCTGAGGGACACGGTCACTGAGTTCGACGCTTATGCGCTTCATTCGATCATCGTCCAGGCGAGGATTGCCCTTCAACCTGGCTAGCCGATCGCCCGATGCCGCCTCCACCACAGCTGTGATGCCACCGAGGTCGCGGAGTACCTGGACTGCCTGCGCATTCCGGGGCGATGTGCATCCAGCTGTCACTAGCTTCCGGACGATGGTTTCGAGCGCCGCATGTACGACATCTCCGAAGAGGGTCGCGGCGACAGGGAGTTGGGGGTAACCACGCTTCTCCCAAAGCTTCGGATACTCCGACCGCGACAACATCCAGCGTCGCGGACACGCCTCCATCTCGCGTAAGGAGGAGTGGCTCCAAAATGCAGGTTGCCGTGGCAACAGCGCCTCGGATGCCTCGACGCCGGTGGGAAACGAGATCCTCTCGCTCACGTCAGTGCCCGCTGAACTAGTTGGCTGGCGAACGGGAGATTGCGAGAGATCACCATGTCATCGATCAAACTTACCGGGACACTGCCGAATTCCTTGGCGTCGCGTAACTCATCGGTCGGTGCCACATCGGGGGTCAGGGGACCGTGCACACCGAAAATCCACTGCTGGCTGCTCCGCGTCGCCAGGATGGGCGCAGTGACCGGCCCGATACCCTCGATCTCGATCGCGATGCCTCGTTCGAACCGGATGCCGCTGATCTCTCGACCGATGAGATCCTCGAAAAGCCTGTCGGATGACCGCTCGAGCCGCTCCTTGTCCAAGACCGGTAGGGTTCCGTGAATCAAGTAGCGCAGAAGACTGGCGCCGACGTGCCGGTCGAGGAGGTTGTGCTCGAACCGGTTGCGGAAACTACGCAGACAGCGATAGCAGGATTCATCACAATTTGCTGGGCAGTCCTCGAGACGTTCCAGTGTCCGTTCGAAGATCTCCATACCGTAGTCGTTGACCCGGCGGGTGAAGCCTGCACCGCCAGCGAGTGTGTCGTACACGTAGATCTCGGCCTCGAGGCCTTCCCTACCCAACGAAGTCAGCGCAGGTCGGTACTCCGCCTGCAGTTCCGTCGCCTCGATATCTAGCTTTCGAGTCGCAGCAATTGTCAGTGCCTCAGCAACCGTACGAAGCGCGATGTGCGTCGACAGAAACGTTGGCCTAAGGGTGATGGGCGCAGCTACTTTCATGCGAACCAGGAGCACATCGGAAATGAAGTCCGTGCCCAGTACCAAGCCCCGCGTCGATGCCGAGCCGGCGCAATTCGGTTCCTTCTCGTCTGGGTAAGGCTTCCTGTGCGTTCCAATCACCACACCCGACGCGGTCGCTGTCGGCTCGATGAGCCCACAGCGGGTGCAGTAGGTGTAACCTTCGCTGCGCGGGCCCGTATTACTGACGAGCAGGGTCTCGCGGCGATACGTCTGCTCCAGGGAATCAGTGACGCGCTGCCAGGCAGTCTTCTCGGTTGGTCCAGGCGCCATGAGCTTGGCCCGCGTGGCATAACTGACCGCGGGCGCATCGTCGGGACTTGTGCCGGGATCCTTCTCGGCCGGGTGCGCAAACCCCGGTGGACGCATCCAATTCTTGGCCTTACCGAACTTGTCCACGGCGCCGCAAGCCGGGCAGTCGCGTTCTTCCCCGCGCTCAGCCTGGTCATAGGGGAAGTGCTTGGCGTAGTGGCAGACCTGGCACTCGAAGTAGAGCAGTTTGTCCTGCCAGGCCTGAAAGCGTTCCTTCTGGACCGGCGCGTAGATAGCGCCCGAGGTCCACTCCTTGTTGTCGATCCACACCACTTTGCCCGGTGCGTACTGGCTGAGCGCCACCGGGAGACCCTGACTGGGCTCGTAGCGGAACTCGGCCTTGAAGCGTGTCGATCGATCGAGATCGAAGACGTGAAAGGCAACAACATCCGTCGGAAACGCGTAGCGCGGCAGCACTCCTTTGTACAGCAGTCGGTCGAGTAGGTTCGTCTGACTCCGCTGGACGCTCGGCTCCTCGGCACCGTCCTCGGCCGGGCCGTCTGCTTCCACCTCATCGGACTCCGGTGGGGCATCACCCTCGGAGGTATTGGGCAGACTACCGTCGAGGTCAAGGTCAAGAGCCTTGTCAATCTCATGGAGCGTCGTCGCGACGACGCCTCCGAGAACGGATTCGCGATCGGCCTGGCTCAACTCATCGGGAAGCCACGACGCAACCTCCTCACGGAGCGTACTCTCCCAGGTCTTCAGCCACTCTTCCAGGTCGGTCCGGTTCAGCGGTGAGGTTGTCCTCACAAATGCCTCGACAGTCCCAAGGACCTCGAAAAGCTGCGGCTGCTCGTCTGGGTCAATCGTCGGCAGCCGATCCTGGTGATAGCGCTGAAGCAGGTACGCGATGACGTGACGCCGAGCGATCTCATCGTTGTCCATTGTCAGCACCGGGTCATCGACTTTCCCTCTGATCATGAGTTCTGGCTGACGGAAGTAGTGGTCATCGTGTGTGTCGGCGCTCCCGAAGGCGAGCACAGTGGCGACTGCGTTGCCCCTACGACCCGCCCGACCTGCACGCTGTTGATAGTTGGCGCGCGATGGTGGCATGTTGCGAAGAGCGACGCCGGTCAGACTGCCAATGTCGATGCCCACTTCCATGGTTGTCGTGCAAGACAGAACGTCGATGGCGGCGCGTGTCTGCTCTCCTGGGCGGGCCAATCCGAGGTCCACATCCTGGAACAGCAATTCGTGCTCTTCTGCCTTGGAGAACGCTGCGTCGGACTGGGCAGCATTGAGCTGCGCCGTGTGCTCGGCGGCAATAATACTCATCGGCGATTCAGCCGGGTCGCTGAGAGCCCGGGCCGCGCTGGCCCGGTAGTAACCCTTACGGGCTTGGAAGACCGGATCGGTCTCAGGGTTGAGCGTCCTAACCTGATCGGCGCCGCAGCTGACACACCGAGCTGTGCCGGGGAACGGCCGCTGTGTAAAGCGGCAGCGCATGCAATAGCCCCACAGCCCACCAATTTCCAGGGCAATCTTCGTGGCCGACAAACGAAACTTGCCCGCCACCGGTTCGCAGAAAGTCGTGAGCAACGTCTGCAGCCAGCCATCTCTGAACTTCTTCTTTGCCGAGCTCGAATCAAGCCACCGCTCGATCGATTGGAACTTACCAGCGTGCGATTTGACGCCGCGTTTCGTCTGCAACCAGTCACCGTCGGTCATTGACGGGAACCAGATCCCGCGGGCAGGAGTACTCCACTGCGCCAGCCACAATCGCACGAGAGCGAGTTTGGCATCGGCGCTGGTCGCGACCCCCTCGATGTCCGGCAGGCTCGTCAGCAACACATCGGTCAGATCCGCCCGCTCACGGAGAGAAGCCAGCCCCAGGGACGACAGCCCGTAGTACCTATCTGTCAGCGTTGCATACATAGCCCGCAACAGCGACTGCGGCGGCGAGGCGGTGCTCAGGAGTGGCACCAACTCACCCACGTTACCCTTGAGCGCACCCTTGTCGATCGCTTGTGCGACCTGGCCCAAGATGTGGAGTGTCTCCGTGGGACGCAGTTCCGGGCGCAATCGCACCGACAGTAGCCGCGCTCCGACCGTCACGGCCAGAAACAGACGCTCCAAGCTGAGCGACGGCGCCAGCAACGGTTGATTCGCCAGTTCCCGCCACCCACGCAAGATCAAGGGCCGAATGACGTCTCGCATCGAATAGCTCTGCAGGTTGGGTGCCAGCCGGGCGGCGACTTGCCTGGAGTCCGAGAACACGAGTACTTTACGACCGCGCAACGGCGCAAAGTCGGTATACGGCTGTGCGCCTGGCGGCTGAACCTCGATCTGACGTGTCACGAGGGCTTGGAACGGCTGATCACCCTTCGTTTGGTGATCCTGCACCGATGATCGACCAAAGCCCGCGAGTTGCCCGCAGACACCACAGGGTTTGAACTCTCCGTTTGCCTCGGCCTGCTCCTCATCGTCATCGTCGTCACCCTTGACGGACTCTCCTCCCCGAAGTCGAGGAATGAAGACGCCGCGGATGCGGGAACCAAGTTCTTCCGGATTGAGCCGACCAGTGATCAGATCGAGGTCGGCGGGTAGGACATCCCCCTCGGACGGATGCTCGAGCAGGAGGTCAAGGGGCTGGAGTTCTGGAATGAAACCTGATGCCGACTGGAACGTTCCCCCTGGCTCGTGCCACAGGTCGGACGGCTCGAGGACGTCATCGGTGTAGGCCCGCGCATAGGCGGAGCCACAGTGCCGGCATGTGAATAACTCGAAGACTCTGGCGCCACAACTGCAGGTTGCCCGCGGTTGTGCGTAGAGCTTACCCACCGGCCCCGGAAGCGGGTGCGCCTCCCGGTCAACGTCCGGACAGTCCGGGTCGAGGCAGGCCCAGAGGCCGGGCAGACCACGAAAGAACGTATGCACACGACACGGCAGCAGACCCGCGTCATCCGCCGACCGGCGCGCCGCGCTGCCAAGCGCCACGAGCGCGGAAACGGCCCTGTCAGCAAATTCCTTCTCTACCGTTGGGAAGATGAGCGCGCCCAACTCGTTTACCGGCTGCGCCTGCTTCATGGTCTCGTTGACCAGTAGATTCATCGGACCGAAGGCACTGAGTGCATCGTGCAGGAGTTCGCCGACTGTCGCGCCCTCCGTCACAGTTACCTCACGGTAATTCAGAAGACCCTGAACGGCGGCGATGCGAGCCTCGTCGCCCTCACCCTCATAGAAGGCGTGCATAGGCACTGAAGCGAGGGCCTGCGCGTCCTGGTCGCTGCCTGTTTCGGCCAGTTCCCGCAACGCGAGCCGACCCTCCACGGTCCTGAAGTCGACCTCGGACTTGCCGCTCAACTGCGCGGCGAACTTACGCGCATACTCAGCGCTCGCGAAGCTCGCACTGGTGCAGATCACCTGCAACCGGTCCGGCGGGATCCCAAGCCGCGCGCGAAGGCGCCGCAGCAGAAGTGCAACCTCGGCGCCAGCCGCACCTCGGTAGAGATGGGCCTCATCGATGATCAGGAGAAACCTCTCGTCGGGGTTGTTCTCCAACCAAGCCCGCGTAGCATCGAACACCGGCCGCTCGAGCGGGCGCATCAGCATGTACTCGAGCATCGAATAATTCGTGATTAACACATCTGGAGGTGCCTCTAGCACCTCATGGCGTGTCAGCAGTTCGGGGTCGTCGGGCTGAAGGACAGCCCGGACAAACTCGCCATCCTTGTTCTTCCAGCGGGAAGCCTTCTCGCCATACCATGCCTTCAGGTCCGGCTTGGCTGGCCATTTTCCGCGTGACCGCAGCTTGTCGATGAGAGCTGCTGCGTCGTCGCGCCAGGGCGATGACGGGTCGGACGCCTGGTCGATCAGCTGAATGTAGAAGTCCTCGATCGAGCGAAGCCGCGCTTGATCCTTCCCAACCTTCCGTACACCGGGGTACAACGTTCGGCTGGTGTAGCGCGCGAATCGGGCTGGACGGCCAGCCCAGGCGCTGAATTGGCCACTGACGCGTGGGTCGCCGAGCAGTAGTCGAAGACGACCTAATTGGTCGTTCACTAGCGCGTTCATCGGATAGAGGATCAAGGACCGGACAGCGGGCGCCGCGAACGACTCGGGCTTGTGGGCAGCTTCCGCCGCAAGCTTCGCCAGCATCGGCAGGAGAAACGACTCCGTCTTTCCCGAGCCCGTGCCAGTAGTGACCGCCAGGCTGAGGCCATCGCGAGCCGTCCACTCGAGCGCCTCAGCTTGGTGGGTATAGGGCGGGTCATAAAGCAGCGGTCTCAGCCCACCCACATGTGTCGTCAGGCTGCCGAAGAGCGCGTGGACAGCAGCGTCGAGTTCGAGACCGGCAAAGCGTCGTCCCGCCTGATAGCGGGGAGTGCTCTCGATAAAAGGCGCGCGGAACAGCACACCTTCCTGCTCGAGTAGGACACGACGCTGCTCAATCACGGTTGGATGCCCAACGTGGTAGGTCGCCTCGATGTAGTCCTGAAGCGCAGCCTGAATCTTCGCGACCGTCTCCGCGATCGTAGGCGCTTCCACCGTCACACTACTTCTCCCTCTTCCCTGATGCTCATCCACAGCATGTCAACGAAGAAAGCCGACAACTCGCCGATTACGGAAATCGGTACGCGATAGGAGATCAACGCTCCCCTTGTCCGCGAGACAGGGATTCCCACGAGTTCGAGATGGCGCTGCGCCCACCCGGGCACAGGGCCAAACAAGTCCAGAACTCGGCTCCCGTCCGCTCCTACAGCAGACCGGACGCGTAGCAGTTGTGGCTGATCCGCCACGGCATCGATGGCTGCCTGAAAGCGCCACGCCTCATCGCACCCTGATCCAGCAAGGTCATCGACAGGTAGATCCACAAGCGCGCGAGGCACGCCTTGCTCGATACGCACGAGGCACCACAGGTCCGAGCCGTATGCCTGAGGTCGACGGCCAACGAAGTCTCCAGAATCGCCGTCCGCGAGTAGCCGCCAGCGGCCGCGATAGTAGCGAACGGGTTTCCCTGAATCAATGATCGTCAGGCCGTCGATGTAACCAGACTCCGCCGCCCTATCCAAGCGCTGACGCATCGCACCAACAACATCGGCAGCTCGACTCACACTCGGGTGCTTGAGCCAGTGCTCACGGCGGATCTCGTGTAGGCCAGCGGCACGCAGTTGGACAGGCGCCACCTCGGCGTCGAGTTCAACAAAGCGCGTATGGTTCTCGTACTGCACCTCCGCGCCCACCGACTCGTCAACGAGCGGTGCACCGTTGGGGCGCACGCCAAGTAGGAGGTGCTGCCCGGGCGCCTTCCTCACATATGACGGCGGCGCCAGGTATAGCTGCCGCCCTCCATGACCCCCCGGTCGAGGGAGTTCGACCAGGTCACCAATCGACACCAACAGATCCAACTGCTCCGCGACCCGGCTACGGCTCATGGATAATGATTCATCGAGGAAGCTGACTGCCTCAAGTACGGCCTCCACGAGTTGGCGCGGCGTCGCCGGGCACATGAACGAAGCCGCGCGGCGAAGTGAAGCGCAAAGCGCCTCCGTAGAGGAAATGTCAGTTACCGTCTCATCCAGCCCCAGCGCGCGAACAGTACGTTCTGCAGTCTCTCGGCCACTGAGCGGAATTATGCTCATCGATGATCTCCGGCAATCGGATAGTCCGATATTTCCTGTAGCTCTTCAGTTCCAAGCACCGCGAATCGGGCCGCCCGGATGAGGACGGGAGAGTGGAGCACACAGTTCAAGAACCTATCTCGTTCAGTCTCGCCCCAACTCGCGAGATGTCCCGGCCTGCTAGCAAGTTGCAGTAGAAACTCGGCTGCGGTACGCGAATCGCCGATACCGCTGCCTCCCGCGATGGCAGCTATCGCTTCGGCGAATCCCTCTCTCAGCGCAGCCGGCGAGTCCAACCACTGCCAGAGATGGTCAGCGATCTGCTGGGCCACCGCACGCTGCAACGGAGCGTCGCCCACGAGTTCCTGCATCTCGTCCAACAAGTCAGGCGGCTTGCGACCACTGAGAGGGACGCGTCTGCGTTCCAGGCGAGCCCACCTCTTTCCGGCGACAAGGGACACGAGGGCGGTCGTGATGGCGCTGAGAGCCTGTTCCCTCTGACGATGAGCAAAGGGATCAGCAGGCAGATCAGCGTCTAGCCAGCGACGGTGGCCAACGATGAGGCGCTGCACCTCGGACAGTGACTGGTTTGCGTACCGGACCACTGGACGGTCATACGGCGTCTGGCGCAGCCGGTTAGGCTCAGGCGGCAGTATGATGCCAGCGGTCACGTTGCCGGACGTCGCCTCCAGCATTCCGCCACTCACTGGGACGGCTATCGGCTCGTGGGCATCGCATTCCTCACCGATCAGGGGCGCTTCCGTCCGAAACAGGCGCACCTGGGTGCCTCCGTCTGTGCGATCAATTAGGCGTGCTTCGTGTCCGCCGCGGCGGCGCTTGGTAAGCACCCAACGGAGAGGGTCGAAGCCTCGTTCGCAGATCAGCGACGCGAAGCCCACTCCGCTCCGAGACACCGATATTTCGCAAGCCTCGGCCTCGTCGTAGGAGCCGAGCAGGTTTCCCTTGCGCAGGTGCTGATCTGCGAACCTCTTCCAAGCGCCGTCACTGAAGGGAAGTGAGATGACCTGAGGATGCTGTGCCAGTTCTTTCCCCGCATCGTCACGCAGCACGATCGTCAGTTCCGCTGTTGCATTGAGCGGTCCATCGACCGAGAGGGCGGCCTTACCATCCCAGAGCTCGGTCAGCTTTGGGCGTGCTGGTGTGGCAAACAGCCGGATTCCCGAGCCCTCCGTGCCTTCTGCAGAAGTCGCGTGCGCGTCGCGGATCGTCACCATCAGCGAACCACCTGCAAGGGATGCGCTCGTGCCTGCCGTCAGTAGCGACACGCGCACCTCATGTATGCCCACTGCGAGGCCCTCAAGAGCGAAGATCAACTCTGGCTCGGCCGAAGGCCAATCGAGCACGAAGGGCATGCCGTGATCGACGGTCACCGCGCACTTATCCGCGGCTCGCGTAGACCGCACCGCCAGCATTGCTGGCTCCTCGGCCAGCCACTCGACAGCACCTTCCCCATCCCAGGAACCCGGCACGAGCCCGACCGGTCGGATAGAGACATCCGACACTACCGACAGGCCTACCGCGGCAAGCCGGACAATGTCCGCTTCAGCAACGTTTTGCGGCACCTTCAGATCGAAGGCGTGCACTCCGTCAGCCAAGACAATCGCTTTATCAACCCATGGCAGCGCTGGAGGATCAGTCTCGACCCCTCCAACTAGGCAATACTCGTGGCCGGGCCGCACGAACTTGCCCCTGACCTCCATAGCCAGCCCGTCTGCTTGCTTCCGGAACACCCACCACGGGCCTCGACTGATGGAGCAATTCTCGGCGAGAACACTGTTCACGGCCGGTGAACCGCGCTCCAACTGGATAAGTGGTATATCGGGCCGAGGCCAAGCGGAGAGGAGCACCGTGTCCGGATACATCAGTTTTCCTCGGGGAAGTGGGCCACGGTGGCCATTCACCCTCGGGCGCAGATTCCGGAGTTCCTGCTCGACCTGCTTTTGCCGCGCCTGCAGCGGCGTGAGATCGGGCAATTCCACGTACGGACGCCAGCCATCGTTCTCACGCCGGAGCAGAAGCTTCGGATGGACGATAGCCGGGAGACGCTTCCCTCGTTGCGCAGCCCCAAGCTCCGATTTGTTCGGACGAAATCCTCTGGAACGTACCAAGTCAGCCGAGCGCTTGGCGCTAGTCAACCAGGTACGTGCCTGTCGCTCGCTGGACAGGTCGTCGACCAGACGAATAAGCGTCGACCGCACAAGATAAGGGGACTCCTCGTCGTCGCCTGCGAGCAGCGCCGCGGCGACCTGGCCGAGAAGGCTCTGGTTAGCACAGAAGATCTGGAACCGCTCGCTGTATCGCCCCGTGCGCGACGCCAAGCATGCACCCATTGCGCGTGGATCACTCAGCAGCTCCGTGGTCAGTACTGCGCGCGACTCGAACAGAAGCAGGGCCAACTGCCGCTGGAGGTAGGCTGGCATAACGGCATGTGTAATCGGCCAGGCTATGATGTTGAAGTTCGTGGCGAAGCTGCCCTTCGGCTCGACCCCCCCATAGTCGACCGAGAACTGCTTAAACCACTGCTTGATGCGGACGCGGTTGCCGGAAACGTTCCAACCCTTGCTGCTCTCCCAGCCTGGTGTCTTCTGGGCAAAGAGTGGCCAGTACTCGCCACCGACATAGTCGTAACCGATCTCGGCGGCGTACACCACGAAGGGTAACCACCAGAGGTGGTAGCGAGCATCGAATCCGTGCGCAACAGCGCCACGCACCGCAGCTAGGAGCAACTCGAACTCGACGCCGCTGAGGTCATGCTCCAGCGCAAAGACAGGAGCTGTCGGCTGCAGCAGCTGCCGACCTTCGCACAGCGCCCGAAAGTGGTTATCGAGATGTTTGTGCAGGTATTGGAGAATTTCTGCCGAATCGCTACGTATTATCCCGTCCACACTCGATGCCACCTCCCTTATGCCTCGTCTTGGCTTGGACCCAGTGTGCGACAGGACACTGACATTTTGGGAGGACCATAGCGCGAATGTTGCCCTCGATCTTCATGGGGGCTCCGCCATCAACCCGAGGGCACGGATGGAGCGGACGGTGGGCGGCGCCTAGCTAGGCCGCTTTGGCCGGCAGGTACGGGCCGCCGCTGCTTCACCAGATCACGGTGCCAGCGCAGGACGGTACCCGGCCGAACGAGAAGCCGCAGTCGGCGCAGGACCCCGTGAGGCAGCGATGTAGGAGGGCGGCCAGGAAGACACGGTCTTCGGGAGCGAATCTCACTCTGGCGTCGGCGCCGAGCTGTCGTTCGAGGATGGTGATCTGGTGGCACAGAGCGAGGATCCCGATGCCTTTGGCTCGATCGCCCCTTGGCAGTAGCCGTCGCGCGGCGAAAGCGTTCGTGACGGTCAGATAGGGCAGGCGAAGGAGCGCGACCGATCATCATGCCGCACTCGGTTCGCGTCGCTGCGTGACCGAAGCTCACGCACGCCCGGAGAAACTCCGCAAGGCCATGACCTGGCCGGATGACATTACCGGCAGGCGCACAGTTACCGCGTCACGAAGTTTGAACCAGATCCCGTTGAGACCGAAAAAATCACTCACCGATCCCCTAAAGCCAATTTAGGATCACTTTCGATTGCATGTGGCAGATTATCCTTCCTCGAACTAGAGGAGTGGAATTATCGGATTTCCCTTTGAGAGCCGAATCCCCACTCTCTCGGATGTTTCTACCTGGCGGAACATCCGAAACTCCATGGAATGTCAGTCTCAGAAGCGTTCGGCCGACCGAGCCGGATGACGACGAGATCACGCCTCCCAAGAGGCAGGGCTTGCCCCTACACATCGTTACCAGTGGCCTGCCTAAGGATCTCCATGCTCTCGGGGTCTTTCGGTGCGGAGCGACGGTACTGCGGGTGACCGAGATCCATTTGAAGTGCGGCGTGGAGAGGGGCAGGGTAGCGGGTCCGGTCCGACCATGAGAGGGCCTGGTGGCTCAGCCGCGCGGCAGCGACAGCGAGGAGTTCCCGGCTGTAGCCGTCTCTCGTGTACATCGGGGTGATCTCGCGGGTGGTCATGGCGTACCACGGGGCGTTGAGCTCGTTTTCTTTGCGCTCATCGGCGTTGTTTGACGCCTGACCTGGGTCGGCGCGCCAGCGTGTCTTCCATTGGCCGTGGCGCTTCTTGCCGTAGTTTCTCGGTTCGGTGAATAGAAACCACGGATGGCCTTCGGCTTGATCCGCCGGGTAGTACAGGTCGCTGGAGGTCTTAAGCGGAACATCCTTGCCGTTCTTCTGCTTTTCGGTCACGGAGGCTAGGCGCGGCATTTCTTCCTGTGCGCAGTTCATCCGGATGATGCTGACGGGATTCCAAGAAGGAGGGAGTCCGGTTCCGGGGAGCCAGAGCCGCGGATCGTCGGGCTTCTTTCCGAGGCCCTGTTGGCTGTTCTGAAGGCCAGGCCATACCCGGCGGCACGCGTGGCCATCGATCATCAGAACGTATGGAAGCCCGTCGAGTTCGTCCTGGAGCTCTTGGAGCGCGATGCGGACGTCCTCGCCGGCCTGCGCCCAGCGTTGGAAGTCACTATTCCCGTCCTGAGTGTGAAGGGGGTAGTCCACTGCGTGGAAATGGCTTTGGGCTTGGGTGTAGTGCTCCCATTCCGGGTGGATGTTGCTCCAGCCGAGCATGCGCCAGGGGCCTCCGGGCTGGGCGGAGGGGATGATCGCGCAGGCGGTGATAATCCTCTTGGGTGCTCCCTTGTACTTGGAGTCGGTGGCCTGCTTGCGGATGTGGATGCCGCAGAACGCCAGACGAGGCAGTGGGTAGGGGTCGTCGTCGGGGTAGAGCGCGCGTTCGAAGCGGTCGTCCACGACGCCGCAGGACCGGTAGAGGTCCAGCAGTCCCATGTAGACGCGATGGTCCTCGAATGCCTTCTCAGGCGTTTTGATGACGTTGAAGGTCTTGGTGAAGGGGTCGTACGAGCGGCCGATGAGGAACTGGGATGGCACCGCTGCTTTGGCGAGCTCGCGCACGACCTGGTGCTTGGCGTCGCTCTCTTCCAGAGCCTTCTTTATATCGGTGGCTTTCATGCCCAGATGAGCTTCGCCTTGCACGGGGAGCTCTGTTTCGCACCAGGCGGCGAGGAGGATGTCCGGCTCCGCGAACCGGCTGGTGATCTTTTCGGTGTCCGCAGCTCGCTCGGTGCCGGGCCCGTGTTCCAGGAGATCTCGGGCGTCATAGAAGACGGCCTCGATTCCGGGCGCGACTTGGAGGAATTCACCGTCGACAGGGTCGAGATCATCTGGATTGAGATCGTAGGAGTGGGCGAGGCCGTGGATCATACGCATCCGGGTCTCGTGTCGATACCACAGGCAGAGGATACGAAGCCTCTGATATCCAGCTGCCTCAATCGACCGACGGATGCTCTCGGGGGACGGCTTACCCACAAGGTCGATGTATTCCCCCTTGTCCTTCTTCTGCGTGCGCTCTTTGCCTTCGGCGGCGCTAGCCGGCTCGTGGGCTCTCTTCCCGAAGACGTTTCCCTTCGACCGCAGGTCGAAGGGAGAAACCTTGTCACCGAATACGCGCTCGAGGTGTTCCCTGAGCAGCGCCAGATGGTGGATGCCCGCCCCGGCGCCGACGGCGAAGGTGTCTGTCTTCGGCATGGTCGGCCTGACCGCTCCAGGTGCCGGGGTCAGGATCTCCACTCGCTTGCCGTTTTCATCCAAGACCTTCAGCAGGCTGTGCTCATGTTCCACACGGTCTTCGATGAGGTCGAGAGAGGACCTGTCGGCGTCCATCTTCGAGAGGATTTCCAGCGCGTGCTTGTTCGTCCGGTGTAGGCCGCGCCCGTCCAGAGAAAGCGACAGCAGCGGCCGGTCCTTTCCTTGATCTACGAGGACGGTGCTGGCGTGGATCACGGTGTTGTTGATGCGACGGACATGGGCGTCCAGGTTCAGGATCGGAACAGGTTCGGCTGTGTAGGTGGCCATCTTGATCGAGAGGCGGGACAGCGCGTACTGAACCTGAGCCCGGGTTGGGTTCTCGGGGCGGGCAGTGGCCACATCGCTGAGGTTGACCGGGTGGGCGAGACGCGCTGGGATCGGGCCCATTGGATCTTCCCAAGCGATCAGGTCGCCGTCGCTGGTCGGCCGGTACTCCACGGCCGCGATGTTGCCCGAGGGCTTCCAGCCGACTGTCCTGTACTTGCTCTCGCCGTCCTTGCTCTCGTATTCCTCCCGAATCGGCTCCATTTCCCGGTCGAGGAACGAAGCGGAGGCCAACTTCTTGGCGATGTGCCATCTCACCGCTTCATAGGCCCAGCTGTCCGGGCTGGCGGGTTGGCCGTCCTCCTTGTGGAGAATGTTGTCCGCGAGGCTGAGGCGCTGTGCGCTGGTGGTCGAGATCCGGCGGGCCAGGTCGGGCCGGTCCATGAAGGGAATCTCGTCAAGAGGAATCCTGCGGACGACGCCTTCCAGGTAGGTGAAGACGGTCTCGAGGATCGCGGGCTCGACAGGGTTGAGCGTGACCATGAATGCCAGGTACTTGTCCAGGTAGACATAGCCATCAGTGATCTGCTGGAGCACGGTGACAGCGATGGAATAGGGGATGAGGAACGGGTCGGCTTCCTGCTCTCCGTTGATCCTTTTCTGGTTCCGTGCGGCCAGGCTCCCCAGGTCCCGCCATGCCCGGCGCGTCGGCGAGTGGAAATCGCCGAAGTCCCAGACCAGGGCTGTCATGCCGTCCAGGAGTTCCCTGGTGCACCTGATCGATGTGGTGTGCGCGGTGAGATCCCGCCGCGTGTTGCCTCGCCCCATCGTGGAGTACCTCGCCTTTCGGGTTCCTCCCCCGGATGTGGGAAGCATGCCGACCTCCGTCCCGGGGGAGACGAAGACGGGTCGGTAGTTCAGATGATGGCGCTGTCGAGGCCCGCGTACGTCAGGAATGCCTGTAGTGCCTGGCCGTAGAGCTCATTCATCACCGCGCGCTGTTCCGGGTTCCAGTCGGCGTAGATCTGTTTGATGATCGTGGCCAGGTCGGAACTGAACTTCTTGTCGTGGATCGAGTGGTCCACGATGTGCAGCGTCATATCGGTCTCGCCCCGGCGGGCACGGCCCGCGAGTTGGATGAGCATGACCAGCATGCTCGCCACGAGTTCCTTGCGGAGGTCGTGGTCCATGTTGGAGAACCGGGCTGGCGAACGCAGAATCTTGGAGAGCTGCCTCCAGGATGCCTCGCTGGCCGTCATGACGGCGGCCAAGGGCTCATCACTCCCGCCTGGCGGGAGAGAATTGATACCGACGGCGTTGACGCTCGCGTGCAGCCAGTCAGTGTCTTCGATGCTGAGGACAGGGCGAACACACAGGTAGATGTCGCTGACCGCCGATCTGGTGCCGACCACGATGTTGAGGCCCCGTCCGATGACCGCGAGGGGAGCGATCAGTATTTCTCCACGTTCGGGGAAGTCCTTCAGCTCCTCCCGGATCATCCTGTCGACCTGCGCGGGCAGGTGCTCCTCATAGCTCTGCTTCTCGGTCCTCTTCACCAGGAGGCATACCCGGTGGCTCAAGCCGTCGGCCTGAGCCACCCCGGAGGCGAGGTAGGCGGCCTGCTCATAGGAGTTGACGGCGAGGATGACGCGGGCCCGGTTTTTGTCCTTCCGCTCCAAGGAAGCCAACCGCCTGGCGAGTTGCTGCTCGTACAGACCCCTGCCGAGATCCCGCAGGGCGTTGGGTTTCCGTTCCGGTGGAAGTCCTCCGATCCTCATGGCATCGCCGTTGTGCCCGCGGACGGGAGTAGGAACGGTGACGATGGATTCGGGGCGGGTGTCGGGCAGCCACCAGCGGACGGGGGCGTGGATGTGTTCCTGTACCGCCTGTGGGAGGTAGGCGGTTGCGGACAGTCCCATGATCGGGCGTTGCACGCCGGCGGTCAGCAAGGAGGTGAGGCCCCCGAGTTCGGAGACGAAGGTGTGCGGGTCGCCGCCGAAGGAGCGGGAGAGGAGTTCGGCTTCCCTCTCCTTGTTCTCCATTCCCTTGACCTGGTAACCGTGGATGGATCGGCCCAGCATCGCCAGCGGGTAGAGAGTGACGACTGTGCCGCTCCGCATGGTTTCGAGGATCTTGCGGACGGACCCGAGATCGAGGTAGCGCAGTGCCTGCGCCTGTTCCCGAAGGTTGTCCAAAGCGGTGTCGAGTTCTCGTAGCACGCTGCGGGTGACCAGGAGGTTCACCGTGGCGGACCGCTTGTGCGCGTTCGGCACGATGTCCGCGAGGAGTTTGCGCATTTCCTCGCGGGTCTCGGTGAGGTAGTCCTGACCGCGTTGTGCGGTAAGGATCGTGAGGGCAGCCTGAATGGCTTCCCAATCGGCCCCACTGGGGAAGCCAGGACTCTCACCCGGCGCGGAGTCGTCGTACCAGCGTGCGGGCATGAGCTCGTCAAGGAGCGAGAAGAGTTCTGGGGGTATCTCTTCGGCTGAGGTCTCGTCCGGAAAGAGCAACTGGAGGATTTCTCGGTCACGGGAGCGGGCCAACCGCCAGCCGGCGTTGTCACGGCTGGCCCCATCTGGGCCATCCGTTTCGTTGCCCGGGTTCAGCTTCAACCCGCTATCGGAGCAGAGCCACAACAGCAGCATCTCCGCCATGAGCCTGGCATGGCTAACGGGGGACACCAGGTCCATCTCATGGGCAAGAGGGAGGTTCTTGGCGTCCTGATCGATCTCTCGGAGCGCGGTGGTCCGCTTCCGGGACGCCAGGGTGATTTCGGAGGTGCAGCGGCTGATGGCCTGCGTCTGGAAGGCGTCGATCTCATCAATGATGAGGACGTCGCAGGACCGCAGCGTCAGCTCCAGCACGCTCATGCCGCTGGTACCGCGGGCCTTGCCGTGGAACTCCTGTCCGTCCAGGACGACGCCAATGCGGGTGCGTCCTTCCAGCAGGTTAGCGTGGTTGGTGACGATCACGGCCGCGTCGGTCGCCTGGTAGAACTGCTGGAACTTACCGCACACCGGTGCGAAGGAGCAGGTGTGACGAACGGAGCCGTTAGCCACGGAGGTCAGTGAGGTGCAGTTCTCCTCGCCGTATGGATACAGGGTCGGCGGGTCCATTAAGGCTCGCTGGGCGCAGCCTGCCGACAGTAGGCCGAGATCGGTCCTGGTCCGGAGATCCCACTGGTCTATCCGGCCAGACGGGCTGAGGGCCGCGTAGTCCATGGCCCGACGATGCATGCTGGCCGGCGACATCAGCGGAGTGCAGTGCGCTGGATCAGCGAGCTTTCCAATCCGATGCAAGTAGGCAAGGTCCTTGTTGATGTCCCAGGCCATGTCCAGGGTGGCGCGAACGTCGGTCACCGCGAGAGCGATCCGGATGCTGTTGAGGGCGGCCCACGATGCCAGCACCCTGACGAGGACCGTCTTGCCGCTTCCTGTGGGTGCGTTCAGAACCTGAAGGTCTCCTGACGTCAAGTCGAGCTCAGTCAGTTCTCCTCGGGTGGTCTTCATGCCCTTGAAGAAGCCCTTGAGGGTCTGATGCAAGTAGGCGACGCTCTTGTCCTGTTCGCTCAGGGTCTTGGCGACCTTGAGGAGGGACTCTACCGACGGCGCTACCCGGTCCCGCTGCGGGCGGGTCCTCACCTGGGGCAATGCCTCGTGGCCGGGTGCTTCGAGGAAGCCGGGGGTTTCTGGGATGTGGATGGTGCGGCTGGTCGTGCCGTGCTCCTTACCCAGGTAGGCGGTCCTGGTCTTGTAGGTTCCCGGACCCGCGAATGCCTGGGCTTTAGGACGTTTGCCGAAGGTGAAGAACGGGCCGGTGACACGCTGTGCGTACGCGAGGTAGGCCCCTCCCACTCGGGGGATGACCGCGTCGGCCAGGTGAGGCTCGCCTTCTGGTAGACGCAGAGAACCGCCTGACTTATCGGCCAGGGCCGGATCGGGGGCATGTGTACCGAGCAGCGCGAGAACCGCCGCTTTGAGCTTCTTCGGATCGGTCCATTCCGGCGACATCAAGACCATCACCTGGCGTATGGCGTCGCGCTCCGTTGCCGGTAGGCTGGCCCATCCCGACCATGCCTGCGGTTTGCGGTGCGCGAAGAACGTGGCCTCCTCGAATCCCGCCAGGATGCGGTCCTCATCGTCCTTGCGGGGGAAGTAGAGCGCCGCCAGCGCGAGTGCCCCTGCCAGACCCGCCTCGCGCCCCGTCATCTCCCCGCTCATACCTGGCCTTCCCTGACCTCGGTGACGATCATTTCCAGATAGGCGGTTGCCGTCATCGCCGCCTTCATCCCGTGCATGCGGCACACCATGTCGAGTTGCGCCACCTGCTCTTGCCGATGATCAGGAACAACCAGATACTCCGCGCCTCCCCTGTCACCGCCGTCGAGGTGCAGCTTGCTGACCAGATGATTCACCCACGTATAGTCCTTGAAGTCGGCGGGGAACCTCGATTCTCCGCCGTCCTGGTGGGCGATCCACAGATCACACTGGTCCCCGTTGGGCCACAGGTGAGACGTCCAAGAAGTACCCTTCAGCGCATCTGCCACAGCCCGATGCAGACTCAGTTCCGGCAAGCCCGGAACAACTGTGTACCGCCAGACAGGCCGCACGAGCGCTATGTAGTCCTCAACCGGCTTGGCCTCCGGCAACCGCGGCACGGCACCCGTCCACAAGCGGGCGGACCGTCCGGACGGCACCCGACACTCAAAGGTCGGACTCAGCTCAGGCGCCGTCTTCTTCCTGGAGGTCATCACGAATTCGTAGGACGCACCCGTCTCCTCATGCCAGTGATAAAGGCACCGGACCCTGCCGCGGGTACGTGCGCCCGAACGGGTGACCGTCACTTTCATCGGCCACCCACAGGCGGGGCAGGCCCACCACCATCCGTTGTGCTGCGCGTACTGCGGAACCGGCTTGTAGAAGCCATTGGCGCGGGACGGCAGTTTAAGATCGGTGAGTCCGCCGACACGGACCGTCGGATTCTCCACCAACGTGGTGCGGTGCCTCACATAAAAGGGACCCTTGATCGCGCTGAAGACGGCTTCCTGGCTGTACTCGTCGTCGAGCTTGGGCTTCGTCACCTGGCCGCTGAACCTACCGACCTTCTCCGCGGCCCGGATAACGCGCTGAGCTTCGTGCCGAAAGTCGAAACCGTCCTCGGTAGCCACGCCTTCGCTGTCCAGGAGCCGCACACCCGCGAGGGCCTCGGTGTCGATCCAGTCGGGCAACAGGCCCTCAAGGGAACCCGCTCGGTCACCGGTAAGCCTGCCCAGCAGTTCCTCGAACCGGATCAGATGCCCAGGCCCGCAAACCGCCATCAGGATGGCGTGGGCCTCGATGAGATGCCCCAGACGCTTTGGACCATCCAGGTCCTCGCCAGCTATCGCGTGCTCGCATACGGCGAATGCCTTGACGATTTCCAGGAGGGAGTGGGTCTGCTGAATGTCGGTTGTGTCGTCAGCGTGCGTCACGAGCCGGAACCCTACGCCAAGGCGCCGACAAAAAGTGGAGAGCTTCCCGGAAGAATCAACGGGAAATCTCTTCGACGCCCTTAGTACCGACTTCCGGATACATGGTGCGATAAGCGTCAAGGTAGTCGATAACGTGACGCTTCCCAGAGTCGGTGAGGAACCACCGGTACGGTCCATGGGTCACTCCATCCGGGTGGCGGAGCACGATGAACCCCCTGCTCGGGGTGCGCCCGTCAGGACTTTGCCCTACGGCCAGGTAGTGCGGTCCACGCCCGGCCAGGCTACCGTCCACACCCTGTTCACCAGCCCGTGCAACCCGGATCGTGATCTTCCACAACCATTGCGAAAGCAGCGGCGCGGGCGGACCTGTTTCGCGAGGAACGTCGAGACCCGCACGGGCGACAGCCCTGCCACGCCGGGTCATCTCCACCCGAGTACGCGGCACATCCCCTATCCCGTTGATGTAAATCCGGTCCCGATATGCTCTGATCAGATCGCGCCGCTCCAGGGCCGCCATCGAGGATCCGGCTCCCGGATCATGAACGCCGGCCTGGCGCAACCGCTCCTGCAAAGTGGTGTACCCAACGAGGTTGGGTGGGGCCGAGAGCGCCATAGTCATACGTCGCCATACAGCCGCCGGCTGGCTCACCTCGCCGGCGTGCCGCTTGCGCTGCTGCTCCTTTTCTTCCTCCTGGTCCTGCAAGAAGATGCAGGTCAGATAAATGCGTTGCCGCTCGTTGAGGCCATGCCAAGCAGTCAGAGATTCGGTTGGCATCTGGCGGGGTTGCCGAGCCGAAAGTACCGGAAGAGAATCTTGTGGACGACAACGACGCCAAGCGTCCATCACCAGGCGATCAGGAACCCCGTACACCTGGGCCAGCAACCGCACTACCCGCCCAGGAGTCTCCGGAGATCGCCACGTCCAGCCGCGTACCTGTCTGCCCGACTCCAGGTCACGGATCTTCTCCGCGCTGACATTCAACCCCTGCGCAGCTCGTTTGTCTCGCAGCGCGGATGCAGTCTCCTCCGCGCTCATACCCGCGGCGCGCCGCAGATCCGTAAGGGTCTCAGTTCCTCGCTCACGTCCAGTCAGATCTTGTGCATCACAACCCAAAACCTCAAGCAGCCGCCCAAAGGAACGATCACCCACTGTCCGCGTTCCAGCTTCCCAGTAGCGAACGGCGCGCGAAGTAACGCCGACGGCCTCAGCCAGCTCCGTCACGCTCATGCCTACGAACTCGCGCTGACGCGCGAGAGCTTGGGACGAGATCGACTGTGCCATGTTCCCAGGAAAACGCAGCGAACTGTTCACTGCAACTGTGCGCCTGCCGATAATGCCATCCACACAGATCATCCGGCTTGCATGGCGTTACCAGCAGAGCCTGGCCGATCTGCCGGCCAGGCGCCGTGACCTGATCGTCGAGCTGTGCCTGGCAGGCCCATCACGGCTTCGCTCGTTTCTGATAGATCAAGCCACCCGTCATGCAGATATGCACACCTGCGTATCTTCAGGCCGTTGAGGATCCAGGCCAGAGCTCCCAGCGGTTGGCTCGTCCTCGCCGCACCTCAGCATCGGGGTACTGGTCCTGAAGCTCCTTCAAGCGCTCGACGACCTCCGGGATCGGCAGGCCTGACGGAATCACCGCGAGCGGTTCAGCTTTTGGCTTCAACGGAGCCACCGGCTGCTTCGGAGCGGAAGCGCTGTAAAGGATCTTCCGAGCTTCCTTGAGCCGAGCAGCCCAGCTGGGCCATGCCGGACATGGACCATCCCAAGGCGGAGTGGACCAACCGTGGCTGGAGAAGGGAGCCAGACAGTCCGCACACATGTCCTCGGACGCAAGTGGCGGGACGGCGAGGAGCTTCTCCAGTTTTTGACGTGCCAAGCCCAACTTTATCTGGAGCTTGGAGCGTTCATCTCGGCTTGTGGCTGCCTTCAGAGCGGCGTCTATCTCGGGGAGCTTGGCGCGCAACTCCTCGACCTCGGACTGCCGATTTAGACGGTAGTAGAATAATGTGATTTCGCGCCGACCCTTGGGCAGCCGGCCATGCGCGTCGACGACGTCCTCGGGGTCGCCGACGAGGTTGGTGAGCCGTTCGATCACTGATCTCAGCTGTGCGATGGTGCGGTCGTGTTCGGCCACCTGTTCGGCGCGTCTGCGCGGGTCCATTGCCGGAAAGCGTGTGCCATCACGCAGTCCGGCAACTTCATGCAGTTCGAACTCCATCCGAGATTGAAGTTCGAGCAGAGACAGCCTCGCATGCTCGCGCTCTGGGTCATATCGTAAGCGGTCACGATCACAACGCTCACGGTCGGCGGCCTGCCGCGCCTTGAACTCGCGATCCTGGCGGGCCATCATCGCGTCGATCTGCTTCTTGGTCATGGGGCGGTGGCCTGGTTCGGCGCGTGCCCATTCGCCCATGATCTGCTGGGCTCTCTCCAGGTCCTTGGCCCGGTCGTTCAGGACCCAGGGGTTCCAGTCAGCGTCGTCATGAAGTTCTATGAACAGCGCCCGCGCGGCAATGAACTCCTCCACGGACGACGTTGCGCCCTCTTTGGGCTTCCAGAGCAGGCCGTCATGCTCGATGACGCCATCTGGGTGGTTGTGCTTGTCCTCGGGGGCCATGCGGCCATCCTCCTCCCCTTGTCAGTCTTTCGTCCGAAGCAGCAGAAGATCGTGGCTGGTGAATGCCTTCAAGGTTTCGCGACAGCGGCTCGTGCAGACCGACGTGGCCCTGATCGTCTTTCGTTGCCCCACGCGACCACCGGCAGCAATTTTCAAAGGGGTGCCTCAGCCCATCGCCGCATGGAGAGATGCCATCGAACAATGTCAATCACAAACTAGCAGCGTCATCGCACTGTTGCCCGGCCATTGTTCATGTATGTGGTACGACCTGAACCAGGACGGTGGTCTCCTTCCTTGACGTGCAGGATGCCGCGGAAGCACAGGAGTCTGCCCGAAGATCCTGATCCTTGCTTCGGGCGCCGCATGAAGATCTCCTGACCACCATGAGGCACCATGAGGCCGCCCCACGGTGCTTGCCAGTAAGATCAACCTTTGTCGGCACCACCCGCAGTTCAGCCGCGGAGTGACCAGCTTTACGGCCGTCATTGGATGGTGAGCGAAAGCACGGCTACCTTCGCATGAAAATCTGTGTCGCTGATTTGCTGAGAGAAGAGGCTTGCAACAAGCTTGCCGTTGCTTCTGCTGCTGCCGCTACTAGTCGCTGAATTGGCCATTTAGGCATTTCCTCATCGGCCATGATGGCTTTGCAGACTAGCTGGGCATCTGGGCTGCCGGCTACCTTGGTCTCCCCATCACCACTGCTGTGATCCTGTACTAAGCGCAGGGCATCTACGACCCATTGGTGCGCTCGCGCGCGAGCTGCGGGTTCGTCGCGAGGGTCGTCGCTAGCCAGGTCCGGCAGATCCGTCGTCATTTCGCCCGCCGCATCGGGAGCAATCTGGGCGATCATCGACAGAGCGCTAAGCCGTACGCTGCCGTTACTGTCAGATTCTTCCTCGCTGAGAATTACAGCGGCATGCTCTGCTGCTCTCTTGAGTAGTTCCCTGGTAAGTTCGTGCGGCGCGGAGATATAACGTTCCATGCCGAGATGTGAGTTCACTTCGGTCGCTGTCAGTTCAGCCGCCACACCGACAACAGCCAAGATCCCGCACACCTGCTCGTAGAGATCGCCGTCATCGTCGAGTGCTTCTTCGAGTGCGCGATGCATGTCGTTGTACGCCTCGCCGGCCTCCACACCGAAAGGGCGCGGACTTCCATCATCCGGGTCGGTCAGCGTCTGCGCGCGCACGAATTCAGTCATGGCATCGTATGTCTCTGCGAGCAGGTCCACGCGGTCAACGGCCGCTCTCACTGGCCCTGTCCCTGCCATCACCAGTGTCGAATATACGAGCTGGTGAAATGTATCGGTGTCTTCAATGACAATATCGATGATCCATTGGCACTGCTCGGCGTTCAGCAACACAGGTCTGTGGATCGCAAGCCAAATTGCGGCGTGAGCCGCAGCTGCGGCTTCCATCTCCTGCTGGTCCTGGTCGATGGTCGCGTCGATTCGTTCAGTCTCTAGTTCGGCCAGTAGGGCAACGACTTCATCGTCGCCCAAGCCATGCAACAGTTGCCAGGCATTGTTGACATGGCGGAGAGAGGATGCGAGCGTCGCCAGTGTTTTCAGACCCGCCCACAACAACTGGCGTAGCTGGTCGGCACTGCGTTTGTTAGCCTGCCGGTGCGTCTCACCATCACGGGCTCTGTTCCAGTCAAGTGCATGCTCCTCCATGAACTTCTCGATTAGCAGGTGGCCGCGCATCTCATCTTCGGTCCAGCCTTCTGTGGCGTCCTCTGAAGCAGTCTGACGTGCTTTTCGCAACAGGTCGGCGGCGAGGGCGGGATCGCCTGCTCCCTGGACGGTACGCATGGCATCTGTGCCTGACTGTGCTTCAAGCTGGGCAGCACGGATCAGCAGGGTCCCCAAGGCTTGGACGAGTGCTCCTCCCCAGGGGTGTTCGGCAGCGCCGGCGGTGATGTCGTGTGGATCAACTGCGGGACTGCCTACCCGCCGGCCGGGTTCCCAGAGCGATCGAACGGCGCCGGCAAGGAGGTATCGGGCGTTGATCGCCAGGAGGTCCTTGTCTAGCCTGCGGCTTTCACGGCGGATTTGAGCCGGCCTGATCATTCACATAAGAAAAGTGCCCTTGAGCTGGGAGGATCGGACTTGTCTAAGGCCCCGTCCAACCCAGATCAGAAGGCACTTTCCGAGTGAACTCTATCGCTTCTCGCCGCAAGATCACCGTGTCCGCCGACGGCCGAGGGCTGGTCTCCCACGGTGGTGGTCTGCTGCTGATGCAGACGCTGCGCATCACCGGACTGGACAAGGCCCTGTCACAGCGGCTGGAGCGCTGGCGACTCAGCCGCACCGTCCACGATCCCGCGAAGATCGTCACCGATCTGGCCCTCACCCTGGCACTCGGCGGGGACTGCCTGGCCGACATCGCCCTGCTGCGCTCCCAGCCCGAGCTGTTCGGCCCGGTCGCCTCCGACCCGACCGTCTCACGCCTGATCGACCGGCTCGCCGCCGATGAAGCCCGCGCACTGCACGCGATCCGCGCCGCCCCCGCCACCGCACGCCAGCGCGCCTGGCACCTGGCCGGTGACCGCGCCCCGGGAGCCGACGGCCAGCCCGTGATCGTCGATCTCGACGCCACCATCGTCATCTCGCACTCCGACAAGCAGCACGCGGCCCCGACCTGGAAGAAAAGCTACGGCTTCCACCCGATGACCGCCTTCGCCGACCACCAGGGCGACGGCGGCGGCGAGCCCCTGGCCCTGCTGCTGCGGCCCGGCAACGCCGGCTCCAACACCGCCGCCGACCACATCGAGACCACCCGCCTCGCCCTCGCCCAGCTTCCCAAGCACTTGCGGCGCAAGGCGCTCATCCGCGCCGACTCCGGCGGCGGCACCCACGAGTTCCTCGCCTGGCTCACCCGCCCCGGACGCTGGCTGAAGTACTCCATCGGCTTCACCATCACCGACGACATCGCCGCCGCCATCCTCAAACTCCCGGCCACCGCCTGGACCCCCGCCTACAACGCCGACCGCCGGCCACGCCCGGGTGCCTGGGTCGCCGAGCTCACCGGCCTGCTGAAGCTGACCGGCTGGCCCAAAGGCATGCGCGTCATCGTCCGCAAAGAACGGCCGCACCCCGGCGCCCAGCTGCGATTCACCGACCTCGACGGACACCGCTTCACCTGCTTCGTCACCGGCACCCCGGCGGGCAACTCGCCGATCTGGAACTTCGCCACCGCCGCCGCGCCCGCGCCGAAGACCGCATCCGCGCCGCTAAGGACACCGGCCTGCGCAACCTGCCCCTGCACGACTTCACCCAGAACCAGATCTGGCTCGAGATCGTCGCCCTGGCCTGCGAACTGCTCGCATGGATGCAGATGCTCGTCCTGCACGGCACCGACGCCCGCCGCTACGAGCCCAAACGCCTGCGGCTGCGCCTGTTCGCCGTGGCCGGCCGGCTGGTGCACGGCGGCCGCCGCCTGCACCTGCGCATCCCCGCGCACTGGCCCTGGGCCCGCCAGATCATCACCGCCCTGGCCCGCCTGCACGCCCTACCGGCACCGACCTGACCACCAACCAACCGCCCCCACGATCAGGAAAGGAGACCCGCGGGCCCGTGGAACCCCGCCCACCCGGCGCGACAGCCGGGCACCCACGCTGACCACAGCGAGGAAATCGACCTCCAGCTGAATCCCTCAGCTAACCAGCTCAAGGTCGAGAAAGATCGAGGCTAGCAGCGCCTCCGGTGGCCAGTGCGGCCGTGGCTGGTCGTCTTCATCATCGAATGGCGGTAGCCAGTTGTCGGCGTCGTATGGCTCGTCGTATCGAGAGATACTCACCTCAGCCACAGAATATGCAAGCAGTTCAGGACTCCACGTGGTCAGGTGACGGCCGAGCGCAGCGACCGCAACCGCGATCTGTTCAAGCTCGCCTCCGGCCAGCAGAACGTAGATGGTTGCCCCGCCTGGATATCCCAGGACGCGGTAGTCCTGGATTGCGCCGCCGTGCTCGTGCTCGTTCTCCGGCTCATCCTCGGACATGACAAGTGGCGAGTCCCACCCGACCTCGATGGCCGTGGCGACCGCTTCCATTAACCGGTCCGTATCCACTCGACCTGAATCGGCGCCCGATATCTTGATCATTCCGAGGTGTGGCATGAAGCCCTCCCTGACCACCGAGCTGTACCTGGTTCGAAGCCCTTCAACGCGGATGTAATCCATCCAATCGCCTAACGCTTATATCACCCGTCTCCTACATGACGGACTCGGACAGGGCTTTGATACGTGATCGAAATATGTCATGACTGCATCGGCGAGCATCGTTCCTGCTCAGCGGGGCGAAGCCACGCGGTATGCGGGAGCCCGCGACCGGGGCTTTGGTAGGTGGGAGGGTGGCGAGCAACGCACGCTCATTGCTGCATGTCACCTCTCGTCGGAATAGGCGAGCGCCGTGTGCAGTAGTTGGTCCACAATGTCGCGGTGCCGACTCATGTGCTCAACGCAGAGCTTAAGAAGCCGGATGCGCTGGACCAGACCTCATGGGCAGCGATCCAAGACCCGTTCGTCCGTCTGAAGAAGGCGGTGGGCGACCAGGACCGGCCGCTGATCGTAGGGTCGGCGAAGGAGATGGTGGAGGCGACAGCTCGAGTTGTCCTGCAGGCGCGGGGCAACCCGGCCAGCAGCGGAGATGACTACGCGAAGGTCCTGGGGCTCGCGCACAAGGCCATCGAGCGTCAACCCGGGCCCGGCATCACGAAGGACGCCGCTGTGCGTCAAGCGGCGGATGCTGCACGCAAACTGGCGGGTCTACTTCGCGAGCTCCGTAACTCGTATGGCACAGGACATGGCCGGTCGACGCTCCAGCAGATCGAGGACGAGGTCCTCGAAACCTGTATCGATGGCGCATTGCTTTGGGTTCGCTGGGCGCTCCGTCGTCTCCAACACGTGCTTGCCGGGGCGCTACAGCCGCTGATCAATGACCTGCGTACCGGCACGTTCGCCATGGGGGGTCTGGCCGCACGCCTGGAGGCCGCCGACCTGCCGAACCTCACTTCGGATGACAGACGAGCCTTGGGAGTCGCTGTCGGGCAGAGGGCTGCGCGTAACACCTTCACTGTCCGAATCGATGGCGTCGAAGCGTGCGCCTTGAGCCAGGACGATGTCGCCTGGCCATCCGAATACCGGGAGGGCGTGGCAGAGGGCCTGTTCATCGACCAGTTCGGGCAGGTCCAGGTCGATGAGCAGGTCCTCGGCGTCAAGCTCGCGGCCGAGGTGTTGTCTACACATGCCGACCAAGCCCGAGTGCTCGGTGACCTCAAGGAGAAACTTTCGACGGCTGCGTGGTCTCCCTCGTTCGTCAGCCAATGGGGACGGGTAGTGGCCGAGATGCGTCTGCACGGAACATCGCTGCGGCAGGAGGCTGCCCGGCAGGTCTGGTCGGAGATCGCTGATTACCTCGACACCACGGGTACCAGCTATACAACGGCGCAGAACAGTACGAACTGGCTTTAAGTGGAGCTTTTCGTATCGCGCGTCACTGTTGCTCTTGGGGTGTTCTCGCGAGTACCTCAGGGTGCCCAGTGCTGGGAGGCCGATGCGGGCGCTCACCGCCCTCCCAGCACCTGAGTGCCGAACTGATCACGAGAGACTGCTCTTCAAGCGGGTCTCCGTGGAGGTACTCGATGCACGAGGCTTATGCAGCTGCAGGACAGCTTGGGTTTCGGAGGAGGGCGCGACGCCGAGGGCGTCAAGGCGGGCTTTGAGGTGGCGCGGCCACCAACGCCAGCAACCCCTGGCAGAACGCGTGGGGGCGACCTGTCATGGGCACCCGAGCAAGCGATAGAGTGTCAGCCTAGAGCGGTACCTATGCCCCGCCCTCAACACGGATGGCAGACCCACGCACAGCCGTGGGCGAAGCTGACGCCAGCCACACGATGACCTCGGCGACTGTGCTGCCGATAATGCCATCCGCGCAGGTTATCCAGCTTGCATGGCTTTACCGGCAGCGCCTGGGCGATTCGCCGGCCAGACCGGGGTGATGTGGTCGTCGAGCTGTCCGTAGTGGCCCCATCTCGGATTCGCACGTTCGTGAACGATCATCACAGGTCGGTTGGGACAGAATCACCCCCTTCGTGGACCGCAAACCATCCGAGACGTCAGCTCGCCAATCGAATGCAAAGGAAGAAAGGTCAAGGGATACAACCCACGCCATAGTTGCTCGTTGGATGCTCGTCGGCACCTGATATGGCATAACACCGGGCGGCATTCTTGGACATTTCAAACGCGGAAAACGCGTGACACCGCGACACAATGAGACACGATTCGATAGTGGTCGCTTTTAATCCGTAGGTTCCGGGTTCGAGCCCCGGGCGCCCTACCACTCCGACCTGGGGTTTCCCGCGATCCTGTAGTCGAGTCGTCTGATCGTGAGTCACGGTGGGACACCTGTGAGTCACGTACCAGGGCGAGCGTTGTTGACCTTGCGCGCGGTCTTGCGAGCCGCTTTGAGGACCAGCCGGGCGGTGGCCCGGGCGCTGTCGTGATAAAGCTGCGGCAGCACCGACGTGTACGTGTCGGCGGTGAGCACGGATGCTGGCATGTCCGAGCAGGCCCTGCACCACCCGCAGATCCGCTCCTGCCGCCAGGGCCAACGTCGCGGCTCCAGGGCGCACTCAGGCCGAGGTGCCGGAGCGCGCCCAAGCAAGGCTGTCGCGTGCTTCGAGGGTGTCCGGGTGGTCCGAACCGAGCAGCCGGGATCTGGCCCTGACCACGTGCTCCAGAAGGACTCTGGCCTCGGCGAACTCGCCGAGCCGCAGCAGAGTGATCGCCAGGTTGTTCTCCGTGGTGAGCGTCTCGGGATGGGTCTTCCCCAGGCGTCTCCTGCACACCTCAAGGGTCCTGCGGTACTCGGCTTCGGCCTCGGGGAAGCGTTCGGTGGTAAGAAGCAGGAAGGCCAGGTTTCCCCACGTGTAGATGGTGGACGGATGCTCCGCACCGTAATTATTGCGCCGTATTTCAAGGACACTTCTGTACTCGGCCTCGGCTTTCGCTGATTTCCCTTGCTCCAGCCAGGCCCGCGCCAAAGAATGGCGTGAACTGAGAATATTCTGATGTTCCTCCCCGAAAGTCTTCCGCAGTTCGCCGAGAATCGAAATGTGCTCCGCTTCGGCCTCGTCCACCCGCCCCTGCAGCCGCCAGACCACCGCGCGGTTGTGCCGCAGCGTCAGAACCATCGGCCGACTATCCGGCCTGCTCACGGCGGAGGAGTCGAGCAGTCTCCGGTAAAGCTCCGCCGCCTCGTCGATCTGGCCCAGGTCCTTGAGGGTCAGGGCCAGGCCGTTGATTGATTCAATCGCCTCGGATTCGATGTCGGCGCCGTCGCCGCCTCTCAGGATCTCCTGGAAGAGCGCGGACGCCTCCTTCCACTTTCCAGCCGCATGAAGAGTCGCGGCCAGGTCGTTGCGGATGTTCCGGGCCTCGATCTTCGTGTTCTCCCGATTGCGGTCGCAGGCCGAGAGGGCTTGCCGCAATTGAGATTCCGCGGCTTTGAGTTTTCCCTGGAGCAGGAGGTTGGAGCCCATCGCCGCCATCGTCGCCAGACATGACGGATGATCCGGGCCCAAGGCGTCTTGTAGCTTTCTGAGAGTTCCTTTCAGCTCGCGTTCGGCCCTCCGGTGGTCACCGTTATGGCCAAGGGCGGTCGCCCATTCGTACCGTGTCGCCAGTGTCAGCGGGTGTTCCGGGCCCAGATGCTTTTCGCGGATGTTCAGGATGTCCCTGAAGATGGCCACTGCCTCGCCGTGGTTGCCTTGGAGTCTGAGCGTCGCGGCGAGGTTGCCCCGCCCCGCCAGGACGGTCGGGTGGTGCGGAACGAGTTGCGCTCCCTGGAAGTCGAGGATGCTCCGGAACTCTTTCTCCGCACGTTTGACGTTTGTGCTACTTGAGCGGACTAGACAGGTCGCAAGCGCGTGTCTGATCTCCAGGGTGTCGGGATGCTTGGGTCCGAGGACCTCTTCCGCGTCACTGAGCAGCACCCGCAATCCGGCCTCGGCCGATACGTCGTCGCCTGCTATCTGCATGGTCAGTGCGAGGTTCAGGCGGGTCTTGAGGGTCGACGGATGCTTCTCTCCGAGAACCCTCGTCTCAGCTTCGAGTACGTGGCGGAACTCCGTTTCCGCCTCGGCCAGCTGCTGCTTATGCCGGAGGATGATCGCCAGCTCGTGCCTGCTGGCCAGCGTGTCGGGATTCGACTCTCCCACGAGCCTCGTGAACAGATTGAGAATGGCGCGGATCTCGTGCTCCGCCTCGTCGTATCTGCCCAGCGCCGTCAGCGACAGCGCCCGATCATGCCGGCTCAGGAGGGTGCAATGAGCGTCTTCCCCGAAGACGGCGGTTTCGACCGAGATGACCTCGTCGAATTCGGCGACGGCTTCGGAGTGCTCTCCCCGTCGGGCCATCACCGCGGCCGCCTCGTAACGGCACGCCAGCGTCCGCGGATCACGTTCTCCGAAGGACGTCGCGTTCTTCTCTGTCAGGACCCGGAAACCCTCGTCGGCGCCGAGCAGGTCGCCGGAATCACGGAGAATCAGGATGGACTGATAGTGGACACCTCGGAGCGCTTCCTCGGGTTCACCGTGGGCCACCGCCTTGTCGACCACCGACCGGCCGAACTCGTTCGCGGCGACGTAGTCACCTCGCGACCGAAGGTAGCTGATGGCCGACTCCGCAGTGACCATGAGATCCTTCGAGGCTCCGGGGGCCGACCAGCTCTGCTCATGGTCGATGATGCTTCGCCAGTGGGAGACGACCTCGTCCCATTCTCTCCAGAGCGCGGGATCCCTGCCGTGCGACGGCGTGCACTGCAGGAGGAGGTCACGCGCGGTGTTCCAGACGTCTCTCTGGTCAGGTGACCGGTGCTTCAGCGAGGCGAGCGTCACCTCTGCGACCAGCCGGTGCACCAGAAATCGCGGTTCGGCGGCGTGCTCGGCGACGGCCAGCAGCCCGAACCTCTTCAGGCCGGACACAGCGTCACGGATCTGATCGCCTTCGGCCTCGCCGGGCCGGTGAGCCGTGATCGCGTCGGGATCCGCCACATGGCGAGGGAGGAGGACTCCGGGTGCATAGCATGACAGGACCTGGAGCACCCACGACGCGGACATGACGCCACGCCGCCGGAGCAGGTCCAAGGACAGTTCCCAGGTTCTGCCGATCGTGTGTCGCGCGCGTTCCTCGCTCGAACGCAGGTCGCCAGCCGATTCGGGTTCGTGGACGTCGAGGAACAGCGGAGACCGGGACACAGCGTCGACGTAGTCGGCGAAGGTTCTCGCCGTCGCCAGCGGATCTTCCCCGGCCTCGGCCAGATAGGACCCCGCGAGGTGGAGGGCCAGCGGAAGGTTGGAGAGACGGATGCTCAGCCTCCGCGCATCGGCGATCACCCCCGCAGTGGGGGCGAGATCCAGGAGGATCCTGGCTCCGCTCGTCTCGTCGACGCCCTGAACACTGTGAAACGTGGCGAGCTTGTTCCCCCACACGCGTTTGTTGGTGTCTCGCGTGGTGACGACGATGCCCTGGCATCGCCCGACCAGCTGGCGTATCCACCCTGCTCCTGACGACAGCCGGGATCCGGGGCACGTCAGGACATCCAGGTCGTCGGCGTTGTCGATGACGAGGAACCAGGGCTTATCCCAGTCGGCCAGATGATGCCAGAGGAGGTCGGCGGCCCGCTGCATGGATTCCCGCCACGCGTGCAGTGCCGCTTCGGGGGACGCGCCGGCGACGAGCGCCGCGTGGCGGAATCCGGCGGCCGCGCCGTCGGGAGACGACCCGTTGATCCAGAGGACGCGATGGCCTTTCTCCTCCATCATCGACGCCACCGTGAGAGCCGTCGCCGTCTTCCCCACGCCGCCCATTCCGCTGAGGACGTGGATGCGTCGGTCGCGTCCGGAGCGCACCAACTCCTGGACCAGTCTGTCGCGGCCGTGGAGCCGCGGCGGCAGATAGCCGTACGGCGGCTGGACGGAGCCGGTGGGCAGGAGCTCACCCGGTGTCGGGATCCTGTCCTTCGGGCTCCAGTCTGAGTAAAGGTGGATGGGAGCGTTGAACACACTTCCGGGGGCGTTGAGTCCGCTGGACCCCTCGACGTTGTTGTGCACTTACGCGTCTCCCCGCGCGCCTGCCGCCGAGCCGAAGTTCATGGTGATCGGTGCGGTGAACACCGAACCGGGCGCGTTCAACCCGGTCGAGTACGCCACGAAGTTCGATGCGGACGGATCGCGGGCCGTCCGCCAGGCCTCGATCTCGGCCCGGAACCCCGGATCCGCGATGGCGTCGCGCCGCAGCGCCGCAGTGAGCAGTGCGACGGCCTCCGGTCCGGTGTCGTGTCTGTCCAGGACGTCGCCGACCTCCGGCTCCTGCCCGAATCTGTTTTTCAGGCGCTCCCACATGGCGGTCGTGGCCGCCTGTCCCCATGCGCCGGTCGCTCCGCCGAGTGCCGCAAGTGCGATCTCTCCGAAGATCGGATCCATGATTTCCCCCGTGTGAGGCTCAGGCTGAGATGCCAACAAGTCTGCGCGCCGAAGGTCCCGCGTGTGGTGCCAATCCGAGATAAGTCGAATTTGTCGGTCGTGATCGCTACGTTGTCCATGACCCGAACGCGATCATGGTCCCGCTCACACCCCCTGCGAGGCATCGGCATGTCCGCGGAATGGAAACTGGCGGACGGAGATCACTTCACCATGCCGCCCAGTTGGGCCCGCGTCCTCCACCCGCGCAGAGGCGGCTTCCGTGTTCCGGTCAGGACCCCCGACCCGGAAGCCCCCAGAGGTCGCTGCGATACTGGCCGCCCACCACCAGACGTTCCGAGGGTGCCTGGAACTGTCCCCAGACCCGGACCTCGCCGAGGCCGGGCTGGCCTGCCTCCATGGAAGCCCCGGCGCCACCCTGCTGGGTGCGGCCGCCGTCGTCGAGGCCGCCGGGATGTGCATGGGCTGGCAGGACGCGGCGAGGCTGACCGCGTTCGCCGAGGTCTGGCAGGCCGAGCGCGGGTTGCCCGTTGTCTTTCGGCGCTTCGAACACAAAGGGCCCACCAGCGGCAGGACGAGGACTGACAGAGCTGGCCGATACCGCGGTGGGGTCGGGCGGTGTTGTAGTGCTCCAGGTACCGGCTGAGGGTTCGGCGCAGGTGCTGCTCGTGGAGGATGAGCGTTCGGTCGAGAAGGTCGCGGCGTAGGGTGTCGATCATTCTCTCGCAGTGTGCGTTGGCTTTGGGGGCTTGTGGCGGGCTCTTGAGGACGCGCAGGCCCGCGTCGGCGAAGACCATGTCGAAGGCATCGGTGAACTGGCTGGCACGGCCGCGGAGCAGGAACTTGATGATCGTCGTGTCGGTGTCCATGAGGAAGTTACGGGCGGCTTGGGCGGTCCATTCGCCCGTGGGGTGGCGGTTACGCCGAGCAGGTGGACGCGGCGGCTGCGGTGTTCGAGCAGGACCAGGGCGTAGATGCGTTTGAGGTTGATGGTGTCGACGTGGAGGAAGTCGACGGCAACGACATGTTCGGCCTGGGTGGTCAGGAACTGCGTCCATGTTGGTCCGCTGCGGCGCGGGGCGGGGTCGATCCCGGCCTGGTTCAGGATGTTCCACACGGTAGCAGCGGCGATCTTGTGACCGAGGCGGGTCAGCTCACCGTGGATCCGCCGATGACCCCCGGTGGGATTGTCGGCGGCCATGCGCAGCACCAGGGCCTTTACCGTAGCTGCGGTGGGTGGTCTCCCGGGGCGGCGACATCGACTGTAGTCCCATGCGTTCGTTGCGAGCTTGCGGTGCCAGGTCAGCAGGGTAGCCGGGGAGATCGAGAACATCTTCGCCCAGCGGCGTCGGGGTATCAGAGACGAGAGCGCCGCCAACCACAGGCCGTCGGCTGGCTCATAGCGCACCCGTGGGACCTGACGGCGCAGGAACTGCATTCTCGTGCCTGAGCACCAGCAATTCCGCCTCCTTGGAGACGTCACTGTGAAACAGCGGCGCGGGGCAGCACAGCAGACGTCGAGTGACGGCGTACACCGTGGACAAGAGCACTCACGATGATTCCAGGCAACTCGAACCAGTTTCCCACTGTCCCAGGACGCCCGGCCCGACCAGGCGATGAACCCCGGCGTTGGCGACGAATCGTGTTCTTGAGTCTCACAGGACGCAGCGCTATCAGCGGGGCTATGTTCAGTGTATGGCGGAGCACCCAGTAGAACCCGGACAGGAACTGCAGGCAGATCGCCTGCCGGAGGGGTGGGCACCTGTGCTCACGGTGCCCGAGCGGTTCACTCCCCTTCCCCTGGTGGAGCAGGCGCTGCCGATCGTCGCGATGTTCGCGGGCCTGGTGGGGCACGGCAGGCTCGCCCGCTACCGGGTGGCCATGCTGCGCGAGCTTGCCGTGCTTCCGCGCGCGCGCTTGCCCATCAGGGCCATCCATGACTCGGTCCCGTGGATGGAGCAGTCTTCGGTTACGCGCCTTGTCCGAGACCTCCGAGGTGCTGGCCTCCTGGCTTACGACTCCCGGGGAGAGTGGTACCAGCTCACTCGCGAGGCGCGGGTCGTGGCGGCTGTGTGTGGGGCGCTCACGACCTCGGGGGTTGACTACACCCGGATCATCAAGATCCTCGCGGCGACGATGAGGCTCGCCGATGCCATGAACGCGCCAGCGCAGGTAGCCTATGCCACGTTCCTCTCCGCGATCGCGGTTCTTGAGTTCGATCACGATGAGCTCAGGCGGCTGCTGGATGACTACTCTGACGAGTCGCTGCTGGAAGCCGCACGGATGGCCGAAACTCACGTGGAGGATATGAGGTCTCTGCTCGATGAGCAGGCCGACATGTTCGCGCGCTTCCACGGAGATGCCCAGTTCTTGGACCATGACCAGCGCGCACATCACATGATTGCCAGCCTCGGGCGCCTTGCGGCCGAGGTCATCAGCTCGCTGTCCATGCGCGCTGGGATGCGGATGCGCGGGACCCTGCGGGTCACCCGGGAGGACCTCAGGGACATGACCGCCCGGAGCGACGCCGAGGCACTGGCGGCTTTGGTCTCCGACTCAGCGCAAGCCCCCGTGTTCGTGCCGGCGCCCGACACCGTCGCCGCGTTCACCGCGCTCGACGAGTACCTCTCCAGGGAGCGCCGCCGCCCGCCCCCGCCGCCCGAGCCCACGGATCTCCCTCTCGACGCAGCTGACGCCCCGCAGGCAGACCCTGCTGACTCGGTTGCTAGGGCACTGGAGGAGCTCGTAGCCGCAGGGGACATCGGCCTGCATGAATGGGTCGTGTGCGGGACGTGGGAGGGCGCTGTCGGCCGCATGATCGACGCGGTTGAAGCCTGGTCCAGGTACGGGCCTCCCGGGGACAACAGCATGCTCGTGGAGTTTGATACTAGACGTGACCTCTGCGACATCGGGGAGCGCGGCGTCGGCTGGTTCTCTCTAACGGTGCTGCGCAAGCCAGCAGGACAGCCGCCCCGTGACGCCGGTTGAGATCTGCCGCGCGCTGCTCGCTGGCATCGTCTCCGCGGAACAACTTCCGGAGCTCGGCGATGACGACGTACTGCAGGAGGTCCGGTACCGGCTCAGCCAGGCCGGGTGCGACCTCGTCTACTCCCGGCACTTCGACTCATGGACGGCCAGCTTCACGCGCGGCACCCCCGATGGTGCAGGCATCGACTCCCCTAGCCTGCTGAACAACGCAGACCTGGCGGTCCTCGCAGTGTGCTGGCTTCATCTCAGGTTCCTACCAGCAGAAAACTCGCGGCTTCCCGTGGACGACGATGCCTTGTTCGCGTCGGAGGAACCGCAGGAGATACGGCTGGAGGAATCAGAAGTGGCGAGCAGCATACCGGCCCTGTCTAAGACGACAGTCGGCATCTCCGTGGGGAAACTGAAGAAAGCAAGGTTCCTCCTCCAGCGAGATGGAAAACTGGCCGCAGGCCCAATGATGGACACGATCGACGAGGTCAGGGCCACTGAGCAGGCGCGTCGGCTCATGCTTCGTCATCAGCGTCTGAAGCAGCTGCAACGACAGGGCGAGGGACCAGAGGAACCATCTGTACAGGCCGAAGCGCCCGGCGGCACGGACGGAGCCCCCAATGCCGCAGATTGAAGAGGCGCAGTTCGTCAATTGGGGATCGATGCGCCCCGACATCATCCCTCTCGCAGTGCCCGGCATCACGATCGCGGTTGGGCCGAACGGCTCAGGGAAGACCTGCTGGCTGGACGGCCTCAAGGTCATACTGGGCGTCGCGGACTTTTCCCAGCGGCGCACGCCGGCCAGCTACATCTTCAACGGAGGGCCCTCTAACATCCCGGCGGACCAGGCCTGGCTACGGGCGACTTTTGCCAACCCGGTGCAGCATGGGCAGAGGCATCGCGTGTTCGCGGTCGCAGGGAACGGGTGCGAAGACGCTGCGCACGTGACTGTCATCTGCCGGGTGCAGGGAGACAAGCGCAAGTACCTGGTCCTGCCGGGCCGCATCACCTGGGGACGCGAGCGCCCTATCGACGCGGACCTGGATGACCTGGTCCGCATACCCGACAACCGGTGGCTCGGCCCACAGAAATATGACTACCTGCTCGACCGGGCCGGAGTGTCCAAGGCCCTGCGCGGCGTACTTTCCCTTCCCCAAGGCGAGACCGACCGGCTCGTGACGGAAACCCGGTCCGGGCTCATGCGCCGCCTCCTGGAGCTGACAGGGCGCCAGGGCACACTGGATGAGTTCCGCGTCGCGCGAGCCAAATACGGCGAGGCAAGAACCCTGCACAAGGAGGCCAGGCAGCTCTTCGAGCAGAAAAAGCTCGGCCTCGCTCAGCTGCAGTCCAAGCTCCGCCAGTACCGTGAATGGGAAGTTCTCAGAAAAAAGCTATATGCCATCGACGGCTTCCTCCTTCCTGCCGCCCGCCACTTCGCTGCCGCAGAGGAACTCGAAACTGCCACCGGGCACTTCTCACGAAAACAGCAAGAAGTCGCCACGCTGAAGATTGCCGTGGCGGAGGACCGAAAGGTGGCTGATGCCAGGAAAGCAGAAATCGCTGATCTGGAGCATGAGCACGAAGAGCTGGGCAGGCAGGAGAATCACTTGAGCACAGTGGCCACAACGGCCGCCGTGCAACTCGGCAAGGCTGGCGAGCAAGCCAGACAGGCATGGCGAACGTTCGATGCTGCCTGGGCTGCCGTCGGCAGCGCCTCTCAGGAAGAGGTCATGGCAGCGGTTGAGTCGGCCGAGACAGCCCTCTCCAAATGTCTGAGAGCCCGTCATGCGGCTGAGACGGAAATGGCCACGCTCCAGGAGGATCTTGAGCGCCTCCTCGTCGGCGGGAGCGCAGCTCCCGCCGACGTCCGTGCCTTCCATGGCCAGCTCAGGGCAGCCGGAATCAAGGCGATCATTCTCGGCGACGCGCTCTCCGGCACGACGGACGACACTACCGGGTCCGCTCACGCCCAGGCGGCGCTCGGGGATGCGCTCTGGGCCGTAGTGGTGCCGCCCGCTCATTACCAGCATGCACGCGAGCTGGCGGTCGCCACAGGCTACCCGTGGCCAGTTGCCCCCGCAGGCCCCGGAAGCCCGTCGGGCGTGCTCAAGATCGGCCGCAACGACGACGGACTCGGCGTGCTGCTCACCGCACTGGACGCCATTCCGGCTTCCGGCAGCAGCGAAGCGGCCAGCCTAGTTGAGGCAGGAGCGGACGCCACGACGCCGGACGGCATGCGCCACGGGCGCTTTCTCTCCCGCATGACACCCGTCCGGGATCATGTACTGCATCCAGCAGCGCGTGAGCTGGAGCTGTCCCGCACCCGAAAGGTGATGGAGGAGTCCCGCAGCATCGTCGAGCAGTCCGGTGCCGAGGCCGCATCGCTGCGGGAGCGGCTCGCGGACGCGTACCGGCTGCTCGACGCGGTCCGCCGCCTGCAGGAGAAAAGGCAGGCGTTCCGCGCCGCCTGCCAGGTGCTGGCCGGCGCACGCACAACGTATCGGTCGGCGACGCAGGACCACGCCAGCGCCTCAGCCCAGGCCAAGGCGCTGTTCGGCCGTCTCGAGACAGTGAAGGTCGAGGCCAGCATCTTGGCGAGGCGGGCGACCGGCACCGAAGAGCGCTTGCGGGATGCTGAGAAGGAACTCGGCACGCTCGTAAGCAGGCGCACTGCAGCCGAGCTGGCGGCCCAAGCGGCTCCGCTGCCTCCTGGCTTCACCGAGGCTGACATCACCCGCCTTGAGCCACCGTCCATGCTGGAGGTCCGAAGCGCCATGCTGACGGCCGAGGTCAACGACCGGGACCGCTTCCCTGATGACATCCGCGACCCGGTCATCGTCACCCAGTGCGAGGCAGAGGAGGCCAGGCTAACGGAGGTCGAGCAGCTCGTTGCCGACAGGATCGGCGATCTGGAGGCCCAGGAAAGGATAGTGGAGGAGTCCCGAAGGCGTTACGACGAGCATATCCGCGCCCTCGTACGCAGGCTGCGGGACAACTTCTCGGACATCTGCACGACGGCGGGCATCGACGGACGGATAGAGCTCGTGCCTGGCGACATGCAGGAAGAACTGGGCATCGACGTCCTGGTGTCGCACAAGATCGGGGAGACGCCTGTGTCATACCAGGAGGGAATCCATTCCGGCGGCCAAGCCACGAAAATAGCGATCATGCTGCTGCTCGCGGCAATGAGTCTTGGCCAGGCAGCCGACCTGCTGATCGTGGACGAGCACAACGCCCACCTCGATGGAACCAATACAGGGCAGATCGCCCAGCTCATGCGTCGGCTGTCTAGCCGCGTCCAATTCATCCTCAGCGCGCCCACTGACGGGAAGGGCGCCGCCGTAGCCGGATCGTGCGATATCCAAGTAACGTTCCTGCCCCGCGATCCCGGGCACACGCTCAGCCCGCCCGTTCGCCTAATGACAAGGCTCGACGCGCCCAGCTTGGATGCGCGCTTCGAGTCGCTGCAGCAGTCGTTGACCTGACAATGAGGGCCTATGCCTCCAGATGCAAGTAAAAAAAGCGTGCGACTCGGCCGCAAGCTGATACACGGCCGCAGGGTGCAGGCCGTAGCCGCCGTGGAGGAGGCACAGGCCGTTCTGGCCCGGCTACCGGAGGACTCCGCCCGGTCAGCCCGATCCCTGCTACGGCGGGCGCTGGCCTCGGAGTCTATCCCGGGAATCATGGTGCGCCCCCAGGAAGAGAACGCAGCCCTGGTACTGGCCGCCTGCGGCGTCCTGCGCCTGGAAGAGAAAGCCGAGGGCGACTCCGCCGTCTACCACTGGCGGCCCTACCGCGCAGCACTTGCCGACGGCCGCCGCGACGAGGTCCGCATCCTCCTCGGCAAGCTGGATCCCGACGAGGCACGAGCGGGACTCCTGCATGCCATCGCGGCAACGCCGGAACTCAGCCGCGAACGCGAGCTCCTGTCCCAGAACCAGCCTGGTACGCCCCTGCGCGTCCCGGAGCACTCCGCAACCCAGACGGGCACGTGGTCGGTCTACGACGCCGCGCTGCGCGCGGCAGCAGGCTGGCACCACGCGCAGCGCAATGGGCTGCCCCTGTCAGCGCGAGAGCTTGCCGCAACCAGCCTCGGCTGGTCGAAGGCCTGGACCGAGCCTCGCATGCTGGCATTCGGGCGCGTCATCGGCATGGAGTTCGACGACGCCTTAGAGACGATGGAGCCGGAGGTAAGGCTCCGCGGCCCACTCTCCTGGACAGCAGGAACAACCGCCGTAGACGCCCGCGTCGCCCGCCCATGGGTCTCCATCCCGGCACGCAGCGCCCAACAGTACGGCATCCTGGACTACTCACAAGCCCAGGGCGTGCTCGTCATCGAGAACCTCGACACCTTCGAGGCCATCTGCCGCCACTCGACCGCCCCCGATACATGGCTCTGCCTCTGGGGCCACGGGTACGTCAACAACAGCCTCACCGGCCTCGTCAGGGCCATCGACAGGGTGACGACATGCTGGGCTGACCTGGACGCCCACGGGATCAACATCGTAGGAGACCTCCAACGCAGATCCGAGCGCCCCGTCAGCCCCATCTTCATGGAGGCCGAGCTCCACGACGAATTCGCGTTCCTAGAACAGAACGACAAGCAAGTCAGCCTGGCCCTGGACCTTGCCGTCACCGGTCACCCCGATCTCAGGGCACTTGCCGCGAGAATCGCCGCAACCAGACTCGGACGCGAGCAGGAAACCATGCACCATCTCATCCCCAAGCTTCACAAGCGCCTCCAGTTCCTCGCCGGGCAAGCTGCAGAGGTATAGCCATCAGGATGTGCCCACCGAAGAGTCGCGGACGCGGATGCCCACGCCTTGGGAACGCGAGTGGCTGAACCTGCCCCTCGGAGGTTCCGTGTTGTCGATCGTGCGAACCTGTACCGCTTCGTAGAGTCGGTGGTGCAGGTCGCGCTCGTGCGGATCAACCGCCTGCCCTCCCTTGACTGATCACCCGAACCCAACAGGCGGCTCTGCGGATTTTTAATCCGTAGGTTCCGGGTTCGAGCCCCGGGCGCCCTACCACTCCGACCTGCGGTTTCCCACGATTCTATGTCGTCTGATCGTGAGTCACGGTGGGACACCTGTGAGTCACGTACCACGGCGGGCGTTGTTCACCTTGCGCGCGGTCTTGCGAGCCGCTTTGAGGACCAGCCGGGCAGTGGCCCGGGCGCTCTCGCGATACAGCTGCGGCAGCACCGACGTGTACGTGTCGGCGGTGAGCACGATGCTGGCATGTCCGAGCAGGCCCTGCACCACGCGCAGATCCGCTCCTGCCGCCAGGGCCAGCGTCGCGGCTCCATGTCTCAAATCGTGCAGCCGCACCGGGGGAAGGCCGCTGGCCATGACCAGCTTGTGGAAGCGGTGGGTGAGGTAGTTGGGATCAATTGCCCCGCCGTTCTCGCGGGTGAACATCGGGGTTGACGGCGACCAATCGATGCCCAGTTCATCGCGCTGGACTTGTTCGTGGCGGTACAGAAGCCGGAGAGTGTCGAGGTCCAGAGCGATCCCACGCTGGCTGGAGGCGCTCTTCGGCGGACACAGCAACAGGCCGTGGTCGGTGTGGACAAGCTGGCAGGCAATGGTGAGTTCGCGCCGGTCGGTGTCAAGGTCGATCCAGCGCAGGCCGGCTACCTCGGCGCGCCGCAGACCGCGCAGAGCGATCAGCCACCACAGCGCGAACAGCCGGTCATCACGGACGAAGGCGAGGAACTCGGTCAGTTGCTCGATCGTCCACACCGCCACAGCAGGGCGCTCGCCGGTGCGCCTCCACGCGGCCACCCGCCGTGGGGTCCACACCATGGGGTGGACGTGGCGTGGCGACGGTAGCCGTAGCCCCCGAGCCGGGTTGTCATGCATCACGTCTTCTCGGACGGCTTCGTTCAAGGCGGCCCGCAGCGTCGCGCGAATCCTTTCCAGGGTGGCCGCGCTGATCGGTTTGCCGTAACGGGTGTGGCGCTGGGCCACACTCGAGAACATCCTCACGACGTGCCGCCTCGACAGCCCGCGAAGCGGGATCAGGCCGAGATACGGGACCAGGAACAGCCGGACGTGATCGCGGTAGGCCTTGTACGTGGTCGGCCGGATCCGCTGCTCAGCCACCGACAACCAGTAGCGCAGCCATTGGGCGACGGTACAGTACCCGGTCACCGGCGCTCCCTCCAGCGACTGAGCGATATCGCGGGCGGCCTGCCGCGCTACCCCGGCCGTGGGGAAGCCGCCACGGCGCAGTCGCTGCCGCCGTCCGGACACGTCCGTCACCTGGACGGCGAAATACCAACTGCCATGGGCAGGATCGGCCAGCCGGGCGCAGCGGTTTCCCAGCCGCTTGCCTGTCACCGCGTCGGCGCAGCCACAACGCCGATACACCACGTGACGATCTTGAACGCATGTCATCGTCACTCACTCCCTCACTTGGGTCACGTGAGATGACGGCAACAACAGCATCTACGTCCAACGAAGATCAGGTAGATCTCCTAGCCTCGATCTTTCTCGACCTTGAGCCGGTCGTCCATCGCCCCGGCCGAGCGCCGCAGACAACAACAGGTCCTGGCCCTGCTCCACCAAGACCTCAACCGCCCCTGACCAGCCCGGGACATCGCCCGCCACCTCCGCGATGTCACCCTCAACACCATGTACCGGCAACTGTCTCGCTGGGCCAGCAGCCAACTCATCCGCAAGATTGGGCCGGGTATCTACACCGCCCGGCCAATCTCTTCAGCACTCTTGCCAACAGCCCAAAAGCCTTAACTACCTGGCCTTGGGCGAGCCCCCATCCGCTGCTACCGGAATCGTCTGCCGTTCCGTCCCGACCGACGACTGACAACCGGTGCGGTGGTGGTCACGGGGATGCCTGAGGGAGCCTGGGCGCCCGTGATACGCCTCAGCTCGGCCTCGCCCGAACGGACCTCGCTGGTCTGCGGGACGATACCGGCGTCGGCCATCAAGCGGGTCATGTCACGGCGCTGATTGGGCAGCACCAGAGTGACGACGCTGCCGGACTCGCCGGCGCGGGCGGTGCGGCCGCCGCGGTGCAGGTAGTCCTTGTGGTCGCTCGGCGGGTCGACGTTGACGACGAGGTCCAGGTTGTCGACGTGGATGCCGCGGGCCGCGACGTTGGTCGCCACCAGCGCCGTGACGTGGCCGCTCTTGAACTGGGCGAGGGTGCGGGTGCGCTGGGGCTGGGACTTGCCTCCGTGCAGCGCGGCGGCGCGCACTCCGCTGTTCAGCAGCTGTTCGGTGAGCCGGTCCACAGCGTGCTTGGTGTCCAGGAACATGATCACCCGACCGTCGCGAGCAGCGATCTCCACAGTGGTGGCCTGCTTGTCGGCACCCTGGATGTGCAGCACGTGGTGCTCCATCGTGGTGACCGCGCCCGCCGAGGGGTCAACCGAATGGACCACCGGGTCGGTCAGGTAGCGGCGTACCAGCAGGTCGACGTTGCGGTCCAGAGTGGCGGAGAACAGCATCCGCTGGCCCGCGGGGCGCACCTGGTCGAGCAGATGGGTGATCTGCGGCATGAAGCCCATGTCGGCCATCTGGTCGGCCTCATCCAGCACGGTGATGCCGACCTGGTCCAGGCGGCAGTCGCCGCGCTCGATGAGATCCCTGAGCCGTCCCGGAGTCGCAACGACGACCTCGGCACCATCGCGCAACGCATGGGCCTGCCGGCTGATCGACATGCCGCCGACGACCGTGGCCAGCCGCAGCTTCAGTGCTTGGGCGTACGGCGTGAGCGCATCGGTGACCTGCTGGGCCAGTTCCCTGGTGGGGACGAGGATCAGGGCAAGCGGTCGCCGCGATTGTGCCCGCTGTCCGGAGGTGCGGACGAGCAGGGTCAGGCCGAAGGCGAGTGTCTTGCCCGACCCGGTGCGCCCCCGCCCCAGGACGTCCCGGCCGGCCAGGGAGTTCGGCAGCGTGGCCGCCTGGATCGGGAACGGTTCGTTCAAGCCCAGGCCGGTGAGCACCTTCAGTAGTGCGGGCGGCATGCTCAGCTCAGCGAATGTCGCGGCTGCCGGCAGGGCCGGGGTTACGGTGACCGGCAGCGCGAACTCTCTCTGGAGCGCGGCGGGACGCCGCCCGTTGCCGGACCGGCTGGAGGCGCCTGAACGGCCCTGAGCCGGAGAGCTGAATCGGCCGCCCCTGCTTCGGGCGGAGCCGCCCGTACGGGGCGAAGAGCTGCGATCGTGCGCGCGAGTTGCGTGGTTCATGCAGAACCTTCCTCGATGCGACACGTGTCAGGCGATCCTCGGCGCGATGAGCGGCACAAGAACAGCTAGCACGAGCCGAAGAAAGACGAGTCGAACCGGCGGAAACAGCCTGGGCTCGTACGTCGAAATGGTCGGCTTTCGCCGGAAAGAACGCGGCTGTGATGCCGCGCCGTAGAACTGGAGCGAGCCTATGCCCGAACCGGAGCCATCGGTGGTGCATCCGGTGTGCGGCGGAAGAACAGACACGCTGTGCTTCTCGGGTTGTGAGGTCATCACGGCACGATGGATGCCACAAAAGCAACGCGCCGGGGACCGCGCCCTGCGGCGCGGGCCCCGGCTACGTGGTGCGCAGTGTCAGGCGGGAACGATGTTCTCGGCCTGCGGGCCCTTCTGGCCCTGCGTGACGTCGAAGGCCACCTTCTGGCCCTCGCGCAGCTCACGGTAGCCGCCGTTGGCGACGATGTTGGAGTAGTGCGCAAAGACGTCGGCGCCGCCGCCGTCCTGCTCGATAAAGCCGAAGCCCTTTTCCGCGTTGAACCACTTCACGGTGCCAGAAGCCATGTTGATCTCCTTCGATGGGTGCAAAGCCGAAATCCGCATCGAACGGATTCCGCGTCGCCGCGATAGGACCACACACCCGGAGATGACCGGAGAACAAAAAATGCACCTGAGGCTACATACCGTCGGTGCACACAAGTCTTTATGGGTACCACAACTGCAACTGAGCCCAAGCTAGCACATGTGCCGTCGTGCTGCGCCGGCGACCACGCTGCCCGGCGCCAGCCCCTCACTGCCCGACCAGAAGGTGGTGGACGAACTGCTCGCCGTGGCTACGGTAAGAACTCCCGCATCACCGGGTAAGGGTCGGCGGCGTAGAACGGGTCATCGGCCAGCCGTTTGGCCCACGCGTCGGCCGAGGGGCCGATGCTCTGGGGTCGACATTGCCGCTGGACTGGCCGAGTGACCATCTGCATACAGACCGGGAGACCGACATGACACTCTGCGACCAGCCGCTGCGGCCGTGCCGGGCGCAGTTGAGCTGGCCGTGCCGGTGGAAGCCGACCGTCACTCCCAGCCCGGTCACGACGTAGAAGACATCAGCCAGCAGCAGGTCGGTGAGGGTGATCCCCTTCCCCATGCCAGCCAGATTCCGGCGCCCAGCGCGATGAGCGGCGCGATGACGATCATGGTCGTCAGTGCCACCTGCCCGGCGTGGACGCTGAGGCGCTGCTGGGCGTGCGGGAACGGAGATCGCCCCTCGTATGTCGGGGCCTGGGCGCGCACCCCGGTCACACCACCATCGGCAGGCCGCGGTCCAGGCCGGTGATGTGCAGCAGCCGGGACATGAACGGGCGGGGTGCGGTCAGGGCCACGGTGATGCCCATCGGCCGGGCGCGGTGCTGGATGCCGACCAGGACGCCCAGACCACCGGCGTCGCAGAACGTGACCTCGGACAGGTCGAGGATGAGCAGGCTTGTGCTGTAGTGCAGCGTGTCCATGAGTTGCCGGCGAAGCGCTGCGCTGGTGAAGATGTCGATGTCGCCGGACAGGTGGACGGTGGTCGGCCTCGATGTGTCGGCCACGCCGAGCGGGGCGGTGTCGATGACGGTCATGGAGTGCCTCCTCACTGGAGAAGTTGAAACGGATGAGATGCCTGCCGGCCGGAAAGCCGGTCTGCCGCCAGAGCGGGCGGTGCTGAACCGTTCGATCCGGCCGGCAGGCGGCGGGTTACGCCGGCCCTGACGGCCGTGGGCTGGAGGAGGGCGCCTTCTGGTCGGTGACCGACCCGCCCTCGTTCTCCCAGCAGGCCAAGCTGCCGGCGGCAATCGCGCACACAGGCGCGGCGGGCTCGGGCGGCAAGCGCGCGTGGATGAGGATGTCATCGGCAGTCAAGCCGGCAGTGTCGTGTGCGGTGAGCTTGAGCGTGGCCTCGGCGGGGCCGGCGGCGGTATCAGGCGGGATGACCAGCAGGGCGACCGGCTCCGCAGTGGCGAAGAACAGAACGACCACGTGAGGATCGGCGTGGCGGAACCAGCCGATGCGGACCTGCCGCCCGCGTGCAGGGATCCGGTGCGGGATGCGCTGCCACGCGTCCCGGGACACGCCGACCAGCAGCGTGGTCCGCCCCAGCCGCTGGTCGACGGCGGCGATGAGACCGGGCAGTTCGGCGGCCGCGTCGCGGGAGTAGGGCCACCAGGCCCCGTTCACCACGGCTCGTCGGCCCAGCACCGGGTGGAGACTGAGCCGTAGCGCGGAATCGACCCGAGGGATCGCCGATGAGACAGGGCTGAGCGGTGCCGGTTGAGAACGAAGTGTCGGCGTCATGGTCGCCTGACCTGTCCGGGCCCCTCCGAAGGGGCCGGTGGTGGTTCGCCGGGGGCGACGCCGACCTGAATGCCAACGCTCGAAATGACCTCGGTAACTTCACCCTACCTCACGCTTCCGGAATTCTGTAATTCCGGAAGTAGACTGTGTGGGTGGCTTCCGGAAACACGCCCTCAGAGATGACCGAACCGGCCGGAGCAGCCTCCGGAAACACACGCCGGTCGCGGGCCGTCCCGCTCCCCGCCCCCCATGCCGCCGTCCTGGCCGACTACACCGCCGCACTCGAGCACGCCCCGCTGGCCGATTCCACCAAGACCAAGTACGCCTCCCGGCTGCGCGGCTACCTGGCCTGGCTGGCCGACCAGGCCGACGCCGGCGCCCTGGACGCCGACCCGCTCAGCGACCCGGTCGCGGCCACCGGCGCGGTACGCGATTTCCGCCGCCACCTGAAAAACGGCCGCCGCGCCCCCAACACCATCGACACCTACCTGTCGGCCATCGACGACTTCTACGCCCGCCGCGGCCTCGGCAAACCCCAGGCCCGCCGCGAACGCGACGCCCGCCGCACCGCCCCCCGCGCCCTGGACGCCCGGCGCACCCGCCGCTACATCCGCCACGTCCAGTTCACAGCATCCCCGCGCGACAAGGCCATCGCCCTGCTGCCCTACTACGCGGGCCTGCGCATCTCCGAAGTCGTCGGCCTCGACCTGACCGACGTACGCCTGTCGGCCCGCAAGGGCGAACTCCGCATCCGCGGAAAAGGCCGCGACGGCGGCAAGATTCGCCTACTGCCCGTCCACCCCGACCTGCGCCAGGCCCTGACCGACTGGCTGTCAACCCGCGCCGACTGGAAGGGGGCCGACACCCACGCCGCAGTGTTCCTCAACCACCGCGGCGGCCGGCTAAGTGACCGCGCCGCCCGCGACATCATCACCGGCCTCGGCGACGCCGTCGGCCTGGGTGACGACCCCACCGAGCCCTTCAGCCCACACGTCCTGCGCCACACCTTCGCCTCCCAGCTCATCCGCGACGGCAAGGACCCCATCCTGGTCGCCGAACTCCTCGGCCACGGCTCATTGGACTCCACCCGCCGCTACGCCCTGCCGAGCGAAGCCGACAAGGAGGCCGTCTTGGACGCCCTCATCACCGACCACTGACCAGAGCAACAAACCGGTTCGGAGCGGGTGTCGCAATTGTCACTCCCGTATGCCAGCTTGATTGGAGGGCACCGCGTCCGCGCCGCAGGAGGCGAATGTGGAGGGCAGCCGCCTACAGCGTTCGACGCTGGGCAGGGGTCCCTTGCGGATTCTGGCGAAAGGAGCCGGCCGTGCCTGAGAATGTCGCACTGATCATTCGATTCCATCTGATGAGCGGAGAAGACGTCTCCGTGATGAGCGGGGACTTCGACGGGGAGCCGGAGGCGGTGGCGGCGATCGCTCGTGCCACGGACGAGCGGCGCAGCCTGGTGTTGATGCGGGCGAGATATGGCCGTGAGACCGAAGTGAACGGCGTGGTCATCAACCTCGCCAACGTGGTGTCGGCGCGTGTGTCGAAGACAGCCAGCGCCGAAGCGGGCCAGTACCTGTAGCGGCGGGATGCCCATCCTGCCCGCGTGTCCCGGTGCGCCAGGTCGGCCCGCAGCGCAGGCCCTCTGCCCCTGACACGGGCGGATCAATCTTCCCGGCCTTACCGCTGGGCCGCAAGGGGCGGGCCCCGGCATGCCCCGTCGGCGAGCCAAAGCACCCGCTCCCGGTCGACGGCCAGGTGCTTCGGAGCCTGTGTGAGGGCGGCGACTGTTCGTGAACGCCTGGAGGCGGCATCGTAGACCTCGATCGTCGCCGCTCGGCCCAGACGTGCCCCGACCGGCAGGGCCCTCACCCCCGAACGACAGACCTATACCGCGCCCTAGTAATCCTTGGTCTGACCGGCATTTACCTGGCGATCAGCTGGGCAGAGCGCCGTGTCACGCCACCCGGCGGGCCTACGTCGCCGCCCCGGCCATCTCGGCCACCGGGGGCCGGCCGGGCAGGATCGGGAAGATGTGATCCAGGCCAGTGCGGCGCAGCAGCCGCGCACACTGGTCCTGCACCCCGGCCAGCACCAGCCGGCCGCCTAGTTCGCGCGCCCGCCGATCCGCGCCGATCAGCGCGCCCACGCCTTCGAGATCGCAGAACGCCAGCCGCGACAGATCCACGACCACTGCGGCGGGCCAGTCGGCCAGGAGTCCATCCACCGCGCGAGCGAAGTCGGCGGCCGTTGTGGTGCACAACTCGCCTCGCAGGCCGATCACCGGGCACACCGGCGAATGCCACACCGCGATCGCCAGCCTGTCCCTCCGCCCCTGATCGTGCCCCAGATCGTGGTCCTGGTCGTGCTCGCCCATCGCCATCACCTCACCCTCGGTGCTGCCCGCTTTCCCGTCGATCATGTGGCGGGTGAGGCTGTTTCTTACCTCGTGAGAAAGAAAATCTGTAGCCGTCACGGTAGACATTCGCGATGGGTGGGGGTAGAGTTCCTGGCATCGCAAGGGACGGATCCACGAGGGCAGAGCAGGACGAGTACCACGATGAACTGCCCGGACGAACGTGGACAGCAAGTTCGCAATGAGGAGAAGGCAGAAGGTCGGATTGCCGCGGCCAGTGCAGTAGAAAGAAGGGCCGTGGCGGTGGACGTGCTGCCGCAGCAGGAAGTCGACACAGCTGTAGAGGTGTCGAGGTACGGATAAACCGGAAGGGAGTGTTGAACGCCATCAGGATCGCCCGTCGCCGGCCGCAAGGCGCCGCACGGGTACCGCAGCTCCACGAACAGGACGGTGGTCTACGGTCACGCTTACGCGATCCCCGCACCCCCGCCAAATCGGGCGGCTGGTGCGGAATAGGTGAACCGGCCTCAAGGCCGGTCGATGGTGTTAAACCTCGTTCGGGCCCCGGCGCATCATGGCGCCGGGGCCCCTGTCCGCATTTGGGAAGGTTGGATGGATCAAACACACCAGGCATCGGCCACCAGCTCCAGGCGAGACCGGCCCCGCCACGGCCACGATCCGGTCGGCACCTCGGGTGACAGTCCCGAGCTCCGGCTCGATGATGAGGACTACCCCGCCTACAGTATGGGCCGGGCCTCTGAGATTCTCGGTGTCACCCCGGCGTTCCTGCGCAGTCTCGGCGCCGCCAAGCTGATCGAGCCGCTGCGCTCGGAGGGCGGCCATCGCCGCTTCTCCCGCTACCAGCTGCGCCTGGCCGCCCGCGCCCGCGAACTCGTCGACGCCGGCACCGCCCTGGAGGCGGCCTGCCGCATCATCATCTTGGAAGACCAGCTCGCCGAGGCCCTGCGCATCAACGAAGAACTACGCCAACGCCACTGACCACCCCCGGCGCGGTCGTCGGCCGGTGACCGGGCTCGCCTCCCAAGTCCAGATGGTGAAGGTGAACGTGACGCAGGATCTGTGGCATGGCGTCGTAGCCGACGTCGATGACATCGATGCGAAGCGTGGGCGAAGATGGAGACGACGCCCCGTGCCGGTCGACGCCGCGCTTGGTGTCCACGTTCGCGAGACCGTGACATCTCGCAACAGGCTGCAGCGTCATTACCAGGGGCATCGCCGCGTCGCCGGATACGGCGACTCCCTCATCGGGGATCATTCCTGGCAGCTGGCCGAGGCTCGCCGGATGTCTTCGGTTGATAGCTGTACGTCCAGATGGGGAGGAACGGCGTGGTACGGAACACGTCCGGTGGCCAGGGTCGGCGATGGGCGACGCAGCCAGAGTTCTGGCGGGAGGTGTTCGACCACTTGGGCGCCGGGCTGGCCGTGCTGGACTCCTCTGGCCGGATCATCTGGGTCAACCCGGCCGCCGAAGAACTGCTGGGCCGTACCGCCTCGGTGATGAGGGGTCAGAACTTTCACGGCCTGCTGCACCACCACGCCGCCGGCGCATACATCCTCGATGAGCAGTGCCCACTGCTCATGGCTCTCACTCGCCACATTTCGACCCGCAGCGAGAATGACGGCTTCCTCAGCGGTGAGGAACTTCTCATCCCGGTCACCTGGTTCAGCGCGCCCGTGACCAGGAACGGCCACCTGCTCGGCATGACCGTGCTGTTCGCCGGCGACGCGACCGGCAGCGAAACAGCGCAGGGCCTGGCCGCGCATGTGACCGCCCTGGAAGACCTCACGGATCGGCTGACCGTGGCTACGGAGATCGCCACAGCCCTGGCCCAGACCCTGGACACCGAGGAGGCCATCGCTAGGCTGGGTCGCTTGATGGTGCCCCGCCTCGCTGACTGGGCCGCCATCGACCTGCGTACGGAAGAAGGCGTCCGAAGGGTGGCGGTGGTCGGGCCCGAGGGCCGGGACGCTGACCAGGAGGCATGGCGGGGCCCCCTCCCTGCGTTGGGCGAACACTCCCGTTCCTCTCTGGTACGGGTGTTGCATGGCGGCGAGCCAGTCCTGCTGGGGCCGAAGGAGATCGCCGCCCCGCCCGATTCGCCCCTAGCCGCCGTACAAACGGGATTCCTCCAGGCACTGGGAGCCGCCTCCGCCATCATCGTGCCGCTGGGTATCGTTGGCCGGGTCACGGGCGCCCTCACTCTGGCCCGTACCGACGCCGCCCGGCCCTTCGATGCCACGGAGGTGTCCCTGATCGGCGACATCGGCCGCCGCGTCGGCCTGGCCATCGACAACACCTTGCGCTTCGGCCGCCAACGCGAGATCGCCGAGGCCATGCAGCGCAACCTGCTCGTCGCCCTGCCTCAACCCGGTCGGCTGCGCCTGGCCGCCCGCTACCAGCCCGCACCCGCAGGCTCCCAGGTAGGCGGGGACTGGTACGACGCCTTCCTCCTGCGTGACGGCGCCACCGCGCTGGTCATCGGCGACGTCATCGGCCACGACTTGGCCGCCGCCGCAGGCATGGCCCAACTGCACGGCTTGCTGCGCGCCCTGGCCTGGGATCGCACGGGACCGCCCAGCGCCATCATCGACCGTCTCGACCAGGCTGTCCCCGTCCTCACCAATGTCCCTCTTGCCACAGTGCTCCTCGCCCGCGTTGAAGGTCCAGAAAACGGTCTCTGGCAACTGCGATGGACCAACGCCGGCCATCCTCCGCCCCTCCTGGTCACCCTCGACGGACGCGCCGACTATCTCGAACAGGGACAAAGCCTGCTACTGGGCGCCGACTTGGGTGATGTCGATCGGCCGGACGCCACGGCACCCCTGCCTCCCGGCTCCAGCCTTTTGCTCTACACCGACGGCCTGGTCGAAGTCCCCGGCACCGATCTGGACACCGGCCTGGCTCGTCTCCGCCACCACGCCACCACCCTGGCCCGCTATCCCCTGGACGACTTCTGCGACGAGCTCCTCGCCCGCATGCCTGCAGGCAACACCGATGACATCGCCCTTTTGGCCCTACGCATCCCGGCAACCGAGCCGGAGTAACGAGCCGATGACCGCGCAGCACCGACACAGCCAGTGGCCACCGTTGAGGGGCGCAGTTACGATCATGGCCGTGCGCCGTCCGCAAGAGCGGCGATGGTCCGTTGCGCAGGCCCGAGTCGGATCCCGGTACGGTGCACGGCCGACGCTCAGGCCGGCCGTTGACGGATCAAGCCGTCTCACCTGGCCCAATTGAATGTAAAGTGAGAATGGTCAAGGGATGCCATCCGCCCCATGGTTGCTCGTTGGATGCTCGTCGGCAACTGACATGGCATGGCACCGGGCGGCATTCTTGGGCATTTTGAAAGCAGCATTCGCGGACAGAGTGACACTTTGAGCTATGGTGCGGCACGGTTCGGCATAATGTCCTGACGACTTTTAATCCGTAGGTTCCGGGTTCGAGCCCCGGGCGCCCTACCACCCTATACCCCATCTGACCTGCGATTTCGCGATTCTGGCAGGCATTGCGTGAGGCCGAGATGCGGGGATGGTTGCTCGCGGGCACGGATTGGGCACATGTGACCGGGGCCGGTAGATCGTTCAGGCACCCAACGTCTGGGCAGACCACTCGGAAGGTCAAGAGAAGACCAAGGCGGAAGACCCCCTCCGGCCGATGCATCCGCCTTTTGGCAAGCCGCGTAAGACGCTGGTCAGGGGGCAGGATTCCCCTCTGGCTAACGGATTTCTCGTCAAGCTGCAGCGCGGCAAGAGGGACGCCGGGCGTCGTGGTGAGCTGCAGGGCAAATGTTGATCAAGGCACGTCATGAGGGACGCTGTCCTGCGGAATCTAAGGACTCCTTGCCTCCACAGTGGCTCCGTTCTGATCTCCTCACCGGAACGGATCGCACGTGTTCCCTCGTATCGCACTGGCGGCCACCGCCCTCACCGCCCTCCTGACAGCTTCGCCAGCTGCCGCGACTTCCTCTGACGGCTGGCAGGATAACGCCGGCTGGAGCTCAGCCACGGTCTCGGCCGACCGCAAGCACATCACGGTCTGCGACCTGAGCCGGGACGGCCGCGCCGTCCGAGTTGAATAAGCCACCACGTACCTGCAGAAGTGGACCGTGGTCGACTCCGACGGCGCCCGCTGGGGCTGCGGAACCGACACCACTCACCTCAGCCGCATCACCGTCTTCAAACTGTGCGAAGGCGGTACATTCGGCTCCTGCCGCCCCTCAATCTGGGTCTCACGTGCCGGCTTTCTCGGGTAGGCCGGGGCGACCGGTCAGACTCGCACCGCCTGCGTGCATGGCGACAGCTGGGCGGCAGGTTAGGACCTGGCCGGGTGGCACCCAGAGGTTGCCGAGGAGCGTGTCGCGCAGGACAGTCATGACGTCGAGGCCGTATTTGATCACGGTGGACAGGTAACCGCGGATGGCGCACCGATGTCGGGTGCCCTGTTCCGAGCGGAGTCTGCCGGAGATCTTCTGCTGAGCCTCGGCGGGTCGCAGGTCGCGCTCGGCCTGGTTGTTCGTGGGTGGGATCCGCAGGTCATGGGCGAACGCAGGACATCGTCGGCGCGGTCGCGTAACACCTCCAGCAGCACCCGGCCGACCGGCTGGGTGACGGTCTTGGCCGCCCCCGGCACGCGCCTTACCTCCGACAAGCCGACCGCGACCCCGCCGCGGAACATCCGCGTGAACAGCGCCAGCGTCTCTGCCGCGATAGTGTCCTTGCCTTGGTGGCGGGCGAGGTTGGCGGCATGGATCAAGCCGCGCAACGCCAGCTGGAGTTGCCGGGGCCACAGGGCGTCCGGGTACCTCGGCGCAATCTTCGAGATCGCGGATCAAGTGGGCCGCACACATCTGATGATCGCGTGCCCCGGATCTCGTCGGCGGTTTGGTCCAGATGTAGGGCCGGGGGTTGGCGTTCCAGTTCTCGGCTGCGAGTTTTCGCGCAACTCGGAGAGGGCCGGCACCACTGGTCCCAGGCGCTGGGGCGACTCGATACTCCTGATAGGGCGAGTTCGCCCCCTTTGTTACCGGGAAGATCACCACCCCAGTTCTTGAATTGTGTGCCCTATTTTTGGCGGTGGGGCCAGTTGGAATCGTCCCTGCATCGATGTGAGCCAGAATGTCGCTAAGGGCCGATTCTTCAGCCGTAGGTAGTTTCCCGGTAATCCAAGGCACGCAGTTGCTGTTGTGAACGAGAACCGGCGTCTCGCCTGCCACCACATAGTACGTGTGGATGTCGTCGATCGTGAGGTTGTACATGTACCGCGCGCCCTTGAAGGCTCGCACCTTCACGATCAATTGCTATCGAAACGGCATTGAGGGCCCAGCCAGTTCGAGGGAATTAACAATTTGAACCCTTCGATGGACGAGCTCCGACGGGAAGCCAAACACTTCCCGCCGGAGCCTCGCCTACGGCATGGCCTCCAGGAGCTTGTCGCGCAGATAATCTAGGAATCCCCAGAACTCATACGTGATGATCTCTACTCCACTCTCCTCCACGTCGTATTCGGCGCCGACAAGCGCTCCGCCAGTGAGGCGATAGATCTTATCGCCAGCGCCGTTAAGTGCAAACAGCGCGCCGCCGCCGTCAGATCCGAATACTACGATCTCATCCTTAATCGCTCCAGCGACTCGGGTTGGCTGTACTCCGCGAATTCCATCGACAACTTGCTCCGCCGGATGGATAAAGAAGCCGTTCTCGACATCCGGCAGAGATATGTCTCTGATGATCGAATAGAACCGCTGTAGTTCGGGTCGGACTCTGAGATCGGTCAGCCTCCGGGCGGCGTCGTTCGACTCCTCCGGCGAGACCATATGCACTACGTTCTCACCTGGTGGATATCCGAAGGTCCTCTCGAAATTTTCTACAAATCGCGCGGCCAGGACAGACATATCTGCCCCCCAGCTATTTAGGCTCTCCCCAGAAGTAGGCACCGTATCCCCTATCTATCTGCCTTGCGAAGTCTTCGATCTGCGCTCGTGTTGGATTTGGATTAATTTCTTTGAACCACTTCCATTGATTGGCGATGTCTTGGTGCACGTTGGCTCCGCGTGAATTCATCCGACTTCCCGGTATCCCTCGAACGTTACTCGGAGCGTCGAAGTCGAAGTTGGCGAATTCTGGATGATTTCGATACTCCTGCGGGATCGCATGATGGGCGTCCCAATCTTCGGGCAGTCGCTTGTATCCGTTCTTGTGGAGCCATGCGTTGAACCGTCCCCGCCAGTTGGTGAGCTTGATCGTGGGGAATGCAGGATCATACCCAGGTCGGACCTTGGTGTTTCCCCAGCCATGCATCGGGCCTTCGGCGATGCCTTCCGCTGGCGATACTCCGCCATCCTTCAGAGACTTGTCAACCTGCTTGGCCGCATCGCAGAGATACGTGGGTTCCGGCTCGCAATATAGGCTTTCGTTGAAACCAGGCTGCCCGGGCTCCTTCTTTTCTGCCGCAAGAGCATCCCTCGCTTGGTCCCGCTTCTGGTCTCGTTCTCTTCTGGCGAACCCCGCGAGCATCTGCTCGTGGCCTCGACGATTTTCCTTGATCGCCTTTTCTTGATCTTTCTTGGATTTCTTCCCGAATTTAGGATCATGCCATGGACGCGGCTCGTGACCATCAAGCTCAATCCGGTTGATGGGGTTGCCGCCGGTGAAGGCGTAGCGATTGCTGGTCCAGGGGTCCAGGCCGAGGGCCAGGTCGGGGTCTGTCCAGTGATCGGTGTATCTCGATCTTGACTGGGTCTATCGGGTGGTCGGGGTCAGGCGGCCTTCGAAGGTGATGGCGAAGGCGTTGAGGGCGGCTTTCCAGCGGGTGATCCAGCGTTTGCGGCCTTGCCGGTCGGATCGAGGCTCATGATCGCCATGTAGACGCACTTGAGCGCGGCCTGCTCGTTCGGGAAGTGGCCGCGGGCCTTGACCGCCCTTCTGATACGGGCATTGACCGATTCGATCGCGTTGGTCGAGCAGATGACACGGCGGATCTCGACATCGAAGTTGAGGAAGGGCACGAACTCCGCCCAGGCGTCCTCCCACAACTTCACGATCGCCGGATATTTGCCGCCCCAGACCTCGGCGAACTCATAGAAGCGCTCGAGCGCGGCGGCCTCGGTCGGGGCGGTGTAGACCGGCTTGAGCGCCTTGGCGATGGCGTCCCAGTGCTGGCGGGCGGCATACCGGAACGAGGCGCGCAGCAGGTGCACCACGCACGTCTGGACGACGGCTTGGGGCCAGACGGTCTCGATGGCCTGCGGCAGGCCCTTCAGCCCGTCGCAGACCACCATCAGCGCATCACCGACGCCGCGGTTCTTGATCTCGGTCAGCACATGCAGCCAGAACTTGGCGCCCTCGCCGCCGTCGCCAGCCCACAATCCGAGGATGTCCCGCTCGCCGTCGACGGTGACCGCCATCACCACGTAGATGGGCCGGTTGGCGACCTGGCCGTCGCGCAGCTTGACGTGGATGGCATCGATGAACAGCACCGGGTAGACGGGATCCAGCGGCCGGTTCTGCCACTCGGCCATGCCGTCCAGCACCTTGTCGGTGATGGTCGAGATGGTCTGCTTGGAGACCCCGGCCCCGTACACCTCGGCCAGGTGCGCGGAGATCTCGCCGGTGGTCAGCCCCTTGGCGGCCAGCGAAATGACCATCTCATCCACACCGGACAGCCGCCGTTGCCTCTTACGCACGATCTTCGGCTCGAAGCTGCCGTCCCGATCCCGCGGCACAGTGATCTCCACCGGCCCGACGTCGGTGATGACCGTCTTGGACCGGCTGCCGTTGCGCGTGTTGCCCGTCTCGCTGCCGGAGCGTTCGTGCTTGTCGTAGCCGAGATGGTCGGTGATCTCACCTTCCAGGGCGGACTCCAGCACCAGCTTGGTCAGCCGGCCCAGCAGCCCGTTCTCCCCGACCAGTTCCACGCCCTCGGCACGGGCCTGATCGACCAGCCAGGCCACCAGCTCCCGATCCGTCGAGTTCTCCGGCTTCTTACGCGCCACCGCGGCGTCCTCCAGGTCGATCTCCGTCGATGCCTGGATCACAGTACTCATCAGGTGCGTTCTCCTTGATCAGGAGTTACACCGAAGACCGTACAGTCCCACCCTCGCAGCCACGTCGCTGTGGCCGAATGCGCGCCCGCCATAGGTCTTCACGGACAGGACGCCGTCCACATGTTGCGCCCTGTCCTATGTGGCGAGCCGAACGTCGGAAGGCATGGAAAGGAACGGCCGGGAGGGGATCGTGCCGGGCTGGTTGCGGGAGATCGCTCGGCTGCTGTTGCCGCCGACGCGGGTTAGCCCGCAGGACTGCGGAACGCAGAACACGCCAGATGAAGCGGTGTACGCGGCCATCGTCCACGTCCTGGTGAGCGGGTGCGTGCCGCGGGACGCGTAAAACCGTTGATCATTACGAGGCAGACAGGTAGCGTCTACTCTCAGTGTCGATCATATGTTCGAATTTTCGCGAGTAGGTCTGGAGATGGAGAGATGAAGCGAACGTTAGGTGTATTAGCCGTCGGCCTGCTGGCCTCCGGTCTCGTGGCCGCGCCGACCGAGGCCTCCAGCGTGTCGACCGACCCTCTAGCCTCTACTCAAGCGGACGCTGTTGAGGTCGCGACGTTCTGGCTTGGCGATGGCGGCGCCAACTTGAAGAACGCCAGTCCGTACAACGTCCAGACCGCCGTCGACAAGGTCACCACCAGGGGCGGCATCACCCCCGATACCAAGCCCGGCTCTGTCCCGCCGGTCCCCCCGGCTACCTCCGGCGAAGCGAACACCAAGACGCCCACCACTTCGGGCAAGGTGTTCTTCATCGGCGCCGACGGCCAGCCACACTGGTGCACGGCCACCGCCGTGCAGTCGCAATACCGCAACCTCGTCGCCACGGCCGCTCACTGCGTGTACGACACCCAGGGCTCTGGCGCCACCCTCGACAAGTGGGTCTTCGTTCCCGGCTACGCCGACGAAACGACCCCATGGGGTCTCTACGTCGGGAAGCAGGCCTTCGCCCACTACGACTTCACCGTCTACAACGACTACGACCGCGACTACGCCTTCGTCACCGTCTACAGCGGCGTCGTCTCCTCTGCCTCAGGTGAATTGACCAACTTCGGAAGGCTGGTCGACAATGTCGGCGGACAGGGCCTGGCCTGGAACCAGCCGCTGGACTCCTCGGTCGACGTCTTCGGCTTCCCGGCCGGCCCTCACCCCGACGGCAGGCGGCCTTACACGGGTGAGACCCTCGAATCGTCCAGCGGCCGCACAACCGCCGCCATGGTCCCCAGCTTGAAGGCCGAGGAATTCACCGCGGTCGATTCCCCGTTCACCGGTGAGGGCTCCCTCGGCTCCTCCTGGTTGTTCCGCTATCACAAGAGCAGCGGCATGGGCTACCTCAACGGAATCACCGTCAGCGTCGGCGACACCGATGGCAACCTGCGTTACGACACGAGCTTGTCTCCGTATTTCGACGGCGAACTATCGGTGATCTATCACGCCGCCGACGCCTCGTGGAGCGGTTCGATCCTGCCCGCGTAACGGGTCTGGCATCCGCCCCTCAGGAGGGACGCCACAGCTCCCGTGAACCGATAGAACCGCCACCAGACCCCGCATTACCAACCGGGGCCTGGTGGTGGCCGAACTCGGGATCTCGTGGGCATCATGACGCGATGAGCGTGCCGACGCGACCGCAGAGCGGCGACGCCGACCTGGCCGCGATGAACCGCGTCATCCTGGAAGTCGCGGTCGACCGCGTCTATGCCGCCAGCTATCTCAGTCATGTCGTCCGGGCTGGGGGACGCCGTGACGGCATGAAATGATCAGCGGCGAGGTCGGCCGCGAGCCCGATGTTTCTTGGCGCCCTGAGCACGTAGCCTCGAAGAACTATGGCCGAGGGCGGCGTCAGCTACGGATTTGGGCTACGCGGATGCGGTGTATGGGGTTGTGGATGCCGGTGAGCCATGTGCGTCCAGTGGCGCTCAGTTCTCGGACTCGAACCCCCTGCCGGTAACAAAACCAGAGTCTTCCAGCGCGCGCATGCCGGAGATCTCAAACCTTCCTACGCAACACCAGGCTGGAGTTAACCAGCTTCTCTCGCGAACGTACCTGCCGCCCCATCGGCCTTCACCAAACGTACCCGGCGAAGGCTCCGATGGAAGCGCTCACAGGTGGCGAGGGTTCCGCGCTCCAGCATCCTGGCGACCAGACTTGTGGCCGCCAGGATGGTCTCGGCATCGGTGCGCGGGACGTGGCGGCGCGGCAACTCGTGCAGCGCCCACCCGGTGGTGAACGCCATCGCCACTGTCTCGTCCAGGTCGGTGTCGCCGAAGGCGGCCGTACGGAACTCCAGGGAGCGCGTTCCGGGGATGGTGCCCGCGGTGAAGCCGGCGAACGGGTAGAACGCTTCCGAGATGGTGGGGGCGGCAGAGGGCGGCAGGCGCCAGGACACCGGCAGCCGGTGCTCGGAAATGCCCTGGTTGTGGGCCAGCATCACCGAGACACCGTTGAGTGTCGGGTCGTGCGGCAGTCCGATCCACCGCTCGGTGCCAACCATGGTGAACGGGTCCAGCTGGCCGGGGTCACCGACGAACACATGCCGGTGACGCCCCTTTCGAGACCTGCAACATGCCGGACTTCCCGAGCAAGGCCCGCACGCCGCGCGACCTGTACGGAGGATCGTACGACGCCTTCCTCGCCGACTTCCGCAGCCGGATCCCCCTGACCAGGCCCGACGAGCTCCTCATCGAGATCTACGGCTACGCCGCAGCGTACTCGGCCGACGACGACGGCACGGTCCGTCTGCCCTTCGACACCAACGGCGCTCTCGTACCCGAGGTCTGGGAGCGCTGGCTGGCCTGGGACCCGGTCCGCATGGCCCGGCAGAACCGCTACGCCGACGCGCTCCAGTCCATGCGGGCCATCTGGATCGACGCCGGCAACCGGGACGAATTTCACCTCGACCTCGGCGCGACCGTGTTCCATCAGGCCGTTCTGGACGCCGGAGCGCCCCAGGAACGAGTCCACTTCGAGCTGTTCGACGCCGGGCACGGCCTGATCGAGTATCGATATCCGCTGGCGCTCGCCTGGCTGTGCCGGCAACTCGCCTCATGGCCGCGTTGCGCACCTGAGTTCACCCGTGGAGAGTGCCGATGCACGCGACATCGCTCGGCGATGACGGCGCCGATCGGCGGCCTTCGCCCCTGACCAGGGGCCCCTTGCTCCGTGCCGCTGTCCACAGCCGGAACCCGGCCCGGCGTGTGCCGTGGTTCAGATCCCGGTTGCTCGCGCCTTCTCGTACACCTCGGCGGCGACGTCCTTGAACTCCTGGGCGTCGCGCGGACCCACCTGGAGGTCGATGAGGATCTCCTCGAAGCCGATCTCGGCGTGCGCGGCCAGGTCTTCGACGATCTGCTCGGTGTTGCCCTGGAAGAGGGCGCGGTCGAGGCCCTCGTACGGCTTAGGGGTGTAGTCGGCGTTCGCCCGCAGCACCGTCTGGATCGGCCTGGTGCGTCCGCGCTCAGCCGCCAGTTCCCGCAGGTCGCGCCACTGGGCGGCGGTCTGCTCGGCGCCCATGGCCAGGGGGAGCCAGCCGTCGGCGTGGTCGACGAGGCGGCGCTGGGCCTGCTTGTTGCCGCCGGCCAGCAGGATCGGGATCGGCCGGGCGGGCTTGGGACCGACCACGGCGGACGCGATCCGGGTGGTCTCGCCGTCGTACGTCACCGGGTCGGGGCCCCACACCGCCCGGCAGACGTTGATCACCTCGTCCAACGCCTTGCCGCGCTCTTCGTAGGGCCAAACGCCCGCGGCTGCGTACTCGTCGAGCGACCAGCCCGAGCCGAAGCCCGCGACCACGCGGCCGCCGCTCGCCGCGTCCAGCGTGGCGAGGGACTTGGCGAGATGGAACGGCGGGTGCAGCGGCGCCACCAGCACGGACGTGCCCAGCCGTACCCGTTCGGTGACCGCGGCCGCCAGGGACAGCGTGATCAGGGGTTCGGCCACGGAGCGGTAGTAGTCGGGCCAGGCCAGGCCGGGAATGCCGAACAGGCCCTGCGTGGCGGGTTCGGGGAAGAGGGTGCGTTCGTAGGCCCACAGGCTCTGGTATCCGATCTGCTCGGCGGTGCGAGCCACCTCGGGAACGTCCTTGCCGGCGTACTGGCGGTTCTGGGGCAGGCCAAGTCCGAGTGCGATTGCCATGATTTGTCAGTTCCTCACGTGGTTCTGTGCGCTATCGCTGAGTGGTCGGGCGGATGACGATCTCGTTGACGTCGACATCGGACGGCTGCCCGATGGCGTAGGCGATGGCGGCCGCGATCGCGTCGGCGGAGATGGGTGATTCCCGGAAAGCGCGAATGATCTCCTTGGTCTCCGGCTCGGTGATCGAGTCGGCGATTTCGGACTCGACGATTCCGGGGGAGATCGTGGTGACGCGGATGCTCGGGTCGACTTCCAGGCGCAGGCCCTCGGTGATGGCCCAGGCGGCGTACTTGGTGGCGCAGTAGACGGCGCCCGTGGGCATCACCTCGTGGGCTCCCACGGAAGCGATGGTGATGAAGTGGCCGGCGCCGAGGCGCTGAAAATGGGGCAGGGCGGCGGCGATGCCGTTCAGCAGGCCGCGGACATTGACGTCGATCATCTGGTTCCACTCGTCGGTGAGTAACGAGTCCAGCCGGGACAGGGGGCCGATCCCGGCGTTGTTGATGATCACGTCGATCCGGCCGTGACGGTCCACGGCGGTGTCGACAAAGGCGGTGACGTTCTTCGCGTCGGTGACATCGAGGCGGTGCGTGTCGGCACTGCCACCCGCGTCCCGGATCGTCCCGGCCAGGGCGGCGAGGCGATCCGTACGGCGGGCGCCGAGGACGACGTGGTGCCCCTGGCGGGCGAGCCGCAGCGCGGTGGCGTGCCCGATGCCGCTGCTCGCCCCGGTGATGAGTGCCACTTTCGAGTCTGTCATCGGATTAACCCTTTCGACATGGTGTCTTGTTGTCAGGACATAGTGCAATGGCCGCCGAATTTATCCCGGAAAGGTCCGCGTGTTCGGCCACGTCGTTGCCGAACAACGGGAACAACTTGGTGAAGGAACCTCGACCGGCGATGATTGCTGCCCGGCCGCCGGAGAGCAGATCCAGGGTGGCGAAGTCCTGGAAGACCCGGACTGCGTCTTCCGAGCCCAGCACGGTTACACCGCCGGTCAGCCGGATGCGTTTCATCTTGGCGGCCACGTCCTCGAATGAAACGTGGACCATGAGGGATGCGGCCTCGCCGAGGGGCATGATTTCGCCTCGACTTGTCAGGCCGGCTGAATGGCGGCGAGCTCGAACTCCAGCGTGATCTTGTCGCTGACCAGGGCGCCACCGGTCTCCAGGGCCGCGTTGAACGTGATGTCGAAGTCCCTGCGGTTGATGACCGCGGAGCCCTCGAAGCCGATGCGGCGGTTGCCGAAGGGGTCGAGGACTCCGCCCTGGTACTCGAACGGCACGGTGATGGAGTTGGTGACCCCCTTGATGGTCAGGTCGCCGGTCAACTCCACCGTCTGCTCACCTGTGAGGCGGACTCCGGTGGAGAGAAAGGTGATCTCCGGGAACCGGTCCATCGCCAGGAAGTCACTGCTGCGCAGGTGGTCGTCACGCTGCTTGTTGCGTGTGTCGATACTCGCGACCTGGATGGTGACGTCCGCGGTGGACTGGCCGGGCTCGGCCGCGTTGATGTTCACGCTGCCCTCGAACTCGTTGAACTGGCCGCGCACCTTGGTCACCAGCGCGTGCCGGGCCACGAACCCGATCCGCGTGTGGTCGAGGTCGAGGACGTAGACGCCGGAGAGGTCGGTCAGGGCGGTCGTCGTCGGGGTGCTACTCACGTCGGTACTCCTCAAATCACACCACGCCACGATGTACGTGACGCGTCTCCTATATGACATGGACCATACATGATGTGTCACCTTCTCTGCTACGCTGTCCCCGTGGCTGTGACGAACGACATTCCGTGGCTGAACGACGACGAGCAGCACATGTGGCGCGAATGGATGCACCTCAACGCCGAACTGCTGGCGACGCTCAACCGCGACATGCAGGCCGACTCCAGGTTGTCCAACCCCGACTACCAGGTGCTCGTCGTGCTGACCGACTCCGCTGACGGACGCAGCCGGATATCCGACCTGGCCACGGAATTGCAGTGGGAACGCAGCCGGGTCTCCCACCATGTCGCCCGGATGGAGAAGCGGGACCTGGTGTCCCGGCAGGGCTGTCCCGAGGACGGCCGCGGTGCCTTCGTCCGCATCACCGAGACAGGGCGGGCGACCATTGAGCGCGCCGCCCCCGCGCACGTACGCGCCGTACGGCACCTGGTTTTCGACGCGCTCACCGCCGACGAGGTGACCCAGCTCGGCGAGATCTTCCACCGGCTGCGATCACGCGTCGCCCGGTCGGCCGGATGAACGAATCCACAACTTCTCCGAGATTCCGCGCGTCTGAGCGGTCATGGGCTCAACCACTGAGCACACGAGCCCGCCGGAGATCCCGCCGATCCGGAGCTCGCCCACGCCCTGTTATCCGGCCCCGAGGCCGTCTACCAAGATCTCGGAGCCGACTACTACGAGACCCGCCTGCACCACCGCAAGCAAACCGCCGGCCATGTCCGCGCCCTACAGCACCTCGGCTACCGCGTCACTTCGATCGGTGTAGCCGGAGCCGGCCTTGTCAACCAACGCGGTACTTCGGTTTACGCGTACTCCGGCTACTGCGAGACGCGTCAGTGGAGGTACTGGCTGTCACTCCACGGTGCCCACCGGGATCGTTCAGGACGACGCCGGGGCGGAAGGTCACGTGATCAGCTGTACGCGAACAGGTCCTGCCTGAAGCCCCTCGCCTTGAACAGATGGTCACGCGAAGCTTCGAGCTCCCGCCGCAGCCGGCCGAGATCCACGTCGAGCAGGCGCCCCCGCCACTTGCGGACCTTGCCGGCAAGAAGATCGTCGGCCGCAAACGGGGAATCCTGACCGACACCCTCGGTCTGCTCCTGGCCATCACCGTCCGCACCCTGGGCTGGCTCATGCTCCACCGCCGGCCGGCCCGCGACTACAAGACGCGGCCGGACCGCGCCGCGGCCATGATTCGCCTGGCGTCCATCGACAACCTCGCCCGACGCATAACGGGCGAATCCACCCCACCCTGGCGATACACGTAACCGGCGATCAATCACAAACTTCGCACTTCAGACGCCCTCTCAGGAGGAACCTCAACTGATTTGCAGGTCGTGAGCCAGCTGGACGGTCCTGCCGGCCTTGAGCAGATCTGGTCAACGGGCTCGGCTCGCTCCAGACGCCGGGGTCGATGACCAGGACACGCCCATCGTGCTCCAGCCGTACGCACGCATGGGTGCATTCCGTGACCTTCATGAGCGGCCCCCTCTGGCAAGAGCACGGGCTAGCTTGCCGGCGTTGCGCAGATGGATGGCGAGCAGGGCCAACCATGCCCAGCCGACGGCGATGGTCAGTCGCTGAAGCAGCCCCCCAATTCCGGCGAGGCCTTCAGCCTGGGCAAGGGCCTGACCGGACAGCAAGAAGCCGATCGCAGCCAGGGCGCCCGTGGCCGCCGAGTAGAGCGCCCACCCGCGTTCGCCCCAACCGGCGAAGCGTCGGGCGAAGACGAAGCATGCGCCTGCCAGCGCGGCGAAGACCAGCAGCGAGAAGGGGAAGTAGTGCAGCATGCCATGCCACGTGTGCACGCCTTGGGCGGGCGTGCCATGAGGGTAGCCGCCGACCGGATCGGTCACGAAGACTCCGGCGCCGACAAGTGCTATGGCGTACATCCCCACCAGCAGTGGCCCCCAGGTCGAGCGTCGCCCCACGGCTTGAAGACCACGGCGCAGGCCGATGGCGAACAGGAACATCAGCAGACCGGTGATAACGAAGTTGGCGATCTGCATCCACCCGTAGGGCCCCAGCGCCAGAGAACTGACGGGATGCCGGAGCGGATCGTAGTCGGCGCGGGTGGCGCCTTCGAGGAGGAAGGCGATGACGAACAGGGGGCCACCAATCGCGCCACACAACAGGTAGAAGGAAGTGGTGCTCGGGATCTTCAGAGCTCTCATCGATTCTTCTCGGTCGGGGCTTCTCGAGCGGACAGGATCTCCTTGGTTGATCAATGGCCGCGACAAGCATCATCGGCATCGGCGCAATCTGCCTGCTGTACGACCGGATCCGGAGGCAGATCAAGACGGCGCCAGCAGGAGCATCATCGTGGTTGTCCCGGTGATCATGGCCAGGAGCACGGGAACCACAGCGTGTGAGCGGTGGCGCCGGTGGGCGAAGTCGCGGGCGCGCGCGTGATAACCGATCGCGCCGATCAGCAGCAGTGTCAGACCGGCCGCCGCTGCGACGGCGAGCGGTCTCCACCAGAGGCCGGCCACGAGCCCGAGGGCGCCGGCGATCTCCAGAGCGCCGATGGACCGGGTCGTCGCTGAGCCGACGCCGAGTCGGAGCAGGTTGGCGGCCACCTGGGGTCGAAGCAGTAGCTTCTGGGCGCCGGCGAGCAGGAAGACCAGAGCGACCAGAGCGATCAGCGTGGTGGCGGTTAATGACATGGCAGGGCCCTCTCCAGAAAAGAGAACGAACATTCCTTCACTATCGCTGAGAAGGCGACATTGTCAAGGACGAATGTTCGTTCTATGTTGGGGTCCTATGGCACGCATGCCCAAAGAGCACCTCGAGGCCCGCCGCCGCCAGATCCTGGATGCCGCCCGCCGCTGCTTCCTTCGCAACGGCTTCCATGCCACGTCCATGCAGGACGTCCTGGCCGAGGCAGACCTGTCGGCCGGGGCCGTCTATCGCTACTTCAAGAGCAAGGACGACATCATCGCGGCGACCGCCTCCGAAGCCCTGGCCGAGGTCGCCTCGGCGTTCGAGGCGGACGAGGCGACGCCGCCGCCGGATCTGGGCGACATCGTCGACCTCGTGCTGGGCGTCGGGCACCCACCCCTGTCCGCATCGCGGGAGTCCGCCCAGCTGCTGGTACAGGTGTGGTCGGAGGCGCTGCGTTCGCCGTCGTTGTGCGCGAAGTTGAAGGAGGTCATGCAGGAGGCTCGCGGGGTGGTGGGCGGCCTGGTGGCGCGGCATCAGCAGCGCGGGTTGCTGCCCGCGGACGTCCCGGCTGAGCACGTGACCGATGTTCTGATGGCGCTCGTGGACGGGTTCCTGGTGTTCCGTGCGGTGTATGACCACGCGGATCCGACGGCCTTCAGGAGCGGACTCAGGGCCCTGATGTCGGCGCCTACGCAAGTCGCTCAATAGAGAACGAACATTCGCTCTTGACGATAGAGGAAGGTCGTGCTCTTCTAAAAAGAACGATCATTCGTTCTGAAGGAGTGGATCTGTGACTGCGAACGCTGACATCCTCATCGCCGGCGCGGGGCCGACCGGCCTGGTGCTGGCCATAGAGCTGGCGCGCAGAGGCGTGATCCCGCGCGTCGTCAACGCCGAAAGCGCCGACCACCGGGAGAGCCGGGCGGTGTCCATCGTGGCCAGATCGCTGGAGATGCTGGACGATCTCGGGCTGGCCCAGGCCGCCATCGAACGCGGCGTCCCGCTGCACACGCTGAACTTCTACCAGGGCACGACGACCCTGGCCGAGATGGACGTGACGGCCGTGGACTCCCCGTTCCCCCTCGACCTGTGTATCCCGCAGTGGCAGACCATCGCGCTGCTGCGCGAGCACGCCGAGCAACTCGGGGTCACCGTCGAATGGGGCACCCGCCTGCTCGGTCAGGAAACGAACAAACACGGAGTCAGCGTGGAACTCGAGCACGCCGACGGCCGCCGCGAGCGGTACCGGACGGGCTGGCTGATCGGCGCCGACGGCGCCCACAGCACCGTCCGCGAGACGGCGGGAATCACCCGGGAAAGAGCCGACCTGAAGCGGGGCTTCATACTGGGCGACGTCGCCGTGGACTGGCCGCTCACGCGGGACCGCTTCCACGTCTACTTCGACCGGTCCGGCCTGGTGGCCGTCTTCCCCATGCCGGGGGGCTACTGGCGCATCCTGGCCAGCACGCCGGACGACCGGCCGCCACAGACTCCAGGGCTGGACGACTTCGCCGCCTACGTCGCCGACCGCACGCCCCTGGACCCAGGCGTCACGGACCTGCAGTGGAGTTCGTCGTTCGTGGCCCGAGAGAGTCTGGCCGACCGGCTGCGTGACGGCCGGGTCCTGCTGGCCGGCGACGCCGCGCACAGCCACAGCCCGGTGGGCGGCCAGGGCATGAACACGGGCATGCAGGACGCCTACAACCTGGGCTGGAAACTCGCGCTCGTCGTCACCGGACGCGCCGACGAATCCCTCCTCGACAGCTACGAAGCCGAACGATGGCCGGTGGTCAAGGCCGTGGTCGACGCCACCTCGACCACCACACAGGTCGCCACCGGCAGCACACTGGTCGCCCGCCGGGCCAGACGGCACGCACTGCGCCTGTTCGGCCGGCTCAACTCCGTGCAACAGCGGCTGTCGAACGCCTTCGGCGAACATCTCGTCCACTACCGCGACAGCGACCTCGTCTTCGAACGCTGGCACGAGTCGCCAGCCAAGGCCTGGAGCGACCTCGCACGTACCGGACCCGAAGCCGGCGAGCTGATGCGGGACGCCTACCTCGAGAACCACGAGGGCCCGGTGGCGCTTCGGCACATCCTCCGCACGCCGGGCCACCACCTCCTGCTGTTCGCCGCGGACACCACAGACTCCGCCACCCTGGCCACCTGGCAGGCCACGGCGCGCAAGGCGATGGCCGGGCACGGCGAGGTCCACGTCATCACCCGAGGCCACCTGCCGCACGGCCCCATCGACGGAGTCTTCGCCGACCTGCGCAGCGAGGCACACAACCGCTACGGCGTGCGCCGCCCCAGCCTGTACATGATCCGCCCAGACAAATACGTCGGCTACCGCGGCGACAGCCTCGACTTCGCACCCGTTGGCGACTACTTCCGCGCCCTGGCCACCCGCCCGTGAAACCCCTGCCGAGAAGGAGCCGGACAACACCGTGACACAAGAGCCGACCTTCCCCGAAAACCTGACCGGAATCGGCGCGACCGCCCTGGGAGTCGCGCTCCTGCGCGCCCAGGAGAGCGACCGGCCGGACCGGCTGTTCGACGACCCCTACGCGCGGCACTTCCTCCAGGCCGTCGACCGGGCATCCTCCCCGTGGACCGCCGACCCCTCGCCCGCAACGGCGCGTTTCCTGCAGGCGATGGCCGAGCAGGTCGCCGTGCGCACCCGCTTCTTCGACCACGCCCTGCTGAACGCGGCCGCGCAGGGGTGCGACCAGGTGGTCCTCGTAGCGTGCGGCATGGACGCCCGCGCGTTCAGACTCCCCTGGCCGCCCGGCACCACGGTCTTCGAGCTGGACTTCGCCGACGTGCTCGCGTTCAAGGACGCCGTACTGGCCCGTCATGACGCCACCCCCGCGTGCCACCGCGTCGAGGTCGCCACCGACCTGCGCCAGGACTGGCCGCGCGCGCTGGCAGCGTCCGGCTTCGACCCCGTGCGGCCGGCCGCCTGGCTGGCCGAGGGCATCCTGTACGCGCTGCCGCCCGACGCCGCCGACCTGCTCCTCAACCGGATCACCGCCGCCTCCGCCCCCGGAAGCGCTCTCGTCCTCGACCACGGAGAGGACTCCGGCCTGCTGCGCGCCGCCCGCGCGGACATCTCCGCCGAACTCGTCGGCCTGTGGCGGGGTGGCCCCACCGAGAACCTGGACACCTGGCTCGCCCGGCACGGCTGGCAGCCGACCGTCACGGACATCGCCGAGGCCGCGGCCGCCTGCGGACGCCCGGCACCGCCCGCGTTCGACCCCGCCCGCGCCGATGCCGGGCGCGGCTGGCTGGCGATGGCCCACCTCAGGGCACCTCGCTGACACGGACCCGCGGCCGCGGTGAAGGAAGGCCGCGGCCTGGAACCGGCACCCGTCCGCGCTGACCTCCTTCACCGCCCGGGCGCAACGCCACGAACTCCTGATCGCGCTCATCGCCTTGCCGGGCCTCGTGGCGGCGTCCCACAACACGCAACAGCTCGGCATTCGAGGGTGGCGACCTCTGGCGCCACCTGCGGTAACGAACGTATCTACACCGTCACGGTGTAGATAACTACACCCTAGATCTGAGCCCGGCGGCATCGTGCTCAGAGCCGCGGTTGCGGCCCACTCGTGGAGGTCAGCAGCGAGCAGGTACGCATGGTCAAGCCCGAAATAGCGCTCGGCGGCCTGCGCTTAATGACGAAGAGCATCGCCCCCATGCGCATATGGCGAGCCCCTGGCCGCAGGCCGTCATAGCCGAAGAATGGGAGGTTCGAAGAGATCACGGTTGTGCGCTGCATAACTGGCAGTGAACAGCGGAGCCCCGCCAGGCTTAGAGGCTCTGGCAGGGCTCGTTGGGTGGGTTACGCGGCGTGAGTGTCGGTGCCGCGCAGGAAGTACAGGTCGTCGCCGAAGACGGCGGAGATCTGGAGGTGGCCGCCGAGGGCCTGCACGTAGCGAGCGATGGCCTCGACGGTGGATACCTCTCCGCGTTCGATCTGGGAGACGCGGCTCTTGGTGACGCCCATCCGCTCGGCCACCTCAACCTGGGTCAGGTCCAGGGCGGTACGGCGTTCGGCGAGGCGGTGGCCGTCGATGTAGGCCTGGTTGCGCTTGCGGGCCTCGGCGATCACCTGCTCGCCCCCGACGTCGGCAACGATGCCGGGGCGTACGTCACTCCACTTGGGGAAGTTCGTCATCGCTGCCCCTCCTCCTCTTCCCGTTCCTTAACATACTGCGCGTACAGCTCCTCGGCTTGCGAGATGGCCCGCCGGTACCAGCAGGACCAGTCCCCCGACTTGTCCCCGCCGACCAGCGGGATCGCCGCCCGCCACGGATCGAACACGAAGATGATCCGGATCTCCGAGCGTCCCGCCGACCCCGGCCGCAACTCTTTGAGGTTGTGGACCTGTGAGCCCTCCAGTCGGTCGACCAGTGGCCTCCCCAGCCCGGGACCTCCCTCGGCCAGCCGGTCGATGGCGTCGACCACTTGAGCCTTGGACCTCTCGTCCAGGGCGTTGACCCAGGCCAGGAATTCGTTGGTGACGCGGATCTCCCACTCCTCCACGCCGCGGCGACGCGGCGGCGGTTCCAGCCCGGCTCTCGCGGCGCCTGCGAGAACCCGAAGCCGGGCACCGAGGGGATGACGAGGTGGAAGGCGTCACTCAGCCGCTCGACCAGCGGCAGGTACTCCACGACTGACATCGGCCAGCCGCCGTCGCGCCAGTACCGCGCCAGCTCCCGCACCCGGTCGGCGGGCACGCCGAGCCCGGCGCCGGGCAGCTCGCGGGTGAAGCGAGTACGGGACAGACGTTCGGCCAGATCGTCCAAGCTCTCCTGCGACATCTCCACGCGGTAGGGCCGCATCATGACCGGGCCGCCCGCTCCAGCACCGAGGGGATCCGTCCGGCGATCGCGGCCGGGGCTCCGCCGCAGGGGTACGCCACGAGCCACTCACCCAGGAACGAACCGGACACCAGCCGACTCCTTTCGTCGTTGTCTTCGCGGCCGCCAGATTAGGGGGATTGTGGACGTTTTCCGCCCTCATTACGATCACCATCGTGTCCCGTCCGGCCATCCGTGTCCTGGCGCTGCTGGAGATCCTCCAGGACCGCGGCCTGGTGCCCGCCGACGAAATCGCCCGGCGCCTGGACGTGGACGCCCGCGCCGTACGCCGCTACGTCACCGCCCTGCGCGACATGGACATTCCCGTCGAGTCTGTGCGGGGACGTTACGGCGGCTACCGGCTCGCACGAGGCGTACGACTGCCGCCCCTGATGTTCGCCGACGACGAAGCGGTCGCCGTCGCGGTCGCCCTGGCCACCGGCAAGCAGGAGCGGGCGGCGGAACCAGGCCCGGCCGACCGGGCGTTGGTCAAGCTCAACCGCGTCCTGCCCGCACCGCTGCGCCACCGCGTCACCGCACTGATCGCCGCCACCTCGGCCACGGCTGGCCCGCTGACCCCCGAACCGCACCTGGTACTGACGCTGGCCACCGCGGTCCACGCGCGGCACACGGTACGGATCGAGCACACGAGCGGCGGACGCGAGGTGGGCCCCCTACGGGTTGGTCGTACACGCGCGACGCTGGCACCTGGTCGGCCACGACCATCTCCGCGGCGCCATCCGCATGTACCGCCTGGACGGGATCGGCGGCCCCGCCGAACTGCCCGGCCGATTCACCCCTCCTGACGGGTTCGACCCTATGGCCCACGTCCTGCGCACGTTGACGCTGGGCGGCTGGACCCACCGCGTCGAGGTGTGGCTCGACACCGACCTGGAGAGCCTGCCCTGGCCGTTCATGGTCACGAACCCGCCCGCCCTGGTCACGGCACTCGCCGAACACGTCGCCGCGCTCGGCCAAGCCGTCGCCCGCTCCCGTCCCGCACCGTAGCCACGCGCCGCCTGCTACCCGGCCCCGCACCCCAGCCCCGCACGCCGCCTGCCGCCGGGCCCGCGCCTCAGGGTTTCATCGGGCCGTCGCGGGGCCGAGGTGGCGGTCGAACCAGTCGACGATCTGGCCGGTCGCGGTGGCGATCGCGGTGGGGTCGTCGTAGAAGGCCAGGTGCGGGGTATCGGGACGCAGGTGTACCTTGTCGGCCGCCGGGACGGCCTCAAAGTGCCGGCGGGCCTGGTCGGGCAGGGCGCAGTTGTCGCCGTGGATGAGCAGGAACGGCTTGGTCAGGCGGGCGGCGGCGGTCAGGCTCTCGTAGGTGAGCAGGACGGCGTCGCTCTGGACGGCGTAGCGGTTCTCCCAGATGCCGAGATCGGCCTGCGGCTGGTACCACGACCACGGCAGCTCGCCTGGCATCCCCACCTCCGGGTCGGTCTTGTCCACGGCCGCGACGTACTCGACCTCACCGGTGGCCTCGTACCTGGCCAGCGCCCGCCGCCCGCGGGCGAGCCGCGCGGCGACGGCCTCGGGGCCGCCGAGCCACTGCGCGTCGGCCTCGGCGTTGCGCATGTGCGGGGTGATCGCGGCCACCGCGCGGATCCCGGGGTCGTCGGCGGCGGCGTGCACGGCGGTGTTGCCCCCCATGCAGATCCCGATCACAGCGAGCCGGTCGGCGTCCGCCTCGGGGCGTCCGGCCAGGAACTCGACCGCCGCGCGCAGGTCGGCGACCTTGGCGACCGGATCCTCCAGGTTACGGGGCTCGCCGCCGCTCTCACCCCGGTAGCGGGGGTCGAAAACCAGGGTGGTGAATCCGGACGCCGCCAGCCGCTCGGCGTACCGCATGGGGGCCTGCTCCTTCACGGAGGTCATCGGGCCGATGATCGCCACAGCGGGCGCAGGTCCGTCGGCGGACAGCGCCGGGTACAGCCGACCGGCCATCGGCTGACCGCCGCTCACTAAGGTCACACGCTGTGCATCCATGGTCATCTCAAGGGCCTTTCCAGCAGTCGATGGTCAGGAGTTCAGACTGCCGAGCACCTGTTGGATGCGGTATGGCCCAAAGGTGGAAAATCTTCCCATGATCGACGCACTACCCGGCCCGCAGCCCCGCCCCCGGCCACTCCCCTCCGACGAACCGCTGGCTCCCGAGGACTACCGTCGCCTGATCGGCGTGCTGGAAGCGATCGACCACGCCGCCGATCTGACCGAGTTCCGTGAGAGGCTGATCCGTGCCCTGCAGACCTGGTTCGGCTTCCACGGGATCGCCGTGATGCACGGCGCCGACCTGGCCGAGGCCGTCGCGTCCGACTGCGGCGTCCTGAGCGGATACTCGCCCGAGTTCCTGACCGAGTACCAGGCCCGCTGGATCGGCCACGACCCCTTCCGCAGCAAGCACGCCTTCGACTTGCTGATGAGACGCGGCGTGCTACGCCTGGGCGACCTGGACGACCAGGCGGGCTTCGTCGCGCGCTTCCTGCGACGGCACGGGATCACCGATAAAGCCGCCATGGTGATCGACGCCGAACAGGCAGGCATCGTGTACGTCGGCGTGGCCGTCCAGGACGTACCCAGGGTGTCCGAGCGGGACCTGACGATCCTGCGCCTGCTGCGACGCCACCTCGCCCCGCACGCCGCCGAGCAGCTCACCCGCCAGCGCGAGCAGCGTACGGCGCGGGCCGACTGGAAACTCACCCCCCGTGAATGGGACGTCGCCGACCTGGCCGCCCAGGGCATGACCAACCGCCAGATCGCCGACCGGCTGTTCGTCACCGTGGACACCGTCAAGAAACACCTGACCCGCGTCCTCGCCACAACCGGATGCGCCAGCCGCACCCAGCTCGCCCTCCTGTACGCGTCCACCGCCTGAGACCACAGCCGATATCTCCAGGACACCGACCCCGGCGACAATCGAGTAGGGGACGGGGTTGACCCGTCCCCTCTCACAGCTCAACTTCCGGGGTAAGCGGCGCCGCCGCACGACGTGCCTGACGCAGCCGCCGGCTGCCGCTCACCATGGGCTCACAGAAACTGTCATGGGGGCGAGCCCGAGATCAGCCAGTGCGGCGGTGCCACGTGCGGCATGCCCGCGACCGGCCAGCACCATCGTTCGCGCTGCCTGGTAGCGGCAGCCGGCGGCCTCGAATACGTCCGCGGTGGCGAGCAGGCGCTTGTGGTCCTGGTCGAGGAGGGATCCTGCCCGCTCCACGATGGCGCCGGCGACCGGGTTGCCGGCGGTGATGGTACGGGCGTCGGCCAGGCGCTCGCGCGCGTCGGGACTTCCGGCGAGAACGGTGGCCTCGGCGCGTAGCGCCACGTACCAGTGGAGCCAGATCCAGGTCACCCACTTCCACACCTCGTCAGGCTCGGGCGCCATCCGCTCCATGGCTTCCCCGGCGTGCCCGTGATGGAGCATCCGCATCGCGTCGAAAAGCGCCCCGTAGCCGTAAGTGCGCTCGGATGGCTCGCCGAGCCGATCCAGAACCACCTGCCATTCGCGCTCGGAGTCGTGGTCGCCGCGGAAGTTGTGGATCATCGCCACTGCGGCGGCCGCCGGGTCGAGGGCCGCCGTGGCAGGCCTGCCGGCGCGCCGCCACGCATCGAGGAAGCGCGTGCTGCCGGAGAGTACTTCGTCGACGTTGCCCGCCAGCGCGTCGGCGACCAGCAGCCAGCTCGTGGCCCGATGGCCCACCTCGGCCAGTGCCGGATGGTCGGCCAGCTGCCGTCCCCACCTGAGGGCGTCCGCCAGGTTTCCCACGCCGAGGCTGGTCTGAACAGCCATGCCGAGCCCGTCGATCAGTTCGTGGAGGCCGCCAGGTGTCTCCGGCTTGTCCGCCATAGAGGAGAGCAGCGTGATCCGGCGCCCGGCTGTGGCTGCGCAGCCGAACGTGTCCCCGGCCCAGGCGTGTGCCGCTGTGAGCGCGTCGAGAGCCGCGGACTCGGCGAGCGGGTTGCCAATACGGCTGGCCAGCTCGACCGCACGTTCGGCGCGCGCAAGCGTCTCCGGTACGGCGTTGTCGGCCGGGCCCTGAACCGCGCCGAACGCATCGCTGAGCACCCCGGCCTCCGCCAGCGCCACCGCCGCCTCGCCGGCCGGGTCGTCACCGACCAGCTCCCGCGCTTCGGAGACCAGGGCGACCGCTTCCTCCTCAGGAGGTATCTGCACGAACGTGCTCGAGAACCGGTACGCGGCGGTGGCAGCGGTGGCCAGATGCACGGCGGCGCCAGCGGTGTCCCCAGCACGGCGGGCGGCATCCGCGGCGGCGCGGTAGAGGCGATACATGTCATCGCCGCGCGTACGGCAGCCGGCCACGTCCGCGGCCTGCCGGAGCATGGATGCGGTGGCGGCAGGGTCGTCGGCGAGCGCGGCCGCCTGCTCGTATCGCTGCTGCGATTCGCCGATCAGATGGCGGGTGAACGTCAACTCGGCCAGGCGCCGGGCAAGATCGTAGGCGTCTGTGCGCTGCTCCGGCTCGCTGGCCGCCCACGTCAGCGCTGCGCGGAGATCATCGGCGACCGCGTCGAACCGGGCGCGCCAGTCCGGCCCGGCCACGGCGAGGTCGACGGCCTGGGCGAAGCACCAGCGCAAGTGTCGGACCCGGGCACCGGCCAGCTCACCGGTCTGGCCAAGCCGTTCTGTACCGTACTGGCGGATGGCCTCCAAAGCCCGGTAGCAGGTGCCCTTCGGAGACGCCGTCACCGTCAGCAGGCTCTGTTCGGCGAGCCGGGCCAGTCCGTCGGCGACCACGCCTATCGCGGATCCGGTAACCTCGGCCGCTGCCGATGCGGTGAAAGGCGCTACGAAGATCGACACCCGGTGCAGGAGCTCCTGGTCGGCCGGCTCCAGCAGAGCGTGGCTCCAGTCCAGCACGGCCCGCACTGAGCGGTGCCGCTCATCGGCACGGGATCCGCCGGTGAGCATCCGCAGCGGGTGGGACAGAGCGGAGGTGATACCGTCCAGCCCGAGCGTGGGATAACGGGCTGCGGCCAGCTCGATCGCCAGCGCCATGCCGTCCAGCCGCGCACAGATCTCGGCGATCTGGCCGTGCAGCGCAGGATCCAGCGGCCGGCCGACCGCTGCCGCCCGCTCCACGAACAACGAGACCGCGTCCGACTCACCGTCCATGGCCAGCGACAACGGTGGGACCGGATACACCCGCTCGAACGGCACCATCAACCGGGCCTGGCTGGTCGCCAGCACGGTCACTCGGGGGCAGGCCGCGAGCAGCCGCTCGAGAAGCAGCGCCACCCCGTCCAGGACGTGCTCGCAGTTGTCGAGCACCAGCAACGCCTGACGGTCGGCCAGCGCGGCGACCACCGACTCGGTCAAGTCGCGGCCGGGTTGCTCCCCGAGCCCCAGCGCACCCGCGACAGCGGGCGCAATCATGCCGGGATCGGTGACGGGGATCAGGTCGACGAACCACACCCCGTCGGTGTACTGGCCGGCTACCTCCGCTGCCACCGCCAACGCGAGCCGGGTCTTGCCCACGCCGCCAGGACCGACCGCAGTCACTTGGCGGTGCGTCGTGATCATCTCGGACAGCTCCACCCGCTCCCTGGTCCGGCCGATGAACGAGGTCAGCGGAGCCGGCAGGGGGACCGGTTCCTGATGAGGCTGATCGACAGCGGCACGCAGGGCGAGCGCTCGCCGATCCGGCACCCCCAGCTTGCGCAGCAGTGAGGAAACGTGACTCTCGACGGTACGTACCGAGATGAACAGCTGCGCTGCGATCTCAGCGTTGCTGGAGTGAGCGCCGAGTAGCTTCAGTACCTCGGCCTCCCGCGGAGAGATGTCGCCTTCTGTCGCCATGGCCCCATTCTGTCGCAGCTCCTCCGTGTCCCATCCGCGCTCCATCCGTGCCGGCGATCCGTGGTCGGTTCCGTGGTCGCCACGGATGCTCACCGACCAGGCCGGGACAGAAGCTAGGAGCACAACAGATCGCGCCTACAGGAGCAATCATGATCAAGACAGTGCTGCACCCCGTGTCCGACCTGACCAAGGCCAAGGAGGTCTACGCGGCCCTGCTCGGTGTGCAACCGGAGAACGACTCGCCTTACTACGTCGGCTTCGAGGCCGATGGTCAGCACATCGGGTTGGTGCCGAACGGTGGACCACAAGGCATGACCGCCCCGGTGGCCTACTGGCACGTGCCGGACATCGAGGCGAAGCTCGCCGAGGTGACCGCCGCAGGGGCAACGGTGCAGGAGGAAGCGCACGACGTCGGCGGCGGCCGCTCGGTGGCCACCTTCACCGACCCCGATGGCAATGTCCTCGGCCTCATTCAGGACCGATAAGAAGGAAACCGCGATGACAACCATTCACTCTGTCACGTTCGAAGTCCCTGACCCCACGGCCGCCGATGACTTCTACGCCACCGCTTTCGGCGTGGGAGCTCACGTACTCACCCGCGCCTCACAGCCGCCCACGACCGGCTTCCGCGGGTACCTCATGTCGCTGGTGGTGTCCCAGCCGAGCACTGTGGACAGCCTCTTCGGCACCGCTCTGCAGAACGGTGCGACCAGCCTGAAGCCACCCACGAAGAGCTTCTGGGGTTATGGCGGTGTCCTGCGTGATCCGTACGGCACGCTCTGGAAGATCGCATCGTCGTCGAAGAAGGACACCGGCCCGGCCACCCGGGACATCGACGACATCGTCCTGCTGCTGGGCGTCGAGGACGTCGCCGTGACCAAGCGCTTCTACGTCGAGCGCGGCCTGTCGGTGACCAAGAGCTTCGGCCGCAAGTACGTCGAGTTCGCCACCGCGCCCGTCAGGCTTGCCCTCTACAGCCGCCGGGCCGCCGCCAAGGACGCCGGCGTCTCCATCGAGGGAACCGGCTCACACCGGCTCATCATCAACGCCGACGCCGACCCCCTTGTCGACCCGGACGGGTTCACGTGGGAGGCCACCTCCCTCTCTGCCCGATGAACCCACCACCGTCCGGCCACTCCCTTCCTTGGCCATGGAGATGATGAGCATGAGCGCGACCCTGCCTCCGGCCCGCCCCCGCGACCAGCGGATCCGCGACACCCTGGGCCGGCTCGAACACGACGTCGACGCCTGGTTCGCCACCGCCGACCCGGCCGGCTCGCCCTACCTCATGCCGCTGTCGTTCCTCTGGGACGGCCAGGCCCTGCTCATCTCCACGGCCGGGACCAACCCCACGGCGCGGTTCCTGGAAGCGACCGGCACGATCAAGATCGCGTTCGGCCACACGCGCGACGTCGTCCTCATCCATGCCGTACTACGCGAGACGATCCCCGCGGCGGAGATCCCGGACGAGGTCGGCGACACCTTCGCTGCCAAGACCGGCTTCGACCCCCGAGAACAACGCGGTGGCTACCTCTACTTCCGCATGGCCCCGCTCCAGGTACAAGCCTGGCGCGAGGCAAATGAGCTCGTCGGCCGCGACCTGATGACGGACGGCACGTGGCTCATCGGTGCCGCAGCGCCAGGATGAGAGAACCCCCGATGCCCGAACAGCCTCGGTTCCGGAAATCACCGAAGAGGCCGCCGCTCATACAGCACGTCGTGGTGGCTGTTGCTGACGAAGGAACAAACAGAATTCAGCCAACCCGATCCGGAAGGTAGTGACAGGACATGAACCCGCAAGTCAGCGAGAATCCAATCAGCGTTAAGGACATCGAACAGCAGCCCAAAGGGCGCGGAACGAGGTTCACGCTCAACGGCGCACTATGGCCACTTCAAGTGTTGTTCGGCTTCTTCTTTGCCGGCAGCGGTTTCGGCAAGGTGCTGTTGTACGACGGAGTTCTGTATGCGGCAGCGCCCCGGGCCGTGGCTTGGTACGCCGCGGTGCCGCAGCCCCTGATCGTCTTCATCGGGGTCTGCGAGGTACTCGGCGGCGTCGGCCTGATCCTGCCGGCGATGACGGGAGTCAAGCCGAAGCTGACGCCGCTCGCCGCCACTGGCCTGACGCTGACGATGATCCTCGCGGCCAGTTTTCATGTCATGCGCAGCGAATACGAATTGGTGCCCGCGAATCTCTTGCTGGGAGGCGTCACGGCGTTCATCGCGGTAGGACGATCGAAGCTGAGGCCTGTCGCACCTGCGATCATCACCACCTCGCGCGCACTGAAGTCGTTCGCGGTCCTCGGTGCCATGGCCCTGCTGGTATTCGCTCCGACGTGGTACACGATGACCAACGTCCAATTCTGATCACGCCGACTGCCCCGTACTTTGAGAGGACCACGCCGGGTTCGGCGGGCGGGCTCGGGAAACGGACTGTGCACGCTCTCGCGAACACTGTTCACCGTCTCCTGGAGCAGACTGTGGTCGCGAAAGGCTCCGAGATCGGTGATCCGCGCCATGGGCAGACGCTTCATCAGCCGGGCCAGGTCCGATGGAGTGAGGTCGAAGAAAGGTCGAACGTCCTTATCTGCAGGCATGCCGTCTCCTTGGTCATCTCGTCGCGGTAAAGGCGTGACCGCCCCGATGACTCGGGGCGGTCCCTGTCTCACACGAAATGGACGACGAGCTCCAGCAGGCGCCCTTCGCAGACCTCCATGGTCGCGACCAGGTCACCGATCACGGAAGAAATGACATCCGGCGTCATTCCGCACCTCCTTGACATTTGTGTCGGAAACCGCTTCGCATCAATACTCGCCGAGGCGGCTACATCGCAACCACATCTCGGACATATGGATACATATCGGGTTTACTTGAGCTAAATTCGAGGAGTCGGTCATGGGCTCGTCGGGCGAGTGGGGTAAAGCAATTGTTCTCGAGTTGAATTCGCCGAACCTTGCTCTCCTCTTGCCCCCGTAGGCTGCGAGCCGGCGTATTCTTCTATCGCCGGATCGACCGCCCAGCGTCGGCCCTGGCGCCGCCTGAGTCGTCACGCACCGTCTTCGACCCTCACGCGATCACGCAGGAGAGCTGGGGCTGTGGCCCGGCCGCCGGATGCCGCGAGGAGAGTTTCGGCAGCGGCAGTGCGGGCGTAGAGCACTGAGCGGCCGGCCCGATGAGCGCTGACCAGGCCCGCGTCGCGCATCGCGGTGAGGTGCTGAGACACTCCCGCGGGAGAGAGCCCGGTGCGCTCGGCCAGCTCGGTGGTGGAGGCGGGGGCGTCCAGCTCGCTCAGCAGCCGGGTTCGCGAGCGGCCGAGTACGGCGGTCAGGGCGGCGGTCCCGGCGGCGGAGCGGGGCTCCCACAGCGCACCGATGCCGCGTGCCGGATAGGCCAGCTGTGGCGGATCCGGCGGCGTGACGCGGGTGAACAGGCCCGGCCCGGTGAAGGCCGAGGGGATCAGCAGGAGCCCTCCACCCGCCGTCTCGCGGGTCAGCGCGCGCCGCAGCAGTAGCCGCAACGTGTCCTCGTCCCACTTCACCGAGGTGTGCAGGTCGTTGAGAACGTGGGCCACGCCGTACTCGGCGACCTGGCGGGCGCGGTGGAACACCTCGGCGTCGAGCACGGCCCGGATCCGTACCCAGTAGGGAGCCAGGGCCAGCTCCCAGTAGGTCTGGATCTCCTCCGCCAGCCGCGGCAGGCGGGACTGCGGCTCGGCGCGCAGGGCGCGCAGTCGAGGGCCGAGACCGCGCTCGCCGGCCAGGCGGTCCAGATCGCGGCGGACCTCGACGGCGGGAGCGGCCAGGACCTGGACCAGCTCGGCCGCCAGAGTGGGGGCCGGCTCGGTCGGCGCCGGGTTGAGGAAGTCGGGGACGTACCCGGCGGGCCCGACCAGCTCGGCGAGCCAGCCCGTCTCCAGCCCGGCGGCCGCCAACCGCGGCCGTACCTGCTCGATCCAGGAGCGATGCACCGGATGGGCGCTGCCGGAGGCCAGGAGCCGGAAGCTGGTCCCGACCTCCCACATGGGCGAGACGGCGAAGCGCGTCTGTGCCAGGTCGCCCACCGAGAATCGCAGCTCCGCCATGACCATTCACCTATGTCTGAATCAATGGCGGTCACCCTACAGCGTGCCCATCATTCCCGTCATGACGATCACAGCCGCGGCAGCGGGCACCTGGAAACTCGGCGCCCTCGACATCAACCGCATCGGCTTCGGCGCTATGCGACTCCCCCAACATGGCGAGGCGCTGGTGCCGGACGCGGTGCCGCTCGACCGCGACCAGGCGATCGCCGTGTTGCGCCGCGCGGTCGAGCTGGGCGTGAACCACATCGACACCGCAGCGTTCTACTTCTCTCCCTCGCGTTCGGCCAACGAGCTGATCAACCGGGCCCTCTCCCCCTATCCGGACGGCCTGGTCATCGCCACCAAGGTCGGGCCGGGCCGCAACCCGGCGGGCCACTGGCTCCCTCACGCCGCCGCCGGCGAGCTGCGCGGACAGGTCGAGGAGAACCTGCGCCAGCTCGGCCGCGACCACCTGGACCTGGTCAATCTGCGCATCGTGGGCACTGACTCGATCGCTGAGCGGTTCGGCGTGCTGGCCGAGCTCCGCCAGGCCGGACTTATCCGGCATCTAGGCCTGTCCAACGTCACCCCTGGCCACCTTGCCGAGGCCCAAGCCATCGCCCCGGTGGTCTGTGTGCAGAACATGTACGGTCTCGGAGTCCGCCCCGACCAGGAGGAGTTCGTCCGCGCCTGCGGGGAGCAGGGGATCGCCTTCGTGCCGTTCTATTCGATCGCCGCCACCGGGCGCACAAGGGGCGCGCAGGGTGCCGACCGCAAGGAGATCCTGGCCGTCGCGCGGTCACACGGGGCGAGCGCGGCGCAGATCCGGCTCGCGTGGACCCTGCACCAAGGGCCGCACGTTCTGGCCATACCCGGCACCAGCGATCCCGACCACGTGGCCGCGAACGTGGCCGCGGGCGCGCTGCGCCTGTCGGCCGAGGAACTCGCCTTGCTGGACCGCTTTCACCGGCAGACGGTGTGACCCGACCGGAAACGATCCGAGGCGAGCTGGTGGTCGGCACAGTCCAGGGCGTGGCGAGCCGCGCGTCTGATCAGACCATGACCGGACCGCGCCCTTCCCGGGCGGTGACCGGCACCGGATAATCGGTGTATCCGAGCTCGTACCAAGGTTCTGCGCGAACCGGGTTGAGCGGCGCGCCGCGACGGAACCGTTCGACCAGGTCGGGGTTGGCCAGGAACGCCCGGCCAAGTGAGACCAGATCGGCGCCCGCAGGAGGGCGGTCACCGGCTCTGGGGTGTGGGCTTCTCCACGTAACGTGGAGAAGCCCACATCCCATGCCGGCTTTCCGGGCGGTACGCGCAGCCGAGAGGCGCTGCCTGTCGCCGCCCGGGAGTTGCCGGAAGGCGCGGGCCCCGGCGTGATGATTAGGCAATACGCGCCACGTATTTGCCGCTGCCGCTGCCGTCCGCGAGCAACTGGTGCATGGCGGGCACGTCGGTCAGCGAGCCGATGTCCGTGACCGCGACATCCAGCCGGCCTGCGCTGATCAGGTCCAGGACGCGGCGTAGAGCCGCAGCGACCCGTTCTGGAGCGGATCTGCTCAGGCTGGTGATGCTGAAGCCGCCGATCGCCACGTTGCCGCCGATGAGCTTTCCGAGGGGTGGCAGCGGAGCGGGCTGCCCGCCTCCGGCGTTGCCGAACAGGACGATCCGCCCTCCCGGCGCCGTGATCGCCAGGTCAACATCGACCAGGCTGGTGCCCAGGGGGTCCAGGACGACGTCGACGCCGTTCCCTTCGGTGGCGGCATGTACCAAGTCGACCAGATCAGCGCCGCGAGCGAATGCGATGTCATAACCGCTCTGCCGTGCAGCGTCGACCTTGTCCGGCCGGCCGACGGTCCCGATGAGCAGACTGCCGCCCAGCACCGGCACCAACTGCGCCAGGGCGCTTCCCACACCACCGCCGGCCGAGTGCACCAGAACGCTCTCTGCCGAGGCGAGCCTGGCAGCGTCGGTCAGCAACAGCAGCGCGGTGGAGAACACCATCGGCGTGCCCGCCGCCGTCAGCAACGGGATCTCATCCGGCACCGGTACGGTGAGCGCTGCCCGCGCGATCGCCACCTCGGCGAAGCCGCCTCCCGCTGTGAACGCCACCACCCGCTGCCCCACGGCCAGCCCGCTCACACCGGCGCCGAGCTCCCGTACGGTTCCGGCCACCTCGAGTCCGGGCACGTACGGCCAGGACGAGGCGTAGCCGGGATCGCCGCGGCGCGCCATCACGTCCATGAAGTTCACTCCGGCGTAGGTGACATCGATACTCACCTCTCCGTCGCCGGGACGTGGTTCGACAATCTCCCTGATCTCTGTGCGATCCGACCCCTCTGATGGCGCGGTCATCACCAAGGCACGCATGGTTTCCCTTTCTACGTTCGTCGTACGACGAACGTCGTATCATGCTTGTACGCTGCTTGTCGAAATAGAAAGACGTGAGATGCCCCGCATGCACCGCCGCCGCCCCATGCTGGTCCACCCGGGCACCGAAGAGTTGGACGTACTCGACGTTCTGCACGCGCTGGCCGATCCGACGCGTATGACCATCGTGCAGACCCTGCGCGCCGCCCCCGAGCGGGCCTGCGGCACCTTCCCGGTGGACGTCGCGCCGTCCACACTCACCCACCACTTTCGGGTGCTCCGCGAAGCCGGGATCATCCGCCAGCGCGAGGAAGGCAACCGCCGTTGGACGACACTGCGCATGGACGATCTCGACGCCCGCTTTCCCGGCCTCCTGGACGCCATCGTCAACGCCTACGACCGGCAGGCCGCACAAGCCGCGGCCCTGGACGCCCTGATCACCGACCATTGATCGGCAGCGCCGCCCTGCACGGCTACAACCGCACCCACGCCATCCTCGGCACCTCCGATGCCTCCGTGGCCACCCACCCCTCCGACCTCGCCGTGGCCTTGGCGGCGCTGGGGCCGGACGGGCAGCGCAGCGTGCCTTTCGCCTTCAGCCCCGAGACACCCCCGACCGTGAGCAGGCTCTGCGCCCCCCGGCGAGCTGATCACGGCTGTGGAGATTCCGGCGCATCCGCGCCCGCTGAAGTCGGGCTATCTGAAGGTCCGCGACCGGCAGTCGTATGAGTTCGCGCTCACCTCCGCGGGCGTCGCCCTGCACGTACGCGGCGGAGTGATCCGCCAGGCGAAGATCGCCGTCGGGGGGGCGTGGGCACGGTGCCGTGGAGGCTGCCCGCGGTCGAGCGGCGGCTCACCGGCGCGCGGCCCTCGGACGCCCTGTGGGCCGCGGCGGCCGCGCGGGCGGACGGGCCCCCTCACGCACAACCGCTTTGAGGTCGAGTTGCTCAAACGCACCGTCGAACGCCGGCTGCGCATCGTAGGAGGTACCACGTGGGCCCGCAGCCACAGGCCGCCGTCGGAGCGCCGCTGTCACGAGTGGAGGGCCGCTTGAAAGTGGCCGTCGGTGTCTCGCTCGGCGCCTGGCCGTGAGCGGACAGAGGTCACCGGGACGGGCCCTGTGGATGTGCTGGCGGGGGTGCGGTGGTCGTGGTGGGTGCTCACGGCGGTCAGTTCTCCTCGGGAGCGCGGCCTTCGGCCAGGTCGGCGAAGGGCGAGGGGCAGTCGGGACAGGTGCAGTGGGTCAGGCTGTCGCAGCCAGCCGACACCACCGCATCGAGCGCGCGACAGATGGTGGTCAGGTCGTCGATCTTCGCATTCACCTCGGCGATCTTGGCTTGGGCGCGGGCCCGCAGGTCCGGGGTGGGGTGACCGCGCCGACCGGTGTCGATCAGCTCGGCCACCTCCGTACTTGCGCCTCGTTCCTGGGCTGGCGTTGACCGGCGCTGCGCTCAGGTCCGCTCATCCCGGCAGCGGCCGGCAGGTGGTGCGGGCGGGCGGGCTGCGCAGCACAAATCGGGCCCCGCAGGGGCTGCCCTACGCGGTCAGGGTGCCGCCGCGGGCTTGGGCGATCTGCAGCCCGAGCCCGGTGCCACCCGGGTCGCGCGCGGGAGGCCTCCAGGCGCGTGAACCGCTGGAAGATGGCCTCCCGCTGCTCGGGGGCGATGCCTTCGCCGTCATGGAGCACCCCCAGCACCGCGACGCCAGCATCCCAGCGTCAGGGTGACGGTGACGGCGGAGGTGGCGTGCCGTTCGGCGTTGTCCAGCAAGTTGTTAAGCCGCCGGGCGAGCTCGATCGGCGAGCCGTCCACCATCACGCTGGGCGTCGACGAGGACTTGACCCCTCTGAACCACTCCATGTGATCACGACGCTCCGGCGTCTTACATCGCGGGCGGCACCGCTAGGGTGATCAAGGTTGGGGATAGAACGATCCGTATCTGGAGGCTTTGTGCGACTGCACTGTCTTGCCGCCTTGCCCGTAGCCGGGTTACTCTCCGCCGTAACGGTCACCGCCGTCCAGGCTCCTGCCAACGCCGCGTCGGCGGCCGCAACGATGGCTGCGCCGAAGCTGCTGCGGTTCGGCCAGTCCGCGCGCGTCAGCGGAGAATGGGGCCGCCCGCTGCGAGTCGCCCCGCTCGGCGTCTACTACTACCGGCCGTCGGCCGACGCCTCGATCAAGCCCAAGCAGAAGTGGTTCGTCGCCGTGGCCATCCGCGTCACCGCTCTGTTCAAGGCTGACCGGATGCCAGACCCGATCAGCGGCAATATGTGGCGGGTCAAGTCCGGCGCCCGCACGTTCGACACCAACTCGGGGAACGTGATGAGCGCCCCCTGGGCCGGCCGCGTCAATGAGGGCGTGATGAACGTGAAGCCTGGACACCCCGACGTGGTTATCAAGACGTTTGACCTGCCCCGGGCGGGCGGCACCCTGGAGTGGGCCACCAGGAACGGCACGCCGATCCGCTGGCAGATTCCCGCCAAGAACACCGGCAAGACGAGCTATCAGCAAGTGCTCGACGCCTTGGAGGACTAAAACAGGGGCCACCAGAGCCTATCCGGAGTTGAGATCAGTGGAATCTCCTGCGGTGCGGTCTGCGATCCTGGTAGGCCATCCGGCATGGCCCCGTGGAGACCTCAGCGACAAGGAATGGTCCTTGATCGCCGTTGGGTGAGCGAGGCCCGATCCCGAACCTGCGGCAATCGCCGACGCTGCGGCTCGTGGGCAGGCCGACCTCGACCTGGTCAGCGTGGACTCCACCACAGCCCGCGCCCATCACCACGCCGCCGGCGCCGGTTCCGGCTGACGGCGGCCGGGCTGGACAGCTCGCGGGGCGGGCTGACCAGCAAGGTACACCGGTCGGCCGACCGTCGATGCCGTCCGCTGTCCTTCGTCCTGACTCCCGGCCCAAGCCGGAGGCAGCCCGCGGTTTCGCGCCGTGCTGGAGCGTATCAAGATCCGCCTGCCGATCGACCGTCCGCGCACCAGGCCGGGCGCGGTAGCCGCCGATAAGGCGTACTCTTCCCGTGGCCCCGCGCCTACCTGCGCCGGCGCCGGATTAAGGCGGTCATTCAGGAGAAGGCCGACCAGGATGCGGCGGATCGTCGCACTGCTCACCTGATAGCCCAGATGCCGCAGTTCGCCCCGGATACGCTCGTAACCGCAGCGCGGATTCTCCCGCGCCAGCCTCTGAATCAACGTCACGACCGCCGGATCGGTCGCAGGCCGTCCCATCCCCCGGTCCGGGTAGGTCCAGTGACGCGCGATCAGACGCCGGTGCCGGCGCAGCAGCGTCCCCGGCATCACCAGTCGGTGGGCACGCAGCGCCGCCGGCAGTCCCCGAGCCAGCGCGGCCAGCACCGCTCGATCCGCCCACGACAGCCTCGGACGGCCCACCTGACGGCGCAGCACTGCTACCTCATGCCGCAGTACGAGGATCTCCAAGGTCTTGGACGCGTCGCCACGAGCCAGCATTGTCAGCCAGCCCACGATGCGGCAGAAGATCAAACAGAAGGGACGGAGCGCCACGAGCCTCGAGCATGCCCGACACTGACCACTACTTCGACCAGGAAGCCGGGACGAACCCGCAGCCCACAACCGTGAACGGAGTATTAACAGCCTTCAAGCATGAGTGCTGAGAGAACCGCAGCGCCGTCGTTCAGATGAGCGCGGCCACTGCCCGTACGGTGACGCCTGTACCGACCAAGAGGACGAGCGCGGCGGTCATCGTCGCCGTGTACGGCCGCAACCGCCGCAGGCGCCCCGCGAGGGCGAGATCGCGGAAGCGGCGCAGCACGAGCGCCGTGGCCAGCAGCGTCGCCGCCATGCCCAGGCCGTAGCACACGACGGTCATGACCCCGAACGCCGTACGTCCCAGCGCCATCGCGCCGAGCAGCACCACCAGCGCGGACGGACTGGGCACCAGCCCGCCCGCGACCCCTAGCGCCACCACTCCCCGATGCCCGTGCCCGTGGCCGTGCCCGTGGCCGTGGCCGTGCCCGTGCCCGGCCTTCCTGGAGCGCAGGGCGGAGCGGAGGAGCGCGGTGCCGATCAAGACGATGAGCAGGCCGCTGACCACCCCGAGCCAGCCGAGCACCACTTCCCCGGCCACCGACGCGGCGATCGTGACGAGCAGGCCCAGGACCAGCACGCCCGCCGTGTGCGTCAGCGTCACAGTGGCCGTGACCGTGCAGGCGTCCCGCAGCCGGCCATCGCGTCCGGCGAGGTAGGCCGCCATGACTGTCTTGCCGTGGCCGGGCATGGCGGCGTGCACGGCGCCGAGGACCAGTGAGAGCAGGAGGGCCAGCAGTCCGAGCGGCATGGTCAGCCGCTCCGCGCCGATCACCGCGTTGAGACGGTCGGCCAGCATCCCCGTGTAGCGGGTGATCACGTCTACGCCGGGAACGCTCGCCGCCGTCCCGCGCTCCCCGCTGCCCGGCTCCGCTGTGAACCGCGCCTGCCGGACATCGGGCGGCGAGCTGAGCAGGTCGGACGGGTAGTCGCGCAGCTCAGCCGACATGCTGCGCGAGGGCACGCTGGAGTCGCGCAGCCGCACGCCTGAGCCGGTCGCGGTGATCTCCCGCCAGCCCACTGCGTCGACCCGGTGCGCGTTGGCGAAGGTGAGGGTGAGCGGCCGGTCCACGCGGATCGGGGCGCTCAGGCGGCAGGTGAGTCTGCTGGTACGCAGTCCCGCCGCGCCCGGCCGGTACACGAAGGACGCCTCCTCGACCCGCCACGCCAGTGCCCGGCCCTCGGCCTGCCCGGCCACGTCGCCGCGCAGTTCCTCGCAGGCTCGCCGCGCGTGAACGTCTGCCGGGCCGATCAGCGGCTCCTGAAGCGTCGGGATCTCGGCGCTGTCGACGATCGCGACGTCCTCGATCCTGTCGTGGCGCACCGTCAGCCCGTCGTAGTGGTTGACGCTGAAGTTGCCCAGCGGATGGGCGACCAGCACCACCCCGGCCAGAGCGGCGGCCGCGATCACGTTGCGTCACTCTCCAACTGGGCCAGCGCGGCCCGTGCCCTGGCCGCGCCGTACGGTGAGAAGTGCGGGTTGATGGACAACGCTTGAGTCAGGTAGGCCCGCGCAGCCCCGGCGTGCCCCAGCGCCCGCTCGATCTCACCGCGGTGATAGGCGAACAACGCGTCCCGGCCGCCGAGCCGGGCGGCGCGGGTGGCGTACCCAGCGGCCTCGGTGTCGTGGCCGGCGCGGTGCAGGGCCCAGGCAAGCGCGTCGGCCACCTCCACGCTCTGCCGCCGCGCCCATTCCGCCCGCAGGTGCCGAACGGCCGTGTCCGGGTCGCCGTGGTCCGCTTCGAACCGGCCGAATGCGAGGTCGTCCTTGATCCCGTTGGCGGCCAGCAGCTTGAGCTGCCCCCTGAACACGGTGTACTGCCGTCTGGCCTCGGCCTGGTCGCCGAGGTGTTCGAGAAGTTCGCCGTACTCGACGACGAACGAGGGTGAGCGGGCGACGGCGGCGGTGTAGCCGCGCAACGCCTGTTCGGTGCGGCCGAGGGCGGCCTCGGCACGGGCCCGGCCGGCCAGCGAGGGCGCGTGCGTGCGGTCGGCGGCCAGCGCCTGCTCGTAGAAGCCGAGTGCGGCCCGTGGGTCGCCGCCGCTCCAGGCCAGCTCGCCGAGTTGCCACAGCACGAACGCGTACTCTGCGGGATCTCCGGCGATCTCACGTGCCCGTTCCAGCGCTGTGCGGGCGGGGCCGGTGCGCCCGTGCAGGTGTTCCAGGCGGGCGGCTCTGGTGAAGGAGGCGAGGTCAGGCCGCCCCTGGAGCATGCGGCGCAGTGCGCTCTGGGCCCGTTCGTACTCGCCGAGTTCCAGGTAGGCGTCGGTGAGCACGCCGTAGAGTGCCCACCGGTATGGCGCCGCCTTGCGGGCCTGCTCGGCCCAGCGCAGCCCGCCGGCGAAGTCGTGCCTGGCGTTGGCCAGGGCGCCCATCCCGATCACGGCGTCGATGTTCGGCCCGCCATCGTCCGCGGGCAGGCGCAGGGAACGCTCGAAGGCGCCCTGCGCCTTGCCGTAGTAGGTGACATCGGCGCTGCGGCGCGCCTGCTCCAGGTAGGCGCCGCCGAGGCTCGCCCAGGTCGCCGCATCATCCGGGTGATGGCGCAGGTGTTCCTGGGCGTCCTCGATGTATCCGCTCAGCTCGTACGGCGACCACCCCTCGGGCCGCTCCTCAACGCGTGGGGGCGGCCCGTCGTCCCGGCGCAACAGCCCGCCGGGGGCGAACAGGGCCAGCAGAGCGCACCCCAGTAGCAGGCAGCCGAGCAGGGGCAGGAATCGTCGTACGCGTGTCATCTGATCGGACGTCCTCAGTGGGGCTACGCAATGGGTCTACTCCGTGGGTCCACCGGTGGGACCTAGGGGGCGGCGGTGACGGGCAGCGCGAGGTAGGGGAAGCTGCCGGAGATCGGCTTCCACAGAAAGGCCGGGCTGTTCTCATCGACCACGTCGGGTTTGCCCTTGCCCGCGGGCTCGCCCAGGAGCATACGCAGGTTGATGGTGACCACGTCGTCGATGAGGCGGCGGCCGTTGGGGTAGCCTTGCTTGTCGCCCTTGAGGATGCCCCACTTGTCGGGCTTGGCGGCCAGGGGCGTGCTCATGTTCAGCCGCAGCTCCTCCACGCGCGGGATGTCGGAGACGTCCCGGTTGAGCAGGTGGGAGTTGAGGTCCTCCTTGATCGGGCCGTCACGCTCGGTGGTGAGCCCGGTGAGGTAGATCTCCTCCAGGTCCTTGCGCGGCGCGGGCGGCGCCTGGGCGTTCACCCGGTCGGCGACGACCTTGGCCTGGTGCGGGTCCAGGGTGGACGGGCCGACGAGCCCGCCGCTCTCGTCGTCCTGCGGCCGCAGGGTGTTGAAGCGGTCGCGTTCGACGAGCGGAATGATGACCTCGTTGTAGTTCGGGTTGCCGAGCCGCGACACCTGCCGGTAGTCGGAGCCGAGCGACTTGCGCGAGGCCGTGGTCCAGATGCCGACGACAGGGTTGGCCGAGGCGTCGCCGCCGAGCGCCAGCTCCGACTTGGGGAGTTGGAGGGCCAGCGAACTGACGTTCATCGGCACGCCGGACTTGATCGGGAAGAACCGCAGGCCGAACCTGAGCGTGTTCACGGCGTCGTTGTCGGAGTAGAACGGGTCCGCGGCCGTGCCGGTGAAGACCTTCCCGCCACCGGGCAGGTCGCGTACGGCCTTCTGGCGGAGCCGCGAGTAGCCGGGCGTGACCAGGGGGCCCATGTCGGTGGGCGCCACGTACCCGTTGGTGACCAGGGTCTGCGCGGGCTTGCCCTCCTGCAGCTTGGTGAGCGTGTAGCTCTGCTCGACCAGGGAGTCGACCGGGCCCGCCTGATGGGTGCGCTTGCGGATGGAGGAAGGCACGCCAGGCAGCGGGCTGTTGGTCTTGAACGTCCACCGGTAGGTGATCGCGGGCCTGCCCGTGCCCGTGTTGTCGATGTGCACCTCGTAACGGGTGTTGGTGTCGAAGTAATACGGCTTGTGCGGGATCTGGAAGGGGATGTAGTCGGCGATGATCGTCACCGTGTCCGGGTTCTCCGGGCTGGTGAAGGCGTACAGGTCGCTGGCATCGATCTGCTTGTCGGCGAAGGTGGCCGGGGCGTCCCAGTGACTGGTCGCCTCGCCCGCCCGCATCGCGGGGCCGAGTAGCGCGGTAGTCGTCAGCACGGCCGTGGATACGGCGGCGATGAGGAGCCAGGCTCTCCTGCTCTGGCTGCCGGTGTGGTGCATCTGTCCCTCGTTTCGCGGGGCGCCCGGCCCGCGGGTCTCACCGCGGGCGCGGGCGGTGGATCTCAGGTGAGGACGGGCGTCACGGCACGTACTGGACGACCGCGTCGAGGTTGGCGAGATAGTCGCCCTCGGCCAGCTGAATACCGGTGAGTTCCCTGACCTTCTGGCTGAGGTACGCGCTGACGTAGAAGGGCCAGTACTTCGGCCCGATGCCGCCTTCGAGTGGACGCGGTGTCGGGACGTTCCAAGCGAACTCTTCCAGCTTGTACGTCGCCACCAGCTGCTCCCCCTGCTCCTGACCGTCGAGCTCGACCTGGGCGTGGGCGCCGTCAGGGCGCAGGTAGATGTCATGGATGGTGACCTTGTGCCCGCTCTGGACGTCGTTCAGCGTGAAGCCGCCGGGGTAGTACACGCCCTTGCAGGGGTCGATGTGGTCCTGCTGCCAGCCGATGGGCATGTAGATGCCAGCATTGCCCGCTTTGGCCTGCATGGGGTCGACGCCCTCCACCTGAATGCCGCGCTCGGTGAGCAGGCTGACGATCTTGTCGCCGAAGTCGAAGTTCGCGTGGCCCTTGGGGCCGAAGTAGGGGAACTTGAAGCATTCGGCGCTGGGCGGGTCGATGGAGGGCGAATTTCCGGGAATGGGCGGGCCTGATAGCGGGGGGAATGGGCCGGCCGCGGCGGAGAGGGCCGGCATTGCCAGGAAGGCGGCGGCGACGACTGCGAGGAGTTGAGCGATGCGGGCAACCACACGCATACCGTTTCGACCTTTCGTCGGAGAGGGAGTCGCAGGAGTTCCTTGACCTGCGCTTGCTTACTCAGAGTAGTCAAACAAACGCGAAGTGTAAAGATCATGCTCAGCTCGGTCGAAGCGATCCTGCCCGCAAGAACGGGAATGGCCCCAGCCCCAACGGCCGAGTCTCGGGCACCCACAGGCCGGAGCTCGCGCCGCCACGCGAAGCCTTTCGCAGGGGCGTGACCTGCGTGGATGAGATTTTCGGCAGGCGCAGAGAGTAAGGAGCGCGGCTGCCCTGTGATGGCCACGGTCTCCGACCTGGCGGGCGGGGAGTCCGCAGCCAACGAGCAGGTACACGTGCGGGCGCCGCGCAGCTCGCGTACCTGTCAGAGGCGGAGGACTCTATAGAACGCCCATTCTGGTTGCAGCACGTGCTCTGGTCGCTGCTCTACGGCGCGTGGATGCACAGCCGGGCCGACGGGGTGTCCCGTCACGAGGCGCTGGCGCCGTGCATGGGCGCCCTGGCCAAGGTGGTGGCGCCGTGAGCGGGTCGGCCTGCCGTATCCGGCCGCAGGAGCCGCTCGTCTAAGCCTTCACCTCCTGGTATGTACGCTTACCGGTGTGACCCGCCGCCCGCACACCCGCCCTCCCGTCCTCGCGGACGTGGCGAGGGTCGCCGGCGTGTCCGTCCCCACGGTGTCTCGGGTGCTGAGCGGGTCCGCGCCGGTGAGCGCCGATAAGCGCAGACAGGTCCTGCGCGCGATCCAGGAGCTGGGATACCGCCCCAACGCCGCGGCGCGTGCCCTGGTGACTGGCCGGCGCTCCATCATCAGCGTGCTGACCAGCGACACCACCCGGTACGGTTATGCCAGCACGATACGGGGGATCGAGGAGGCCGCCCGCGCGGTCGGCCTGGTGGTCGCCCTGACGATGCTGGACGGCGACGACGAGGAGTCGGCGCGGGTGGCCGTGGACCTCGCGCTCGACCAGCCGCTCGCCGGGATGATCGTGCTCGAGTTCGATATCCAGGGCAGCCGGGCGCTGGCGGCATTGCCCGACACGCTCCCCGTGGCGGCGGTGTCCTCCGCCGGGCAGGGCAGGAGCGTCCCGCGGGCCCTGTTCGACGACCACGCCGGCGCGCGGGATGCGACGAACTACCTGCTCGGACTGGGTCATCGCACCGTGCACCACGTGGGGATACCGGCCTCCGGCCGGCCGAGCGGGCGGCTGCTGGGCTGGCGGGAGGCGCTGGAGGCGGCGGGAGCCCCGGTTCCGGAGATCGTGGAGAGTGACGGGACCCCGCGCTCGGGCCTCCAGGCCGGCGCGCGCCTGGCCAGGCGCGGCGACGTGACCGCGGTGCTGTGTGGCAACGACGAGGTCGCCTTCGGCGTGATCAAGGCCTTGCAGGACGAGGGTTCGCGGGTCCCCGAGGACGTCAGCGTCGTCGGCTTCGACGACCACCCGCTGGCCGAGATCTGGACTCCTTCGCTGACCACGATGAGCGAGGACTTCGCCGAACTGGGGCGCATGGCGGTCGACTTCCTGCTCGGCAGGCTGGCCGGCGTGCCGGTCGCGGCGGCGCGGTCGACCCCGCGCCTGGTCGTGCGCAAGAGCACCGCTCCACCCGCCGGCTGACCTCGGCCTAGGAACCCCTGGAACCGCGCGAACGCGTGGTCAAGTTCCTTCATGACATTCTCGTGTTGAAAGCGTTATCAGCCTATTTCCCGTGGTCCCCTTGTCACATCGCTTGATAAACGTTTTCATAGCTGAATCGCCCCATATGTCTGGCTTAAGGAACGTGATGACGAGCAGAACCATCCAGTGGCGTCCCGGCTCACTCGACCTGGTAGTCGAGCGGCCCGAAGACGCTCCGGCCCGCATCGCGAGGCTCGGGACCGCGTCGCCCGCACCGAGCCCCGTGGACCTGTTCCGGATGCAGCCGCTGGTGGAGCTGATGGTTCTGGGGGAGGGCCGGGGGCTGTCCAACACCCGGTTCACTGACACCGCCGCCGGATCGCGGCTCCGGTTCGTGGACGCCGTCGAGCAGGCGGACGGCGACTGGCGCGAGCTGCGGGTGAGACAGCGTGACGAGGTGACCGGGCTGGAGGCGACCAGCGTCTTTCGCGCCAGGACGGACGTCCCGGCCCTGCAGACCTGGACCGAGGTCACGAACACCGGGCCGGCGCCCCGGGTTCTGCAGATGGTGTCGTCCTTCGCCTCCGGCGCGCTGGCCGAGACGGCGGACGACGGCGACCTGGTCCTGTGGCGGGCGCGCGCCGACTGGTGCGCCGAGGGCAGGTGGGCGGCCATCCCGCTGTCCGGGCCGGACGGGCTGGCGGACATCAACAGCGAACTGCACCAGCACGACGGCCGGGGCACGCTCGTCACGGTGAGCAAGAGCACCTGGTCCTCGGGCGAGTACCTGCCGACCGGCGTCCTGGCGAGCGCCCGCACCGGCCGGGCCTGGGGCTGGCAGATCGAGCACAACGGCGCCTGGCGCTGGGAGGTGGACCGCCGCCGCGACGGGGCGAACGCCGTCTGCCTCGTGCTGAGCGGCCCCACCGACCTCGACCACCAGTGGAGCACCCGGCTGCTCCCGGGGGAGCGCTTCGTCGCCGTTCCCGTGTCCGTCGCTGTGTCCGACGAGGGTTGCCAGGGAGCGCTGGCCGCCCTCACCCGGCAGCGGAGGGCGATCCGCCGCGCGCATTCCACAGGTGACGCGTTGCCGGTCATCTTCAACGACTACATGAACACCCTCATGGGCGACCCGACCACCGAGCGCCTGCTGCCTCTCATCGACGCCGCCGCGGAGACCGGCGCCGAGTACTTCTGCGTCGACGCGGGCTGGTACGACGACGGCGGGAACTGGTGGGACAGCGTCGGCGAGTGGCGCCCCTCGACCGGCCGCTTCCCGGACGGCGGGCTCGCCCGGGTCTTCGACCACATCAGGGCCAGGGACATGCGCCCCGGCCTGTGGCTGGAGCCGGAGGTCGTCGGGGTGCGCAGCCCTGTCGCCGCGATGCTGCCTGACGAGGCGTTCCTGAGCCGCAACGGCGAGCGGGTCGTGGAGCACGGCCGGTACTTCCTCGACCTGCGCCACCCCTCCGCCAGGAAGCATCTCGACGAGGTGGTCGATCGCCTCGTGCACGACTACGGCACCGGATTCTTCAAACTCGACTACAACGTCACCCCGGGGCCGGGCACCGACCGGGGCGCGCTCCAGCCGGGAGAGGGACTGCTCGAGCACAACCGGGCCCACCTGGAGTGGCTGGACGACCTGCTCGTCCGCCACCCAGAGGTGATCTTCGAGAACTGCGCCTCGGGAGCCATGCGGGCCGACTACGCCATGCTGTCCCGCCTCCAGCTCCAGTCCACCTCGGACCAGCAGGACTGGCGGCTCTACGCCGCCATCGCGGCGTCCGCGCCCGCCACGATGCTCCCCGAGCAGGCAGGCAACTGGGCCTACCCGCAGCCGGGGATGCCCGCGGAGGCTCTGGCCTTCACCATGATCAACGGCCTGGCCGGACGGCTCTACCTGTCGGGGCATCTCGACAAGATGAGCCGGGCCGAGCGGGAGCTCGTCGCGGACGGGGTGGCCGTGCACAAGCGGATCAGGGCCGAGGTCGCCACGGCCGAGCCGTTCTGGCCGCTGGGGCTGCCCGCCTGGTCCGACGATGTCGTCGCGCTGGGCCTGCGCACCGGTGACACGGTGCGCCTGGCCGTATGGCAACGCGACGGCGGGCCGCACGACATCCACGTGGACCTGCCCGGCCTGCGCGGCCGCCGGCTGCGGGTGGAGACCGAGTATCCGGCGACGCTACCCGGCTGGCAGCACCGGTGGGACGCCTCCACCGCGCGGCTCACGGTCCGTCCTGCCCTACCCGGACCGTCCGCACGCCTGCTCCGCCTGCGGCCGGAGAACTGATCCCTTTCAGGGTGGCAGCCCTCACCTCCCACCACACACCAGGAGAATCCATGAAGACACGAGGCCTTTCCCGCGCGGCAGCCGCCGCCACGTGCGGGGCGCTGCTGCTGGCCGGCTGCTCGGCGGGCAACCCCGGGACGTCCTCAGCCACAGCCGCCCCCACGACCTGGCCTGAACCGGGCGCCGGCCTGCAGGGGGTGACCCTCACCCTGTGGATGTCGACGCAGACCGCCGCGATGGCCGACAACGTCATCAAGTCGTTCGAGGCCAAGACCGGAGCGAAGATCAACAAGGTCGTCATTCCCGACGTCTACGAGACCAACGCGCCGACCAAGCTGGCCACGGGCGCCAAACCGGACCTCGCCACCTGGCAGCCGACAGGCAGCATGCTCGCGCTGCTCAAGCCGTCCACCGACCTGCAGAGCCTGGACGGCGCGCCGTGGCTGGCCAAGCAGACGCCGGCCATCCAGAAGCTGGGTCTGGTGAACGGGCATCACTACGCGGCCTTCGTCAACGTCCCCTCCGTTCTGGGTGTCTTCTACAACAAGTCGGTGTTCCAGAAGGCGGGGATCACGAGCACGCCCAAGAACTTCAACGAGTTGCTTGCCGACGCCCAGAAGATCAAGGCGAAGGGAGTGGCGCCGTTCTTCGGCGCCGCCGGCGACCAGTGGCCCACCCAGTGGTGGCCGCAGGTCCTGCTGGCCGAGGCGTCGAAGAAGGGCCTGTGGGAGCGGGTCAGCCAGAACAAGGAGAAGTTCACCGATCCTGAGATCCTCGGCGCCGTCCGGCAGTTCCAAGACATGGTGAAGCAGGGTCTGTTCAACAAGGACGACAAGACCTCCAAGTACACCGAGTCCGGCCCGGCCCTGCTCAAGGGCGAGGCAGCGATGGTGCTGCAGCTCACCTCGTTCGCGTCGCTGATGCAGTCGACGGCGGACACGGCGACCATAGACCGCGAGATCGGCTGGTTCCCCATCTCCAAGGACGGCAACATCGCCACGTCGGTGCCCGGCGGTGACAACGCCCTGGTCGCCTTCAAGACCGGAGATCCGAAGCGGGAGTCCGGCGCCCGGCAGTTCCTGCGGTTCTGGCTGGAGACCTACTACCCCGACTACGTGAAGTCTGCCGGCACCGTGTCGATCGAACCCGCCGTACCGGCTCCCGCCGGGGTGCCGGAGGTCGTGAAGCAGGCCTCGGCCGCGCTGGACGACGCGGCCGGCTCGATGCAGCAGAACGCCGCGGTGAACCCGGACTTCTACGTGAACCTGGCGAACATGGTCAACGGGACCATGACCCCCGAACAGGTGACCTCTACTACACAGTCGCAGTTCGCCCAGCTCGCCCAGGCACTCGGGATCCAGGGCTTCTGACGGCGGTGGGGGCACGGGCCCCCTCCCGCCCCGCCACCACACTGAAAGGTGTGCAGGATCGCCATGATCTCTTCTCTTTCGGCCGCTTCCGGTCGCTCGCCGCGGCGAGCGGTGTTGTACCCGAGCTCGTTCCTCGCTCCGGCGTTCGCCGTGCTGGCCGTGTTCTTCTTCCTACCGACCGTCTTCAACTTCGTCTACGCCTTCACGGACTGGTCGGCCTTCCATGACGACATCCGTCCCGTGGGGCTGGCGAACGTCAAGGCGGTGCTGTCCAACGGCGCCCTGCTGTCGTCACTGCGGATCACCATCGTCTACGCGGTCCTGGTGGCGATCATGCAGACGGGGTTCGGGCTGGGGCTCGCCCTGCTCCTGGAGCGCGACACCCGGATCAACCGGTTCGCCAGGGTCGTCTTCTTCATCCCGGTGCTGATGTCCGCCCTGGCGGTGGGGTACACCTTCCAGGCGCTCCTCAAGCCCGACGGTCCGCTCAACGGGCTCATCGGCGCTCTCACCGGCCAGCACGTGACGATCCCCTGGCTCGGCAGCACCACGTGGACGGTGGTGACGGTGGCCTTCGTGAACTCCTGGAAGTGGATGGGGCTGGCGATGGTGATCTTCCTCGCCGGTCTCAAGACGATCCCGGCCGACGTGCTGGAGGCGGCCAGGATCGACGGCGCCGGCAGGTGGAGGACCTTCCGATCGATCCGGTTCCCGCTGATCGCCCCCGCGGTGACCTTCAACGTCGCGACCGCGCTGCTGGGCTCCTTCAACGGGTTCGACACGATCCTGGCGACCACGGGGGGAGGGCCCGCACAGCAGACCGAGGTGCTCGACATCTACATCTTCCGCGTCTACGGCAACGGCCTGTTCGCCCAGGCGACCACGATGAGCCTCGCCCTCCTTCTCCTGGTCGCTCTGCTGGCCTTCCCTGTCATCGGCTACCTGCGCAAGAGGGAGCGTGTCCTGTGAGGATCTCCGCCCGGGGCTGGTCCCGCCTCGTTCACCCGGCCGTCGTCATCATCCTGACCGCCGTCGTCATCGGAATCCCGTTGTGGCTGGCCCTGGTGACCTCCGCCAAGTCGCAAGGCGAGGCGAACCTGCCCGACCTGTCCCTCCCACGGGTGTGGCACCTGTGGGACAACTACTCCCAGGCGTTCACGCAGGGCCACATGCTGTGGGCGCTGTTCGGCAGCCTGCTGGTCATGGTGCCGTCCGTCGCCGGGGTGCTGATCTTCGGCTCGCTGGCCTCATGGGTCCTGGCTCGGCGGGCAGGGCGCGTCATGGCTGTGCTCTACTCGGCCGCGATCAGCGGGATCATCCTGCCCCCGGCCGTCGTCACGATCGTGCTCCTGCTCCGGCAGCTCCACCTGGCCAGCACGCCGATCGGCATGATGCTGGTCTACATGGGCATGTACATGTCCCTGGTGATCTTCTTCGTCACCGGTTTCGTGCGGACCATACCGGTCGAGGTGGAGGAAGCGGCCCGCATGGACGGCGCACGGCCGCTCGGCATCTTCATCAAGGTCGTCCTGCCGCTGCTGCGCCCGGTCATCGCGACCGCCACGATCCTCATCTGCCTCTACATCTGGAATGACGTCTTCTACGCCTTCTTCGTGCTCGGCGGAGGGACGTACTCGACACTTCCCCTGAACCTGTACTCGGTGGCCAGCAGCAACCTGTATCAGAACAACTGGAACCTCGTTTTCGCCTACGTCGTCCTCATGAGCCTGCCGCTGGTCGTCGTCTTCGTCGTCGCCCAAAGACGGATCATCTCCGGCATCACCGGAGGAGCCGTCAAGTGACCGGCGTATGAGGCCAGTCTGCGTAGCAGACGGGTCGAGCTCGCAGGAATGGGCGGCGGCCTCACCGTCAATGGCGTACAAGGAGAAGGCACCACGGTGAGCGCCACAGTACCCCGAAGGGCCCTCGGCTAGTTTTGGGCTGGCGGGTCCAGCACATCCGGGGCATGTCACTCAGGTCGACGGCTTATACGCAGGCCGCTCCGCCATCGCCACCGGCAAGCTCATCCGCGACGCGCCGGCCGGCATCCGGCTGATCCCAGGCACCAGTCAGTCGCCCCCGCCATCAAGCGGACCTGCTGGTGCAGTCGCATGAAGGTCGCTTGGGCACGTCAGGCAAGTAGACCCCGGCACGCCGAGCATGGTGGGGTCCGGCGCGAAGGTTTTCGAGCGCGTGGAGGGGTGACCGGTCAGCGATGAGGCGTCGCAGTGTCGCGTTGGGCCCCCATGTGGCCTTGCCGCCTGGTCGGCCGTGGACACCGGCGTCGCCGACGTGGAGGCCGACGCGGGTGCGGATCACGGCCCATTCCGCGGGCGCGGCGCAGGGTTGCGGCGTCCGGGGCGGGCTGGTGAGCGCCATAGAAGCTGTCGGCGGTGCCGTCCGGCAGCAGAGTCCAGGCGGCGGCGAGGTCGACGGCCGGATCGCCGGTGAACAGGTCGCCGAAGTCGGTCACGCCGCAGATGGTGCCGTCCGCGGTGAGGATGTTGGCCGGATACGAGCCGCTGTGGAGCCACAGCGCCGGGCCGACTCAGTCGGGCACGGCGGCGGCGTCCCAGATCCGCGGACGGTGTCCGCGCAGGGGATCAGCCCCAGCTCAGTGGCTTCGGCGAGCTGCTTGGTAAACCGCTCAGAGCAGTCGGCCAGCGACCCTTCGCGGCCAAAGCGGAGGGCGGGCGCCCGCGAGGGCGGGTTGGTGAAGAGCCTTTAGGAAAGCGGCCAGGACATCGGCGGCTTCTGCGGCGCGCGTGACGGGGGGCGCGGTCGGCAGGCGCAAGGTCGTGGAAACAGAGCGGAGAGCTCGCCGAGGAGCTGCGTGCCGTCGTACCGGCAGAGGAAGGCGCGGGGCGAGGGCGGGCAACGAACGAATCACCGGCGAGGCCAAACAGCGTCTGGATGCCCTCGACCCCGACCACCTCACTGGTTGCTCCGGTATGCCCGAGGCCCTACTAGCTAGGGGCACATCGTGAACGGTTCGATGCCAGGCAGGTGGCGGGACCATTCACCGGCGGTGAGCGTACGACCGGCGCGCACGCACAAGGTCGCGGCCACGTGCCGCTCGTCCACGTCGAACACACGGATCGTGCCGTCGGGAGCGGCGGTGTGGAGCTTCGTGCTGTCCGCAGAGAATGCCACCCACCCGCCGTCGGCGCCGTCCGCCGCCTGCTTGCCGTCGAAGACGACGCCCAGCGGTCGCCGGCTCGGTACGTCCCAGAGACGTACGCGCAAGCCCTTCTCGTACGTCGCGATCGTGCGCCCATCAGGCGACCAGGCCAGCATGGTGACCTCGCTGCCCGGCACCGCGGGGAACTCGGCGATCCGGGTCCTGACGTCGCCGTCCCACAAAGTGAGCCGGCCGGGCCCGGAGAAGGCCACCTGCCGGCCGTCCGGGCTGAAGGCGAAGGCACCGGCGAGCTGCCCGGTGCCCGACGCGGGAGGCCGGATGACGCCCTTCTCCGGATCGATGAGCTGGAGCGGGTTTCCGGTCACGAGCAGCCGTCCGTCGGGGCGGAAGGCGAGGTCGTTCGCGCCCGTCCCGGTCTCCGCTCGTCGAGATCCGCGTTCGAGGTCCCACAGTTCGACGCGACCGTGCTCCCCGTAGCGCGACACGGCCAGCGTGCGTCCGTCCGGACTGAACGCCAGCGCCTGGGCGCCCTGCTCGCGGTCGCCCCGCAGCTTGAGCCGGGCCGACACCTTATACCCGGGCAGATCCACGATGTGGACTGTGTCGTCGGCGGCCAGGGCGAGCCGGCGGCCGTCGGGACTGAAGGCGGTCGCACCGCCACCGCCCGACCGGCTGATCAGTTTCATCAAAGCGCGGCCCGTCGCCGCGTCCCTGACCTCCACCCGGTCTTCCCAGATCGCGGCCAGCACGCGCGCGGAGGGGTCCAGCCGTACGTTCCCGCTCTCGCTGCCGCCGCCGATCGGCGGGTCGAACACCATCGAGACGTCCTCGATGTGGACGGCGCCGTGTTCGTCCAGATAGCGGACGGCCCGGCCGGCGTGGTCGAAGCGGAGCGCGCCGACGAAGGCGGGCATGGCCTGGCTGTACACCGTGACATAGAAGGCGGGCATGGCCTCGCCGTACACCGTGTTAGGGGTGGAGCGGCGCTGAAAGGTCAGCTGCTCCCGGCTGCCCCAGTTGGCGATGAAAGCGTCACCGAAGACGAAACCGGCCTCCGGGCCCACCCCGCCCCCCGGCCCCATCCCGCCCTCCTGCTCCATCACCTCCGCACCGGACGGCAGCTCGAACATACGGATCCTGCTCGTCTCTCTCGAATTCACCAGCTCCGTGGTCATCATCATCGTGCCGTCGTCGCTGAAGGTGGTCTGGTTGATGACGCCCCTGTCCTGCTCGAGCGACGGGATCGGCGTCCTCTTGCCCCGGCGCAGGTCCCACAACTCCGCGTCATGGCCTTTAACCACGTAGCCGAAGCGGCCGTCCCGGCTGATCGCGTTGAGCGCGGCTCCCGAGGGAGCGGTGAGCTGCTTACGCTTGGCGACGTCCCACCATTCGGGCAGGGCTTTCGCTCCCCAGGGGATGGCGAGGTAGCGCCCCGAGCTGTCGAAGTTCAGCGTGCCGCCGCCCGATCGCCTGCCTTGACGGGCGATGGGGGCGCCGAGCGGCCTTCCCGTGCGCGTGTCCCACAGCCGTACCCCCTCGTGGTCGAGGAGGGCCAGGGTGTGCCCGTCGGGAGTGAGCGCGGCTTGGGACACGTCCGCGCTCACCCCGGACAGCACGCCGATCCGCCGTTGGCCGGTGACGTCCCAGATCCTGGCTGTCCCGCCGTCCACGGACACGAGCACGCGGCCGTCCTGTCTGAGGTTCTGCACGGTCGCGGCCGTGTAGTCGGGGTCGAGGAAGACGGAGGTCGCGGTCTGAGAGAGCGAGTCGTAGAGCGCGCCGCGGGTCTCGGGCAGCTCCGGGCTCAACCGCCAGCCGGCCACGCTCAGCAGTTTCGCGACCTGAGGATCGCTCTGCCGCAGGTCGGCGGCTCGCAGCGCGAGCTCCCGCGCCAGCGCGTCGTCGCGCTGGCGGCTCGACTCCCTGCGCAGGTAGTCTGCGGTGCCGAGCCCGCCGAGCGCGACCACGAGCAGTGCGGCCAGGGCCGCCGCGACCAGACGGCCTCTCCTCGCCCTCGTACGGGCCAGGCTCACCGCCTCGTCGAGGAACTCGCGTTCGCGCCGTCCCAGCGTGAGGTCCTTGTGCGCGGTGGCGGCCCACTGCAGCGTCCGGTCGAGTGCCGAGCCGTGCAGCAGGTCGGCCGGTCTTCTGCCGTGCTCATTCCACAGCGCGGCCGCCTCGGCAAGTCGCCGGTGGACGGGCAGCCCTTCGCGGTTGCCCGCCACCCAGTCGCGCAGCCGGGGCCAGGCGTGCAGGAGGCCGGGCGTGGCCAGTTCGTACGCGGCACCGGACCGCGTGACCAGGCCCGCGGCGCCGAACACGGTGAGCATCGCGTCCACGGCCTGCGAGTCCGGCAGCTCGTCCCTGCCGACGGGCCGGAGTTCGTCGCCGTCGATCATCCGCAGGAACACCTCGGGCGCGGTCGCACGCTCGGCCTCGGTCAGCTCGCCGTATAGCTCCTCCGCGATCGCGCCCAGATCGGGCTCGGACCGTCCGGTCAGGGCACCCGCCTGCGTAAGGCCGCGTTCGAGCAGGTCATCGCCGCGCCGGAGCAGCGCCTCACCGCCATGGCCCAGCAGCCGCAGCAGCACCTCCCCGGCGGCCGGCCGCTCCGTGGGATCCCGGGCAAGCGCTGCGGCCACCAACACATCCAGGGGTTCAGGCAGGCCGCACACGTCCGGCTCGAACTCCATCACCCGCGCAATGACGGCGGCCGGATCCCCCGCCTCAATCACGTCCTTGCCCCGGGCTGCGAACAGCACCACCATCGCCCACGCCCACAGGTCGGCCGCCTCGCTCGCACCCCGCCCCGCGAACACCTCCGGCGGCATGTATCCGGGCGTTCCCATGATCGGCCCGCTCGTCGTCGGCCCAACCTCACGGGCCACACCGAAATCGATCAGGCGCGGTCCGTCCGGCCCCATGATGATGTTGTCCGGCTTGAGATCGCGATGCACGATCCCGCCCTGGTGGATGGCTGTCAGCGCGGTCGCCACCCCGATCGCCAGCCGGCGCAGCGCGTCCTTCTCGTATGACCCCGACTCCGCCACCACCCGCCTCAGGCTCGGCCCTGGCACGAACTCGCTGACGATGTACAGCGGCGCCGAATCGACCTGTGCCTCGATCACCTTGGCGGTGCAGAACGAGGCCACCCGCTGGGCCGCCGCCGCCTCCTTCGCGAGTCTGGCGCGTGATTCGGCGCTGTCGTACCTGGGGACCTTGATCGCGACCCGCTCTCCCACCTCCCCGTAGCCCTCGTAGACGACACCCTGGCCGCCCGCGCCCAGCCGGCCGGCCAGCCAGTAACGACCCAAACGCCGCGGGTCTGATGGGGTGAGAGGAGCCATTGAGCGTGCCATTTCGGGAAACTCCGGATGGGCTGAAGGTCAAGGACAGCTGCCGGATGCCGAACATCGGCGTGGAGCCTAAGTACGCCGAGAGCGTACGCGCCAAGCCCGATAGATGATCGCCCTTGATCCGGAGTCCTCGCCGGAGGCATGCTCTTCAGCGCCACTCGATGAACGCGGCAGTGTCACCGAGCGTGGAGAACTTCCCGGTCCGCTCGACCTTCTGGGGCGTGGATCCCGGCTTGGTGTCGCAGAGGTAGTAATTTATCGCGGCCCCCTTCTCGGAGAGAAACGCGAATCTCTGACCGTCGGGGGAGATCACCATGGCGTGGTTGTTGTAGTCGTTGCTGGGGACTATGGGCGCTCCAGGCTTCGACCCCGAGGCGATGTCGAGCGCGGCGAACCTGCCGTCCGCGAAACACAGCACCGTGTCGTTGTCGAGCCAGCCGCCGCTGCCGCAAGAGATGTCTCTGCCCTTCTCCACGAGGTCCGGGCCCACCCCTCGGCCCTCCGCCGGGACGTCCAGGACGTGACTTTCCGCCAGGAGGCGTTCGCCGTCCGGCGAGAGGAAGGCGCTGCTGGCCAGCACCGCCCTGCTCGGCGTTCTCCCCACCACGATGAGGTTGCTCTCGCCGACCATCCCGATCTCCAACTGGTCGACCGCCTTGTGGTCCCCGGCAAGCGCTCGGCTCGCGATGCGGTTCTTGGTTTCGTAATATCCGCTGTCGGGCGCCTCGTACGTGAACCAGACCGCGCTCCCGTCCCGTGAGAAGGCCGCGTTGTGCTCGTGCGGGGTGTTGCCGAAGCCCTCGTTCCCGGTGAGATCGGTGAACTTGCCCGAACGGTCGACGTACCCCACATGAGTCGCCTCGGTCTGCGGGTCCTCCGTGACCACGGCCATCTTCGTGAAGTCCTGGTCGAAGAGTGACCTGATGGCGGTCGCATCCCCGCCGTCAGCCGGCAGCTCATCCGGCTCGCACAGTTTCCTCACGGCGGTGTTCGGCGTGGCCTTGTCGGACTCGACAATCGCCGTGTCCGGCAGTTGGAACTCCGTATGCGCCATGTGCTTCCAGCTTTGCGGGTCCCAGCCATCGACGTTGATGACTCCGCCACTGTCGTTCCCCCGCGAGCAGACAGCCGTGACAATCATGTTCTGCTGTGCGAAGTTTCCACTGGTTGCAGATTCCGAGGACCTCTGACCGGCGTCTGCTCCCGGCCCGCGCGCTTCGCTGGCTGCGGAACAGGCAACGAGGCTTGCTGCCAAGACCAGCGAGAGAAGGGTCGCCGTTGCTCTCGGCGTGTCAACCATTCGTCTGTCCCCCGTCCGATTTCGGCCCGCTTCGTACTAAGGGCTTTGACGCGCCGTCACGTCATCAAGTTGCCGATGAAAGCGAGTGGTTTCGAGATAAGGCCGAGGTTGCAGCGTCGGCCGGGAAGGCACACCTGTGCCGCTTTCCGTAGTGGCCGAGCCACCTGCTGACGACAGCAAATCCGCCGATCGCTCAAGCGATCACGCCGAGTGCACGGACCCCGGTACGTCGACTACGACCCTTCCGTGTTGCCGCAAGCCCAAGCATTCCATGTCGGGGATGAGCAGACCCGCCGCCAGGATGAAGGTGATGGCCCTGGTTCTTGATTCTCACGAGGGTTCTTCTATGTGTGATCGCGATCGGCGTTCGGCCTGCACGTCTCGTAGTTCGAGTGACGGATGGTACGGAAGTTGTCGATCGACATCCACCCGTACGTCCTCGTCCCTTTTACTCGGCCATAGACCCAGAGGTTGCCGTATCCGTTCTTCACCCAGCAGTGGAAGTAAATCACCTGCCCCCTGCGGAGCCTGGCCACGTTCCCGCACTGGTCCGCCTGCGGCCCCTTCTTGAGGTTGTAGGAGCCCTCCATGACGCCGTAGCCGCCGTCCAGGTTGGAGATGGAGGCGTCGTACAGGGAGCACGGAGGAGGCGGGATAGCCGACGCAGCCGGCCCGCTCACAAGTATCGCCGCCATGATCGCGCCAGTCGTGACCAGCATTCCTACTGCCTTGATCCCGAATCGCATGTTGCCCCCTCTTTGTCTTGTTGATCCAATGGCGATCCACATGGTGCGCCGAGCGGTGTTGAGAACTTGTTGAGTATTCGTTGAGGGGGACGGCGAGCAGGCCAGCCCACACGCCGGTCGATGGCATCCACGTCGACGTCCGACTGGAGGAGCGCAAGCTGTGCCTGCCGGTGATGATCGGCAACGCCGACGGTTCTTGAAGGGGGCTGGAGCTGGCTGCTCGCTAAGGCAGCATGGTGGGCTGTGAGGCTCGACCAGCACGACGTCCTGAGCCCGAGCCAGACTGGCCAGGCACGACCGTCCTGACGCGGGCCCACCGCAGGCGGTCCACAAGCAGCGGGCCGCCGCACGAACCGGGCAGCACCCCGGAAGGACACCGGTGCGGCACCCTCCCGGAAGGCGAACGCCTCGCCTTCCAGGAAGGCATCTCTCACAGGTTCTGTCCCGCGGTGGCGGGGGCGTTCGACCTGCTTGCGTTCGCGTCCCCGTACGTACGCCCAGAATCCACCGACACCCCCGCCGTAGCAAACAACGCGAGCATCCGCCACACGGCGGCCCAGTCAAGCCTCACGGCAGCACGATCCTGGCGGCCGGCCGCTCTTGACGGGATCGCGGTCGAGGGCGGCCGACACCAGCCGGCCGAGCGGGCCGGGGAGATCGCTTGTGTCCGGCCGGAAGTCGAGCACGCGGGTGACCACCGCCATCGGGTCGTCCGACTCGATCGTGTCCTTCCCTCACGCCGCGAAAAGCACCACCATGCCCCACGCCCACAGGTCGGCCGCCTCGGTGGCGCCTCGCCCGGCGAGCACCTCGGGTGACATGTAGCCGGGCGTCCCCATGGCGGGTCCCGACGTGGTCGGCCCGACCTCGCACACCACCCCGAAGTCGATCACCCGCGGCCCGTCGGGGCCGAGGATAATGTTGTCCGGTTTGAGGTCGCGGTGCACGATGCCGACCTGGTGGATGGCCGTGAGCGCGGTCGCCACGGCGGCGGCCAGGCGGTACAGCCGGTCCCCTTCGTACGGCCCCGACTCCGCGACCACCTGCCGCAGATTGGGCCCGGGGACGAACTCGCTGACGATGTACGGGGCGGGCACTCCGGTCTGGACGTCGATCACCCTGGCCGTGCAGAACGAGGCCACCCGCCGGGCCGCCGCCTCCCTGACCAGCCTGGCCCGGGTCTCGGCGCTGTCGAACCTGGGCGCCTTGACCGCGACGCGCTCGCCCGCCGGTCCGTACGCCTCGTACGCCACGCCCTGGCCACCCGCCCCCAGGCGCCCGGCCAGCCAGTAGCCGCCGAGGCGGTGCAGTCCGCGGGAGTGAGAGGAGTCATCGAATGTGCCATTCTGATCCAGATCTCCTCCCGAAGGAAGGCCGTGTGGAATTTCGCATCATGGGGCTACTCGAGGTCGTCGACGGTGACGGGCGAGATCGCACACCGACCGTGCCGAAGCATCGCGACCTGCTGGCGTTGTTCCTGTTGAACGCGGGGCGCCCGCTGACGGCCGAGCGACTGCGCAGGCTGCTGTGGCCGCGCGAGGGCGGCGACCGGTCCGACTCCCTGATCCGCGGCTACGTGGGGCAGCTGCGCCGGTTGATCGGCCAGGACGCGATCACCACCGTGTCCGGCTCGTACATGCTGGCTCCGGGCGAAGGTCAGCTGGACGTCGACCGGTTCCGGCTGCTCGTGGACCGGGGCGCGCACGAGGAGGCCCTGGCGCTGTGGCGCGGCGAGGTCCTGGAGGACGTCGACCCCGAGGGCGAACGATGGGTTGAGACCCGGCGACTGCGCGAGGAGCTGGAGGAGCTGCGGCTGCTGGCGCTGGAGCGCAGGCTGCAAGCTGACATGGACGCGGGCCGTCACCGCGAGCTGCTGGCCGAGCTGCGGCGCCTGACGAAGCAGCACCCGATGTGGCAGCGCTTCCGTGGCCAGTACATGCTGGCCCTCTACCGCAGCGGCCGCCGGGTGGACGCGCTGGCCGCTTACGCGGTCCTGCGCGACCAGCTCGACGGCGGCCACGCGATCGAGCCGGACCCGGAACTGCAACTGCTCTACCACCGCATGTTGCACGACGACGCGTCGCTGCACGTGTCGGCCGGGCCACCGGTGTTGCTGCCCCCCGACATCACCGACTTCACCGGCCGGGCAGACCTGCTGGATCGGGTGGTCGGCGGCCAGGTCGTGGTGCACGGCCAGGCGGGAGCGGGCAAGTCCGCGCTGGCCGTGCACGCGTCCTGGCGGAGACGTGAGGGCTTCCCCGACGGCATCCTGTACGCTGACCTGCGCGAAACCACCGCGCCGGCGGCGGTGCTTGAGGACTTCCTGCGCTGGCTGGGCTGCCCGGCCCAGGCGATACCGGCGACGCCGGAGCAGCGCGAGCGGCTGTTCCGCACCTACACCGCCAACCGCCGGCTGCTGGTGGTGCTGGACAACGCGGCGAACGAAGCGCAGGTGCGGCCGCTGCTGAGCTCGTGCCCGACGGTGGTGACCAGCCGCTCCCCGCTAAGTGGCCTGCCCGGTGCGCTGCGGCTGTCGGTAGGCGTGCTGGACGACCAGGAGGCGCTGGAGCTGCTGGTCAGGAGCTCCGGACGACCCGCGGACGATGCGATGCGCAGACTCGCGCGCTTCTGCGGCGGACTGCCGATCGCTCTGCGCATCGCGGGCTCCCGGCTGGCGGCCCGCCCTGAGTGGACCGTGGACTACCTGGTGGGGCTGCTGGAGGACGAGCACGAGCGGCTGAACCGGCTGCACGCGGGCGACCTGGCGGTGCGGAGCGTGTTTACGATCGGGTTCGACGGACTGCCGGAGGCGGCCAAGCTGACGCTGCGCGGGCTCGGCGCGCTGTCCGCCCCCGACTTCGCGGACTGGGTGACCGAGCGGCTGGGCGGGCAGGCCGAGGCGCTGGTGGACGCCGGGCTGCTGGAGACGCACGGCGTGGACGCCGCGGGTCAGGTCCGCTACCGGCTGCACGACCTGACCCGGCTGTTCGCCCGCGATCAGCCGGTGCCCGGCGTGCTGGCGCAGTTGTCAGAGGTGGTGCTGGCCAGGGTACGGGCCTCCCGGTTCTCGCTGGCGTCCGGAGATCCGGCCACCGCCGTGGCGACGCGGGACATCAGGGAGTCCGTGGAGTGGCTGGCGGCCGAGCGGGCGTTCCTGGTCAGCCTGGTCGGCGATCTGCACGAGGCGGGGCTGGACGACGGGTGCTGGCGACTGGCGCACCTGCTGGCGCCGTACCTGGAGCGGTACCGGTTCCTCGACGACTGGCGCGCGGTGGCCGGCCGGGCGCTGGAGTCCGCGCGGCGGACGGGCGACGACCGGGGCGAGGCGCTGATCCTGCTCGACCAGGGAGACCTGCACCTGGCCGAGCGGGAGTGGGAGCGCGCGCACGAGAAGCTACGGCTGGCGCTCGGCATGTTCCTGCGCCTGCGCGGACAGGCCACCAGGGCCCGCGACGTCAACCGCACCCGGCGCCGCCTCGGCCGCGTGCACCTGGAACTGGGCCGCCTGGAGGAGGCAGAGCGCGCATTGCTCACGTGCCTGGCGGGCGTGGACAACCAGCGCGACGCCGCTGACGCCGAGCAGGTGTTCGGCCTCGTGCTGCATCGGGCGGGCCGGCTCGACGAGGCCGCCGACCGACTGCTGGCCGCGGTCGGACATCTCTCCGAGCTGGGGGATCGCCACCGGCAGGCCGACACGCTGCTGCAGCTGTCCGCGGTACGCCTGGCGCAGGGCGCCAAGCCGGCCGCCAGGGCCGCCGCCGAGCAGGCCAGAGGCATCGCGGTACGCCTCGGTGACCGTCTGCTCGACGCGCACGCCCTGCTGGCGCTGGCCAAGGTCTACCGGGCGGAGGGCACGACCGAGCGTGCGCACGAGCTGGCCCGGGCCGCGCTGGAAATCTTCGAGCAGACCGGCGACCTCGGCGGCGGCGTCAACGCCCGAGCGCTCCTGGCGCTCCCCTGAACCGCCAGGAGGCGGTCTCGCCCCTGGCCAGGGCCCGTTGGACGCGCAGTCCGTACGTCAGCTCGCAGATGTGGGCAGACGACGCGGCGCCGCCCGGCTAGCCCACGCCTTCAACGCGACCGCTGGCCTACATGTGACGGATGGAAGGGAGGATTGTCACCGAAGCCGGCGCAGCCCCCACTGGATGATATTCACGCTGTTCTCGGTCCTCGCCCCCGCACGTCGAAGCACTTGCCGAAGGCATGCCGCGGCCTCATCCACCCTCTCGGGCCAGGGCAGTGACCGGGTGGGGCTCGGGGGTGTCCTTGGGCATGAAGAATCCGGTGAGAGGGAGGCCAAAGGGGCGACGGTTGGCCATGTCCCACAGCTGGATCTGTCCCGTCTTGTACGTCGGCACCTTCGAGTTCCTCGTGGACGAGAACGACCGCGCGTTCTTCATGGAGACGAACGCCCGCCTCCAGGTCGAGCACCCGGTGACTTCACTGCACCAGGCAAGCCGACACGCCCGATGGCGTGTCACCCGACACCCCGAACATTCGTGGTCAGAGCTGTAGCGACTGAGTGCCCACGACGATGGCGAGGGCCAGGCGGTCGGCGTCCTCGGTGCCGGGCTCGGCGGTGTAGACGGTGATGCGCAGGTCGTCCAGGGCGACGAACAGCGTGTCGCAGTCGAGGGTGATCGGGCCGACCGCCGGGTGGTTGATGGTCTTTTGTCTGGACGTGTCGGTTAGGGGCGGTGGTGTCTCGGCGTCCCAGAGTTCGGCGAAGCGCGGGCTGCCGGAGGCCAGGTCGGTGATCAAGCGTCGCAGGGTGCGGTCGGCGGGGTAGCGCGAGGCCGTCAGGCGCAGGTCGGCCACGAGCCGGGCTTCGTGCTCGGCCTGCTCCTGCGGGGTGTGCACGACCCGCGAGGGCAGGCGGGCGACGTTGCGCCAGACGGCGTTGCGTTCCAGGCCGCGCCAGGTGGTCGTCTCGCCCATGAGCGCGTCGTAGGGCTCGTTGGCCAGCACGAGTGTCCAGCTGGCGTCGTACACGACGACGGGGGTGTGCGACAGCCGGTCGAGCAGACGTTGCACGCTCGGGGTGACCCGCGACGGCACGATGTCCGGGCCGGGCGCGGCGTGCCCGGCCAGCCGGTAGAGCAGGTCGCGTTCAGTGTCGGACAAGCGCAGCGCTCGGGCCAGCGACTCCACGACCTGCGCCGACGGCGCGGTCGCGCGCCCCTGCTCGAGGCGGGTCAGGTAGTCGGCCGAGATGCCGGCGAGCGCGGCGAGCTCCTCGCGGCGCAACCCGCCGGCCCGGCGTCGGCGGCCCACCTGCACACCAACGGCCTCGGGTGCCACCCGGTCGCGCCAGCGGCGCACCATCCGGCCGAACTCCCACGCTTCCACGCTCTCCATTCTGCGCGTATCTGCACGGGTTGTCCTGGCCCTGGCAGTCCTACGAAAACCGGACGACTGGCTGCAGCCCGACCGGTCCCGCAGGCTGGGGCCATGACCGACCCCGGAACCGTTCTGATCACCGGCCCGACCCGCAACCTGGGCCGTCACGCCGTGCTGGCCATGGCCGACCGCCCGGACGGGCGGCGACCCGACCTGCTGCTGATCGGCCGCGCCGGGCGGGACCTGACGGCGGTCGCCGACGAGGCCCGCGCGCGCGGCGCCAGCGTCCGCGAGATCGGCTGCGACCTGTCGCGCCTGGCCGATGTCCGTGCCGCCGCGGCCACCGTGCGCGCCCTGCTCGCCGCCGGCACCGTACGGCCGCTGCGCGCGCTGGTCGCCAACGCCGGCACCATGTCGTCCGACACCCGGCGGGCCTCGCCCGATGGCTACGAGATGACTTTCGCCGTCAACTACCTCGCCCACGCCCAGCTCATCGGCGACCTGCTTGGTTCGTTCACCGCCCCGGCACGGGTCGTGCTGCTCGGCTCGAACACCTATCACGCCAATTTCTGGCGCAAGCTGCTGGGCGTGGCCGAGGCCAAGTGGGCCGATCCCGTCGAGCTCGCCCGCCCTGACACCGGCGAGCAGGCCCCGGGCATGGCCGCGTCCGGCGTCGCCTACTCCAACGCCAAGTTGGCGATCCTGTACTACGCCCATGAGCTGCAGCGTCGCGCCGGCGCCGAGATCAATGTGTCGGTGTTCGAACCGGGCTGGATGCCCGGCACCGCGCTGGGCCGTGGCGCCCCCAAGGCGGTTCAGGCGATGAGCCGCGCCTTGGGCCGTGTACCCGGCGTGTCGACTCCGCAACGCTCGGGGCCACTGCTGGCTGCGATGGCCCTCGACGACAAGTGGGCGCACTTGCGCGAGGGCGCGTTCGTGGTGAAGACCAAGCTGACCGAGGTGCAGCCGGTCGCCCACGACCGCGACCGGGAGCGGCGCCTGTGGGAGGCGACCACCGAACTGTTGGAACGCGCAGGCGCGTCGCGTTAGTACGTACCGTCATAATCCGTGGGTCATGGGTTCAAGTCCCACCCGCCCTACCGCTCTGAGGGGCCACGGTGATTCCGGACAGCCGCTTTGTGGGCGTACTCCTGGCCTCCTCCGTAGTACGGCAAGGAGCGCCCACCCCACAGGGCAGGCTGCGAACATCGCGCCGCAGCCTGCGTGGCAGCAGGCGGGCCACATCGTCGACATAGCTCTGGATGAGGTCGTCAGTGCATGGTGCTCCCCATCCTTCAGGTGCCCCGTCGACCCGGGAATGGGATCGCCTGATGGCCGCTGGCCAAGCCCGACCAGGCCCGCCAAGCCGCCTACCAGGCTCCGGCGGACTCGGCTGGTGCTGGCCGGTTCTGGCAGGCTGCGGTAGCGGAGCGCGTCCGGGTTGGGGTGATCCCGCAGCCGGCCGATTGCTTTCAGAACCGGCAGGTGGGCGAGCGCGTGAAGGTGGCGGCCGGTGCCGGTGAGACCGTGCCGGCTTTCTCGGGTAAACCGGGGCGACCCGGTCAGGCTCGCACCACCTGCGTGCATGGCGACAGCTGAGCGGCAGGCTAGGGCCTGGCCGGGCCATCCTCAACTCCCGAAATGTGCGCACGTGAGATCCGGCGGTCAACAACCATGGCAGGCGTGGACTACGCCGTACAGGTCGAGGTCACCCCGGCCCAGAGCACGCTGCAACTGGACGAGTTCCAGCGCCGTGGTTTGAGTGCGCTGCTGTCTCGAGGGCTGAGCAGTGTCGAACAGCTCAACGGGCCGGATGGGGTCGAACTTGATCTGATCGACTTCCAGGTCGCCACCTCCCCGCGAGGGGCGCTGCTGGTCGTGGCCCGTAGAGACGTCGGCGTTGGAGTTCGCGAAGATGGCGTCCGGCACCTCATTGAGGCGGTGCTGGAACGCAGCGAACTGCTGGCGGACTGGCTCGTCGTGCGCTGTGAGGTCGGCATCACCGACGAGGCCTTGCACGCCGGCTTGGCCCTGCCGGATGAGTTCCCATCCCATGATGATCTGGCGGAGCATGCTGCGGCGGGCGCTGGGAGGGCGCAAATGAAGCCGGAGTGCGACGAGGAGAGGGGAAGTCAGATCCGGGCGGCGCTCACTGCCGAGGCCTCCCGGTTGAAGGCGTTCGGTCTCGAACACTTCGGGCACTACGGCGACAAGTCCGACGACACCAGCCCAGCCACCCAGGAGAATGCCACGCTGGCCGCGGGAGCGTTGATGGCGGCCACGGACATCCTCATCGGCCATCTGATGGACGATGCCGAAACACAGTCGCTCACGCGTTTGGGCGCCCATGTCTCCCCGCTTGGCTGCTCGTCGATCAAGTTGCGGGCCGCCAAGCCGGGATGTGGGTGTCCGCGCTCCGTCATGAACTCGACGAGGGCATCGAGAACGGCAGGGTTGCGGCTGCGGAGAAACTCGTCCAGCTGGCAGAGGAGCTCGGCGAGCGGGTCTCGTGATGGCGTGGGTTGAGGAGTCGGGGGTCAGAGTGACTTGGAACGAGATCCGGCGTTAGCGGCGTTCCCGCTGGTCAATGGCGTCGCCGGAAGATTGCCGCGCCCGACACAGAAAATCTGTTTTCGCCGCAGTAGACATTTGTGACCGCGGAGGCTAGTGTTTCTCACATCGCAAGGAACGGATCGACCGGGCAGCGGAAGTATTAGCACCACGATGAACTGCCCGGAGCAAGATGAAGTGGAAGTTGATGGCAGAAGGTCGGACGTGACGGGCCAGCGCAGTGGTTAGGGGCCCTGATCGTGGACGCGCTGCCGCAGGTGAAGTTGGACAGTGGTCCGGAAGATAGAGATGAAGGGAGTGTTGAACGCCATCGGGATCGCCCGTTGTCGGCTGAGTCTCGCCGCTCGGGTACCGCAGTTCCACAGATAGGAAGGTGGTCTACGGTCACGCATCCGCGATCCCCGCATCACCGCCGCTCAGTACGGCGGATGCGGAAAACAGTGAGCTGGCCAGATGGCCGGTAGATGGTGTTGAACTCTTCGGGGCCCCGGCGCGACAGGCGCCGGGGCCCCCTGTGCGCGTGATGGAAAGGAATGTATGGATCAACGTCGCTCGGCTGCCGAGGGTGACACGCTCGCTCACGGCAGGATTGCGGACACGGCCGGATCCGGGGCTGGATCCAGGGCCGAAGACCGGTTCGACGATGAGGACTACCCCGCCTACAGCATGGGCGCGGCCGCGGAGATGCTCGGTGTCAGCCCGTCGTTCCTACGGGCTCTGGGCGCCGCCAAACTCATCGAGCCGATACGCTCCAGCGGCGGCCACCGCCGCTACTCCCGCTACCAACTGCGCCTGGCTGCCCGCGCCCGGGAACTCGTCGATCAAGGCACGCCTGTGGAAGCCGCCTGCCGGATCATCATCTTGGAAGACCAGCTCGCCGAGGCGCTGCGCATCAACAACGCGCGCGACCGCCCGGCCGGACACTAGCACCGGCGGTGCGAGAAGACCCGGCAGCGCGAAGCTGACCGGGTCTTGGTGTGCAGCTCGGCGACTTGGTCGCGCTTGTTGTCCGCTGGCCTCGCATCTCCCGGAATCCATGCCTTCTGCCAGGCGTGACGACGTTTCACACGCTGTTGATTACTGGTATCGAGGAGCTGTGCGGCTGTGGTGGATATCCCGTGCCGCCGATTCTCATGCGGGCAGCGATGCGGCAACCGGAAACGCGTCAGGGCTCGCACCCGTGAAGGTGCGAGCCCTGATGCGTGGCGCTACTTGTCAGGCGGCAACGATGTTTTCGGCCTGAGGGCCCTTCTGGCCCTGGGTGACATCGAAGGCCACCTTCTGGCCCTCGCGCAGCTCGCGGTAGCCGCCCTGAGAGACGATGTTGGAGTAGTGCGCGAAGACGTCGGCGCCGCCGCCGTCCTGCTCGATGAAGCCGAAGCCCTTTTCCGCGTTGAACCACTTCACGGTGCCAGAAGCCATGTTGATCTCCTCTTGATAGGTGCAAAGCCGAAATCCGCGCTGCACGAATTCCGCGTCGCCGAGATAGGCCCACACCCGGAGAAGACCGGCAAACAAAAAATGCACCTGAGGCTACATACCGTCAGGCGCACACAAGTTCATTATGGGTACCACAACTGCAACTACAGGTAGCTTAGCACGCGTGCAGGCGTGATACGCGTACCCTGTGGGTGCGGATACTCAATTGCGGCTGCTGACCAGCGCTTTCTTCATGCATCACGCTGCGGATCTGTACTCGTTGATCAAGCCGCCGAGGACCTCCTCGCGTCTGACCCAGGTCCCGTCGAGGGCGGGAGCTACCGTTGAGGTCGGTTGTGGTGGTCGCCGGTCCCGTGCCCGATGAGGACGGTGGTGGTTGTAGTGCCTCTCGTAGTCGGCGAGTACGCGACGTAGGTGGCGCTCGTTGTAGATGAGGAGCCGGTCGGTGCATTCGCGCCGCGCCGTCCCGATCCAGCGTTCGGCGATCGCGTTCGCCCAAGCCCGCACCGGAATCTTTATAACCCGTGCACCAAGCGAGGTGAACACCTCATCGAAGACGCTGGTGTATTTGGCGTCGCGGTCGCGGATGAGGAATCTGATGTGCTCGACCCGCTCCCCCAAGTCCATGAGCAGGTTCCTGGCCTGCTGAGCGACCCAGGGCCCAGTCGGCTTGGTCGTGACGCCCATGACGTGAACGGCCCGGGTGGCATGCGCGATGAAGAACAGCACATAGATCCGCGTGCCGAACACAGTGCCGACATGGAACAGGTCACAGGCAAGAATGCCCTTGGCCTGCGCTCTCAGGAACTGGCCCCAGCTCGGCCCAGCCCTTCGCGGTGCGGGATCCAGGCCAGCGCGTCTGAGGATGTCGCGCACGGTACTGGGCGGTACCCGGATCCCGGCACCGGCGAGCTCGCCGCTGATCCGCTGATAGCCCCAGGTCGGGTTCTCACGAGCCAGGCGCAGCACCGTATCTCGAATGTGTTTCCTGGTGGATGGGCGGCCTTGACGGTTCCGTTTGTAGATCCATCTGCGGGCGATCAGATCTCGGTGCCAGTGAAGGAGCGTCGCTGGCGTCACGAAGAACACCTCCCACGAAGGGCGAGGCACCCGCCGCGACAGCGCCGCCAGCAGGACACAGTCTGCATCATTGAGATCGGGGCGGTGTACCTGACGGCGTAGGACAGCGACCTGATGCCGGAGCACGAGGATCTCCAGCTCTTTGTCCGGTCACCACGCGACAACAGGAGCAGGAGCCGAAGGACATGGCCGAGCATGAGGTGGAGGAAGGACCAGAACACAAGCAGCCAGGATGACCGCTACCTCACCGTGCTTCGGCCATCAACCTGCAGGTCAGCTTCACTGACCCACTTTCCGCACCCCACAGGCGACCTTGATGGCGTCAATCAGGTCTTCGACCTGCACGGATGAATATTCGCACCCGCAAGGTCAGGGCAGGAGAGGTTGCCGGGGGCGGAGTGACGCGGCACCGCCCCGACGACTCTCACCGGCAGCCAGTTGTCCTGCGGGGCTTCGGCAGGTAATCGATCATGAGGCTGTTCTCGCCGCCAAGCCAGCGCAGCACCGTGATCGCTTGCGGGGTGGCATGTCGAGGCTCGGCTGCCTTTCGGGGGCTGCGCGACAGCGTTGTTCCTGCAGGAGCCGGGCGAGGTGCTGAACGAGGTCTCGAAAGCGCAAGCGGAGCTGACCGGCGGCTGGCCGCCGGCCCTGGACCTGGCCCCACGCGGCGATCCTCAGCCAGAGGTGGCAGGGGAGTCAGCCGCTGGCGTGGCCGCGCGCATCGCCGAGCGGCCCCCGTCCCGTACGGACCTTGCTGATCCCGGTTCCAGGGGGCTGATCGCCCGGATCGAGGGCCTCTCACTGCTGGAGCAGCGCACCGACCAGCCAGTGCTCGTGTTCCGTTCCGCGGTCCTGGCCCACGTCCGCGACCGCCTCGGCCAGGAAGAGTTGGAGCGTGCCCGCTGGCGGCTGATCGACACCGACGCGGAGTAGACCCCGGAGGGCTGGGCCGACCTGCCCGGCACCTTCGAGTGGCTAGTGCGGAACCTTCCCGCCCTGCACGCTGGCCGCCCTGCACGCCGAGGAGGTGAACGACCTCGCGACCGCCCTCGACGGCACCCTGTTCGCCGAGCACAAGAACGTGAGGTGCGATGGCAAGGGACTGGCCTTCGCGCCGGGCGCGTACACTCAGTTCAGCCGCCTGCGCGGCCGTGGTCGCTGCGGACGCCGTACCGGCTTCCTGGACAAGTCTTTCAACTGCTCCCAGACCTCATGGCCGTGCTCGAGGTCGGCCATAGGGTTGGCGATCTTGTTGAACGCCGCGACCGGGGTCACCTGCCTGCCGCCATTGTCGTCCCATACGGCAACGAGACCGTAATCTCCCCAGTCGAAGCCCTCAAGCTTCTCAACAGGTATCCGAATGGTCTTGCGGCCATTTACGATCACTACTTCGCCAGGAGCGACGGTGACGCCGACCATGGCATTGCGGACGGCCAAGGCGCCGCCCACCACGAGTCCCCCCGCCATCAGGCCAAGCAACGGCAGACCGCTCAGGGTGAGTTTCCATGCGCCCCACACACCAGCACCTGCAGTCATGATCGCGATGGGAGCGACACATGTGACCATCCGCCGTCGTAGACGAGGTCGGAAGGTCACCTGCTGACGTCCCGAGTTGTCGCTCATTCTTGCCTTGTCCTCCCCCATGGGCTTGCGCGCAAGATGTCCAAAACTCCCATCACGCCGGAGCCGCGCCCTCGTCGGCGCGTCGCTACGGGATTTCCTGGTCGGAGCCTCTCAAGCGGCACTGTCATCTGGCTTGCACGTCGCTGTCCCTTGAGGGCGCAGGCAACAGCCGATGCTCTGGACGGCGCTCGAGCGTGTACCGCTAGGCGCAGGTCGGACGAGAACTCTCTGACCGTGCGCACCGGCAGGTTGATCCGGAACATACGCGGAACCCGTTCAACCTCGTCCCGCAGGCCGGGGGTCAGTGGTCTGCGTCTGGCTGGTGGCGGTCAGGTAGGCGACCGCCGCCCCGAAGACCAGCAGCGCGGTCCAGACGTTGAAGCGCAGCCCCAGGATGAGAGGGGCGGGGTCCATGCGCAGCCACTCGATCCAGGCGCGGCCGGTGGTGTAGGCCGCGGCGTACAGGGCGAACACCCGGCCACGGTCCAGCCGGAAGCGCCGCTCGGCCCAGAGGACGAGCCCGGCCACACCCAGGTTCCACAACGACTCGTAAAGGAAGGCCGGGTGGTAGGTGGCCGTGGATTCCATGCCCGGCGGTCGGTGGGCGAGGTCGATCTCGAGCGCCCAGGGCAGGGTGGTCGGTCTGCCGTACAACTCCTGGTTGAACCAATTGCCCCAGCGGGCGATCGCCTGCCCGAGTGCGATCCCGGGTGCGACGGCGTCGGCGAAGTCGCGCAGTGGAATGCCGCGCCGGCGGCAGGCCAGCCACGCGCCGAACGCGCCGCCGGCGACGGCGCCCCAGATGCTGATCCCGCCCTCCCAGATCGCGAAGGCGCGCAGGGGGTCCTTGCCGGGGCCGAAGTAGCGCTGCCAGTCTGTGGCCACGTGGTAGATCCGCGCACCGATCAGGCCGAACGGCACGGCCCATGTGGCGATGTCCCCTATTACGCCACGCTCGCCGCCGCGGGCCGTCCAGCGGCGTTGGGTGACCCAGATGCCGACGGCGACGGCGAGCACCATGAGCAGGGAATAGGCGCGGATGGGCAGCGGGCCGAGGTACCAGACGGCTTGGGACGGACTGGGGATGGCTGTCACACCGTCGAGTCTTGCTCCGGTGCGGCTGCGCGCACATCGAGCGGTACACCGATCGCCGGGTCAGTCGACTGGTTGATGCCGGAGCGGCGGGTGGCTGATTATCGTCGGTGCTGTGGAGTCCTGGGAGCGGTCCCGGCGCCGGTGGCAGCACGCCTTCTTCGTCTCGTGGCTGGTGCTGACCTCGGCCGGGCCGCTGATGGAGGTGGGTCAGGTCCTGCCGGTGGCGCTCGTGGCCGGGCTGGCCGCCTGGTATGCGGTGTGGTTCGTGCTTCGCACACCTCCCGCGGGTGAAGTGCCCCTGCCGTACGTGGTCGGCGGCGGGTTGCTCTGGCTGGGGCTGTTCGCGATCGACTCGTCCTTCCTGGTGGTCTGCCTGAGCGTGCTCGTCCCGTACTGCATGGACGCCGTGCGCGTCGGGCTGGTCGCGGTGCTGTCGTGCGCCGGGGGCTGGTTGTGGCACAGCTACCACGAAGGCGGGTCGATCACCTGGACCGAGATCGCCATCACCGCGCTGATCGCGATCAGCGCGGCCACCTCGGTCGGGTACTTCTATTCGGTGGCCCGGCAGAGCGCCGAGCGCAAGGAGCTGATCGACCAGTTGCAGGCCGCCCAGGAGGCGCGGGCGGCGGCCGAACGGCAGGCGGGCGTGGCCGCCGAGCGGCAGCGGCTGGCTCGCGACATCCACGACAGCCTGACCCAGGGGTTCGCCAGCGTGGTGATGCTGCTGGAGGCGGCGCAGGAGCGGTTGCCGGACGACCGGCACCTGACGCAGGCGTTGCGGGCGGCCAGGGAGAACCTCGCGGAAAGCCGCCGCGTGGTGCGGGCGCTGCGGCCCGGCGAGCTCGACGACGGCGGCCTGCCGGAGGCGCTGCGGCGGCTGTCGGGCCGGCTGTCCGACGAGACCGGCATCGACGCGCACACCGTGATCACCGGGGCGCTGCGGCCCCTGGACGCGCACGTCCAGGTGGAGCTGCTGCGGGTGGCGCAGGAGGCGGTCGCCAACGCTCGCCGCCACGCCCATGCCGAGCAGGTCACCCTGACCCTGTCGTACATGGAGGACCTGGTCGTGCTGGATGTCCACGACGACGGCGACGGCTTCGATCCCGAGCGGGCCGCCGCCGGCCACGGCCTGCTGATCATGCTTGAGCGGATGCAGCAGCTCGGCGGCACGCTCCTCGTGGAAAGCGCGTCCGGGGAGGGCACCACGATCGTGGCCAGCCTCCCGGTAATGGTGCGATGACCGCGCGGGGCGCGATCCGGGTCCTGATCGCCGACGACCACCCGGTGGTCCGTGACGGCATCCGGGCGATGCTCGGCACCCAGGACGATCTGCAGGTGGTCGGCGAGGCGGTCTCAGGCTCGGACGCGGTACGGCTGGCGTGTGACCTGCGGCCGGATGTCACGCTGATGGACCTGCAGATGCCCGAGCTCGACGGCGCGACAGCGATCAGCCGGATCCGCGAGCACGACCCCGGCGCCAGGGTGATCGTCCTGACCACCTATGACACCGACAGCGACATCTCCCGTGCCATCGACGCCGGAGCGATCGGCTACCTGCTCAAGGACACCCACCGTGAGCAGTTGTTCGACGCCATCAGGGCGGCGGCCCGAGGGGAGAGCGCCCTGTCGCCGGCGATCGCGACCCGGGTGTTGTCGTGGGCGCGCGCCGACGCGCCCGGCGCCCTCAGCGGCCGGGAGATCGAGGTTCTGGGCGCGGTCGCCCAGGGGATGAGCAACAAGGCCATTGCCGCCCACCTGTGCATCAGCGAGGCCACGGTCAAGACCCACCTGCTGCACATCTTCGCCAAGCTCGACGTCGACGACCGCACCGCCGCCGTGACCGTGGCGGCCACGCGGGGGATCATCCGCCTTGGCGGCTAGGAGTTACGCAAGCCCCACACCGGGCGGCAACGGGACCCGCCGGCCGCTCGCGGAGCGTTCGAGAAGCGAGCCGTATCCCCAGAGAGCCCGGCCCATGCGAGCCGCTGCTTCGGTCGAGAGTGTCGCCGCGGTGTGACGGGCGTCGTGGACACGGGCATCTTTCTCGACTTCGGCCAGGCGGAGGAGTTCCTTCCATTCATCCCGGTCCTGGCCGGCGTCTATGGGGCGGCAGTCCTCGTGGCACCAGACAAGGTCATAGTCCTGCCACCGCTCCACCGCGGCCTCCCGTTCAGCCTGCTGGACCCGGGGGGTGGGATCAGCGGGGGCGGGATTGGCCCTTGGGCTTCACGAAGGCCAGCCGCCTACGCGCTCGGGACAGGAAGGCGCATGCTTGTGCAGTCAGGAGCGGTGAGCGGCCAGCCCGGCAGCGCACTGCGCGGCCCGGTTCCGCCTCGGCCGCCTGTGGAGACCCTCACCGCTCCGAAGGTGACCGCGGGCCGGTGACGGCGTGGCCGTAGAGCAGCGACATCCAGGCGTTGGTGAGGACGTCGATGAGGACCTTCTCGTCGTCGAAGGGCGGCACCCCCGCCGCGGCGAGGTAGTAGAGCCGTTCCCCCAGCCAGGTCAGCGAGGCGGCCACGGCGCGCACGTCCACGTCGCCGAGCTGCCGGAGCGCGTCGGGGTCGGATCGGATGCGGGCCGCGGCGGCCTCGGTGAACAGGTCCATCTGTTCGAGCCACAGCGCTCGCAGCCCCTCGTCGGAGCCCCAGCTCTCCACGATCGCCATGAGGACTCCCGCGTTGGCGCGCCACAGCCGGGCGCCGTCGCTCACACCGGCCCGGAGCGCGGCGGCCGGGTCGTGCTGCCCGTCGATCCAGGGTTCCGCCGCCTGCTGCCCCTGCGCCACGGCCTCGCGCACCAGCTCGCCGAGCACGGCTTGCTTGCTCGGGAAGTAGAAGTAGAAGCTGGCCCGGGAGACCTCGGCGGCCACCAGGATGTCGGCCACGCTCAGGGCGTCGAAGCGGCACTCCTGCAGCAGCTCGCGCGTCGCCGACAGGATGCGCTCCCGCAGCTCGGCGGAGGCCGGCGCCGCGCCGGATCGGCGGGCGGAGCGCGCGGTGCGCTTAGCAGACATGCGCCCCAGCATATGACCGCCTGTACGGACACACTGTATAGACGATTTGTCCATACAGTGTGTATGGTAATCGATTATGACGCAGATAGCGATCCACCTGGTCGTCACCGACCCGGACCAGGCCGCCACGTGGTACGCCGAGGCTCTGGGCGCGCGGGAGACGAACCGCATCACGCTTCCCGACGGCCGCACGCTGACGGTCGACCTCCTGCTCGGCGACACCGTCCTGGCGGTGGCCGGGGAGATGCCCGCGCTGGGCATGCGTTCACCGGCCGCCCTCGGCGGCACCTCCGCCGCCCTTCACGTACCGGTCCCTGACGTCGAAGCGGCCTGGGCGCGGGCGCTGGAGGCTGGAGCCACGGTCTTCGAGCCGGTGCACGACGCTTTCTGGGGCGAGCGCACCGGCCAGTTGCTCGACCCGTTCGGGCACCGCTGGGCGCTGGACCAGCACATCCGCGACGTGCCGCACGACGAGATCGTCTCCCGGGCCGCGGAACTGTTCAGCGGGTCGGCGACGGCATGAGGTACCGCACTCTGGGCGCGACCGGCCTGCGGGTCTCCGAGCTGATCCTGGGCGCCATGACCTTCGGCGAGCAGGGCGCGGTCGGCGCGCCGCTGCCGGAGTGCCGGCAGATGCTCGACCTGTACGCCGAGGCCGGCGGCAACATGATCGACACCGCCGTCAACTACCGTGACGGGGCCAGCGAACAGATACTCGGCGAACTGCTGGAGGGGCCGGCGAGAGTCGTTCGTGCTCGGCACGAAGTACACCGTGTCGCGTGATCGCGCCGACCCCAACGCCGCGGGGAACCACCGCAAGAACCTGCGGGCGTCGCTGGAGACCAGCCTGCGCCGGCTGCGCACTGACTACGTGGACGTGTACTGGGTGCACATGTGGGACCGTGACACGCCGATCGAGGAGACCATGCGCGCGCTTGACGACGCGGTCCGGGAACGGGGGCTCCTTCACACCCACCATTATTGTCAACGTCCGTGAGCGAGGTGCCCTCGCCTGCTGAGGTACGCCAGCGCGGCCACCGCCAGGGCCGCGCCCCACAGCGGCCACAACATCTCCGGCAACCAGGCGCCCAGTTCGTCGCCCGCCCCTGCCGGACCGACCTGCTCGCCGCTGAGCTTCTTGCGCACGTACATCAGCCCAGCGGACGTGATGGGGAGGGAGACAGCCGGCGCCGAGTAGGCCGGGAAACGCGCCAGAACCGGCCGCCCGCGCAGGAACGGCACCCAGCGCGGCCAGATCTCACCCCAGGGCTGGACCAGACCGACGGTCAGGCCCGCACCGATGAGACCGAGAGTGCCGAGACCGGCGCCGATTGGGGTGATCTCGGCGATGTAGGTCAGGAACTCGTCGCTGATGCCGACGGGCACGCCCAGGAGCCAGCCAAAGCGAGTGACGGCATAGACGACGGGGACGGCGACCGCGACGGCTGTCGCGTACCGCCCGATCCTGAGCGCGCCGGCGGCGCTGAAGGACCGCCTGGGCCCTCCGAGGAGCGCCCAGCATTCCCAGGACCATCAGGCTGACGCCGACTGCCGTCAGGATGAGCAGGTTGACGCTCGGCCAGGTCAGCATGCTCGCGATCATCGAGAACTCGGCCTGGCCGGCGAGCGCGGCGGCCAGCATCACCGGCAGGTACCCCGCGGTCATCATGCTGCGTACGTCGGGCAGGACCACCGCCAGACCGACGCCGGCCACGACGGCCACGACGGCGGGGGCCCGGTTGAGCGGGCCCCTGGCGGCGAGCACGGCGACGCCGACGACCACCAGCACGCTCCCGCCGACCGCCGCCGGAACGGGGTCGAGCAGGGTGTTGCCGGCGCCCGCGCGGCCTGCGTCAAACGGATATCCGGGCCCCCCGAGAGCCCAGAGCAGGCCGAGAACCAGATAGCTCACCGACCAGACCCCGATGATCAGGACTGGCACGACCATACGGCGGTTTCCTGGATGAGAGGTGTTCACCCGGCTCAATCTGCCGCAGCGACGGTGCCCCGCACATCGTCACCGGGTCTCGACGAGGTCCTTCGGAGGTCGCGACGGTGTCGTCCCCGAGGAGGACCCGCTGACGGGTGCCGGGCCGTCCTGGGCGCCAGCAAACCCCAGCTCACAGCCCGAAACCGGGTTTTCGAGCGGGATACCGTCTCGCGCTGCGAGCCTGGGCGGTGTCTCTCAAGTCACCAGGCCCTTGCGGTAGGCGTAGACCACCGCCTGCACACGGTCACGCAGGTCGAGCTTGGTGAGGATGCGCGACACGTACGTCTTGACGGTCTCCTGGCTGATCACCAACATCGCGGCGATCTCGCTGTTGGACAGGCCGTCGGCGATGAGGCGCAGCACCTCCAGCTCGCGCGGAGTCAGCGCGACCTCGTCCGGTGTGTCCTCGGCGGGGCGGATCCGCGACGCGTACCTGCCGACGAGCTGCCGCGTCACCTCCGGCGCCAGCAACGCGGCACCAGCCGCGACAGTGCGGATGCCATGCATCAACTGCGCCGGCGGGGCATCCTTGAGCAGGAACCCGCTCGCTCCCGCACGCAACGCCTCGTACACGTACTCATCCAGGTTGAACGTCGTCACCACGAGCACCTTGACCGGATCGGCCACCCCCGCGCCGGCCAGCAGGCGGGTCGCCTCGATGCCGTCGAGCACCGGCATCCGTACGTCCATCACCACTATGTCCGGGTTCAGCCGGCGGGCGAGGTCGACCGCGGCACGACCATCCCCGCACTCGCCCACCACCTCGAGGTCGGGCTGCGCGTCGATGATCGTCGCGAAGCCGGTGCGGATCAGCGCCTGGTCGTCGCAGATCAGGACCCGGACCGGCGGGTTCACGACGGGCTCCCCGCGGGGATGCGGGCCCGTACGAGGAAGCCGCCTCCCGGCTGCCGGTCGGCGCTGAACTCGCCGCCCAGGGCGTCGACCCGCTCGCGGAGCCCGGCCAGGCCCCGCCCGCTCCCGCCGGGAGAGGCGGTCCGGGAGCCGGAGCCGTCGGTGCCGACCTCCACGCTGATCTCCTTCTCGCCGTAGCGCACCCGGACCGCGGTGGGGCTGCCGTGGGCGTATTTGAGGGCGTTCGTCAGGGCCTCCTGCACGACCCTATAGGCCACGAACTCGGCACTGCCCGCCGATTCCGCCGCACTGCCCTCCTCGGTGAACTCCACCGGCTGCCCGGCCCGGCGGGTGTGCTCCACGAGCGTGTGGAGCTCGCTGATGGACGGCGTCCTGGCGTCGGTGTCGTGGTCGGGGTTGAGCAGGTCGAGCATGTGCCGCAGGTCGGTGATGGCCCGCCGGCCGGTGTCGGTGACGGCGCTCAGGGTCGCGTCGAGGCGATCGGGCGCGGCGGTCAGGTAGCGCGCCGCCTCGGCCTGCACGACCATCGCCGTCACGTGGTGGGTCACGACGTCGTGGAGTTCGCGGGCGATGCGGGTGCGTTCGGCGGCGCGGGTGGCCTCGGCGACGTGGCGGCGGCGTTCGACCTCGGCGGCCCGGGTGGAGCGCAGCCAGGTCCCGATGCCCCACGCGAGGACCAGCGCCAGGTAGAACAGTGCGATATCGGCCGGCCCCTCGTGCGAGCCGAGCCGGTCGAGCGCGACCATCAGCGGCAGGTACGCAGCGGAGAGAAGGGTCACGGTGACGCGCCGGTGGCGCTCCAGGTGGGCGCCCGCGCTGATGAGCGCGATGGGGAGCGCGGTGCCCGCTAACGCGTGATAGGCGAAGAGCTGGTCGAGGGCGAAGCCGAGCGACACCAGGACGAGACTGACGGCCGGCCACCGTCGGCGCACGGCGAGCGGGAGGCACTCGAGGGCGACCACCACGACGGCCAGCGCGTCGTAGGGGCGGGCCGGGAGGTCGCCGATCTGCGTCCCGTGGCCTTGGAACGCCGGCAGGAGTGACGCGACGGTGAGCAGCAGCGCGAACGGAGAATCCCGGACCGTGACATCACACCGCCGCCACAGGTCCTTGACGCGACGGAGATCGATCATCGAGCGAGCCTAGCGGGCTCGCCGGACCGGGCGCCGCGCCGGCGAGCGTCCAGGTTGCCGCGCCAGCCGGCGAGGGCGAGCGCCGCGACGGGCACGAGTTGCTTCAACAGTCGCATGACGATTCCTTCACGAGCTAGCGCGGCCGGTGCGCCGCGGCCACGCCGAGAACGCCAGGGATGCGACGGGCTGTCCCCGATCGGTCACGCCCACCTCAACTTCCTGGGCCGTTACGCCATCTCCGCCTCTGCACCCGCTGATGGCCTGCGCCGGCTCGGCGAGATCCCCGATCTGCCCGATGACGACCGCGCGGGCCTGCTGTCCTGACCGCTACCACTCTTTGCGCAGGCCACCGTCGATGACGAGGTCGGAGCCGTTGATGTTGGGCGCCTTCCCGGAGGCCAGGAACACGACCAGGGCAGCGATCTCCGCCGGTTCGGTGATGTGCCCGGTGGACATCCCAAGGGCGGCGGGAAGGGAGTCAAGCAGCTCTTCGCGCGAGATGCCGGCCTTCTTCGCGAGCGCGTCCCCGGTACTGCCCGGCTCGGTCCACACCGCGGTACGTACTGGTCCGGGCGAGATGGTGTTGACTCTGACACTCTGGGGGCCGAACTCCTCGGCGAGGGCCTTGCCCAGGCTGGCCAGAGCCGCTTTGGCAGCGGAGATGTCCGTCAGATGGGCCGCCGGGCGGCGGGCGTTGACCGAACCGATGTTGATGATGTGGCCCTTGCGCTCGACGATGCTGGGTAGCGCGGCCCTGCTGGCTCGTACGGCACTGAGCAGGGTCAGGTCGAGGGCGTGCTGCCAGTCGTCGTCGGAGATGGACAGGAACCCGCCCGGGTGCGGGCCGGTGGTGCCGGCGACGTTGTTGACCAGCAGGTCGATGCCGCCGAGTTCGGCCATGGCCGTGTCGATGAGGTGAGCGGGCCCGCTGGGAGTGCGGAGGTCCACAGAGACAGCGAACGGGGTGACCTGTCTGAGTTCGGAGCTGATCGTCCGTGCTCCCGCCACGACCCGGTATCCCTCGTCGCGTAACGCGGTGACTATGGCCAGCCCGATGCCCTTGCCGGCACCTGTGACGACGGCATTCCTGACCATAACCTGCCTTCCCGCACAAATACATCACTCAACACTGATATGTAGCGGAAGGTATCATCTGACACTGATGGATAGCAACGACCGGCTCTCCGCAATCGGGCGTGCGTTGAGCTGCACAGTCCGGCTTGCCGTGTTGCAGACGCTCGCCGAGGGAGACGCTTCCGTGGGCGAGCTGACCGGCCGCATGGGCGTCACCCAGCCGAACATGTCGAACCATCTGGCCGTACTGCGTTCGGCCGGACTGGTGACCTCCCACCGTTTCGGACGCGTCGTCCGCTACCGGCTCGCCTCCCCCGAGGCCGCCAGCCTCGTCACCAGCCTGACCTTGCTCGCCAACACCAACCCCGGCTCCCCATCAGGGCCCTCCGCTCTCGAACGTGCCCTACCGCCAGGCAGCTGATCTATGTCTGGCTTCGAATTCACACTTCATGGTTCTCGCCGAGCGCCTCCTTCGCCTTGCGCGCCCGTTCCACCAACAGCGGGTCGCTGGCGGAGGGCAGCTCACCGGGGCAGTCGACGCCCTTCTCGCTGTGCGGATCGGCGCCGGTGAGAGGACGGCAAGCGCCGCTACACCGTCCAACAGATCGTCGATGAATTCGGCGTCACCCGCCCCACCATCTACCGACACCTCAACAGGAGCGCGTAGCCTCAGGTCAGGGCCATATCCGGTGGTTCTTCCTACAGGACTACTGGGACCGGGCAGATCATCCGCCGTGGCCAGGACCGCTCGGCGCGCCTCGCGGCCCCGCTTGCCCTTCACCGCGCCGCCCTGGAGCAAAGTGTCGCCCTCGTCGACGGCACCGACCCGGCCGCGCGCAAGGCCTACCGGGTGTACTCCGCCCGCATCACAGCTGCTGAGGCTCCCCGAAGCATGATCAACCTCGTTTAGAACTGCTGATCGGCTGATCAGAACGCTGCATCCGGCCTCTCACCAGCCTAGATCCGAGGTGCGCGCCCAGAACCTCGCGATCTTCCAGGGACAGAACCCGGAGAAGCTCGTCATCACCGACGGCAAGGTCCGTTCCGCCGGCAACATCCCGGTCGAGGTGATACGGCACGGCAAGCAGTACCTCGCGGCCATCCCCACCTACGGGCCGCGCCTGGAGCAGGCATGGACCGCGGGCCAGCGCAAGTGGCTCCGCCTGTCCAGCCGCAGCAAGCTGCGCACCGCCAAGAACAGCGGGCACTACATGCCCGAGATCGCCGTCACGGCCATTCAGCCGTCACCTCGCAGGCCGCACCCCAAGCGAATAAGGGGTAACCGGCCGAGCGCACCACGCTGTTGGCGTAGCCGGGGAGAGATGCGGCTGAGCCCACTTCTTCACTGTTCGTCGAAGAACTCGCGTAGAGCCTGGGCGACGAGGACGGGGTCTCCGTCGTTCTCCGGCCCCGAGTGCCCGAGACCCTTGAGGGTCATCCTCCGCGCGTGGGGGAGAACGGCCGCGAGTTTCTCCAGTGCGACGGAAAAGTACGCCGGGCTCTTCGACCCGCCGAGCAGCAGTACCCGCGCCCGCAGCTCCGTGTAGTCCTGCGCGGTGTCGGCCAGCTCCCGTATGATCTGCATGTCGAAATACTCCGTCGGTATGAGCTCCATGATCGATACGTCATCGCCCGAGGACTCGCGCAGCAGGCGCGAGCCGATCGTCCCCAGCGGCAGGAGCACGGATCGCGGAGTCCAGTTCGCCACCGGCTCGGTCCTCAGGCCCTTGAAAATCGTGATCAGCGCGGCGGTGAGTCTGCCGGCGGCGACCTCCCGCTCATAGCGCGGCAGCCAGTCCACCGGTACCGAGCCGTCGACGGACAGGGGAGGCTCGTACAGGGCGACCCGGTCGAGCGTGGGGCTGACGAGGGCAGTGCGCAGCGCGACGAGCGCGCCCGAACTCAGGCCGAAGATCTTCGACGCTCCGGTCGCCGTGACGAGCGCCTGTACGTCCTCGACCTCACGTGTCACATGGAAGTCATCGCCGTGTCCTCCGCTGAGCCCGCGTCCACGCCGGTCGGGCACGTACACGGTGTATTCGGCCGCCATCGCGTCGGCGAGCTTCGTGAGATGCTGCGACGCCAGCATTCCGCCGTGCAGGAGGATCAGTCCGGGGCCGTTGCCATAGAGCCGGTAGCCGATCGTGGTCCCGTCTGTGGAACGGACCCGGCCCTTGCTGTATTCGCTCACTGCGTCACCTCTCGTCGGCTGTGGCCGGGCGCGCGTCCGCGGTTTCCGCCGCCGGGACGAACCTCTTCAGTGCTTCCTTGCCGAACTCCACCGCCGCGTTCCCGCGGTCGAGCAGGTCGGCCTGGTACTCCTCAAGGGCCGAAGCCAGGCCGCGTTCGCCGTGCCGGACCTCGGCCAGGCGCGCGCTCAGCCGTACGGCGTCGTTTATCGCCGTGGTCGCGCCGTTTCCGCCGCTGGCCAGAGTCAGGTGGGCCGCGTCGCCGAGCAGCGTGACCCGGCCCACCGGCCAGGACGGCATCGGCCGGTCGTAGACCATGGAGCGGCCGACGGCGCTCATGTCGGCGGAGCGCACCAGGTCCCGCAGATCGGGATGCCAGCCGTCGATGAGCTCCAGCACCAGCTCGCGCGCGTCCCGCCGGCCACGCTGGGGATCGGCGGCCGCAGGGTGCTCCGGCGGCACCAACAGCACCCATCGCACGTAACTGTCGCGGTACGGCATGTCGAGTTCGGGGGCGAGCTCGGCGGCGGCCGCCGACGGCTCGGTGCCGAAGTGCATGCGCCCCAGCATCAGCGTGATCCCCGGCCCCTTCACCATCGTGCCGCGTCCTGGCACCAGCCGCAGGAAGCGGTCTGTGCCGGGGGTGCGTCCCATCGCCCCGCACAGGTCCGCGGCGACGAGGCCGACCTCGGGCGCCAGGTGCCGCCGCACCACGGAGTTCCCGCCATCGGCGCCGACCAGCACCTCGCCCGTCGCCTCCGTGCCGTCGGCGAAGCGCGCGGTCACGGTACCGTCCGTTCGCTCCGCGAAGCCCGTCAGTCGCTTGCCGTACGCGACCCGATCCTTCAGCCCGCCGAGCAGAATCCGCCGCAGCACCTGCCGGTCCATCGCCCTGGAGTCCGCCGGAGGTCCCTCCAGGTCGCGGTGGAGCACGGTGAGCTGTTCGTCGAACAGCAGACCGGGCCCGGTGAGGCTGCCGCTGGTGGCCTCGACCAGCTCGTAGAGCCGCCTCGGCAGGCTCGCGCGTAACCCCTCCATTCCGGCAGACGCCAGCCCGATCCGGTAGCCCTGGGGTCGATCGCCGGTGCCGTCATCGGCCTCGTACACGCGCACGTCGATGCCGGTACGGACGAGCGCGTGGGCGAGCGTCAGCCCGCCGATTCCCGCCCCGATCACCAGCACCCGTGCGAGGTTCCGCTCGGTCATTCGCCTCATCCTCCATTCCAGGTGAACAACGTTCACGTGTACATTGTTCACATGAGAAGTGCCGATCTGTCAATCGGGGAGGAAACGATGGGGCATCGACGCGCGCAGGTGCTTCAGGCGGCGATCGAGCTGCTCGACGAGGTCGGCCTGGACGGTCTCACCATGCGCTTGCTGGCGAGCCGGCTCGGTGTGCGGGCGAGCGCCCTGTACCGGCATTACCCCAGTAAGCAGGCGCTGCTGGACGCCATGGTCGCCTACCTGGCCACGCCGCCGGCCGACGCCGCCCCGCCTCCCGGCGGGGCCTGGGACGAGCAACTACGTGACGTCGCGACCGGCATGCGCGAGATCATGCTGGCCCATCGCGACGGCGCGCGCCTGATCGCCAGTTTCCACCACCCGGGCGGCGATGCGATCGCCACCTTCCACGGTCTCATCGCCGCCCTGGCCGCCGGAGGCGTCCCGTCCGAGACGGCGGTCCTCGCCGTGGACACCGTCCTGGCCTACGTCAACGGCTTCACGGTCGAGGAACAGGCCCGCAAGATCGGCGCCGACGGCTGGCCGCGAGAGCAACGCGACCGCGCCTTCCGCGACGGCCTCGAACTGATCCTGACCGGCGTACGCGCGTCCGCCGTGAGCCGGAACTAAGTCACCGCAGCTCAGAGGCATTGTCCTGCGGGCAACACCCTCACCCCCGGCGTCCTTGGCGCCGACCCGCGCACGGCGCCGTCGGCGGGCGGTTGCAGCAGTTCCCCGGCGGTCCCCTGCCCACCCTGAACGTCCTCATGGAAACGTGACGTCGCTGAACACGTCACGCACCGTGCCGCGGACCCGATCGCGGTCACGCGCACTCCACAGAGGCCGTCCCTGGCCGCGATCGAACTCGGTGTCTAAGCCGGTGTGACAGGCTGGGAACTGACTGGGCGCGCCGGCGTATACAGGCAGAACGGGTGGCCGTCCGGGTCGAGGTAAACGCGGACGTCGTCCTGGGGCTGGTAGTCCGCGAGGGTCGCCCCGGTGGCGATCGCGTGCTCACCGGCGGTCTTGAGGTCGTCCACCTCGATGTCGAGATGCATCATCATCGGTGGTTCGCTGGGACCGGCCGGCCACACCGGCCTGATGTAGGCCCGCTCGGTCTGGAACGACAGCCCGGCCCCGCCGTGCGGCGGGCAGATCACCACCCAGTCCGGCTCCTCCTGCCGCACCTCCCACCCGAGCAACCGCTGATAGAAACCCGCCAATTGCGCGGCGTCGGCTGAGTCGAGCACAGTAGCTGTCAGCGTCATCCGTGGCCGGCCAGACACTTCGCCTCCTCGATGAGTGCATTGGGACCGCTCGAACTGGATCCGTCCACCCGTTCTGCTCGATCCGCGACCGTTGTAACCAGCGCGCTGCTCCGAGCGCGCCGATGACTCCGGGAACGGTCGGCGAGAGACTTCTCGGCCACCTGCCAGTCCATCGGTGGCGGCATCGGGACCGTGGCCCGGATGCGGGCGAGTTCCCGGTGTGCGCGTGCCAGGCTCGCGGAGTCGCGCGTATCAATGCCGGTGAAGACGCCGATCTTGCAGCGTTCACCACGGTTCGAGCAGCAGCGAGCGGATGATGCCGGATGGGATCGCCGCGATCTGCATTACGGACTCAGAACCACCTGACCCGCACGATTCGCGCTGTCGTCATAGCGCTGCTGGGCCGCGATGACCTCGGTGGTGTGCGCCGAAATCCAACGGACCAGTTGAGCGAACGGGCGGGACAGGCCTTGGCCCAACTCGGTCAGCTCATAGCTGACCTGCGGCGGGGTGGTCGGCACCACGGTGCGCTCTACCAGCCCATCGCGGACCAGGGTCCGCAGCTTGGCGGAGAGCATCTTCTCGCTGATGCCGTCGATGCGCTGGCTCAGCTCGAAGAAGCGCATCGGCCCAGGCGTCAGGGCGGCCAGGATCAGCGGCACCCACCGTCCGGTGACATGTTCCATCACCTCCCGTCCGGGACAGTCGCTGTGAAATGTGTCACTGATCCACCGGGCGTCGCTCTCGTCCACCTGCTCCCCTACTGCTACCTCTCGGGCTTACCTCACGGTACGTACTTACAAAGAGTAAGCCCAAAACCTAATGTCTCTCGCGTCTTCGTACGACGAGTCAGGAGAGACAGATGAACAGCAAGCAGGTGGCGCTGGTCAGCGGAGCCAGCCGGGGAATCGGGGCCGCGACCGCGCTCGAGTTGGGCCGGCTCGGCTATCACGTGATCGTCAACTATCTGCGCGACGCCGAGTCCGCAGAGCAGGTGGCCAAGCAGATCGACGCCGCGCAGGCGATCCAGGCCGACGTGACCGACGAGGTCCAGGTGACCACGCTGGTGGACCGGATAGTCGCCGAGCACGGGCGGATCGACGTGCTGGTGGGCAACGCCAACACCGCGGCGCCGCCGTTCGGCCCGCTGGAGCACGTGCCGTGGGAGGCGTTCGTTGCCAAGGTCGGCGATGAACTGGCCGGCGTCTACCACCTGACCCGGCGGGTGCTGCCGATCATGCGCCAACAGCGGTCCGGCCGGATCGTCTACGTCTCCGCCACCGCAGCCGAGCTGATCATCGGCAGCGCGGCCCACTCCACGGCCAAGGCCGCCGTGAACGCCTTCGCCCAGCAGATCGCCGGCGAGGCCATACGGGACGGCATCACCGTCAATACCGTTGCCCCTGGCGCGGTCGGTACCGATGCCACCGCTGAGGTGTTCACCGATGGGATCCGGCGCTACTTCGGCGACCGATCGGTGACCGGCACGATGCTGCGGCCGCAGGACCTGGCTCGCCCGATCGCCGCGCTCGTGGACGGCGCGTTCGCCACGGTCACCGGCCAGGTGATCCCCGTCGACGGCGGATACCCGCTGCTGAGCCAGTTGCTGGACGGCCTGCCGGCCCAGTTTTCCACGGCTTCGTGAGCCTCAGAACAGGGAGTGCGGCTCAAGCTCCAGGTTGATGAAGTCGACCAGGTCGCGGCGCAACTCGGGGGAATGCGCTGATGAGGCTCCATGGCCGACATGCCTACGGCTAAGACGCACTGTCGCGCAGGAGACGGTCCGTTTATGAGAACCGTGGCGCCTTCCACGCGGGCTCACCGTCCTCGCCGGACAGGTCGACCGGTCCGTCCCGCTGCCTCTGCCTCCATGCATCAGCTACTGGCGGGCCAGTTCAGGAGATCGCCAGGCGTAGCATTTTGACACCTCTTATGGGTAACCGCTATCTATTGGCTAACCGTTAGGGGATGTGGAGTGCAAGACGCAGTGCTGGCGATGCTCGCCAAAGAACCGTCGCACGGATACCACCTGCGTGCTCGGCTGCAGCAGAGTCTCGGCCCGCTGGGCGAGTCGATGAACCCCGGTCAGATCTATGTGACGTTGTCCCGGTTGGAGAAAGCGGGGCTCGTTGTCTGCGAACGGGCGGATGGCCTGCCTGAGCGGCCGGAGCGCAAGGTCTATGCGCTGACGCCGGCCGGGCAGCAGCGGGTGGCCGCTTGGCTGACCGAGGTGGGCTGGCCGAAACCGGACCTGGCGGAGTTTCATCTCAAGCTCGTCGCTGCTGCCGCGGCCCGGCTGGCCGACCCGGTGGAACTGGTGGCGGCGCAGCGCCGTGAGTTGCTGCGCCGTTTGCGTGAGGCGCAGCACGTGGCGCTGGCCGAGCCGGTGGGATCGGCCGCCGGCCTGCTGCTGGAAGGGGTCGTGCTGCGGTTGCAGGCGGACCTGCGCTGGTTGGAGGCCTGCGAGCGAGCCTGGTCCAAGGTCGATGACGAAGCCGAGGGTGCATGAACGAGTCGAGTGCTGTGGTCGGGGTCCGCGGCCTGGTGAAGGAGCATGGTCAGGGGCAGAGCCGCATCCGCGCGGTCGACGAGGTCGACCTGGAGGTGCCGCAGGGGCAGATGCTGGCGGTGATGGGGCCCAGCGGCTGCGGGAAATCGACCCTGCTGCACCTGCTGGGTGGCCTGGAGCGGCCCACCGGTGGAGAGGTGTGGCTGGCCGGGCGGCGCGTCGACACCCTGGGCGAGCGGGCCTTGGCGCGGCTGCGGCGCCGGTCGGTGGGGTTCGTCTTCCAGGCCTTCCATCTGGTGGAGGAGCTGTCGGCGGCCGAGAACGTGGAGCTGCCCGTGCTGCTGGCCGGGCGCTCGCGGCGTGAGGCCAGGCGGCGCACGAGCCTGCTGCTGGAACGGGTCGGGCTCGCCGGCCGTGCCCGTCATCTGCCGTCGCAGCTGTCCGGCGGGCAGCGTCAGCGGGTCGCCATCGCCCGCGCGCTGGCCAACGAGCCGCTGGTCGTCCTGGCCGACGAGCCGACCGGCAACCTCGACACCGCGGCGACCCTCGACGTGCTGAGGCTCTTCGAGGATCTGCGTTCGGCAGGGCAGACCCTCGTGGTCGTCACGCACGACGAACGGGTGGCGGCCAGCGCGGACCGGCTGATCTCGATGCGCGACGGGATGTTCGTCGACGACACCCGGCTGGCCGGCTCCTACACGCGCGGGCTCGGCGGGCTGATCGGGCTGGAGGACTGAAGCCATGGGCTCCATCGTGCTCGTCGTCCGCCTGGTGCTGGCTGACGTGCGCCGGCACAAGGTCCAGGCCGCGATGCTCCTGCTCGCGGTGACCGTGGCCACCGCCACGATGGCACTGGGCCTGTCCCTGCGCGGCGTGAGCGAGGCGCTGTATGAGCAGACCCGGGCGGCCACCGCCGGGCCGGACGTGGTGGCGCTGGCCCCCGACCCGGGTCCCGCAGTGGCCCCGGCCCTGGCCTCGCTGGCGAACGCTCCCGAAGTCATCGCCCACCATGGCCCCTATCGCATCGTCTACGCCGACCTCACCACGCGCGATTCCACCTCCTCCCCGGTGGTGGTGCACGGCTTCGCAGAGACGCCCGGCACGGTCAACCGGCCGCTGGTGACCTCGGGTCATTGGGTACGCCCGGGCGGCACGGTCCTCGAACGCGGCTTCGCCACCGCGCTGGGCATCAGCGTCGGCGACCACGTCACCATCGCCGGCCGGTCGTACCCCGTCGTCGGGATCGCCGTCACCGCGGCCACCTCCATCTACCCCTGGGCGGCGCAGATCGGCCCGGGCGGCGGCCCCGACGACTACACCGGCCTGGCCTGGATGACCCGATCAGATGCCCGGACACTGGCCGCGTCCCGAGATCTCCCGGTGACCATGGCCCTGGACCTCAAGCTGCGCGACCCCGCCGCCACCCAGGCCTTCCGCGACGCCCATGACATCTCCACCACCAGGATCAACTTCCACTCCTGGCAGTTCAAGGCCGAGCAGGACATGGTCATCCTCAAGAACAGCCAGCCGATCCTGGTCGTCGGTAGCTGGCTGCTCAGCTTCCTGGCCATCACCGGGGTGGCGGCGCTGGCCGCGGGACGCGCCGTCGAGCAGACGCGCCGGGCGGGACTGCTCAAGGCCGTCGGCGCCACTCCCGGCCTGATCGCCGCCGTCCTGTTCACCGAGTACCTGGCGCTGGCGCTGGCCGGCGACGCGCTGGGACTGGTGATCGCCCGCCTGACCGTACCCGCCATCGCCAGCCCCACCGCCAGCCGGATCGGCGACGCCACCGGACCGGTTGGCGCCACCGTTGCCACGGCGACCGTCCTGGCCGTGGCGGTGGCGGTGCTGTCCACGCTGCGCCCTACGCTGCGGGCCATGCGTACGGCGACCGTCACGGCGCTGGCCGCCACCGCGCACCAGCCCCGTCACCGACCCTGGCTGACCGCGCTGTCGTCGCTGCTGCCCACGCCGCTGCTGCTCGGGCTGCGGCTGACCGCTCGCCGGCCGGGCCGCGCCGTGCTGCAGGCGTGCTCCACCGCCACCACAGTGATCGCGATCGTCGCCCTGCTGACCCTCTACGCCCAGCCGGAGAGAGGCTACGGTCTGGACGGCTCCTTCACCCTGCCCAACCTGCGGGGCGAGCACGACCGCCAGTTGATGCTCACCGTCACCATCCTGCTGATCGCACTCGCCGTCGTGAACACCATCACGCTCACCTGGACCACAGCCATAGAGGCCCGGGCGAACATGGCCATCGCACGTACACTCGGCGCCACCCCCGGACAGATCACCGCGGGACTGTCCACCGCCCAACTCCTGCCCGCCCTGCCCGGCGCCGTCATCGGCGTCCCTCTGGGCGGCGGCCTGCTCTCGCTCTTCGCCGCCCCGAATGCGGCGGAGGCCCCCTCCTCCTGGCTGCTCGGCGCCGCGCTCGCGACTCTCCTGGCGACGGCGGCGCTCACCGCCCTGCCCGCACGCCTGGCGGCCAGACGGCCCGTGGCGCAGACCCTCAGCGCCGAAACAGCCTGACCGGCCCAGTTCAGCAGGCATCGGCAGCAGCTGCACTCAGCGGACCGAGGCCGGCACAACGACCGCGACACCCGCTGTATCGAATCGACGACGTCAGTGACGGCCGGACCCGTAGAGACCTCTGAATGAATCGATTTGATCTACGGAAAGGAATCATGAAGTGGCATCTGACTCCACCGGCATTCGGCGACTCATGGTGGACACGGGGGAACCCCGCGGATGGGTGTCCCCCAGGACAGATCTGGTGATGGCGCTGCTCGGAATCTGGTTCGGAGTCGGACTGATGATCGACGCCTGGGCGCACAGCAACCTGGCGGAGCTGGAGACGTTCTTCACCCCATGGCACGCGGTGTTCTATTCCGGCTTCGCAGTGGTCTCCGGCTGGATCATCTGGCAGGTTTGGCGCAACGTGCGCGCCGGACGGCAGGGGCTGACGGCCATCCCCACCGGATACCTCGCCGGGCTGGTAGCGATTCCCGCGTTCGCCGCCTTCGGACTAGCCGACATGATGTGGCACACCATTCTCGGCATCGAGACGACCATTGACATCTTTTTCAGCCCGTCGCACCTCGGCCTCGTCGTGACGATGATGATCATCATCACGACACCACTGCGCTCGGCGTGGAACGCCCCCGACGTCGGCGCCCGGCCGTCGCTCGGGCGCCTGCTGCCTGCGCTGCTCGGGCTCGCGTTCGCCGCCACGCTGGTGTCACTGTTCCTGTCGTACGGCGACGCCATGCAGTACCGGCCCCAGGCAATCGTCCAGGCGTTCTCCATGGCGCAGGACTCGGGCGCCGCGCCGCGGGGCGCCGGTCCCAGACCTGTCGCCCTGGGCGCCGATCGAGTGGCCGCCGCGATGGTCGTCACCAACGTCATCATGCTCAGCCCTGTGCTGCTCCTGGTGCGCCGCTGGCTGTTGCCGTTCGGCTCGGTGACCGTCATGTACACGATCATGGTGCTCATGCCGGGCGCCCAGACGGGGTTCCGCAACGTGCCGATCCTGTTGTCGTTCGTGGCCGCCGGGGTCGTGAGCGATCTGCTGATCCGCCGGCTGCGGCCGTCAGGTGAGCGGCGCGCCGCCTACTGGGCCTTCGCCGGGCTGTCGGCCTTCGCCACCTGGTCGCTGTACATCGGGGTCGCCTCGGCCACAGGGGGCGGCCTGCCCACCGTGCCCGAGCTGTGGACCGGCGCGCCGGTCGTCGCCGGACTGATCGGGCTGGCGCTCGGGGCGCTGTTCCTGCCCAACGCGGTCACTGCCGAGCCGGGCCTGTCCAGCGCGGCCGACGCCGAGCGGGCATGATCCGAGTCCTGTGCCTTGTCGCCGCCCTCGTTGGTGCCGGCCGACCCCGCCGCGGCGCACCGTCACGGCGGGGGGACCTGCGGATCGCCCAGACGATCGCCGGCTGGTCAACCTTCGACAGCTGCGTCATGAGTCGGTCACACCGCGAGCGTTCTCGTACGGCTGGGGATTTTCGCCCCTAGCCGCAGCGGCGAACGGCTTCCTCGGTGGTCGCGGCCTGGCCGGCGGACCACTGGGCGTCGAAGGCCTCGGGACCCAGGCTGCCGCGCAGGTCTCGCACGGTGCCCTGCCATTCGAACTCGTCGTCAGCGTTGCGGAAGTCGCCGGTGGCGGCCCTGATGGCGGCTGCGTGTCCCAGGAGCCAGGCGGGAAGCTCCGATTCGCCCACCGCCGCCCGCGCGTGTGCCAGGCCCTCGAGCGAGCGCGCCAGCCCGCCCCGGTCGTTGACGGCGTGGCGGAGTTCGACGGCCTGCCGGTGCAGGTCAGCCCCGGCGCGGTGGTCTCCGGTGTGGTCGAGGATGCGGGCCAGCGTCTCCAGCGCGCGGGCCTCGCCGCGCTTGTCCTTCAGCTTGTGGAACTCCGCCACGCTCTCCCGCGCCAGCGACTCGGCGCGGGAGAGCGTGGCGGGTGTCTTGCGCAGGGCCAGCGCCAGATTGTTGAGCAGCAGGGCAATGTGGGGGCCGTCGCCCAGCAGGCGGAATCGCTCCAGGCTCTGCTCGTAGTAGGCCGCTGCGGCTTCGTGGTCGCCTTCGTCGAGCAGGATGTTGCCGAGGTTGTTGAGGGCAGTCGCGACGCCCGTCGGGTAGCCGGCGGACTCGAGGAGCTCGAGGCTCCGGGTGTGCAGCTCCCGCGCTTCCGCCACGTCTCCCTGGTCTCTGGCCAGGTTCCCCGCTGCCTTGAAGGCCAGCCCCCGGACCAGCGGCGGACTGTCGCCGGGCAGGTCGAGCGCCTTCCCCAGCCAGGCGCGGCCCTCCGCGAGGTGCCCGCACATCTCCCAGAAACGCCAGAGAGCCCCGGTCAGCCGCTGGGCGCGGGTGGCGTCACCGGTCGCCAGCGCGTTGCCGATCGCGCACCGGAGGTTGTCATGGTCGCCGGCCAGCAGGTCGAGCCAGCGCCGCTGGCCGGCTCCGACTAGTTCGCGGTCGGCCGTCTCGGCGAGCGCGACGAACCAGTCGAGGTGGCGCGAGGCGATGTCGGCCGCCTCCTCCTCGGTCAGGAGCTCCTCGGCGTACTGACGAACGGACTCCAGGAGAACGAACCGGCCACCGGACCGGTGGATCAGGCTGTTGTCGACGAGCGTGGCGAGATCGTCGAGCCGGCAGCGGCAGATCTCCTCGACGGCTTCCAGCGTCCACCCGCCGGAGAACACCGACAGGCGGGTGAAGAGGGTGCGGGCGCGCTCGTCGAGCAACCCGTAGCTCCAGTCCAGGGTGGCGCGAAGGGCGTCGCCGAGGGCGAGCCGGTCCAGGAGCTCCTCAGCAGACAGCAGCTTCATACGGGCCGCAGCGAGCTCCAGGGCCAGGGGCAGACCGTCCAGCCGTGCGCAGATCTCCGCCACGACCTCGGGACCGGCCTCCTCGGGGCTCCATTCACGCCAGTGGGCCTGCACGCACCGGGCGAACAGCGCGACGGCGGCGTCGACGTGCAGCGGCTGGATCGCCACCTCGTGGCCGCCGCGCAGGGGCAATGTGCGGCGGCTCGTCACCAGGCAGGTCAGCGCGGGGCACTCGGCGAGCAGGCCGCCGACGATCTCCGCCGCCCGGTCCGCGAGATGTTCGAAATTGTCGGCGGCGAGCAGGCACTGCCGTCCACGCAGGTGGCTGACGAGGGTGCGGGCGAGCGGGGTGGCCCCGTCGTCGCGGACCCCTACAGCCTGGGCGATCGCCGACAGCGCCAGCTCGGGGGTGCCCGCGGCGGTCAGGTCGGCGAAGAACACGCCGTCGGGGTAGTCAGGGGACAGGCGTTGGGCCACGGCAAGGCAGACGCGGGTCTTGCCCACTCCGCCTACCCCGGTCAGGGTGAGCAGGCGCACGTCCTGGCGCTGCAGCAGCGTGCAGACGGTGGCGATCTCGGACTCGCGGCCGATCAGCGGGGTGAGCGGCACGGGTAGCGACAGCACAGCCGACAGGGCCGGGTCGGTGGCCTTGCCGCGCGCCGTCGACTCGAACTGGGCGCGTACGGTGCCGGACAACTCCAGCGCGTCGGCCAGCAGCCGAGCGGTTTCCTTGCGCGCGGTGCGGTAGATGGCACGTTCCAGATCGCTGATCGAGCGCGCGCTGACGGTGGAGCGGTGGGCGAGTTCTTCCTGGGTGAGCCCCACACTGATCCGGAGCCGGCGTAAGAGCTGAGCGAAGGACTCCTCGGCCATTAACCCACGATAGATGCGGGTCGCTCCTGTGAGCGAGCTGTGGGCCCAACCTCGTGGTCGCCGGAGAGCCTCGTTCCTAGCGTCGAGGTCACCGGCAAGCGTCCGGACAGGGAGGGAAACAATGATCCGCAGGCTGACTCTCGCCGTCGCCACAGCACTCGCGGCCGCCATGCTGCTGTCCACCACCAGCGCCCAGGCCACAGTTGCCGCGGACAGCGGCACGGTACGGCTACGCACTCAGCAGATCCTGCAGTTCCAGCAGCTCGCCGGGCAGGCGGCCTGGCAGACGTCGGCGTACAACCGGGTGGTCAACGCGGTCTGGGTCTTCTACTCCAACGGGACGTTCGCCTTCGACACCACCAACGTACGCACCGATTTGTACCCGCTCCGGGGAAGGTACCAGGTGCGCGGGAACACCGTCTCCTTCTCCGCCCACAACGCGGCGGCCATCGGTGGAAGCAGCGCGTTCACCGAAATGGTCGGCCGCGTGGACTTCGGCTCCCGGCCGCCGGTCATGCGGCTGAACTGGGCCGGCGGTGCGGGATACGGCGCCGTCGTCAACGACCAGCGGTTCGGGTCCACGGCGTCCTCGCACTACGCGGTGGTGCTGACGGTTTCGCAGTTCTAGCGACCATGCAGGAACGGGGCGCCCTCCGGCCGAGGGCGCCCCGTTCGCAGTCGCCCCTCTGCGCCACCACCGAGCAGTCGCCCTCTCTTGGTCACTACCGAGCTGCCGTGTCTCGTACCCCGGCGTCAGCCTGGACCGGCGCGCGCAGGACGAGCGCGCACGCGCCGGCGACGCCGAGCCGTTCGAGGGTGGCGGGCTCGGGATGCTGCTGGTCCGCGTGGCGGCGTACTCGCTGATCGCTCCGGCTTCAGCACCTGGTTCCCGGCGCGTTACCCGGTGTTGTCTGGATCGCACCAAGCTCTGCGCATGACTGCGCTCAACCGCCGCACGCTGCTCCGGGGCACGACCGCCCTCGGAGTCGGGCTCGCCCTTCCCCCTGTGCTCAGCTCTCCTGCCTTCGCCCGCCGCGGCCCCGGGCAGATACTGGCCAACCGACCCGTCCTCACCCACGGCATCCAGGCCGGCGACGCCGTCGACGGCTCCGTCTCCCTGTGGACCCGCGTCGACCGTCCTGCCCGTCTGCGTGCGGAGATCGCCACAGACCCCTCCTTCCGCCGGATCCTGCGTAGCGTCACCGGGCCGACCGTCACCCCCGCCTCGGATCTGACCGGCCAGATCAACGTGCGCGGCCTGCCCACCGCCACCGACCTCTACTACCGGATCACCGCCGCCGACCAGCACGACCACGACCGCAGCAGCGAGCCGCTCGTCGGCCGCTTCCGCGCGGGCCTGGGCCGGCACGACGGCCACCGCCCGATCCGCTTCATCTGGTCCGGCGACATCGCCGGCCAGGGCTGGGGCGTCAACCCCGACCTGGGCGGGTTCCGGATCGCCGACGCGATGCGCGCGGCGAACGCCGACTTCTTCCTCTCCTCCGGTGACAACGTGTACTCCGACGGGCCGGTCACCGAGACCGTGACCCTGCCCGACGGACGGATCTGGCGCAACCTGGTGATCGAGGAGAAGACCGCGGTCGCGCAGACGCTCGACCAGTACCGCGGCCAGTTCAAGTACAACCTGCTCGCCGACAACTGGCGCGCCTTCCTCGCCGAGACCGCGATCGTCGCCCAGTGGGACGACCACGAGGTGCTCAACAACTGGTACCCCGGGGAGGTCCTGGTCGGGCGCGCCGGGTTCCCCGACGGCACGCTCGTGGACCCGCTGGCGGCTCGTGCCCGCCAGGCGTTCCACGAGTACATCCCGGTCTCGCCGGTCTCGCCGGACAAGGTTGGCCGCGTCTACCGCAAGCTGTCCTACGGACCGCTGATGGATCTGTTCATCCTCGACATGCGCACCTACAAGGACCCGAACACCACCGGCCGCGAGACCGTCGCAGACGGTGGCCTGCTCGGCAAGGAGCAGACCGCGTGGCTGCTGCGCGAGCTCAAGGCGTCGAAGGCGACCTGGAAGGTGATCGCCAACGACCTGCCGATCGGCCTCGTCGTGCCCGACGGCGGCAACCAGGAGTCGTCGTCCAACGGCGACCCGGGTGCGCCGCTGGGCCGCGAGCTCGACATCGCCTACCTCCTCACGCAGATCAAGCGGCTCGGCATCCGCAACCACGTCTGGCTCACCGCCGACGTGCACTACACCGCCGCGCACCACTACCACCCCGACCGGGCGGCGTACCAGGACTTCGACCCGTTCTGGGAGTTCGTCTCCGGTCCGCTCAACGCAGGCGCTTTCGGCCCGAACGCGCTCGACGCGACCTTCGGCCCGGAGGCCGTCTTCCAGGCCGTGCCGCCGCGGGCGTCCACCTCGCCGCTGGAGGGCTACCAGTTCTTCGGCCAGGTCGACATCGACCCGGGCACGAAGCAGCTGACCGTCACCCTCAAGGACGTCGAGGGCGGGGCTCTCTTCACGCAGACGCTCGACCCCGAACGCCGCTGACACCGGGTCGCCCAGATCCTGCTGGACCGAGGTACACGAGTCGTCTTCGGCTGCTGTTCACCTGGATGATGAGCGGCGATTGTCCGCTTATGTGAGGCTTCGTCTCCTGTTGGAGCGTGACGGAGAGACGATGCTGTCCAAGAAAACCCACGCCGTGCTGACGACCGTGGCTGTCGCTGCCGGCACGCTGGTCGGTGCGAGCCCCGCGAGTGCCGACCAGCCGCACGTGCCGCCGGTCTTCCAGCGCACGGCCACGTATCCGGTCTTCCAGAACCGGCCGGCCGATGAGGACCCGGCCTCGGCGACCGTCGCCGAGATCTCGGCGGTCAGCGAGGACGGCCGGACCCTGATCTACACCGACGCGCTGGCCCGGCGGATCGGCTTCCTCGACATCAGCACGCCCGGCAGCCCGCACGGGCTCGGCACGCTGTCGCTGGCGGCGCTCGGCGACGCCGAGGACGAGCCGACCTCGGTGGCCGTGCTCGGCCAGTACGTCCTGGTCGTGGTGAACACCAGCGCCGGCTACTCCACCCCGTCGGGGCGGCTCGACGTCATATCGCTGCGCGACCGCAAGCGGGTCACCAGCTTCGACCTCGGCGGCCAGCCGGACTCCATCACGATCTCCAAGGACAAGCGGTACGCCGCCATCGCGATCGAGAACGAGCGCGACGAGGCAGCGACCCCGCCCGGGGGCGAGAAGGGCGGCCTGCCCCAGGCCCCGGCCGGTTTCGTGCAGATCGTCGACCTCAAGGGCACCTCGCCGCAGCAGTGGCGCACCCGGTCCGTGCCGCTGACCCGGCCCGACGGCACCGCGCTGCCCGTGCTGGCCGACGCCGGAATCGTCGAGCCCACCGACCCGGAGCCGGAGTACGTCTCCGTCAACAGCCGCAACCAGCTGGCCGTGACGCTGCAGGAGAACAACGGCATCGTCCTGGTGGACCTGCCGACGGGCAAGATCACCAAGGCCTTCAGCGCCGGCACGGCCACGGTGGACGGCATCGACACCGTCAAGGACGGCGTGATCGACCAGACGGGCTCGATCACCGACGTACGGCGCGAGCCCGACGCCATCAACTGGATCGACGACCGCTACCTCGCCACCGCCAACGAGGGCGACTGGAAGGGCGGCACCCGGGGCTGGTCCGTCTTCGACAGCCGTACCGGCGAGGTCGCCTGGGACGCGGGCAACAGCTTCGAGCGGATCGCCGTCCGCTACGGCCTGCACAACGAGGACCGCGCGGGCAAGAAGGGCACCGAGCCGGAGGGCGTGGTCGTCGCCACCTTCCACGGTGTGCGGTACGCCTTCGTCGGCTCCGAGCGGAGCAACTTCGTCGCCGTCTACGACCTGAGCCGGCCGACCGCCCCGGTCTTCCGCCAGGTGCTGGCCACCACCAACGGCCCCGAAGGACTGCTGGCGATCCCGTCGCGCGACCTGCTCGCGGTCTCCAGCGAGGAGGACGACGCCTCAGTCAACGTGCGGGCCTCGGTGAGCCTGTTCCAGTTGGGCGCGGGCACCCCCGCGTTCCCGAGCATCGTGTCGGCCCCGGACTCCTCCGGCGCGCCGATCGGCTGGGGCGCGCTCGGCGCGCTGTCCGCCGTCCCCGGCATGCCGCACGAGCTGTACACCGTCACCGACGCGGCGTACTCCGTCACCGAGATCATGACCATCGACACGTCGCGCCGGCCGGCGGTCATCACCCAGGCGCTCACCGTCAAGGACGCCGACGGCAAGCCGGTCGGCTACGACGCCGAAGGCATCTTCGCCCGGCCCCAGGGCGGCTTCTGGCTCGCCGTCGAGGGTGCCACCGGCGGCGGCAACAAGCTGGTCCGGCTCGACCACGACGGCGTGACCCAGCAAGTCGTCCCGCTCCCGGCGGACGTCGCCGCGGGCCTGGGCAAGCAGGGCTTCGAAGGCGTCACCGCCACCACCGACGGCGACGGCCGCGAGGTCGTCTGGGCCACCCTGCAGCGCGAGGTCAAGGGCGACCCGACCGGGATCGTCCGGCTCGGCCGCTACGACGTGCAGGCCGGCACCTGGAGCTGGTACGGCTACCAGATCGGCACCACCGCCACCCCCGGCGACTGGATCGGCCTGTCCGAGATCACCGCGGTCGGCGACAAGCTCGCCCTCATCGAGCGGGACAAGCTGAACGGCCCTGCCGCCGTGATCAAGCGCGTGTACACGGTCGAGATGCCGAAGTCCGCCGCCCCGTCCGGCCCGCTGCAGGTCCTGCCCAAGCAGCTCGCCCACGACGTGCTCCCCGACCTGCGCGCCACGAACGGCTGGACACAGGAGAAGCTCGAAGGGCTGACAGTGGGCGGCGACGGCCAGGTCTACGCCATGACGGACAACGACGGCCTGGCCGATGCGACCGGTGAGACGGTCTTCCTCCGTCTCGGCTCCAGCAAGAAGATCTTCGGCCACCGCTGAACCATCGCGGCACTCCCCCGAGCCGCCGCGGACAGCTGAATCCCGAACGGCCGCCGGCACATCGCCGGCGGCCTGTGGGTGATATCTGAGTTCATCAAGTCGCGCGCCGACTCGTGGCTCGACCGATTTCGCCGGCGCCTGTTTGCGAGGCCGCGGCCTTGGGATGCAGGTCGGTAAGGCTCAGCCGGTACGTCGGCTGTTCGTGCAAGACGACCCGGTGGGTCCTGCGGTCCGGCCCGACGTGAAGGAGTTCGCCGGGCTCCATCATGCGCCAGTAGGGGTTGTCGTCCATACGTTCGCTGGCGACCACGAACGCGGGGGCACCGGACAGGTCGCGGGAACGAATGCGCATGTGGCCGCCAGTGCCCGTGTGGTCGAGGTGCCGGTCGCCGTGGTGGCCGCCGGCGGAACGCGGGAGCACATACAACTTGTGCGTGTCGGGGTAACGCAGTGCCCACAGCTCCCCCGGGGCGGTGAGGACCAGATTGAGGGAGTAAACGGGAAGATTCCGGGCGATCCACCGGGCGGCGCGCTGGAGGCCGGCGGTGACGTCCCCGCCCAGCGCCCTGGTCTCGCGGGTGATCAGGGCGAAGAACCGCTCGGAATCGGTGTCTCCCTTGACCAGCGACCGATCCTCTCCCAGCTCCGCGTCGAGTTCGTCCAGGCCCTCGATCACCCCGTTGTGGGCGAAGAGCCGCCCCTCCTGCAGGAAGGGATGGGTATTGCGATCTTCCAGACCGCCGATGGACGCAAAACGGATGTGGGCGATGAAGGTGGTGGATTCCGCCTCCTTGGCCTCTTCGGCGAAGCACCGGTCTTCGTAGGCGGCGATGGGCGCCTTGTGGACCTCCGGGGTGCCATCGGCATCGAAATACCCCAATCCGGTCCCGTCCGGCTCACGTTGGCTCTGCTCCCTCAGGCTGTCCGGGGCCTCCAGCAGCCAGAACGTGGCATGCGTGCGTTGAGGAGCGCTGCTCAGGCCGAACAAACGACACACCTCGCCACCTCCTCCATCTGCCGCACCGCCGAGGTACGGCAGATCTGCCCAGAACCCGTTGCCGTACTCCCCTGTCCCGGCCCGGCCGCCTAGGAGAACCAGTTGGCGCCGAGTTCCTGGATGGTGGTGCTGCCCTTGGGCACCAGCAGCGCTTCGCTCAGCACGTTGTTGACGCTCTTGGAGTCATTGAGCAGGGCGAACAGGAAGAAGGAGCCCCCGTCGGCCGTACGGAAGCCGAAGACCGAACCGGTGCCGGCGAACCCGACGTACGCCCCCTTGTTGACCGCGGGGAACGCCTTGCGGCTGTAGCTGTTCCTGGCCAGGCGGTAGCCGGAGTCGCCCTCCTTCTTCCTCTCGCCGTTCCAGAAGTTCCGGTACTCCTTGGTCACGGCGCGCGCCATGGAGTTGTCCATGTCGGTGACGTAGCCGTCGGCGTCGAGCAGCGGCTTGGGCATCCGCCGGCCCCAGTGGATCGGGGTCGCGACGGCCAGCCTGAAGGACTGCCCGGGGGAGCGGAAGAACGCGAGCACGTGCGGGCGGACATGGCCCTTGGTGTCCTTGTAGGTCGCCTGCGCGATGAACCAGTCCCCGACCGACGGCTGCCGCTCCGGCCGGGGCAGGAAGACCGTCGGGGGGCCCGCCGGGTTGATCGGCTTGTGCTCCGTCTTCCACCCGAAGTCCTCATGGTTGCGTTCGAGCACACCCTCGTGCAGCGCCCCCTCGACGAACAGCGCGTCGAGCCGGGCGTTCGATTGCCACCACTTGCGCCTCTTGAGCGTCGCGTTGTACTTGCCCACCCACTCCTGCACGGCCTGCCTGGCCCGGGGGATGGTCAGCGCCGCCCTGGTCGCCGAGGGTGTGGGGGCGGCGCTCGCGGGAGGCGTGGCCTGTGAGGTCACCGGGGTCGGCGTGGGCGCGTCGGCGGGCCTGGAGACCAGCCTGGGGACCACACCGCAGCCGGACAGGCTCAAGACAAGAGCCACGATCAGCAGCCTTCCGCGCACGGCATTGACCCCCAAGACCGAGCATAGACATGACCAAAATAGACCATATCGGACGCCTGAACCGGCTATGCAAGGAGTGCCGCTCCACGTCCATGATCTCGAGGGATGGCTTAAGGTCCGGCCAGCTGGAATGTAGCGTAGCGTAGCGTCATGGAACGAATGAGTGATGACGAATGGCGTCAGTTCATCATGACCGGGACGCGCACCGGAAAGCTGGCGGTGGCTCCGGCTGACGGCATGCCGCACGTCACGCCGGTCTGGTTTCTGCTCGACGAAGACGAAGTGGTCTTCACCACCTCCGAGACCGGCCTCAAGGGCAAGGCCCTGAGCCGTGACCCCCGGGCCGCATTGTGCGTGGACGACCAGGACCCTCCGTACTCCTACGTACTGATCAAGGGCGATGTCACCCTCTCGCTCGACCTGGAGGAAATGCTGGTGTGGGCCACCGAAATCGCCCGGCGATACATGGGAGATGAGCGAGCCGAGGAGTACGGCATGCGCAACGCCGCCCCCGGGGAGTACCTGGTACGGCTGCGTGCCGACAGGGTGATCGCCCAGCGAGCCGTCGCCGGCTGAACAACAGGCCTCCTCGAGGCCCTACCGTCAATAGCAATCAAGGCGCTCACGGGCTCAACTTGTGGTTCGAGGACCGATTATGCCCGGGAGCTTGACGGCGATTAAACGTGCCCAACATTTCCGGTTCATATAATTAAAAAATGTGTTTCCCTTGAAATGGATCGTGGGCTCAGGTCTGGTCGTCGCCCTCATCCTGGCCGCCGGCCTGAGCGGGACCGCGTTGTTGCCCAGGGAGGACGCACCCAAGAGCTCCCCGGTCGCCGCGTCGATCTCCGGGTCGGGCTCGACCGCGCAGAAAGGCGCGATGGACGCCTGGCGTGCGGAGTTCAACCGCATCCACCCCGACCTGCAGGTGTACTACCGGCCCAACGGATCGGGAGCCGGCATCCGCGACTTCATCACCGGGACCACCACGTTCGCCGGCGCCGACGTCGCCATGCGACCCTCCGAACAAGCCCTGGCCGACCGGCGCTGCGGCAGCAGAGCCGTACACCTGCCCATGGTGATCGGCCCCATCGCCCTCGCCTACAACCTGCCGACCGTACCGGACCTCAAACTCTCCCCCGCCACCCTGACCGGTATCTTCACCGGCCAGGTCACCACCTGGGACGCCCCCCAGATCGCCGCGGACAACCCGCGAACCGCCCTGCCGCACTCCCCCATCCGGCTCTTCCACCGCTCCGACGATTCGGGCACCACACACAATTTCACCACCTACCTCCAAGCCGCCGGCGGATGGCCACACTCGCCCTCACGCACCTGGACCGGCGCCGGCCAAGGCGTCGCCGGCTCCCTCGGCATCACCCAAGCCATCGCGCAAACCGAGGGCGCTCTCGGATACGTCGAATACGGCTTCGCCAGCAATGTCCGGCTGCAAACCGCTCAAATCCGCAACGCCTCCGGCGAATACGTCGCTCTCTCCCCCCAAAGCGCCACCAAAGCCCTGCAAGACGCCCGCATCATCGGCAAGAACGGCGACCTGGTCGTGGCCTTCGACTACCGGACCAAAGGCAAAGGCGCCTATCCCATCGTCCTGATCACCTACGAGATCACCTGCTCGACCACCTCCGACCCCCTGGTGCGCACCTTCCTGCACTACACCGCCAGCGACGCCGGCCAGTCCTACCTCTCCCTGTACGGCTACGGCCCGCTCCCACGCAACCTGCTCGTCAAGGTCCGCAACCGGCTCGACGCCATGAGCTGATCCTGTACCGCTAGTTGTCCATGCCTGTGGCGGCGGATTTTCGGCTGATGGATCGCAGGTCGTCGAGTTCGCCTAGCGTGCCCAGGCCTCCTGCGCCGTCGTGACGCCCGCGCCCGTACGCAGCGACTCGCCGATCGCCAAGCTGATGAGGTGATCCTGGCACCCCTCGGCCAGCGGGTACGGCTCAGGGGCCTCGCCCCGGCACCAGTCCGTCATGTGGCACAGCAGCGAGACGACGGCCAGGTCGTCCTCGGAGAAACGCGCCCCCTGATACTCGTTGCGATAGACCACGCGCCCGTCGAAGCTGATGTGGTCGAGGTCGAACCCCTCCAGGTTCAGGTCGATGCCCGTCTGCCGCCGTATGAGGTGCGACTCCACCGGCGTCCTGGGGTCGGCCAGGCGCACGACGCGGTCGTCCACCAGCTCCCCCAGCGACCCCCGGATGACGATCCGGCGGGTTCGGAGCGGGTTCCACCACTGGTTGTCGGTGAAGTCGTACAGGCCCATCCCGCTGGAGAACTCCACAGTGGCGATCGTCGTGGCGACGTCCTTGGGCGTGACCTCACCCGCCCAGCCGTCCTTGGACAGCGGGTCCACGAGCGGGGCGGTGAACGAGCGGGCGTGCACGGTCGCGTCCTCGTACCCGGCCCCGAGCATGTGCCGGATCATCGACACCGCGTGGTACAGGTGCGTCGAAGAGATCTGCACGGACGTCACCTGCCCGATGACCCCCTCGCGCACCAACGCCAGCCGCGCCGCGTGCCCCGGCATGTGCAGGTACTGCTCCGCCACCTGCACCAGACCGCTGGACCCCACGGCCGACCACAAATCGCGCAGCCCGTCCAGGTCGGCCGCGGGCGGCGTCTCGGCCAGCACGGGGACGCCGAACCCGACCAGCTCCTTGGTCACCTCCGGGGTGACCGGCCACGGCACCGAAGGGATGACGAACTCCGGGCGCTCCGCGGCCAGCATGTCCTCAACGGTGCGGAACGTCGGCACCCCCCACCGGGCCTCCACCTCGGCCCCACGCTCCGCCGTCCGGGTGACCACGCCCGACACCGACAGCCGCTCGGGAAGCCGCCTGGCCAGTCGCAGGAAGAACTCCGAACGCCATCCGCTCCCGACCACGCCGAAGCGACCCGCAGGCCGAGCAGTCATGATGTCTCCCCGAGGTTCAAGGTGGCCCGCGCGGGCCGGGTGTGCCGGATATCGATCATCATGATTCACCTTTCGTCATCTCGTCGAGAGCCGCAGCCACTATGTGCAGCAGGCGAGGGGGACGCCGTCTCGTTTTCATGGGGGGTGCCTCACTTGAGAGGGGGGTGTGGGTCCCGCCGGGGCGGGACCGGGTTCGTGCCGCGTACCGGCTACGGCTGCCGGGGATGTCCCTTCGCCGCTACGTCTCCAGCAGGACGCGCACGTCCCATGGGCCGAGCCGCAGTTCCGCGCCCGCCTCGTGGGCTGTGTCGTGCAGGATGTCGCGCACGGCGACCGGGACCGCCACAGTGGTCTCCTGCCAGGTCCAGTTGTGCAGGAAGCGCAGCCGCCGCCCGTCCTTCGCGGTGGCGCCGGTGGAGGTGACGCCGACCGGCGCCGATCCCCAGGGGCCCGCGTCCTGGGCCAGCCAGCGGAACAGGGCCGCGCCCAGCGGCGCGTTCGGGACGGTGCCGACGTAGGTGATGCGGCCCCTGCCATGCGTGCGGGTGGTGACGGCGGCGAACTGGCCGAAGTGCGGATGCCGGTAGCCGGCCAGCACCTGTGCCCCGTCGGCGTGCAGGCCGTCGGCCCAGCGGGTGCCGGCCGCAGTGTCGGACAGGTCCAGGGGCGAGCCGTCCGCCGCCCGTACGGGTAGGTCGGTGTCGAGGTTGCTGAACTCGTCGTACCAGGCTCCGGCGGCGTCGGCGAGCCGGGCGGGCTGCACGTCGCGGCGCGCCCGGGCCTCATGGTCGGCATACGCGGTGCGCGGGCCCAGCACGAGGTGGCCGCCGGCCTCGGCGTAGGCGGTCAGCCAGTCGAGGGTGGCGTCGTCGGCCACGTACAGCCCGGCGGCCACCAGCACCGGCCGGCGCCTCGCGATCTCGGCCGGGTTCTCGGCCGTGGCCTGAGCGGCGTGCAGCACCCGCGTCTGTAGCCCGGCCTCGAACGCGCCCCGGTAGAAGGCGTCGAAGATGGCTTCGTAGGAGCGCCGGTCCGGGTCACCGTCGGGGAGCGCCAGCGCCGGCTGGGCGGCCATGGCCCATTTGCTGGGGTGGGAGTAGAGCATGGCGACGTCGGCGTCCGGGGTCAGGCCGGCTACCACGTCGCCTGCCTTCTCCAGTTCGGCGCCGATACGGGCGATCTCCCGGTAGGTGCGCCCGGGTCTGCCGCTGTGCGGCAGCACGCCACCCCAGTACGTCTCCGTGCCGAACACGAGCGTCCGCCACTGCCAGTACTCGATCATGGAGGCGCCCCGGGAGACGAGCGCCCAGGCGGCCTGCCGCCACTGCCCGTCGTAGGCGGGATGGTTGACCCACGACGGCCCGATGGCCTGGGCGTTGGTCTCGGTGACGAGGAACGGTTCCTGCCGGGAGGAGTACATGCGGTCGGCCGCCCGGTAGAGCGCCCACGTGTCCTCGGTCTTCCAGTGCTGGCCGCTGCTCTGCCCGGCCGGCAGGGTGAGCCCGTCCTGCATCGTGTAGTACGGGTTGCCCGCGGTGACGTCCAGCCGCCGGGTCAGGTCGTCGTCGGCCACGGCGGGCCGGTCGTAGGCGATGCAGGTGGTGACGAACTGCTCGGGCCGCGCGTACTCTCGCACGATGTCGGCCTGCCAGGCGATGAACTCGGTGACCTGGTCGGCCTGGAAGCGTCGCCAGGCCTGCTCGTACTGGGGCTGGGCGTTGCCGTCCGGGGTCCACAGGTCGGCCCAGTCCGACAGCCGGTGCGACCAGTAGACCAGTCCCCACTCTCGGTTCAGCGTCTCCACATCGCCGTACTTCGAGCGCAGCCAATCGACGAAGCGCTGAAAGACGCCGTGGTTGTGCAGGAGGTGCAGCCCCGGCTCGTTGTCCACCTGGAAGCCGATGACCGACGGGTGGTCGGCGTAGCGTTCGACGACCTTGCGGATGATCCGTTCGGCGTGGAAGCGGAACGCCGGATGGGTGAAGTCCATCTCCTGGCGGGCGCCCCATGGGATGCGGCGGCCGGTGGCCCGCTCGCCGGCGATCTCGGGGTAGAGCCGGGCCAGCCATGGCGGCACCGCGTACGTCGGGGTGCCCAAGATGACCCCGATGCCCCGCTCGTGCGCCCCGTCCAGCGTCGGCTGCAACCAGTCCAGGTCAAAGCGGCCGTTTTCCGGCTCCCAGGTGGACCAGACCGACTCGCCCACCCGGATGGCCGAGAAGCGTGCCTCGGCCATCAGGTCCAAGTCGGTCTTCAGCAGCTCGGCGGGGTGATACTCGGGGTAGTAGGCGGCGCCGAAAAGCACTCGCGACACAAAAGATCCTTCCGTGAGATTCATTGTTTGACACCGCCGGCGGCGAGCCCGCTCTGCCAGTAACGCTGCAGCATCAGGAACGCCACAACCAGCGGGATGATCGACAGCAGCGAGCCGGTGACGACCAACGGGATGACGTCGCCGCTGCCACCGGCGACCGAGGCCTGCGCGGCCCAGTTGGCCAGGCCCACGGTCACCGGGTACAGCGACGGGTTGTTGAGCATGATCAGGGGCAGGAAGTAGTTGTTCCAGGTGGCCACCAGGGTGAACAGCAGCACCGTGACGAAGCCCGGGGCGAGCAGCCGCAGCACGACCTTCCAGAAGATGCGGAACTCGCCGGCGCCGTCGATGCGGGCAGCCTCCAGGATGCTGTCGGGCACCGCGCCCTCGGCGTAGACCCGCATGAGGTAGAGACCGAACGGGTTCACCAGTGAGGGCAGGATGATCGCCCACGGTGTGTTGACCAGCCCGATCTCCGCGAAGATCAGGTAGGTGGGGATGGCCAGCGCGGTGCTCGGCACCATGATGGCCCCCAGCACCAGGCCGAAGAGCGCCTTGTTGCCGCGGAAGCCGAACTTGGCGAACCCGTAGCCGCCCAGCGCGCACAGCAGCGCCGCGCCACCCGCGCTCACCACCGAGTAGAGGGCGGTGTTGAGCAGCCACCGGCCGTACACGCCGTTCTCGGCGGCGAACACGTTCCGCACGTTGCCCGGCAGCGCGAAGTCGTCGCCGAACCAGAGCCCGAAGCTGGCGAACAGGTCGCCGGTGGTCTTCGTGGACGCCACCAGCAGCCAGAACAGCGGGAGCAGGAAGTAGATGAGGAAGGCCAGCATTCCGAGGGTCAGGAGAGGGCTGCGCCGCCTGCCGGTCCCGGCGCTCGCGGTGCTCGCGGTCCTCATGGCGGGCGCCGTTGCGGTGGTGGTCATGTCCGCCTCCGGGTGAGGGCGAGCTGGACGGTGTAGGACACCACGACGATGACGAGCCCGAGCAGGAACGACACCGCCGCCGCGTAGTTGAGGTCCTGGCTGGTGAAGGCCAGCGAGTAGGCGTACAGGTTGGGGGTGTAGGCGCTGTCGATGACGTTGGGCGCCAGGCGCTGCATCAGCTGCGGCTCGTTGAACAGCTGGAAGCTGCCGATCACCGAGAAGATCAGGGCCATCATCAGGGCGGGCCGCAGCGCCGGGATCTTCACACTCCACGCGGTCCGCCAGGCCCCGGCCCCGTCCACGGCCGCAGCCTCGTACAGCTCGGAGGGGATGGCGCGCAGCGCCGCGTACAGGATGATCATGTTGTAGCCGGCGAACTCCCAGGTCACGATGTTCGCCAGCGAGCCCAGCATGAGGTCGCCGCCGAGCAGCTTGGGCGCGGGCAGGCCGAGGCTCTCGGCGAGCTGGGCGATCGGGCCGAACTCGGGCCCGTACAGGTAGCCCCACATCAGCGCCGCCACGACGCTGGGCACCGCGTACGGCACGAAGATGCCGAGCCGGATGAACCGCGACAGCCACAGCATGCCGCTGTCCAGCGCGAGCGCGAACAGCAACCCGAGCAGCAGCATCAGCGGCACCTGGATGAGGAAGAACTCGGCCACCCGCAGCACGCCGCCGAGCAGCCGCTCATCCGTCAGCGCCCGCACGTAGTTGTCCAGCCCGACGAACGTGGTGCCGCCGATGAGCTGCTGCTTGAACAGGCTCAGGTAGCCGGCGTAGGCCAGCGGCACCACCAGCATGGCCACGAACACGACCATGAAAGGCGCGATGAAGAGATATCCGGCCGCCGCCCGGCGGGCTCGCGGCGCTGCCGTGACACTCACTTCGCGACCTTGAAGCCCTGGCCCTCGGCGTATGTGGTGATCCGCTGCTGCCACTGATCCAGGGCGGCGGCAGGGTCGGTCTTGTCGGCCAGGGACTTGCCCACGGTCTCGTCCCAATCCTTGACCGTCTGATCCAGGAACGGCGGCCAGCCGAAGTCGGCGGAGACGGTGTCACTGATCTCGGCGAAGACCTGATTGACGGTCTGCCCACCGTAGAACTCCGGCTTCTGCGCGGCGAACGCCGCATCGCCCAGCAGCGCCTTGGTCGGCGGGAACAGGAACTGCTCGGTCGCCATCATCTTGGCCGACTCGGGGTCGGTGTTGAGAAACTCGGCGAACTTCGCCGCGGCGATCGGGTTCTTCGTCGACTTGATCACAGCGCTGGTGGAGCCGCCCCAGTTGCCGGACTTGTTCTCCCCGGCGGCCCACTGCGGCAGGGGCGCGGCCCGCCACTTGCCGCTGGTGGCCTTGGCGCTGGTGGACAAGAACACCGGCCCCCAGGCGGCGGTCAGCCAGGTGGCGTACTTGCCCTTGTTGAGCGCCTGATACCACTGGTCGGTGAAGTCCGGGTCGGTCGAGACGACGCCCTCCTTGACCAGCCCGCCCCAGTAGCTCGCGAGCTTCTTGGACGGCTCATTGTTAGCGTTAACGCTGATCTGGTCGGCAGCCGCCATCTGGAAGGGTTTGCCGCCCGCCTGCCACAGCAGCCCCATCCACGCTCCGTTCTGGTTGGGGGCCAGGTTGGTGATGTAGAGGTTCGGGTCGGCGGCGTGCAGCTTGCGGGCCGCGGCCGCGAACTCGTCCCACGTCTTCGGCGGCTGGATGCCGTGCTTGTCGAAGATGTCCTTGCGATACAGCATGCCCATCGGGCCGGTGTCCTGCGGGATCGCCCAGACCTCGCCGTTCTTGCCGGTGATCTGGCCCCAGGTCCAGTCCACGAACTTGTCCTTCAACGCCTCCGCGCCGTAGGGCCGCAGGTCGAGCAGGCTGTTGGTGATGGTGAAGGTCGGGATGTACTGATACTCGACCTGCACGACGTCCGGCGCGCCGCTGCCCGCCTTCAGCGCCGTGCGCAGCTTGGTGTACTGCGGCACGCCCTGCCCGGCGTTGACCACGTTCACCTTGATCGCCGGGTACTTCTTCTGGAACAGCGCCACCTCCTTCTGGATGTCCGGGACCCAGGTCCAGAAGGTCAGCTCGGTGGGCGTCTGCATGGCCTTGTCGATGTCGGCCTGGCTGACGGTGGCCGGCGGCCGGCCGCCCGCGGGTTGCTGGGTCTCTGCGCCGCCTCCGCCGCCGCAGCCGGCGAGGCACAAGGTGGCCGCGGCCGCCGTGGCGAGCCACCGGGTGCGTGACATGGTCATGTCTTCTCCTCGGGGGGTTTCGTTGATCGGCGCACCACCAGGTGCGTGGAAGGGGAGTTCTGGGCGGCCGTGCCGGAGCCACCCTCGATTCGCTCAACGAGTAATGCCAAGCCATGCACGATGGTTGCCTTGAAGTCCTGGTGGATGGTGGTCAGGGGCGGTGACAGGTACGCGGCGGCTGGGATGTCATCCATCCCGACAACGCTCACCTGCTCGGGTACCGCGCGACCCGCCTCGGCCAGGGCGCGCAGCACACCGATCGCCATGTCGTCATTGGCCACGAACACCGCCGTGACCTCCGGATTCGCTGCGAGGATCTGTCCCGCGACGTAGCCCGACGCCGGCGACCAGTCGCCCTCGAGCATCGGCGGTTCGGGGGTGCCCGCGGCAGCCAGCGCCTCGCGCCAGCCTCGCACGCGGTCCCGCGCCGCCCACCACCTGCTGGGCCCGGCGACGTGCCACACGGTGGCGTGGCCGAGCCCGAGCAGATGCCCGGTGGCCTCCCGGCCCGCGTCCACGTTGGAAGGGCTGCTGATGATCATCTGTGTCTCGTCGAGCCCGGCGATCGGTCCCAAACTGAGCATCGGGACACCTGGGTCTATGCGCAGCTCCTCGCCGACGTCTATCGGCTCGGACAGCACGATGCCGTCCACGCCCTGCTCCAGCAGAGACTCCACGGCCTTCGCCACGCCTCTGTCGTCACCTTCGAGGGTGTTGACCACGCTGAGCGCGTAGCCGATCTCCCTGGCCCGCCGTTCCAGCTCGATCAGCTGCGAAGCCGGGCCGTAGAGTGCGCTGCCGAGCGAGACCACCCCGATGCGGTGAAAGCGGCCCAGGTTGAGCGCCCGGGCGGCGGTGTTGCGCCGGTAGCCGAGTTCGCGGGCCGCCGCCAGCACCCGCTCACGGATCTCGGCGCTCACGTACGGCTCGTCGTTCATGACGCGCGAGACGGTCTTCTGCGACACCCCGGCCAGTCGGGCGACATCCGTACTGCCCGGGGGTCTGCGCCTGGTCTCAGACATTCACAGCTCCTGGACTGACTACGTAGTCAGACTGCTGACTACGTAGTCAGCAGGTGGCTAGTACTGTGGTCCCGGGGCGAGCTGGTTGTCAAGAGAAGATTTCCGGATTGTTTCCCCGGTCCGGCGCACGGCCGGGTGCGGTCGCCACGAGGTGATCAGCCCGGACGGCGGCACCCGCCGCTGAGGAACCACTTCCGCCGCCTCGATCCGCCGACCGGCGGCCCCGCCAGGGATACAACTCCATAAGTGCTTATACGAAACACCGGGGAGGGCATGGAATACCACGGATTAATTGACCGCCCTTTGCCTCGCGTGTGCCTTTCGATCCACAGCGAGCGCCTGCGACCACAGAGTCCGGCCAGCGGCTCGGAATAACGTTTGGGGGAACGCCACGCAGGTGACGTTAATTGGCGGGACCTTGGGATCACCGCTGCCGACACCGAACCCTTCCGCTCTCAGAGTGCTACCACGCATGTGTTTCCCTGATGAGGGGAAGAACATGAATACCTGGCACCACATGTCCATTACAGCCCGTATCACCCTGTTCACCGGGGTGGTGGCGGCTCTGCTGTCCGCGTTCCTGGCCACGACGCTCCTGATCGTGATCCATCGATATGCCACAGAAGATCTCATCAGTGAGATCACCGCGGCCGGTGGGCGTGTGGTCTATGAGGTGGAGCACAGCGACGTGGTCAGACCGCTGGTTGCGCACAGGGAACGCAACGTGCAGATCGTCAACGACAAAGGTGCGGTCGTCGCCTCGACGCCGCAGCTACGGGGCAAGCCGGCCATGGCCGACCTCGACCCCGGCCGCACGCACACCACCACCGACGTCGTATGCGGTGGAATCTTCCCGCCCGGTCAGTGCAACATTGTGGTCGCGCAAACGGCCTACAGGGCCGGACAGGACTGGATCGTTTACAGCGCCTCTCCCACAATCCCTCCGTTTGTCGACCCGTGGCTGGCCGCGACAGTGATCGGCGCGGCGGTCCTGCTGACGGCGGTCATCACCGCCCTGGGGCATCGGATCGTCACAGCATCCCTCAGGCCGGTGACCGCCATTCGCGCGGAGCTCGACCACATCACCGAGACCTCCCCCGATCGCCGGGTACCCCTCCCCCCGAGCCAGGATGAAATCCACGATCTGGCCGACAGCGTCAACCGGACACTGGCCCGCCTGCAGGCCGCGATGCAACAGCAGCGCCAGTTCACCTCGGACGCCTCCCACGAACTGCGTACCCCGATCGCCGCGATACGGGCCGAGGTCGAGGACGCTCTGCACGCGCCCGAGGAGACGAGCGTGCCCACGCTGGGCACGACCGTTCTGGGCAGCGTGGACCGGCTCGAGGCGATCGTGGGCGACCTGCTGGCCATCGCGCGTCTGGAGAAAGGAGGGCCGGTCGAGTTCGAGCCGGTCGACCTGGCCGAACTTGTGACCACCGAATGCGAGAGGCGACCTCAGACGGACAAGAGGTACGAATACTCGCCCGAGCCCGGTGTGGTGGTGAAAGGCGACCGATATCGGCTGTCGCGCTTGCTCACCAACCTGTTCGACAATGCCGAGCGACACGCCGCCAGCACCATCACCGTCCACGTACGGCGCTCGCCCAGCCCCAAGCGTGACATGCAACGCTTCCCCCAGGGCGTCGCGGTGCTGGAGGTGATCGATGACGGGCCGGGCATCGATCCGAGCAAGCGTGAGCTGGTCTTCCAGCGCTTCGCCCGGCTCGACACCGCACGCGACCGGCACGCCGGAGGCACCGGGCTGGGCCTGCCGATCGCGCGGCAGATCGCGGAGGCACACGGCGGCACGCTGCAGATCGAGGACAGCCCCCGAGGCGCTCGGCTCGTCCTGCGCCTTCCCCTCAGTTAGCTTGTGATCCACTTCGACCGGAAACTCGATGGCGCCGTCACGGTGCGACTGCTCCGCAGTCACCGGGTCTTGAGGAGACCGACCAGGAGGGTGGTCAGTTCCGCCAGGGACAGTTCGCGTCCCCGGGCCACCAGGCGTTCGTACTTGTCCTGCGGGAGGGCTTCGCGTACGGCAGCGGCCTCGCGAGGGCCGTCCAGCGGGTCCATCAACTCGGGAGAAAAGCCCACCCGGCGGCCGACAGCCTCCACGCCGCCCATCAGCAGGGCTGCCTGCTCGGCCTGTCCGGTCAGCACGAGGGCGTGGGCGGCGGTGTGGATCAGCACAAGCCTGGAGGTGACGTCCTGGTGACGGTCGAGCGCGTCCAGAATGCCGGCGGCGACCTCCAGGGCACGCCGACCGTCGCCACGGTCGCACGCGGTTTTCATGGCGGCCCACGCGGAGGAGCCTGCCGCCCAGTCGTGGCCGCAGGAGTCGGCGGTCGTGACGGCTTCGGCCAGGACCGTGGCGGCGGTCGGAAGATCTCCCAGAACCCGGGCGAGCATGCCCTGCACCATCAGCGCCTCGGCCACCAGCCAGTCCTCGCCGGCCCGCCGGGCGAGTTCGACCGCGCTGCGGGCGAGCGCCGGAGCGTCAACGGGTATTCCGGCGAGTACGCCGAAGTGCGTCTGGTAGACCCGTGCGGATGCCTCGGCCATCAGGTCACCGGCCTCCCGTGCCTCCTGCTCCGCCAGCACGACGGCCTCGTACGCCTGCGCCGGCTGCCCGGCCAGATAGCTGAGCCCGCTGACGGCGAGCCGGGCCCGTGCCCGGACCGCGGGCTCGGCGTGCGGCGCCGCGGCGAAAGCCTTGGACATCCAGGACAGGCCTTCGGCGATGTGGCCCATGCGATACCAGAACCAGTACAGCGCTCCGCCCAGGCGCAGCGCGTAGTCGCCGTCCCCGGCGGCCAGCGCGGAGGCGAAGGCGGCGCGGAACTCCGGCTGCTCCCGGGTCAGCCGGCCCAGCAGCACGGCCGCCTGGGGGCCGTGGAGCCTGCGCTCGGCGCTCTCCGCCTGAGCCAGTACCCAGGCTCGGTGCCGTTGCTGGGTCCGCGCGAGGTCGTCCGAGTCGAGTTCCCGCAGCGCGTACTGACGCAGCGTCTCCAGCAGCCGGTAGCGGCGCGGCGCCGTGCCGGGCTCGACGCCGACCAGCGACTTGCGGACCAGGGCCGACAAGGGAGGCAGCACGGGAGTCTGGCCTCCGACCGCGCCCGCGGCGTCGAGGTCGAATCCGGCGGCGAACACGCTCAGCCGGTGGAAGAGCCGCCGTTCCTCGGGTTCGAGAAGCCGGTGGCTCCACGCGATGGCGGACTCCAGCGCACGATGCCGGGCGGGCAGGTCGCGCGGGCCGTCGACCAGTACATCGAAGCGGTTCTCCAAGGCGTCGGCGATCTGGCCGATGGAGAGCATCCGGCATTGCGCAGCGGCCAGTTCGATGGCGAGCGGAATGCCGTCGAGACCGGCGCAGAGCCCGGGGATCCGGTCGAGGTCGTCCAGGTCGGGGGACCACGCGGGCAGCACCGCGGCGGCCCGTTTCCGGAAGAGTTCGGTGCCATCCCCGTCCGGGTCGAGCGGGCGTACCTCGTAGACCGCCTCGCCCTCCACGCCCAGCGCTTCGCGGCTGGTGGACAGTACCCGCAGGCCACCGCAGCGGCTCAGCAGCACACCGGTCAGGGTGGTCACCTCGCCCAGCAGGTGTTCGCAGTTGTCGAGGACCAGCAGTAGTCGCCGCCCGGCGAGCACGGCCGCCAGGTCTTCGGCGGAGGACACCCCTGGGATGCCGACGGCGGCGCCGATCGTCGCGGGCAGCAGTTCGGGTGAGGTGAGGCCGGCCAGTTCCACCAGCCAGGGCCCGTCGGCGCTGTCGGTCCGGCCTCTGGCCGTCTCCAGCGCGAGGCGTGTCTTGCCCACTCCGCCCGGGCCGGTGAGGGTGACGAGCCGGTACTCGGCCAGCAGACGGTCCACGGCGGCGATGTCGTCCGTGCGTCCGACGAGGCTTGACAGTGCGAACGGCAGGTTGCCGACGGGCGCCGCCGCCGAACGTTGGGCCGGCACGACGGGAGCGGTGCGGGGCCTGGTAGCGGCGGGAGTGGCGCCGATGGTTCCGGCGGAGCGGGCGGGCGGCGGGTCGAGCCGGGGATCCTGGGCGAGCACCGCGGACTCCAGGTCGCGTAACGCGAGTCCTGGGTCGATGCCCAGCTCGTCGGCGAGCCGTTGCCGCACCGTGCGCAGCGCCGTGATCGCGTCACCCTGCCGCCCGGACCGGTACAGGGCAAGGACGAGCAGCTCCCAGCCGCGTTCCCGCAGCGGTTGCTCGGCCACCAGGGCCTCCAGCTCGCCGACCGCCGCAGCGTGCCTGCCCAGGTCGATGGTGGCGGCCAGCCGGTCCTCGTACGCGGCCGCACGCAGGTCCTCCAGCCGGGCCGCTTCTGTGAAGGCGAACCCGGCCCCGTCGAAGTCCGCGTAGGCGGGACCACGCCACAGCTCCAGCGCCTCGGTGAGCAGTTCCGCGGCAGGGCCTGGTCTGCCGCCGTCCAGGGCACGCCGCCCCGCCACGGCGAGGTCGGCGAAGCGCTCGGCGTCGACTGCGGACGGATCGGTCCGCAGCGCGTATCCCGTCCCCTCACGGACCAGTAGCCGGGGCGGAGCGCCGGGCGAGCGTTCCGGCTCCAGGGCCCGGCGCAGCTGGGAGATGTACGCGTGGAGGGTCGTCGGTGAGGAGGGCGGGGAGCCTTCCCACACCTGGGAGGTGATCCGCTCGGCGGAGACCATCCTGCCCCTCGCGATCAGCAGAACGGCCAGGACCGCCCGCTGTCGCAGACCCCCCAGGCCGACCGTCCGTCCCGCCAGCTCGGCCCGGAGGGGACCGAGCACCCCGAATCGCACAGCATCGAGATCGACGCCACCCATCGGCCCCTCGCACAACTCGTGAAGATCCCATGCGAGGGTAACCGAAGGGCCGCAGCCCAGGAAGGGGCGAGAGCGGAGCGGGGGACGGTCAGCTCGAGCAGGTGGCCGTGACCGAGACGTACCGGCGGACGGCGCCTCCGTTCGTGGCCGTCACCGTGAGCTTGTCGCGGCTGAACGCGTCCGAAGTCGTGTCCAGGCTGGTCGAGACCGACACCCCGGTGCCGGCGGCGATGGTGATCGTATCGGTCAGCATCGTGGGGGCGTACGAAGGGCACATGACCAGGAAGGATCTGGTGGCGCCGACCTCGACCCAGACCGCGTTGCCCGCGCCGGCCGTCGCCGCCGAGGCCGGGGCCGCGATGGCCGTCAGCCCACCGGCCACGGCGGTCGCCAGCACGATGCCTGCGGTGATGTTTCTCAACATGAGGTGTCCTTTCTCTCCATCCCTTGGGGACGGTTATCGGTTCTTCGGATGTCGGCGCCCCAGGCTGAGGCGCGATGTCACTGACCGGCCGGGATCTGTTCCCGGGCCGGAAGCCGGGGGTGGGCCGGGCCGCCGCCGGGACGCGGCAGGAGCACACGGGCCAGGACGCCGGGCGACAACAGGCGCTGTGGAGGGGCCTGCAGGTTGGCGACGCTCAGGAATGCGTGACCGACCACCGGGTCCACCGCCGCGGCCACGTGGAGGCGTGTGATGTAGCGGTTGAGCAGCCTCACGCGCAGAGGGCGTGGAGCCTCGACGGACGGGAACCGCAGATCACCTCCGACCGACAGGTCCCAGGGCACGTCGATGATCCGCGCGGCCCGCTCGAAGAAGCGGCGGCCCAGGCCGTCGCGTCGGCCGTCCTCCAAGCACTCACGCAGGGCCACGGCCTCGCAGGCGGCCACCGTCATGCCCTGCCCGTAGCTGGGGTTGAACTGGCACAGGGCGTCGCCGAACACCGCATAACCCTCGGGGAAACGGCCCAGCTGTTCGTAGCGGCGCCGAATGCTCACTGGGATGCGCATATGCCGCGGCTCCCCGAGCGGTTCCAGGCGCTCCAGGAGGCGGTGCAGATCCGGGACCGGAAGCCGGGCGGCGAACCCGTGGTACCCGTCCGGGTCGACGGGTGGGACGTCGTCGCCCATGCCGAACAGGGTGACGAGCCAGCGGTCTCCCTCCCCGCTGAGGGCGACCCCGCCCCTCGGGACGGACGCGCTGTGCCCCACCACCATGGCGACGAAGTCGGCGTCGCCCGGCCGGCGCCGGTACTCACGGGAAACGTACTGCAGCCGGGAGTCGACACGTTCCTCCGGTGCGGGCTCGTATCCCAGCCGGCGCAGCCACTCCGCGCCCCGGTTCCCCCGGCCCACGGCGTTCACCACGAGATCGGCGGCCATGTCCTCGGGCTGGTGCCCCGGACGCTGCAGACGTACTCCGGTGACCGCGCCGTCCCCGCCGGCGATCGGCTCGACCACCTCGCAGCGCTCGCGGATCACCACGCCGGGAAGATCCGCGACCCGGGACCGCAGATACCGTTCGAGTTCCGGCCGGCTCACCGTCAGGCCGCGCAGCTGCGAAGGCGCGGGGTGCAGCAGCCGGCCGTCGTTGTACCAGCGGACGTCGTCCTGGATGTCGCACGTGCTTGCGCCCGCGGCGACCAGGTCCGCAGTCAGCCGGGGGAACAGATCTTCGAGGATCTCGCAGCCCCGCGACAACAGCCCGTGCGCGTGATGCCCTTGCGGCACGCCCCGCCGGGGGACGCCCTGGGCGGGCAGTGCGTCACGGTCGACCACCGTGACCCGGTCGAACGTCTCGCTGAGCACCCGGGCCACCAGGAGCCCGCCGATCCCCGCTCCCGCGACGACGGCGTGTCCGGTGGGCGGGTGTCCGATGCTTGTCATGGCTTCCTCACCCCTCTCTCCGGATCAGCCCCACTGGGAGGGATCGCCCGCCACAGCCCATTGGCTGGGGTCACCGTCGGTGGCGTGGGCCGCCGTGGCGCCCAGGCCGAGCAGGACTCCCAGCGCGATTCCCGCCGCCGATGCGGTACGGATCATTCGCTTGATCATGATTCACCTCGTTGTCCGGCCGCCCGGACCAGGCGGCGAAGCGTTCACGACAACGAGAGTGGACCGGCCTGCTTCGGGGCCGCTGGGAACGGGCTTTCCCAGCGACTTCCAAGGCTTCCAAGCGACCCGATCAGCGCCCCCGCCGACATCGGCGGAGGGGGATCACCGTCCAGCGATCAACGAGGTGAGCAGGGCGCTCGCATCCTGCCGGGACATCGCGCGCCCGCGGGCCGCATGGCGTTCGTACTCCTCCGGCGGAAGTGCCCCGCGTACGGCGGCGGCCTCGCGCGGCCCGTCCAACGGGTCCATCAGCTCCGGGGAGACGCCGGCTCGCTTGCCGATGGCCTCCACGACCCCCATCAGCACCGCCGCGTGCTCGGCCTGCCCGGTCAGCGCGAGGGCGCGGGCCGCGCTGTGTACCGTCACCAGCCAGAAGGAGATGTCTCCGTAACGGTCCATCGCGGCCAGGATGTCCGCCGCGATGGCCAGTGCCCGAGTGCCGTCCCCACGGTCCGAGGCCGTCTTCATGTCGCACCAGGCTGCCCCGTCCGCGGCCCAGTCGTGGCCGCTGGCGCGAGCGGCGCCGATGGCCTCCTGAAAGACCCTGTCGGCGCCCGGCAGATCCCCCAGCACCCGCAGGACCATGCCGTGGATCATGAGCGTTTCGGCCTCCAGCCAGTCCAGGGTGCTGCGCCGGGCGATCTCGACGGCCTCGCGGGTGAGGGCCTCGGCGTCGAGCGCCACCCCGGCCAGCAGGCCCAGGTAGGCGGCGTACGAAGTCGCGCTCGCCTCCGTCACCGGGTCCCCTGCCTGGCGAGCCTCCTCGATCGCCGAACGGGCCGCCTGGTACGCCTGTTGCGGCTGTCCGGCCAGGTAGTGCAGTCCCGTGACCGCGTACCGGGCACGCGCCCGGACATCCGCACCTGCTCGCGGGGCCGCCGCGAACGCCTCGGACAACCAGGCCAGGCCCTCCGCGACATGCCCCATGCGGAACCAGAACCAGAACAGCGCGCCGCTCAGCCGTAGCGCGTACTCGCCGTGACCCGCTGCCAGCGACGAGGCGAACGCGGCCCGGAACTCCGCCTGATCGCGGCTCAGCCCGTTCAGCAACGCCGCTCCCTGCGGGCCGCGGAGATGATGTTCGGCGTTCTCAGCCCGGGCCAGGGCCCAGGCGCGGTGGCGTTCCTGTGCCTGGGCCATCTCGTCCGGGGAGAGCGCGGCCAGGGCGTACTGGCGCAGGGTCTCCAGCATCCGGTAGCGGCGTGGCGCCGTGCCGGGTTCGGCGGTGACCAGCGACTTGCGGACCAACGCCGACAGCGGCACCAGGACGGGATCGACTCCTCCGACCGCGGCGGCCGCCTCCAGGTCGAAGCCGGCTTCGAACACGCCCAGCCGGTGGAAGAGCCGGCGTTCCGCCGGCTGCAGCAATTGATCGCTCCAGGCGACCGTGTCCAGCAGAGTGCGATGGCGGTCCGGCCGTCCGGCTGATCCGTCCACCAGCAGGGTGAAGCGGTCCTCTACGGCGTCGGCGATCTGGGCGACGGACAGCGCCCGGCACTGTGCGGCGGCGAGTTCGATGGCCAACGGGATGCCGTCCAGCCGCGCGCACAGGGCGGCGATCCTTTCCCTGGCGTCCGGCTCGGCCGCCCAGCCAGGAGAGACGGCTGCCGCACGGCGCAGGAACAGGTCCGCGGCCTCTGTGGCGGCGTCCAAGGGCGGTACTTCGTAGGCCGTTTCACCCGAGATGCCCAGGGGTTCGCGGCTGGTGCACAGCATCCGCACAGTGCCGCAGCGGGTCAGCAGGGTGTGGACCAGCATGGCGGCGGGGGCCAGCAGATGCTCGCAGTTGTCCAGGACGATCAGCATGTCACGGTCGGCGATCATCGCGGCCAGCTGATCAGGGGACGCCGCGGTGGGCAGCCCCAGGGCGGCGGCCACGGTCGCGGTGAGCAGTTCGGGCGTGTGCAGACCTGCCATCTCCACGAGCCAGGGCCCGTCGGCGTCGGTACGGGCGCGTGCGACCTTCAAGGCCAGGCGGGTCTTGCCGACCCCGCCCGGGCCGGTGAGCGTGACCAGCCGCTGCCCGTCCAGCAGAGATGCGACGGCCGCGAGGTCGCCGCCCCGGCCGACGAAGCTGGACAGCGCGGAACGGCAGATTGCCCGAGGGCGGTGCCGGAGCCGCGGCCGGAGGGTGGGACATGCGGCTGGGCTCAGCCGGCGCCGGGGCCAGCCGCGGGTCCTGGGCCAGCACGGCCGCCTCCAGGTCGCGCAGGCCGCGTCCCGGGTCGATGCCCAGCTCGTCGGCCAGCCTTCTGCGTACCGCTCGAAGCGCGGCGAGCGCGTCGGCCTGCCGCCCCGACCGGTATAAGGCGAGGACCAGTAACTCCCAGCCGCGCTCCCGCAGCGGCTGCTCGGCGATCAGCGCCTCCAGCTCGCCCACGGCAGCGGCGTGCTGCCCCGACTCGATGACGGCGGCGAGCCGGTCCTCGCGGACCGTGGCCCGCAGATCCTCCAGCCGGGTCGCGTCGGGCACCGTGAAGGCGGCTCCGCCGAAGTCGGCATAGGCCGGGCCTCGCCACAGCTCGAGCGCCTGTCCGAGCAGGTCCGCGGCGAGTTGCGGTTCGCCGCCCTCCAACGCCCGCCGGCCACGAGCGGCCAGATCGGTGAAGCGCTCGGCGTCGACCGCGGCGGGTACTGCCCGAAGGGCGTATCCGGGTCCCTCGCGCACCAGCAGCCGGGCCGGGGCCCCGCGTGCTCTTTCTGGCTCCAGCGTCCTGCGCAGATCGGCGACGTACCCATGGAGTGTCGTCAGAGAGGGAAGCCGCGAGCCCTCCCACAGTTCGGAGAGGATCCGCTCCGCCGAGACGCTCCTGCCCCGCGCGATCAGCAGCAGCGCCAACACGGCCCGCTGACGGGGGCCGCCGAGCCCTGCCATGTGACCGCCGACCTCGGCCCGGAGCGGCCCCAGAACGCCGAACCTCACGCCCTCGGCCACGCTCACCAGCAGACCTCCCGCCGTACTTAACGCGCTGCGTTAATATCCGGATCATCCCATGGCGCGTCGAAATTCGCGCGTAGGGTCTGGTTCGGGTTCAACGCCACTCGGGGCAAGAGCTGCGCTGCCAGACCTCACCTTTGTCCAGGCCTTTCGGATATCCCGGCCGCTTCGGCCTCGTCAAATGTCACACAGGTGTGTACGGCGCCCAGGTGAGGACGAACGCGACAACCAGCAGGAGCGGAATGACCTGCACCAACACGATGCCTACACGCCGCAGCGGAGCGGAAATTCATTTCCGCCAGCCATTCGCCGGGACTCCCCCGGCTTCTTGACCCATCATCCTTCGATCCTGCGAAACGGAAGCGTTCGGGCATGCTCAGCGCCGTGGATGTGCGTCAAGAGTGGAAGGCTCCGCGCGCCCTCAGCCGTTTCTGCCTCCCGGTTAGGGGGTGGCTGATGAACTGGGCGAGAGGGGGATGCGTACTTCGAAGCAGGCGCCGCCGTGGGCGGAGTCGTTGACGGTGATGGTTCCCGAATGGCCGTGTGCGATGTCGTTGGCGATCGCCAGGCCCAGACCGGTGCCGCCCAGGTGACGGCTGCGGGCCGTGTCCAGCCGGGTGAAGCGTTCGAAGATCCGTTCGCGGTCGCTCTCGGGAATTCCGGGGCCGTCGTCGGAGACGGCCAGGAGCGCCTGGCCGTTGTCGCGCCTCACCGCTACCTCGACCCGGTCACGGGCGTGGCGTTGCGCGTTGTCCAGGAGGTTGGTCAGCAACCGGGCGAGCTGTGCAGGCGCGCCGTCCACGGTGACGCCGTCCTGCAAAACAACCCGGACCGGGAGGCGGTCGGCGCGACGGTTCAACTCGGCACGGGTGAGGTCCGCGAGGTCCACCCTCTCGCGTACGGTCGCCGCGCTGGATTCGAGACCGGCGAGCAGGAGAAGATCGGCCATGATGGCCTGCAGGCGGTCGACGTCGCGGAGGGTGTCGTCGAGCAGTTCCTCCGCGTCGAAGTCGTGTGGGTGTATCCGAGCCTCTTCAAGTTTGACGCGCAGTCCGGCCAGCGGGGTGCGTAGTTCGTGGGAGGCGTCGGCGACGAACCCTCGTTGGCGGTGCGTGGCCCGTTCCAGCCGGTGCAGGGTCTGGTTGAGCGTGCGGACCAACCTGGCGATCTCGTCGTCTCCGGCCTGTTGGGGGATGCGGCGGCTCAGGTCGTTGAAGGTCGTCGTGGCGAGCTCTGACGTGATGGACTCCACGGGGCGCAGGATGCGACCTGTGACGTGCCAGGTGATCCAGCCGACGGCAGCGGTGAGCAGGGCCGCCTGCGCGGCCACGATGGCATTGTCGAAGGTGGTGGACATCATCGTGGTCGTGCGATCACCGGCGTAGACCACCGGGGATTGGGCTCCGGAGCCCACCCGTAGCGCGCTGAAACGAAGGCAGCCCGGCTCGATGTTGGCGCAGGTCTGCGAATCCTGCATCGTGTCTCCGGGCGCGGGCCAGACCCTTACGATCGGCTGTCTGTTCCCGGCAGCGGGGGACGCGGCGAGCACTCGCCCGCCCGGGGCCACGACCTGGATCAGATCGACGCCCGGCACCGATGGTTTGATCACGCGAGGCAGGCTGCCCTTACGGACAATTGCCGCCACCAGGATGGCCTGCTGCTCGGTGCCGTTCCACATGACATTGGCGATCACTTGCGAGATCATCAAGCTCATCGCCACGGCCACGGGGATGAGGATCAGCAGCGTGCACACGATGCTCAGCATCGTGAGCCGCCCGCGAATCGACCGTGGGCGGAATCTCTGCAACCAGATGCCCACACCTTTACGGTAACGAAACCCGCCTCGGTGGAGACAACGCCAAAGGAAAGTCTCGGACAAGAAGCCGCCCCGCACCCGCCGGGCCTTGACGGCGCCGAGCCCAGCGCCGATGGCGTCTCAGGGCTGATGGCGACTGGGTGATCTCCGGTAGAGATCGGCGACCTGTCCGGCCAGGGCGGTGAAGAAGCCGGCGAGGCCCAGGACGGCCAGCACCGCACCGACGATCACGTCGTCCCTGGTGGCAGCCGTCCACGGCTCGCGCATCGGCTGCTGCCCGGTGACGAAGGGGGCGGCGACCAACCAGACGCCGGCCAGGAAGATGAGCGCCAAGCCGATCTTGCCGAGCTTCCTCATGCCCGCATCTCCCCTCGGTCGGCCTGGTCGGCGGCGAGCGCGGCGACCAAGGGTTTGAGCAGGGCGTGGAGCTCCTCGACCGAGGGCACGGCCGGCTGCTCGGGAGCGAGGGCCGGGCGGCGCTGGGCCAGCACCCCGTCGGCGCGCAGCCGGGCGCGCCAAGCGGTGGCCCAGGACATCGCCGTGACCATCGCGATCACGCAGACGCCTGCTCCGGTCGCGAGGTCGATGGTACGCGGATCACCCTCGTGGCCCAGCGCGAAGGGGGCCAGCAGTAACCACCCTCCGGCGACCAGGGCGGCTGCCGAGGTGACGAGTCCGGCAAGGTAACGGATCATGGATTTCCCTTCGACTGGATGGCGGCCAGCAGCAACCGCCCGGCCAGCGGTCGCAGCACCTGACGCGCGGCGCTCCTCGCCCGCGCGGTCTCGTCGCCCGTCTGCTCCGCCGGGACCAGCGCGGAGGCGGCGGAGACGAGCCGGGGCGAGGCGTCGTGCTCGATGCGCTCGGCCAGCCAGGTGAGCGCCACCCCGGCCAGCGCCAGGACGAGTGGCGGCAGCGGTGGTTCGGCGGCGCCGCGCAGCGGGACCTCGCGCAGCACGAGCGCCAGCAGCAGGCTGGCCACGGCGAACGGCACGGCCCACAGGTAGACCGCCTGCACGCCGTCAGTGAACGCCTCCAGCAACCGGTGCAACTCCGCGAGCGGGATCCGCTCCAGCACCGCGGGATCCGCGGGCACGGTACGCACCCCCGCGTCTTCCAGCGAGCGCGCCTGCACGGTGCCGAACAACGCGGTGCCCATCGCCCCGCCCAGCGTGCGGAAGAAGGCGATCACGCTGGAGGCGACGCCGATGTCGCCTGGCCGTACGGCGTTCTGGGTGGCGATCAGGGGGACCTGGATGAACAGGCCCATTCCCAGCCCGACCACCACTGTGAAGGACAGGAGAACCGGCATGGAGGTGTCGGCCTCGACCCGGCTCAGCAGCCAGAGCCCGGCCGCCAGCACCACGGCGCCCGCGATCGGATGAACCTTGTAGCGTCCGGTGCGGGATACGAGCTGGCCCGAGAGGGCGGAAGAGACGATGATGCCGATGGTCAGCGGGACCAGCGCGAGGCCGGATTGCGTGGCGCTCTGGCCCTTGACGATCTGCAGGTAGCCCGGCAGGTAGACGACGGCGCCGAACATCGCCACGCCGCTCAGCAGGGCCAGGCCGGAGGAGACGGCGACCACCGGGTCGGCCATCAGCCGCGGCGGCAGGATCGGCTCCGACGCCCTGTGCTCCCAGACCACGAACGCGGTGGTCAGCACCAGGCCGGCCACCGCGAGGCCCGCGATCTGCGGCGAGTTCCAGTCGTAGGTCTGACCTCCCCATACGGTTATGAGGAGCACGCAGCAGACCGCCGCGACCAGCAGTGCCGCACCGAGGTAGTCGATGCGGTGCTGTAGCCGCCGGACCGGCACGCGCAGCGCGATGGCGATGACCGCCATGGCGACGACGCCCAAAGGCAGGTTGATCCAGAAGATCCAGCGCCAGCTCGCGTGGTCGGTGAAGAATCCACCCACCAACGGTCCGGCGACGCTGGCAAGGCCGAAGACGCCACCGAACATGCCCTGGTAACGGCCGATCTCCCGGGGCGGCACCACGTCCGCGATCACCGCCATGGCAAGCGCCATCAGCCCGCCGCCGCCCAGGCCCTGCAGCCCGCGAAAGGCGATCAGTTGGGGCATGTCCTGCGCGACGCCGCAGAGCACCGAGCCGATCAGGAAGATGATGATCGCGCTCTGGAAGACCCGCTTGCGGCCATAGAGATCGGAGAGCTTGCCGTACAGCGGGGTGCCCGCCGTGGATGCCAGCAGGTAGGCGGTGACCACCCAGGAGAGGTGATCGATGCCGCCCAGCTCGCCGACGATCCGCGGCAGCGCAGTGGCCACGATCATCTGATCCAACGCCGCGAGCAGCATGGCGAGCACCAGGCCCGTCATCACCAGACGGACCTGCCCCTTGGTTAAGCTCACCGAGCCCCTCCCCCTCGCCGATACTTACGGTGACGAAGACCTTACGGAGAGATGCGGCGCGATGTATGGAGAACTCACATATTGATGCTCCGATCGCCTTCGCCTTCACCCGCTGACGAGGGCCGCGATGAGTGCGCGGGGGCCTGGCTGGAGGGCGCTCAGGTGGAGGCCCGCGGCCGTCGGGACGGGGGTGAGCGGGGTGGGGAGGTGGTCGAGCAGGGAATGGTGGCCGGTCGTCGGCAGTCCGAGGTCGAACGCCATCCTCCTGGTCAGGCCGCGTCCGGCCTAGGTACAGGTGATGTTGGCCGGGCCGGGCGTGGACGGGCCGTTGGCCTGGAAGCCGAAGGTGGCCGACGCGCCCGGTGCGAGGCTCGTGGCCCAGCTCGGTGCCTTGATCGTCCATGTGGTGCCCGACGGCGTGATGGTGGAGCTCCAGGCGTTGACCAGGGTCACGCCGGACGGCGCGGTCCACGTGATCGTCCAGTTGTTCCAGGTCGTGGTGCCCGTGTTCCGCACGGTGACATTGGTCGAAAAGCCGCCCTGCCAGGCGTTGGCGACCTGGTAGTTCACGCCGCAGGAGACACCGGTGCCGCCCGTGGGCGTGGGCGTGACGGTGGGGGTCGCCGTGGGTGTGGAGGTCGAGCCCTCTGAGGTGGTGTAGCTGACCTTGGTGTACGGCGTACCGCACTGCGGGTTGCAGGCCGACGGAAGCGTGAAGCTGTACACGCGCCCGCCGTTGATCAGCGTGTCTGTGACGTCTCGCACCCGGATCTGGAACTGGTTGCCGCCCGACGTGGTCCCGCCGATGACGTAGGACTGGCCCATGTCACCGTTCATCTGGGCCGTCTGCCACGCTCCGTTGGAGAAGTACTCGACGCTGTGGATGCCGTTGGCCAGGTGCGAGACGGAGATGGCCGGCCACCAGACCTGGGCGGACTGCAGGAACCCGATGTTGATATCGCCGCTGTAGTTGGGCGCGGGGACGAACGACCAGGTGACGTGCCGGTTGTTCCAATGGTTGGGATACATGTCCGCGACCGCGGCACCGTTCTTCACGAACCGGTTGAGCGAGTCCTTGGCCAGGTCCAGATGGTAGGGGTCATCCCGGCACCAGCCGTTGGAGTCGCCGCAACTGTCGGCGACGAGCATGGTCAGCTTCGCGCCGTTGTAGGTGTCGGAGACCCAGGAACCGCCGCGGCAGAACGGCTGGTTCTGCGCGCCGTCGTTGGTGCCCGTACAGAGATCGCCGATCTCGACCTGCACGTAGCGGCCGCAGTTCAGGCCGTTGTTCCACAACCCGGCCTTGCTGAGATCGGCCCCCGTCAGCGGCCGCGGGTAGAAGGTGTAATCGCCGGGCGTGTTGTAGACGTTGAGCGCGACGAAATCCTGTGAGTCGAGGTTCGCCTGGGGCACTCCGCAGCCGCCGTACGGCATGCCGAGTCCGTCGAAGTAGGTGGCGTTGCCCGTCACGGGGCCGGGCGGGTCACTGGCCGCGCCGGCGGACTGTTGCATCAAGGGCACCAAGGCGCAGAACGCGACCAGGAAACCGGGAAGCACAACGGCAAGTAACCAGCGACGAGCGTGACTCATCGGACTCCCAACGCAGAAAGGCTCGAAACGACTCTTTCCGCGGAGCGAAGGCCCGGTCAAGTACAGGTGCTCGCGAGCTGGGCAAACACGCCGAAAGGCCTGTAACTTTCATCGACTCGCTGAAATGCCGGGCCGGTAGTTCGCCCCCAATGGCGCGTCACCGTCGGCTGCGACTGTGGCACCGCGCCAAGGTCTACGTTCAGGACCGCCTGCGCGAGCACGGCGCCCGACTCTGGGCTGGCTGCAGGACGGAGCCCACGTATACGTGTGCGGCGACGCGGACCTCCGTGCCCCGCTCCGTGCCTGACGGCTCGACGTAAGAGTGGGCCGACGCCGGGCACCGAAGCGCTGCCGGATAGTCTCGTTGAGACTGGCCAAGGTTCCGGAGGGTCGTCCTGTGAGGGGAATCGAGGCACACACACGAGGACTCGTTCCGGCATGAAACCAAGACCGAACGCCATCTGCATCGGGGGGCCCTGCGACGGCAGGCTGGCCCGCATCGAGCAGGACGTCGGTATCGTGCAGGTGCCGTTAGGGTCGGCCGGGGACGCTCAGAGCGCTCCTTATCGGATCACTGCGGGCCGCGTACACCATCCGTCGTGCCGCACTCCATTCACGGTACTCAGCTGGGTCGCCGTAGCCGGTCAGGGCCCTTGACCGTATTCCCCCAGGCCTCTGGCCGCGGGACGACCCCGGCGCCCTCGGCCAGTTAGCCCTGGCGGGAGCGGCATTTCGGCGGGGCCGCCGTCGATCTGCGGGCCGACGTCCAGCCTGTCGATGCTGAGCGCCTCCACGGAGCCGGCGTGCGGCACGGCGTCGCGGTGCCGGCGCAGCCGCGTGGCCGGTGTCACGGAGACCACCGGCCAGCGAGCACGCGACAGCAAGCGTGACACCGTCCGATCAGCCGGCTGCCGCCGCGGCAACGCCACCTGGTGGCGCGGGACAAGGATCTCTATGCCCGGATCGCCGCCGGCGGCCCCGACCCGACCCCTGTGTGTTACTGGGGCTCGATGAACTGCATGTCGAGCTGGATCTTGATGGAGTCACTGAGGATGGCGGGGGCGAAGCCGAGACCGAAGTCGCTCCGGCGGATCTCGCCCTTCGCCTCGAAACCGGCATGCCGGCGTCCGTCGACGATGGAGTCCTCGACCCCGCCGAACTCGACGTCGAAGATGACGGACCGGGTCACCTCGCCGATGGTGAGGTCGCCCTCCATGGTCCAGTCGTTGCCGTCGCCTTCGATCCTGGTGGAGCGGAACGCCATGGCCGGGCGGTTGGCGACGTCGAGCATGTCGGGGCCGCTGACGTGGGCGTCGCGGTCGGCGTTGCCGGTGTCGATCGAGTCGAGCGCGACGGTGGCGGTGACCGCGCAGCTGTCGAGGGTGTCGCTGACGATGAGGTCCGCCTCGAAGCGCCCGAACTGGCCGCGCACCTTCGAGATGCCGAGGTGGCGGATCGTGAAGCCGACCGCCGAGTGGAACGGGTCGAGGGTCCAGTGGCCGGCGAGGAGCGGCAGAGCGGTCGGCGTCGTCGTGGTGGTCTTGGAAGTCATGCCCCCCAACCTGGCCCGGGCGGCGGCGCATAGGGAGGCCGGGCTGAGGCTGGCCCTGACAGGGCGACGATGAGCGCGCCGGGAATCGGTAGGTTGCGGGTGTGAGCGACAACGAGCTGGGCGCGTTCCTGCGGAGCCGCCGGGAGGCCATCAGTCCCGCCAAGGTGGGGCTTCCCGCCGGGGTCCGGCGGCGGACCCCCGGGCTGCGCCGTACCGAGCTGGCCACGCTCGCGGGGATCAGCGTGGAGTACCTCGCACGGCTGGAGCAGGGCCGCGACCGGCATCCGTCCCCGCAGGTGCTCGGCGCGCTCGCCGACGCGCTGCGGATGTCCACCGACGAGCGTTTCCACCTCAGGCTCTTGGCGAAGGCGACCGAAGGCGGCAGCCCCTTCGTCTGCCCTTCGGCGCAGCCGCCGGTCGTTTCCATCCGGCCGACCGTACGGGCGCTGCTCGACAAGCTGGAACCCGCCCCGGCGGTGCTGATCAACCGGATGACGCAGGTGCTCGCGTACACCACGGGCTTCGAGCGCCTGGCCCGGCCCACCGGCCTCCTGGACGCGGCCGAGCCCACCTTCGTGCGGTTCGTGTTCACCGACCCGCGTGCCCGCGACGTCTACCCCGACTGGAACACCGTCGCGACCCAGCAGGTCGCCATCCTCAAGTGCGCGGCGGGTCTCGCCGACCCGCACGTGGCGGCCCTCGCCGACGAGCTCACCGTCACGGCCGGCAGACCCTTCACCGAGCGGCTCACGACGCCGGGCATCCCCGAGCGGGCCGGTGTCCAGCGCTTGGCGCATCCGGAGGCCGGGGAACTGCGCCTCGCGTACGAGGCCCTCGAGCTCGCCGACGACCTGCGCCTGATCGCCTACCTTCCGGCGGACGAGGCGTCGTCTGCCGCGCTCGATCGCCTGGCCGGCCGTCACCTCGGCACGCTCCGCGTCGTCAACGGCTGACTGCGGACGTTCGCCTGCCGGGGGTTCGGCCGTTCCCGGGGTCGGCCTGTCCCCCTATCCAGACGACCTGGTCATCACGGCAAAGGCCGGGGTCGCACCGCCGAACCACCTGCACAATGCGGCGATCTGCGGATGAACCGGGGCATGACCAGGCCGCGCAAACAGGCCGGCGCCGACGGGCATGAAACGGCGCACCGACGGGCTGGAGAAATGGTTCGGGCCTGCCCCACAGGTGTGGAGCAGGCCCGGACGTATGACGCGCGCGTCAGTCGGGTCAGGCGGGAACGATGTTCTCCGCCTGCGGGCCCTTCTGGCCCTGGACGACGTCGAAGGACACCTTCTGTCCCTCGGTCAGCTCGCGGTAGCCGCCGGTGGACACGATGTTGGAGTAGTGCGCGAAGACGTCGGCGCCGCCGCCGTCCTGCGCGATGAAGCCGAAGCCCTTTTCAGAGTTGAACCACTTCACGGTTCCGGTTGCCATGTCGATCTCCTTCAGATATGTGCAGACCAAACGGAATCCGCACCGTGCGGAGTCCCGTGTCGTCGCAATGAGCCCATCCGGAAATGACCGGCAAAAACAAAACGCGCCCAACATTACATTCTGTCGGGCGCGCACAAAGTCTATGGGTACCACAACTGCAACACCTTCAGTCTAGCACACCCTCCGGGAGAGCCGTCCGGCCGTGGAGGAGGGGCGGCGGGAAGCCGCCCCTCCGGCTGCACCGTTCGCCTACCGCCCACCACTGCGTGCCTGGCCTCATGAGGGGCGGAGGAGTCCAGCCATCCGAGCCGCTCGGCGAGTCGCCGGGCTCCGTCGAGGTCGCCCGCCTACTCCTCCTTGTGGATCGTGACCGCTTGGATCGCTGTCAACAGGATCGTGTGCACGGGTGATTCGTGTCGTGTCGAAGCGGATCCATGCGCGTACTCATCGAGCACAACGGTGTTGCGGGAACGATCCAGTTCGACGACAGCCCCCTTGAGCGACTGACCTCCGCGCAGGTGGACCGTGACCCGCTGTTCGTTGCCTTCCACACTCGACAGCACATACATCCATACGTCTACGTCCGCCATTAAGCTCCTCCGCAGGAATCTCCGGCAACTCGGTCACGATCAGCTCCCACGCCTCCTCCGGAACGCGGTCGAGAAGGGCGTACGCATGACGTCAACGTCTCTCTTACGGGAAAATGAGCTGACCCGATCGAGTCGTCGTGCGGATTTTTTTCGGCAAAACCTTCTTTCGTCAATTGATATTGTAACGCTGTGTGGTCGCCGCTGAAATGATCACGGTCATGCTTCGGCGTTGTGCGGCCTGCACCCCCACGACGTGCCGTAGCAGCGGCAGTTCGGCATGGGTGAACTCACACGCCGGCAACGGCCACAACCCCTCGCCGCCCCATTCGGTGCACATAGCCGGCCGCCTGCTCACCTCGGCCGATCGGCGGTCACGAGGTGCGGGCCGGGCTGTCGCGGTGACCCGAATGCGGCGCATCCCTGCCACGAGTAGCCCTCTGTCGCCGGTGACGTCGCATGCCGCCATGCGGACGGCGATCCGGAACAAGCACCGCACGGGCCTCGCCGCGACGAGATCGGGGTCGACGCCCGCCAGGAACGCCACGGGGGGGTAGCGAGAGCGAGATGTGGCCTCCGGGCGTCCCGGCGATCGCCGATGGCGCCTTCTCCGGGTCGGCTCGTTCGGCTGGTGGCTGAATCCAGGGTAATTACCACAATAAGTACTAAGGTGGTAATCAGGTCCGGATATCCGCCGGAGCCCGACGAGGTCGCACACGCAGACCCACGCGAAGGCCAGCAGTCGCCGACTAAGTACGCCGGACGATGTCGCGCGGTGATCACACCGCCCGTTCCGTGGAACGCGTGGGGTCTACCTGGGGGCCATCATGGCCGACGGCCGGCACCGAACACCCGCTGATCGAGTACGGCTCAGAGCCGAGCCGATGCACCCCGCTGACAGTGGCTGACGACGGCCACGCCCCAGGAGCTCCTGACGGTGCCCAGATGTGGATCATCGCCTATCTGGTCGCGGTCATCCGGCACATTCCGCTCCGCCAGGAGGCTTGAGATGTTCGAGAAGTTCACCGACCAAGCGAGGCGTGTCGTCATCCTGGCGCAGGAAGAGGCCAGGATGCTCAATCACAATTTCATCGGTACTGAGCACATTCTTCTTGGTTTGATCCATGAAGGTGAGGGCGTGGCCGCCAAGGCTCTGGAGAGCTTGGGCGTCAGCCTTGTGGGCGTGCGCCAGCAGGTCGAGGAGATCATCGGTCATGGTCAACCGGCCGAGTCGGGGCACATCCCGTTCACTTCGCGGGCCAAGAAGGTCCTCGAGCTGGCGGCCCGTGAGGCTTTGCAGCTGGGTCACGAATACATCGGCACTGAGCACATCCTGCTCGGGCTCATCCGTGAGGGTGAAGGTGTGGCCACGCAAGTGCTGGTCAAGCTTGAGGCCGATCCCGGACGCGTCCGGGACTGGGTCCTCCAGGCGCTCTCCGGCCGCGGCGACGACGAGCCGGCGGCGAGCGTATTCAAGGAGTCGGCCCGGCCGATCTCCGGGATGCTCGAGCAGTTCGGCCGCAACCTGACCCAGGCGGCCCGTGAGGGCAAGCTGGATCCGGTGATCGGCCGTGAGAAGGAGATCGAGCGGGTCATGCAGGTCCTCTCGCGGAGGACCAAGAACAACCCGGTTCTGATCGGCGAGCCCGGTGTCGGCAAGACCGCCGTCGTCGAGGGGCTGTCGCAGAAGATCGTCAGGGGTGAGGTGCCCGAGACGCTGAAGGACAAGCAGCTGTACACGCTTGACCTCGGTGCTCTGGTCGCCGGTTCCCGTTACCGCGGTGATTTCGAAGAGCGTCTGAAGAAGGTGCTCAAGGAGATCCGTACGCGTGGCGACATCATCCTGTTCATCGACGAGCTGCACACGCTCGTGGGCGCGGGCGCGGCTGAGGGCGCGATCGACGCGGCCAGCATTCTCAAGCCGATGCTGGCGCGTGGCGAGCTTCAGACGATCGGCGCGACCACGCTCGACGAATACCGCAAGTACCTCGAGAAGGACGCCGCGCTGGAGCGCCGCTTCCAGCCGATCCAGGTGGCCGAGCCCTCGCTCAGCCACACGATCGAGATCCTCAAGGGTCTGCGCGACCGCTACGAGGCGCACCACCGCGTGTCCATCACCGACGACGCGCTGGTGGCCGCCGCGCAGCTGGCCGACCGCTACATCAGCGACCGCTACCTTCCCGACAAGGCGATCGACCTCATCGACGAGGCAGGGGCACGGCTGCGTATTCACAGGATGACCGCTTCGGCCGGCCCGTACACCGAGGACGTCGTCACCGAGGAGCTGATCGCCGAGGTTCTGGCGACCGCCACTGGCATCCCGGTCTTCAAGTTGACCGAGGAGGAGTCGCAGCGTCTGCTCCGTATGGAGGATGAGCTGCACAAGCGGATCATCGGTCAGGATGATGCGATCAAGGGTCTGTCGCGGTCGATCCGGCGTACGCGTGCTGGTCTGAAGGACCCGCGTCGTCCTGGTGGTTCGTTCATCTTCGCGGGTCCTTCTGGTGTGGGTAAGACGGAGCTGTCGAAGGCTCTGGCGGAGTTCCTCTTCGGTGATGAGGATGCTCTGATCAGCCTGGACATGTCGGAGTTCATGGAGAAGCACACCGTTTCGCGGCTGTTCGGCTCGCCTCCCGGCTATGTCGGGTATGAGGAGGGTGGTCAGCTGACGGAGAAGGTGCGGCGTAAGCCGTTCTCGGTGGTCTTGTTCGATGAGATCGAGAAGGCTCATCCGGACATCTTCAACTCGCTGCTGCAGATCCTGGAGGATGGTCGTCTGACCGATGCTCAGGGTCGTGTGGTGGACTTCAAGAACACGGTCATCATCATGACCACCAACCTGGGCACGCGGGATATCTCCAAGGGCATCGGGGTGGGGTTCGCGAAGTCGAATGACGCCGACTCCAACTACGACCGGATGAAGTCGAAGGTGCAGGAGGAGCTCAAGCAGCACTTCCGGCCGGAGTTCCTCAACCGTGTCGATGACATCGTGGTCTTCCATCAGCTGACGCCGGCCGAGATCATCAAGATCGTGGATCTGATGCTGGCTCAGGTCGATGCCCGGCTGAAGGACCGCGACATGGGGCTGGAGGTTTCGCCTGAGGCCAAGCAGTTGCTGGCCGACCGGGGTTACGACCCGGTCATGGGCGCCCGTCCGCTGCGCCGTACGATCCAGCGCGAGCTTGAGGACTCGCTGTCGGAGAAGATCCTGTACGGCGAACTCCGGCCGGGCCAGGTCGTCAAGGTCACCGCTGACGGCCTCAGGCTCGTCTTCACCGGCGAGAGCGTGCCCCGCGACCTGCGTCAGGACGTGGCGGCGCCCGCTTGAGATCGGGCCGATGCGGGCTGCCTACGGCCGATGCCGCCCCCAGGTGAGCGGTCAGGTCACCAGGGTCAGGCCACGGTCCAGGCCGGTTACGTGCAGCAGCCGGAACACCTCCGGACGAGGTGCGGCCAAGGCGAGGGTGATGCCCTGAGCACGGGCGCGACGCTGGATGCCGACCAGCACGGCCAGCCCGCCGACATCGCAGAAGGGCACCTGTGACAGGTCGATGATGAGCGGGCTGGTGCTGTGGCGCAGCGTGATCAGCAGCTGCCGGCGCAGGGCCTTGCTGGTGAAGATGTCGATCTCGCCCACCAGGTGGACGGTGGTGGGGGCCGCTGAGCCTGCCCCGCCGGACGGGGCGGTGTCGATGATGCTCATGAGGTCTCCGATCGGAGAAGAGAAGGGATGAGGCGCCTGCCGGCGGGAGAGCGGTGGGCCGCCAGAAGGGGCGGTGTCAGCACTGCTCAATCCGGCCGGCAGGCGGCGCGTGATCACACCGGGGCGGTCGGCGGGTCGGTGTGATGGACGGTTCCGCGATCGGTCATGGGCGCTCCCGGGTGTACGGGACGGCGGGAAGGTGCGCGATGGTGAGGATCTCCGTAGGGCTGAAGCCCGTCGTGTCCTGCGTGGCGAGTTCGAGCGTGGCCTCGGCGGGACCACGGGCCGTGTCCGGCTCAGTGATCAGCAGGACGATCTGCTCTGAGCCGGCGAGGGTCGAGATGACCACGCGGGGGTCGGCGTGGCCGAACCAGCCGACTCTGACCTGCCGCCCGCGTGCCGGGATACGGCGCGGGATGTGGACCCAGGCGTCCCTGTACACGCTGACGCGCATCGTGGACCGGCCGAGCCGCTGATCAATGGCGGCGGCGTCGCTGGAGCGGGGCCACCAGGCCCCGTCCACGGTGGCTCGCCGGTCGAGCGCGGGACTCAGGCTGAGCCGGATCGTGGAGTCGCAGGCTGGAAACGCTGAAGCGACGGGACTCAGGAGCTTGAGACGAGAGAGAAGGGTCGGCATCATGATCGCCTGGCCTGTCCGGGCCCTCGAAGGGCCGAAACGTGGTTCGCCGTGGGCGACGCCGACCTGGATGCCAACGCACGGAATGTCCTCGGTGGCCATAGGTTACCTCATTCGAAGGAATCTACGAGGGGGCGCGGCGGAGGGAGGCATCGCAGGATGACATGCCCTTCGCTCAGGTGGGTACATCGTGCTTGCGGTCAACCCTCTGCAGGCGGCGCTCCCAAGTACGGCCCTTGGAAGACAGCCTCCGCGGCGCATGGTTCGTGCCGCGTATACCGCGCCCAACGAAGCACAGCACAGGAGCGCGGTATGAAGACTTCATATGGGGACCTTCGAGTCGATGCGCGGCACGCGGCGATTCCCTTGCTACTGACGGCTTGCCTGCTGCTCCTCCCGGCCTGCGGCTCCCCGATGCAGTCCGTCGCGCCTCAACCCACCTGGAACCGTAACGGCCTGGTCGATGGGCAGGTCGGTGCGATGCGGCTGCTGCACGTCCACATCCTGGCCCCGCCCATGGACAAGCAGAAGGCAGGAGACGACCTGGGCCTGTACCTGACCCTGGTCAACAACAGCGACAAACCCCAGAAACTCGACGGCGTCAGCACCGTGCACGCGGAAAGGGTCGTCTACCGCGAAAGCCCCTCCGCTCCCCGGCAACCCGTCCACGTGACGATCCCCGCTCGCGGCACCCTCTCACTCCAAGAGGGGCACGACCGCCCTCACCTGGAACTCATCGACATCCACCGCCCGCTCGGGGCCACTCCGATCGACGTCACATTCCGCTTCTCCACCGGCACCCTCACCCTGCGCATCCCGGTACTGCCGCTGGAACGAGGAGCCGGATCGTCCACACCGAGCCCCAGCTGAGCCTCGGCCGGAAGGCGACACCACCTCGCCGCAGGTCGATTCGTTGTCATGGTGCGGCTTCGAGCTGCTTCTTGACCGCTGCCACCCGGTCCGGCAGCATGCCCGGGGCGATCGGCACGCACTCGTAGCCGAGTGAGGTGTAGGCGTCCTGGTGGATCTGCTCGAATCGCAGCGACTCCTCAAAGGTGATCAGCCGCGCGTCGGTCGGCGCGACGAACCCGAGATTCTGGATGAAGAAGACCTTCTTCTCGTAGATCTGCCGGGCCTGGATGCGCTCCAATTCGCGGGACAGGCCCGGAGAGACGGGATGGCCGAGATAGGTAGCCAGGGCGTAGGTGCAGACAGGCGATCGATCGTAGATCTGTACCTCGCCGGGAAGGGCCGCGGCCTGTTCCTGCCGTCGGCGCTGCAAGGCGATGATCGCCTCCACGAAGGACGACTTCGTCCACGGCTCGCGATCGCCCTGGGCCTGGTGCAGGGCGATGACGTCTGTGGCCGCCTCCTCGACGACGGTGTAGCCGTCACGCTCCAGCCAACGGAGGATCGCGGTCTTCCCGGCTCCAGGGGTGCCGGTCAGGATGTAGCGCTTCATCGATCATTCCTCGTACGTCGCGGATCTGGGCGCCGGATGCCGCTGCTGACGAGGTCACCGCCGACAGCGCGTCCATGAGCCACCGCACAAGCGGCTGTTACTGGGGCGCCACCTACTGGAGATCAACCGTTCCGTGCCTGCGCGACCTCGGGCTGCTCGGTGTTCAGCGAGTCGACCAGCGCGTCGGCCTCGGCGTCGCGGGCCGGAGCGACAAGACCGATGAGTACGAACACCACCAGCGCGGACAGGACCGGGGCGGCCACCTCCACGGTCTGGCCCTGACCGGGGAAGACGTACTTCAGGAGCGCGAAGACCACGAGCCCGGTCGCCCAGGATCCGATCGCGGCGGCGGGACCGCAGCGGCGGAACATCGGCAGCATACCGAGCAGCATCGGGATGGCGATAGGACCGACCAGCGCGCCGAACCAGAGGATCAGCAGGCCCAGCACACCGCCGAAGTTGTCCGCGCTGAGCGCGATGCCCATCGACAGCGCGATGAACAGGGACGTGGAGACCCGGCCGGCCAGCAGCTCGGACTTGGACGAGAGCTGGTGTGCCCGCTTCCAGACCGCGGGGATGATGTCCCTGATCACCACCGAGGAGATCGCGTTGGCGTCCGAAGACGTCATCGCCATCGTGTGCGCGAACATCCCGGCGAGCACGAGGCCGATGAGCCCGCCGGGCAGCAGCTGCTGGGTCAGCAGCGCGTAGGACTGGTCGGGCTCGGCCAGGTTGGGGAGCAATACCGGCGCGGCCCACATCGGGAAGAACAGCACGAGCGGCCAGAAGAGGTAGAGGCCCGCGGAGAACAGCGCGGCGCGACGGGCCGAGTCCCCGGTCGGCGCCGCGATGAAACGCTGCGCGAGGTTCCAGGTCCCGCCGTTGTAGGAAAGCGTGTTGATCAGCAGGTAGACCAGGACGAAGCCCATGGTGTACTTGTCGTTGAACGGCTGGCCGTGTCCTTCGGGAAGCCGGTCCCACAGCGTCCAGATCGCGGACAGGCCACCGAGCTTGGCGAGCACGGCGACGAACAGCGTGATCCCCGCGACGAGCTGGATGATGAACTGACCGAGGTCGGTGAGCGCGTCAGCCCACAGCCCGCCGATCGTCGAGTAGATCAGCGTGACCCCTCCGGTGAGCAGCACGCCCCAGGCGATCGGCACGCCCGCGAACACCTGGAGCAGGAGCGCGGTCGCCGCCCACTTGGCGCCGACGTCGAAGACCTTGAGAGCGGTGCCGCTCCACGCGAGCACCTGCTGCGCCGGCACGTTGTAGCGGGTCGCGAGATATTCCAGCGGCGAGATGATCCCGAGCCGCTGCCGCAGCCTCGGCCAGCGCGGCGCGAACAGGAACGACCCGACCAGCATCGCGAACGTGATGCCGATCGCCCACCAGACGTACAGGGTGAAACCGGCGGTGTAGGCGATGGCCGCGTAGCCGACGAAGACCGCCGAGCTGTAGCCCGACATGTGGTGGGAGATCCCGGACAGCCACCAGGGCATCTTGCCGCCGGCGGTGAAGAAGTCCTTGGCGTCGCGGATGCGGGACTTCGCCCAGACGCCGATCGCGATCATCACGACGAAGTAGCCGCAGATCACTAGCCAGTCGAGAAAACCCATGAGATCTCCCAGGTCGGGGGGGTGGGGAGCGGTGCAGGTCAGGCGCTGTGGATAGGCACGCCGTTCACAAAGGTGTGCAAGACAGACAGATCGGGAGTGGTGACGATCAGGTCGGCGGGCGCGCCGGGTTCGACGCGGCCGCGGCCGGTTCCGAGCAGCCGGGCCGGGTTCGCCGCGGCCAGGCCCACCGCGGTGCCGAGCTCGACCTCGGTACGCGTGACCGCCCAGGCGAGGCACTCGATCAACGAGCTCCCCGAACCGGCGAGCAGCTCACCGCCGGGCAGAGTCACCCGGCCGTCCTCACGCACCGTGATCCGGCCGCCGACCGGGGTCGTGTAGTCGCCCGGAGCGCAGCCGGCCAGCGCGACGGAGTCGCTGACAAGCAGCGCGCGGCCGGTCCCCTTGGCACGGAGCATCGCGGTGAACGTGTCGGCGGGCAGGTGGTGCCCGTCCGCGATGAACGTCGCGGCGAGCCGGTCCTCGGCGAGCTGCGCCCAGATGTAGTTGGGATGCCTGCGGATCATCGCGTGCGAGCCGTTGCCCAGGTGGGTCGAGAGCCGTGCACCCGCCCGCACGGCCGCCTTGATGTCGGCGGGCGCCGCCGCGGTGTGCCCGATGGACGCGACGACGTTCCGCCGGGAGAGCTCGGCGATGTAATCGACGGCGCCCGCCCGCTCGGGAGCCAACGTGACGATCTTCACGAGCCCGCCGCTCGCCTCCTGCCAGCGCCCGAACTCGGCGATGTCGGGGTCGCGCAGGTGATCGGCTTCATGCGCGCCCCGCGGCCCGTCCTCGGGCGCCAGGTAGGGCCCCTCTACGTGCAGGCCGGGTATGGCATGCCTGACCAGCGGATCGGCCTGTCGCGCCGCCGCGATCACGCGCAGGTTTCTGGTGATCTTGTCTTCCGGCGCCGTGATGATCGTGGGGCACAGCGTTGTGGTGCCGCGCTTCCACAGCTCGCGTACCAGCTCGACCACGTCGCCGGTCGAGAGGTCGTCCGCGTTGAAGTCGCGCCCGCCGTACCCGTTGACCTGGATGTCCACCAGGCCCGGGAGGATGAGCTCGTCGGGTGCGTCACTGATCTCGGTGACCGCGGCGATCCGCGGCCCATCCAGGTCGACCCGTACGGGGCGCCCGTCCGCGAGCCTGCCCTCGAAGACCGTCACACCGCCTCCCCCGCGAGTGCCTGGGCGGCGGCCATGACCAGGCGGCCGGCGTCGGGTGTGAAAGCGGCACGCAGCCCATAGGCCCGATGGGCCTCGCAGATCTCGTAGCCGCCCTCGTCGTAGTGTGTCTCCGGATAGGGCAGGTAGCCGGGCACCCCGCCCGTGTAACCGGCGACGAGCAGCCCGGGATCGCCGAGCGCGGCACGCAGTTCCACGGCGAACTCGACGAAGGGCTCGCAGGGAAGGAACACCAGCGGCACGCCGCCCCACCGGTGCACGGCGACCTGGACCTCGACCGACGCCGGCCCGGGGTCGGCCAACTGGGCCAGCGCCCACCCCGCCCACACCCCGTCGGGTTCGTCCGCGAGCGCGCGCAGCTCGGCCGGCGTGAGCGGGTCGCCGAGCGGCAGGTCGACGCGCGTGGCGGCCACCGACACCGGCCCCGCGAACGGTTCCGTGCCGGCACCGAGCGCGGCCTCCCCCACCTGGGTCCCGATCCGCTCCGCGGCCTCGAAGGTCCTGCCCGGGCGTGGCTCGGTGCCGCGCAGGCTGTCGAGCGCGGTGTGCCCGGTGTTGAGCTGGCCGCAGCAGCCCTGGAGGAACACGGCCACACCGCCGATCGTGGACTCCAGGTGCCGCCGCGCGTAGCCGGGCCAGTCCGCGGTGATCTGAAGGTTGTCGGGGCCGAGCGTCACCGGGTGACAGGCGTGGGAGAACACGGTGGCGATGGGCTCGCCGTTCTCGCGCTCCAGCCGTACGACCGGGACCGCGGGGTCGGTGAGGGTCCCGCCGCGCCGGTTGTGCGCGACGCCGTGGAGCGTGCCGCAGCCACGGCGGAGCACGGCAGGCGCCAGCGCGCCGAGCGCGGCGGCGCCGGCGCCGGCGATCTGCGAGCAGGCGTCCCGGACGTATCGCGGGTCGGCGACGCCGCCGATGCCGCCCCTGGTCACCGCGGGCCCCGCGTGCGTGTGCGTCGCCGCCACGGCCACCCGTTCCTCCGGGATCCCGGTGCGCTCGTGCAGGTCACGGGCGATCCGCCGGGTGGTGTCCGGGTCGAGCGCGATGAGATCGGCGGAGATCACGATGGACGTGGTCGCGCCGTCGGAGACCGCCACAGCGGTGGCCAGCAGCGGGTCGTGCACCGCGGTGGAAGCGGAGGTACGGGCGGCGTAACCGGCGAGCGAGCCGCCGGCCGGCGGCGTGATGTCGGCGACCGCGGCCCCGGCGAACAGCCTGTTCACAGCCATCGGACCCGCCCGCGGAAGCGGTCGAGGAAGAGCCCGTTGCGCTCGTCGCCGCCCGGCGCGTTCCCGCTGCGCCAGATCTCGGGAACCGTGCCGCGCTCGGCCAGCTCGGCGATCGCCGCGGCCATGACGCAGTTGAGTGTGTAGGCGTTGGCGAACGTCGAGATCGCGCCGACCCGCTCGGGGACCCCCTCGATCTCGAGCACGGCGTCGCCGATCGGCACCTTCGTGTCGATGTGCAGGTCGACGAGGTCGTGCAGGTTCTGCTTGGTGGGGTGCCTGGCCGGGTGGCCGGGCGCGGTCCGGTCGGCGTGGTCCCTGGATGAGACGCCGATGACGGTGACACCGTGCTCCCGGGCGGTCAGCGCGGCGTCGATGAGTGCGGCGTTGATCCCGTAGGCGTTGACCAGGATGAGCAGGTCGCCCGCGCCGAGCCTGTTGTCCTCGATGACGACGCGGCCGTAACCAGGGGTGCGTTCGATCGCCATCGAGCGCAGCGCGCCGCCGGACAGCAGCGTGCCCTCGTCGAGGATCGCGCTGACGTTGACCAGGCCGCCGGCGCGGAAGAACACCTCCTGCGCGGCGAGGTTCGAGTGCCCTCCCGGGCCGTAGACGTAGATCAGCCGGTCCGTCCCGTGCCGGGTGATGTGGTCGGCGATGAGCTTCGCCGCCGCCCCGATGGCGTCGGCCTCCTCGGTTTCGATCCTGCCGATCAGGCCTGCGACCTGCTCGGCGTACGTCCGCATGAGCGACGCGTGCCGTCCGTTTTGCACCTGCAGGCTCCTCGTGACCGATGAAAGCGATTGCAGGCATTTAAGTCCATGCCCGAATCCCGGTCAAGAGGCGGCTCGTGGGCCCGTGGAGTCGCGTGCGACGAAGACGCCGGGCAGCCTGATGTGCTCAGGCGCACCGCCCGGAGCCTCGATCTGCCTGGTCAGGACCTGGACCGCGGTGGCGCCGAGGTCGTCCATAGGCGCGGTCACCGTGGTCAGGCTCGGCGTCACGGTCCTTGCGAGAAGCACGTCGTCGCAGCCCACGACGCTGCGCTCCCCCGGCACGGAGACGCCGCGCCCGGCCAGCTCGGCGAGCACCCCGCACGCGGTGAGGTCGTCGAAGGCGAAGGCGGCGGTGGCGTCGGTCCCGAGCAGCGCGGCACCGGCCTGCCTGCCGCCCTTGAACGTCGCGCGGAACGGGCCGAGCTCCACGAGCTCGACCCCGCGGCCCCGCGCCCACCTGCGGATCGCGTGCGAGCGCCGGCCCGCGGCCCACGACGCGCTCGGCCCGGCGAGCAGCGCGAACGAGCGGTGCCCATGCTTGTGGAGATGCTCGCCCGCGTCGAAGAGCGCGCTGGTGTTGTCGCAGATCACCGAGGAGAGGTCGCGCAGCGGGCGGTTGAGCAGGACGCAGGGAAGCCCCCTCGCGGCCTCGCGCAGCGCCGACGACGACGAGCGCGGCGAGGCCACGATCACCCCGTCCACCCTGCTGCGGAGCTGGGCGACGTGTCTCACTTCCGCCGCCGCGCTCTCCTCCGCGTCGACCAGCATGACCGAGCTCCCCATCCGCTCCGCCGTACGCTGGATCGCCCGCACGAGCAGCGGAAAGAACGGGTTGGTGATGTCGGAGACGACCAGCCCGATCATCTCCGCCCTGCCCGTGACCAGACCGCGCGCGGCCGAGCTCGGCTGGTAGCCGAGCTCGAGGGCGGCGGCCATGATCCGTTCCCTGACCTCCGCGCTGACCAGCTCAGGGCGGTTGAAGGCCCGCGACACGGTCGCGGCGGAGACGCCGCACCGCTGGGCGATGGAGTAGATCGTCGGCTTGCTCACACCGCACTCCTCAGCATTGGCTCGACCCCGGCTTGACCGAAGTACTCTAGCGAAGCCAGAATCCATGCAATCGCTTTCATTGTCCTCCATGGAAAGGACGGCATGGGTTCCGAGCAGCCCGAGCAGATCGCCCGCAGGCAACTCGAAGACGTCATCCTCCCGTTCTGGCTCGCGAACGGCATCGACACCGAGCACGGCGGGTTCTTCACCTGCTTCGACAATCGCGGCCGTCGCCGGCTGTCCACGAACAAGTTCACCTGGTCGCAGGGGCGTTTCGTCTGGCTGCTCGCCCGCGCCGCCCGGCTCGCCGACCGCGGCCTGCTCTCGCGGCGTTTCGACCCCGCCACGCTCGTACGGCACGCGGAACGCGGCGCGTCCTTCCTCCTCGACCACGCCGTCCTGCCTGACGGCCGGTGCGCCTACGTCCTGGACGAGGAGGGCGGGCCGCTGCCCGCGGAGCGCAGCATCTTCGCCGACGCCTTCGTCGCCATGGGGCTCGCGGAGCTCACCAGATACACCGGCTCGCCCGATTACCTCCCCACGATCGATGTGATCGTCCAGCGGATCGCGGACGACGTGGAGGCGGGTGATCCGCCGACGCCGCCATACCCGTTGCCGCCCGGCTGCTCGGGGTTCGGCTCCCGCATGATCGTCCTCAACGCCAGGCTCGACCAGGTACGCGCGCACCAGGCGGTGTCGGCGGACACGCTCCCCTACGCGGACGAGCTGCGCGCCGCGCGCCGGGCCATGGTCGCGCACCGGGAGGAGAGCGGCCTGTTCACCGAGACGTTCGTGGCCGATCCCGGCATGCGGGACACGGTCCTGGCCAGGCACCACACCCCCGGCCACGCGCTGGAGGGGATCTGGATGGCGCTGGAGGCAGGCGAGTTGCTCGGCGAGACCGGCGACCACGGTGACCTGGTCGCCAGTGTCTCCGCGCTGTGCGAGGCCGGGTGGGACGACGAGCACGGCGGCCTGTTCCGCTACGTCGGCGTCTCCGGCCGGCCGTACGGCGGGCCGTACGAAGACCTGGTCAGGCGGACCTGGTCGACCAAGCTGTGGTGGGTCCACACGGAAGCCGCCTACACCACCCGGCTGGTGGCCGTGCGCTACGGCGACCGGGAGGCGGCCGGCTGGTTCGACCGGATCTGGGACTACACGCTCGGCACGTTCCCCGGCGGAGCGGACGGCGAGGAGTGGGTCCAGATCAGGGACCGGGCCGGGGCCCCGCTTGATGAAGTCGTCGCCCTGCCGGTCAAGGACCCGTACCACATCTCCAGGAACCTCATGCAGATCCTCGAACTCGGCGCTCAGGGAGGCCGGCCGTGACGGCCACGAACACGGACCCCGTGATCAAGCGGGTCGCCGGACGCCTCGATGTCCGGATATTCAGCGACAGGGCGGAGTCCGGCTCCGCGGCGGCGCGTGCCGCGGCGGAGGCGTTGCGGACGGCGCTCGCCACCCGCGGCGAGGCCAGGGTGGTCTTCGCCGCCGCGCCCTCGCAGCGTGAGACGCTGGCCGGCCTGCGCACGGCCGAGGGGATCGACTGGTCCAGGGTCGTCGTCTTCCACATGGACGAGTACATCGGCCTGCCCGCGGACGCGCCCCAGCGGTTCGGCCGCTTCCTCCACCACGAGCTCTGGGACGCCGTACGGCCCGGCGCGGTCCACGTGATCGAGCCGGGCGACGACCCGGAGGCGGAGAGCGCGCGCTACGCCGAACTCCTCGGCCGCGGCCCGATCGATCTGGTCTGCCTGGGCATCGGCGACAACGGCCACCTGGCGTTCAACGATCCTCCGGTGGCCGACTTCGGCGATCCCCTCGCGGTCAAGGTCGTCGAGCTCGACGACGCCTGCCGTCGGCAACAGGTCAGCGACGGGTGCTTCGCCACGCTCGCGGACGTGCCCGAGCGGGCGATCACGCTGACCGTTCCCACGCTGATGGCCGGGCGCACGCTGGTCGCCACCGTGCCCGGCCCGAACAAGAAGGCCGCGCTCGCCGCCGCGCTCGACGGGCCGGTCGCCGAGAGCTGTCCCGCCTCGATCCTGCGTACCCACCCGGACTGCACGCTCTTCGCCGACCTGGAGGCCTACCAGTGAGAATCACCGACGCCAAGGTCATCGTCACCAGCCCGGGCCGGAACTTCGTCACCCTGAAGATCACGACCTCGGACGGCGTCACCGGCATCGGCGACGCGACGCTCAACGGCAGGGAGCTCGCGGTCGCGTCCTACCTGCGCGACCACGTCTGCCCGCTGCTCATCGGCCGCGACCCCGCGCGCATCGAGGACACCTGGCAGTACCTCTACCGCGGCGCGTACTGGCGGCGCGGCCCGGTCACGATGACCGCGATCGCGGCCGTCGACACTGCCCTGTGGGACATCAAGGGCAAGGTCGCCGGGCTGCCCGTCTACCAGCTGCTCGGCGGGCGCTCACGCGAGGGCGTCACCGTGTACGGCCACGCCAACGGCGAGACGATTCCCGAGGTGCTCGACGAGGTCGCGAAGTATGTCGAACTCGGCTACCGCGCGGTCCGCGTGCAGTGCGGCGTACCCGGTCTCGACGTGACCTACGGCGTCAGCAACGACAAGATGTTCTACGAGCCCGCCGACGCCAAGCTGCCGAGCGAGGCCACCTGGTCGACCGAGCGCTACCTGCGCGTCGTGCCCGAGCTGTTCGCCGCCGTACGCGACCGCTTCGGCCACGACCTGCACATCCTGCACGACATCCACCACCGGCTCACCCCTATCGAGGCCGGTCGGCTCGGTTCGCGGCTGGAGGAGTACGCGCCCTTCTGGCTGGAGGATCCGGTGCCCGCCGAGCTCCAGGAGGGGTTCCGGCTGATCAGGCAGCACACCACGGCACCGATCGCGGTCGGCGAGGTGTTCAACTCGATCTGGGACTGCGAGCAGCTGATCCGCGAGCAGCTCATCGACTACATCCGGGCCACGGTCGTCCACGCGGGCGGGATCACCCACCTGCGGCGGATCTTCGACCTCGCCGCGCTCCACCACGTGCGCACCGGCTCGCACGGCGCCACCGACCTCTCCCCCGTCTGCATGTCGGCCGCGCTCCACCTTGACATCGCCGTCCCCAACTTCGGCATCCAGGAGTACATGCGGCATACCGAGGCCACCGACGAGGTGTTCCCGCACGGTTACCACTTCGCCGACGGCTACCTCCATCCGAGCGAGGAGCCCGGCCTCGGCGTCGACATCGACGAGAAGCTCGCCGCCCGCTATCCCTACGAACCGGCCTACCTGCCGGTCAACCGGCTGACGGACGGGAGCATGCACAATTGGTGAGACTCAGCCGCGCCACCCTGTCCAGGGTCGCGCCCACCGCGCGCCCGCTCGCGGAGCCGCGCCTCACCGGCGTCGTGCACCTCGGCATCGGCGCCTTCCACCGGGCCCACCAGGCCGTCTACACCGAGCGCGCCATGGCGGAGACCGGCGACGACCGCTGGGGCATCTGCGGAGCCAGCCAGCGCAGCACCGACGTGGCCGACCGGCTCCGCCCCCAGGACTGCCTGTACGGCGTGCGCACCGGCGACGAGGTCCGCGTGGTCGGATCAGTGCGCGACGTGCTCGCCCCTGGTGACGACCTCGCCGCACGGCTGGCCGCGCCGGAGACCGCGGTCGTCACGTTGACCATCACGGAGAAGGCGTACCGCCGCGACCCGCGGCCCGGCGCGATCGGGAGGCTCGTCGCCGGGCTACGCGCCCGTGCCGCCGCGGACGCGGGCCCGCTCACCGTCGTCTCCTGCGACAACCTCCCCGACAACGGCGCCACCCTCGCCGGGCTCGTGACAGAGCTGTGCGAGCCGCCGCTGCTCCAGTGGGTCGAGGAGAACGTCAGGTTCCCCGCGACCATGGTGGACAGGATCGTCCCCGCGACCACGCAGGCCGACCTGGACGACATGGCCGCCAGGCTCGGCGTGACCGACCTGGGCGCGGTCGTCACCGAGCCGTTCACGCAGTGGGTGATCGAGGATTCCTTCGCCGGGGACCGGCCGGCCTGGGACAAGGCGGGGGCGCTCCTGGTGGGTGACGTCCGGCCGTACGAGCGCATGAAGCTGCGCCTGCTCAACGGCAGCCATTCGGCCATCGCCTACCTGTCGGGGGCGGCGCACGTGTCCGGGGCCGTGGACGATCCCGCGTTCGCCGGGTTCCTCCGCCGGCTGATGGACGACGACCTCTCGCCCACCTTGGACGGGCTGGACGGGTTCGACCTCGCGGGGTACAAGGAGTCGCTGCTGACCAGGTTCGCCAACCCCGGCCTGCGGCACCGCGTCGCGCAGATCGCGGTGGACGGCTCGCAGAAGCTGCCGCAGCGCCTGCTGGACCCGGCGCGCGACCGGCTGGCCGGCGGGCACGAACCCCGGTGGATCGCGCTGGCCGTGGGCGGGTGGATGCGGCACGTCACCACGTCACGCGAGCTGGACGACCCGCTGGCCGACCGGCTGCGCGGAGACGGAACGGGCTCCGCCGCGGCGACCGTGAACCGCCTGCTGGCGATCGAGGAGATCTTCGGCGCCGACCTCCGGGAGCACCGGGTCTTCCGCGAGCTGGTCACGGACTGCCTGGAGCGGCTCAACGCCGACGGCGTCGCTGCCACCCTCCGCGCGCTCGATGCCGGCCGGCCGTGATCGGTTTCGCCGTGCCGGATCTCGAACGGCCGATGCCGGAAGATGGAGGCTTGGTGAGAGTGGAATCCAGGGCGTAGGCCCTTGGCCCGGCCGAGCCCCGGGCTCGACCGACAGGCCGCACTCGTCGTAGGGCAGGAGCTCCAGCCGTTTCGGTTCGCCTCCGGCGCCCACAACGGCGAGCTCTACTCGGAGTCGGCGCGAGGAGAAACAGTCATTACGGGCAAACCTCATCAGAGGTGGCGATAAAAACGGGAAACGCCTTAGCGCGGTGCACCAGAAGTGCGTGCTAGACTGTCCTGCGTTGTAGTTGTGGTACCCATAAGGACTTTGTGCGCGCCCGCAGAGTATGATCTTCGGGCGCGTTTCGTTTGCCGGTCATTTCCGGATGGGCTCATCGCGGCGACACAGAATCCGCGCGACGTGAATTCCTCGGGATTCAGCACTTATCTGAAGGAGATCGACATGGCAACCGGAACCGTGAAGTGGTTCAACTCTGAAAAGGGCTTCGGCTTCATCGCGCAGGACGGCGGCGGCGCCGACGTCTTCGCGCACTACTCCAACATCGTGTCCAACGGCGGCTACCGTGAGCTGACCGAGGGCCAGAAGGTGTCCTTCGACATCGTCCAGGGCCAGAAGGGCCCGCAGGCGGAGAACATCGTCGCCGCCTGACTCGACGCGTGTCACTAGTCCGGGCCCGCACCCACCAGGGTGCAGGCCCGGACTACGTTTTTCCCCAGAATTTCGTACGGCTTCATCCCGCTTTCCGTCCGTTAAACCAGGGCGAATCACGACAAACATTTTCCGAGCATGGCAAACGTCGCCGACTCGTAGATTTCAGCACCATGGTCGCGGTGCCCCACAGCCAAGTACGGGTCAGCACATGGTCCACGTGGTCGACTTCGTCTTCCGCACCGGCGAGATGAGCTGGAAGACCACCGTGTGCTTGGACCCGAGGTCGGGGCTGACCTGCTTCTTCGAGCCGAAATAGTCGCTTCGGCCGTAGGACGGTATCCGCCTGGAGCCGCTCTCGATCACCTGGCCGTCGACGAGCCACTGGTAGGAGAACGGGGCTCCCATTTCAGACGCGTCCAGCCCGACGCCGAAGCTCACCGAGCCCGAGTAACAGGTGACGCCCGCGTCGTTGATCCTAGACGCGCCGGCGACCCGTACGTAGGCGAGGCTGAACGAGGCGGCCTTGGTCTTGCTCGCGGTGGGCGACGGGCGCGTGGTGGCCGGCTTCTTCGTCGGCGTCCGCGTGGGCGTTGGACGGATGGTGGTGCGCGCCTGAGACGGCGAGGGGGTCGGGCGCGGCCGCGTGGTCTTGGGGGTGATCGGTGGGGTCCGCGTCGTCTTCTTGGGCGCGACGGTCTTCTTGTGCTTGGCCGTGGTGGTGGCGGAGGGGGACGGCTCGCTGGAGCCGGCGGCCAGCGCCGGTGGGGGGGCGGGATCCCTCGAGGCGTTCCAGACGACGACGCCGGCCGCCAGGCACACGGCGACCGCTCCGGAGACGCCGGCGATCAGCGGGAAACGCGGTGCCGCGCGGCGCGGCGGAAGGGTACGGGGCTGACCGCCACCTGCCGGCGCGTGCCAGGGGCCGGGTGCGGGGTGCTGATGCCCCACCGGGCTTCCGGAGGCGGACCGTTGCCCGCCGAGCAGGCGCAGCAGGACGTCCCGCATCTGCGGGCGGGCGCCGGGGTCCTTGGCCAGGCAGGCGTACACGACCGAGCGCAGCGGCTCCGGTAAGTCGCCCAGGAACGGCTCGTGGTTCAGGACGCGGTTGATGACGGCGGGCAGCGAATCGTCGCCGAACGGCGGCGTGCCCGTCCCCGCGAACACCATGACAGAGGCCCAGGCGAAGACGTCCGCCGCCGGGCCGACGTACGCGCCGGCGAGCTGCTCGGGGGCCATGTACGCGGGCGTCCCGACGACGCTGCTGGTGACGGTGACCGCGGAGTCGGCGACGCGCGCGATGCCGAAGTCGATGACACGCGGCCCGTCCCGTCCGAGCAGCACGTTGGCGGGCTTGAAGTCACGGTGCACAATGCCCGCCTTGTGGATGGCGGCCAGCGCCGTGGCCGTGCTGACGGCCAGACGCTGCAGGTCGGCGCCGTGATGGCGACCCGTCTGCTGCAGCGACGGCCCTTCGACGTACTCGCTGACGATGTACGGACGCGCGCCCATCGACGCGTCGAGCACTTGGGCGATGCAGAACGGCTCCACACGCCGGGCCGCGGCGATCTCATTGGCGAACCGGTTGTCGCCGCCGACGGACTGCCGCAGCACCTTGACGGCCACGGGCCGGCCGTCCGGGGCCTGGCCGAGGTAGACGATCCCCTGTCCTCCCTCGCCGAGCCGCCCGACGATCCGGTAGGCCGCGATCGTCTGGGGGTCTCCTGGGCGCAGTGGTTCGGCATTCGGCATGAGTGGAGTTACTCCTGTGACGGCCGGGGCGGACCTTCTGCACCCTAACGGGATAAATCCTGATCTGTGGGTGTGTTACGCGGACTCCGATTCCCCGTGCGCGTTCGTCGGCGGCGAAGTCCGGGACATCGAGGCCGCGCCCCCTGGGCTTCTGCCGGGGAAGACGAGCCGGCGGTCGACCAGCGCGTCGACGTAGGCGGGGGTGAGCGATCCGACGCCGAACAGGACGCGGACGTACGCCAGGAGGTGGCTTCTAGGTTGTGATCAGGGACGTCGCAAGCTTCACGGCGAGGAAGGACGGCGCTCGGTGGAGCTTGTCGTAGCGCGCTTCGTCGATCCCACGAAGGCCGGCCGTGGGCGCGGTTTGAACCGGGGATGCGGGCGGCCTCTTTGGTGAATGCCACTTCGATGCACGCCGTTTACCGAATTCGGATGATTTCTAAAATCACGACTGAATTTTACTCTCCAAATGGGGCTATTCCGAAATGCAGGGTTAACCTGAAATTACCGAGGACTTTCCGAGCGTTGGCATTCAGGTCGGCGTCGCCCCCGGCGATGGACAATCGGCCCTGTGAAGGGGCCCGGACAGGCCGACGATCATGGCATTTCTCACGCACCCCGCGCCACCGCTGAGCGCCGTCGGTGCAACCCCCGCCATCGACTCCACGGTCCGGCTCTGGCTGGATCCCGTCCCTGACCGGCGTGGCAGCAGGGACGGAGTGTGGTGGCCGTACTCTCGCGACGCCGCCGCCGAACTGCCCGGCCTCATTGCCGCGGTCGACCAGCGGCTGGACCGGATCACGCTACGCATCGGCCTGCATGCGGATCTCTGGGACGGCATCCCGTACCGTATCCCCGCCCGTGGCCGGGAGGTCGGGGTGGACTGCTTGCGCGGAGCCGATCCGCACCTGATCGTCCTGACCTTCGCGGGGGCCGAACCCGTCACGCTGATGGTCGTTCCGCCCGGCACCGGTTCCGGCCAGGCGGCGCGCTCCTACGGCGGGTACATGCCTGCCGAGCCGGCCACCGGCGCGCCGGAGGACGACGCCTTCGCCGGCTGGGAGAACGAGGGCGGGCAAGTCATCGATCAGGACGTGTCCCGCCCGCACCGGATGGGTCAAGCCGAATCCCTTCCCCCGCCGGAGCACCGCATGACCTGCACCGACACCTTCCCACTCGGCAGGGCGGACCTGTCGGCGCCGACCACCGTCCGCCTGTCCGGTGAGATCGACATCTTCACCAGCCCGGCGCTGCGCTCGCGTCTGCTGAGCATCCTGAAGTCCAGCAGGAGCATGCTCATCCTCGACCTGTCCGCGGTGTCCTTCTGCGATGCCTCCGGCCTGGGCGTCATGGTCGGCATCCAGCACCGCGCCCGGCTGATGGGCATCACGCTGGCCCTGGCCGCGCCCCGCCCATCCATGTCCAAGCTGCTGCGTATCACCGGCCTGGACCGCAGCCTGCCACTGGTGTGAGGCGGGGCTGCCCGGCCGGGTGTCATCGGGAGCCGGGGGCCTCCAGGCGCAGTACTTCGGGGGCGTCAGTTGGAGCGGGCCCGCGCCCGATGAGGGTGGCGAGCAGCAGCATGAGGGCCGACTGTCCGAGCATGCCGGGGGCGAGCGGCGGTGCCGGCCCCACAGCCTTGGTCAGTGCGTACCACCAGCGTGTGAGGGTCGGCAGGGCATCCCACGTCGAGGCGTAGCGCTGGTCGAGCGGACCCGCGTCGTAATTCGCCGTGATGTGCGCGTAGACGCCGAACGCCGATGCGACCACGACGGCCAGCGCGATCAGCCGGACGGCGGCGACCAGCCGGGGCGAATCCTTGACGAGCATGAGGAGCACCGCGATCCCGAGGAGCGCGAGGGCGCCCCAGGGTATCAGTTGCTCGGTGCTCTTCCAGTGCTGCTCCGTGGCGAGCTCGAAGGCGGCGCCGAGGACGCCGACCGCCGTCAGCGCCAGCAGGGCGCGCCGGACGAGCGTCCGGTTCACGGGACCAGCGCGGAGACGATCTTGTCGACGGTCTCCTGGCCGGGGTTGTATTTGGCGAGGTTGTCCCGCAGCGAGGTGAGGTTAGGGTCGTCGGCGGCGTACGGGCGATACTCCGTCACCTCGCGGGCCCACCGCTCGGCGTTGTCGACGCCCGCGGCCTGGAGCGCCGCCGCGATCTCGCTCTCGCCGGCGGTGTTGGCCGACACCTTCCCGGTCTTGCTCGCGGCGCTGCTCGCGGGGGCTGTGGTCGATGCCGCGGAGGTGTCGCCGGAGCTCGATCCGCACGCCGCGAGAGAGGCACACGCGGCCAGCGCGACCACGGCCACCTTGAATCTCGTTGATTTCACTCTGAACCGTCCCTCGACGTCCTTGCTTGCTGCGATCCTGACCGAGCTGTCTTTTGGAAACCTGGGTAGAACATGAACGGAGGCTGAGAAGGGGCACCGGGTACATCGTCCCCATGAAACCGTGGGGCAAAAGAAGCGACATGATCGTGCACAGCCGGGAGCCGTACAACGCGGAGCCACCTCGGCAGGCCTTGGCCGATAATACGATCACTTCGTTCGAGAGTTTCTACAGCCGCAACCACGGCCCCGTTCCTGAGCTCGACGCGGACACCTGGCAGCTGGAGGTCGGCGGGCTGGTTGAGCGGCCGTTGATACTGTCCCTGCGCGAACTGCACGACAGGTTCGAGCAATGTGACGTCACGGCGACGCTGCAATGCGCGGGCAATCGGCGCGCCGGGCTGATGGAGGTTCGCGACATCCCCGGAGAGAATCCTTGGGGCCCGTGCGCGACCGCCACCGCGGTGTGGAGCGGTGTACGGCTGGCCGACGTTCTCGCCGAGGCGGGACTACTGCCCGAAGCCGCGCATACAGCCTTCGCCGCCGCGGACGTGTCCCAAGCCGCCGAACCGCCCCAGCCCTTCGGCGGTTCGATTCCGGTGGCCAAGGCCCTGTCGGGCGAGGTCCTGCTCGCCTGGGGCATGAACGGCCGGCCCCTGCCACGAGTCCACGGTGCGCCGTTGCGCGCCGTCGTGCCCGGCTGGATCGGCGCCCGGAGCGTCAAATGGCTCCGGCAGATCACCGCTCTGAGCGAGCCGTCCGCCAACTATTTCCAGGCCGTGGACTATCAGATCCTCCCCGCCGAGGCCGACCCTCATCGGGCCCGCCCGGGCGACGGGATCTCTCTGGGACCGGTCGCTCTGAACTGCGACATTCTGCGACCGGACGGCGCCACTCCCCTGCCCCCCGGCCCGGTGGAGGTCACCGGCTACGCCTTCGCCGGCGACGACCGCATCGTTGCCCGGCTCGACGTGTCCGTTGACGACGGCCGCACCTGGATCCAGGCCGAACTCGACGAGCCCCAGAGCCCGTGGGCGTGGCAGCACTGGCGCACCACCATCGAGCTGTCCCCCGGCGAGACGGTGGTGACCGCCCGCGCCTGGGACTCCACCGGCGCCCTGCAGCCGGAATCTCCGGCGGCGCTGTGGAATCCCAAGGGCTATGACAACAACTCGTGGGCCCGGCTTCGCCTCACGTGCCGCCCTTGACCAGGGCGTCGCCGAGCGCTCGGGCCGGGGAGCCCATGGGCGCCCCGTCCGCGGGACCGGTCAACAGCCCCGCCGCTTGACGACGGCGTTGCGCTCGATGAAGCACTGGGGGCCGTTGGCGTAGTTGGATCCGCTGTAGACGTTGTTGCTCTTCGGGGAGGCGTTCGCGACCGAGAAGTTGCCGCTGTTCACCTGGCGGCCCCTGCTCCAGTAGTTGCCGCTCTTCCGCGTGTTGCCGCTGCCCTTGGGGAAGCGGGGCCAGAAAACGGGGACCTCGGCCGGCACGGCGGGTTCGGCCGGCGGCATCGACATCGCGGCCGTCGCCACCATCAGCCCGAGACCCGCCACGACCGCTCCGGCCCTCCGCGGCAAAGCCCTCATGCCCCGTCACCAGTCCGGAGAAATGGACTGGTCCCCGTTGGCGAAGTTACCGCCACTGCCGGTGTTGCCGCTGCCTGTGGAACCGTTGGTGTTCGCGAAGTTACCACTGTTGATGGGATCGCCCTCGCTATGGTAATTCCCGCTGTTCGTGGAGTTGCCGGAATTAACCGGGCCATTGACACACGTCGTCGGCGAATCGGTCGACGGCGAGTTGTAGTTGAACAGGCGATTGCCGCAGAAAACACTGGGGAGTGTCCCGAGCACGGTGCCGACGTCGGCGCCGAACAGGCGGGTCAGCAGGGAATTCTCCGGCGGCAGCGGCGCGGAGGCTGACGCGGCGGTCGCGCCCAGCAGCGCGCTGCCCCCGACCACGACTGCCACAACAATCCGTACGAATGCCCGCAACGTGTCCTCCGCCATTCTCATGAGCATGACCCACTTGACGATAGCAACGGCCCTCGGAAATGAGTTCAGCTCTGCCCGATGGCCGATCAAAGAAAGCAAAAAGGCGGCGGCCGTCAGTGAGTCAATGTGAGGGCCAATGCGGCGGCCGCGAGCGCCAGGAAGAGCCCGGGGATAGCGATCTTGACGTAGGCGCGCGCCCGGACGTGGACGATGACGGCGCCGACGAAGTACAGCACGAGGCCGGTGGCCGCCATGAGCCCGATGGCGGGCACACCGAGGAGCCCCAGCAGCAGACCCGCCGCGCCGGCGGCCTTGAGTGCGCCCAGCGTGGGCAGCCACGACTGGGAGATGTCGAGCTCTGCGGAGTTGGCCAGGACGAACTTGGCGCGGGCGAAGTCGGCGACGGCGGCCCACGCGTTGGCCCCGATGGTGGCGATGGCCACCGTGACGTATGCGATCGACATGTGGTGCCTTCAATGGGTTCCTCGGGCGGTGGGGTCGTTTGTGCCCCATTGCTGATGACGACGCAGCCGCCTGAAGTGTGAAGTCGCTCGCGGGGGGCCGGCGTCGCCTCACACTTCGGGGTGGTGTTTCGTCATTACTGTCGTGAGGAGCGCATTGGGAGAAGCGGAGAGCATGACGTCACCGGCGGTGGATCGAGGGGTGCTCATGAGCGTCGCCTACCGCCTGCTCGGTTCGGTGTCGGAGTCGGAGGATGCCGTTCAGGAGGCCCTGACGCGGTGGTACGCCCTGCCGGATCGGAAGCGGGCCGAGATCGCCTCCCCGATGGGCTGGCTCGTCACGACAGTGAGCAGGATCTGCCTCGACGTCCTCGGCTCCGCCCGGGCCAGGCATGAACAGTACGTGGGCGAGTGGCTGCCCGAGCCCGTCCCGGCCTCGACCCGGTGGACGAGCCAGACTGTCACCGACAGCGCTGTAGATCCGGCCGACCGGGTCTCACTGGACGAGTCGATAAGCATGGCGCTGCTCGTCGTGCTCGAGTCGATGACTCCGGCCGAGCGGGTGACGTTCGTCCTGCATGACGTGTTCACGTACACGTTCGCTGAGATCGGCGACATCGTGGGCCGCTCGCCGCAGGCGTGTCGCAAGCTCGCCTCATCGGCACGCCGTCGCGTACGGGAACGCGACGACAATCACGTGCCCGCGGAGGAGCACACGCGCATCGTCACCGCGTTCAAGTCGGCGTGGGAGAGCGGTGACCTGACGGCCCTGGTCGGACTGCTCGACCCGGACGCGACCGCCATCACCGACGGCGGCGGCCTCGTCAGCGCCGCACTCGACCCCATCGAGGGAGCCGAACGGATCGCCCGCTTCCTCCTCGGCGTGCACAGGCGGCAACCCGACCTGACCATACACACGACCACCGTGAACGGGCAGCCAGGGCTCGTGGCCCGTGATGAGGCAGGACAGCCCCTCGCCGTGGTGTCGGTCGGGCTCGCGGACGGTCTCATCGAGCACGTCTGGGCCATGCGCAATCCCGCGAAGCTCAGCGCATGGGCGTGAAAAGGGCGAGCGCCGCCTCCTGGCGTACGGTGGAGGCGGCGCTCGCTAACTACCATCCCGGGTAGTTGTCCTCAGCGGCCCTTGGACGGGATGCGCCTGGGTGGCGCGACCGGGCGTTGCGGCATCCTGGGCATTTGCCGTGGCGCGGGCAACTCGGGCCGATTCTTCTTGCCGGAACGAACTCGCATAAGGAAGCTCCTCTACGTAACTCGCGACGCGGCTCGTGGAGGCCGCTCGACATGCACAGCTGCCGCGTCTGGGTGGACTGATGCGGTATCGCTGCTGAGTGCGAATTACAGGTAAAGGCGCATGTCCGTAACAGTACGAGCCATCCGAAACCCGGCGCAACCGAATTAACGGCTCACCAGGCTCCGCCGCCGCCGTCACTGGAGCTGCTGCCGGAGCTACCCGAGCCACCGGAGTCGGAGCTGCCGGAGCTGCCGGAGTCACTGGAGCTGCTGAAACCGCTGCTCGAGCTCCCGCTGCTCCAAGTATGAGAATGGTGCGTGTGCCGATAATGGTTGCGCGGGCGTGACGTCCCGTAAGTCCACCCTCCGGCCGCCCCGGCCCTGCGTATCAGGGATCCTATGAAGAAGATCAGGCCCACCACGACCACGAGGCCTATGAAGAAGCCGCCGAACCCCGTGGACGAGGAGCCGGTGTCGGAGAAGGTCTCAGGCGGCACGTGATCCTCCTCCTCCACGGAGTCCAGCACGCACTGGGAGGTCGTGGCCGCCTCGGGCACGCTCTTCTCGAGCTTTGCCAGCCTGGCCGCGCCGGTCCCCTTCTCGGGGGTCACGTCGGTCAGCTGGGCGGTGGGCAGGGCCAGGTCGAGCGAGACGGGATGCCCGGCGGCCACGTCCCGGGCGGTGCCGGTGACGGTCCGCTTGTCCTTGGAGAGGGCGGGCTTGAAGCCGCTGTCCGAGCGCCCGTACGCCCGGTACTGCTGGTGCCCGCCCTTGGCGGCTCGCGGCAGCCGTACCGAGACCCGCAGCTCGTCCAGGTCGCGCTTCCAGCCGCTGCCCCAGAGCGGGAGGTGCAGGAAGGCGTGCTTCTCGTACGCCGTGACCGCGCCCCTGAGCGTGTACGCCAGCCGGAACGTGTGCGTGGTCCCGGGTTCGGCGGAGAAGTACCAGACCACCCGATGCGGCCCGTCAGTGCAGTCGCCCTCCGCGAACGTCTCCTCCGGGCGCGCCACGTTCAGCTCCGGCGTCCCTTCGGCATGGTAGAGGGCCTTGCCTTCGCCGACCGTGACGTTCTCCACCTCGGTCCCGCCCAGGCGCGGGATGTCGACGTAGGCCCCGTGACCGGCCTCCGAGAACCGGAACGTGTGGTCCTCGACCACCTTCACCGTGCCGTCGCCGTTCACGGTGGCGGTGACGACCGTCTTGGGCAGCGTGTAGGACGGTGCGGCGGCTGCAGCCGGCGCGGGCGCGAGCACGAGACCAAGGCCCAGCGCGATCAGCATTCGGCGCATGTTCACCCCGTGGCATAGACGTATTCCCTCCAGCTTGGAGTGGAATGCTTACACCTCGCTGAACATTCGCCTGATTCGGCATCGTCACTCGCGTGCGCCGAGCGCGTCGGCCGGTCGTGGGCCCAGCAGGAACCTGGCCGGAATCGCCGTGGCCGTCAGCGCCAGCCCCGCCACGGCGACGACCACCGCGAGGTAGGTGACCGGCGGCGCGTACGGCAGCGCCGACCCCGTCATCCCCCTGCTGAAGGCCACCAGCGTCACCAGCGAGATCGCCGTGCCGGCGACCACGGCGAGGCCGGTCGCCGTCAGCGTCTCCATTCGCAGCATCCGCGCCACCTGCCGCCGTGTGGTGCCCACGACACGCAGCAGGGCAAGCTCGCGGGACCTGGCCAGCGTGGACATGGCCAGCGTGTTCACCACGGCGATCGCGCAGAAGGCGATGATCAGGCCCATCGCGACGTAGGTCACCGCCGCGTCGGGCGTGCCCGCCTCCGCCGCCTGCGCCTGGTCGAGCACGGTCACGCCGGGCAGCCTGCCAAGAGCCTCGCGGTCTCCTCCGGCGACCAGGACGGTGCCCCGGGGGTCGTCGACGTGGCCCGCGACGAGGCGGTAGGAGAGGGTCAGGTCGCCGAAGCCGAGGCCCCGGGCGTAGATCGCGGTGATCCGCACCGTGGCGGGGGTGCCGTCGCCGAGCACCAGCCGGACCTGGTCGCCGAGGCCGGCGTCCAGGCGTTCGGCGGCCGTCCGGCTGATCGCCGCCGACGTGTCGCCGAACCCGTCCAGCGAGCCCGCCACCACGCCCAGATCCATCGTCCGGCCCAGCCCGTCGGGCGTGACGGCCTGGACCGCGTACTTCTCGAGATCGATCCGGACAGAAGTGCGCAGCACCTCGGTGGCGGTGCGCACGCCGGGCACCTTGCGTGCCGCGTCCGCGGACGCGCCCGGGCCGAGCACGTAGTCGGCTCTGACGCCCGCGTTCAGCTCGCTCCGGGCGGCGTGCCCCATGGTGGTCTGCACGAACAGGATCGTGCACGTCATCGCCGTCATCAGGGTCAACGGGGTGATCACCGAGGCCAGCCGCCCGGTGCCGGCGCGCAGGCTCTTCCGTGCCAGGTACCCCACGACGCCGGGCGCCCGCAAGGGCAGCGCCGTCGCCGCCCGCGCGATCGACGGCCCGAGCAGGGCGACCGCCGTCGTCCACACCAGCGCGGTGAGCATGGTGACGGGGCTGGAGGCCGCCTCGGTGGACAGGGAGGACAGCACGATCGTCAGCGCCACGCCGCCGGCGAGGGCGAGCAGGCCGGCGATCAACCGGACCGGCGGCAGGCCGCCCGCCGACAGCGCCGTCTCGCCCAGCGCCTCCACCGGCCTGATCCTCGCAGTACGGCGGGCGGAGACCCGCGCCGCCACCCACGCGGCCACGAGAGTGGTCACCGCCGCGACGATCGCGGGGAACGGGCTGACGACCAGCCGCAGGTTGGCGGGCATGGCGCCCAGCGCGACAAACCGGGTCCGCAGCCAGAGCCCCAGCAGGATCCCGGCGCCGGAGCCGAGCGGCCCCGCGACCAGGCCGATGAGCAGGGCCTCGCCGCCGATGAGCTTCCTTGCCTGCCGTGGCGTGGCGCCGACCGCGCGCAGCATGGCGATCTCACGCCGGCGCTGCTGCATGGACAGGGCGAACGTGCCCACCACGACGAGGATCGCCACCAGCAGCGAGGTGCCGCCGAGCGCGCCGCCCAGGCTGATGAGCATGACGCGGGAGTTCTCCGCATCCGGGAACTCGACCGCGCCGCGCTCGTCACCTGTGTGGACGACCGCGCCCTGGACGGTGACGTCGACCCGCGGCCAGACGCCGATCGCCGTCACGAGACCATCTCGCCCGGCCAGGCGGCGGGCCTCACCGGTGGTGAAGAAGATCGTGTCCTGGCTGGGCAGCGCCTGCTCGGTCACCCCGACCACGCGGTAGCCGGGGATCTGCCGATCCGCGTGGCGGGCGTCGACGACCACCTCGTCCGCGGCCCTCGGGGCGCGGCCCTCGGCGAGCGTGAAGGGGGTGAGCGCGGCGGACTCCCAGCCGTGTGCGGTGAACCCGGCGTAGGGGAAGCTCACCTCGGTGACCACCTTCGCGACACCGGGAGTGCGTGCGATCCGCTCCGCGATGGAGGAGGGGATCCACCTGCGCTCGGACAGGAGCTTGGCCTTCTGTTTCCCGCTCTCCTTGGCCTGCCTGACGTACTGGTCGCCGGCCACGATCATCGGGGCGCCCGCGTACCTCTCGGGCATCACCCCGCCGCGCAGGCCCGTCTCCAGCAACATCCCGCACGCCGTCACCAGCGCGCCGGCACACAGCAGGGCCACGAACGCGCCGGCGAATCCGGCCTTGCGGTGCCTGAGCGTCTTCAACGCGAAGGAGATCATCGCTTCCACGCTCCGAGCCTGGTCATGCGCTCGGCCACCTTCTCGGCGGTCGGAGCCGTCATCGTGTCCACGATCTGGCCGTCCGCCAGGAACAACACGGTGCCGGCGTACGCGGCGGCCATCGGGTCGTGGGTGACCATCACCACGGTCTGGCCGAGCGCGTGGACCGCCTCCCTCAGCAGCGTCAGCACGTCGCGGGCGGTCATGGTGTCCAGCGCGCCGGTCGGCTCGTCGCCGAACACCACTTCCGGCCTGGTCACCAGCGCCCTGGCGATCGCCACGCGCTGCTGCTGGCCGCCGGAGAGCTGGGCCGGGCGGTGATCTGTACGCCCGCCGAGGCCCACCCTGTGCACGACCTCGTCCAGCCAGGCCCGGTCGACCCGGGCGCCGGCCAGTTTGAGCGGCAGCGTGATGTTCTCCGTCACGGTCAGCGCGGAGACCAGGTTGAAGGCCTGGAACACGAAGCCGATGCGGCGCCGCCTGAGGTGGGTCAGCGCGTTCTCGTCCATGCCCGCCAGGTCGGTGCCGCCCAGCCGTACCGATCCCGAGCTGGGGACGTCGAGACCGGCCGCACAATGCAGGAACGTGCTCTTGCCGGAGCCCGAGGGGCCCATGACGGCGGTGAAGGTCCCCCGGGGGATGCCGACCGACACCTCGCGCAGGGCCGCCACCGCGCCCTGGCCCCTGCCGTACACCTTGCTCACCGCATCCAACCGCACTGCGTCTGTCATGGGCTCCAGCCTGCTGATCTGCGCTTTCACCCACCAGAGAGCCGCTCACCACTCCGCCATGACATCATCATGATCCGGACATAATGGTCAGGTGATTCGTATGATCCTGGCGGAGGACCAGCATGTGATCAGGGAAGCCCTCGTGACCCTGCTCACCCTCGAGCCCGACATCGAGGTCGTCGAGGCGGTCGAGTCGGGGGACGCGGCGGTCTCGGCCGCCCTCGTCCACCGGCCGGACGTGGCCGTCCTGGACATCGACATGCCCGGCACGATCGACGGCCTCACCGCCGCCGGCGAGCTGCGTTCGAGACTGCCCGGCTGCCGCACGCTCATGCTCACCGGCCACGGCAAGCCGGGCCACCTCCGCCGCGCGCTCGACTCCCAGGTGGACGGGTTCATGCTGAAGACCGCCTCACCGGACGAGCTGACGTCCGCGATCAGGAAGGTGGCCCGGGGAGAACGTGTGCTCGACCCCTCGCTCGCCATCACCGCGTGGAACCTGGCCGACAACCCGCTCACCCCGCGTGAGGCCGACGTCCTGCGGCTGGTCGCGGCGGGCGCCGAGGCCACGGAGATCGCCGGCCGGCTCTTCCTGAGCGCCGGGACCGTCCGCAACTACATCACGGCGATCGTCACCAAGTTGAACGCCCGCAACCGCACCGACGCCGTACGCATCGCCGCAGAGGCGGGCTGGATCTAGGCCGGGACCCAGGCCTGCGTCGGAACCGTGGCGGCCAGCTCGAACCAGTCGTGCTCGCGGCGGACGTCCAGCCGCCCGTCGAGCGCCGCCAGCCGGGTGGTGAGGTTGCCGATCCCGGCCGATCCGCGGCGTCCCAGCGTGGCACGCACCCCGTCGTTGCGCACGACCAGCCGCACGGTGCCGTCCCGTGCGGAGGTCGTGATCGTGCACCGGCCGGCCGAACTGTGCCGCAGGACGTTGGTGACAGCCTCCCTGAGCACGATGCCGAGCGTGGTGTCCACCTCGCTGCCGAGCCTGCCATGGCCGAGGTCGAGCTCGACCTCGATGCCTGCGGCCGCCAGCAGCGATCGCGCCGACTCGGCCTCCGCGGCCAGTGACAGCTCCCCGCGCTCGCCCGACACCGTTCGCAGGTCTTCCATCGCCCGCTCGGTCATCGTCAGCACGTCGTCGAGCTCCTTGCGTGCCCGCTCGGCGTCGAGCCTGCGGGCGAGCTCGCATTTGAGCAGGATGGCCGCCAAGGTGTGGCCGAGGAGGTCGTGCAGATCGCGGGCGGCACGCAGGCGTTCCTCGACGACGGCCGCGCGGGCCAGGCTGTCCCTCGACTCGCGCAGCTCTCTGGCGAGCTGGGCCAGCCTGAGGAGCCCGTACACGACCACGCCGGTGACCAGCGTGCTGATCGCGTAGTTCACGGTCAGCGGGACCGGCATGCCGAGCAGCACGCCGGCGGCCGCGACGACCGCGACGATGCCCGCGACCAGCGGCAGCGCGACAGGCCACGAGAAGGCGAGCAGGATAGGCCCGGCCAGGAACCCCGCCACTCCCAGCCACGCCTGCCCGAACAGCGGGATCGGGGCGAACGTCAGTACCGCCATGATCGACAGCGCCACCGGGTGCCGCCCCTCGACCGATCGGAGCTGCATGAAGACGATGACGGCCAGCAGGGCCGCCGGCCACAGCGAGCCGACCATCAGGAGCGCCTTCACCGAGAACCCCACCAGCACGGCCGCCAGCAGCGCCGTCGACAGCGCGCTGTCGCGAGCGGGCCGGGCGGGCGGGCGCGTGGTGGGCAGCACGGCCTCCACGGTCATCGAGGCGTCCCCGGCGAGCTCGACCGTGAGCGTGCCGCCCGCCGCCTCGACCTGGGCCGGCAGGTCGCCCAGGTTCTCGTCGCCGGCCGTGCGCGCGCCGTCGTTGGAGACGCGCAGCCGTACCGTGTCGCCTTCGGTGAGGGTCTCGATGAGGCAGGTGGTGGCGGTGCGCCGCCGGACGATCTCTGTCACGGCCTCCCTGAGCACCGCAGCCAGGAGCGCGCCCGCCGGGCCGAGCGGCTCGCCGTGCCCCACGCGCACGTTCACGGTGACGCCCGCGGCGGTCAGCATCGCCTTGGCCGTGGTGATCTCGGGGGCCAAGGACATGGCCCGGTAACCGGCCGCGGCGGCCCTGGCCTCGGCCAGGGATCGGCGCGCCGTCTCGACGTCGGGCGTCCCCGTACGCGCGCCGTCGGCGATCGTGGCCAGCGCCCCGCCCAGGCCCGCGCTCAGCTCGGCGGCGATGCGCAGCCGTTCCTCGGCCGCCGCGGTCACCGCCAGCGACAGCCTGGCCGCGTTCACCTCCTCGATCCGGTCGATCATCCTGGTCAGGCCGTAGACAACCAGTGAGACCAGGACCATGCTGATCACGGGGTCGGCGGGGCCGAGCAGGGCGGCGCTGGCCACCACCGCCAGGGCCAGCGGCCACAGCGGGGTCAGCAGCAGCGCCCCGCCGACGAAGCCGAGGATGCCGACGGAAGAGCCGTACACCAGCACCGAGGCGTACGCCAGGGCGGCCTGGAGTGCGACCAGCCACCACGAACGGCGCCCGGCGAAGACGACCTGCACCCCGAACACGGCCGGCGCGAGCGGCGACCCGGCCACCAGGTAGATGCTCGCGAAGCCCGCGAACGCCACGACCACGATCAGCTTCGCCTGCCTGCGCACCCGTGCAGCCTAGGAGACCCGTCTCCGGGATCCGGACGCGGGATCGGCTCACCGCCCGGCAAGTGCCCCGGCCGGCCGGGCGGGCAGTCCTCCCAGCCCGGCGCTCCGGGCCCGCCGGATCGCGGAGACGCCCACGATCACGGCCGCACCGGCCGACACCAGAGCGACGAGACCGGCTGCGGCCCCCAGCGTCAGCGCGTCGGGGTGGACGAGGGCCTGTCCCCGCCGCGCCTGCCACAACACCAACGCGGTGAGCCCGGCGTAGCCGAACGCGGCGTTGATCACCAGTGCCGTGCGGGTGGCGCTGCCCGCGAGGACGTCAAGACGGCGGGAGAGCAGGCGCAGGCCGACCGCGACCAGCGGGAGCACCTGCAAGGCGTGCAGGCCGACGAAGTGCGCCACCCTCAGATCGCCCGCGCCCGTCTCCCAGCCGGTGACCGGCATGCCGGGCCCGCCGTCGGGAGCGCCGACGCTGTGCGCGCCGAGCGTGGCCAGGCGCAGCCCGCGGGCCAGTTCCTGCGCCTGGTCAGGAGTGGGAGCGGTCATCAGGTAGCCGATGGACATGCCGGCGAGCGAGATGACGACCCCGAGCGGAATGGCCCACGCCATCGCCCGGTCCACCCTGCGCTGTGCCACCACGAGGACCCCCACCGCGAGGGTCATCAGCCAGCCGAGATAGGCCGCCCCACCCATGATCTTGAATACCGTGTCGTCCAGCCCGGTGGAGAGGTTGAAGTGGCTGGGAACGCCGCGTGCCGCCTGGAAGGTGATGGCCGTGATCTCAGGGGCGATGAACCCGCCCACGGTCACGGTGCCCAGCCACCACAACGTCCGCCGCCACCGCGCGGCCTGGCCGATCATCCAGGCCAGCGTGATCGCGTAGAGGGCGAAGGAGACCGAGAACTTGAACGGCTTGAGCCATACCCCCTGGCCGAGCAGCGTTCGCTCGTCGACGACGAACCCCATCACGCTGACGGCGGCCAGCACCGCCATTGCCGCCGCACAATAGCTCAGCGGACCATGCCACGTCCGAAGTTCACGTGGCTGAGGCAGGACACCCATGACGACTCCTTCACATCGACTGAGTGCAACCCTGCTGGCCTGCGAACTCGCCCACCAGAGACACGATCATGAGCCCGGCATGACCTCATCATGAACTGGGCATCCCGGACACCATTGACCGCAGCGGCCACCTGTCATACGTTCGCGATCGAAATATTCGACACCTGCCCGAAACATTTCGGGAGGCCGGTCTATGGGTAGGGCGCTGAAATGGGCCATCGTCGCGGTTCTGGGACTCGCCATGGGAGCGTCGGGGGTGGCTGACGGGTCCTCCGAGCCCAGCGGGCACTGGGTCACCACGTGGACGGCGATGCCGCAGCTCACCGAGCCCGGCAACATGCCGCCCCCGCCGTACACGAAGGAGAATCTGGTCCTGGCCGACAGCACGGTGCGGCAGACCGTGCGGGTGTCGGTCGGCGGGCAGCGGCTGCGACTGCGCTTCTCCAACGCCTTCGGCGGCGCGCCACTGCCCGTCACCCGCGCCACCGTGGCGCTGCCGAGCGGCGGCAAGTCCGGGGTGAGCGCGATCCAGCCGGAGACCCTGCAGCCGGTGACGTTCTACGGGCGCCCCTCGGCGGTCGTGCCCGTCGGCGCGCAGATCGTGTCCGACCCGCTCGACCTCGCGCTGCCCCCTGGCACCGTCTTGAGCGTGACCCTCTACCTCGCCGACGGCCAGGCGTCCGCGGACGTCACCTCACACCCCGGCTCCCGCACCACCTCCTACCTCGCCGGCGGCAACCAGGCCGAGGCCGCCGACCTGACCGGCGCCACCCCCGTCGACCACTGGTACTTCCTCAGCGGCATCGAGGTCTGGTCCAAGCCCGCCACCGCGACGCTCGCCCTGCTCGGCGACTCGCTGACCGACGGCAGGGGCTCCACCACCAACCAGAACAACCGCTGGCCGGACCAGCTCTTCGACCGGCTGCAGACCGATCGCCGCACCGCGGGCGTCGCCATCGCCAACCAGGCGGCAGGCGGCAACCGCGTGCTGAACGACGGCCTCGGCCCCAACGCCCTGGCCCGGCTCGACCGCGACGTGCTCGCGCAGAGCGGTGTCTCCTGGCTGATCGTCTTCGAGGGCGTCAACGACATCGGCACGGCGGGTGACACCCAGGACGCCCAGAAGAAGATCGCCGACGAGCTGATCGCCGCCTACGACCAGATCATCGTGCGCGCGCACGCGCAGGACATCAAGGTGTACGGCGCCACGCTCACTCCCTTCGGCGGCAGCTTCTACGACGACGCCCAGGGATACCGCGAGGCGGCCCGGCAGACGGTCAACGAGTGGATCCGCACGAGCGGCAGGTTCGACGCGGTGATCGACCTCGACCGGGCCACCCGCGACCCCGCCGACCCGCGCCGCCTGATCGCGGCCTTCGACGTAGGAGACCATCTCCACCTGAGCCCCACCGGCTACAAGGCCCTGGCGGACGCGGTCCCTGCCCGGCTGCTCCGCCGATAGGGCGTCAGTCATACCCATTTGCGCATGGCTTGAGGAAGATGGAGATCCCCGTACGTACCTCCAAACGGCAGATTCAGGTTCCGGGAGGTACGCAATGCACCGCAGAGTCGTCCTGCTCTCCGCCGTCGTGCTCACCGTGGCGGGCGCCCTGGTCCCCACGGGCAGCGCGCAGGCCAGCACCACGAACGGCCTCGACCCCAGGCCGGCCGGGTGGTCCGGCGCGGACTCCTGGTCGGAGGCCAGGACCGTCCTGCGCTACTGGACGCCGCAGCGCATGCTGGCGGCGCAGCCGCTGGACACGCTCGCGGCGCGACGCACCCGCTCGGGCGGGCCGACCGAGGGCACTCCTTGGGCCACCCGCGGCGCCTCGGACACCACCACCCGGCGCACCTCCTGGACCACCCGCGGCGTCGCCTCAGGCGTCACCGCTCAGGGCGCCCCCTGGTCCATCCGCGGCACCGCGGCCGTCGACGCCCAGCAGGTGGCCGCGGTGCCCAACAGCCGGGGCCTGCGCTGGACGGACGGCGGCGCCATCGTGCGCACCACCGGACGTGTCTTCTTCACCACCGCGGACGGCAACAACGCGTCCTGCTCCGGCTCGGCCGTGACCAGCGCCAACGAGAGCGTCGTGATGACCGCGGGGCACTGTGTGAAGCTGAACGGCGCCGCGCACCGCAACTGGGTGTTCGTCCCCGGGTTCGACAACGGCCGGCGCCCGTTCGGCACGTGGGTCGCCACCACGCTGCTGACCACCCAGCAGTGGAACGCCCGCGAGGACATCAACTTCGACGTCGCCGCCGCCGTGGTCGCACCGCTGCAGGGGCGGACGCTGACCGACGTCGTGGGCGGGCAGGGCGTGGCGTTCAACCAGTCCAGGGGGCGGCAGATGTTCTCCTTCGGCTATCCGGCGGCGGCGCCGTTCGACGGCTCCCGGTTGATCTACTGCAGCGGGCGCACGTTCAACGACACCGTCATGACCGCGGACCAGGGGCTGCGCTGCAACATGACCGGCGGGTCGAGTGGCGGCCCGTGGTTCCAGGGCTTCAACGAGTCCACCGGGCTCGGCATGCTGAACTCCGTCAACAGCTTCAAGTACGACTTCGCCCCCGATTTCATGTTCGGCCCGTTCTTCGGGAACGAGGCGATGGCCGTCTACCAGGCGGCGCAGAGCGCCGGCACGCTGTGAGCCGGTCCTCCAGGGTCGGGTAAAGCTTGGCGCGAGGCTTTCAAGGCGATTGCCTTAATAAGGCGGTCGCCTTATATTCGGAATTGTCGGGCTTCCGAGCTGGAGGACAATGATGACTGCTGACGCGATCCAGGAGTTCCCGTTCGACCGTCCCACGGCCTTGGAGCCGCCGCCGCAGCTGGCTGAGCTGCGGGAGAAATGCCCGGTGTCGCACGTACGGCTGCCGAGCGGCGATGTGGCCACGCTGGTGACCAGGTACGACGACTCCCGCGCGGTGCTGGCGGACCCGCGCTTCAGCCGCAACCTCGCCAGGGAGGGCGCCGCCCGGCTGGCCACCACCGAGGACGGCGGCCTGTTCAACCGGCGCAAGGACGGCACCACGGACATCAGCGAGGGGCAGGGCCACATGCGCTGGCGGCGCCTGCTCAGCCGCTGGTTCACCGCACGGAAGATGGAGGTGTGGCGGCCCAGGGTCCAGGCGATGGCCGACGACCTGCTGGACTCCATGCTGGCCAAGGGCTCCCCGGGCAACCTGTCGGCCGGGCTGGCCCTGCCGCTTCCCGTGCGGGTCATCTGCGCGCTGGTCGGCGCGCCGGCCGAGGACCAGGACAAGTTCGCGCACTGGTCTCGCACCATGCTCACGCTCACGCGCAATACCCAGGAAGAGGTCGACCAGGCCTACCAGGAGTTCAACGCGTACGTGTCGGACCTGGTCGACCACAACCGGGAGAACCCCGGCGACGACCTGCTCAGCGAGCTGACCCAGATCACCGACACCGAGGACGGCCGGCTCAGCCAGGCCGAGCTGATCGCCACCGTCAGGGGGCTGCTGCTGGCCGGCCACGAGACGACCTCGAACATGATCGCAATCATGGTGGCCATGCTGCTCTCCGACCGGCAGCGCTTCGAGGCCGTGATCGACGAGCCCGACCTGATCCCGGGCACCGTCGAGGAGGTCCTGCGCCTGGACAGCACGCTGTCGGCCGTCGGCGGAGTGCCCAGGTACCTCACCGAGGACGTCACGTTCAGCGACACCACGGTGCCCGCCGGCAGCACGGTGATCCCCAGCATCCCCGCCGCCAACCGTGACCCGGGCAAGTTCGCCGACCCGGACCAGTTCGACCCGCGGCGGCAGAACAGCAACCAGCACCTCACCTTCGGCGCGGGCCCGCACTACTGCCTCGGGCAGCCGCTGGCCAGGGCCGAGCTCCAGGTCGTGCTGGGCACCCTGGCGCGTAGACTGCCGGGCCTGCAACTGCGGGACTCCCCCGAGGACCTGCGGATGCGCATCGGTGCGATGACCGGCGGACTCCAGGACGTATGGGTCACCTGGTGACCTGCGCGCACTAACGATAAGAGGCGATAATCATCGGGGGACGGTGAAGAAAGAAGAGATCAAGGATCAGTCATGCAAGTCAGTACGGCGGTCGCCACGCCGTCTCCCCGATCGATGCGCGCCAGAGACAAGCTGATGCACACCGCCGAGCGGCTCTACGCCGAACACGGCTTCGCGAACGTCTCGATCAGGATGATCAGCGAGGCGGCGGGCCAGCGCAACAAGTCCGCCGTCCAATACCACTTCAGCACCCGCGACGAGCTGATCCAGGAGATCCTGGCCCGCCACGCGGCCGCCATCGACGAGCACCGGATCCCGATGGTGGCCGCGTTGGAGGCGTCGGGCGAAGTGTCGCTCCGGGAGTGGATCACCTGCGTCATCGCGCCGAACATCCAGCATCACATCGAGCTGGGCACGCCGTCCTGGTACGGGCGGTTCCTCGCGCAGGCCGTCGTCGAGCCCTCCTTGCGTGATTACGCCGTCCAGGCGAATCTGCGGACGCCCTCGTTCCGCCGCCTGGAGAAGCTGCGGCCCCCGCGCGGCCAGGATCGCGACCCCGACCTGACCGCCCAGTACGGGGCCATGATCCGCCTGCTCATCGTGCACATGTGCGCCGAACTGGAAGGCGATCTGGCCAGCGGGCGGGTCGCCCCGGCCGACGCCGAGCAGTCGTGGCGCCGGCTGGGCGAGCACCTGATCACGGCGATCTGCGGGCTCAGCGCCGCCCTGCTGGAGACCTCACAACCGTGACATCGCCTACGTGGCCCGCCGCCTAGCGGCGACGGGGCCGGACCATGAGGATGACCATGGCTGCGGCTCCGGCCGCGAACAGGGCCCCCAAAGTGACCAGCCATGGGATGCCGGTGTACCCGGCGGTCCTGTAGGCCACCGGCCGGGGCCGGGGCTGGACCGCCGCCGCTGCGGCGGCTGCGCTGCGGAAGATCACGTCCGAGCAGGAGTAATAGGTGTCCGGGGTGTCGGAGTTCTGCCAGATCGTGTAGATCAGGTGGCGACCGGTCCTGCCGGAGGGCAGGCGGCCCTTGATGACGTACGAGCCGTCCGTCAGCTTCGGGTCGGTGGCCTGGAGGAACGGCTTGCGCTCCAGGTCCGACCACTTCAGCGGCTTGGCCGGATCGTAGCCGTCCTTCGTGACGTACAGCCGGAAGGTCCCCCGGTGCGGGATGGTGCCGCGGTACCTGAAGGTGAAGCGGGCTCCCGCCTTCAGCGTCGTGGCCGGCCAGTCGGCGCGGGCGAGGTCGAGCCCCTTGAACTCGGGGATGCCGCCGCTGCACAGCTTGCCGTCCGGGATCACCTCACGGTCCCTGCCCGCGACGTTCGCCACCCGGAGGTTGTCCCAGCTGGCGGGCATGGCCTCGCCGCTCGCCGCCACGGCCGCACGGCAGGCGGCCGGCCGGGCCTTGAGCGGGCTGTCGGCGCCGCAGGCAGCCGCCCGGCTGAGCGGCCTCTGCAGCGCGCCGTGCGCACCCGCCGGCGCGGCGACCAGCGCCAGCGACAGCAGCAGCCCGATGCCCACACTCGTGATCTGGCGCCGCACGTGGCCGACCTCCCCATCTCGTCCTACAGCGAGGTACGGCCTGGCGCCCGCGCGGGTTCAGCAGGCGGCCCTGGTTCATCACTGAGCCCGAATGACATCACCGAGCACGCCTGGTACAAAGGCAAAAGCCCGCAAGATGCGACATATCAACATATGAGGTGAAGCTCTTCGTGACGGATGACTCACCCCTGGACCCCGCGCTCCTTTCCAGGATCGACACCAGCAAGCCGCATCAGGCCAGGGTCTGGAACCATTGGCTGGGCGGCAAGGACAACTACCCCGTCGACCGGCAGCTCGCCGAGAAACTCCGCGACATCTATCCGGGCATGGAAGACATCGCCCGCCATTCCCGCGTCTTCCTGGGTCGAGCCGTCAGATATCTCGCCGGAAAGGCAGGCATCCGGCAGTTCCTGGATGTCGGCACGGGCCTGCCGACCGTTGACCACACCCATGAGGTGGCCCAGCGGGTGGACCCGGCGAGCCGCGTCGTCTACGTCGACAACGACCCGCTGGTGCTGGTGCACGCGCGCGCCCTGCTCACCAGCGACCCACGAGGGGCCTGCGACTACATCGAGGCCGACGTGCGCGAGCCGGACACCATCCTGGAGTTCGCGTCCAAGACGCTGGACTTCCGCCGTCCGACCGCGCTCATGCTCCTGGGCGTGATGGGCACCGTCTTCGACGACGACCAGGCGTACGCGCTGGTGCGGCACCTGATGGACGCGCTGCCCCCGGGCAGCTACCTGGTGTTCGAGGACGGCACGAACACGGTCAAGCCCGACGCGGCAGCGGAGGCCGAGCGCCTCCGCGACAAGGGCGAGGTGTACGACTACCGGCTGCGGACCCCCGCGGAGATCGCCCGCTTCTTCGACGGGCTGGAGCTCGTGGATCCAGGCATCGTGTCCGTCTCCCGCTGGCAGCTGGAGTCAGACGCGTTCGGGCTGCCCCCGGAGGTCGACGCGTTCTGCGGCGTGGCCCGCAAACCGTGACGGTCAGAGCGTGTCGATGATCTGACGCAGGATGGCCGGGGTGTCGGGCGCGGGCGAGGCATGCACCCCGAGCTCGTCCATGAGCGTCTGGTACGGCAGCACCTCGGACTCCTTGACGAGGTATTGCGCGCCGGCCAGCTGCTCGAGGTAGACCACGTCGCGCAGCTCGGCCTGGGCGAAGCGCAGGACGGTGACGGGCCCGACGCCGCCGACGATCCAGCCGGAGGTGAACGGGACCACCTGCACGGTGATGTTGGGCTGTGCGGCCATCCGGCCGAGGTGCTCGAGCTGGGCACGCATGATCTCCGGGCTGCCGACGCGGTGGCGCAGCGCCGCCTCGTCCAGCACCACCCAGAGCTTGCGCGACATGGGCGGGGCGATGATCCGCTGGCGGCGCATCCGCACCTCGACGCGGCGCTCGATCCGCTCGGCCGAGTCGCCCTTGTTGCCCAGGCTGAAGATCGCACGGGCGTAGTCCTCGGTCTGGAGCAGGCCGGGCACGAACTGGACCTCGTAGGTGCGGATCAGCGCGGCGTCCTGCTCGAGTCCGAGGTAGTCCTCGAACCAGTCGGGGACCACGTCGCGGTAGTCGTGCCACCAGGTGGGCTCGTTGGCCTGTTTGGCCAGGGCGAGCACGGCCTCCCGCTCGGCTTCGTCGGCCACGCCGTACAGGGCGAGCAGGTCGGCGACGTCGCGCATCTTGAAACTCGTGCGCCCGCCCTCCATGCGGCTGATCTTGGAGTGCGAGCCACGGATGGCATATGCGGCGTCCTCGCGAGAGACCCCGCCGGCCTCCCGGAACCTGCGCAGCTGCGCGCCGACCAGGATGCGCAGCGCGGTCGGCCCGGATCGGACGGTATCCCTATCGGGCGCTTCGGCCAGGTCACCCCTATCGTGAGCAGTCGACATACATGCTCCTCAATCGGCAACTTGCCACAGTCCGGCCCGCTCAATCTTGCCACGTCGGGCGCGGCAGGTCGGATATTTCGCGGCGGCGGGATATGCGCTGCTCAGCAGGCCGGGTCCGGCCCTGACCACCCGCTCACGTCCTTTCCCCCACGGGACCCCAGCCCGCAACGGCTGTGCACGCGCACCCATGGAGAGGCAACCAGAGCGGGCGGCCGGAGCCACGCCTCGCCGCCGTCACCGGCTGGGACTCTTTCAACGGGCGGTGGGATCCGTCGCGGTGCGGTGGGGTGGGGTGCCGGCGGTTGCGAGGATCAGCGCGATCTCATCGTGGAGTGCCTCGGCCGGCCTCGGACGGAGGTGCTGCTGGACGATGGTGCCGAGCAGCCAGGACACCAGGGCGTGGGCGGTCCGGTCGGGGGCCTCCGGGGCGAGCTCGGCCACGAGGTCGAGCAGGAGGGTGTGGACCTGGCCCAGCATGCGGTCGGCCACGTCGAGGGATTCGCGCCGCCCCGCGTTGATCCAGTACTCGAACCAGAGGAACGCGGCGTGCGGCCTGTCGGCGAACGTGGTGAGGTAGGCGTCCACCACGCGCAGAAGCCGCTCGTACGGGTCGTCCGTCTCCCCCGAGACCCGCCGCAGGTCGTCGAGCATCGTGTCGACGTGCGCGGACACGGCACGGTCCACGATCTCGTTGATGTCTGTGAAGTAGTAGTGGATGGCGCTCTTCGTGAGCGGGCTGGCGTCGGCGACGGCGCGTGCCGTGCAGGCCGCCACGCCTTCGCGGGCGAGCACGTCTTTGGCCGCCTCGATGATCTGCTCCTGCTTGGCCCGCCGGTTGCCGTCGGTGTGCTTCGCCCTGCTCGCTGAGGATGCCGCCACAGCGGCCAGCGTACCTCACGCCTTGACGAGTTGGGACACGTGTCCTAAATTCAGGACACGTGTCCCAACTTACCGAGAGGGAGGGAAGCATGAGCCACCCGTTCGTCTTCATGGATCTCCGGACCACCGACCGCGAGCGATCCCGCAGCTTCTACAGCGAGCTGCTCGGATGGACGGTCACCGACGTGCCCGCCGGGCCTGACACCGTGCCGATGTTCACCGCCGGCGGCGCTCCGTGGGGTGGACTCACGCAGCTCGCCGAGAACGACGGGCGCCGCCCGCAGTGGATTCCCTACGCGCCTGTGGCGGACCTCGACCGGGCAGTGGAGCGGGCCGTCGACCTGGGCGCGACCGTGGTCCGGGCCCGGGTGGACCTTCCGCAAGGATCGGTCGCGGTGATCGACGATCCCACCAACGCGACTCTCGCGCTGTGGGAAGCCAGGCGATGACGCCCCGGTATTCGTGTGCCCTGCCGCCGAGCGCCGACGTCGTCGACAAGGCCCGGCTGGCCGAGCGGCTGGGCTACCACCGCGTCTGGGTGTTCGAGTCACCGGCCGTCTATGGCGACACCTGGGTCGCGCTGGCCCGCGTCGCGGAGGCGACCGAGCGCATCGGCCTGGCCACGGGAGTCGCGATCCCAGGGCTGCGGCACCCGATGGTGACGGCTTCGGCCGTGGCCTCGGTCGAGGAGCTGGCGCCCGGACGGCTGGTCGTCGCCTTCGGGACGGGCTACACCGGCCGGAGCACGCTGGGGCAGAGGCCCGTCACATGGGCGAAGCTGGAAGTCTATGTCCGGCAGGTGAGGGCGCTGCTGCGTGGTGAGGTGGTCGAGATCGACGGCCATCCGTGCCAGATGATGCACCTGCCCGGCTTCGCCCCGGACCGCCCGATCGGCGTGCCGGTGTGGGTCGCGGCCTCGGGGCCGAGGGGGTTCGGCGTGGCACGGGAGCTCGGCGTGCCCGGGGTGGTCGTGACCGCCGTCCCGGAGGAAGGCAACCAGGGCTGGGCCGACTTCGCGCTGCTGCGCTTCGGCACCGTTCTGGAGCCCGGCGAGGATCACACCAGCCCGCGCGTGGTCGAGGCGGCCGGTCCCGGTTACGCCAGCACCGTCCACGCCGTGTGGGAGCACGGGAAGGAGGCCGTCGATTCCGTGCCGGGCGGCGCCCGGTGGCGGGCGGCTCTCGAGGCGGACCGCCAGGAAGGCCTCCGCCATCTCGTCGCCCACCAGGGCCATCTCTCGTCGCTGACCGACCGGGACCGCGACCTGGTCGCCGCCACCGGGCCGGCCTTCCTGCGCGCCGGCTGGAGCGGCGACGCCGCCTCGATCGGTGAACGAATCGGCAAATCCGCCGCGGCCGGCGTCACCGAGATCGTTTACGTGCCAGCCGGGCCCGATGTCGAGCGCGAACTACACGCCTTCGCGGCGGCCGCCCGTTCCTGAGCCCGAGATCATGGCCGTGCCGGGCCCTTCGCCCGGCGGGCCGGTCATGCACCTTCGCCCCACGGTCGACGACGCACGGCGGCCGACCACGCGCCGCAGCCAGGTCTTCGACCGGTATCGACAGGGACAGCCATGGCGCCACTGTGCGTCCAGCGGGTCAGCCGTGGCGCCGCCATGCGCACAGCAGGACAGCCATGGCACCCGCCGAGCGCGCAGCGGGCGAGCCGCCCAGGCGTACGGGCGCCTAGATGTCGACGTCTCCGCACACGTGCACCTCCACGCCGAGGCGGTGGAAGAAGGCGGCCTTCGCGACGAGCGCCTTGTCGGCCGTGGCGGCGTCGGGAGCGTAGGCGACCTGGGCGTGGTTGGCCTTGTGGCGGGCCATGAACTGGTCGCGGTCGATCCCGTGGTGGACGACGTGCGCGATCGGCCACTCCGGGTTGGTCGCCGCCCACCGCCGCTCGGTCTCCTCATCGGGCAGTTCCACGACGGAGGCGCGGCCGATGTCGAGCTGGAGCCGGGCGTCGGCGATGTAGAGCCGGGACCAGACGATCTCGCCCGGCCTGCTCACGCCCTTGATCGTGCCGCCGCCGGCGGGGAAGTACATCGGGTTCTGCCGCCGGCTCACCGCGCCCGCGTACCCGCCCTTCAGGTGGGACGGCGGCACCGAGCCGGAGATCTCGTAGACCCAGACGAAGTCGTCGCCGTACTGCTCGCCCCAGCGCACGTCGTGCAGCGTGGTGGCGGGGTCGAGGCCCATGGCCGTCCACACCCTGTTGGTGATCAGCGCGTCCACGGCCACGCCCTCGTCGGCCTCGTTGAAGTGCGGCAGCGGGGCGCCGTCGTAGAGCACGCGGGTGCCGTCGCGGCTGGTCACCGGCGGGCGGACGACGTTGTTGAGCAGCCCTTCCGCCAGGTCGGACGCCGGAGTGAGGTCCTTCAGTCCCTGCTGGTACTGGATCCCGACGGCGTCGAGGCCGAAGTCGTCGGCGATCCGCAGCGCGGCGACGTACATCTTGAGCTGCTCGTGCAGCTGCCGGTCGGTGAGCTCGGTGGCCTCGTCGGAGCCGGTGGCGAAGCGCATCCCCGCGGCGTCGAGCCACTCGCGCGCGGCCTTGGCCTCGACGTCCGGCACCTTGAGCATCTCGGCGTAGAGGGCGCTCTGCGACAGCCGCTCCTTGAAGATGCCGAGGGGGTTGAGCAGCTCGTCGTCGATGATCGCGTTGTACATGCCCATGCAGCCCTCGTCGAACACGCCGACGATGGCCTTGTCACGCAGCAGTTCCTCGGCCAGCGCGAGGCCCAGCTCGGACTCGGGGCCGGCCGGCAGCGGCGGCAGCGGGCGGACGTGGGAGGAGTCGTGCACGATGTAGCCGGTCTGCACCCAGCTCGCGATGCCGTCCAGGAAGTAGCGGTCGGTGAAGTCGACCGACCAGATCGTCGAGTACGGGCGGCCCATCTTGGTCAGTCCCGCGTTGAGCCCGAGCAGGCCGACCAGTCCCGGCCACGTGCCGTCGAAGTTGGCGACGGTGAGGATCGGGCCCTGGTGGGTGCGGAGCCCGGCCAGCACGTGGTGGCTGTACTGCCACACGGCCTCGGCGACGATCAGCGGCGCGTCGGACGGGATGGTCTTGAAGACCTCCAGGCCCATCCGCTGGCTGTCGATGAAGCCGTGGCCCTTGGCGGGGTCCGCCTCGTGCGCGCGGACCACCGTCCAGCCGAGGTCGTCGAACGCCGAGGTGACCGCCTTTTCGAGGGCTTCCTGCGCGGCCCAGCCGGCGACGTTCGCCGACAGGCGCAGGTCTCCGCTGGCGATCAGGTACGCGGTGCGCGGCTCGGCGGGCCGCTCCTGGCGGGGTACGGGCATGCGGTACGTACTGGTCATTGCGGCTCCAGATCGGCGAGGGGCAGCCGGGCGAGAACGATTCCCCTGCGCTGCCAGGTGTAGGTGACGAGGAGGTGATCGGGGGTGAGGACGGCGGAGGGGTAGCTGTACTCGGCGACGCCGCCGGTGACGACCCCTGCGTCACCAGGCGCGAACCCGGGCCCGGTGCCGGGTTCCAGGAGCCGCGGCACGTCCGGATCGACAGCCACGACGCCGTCGTCCACGGTCGGTCCCGGGTGCCAGGTCAGCCCGTCGTCGTCCGACAGCGAGACCACGAGCGGGCAGCGGCTGCCCCACGACTCGGCGCTCGGATTGTGCACGCAGGCCACCCGTCCCGACGGCAGCGCGACCGCCGTGAGGCCGCTGTTGTTGTTGGGCAGGCCCGTGGGCTCGGCGGGCGTCCAGGCGCGCCCGCCGTCGCGGGAGACAGAGCGGTACGCCCGCCCCTCGGTGCTGCGCATCAGCGCGACGGGGCCGTCCGCGCCCCACCACAGCGCGGGCTGGATGTGCCCGGCACCGGCCAGCACGTCGTGGTCGACGGGGATCGGCGCGCGTGTCCAGCTCAGCCCTCCGTCGTCGGAGACGTCCACGAACGGGTCCCAGCGGGGCGGCTCACCCCACCGCTCCGTCGAGCCGGGCGCCAGCCAGCGCCGGCCCCCGGGAGCGAGCAGCGGCGGGTTCTTGACCGGGCCTCGGCCGCCGGAGCCGTCTCCGGAGACGAGCTCGCGCACCGGCTCCCACGTGGCGCCGGCGTCGTGCGAGCGGGTGACCAGCGTGACCCACTCGGAGATACGCTCGCCAGCCTTGCAGAACAGCCACAGCGCGCCGTCGGGCCCGGGCGCCAGCACCGGGTTCCAGTGCGCGACGTGCCTGCCGGTGTCCAGGGTGCGCAGCTCTCCGCCCCGGGCGATGCGGATGCGGTTGTCGGGCGTGCCCTCCCTGGTCCCTGCGAACCAGGCGACGACGGGAGCGCCGTCCACCACCGCGAGCGTGGACGCGTGGCACTGCGTCCAGCGGGGATCGTCAATGGTCACGAACTCCCGGTGGATCATCCCAGGACCGTCTCGGCCAGCCGCGCGATGTGCCGGCGCATGTCGGGGCCGATCTCGGGGGCGGGCATACGGAGTGCGCCCGTACCGCGTCCGAGGTGGCTCAGCGCCAGCTTGATTCCCTCCACGGTGCCGCCCAGCGCGGCCAGCACCTCGTCCACCCGGGCCTGCGCGGACCGTTCCGCGTCGGCGTCTCCGCTCGCCACGGAGTCGGCGAGCAGCGCGAACGGCTCGGGGAACGCCGCCGACAGCCCGGAGACGACCCCCGCGCCACCGCCCCGGACGACCTCGGCGAGCTTGGTGTCCGAGCCCGACCACAGCCGGGCGGAGTCCGGCAGCGCCGCGCGGTACTCCGCGAACCGCTCGGCCGCCAGGCCGCTCAGCTTGGCCCCGGCCAGCCCGGTCTCACCGGCGATCGCAGCGAAGTCGGCGGGCTCGACGACCACGCCGGAGCGCTCGCTGAAGAGGTAGCCGTAGACGGCGGCGGGACCCGCCGCCTCCGTCACAGCGGCGAAGTGCCTGAGCACGGCGCCGTTGTCGGCAGGCAGGTAGTACGGGGTCAGTGTGGCCAGCCTGCGCGCCCCGAGCGCCACGGCGTCGCGGGTCAGCGCCACCGCCTCCCGGGTGGCCGCGGCGCCGACGTGCACCACGACCCGCTCGGGACCGAACACGGCCAGCGCGATCTCGGCGACGGCACGGCGCTCCGCGCGGTCGAGCGCGGGGAACTCGCCGGTGGTGCCGCACACGAAGACACCGTCGACGCGGCGCGCGAGATCCGCGAAGTGGGCCTTGGTGGCGGCGTGGTCGAGCTCGCCGGCCTCGTCGAAGAGGGTCGGGACGGCGGCCAGGACTTCGGCGCGGGGCCGGATGTTCGCCGGCATGGCGGTGTTTTGTGGCATGGCAAAGCCTCGGTTCGTCGATGATGAGGCACGGCGATGCCTCGGTACGTCATTGATGGCAGGCGGACGGGACCCCGGGCGGACCCAGGGCAGAAGGGGGGCAGGTCAGAGGGCGGGCTGGGCGCGCTCCCGCTCGATCAGCGTCGCGCGGATCCGGGCGCAGGATCCGTCGAGGTGGGCGGTGAGTGCGGCCAGCGCGGCATCGACGTCGCCCGAGCGGACGATGTCCCTGAGGTCGGCGTGGTCCTGGGCGACGGGCACCAGGTCACGGTCGGTGTTGGTGATCTCCAGCACCGCCGCGAACAACGGCCGGTGCAGCGCCCAGGTGGCGGTGAGCCAGCGGTTGTCGCCGATCGTGTAGAAGCCGCTGTGGAAGTCGAGGTCGGCGGCGGCGAACTTGGCGGCGTCGGAGCCGTCGGCCGCGGCCCGCATCTGCTCGACCGCCTCGTCGATCGCGGACCAGTCGGCGGCGTCGAGGCGCGCGACGGCCTCCTTGATGGCCAGGCTCTCGAGTGCGCCACGAAGCGCGTAGAGTTCACGAAGGTCCTGGTCAGACAGGCCGCGGACGAAGACGCCCCGCCTGCGCGTCTCCACCAGCCCCTCGATCTCCAGCTGGCGAAGCGCGTCACGGACCGGCCCGCGGCTCACTCCGAATTGCTCCGCGATCCGGCCCTCGACCAGGTGCGTGTCCACGCTGAGCTCGCCACGCACGATGAGCGAGCGAAGCTGGGCGAGCAGCTGATCTCCGAGCGGTGGATTGCGCAACGGATTGGTGATCGACACCTGCTCTCCTCTCGTGAGTCTCCGCCCGACCGGAGACTATCCCGCACAACTGCATACGGTCAACGTTAACGGATGACTGTTGACGGTTAACCGTCATCCAAGTAATAGTGTGCGACAACTGAACCACTGCGGAAACAGAAAGCCGCCAGCAGAAAGGGAGGCGCCATGGTCGCGACCCTTCCGAAGACAGATGCCCGCTACACCTGGAAGGTCACGGCCTCCAGCTTCCTCGGCAACACGCTGGAGTACTACGACTTCCTCGTCTACGGAACAGCCGCCGCCGTCGTCTTCCCGAAGGTGTTCTTCCCCGACGCCAGCGGCTTCGTGGCCACGCTCTCCGCATTCGGCACCTTCGCCGTCGGATTCCTCGCCAGGCCGTTGGGCGGGCTGTTCTTCGGGAGCCGGGGCGACCGGCACGGCCGCAAGTCCACCCTGATGGTCACGCTCACCCTGATGGGACTCAGCACCATCCTCATCGGACTGCTGCCGGGATTCGGCACGATCGGGATCTGGTCACCCGTCCTGCTGGTGGCGCTGCGGTTGCTGCAGGGGTTCGCGGTCGGCGGCGAGTGGGGCGGCTCGATGATCATCGTGCTGGAGTCGGCACCGCCGAACCGCCGCGGATTCTTCAGCGCCTGGCCCAACACCGGCGGGTTCTCCGCACAGATCCTCATCACCGGGATCTTCGCGTACGTCTACACGCTCCCCGACGATCAGCTGCTGAGCTGGGGCTGGCGGATCCCGTTCCTGCTGTCGGCCGTGGTCCTCGTCGTGACGTTCTGGATGCGGCGCAGCCTGCACGAGACACCGGTCTTCACCAAGGCTGTGGCCGCGGACCAGGAGAGCGGGACGGCCGCCGCGGAGGCCGAGCGCCCCAAGCGCGGGCCCATCCGTACGATCTTCGTGGACGACTGGCGCAACCTGCTGCTGATCATCGGCCTGCGGTTCGCCGAGTCCGTGCCGTACTTCCTGCTCACGGTGTTCGCGCTGTCCTACGGCACCAGCGCGCTCGGCCTCGAGAAGACCCAGCTGAACAACGCGATCCTCATCGCCGCCGTGCTCTCCTTCGTCAGCCACGGCGTGTTCGCCGCGATCTCCGACCGCGTCGGGCGGCGGCCGATCTACTTCTTCGGCGCCGTCGTGGTGTTCGTGATGGCCTTCCCGTTCTTCGCCATGCTGCACAGCGGGTCGATGGTGCTGATCGTGCTCGGGTACGTGCTGATCCTCAACTTCGGGCACAACGCCATCAACGCCATCCAGCCGGCGTTCTTCGCCGAGTTGTTCCCCGCCGAGCGCCGCTACACGGGCGCCGCGGCGGGCCGCGAGATCGCCTCCATCTTCGCGGGCGGCCTGACCCCGTTCATCGCCACGGCGCTGGCCGGTCAGGACGGCTCCCGCTGGCCGCTGGTCGCCGCGTACGTCATGATCGGCGCCCTGATCACGATGTTCGCGGTGTACAAGGCGCCGGAGTCCTTCCGCCGCGACCTCAGCGCCACGGGCGAGACCGTGCGCTGATCAGGGCTCGTACGCCCCCGGCCGGGTGCGGGCGATGTGCTTCATGAGCGTGATGAGCACATGCATGCACGAGGGGCGTTTGCGCGCGTCGCACTCGATGAGCGGGACCTCGGGCGACAGCGCGAGCGCCTCGCGCACGGCGTCCAGCGAAGGGCCGTCGGCGAAGCGGTTGACGGCGACGACGAACGGCGTCCGGTGGCGCTCCAGCCAATCGATGGAGTACCAGGAGTCCTGCAGGCGCCGAGTGTCCACCAGGACGACCGCGCCGAGGCTGCCGGCGAACAGCTGGTCCCACCCGAACCAGAAGCGCTGCTGCCCCGGCGCGCCGAACAGGTACAGCACCTTGCCGGCGGTCACCGTGATCCGGCCGAAGTCGAAGGTGACCGTCGTGGTGGTCTTGGCCCGCACCCGGCCGGCGTCGTCGACGGCCTCGCCGGCCTGGGTCATGATCTCTTCGGTGCTGAGCGGGCGGATCTCGCTCACCGAGCCGACCATGGTCGTCTTGCCCACGCCGAAGCCACCGACGATCACGATTTTCAGCGCGTCGACTGCGGTTTCTCGTACGTCACCAGAGGTAGTGGAAGGCACTTCGCCGGGTCCGTCGAGGTACGTCTTCTTGCATTGGGGGGTCCTCAGGGCGGAGGCGGTCAGGCATGGCCTAAGCCCCGCGACTTACTGTGTCTGCTTCACGACAGTGTGCGAACATGAACAACACTCACCGTAGCATCACGAGTACCACAAGAACAGACAACCGCCCTGAAACCGGTCACCCGTAACAGAACATCGTCACACCTCCTCAGCCACCCCCAGGTACATCACCCTCGGGTTCGAGGGGTTGAAGGCGATGGAGGTGACCCGGTCATAGGAGTTGTGGTTGATGGTGACCCGGTTCAGCCGGGAGTCGTACTTGTAGATGTCCGTGCCGATGCCCGACCACCCCGTGCCGAAGTCGAAATAGAGCACGCCCGGGTCCGTCGGGTGCGGGACGAGCAGCGGACCGTTGACAAGTGTGACCCCGTCGCCCTGGTCCACGACGCGGGTGAAGCGCCGGCCGCCGTCATCCGACCGGTAGATGTGCCGGCCGCCGGACGGCGCACCCGCCTCCGACTCGGCGATGTCGAGCCCCATCGCGTACACGACGTTCGGGGCGGCCGGGGAGATCGCGGCGCTGAACACGTTGATCTTGTTGCCGGTCTGGGTCAGGCCGCTGGACGTGGTCCAGGTGCGGCCGCCGTCGAAGGTGACGCGGGCGCCGGTGTCCGACGCGCCCAGCACCACGTGGTCCAGGTCGTACGGGTCGAACACCGCGGTGTAGACCATGAGCAGGTCGCTCTGCGGCCACGCGGGCACGCCGATGGGCTGCCACGTACGCCCGCCGTCCCCCGAGTCGTACAGCCGGCCGGAACCGTCGGCCACCCGCAGGTGGTCGCCGCGGCGCCGGTCCGTGCCGAGGCCGACCAGCTCGCCGGCTGGTGAGGTGAGCGGGGTGACGCCGCCGGGCGTCGCGAGCGTGATGTCGCCGTCGCGGTCCCAGGCGTAGGCCAGGCCGTCCCGAGCCGCGGCCAGCTCGATGTGCCTGCCGCTCACCTCGCCGGCCGCCGTCCAGGTGCAGCCCGCGTCCTTCGAGCTCAGCAGCTGGTTGTTGGACATGGCGAGCAGTTCGTTCGGACGGTCGAGTGCGACGAGTCCGGTGGTGTAGACGACCGGCCGCAGCACCTGGCTGGTGGATGCGATCGTCCTGCCGTCGTTCCGCGTGTACGTCACCGACCCGTCGCCAGTGACCGTATGGCAGCTCGGCTGACGCCAGCCTGCGAGGCCGTCGCCGGCGGGATCGTCTCCCGCGACGGCGGGCGTGGCGGCCGACAGGACCGCCAACGCGGTCGCGAGTCCGATAGTTAATGCCTTCTTCAACACTGCCTCCCCGACAAGCCGGTCTTACGGACTCCGTCCTATCGGTGAGCGGAGCGCCCGGGCTAGCTCAAATGACGGCAGGTTTGTGCCATTGCAGGTATCTGACACACTGATGGATCATGAACACGGACGACAACGCGCTCGCGGCGGTCGGAGTAGACGCAGAAGACGAGCGGCTCTACCGAGACCTGCTGCGCCGGCCGCGTACCACGCTGCCAGAGCTGGCCGCGCGCACCGGCCGTACCACGGTGGCCCTGCGCCGGGCCTTCTCCAGGCTCGAGGCGCTCGGCCTGGTCAGCCGCATGGCGGGCCGTCCTGTCCGGTACGTGCCGACCAGGCCCGACGTGGCGGTGGCCGCCCTCATCTCCCGCCGCGAAGAGGGGCTGGCCCAGGCGCGGCTGGCCGCGCTCACGCTGCTCGCCGAGACACCGCGGACGGAGAACCTGGCTCCCGAGGAGCTGGTCGAGGTCGTGCAGGGTCAGGCGGCCGTGGTGCAGCGCTTCACACAGCTGCAGCAGATCGCGACCGAGGAGCTCCTGGTGCTGGACCGGCCACCGTACGCCCAGGACCCCACCCAGCAGAACGCCGCCGAGATGGATCGCCTCGCGCACGGCCTCCTGATACGCGGCATCTATGACGCCTCGGCGCTGGAGATCCCCGGCAAGCTGCGCCTCGCCCAGGAGTCGGCGGCGGCCGGAGAGCAGGCCAGGGTCAGCCCCGAGGTGCCGATGAAGCTGGCCATCGCCGACAGGAAGACCGCGATCCTGCCGCTGAGCACCGACGCCTCCGCCTACGCCGACAGCGCGGTCATCGTGCACTCCTCGACGTTGCTCGACGCGCTGGTCACCCTGTTCGAGGTCCTGTGGCGGTCGGCGCTGCCGCTGCCGCTCAAGCCCCTGGCGGCCTCCCCCTCCCCCGCGGACCTGCCGGATCCGGAGCTGTTCGCGCTGCTGGCGGCCGGGCTCAAGGACGAGGCCGTGGCGCGTCAGCTCGGGGTGAGCCTGCGTACCGTGCACCGGCGGGTCAGCGAGCTGATGGACCGGCTGGGCGCCCGCACCCGGTTCCAGGCCGGGCTGCTCGCCGCGCGCCGCGGCTGGTGGGGTACGGACTCCTGATACTCACCGGGCGTCGCCACAGGCCATCAGGTGGGCCGCCGCCAGTGACCGCCATGGGCGCCACCGTTCCCGGCAGGTGGCGGGGCCGAGGCCGAGGTCGGCCAGCGCGGCGCGGAGGGACGCGTCGCCCAGCGGGAACGCCTCCCGGCTCCCGAGCCGGAAGGCCAGGTCGTGGCGCAGGTCGTGATCGGCGTAGGACAGAGTGGCCAGGGCGTCCAGGCTGGTGCCGTGGTCGAGCGCCCCGTGGCCACGGGCGACGTCGGCCGCCAGCAGTCCGATCAAGGCCGCTTCCTCCTCGGTGACCTCGGCCTGGACGATCGCGGCGGCGTCGGGGAACGTGTGCGTGAGGCCGCCGGGCAGCCCGGGCACCCTCGCCCCCAGCCTGGTCACGAGCGCCCCCAGCCGGTCCGCCGCCTCCCGCGGGGTCCTGCCGCGCCCGAGCACGGCCCGGACGCCGGCCTCCTGAGCGCCCCACGCCGCCGGCACGGCGAGCCCGGGGCGCGCCCGCACCAGCGGGCCGAGCACCGGGTCAGCCGACAGCGCCGCCACCCCAGCCGTGTGGTCGGCGTCCACGCCGAGCATCCGCCCCACCTGCCCCACCACGTGGATCAGCCCCTCCCAGTACGGCAGGTGAGCGCGGAGCAGCAGGTGCCCGTCGTCGCCCGGCGACACCTCCAGCACCCCCGGTGCGCCGTCCACGGTGATCGTGCGGCGGTAGGTGTCACCGTCCACCTCCTCGACCCCCGGCACGGCCCGTACGCCGAGGAAGTCCCGCACGGCCGTCCAGTCGTAACCGGGCACGAACGGCAGCCGCAGCACCAGCCCGCCGTCGGCGACCAGCCGGTCGGCACGGCGCCGCCGGTCGCGCAGGTCGGTCGGCGAGGCCCGGAACACCTCCCGCATGGTCCTGTTGAACTGCCGCAGGCTCCCGAACCCCGAGGCGAAGGCCACGTCCAGCACCGTCAGATCGGTGTCGTCCAGGAGGCGCCGGGCGAAGTGCGCCCGCCGCGAACGGGCGAGCTGGTCCGGGGTCGCCCCGAGGTGCTTGATGAACAGCCGGCGCAGGTGCCGCGGCGACATGCCCATCCGCGCCGCCAGCCCCGCCTCGGTGCCGTCGTCCAGCACACCGTCGATGATCAGCTGCCACGCCCGGCACACCAGTTCGGGTGCGCCCGCCGCGATCGGCGCGGCCACCCGGTAGGGCCGGCAGCGCAGGCACGCCCGGAACCCGGCGGCCTCGGCGACGGCCGGGTGCTCGTACGTGCGCGTGTTGCGGGCCAGCGGCTTGGCGCCGCACCCCGGCCGGCAGTAGATGCCGGTGGTGACGACGGCGGAGTACGTGGTCATGCCCTAGGTTTACGTCACCCGCGGCCCGTCCACCGGCCGAATTCGGACACGGTCACCGGCGGGGCCGGGAAGCGGCTGGACCCGGACACGGTCACCCGCGAGTGGCCTGGAGGCGGCTGGAGAAGTTGACGCTGATCCGCACGCCTGCCGGAGCGGCCTGCTTGGGCACGCAGTGCCGCCAGTCACGCTGGCACCTGCCGCCCATCACCACCAGGTCCCCGGAGGCCGGCGTCAGCACGACGCTGCGCCCTCCGGTCCTCGGTTTGAGCAGGAACCGCCGGGTCGCGCCGAGGCTCAGGACCGGGACGACGCATTCGTCCCGCTTGCAGGTCTGCCAGTCGCCGTGCCAGCCGGTGCTGTCGCGGTGGTCGCGGTAGAGGTTGATCCAGAGCCCGTCGTACGGCACCCCGTAGTGCTCCGACAGCGCGGCGGTGATCGCGAGCAGCAAGGGCTCCGGCACGTCGGCCAGGTCCGTGTACTCGGCGGTGAGCCGGGGCTCGGCGTACTTCTTGTCGAACATCCACCGGTCGCGCTGCTCCCACCCGGCCTTCGCCGACAGCGATTCGAGCAGCCGCCGGCTGCCGCGCAGCCAGCCTGGGACGTGTTCGACCCAGGAGGTGGCGTCGAGCTGGACACGGCGCGCGGCGGCGAACGTGGGATCGAACCGCGGCTCCTCCGCAGCCGGGTCCGTCTCCAGGAAGAGCGGCGGTTGCAACGTGGACCTCCCGATGTCGCGTACCCGAGCCATGGTGGACGCGGGCCTCGGGACGAGTCCGGCCAGATACGGACAACACCGGTCGGTGTCTAGCTCATGAACCCCGTGCGCCAGGTGGAGTGCCGGGGCGTCCACCCGAGAGAGCGGGCGAGGGTGTTGTCGGCGCCGCGCTGCCAGTCGGCCCGCCCGCCGGTGGGAGCGGGGGCGGGAGCCCCGACGGCGGCGGCCAGCGCGGGCAGCCACTCGCGGGCGGGCGCGGGCTCGTCGTCCACGATGTTGACGGTCCCGCGCGGCCAGCGGAGCGCCGCGACGGTGGCGCTTGCCGCGTCCTCGACGTGCACGAAAGAGGTGACCGCGTCGTCGGCCGCCAGGTCACCGAGGAAGACCGAGGCCGGGTCGTCGGTGGGGCCGCCGTTACGCAGCACGTCCGCCACGAGGCCACCGGGCCGGTACCACGTGCCCGGTCCGTAGAAGAGGCCGTAGCGGAGCACGACGTGCTCGTCCAGCTCGGTGACGGCCTCCTCCAGGGCCTGGATGCCGCCGATCACGTTCGAGCGCGGGGCGGGCGCGGTCACGTCCAGGGGCGTGTCCTCCGTGGCCGGGCCGTCGCCCGGCGCGTAGGCCCAGGCGATGGACTGGGCGACGATGCGGGACACACCGGCGAGCTTCGCGGCGTCGACCAGGTTGCGGGTGCCGATCCTTCGGATGCGGCCGTTGTCGGCGGGGTTGCCGCCGTTCAGCGCGGTCAGCTGGTGAACGATCGCGTCAGGGGACGCGTCGGCCACCGCGCGGGCGACCGCATCGGCGTCGAAGACGTCCAGCCGCACGGCGGTGGCACCCTGGGCGCGCAGCCGGTCGAGGCCGGATTCGGTACGGGAGGTGCCCGTGACGCGGTGACCGGCCTCGATCAGCTGGGGGACGAGGTAGCGGCCGATGGCGCCCGCGGCGCCTGCGACGAAGACATGCATGATGGTTCCTCAGGTTATGAGACGCGAACGGTGGCGGGAGCGGGCGGGCCCGCACGCCAGCGCCATGAGCAGGCTCAGGCCACGGGAAAGCCCCTGTTGATCGACACTCACCCGGCCAGGCTAGGGGGCGATCGTCCCATTACTATGGACCAGTTGTCGGCCGGGAAATTGGACCAATTTGATGGCGGAGACACTTGGGCCCGAGCTCCCGCTGGACCTGTCCGGCTGGGGTTCCCGCCGCAGGGCGCTGGAGGAGGCGTTGCGGACCGCGATCCGCGGCGGGCGGCTCGTGGCAGGGGCGCGCCTGCCCTCGAGCCGGGATCTCGCCGCCCAGCTCGGGCTCTCGCGGGGGACGGTGACGCAGGCGTACGAGCAGTTGGTCGCCGAGGGCTGGCTGACGGCGCGGCAGGGCTCGGGCACCCGCGTGGCGGAGGGCACCGCGGAGTCCCGAGTCGCGGAAGGCACGGCGGAGGCGGTCGCTCTGAGAGCTTCGCCGCGTCATGACCTGCGGCCCGGGCGCCCGGACGCGTACGCGTTCCCCCGCCAGGCGTGGGCCCGTGCGATGCGGCACGTCCTGAGGGAGGCGCCGACCGAGGTGTTCGGCTTCGGCGACCCGCGGGGGCGGATCGAGCTGCGTACAGCCCTGGCGTCGTATCTCGGCCGGACGCGCGGCGTACGGATCGACCCGGCGAACCTGATCGTGTGCTCGGGCTACACGCAGGCGCTCGGCCTGCTGGCGGAGGTCTTCGCCGAGCTGGGCGTGCGCACCGCGGGGATGGAGGACCCGGCCACCGACGACCATGTCCGCCTGCTCGCCGGCCGCCTGCGCGTCGCCGACATCCCCGTCGACTGCGCGGGCCTGCGCGTGGACGCGTTGCGCGCGTCGGGCGCCGAGGTGGCCGTCTGCACCCCGGCGCACCAGTTCCCGCTGGGGATGAGCATGGCGCCGGAGCGCCGGTCCGAGCTGCTGGCGTGGGCGGACGACAGCCTCGGGTGGATCGTCGAGGACGACTACGACGGCGAGTTCCGCTACGACCGGCATCCGATCGCCGCGCTCCAGTCCCGCCGCCCGTCCCGCATCGTGTACGTCGGCTCGACCAGCAAGACCATCGGCCCCGCCGTACGACTGGGCTGGATCGCCTGCCCGCCCCTGTTGCTGGAGCCCCTGACGGAGGCCAAACGCCGGGCCCGCGAGACCCACCCCCTGGACCAGCTGGCACTCACGCGCATGATCGACGTGGGCGACTACGACCACCACCTGCGAACCGTGCGCCGCGGTTACCGGCGACGCCGGGACACTCTGGTCGCGGCCGTACGATCCGGCCTGCCGGGCGCCCGCGTCCGCGGCATCGACGCGGGCCTGCACGCCGTGCTCGAACTCCCCTCGGGCCTTACGGAGCAGGCCGCCCTGGAGGCGTTGCGCGCGGCCTCGGTCGACACCCATTCGCTCGGCCGGTACGCGCGCGGCGACCGTCACCCGCCATCGCTGGTCGTCGGATACGCCACGCCACCGGCCCACGCCTACCCGGCCGCCCTCGACGCGCTGATCCGCGGGCTCGGGTGAGACATCGTCGAACTCTTTTTCGATTACACTGCTGGCCATGCCGAACCCCCTGGCCCTCAGCCTGGAGACCGCGCGACGGCTGGCCGTGACGTGTCAGCACCTGGCCGGGCCGCGGCCCGGCGGCGACGTCGACGGGCTGCGGCAGGTGCTGCGCACGTTGCGGTGCCTGCAGCTCGACCCGATCAACGTGGTGGCCCGCAGCCACCTGCTGGTGCTCTGGAGCCGGGTCGGGGCCTACGACCCCGCAGGCCTCGACGCGCTGCTGTGGAAGGAGCGGTGGCTCTTCGAATACTGGGCGCATGCCGCGTCCATCGTGCTGGCGGAGGACTATCCGATCCACCACGTCATGATGCGCGGCTACCCACGGGGAGAGTCGACCTACGCGCAGCGGGTCCGCGACTGGCTCACGGCCAACGACGAGCTGCGTCAGCACGTGCTCGACCGGTTACGCGAGGCGGGGCCGCTGCCGCCCGGGGCGTTCGAGGGCCGCGTGAGCGTGGCCTGGCAGTCCACCGGGTGGACCAACGGCCGCGGCGTCGAGCGGATGCTCGACTTCCTGTGGTTCCAGGGCCAGATCATGGTCGCGGGGAGGGCGGGCCGCACACGCCAGTGGGACCTGGCCGAGCGCTGGCTGCCCACGTGGGCGTCCGGCGCCGCCCCGCTGCCGCGGCGGGAGGCGGTGTCGCTGGCGGCCGAGCACGCCCTGCGTGCGCTGGGCGTGGCCCGTGCCGCCGACATCGAGCGCCACTTCATCCGCGACCGCTATCCCGGCCTCGCCGAGATCCTGCAGGAGCTGGAGCACTCGGGCCACGTCGTGCCCGCCGAGGTCGAGGGCGGGCCGGAGCGCTGGTACGTGCACCGCGACGCCCTGGGCCTGCTCGATCAGGACTGGCAGCCGCGCACCACGCTGTTGTCGCCGTTCGACAACCTCATCTGCGACCGGGCCCGCACCGTGCGGCTGTGGGGCTTCGAGTTCCGCACGGAGATGTACGTGCCCAAGCACAAGCGGCAGTACGGCTACTACATCATGCCGATCCTGCACGGCGAGCGGCTGGTCGGGCGCCTCGTGCCGCGTCTTGACCGCCGCCGGGGCGTGCTGGAGATCGAGGGTGTGTTCCCGGAGCCGGGCTTCCCGGGCGACGAGGCGTCCGTCCGGGCCATCGGCGCGGCGATCGCGGAGCTTGCCGCGTTCGCCGGAGCACGCGAGGTCTCCTACGCCGACACCGTTTCAGCGCCATGGCGGTCCAGCCCAAGATCCCGCGAATTACCGACAATCGCCCCCAATTAGGGGCATGCTAAGGACCTGCAAGCACGAGCCTCGATCATCACGAAAGCCGCGATCATTCACCCCATCCCCGTCGGCACCACCTGGCGATGGATCCTTCAGGGGCGCCTGACCAGCGCCTCCGCTCCATCGCCCGCGCGACGGTGCCGGTTTCACGGAGGCGGTGCTCAGCGGAAGACCGCGCCCGTCCTGTGGCCCATGGTGATCCGCGCCGCGGGCCGGGCAGAAGGGGCCGATCGGCGAGATCGAGGAAACGCTTTACGGAGGTCCCTCATGCCGTACTTGACCCAGCTGGCCGACGTCGCCCGGAGCACGGGCAGCCCGGTGACCGAAGTGGCCGGGTGGAAGACCCGCGGGCACGGGCCGCAGCCCGAGGTGCAGGGCATCGTGTGCCACCACACCGCGGGCCCGGCCGGCGGCGGCGACTACCCGTCGCTCGCCGCCGTGCGCGACGGCCGCCCCGGCCTCGACGGGCCGCTGTCGCACTTCGGGCTCGGCAGGTCCGGCCACATCTACGTCATCGCGGCGGGACGCTGCTGGCACAACGCCCCCTCGACCTCGCCCTACCACGACAACTCCAGCTCGATCGGCATCGAGGCCGAGAACAACGGCACCCAGCCCTGGCCCGACGCCCAGAAGGACGCCTATATCCGGCTGTGCGCGGAGCTGTGCCGCGAGTTCGGCCTGCCCGCCTCGCGCGTGAAGGCGCACCGCGAGGTCAACACGTCCAAGCCGGACCCCCACTCCATCGACATGAACGACTTCCGGGCGGCCGTCGCCGCCCGGATCGAGGGCAAACTCTCCTGGACGGAGGAGATCGTGAAGGACCTGCCGATGATCCGGCTCGGCGACGACAACTACGACGTCAAGACCGTCAGAGGTTGCCTGTTCGCCCGGGGCCGGGTCCCCGTGTCCGCCTATGAGCAGGTCGGGCTGGAGGACTGGCTCAAGTCCACCCGCTGCGACCCCGGCCTCGTCGAGCTGGTACGCGGGTTCCAGCACGCCGAGGGCATCGAGGAGGACGGGTTCGTCGGCCCGGAGACCTGGCCTTCGCTGCTACGGGTGTGAGCCCTGCTCGCGGCGGCAGCCGCGGGGCCGCTCGGGGCGGTCGTCGGTCCAGCCGGACTCCGGCGCCCATGCCGTGTAGTACATGATGGTCCCTTTGGGGAGCCCCTCCGTGCTCTCCCCCGCCGCCGTGACGTCCGCCAGGATGACGCCCGTGCGCAGATCGAGGACGGTCGTGTGGTCCTCGGTCACCTCGTCGTCCTTGCCGAACTCGGCGAAGTAAGGGTTGCCCTTGTCGAAGTCCACCTCAAGGCCAGGCCGTCCCAGCGGGTCGGTGGAGCGGCCCCGTACGCTGGTCGCCGGCAGGTCGGCGAGCAGGCGCAGGACGGCAGCCCTGGCAGGGGGCCTGATCGCCATTTCCAGCAGGTGACGGGAGCGGGCGAGCACCTCCTCGTCCGTCTCCTTGGCCAGCCGCCAATGGGCGCGCACCCACTCCCGTAGCCCCTTGTCGTCGGCGGGCAGGGCGGCGAGCTCCGCCATGGTGAGATCGCCCAGTCGCCGGTCGCCGAGCACGCCGTCCGGCTCGACCGCGCGCTGGTACTGGCAGTCCAGGCGCTTGGAGCTCATCTGCACTTTCGGACAGTCGGCCGCTCGGGTGCCAGGCGTGCACACTCTCTGGACCTTGGCGGGAGACCCGGCCGCCCGCCACGCGCGCTCGTCCGCGGGGGTCGCCGGACGAAGTCCTGTCTCCTCCCTCCGCGTCTGAACGGGATCCTTCGGGTCACGTGGCGCCCACCACTCCGTTCTCGTCGAGTCCAGCGCATTGAAGGTCCTTCCGCCCGCGCGTACCCGGGTCAGGCCCTCATCCATCAGAGATTTACGCCAGTACGCACCGGTGTCGTCCGGCAGCTTCGCGACCTGGTCCGCCAACTGGCGCAGGGCGTCGTTGCCCCGTGTCGGCACCAGCACGGGCGCGGGTACGGCGGTCATGTTCGACACCAGCGTGACGACGGCCATGACGACGGCGATCGTGACGACAGCAGTCCCAAGGGTCCAGCCCCAGCCGAAGCGGCGCCGTACCGGCCCGAACTTCATGGACGGCCGGGTCGGCTCGTGCTGGGCGGCGAAGAGCCGGGCGCGGGCCCGCTCGACCACCTCGGCTGAGGGCGGCGGCGCGTCGGGCAGCGATCTGGCCAGGAGGTCGAGCTCATCCATGGGACTCCTTCAGGGGGTTGACTTCGCCGAGCGTCTTACGGAGCTTCTTGCGTGCCCGGTTGAGCCGCGACGCCACCGTGCCCACCGGGATCTGAAGGGCCGCGGCGACCTCGGCGTGGCTGAGCTCGCCCAGCGCACTCAGCAGGACCACGTCTCGGTCCCCACGGTTGAGCCCGGCCAGCGCCTCCGCCAGCCTCCCGATCAGCTCCCCCGCCGCCACGCGGGCCAGCGCGACGTCCTCGGGGTCGTGCTCGGCGCGTTCTGCGGTCCGGCTGAGCGCCTTCCACCTGCGGATCTCGGTACGGCGATGCCGCGCGACGAGGTGGGTGGCGATGCCGTACAACCACGGCCGCACCCCACCCCTGGACGCGTCGTAGCCGCCCCGGTAGGCCGCCAGGAACACCTCGGCGGCCAGATCGTCGGCGGTGTCGTCCGACAGCCGCCTGGCGATGTAGCGGTGGATCTCGGCGAAGTGGGCGTTGAAGATCTGCTCGAAGCCGGCCCGTAGATCGGGAGGGTCGGTCAGGTCGGGTGGAACAGCCATGCAGGCGTCTCCGCTGGGTCGGGTAACGGCGGTCGCCCCTTCTTGCCCGAAGCGCCCCCAGACTTTCACGCCCGAAGACTGATCCGTCGACGTCTCGTCTTGCTTCATTCAGATATTTCGGTTATTGCTGTAACAGCTAGACAATGCAGTAGTAAGTCCGTCGGCCGCGGAGGTGCGTGCCCGCGGCCTGCGCCCGGAGTTCACCCGCTCATAGGGAGCGGTCACCAGTTGCCGGTCTCCGGGCCCATCTCGCCGTACTCGACCTTCCCTTGTCGCTCGTACGTGGCCTCGATGACACCCGAGCCCGACGTCGCGCTGTCGACGAGCCGGAGCCCGGCGGGGATGGTGCCCTCGGCGAAGAGTCGCTTGCCGGAGCCGAGGAGCACCGGGAAGACCAGCAGATGGAACTCGTCGACCAGGTCGTGCTCGACGAGCGTCTGCACGAGGTTGCCGCTGCCGTGGACCTGGATCTCGCCGCCCCCTCCCCGCTTGAGCTCGGCCACCGCCTCAGCGGCGTCGCCGGCGAGCAGCGTCGAGTTCTGCCAGGCCACGCGGTCCAGGGTCCGCGAGGCGACGTACTTGGGCATGCTGTTCAGCTTCGCCCCGATCGGGTCGTCGGCGGGGGCCAGGGGCCAGGCGGCGGCGAAGATCTCGTACGTCCTGCGCCCGAGCAGCAGCGCGTCGCCCCGCTCGACCAGCGCCGTCATCACCCCCATGAGGTGCTGGTCGAAGTGGGGCACGGTCCAGCCGCCGTGCTCGAACCCGCCGTCGCGGTCCTCGTCGGGCCCGCCCGGCCCCTGCATGACGCCGTCCAGCGAGACGAACGTGGTCACCGTCAGCTTCCGCATGTGGTTTCTCCTTCCCTCATTCACCACGAGGGACGAGCCGGGCCGGAATCGACAACCTCAGCCGGAGATCTTCGGCGTTGCGCGCATGCCGACATAGCACACCAGGGTTCCGTTGGGCAGGGTCGAGAAGACCACGGGCATGTAGTCCTCGCTGAACGACGGGCCGGCGCCGGAGGCGGCGAACACCGTCTCCGTGACCGCGGTCAGCTCCGCCTCCAGCGGCGGGGACAGGTCCTTCATGCCGTCCACGAACTCGTACCGGATCCGGTCGGGGGTGACGGTGATGACGACGCCCTCGCGCTTGTACGTGCCCACGTACGGCGTCATGTCCACCGCGGGCGGATCGGCCGGCGGGCCGAACGGCTCCGGCATGCGCACGCCGGCCAGCTCGTCGAGCAGCTCGCGGAACAGGGCGGCGTACAGCTGCCTGGCCCCGCCCCCGTTGGTCATCAGCGCCACGGCCACGCCTGCTTCGGGAATGACGCGCAGGTAGGCGTACTGCCCGATGGCGGCGCCGTCATGGCCGTAGCCGAACACGCCATCCCAGTCGTACAGGGTCCAGCCCAGGCCCCAGCCGTCCGCGCTCACGGTCCACTTGTCCGGTACGTCCACCTCGTGCCGCTGCATGGCCGCCACCGCGTCGGCGGTAACGACGCGTGCGCCGTCGGGGGCCAGGCCCCCGGCCAGGTGCATCCGGGCGAAGCGGACGAGGTCACCCGATGAGGTGATGATCCTGCCGTACGGGCCCGCCGAGCGCGGCATCATGTCCCAGACCGGCGCCGGGTCGGGGTCCTGGCCCGGCTCGCCCAGGTGGCTCATCGCCACCTGGAACCGCAGCGCCTCCTCCGGCAACGTCACCGAACGCTCCAGCCCGAGCGGGGCGAAGATCATGTCCTTGAGCGCCTGGTCCCAGGTCTTGCCGGTCAGCACCTCGACGAGGCGGCCCAGGACGACGTAACCGAGGCCGCCGTAAGAGACCGCCGTCCCCGGCGGGCAGTCCAGGGCCACATCCCGGGCGGCCTTGACATACTCGGCCAGGCAGTCGTCTCCGCGGCCCGAGTCGTAGGTGAAGTCGTTGGTGACCCCGCCGGTGTGGCTGAGCAACTGACGCACGGTGATCGCCCTGGTCGCCGCCTCGTCAGGGGTGGCGAACTCCGGCAGCACGTCCACCACCGGCGCGTCGAGGTCCAGCTTCCCGTCGCCGACCAGCTGCATCACCAGCGTCGCGGTGTAGACCTTGGCGATCGAGCCGGACAGGAACACCGAGTCGGGGGTCGCCGCCACGCCGGTGCCCCGGTGGAGCACGCCGCTGGCCAGCTCGTAGACCTGCCCGCCGGTCAGCACGGCCAGGGTCGCACCCGGCACGTGGTGGGCGGCGCGCAGCTCGTCGAGGCGGTGCTGCCAGCGCTCGGGGTAGAAGCTCCGCCCGGTCGAGTTCAGCGTTCCCCAGTCGCCCGTGGCGTTCCAGTTCGCGTTCATGATCTTTCTCCTCGAGGTCAGGAAAGGGCGGTCTTCTTGGGCATCACCAGCAGCGCCAGTACGGCGGCCGCCACCACGCCGGCGGCGCTGATGAGGAAGGCTGAGGACATGGCCGTGGTGAAGGCGTCGCGGGCGGCCCGCGCGATCCCTGCGTCGCAAGGCTGAGCGCGTTCCCGATCGAGAGCCGGGCCGCGTCCGGAGCGGTCGCGGGCATGGCCGCGGTGTAGGCGCTCGCCAGCACGCTGCCCAGGACGGCGATGCCCAGCGCCGCTCCGGCCTGCTGGATGGTGTCGTTCAGCGCGGAGCCGACGCCGGCGTGCTCGGCCGGGATCGTGCCCATGAGGGCCGAGACCGCCGCGGGCATGGCCAGGCCGCCGCCCGCCCCCATCAGGAGCAGCGCCGAGGCCGCGGTGACGAGGCCGCTCGACGGGTCCATGGTGCTCAGCAGCACGAATCCGGCCGCGCTCACGGCGAACCCGGTGACGATCAGCGTCCGGTTACCGATCTTCGAGCCGAGGGCGGCGCCCAGGGTGTTGCAGGCCAGCGAGGCGACGGCCATCGGGATGAAGGCCAGGCCCGCCTCGGTGGGCGTGTAGCCGAGGACGTACTGCGGGTACTGGGTGAGCACCAGCAGCAGGCCGCCGTTGCCGATCTGCACGAGGGTGAGCGAGAAGCTGCCGCCGCTGAAGGTGCGGTTGCGGAACAGGCGGAGCGGGACCATCGGGTACGGCGTACGCAGCTCCCAGACCACGAACCCGGCGAGCGCGACGACGGCCACGGCCGGCGCGGGCACGGACAGTCCGTGCGGCAGCTCGATGATCGTCCAGACCAGGGCCGACATGCCGGCCACCGACAGGACCGCGCCGACCGGGTCCGGCCTGGTCTGCGGCCCCTTGGACTCGGGCATGAGCACCAGGGAGGCGACGATCGCCAGCGCCGCGATCGGCACGTTGATCAGGAAGACCGCGCCCCACCAGAACCACGCGATCAGCGCTCCGCCCAGCACCGGCCCGCCGACCAGGCCGACCATGGCGACCGCGCTCCAGGCGGCCATCGCCTTGCGCCGCTCCCGCTCGTCGAACACGGTGATCAGGATCGACAAGGTGCTCGGCATGATCAGCGCGCCGCCGACGCCCATCACCGTGCGGGCGGCGATCAGCAGCACCGGGTCGGTGGCATAGGCGGCCGCCAGCGAGGCCACGCCGAACAGCGCCAGCCCGATGACCATCACGCGGCGCCTGCCGTACCGGTCGGACAGGCTGCCGGCCGTCAGCAGCAGCCCGGCGAAGACCAGGATGTACGAGTCCAGGATCCACTGAACGTCCTGCGCGCTCGCGCCCAGATCGGCGGTCAGCGGCGGGTTCGCCACGGAGAGCACCATGTTGTCGATCACCAGCACGAGCGTGCTGAGGCACAACACCACCAGGATCAGCCAGCGGCGCGAACTTGTATACATCGGAAACCTTCCACAGTGTGCGTACATCGCTCTCGTTGTGCGAACAGCGTACGCATGAGAGTCTGCTGTGCGCAAGGCACCCATGGATGGACGGCCACGATGAGAAACTTCTGGCCGGTGCGCGTCGGTGCTGCCTGCGGCGATAAGGCCGGTGTCAGGGGGCGCCGGGCGAGGGGATCTTCGCCTTAAGCAGGACTTACTCGTCCTTCGTCACTCTGGTGTCATCGGGACTCTAGGAGATGACATGGACGCGAACGCGCCTCGCGAGGACAACGCCGGCGGCTGGAGCCAGTTCGGTGACAAGCCGCCCACAGCCGGGACCTTCACCCGGCCGGGGCCGGTGCTGCCGCCGCCCCCTCCGCCACGGCGGGCGGGGTTCGTGCTCACGCGCAAGGCGATCGCCGGGCTCGCGCTGGCCGCCGTGACGGCGTTGACGGCGGCGGCGCTCGGGGGCGGGGCCGTGGGCGCGTACGTGGCGGAAGGCGCGCGCCCGGCGCCGACCGTCACCACGACCGTGGCGAGCCCGGTCTTCCGCACGGCCTCGGGGCAGCTCACGGTCGCGCAGGTGGCGGAGAAGGTGCAGCCGTCGGTGGTGATGATCCAGGGGCAGAACGCCGAGGGGTCCGGCGTGGTGCTGTCGGAGGACGGGCTGATCCTGACCAACAACCACGTCGTGGCCGGGCAGGGTGACCAGTTGACGGTGAAGTTCAGCGACGGCAAGACGGCCAAGGCGAGCGTGGTCGGCACCGACCCGGCCACCGACCTCGCCGTCATCAGGGCGGCGGGTGTGTCGGGGCTGGCCAAGGCCACGCTGGGCGACAGCGACCAGCTCAAGGTGGGGGACGACGTCCTGGCGATCGGCAGCCCGCTCGGACTGGACGGAACGGTGACGTCGGGCATCATCAGCGCGCTCGACCGTACGGTGACCGCTGGGAGCGGCGGCCAGGACCAGCAGCTCCCGCCGGGCTGGGGGCAGCAGGGGCAGGCATCCGAGACGACCACGCTCGGCGGCATGATCCAGACGGACGCGGCGATCAACCCCGGCAACTCGGGCGGCGCCCTGGTCAACGCCGCCGGCGAGCTGGTCGGCATCAACAGCGCGGTCGCCGCCGACGGGGTCAACCTCGGCTTCGCGATCCCGGTGAACACCGCCAAGCAGGTCTCCGAGCAGCTCATCAGCAAGGGGAAGGTGAGCCACGCGTTCCTCGGAGTGAGCGTCACCGACGCCACCGGCGACGTGCCCGGCGCGCTGATCCGCCAGGTGACCGCGGGCAGCCCGGCGGAGAAGGCCGGGTTGAAGCAGGGCGACCTGATCACCAAGATCGGCAACACGGCCGTCCAGGGCGGTGACACGGTCGTCGGGCAGGTCCGCGGGTTCAAGATCGGCCAGCAGGTGCAGGTCACGTACCAGCGGGACGGGAAGACGAGCTCCGTGACGGTGACCATGGAGGAGAAGAAGTAGCGTTCCGCCGTCCACGTCGAGCGCCGGGAGCCGCCACGGCTTCCGGCGCACGGCCTTTACGTGGCCGCGCGCTCGACCACTGCGCTGCGCGGAGCACGCCTCGCGGGTCGCGGGCCCCTTTCGGTCACCATTGAGGGGCTTGTTCCGTCATTGAGGTATGAGCCCGATCGAGGATGTGACCGTGGACGCCAACGACTTTCTGGCCGGCCGATTCGAGGAACACCGCAGCCATCTCAAGGCGGTGGCCTACCGGATGCTCGGCTCGCTCGCCGAGGCTGACGACGCCGTGCAGGAGGCGTGGCTGCGGCTCAGCCGTACGGACTCGGGTGAGATCGACAACCTGGGCGGCTGGCTGACCACGGTCGTCGGCCGGGTATGCCTGGACATGCTCCGCACGCGGACCTCGCGGCGTGAGGACCCGCTGGAGCAGCGGCTGCCGGACCCGGTCATCAGCGGCGAGGACGGAGGCGATCCCGAGCAGCAGGTGCTGGTCGCCGACGCGGTGGGACTCGCGCTGCTCGTGGTGCTGGAGTCACTGAGCCCCGCGGAGCGGTTGGCGTTCGTGCTGCACGACATGTTCGCGGTGCCGTTCGAGCAGATCGCCCCGATCGTGGACCGCACCCCGGCCACGGCCAAGAAGCTCGCCAGCCGGGCGCGCCAGCGCGTGCGGGGGACGGTGCCGTCGCCGGATCCCGACCCGAGCCGGCAGCGCCGGGTCGTGGACGCCTTCCTGGCCGCGGCGCGTGGCGGCGACTTCGAGGCGCTCCTCGCCCTCCTCGATCCCGACGTGGTGATGCGCGTGGACGCGGGAGCCGTGGCGAAGGGCGGCATGTGGACGATCAACGGCGCCGCGGCCGTGGCCGGGCAGATGGCCAACTTCAAGCGGTTCAGCACCACCTACACGGCGGAGCCGGTGCTGGTGAACGGGGTTGTGGGGTTCGTCGGCATGCTGAACGGGGAGCCCCGGTCGGTGCTGAGCTTCATCGTCACGGACGGCAGGATCGCCGCCCTGGACATCCTCTCCGACCCCGACCGCATCGCCGGCCTCGCCCTGACCACACCGGCCGACTGACCGTCGGCGTCCCTTTGCGGGGTGAGGACAAGGGAGGCGGCTGTTCCAGAGGGCGGCCCCGCTTCAGCGGAGGGAGATGTGGAGGGCCTCGCCCACCTTCCGGTAGCCGACGCGGGCGTAAACCCGTGCGGCGCCGTCGTCGGCGGGCGTGAGGAACGGGGTCATGATCCCGGCAGCCGCGCCCTCGTGAGTCAGCAGCGCAGTGACCGCGCCCGCGATGCCGCGTCGCCGGTGCGAGGCCTGCACCGCGATGCCCGCCACCTCGGCGACCCCTTGGTGCGGGCGGCCGAGCTGCCCTGCGCCGACGACTTCGTCGCCATCCACGGCGGCCGCGACCAGGCCGCCGCCGTCCAGGACCCGCCGGAGCCGGGCGACGTCGTGCTCGGTGGCCTCAGGCGCCTCGAACGCCTCGTTCATCACCCGCGCGACGTGCCAGAGACTGGCATCGTCGGTCACGAGCGCGACCCGTACATCAACCGGTGCGTCCACCACCTCGTCCGGCCGGCAGACCAGCAGCGGGTAGCGGCCCTCCGCGGTGAAACCGGCCTCGAGCAGGGCGTCTTCCACCTTCGGGGCCACCTGCGGCACGTACTCGAGCCGGGGCGTCCTGGCCCGCCCCCGGAACGCCGCGATCAGCGCGGCGACCTCGTCCGCCGTCGGCGCGGCGTCGTCGTCGGGGATGGCGTAGTTGAACGGGAGCGCGTCGACATGCTCGTCGAACCGCATCAGGAACGGCCCGGACCGGACAACCCGATCACCTGCCGCCGACCTGAGATAGGCGTGTACCTCGGCGCCCAGCAAGCGCGCTCCTCTCCTCGAACGGCCGAACGACGACGTCACCCTACCGGCCCTCAGGTGAGGCCGACGATCGTGGCGCTCGCGCTGAGGGCGACGACGACGGCCCCTGCGGCGGGGAGCAGCGTGAACCGGTTTTCGCGCGTGTTCCCGTTGACGTCCATCCCGAACGGGATGTCCGTGCCGCCCGCCGCGTTCCAGGGCATGACGTGTGCCGTGACCGTCATGGAGGTCTGGCCGGTCGCCGTCACCTCCGCCACGAGCACGCCGTCCTTCAGCGGAACGAACCCGCTCCCCCAGTCGGGATGATCGCCCTGGTCCGGCCTCGGGGCGGTCCTCGCCCCGCCGGTGGCGTACGGCTCCGAGCGGTTCTCCGCGCGCGGGAGCACGTGGCCGTCGGCGACGAAGCGGTCGAGCGTGGCCTCGCTCCCGGTGACGGCCTTGACCGCCTTCCCCGTCTTCTGGTCCAGCACCAGGTCCGTCTCGTCCGCGATCCGCAGCCGCACAGCGCTCAGATCGTGGGAGGGGATGATCTCGACGTAGCCCGACCTCTCGCTCTCGTGCCGCCACACCTCGGCGCCGTCGGCGGGGTCGAGGCCGGTCACCTCGGTCTCCTCACCGCAGTCGGACACCACGGCGACGACGTCACGCAGCACCGCATACGGTTTCACCAGCCGTCGGTCGATGTGGCAGCCCTTCCGCACGGGACGCTCCCAGACATGCTTCGCGGGATCCGCAGGGTCTCTTCCGATCATCGTGCCGTCGCGGGAGATCCCGACGAGGCCGTGCGAGGCCGGATCGGTGTCCGCGAACGGCCGCCCGGCGTGCTCGGCCCGCACTTCGCCGGTGCGGGCGTCCAGCACCACCGTGCGCCCCCTGGTCTGCTCCTCACCCATTTCCTGGCCGAAGGTGAGCACCATGACGCTCCCGTCGGGGGCGACCTCGAAACCGGTGGCCGCCGCGGCGGGCCTGCGGTAGTGCCAGCGCTCGCGGCCCGTACGGGTGTCCAGCGCCACGACGCCGTCGCCGGTCCTCACCAGCGCGTTGCCGCCGGCGACCGCCACCTGCCTGGCGGGAGTGCCGTCCGGCACGTTCCAGCGCCAGGCGAGCCTGCTCACCGTCCCGGCCACGGCCGCCTCAGGAAGGACGCTCTCGCCTGCGGTGACGGCCTCGACCGGCAGCGTGGCGCCGGCGAGCGACATCGCCGCCAGCACCGCCGCCGTGGCGGCCAGCCCGGTACCCATGCCCGCGAAGGGCTTGACCCTGAAGTCGGGCACGACCGCCGCCATGAGCACGATGCCGGCCGTGGCGGCCACGAGGCCCGTGCCGAAGAGGATCTCGCCGTACTCCGGCAGCCCTCCTGCGAACGTCTGCCGTACCCGCCCGATCCCGTACAGAGCCAGTGGTACGGCGACGAAGGCCACCGCGATGGCCCGTACGCGCACGGTGACCTGCGCCTCGGCCAGCCCGGTGTCGTCCCCCTCCGCGCGAGCCGTCGCACGCGCCAGCCGGATCAGGTCGATCACCAGCCAGATCAGCAGCCCGAGCGCCAGCAGGAGCCCGAGGTTGATCAGGATCGGCAGCTCGACGGGCAACGGGCGCCGCAGGAAGTACCCCCATCCCGCCGCGCCTGTCCCAGCCAGGGCGACCCCCGCCCCTAACCATCCCTTCCGCACGACTTGTGCAACGCACTTTCTGACAATCTGGTTCCACGGCCGGATAACAATCGGGTCATCGGCCGTCCCCTGCACTGTCTGGAGAACGGGAAGGGGTAGTGCCAGCCCTACCCCGGCTTTCCAGTGCACGGGATCGATCAAGGAGGGCCCTGACCGACAGGCTTGGTGGTGTCGGAAACGCCCCGCCAAGCACGGAGAACTCCCATGAAGAAGCCCCTCACCCTCATGATCTCGGCGCTGGCCACCGCCGCCGGGCTGGCCGCCCCGGCGTACGCCCAGGCTCCCGCGGACCCCGTACAGGCGGATCTGAACAAGCTGGTCCCCGATTTCCCCGGGGCGTTCGCCACCGTACGTGACGCTGACGGGAAGACCCGGAGCTACACCGCGGGTGTGGCGGACCTGGAGACCGAGGCGGAGATCCCGGCCGACGCGCGGGCGCGGATCGGCAGCGCCACCAAGATGTTCACCAGCGTGATCGTCCTGCAGCTCGCCGGCGAGGGCAAGGTCGAGCTGGACGCGCCGATCGAGAAGTACCTGCCCAAACTCATCCGCGGCAACGGCAACGACGGCCGCAAGATCACCGTCCGCCGGCTGCTCCAGCACACCAGCGGCCTGCCGAACTACACCAAGTACATCCCGCCGATCTCCGAGCTCCAGCACAAGTACATGGAGCCCAGGGAGACGCTGGACCTGGCGCTGGCGCACAAGCCGTCGTTCGCGCCCGGCAAGAGCTGGGAGTACAGCAACACCGGCTATACCGTGCTCGGCCTGCTCGTCCAGAAGGTCACCGGGCGGCCGATCGGCGAGGTGATCACGGACCGGATCATCGAGCCGCTCGGGCTGCGCGACACCTACTGGCCCGCGCTCGGCGAGCAGGTCATCCGCGGGCCGCACCCCAAGGGGTACGCGGTCAAGAAGCCCGGCGAGCCCCCGATGGACGTCACGAACCTGGACCCGTCATGGGGATGGGCGGCCGGGGAGCTCGTCGCCACCCCCGATGACGTCAACCGCTTCCTCGTCGGGCTGATGGACGGCAAGCTGCTCAAGCCGGCGCAGCTCCGGCAGATGAAGCAGACGGTCGAGGCCCCCGCGCTGACGAAGGGCTGGCGTTACGGGCTCGGGCTGATCAAGTTCCCGCTGAGCTGCGGGGGTTACGCGTGGGGCCACGGCGGCGACATCGACGGCTTCGAGACCCGCAACGGCATCACCGAGGACGGCCGCGCGGCCACGGTCGCCGTGACCGCTCTGCCCACCTCGCTGACCTCCGCGGAACGCGTCAACGCCGCCCTCGACAGCGCCCTGTGCGCCGGAAAGTAGATCAGTCGCCCAAATCGCGGGCGACGTTGTCCAGCCGGGTCGCCAGGTCCTCCAGGGCCTGGTCGGACAGCTCACCCTCCGGCAGCCGGGCCGCGATCTCGTCACGGCGCGCGATGACCAGCACCTTGTGCGCGTCGTCCACCTCGCTCGCGGGCAGGACCACGCACTCACCACGGACGTACACCAGCGTGGCGTCGGCGTGCTCCGACTGCAGCAGCTGGCGAACGCATTCGTAATCGATGAGAGACATATCCGCTCCTCTACCCCGGACTGGACTTCAGCAGGGCGTTTACCCAGATAGCCGCCCTATTCACCCGAAGGTCGGCGGGCCTCCGTCGGAACGCGTTCGCCGCACGCTGAACCCCACGAGGTACACGGCCGCCGCCAGCGCCACGACGGCCGGCGGGATGGCCAGGAGCGGCTGCCCGGCCAGCAGGGCCAGCACGGTCAGGACCACCCCGGCGAGCAGCCCGAGCGCGGCGGCCAGCAGGCGCACGCTGAGCCGGCTGGAGGGCTGCGGCGACTTCGGCCACTCCCCGTGGCCGCCTCCGGGCACGTCGGGCACGCCGGTGTCGCTCACCACTCCGGAGGGGCTGATCTCCTCGGGAGGCGGCGGCTCACGCAGTACGGGAGCGAAGAACTCGTCCTCGGGATCGTTGTCTCGCCTCTTCATCCTGAATCACCTCGCCGGATCGGCTTCGTCCAGCTCGTGCAGGAACGGGTTGACCACGGCGTTGAGCTCGGCAAGGAGCGCTTCGAGCGAGGCCTGCGCGTCGTCGAGGTTCGGCAGCCCCTCGGCCCGCGCGTGGGTGGGCGTGGGCAGGCGGTCCACCGGCAGGGGCACCCGGAGCTCCAGTGTGCTCAGCGCGGTCGGCCGCTCGTACGGCGGCGGCACGTACGTCGGCTCCTGGCGCTGCCAGGTCCACCACCCCGTGGGCAGCCCGACCTGGGGAGGGGCCGCGAGCTCGACCACAGCGAGCAGCCCCGCCGCCTCCTCGGGCCGGTGGCAGGTCGCGTCCAGCACCCGCGGATGGCGGCGTACGTACGCGTGCTCCGCCACCGGGCGCGTGGCCACCTCCCACGCGCCCAGCGCGAAGTGCAGCGGGTCCAGCGTGACGCCGCCCGCGGCCGGTTCACCGTCCACGGCCTCGAACGCGTGCCTCCACTTGCGCAGCTCTTCGCCGTAACGTTCCTGCGCGTTGCCCTGGTCCTCGCCGTCATGCCCTCGCGTGGCGGCGATCCAGAAGGCCTGCGTGCCGGCCATGCGCCTCCCCCGTGTCAGCCCTTGATCTCGATGCGCCGGGCGCGGCCCTTCTCGGTCTTGGGCACGCGCACGGTCAGGATGCCGTCGGCCAGCTCGCCGCCGATGTGCTCGGTGTCGGCGTCGCTGGGCAGGACCGTCCGGTAGACGAACCGGCCGGTGCGCCGCCGCAGCATGTTGCCCTTCTCCTCCTCGTTGATCTCCCCGGACACGCAGAGCTCGCTGTCGTTGACCTCGACGTTGATGTCCTCCCGCCTGATGCCGGGAAGCTCGGCGCGTACGACGTAGGCGTCCGAGGTCTCCTCGGTCTCCGCCACCGGCCGCCAGGCGGCGACGTCGGTCTCGGCGCCCTGCTCGAACAGCCGCCCCATCTGATCCCACAACTGCTGGAACTCCGTGAAGGGATCCCACGCCCGTCTCTGCCAGGGCACGCCCGTCTGCGCCGTTCCGCGATTACGCCTTATCGGCAAAGTCACTGCTTTCTCACCCCCGGGCCGTGAGGGGCGCCCTCGCCCCCCTCATCCAGATTCATCCCGTCCTTACCCGCGCCAATACCCGCAAACTCGTCCCGTGAACGGTTCCGTCGCAGGCCAGAGTGGGTGTCGAAGCCACCCGGCAGGGAAGCTGGACAGATATGACCGAGGGAACGCGACGGCATCGGGGGAGCCCGCGATGACGGTCACGCTGGCGCTGGCCGGTGACACGATGCTCGGGCGCGGCGTCGCCGACCGGCTCGAACTGACCGCTGATCCGGCTCACTTCTTCGACACGGGTGTGCGCGCGGTGCTCGCCCGGGCCGACCTCGTCCTGCTCAACCTCGAATGCTGCGTATCGGACCGTGGCCGGCAGTGGGACCCGTTGCGCAAGCCGTTCCACTTCCGGGCTCCGCCCCAGACCGCGGCGATGCTGGCGGAGCTGGGCGTGCACGCGGTCACGCTGGCCAACAACCACGCGCTCGACTACGGCCAGGACGCCCTCCTGGACACCCTGGACCACCTGGCGGCCGTCGGCATCCGCACTGTGGGCGCGGGCGCCGACCTCGACCAGGCGTGGGAGCCCGCCGTGCTGGAGGCAGGGGGCATGCGCCTTTCGGTGCTGGGCGTCACCGACCATCCCTCCGAGTTCGCGGCCACCGAGCGCAGGCCCGGCGTCGCGTACGCAGACCTGGGCACCGGGGTGCCGGACCGCCTCACGAACACGATCAGGAGCATGAGCGGCGACGCCGTCCTCGTCTGTGTCCACTGGGGCCCGAACATGACCGCCGCACCCGTCACCCACGTCCGCCGCTCGGCCAAGGCGCTGGTGGGCGCGGGAGCGACCCTGGTGGCCGGACACTCCGCGCACGTCTTCCACGGGGTGGCCGGGCCGGTCCTGTACGACATGGGCGACTTCATCGACGACTACATCGTGGATCCCGAGCTACGCAACGACCTCGGGCTGATCTTCCTGGTCACCCTGGACGAGCACGGTCCGGTACGGCTGAGCGCCGTGCCCATAGCGCTCGACTACTGCCGCACCAGGATGGCGGACGAAGCCGAGTCCGGCTGGATCCGCCACCGCTTCGCCAACGCCTGCGCCGACCTCGGCACCGAGGTCCGGCATGAGGCGGGCACGCTCACCGTCGATCTCCGGCCATCGGCGGAGTGACCTGCGCATTTGGGAAGACGCGCCACTCACCTACAGTACTCGGTCAATTGCTGAAAGTGACCATAAGGTGGAGTCAGTGGCCCCAGTGAGGCCTCGGAACCTAGCGAGAGGATCGAGCATGGCGCAGGAACCGAGAATCGACGTCGAGACCGGAGCGGACTCGGTCAGTGGCAGCCTGACCGAGGAGCAGGTGGAGCGGATCGTCGACGCGCTCGGGGAGCAGGGAGTCTGGTTCGCGACCCCGCGGCCGCGCACGGTCGAGGCTCCCAGACCTGACCACGTCTGGGATCTGGTGGGCGACCAGCCGCATGAGGGACGCACGGCGACCGGCCGGGCCGCGGTCTACCTGGCGGAGAGGCACACCGCGCTGACCCGGCCGTTGATCTTCGCCGACGGCTTCGACCACGGGCCCAGCGACCTCGACGCGCTGTGGAGCCGCTTCAACGGGTCCGGTTTCCTCGACCAGCTCCGGGCGATGGGCATCGACGTCATCCTCCTCGGCTTCGACGAGCGGCAGACGTACATCCAGGCCAACGCGGCCGTGGCGGCCACCTGCGTGGGGCGCGCCATCCAGGAGCGGCAGGGTGACCTCCCGCTGGTCGTCGGCGGCGTCAGCCTGGGCGGCATGATCACCAGGTACGCGCTCGCGCGCCTGGAGAGCGAGGGCGTCGATCACCAGACCGACAAGTACTTCTCCTACGACACGCCGCACCTCGGCGCCTGGATCCCGCTGGCGCTCCAGCAGCTCGCCTACCTCCACGAGTCACTGCTGCCACAGTCGGGCGGTCCCGGTCAGGCCGAGCTGATCCGCAGCCCGGCCGCGCAGCAGCTTCTGTGGGGCTGGGTCGGGAGCGAGGACTACTCGGGCCCGGTGACCACCGCCAGCCGGCTGCGTACGGACTTCCTGGACGACCTGCGCAGGGTCGGCTGGTTCCCGATGCGGCCGTACAAGCTGGGCCTGGCCAACGGGGTCGGCAACGGCGCGGGGCCCGACCTGACGCCGGGCACGCCGGTGTTCGACCTGCACCACGACCCGCTGCAGCTCACGGCCAGGATCCAGCCGGACGGGGGCGAGCTGCAGAACATCGGCACGATCAGGTTCGGCGCTCCCGTGTGGACGAGCGCCACGTCGCGCGTGCCCGCGTTCGACGGGGCGCCGGGTGGCACGCTGGATTCCTGGGGCAGGGCGGGCGACGCGATCGGGCTGCCGATCCAGGAGCGGTTCCGCAGCAGCTGCTTCGTCCCGTCAGTCAGCGCGATCGCCCTGGCCAGGGACCCGTTGCAGTGGCATGCCGACCTTTACAAGGACCTCAGCGACCTGCCGAAGGACGAGACGTTCCTGGACGCGTTCTGCTGCGACACGGGCAACTCCGCGCACGGCGACGTCTCCAAGGTCCTGGTCGACTGGTTCCTGGAGCAGCTCGCCGGTTGGTAGAGCGGAAAAGTGCCGGCTCGCTCGAGCCGGCACTTCCGCGTCTCTAACGGGCGCACTGGTGCACGCACAGGAGCTGGTCGCGGGTGGCGTTCCTGTCGCGGTAGGCGATGACGGCGGGCCCCTCGGCGCTGTGATGGCCGGGCAGCCTCTCGCCGGCGCTCCAGCCGGAGCCGTCGAAACCGGCACACCACAGGCTCTGGTCGGAGCTGTCGCGGTGCACGCAGTAGATCCGGTCCTTGTAGACGGTGAGGGCCGGGTCCTCGGCGGTGGAGCACCCGGACAGCTTCTGATCGGGGGTCCAGGAGGAGCCGTCCCAGCGCGTCCACCACAGGCTGGAGTCGGCGCCGACATGCACGCAGTAGAGGTGGCCGCGGTAGACGGCCAGCGCGGGGTTGGACCGGCAGGCGTGGTTGGGCAGCTTCTGGCAGGGACTCCAGGAGGAGCCGTCCCACCGGGTCCACCACAGGCTGGAGTCCGTGCCGGCGTGCACGCAGTAGAGCTGCCCGTCGTAGGCGGCCAGCGCCGGGCCCGCGACGCTGGGGTGGTCCGAAAGCTTGGCGTCGGCGGTCCAGGAGGAGCCGTCCCACCGCGTCCACCACAGGGAATCGTTGCCGTCGCCGCGGTGCGCGCAGTAGAGCCGGCCGTCGTACGCCGCCAGCGCCGGGGCCGAGTCGCTGACGTGCCCGGGGAACTTCCGGTCCTCGCTCCAGCCCTCCTTCGCGTCGTAGACCGCCCACCACAGGCTGGTGTCGTTGGCGTCACCGCGGTGAACGAGGTAGAGCCGGTCCTGGAACTCGGCGAGGGCCGGGCCCGACACGTTGAAGTGCTCGATGAATCTCTGGTCCGCGCTCCACCCCTCGCCGGGCTCGTGAACGGCCCAGTGCAGCCCGGTGCCGGCGCGCCGGTCCTCTCGGGCGGGCACGAGCATGGCGGGCGAGGTCCAGGGCGAGGCCAGCTTCACGCCGTACGGCCGGGCGACCGCGGCGATCCGGTCGGCCTTGGCCCGCACCTGCCGCTCGACGATCGGCGCCACCCAGGAGCCGAGCACGATGGCCGCGGTCTGGCCGATGAGCTGCGGGATCTCGGCGGCCAGCAGCGCGGCGCTCTCGTTGAGGTGGATCTCGAACCCCCACCACCTGGACACCGGCCAGACGTCCGCGCCCATGGTGCGCAGCTCGCTCTGGAGCCGGCGCAGGCGGTCCTGGTCCTCGGACGGGAGCTCGGCGATCTGCCGCTCACTCTCCCCCTTGGCCGCCGGCCACTCGACGTCGACCGCCTCGCGCATCGAGGAGTCGTCGAGCAGCTCGCTCCTGACGGCCGCATCGACCGCGGCGGCGGCCGCCGGATCGTCCTGGCTGTGCAGCAGCACGGCCTCGCCGCCCACCGCCCCCGCCTCGAGCTCGGCGCTGTCAGCCCGGGTGTCATCAGTCATTTCCAGCCCCCCTGGAGTGGTACATCCACGAACCTGACCCATGGTAACCATATGTAGCTACATGATTACTTTGAGGTGCCTTCTGGGGGCGCTCGCACAGCCCGTCGCCGATGACGACCTGGTCGCGCGCCGGCACCGGCTCCATGTCTCCGCACACCAGCACCAGCCCCAGCATCGCAAGAACGTCAATGACAGTGCCGTGCGCTGTACAACGGTTTCCAGCAGATCGCCATCCTCATCGGCGTCGATGGGCCGGGTGTCACGGGGTCCGGAGAGGACCCCGTGACAAGTTGCGGCTGCGCAGGTCGACGTCCATCAAGCGGCGTCGAGGGCCTCGGTGATCTTGCGGGCCATCTCAGCCAGGGTGGGGCTGGGCTCGCCCTTCTGGGGCCGGGCGGCTGCTTCGATGGCGACCAGGACGGTGCGGCGGAAGTTGTCGGCCTCTGCCGGAGCCTGCTCGTTGAGCAGGCTCATGGCTGCGGTCAGGGCCGGCAGCACCTGGTCGGCGAGTTCGGCTACGGACTTGCCGTACTTCACGCCCTTGGGCGCCTTGGTGAGCACGTGCCCGACCAGGCCGGTCGCGGAGGTCAGGGCGATGGAGCCCTCGGTGGCGACCTTGTGGGCCGAGCCGGCGGCGCCGGCGGCGGACATCAACGAGACGGCGCCCCACGCGGCGACCCTCAGGGTGAGCGTGTCCTGGTCGGTAAGGGTGATCGACATGGCGTTGAGCTCCTTCGAACTGTTATGGGATCCAACTGAACGGACAGGCGCTGAACCGTTCATGGCATCCACCATCGCCGTCCGCCCTGATACCGAGCCGTTGCCGTCCTGACGCGACCGCTGACACGGCAGCATGCCGGAAAGGTGCTAATTGACCCAAGTAGCTGCGTACTCGGCCAACGCCTCGCCTCAACCGATCAACGCGCCCGGGTGGGCTCCAGGAGGCCCACCCGGCAACGGCGTGAAGGGCGGCTTGCCCCTCCACCTACTACTTCGACTCGTGGCGGCGGTGGTCGTCGCGCTGCGGCTTCCGTCCGCCGACGACCTCGAACGTGGCGGTGGCGACCTTGTTGCCGACCTTCACGGTCACCGTCTCGGTGCCCGGCTTGGCCTTGGACGGCACGGTCAGGGTCTTGGTGGCGCGGCCGGCGGAAAGCGAGACGCGGTAGTTCTTGCCCTCAGGGCTGGTCACAATGGCCGTGCCCGAGGGCAGGCCCTTGGCGGCGATCGTCACGTCGTACGAGGCGCCGGCACGCACGTGGTCCGAGTCGACGGAGACCTTGAGCGAGGCCGCACGAGCGTCATCGCGACCCTTGAACAGCTGGTCCTGGGGCACGGTGGGGCTCGAGTGCGCCGGCTGCGGGGCCCTGGCGGTCGCCGCGGGCTGCGGCCTGGCGTCAGCGAGGGCGGCGCCCGACAGGGGCAGGGCGAGCACGGCGGCGCTGGCGAGGGTCACGACGAAAGGCTTGGCGAAACGCATGAGTCAGTAATCCGATCCGGGACGACCTGGCCGAACTTCTGAATTCAGCCCCGAAGGTCGTCCCCACGCCGAACACCCTTCCGCCCCAATCTGAGAAACGCCTTTGATCAACTTATGTATTGGATAAGCGCAGGTAGCAGGCTCGACCGGGGGTCAGTGATCTGCAACACATAGTTTCTCTTATGCGATTTTCAGGTTCTTATCGGATTCGCTCTCAGGATCGGCGTCCGCCTCGGAGAATGGGCAGAACAACGGCGCCGCGCTGAAGGCCGCAACCTACGTCGAGGAGGACACCACCGACGTCGACAAGCTCACCACCACGGGCACCCCGTCCACCGACACCAAGGCGGGCTCGGTCGCCCCGACCGGCACCACCACGACCACCACCAAGTCGAAGAACGTCAACCTGCCCAAGACCATCGGCAAGGTCTTCTTCGTCGACTCGGCGGGCAACAAGCGCTGGTGCTCCGCCTCGTCCATCCAGGGCAAGTACGCCAACGTGGTCGCCACGGCCGGCCACTGCGTGTACGACACCTCCAACGACGAGCAGCTCATGGACAACTGGGTCTTCGTACCCGGCTACTACCAGGGCAAGGCCCCGTGGGGCGTCTACGTCGGCAAGCAGGCGTTCGTGCACTACGACTACAGCGTGTACGAGGACTACGACCGCGACTACGCGTTCGTCTCGGTCTACAACGGTGTGACGATCAAGGACTCGACCGTCACCAAGTCCGAGTACGACGCCGACCGCGGCAAGCCGGGGACCGACACGACTAAGGCGGACCACGGCTACTACGACCGGTCGTCGAACACGTACCACGTGATCGACGCCTCGGACGCGGGCCGCCTGGGCGACAACGTCGGCGGCCAGGGCATCTCCTGGAACCAGCCGCTGAAGAAGGCGCACTACGTCTTCGGCTACCCGCAGGCCGCGCAGCCCGACGGCAACAAGCCGTTCACGGGCGTCACGCCGAAGTGGTGCTACGGCACGACCACGGCCAAGACCGTGGGCTCGGCCGCCAAGAAGATCGAGGAGCACGTGGGCCTGAAGTGCTCCATGACAGCCGGCGCCGACGGCGGTCCGTGGCTGCTGAAGTACAGCAGCGCCAAGCGGCTCGGCTATCTCAACGGCGTGACCAGCGCCTTCTACGACCAGGACGAGAACGACCGGGTCGACTACATCAGCTCGCCGTACTTCGACGGCGAGACCTACAGCGTCTACGCCGCCGCGGCCAACGTCTGGTCCGGGAAGCTTTTCTGACCGAAAAGGCGGTAGCAGCTCTGCGTAGCTCTGATTGCGCTTTAAAGGGATAGGAAGGGTCCGGCACGCCGCCGGGCCCTTCCGCGCGTCACGCGGGGGCCGGCTCTCCGCAGCTCACAGGCGATTCACAAGCAGGAATCATCAAACCTTCATCAAGGCACGTCATCGTCACGAATATGCACACGACCAGCCCGAACTCCACGTCCGAGCCCGTGCGCCGCCTCGACGGCAGCTCGATCAACATCCTCGTCGTGGATGACGAGCCCCCGCTGACCGAGCTCCTTTCCATGGTGATGCGCCAGGAGTCCTGGGACGTCCGCAGCGCGCACAACGGCTCCGAGGCCATCCGCGCCGCACGCGGGTTCCGTCCCGACGCGATAGTCCTGGACGTGATGCTGCCCGACATGGACGGGATCGAGCTCCTGCCGAGGCTGCGCGCGGTGCTGCCGGGCGTGCCGATCCTGTTCCTGACGGCCCTCGACTCGCTCCAGGACCGGCTCGTCGGCCTGCGGGCGGGCGCCGACGACTACGTCACGAAGCCGTTCAGCCTGGAGGAGGTCGTCATCAGGCTGCGCGGCCTGCTGCGCCGCTCGGGCGCGGCGCAGGCGCGGGCCGACGCCGGGCTCATGGTCGGGGACCTCACGTTGGACCAGGAGACCCACCAGGTACGGCGGGCCGGCAAGGAGATCAGGCTCACGCCCACGGAGTTCGAGCTGCTCCGGTTCCTCATGCACAACCCGGGCCGGGTGCTGAGCAAGGCGCAGATACTCGACCGGGTGTGGGCGTACGACTTCGGCGGCCAGAGCAACGTCGTCGAGCTGTACATCTCGTACCTCCGGCGCAAGATCGACGCGCATCGCGAGCCGATGATCCACACCGTGCGCGGCGTCGGCTACACGATCAGACCCACCGTATGACCGTGTCGCTGGAGACCAAGCTGGTGGCCTCCTCGATCGCGCTGCTGGCCGCCGTCTCCGCCGTCATCGCCGCCGCCACGACGCTGCTGTTCCACGACTTCCTCATCGACCGGCTCGACAGCCAGGTCACCTCGGCCGCCCACCGCTCGACCAGCGCGGCGGCCCGGCCGGGCGACACGCCGGGCAGCACGCCGCCGCAGGCGCGGGAGGTGTCGTTCCTGCTGTCTCCCGGTCAGGCCGAGGGCACGTTCGGCGCGCGGGTCCGCGAGGGCGTGGTGCGGCGCGCCGCGGTGCTGACCGGCATCGCCACCGTACGCGAGGTGGCCGCGCCGCCGTCGCTCGCCACCGTCACCCGCGAGCCGGTCACGGTCGGCCTGGGCCCGCTGGGCGACTACCGGATGGCCGCCGCCCGGACGCCCGACGGCGACCTGCTGGTCACCGGGCTGCCGCTGGCCGGCGTCACCTCCATGCTGACCAGGCTCGTCGTGGTGGAGGCCGCGGTGACGCTGGTGGGCGTCGCGCTGATGGCCGCCGCCTGCACCGTGCTCGTACGCCGTGCCGTACGCCCGCTCGGGCGCCTCGCCGCCACCGCCGCCAGGGTGTCGGAGCTGCCGCTGGCCAACGGGCACGCCGTACGGCTCGCCCGCGTGCCCGAGGCCGACACCGATCCGCGCACCGAGGTCGGGCAGGTGGGCGGCGCGCTGAACCGCATGCTGGGGCACGTCGAGACCGCCTTCGCCGTGCGGCACGAGAGCGAGACGAGGCTGCGGCGGTTCATCGCGGACGCCAGCCACGAGCTGCGCACACCGCTGGCCTCCATCGTCGGGTACGCCGAGCTGACCAGGCGGGGCGGCGAGCGGCACGGACCGCAGACGACGCACGCACTCGGACGCATCCGCTCCGAGGCGGGCCGGATGACGACGCTGGTCGAGGACCTGCTGCTGCTGGCCAGGCTGGACGCGGGCCGGCCGCTGGATCTGGTCGAGCTGGACCTGTCGCCGCTCGTGGTCAACGCGGTCAGCGACGCCTACGCGGCCGCTCCCCGGCACCGCTGGCTGATCGACCTGCCCGACCAGCCCGCCGTGGTCCTGGGCGACGCCGACCGCCTGCACCAGGTGATGAGCAATCTGCTCGCGAACGCCCGTACCCACACCCCACCCGGCACCACGGTCACCGCGACGGTCCGGCTCGGGGAGCGGGTGTCCGTGGAGGTCGCCGACGACGGGCCGGGGATTCCCGCGCACGTGCTGCCGCAGGTGTTCGGCCGGTTCGCGCGGGGCGACGGGTCGCGTTCCCGGCTGGCCGGAGGGAGCGGGCTGGGGCTGGCCATCGTGTCGGCGGTCACGGCGGCACACGGTGGACGGGTGGACGTACGCAGCGTGCCGGGCGACACGGTCTTCACCCTCGACCTCCCCCAAGTCGTTCGATGACTCGGCACATCAACCCGGGTCAGGCGGGACCGTCTCGCCGCAGTCAAGCGCATCGCCGCCGTGAGTTGAGGTCCTTCAGGGGGAGAGGAGGGACGCGGGCAAGTGATGGCGGCACAGGTGCACCGCCGTCGTGGACTGTGGTCCCTAGAGGAGACGAGGCACGCGGCGCGTGGGCGGCGGCTCAGATGCACCACCATCCTGCAAGTGCCACGGGCCGATCCGTTCCGTGACCGTCACGGGTGCCACACGTGTCGGTGCACAGGCACCACCGTAAGGGCCACAAGGAGGCCACGCCCCTATGTCCTCGGGGTGCCAGGGAGCCACAATGCTGTGGTGGCCCCGCCGACCCGTAACACCCTCTCAGAGCCACGCAGGGGTTATGCAGGTAGTTAAGTGGTGCCGCTATTTCCGGTTGTACAGCCGCATGGTGAGGGTGCCGAACACGGCGATGAGCAGCAGCGCCGAAACCAGCACCCACATGAGCTCCGCGCCGTCAGGCGCGCCCGCCATCAACGAGCGCACGGAAGCCACCAGGTGCGTGATCGGGTTCGCGTTCACGAACACCTGCAGCCACCCCGGCATGGTCGAGGGCTCCACATAGACGTTGCTCAGGAAGGTCAACGGGAACAGCACCAGCATGCTGACCCCCATCACGGACTTCTCGCTCCGCAGCAGCAGCCCGAACATCGTCCAGATCCACGAGAACGCGAACGAGAACCCCAGCAGCACCACGATCCCGCCCAGCACACCGGCCACCCCGCCCTGCGGCCGGAAACCCAGCACCAGACCGACCAGCAGGATGACCGTCGAGGCCAGGGTGTACCGCAGGACGTCGCCGAGCAGGTAGCCGACCATGGTCGAAGGGCGCCAGATGGGCAGGGTACGGAAGCGGTCGAAGACGCCCTTCTCGATGTCCTTGTTGACCTCCACGCCGGTGTACATCGTGATCATCACGACGCTCGTCACCATGATGCCCGGCAGCAGGAACTGCAGGTACTCGGTCGGCGACCCGGCCAGCGCGCCCCCGAACAGGTACGTGAACATCAGCGTCATCATCAGCGGGAACGCCGTCACGTCGAACAGCTGCTCCGGCACGTGCTTGATCTTCAACACGGCCCGCCAGCCGAACGTGACCGACGCCGACCAGGCGCTGGGCCGCGGCGGCTTGACCCCGGGAGCGAGCACCGTGCCGAGCATCTCGGCCGCGGGCGCGTACGTGGTCTCGGTGGTGGTGCTCATGCTGCCTCCTCGGTCGCGGGGCGGTCGGTCAGTGCCAGGAAGACCTCGTCCAGGCTTGGCTGGCCGAGTGAGAAGTCGTCGACGACGATGCCGGCCTCGGCCAGTCGCCCGAGTGCGCGGGCGGCCTGCGCCGCCTCCCCGCCGTCGCCGGTGATGCGAGCCGTGAGCGCCACCGGGTCCGCCTCCAGGTAGACGGGCGCGTCCAGCGTCTCGGCGAGCAGGCGCTCGGCGTCGCCGCGGGCGGCCGGGTCGCGCAGCCGTACGTGGACGGAGCCCGACCCGATCGACGACTTCAGCTCACCTGGGGTGCCCTCGGCGATGACCTTGCCGTGGTCGATGACCGCGATGCGGCTCGCCAGCCGGTCGGCCTCCTCCAGGTACTGCGTGGTCAACAGCACCGTCGTGCCGTGGGCCACGACGACGCGCACGATGTCCCAGACCTGGTTGCGGCTGCGCGGGTCGAGGCCGGTCGTGGGCTCGTCGAGGAAGAGCAGGTCGGGCGTGTTGAGGATGCTGGCCGCGATGTCGATCCGCCGGCGCATCCCGCCTGAATACGTCTTGACCTGCCGCCCCGCGGCCTCCGTCAGCCCGAACGCCTCCAGCAGCTCCGCCGCCCGCTCCTTCGCGGCAGGCTTGCGGTGGCCGAGGAGACGGCCGAGCAGGATCAGGTTCTCGGCGCCGGTCATCTCCTCGTCCACGGAGGCGTACTGGCCGGTCAGGCTGACCCGGCTGCGTACGGCGTCCGCCTCGCGCACCACGTCGTGCCCGAACACGGTCGCCTCGCCGCCGTCCGGTCGTAGCAGCGTGGCCAGCATCCGTACGGCCGTGGTCTTGCCCGCGCCGTTGGGGCCGAGCACGCCGTACACGGCGCCGGCCGGGACGGCGAGGTCGAGGCCGTCCACGGCGCGAGTGTCGCCGAAGACCTTGACCAGGCCGGAGGTCTGTATCGCTGGATCTGGCATTGCGGTCCTTTCATGAGACGTACGGCTGCGCGTGCCGGGCGGCGCGCAGGGCCTGGCCCCACCAGGTGAGCTGGTCGAGCATGGCCCCGACGGTCCGCAGGCGGTCGTCGGTGTCGCGCGGCCGTCCGCGCTCGTCGACGTCCTCGCCGAGCAGGTCGAGCCCGACCCAGTCGCGCATGGTCACGGAGTGCAGGGCGCAGAAGACGGTACGGAGCTGCTCGACCGCGTACATGCCGGCCGATCCCGACCCGTACGCCACGAACCCGATGGGCTTGGCCTGCCACTCGTCGTAGGCGAAGTCGATCGCCTGCTTGAGCGAGGCGGGGAAGCTGCGGTTGTACTCGGGGGTGACCACGACGAACGCCTCCGCCCTGCCGACGGACCCGGCGAAGCCGCACATGTCCGGCGTCGCCTCCTCCGGGTAGCACCTGGGGAAGGCGTACCCGGCCAGGTCGAGCACCTCGACCGCCAGGTCGCGGCGGCGGCGCGCCCGCTCGGCGAACCACGCGCCGACCTTGTCGCCGACGCGGCCGACCCGGGTGCTGCCGATGATCATCGCCACCCGCAAGGGATCCATGGTGCGCCCCCTTCCTGCGCCGTCACCTCTTAGGCGCTAGAAGGGCCGCTAGATCGGATCTAGCAACGATCCCGCCGACTGTGGCTGCTGTCCCTTTCGGCCGCCACCACTCGCCCGCGTCCCTAAGTGCTAACGGCGGGCGGCGTCGACGTCGAGCGCGGCGAGTAGCGGGTGTACGTCGTCCGCATCGCCTGGGTCGGATGACCGGAATGTTGCGTGCCGGTCCTCGGGGCACAAGGACTACGTTTCTCCAATTCAAGGCACTTATCGGCGCATCGCTGCAGTTCAGAGAGACGCCGGGTCGATACAACCGGAAGTGAGACGTCACCTGGCGCCCCCGGTCAGAGGAGCCAGGCGATGGGACGGTCCGGCTGGTAGCGGCAGGTGGAGCCGGTCGAGACGGCGGCGCGGAGGTGGGCGGCCAGCTCGGGATGGGCGCGGTCGAGCTTGCGCAGCACGTCGCGGATCCTGGCGGTGACGGTCTTGCGGGCGCGCTCCGCCTCGTCGCCCAGGCGGCGCGTCCGCCCGCCGAGCCCCGCCGCGGCCCGCAGCTCCTCCAGCAACGCCGCCCGCTCCCGGTCGAACTCGGCCGCCCGCAGATCGTCGCCCAGCTCCGCGGCCCGGTCGATCTCGTCGTCGAGCAGGGCCAGGCGGCGCCGGTAGCGGCTCTTGGCCTCCTCGTCGAGCACGTCGTCACCGCCCATCCGCCGGGCCGCGACCACGACCTCGCCGCCTGCGGGGTCGAGCAGGAGCACGGCGGGCACGTCGTCACCGGGACGGCTCAGCAGCGTGTGGAGGTCGCGCAGGCCCTTGGCGTCGGGCATGTGCGCGGTCCGGCCCGCGAACGCCAGCGACCAGACCTCACCGTCCCTCCTGAACTCCGCGTCACCGGTCAAGGTGCTTTCCGGCCGAGGTGCGACCGGCTCGGGCCGCGCCGGGCGTACGGACTCCAGGAGGTGGCGCATGCCCAGCTCGCCCGCCTCCCTGCGCACCCCGGCGAGCAGCCCCTCCGCCGCCTCGGCGTCGCCGGGCCCGCCACGGGAGAGCAGCGTCTCGGCCAGGCGCGCGCGGGCGATCACCGACCACGGCCGCGCCCGCATCCGGTCGGCGGAGCGGTAGGCGGCCGTGAACCCCTCGACGGCCTGCGCCCAGCGCCCCTCGGCGGCGTCCAGCAGGGCGAGCCAGAGATCATAAGGTCCGCTGATGTCCCAGCCGAACAGCGACACCACCCACCGCCCCCGATGCGGCGCCAGCGCGGCGCGGGCCCTCGCGCACAGCTCCGGGTCCTGGGTGGCCGCCGCCACCTCCGCCTGGAACCGCAGCCACAGCGGCTGCGTCATGGGCTCGCGCGGCTCCCCGCCGGCGAAGTGGCGCAACGCGGTGTCGAGGTCGCCGATCTGCAGGGCCGTGAGCGCCTCCAGTACCGGCACGCACGGATGGCCGGTGCCTCTGAGCTCGCGGGCCAGCTCTTCCGCCGCCTCGACCCTGCCCTGCAGCGACATCAGGGCCCACCGATGATGGACGATCATGAACACGAAATGGTCGTGCAGCGGGTCCACGTGGATCCCCGACAGCGCCGACTCCGCCTCGGCGAAGCGGCCGGTGAAGGCCGCCACGATGCTCACATCCACGGAAGTGGACAGGTCGAGATGGGGCCGGCCACTGCGCCTGCCTCTGGCGGCGTAGTCGTCGAAGGCCTCGAGGTAGCGGGGGTCGCCCTGCTCGATCATGGCGACCCAGCGCAGCGCGGCGGCGAAGTGGCCCAGCTCCCAGTCGGACGTCCGTCTGGCCACCTCGATCATTTCGCCGGTCAGCGCCACTCGCTCCTCCGCCGTGCCCGGCCCCCAGATGATGTCGTGGTGCGTCCAGAGGCTGAACGCCAGCGCGTCGTCATCGCCTCCCCGCCTCGCCAGCTGGGCGAGGTGGAGAACGAGCTCGAGCGCCAGCCGCTCATCGGGCACCGAGCCGCCGATCAGCCTGCCGTGGGCCTCTCTCAACCGATCGAGGGCCTCGTCGAGGCCGTAGTGGGAGTGCAACGTCAGCGCCACCCGGGCCGGCAGCTCGGGGTCGTCGAGCTCGCGGGCGATGGCGGCGGCCTGCTCGAACGCCTCCCTCGCCTCGTCCTGCTCCCCGAGGTGGTGCAGCTCCCTGCCCAGGTCGAGAGCGATCACGGCGTGCCTGCGCCGGTCGACGCCCGCGCTCAGTTCGTACGCCCTGCGCATATGGCCCAGCTGCTCCTCCCCCGCCAGCCGGCCCTTCGCGTCGCGGGCCGCCGCCAGCAGGAGGTCGATCACCCGATCAGGGGCCAGGCGGTCGCGGGCGAGGTGGGCGTGTCCGGCCAGGTCGCCCGGCAGGACCTTGCCCTCCAGCCCGGGCGAGCGGTCGAGGGCGCGGACGATCGCGCCGTGCAGCTCGCGCGGGTCGTCCAGCGAGTCGTAGAGGGTCTCGCGCACCAGGTCGTGGGCGAACGCGAACACGCCGCCGCCCTTGGCCACCACGAGCTTGGCCACCACGGCCACGTCAAGCAGCCGGTCGACGTGCGCGACGGGCGCCGCGACGCTCGCGGCGAGCACCTGCCGGTGGAACTCCCGCCCGAGCACCGCCGCGGCGGGCAGCATCTCGGACACCTGCCGCGGCAGCAGGGACAGGCGGCGCAGCAGCGCGTCGCGCACGCCGGGCGCGACGGCGCTGGCCGAGCCGCCGCTGCGCCACAGCCTGGCGGTCTGCTCGACGAAGAAGGGGTTTCCGCCCGTGCGCAGATGGACCTCCGCGACCAGCTCGGGCGGCGGCTCCTGGCCGGCCGTGCGGGCCATGAGCGCGCCGACCTCCGCCTGGTCGAGCCCGGTGAGCGTGATGGTGGTGGCCCGCGCGACGAGCGGCGACAGCAGGTCGCGCAGCGGGTGGTCGATCGGCTCGACCTCGGCGTCACGATAGGTGCCGATCAGCAGCAGCCGCTCGAACCAGGTCTGCTGCGCCGCGAACTCCAGCAGCCGGAGCGAGGCCGGGTCGGCCACGTGGAGGTCGTCGATGACGACCACCACCGGACGCCGCTGCGACAGCGAGACCAGGGCTGAGGTGACCGCGTCGTAGAGCTGGAAGGCGTCGGTGGCCGCCGCGCGGCTCCTGCCCTCGCCGAGCAGGGCGGCCAGGCTGTCGCCCGCCGCCGCCTCCACCGCGGCCCACTCCTGCGGCTCCGCGGCACGCCGCAGGGCCCGGATGACCTGGACCCACGGCCAGAAACCAGGGGCGCTGCCGGAATCCCAGCACGCGCCGCCGACCACCAGCGCGCCCTGCCCCCTGGCCTCACCTGCCGCGCTCGTGACCAGCGTGGTCTTGCCGATGCCCGCCTCACCGGTGACCAGCACCAGGCCGCCGTGGCTGCCGATCACCCTGGCGATCTCGGCACGCATCAGCGCGGCGGGGTGCTCCCTGCCGATCAGCTCGTGTGCCGCGATGTCGATAGGCATGACGCTTGCACGCTAGCCGCCTGGGCCGACAATTTTCCACAGCGGCTACCAGGCCACCTCCAGGGCGCTCAGGCCGTACACGATGTGGGAGGAGCGGAAGTCCGCGGCGCCTGCCTCGCGCAGCCCCGGGAAGCGCTGGAGCAGCGCGGGGAAGGCGATGCGCAGCTCCATGCGGGCCAGCGGGGCGCCCAGGCAGTGGTGGATGCCGTGGCCGAAGGCGACGTGGCCGGGGGCGCCGCGGGAGATGTCGAACGTGTCCGCGTCGGGCAGCAGCGCCGGGTCGCGGTTGGCCGCGGGCAGGGCGCAGACGACCAGCTCACCGGGGCCGATGGTACGGCCGCCGAGCTCGACCTCCGTGGTCGTGACCTTGGTGGTGCCCGAGTTGACGATGCTCAACCAGCGCAGCAGCTCCTCCACCGCGGCATCGATGCGCTCGGGCTCCTTCCTGAGGAGTTCGAGCTGTTCGGGGTGGCGGAGAAGAGCCAGGGTGCCGAGGGCGAGCATGTTGGAGGTGGTCTCGTGACCGGCGAACAGCAGCAGGGCGCCGATCCCGACGAGCTCGTCGGTGGTCAGGTCGTCGCCGTGCTCGCGTACCAGCATGCCGAGCAGTTCGTCGCCCGGATCCCGCTGGATGCGGCGGACCAGGTCCTCCATGTACGCCCGCGCCTCGAACTGCAGCGCCAGGCGCTCCTCGCCCGGCACCGACATGTCGAGCATCCTGCTGGTGCGGTGCTGGAAACCCTCACGGTCCTCGTACGGGACGCCGAGCAGCTCGCAGATGACCAGCGACGGGATCGGCAGCGAGAACGACGGCACCAGGTCCGCGGGCGCCCCGGCGGCCTCCATGGCGTCCAGGTGGTCGTCCACGATGCGCCTGATCCGCGGCTCCAGCCTCTGCATCCTGCGGATGGTGAACTCGGGGGTCAGCATCTTGCGCAGGCGCGTGTGCTTGGGCGGGTCCGCGCCGAGCAGGTTGCCCGCCTGCGCCTTGGCGAGCTGCTCCGGGGTCATCTCCGGCGCTCCGGGCAGCCGCGCCACCGTCTGCTCGGCGATCTTGAACCGCTCGGCGTCGCCCAGGACCTCACGTACGTCCGCGTACCGGGTCACGAGCCAGGCGTCCAGGCCGAACGCGCTTGTGATGCGCACGACCCCCGCCTCGTCCCGGACCGCCGCCAGCTCGGGAGCCGGGTCGAACCCCATCCGCCGCATGTGCGGCGGCATCGCCGAGGACTCGGTCATGCAAACCCCTTGATGATCGTCGTTGACGCGTCAACGGTAACAATCGGGAAGGGCGGTCTCCAATGCCCCGCCGCACGGGGTTTCCGACCTTCTGGGAGGCGCGTAAGCGACCCACCACACGGGGTTGCCGTCCTTTGGGCGGGGCGGGGTTGCGGGGGTTCGGCGGCAGGGGGGAACATGCCCCTGATCTTTATGAGAAGAGGATGGTTTCCATGGATGTGCCCGAGTCGGTGCCCGTGTTGATCGCCGGAGGCGGGCCCGTGGGGCTGGCCACCGCCGTGGAGCTGCGCCATCAAGGTGTCCGTTGCCTGGTGGTCGAGCCGCGCGAGGAGGTGTCGTGGCTGCGGCCGCGGGCCAAGACGACGTCGGCGCGCTCGATGGAGCTGCTGCGCAGGTGGGGTCTGGCCGAGACGGTACGGGCGCGCGCGCCGCTGGCGGTCTCGTGGTCGGACCAGGCGGTGTTCGTCAACAGTCTGCTCGGACGGGAGATCACCAGGATCGGTGGGTGCTTCGGGCTCGACCTGGTGGGCTCCGACCTGGCGGCCGAGCCGGGCCAGCAGGTGCCCCAGCCGCTGGTGGAGGAGGTGCTGCGCGAGGCCGTCGGCGACGCCCTGCTCACCGGTTGGCAGGTGGCCGGGCTCAATGAGGACGCCGGCGGCGTGTCGGTGCGGATCACGTCCGCGGCGGGCGAGGAGCGCGAGGTACGCGCCCAGTACGTGGTCGGCTGCGACGGCCCGCGTAGCGTGACCAGGGCGGCCATCGGCGCCCGCTACGAGGGCCGCCAGGACGCCAGGCCCAACTTCAACGTCGTCTTCCGCGCCCCCGGCCTGGCCGAGCGCATGCCGCACGGCCCCGCCGTGCACTACTGGGTGCTGAACCCGGCCCAGCCGGGCATCGTCGGCCGCCTCGACCTGAAGGACACCTGGTGGTGCATCGCCCAGGGCGTCCCCGCGGAGGGCGCGGACCCGATGCGGCTGGTCCACAACCTGGCGGGAGCCGGCATCGAGGTCGAGATCCTGGCCACCGACCCGTGGAACGCCCGGATGCTGCTGGCCGACCGGTACGCGAGCGATCGCGTGTTCCTGGCGGGCGACGCGGCGCACCAGAACCCGCCGTACGGCGGGCACGGGTTCAACACCGGGATCGGGGACGCGGTCAACATCGGCTGGAAACTGGCCGCCGTACTGAACGGGTGGGCCCCGGCCACGCTGCCGGCCACCTACGAGACCGAGCGGCGCCCGATCGCCGCCGACACCATCGAGGCCGCCGCCGCGAACATGTCCGTCCTCGCCCCCGAGCTCGCGGATCCGGCGCTGATGGGGGACGAGGCCGAGTTCGAGAAGGTGCGCCCGGCCGTGGCGGAGGCCGTGCTGAGGACCAAGGACAACGAGTTCCACAGCCTGGACCTGGTGCTCGGCTACACGTACGCGGGCTCCCCCATCGTCGCGGAAGGCGCCGGCGAGCGCCTGCCGCACCGGTGGCTGTCGCCCGGCGACTCCCTCTATGACCGGCTCGGCCGGGGCTTCAGCGTGGTCGGCGACCAGCGCGCGCCTGGCGCCGCCGTGCTGGCCGAGCAGGCGCGCGAGCTGGGCGTGCCGCTTCAGGCGGTGGACCTGCCCGGCGAGCCCCTGACGCTGGTCCGCCCCGACCAGCACGTGGCCTGGCGCGGCGAGGACCCGGACGGCGCCCTGCACCTGGCGCTCGGCCGGCCGTCAGAGGGGAAGTAGCCCGATCTCCTCCCGCGGATACAGAGTCACCCTGCTCTCTTTCTGGAGCGCGATGTTTCCATCCGGGCACCTCTAGAGGGCGATCACGACCTTCCCCGCCGCGTGGCCCGCCTCCTGGTACCTGACGGCCGCCGGGATCTCCTCGAACGGGTAGCTCCGATCGATGACCGGATGGACCTCGCCGCTCTCGATGAGCTCGGTCAGCGTCGTCAGGTTCCGCCTGTTCTCCGTGCAGCGCACCACGTCCGCCATGACCGTCCTCTGGGACGCGAACGTCCCCGCCGCGAGCGTCGCGAACACGTGACCGGCGGGCTGCAGCCAGCGGCCGGCCGGGCCGCCGACGAGGACCAGGGCCCCCTTGCGGGTCATCACCCGCCGGCAGGCCGAGGCGGGGCGGCTGCCCGCGATGTCCACCAGCACGTCGTAGCGCTGCCCGTTACGGGTGAAGTCCTCTTTGGTGTAGTCGATGACCTCGTCCGCGCCGATCGACCGCACCATGTCCACGTTCCGCGGGCCGCAGACGCCGGTGACCCGCGCGCCGAACGCCTTGGCGAGTTGCACGGCGAACGTGCCCACACCTCCGGAGGCCCCGTTGACGAGGACCTTCTGCCCCGGCAGGACGCGTGCCGAGTCGCGCAGGGCGATCAGGGCGGTGTTCGCCGCCATCGGCACCGCCGCCGCCTCCTCGAACGACAGGTTCTCCGGCTTCGGCGCCAGCTCGCTCTCCGGCACGCACACGTACTCGGCGAAGCCGCCCTGCTTGGGCATCGCGTACACCCCGTCGCCCGGGGCGAACTCCGTCACGCCCTTGCCGACCGCCTCGACCTCCCCGGCCACGTCGGCGCCCAGGATGGCGAACGGCGGCTTGCGCAGGCCGGGGCCGCCGGGCATCAGGCGCGCGACGTACGGCTCGCCGCGCAAGAAGTGCCAGTCGTAGGGCTGGACGGAGGTGGCGCGCACCCGGATCAGCACCTCGCCGTCGCCGGGCACGGGCCGGTCGATGTCCGTGAGCTGGAGGGGTGAGCCGTACGAGCGTGAGACGAACGCTTTCATCGCATTTCTCCTCTTCGGGGACTCGCCACAAGTGTCGCCAGACCCCCCGGGCACGCTCTACAGCCGAAAGTACGACCTTCTCACCGGCCGATCGGCCGGATCAGTTGCGCACGCGCTTGGTCTCGTACGCCCACATGGCGATCTCGACCCGATTGCGCACGCCCAGCTTGGTCATGAGGCTGGCGATGTGGCTCTTGACCGTGCTGAGCGAGATGTGCAGTTCGTCGGCGATCTCGCTGTTGGTCCGCCCGCGCGCCACGGTGGCGAGGATCTCCTCTTCCCGGCCGGTGAGCGCCTCGATGGGTTTGGCGGGCGGTGTGGCGCGCCCGGCGAAGGCGAAGGTCTCGAGCAGACGGGCGGTGATGTTCGGGGCGATGAGGGCGTCGCCGTTGGCGGCGGCGCGGACGGCCTGGGAGAGCAGGTCGGGGCCGGCGTCCTTGAGCAGGAAGCCTCGGGCGCCTGCCCGGAGCGCGGCGTAGACGTACTCGTCGAGGTCGAAGGTGGTGATGACGACGACGGCGAGGGGGTCGGCGACGCCCGGGCCGGCCAGGCGGCGGGTGGCCTCGATGCCGTCGAGGCCGGGCATGCGGATGTCGAACAGGCACACGTCGGGGCGCAGGCGCCGCGCCAGCTCGACGGCGCGGCGCCCGTCGGCGGCCTCGCCGACGACCTCGATGCCGGGCTGCGCGTCGAGGATCATCCTGAGCCCGGTGCGGGCGATCTCCTGGTCGTCGGCGACGATCACCCGGATGCCTTCGCCGGTCATGTCGCCGCCCCGGTGCGGGGCAGCACGGCGGTCACGGTCCAGCCCCGGTCGGGGTTCGGCCCTGCTTCGCAGGTGCCGCCGAGCAACCCGGCACGTTCGATCATCCCCAGGAGCCCGTAGCCGGGCATCGTGCGTACGGAAGTGGTGTCGCCGTCGTCGCTGACGCGCAGGCGCACCGACGTGTCGTCGGCGGCGACCTGGATCGCGATGCGGGTGGCGTGGCGGGCGTGCCTCCGGGCGTTGGTGACCGACTCCTGCGCGATACGGAAGATCGCTGCCCCGACCGACGGCGGCAGGCCGTCGAGGTCGCCGAAGATCTCCACGTCGACGGACGGGCCGACGCGGGCCCGGCCGGCGAGCTGTTCGAGATCGGCGATCTGCCGCCCCGGCGCCAGCTCCGCCGGCTCGTTGCGGCGCAGGAGGCGGACCATGGCGCGCATCTCGGCTAGAGTGCGCGACGCCTCTGCCTCGATCACGCGGAGCGCGTCGGTCGCGGCCTCCGGTTGTGTGGCCGCCGTCGCCAGGCCTGCCTGCGCGCGGATCGCCATGGCGGACACGTGGTGAGCCACGGTGTCGTGCAGGTCGCGGGCCAGTTGCTCGCGTTCGAGCAGCTTGACCTGCTCGAGCTCGCGTGTCCGCGCCCTACCCCGATACCGGACCGCCAGCCCCAGGGCGATGGCCGAGAACATGACGACGAACGCGGCGACGGCGTCGGCGGGGGCGAGCCCGTAGAAGGCCACCGAGACGCCGACCGAGACCAGCATGATCGCCAGCCCGGCCGCGGCCTCCCGCCCGGACCCCCACCTGAACAGCGCGTAGACCACGATCAGCAGGAACACCATCGTGTACGTCTCCGCCCGCACCCCGCCCGTGAGCAGCGGAGCCAGGCTCGTGGCCACGAAGGTGATCGCGAGCATCAGCAGTGGCCTGGTGCGGCGCCACAGCAGCGTGGGCACCAGCCCGATCGTGAGGGCCACCGAGACGGCCCGCCACGGGAGGTCCGGCCGCAGGACCCCTTCGAGCACCGCGACCAGCACGAGCACCCCTACGAGCGCCCAGTCCCGCCAGACGCGTAACGGAGGGTCGGGAGGACGGGGCTCGTTCCACACGGACCGAAGCACTCCTTCATGGTAATCACCCGAGGGCCGCGCCGATCGCGGTCATGATCGGGATGGACAGGCCCGTGGTCAGCAGGACCGCGCTGCGGGCCAGGCGCCGGCCGGTGTCGTAGTTCACCGCGTACACGTAGATGTTCTGCGCCGTCGGCAGGGCGGCGAAGAGGGTGGCGGCCAGGAGGGCGCTGCCCTCGAGACCGAGGGCGAGGCTGGCGGTCAGGTAGGCGATGGCCGGCTGGACGAAGGCCTTCAGCGCGACCGCGAGGGCGATGTCTTTGCCGACGCCGTTCGCCTCGGGGACCGTGGGGGCGCGCCGGGAGCCGTACAGGCTGAGACCGTACGCCAGCAGCGCCACGGGCACGGCCGCGCCGCCCAGCAGCTCGACCGGGCGCATGACCGGGGCGGGCAGGGAGATCCCGCTGAGCGCGAACGCGAGCCCGAGGAGCGAGGCGACCGTGAGCGGATTGCGGAACGGGAGGAGCAGGGCCGCACGTGCCGAGCGCCCTCCCTTGTCGAGGATCAGGAACGAGATCGGGGTGATGACGATCAGCTGGAAGAGCAGGATCGGGGCGACCAGGGCGCCGTCGCCCAGCACGTAGATCGAGATGGGCACGCCCAGGTTGCCCGCGTTGACGTACGACGAGGCCAGGGCGCCGATCGTCGCCTCGCGGCGGTCGCGCCGCCAGGCCAGCCTCGCCACCAGCACGTAGACGAGCTGGACGCAGACCACCGCCACCACCTCGGTCAGCAGCACCGGCGAGAAGAGTGTGTGCAGGTCCGCCCTCGAGACGGTGGCGAACATCAGCGCGGGAGTCGCCACGAAGAACGCCAGCCGCGACAGCACTAACTCGTCGCTGGCCCGCAGCAGGCCGCCCACTCCGACCAGGTAACCCAGCACGGCAACGGACACCAGTGCGGCGAACGCCGCGACAACCCCCGACACGCACCAACCTCCGAAATGGGACGTTCAGCAGCGTATCGGGCTCCGCACGTCACCTCTCCGCCGCACTTCGGTGAAGGTTCTTCGGGAGACAGTGTGAGGGTGGCGGGTCCAGACGGGGGTCTACGCTGGGGCGCATGCGAGTAGCGGTGATTGGCGCCAGCGGTCATATCGGTACGTATCTCATCCCCCGGCTGGTCGACGCCGGACACGACGTCGTCGCCGTCAGCAGGGGCAAGCGGGGGCCCTACAGCCCGCACGGGGCCTGGCAGTGGGTCACCCCCGTCACCGCCGACCGCGACGCGGAGGACGCCGACGGGACGTTCGGGCGGCGGATCGCGGACCTGGACGCGGACGTCGTCATCGATCTCATCTGCTTCACGGAGACCAGCGCCCGCGACCTCGCGGCGGCGCTGACCGGGCGGGTCCGGCACTTCCTGCACTGCGGGACGATCTGGACGCACGGGCCCAGCAGCCGGGTGCCGACCACCGAGGACCGGCCCAAGCGGCCGATCGGCGAGTACGGCAAGCAGAAGGCCGCCATCGAGGCCCACCTCCTCGAACGCGCGCATCGCGACGGCTTCCCCGCCACGATCATCCATCCCGGGCACATCACCGGGCCGGGCTGGGTGCCGGTCAACCCCGCGGGCAACGTCAACCCCGCCGTGTTCCAGACGCTGGCCGACGGCGCCGAGCTGGCGCTGCCGAACTTCGGCATGGAGACCGTCCAGCACGTGCACGCCGACGACGTGGCGCGGCTGTTCATGGACGCGATGGTCAACCCGTCCGTCGCCGTGGGCGAGAGCTTCCACTCCGTGGCCACCACCGCCCTGACGCTGCGCGGCTACGCCGAGGCGGTGGCGGGCTGGTTCGGGAGGGAGGCGCGGCTGACCTTCCTGCCGTTCGAGCGGTGGCGGGAGACGGTGTCGGAGGAGGACAGGCGGATCACGCTCGACCACATCTCGTACAGCCCCCACTGCAGCATGGAGAAGGCCGAGCGGCTCCTGGGGCACCGGCCCCGCCACACGCCGCTCGAGGCCGTCTCCGAGGCGGTCGACTGGCTGGTCAGAGCCGGAACCATCACCCCGTGAGGGGGCCGAACTCCTTCCGCGTGTCGATGACGTCGCCGAAGAGCTCCCAGCGCTCGCCCTTGAACCTCATGAGCTGCATCGACTCGATCGGGAAGCCGTCTCCCTGACCGGTGTCGAGCGTCACGCCCGGCAGCAGCATGTCGATCTTGACGCCCTTGAGGTCGCGTACGGAGTCACGCAGCCCCTCGCGGGTCGGGCACCTGGCCGCCTCCATGGCTTTGTGGAAGCTGTTCGCCACGGCCCAGCCGAAGGTGTGGTAGGGGACATCGGGGTCGGCGCCGGGCGCGTACTGCCGCATCTTCTGCCTGTACAGCGTCATCTCCGGGTCGTTCTGCCACGTCGGGTCGTTGGGGTCCTTGTAGTACGTGGCCGAGACGACGCCCTGCACGTTCGCGAAGCCGACGGGCTTGAGCACGGTGATCGAGGCGGAGACGTTGTTGATGAGGTGCAGCGGGTTCCAGGCCGTGTTCCTGGCGTCGGCGGCCAGCGCCTGCGAGCCGAACTTGGGCGTGGTGATGTCGAGGAACACCTCGGCCTTCGACTCCGCGAGGTTGCGCATCTGGGGGTCGATGCTGGGGTCGGTCACCTCGTAGCTCTGCTCGGCCACGATCGTGATCCCGGTGCCCTCGACGGCCCGCTTGAACCCGCCGAGCAGGTCCTTGCCGAAGTCGTCGTTCTGGTAGAGGACGGCGACCTTGGCCTGGGGCTTCTCCTTCTTGAGGTACTGGGCGTAGACGCGGGCCTCGGAGACGTAGTTGGGCTGCCAGCCGATCGTCCACGGGTGCGCGGTGTCGGTGCCCCACTTGGAGGCGCCGGTGGCGACGAAGACCTGCGGGACCTTGCGCTGGTTCGTGTAGTCCCAGGTGGCGGTGGTCGAGGGCGTGCCGAGCGTCTGGAACAGCGCGAACACCTGCTCCTGCTCCACCAGCCTGCGCGCCTCCTCGACGGCCTTGGGCGGCTGGTAGCCGTCGTCGCGGACGACGAACTCGACCTTGCGCCCGCCGATGCCGCCCTTCTCCGCGTTGATGTAGTCGAAGTACGCCTTGATGCCCTTGGGGATGTCCCCGTAGGCGGAGGCGGGACCGGACAGCGGGTAGATGCCGCCCAGCTTGATGCTCTTGTCGGTGATGCCGGTCGTCTGCTGTCCTCGGCACTCGCCCGACGCCGCCGTGCCCGCGCCGCCGCTGTCACGCCCCCCGCAGGCGGCGACCAGGAGAAGCAACCCAGCAGCCCCGATCGCGGATACACGCATCGTTCTTACTCCTTCCGGGGAACCTTCTTGATCAAGCGCCCGGCCAGCCCGGCGAGGCCCGTGGGGGCCACGTACATCACCGCGATGATCAGCAGGCCGAAGACGACGCCGGGAGCGGCGTCGTTGATGTCCTGCGCGATACTGGGCACGAACATCACGAACAGCCCGCCCAGCACGGGCCCGGACAGCGAGCCGAGCCCGCCGACGACCAGTCCGGCCAGCAGGGTGATCGACAGGTTGACGGTGAACGAGTCCGGCGACACGAACCCGATCACCCACGTGTAGAGACAGCCCGCCACTCCGGCGAACATCGCGCTCCACGCGAACGCGAGCGTCTTGTAGGACGACAGCCGTACGCCCATGACCTCGGCCGCGGCCTCGTCGTCCCTGATCGCGTGCAGCGCCCGGCCCACCCGCGACCGCAGCAGGCTGCCCGCCACCAGGAACGCCGCGACGGCGACGATCAAGGTGAGGAAGTACAGCCACTGGTCCTCGGCCAGGCCGCTCCAGGCGGGCGGCGCGGGCTTGGCCAGCGTCAGCCCCATGGACCCGCCGGTGACCGGCTCGAAGCGCTTGAGCAGCGGCACGAGGAAGATCGCCACGGCGAGCGTGACGAGCGCCAGGTAGAGGCCGCGCAATCGCATGGCCGGCAGGCCGAACGCCAGCCCGAGCACGAACGCCACTCCCGCCGCGATGGGGAGGGTCACGGGGTACGGGAGCGCCCAGCGGTCGAGGAGGATCGCGGTCGCGTACGCGCCGACGGCGAAGAACGCGCCGTGTCCGAGTGAGATCTGACCGGCGTGGCCGACGAGGAGGTTGAGCCCGAGCAGCGCCACCGCGTAGACCAGCACCATTGTGAGCTGGAAGACGTGGAACGGGTCGAGCTGGAAGGGGGCGTAGCACGCCGCGGCCAGGAGGACGGCCGCGGCTGCCCACCGCAGGCGCGTTGTACGCAGCGTCGTGGCCTGCCTGCCTTTGGAGATCACGGTGGGCGTCACGACCGCTCCACCACCGCTCGCCCGAACAGGCCCCGGGGCCGCAGCAGGAGCACGCCCAGGATGATCACCAGCGGCACCCCCACCTTGAGGTCGGACCCGATGAACCCGACGTAGGCCCCGGCCATCGTCTCCGCCACCCCGACGATCAGCCCGCCCACGACCGCCCCCACCGGGCTGTCGAACCCGCCGAGGGTCGCCGCCGCGAACGCGTAGATGAGGACGCCGCCCATCATGTTCGGCTCCAGGAACAGCAGCGGCGCCACCAGCACCCCCGACACCGCGCCCACGGTGGCCGCCAGCCCCCAGCCGAGCGCGAGCGTCCAGCCCACCCTGATCCCGACCAGCCGCGCCGACTCGGGGTTGCTCGCCACCGCCCGCATCCCCAGCCCGATCTTGGTGTGCTGGAAGAGCACGAACAGGAGTCCCATGACCGCCGCCACCACGGCGAGCACCCCGAGCGTCGAGAAGCTCACGCTGACCCCGGCCGCCTCCAGCGCGCCGTCCGGGAACGGGTTGGGGAAGTCCTTGATCAGGAACGTCCAGATCCACCCGGCGGCGGCGTTGACGAAGATGAACAGGCCCACGGTGACGATGACCAGCGTCAGCTCGGGCGCGCCCTCGACCGGCCGGATGATCAGCCGTTCGATGAGCATCCCACCCGCGAACGACACCACCAGCGTGAGCGCCAGCGCCGGCCAGAACGGCAGCCCGGCGGCCACGCACTGCCAGGCGACGTACGTGGAGAACATGGCCAGCTCACCCTGGGCGAAGTTCACGATCCCGGTGAACCGGTAGATCAGCACCAGGGCCAGCGCCAGGCTGGCGTAGATGGCGCCCGCGCCGAGCCCCTCGACGACCTGCTGCAGGAATCCGGTCATCGGCTACACCCGGTATCCCAGGTAGGACTGGGCCACCTGCTCGTCGGCCCTGATCTGCCCGGCCGTGCCCGACAGGACGATCCGCCCGGTCTCCAGCACGTGCGCCTGCTGGGCGATGCCGAGCGCGAGATGGGCGTTCTGCTCGACGACGACCACGGTGGTCCGCTCCTCCGCGTTGACGGCCCGGACGATGCGGAACAGTTCCCGGGTGACCAGCGGGGCCAGGCCGAGCGACGGCTCGTCGAGCAGGAGCAGCCTGGGCCGCAGCATGAGGGCCCGGCCGATGGCCAGCATCTGCTGCTCGCCGCCGCTGAGGCTGCCCGCGGCCTGCTTGAGCCGGGTCTTCAGCACCGGGAAGTACGTGTGGATGCGTTCGAGGTCCTCCTCCACGGCGGCACGACCCCGCCGGACGAAGGCGCCGAGCCGGAGGTTCTCCTCGACGGTCAGCGGCATGAACGTGCCCCGCCCCTCGGGCACGTGGGCCACGCCCTGCCGGGCGAGCGCGTCGGGCGGGCGGCCCGCCAGGTCCGTGCCGTCGAGCGAGACCCGGCCACGTGCCTTGACCATGCCGGACAGGGCACGAAGCAGCGTCGTCTTGCCCGCGCCGTTCGGTCCGAGAATCGCGCAGATCTCCCCCTCGCGGACGGTCAGGCTCACGCCGTGCAGCACGCGCGCGTCCCCGTACCCGGCCGCGAGGTCCTCGACGACGAGTGTCATACGGCGGTCCCCAGGTACGCCTCGATGACGCCGGGGTCGCGCTGCACCTCGCCAGGCGGCCCCTCGGCGATCTTGCGGCCGAAGTCCAGGCACACGATCCGCTCGCAGATCCCCATGACGAACCCCATGTGGTGCTCGACCACGATCACGGTCAGGTCGTACTCGGATCTGATCGCGCCCAGCGTGCCCGCGAACTCCTCGACCTCGGCCGCGTTCAGCCCGTTCACCGGCTCGTCGAGCAGCAGCAGCCGGGGCCTGCCGACGAGCGCGCGGGCCAGCTCGACCCGCTTGAGCGTCCCGAACGGCAGCCCGGTCGCCGGATGATCGGCCACGCCGGTCAGGCCCAGCCGCTCGATCACGGCGTCGGCGTCCGCGCGCAGCCCGCGCTCCTCGCGGCGCACGCCGGGCAGCCGCAGCCCCGCGCCGAGGAAGCCGGCGCGGCCCCTGTGGTGGGCGCCTACCAGCACGTTGTCGCGTACGGACAGCTGGGGGAAGAGGCCCAGGTTCTGGAAGGTCCGCGCGATGCCCATTCCCGCGATCGCGTACGGCGCCACGGCCGTCAGGTCCCCGCCCTCGTACACGATCGTCCCGGAGTCGGGGTCGTACCGACGGGTGAGGCAGTTGAACAGGGTGGTCTTGCCGGCCCCGTTCGGCCCGATGAGCCCCACCATCTCGCCGCGCCCCACCTCGAAGCCCACGCCGTCCAGCGCCGTGATGCCGCCGAAGCGGACGGTGAGATCGTCTACCTCCAGCATCCGGCCTCCTGGAGAACAATGTTCTGAATGTGGGCTCAGCGTAGGATCCGCCGGTCAAAGGCCGCATTGGGCACGGTGACCCAAGATGTTTCAGGCGAGTTGTCCGCTGAGCACAGGGTGGGTCTCGGACCGGTTACGACCCGTTGACCTCCCGGCGACGGCCATGGATCATCCCGGGCATGTCCACCGGTTCGTACACCGTGGAAGCCGTCCGCGTGGAGCGCACGCGGATCCTCTCCGAGCTGCTCACCGACGTCGGCGCACTGGCCGATGCCGCGCTCGCCGCGATACTGAGGGAGATCCCGGTCTACGCGGCGCAGGGGCCTGACTTCCACGCCGACGTGCGGGAGCACGTGGTCAGGCACTACCGCGCCAAGCTGGCCGTGCTGCTGGAGGAGCGCACGGTCACGCACGCGGACATCTCGTTCACCCGCCGGGCGGCCATGCGCCGGGCCAGTGCGGGGGTGCCCCTGGCCGACTACATCAACGCGTTCAGGGTCGGGCAGCGGGTCTTCTGGGAGGCCGTGGTCGAGCGGGCCGGGCACACGTACGCCGGTCGTGAGGCGGCCCTGTCGCTGGTGGCGCCGCTGATGCGGTACGCCGACTTCGCCGGCACGCACACGGCGAACGCGTACATGGAGTTCCGGCAGTACGCGGCCGCGGAGGCGGTGCGTGAGAGCCGTGACCTGCTGGAGACACTGCTGGCGGGCTGCGTGCCGACGCGGGGCAGGGAGCTGGCGGCGGCGCAGGCGCACGGTCTCGGCCCGGACGCGCGCACGCCGCTGCTCGTGGTGATCGCCGTGCTCGCCGGGCCGCCCGCGGCCTTCGACGGGGGCGCCGACGCCCGGCACGCGGCCTGCGCGGCCATCGCCAGGACCGGCGGGAACGGCACCCGTACGCTGTCGGTCGTGCGCCAGTCGGAGATCGTGGCGATCCCCGTGCTCGGCCCCGGCGCGGGCCCCGAGGAGCTGTGCGACCGGCTGCAGGCGGTGCTGGAGGGCCTGGCCGGTGAGGGGATCAGGCTGGCCATGGGCATCAGCACGGTGTCGGCGGGGACCGCGCAGATCCCGCACGCCTACCAGGAGGCCAGGGCCGTGCTGGACTTCGTGCCCGAGGAGGGCGGGGTGGCGGCGCTGCCGCGGATCACGCCGTTCCAGTACCTGGCGCTGAAGGCCGACGACACCGCCCGCCACCTGGTGGACCCGCGCATCACATCGCTGCTGGCCGAGGACCGGGCGCGGGGCGGCGTACTGACGGCCACGATCAGGGCCTTCGCCGCCGCCGACCTGAACCTGCGGGCCGCGGCCGAGCGGCTGCAGATCCATCCGAACACCGCTCAATACCGGTTGCGCAGGATCCAGGAGCGCACGGGGCGCAGCCTGCGCTCGATCAGCGATCTCGTCGAACTGCTCGTGGCGATCGCGCTGCAGGACTCGCTCCCCACCAATGCCGGACGCGAAAGACTGGGCACCGCGACCAATGAGGGGCGTGGGAGAGCGGACGTACGGTCTTGCCATGAACCTCGCTGACCGGCTCCACCTCGCCGCCGGGCGTCTCGGCGGCAGAGCGGTTCTCACGCTGGACGAGGCGGAGCTCACCTACGGCGGGCTCGACGAGCTGAGCGCCCGGCTCGCGGGGCTGCTGCGGTGCCGCGGGATCGGCGTCGGCGACCGGGTCGCGATCATGCTGCCGAACGTGCCGGAGTTCGGCGTCGTCTATTACGGGGTGCTGCGGATCGGCGCGATCGTGGTGCCCCTGGACCCGCTGCTGAAGCGGCGGGAGATCGCCGCTTACCTGGGTGACTGCGGGGCGCGGCTGCTGATCGCCTGGCACGCGTTCGCGGAGACCGCCGAGGCGGGCTCGGCGGGCACGAAGACGGACTGCTTCTTCGTGGTGCCCGAGGAGTTTCGCAGGCTGCTGCGGGGCGTGGCGGCCGAGCGCGAGATCGCCTCCACGGGAGACGGCGACACGGCCGTCATCCACTACACGTCCGGGACGACGGGCCGTCCGAAAGGCATCGAACTGACCCACGCGAACCTAGGCGGCAACGCCGCCACGGTGGCCCGCATGCACGCGCTCGGCGTGGACGACGTGGTGCTGGGGGCGCTGCCGCTGTACCACACGTTCGGGCAGACGTGCTCGCTCAACGCGACCGTGCACGCGGGGGCCCGGCTGACGCTGCTGCGGCGGTTCGAGGCGGGGCGGGCGCTGGAGGTGATCAGGCGCGACGGGGTGACGGTCTTCCAGGGCGTGCCCGCCATGTACATCTCGCTGCTCGACCATCCCGGCGCCTCGGACCTGTCGATGCTGCGCGTCTGCGCGTCCGGCGGGGCGGCGCTGCCGCTGGACGTGCTGCGCGCGTACGAGACCCGGTTCGGCTGCGAGATCATCGAGGGGTACGGGCTCAGCGAGACGTCCCCCGTGGCCGCCACGAACCGGGGCGGCCACCACCGCAGGCCCGGCTCCATCGGCTGGCCGATCAGGGACGTCGAGATGAGGATCGTCGACGAGGACGGCCACGAGGCGCCGCGCGGCCAGATCGGGGAGATCGTCGTGCGCGGCCCCAACGTGATGAAGGGCTACTGGAACAACCCCGCCGCCACGGCGGAGGCCCTCCGCGACGGCTGGTTCCACACCGGCGACCTCGGCAGGGTGGACGAGGACGGCTACTTCTACCTGGTCGACCGCCGCCGCGACGTGATCATCCGCGGCGGCTACACCGTCTATCCGCGCGAGGTCGAGGAGGTCCTGTACGAGCACCCGGCGGTGCGGCAGGCGGCCGTCTTCGGCGTGCCGCACCCGGGGCTCGGCGAGGAGATCGAGGCCGTGGTGGCGGTACGCGCCTCGGTGACCTGCGAGGACCTGCGCGATTTCGTGAGGGAGCGGGTGGCGGCCTACAAGTACCCGCGGCGCATCTCGTTCGTGGACGAGCTCCCGATGAGCCCCACGGGCAAGATCCTCAAGCGGGCTCTCATCTCGCGCTGATCGTGTACGTACGCGTGACCGCCACGAGATCGCCGTCCTCGCGGGTCGCCGCCACCACACCCGCCGGCCTCGGGACGAAGCCGGGCACCTGCTGGAAACCGTCGGTCTCGGCGATGGCGGTCACCCTGAACCGGTCCGCCCGCGGAACCCGCAGGGTGATCTCCGCGCCGGTGCCGGGCAGACCGCGGAAGCGGACCTCGCCTGGCCAGGTGTTGGCCCGCGTGCCGGTGACGTCGACGCTCACGGGGGTCATGCCCGCGGCGGCGGCGGTCGCCCCCGTGATGGGCCGCTCGACTCTCAGCGTGACCGAGCGGGCGGCCCGGCCGGCGCTCACGCGGAGCTTGACCGTGTCGCCGTCGCGCGAGAGCACGGTGACCCGGGGCTCGGCCGCCCTGATCGCCGGCGCTGGTCCCGTCCAGAGTGAGGTGCCGCGGGTGTAGCCGGGAGGCAGCTTCGTGGTGTCATGGCCCGACACGTACTTCCTGGTCCAGGCCGGCGGTTCCGGGTCGGCGCTGACCCAGTTCGCGGTCTCGCTGTCGGCGTCCATCACGTACGCGAGGTGCGTGCGCAGCGGATCGTCCGCATCGAAGCCGTCCGTGGCCAGACCGCCGCCGACCAGCGCCACGGCGAGCCCGGCGGCGGCGACAGGGACCAGGCTCGGCACTCGCTCGGGCAGGCACAGCTCCGCGATCGGCAGCACCGTCAGCCCGAACAGCGCCAGCACCAGCGCGGGCACGCCGCCGAGCGCGAGGCCCATCCCGTCGAACGCGTTCCCGGCCAGGGCGGGCAGCAGCATCGCCGCCATGACCGCGCCCAGCGTCACGGCCGCCACCCGCCAGGCCGCGCCGCGCAGCAGGACCGCGGCCATACCGCCAAGAGCGCAGAGCAGCGCGGGCAGCGTGAAGACGAACGACGCGCCCGGCGCGAACTGGGCACACAGCAGGCCGAGCCCGGCCGGCCAGGCCAGCGCCCCGATGGCGAGCGCCGCGGGCCCGAGGCGGCGGCGCAGCGGCAGGTACCAGCAGAGCAGCGCCAGCCCTGACAGAGCCGCGACGGCCGCCTGGAACACCTGCGGATGGTGCAGCAGCCCGCCCATCCCGTCGTACACGGGCCGCGCGGCGACCAGCACCTCCCACAACCCCTGCGCCAGGGCCGCCGCGAGCACCAGCGGCACGAGGGCGGACACCGCGCCGACGGCGAGCCGCGGCAGGCTGATCAGCCGCCGCTGGCGCGCGACCAGCGCCAGCGCGGCCAGCGCTGCCACCGCGAGCCCGGCCAGCGGCAGGACGAGCGCGTTCGAGTACGTGACCATGGTCCCGAAGACGCGGAAATAGGTGACGTCGTGGTCGGAGGCCAGCGCCTGAAGGTCGGCGTTCCCGAGGGCGCGGGCCAGCGCCAGCATGTTCGAGCCGTGATGCTGCAGGCTGCCCCGGTCGAGGTGGGCGAGCGAGTCGTCGGCGGTGTGATAGCGCGACGAGCCCTCGATGTAGGCGAAGTTCATTCCCGTGAAGCCGCTTTCGGACATCGGGGTGAAGTCCGTGTTGTTGGGGAGCAGCCGGTATATCTCCACCATCGTGGAGTCACCGCGCGGGTGCGGCACGGCGCTCGCGAACGTCTCGACCAGCCCGGCGTTGTTCTTGGACGTCTCGAACATCAGCGACGGGCCGCTCACGCCCCGGGCCTCCCAGTTGAGCAGGACCCCGCCCTCGCGGCCCAGCGGGTGCTCCCTGATGAAAGCCTGGGCGCCCAGCGTTCCGTCCTCTTCGCCGTCCGTCATCAGCAGCACCAGGTCGTTGCGGAGCGCGGTGCCCTTGAGCGCCCGTACCGTCTCCAGCATCGCCGCCACCGCGGCGGCGTCGTCGGAGGCGCCCGGCCCCATCGCCGCGGAGTCGTAGTGCGCGGCGATCACCAGCGTCCCGGTCGGGTCGGCGCCCTTCGCCGTGGCCACGATGTTGTCCACCTGACCGAACGACGCCAGCCCCGCCGACGAGTCCGCGCCGATCGCCCGCTGGACCCGCACGTCGAGCCCCGCCGCGCGGAGCTGCCCGGCGAGGTAGTCCCTGGCCCGGTCACCGGCCTGGCTGCCGATCGGACGCCGCTCGGTGGCGAACCTCTCGAGGTGGCGCACGGCCCGCTCGGCGCTGAACTGCCCGGCCGGCGCGGAGGCGGGCAGCGGCTGCATCGTGCTGTTCGTCATGGCGATCAGCATGATCACTCCCGCCAGCGCGAGCAGAGCGCACACCCCGGCCGGCGCCCGGCGGGGGACGTCGAACAACTTTCCCATCATGACCTGGAACGCTAGGTACGCTGACCTGGGCGGCGGAATGATGCATGTGCCCGGACCGACCTGCGGTTTTCCACACCCCAGGTCTCACATGTCGGTACGATTCGTCTTAGGGAATAAGACATGCCCTAGAGTCTCCAGGCATGACACCTTTGGAGATGGTCGCGGTTCTGGTGGCCGGCGTCGCGGGCGGAGGCATCAACACCGTGGTCGGATCCGGATCGCTGATCACGTTCCCCACGCTGCTGGCCGTCGGTCTGCCGCCGATCACGGCGAACGTCTCCAACAACATCGGCCTGGTCCCGGGCGGCCTCACCGGTGTCATGGGCTACCGGCCCGAGCTGAAGGGCCAGCGCGAGCGGCTGCTCAGGCTGGCCCCCGCCTCGGTCATCGGCTCGCTGGCCGGCGGCCTGCTGCTGCTCAACCTGCCCGAGAGCAGCTTCAACGTGATCGTGAGCGTGCTGATCGCGCTGTCCTGCGTGCTGGTCGTGATCCAGCCCAGGCTCAGCCGCATGCTGGCCGCCCGCCCGGGGCACGCGCACGGCGGCCCGTGGCTGTGGCTGGGCGCGCTGGCGGCGGGCGCCTACGGCGGCTACTTCGGCGCCGGTCAGGGCATCCTGCTCATCGGCCTGATGGGCATCCTCCTGGACGAGGAGCTGCAGCGGATCAACGCGGCCAAGAACGTGCTCGCCCTGCTGGTGAACTTCACCGCCGCCATCCTGTACGCGCTGGTCGCCGACGTGGACTGGCTCGCCGTGCTGCTGGTGGCGCTGGGCTCGATGATCGGCGGCTTCCTCGGCGCCCGCGTGGGCCGCAGGCTGCCCGCCCCGATCCTGCGTGGCGTGATCGTCTGCATCGGCGTCGTGGCGATCGTCAAGCTCCTGGCGAGCTAGCTCAACCGGACAGGCCGAAGAAGAACGCGGCGGGGATCAGGCCGAGGGTGAGGGCGACGGCCCACCAGCGGGGAGCCGGGCCGTCGCGCAGCACGGCGACGCCGAGGGGCACGAGCGCGACCGCCAGCCCCGCCAGGGCGGCCAGCGCGACCGGGTCGCTGCTGCCCTTGAGCACGCCAAGCGGCAGCCCGGCCGCCAGGGCCAGGCAGACGCACCTGATCACGCCCAGCGCCCTCGCGCGGTAGGCGCCGATGGCGAGCACGATCCAGCCGCCCATGATGCAGATGTTGACCGCCTTGAACACGTGGAACGCGCCGTAGGTGGCCTCGACCGCCCGCTGCGCCGCCGCCAGGCCGAGGGTGTCCACCAGGTGGAAGGCCAGGTGGCTCACCCCGGCGTGGAAGACCCGACCAAACAGGCCGAGGATCACCAGCGTGGCGCCCCATCGCGCCCAGCCCGGCTGCTCGGCGCCGATCCGGCGGGCGAGCGCGGTCACCGCGGGCCACAGCAGCACGACCCCGGCCGAGAACAGGCTGTAGGACAGGACCATCTCGTCCGGCCGGGCGGCGTAGGCGGCGAGCTGGTCGGGGAAGAAGTCGCCCTCGCCCGCCCGGATGAGCACCCCGGCGATGAGCAGCGCCGGGCCGAGCACCAGACCGGCGCCCTCGACCCAGCGCCCGGGAAGCGTGTGCGTGATCGTCATGCCATTGATCCAAGCGCCGGGAGCGCGGGCGCACACGGGCGCTACCGCGAGAGCCGGGGGTAGAGCCAGCGCTACCCTCCCCCACGCCGCTATGCACTGGATTTCGATAACCTGCGTAGTTTTAGGGACGACCGAATCCTGCGACAGAAGGGACCAGGCACGTGCTCGACGATGCCGGCCTCCAGGCACTCCGCGAGGCGGCGCGCCTGTCTCCGGACAATCTCCCTCTCCGGCGGCATCTCGCCGAGCAGCTCCTGGCCAAGGGTTATCTGGCCGACGCGGAGACCGAGTTCCGCGCCGCTCTCATGCTCGCGCCCAAGGACGCGGACATCACGGCGGGGCTGGCCGAGGCGTTCGTACGGCAGAGCGCCCATGGCGCCGCGCTGTCGGCGCTGGAGCCGTTCCTGGCCGCCCCCGGCTACCCGCCGCGCATGGGCGTACTCGCCGCCAGGGCGCTGCTCGGCGAGGGCGAGACCGGCAGGGCGGCCCAGCGCTACCACGAGGCGGTCTCCCGGGACCCGTCCGTCGCCGATCCGGAGCTGGCCGCCCGCCTGACCATCCCGGCCCCATCCACCCCTGCCTACGCGCCCCCACCTGGTCCCGCGTACGCGACGCCGGCCGACGCGCCCTCGGGGGCCGAGGTCGAGAAGTCGAAGATGAACTTCGCCGACGTCGCCGGGATGGAGGCGGTCAAGGAGTCGCTGCGGGTGAAACTGCTGCTGCCGATCCAGCAGCCCGACCTGTTCGCCGCGTACGGCAAGCGCGCCGGCGGCGGCGTCCTGATGTACGGCCCTCCGGGAGCGGGCAAGACCCACCTGGCCAGGGCCGCGGCCGGCGAGCTCGGTGCGGCGTTCGTCAACGTCGGCCTGGCCGACATCCTCGACATGTACGTCGGCTCGAGCGAGCGCAACCTGCGCGCGACCTTCGACCTGGCCCGCCGCAACCGCCCGTGCGTGCTGTTCTTCGACGAGGTGGACGCGCTGGCCGCGCGCCGCTCCGACATGCGCCAGGCGCACACCCGGCAGCTGGTCAACCAGTTCCTGGCCGAGCTCGACGGCGTGGACCCGAACGCCAACGAGGGCGTGCTGGTGCTGGCCGCCACGAACGCGCCCTGGTACATCGACGTGGCGTTCCGCCGCCCGGGGAGATTCGACCAGCTCGTGTTCGTGCCGCCGCCGGACGCCGCGGCGCGCGCCGCCATCCTGCGCATCCTCTGCCGCGACAAACCGCTGGCCGAGATGGACTTCGACGCGGTGGCGCGGGTCACCGACTTTTTCGTCGGCGCGGACCTGAAGGGCCTGGTGGACCGCGCGGTGGAGGTCAAGCTGCAGCAGTCGATCAGCGCGGGGCGCCCCATCCCGATGACCACCAATGATCTGCTGGCCGCCGCCCAGGGCACCAGGCCCACGGCGGTACGCGAGTGGCTGGCCACCGCGCGCAACTACGTGCTGCACGCCAACGAGTCCGGCGCGTGGGACGAGCTGATGCCCTGGATCAAGCGCAAGTGGTGAACCCGCGCGAGTCGATTCAGCGGGCCGGCACGCTGCTGGAGATGCGCCGCCCGGCCGATGCGGAGCGGGAGCTGCGCGGCGTGCTCGCCGTACGGCCCGACCACTTCACCGCGCACTCGCTGCTCGGCCTGGCGCTGGTCCAGCAGGGCAAGGCCGCGGAGGCGGTCTCCTCCGCCCAGGAGGCGGTACGGCTGGCGCCCGACCAGTCGTACCCGCACTACATGGCCGGGCAGGTCTACCTCCGCATTCGACGGCCGGACCTGGCCATCACCTCCGTGCGGGCGTCGCTGGCGCACAACCCCGAGCAGGCGTCGGCCTGGGAGCTGCTGGCCCGCGCGCACCTGATGATGGGCCAGTACCGCGAGGTGGTCGATGCGGCCCGCCGCGGGCTGGCCATCGATCCGCAGGTCTCGGATCTGGTGAGCCTGCTGGCGGTGGCCCACGAGAAGCTCGGGGAGGCGGAGGAGGCCAGGGCCGCCGCCGCGAACGCCGTACAGCTGGATCCGGAGAGCGCCACCGCGCACCTGGCGTACGGCCGGGCGGCGCTGATCGCCGGCGACCCCAGGACGGCCGCCGAGGCCTTCCGCGAGGTGCTCCGGCTCGACCCCGGCTTCGACCCGGCCAGGGAACTGCTGGTGACGGCGCTGAAGCACCGCAACCCGCTCTACCGGATCCTGACCCACCTGCGCAGGTTCAGGGGCGGCTGGCAGATGGTGTTCCTGCTGCCCGTGATCCCGCCGCTCATCATCGTGTTCGTCCTCATCGCCGTGCTGCACTGGGCGGCGTGGGTGGCCGAGGCGGTGACCGTGCTGCGGCTGGCCCGCGCCAGGGCGACCCGCCTGCTCTTCGAGGGCGTCGAGGCCCGCGCGGCCTTGGCGGGCTGCGCCCTCCTCGTCGCCGGGGCGGCGGTGCTCGCGGCGGGCGTCGCGCTCGGCCAGGAGGCGCTCGGCATGGCGGGTGCGGCGGTCATGGCGCTGGTCACCCCGGTGCAGGAGGCCACGCACACGGGCTCGGCCCGCGGCCGCGGGATCCTGTACGGCTGGGCGGGCCTGCTGGGGATCGCGATCGTCGCGTCCGCGACCATCGGCTCGCCGACCATCGCGCTGCTGTCCGTGTACGCCGGGCTTGGCACGATCTGGGTGGCCGCAGGCGTACGACGGTTGTCCCCCGTCTCCGAGAGTTAGGCGCCTCGTGAAACTTTCACGCGTTCGCGCAGGTCAGAGCCGATTAGCGGGCGACGCGTTGACGCGTCCGAAGCGGGCTGGCGAGCATGACGCCGCGTCCTCCCTCTCCGAAAGGGCACCCTCATGCACTTGTCCAAGGCGATGACGGCCGCCCTCGCCACGCTGGTGGCAGCGGCATCGGTCGCGATCGCCGTGACCACCGCCGCCCCGGCAGGGGCCCTCGCCGGCACGGGCACCGGTTACCTGCACACCAACGGGAACAAGATCGTCGACAGCACGGGCGCGACCGTGCGCCTGACCGGCATCAACTGGTTCGGCATGGAGACCGACAACAGGACCTTCCACGGCCTGTGGTCGAGCACCCCCTGGAAGGGCCACATCGACAAGATGGCCTCGCTGGGCTACAACACGATCCGGGTGCCGTACTCCAACGACGCGCTCAAGTCCGGCGCCACCGCCACCGGCATCAACGACTACGTCAACCCCGACCTGATCGGCCTGTCGCCGATGCAGATCCTGGACAAGATCATCGCGTACGCGGGCACCAAGGGCATGCGGATCATCCTCGACCGCCACCGCCCGACCGCCGCGGGCCAGTCCCCGCTCTGGTACGTCTCCGCCACGCCGGAGAGCACCTGGATCAACGACTGGAAGACGCTGGCCCAGCACTACGCGAACAACCCCACCGTCATCGGCGCCGACCTGCACAACGAGCCGCACGCCGAGGGCACCAACCCCAACGCGACCGGCGCGTGCTGGGGCTGCGGCGACCAGGCGCGCGACTGGCGGCTGGCCGCCGAGCGGGCCGGCAACGCGGTCCTGTCTGTCAACCCCAACTGGCTGATCTTCGTGGAGGGCGTCAGCTGCCCGAGCGGCGGCCTGTCCAACGTCTGGGACGGCGATCCCAGTAACGACGAGGACTGCGGCTGGTGGGGCGGCAACCTGTCGAAGGCGGGACAGTATCCGGTACGGCTCAACGTGGCCAACCGCCTTGTCTACTCGCCCCACGACTACGCGACCTCGGTCTACCACCAGACCTGGTTCGACGCCCCCGACTACCCCGCCAACCTGCCGGGGATCTGGGACAAGTACTGGGGATACCTGTACAAGCAGAACATCGCACCGATCATGATCGGCGAGTTCGGCACCACGCTGGCCTCGAACGTGGACAAGATCTGGCTGCAGGAGCTCCTGAAGTACACGGGGACCGGGGTGAACGGGATGTCGTTCACGTACTGGTCGTGGAACCCGAACTCCGGTGACACCGGCGGCATACTCAACGACGACTGGACCACGGTCAACCAGGCCAAGCAGGACATCCTGCAGCCCTACCTGATCCCGCCGTCCGGCGGCACCGGGCAGCCCTCCGAGACGCCCACGGCCAATCCGCCGGGGCAGTGCGCGGTGACGTACAAGGAGACCAACGCCTGGCAGGGCGGTTTCCAGGGCGAGCTGACGGTGAAGAACACCGGGACCGGCACGATCAGCAACTGGAACGCCACGTGGACGTTCCCGTCGGGAGTGACGCTGGTCAACGCCTGGAACGCGGTCGTGACCCAGTCGGGCACGACGTGGACCGCCAAGGGCCCCGACTACGCGAAGAGCCTCGCGCCGGGCGCCTCCGTGGCGATCGGCTTCACCGCCAACGGCCCCGCGAGCCAGCCCGGCAGCGCCACCTGCTCCTGACCCTGTACCACCGTCGCGGGCGGACGCGCTCCCGCCCGCGGCCCTCCGAACGAGCGCCCGCCCCGCGCTTCCCGACCGAGCACCGCGGGGCGGGCGCTCGCCTTTCCCCACAGGAAGCGCGCCGGCCCTCAGGGCGGAGGCTTGACCCGGGCTCGCACGTAGTGGATAACGGAATTCCGACAAAGGGAGTAAACCTGCACTGTTACGGAGACCCCGATGGCAAGCGCGGCTTCTCCCGCACTGGTCGGGCGTGACGCCCAGCTGCGGCTGCTCAACGGCGCCATCACCGAGCCGCCCTCCGTCATCCAGGTGCAGGGCGAGGCGGGCATAGGCAAGACCAGGCTCATCAGGGCGGCCATCGATCCGCTGCACGAAGTCGAAGACGAGCGGACGGTGCTGCTCGGCCACTGCCACCAGATCCGCGAGCCGCTCCCGTACGGGCCGGTGTTCGACGCGCTGCGGCACGTCGCCGCGGCGCTGCCGCCCCGGGACCGGCTCAGCCCGCTCACCGGGGTCCTGCGCGGTTACCTTCCCGAGCTGGCGGACCGGCTCCCGTGCGCCCCGTCGTCGCCGCCGCTCGACGATCCGCGGGCCGAGCGGCACCGGCTGTTCCGCGCGGTCCACGCGCTGCTGGCCGACGCGGGTCCGGTCGTGCTGGTGGTCGAGGACCTGCACTGGGCCGACGACGGCACGCGTGATCTGCTGCGCTTCCTCACCGACCAGCCGCCGGACAGGCTGGCGCTGGTGGTGACGTTCCGGAGGGAGGAGCTGCCGGTGCCGGGGTTGCCGTTCGGGCACGCGTACCGGCGGGCTCCCGGGGTGCGCGGCGAGGTGATCTCGCTGACGCCGCTCGACGTCGAGGGTGTGCGCAGCCTGGCCGGCGCGCTGCTGGGCCGGTCGGCGCCGAGCCCCGAGTTCGCCGCCAAGCTGCACGAACGCACCGCGGGGGTGCCGTTCGTGATCGAGGAGGTGGTGCGCTCGTTGCTCGATGACGAGGGCCGGTTACCCGAGCCGGAGGCGCTCGATCGCATGGCCGTGCCGCTGCTGCTGCGCGAGGCGATGGCCGAGCGGCTCGCCGGGCTGTCGCCGGCCGCGCTGAGCACCGTACGCGCCGCCGCCGTCCTGGGACTGCCCGCCGACGAGCCCCTGATCACCGCCGTCTCCGTCCCGGCCCCTTCCGAGACCGGGCTGGGCCAGGCGCTGGAGGCGGGCGTGCTGCTCGAGCACCCCGACGGCCAGTACGGCTTCCGCCACACCCTCGCCCAGCAGGCCGTCTACGACACGATCCCCGGCCCTGAGCGGCGCCTGATCCACCAGCGGGCCATGGCCGCGCTGGCAGTGCTCGACCCGCCGCCCTTCGTCCAGCTGGCCCACCACGCCCGCCGCGCCGGCGACTTCGCGGCCTGGCAGCGCCACGGCAGCGCCGCCGCCGACCGCGCCGCCGCGCTCGGCGACATCCCGCTCGCCGTCGAGGTGCTCGAAGGGCTGCTCGCCGACCCCAAGCTCCCCCGCGACGCCCGCGGCCCGCTGGCGCTCAGGCTCAGCAGGGTCGCCGCCATCGGCCTGTCCCACCGGAGGGTCGTACGCATCCTGCGCCACCTGCTCAAGGACGACTTCCTGTCCCCGCAGGTACGCGGTCAGGCCAGGCTCAACCTGGGCATCCTCCTGTCCAACCAGGCGGGCGCGGTCGCCGCGGGACGCCAGGAGATCCTCGCGGCGCTCCCCGACCTGCACGACAGCCCGAGCCTCGCCGCCCGCGGCCTCGCCCTGCTGGCGATGCCCGCCTGGGGCGGCGAACCGCTCTCCATGCACCAGGAGTGGATGGACCAGGCCGAGAAGCTCCTCGACGACCGCGACCCCGAGCTGACCGCCGCCGTGCTGGCCAACAAGGTCAGCCTCGCCATGCTGGTCGGCGCACCCGAGGCGTTCGAGCTGGTGGCCGCGCTGCCGGTCGACGCCCCCGCCACTGCCGTGCGCCGCCAGGTGGCGCGTGGCTACTCCAACCTGTACGACGCCGCGGTGGCGCTCGGGCACTACGCGGCGGCCGAGCGGTTCGCGGAGCAGAGCCGGCGCATCGCCGAGGAGACCGGCGCGCTCTATCCCGAGTTCCTGGTGGAGATGTCGTCGATCAGGCTCGACCTGCTGACCGGCCGCTGGGAGGGCCTGCGCGAGCGTGCCGTCGCCGCCGTCGAGATGACCTTCGAGGCGCCGCTGCTGGCGGTCGACGCCCGGCTGACGCTCGGCATGCTGGCCCTGGCCAGGGGCGAGTGGGACGAGGCCGGCGAGCACCTCGAGGCGGCCGGCGTACGGGACCTGGACTCTGGATTCCTGCCCGTCGCCGCGGCGGCCTCCAGCGGGCTGGTCGAGCTGCACCTGACCCGTGACTCGCTCGAGTCCGCGCTGCGCGAGGCCGACCTCGCGGTCGGCAGGCTGCGGCGCAAAGGCGTGTGGGTGTGGGGCGACCAGCTCGTGCCTGTCGCGGTCGGCGTGCTGCTCAGGGCAGGCAGGCGGGGCGACGCGGCCGGCCTGGTGGCCGAGTTCGCCGCGGGGATCGAGGGCAGGAACGCGCCGTCCGCGGAGGCCGGACTCGACGCCGCCAGAGGGGCGCTGGCCCAGGACGCCTGCGAGGCGGCCCACTACTACGCCAGGGCTCGCGGCGCCTACGAGGCGATGCCGCGGCCGTACGGCGCGGCCAGGGCGGCGGAGTCCGAGGCGGGCGCGCGGCTCGCGCTCGGCGACCGGGAGCCGGCCGCGGACCTCGTCGCCGACGCGGGCGAGCGGTACGCGGCGCTCGGCGCCACTCACGACGCGGCCCGCTGCCGCCACCTGCTGCGCGAGATCGGCCCGGAAATGAGCAGGGCCGCCGCGCGGCGCAGGGTCCGCGGCGGCGGGAGCGGGGTGCTGTCGCCGCGGGAGAGCGAGGTGGCCAGGCTGGTCGCGCTCGGGCGGACCAACAGGGAGATCGCCGAGGTGCTGTTCCTGTCGCGCCGCACGGTGGACACGCACGTGGCCAAGGTGCTGCGCAAGCTCGGCGTGCGCACGAGGGCGGACGTGCGGGAGCCCCGGCCGGACGACCGGCCGGGGCTCGTGGAGAGTTAGACGGTGATGCTCCAGGTGTCCAGGTAGCCGGTGTCACCGAGGTAGACGTCCTCGATCTCGAGGATCCAGGTGCCCGCCGCCTGCTGGCTCACCGGGACGGAGAACGTCCTGGTGCCGTACTGCGTGCAGGTGGTGCCGCCGTACCTGTCGACCGCGTACCACGTGCCGTTCGGGCCGCGCAGCCAGATGTCGAGGTCCTCCGCGCACGTGTGGCTGATCGTGATGGACAGCTTGACCGGCGAGGTCGCGGTGCCCGTCGCGGTGGACGTGATCGAGCTGTCGATGATGCTCCAGTCGTCGATCGTGTAGTCGGTGCCGTTGGTGAATGTCCTGCCGCCCGAGGTGCTCTGGACGGTCAGCGCGTACGTCGCCGTGTGCGTGGCCGTCTCACCCGTGCCGGTCACGGTGACGTTGTAGCTGCCGGCCGGCGTGGTGGGCGCGGTCGAGATCGTCAGCGTGGACGAGCCGCCCGAGGTCACCGAGGCCGGGTTGAACGCGGCCGTGGCGCCCGTCGGCAGACCGCTGGCCGACAGGTTCACCGTCTGCGCCGTGCCCGCCGTGGTGCTCGTGCCGATCGTGGTCGTCGCCGCCGAGCCCGCCTGCACGGTGCCGGACGCTGGGCCGGCCGAGACCGAGAAGTCACGCGTCGGCGGGTTCGAGCTGACGGTGAGCGCGTACGTCGCGGTATGCGTCGTCGAGCCGGTTCCGGTGACGGTGATGTTGTACGTACCCGCCGCCGTCGACGAGCCGACCGAGAGCGTCAGCGTCGAGGAGTTGCCCGAGGTCACCGACGACGGGCTGAAGCTCGCCGTGGTGCCGCTGGGCAGACCCGAGGCGCTCAGGCTAACGGTCTGGGCGCTGCCGGAGGTGGTCTGCGTGCCGACCGTGGCCGTCGCCTGGCCTCCGGGCGCCGCGCTGCCGGACGTCGGGCTGAGCGAGATCGAGAAGTCGCTGGTCGATGTGCCGCACGCGGGCTCGCCCGACGCCGCCGCCACACTCACCGCGCTCCACGCCGCCTTGGTGGTGTTGCACTGGGCGCTGTTGGCCCCGAACAGCTCGATCGCGGCCGCGACCGAGGCGGCGCGGACGTTCGTGTACCGCCAGGACGAGGTCTTGCGGGCCAGCGCACCCATGAAGATCTTGCCGGCGTTCTGGACGCCGACGCCGGTGACCGACGAGGGGCCGCCGGAGCAGATCGGGCTGGACGGCTTGCCGCCGCCGGGGTTGCTGCCCTCGGCCAGCAGGTAGAACCAGTGGTTCAGCGGGCCCGCCGCCGCGTGCACCTCGGTGTTCGGGATCGAGGAGGAGTAGCAGTTCGGGTCGCCGACCGCGCTCGGGTTGTACATGACGCGGATCGGCCCGTCGCCGACCAGGTCGACCTCCTCGCCCACCGTGTAGTCGGCCGGGTCGTTCGGGTTGGCGGCGTACGCCTCGGTGAGCGCGCCGAAGATGTCGCCGGTGCCCTCGTTGATGCCGCCGTTCTCGTTGCCCGATCCGGCGCCGCCCGGGGTGGTCTGGAAGATCGCGTGCCCGAACTCGTGCGCCACGACGTCGATGGGGGTCGCCTGCCGGGTGTTGGCCTGGTTGTGGCCGAAGTTGGTGTAGCTGCCGTTCCAGTAGGCGTTCACGTCGGCGAGCCCGACCCGGGCGGGGAAGCCGCGGCCGCTGCCGTTGATGCCGTTGCGGCCGAGCCAGTCACGCAGCATGTCCCACTCGCGCTGCACGCCGTAGAGCGCGTCCACGCAGGCGGTCTCCAGGTTGGTGCCCGAGGCGTTGCCCCAGGCGTCGTCCGTGCCTGTGTACGCGCTGCCGTTCTGGCCGCCGCACTGGACGCCGGGCCTGGTCGAGTCGGTCATCGAGTACGAGCTGCCGGATCCGCTCGTCTGGATGGTGACCTGGCCGTAGTAGTAGCCGTTGCCGGTGCCCGCGCGTACCAGGTCGTACGAGTCGGCGATCTCGCCGGTGCGCGCGTCCACGAACACGTGCTGGATGCTCGGCTTGCCCTCGGCGATGCCGCTGACCACGGCCTCCCAGGTCAGCCGCGGCTTCTCGCCCCAGGCCAGCACGACCAGGCGGGGCGCCGCGGTGTCGTCCACGCGCGAGAGCCTGGTCTTGGCGACCCGCGTGGCCCGCCCGGCGCTGATCGTCGCGCTGGTCGGCACGTCGCTCGGGCTCGGGCCCGCCGCCGCGACCGTGTCCCTGACGTTCCCCGCCGCGTCGGTGACCACGACGGCGTCGCCGCCGACCATCGGCAGGCCCTTGTACGTGCGCTCGTACGACACGTAGTACATGTCGGCCGCGCCCGGGGTGACAGCCACACGGCTGTAGGCCTCGTCAGGCCCTCTGGTGAGTTCGTCGACCTGGCTGGAGACGGCCTTGTCCGCGACCTGCGCGGCGAGCGAGGCGGGGTCGCCCGCCAGCGCGCTCTCCTTACGTGGGGCCGCTCCCGGAGGGGCGGCGTTCGCGGGCAGCGCCTGTAAGGCCAGCGTCGTGGCCGTGGCCACGCCGACGACCGCAGCGAGTAAGGCTTCACGTTTCACGCTGTGCTGCTCCTTTCGACGTTCTCCCTCGAGGCCGGCGCACTTTGTGAGCGCACGACGGCCCGGCGCGCCGCACGGGGATCGCCTCGGCGGCGGGATCGCAGGGAGATTGGGGGGTGGGAAGCTAGCAGGACTGTTGCGCCTTGATGCCGCGACGCTAAACGGTCACTCCCGACTGGGAAATACGTATACGCATCGGTAGGTATACCGATAATTCCGTTTTGACTGCTCAGTTGAGGGACAATCGGGGACGTGCGATTCGGCATCCTGGGCCCGCTCCTGGTGCGCTCCACCGACGGCGACCCCCTGGCGATCGGCGGTCCGCGCCCGCGTGCCCTGCTCGCGCTGCTGCTGCTCGACGCCGGGCGGATGGTGAGCGTCGAGCGGCTCATCGACGGCCAGTACGGCGACCGGCCGCCCGCGGAGGCCGCCAACGCCATCCAGGCGCAGATCTCCCGGCTCAGGCGGAGCCTGCCTGCCGGCCTGATCGAGTTCCACGGGGCGGGGTACCGGCTGGTGGTCTCGCCGGATGACGTGGACGCGCACCGTTTCGAGCGGCTGTCTCGCGAAGGGCGGAAGATGCTGGCGGCCGGTCGTTTCCCCGGAGCCGCGTCCTCGCTCAGGGAGGCTCTCGAGCTGTGGCGGGGACCGGCGCTCGCGGACGTGGCCGACGCGCCGTTCGCGGGTCCGCAGGCGCTCCGGCTGGAGGAGCTCAGGCTGTCCGCCATGGAGGACCTGATGGAGGCCGAGCTGGGCCTGCCCGAGGGCAGCCCGGTGGCCGCGCTGCAGGACCTGGTGGCCGCACACCCGTTGCGCGAGCGGCCGCGCGGGCTGCTGATGCGCGCGCTGGAGGCGGCGGGGCGGCCGTCCGAGGCGCTCGCGGTCTTCGACGAGACGCGCCGCCTGCTCGCCGACGAGCTCGGCACCGACCCCTCGCCCGAGCTGGCGGCCCTGCACCTGGCGATCCTGCGCGCCGACCGGCACCAGGTCCGGCGGGTCGCGCCGCCGGCCCAGCTGAGCCAGATCGTCGGGCGGGAGGAGGAGCTCGCGCGGCTGGCCGCTCTGCGCGGCGCCCGCCTGTTGACGCTCGTCGGCCCCGGCGGCATCGGCAAGACCCGCCTGGCCATCGAAGCCGCCACCCGTGGCCTTCACCCGGCGCCCCTGCCCGGTGCGGCACCCCGACCCGCCTCCCGGCCCGACCGTGATGCGCTGCGCACCGGGAGGGCCGGTGGCGACGAGTCTGAAGCCCATCGCGCCAGGGAGGCGTGCTTCGTGGACTTGTCCCTCGTAGAGGGGCCCGGGCAGGTGGCGGGCACCGTGCTGGCGGCGCTCGGACTGCGCGAGTCGGCGCTGCGTGGGCTCCCCGACCCCGCCGAACGCCTGGTGGCGGCGCTGGCCGAGCAGGACCTCCTCCTCGTCCTGGACAACTGCGAGCACGTGCTCTCCGAGGTCGCCGCGCTGGCCCGCCGCCTCCTCGCCGCTTCTCCCGGCCTGGCGATCATGGCCACGAGCAGGGAGCCGCTGGGCATCACCGGCGAGCACCTGGTCCCGCTGGCGCCCCTGCCCACCGACCCGGCCGTCAGGCTGTTCGCCCAGCGGGCGGCGGCCGTGCGGCAGGAGTTCGCGGTCGGGCCCGGCAACCGGGACGCCGTCCTGCGGATCTGCGCGGCGCTGGACTGCCTGCCGCTGGCCATCGAGCTGGCGGCCGCCCGGATGCGTACGTTCGGGGTGGAGGAGATCGCCACCCGGCTGGCCGAGCACGACAGGTTCAGGCTTCTGTCGCGCGGCGACCGTACCGGCCCGACTCGCCACCAGACGCTGTACGCGGTCGTGGAGTGGAGCTGGAGCCTCCTCGACGCGGAGGAGCAGGAGCTGGCCAGGAGGTTCTCCGTGTTCGCCGGAGGCGCGAGCCTGGAGGCGGTGGAACGGGTCTGCGGCGCGGACAGCGCCGACCTACTGGCCGACCTGGTGGACAAGTCGCTGGTCGAGACCGACGGCGAGCGCTACCACATGCTCGACACCATCCGCCTGTTCTGCGCGGAGCGGCTGGCGGAGGCGGGCGAGGAGGAACGGCTGAGGGCGGCCCACGCCGCCTGGTTCCTGGAGTTCGCCCGCCGCGCCGACGACCACCTCTACAGCGCCGAGCAGCTCCAGTGGCTGGCCCTGCTCTCGGCTGACAACGCGAACCTGCAGGCGGCGCTGCGGTGGAGCGTGGAGCACGACAGGCCGACGGCGGCGCGGCTCGTGGCGGCGCTGGCCATGTACTGGTGGCTGAGCGGGCGGCGGGGGCAGGCGACCCCACATGCCGTGCGCCTCCTCGACGTGATAGGGCCCGAGCCGGCGGAGGAGTACGCGCTGGTGGTGCTGCACGCCGTACCCGGCTCCGGGTCGCCGCACTGGAAGCAGGCCCGGGCGGTCCTCGAGTCGCTCGGCGGGCCGATGCGGTGCCGATTCGGCCCGGCCCTGTGGGGGATGCTCGCGGGGCCGCCCGAGCCCGGGGAGCCGGTGGCCGGGCACGTGTTCGGGTCGGATCCCTGGAGCAGGGCGCTCGAAAGGCTCAGCGGCGCGTTGATGGTGCTGCTGGGTGGCGGTGTCGCGGGCGCGGAGCGGGAACTGGAGTCGATGGTCGCGGAGTTCGGCGCCTTGGGCGAGCGCTGGGGGAAGACGCAGGGGCTCGACTGGCTCGGATTGATCGCGAGCTGGCGCGGTGAGTGGGGACGCGCCATGGGGCTGTGGGAGGACGCGGTCCGCCTGCTGGAAGAGCTGGGGGCGTTGGAGGAGCTGGTGGACGTGCTGAACCGGCGCGCCGAGGCGCACTGGCGGGCCGGCGACGCCCTGGCCGCCCGCGCCGACTGCGAGCGGGCCGGGGAGCTGGCCCGCCGGCTCGGGCGCCCCGAGCTGATGGCGTGGGTGCGTCTGCGGCTGGGCGAGATCGCCCGCTTCGAGGGCGACCTGGCGGAGGCGTCCCGCCATCTGGAAGCCGCGCTCGCTGCCTCCGAGATCGACCGGTTCAGGGCCCACGGGGCCAGGTCGCACGTACGGACGGCGCTCGGCCGCCTGGCCGAGGCGACCGGCGACGCCGCCGAGGCGGCGCGCAGGCACGCGGAGGCCCTGGCCGTGGCGCTGAAGTCGCCGCTGACCATCGACCTCGCCGACGCCGCGGAAGGCCTGGCGGGCCAGTTCCTTCCGGTCGGCGCGACGACGGAGGGCGGAGGTTCGGCGGAGCGGGCGGCGTTGCTGCTCGGCGTGGGGGTGGCGCTGCGCGGCATGGCCGTCGCCGGGGATCGGGACGTCGCCAGGATCGCCGCCGCCGCCACGGAGGTCCTCGGGCCCGAAGGGTTCGCGGCGGCGTTCTCCAAGGGCGCGTCGATGAGCAGGGACGACGCGTTCGCCACTCTGACCGCGACCACAGGCCCCGGCCGCTGACAGAGCCCATCGCGGCTGTCAGCCGGTGGTCGCCCCGCTGTCAGCAGCGGTCGAGAAGCTGACGGACATGAAGAACACCAACGTCCTCATCTCCGGCGCCAGCATCGGCGGCCCCGCCCTCGCACACTGGCTCACCCGCTACGGCTTCAACGTCACCGTCGTCGAGAGGGCCCCGGCCCTCCGCCTGGGCGGGCAGGCCGTCGACTTCAAGGGCGAGACCCACCTCACCGTCCTGACCCGCATGGGGATACTCGAAGACGTCAAGGCGCTCCAGACCGGCGGCGCCGACCAGGAGATCATCGACGCGAACGGCCACGGCCTGGCGGTCATCCCCGGCGAGTTCATCGGCGGCGACATCGAGATCAGGCGTGGGGACCTGTCGAGACTCCTGTACGAGAGGACCGCCCCCGACTGCGAGTACGTCTTCGGCGACTCGATCACCTCTCTGACCGAGACCCCCAGCGGCGTCCACGTCACTTTCGAGCGCTCGGCCCCCCGCACGTTCGACCTGGTCGTGGGGGCGGACGGCATCCACTCCAACGTGCGCCGCCTCGCCTTCGGCCCGGAGGCCGACCACGTCGAGTTCCTCGGCCACTACTACGCCCTGGTCGACGTCCCGGCGGCCTTCGGCGAGGTGCCGAGGATGTACAACGAGCCCGGCAGGATGGCCACCGTCGGCGGGCCGAAGGCGCCCGCGTTCTTCGTCTTCGCCTCCGAGCGTCTCGACTACGACCGGTACGACATGCGGCAGCAGAAGGACATCCTGGCCCGCGCGTACGCGGGCATGGGCTGGAAGGTCCCGGCGGTCATGGAGGAGGTGCGCCGCTCCCAGGACGTCTACCTCGACTCCATCAGCAAGGTCACGATCGACCGCTACAGCCAGGGCCGCGTGGTGCTGCTGGGCGACTCCGCGTACGGCAACACCCTGGGCGGCTTCGGCACGGGCCTGGCCATGGTCGGCGCGTACGTGCTCGCGGGCGAGCTGGCCGCGGCCGCCGGCGATCACCAGGTGGCCTTCGCGCAGTACGAGGCGCAGATGCGCGGATACGCCAAGATCGCCAAGAACGGCAACGCGGGCCCCTTCCTCGCCCCCGGCACTCCGGCCAGGCTCCGGATGCGGAACTGGATGTTCAAGTACAGCTTCCTGCTCGGTCTGATGATGAAGCTGACCGACAAGTTCGCGACCGATATCGCGCTCAAGAGCTACTGAACTTTTCTCACGCCGGTCGCATCCAACTCCGACATGAACAAGATTCAGAAGCTCGCCGTGCTGTCCGCACTGCCCGTCGCCGCGGCTCTGATGGCGCTCCCGGCCCAGGCCGCGGAGCGCCCCGCCTGCCCCATGCCGACCAAGGCGGAGGTGAAGCGGTCGTCCGACACCAAGGTCGACCAGCCGCCCAGGGGCGCCGCCGCCATCAAGGGAGTCCGCGTCAACCACATCCCGAAGGGCTTCACGTACGGCGGGGTCGTCGTCAACAAGCACCATGGCATCACCGAGTACGGCTACCAGTGGGGGGATGACCGCCCCAACGCGGACCCCAAGCAGCGGTCGCTGTGGGTCAGGGTGGTGTGCTGGCCGAAGGCGAGCGAGCTGGCGCAGCTCAAGAACGGGCCGTTCGACATGGGGACGTTCTCCGGAGACACCAGGACCGTGAAGATCGGCGGCCGTCAGGTGCTCACCCAGGAGGGCGACGGCGCGCTGGGCGACGGCCGGTACGCGGGCTGGGTCGAGCGCGAGGGAGTCGTCGTCACCGTGATGGCCAGCCGGCCCCTCGTACCCGAGCTGGCGAAGATCATCAACGGCATCAAGCTCTGAGCCGGCCGACCCCACCGTCGACGCGGAGTTGCGGCATGCCGTTCAGGAGGGGGATGTGGGGCTCCTCGCCGACGTGCCAGTCGTGGACCGGCACCAGGCCGGGCCCGATCAGCTCGAACCCGTCGAACAACCGCAGCACCTCCTCCCGGGTCCTGAACCTCGCCTGCGCAGGGGTGTCGGCCGTCGCCATCGTGAGCTGGGCGATCACCTGAGGGTCGCTCTCCGACATCGCGTGGGAGATCACGAGATGGCTGCCCGGCGCCATGCGCTGCCTGAACGCGGCCACGATGCCGGCGGGATCCTCCTCGTCCATCACGTAGTGCAGCACGCCGACCATCAGCACGCACACCGGCTGGTCGAAGTCGATCAGGCCGGTGACGTTGGGGTCGGACAGCACGTCGGCGGGGCGGCGCAGGTCGGCCTGGACGCTGGCGACGCCGGCCGAGTCGGCGAGCCGCACCTGGGCGTGCAGCCGCACCACCGGGTCGTGGTCCACGTAGATCACCCGGCAGGCGGGACTCACCGAGCGGGCGGTCTCGTGGATGCTGGGCGAGGTCGGGATGCCGGTGCCCAGATCGATGAACTGCCGCACGCCCTGCTCTGCCAGATGGCGGACGACTTCGACCTGGAATCTGCGGTTCGCCCTGGCCACCTGGCGCGTGTCCGGTGCGACCGCGAGGAGCTTCTCGGCCACCGCCCGATCGACCGCGACGTGGTCCTTGCCGCCGAGCAGATAGTCGTACACCCGGGCGGAGCTGGGAACAGTCGGGTCCACGCCGTGCGGAACGCGTTCTAGCTCGGTCACGGGGGGCCGTCTCCTTAGGCGCGTACGACTCGAACGCCATACTACTCGGCGCTTCCGCGCGGAAGGCCGAGGTCGGCGAAGTCCCTTCAACGGGAATGGCAGGCGAAACAGAACACGTTCTCGTTATTGCGCGCTCCGTGCGCGACCGCGGCCGCCGTCAGGCGTCAGGAGCCGTGAAGCGGGTCAGGAGTCGCTCGGCGGCGGCGAAGCCGGCCACCACGTCAGCCGCCGTACGCCGCTCGCGCACCATCCCCACGCCCTGCCCCGCGTAAATGTAGGCGGTGTCGAAGTCGCCCTCTCGCCGCGCCGCCTCCAGCAGGGCCTGGGCGGCGTCGTCAGTGGCCAGCTCGTCCTCCCGCCCTGCCCAGCGGTCGAAGAACGCGTTACGCAACGCCCGCCCGCCGTACTCCGGCGGCCACCCGAGGCGCTGGGCGATGTCGAAGACCCGGCCGTACGCGGTGCCCGTCTCCTCAGCGGCCAGCACCCGATCGCCGGCCTCCGCGGAAAGGGAGGTCTCCACACATCCCATGAAGGCCGTGCCCACCCACGCCCCGGCAGCGCCGGCGGCCAGCACGGCGGCGAGCCCGCGCGCCGTCACGATGCCGCCCGCCGCCATCACCGGGACCCTCACCGCGTCGAGGACGCTCTGCAGCAGCGGCAAGGTGCCCACCTCGTCGCGCCCGTGCCCGCCGGCCTCGGCACCGCGCGCCACCACCGCGTCAACCCCGGCCTGCTCGGCGGCGCGGGCCTCGTCGGTGGTGCCCGCCTGGGTGACGACCGTGATGCCCGCCTGCCGGAGCTCCTCGACATAGCGCGCGTACGGTCCGAAGCTCACGGAGACCATCGCCGGCCGGAGCTCGAGCACGGCGTCGAGCTGGGCCGGGTTGCCGGGCAGCGCCCAGGCCATGAGCCCGACCCCGTACGGCCCGCCGCCCGCGACGGCGGCCTCCTTCGTGATCCACTCCCCCGTGGCGGCGGAGGCGGCCCCGATCACGCCCAGCGCCCCGGCCCCGGAGATCGCGGCGGCCAGCCGGCCCGCGCCCACTCCCGCCATCGGCGCGCCCACCAAGGGGACCCTCAAACCGAACCGGTCAGTAAGCCAGGTGCGCAAGATCACTACCTCCATAACGCCTGCTGGAGTCAGTCTTCCACGGCTTTCCGACCTCAGGACCGGAATTAGAGCCGGATGGCCGATGCGCTCATGGCACACACCTGTGCATCCTGGTGGGGAACGGATTCCGTTCCGCAGCTGAGAGGAGTCACGAGGGCATGGACAACGCGGCAGGCCGCCCGACCGTGATCTTGGATAATGGCGTGGTCGGCAGGGTCATGCTGGCTCATCCGTCCAGGCGCGATCTCGTGCTCGTGCTCGGCATGGACGGCACCTTGCTGAGCTGCCAGCTCGACGACATCGCCTGCGTGGTCGGCGGCAAACCACTGTGCCGTGACGGCTGACCAGCCGGCCTCAATGAGACGGCGGTCGGTGGTGGCCGCCCTTTTGGGGAACGGGCCGCTCCGCTTCCCGCCGAACCGGCGTTACCGCAGTCAGTGGTGACCGTCCCTTGGGGAAGAAAGGGATCGGCCACATGGGCGGTGGCCGTCCCTTGAAGGGGAGGGCGCGATGGTGCCGCCGTGGCCCGTGGGATTGGCGACGGGCCCTTGCAAGGAGGGGTGGGAGCGCGTCAGGCGCCTTTGACGATGGCGCCGATCTGGGAGACCGCCGCGAAGTCGTTGGTGAGCCGGTTCTTCGTGAGCGCGAACGCCGTGCCGGTCGCCGTGTCGGCCCAGGCCGCGCTGCCTCCCGCGCCCGGCACCCCGAAGACCGTCGGGCTCGCCTCGGCCGTCGAGTCGGGGCCGCCGATGCCGTACCCGAGCCCCCACGCCGAAGGCATGCCGAACACCTCGTCGACCCCGCTGGAAGCCACCGCCGTCACCTCGCGCAGCCGTTCGGGCGAGATCAGCCGCGTCCCGTCCACCTCGCCGAGCAGCGCCGCGTACACGCGCGCGATGGCCCTGGCCGAGGTCTTGCCGCCCGCGGGGATGTCGGCGGACAGGTAGTCGGGCCGGTTGCCCAGCTCGGCGGTCGGCATCAGCGACATCGGCCCCGCCTTGAACATCGGCAGGTCCGCCGGCATCTCCCCCCACGCCGACATGTCCACCGGCGCGTCCTCCAGCCTGGCCAGCCGGGCCTGCTCCTTCTCCGGCATCCCGAAGTAGAGCTCGTCGCCCACGCCCAGCGGCCCCGCCACGTCCTCGAGCAGCACCTGGGAGATGGGCTTGCCGGTGACCCGGCGGACGATCTCGCCGACCAGGAACCCGAACGTGTACGCGTGGTAGCCCACCTTCGTGCCCGGCTCCCACCACAGCTCGGCGTCCTCCAGCGCGGCGACCATCTTGCCCCAGTCGCAGACGTCCTCGGGCGTCGTGTCGAGCGGTACGCCGGGGACGCCCGCCGTGTGCGACAGCACGTGACGTACGGTCACGCCCTGCTTGCCGTGCCGGCCGAACTCCGGCCACAGCTCTGCCACCGGCGTGTCGTAGCCGAACAACCCCCGCCCGGCCAGCACATGGGCGACGGTGGCGGTGGCGCCCTTGCCGATCGAGAAGTTGTAGAAGGGCGTCTCGGACGTGACAGGCCGCCCGGTCTCGGGGTCGGCCACCCCCGCCACCACGTCCACGATCTGGACGCCGTCGCGATAGACCGCGACCTGGAGCCCGCGCTCCTCGCCTGACTCGACGAGCCTGTCGGCGGCTTCCTGCACCTGCTTCTGGAGATCATTCATGGAATGTCCTTGGTCACTTGGGGAACTAGACGGTACAGTACTCACATCGGTACGGAACTGTCTAGTACTCTGATGTCGTCGAAGCGCGGAGGAGTGGTCATGGCAGTGGAAGAGGACGGCCGCACGGCACGCAAGCGCAGGCAGATCATGGACGCGGCGCGGCCCGTCTTCCTGCGCAACGGCTATGTGGGCGCGAGCATGGACGAGGTGGCCGCGCTGGCGGCGGTCTCGAAGCAGACCGTCTACAAGCACTTCACCGACAAGGAGCAGCTGTTCACCAGCATCATCCTCGACACGACGGCTGGGGTGGACGGACTGGCCAAGCTGATCACGGCGGCCCTCGACGACAGCGACGACCTGGAGAAGGACCTGGGCGAGCTGGCCCGCCAGTTCCTCGGCGCGCTCATGCGGCCGGACCTGCTCCGCCTGCGGCGGCTGGTGATCGCGGAGGCCGACCGCTTTCCCGACCTCGGCCGCACCTGGTACCAGCAGGGCTTCGAGCGCTCGCTGAGGACCATGGCCACCGCCTTCGAACGTCTGGCGGAGCGCGGGCTGCTCCGCCTGGACGACCCCCAACTGGCCGCCGAGCACTTCGTGGGGCTGCTGCTGTGGATACCGGTGAACAAGGTCATGTTCTGGGGAGGCGGCGACCACTACACGGAAGCCGACCTGGAGCGGCTCTCCGAGGCCGCCGTCGCGGCGTTCCTGCGCGCGTACGGGGCCGCTAGCTCAGGAACTTCCTGAGCCCGCCGGCCAGGTATCGGGCCATGCGCTCGCGGAAGGCGGGGTCGGACATCTTGGCGGCGTCCCCGCGGTTGCGCATGTTGCCGCACTCGATGAACACCGCAGGGCGCGTGGAGAGGTTGAGCCCGCCCAGGTCGGTGCGGGTCTGCAGCCCGTCCACGGCGGTGTAGGTGGAGTACGGGAGCCCCGTGCCGGAGTGGTAGGCGTTCCTGATCGCCACCCCGAGCCGGCGGGAGGGCTTGACGATGGCGTCGTTGTGCCCCGCGACCAGCCCCGGCAGGATCACGTGGAAGCCGTGCCCGCCCGGGGCGGCGCCGTCGCCGTGGATCGACAGGACCGCGTCCGCCCTGGCCTCGTTGCCGATGGCGGCCCGCTCGGTGACGCACGGACCGACGCCCTTGTCGTCGGGCCTGGTGAACACGACCTTGGCGCCCATCTTCTCCAGGATCGGCTTGAGCCTCCTGGCGACGTCCCAGGTGAAGGCGTGCTCCGGGTATCCGGCGTCGGTCTCGGTGCCGGTCGTGTTGCACGGCTTCCTGCCGGTGATGACGTCGACCTGGCGGTTGATCTCCTTGGGGTGCGCGGCGTTCCCGCCGTTGTGGCCGGGGTCGATCACGACGGTCTTGCCTGCCAGCGCCTGCCCGGCGGGCGACCGGCTCCGGGACGGCGACGCGGGCGGCGCCGTCTTCTGAGCGGCGGGCGCGGCGGGCGCGGCGCCGCCGCACGCGGCGGACAGCGCGGCCACCGTGGCGAGTGTCACGAATCCGGTCCGGTACGCGTGCATGGTCCCGACCGTACCCGGTGCCGCCCGGCAAACCCAATACCCGTCTGACCTGCGCTTTCGCTTCACAACGTACGGGCTAGCAGCTCGGCCCGGTGGTGGTCGTACGGTGTGGCCAGGCGTTCCGCGTCGGCCATGGCCCGCGCCGCCGCCTTCCTCGCCGCCTTCTCCCTGCCCCCCGCGGCCAGCACGAGGGCGCCGGCCCAGCCGATGCGGGCCGCGGCACCGGGGTGGCGCGCCAGGTACGCGCGCAGATGGGCGTGGAGCAGCCGCGTGGTCGCGCGGTCCGGCCGCGGGTCGAGCGTCCAGAGCAGCTCCGCCAGTCCTGTCCAGCACTCCAGCATCCCGGGCTGCGCCGGCGGCAGCCGCCGGGCCAGCGCGAGCGCCCGGTCGAGCGCGCCGGCCAGGCTGGGGTTCTCCGGGGCGCGGAGGTCCAGCCGCGCGGCCGCCGTGATGAGGCGCATCTCCTGGATGGCCCGCATGACCGGCCCGTCCCGCAGGCCGAGCTCCTTCTCGTGCGTGCGGCGGCGCTCCGTCGACGCGCGGGCGGCCGCCAGCACCTCCACGATCCGCTCGGGAGCCACCCCGTCCATCCGCAGCAGCGCCTCGGCACGGCCCGTCAGGCACCAGTGGCGGCCGATGTCGTCTCCGCCCACCCGGCCGGCCGCCAGCTCCTCCGTCTCGGCGAACAGGGCTGCCGCCGCCGCGAAGTCCCCCTGCCAGAGCGCGGTCTCCGCGAGCATGCCCGCGCAGTTCTCGGCCATCCGCGGGTCCAGGGTCCTGGCCCGGCCCTCGGCGAAGGACTGCCGGGCGCTCTCGAAGGCGCCCGAATGGAGCTGATCGAGCCCCCGGGACAGCCTGGCGCGGTTCGCGGCGTCCGTGGGATGCCGAATCTCGGCCAGGGCCTCGTCGGAGAGCGTGCCGTAGCGGCGCGCGAGGCGGTGGCGGCCGGCTATGCGGACGATCGCGGCGAAGTTCGCGTACGCCTCGGCCCGCAACGCCGGGTCGGTGGCCCGTTCGGCGGCGTTGAGCTGGCGGAGCGAGGCGGCCAGCATCGTGGGCAGATCGTGCTGGTGGTAGGCGAGCCTGGCCAGCAACGCGAGCGCCTGCGCGGCCTCCGGCCCGGCGGCGTCCACACGGCCGAAGGGCAGAACGCGGTGTACGGCCTGCCGCGCGGCGGCGGTCAGCGTGGCGGCGGCGAGGCCGGCCGCCGACACGGGAAGCGGCTCGCCCAGAGCGTCGAGCGCGGTCCTGGCCAGGCACGCGGCCTCCGCCACCCTGGCGAGCTGGTACGCGCTCACCCCCGCCATCCGCAGCCCGCGGGCACGCAGGTGCGGAGCCTGCGGTGTACGGGCGAGATGGCGCCGGACGATGGCCGCCGACTCCTCGTAGAGGCGTAGCCGCAGGCACAGCGTCCAGTACCGGTCGAGGAACCGCGGCTCGCCCGACGCGGCCCAGGCCAGCCGGATGTTGTCCATCTCCGCCCCGAGCACGCGGGTCACCTCCGTGTCCGACGCGTCGTGCAGGGCCGGTGCGTGGTGCTCGAGCAGCCCGGCGAAGTGGGCCGCGTGCCGCTCGCGTACTGACCGGTGAGCGAGAGGGTCCTCCCGCAGATGGGCAGCGGCGAACTGCTGGATGAGCGGGTGGAGGGCGTACCGGCCGGACGGGGTGAGGCTGATCATGCTGTGGTCCACCAGGCGGACCAGCACCTGCGGGGTGGTTTCGGCCACCTCCAGGGCCGAGCGCAACGTGCACCCGCCTCCGAACACCGACAGCGCGGCCAGCGCCGACTGGCCGGCCGGGTCCAGCAGGCGCCAGGAGGTCTCGAAAACCGTACGCATGCCGGCGTGCCGGGGCCTGGCAGCGGGTCCCGCGGCGGAGAGCAGGCCGCCGGCGTCCGCGCCCAGGCGCTGGGCCAGCTCCGCGCAGGGTATGGCGCGCAGCAGGCCGGCCGCCAGCTCGACGGCCAGCGGCATCCCGCCGGTGACGGCGCAGATCGCGGCCACCTGGGCGGCCTCGCGGTCCGCGTCGAACGACGGTTGCGCCCTGAGCGCCCTGGCGGTGAACAGCTCCTCGGCGGCCGGTCCCGGCAGCCCCTCCACCCGGACGATCGCCTGGCCGGGCAGGTCCAGGCGGCGCCTGCTCGTCGCCAGCACCCGCACCTGCGGGGCTGTGCGGAGGATCTCGCCGATGACCGGGTCGAGAGCCGGGAGGTGGTCGAGGTTGTCGAGCACGAGGAGGGTCGAGCGGCGGGCCAGGGCGGCGAGGAGGAGGTCCGTGGCGGGGCGCGGCGGCGAGAGGTCCACGCCGAGGCGGCGGGCCAGCGTGGTGACGGCCGCCTCGGGCCGCACGCCCGCGAAGGAGACGAACGCGACATCCCGCCGACGGCCCGGACGCGCCCCCTCGCCATCCCAACGGCCCGGACGCGTCCCCGGGTTTCCCTCGTCTCCCGACGCGGCGGCGATGGCGAGGCGGGTCTTGCCGATGCCGCCCGGTCCGAGCAGGGTGACCAGGCGCTCGCGGGCCATCAGCGCGCGCAGGCGCCGGACGTCGTCCTGCCTGCCGATCAGCTCCGTGCCCGGCACGGGCAGGGCCGCTCGCGGGGCGTGCGACGCCCTGGGCGCGAGCTGCCGCCTGACCTCCAGGGTCTCCGGTGCGGGTTCGACGCCCAGCTCGGCGGACAGCCGCCGGCGCAGCTCTTCGTAGCAGGTCAGCGCCGCCGCCCGGTTGCCCGCCCCGGCCAGTGCCCTCATCAGCAGCCGATGCGCCTCCTCGTCGTACGGGTCGAGGCGGGCCACGATGCGCGCCAGCCGTACCACGTCGTCGGAGGGGGAGGCGTCCGAGCGGACGAGCAGTCCCCGCAGCAGCAGCCGCACCCGCCGGCGCTCCGACTCCAGCCAGTCGGCGAAGGCCGGGGCGTCGCCGAACGAGACGCCGTCCAGGAAGTCGCCGCGCCACAGCCTCAGCGCCTCCGCCACCGTCGGCGCCTGGGTGAGACGACGGTGGTCCACGAAGCAGGCGTGGTCGGCGCGGAAGCCCACGTGGTCGCGGGTGATGTCCAGCCAGCCGCCCACCTCCTTGCGCAGCTCCGACAGCGAGAGCCGTAGGCTGCCCCGCGCGTTGGCGTCGGGACGCTCGCCCCACAGCAGCGCGGCCAGCTCGGCGCGCGGGCGCGGGCCCGGCGCGACGGCCAGGTAGCAGAGCAGCGCCCGGGTCTTGGCGGAGCGGATGCCCACGGGCGCTCCGCCGACGGCCATGTCCGGCGTGCCCAGCATGAGCAGGGTCAGCGAGTCTCCCATGGACGCAGAAGGTAGGCGCGAACCTGCCGCCGCACTGTGCAAAAAGGCGCGGATGGAGCGTGCCGTGCGCTACTGACCTGGGCTTTAACGATGCGCTCACGATGCCCGGCCCAGCCTGATGCCACGTCTCGCGAGGGCCGCGAGGCGTACCGACATCAAGGAGACAACATGCGCTCTCACAAGCTGATCGCCGGGCTCGCGCTGGCAACCGGCCTCGCCGCACCGGCGGTGCTGGCCGCGACGCCCGCGCACGCCACGGCCGCGTCGTGCCGCGTCGACCTCTTCAAGATCGTGGCCAACAACGTGGCGGAGAAGGACGGGCAGGACGAGCTCCGCTTCGAGGTGGACGGCAACCTGTTCCCGAAGTTCGGCGACAAGTACCACGCCATGAAGAGCGGTGACACCGCGTACGCCGCCGCCTTCGGCAACCCGACCACGCTCCTCGTCGTGGGCAGCGGGAACGAGTCTTTCGACCTGCGCGAGGTCACCCCGCCCATCGTCTCCGACGGCGACCACCTGGGCTGGGCGACGGCGTACCAGTCCACCTGCGAGGGTCTCTCCGCCGGCCAGCACGCCGACGACACGACCATCATCCAGGGGACCGACGAGACGGCGTACACGTACACGGTCACCCTCCGGCAGACCCGCCAGTAGGCCGCCACGAAGGCCCCGCCGCGTCGCGCGGCGGGGCTAGTTCCCGTCCGCGGGCCGCAACATCGGCCAGTACAGGGTCCCGTCCGGCAGCGCGAACGGCTCACGCGCCTGGTAGCCGTGGCGCGCGTACAGGTCGCGGTTGCGCGGGTCGCTGGCCTCCAGGTACGCGGGCACGCCGCCCAGCCGGGCGTGGTGGTGACGCAGCAGCGCCGAGCCGAGCCCCTGGCCCTGGCGGCCCGGGTGGACCGCCAGGAAGGCCAGGTAGTGGTACGGCTCCGCGGGATGGTTCGCCGCGAGCAGCGCGTCGAGCGCCCGGAAGCGCTCGATCCACGGGCCCGTGGCCGCGACCAGCCGGCGGTCGTAGTCGGGCGGCTCGGGCAGCGGCGCGGTGCCGGGGAACCAGACCGCGACCGCGGGCCCGTCGTCGATGAGGTGGATCTCGCCGTGCTCGACCGCGTGGTCGACGAGGATCCGGATGTTGGCGGTCATCACCCGGTGGCGATCCCTGCGTACGGGCACGAGGTAGTGCACCGACCTCAGCCCGGAGAACGCGGTCGCGATGAGCTCCGCCACCTGCCCCGCGTCGTCGGCCGTCGCGCGGCGGATGACCGGCCGCATCGTCCAGGATTCTGTCATCGTGTCACGCCCCATCCCGGATCGCCGCTTTGGCGCCCATTTCCCACTCGAGAGTAGACGGCGGGACGCCCGGCCCGCAGTATGAGCGCCCACACCACCCCGATCACCGCGGGCAGGATCCACGTCAGCGGATCGCCCTCGGGCACGCCCAGCAACGCCGCGAAGTTGTCCACCATCACGGCCGGCACCAGCGCGGCGAGCACTAAAGGGCCATTTATCGGCATTGCATCGTGCGCTTGAAAGCCCGGCGGAAAGTTTCACAACGTCCCGGGATCGATGTGCGCGGGCCGTTGACGAGGCGGCGGCAGGACTGGAGGATCAGATCGCTCCAAGTTTTTGGGAGCGCTCCCACCCCCCGAAGGACCTCCATGACCCGAAGCCGGGCCGCCATACTGGCCCTCCTTACCATGGTCGCCCTGTCCCCCGCCACGACGGCGCAGGCGGACGAGGGACCCGAGCAGATCGTCAACGGCACTTTCGACGCCGGCACCGCCCCCTGGTGGAGCACCGGCAACCTCACCCTCGCGGTCGACGGCGGCCGCCTCTGCGCCGACATCCCCGGCGGCACCGCCAACCCCTGGGACGTCATCATCGGCCAGAACGACATCCCGCTGGTGGCGGGCGAGACGTACGCGTACCGGTTCAGCGCCTCGGCGAGCCCCGCCAAGGTCGGCAAGGCGCTGATCCAGCTCCCCGTGGACCCGTGGACGCAGTACCTGTCGGCCAACCCCGAGCTGAGCGTCTCGGGCAACGACTACTCCTACACGTTCACCGCCCCCGTGTCGCTGCCCGACGCCCAGGTCGCCTTCCAACTGGGCGGCAGCGCCGAGCCGTGGAGGTTCTGCATGGACGACGTGTCTCTCAAGGGCGGCGCGGAGCCGGAGACGTACGAGCCGGACACGGGACCCCGCGTCCGCGTGAACATGGTCGGCTACCTCCCCCAGGGCCCCAAGAAGGCCACCGTGGTCACCGCCGCGACCACGGCCCTCGACTGGGAGCTCAAGAACGCCGCCAAGCAGACGGTCGCCAAGGGCAGGACCACCCCCAGAGGCGTGGACACCAGCTCCGGCCAGAACGTGCACACGCTCGACTTCAGCTACTACCTCAAATCGGGCAGGGGCTACACGCTGACGGCCGACGGCGAGACGAGCAGGCCGTTCGACATCGCCGCCGACATCTACGACCAGCTGCCCGCGGACGCGCTGAAGTTCTACTACACCCAGCGCAGCGGCATCGAGATCCTGGACAGCCTTCGGCCCGGCTACGGCAGGCCCGCCGGGCATGCCGGCGTGGCGCCGAACCAGGGTGACGTGAGCGTCCCGTGCCAGGCCGGCGTCTGCGACTACTCGCTCGACGTCAAGGGCGGCTGGTATGACGCCGGCGATCACGGTAAGTACGTCGTCAACGGCGGCATCTCGGTCTACCAGCTCATGGCCGCGTACGAACGGAACAAGGAGGCCTTCAAGGACGGCCAGCTGAACATCCCGGAGAGCGGCAACGGCCGGCCGGACATCCTGGACGAGGCCCGCTGGGAGATGGAGTTCCTGCTGAGCATGCAGGTGCCGGAGGGCAAGCCGCTCGCGGGGATGGTCCATCACAAGATCCACGACCAGAACTGGACGGGCCTGCCGCTGCTGCCCCACCTGGACCCGCAGCCGCGCGAGCTGCACCCGCCATCGACGGCCGCCACCCTCAACCTGGCGGCGACGGCGGCGCAGGCCGCCAGGCTGTTCGCCCGGTACGACCCGGCGTTCGCCGCCAGGAACCTCAAGGCGGCCCGCAGGGCGTGGGCGGCTGCCAAGGCCAACCCGGCGAAGTACGCCGACCCGAACGACGGCATCGGCGGCGGCACCTACAGCGACGGCGACGTGAGCGACGAGTTCTACTGGGCGGCGGCGGAGCTGTTCATCACGACGGGCGGGAAGGAGTTCAAGGACTTCCTGCTGGCCTCGCCGCACCACACCGGCGACATCTGGCGCGACAGGGGCTTCGACTGGGGCAACACCGCCCAGCTCGGCCGCCTCGATCTGGCGACCGTGCCCAACGTCATCCCCGACCGGGCGCGGGTGCGGCAGTCCGTGGTCGAGGGAGCGGAGAAGTACCTCGCGATCCAGCGGGCGCACCCGTACGGGCTGCCGTACAACCCGCCGGACTTCGACTGGGGCTCGAACAACCTGGTGCTCAACAACATGGTCGTCCTGGCCACGGCCTACGACCTGACCGGGCGCGAGAAGTACCGGGCGGCCGTGCGCGAGGGCATGGACTACCTCCTCGGCCGCAACGCGCTCAACCAGTCGTACGTGACCGGCTACGGCGAGGTGGCCTCGCACAACCAGCACAGCCGCTGGTACGCCCACCAGCTCGACCCCGCGCTGCCCAACCCGCCGCGCGGCACGCTGGCCGGCGGCCCCAACTCCGGTATCCAGGACCCGCTCGCGCAGCGGCTGCTCAAGGGCTGCAAGCCGCAGTTCTGCTACATCGACGACATCGAGTCGTGGGCGACGAACGAGCTGACCATCAACTGGAACTCCCCGCTGGCCTGGGTCTCCGCGTTCCTGGCGGACAAGGGCAGGCGATCCCGATGACCCGGCGTTGCGGACGCTTCGTTCAACGGAATACTGTCGGCGCATGCCCAGGGGAACCTCTGAAGTCAGCGAGCCGATGTACTTCGTGCTCACCGCCCTACGCGCCGGCCCGCTGCACGGCCACGCGATAAGCAAGTCGATCAAGGAGCTGTCCGGCGGCCGGGTCCAGCCGTCGGTCGGCACCCTCTACGGCATCCTGGAACGCCTGAACGAGCGGGGCGTGATCACCGTGGACAGGGAGGAGATGGTCAACGGCCGCAACCGGCGCTACTTCCGGATCACCGACGAGGGCCAGGCGCTGGTCGAGGCCGAGGCCAGGCGCATGCACGAGGCCGCCCAGCTCGTGCTGCGCCCCAGCACATGACCACCACCGCGCCCCAGCCCGTGACCGCCCTCGAACGTCGCTACCGCAGACTGCTGCTCGCGTACCCGAGGAAGTACCGCGCGGCGCACGGCGACGAGCTGCTGGACCTCCTGCTGGAGTCGGCCGACCCCGGCAGGACGGTCCCTGTGCTCAGGGAGGCGTGGGGCCTGCTGACGGGCGGTGTGCGCAGCCGCATCGCCCACCAGGCGACGGGCAGCGCGTGGGCGGACGGCCTGCACCTGGGCGTCACGGCGGTGGCGGCGGCGAACCTGGCCGCACTACTCCCCTACATGGGCGCTATGCCGCTGTGGACGCTGCTGTCGGCGCTCGCACTGCTGGCCATCCTGCGCGGCCGGGTGCCGGCGGCGTTGTCGCTCTCCCTGGTCACCGGAGTGAAGGCGGTCGCGGTCGCGGGCGGATGGCAGGTGTTCGAGCTGACGCTGCTGCCGGTGGACCCGTCGTTCCTCGCCGACCGCTCCCTGTTCGCGGACAGCAACCCCTTCGCCGTGGCCTCGAGGTACGCGGTGGTGCTGCTCGGGCTGCTGGTGCTCGCGTCCAGAAGGCGGGAGGCGCCGCGGGTCCGGTCATGGTGGTGGTTCGCGGCGGCCGTGGCCGCCGCGTGGGCGGGTCCCCAGTGGATGGGGGAGGACACGATGTTCCCGCTCAGCCTGAGCAGGCTGGCGGTGGAGGCGGCGGCGTTCGGGCTGGCCGCGGCGGCCTGCTATCTGGCACGCGACCACCGGTGGGCGCTCGCGTCGGGCATCTATCTGCTGGTGACGTCCGTCGAGCTGACCATGCACGCCGAGTTCCTGACCAGGCAGCACGTGGCCTACTGGGGCGTGCTGGCACTGCTGACCACGGCGTGCGCGTTCGCCCCCCTCCGGCAGCGGCGGCACTGTCTGGATTGACCATACTTCGTTAAACAGAGTATGGTCGCTCGCCATGACGAGGAAGACGCTGCCTACTGCGTTGCTGGCCTTGGCCGTCCTCTGCGGTTGCGGGGGCGCCGCGGAGACCGCCGCCACGCCCTCGCCCAGCGCGGCGGCCAAGAGCAAGAAGCAACAACTCGAAGCGGCCAAGGCCGACTGCATGAAGCAGAAGGGCTTCAAGTACATCCCCTACGTCCATCCGGAGCCGCAGGGGACCGAAGAGGGGCGCCGCCGCGCAGCGGGCGATTACCAGGCGATGCGGAAATATCGCGAAAAATACGGGTTCGGGGTTTTCGCCATGTACGTCTACCCCAAGGAGATGGGAAACCCGCAGGTCAAGCCCGACAACCCCGGCGAAGTCGACCCCAACTGGAAGATCCAGTCCTCGCTCTCCAAGGCGCAGAACCAGGCGTACCGGAAAGCGAGTGAGACCTGCGAGATCACGACGGCCAACCAGCTGCTCGGCCTGAACCTGAAGCAGGGCACGAGCTATTTCATGCAGGCGGCCAAGGCGTCGAATCGGGCGGTCAGGACCACGGTCAACAGCGACCCGAAGCTCGTGGAGCTGGCCGCCGCCATGGCCACGTGCCTGAAGGGCAGGGGCTACGCGATCGCGGACGCGACGCCGATGGCCATGGCGGAGCGTGGCGGGAACGAGTTCCGCGCCCAAGAGGACAAGCTGGGGAGGGCGCAGATGGACGACGTGCCCGACGTCGCGCCTCCGCAGAAGCAGGACGAGGCACCGATGATCTACGCGCCGACGCTTACCCCCGAGGAGGCCAGGCCGTACCTGGCCAAGGAGATCAAGGCGGCCCTCGACGACGTGGACTGCGGCAAGGAGTTCTACCCCGCCTACCTCCCGAAGGAGTCGGAGATCAGGGAGCGGGTCAACGAGCAGTACGGCATGTGAATGAGACCACGCAGACTCCTCGCCGGCGTCTTCGCCGGTGTCGTGCTCGTCGCCGGGGCGGGGTGGGCGGTGAGCACCCGGTTACGCTCCCCCGCCGACGAGGCGGCCCGCCGGGCCGCGCCCAGAGCGTCGCTGATCACCGCCGCCGTCGAGCGCCGCAAGCTCGTCAGCACCGTCGTGGTCAGCGGCACGCTGGAGTACGGCTCGCCGCTGCCGATCAGCCTGGCCGGGGTGGTCGGTGGCACGTCCGAGCTGCAGCGCGCCACCCGGGCCCCGCGCCGGGGCAGGCTCAAGGAGGGCGCGGTGCTGATGGAGGTCAACGGCCGCCCGGTGTTCGCGCTGCGCGGGTCCGTGCCGATGCACCGCACGATCGCCCCTGGCACCAAGGGGGACGACGTCCTGCAGCTCCAGCGGGCACTGCGCCGGCTGGGGCACGGCGCCCCCGTCACGGGCGTGTTCGACCGGGGCACGATCTCGGCGGTCACCCGGATGTACGCGAAGAAGGGGTACGAGGCCCAGCAGCCCACGCTCGTCGACCGGCAGCAGTACGACACGTTGCGCAAGGCCGTACAGACCGCCCAGGAGACCCTGGCGACCGAGCAGCAGACCCTCGACCAGGGGCGTGACGTCCTGCCTCTCAAGATCAAGCTGACCAACGCCAAGGCGGACCTGAAGTCGGCCGAGCGGGCGCTGAAGGAGGCCGAGTCGCAGGAGACGACGCCCGAGGACGAGACCAGGCTGGCGGCGGCGGACGCGGCCGTGCGCGCGGCGGAGGAGAAGCTCGCGCAGGCAGAGCAGGAACTCGCCGCGGCCAGGAACCCGCCGACCCCGCCGGCCTCGGGGGCCACCTCGGGGGCCACCGCCACGCCGCAGCCCACCGCCTCCACTGACACGAGCCTGCTGGAGATGCGGGTCGAGAACGCGAGAGCGGACCTGGCGGCGGCGCGGGAGGCGCGCGACCGGGCCTCGGAGGAGGCGCGGCAGGCCAGGGACAAGCGGCTCGAAGAGCTGCGCAGGGCCGTGCGCACGGCGAAGGAGGCCAAGGCCACGGCCGAGCAGGCGCTGCGCCAGGCCAGGCAGCTCTCCCCCACCAGGCTCAAGGTGGCCGGCGCCAGGAAGGACGTGGCCGCGGCCAAGGGGATGCTGGCCGAGTTCGCGCGTACGTACGGGACCTCCATCCCGCCCGGCGAGGTGGTGTTCCTGCCGAAACTGCCGGCACGGGTGGAGAAGGTCTCCGTGAAGGCGGGGCAGCAGGTCCAGAACGAGATCGCCACGGTGACCGGCTCGACGTTCATGGTGACCGGGTCGGTCGAGGCGACGGAGGCGGACCTGCTGCGCACGGGCATGGAAGCGAGCATCGAGCTCGACAGCGGCAAGACGTACAAGGCGGCGCTCACCGCCGTCGGTGACCAGGCCAAGGTGCCCGGCGCCGAGGAGCCCGCGAACGGGGCGCAGCCGGTCCTGCTCACGCCTGCCTCGACGAAGGGGCTCAAGACGGGCACCGCGGTGACGGCCCGCGTGACGGTGGGGGCGACCGAGAAGCCGGTGCTCGTCGTGCCCGTGGCCGCCGTGATCACGGCTGCGGACGGGAAGGCGCGGGTGCAGGTCGAGTACGCCGCCGACAAGACCAGGGAGGTCGAGGTGCGTACGGGCCTGACCGCCGACGGGAACGTCGAGGTCACCGGCGCACTCAAGGAGGGCGACCGGGTGGTGGTCAGCGGTGCCTGAGCCGGTGATCTCGCTGGTGGACGTCTGCAGGGAGTTTCCCGCGCAACCCCCGGTCCGGGCGCTCGACGGCGTCACGCTCCGGGTCGGCAGGGGCGACTACCTGGCCATCGTGGGCCCGTCGGGCTCCGGCAAGTCCACACTCCTGAACGTGCTGGGCCTGCTCGACCGGCCCGGCTCGGGCAGCTACCGGCTGGACGGCACGGAGACCACGACCTTGCGCGACGGGGCCAGGACCAGGTTGCGCGGCGACCGGATCGGCTTCGTCTTCCAGGCCTTCCACCTGCTCTCCCACCGCAGCGTGGTGGAGAACGTCATGCTCGCCGAGATCTACCGGAAGCGGGGACGTGGGGGCAGGCGGGAGCGGGCCCTGGCGGCGCTGGAGCGAGTCGGCCTCGGCCACCGGACGGGGTTCCTGCCCGACCGGCTGTCCGGGGGCGAGCGCCAGCGTACGGCCATCGCCAGGGCCCTCATGGGCGAGCCGTCGCTGCTGCTGTGCGACGAGCCCACGGGCAACCTCGACAGCCGCAACACGCAGGCGGTGCTGGACCTGTTCGACGAGCTGCGGCGGCAGGGTCTGACGATCGTGGTCATCACGCACGAGCAGGAGGTCAGCGAGCGGGCCGGGCGGCGGGTGCGGATCACCGACGGCGTACTGGTGGAGGAGTGACATGCACGTGCGCGACCTGATCGGGGAGTCGGTGGCCGGCATGCTCGCCAGGCCGGTGCGCTCGGCGCTCACCACCCTCGGGACGGTGCTCGGCATCACCACGCTGGTCGTCGCGCTCGGCGTGGCCGCCACCGCGGGCAACCAGATCGTCGGCCGCTTCGACGAGCTGGTGGCCACGGCCATCACGGTCGAGGTGCCGGAATCGCCGGGCGCGCCGCTCGTGGGGTGGGACGCGATCGACCGGCTGACCAGACTGCGCGGCGTGGAGTCCGCCGCGGCGGTGGCCGAGTCGAAGGACGGCGCGAACGTGTCCGTGCGCTCCAACGACATCGTGGACCCGACACGGGTCACCACGCAGTCGCTGACCGTGCTGGCAGCGACCACCGGGCTGCCGGAGGCGGCGCGCGGCAGGATGGTGCGGGGCAGGTTCTACGACATCGGCCACATCCGGCGGCACGACCGGGTGGCGGTGATCGGCGACCAGGCCGCCAGGCTGCTCGGCGTCACGCGGCTCGACCGGGCACCGGCGATCTTCATCGGCAAGCACGCGTACACGGTCATCGGGATCCTGGGCGACCTGCGCCGGGAGCGCAATCTGAGCACCGCCGTGCTCGTGCCGCCCACCGTGGGCAGGCAGTTCGGGCTGCGGGACGTCACCAGGGTGCTGGTCAACACGAGCCTGGGCGCCGCCGAGCTGATCGCCCGTCAGGCGCCCACCGCGCTGAGCCCCGGGAACGGCGACATGCTGCAGGTGGTCGCCCCGCCCAGCCCGACGAGGGCACGTGACAAGGCGCAGGACGACGTCAACGCGCTCTTCCTGATCCTCGGCCTGGTCTCGCTCGTCGTCGGCGCGGTCGGCATCGCGAACGTCACGCTGGTCACGGTGATGGAACGCGTACCGGAGATCGGCCTGCGCCGCTCGCTCGGTGCCGCCAGGCGGCACATCGCGGCCCAGTTCCTGCTGGAGTCGACGCTGATCGGCCTCACGGGCGGCGTGATCGGCGCCGCCGTGGGCATCGTCACCGTCGTCGCGGTGTCGGCCGCCAAGCAGTGGACGCCCCTCCTGGACCTGCGGCTGGCCGTCGCGGCCCCGGTCGCGGGCGCCGCGGTGGGCCTGCTGGCCGGACTTTATCCGGCCCTGCGGGCGGCCAGGATGGAGCCGGTGGAGGCGCTCAGGTAGCGCTGTAGAGGGTGGACATGAACCGTACGAGCACCGCCTCCCTGCTGGACGCGGGCAGCGCGTCCAGGATGGCGTTGACCATCGCCATCTCCGGCTGCCCCGCCCCCGGCCGCAGGTCCACGCCGACGGACGAGGCCAGTTCGGCGAACGTCGCGTCGTCCAGCTCTGCCAGGTCCATCCCGGCCACCAGCTCGACCAGCCCGTCGGGCAGCGTGACGGGACCCCGCTGCCGGGCGGCCTCGGCCGACTCGGCGATCACCTTCAGCATGGCCTCGACCCCGGCCGGCGTCACCCCGGTGACCGTGATGTGCAGGTTGGCCGGGATGCCCGCGTAAGAGAGCTGCGGCTGCAGGAACCAGCCCCGCGCCCGCGCCTCGTCCGCCAGCACGAACACGTCGATCCCGTCCCCGGCGAACGCCACCAGTGACGACTCCGGCTCGCCGAGCACCCGCAGCCCGGGGATCGCCGCGATCCCCTCGCGCAGCCTGATCGTCGCCTCCAGCGTGGCGCGGCCCAGCTCCAGGTAGCCCTCCCTGCCCAGCGCCTGCAACGTCGCCCAGGCGCCTCCGAGCGGGCCGGCCGACCTCGAACTCTGCACGGTCGCGTTGATGATCGTGTAACCGGGCCACGCGGCCGAGGCGAAGTACGCGTCGCGCCGCATCGCGGGATCGGCGAAGAGCACGACCGAGGCGCCCTTGGGGGCGTACCCGAACTTGTGCAGGTCGCAGGAGAGCGACGTGACCCCGGGCACGGACAGGTCGAACGGCGGCACCGTCGCGCCCGCCTCGCGCAGCCACGGCAGCAGCCACCCGCCCACGCACGCGTCCACGTGGCACGGCACGCCCGCCGCCGCGGCCACGGCGGCGACCTCCTCGATCGGGTCGATCACTCCCTGGGGGTAGGACGGGGCGGAGGCGACGACCAGGATCGTGCTCTCGTCGATCGCCGCCGCCACGTCCGAGGCCCGCACCTTGTACGTCTCCAGGTCCACGGGCACGGCGACGACCTCGACGCCGAGGTAGTGCGCCGCCTTGTGGAAGGCGGGGTGCGCGGTGACGGGGAGGACCAGGTTCGGGCTCCGCACGTGGGCGTGGTCGCGGGCGGCCTTGACCGCCAGCATGATCGACTCCGTCCCGCCGCTGGTGAAGATGCCGTGGCCGCCGCCGAGCAGGTCCGCGACCGCGCCGACGACCTGCCGCTCCATCTCGACCACGCTGGGAAACGCGGTCGGGTCGAGGCAGTTCACCTCGAGCATCTCGAAGTACGCCCGCGCCGCCGCCTCATGGACCTCGGGCAGGCCGGTGTCGTAGACGTACGCGGTCACCTGACCGCCGCGCACCGGTAAGTCGTGCTCCTTGAGCCGAGCCACCTCGGCCAGCAGGTCCTCGGCGGTCCTTCCCTTCGGGTTCACGCGGGCTCCTTCGCGAGTCGGCCGTACCAGGCCACGAACGGCAGGCTGCTCAGCCTGGCGCCCCGTACTTCTGCATGATCTTGTCCAGCTCCCGCACCACCGGCTGCCAACTGGACGGCAGCGTGTAGCGAGTGGCGCGCTGCTTCTCATAAACAAGCGTGTACTTGAGGAAGTCCGCCCCCGCCGGCTGGGCCTCGGACGGACCGATCTTCAGGTCCTTGAGGTACGTCTGGATTCTGCGATACTCCTTGCCGGTCAGGCACTTGTCGATGGCCGGCCCGGTACGGCGGCTCAGCCGGACACAGCCGTTGTCGTAGACGATCACGCGGTCGTCGAACCCCGCGAACCCGCCTTGTCTGCTGTATTCGACCAGCACCTTCTTCTTGTGCACGGCCGCCGCCTGCGCCGGCGCCATGGACGCGGTCAGCGCCAGAAGGAGCACCGGCAGGAGCACGATTCGCCACATCTTCACATCTCCATTGACGTACAAGAGCGCCGAACGGCTCAAGCGCGACACTCGGTTCAGCCGGTCAGCTCCTGAAGTTCGTCGGGCGAGTGGTCCGGAGTGCCGAGGGCAGTAGGACCAGGTGACACTACGGATCGGAGCGCCTGTATCGCTGTCCGGGAAGCATGCCCGTTTCGGCGAGCAGGTCGAGGTCGGGCTGGAGGTCTGGCAGGCCCTCAACCCGTCCGTGGAGCTGATCGTCGAGGACGACTGCAGCGAACCGGGGACCCTGGACGTCATACTTCCCCGCTTGGCGGGGCAGTGCGACCTCCTGCTGGGGCCGTACTCGACGCAGCTCATGCGGAGAGCGGCCGGCCTCGGGGCCGCGCTGGACCAGCTGATCTGGAACCACGGCGGTTCGGGTGACAACGTGCAGACGGCGCGCCCCGGACATGTCGTCTCGGTGCTGACGCCGGCGAGCCGGTACGCCGAGCCGTTCATCCGCCACCTCGTGGAGACGGGCGATCGGAGCCCGCTCAGGATCGTGCACGGCAAGGGCGGCTTCGCCCGGCAGGTGGCGGAGGGCGCCGCGCGGGCCGCGAACGAGCAGGGCATTCCGGTGGTCCGCGGCGGCCTGGTGGAGGACTCCTGGAATCTCCTGTCCGCCGGGTCCTTCGACGAGGACGTCGACCTCGTCAAGAGGGCCGGGCGTTCGCGCGTCGTCTGTGCCGTGGCCGCGGGGGTACGGGAGTTCGGCGCGGCCGTCGGCGACCCTCGCGGGATCTACGGCGTCGCGCAATGGTTCCCCGGCCTGGGGAGCGAGGCAGCCGTGGGGATCTCCGAGGGGGATTTCCTCGCCGCGTACCGTGACAGGGCGGGGAAGCTACCGGACTATCCCGCCGTTCAGGCCGTCGCCGCCGCGATCATCGCGACTCACTGCGCCGAACGGGCGGGCGGCACCGGGCGGGCGGAGCTGTGGTCGGCCGCCACCGGCCTGGAGACGGTCACCTTGTTCGGCGACTTCGCGATCGACCCGCGCACCGGCGCACAGACCGGGCACAGGACGGCGCTCACCCGGTGGGAGAGCGACGGGCCTGTCGCCGTCTAGGAGTCGGGCGTCACGATGGCGATGCCCAGGCACATCTCGTCGCTGGTCCCGTCGCCCCACACCACGTACCGCGGCGGCAGCTTCTGGAGCTGCGGCAGCTGAGCGCGCAGGCCCGCGTCGTGCGTGCACGTCACCCGTACGACGTCGCCCCGCTTGACCTTGACGGGCGTGGGCAGGACCCGCAGCGACTGGTCGTCGAAGTCGTACTTGGGCACGTCCAGGAGCGTCCGGGCCTGCGGGGTGCCGGGGTTGAGCTCGACCTTGATGGAGCGGCCGAGCAGGTGCATGTGCCCCGCCATGGCGTGGACGGTCGCGGCTCCCTGGACGGGCATGTCGCAGTGCTGGGTCGGCCCGGGTTCGGACGGGCCACAGAACTTGGTGAGCATCGCCACCTCCTCCCTGAGCTCGTCGCCGAACCTGGCGCCGACGTCCTTGACGGCGGCGGCCCGGTCGCAGAGGGGCCCCGACTCCTGCGGAGTGCAGGGGAGCTCCACCGGAGCTTGGAACAGGGCGGTCCGCAGGGGCTGCAGCGTCCGGTCGGTGAGGCGGAGCCGGATGCCGGATCGGTCGGTGGCCGGCTTTCCCTCCGCGCCCAGCAGGTTGTAGTGGACCTGCATGACCAGCTGACTGCCCGGGGGCAGCTCGTAGCCGTACTTGGGGTCGAGCAGCGTCTCGCTGGTGCCGGGGGCCCAGTGCGCCACCCATGAGTCGCCGTCGACACCTGAGTCGCCGAAGCACGTCCAGCCCTGGCCGGGGGTGCTGTCGTCGAGCTTGCGCGCCTCGGCGACGTGCTCGGGGTCGAGCCTGAAGAAGATCGCGTGGTGGACGAGGTCGCGGTTCTGGGGCCGGAACTGGGTGCCGGTCAGGAAGACCTTGCTCGTCAGCTTGGGGTCGATGAGGAAGCAGCGGTAGTCGTCCGTACCGCCGTTGGGCGGGGCCGGCGTGTACGGCTCCGCCATCGTGAGGTCGGCGAACCGTTCGCCGGTCCGCAGCGGGGCCGCGACCGGCGCAGCGCTGGCGGCGTGCCCCGCGTGCCCCGCGTGCCCCGCGTGACCGGCCGGGGCGGGGGTGCTCTGGGCGCCGCACGAGGCGAGCAGGACGACCGCGACGAATAGGGCGGCCGTCCGGGCGAGTCGATTCATGGAATCAACACTCGCCCGCGAGGCCGCGCCGGACATCCTTCCTCAGGACGTTTCCGTTCCTTCCCTGGTATGACCCCGGCATCAGACCCGGGTCGCCACCAGAGCCGAGAGCTCCTGAAGCCGGTACCGGCCGTTACGTGATGGGCTCATCCGGCTCGCTCAGCCGCTCCTGGGCGAACGAGCGGATCTCCTCTTGCTCGACCATGGCCGCGTGCTCCAGGAGGTCCGTGTTCTCCTCGTCGGCCAGGCTCGCGGCGGCCGCCGCGGCGAACAGCCGGGTCACCGGGTCGCCTGCTTCCAGCCGGATGATGATGCCGCCCGGGTCGGGCTCCTCACCGTCCTGCAGGATCAGCCACTCTGCCAGCTCCTTGATCTGACCGGGGGGCAGGCAGGACGCCCCTGCCTCAAGCTGCTCGATCGAGGCCTCGGTCAGGAACTCGAGGACCTTCCAGCGGACGCCGCTCTCCGGGTCTCGGCTCAGATTCATGACCTGCGCGATGATGGGCCCGTGCCGCTCGTCGGCGTTCTCCAGCACCACCGCTATCGCGTCGTACCGCACGCTGCGGATCGGGCTGGAGAGCAGGGCCGGGACCTCGTCCATCATCGGGGCGGCGAGCTCCACTAGCTCCGAGAGCAACCAGGCGCCCACCCCGACGACCACTGCGTCGTCGCTGTGGAGGAGCCTGTCGAGGTTCTCGACGGGGTATCCCGCGTACAGCTCGCTGAGGAGGTCGTTGGCCGCCGCGCCCACGATGTCGTCGTCGGCCGGATGTGTGCGGATGCGCTCAATCAGATCATCGCCTGTTTGCGTCTGCATCGGCTGTCACCACCTCCTGTTCCTCTGATGCTGCTCCCACTCTTCGTCAGTGGGGTACCGGTCGGCTGACGCCTGGCTGCCGCCGCTGTTGTACTGGCCGCCGCTGGACGTGCCGCCGCTGGACGGCTGGTCGTACTCCCGCCGCCGCATGCTCTCCTCGAGGTCTCTGAGAGTCTTCTCTTCCCTTCTGAGCCTCTCCGCGTGCCCGACCTCGTAGCCCTTTCTTTCTTCCTCTTGCTTCCTTGTCTTGATGCTCCTCTTCAGTTTGTCCCTGAGGCTCTTCGCCTCCTGCTCCGTCATGCCCTTGGCGCTGCTGGGCGGATCGCCGTGAATTCTTCCGTCATTCTCCACGCGCCAACCGGATGAGTTGCTGTTGCTCGGGCGCCGGGAGAAGAAGCCTCCTCCTCCGCGGCTACCGCTACCGCCCCTGCCTCCACCCCTGCCGCGGCCCCTGCCTTCATCCCTGTTGTTCTTGCGGGCCATCTTGGCGATGCCGTCCTTGAAGGACCGAGGGCCGGACTCCCTCATGCCCGCGGACCGTAACGGAACGTTGCGGCCGCCCGCGCCTGCGAGCGCCGGGCGCGGCCCGCCGGGGCGGCGCAGACCCTCCAGAACGCGGCGCATCGGCTCGGTGATGCGGCGGCGCACGATGGGGGCGATCACCTTGCCGGTGCCCTCGCTGCCCTCGCGGAGAATCTTTCCGACGACCTTGCGGCGCAGAAGCACGCGTGCTGTGGCGGCCGTCGCTCCGACCGCCCCGCCGAACGCCAGCAGCTTGGTCAGTTCGACCGAGGTGTAGATCGCCTGGGTGCCCGCCGCGACCTTCACCGCCGACACCACTGCCGCGGCGCCTTCGAGCACCGCGGGAGCCGTCTTCAGGGCGGCGTTGGCCTGGGCGACGTGGCCGTTCTGCGTTCCCGTGCGCTCCCAGTGGCTCTGCATGGCGGCGGCGGACTCGCCGCGGTAGACCTGCTGAGTGGCGCGGACCGCCGAGTCGGCCCCCGTCACGGCGGGGATCGTGTTCGCGTGTGCCGAGCGTACGGCGTCGCGCTCCTGCCTGGCGTCGTCCTCGTTGAAGTTCGGCCAGGGCCCGAGCATCTGCATGACCCCGGCGGCCTCCGGGGGAAGTGTCACGCCCATGCGCTGCCGAGGTCCTGGATGGTCTGGACGTTGGTGGCCTCGGCGTCGCCCGTGTTCTTGACCACGGCGTGCAGGCCTTCGCCGGTCGCGCCCATCTCCTCGGAGAGCCCGGTGAGCGCGGCCATCGACACCGCGCGCGATTCGGCGTACGTGCTGGTGAATATGGCGAAAAGGCCGTCGTCACCCCAGGAGGACACGCCATCCCCGCGTGCGTGCATCGGCGCGAGCGCGGCGCCGTAGTCCTCCCCGTGGGTCCTGATCTGCGAGGCCTCCTGCCCCACCGCCCCCAGAGCGATCTCAAGTCCCGTCATGCCCAAGGACCATATCGGTACATATCACGGTTCGGGCAACAATTTCTGTTCATGAGAGCTACATCTCAGCGTCAAGATCACACAAGAAGGTGTCTAGACTGGTTCGCTGTCCGCTCTCTGACAGCCGGAGGTCGACATGTCGTCACCTGCGCCGGAAAACGACGCCGAATACCTGGCCGAATACTCCGCCCAAGGCCAGCGGATCATCCGCGACCTGCTGGCGGCGCGGTCCGCGATCCAGCAGCTGGAGGGTCGAGCGCAGAGCAGGGACGGCCTGGTCGAGGCGACCGCCGACGGTCAGGGCGGCCTCACGGGCCTGCGCATCGCCCCGCGGGCGCTGCGGCTCGGCGAGGCGACACTGGGCCGCGAGGTGGCGGCCGTGCTCAGGGCAGCCCAGGACGACGCTGCACGCAAAGCACAGGAGATCGTCGACCAGGCCGAGGCCGGTGCCCTGGCCATGCCGCAGCCGCTCGATGAGACCTTCGTGCGCGAACGGGTCGAGCAAGTGGCCCGCGATCTTCTCTAGGCCGGGAGGCGAACGATGTACCAGCACAACTTCGACCCGGCCGACATCAGGCAACAGGACCTGGAGGAGGTCGCCAGGCAGCAGGAGCAGCTGGAGGTCTGGCTGGACACGGCCCAGGAGGACCTCGAAAAGATCGTCGGGACCGGCGAACGTGCGTCGGGCCAGGTCAAGGCGAGCGTGGACTTCAATGGCCAGGTCCTGGACGTCACCTACGGGCCACGGGCGCTGCGCCTGTCCAGCCACGAGCTGGCGGAGGAGACTCTCGCGGCGGTGAGCGAGGCGTGCGCGGACGTCGAGCGCCAGCTCTCAGACCTCATGCGCGCGGCCATGCCCGGGTACGACCCGGCGGAGGCGAGCGCCCACTTCGAGCAGATGCTGAACGCCTGGCGGTGACCTACGACGTGGGCAGGGTCGCCTCGACGTGGAAACCGCCATCGCCGTCCTCCCCCGCCTCCAGGGTGCCGCCGGCCACCTTCACCCGCTGCCGCAGGTCCAGCAGCCCCATCCCCGGGCCGGTGGCGGCGACCCAGGCGTCCGGCCGGCCAGGGGTGTTGCGGACGCCGATCCGTACCGATCCCGGGAGGTAACGGACCCTCACCCGCACCTCCGCGCCGGGCGCGTACTTGCGGACGTTGGCGAGGGCCTCCTGGACCAGCAGGTACGCGGTACGCCCCACCGCGCCGGAGACGGGCACCGGCGTCCCGTCCACCACCAGCTCCACGGGCACCCCGGCGCAGGCGGACTCGGTGACGAGCGGCCGGAGGTCGGGCAGCGGTAATCCCAGGTCGAATCCCTCTCCGGTGCCGCGCCGCAGCAGCGCCACCATGTGGCGCAGCTCGCCCAGCGTCTCGCACCCCGTCGCCCGGATCTCCTCCGCCGCCGCCCTGCCGCGCTCGTCGCCCGCGGCCATGGCCAGCGATCCGGCCTGCAGCACCATCCGGCTGACCCTGTGGGTGACGACGTCGTGCATCTCACCCGCCAGCCGCTCGCGCTCGACCCGCTCGGCCCGTTCCGCCAGCTCGCGGCGCAGGCGTTCCTGGACGGCCACGTACATGCCGTACAGGGTGGCCAGCGCGATCGCCGTCTCGGCGCGGAAGACCACGGGGGGCCGGTCGGGGAGCGCCAGGACCGCGAGGGCCAGGACCATCACCGGCAGCCACCGCCGGGTGCCGCGCTCCCCCGCGTACGCCATCACGCCGTATGCGGCGAACGCGCAGGTGGGGGGCCAGATCAGCGCCCCGGCCGGCGGCGGCACGCCCGCGATCACGTTCAGCGCGAGCAGGGCGGCAGCCGTGCCCGCACTGACCCAGGCGACGGTGAGCGGCGCCCTGCGCATCCACAGCACCGGCACCGCCGCCGCCAGCAGGACCACGAGGACCGAACCGGTGTAGCCGGTCGCCAGCGTCAAGCCCTCCGCGACGAGGACCGCGACCGCGTCGATCGGCCGCGGACGGACACCGTCCACCGGCTCATCGTACGATCACCTACCGGCCCTGCCCAGAGGGCTATGTCTTGGTGATGCGAACGGCGTCGGCGATCACGTAGCCCGTCGTGGAGGTCCAGCGGCTCACACCGACCACGTTGTACGTGCCCGCCGCCAGCGTGTACGTCCCCAGCACCCGCCACTGCCCGCCGCCGCTGCGCTGGTCCACGACGACCGTCTGGTTCCCGCCGGAGGCCGCCACGATGTACGGGGTCGCGCTGTTGTACCCGGAGTTGGCCGGATACCACACCTCCACCCGGTAACTCCCGGCGCTCGGAATGGTCGCCTGATACCAGGCGGGGTCGCTGGCGGAGACCGGATTGGCGAAGCGGTAGTCGGTGCCGTGCAGCTGCCCGGAGTAGGTGGAGGTGCCCCAGTTCGAGCTGGCGGTGAAGCCCGTGTCCGCATTGTCGATCACCACGCTGAACCCCGTCCCTCCCACCGCCTTGCCCGTGCTGGGCGAGCTCTCCTGGTGCGTCCGGTTGAGCGCGGTGACGAAGTAGGTGTAGGTGCCCGAGGAGGCGCCGGTGTCCGTGAAGGACGTCTGCCGGGTCGTGGTGATCAGGTTCCGGGCGTCGGCGAAGAAGCACGGGTCCGCCGTGGACTGCGACCCGTCCACCCGGTACACCGCGTACGACGTGCCCGAGCCCGTCCACGCGAGCTGGACGCCGTTCGAGCCCTGAACGGCCGAGGTGAGAGCGGGGGCGGACGGCGCGGCCGCCGAACCGCGGGCCGGCAACAGCGCGGGACGGGTGTAGTGGGTGTTCACCAGCCGGGTGATCGCCCCGATCCGGTCCGCCTTGACGTCCTTCGCGCTGAAGAAGATGTCCCCGACCACCTCGGGATGCTGCCGGTTGTCGGTCAGGTGGTCGCTCAGCTCCGCCGGGTCCTGCCAGGCGGCGTCCTGCCCGGAGGCTCCGGCGCGGTAGGCGGCCTGGCCGACCACGAGCTGCACGCCGGTGCCCCGCACCACATCGGACCACCAGGCGGTGAGCACCTCGTAAGCGGCCGTGGAGAAGCCGATGTGCCAGTAGATCTGGGGCGACAGGTAGTCCACCCAGCCCTGCTTCACCCACTGCCTGCTGTCGGCGTAGATCGCGTCGTACGACTGCAGCCCCGAGGTACGCGAGCCGAGCGGGTCCGTCGCGGCGTTGCGCCAGATGCCGAACGGGCTGATCCCGAACGACACGTGCGGCTTGGCAGCGTGAATGCGCTGGCCGAGCTCGCGTACGAGCAGGTTGACGTTGTTGCGCCGCCAGTCGCCGACGTTGCCGAACGAGCCGCCGTACTGGGCGTACGTGGCGGAGTCGGGGATGGTCTCGCCGCTCACCGGATAGGGGTAGAAGTAGTCGTCGAGGTGCACGCCGTCCACGTCGTACCGGGAGACGGCGTCCATGATCGCGGTCTCGATGAAGTCCCGCACCTCGGGGATCCCGGGGTTGTAGTAGAGCTTCCCGCCGTACGCGAAGCGCCAGCCGGGGTGCTGCCGCGCCGGATGCGTGGACAGGAGCTTGCTCGCGTCGTCGTCGTTGGAGATCCGGTACGGGTTGAACCACGCATGGAACTCCAGGTTGCGGGCGTGGGCCTCGCTGACCATGAAGGCCAGCGGGTCGTACCCGGGGTTCCCGCCCTGGGTGCCGGTCAGCCACTGCGACCACGGCTCGTACGGCGAGGGCCAGAACGCGTCGGCCGTGGGCCTGACCTGCACCACCACGGCGTTCATGCGTTTCTGCACGGCCAGGTCCAGCCAGGCGCGGAACTCGGCCTGCTGCGCCGACGCGCTCAGCCCCGTGCGGCTGGGCCAGTCGATGTTCGCCACCGACGAGATCCACATGGCCCTGAGCTGCCGCTTCGGGGTGGCGGGATCGGTCGTGCAGGCCAGGGCGGCGGCTGGGGAGGAGGTGGGGGCCACGATGCTGACGAGTGCGGCGGTGAGCGCCGCCAGGACGGTACGCAGGAGCGCGGTCACGAAAGGAAGTTTCAGCGCGATCAGATGAAAGCGCAATAGTCTTCACAACTTCCGTCAAAGGACCGCAACCCCGGGCGACGGGGGGAGCGGGCGGAAAGTTTCACCTAACACAGCAGTAATGTCAATTATCGACATTAGTCAGGAGATGTCTTACGTTGCACCCGTCACCCCCAACGAGGAGCACCCATGACTCTCGCCCGCACGCGATTAGCCGCCCTCGCCACCTCGATCCTCGCCGTCCTCCTCATCGCCGCAGGCCAGCCCGCCCTCGCGGTGGCCAAGGACAGCCCGCTCCAAGCCGCGTTCGCCAAGGCGGCGGCCGCGCAGGGCGTGCCCCGTGACCTGCTCGTCGCGCTCGGCTATGCCGAGACCCACCTCGACGGGCACAAGGGCGAGCCCAGCGCCAGCGGCGGCTACGGCGTCATGCACCTGGTCAGCAACCCGACCAACCACTCGCTCGAGAAGGCCGCCGAGCTCACCAAGCTCCCGGTCGAGAAGCTGAAGGCCGACGACGAGGCGAACATCCTCGGCGGCGCGGCCGTGCTTCGTGCCCAGGCCGACGCGCTGGGCCTCGACGAGACGGCCAGGAAGGACCTCGGCCGCTGGTACCAGGCCGTGGCCAAGTACGGCAACGCCCCCTCGCCCGAGCTGGCCCGGCTCTACGCCGACGCGGTGTACGAGCAGCTCGGCCTCGGCATCGACATCCGCGGCGTGCAGGTCAAGCCGCAGGAGATCACCGCCGACCGCGGCGACCTCGCCAACGCCCGCCAGCTGAACGCGCAGGCGGAAGTGGCCAGCCCCGACTACCCGCCGGCCGCATGGGTGCCCGCCAGCTCCAGCAACTACACCGTCTCCAGCCGCGAGTCGAGCTACGCCATCGACCGGGTGATCATCCACGTCACCCAGGGCTCGTACGCGGGCACCATCTCCTGGTTCCAGAACTCCGCCGCGCAGGTCTCCGCCCACTACGTGGTCAAGTCCTCCAACGGCGCCATCACCCAGATGGTGCGCGACAAGGACATCGCCTGGCACGCCGGCAACTGGACCTACAACACCAGGTCCATCGGGATCGAGCACGAGGGCTACGTCAGCGAGGCCTCGTGGTTCACCGACGCGATGTACCGGGCGTCCGCGGCCCTGACCAAGGCCATCTGTGACAAGTACGGCATCCCGAAGGACCGCAGCCACATCATCGGGCACGTCGAGGTGCCGGGCGCGGACCACACCGACCCGGGCCCGTACTGGAACTGGACCACGTACATGAACTACGTGACCGGTGGCGGCACCCCGTCGTGGTCCACGACCATCGACAACAGCACCTCCGGCCAGTTCACCGCCAGTGCGAACTGGGGCACCTCCTCCTACTCCAGCCAGCGCTACGGCGCCGACTACCGCTTCGCCGACCCCGTCGCCGCCAGCGACCCGGCGTGGTACTCGGCCGCCATCCCCAGCGCGGGCACGTACCGCATCGAGGTCTGGTATCCGGACGATCCCGGGTACAACAGCTCGGCGCCGTACATCGTGGCGACGTCGAGCGGCAACCAGACGGTCTACGTCGACCAGCGTTCCGGCGGAGGGGCCTGGAAGAGCCTCGGCACCTTCTCGCTCAATGCCGGCACCTACAACGTCGTCGGCGTGAGCCGATGGACCTCAGGAACGGGCCTCGTCATCGCAGACGCGGTCCGCATCAGCCGGGTCTGACAGACCGGCTCGTACGGCTCGCGCCCTCTCCGCAGCGGGGGCGCGAGCCGTACCTCTGTCAGGGGTCAGGCGGTGGCGCCGCCGTCGATCACGTGGTCCTGGCCCACGACGAAGGCGGACTCCGGCGACGACAGCCACAGCGCCGCGGCGGCGACCTCCTCCGGCGTGGCGACCCGGCCGATCGGCAGCGCGCCCTTCATGCGCTCGTCCCGCTCCTCCCGGGTCTCGCCGGGGCGCGTCGACATGGGCGAGTCGATCGGACCGGGGCTGACGGCGTTGATCCGCACCCCGTCGGCGATGTGGTCACGGGCGGCCGTGCGGGTCAGGAAGCTCACCCCGGCCTTCGAGGCGGCGTACGCGGCCGCTCCGGGCAGCCGCCAGTGTGCACCGAGGTTGGAGGCCACGTTGACGATGACGCCGCCGCCGTGCGCGCGCATGTGGTCGATCTCGTGCTTCATCGACAGGAACGCGCCCTTGAGGTTCACCGCGAGCACCTGGTCCCAGGTGTCCTCGTCGTAGTCGGCCAGCGGCGCCAGTGTGCCGAAGATCCCGGCCGTGTTGAGCGCGACGTGGAGCCCGCCGTACCGGGTGACCGCGGCCTCGACCATGGCGGCGACCTCGGAAGAGTCGGTGATGTCCACGGCGAACGCGCTCGCCCGCCCGCCCTCCTCCTCGATCAGCTTCACGACCTCGGCCAGCCGGGCGGCGTCGCGCCCGGCGACCAGCACCGCCGCGCCCTCGCGCGCGTATGCCAGCGCGGCGGCGCGCCCCAGAACCCCGCTCGCGCCGGTGACCAGAGCGACCTTGCCTTCAAAACGAGTCATCTATTCCATACCAATCGTTCTCAAATTTGAACAGCGATCATGGCCTGTTCGACCGCGTCACGCAGCCGGCGCGGGTCGGGGTCGGCCCTGCCGAGCACCCTGAGGCCCTGCAGCAGCACGAGCAGGAACCTGGCCAGCGCGTACGGGTCCTTCTCCGGCGGGATCTCGCCCTGGGCGCGTGCCCTGACCAGGGTGGCGGCGAGCGCGGTCTCCAACTCGGCCCAGCTCGCCGCCACCTTCGCGGCCACGGCGCCGTCACGCGAGGCGAACTCCACTGCCGAGTTCACCACCATGCAGCCCCGCCGCAGCTCGTCCGCCAGACACTCCGCCACATATGAGTCGAGGAACGCCCTGATCGCGGGCAGCGCCGGCCCCGGCTGGGACAGCGGCTCGACCACGTTGCGCTGACCCAGGTAACGCTCCAGCGCCTTCAGGTAGAGCTCGCGCTTGCCGCCGAAGGTCCCGTAGATGCTCGCCCGCGCGATGCCGAGGTGCTCCACGAGGTCCGCCATCGACGTGGCCTCGTATCCGCGCTCCCAGAACAGCTCAAGGGCCTTCTGCAACGCGACCTCGGGATCGAACTCCTTGCTCCTCGCCACGGCGACAAGCTAACAGATTCAAGAACGTTCGGTCTAGTTGCGTCTCGCTATGCGTCCAGCAGATCGCGAACCTGCTCCATCACGCTGTCCACCGAGACGTCGGTCACCCATGACAGGTCGTGCGGGCAGCGCTCGGCACGCGGGTCCATGCCGTCGGCACCGCAGACCGGGCAGGCCGTGGTCCACGAGATCAGCGGCCGGTGCCTGTCCCTGCTGAGCGGCCCGAAGCTGATCAGGTTGCCGCACCAGTAGACGGCGACCGTGGGCGTGCCGACTGCGGCGGCCAGGTGACGCGGGCCCGTGTCATTGGCGATCACCAGATCGCATCGCTCGTAGAGCGCCGCCAGGCCGCCGATTCCGAGCGCGCCGACGACGGGGATCGCGGGCCGGCGCATCGCGCCGACCACGCCCATCACCAGGTCCTTCTCCTCCGGAGCGCCCGTGACGGCGACGGGGCGGTCGATCCCGTCGGCCACCTCGGCGAAGCGCTCCACCGGCCAGCGCCGCCGCGGGTCCCTCGCGCCCGGGTGCAGGGCCACCAGCCCTCGCGGCGGCTCGCCGAGCGCCCGGGCCAGCTCCGCCCGGTCGGCTCCGGTCACGGCCACCCGCGCCTCCAGGCCGTCCGCCACCGCGCCGACCAGCGCGGCCACCTGGAGGAAGCGCAGGGTCTCGTGGTGGTAGTCCGTGTACGGCACCCAGCGGTCCAGGCTCTCCGCCCCGGGAGCGCGCATTCCGGCGGTCACTCTGGCGCCCAGCCGGCGGATGAACGGGTTGGAGTAGCGACCGCCGCCGTGGATCTGCACCGCCAGGTCGAACCGGCGCGCCCGCAGCCCCTCGCACAGCTCCTCCGGCGCCGGGTACCCGCCGTCCTGCGTCGACAAGCCCGTGATCTGCGGCAGCGCCACCACGTCGTCCACCGGACCCGGGCGGCCCTCGAGGAACTCGGCGTGCCATGGGGTGCCGAGCAGCGTCAGGCGGGCGCCGGGATAAGCCCGTTTGAGCGCCTTGAGAGCGGGGACGGCCAGCAGGAAGTCGCCGAGCGCGTTGGCTCGTAGGACGGCGATCCGCTCGACCCTTTCGACCAGCCCGGATGTGGCTCGCATGGGCGCCCGGCTACCCAGGGAGGTCGGTCGTTTAACCTGCCGCGCCGCATCCTCCCGTCCCACCGCGGAGGTCCTTTCGGGGTGCCTCGTGGCGATGGGCGCGTAAACCTCCGCGGGGGAACCTCCGCAGGGGCGAGCGGTTGCGGATAAACAGGGTTTGAGCAGCGCCTTCTCAGGTATTCGCTCCACATGGGCACAGAGAGGACCATCAGCGCCGTGGTCGTCGGCGACGTCATGCTCGACTCCTGGTTGCGCTGCTCGGCCAAGCGCCTGGCGCAGGAGGCGCCCGTGCCCGTGATGAGCCTGGAGGCCACCGAGGACTCCCCCGGAGGGGCCGCCAACACCGCCGCCAACCTCGTGGCCCTCGGCGCCCGCGTACGGCTCCTGGGCGCCGTGGGCGACGACGCCTGCGGGGACAAGCTCGTGCAGTCGCTCCACCTGCTCGGCGTCGAGACGGACCTGGTGACCGTGCCGGGCCGGCGTACCGCGCACAAGCGGCGGCTGGTCAGCGGCGGCCAGCTCACCGCCCGCTACGACGAGGGGGACCTCGACGTGCTCCCCGGGCGGACCGAGCGGGAGCTGCTCGGACGGCTGGGCGAGGCCGTGCGCGGCGCCGACGTGGTGGTCGCGTGCGACTACGGCGGCGGCGTGTTCACCCCGGCCGTGCGCCGGGCGCTCACCGGGCTCCCTCTGCTGGTGGTGGACGCGCACGCGGTCGCGCCGTGGGGTGAATGCGCTCCCGCCGTCGTCCTGCCGAACTACGCCGAGGTCGTGAGCCTGCTGGGCGACGCGGACGAGCCGGCCGACCGCCTGGCGTACCTGTCGGCCCGCTCCAGCCGGCTCATGGAGCTGACCCGCGCCGGGATCGTGGTGACCACGCTGGACGGCGAGGGCACGCTGCTGCACAGGAGCGGCCGCCCGCCGTACCGCACCTACGCCCGGCCCGCGCCCCAGCACATGGCCACGGGCGCGGGCGACACCTACACGGCAGCGTTCGCGCTCTGGCTGGCCGGCGGCGCGTCGCCGGAGGAGGCCGCGGAGGCGGGCCAGGCGGCGGCCGGTGTCGTCGTGCGCCGCCAGGGGACGGCCGTCTGCACCCGGTACGAGCTGCTGCGCGCCCTGCGGCGTCACGAGGGCACGGTGCAGACGGCCGAGCGCCTGGCCCAGCTCCTGGACGAGCATCGGCGCAGGGGCGAACGGGTGGTGTTCACCAACGGCTGCTTCGACGTGCTGCACCGGGGGCACGTGACGTACCTGGAGCAGGCGGGCCGGCTCGGCGACGTGCTGGTGGTGGCGGTCAACAGCGACGCCGGCGTGGCCAGGCTGAAGGGGCCGGGCCGGCCGCTCAATCCGTGCGAGGACCGCATGTCCGTGCTGGCGGCGCTGAACGACGTGGACTACGTGACGGAGTTCGACGAGGACACGCCCGAACGGCTGCTCAGGATGATCCGCCCCGAGCTCTACGTGAAAGGCGGCGACTACACCGCGGAGATGTTGCCCGAGGCGCCGCTGGTCCGCTCGCTCGGCGGCGAGGTGCGGGTGCTCGGCTACCTGTCCGACCACTCGACCACGGCCATCATCGGCCGCATGCGCTCGCTTCCCTGAAACGGCCGAGGCTCAGCGGGTTCGGCACGGGCACACACCTCATGTCCCCACCCGGCGCGTCCAGCCAGCGCAGCAGGAGGTTGGCCTTGGCGGGAACATGCGTGGCGGACAGCAGGTCACGCAGCTGATCCGGATCGCCGTGGTCCTTGCCGCAGGCGGAGAACACCTCCCTGGCCCGCGCCCACAGCTCCCCTCGCAGTCCCGGATGGCGGTCCGCCAGAGCCCCCGCGATCTCGAAGAGGTTGTTGGTCACCAGGCAGTACACCAGCCGCTCCCACCCGTACGAGGCATCTATGCCCGGCAGCAGCGGGTGCCGCTCCGCGAGCAGCTTGACGCCCTCGTGGTCGCGGAAGACCGCCTGCGCGGGGGCACCGTGCCCGTCCACCGCGATCAGCACGTTCTGCAGGTGGCATTCGAGCACGATCCCGTGGCGGAAGTAGGCGTGCAGAACCGGGGGCACCACGTGGTCGAGGTAGCGCCCCCACCACGCGAGCGCCCGGTCCTCGTCCAGCCCGTCGATCGGGTTGCCGGGGAAACCCTCGCTGATCCCCGCCGCCAGCAGCGCCGTCAGCCCCGGGCGCAGGTGCTCGCGCAGCCCGTCGCGGACGATGACCGCCAGCGCCTCTCCGCCGTCCCGGCCCAGCTCCGCGCTGCGGTAGCCGCGGTCGCACAGCACGGCGGGGCGGGACACGTGCTCCGGCAGGTCGTCGAACGCGTGCCCCAAGAGGTCGGCGATCGCGGCCAGCTTCTTCAGGTCGTGCAGCCACAGCCGGCGGATGTCGTTCGTGATCCGCACGTCCAGGCTGAACTTGCAGAACAGGTCGGCCTCCGGCAGGTACACCGTGCGAATCGACGAGGTCGGCCACGCCACGGCCCGCGTGACGCCCAGGTCGCGCAGCGGCGAGCCGCCCAGCAGCTCCACCTGCCAGGGATGCGCGGGCAGCAGTACCAGGCCGTCGCCCGGCGCCGGGCCCAGCCGGTCGAGCGCGCTCGCGTCCCCTTCCTCGATCAGCCGCTCCGCGGGCACGCCGAGCAGCGGCAGCGTGAAGCTCGCGTGCGCCTCCGGCGAGTACGGGAGCCAGGCTCCAGGATTCGAACCGCCGCGGGCCTTGGGCGCGGGGTGGTAGCGGTGACCCGCGACGAGGGCCTGCTCGGAGCGCAGGTACGGGTCCGCGGGCGGCGTCGCGGTCCGCCTGGCGGCCAGCAGGGCGGCCATGACGTCCCGGCTGTGCGCGATCTCCGCGGGCAACTCGTCGTTGGCCACCCCTGTGCCGGCGCGCAGCTCGGCGGCCGTCAGCGCGACCAGGTCGTCCAGCGACAGCGGGCACCAGCCGTCCGGCGTGTGGAGCGCGGGCCTGCCGGGGAACCGCCCGTCGTCGGCGCGCAGGACGTGTCCGGTCGCGGGCAGCAGGAAAGCACCGTCCCACGCGGGACGGGCCACTTCGCGCATCAGGCAGTTGAGCAGTGCCGTCACCGCGAGTGCTGCGGCGTCTCTTCCTGCCTCCCGCGAGAGAGGGAGGAGGCCGTCGGTAGCTGTCATGGCGACCGTACCCCTACCCTTTGTCCCCATTGATGCCAACAAGCGTAGCTATCGGGCGTCTTTCTGGGAAAGCTGGGAAATATGAGGCGCTGGGAGGCGGAGTTCGCGGCCGACCTGGCCCTCGTGCGCCCGGATCTGTCCGCCGCGTACATGGCGGCCCTCCCGGACGCGCGTGCCGCCGTCCTGGGGCGCCTCTGGCGCAGCCTCCTGTACGAGCCGCTCCCCGGCCTGCTGGGACCGCTTCCCGGCACGGCCGGCTCGCCTGCGGGGGCCTCGGAGCGTCCACGGGTCCAGATCGCGCTGGCGGACGGGCGCAGGCTCATGGGCCGGGCACGGGAGCCGTACGACCTCGGGGGCGAGCCCGCGCTCTGGCTGAACGGTCACCCGTACACGCACCCGGCCGAGCTGCTGGCCGCTCTCGGCCTGCCGGGCACGGGCCCGCTGGTCGAGGACCTGGACAACAGCGTGGCCTCCCTGGCGCTGTCCCGCGCGCAACCGGCCCACGCCCCGGCCACTCCCGAGGATCACGAGCAGAGCGTGGTGGACGGCCACCCCTACCACCCGGGTTGCCGCAGCCGTCCCGGCGTCTCCGTGGCCGAGCAGCTCGCGTACATGCCGGAGCACCGGCCGGTCGTCCACCTGGACCTGCTCGCGGTCCCCGCCGCGGACTGCCTGATCTCCGGTCCGTGGCCGGACTCCCTCATGGACGGCGACCGGCTCCTGCTCCCCGTGCACCCCTGGCAGAGCGCCCACGTCCTGCCCCGCCTGGGCCTGCGCCCGCACGTCACCGGCGCCGTCCCGGCCCGCCCGCTCATGTCCGTACGTACCCTCGCCCCTCTCGACGGCGGCCCGCACGTCAAGACGGCCTTCAGCACCCGGATGACGTCCGGCGTCAGGGACATCTCGCCCGGCTCGGTCCGCGACTGCGTCAACCTCTCGCGCCTGCTCACCACCCTGTCCGCCCGGCAGGGGGGACGGCCGCGCATCGCCCGCTACCTCGCCGGGGCCGCCGCGAAGGTGAAGGGCGAGCACAGCCCCGACCTGGCGGCCATGCTGCGCGAGCCGACAGGGGCCGCCATCCCCGTCGCGGCGGTCACCCGCGCGATGGTCCGCGACCCCGTGGCGTGGCTGACCGCGTTCGCCCGGCTGGCCCTGAGTGATGCCCTGGGCCTGCTGGCACTCGGCGTGGCGCTCGAGGCGCACGGCCAGAACCTGCTGGTGGAGCTCGACCGGTACGGCATGCCGTACCGGCTGGTCTGCCGCGACCTGGCCGACATCAGGATCAGCCCGGCCCGGCTCGCCCGCAACGGCATCGAGCTCCCGCCGGTCAGCGCCAGGCTGCTCACCGACGACCCCGAGATCCTGCACGCCAAGCTCTTCGGCGGGCTCGTGGGCACCACGTTCGGCAGCCTGATCGCGCTCTTCTGCCGCGGCGACCGGGCCGCCGAGTCCCGCCTCTGGGACGTCGTGGCCGTCGCGGCACGCGACGCGTTCGACGAGCTGCCCGGCGCCGAGGACCGCAAGGCGCTGTTCGGGACGCACATCACGGTCAAGGCCCACCTGCTCGCGCGCCTGGAGGGCGCACCGCCCGGCGACAGCTGGACGACCTTGCGCAACCCCCTCGCCGCCTGACTCCCGCGGCCCGGGGCGCGGAGTCAGGGGATCAGTTCGGCTACGGGGAGGCGGCGGAAGGCGATGGTCTCGTACGGCCCGAAGCTGCCGGTCTCGAACAGCAGCCCCACCGTGTCCCCGTCCACCCTGACCAGGTCGGAGTAGGCCGCCGGCAGCCCCGACACCGTGTGCGCGACCCGCCAGGTCACCCCGAGGTCGCCGCTGGCCCGTACCGTCATCAACGCCCTGGTGTCCGGGGCGGCGGGCCCGGAGAACAGCAGCACGTCCGGCGACGAGCACCACAGCGCGCTCCCCTCCACCACCGGTCCTGCCAACCCCGCCTGGGGGCGGAAGGGCAGGTCCAGCGTCTGCCCGCCGTCGGAGGAGTACGCGTCGGCCCTGGTGCCGGGCGCGGTGGAGTCGGTGCGGGCGTTGACGTAGAGGCGCCCGTCCGGCAGTTCGGTGGCCGTGGTCTCGTTGACGTTGACGTACCCGTCGGGGTTGTCGTCGACGTACCCGATGCGCCACGTCTGGCCGCCGTCGTCGCTCAGCAGAGCATGACCGCCGTTGTACTTGCCCTCGGTCCCGTTGTCGGACCCGGCGGGCGGCAGCGAGTGGTTGCCGGGCACCACGATCCGCCCGGCGTGCGGGCCGTGCCGCAGCTCGACCGCGTGCCCGGGAGCGGTCGCGTACCAGCGCCACTCGGCGCGCTTCACGCTGCCGGTGATCTCGCGAGGCGCCGGCCAGGTGACCCCGTCGTCGGAGCTGACCTGGACGAACACCCGCCGCCCGTCCGCCGCGGACACCTGGCCGCGCCTGATCTTGTCTTCCGTGGCCGACGGGCCCTGCCTGACGTGGACGAGCACGATCCGGCCGTCCGCCAGCGCGACGGGCGCCGGGTTGCCCGCGGTGCCCCGGCGCGGCTCCGTGGCGACGACCTGCAGGGCGCCCCACGTCCTGCCGCCGTCCGTGGACCGCTTGAGCACGATGTCGATGTGGCCGGAGTCCCCGGCCGAGGCGTGCCGCCCCTCCGCGAACGCCAGCACCGTGCCCGCCCCGGTCACCACCGCCGCGGGGATCCGGTACGTGTGATAGCCATCCGTCCGCTGCCGGTACGGCACCGACGTCGGGTAATGATCAACCATGTGGGCACGTTACGGGCCCCGGGTGAACGCAGCATGACGTTCCCCGCCCCCTCCCGCGAACGGCACGCGAGCCGCCGCGTCGCGAAGAGGGTGGGAGCTCCGGCATGAAAGAGTGCAATTCACAGGCGAGTGCTTCTGGAGGCAGGGTGGCTGACGAGTTCGACGTCATCGTGATCGGCGCCGGTCCCGCCGGCGAGAACGTCGTGGACCGGGCAGTGCGCGGCGGGCTGACCGCGGCGATCGTCGAGGAGCGGCTGGCCGGCGGCGAGTGCGCCTACTGGGCGTGCGTCCCGAGCAAGGCGCTGCTGCGACCGGTCGATCTGGCGGGCGAGGTGGCGCGGGCCCCAGGGCTGTCGCTCGGGCCCGTCGACGTGGCCGCCGTGCTGGCCCGGCGCGACGAGGCCGTCTCGCACTTCGACGACTCCGGTCAGGTGCGGTGGATCGAGGGTGTGCCGGCCGAGTTCGTACGTGGGCGCGGGCGGCTCGACGGCCCCAAGCGCGTACGCGTCACCACCGAGGACGGCGTCGAACGCGTACTGACGGCCCGGCAGGCCGTCGTGCTGGCCACCGGCAGCACGCCCGCCATACCGCCCACCCCGGGGCTGGCCGAGGCGGAGCCCTGGACCAGCCACGACGTGACCGTGACCAACTCCATCCCCGACCGGCTGGCCGTGCTCGGCGGCGGCGTGGTCGCCTGTGAGATGGCCCAGGCCATGCACGGGCTCGGCGCGCGGCAGACCACCGTGCTGGTGCGCGGCGGCGGGCTGCTGGGCCGGATGGAGCCGTTCGCGGGAGAGATGCTGGCCGAGTCGTTCGCGGAGTCGGGCATCGAGGTTCGCACCCACGTCGAGGTCGTCGGGGTCGAGCGCCCGGAGCGCGGCGGAAAGGTGACGGTGCACCTGTCCGAAGGGCCGCCGCTGGAGGCCGACGAGCTGCTGGTGGCGACCGGCCGCCGGCCCGCGACCCGCGACCTCGGGCTCAGCACGGTGGGCCTGCCCAACGGCGAATACGTCGAGGTGGACGACAGCATGCGGGCCACCGCGATCTCCGACGGCTGGCTGTACGCCGTGGGCGACGTCAACGGGCGCGCGCTCCTCACCCACATGGGCAAGTACCAGGCCAGGATCTGCGGTGACGTGATCGCCGCGCGGGCCCGCGGTGACGAGCTGTCCGCGATGCGGGATCTGGCGGACGCGTACGGCGCGCCGCAGGTCGTCTTCACCGATCCGCAGATCTGCGCGGTCGGCCGGACCGAGGCGGTGGCTCGTGCCGACGGGTTCCGGGTGCGCGTGGTCGACTACGACATGGGGGCGGTCAGCGGGGGATACCTGATGGGCGAGGGCTACCGCGGCCGGGCCAGGGCCGTGGTGGACGAGGACAGGAAGGTGCTCCTCGGCGTCACGTTCGCCGCGCCGGGCGCGTCCGACCTGCTGCACTCCGCCACGATCGCCGTGACGGCCGAGGTGCCGCTCGACCGCCTCTGGCACGCCGTCCCGTCCTTCCCGACGGTGAGCGAGGTGTGGCTGCGGCTGCTGGAGGCCTACGGGTTGTGATCTCTTTCGGCCGCCGCCTCGGATTGGCGCGAGGCGGCGGCCGCTGTCGACTGCAGCATCAGCTCGGCCACCGTCTCCTCGACGCTCCCCCGCAGCTCCACATGTGACAGCAGATCGGTCAGCCGCAGCACCGACAGCAGGTGGCCGGAGGGCCGCACCAGGATGATGCGGCCGCTTCCCTCCTCCTCCATCCGCTGCATGGCCATCGCGAGCACCCCGATGACCGACGAATCGAAGAAGTCCAGATCAGCCAGGTCGAGCACCAGGACGGGCCCCTCCGACCAGTCCCACACGGCGTTGATGCAGGCGCTGAACCGGACCCGGCCCGCGTGGTCGAGCTCGCCCCTGGCGCGCAGCACCGTGCAATGAAGATGCCGGATCGTCTCGATTCGCAGGCCGCTGGTCACAACAGGAAAACTGCCCGCTGAGCGGCGTTATCACAGGCTATTGGCATTTTTCCGACCACATTAAGCCTCCGGGCCCCCTGGGTTACCAAGCGGTCCGTCGAGCAACTTGCGCAATATCGTGGCGAGCGTCTCGGTGTCTTCGCTGGTGAGGGGGGAGGCCAGACGGGCCAGGTTCGCGGCGTGCTCGGTGAGCGTCTCGTCGATGATCCGCAGGCCCTCATCGGTCAGCCGGACGCGGAAGCTCCGCCGGTCGGCGGGGTCGAGGCTGCGCTCGACCAGCCCCGCCGCCTCCAGCCGGTCGAGCCGGTTGGTCATGCCGGCTCGCGACATCATCAGCACCGCCGACAGCTCCGACGGAATCAGCGTGTACGGTGGCCCGGCCCGGCGCAGCGCGGCCAGCACGTCGAACTCACCCTGCCGCAGCCCGCGCTTGATGAAGACCCGGTCGACCTGCGGCTCCAGGACCCGCATCACCTGTGCGAGCCGGCCGAAGACACCCATCGCCGACAGGTCGAGATCCGGCCGCTCGCGCCGCCACTGCTCGAGGATCCCGTCGACAGCGTCGCCCATGACACCGCATCTTACGTACTAGTGCGTCGCGGCCGACTCCAGCGTGGGCATGGCGCCAAGGCAGGAGCCCATGATCACCAGGTACGGCGAGTTCTTGGCACTGGGCAGCATGAGCTCGGTCACGTTGCCGTCCACCCGCTCCTCGGGCCCGCCCATGTTCCCGTCCCTGATGCTGAACACGCGCTTCACGGGCGGCGCCGCCATGCCCAGCAGCTTTCTGGTGGCATGACGCATCCAGCGCAGCTCGCTGTTGACCCGCCGCCACGTCGCGGGGATGACACTCGCGGGCTCCGCCTTGGTGCCCAGCCTGAACGTGATGCGGCCACTCGACCCGAACGTGTCCTTCAGCACCGGGTTGACCACGAACATGCCCGTGCGCAGCACACGTGCGCCCTGCCGGTTGAAGTTGACCAGGCCGCCCGCGCTGATCAGCGAGGACTGCTCACAGCGGAGGCCGTCGAGCGTGTCGGGGTCGAAGTCCACCGGCGGCGGCTCCTCGAACACCACCTTGTTCAGCCGTACCCCGGCCACCCCGTCAGGCATGACGCGCCCCCGAACGGCCTGGCGTAGCTCCCCGGAAACCCCGTCGCCCTCTGTGATGTCGAGCAGTTCGACGCAGATCAGCCCGTCGTCGGGGATCTCCTCCGGCGACAGGTCGAAGGTCACCCGGGCGTGCGCCCGCTTCCCCTTGAGCAGCACGCACTGGCGCAGCTGCCCCTGGGAGCGGACCTGTACCAGCCGGGGCAGCAAACTCGTGGCCTCGGCCTGGCCGTCGTGCCAGCCGATCACGGACCGCTCGTCCAGCGACAGCGACAGCAGCACCCGCAGCGAGCGCCCCTGCGCGGAGACCTTGAACCCCGCCAGCCCCGAGGTCTCGAACCTGCCCAGGATCTGGGTGCCCCGGTGAAAGTTGTCGGTCACCTGCAGCGCGGAGATCTGGCCGTTGTTGATGTGTACGGGCGGGATGGCGGGAAGAATCAGCTGGTCGAGCTCGGTAGCGGATCCTGGGCTGGTCATGGGGTGCTCCTGGTGACGAACGGCCCTTCCGGGTCGGGAAACTCCTGGTGATGATCGTTTCGCCCGACTCGGCGAAACCGGTCGTGGGCGCTCCTGATGTACGGCCCCGCCGGGTCGTGGAAGTCGAAACGGGTGAGCATGGGTTCGCGCCGGTCCCACATGCGTGCGACCGCGCTGTAGAGGGGGTCGCCGTCGCGCTCCACGTGCCACAGGTTGACGGCGAGCGCCCGCGCGTAGTCGGCGCCGTGCTCCCAGTGCGGCAGGAGCCCGGTGGGCACGTCCGCGCCGCAGCGGCGCAGCCAGAGCCACAGGCGGGCGCGCTCGCGCTGCTCCGGCTCGAGGATGGACTCCCCCTTGTCGTGCTTGGCGATGGCCTCGTCGAGCAGCACGCGGATGTCCGACGGCTGCCGTGCGACGTGCGTGGCGCGGCAGGCTCTCCCCACCGACCAGCCTGCCTGGACGACGGGGATGCCGAATGCGGGCAGATCGCTGTCGCCGAACGCGACGCCCGCGTCCGTCATGCTCCAGAGCAGGTTCGCGGACAGGTCGTCGTCCACGCGCCTGATCCGGGAATGCGTTCTGGGGACGGGGTCGAGGAACAGCCAGTTCGCCGACACGTCCGACGCGGCGTACTCCACCGTCGACTCGAACAGGTCCGTGTCCTGCTCCGGCGCGTGGCCGAAGACCGTGATCGTCGGCCGGTCGGGGTCGAGCCCCAGACGGGCGCAGCCGTAGTGGCGGAGCTGGCGGCGCTCGGTGTCCGTGCGGACCTGGTAACCGCTCTTCGCCCGCCAGGCCGTCCGCTCCGCGTCGGGCGCGATCACGTGCCTGTGCGGCCAGACGTGCCGCTCGAAGAACGCGCCGACCCTGGCGGGCAACTCGTCGTAGAACGAGCAGGGGCCCTGATCAGGGAAGATCGCGTACGCCTTCAGCGACCCCTTCCCGTGAACGTGCACGACAGGGATGTCCCTGGGCACGTCGAGATCGACCCTGCTGGTGACCAGCGCGGCCGGCGGCACCCGCGGCGTCCCGTCCGCCTCGGCCCCGAACACGTCGGCCAGCCTGCGCCACTCCGGATCGACCAGCGCGAACAGCCGCGCGGACAGCAGCTCGCAGACCGCGTTCGCCACCATGAGCGTGCGTACCACGACCCGGATGTCCTGGTCGAACGCCTCCGCCACGACGCAGCTGTCGCCGCCCGGACTCTCGCCCCAGTACGTTCTGGCGGCGGCGAGCAGCCGATCGAAGTGCTCGCCATCCCCGACACGTCGCATAAGACCTCCCACCACGACCGGTAGGAACCCGACATTGCCAGAGCGGCCAACGCCCGACCGCACGTCAACACGCTTTCTTTGACGAAAACTGAAGATCGCCACAGCCTTCACACAGGCCCCAGGCGGCCCGAACTTCGGTCAATCGGCCAGAGGCGGAGAAAAACCGCTTGCCGCGCGAACAAACCGGCCCCGAACGGGGTCCAAGGTTTTACATAGAGCACGTCATGGCGGGGTTTAGGATGCACCGTATTGCCACGAGGGGGAGGTTTTACCACCATGGGTTCCCGTATGTCGAGTATCGCGCGCCTGACCGGGGCCGCGGTCGCGGCCGGTGTGGTGGCCGCGGCCATCGCGCTACCCGCGGTCGGGGGGACGGGAGCGATGTTCGTCTCGGCATCGGAGGACCTCGGCATCAAACCGCAGGAGCTCAAGGAGCCGCCCCTCGCGGAGAGGACGACGGTGCTCGACGCCAAGGGCGAGCCGATCGCGACTTTCTATGAGGAGTACCGCCAGAACGTCAGGCTCGACCAGATCGCCGACGTCATGAAGACGGCCATCATCTCGATCGAGGACTACCGCTACTACGAGCACGGACCGATCGACATCGAGGGCACCGTCCGCGCCCTGGCCAAGAACCTCAGCTCGGGCGGCATCTCCCAGGGCGGCTCGTCCATCACGCAGCAGTACGTCAAGCAGGTGCTGCTCAACTCGGGCACCACCAAGAAGGAGAAGAACGCGGCCCTCGAGGCCAGCTACGCGCGTAAGCTCAACGAGCTGCGGTACGCGATGGCGATCGAGAAGAAGTACACCAAGGACCAGATCCTCGGGAAATATCTGAACATCGTGTACTTCGGCGCCCGCGCCTACGGCATCGAAGCGGCCGCCAAGCGCTTCTTCGGAGTGACCGCCGCCGAGTTGACCCTGCCCCAGGCCGCCACCTTGGCCGGCGCCGTGCAGGACCCGCTCCAGACCGACCCCAGCCGGGGCAAGGAGTACAGGGCCCGGCTGCTGGCCCGGCGCAACGTCGTGCTCGACAGGATGGCCGAGCTCAAGAAGATCACGCCGGAGGAGGCCACCGCGGCGAAGGCCACCAAGCTCGGCTACAAGGGCACCCCGCTGCCCGGCGGCTGCGAGGCCAGCGACTACCCGTACTTCTGCATGTACGTCCGCAACGAGATCCTCAGCAACCCGGACTTCGGCAAGACGAAGAAGGCCAGGACCCAGTTCCTCAACCGGGGCGGCCTGGAGATCCGGACCACGCTCGACCCGAAGATGCAGGCGGCCGCCGAGAAGGCCATCAAGAAGCACGTGCACCCGTCGGACAACCCGGTCGCCTCCGAGGCCCTGGTGAAGCCCGGCACGGGTGAGATCAAGGCCATGGCCGCCAGCCGCAACTACGGCATCTCCAAGCGCAAGAACGAGATGTCGTACAACGTGGTCGCGGACGCGGTGCACGGCGGCGGCATCGGCTTCCAGGCCGGCTCGACGTTCAAGACGTTCACCCTGCTCACGGCCCTCAAGCAGGGCATGAAGATCAACGACGGCTTCACGGTCGGCAGCGGATTCCGCGCCCCCTACTACTCCTCGTTCAAGAACTGCAAGGGCGAGAACATCGGCGACCCCTCCGCCACCATCACCAACGACGAGGGCGGCGGCGGCTTCAAGTCGCTGGCCACCGGCACCTGGGGGTCGGTCAACACCTTCTTCATGACGCTGGAGCAGAAGGTCGGCCTCTGCAACGTGATCAAGACGGCCCAGTCGCTGGGCATCAAGCGGGCCGACGGCAACCCGCTGCGGGAGTTCGAGACGTTCACGCTCGGCATCAACGAGATGGACCCGGTGACCGTCGCCACCGCCTACGCCGCGATCGGCGCCCGCGGCAAGTACTGCGCGCCCATGGCCATCACCTCGATCAAGGACCGCGACGGCAAGGTCACCAACTACAAGCCCAAGTGCAAGCAGGCGATCGACCCCGAGGTGACGGACGCCGCGGCGAACATCCTGTCCGGCGTGTTCACCAAGGGCACCATGCGCGGCGTCGGCGGCATCGGCCGCCCGGCGGCGGGCAAGACCGGCACCACGGACGCCCAGTCCACCGCCTGGTTCGCCGGCTTCACCCCAGACCTGGCGGGCGCGGTCAGCATCGGCGACCCGCGTGGCGCGGTCAGCTACAAGCTGAACAACATCACCATCGGCGGCCGGTACTACGGCTCGGTCTTCGGGGCCTCCATTCCCGGGCCGATCTGGAAGGACACCATGCTGTCCGCGCTGAAGGGCATCCCGGCGACCGACTTCACGCCGGTGAACAGCTCCCGTTTCGGCGGTTGCGGGGCGAGCTGCCAGCCCCGGCGGCAGGAGCCCGACCCGGGCCACACCCCGGACGGGCTGCTGGACGACGCGAACATCGACACGACGCTGACCCACTGATCCAACCGGCGGGGGAAAACTGGGAAAACTCAGAAACCCTGCCGGTTGCCAATGCCTCTAGCTGAGCAAATTCGGAGTGCGTCCGCACAATGGGACGCACTCCCTGCAAAGGCCCTATTAACAGCGCCGAAACATTGGTACCGTGGGAGCGCTCCCAGGATCTTTTTCCGCGAGGTGCTCCATGACCGAGCAGCCCACACTGGCACAGGTGGCGGCCGCTGCAGGGGTTTCCCCCGCGACCGCATCTCGAGTCCTCACGGGCTCGGTGCGGGTCAGTACCTCGACCCGCCGGCAAGTCTACGACGCCGTGTCCCGCATGGGATACGTGCGCCAACGCGCCCCTCGGGGAACGGCCGCCAAGACCATCGCCGACGGCGTCACGGCAGTGATCTGCGACCACCTCCCCCGCCTCTTCTCCGAGCCGTACTACGCCAGGCTCCTGTCCGCGGCGGGTGCCGTGATCGCCGAGCACGGCACCCACCTCATGGTGACCACCGTCACCCCCACGTCATCCACCCTGCCCGTGCTGTCGGGCGCGGTGCTCATCGTGGGCGCCAGAGAGCGACATCCTCTGGCGATCAAGTTATCCACCTCGGGCGTCCCCGTGCGCAACATCGGCCGCCCGCCTCACGACCTCAAACTTCCGTACGCCGACGTGGACAACCTCGACGGCGGCCGCCAGGCAGCCGAGCACTTCCTCTTGTCCGGCCGCCGCAACGTCGCCGCCATCGGCGGACCACCGTCCTTACCCGGCGTCCGCGACCGCCTGGAGGGCCTGGTACGCACACTCCAGGCGGCCGGCCTCCCCGACGTGCCCGTGGCGTACGGCGACTTCACCGCGGCCTCCGGCACCCACGCCATGCAGTGGCTGTTACGCCACGCCCCCGGGTTGGACGCCGTCTTCGTGGCGTCCGACCTGATGGCGGCGGGTGCGATCCAGGCACTGCGCAGGGCCGGGCGCAAGGTGCCCGCGGACGTCGCGGTGATCGGATTCGACGACGCACCGGTCGCCAGGCACACCGTCCCCACCCTGACCACCATCCGCCAGCCCGTCGAGGAGCTCGCCACGGTCGCCACCCGGCTGCTCCTGACGGGGGCCGCGGGGATCGACCCCGTACTCCCCACGGAACTGGTCATCCGTGAGTCGGCTTGAGCCGGGGGATGTGCTGGCCCGCAGGTATCTGTTGCTGGATCCGCTGGCCCGCGGGGGGATGTCGGTCATCTGGCGTGCCTTCGACCAGTCACTGCACCGGATGATCGCCGTCAAGGTGCTCACCGCCTCACTCCACGCCGGCGACGGCGAACGGGTCAGCGCGCGCAGCGAGGCCCGCGCCGCCGCCAGGTTCATCCATGCCGACTCCATCGAGATCTACGACTACGGCGAGACCGTCACCACGAACGGCGGCGTCGCGGCCTACGTGGTGATGCCGCTGCTCGACGGCACACCGCTGGCCGAGCGCATCGAGCAGGGCCCTCTGCCGTGGGCCGAGGCCGCGGCCATCGCGCTGCGGCTGGCCCGGGTCCTGATGGCCGGGCACGCCCGCGGCCTGGTCCACCGGGACGTCACGGCCGAGAACGTCCTGCTCACCACCGACGGCCCCAAGCTGCTCGACTTCGGCATAGCGGCCTGGGCCGGAGATCCCGACGACGATCGCGGCACCCCTCCCTACGTCGCCCCCGAGCGGCTGCTCGGCGCGCCGACCCACCCCGCGGTCGACGTGTACGCCTTGGGCGTGCTGCTGCACGCCATGCTCACCGGGCGCACGCCGTACCCGGGGACGACGTGGGAGGAGGTCGAGGCGGCCCACAGGATGTATCCCACGCCTCGTGTCCCCGGCGTGCCGCACTCCGTGGCCTCGCTCACCCAGCGCTGCCTGGCGCGCCGGCCGGACGCGCGGCCGACCGCGGCCGAGATCGTCTCGGCGCTGACCTCCGCGCTCGGCACGGCGACACTGGGCCGGCATGTGAGGCGCGGCCTCACGGTCGCGGGGTCGGCGGCCGTCGCGCTCTCCGCCCTGCTGTGGTTCCAGCAGACGGGGCTCCAGGAGCTCGAGCGGGCGGTCATGCCGTCGCCGACGGCCAGGCTCGTCGAGAGCACCCCGTCCGCGACGGTCACCGTGGAACAGGCCGTGGACGACTTCAAGACCGTGCTGGAGGCCAAGACACCGTGCGGCGCGACCGACGCCGACGTCGTGCTGGACCTCAAGCAGGTGCTGCACGCCGCGGTGTCACCGCACGGCCCGTCGACGTCGACGACGGCCGGCCTGCGCAGGAAGCTCTCCGACCGCATGGCCGAGGGCCGGCTCGCGCCCGCCTGCCTGAGCGAGCTGCAGGCCAGGCTCGACGACATCGACGCCGCACTCCACGGGGATTGATGAGGGGTACGGCAGCACCGGCCGTACCCCTCGAAACGCGAGCCGCACCCCTCGCAAGCACGACCCGCGCCATATCCCTGAATGGGAGCGCTCCCAAGCATAGGGCACCATAACCAAGATCGGCTGAAAGTTTCACAGAGCGTTGTCGGAGCCGTGCGAGGCATGATTCAATGCGCTCGCCGGGCGGGCAGGTCGTGGGCAGGTTTTCCTCTGTCATCAGCGCAAGGGAATCCCCCATGAGGTTATTCAAGTCGGCGGCGATCACCGCCGTCACGGTACTGATCGCGACTGTCCTGATGGTGCCCATGCAGGCACAGGCGCACGGAGTGTCGATGTTCCCCGGCGCCAGGACGTTCCTGTGCTGGCAGGACGGCCTGCGGGAGAACGGCCAGATCATCCCCTACAACCCCGCGTGCGCGGCGGCCGTCGCGCAGAGCGGCCCGACCCCCCTCTACAACTGGTTCGCGGTGCTGCGCTCCGACGGCGCGGGCCGCACCTCCGGGTTCATCCCTGACGGCCAGCTCTGCAGCGGCGGCACCGGCGGGCCCTACGACTTCACGGCCTACAACGCTGTACGCAACGACTGGCCGGTGACCCACCTGACCTCGGGCGCGACCATCCAGATGCGGCACAGCAACTGGGCCAAGCACCCCGGCGCCTTCAACTACTACATCACCAAGAACGGCTGGAACCCGGACGGGCCGCTGAAGTGGTCCGACCTGGAGCCGTTCGGCAGCGTCACGAACCCGCCCGACACCGGCCCCGCCGGCGCGCTCAACTACTACTACTGGAACGCCCAGCTCCCGTCCGGCAAGACCGGCCGGCACATCATCTACACGCACTGGATCCGCTCCGACAGCAACGAGAACTTCTACAGCTGCTCCGACGTCGTCTTCGACGGCGGCAACGGCGAGGTCACCGGCGTCGGCCCGGGCCAGAGCACACCGCCCCCCAACACCTCGACCCCGCCCCCGCCGACCGGCGCCTGCACGGCGACCTGGAAGGCCACCGACACCGGCTGGGCCGGCCACTTCCAGGGCGAGGTGACCGTGAAGAACACGGGCACCTCCTCGATGAACGGCTGGACCGTCAAGTGGACCTACTCCGGCGGCCAGGGCTTCGACGGCTCGCTGTGGAACGGCGTGCTGTCCGGGCAGCCGCCCAACGTGGTGGTCAAGAACGCCACCTACAACGGGCAGCTCGCGCCGAACGCGACGACCTCGTTCGGCTTCAACGCCACCGGCTCCATCCCCAACCCGGCCCCGGCCCTGACCTGCACCAGCCCGTGATCAAATCACGTCGCGGGCTTGCCGCGGCAATCGTCACCCTGGCCGGCCTGACCCTGGCCGGGGTGATGTTTTTCGCCGGTCGGCAGCCGTCGTCGCAGCTGTACAAGGAGCTCGCCGCCCAGGTGACGCTGGCACTCGAGCAGTCCTCGCTCGACGAGCACCACGCGCACGGCCACGACTTCGACTCGCGCGTCGTGTGCGCCGTGGAGACCTTCGGGACCGATCCGCCGAACGCCACCTCCGTCGTGGAGGTGAAGTGGGTGTACGCGCGCCACATGTGCGCGGTCACCGGCGCGGGCACCGACTGGGCGACCTCCGTGCGGGCCTCCGGCCCGATCGCCGTCCGCATCGGCATCCCTCCCGTGGTCCAGGTGCCGGAGCCGGGCATGGGGTATCCGGACCGGGTCAGGCGGCTCATCCCCGCGCGCTACCAGGATGAGGCCTTCGCCGAGTTCGACGACGAGGACGCGATCGACGCGGCCCGCCAGCGATTCACCGAGATCAAGAAAGCCCAGGCCAAATAACACGCGAGGGAGCGCCGCCACCTGGGCCCGCGAGGGAGCGCCGTCGCCTGGGCCCGCGACGGATCCCAGCGACCGAGCCGCCTCCGCGGAGTGGAGGCCATGAACACGGACGCGGCCGACTGGAGGTATCGGCCGCGTCCGTCCCATCCGGGCGGGATGGTGTCGTTAGGCAGGGATGTTGGTGTTCCGCCTCACCTCCTCATACGCAGCGATCCGACGGGCGGTTCAGTTGGCACAGGTGTAGCCGGAAGGGACGGCCGTGTTGCCGTTCGGACGGCTGGCCTGCACCCCGAAGCTGGTGCTGGCGTTCGGCGCGAGCGAGCCGTTGTAGCTCAGGTTCTTGGCCGTCACGGTCTGGCCGCTGACCGTCACCGCGGCGTTCCAGGAGCCGGTGACCGTGTGGCCGGCGGGCAGCGTGAAGGTGACCGTCCAGCTCGGCTTGGTCGAGGTGCTGGTGTTTGTCACGGTCACGGGCTGCAGGACGTACCCGGTGCTCCACTGGCTCTGCACGGTGCCCGCGGCCGTGCAGCCGCCGCCGCTGCCGCCGCTCAGAGTGGTGAACGACGCCGTCGGCGACGCGGCGGACTGGTTGCCGGCCGCGTCCCTGGCCTTCACGTTGACCTGGTACGCGGTCGCCGCCGACAGCCCGGTCAGCGTGATCGAGTTGGTGGCCGTCGAGCCGAGCGCGGTGCCGGTCGAGGTGTAGACGTCGTAGCCGGTCACGCCCACGTTGTCCGTGGAGGCGGTCCAGCTCAGGGTGGCCCCGGACGAGGTGATGCCGGACGCCGAGGGTGTGCCGGGCGCGCTCGGCGGGCTCGTGTCGGTGCTGCCGCCGCCGTAGATCGAGGCCTGCTTGGAGGTCGCGGCGATGCCGTTGGCGCCGTTGAACAGCCGCTGGCCCCAGGAGGTGAGCTGGGTGACGTCGAAGTTGGTGACCTGGTCGAGGTACTCGACGCCGCCGCCGTTGCCGCTCCACGACCAGCCGAGGTAGCCGAGGCCGCGGCTCACGGACTGCGCCATGATCGTGTCCTCGTCCGGGTCGCCGTCGGAGTGGTTGAACCCGAACTCGCCGACGACCAGCGGCAGCCCCGCGGTCTTGAACGCGTCCATGTACGCGTTGATCTCCGCGGCCGTGTCGAAGACCCCGTACATGTGGATGGAGAAGATCGTGTTCTTGGCGGGGTCGCTGTCGAAGACCGTCTTGGCGTTGTCCCGCATGCCGAACTGCCAGTCCTGGCCCCAGTTGGGCGCGTCCACCATCAGCGCGTGCTGGAAGCCGTTGCTGCGCAGCTTCTGGATCGCGGCCGTGGTGGCGGATGCCCAGCCGGGGGTGACGGCGTTGTTGCCGATCGGCTCGTTGCCGATGTTGATGATGACGTAGTCCTCCTGGCCGACCAGGGCGGACTTGACGCTGATCCAGTAGTTGGCGGCCTGGTCGAGGGTGTAGGCGCCGCTCTGCTCGCCGTACCCCGTGGTGTCGTGGTTCTCGAGCACGCAGATGAGCTTGTTCTGCTTGCAGAGCGAGACGACGTTGGCCACGTCGGCCACGGTGTTGGCGGTCCAGCGGCCGCCGCTGAGCACGACCCGGACGGTGTTGGCCTTCAGAGACTTGATGTCGGCGAACGCCTTGGTCTGCGAGGCGTACCAGGTGTGCGCGTGGCTGGTGCCGCGCATGATGAACTCCTGGCCGTTGGCCTCCAGGAGCTTCGTGCCGCTGACGTGAATGCCGGTGGCGGCGCTCGCGGGGACGGCGGGGGCGACGAAGAGGGCGAAGAGGCAGGCCAGCGCGGTGAACAGTGCTCTCATGTGCTGCCTTTCACTGAGCTGTGGAACCGCCCCCGCCGCTGCTGCGGCGGGGGCGGGGTCTTCACTCAGGCGGGAGTGCAGGTGATCGGGTCGGGGACGGTGGATGTGCCGTTGGCGATGAAGCCGAACGTCGTGCCGGCGCCAGGAGCGAGTGCGCCGTTGTAGGCCTCGTTCTTGACGGTGACGGCGGAGCCCGACTGGGTGTGCTTGCCGCCCCAGAGCTGGGTGATCTGGTTCGCCGACGTCCAGGTGACCGTCCAGCCGGTGGTCGCGGCCGCGCCGTTGTTCTTCACCGTCACCTCGGCCTGGAAGGCGCCGCTCCACGAGCTCGTCACCTTGTACGTCGCCGCGCATCCGCCCGTGGGCGGCGGCGTCGTGTTCGTGGTGGTGAACGAGGCGCTGTCGGACGGCGCCGAGGTGTTGCCCGCCGCGTCCCGCGCCACCACGTGGGCGGTGTAGGCCGTGGCAGGGGTGAGCCCGCTCAGGTCGAAGGACGCGCTCGTGGCCGTGCCTACCTTTGTGGACCCCAGGTAGACGTCGTAGCCGCTCACGCCCACGTTGTCCGTGGAGGCGGTCCAGCTCAGCTTGGCGGTCGAGCCCGTGATCCCGGATGCCTCGGGCTTGCCCGGCTTGCTGGGCGCTGTCGTGTCCTGTTCCTCCGGACCCGGGGGCTCACCCCAGATCTTGGTCGCGCCGCTGTAGAGAGTGATGTTCCCGGTCCGCACCGGCGTCGCGCCGGGCGTGGTGGGGATGTTCCGGTACGACCAGTCGTTGGCCGGGTCCCACGTGCCCGAACTGGTGATCCTGAACTGCACCTCTCTGCGGTGCTGCGACTGTCCCGCCGGCGCGATGACCTGGCCGGAGCAGTCGATGTTCACGTAGTACGTGGTACCGCTCGCCTGGTTCAGCGTGGGCGCCTTGCACTGCGTGTAGGCGGACGACACGGTGATCTGCGAGGCGGTCGTCGTGCCGTCGAGCGTGAAGTAGTAGCGGAAGGAGCCGTCGGACAGGACCCTGGCGGGCCAGGCCGACTGGTTGCGGACGATGGCCTTGATCTCGGTGAAGTTGCTCCCCGAGGCGTTCACGCCCGCCTCGACGAAGAGCTCGGGCCCGTCCGGGGTCTCCTGCGCCGGGAAGCCGGTCGCAGGGGCGCCGCCGTACTCCTTGTAGAGCCTGACCAGCGCGCTGGTGAAGCCGGCGTTGTAGTCGGTGGCGACCTCGTTCATGACGTAGTCGTCGCGCTTGTCGGTGTAGGCGTCGTTCGCGTCGGGCGGTCCGCCGACGAGCGCGCCGTACAGGGTGTGGCGGGTCTGCTCGGGATTGGTGATCTGGTCGGTCCACGAGCCGTGCGCCGTGCGGTGATGGGGGTTCTTCGGCGGGTTGTTGCCGAACCCAATCATGTATGAGGAGTTGCGCGGGTTGTCGCCGAGCGCGTAGTTGATCTGCCGTACCGCGAAGTCGTGGTAGCGGGCCTTACGCGTGGCGTCGGTGATGGTGTCGCTGTGTACGAGCGCCGCGAACGAGGTGTTGGCCGCGTACCGCAGCGAGCCCCACCGGTCCAGCACGGCCTCGCCGCCCGGCGAGTACGCCACCTTGGAGCCGTTCACGCCGACCGTCCACCAGTCGAGCCAGCGGTTGGCGTCGTCCAGGTACTTCTGCTTGCCGGTCAGCTTGTACAGCAGCACGTACGCGCCGTAGGACTTGTCGTCCCACGCGATCGTCCACTTGTACGACTTGGTGGTGGTCTGTGGCTCGCTGCCCAGGCTGTCGTAGCCGGTCTCGGCCTTGGCCAGGTAGGAGGCGTCGTTCGTGGCCCGGTAGAGCCAGATCGCGCCCCAGACCAGCTCGTCGTTGTAGCCGCTCCACGAGTTGTAGTAGCCCTGGGCGTCGGTGATGCAGTCGCTGTACTTCTTCCTGACGGTGTCGGCGAAGGAGTACAGCTGCTTGGCGTGCGTCAGCAGCGTGTCAGCATAAGTCGGATTTGTCGGGCGGAAGACCATCGACGAGGCCGCCATCGCGGCCGCTGTCTCACCCGCCAGGTCGGACCCGCCGCACGACGCGTCGATCTTGTACGCCGGCCGCGACATCTGCATGGCCTCGGCCGGGCCCCACCAGGCGTGGTCCGTGCCGCCGTTGCCGACCTGCCCGTAGAGCACGTTCGGCGACGGGTGGGCCTTGACGAAGTAGTCGTTGACGTACTTGAGGTTGTTGAGCAGGTGCGTGAGCTGGCCGGAAGAGGAGTAGGCGTCGCGGTACTCGACCGCGCCCCAGGCCAGCATCGTGGTGGAGAACGCCATCGGGAGGCCGAACTTGACGTGGTCGCCCGCGTCGTACCAGCCGCCTGTGAGATCCACGCCCACGTCCTTGCCGTCGTTCATGCCGGAGTCCCCGCGCCAGGAGACGCGGTTCCAGCTCGGCAGGTCGCCGGACTGCTGGGCCTCGTAGAACCACAGCGCTTTCTGCAGCGCCTCGCCGTAGGCGAAGGCCGGTGCGGCGGCGTGGGCCGCCGGCCCCGCCCCTGTGAAACACAGGGGCAGGACCAGCGACGCCACGGCGATCAGTGCCTTTCTCACGGGAAGAGCCGTCCGTACTCGGCCAGGGCGACGGCGACGTCCACCTGCGCCCAGAACCGGTGATAGTTGAAGACGGGCGCGGGGCCGGTGCCGTTGATGTAGGCGTTGACCTTCGCCCAGTCGGGGTCGTTCTTGTAGAAGGACCTGATCGAGATGAACGTCGAGCTGGAGTTGATGGCGTCGCCGTTGGGCATCTTGCCGCTCCAGCCGGACGGCACGTAGACCGGGTCGGCGATGCGCTTGTAGTCGGTCTTGGTCTCGGGGACCGACACGCCCTTGGCGTCGCGGTACTTCCACACGCCGTCGAGCAGCGACTTGGCCATGTTCTTGGCCGCCGTGTTGTTCGCCTTGGCCGCGTAGTACATGAGCGCCTTGGCGTACGCGCCCGCCACACCCACGTCATTCGTGTAGTCGGCGATCGTCACGTGCAGGCCGGGGTTGGCCGGGGGCATCCCGGAGGTGGCGGTGAAGTCGCCCACGGGCTGACCGGTCCACTTCAGCGTGGACGGGATCTGGTACGAGCCGTCCGCGTTGATCGTGGTGTTGGCCATCGCCCAGGTGACCCACTTGTCGAGCAGCGCCTTCGCATCGGCGTTGCCCGAGGCGTAGTACAGCTCGGCGACCCGCTCCATGGTCCACGCCTGGAAGCCGAACCACTGGTTCGACGGCGGGTCGTGGTAGACGGGCTGCCAGTCGTAGGTCAGGCCGTGGAACTTGGGCAGGCCGGCCGGCGGCGCCGCGTAGTGGCCTTCCCAGCTGTTGGTCGCGCCACCGGCGATGGCGCCCTCGGCCGACTGCAGCCAGCCGTAGAACTGCAGCTGCCGGGTGAGGCTGGTGCTCCAGTCGGTCACCGCGGTGCTGCCCTTGGGCTTCAGCTCGGCCACGTTCGCCAGCGCCCAGGCCGCGAGCGGGTTCTGGTAGCCGGAGTGGTTGTGGCTCGAGCCGATGCGCCACGCCCAGCCGGCGCTGGTGTCGGTCGCGCCGCCCCAGGCGTAGTACCAGCTCAGCAGGTAGTTGGAGGCGTCCTTGCCGGTGCCGGCCGCGCACGAGGTGCTCGTGCAGCCGGGCTTCTTGAAGTACTTGTCGTACATCGCGTAGCGCAGGTAGTCACCCATCTTCGCGGCCTTGGAGACCGACGCGGAGATCTGCGAGTCCTTGCCCTGGGCCTTGGCCCACGTCTCCGCCCAGTACGCGGCCTGCACGGCGCGCGCGTCGGCGTCGGGGGCGTTGGTGTACTTCCACTGCTTGGCGTAGGAGCTGTCCTTCACGAACAGGTCCAGGTAGCCGTTGGGGCCGCCGTGCTTGAACGTGTCGCAGGACGGCTGCGGGATGGTCTCGAAGACCGACTCCTCGGGACCGCGCTGGTAGGTGTTGATGTAGGCGGGCTTCGTGGTGCCGTCGCCGCAGTGGCCGAAGCCGTAGGTGTTGTCGACGTCGAGCAGCCAGTGCATGCCGTAGATGTCACGGGTGCCATACGCGCTCTGCAGCTCGCCCGCGATCGGGTCCTGGCCTACGGACACGCCGCTGTCGAGCGCCGACGGATAGCTGCTGATCGTGTTCGACTCCGGCGCGTACGTGGCCGGCTTGGACGGCGTGTAGAAGGAGTTCGTCGGCTGGTCGGCCGTGGCCGGGATGATGTACTTCTCCATCGAGGCCCACGCGTTGTTGAACTTCGACCAGTCGCCGGTGACCTGCCCGTACGCCGCCTCCAGCCACAGGTAGTAGCTGTAGGCCTCGGACGTGGTCTCGTGCCCCTGGTCCGGCGCCTCGACCATGAACGTCTCGATCGAGTGGTAGGGAACGCCCTCGGGCGAGAAGTAGCCGTTGGCCGGGTCGTGGATCTCGTTGTACATCTCGACGAAGCGCTGGACGTACGTGTTGTCGCCGCCGACGTCGTCGTCCGCCTCGGTGGCGGTCACGTCCACCGCCGTGTAGCCGGTGGCGCTCACCCTGAACACGCCCGAGCCGGCGGTCGTGTCGGAGTCGTTGGCCGCCGCCAGCGTGACGTTCTGGGCGGTGTTCCAGTTGGACGGCGTGAAGGTCAGGCTGGCGCCGCCGGAGACCGTGAGGTCGGTGTCGCCGCTGGCGCGCGCCGTGGTGACGGTCACGTTGGCCGAGGGCGCCTGCGACAGCTTCACCCCGAAGCTCGCGGTCCCCGCCTCGGGCACGGACAGGGTCGTCGGGCTCACCACGAGCGCGGGGCCCGTGTTCTGGGAGACCGTGATGCCGACCGGCGACGAGGTGGTGGTCGCGCCGCCGTTGTCGGTGGCCTTCGCGGTGATCGAGTAGCTGCCGGCCGCCACGTTCGTCCAGCTGTAGCTGTACGGCGCCGAGGTGTCGGTGCCGAGCAGCGTGGAGCCCTGGTAGAAGTCGACCTTCGAGATCGTGCCGTCGGTGTCGGAGGCGTTCGCCGCGATCGGCACGGTGGCCGGGGCGCTGAACGTCTGCCCTGCGGTCGGCGAGGTCAGCGACACGGTGGGCGGCGTGTTGGCCGCGCCGCCGCAGGTGGTGCCGTTGACGCTGAAGCTGGTCGGGTTCGGGTTGCTCCCCGTCCAGGTGCCGTTGAAGCCGATGGACACGGACGCGCCCGTCCCCAGGCTGCCGTTGTACGACATGTTGGTTCCGGTCACGCGGGTGCCGGACTGGCTCCAGTTGGCGCCCCAGCCGGTGGGGGTGTACTTCTGACCCGTGGTCGGGAAGTCGAAGCCCAGATTCCAAGAGGTGATGGGATCGCCGGTGTTCTTCAACGTGATGTTCGCGGTGAACCCGCCCTGGCCGGGACTGCTCGTCCACGAGTTGGCCACATACGTCACGTCGCACGCCACGGCTGCCTGTGCCGGACTGGCCGCCACGGCCGCGGTCGCGCCCGCCACGAGGACGAGCGTCGTGGCCACGGCGAGCCGCCTCGATAAGCGGGTGAGGAGGGAAGGAGGTCTGTACTTCACGGGATCTCCATGGGGAGTAGAGGAGTGGGAGCGCTCCCAAACGGGATTGTGGGTGCCCTCCCGCGTATGTCAACGGAATGGCGGTCCGGTAACCCCCGTGTTTCCTCTCACCAGGCTGCCCGGGATGAAAGTTTCATCCGGGTTCCGGGGCATTCAACGAGCATGTGGGGCGGCGGACACCTTTTGGAACGCCGACCCCTGTACACGAATGCGACCGCGGCAGACCATGGGAGCGCTCCCAGCCCTCTAACACTGGAGATGATCGCTCGTGAGACTCCAACGCGGCCTTCGCAAATGGGCCGTGACCGCGACCGCCGCGAGTGTCGCGGCCCTTGGGCTCGTCGTCGGCCAGAGCACGGCCGCGAACGCCGCGGTCGCCTGCGACGTGACCTACTCTGCCAACTCGTGGACGAGCAGCCCTGGCCAGGGCGGGTTCACCGCGAACATCACGTTGAAGAACACCGGCGACCCCATCACGTCGTGGAATCTGGGCTTCGACTTCCCGACCACGGGTCAGAAGTACACCCCCACCGGCTGGGGGGCCAACTGGAGCCAGTCCGGCACCCGCGTGACCGCCACGAACATGTCGTACAACGGCAGCCTGTCCACCGGCGGCTCGGTCTCCATCGGCTTCAACGGCACCTGGACGGGGAGCAACCCGAACCCGACCAGCTTCAGTGTCAACGGCACCACCTGCGGCGGCGGTGGGACCCCGACGACCCCGTCGGTGGTCACCTCGGCCAGTTCGGTCGCGGTGAACGAGGGCGGCACGGCCACGTTCACGGCCAAGCTCTCCTCGGCGCCGTCCGCCAACGTGACCGTCACCACGACGCGGACCACCGGTGACACGGACCTGTCCGTCAGCTCGGGCGGCTCGCTGACCTTCACCCCGTCCAACTGGAACACCGCCCAGACGGTCACCCTGGCCGCGGCCCAGGACTCCGACACCACCGCGGGCACGGCCGCCTTCACCGTCGGCGGCACGGGCGTCACCCCGGCCACGGTCAACGCCACCGAGGTGGACGACGACGCCGTGGTGGAGCAGTCGATCATCGTCACGCCGGCCTCGGTGACCGTGCCGGAGGGCTCCACCGCCACGTACACCGTGCGCCTGGCCACCGCGCCGGCCTCGAACGTGACCGTCACCTCGACAGCGGCGAGCAGTGGTGACACCAACATCACCGTCTCCAGCGGCGGCAGCCTCACCTTCACGCCGTCCAACTGGAACACCCCGCAGACGGTCACCCTGGCCGCCGCGGAGGACTCCGACACGGCCAACGGCAGCCGTACCATCACCGTCGCCTCCACCGGCCTGACCTCCAGGACGGTCACCGCCACCGAGGCCGACAACGACGGCGGCACCACCCCCGGCGGCCACGTCGAGAACCCGTACGCCGGCGCCACCGGCTACGTCAACCCCAACTGGAAGGCCAAGGCCCAGGCCGAGCCCGGCGGCTCCGCGGTGGCCAACACCTCCACCGCCGTGTGGCTGGACCGCATCGCGGCCATCGCCGGCTCCTCCTCCGCCATGGGCCTGCGCGCTCACCTGGACGAGGCCGTCAGGCAGGACGCCGCCAACGGCTCCGCGCCGCTGACCGTGCAGTTCGTCATCTACGACCTGCCCAACCGCGACTGCTCGGCGCTGGCCTCCAACGGTGAGTTGCTCGTCGCCGAGAACGGCCTCAACCGCTACAAGACCGAGTACATCGACCCGATCTCGGCGATCATGAGCGACCCCGCCTACGCGAACCTGCGCATCGTCACGATCATCGAGCCCGACTCGCTGCCCAACCTGGTCACCAACCTCAGCTTCGCCAAGTGCGCCGAGGCCAACTCGTCCGGTGCCTACGTCGACGGCGTCCGCTACGCGCTGAACAAGCTGCACGCCATCACCAACGTCTACACCTACATCGACGCCGCCCACCACGCCTGGCTCGGCTGGGACTCGAACTTCAACCCGTCGGTGAACATCTTCTACAGCACCGTGGCCGGCGCCACCGCCGGTGTGGACAGCGTGGACGGCTTCATCGTCAACACCGCGAACTACTCCGCGACCACCGAGCCGTACTTCACGATCAACTCGACCGTGAACGGCACCACGGTCCGGCAGTCCAACTGGGTCGACTGGAACTACTACGTGGACGAGTCGACCTTCGCCACCGCCCTGCGCAGCGCGCTCATCTCCAAGGGCTTCAAGCAGCGCCTCGGCATGCTGATCGACACCTCGCGCAACGGCTGGGGCGGCACCGCCCGCCCGAGCGGGCCGAGCACCTCGACGGACCTGAACCAGTTCGTCGACCAGTCGCGCACCGACCGCCGGATCCACCCCGGCAACTGGTGCAACCAGAGCGGCGCGGGCCTGGGCGCGCGGCCGACCGCCAACCCCGCGTCCGGGTTCGACGCCTACGTCTGGATCAAGCCTCCGGGCGAGTCGGACGGCGCCAGCTCGGACATCCCGAACGACGAGGGCAAGAAGTTCGACAGGATGTGCGACCCGACGTACCACGGCAACAACCTCAACAAGAACAACCTGTCGGGCGCGCTGCCCAACGCGCCGCTGTCCGGGCAGTGGTTCTCGGCGCAGTTCCAGGAGCTGCTCAGGAACGCGTACCCGCCAGTCAACTAGCAACCGGCACCGCAGGGGCCCGGACCTTGATCCGGGCCCCGGACTCAAGCCCGAGCGACCCGCCTGACCCGGGTCTCTCGGAGGGGCCCGCCTGACCCGGGTCCCTCGGCCAGTCGAAGGGGCCCCGATCTCGGGGCCCCTTCTATTTGTGAGCCCTGCTATTTCTGGGCCCTGCGCCACTCCGACACGATCTCGTCCACGTCGAACGGCATCAGGTTGAGCGGTGGACCGGACAACCCCGTCCTGATCGCCTGGCGGATCTTCTTGTTGATGTCCTCGAGGATCTGCCGCACCTCGGTCTCCGACCTGGCGCCGCGAGCCTCGGCCAGCGCCTCCTCCGCCTCCTTGCGCAGCGCCAGCGTGGGCGGCAGGGGCATCGACAGCCCCTCACTCTCGACCTTCTGCTTGATCCACCACATGTCGTCGTGCGGCCGGTCCGGCAGAGGCTTTCCGGCCCCCGGCAGGTTGTCGAACTCCCCGCGCTCCTCCGCCTGGCGAATCTGCCGGTCGATCCAGCTCTCGAACGGCATCCCCAGTGGTTTCCGCTCGGTCAATTGACCTCCTCAGGCCAGATTGTGACTCGGGATCAGCGGGCCACGCCAGCCGAGCATGGCCTCGGTCATGCGTACGGAGGCAAGCGTGGCGGCCACGTCGTGCACCCGCAGGATGCGGGCGCCCTTGACGATGGAGAAGACGTTGGCGGCGATCGTGCCCTCCTTCCGCTCGCCCTGGGGGCGGTCGAGCGTCTCCCCGATGAAGTCCTTGTTGGACAGGGCCACCAGGGTCGGATATCCGATCGAGGTGATCTCGTCGAGCCGGCGCGTGATCTCGAGCGAGTGGAAGGTGTTCTTGTTGAGGTCGTGGCCGGGGTCGATGATGATCTTGTCTTCCGCGATGCCGGCCTTCAGCGCGTACGCGACCCGCTCGCGCAGGAACGCGGCCACCTCGGAGACGACGTCGGCGTAGCTCGGCCGGAAGACGCGCTTGCCGGGGCCGCCGAGGCTGTGCGTGACGATCACGCTGACCCCGGACTCGGCGGCGAACTCCGCCATGCCGGGCTCGCGCAGGCCGTTGGTGTCGTTGATCACGTCGGCCCCCGCCTCGACGGCGGCCCGCGCCACGTCGGGCCTGTGGGTGTCGACGGAGATGACGGCGTCGGTGGCCTTCCGCACTTCGGCGATCACCGGCGCGACCCGGTCGATCTCCTCGTCCGCGCCGATCTGGGCCTGGGCCGCGCTGAAGGCGAACCCGCCGATGTCGACCCAGTCGGCCCCTTCGTCCACGGCCTTGCACGCGGCCGCGACGGCGCTGTCGAGCTCGAACGTGCTGCCCCGGTCGTGGAAGGAGTTGGGCGTCCTGTTGACGATGGCCATGATGGCGACCTGGCGCGCGAAATCGAACTCCCGCCGCCCGATGCGCCGGACGGGCTGGATCATCCCGGGGGAAGGCGTTTCGCCGCTCACCTTTGTGAGCCTACCTGCCCGTTGCCCAGGCCAGCCGCCCGCCCACCACGCGCCCGGACGCCAGGGCAGGTGTCAGGCTGTGAAGCGGCCGAAGGGGTGGTGGCCGGCGTCCACCCGGATCCGCTTCATGGCCCGATGGGTGGTGTGATGGGGCGCTCGTGGCAGCCGCATGGTGAGCAGGACGGTGGTGCCGCCGGGGCCGGTGTCGAAGTCGGCCATGTCGCACAAGCGGCGGATGAGGAAGATCCCTCTGCCCTCCTGGGACAGGTCGGGAGGCTTGAGGTCGGCGTCCACGTACGCGCCGGGGATGCCCGAGCCCCCATCGGTCGTCTCGGACCGGATCACGCCGTTCACCGTCCACAGCTTGAAGTACCCGTGCCCACCGGCGTGCTCCACGGCGTTGACCACGCTCTCGTGGACGGCCAGCACGAAGTCGTGGAGCCGGGGACCGCTGAGCCCGCAACTCCGGGCCAGCTCGGCCACGGTGCGACGCAGTCTCGTGACGTCGTGGAGGGTGAAGGGCTGGGCCATCAGGGTGCGCATGCACTCCTCCGTGTCGTCCGACACACAGGCCGCGCTTCAGGACCTCGCGTTGTGTCTCCCGTTCCCCGGAGCCGAGGACTTACACCCCAGGCCTCAATTACGAATGCCCGCCCACACCGGTGACGAGTTCCTTCACCCGTTCGACCGGTCCGCCGTCGGGAGCCAGCGGCGCGGTTTCCATGCCGGCGCCGTCGTGCAGCCCCTCGAGCAGCTCCCGCATGGCCTCCCACGACGAGTGCCGCGGCGTCCAGCCCAGCACCTCCCTGGCCCGGTCGGTCTTCATGACCGGGATCCGCAGGACCAGGTCGAGCAGCCCGGGCGCGGCCGGTATGAGCCTCAGGTGCCAGCCCACCGCCATGATCGCCCTGGCCACGCCCGGCGAGACCGGCACCGTGCGGGCGTCGAGCAGCTTGGCCAGGTCGGGCGGGTCGAGCACGGGCTCCGCGGCGATGTTGAACGCGCCCCGCACCTGCTTGGTGACGGCCAGCCGGTACGCCTCCGCCGCGTCCTCCGCGTGCAGCACCTGCAGCCGCAGGCCGGGGATGTCCGGTACGAATGGGATGCGCCCCGCCCTGATCAGCCGCCGCGGCACGAACGGCCCGCCGAACAGCCTGCGCTGCTCGGTCGCCGCCACCCGCTGGAAGACGAACCCGGGCCGCATCCGCACCACGCGGATGCCGGGGTGATCGTGCTCGAAGACGTCGAGCACCCGCTCGACGTACGCCTTCTCCCGCCCGTACGCGGCCCCCGGCCAGCCGTGCGTGGGCCAGCTCTCATCCACCGGCCGGTCCTTGGGCCCCGGCGAGTACGCTCCCACGGACGAGGCGTGGATCAGCGAGGGCACCCCCGCCTCCGCGACGGCGCGGAAGACGCGCATGCTGCCCAGCACGTTCGCCCGCCAGGTCGTGGACGGGTGCCTGGTCGGCTGGAACAACCACGCGAGGTGCACGACCGCGTCCGCCCCGTCGAAGATCCGCGTGAGGTCCGCGCTCGCGATGTCGGCCTGCCGCCAGTCGGTGCGGTCGATCCGCCACCCAGGCAACCGGCGGGCGACCCCGACGATCGAGGTCACGCCGCCGTCCGCGGCCAGCGCGCGCACCACGCTGGTGCCGACGTTCCCGGTTGCTCCCACCACAACGACTCTCATGGAAGCTGCGCTGCCCGCCCTTAGGGCCGGAAAATCCCCGTGACCTGCCAAGTTATGGCTGTAGGAGCATCTTGACCGCTCCGTCCGACTTCTTCTGGAACATCTCATACGCCATGGGCGCCTGCTCCAGCGGCATCCGGTGAGTGGCCAGGTCCATCACGCCGAGCGGATCGGACTCGTCGGTCACCAGCGGCATCAGCACGCTGGTCCACCGCCTGACATGGGCCTGGCCCATGCGCATCGTGATGCCCTTGTCGAACATGCGCAGCATGGGCATGGGATCCGTCATGCCGCCGTAGACGCCGATGACGGAGATGACGCCGCCGCGCCGTACCGAGTCGATGGCCTGGTTGAGCGCGGCCAGCCGGTCGATGCCCGTGTGGGTCATGAGCGGCGCGGCGACCCCGGCCGGCAGCATGCCGGTGAGGGTCTGGGCGAGCTTGGCGGCGGGCGAGCCGTGGGCCTCCATGCCGACCGCGTCGATGACCGAGTCGGTGCCGCGCCCGGAGGTCCGCTGGCGGATCTCCTCGGGGACGTCGGTGACCTCGCTCGCGTCGATGACGTCGATGCCGTGGCGGCGGGCCATCTCGAGGCGCTGCGTGACGCCGTCCACGCCGATCACCCGGTATCCCAGGTGAGCGGCGATGCGGGCACACATCTGGCCGATCGGGCCGAGGCCGAAGACGGTGACGCTGCCGCCCTCGGGGACGTCCGCGTAGGCGACGGCCTGCCAGGCGGTCGGCAGCACGTCGGACAGGTACAGGAACCGCTCGTCCGGCGGGCCCTCGGGCACCTTGATGGGGCCGAACTGCGCCTCCGGCACCCGCAGGTACTGAGCCTGCCCGCCGGGCACCTGCCCGTAGAGCTTGGTGTAGCCGAACAGCGCGGCGCCCGTGCCCTGCTCGCGCACCTGGGTGGTCTCGCACTGGGCGTAGAGCTCCATGGAGCACATGTGGCAGTGGCCGCAGGAGATGTTGAACGGGATGACCACGCGGTCGCCCGGCTTGATGTTGTCGATCGCGGGGCCGACCTCCTCGACGACGCCCATGGGTTCGTGCCCGAGGATGTCGCCCTCGGCCATGAACGGCCCGAGCACCTCGTACAGGTGCAGGTCTGAGCCGCAGATGCCGGAGCTGGTCACCCTGATGACCGCGTCGTTGGGCTCCTTGATGGCGGGGTCGGGGACCTCCTCGACCCGGACGTCGCGCTTACCGTGCCAGGTGACTGCCTTCATGGTGTCTCCTTACGGAAGGGGGCACACAAATGCGGCATACCCCCACATAGCGCATCAAACGGCTCCGGCTGCGAATGCCCACACGGCCCCGCGTCTCGACACGCCCTGCCGTTGGGACTGCTGTGGCAAAAGAAGGCTCCAGCTACAAAAGACACTTTACACGCTGCGTATTGGATGAATAACTATTGGTAGTGAGCGTCTGACCGAAGGAGCCGCGCGGATGCCGGTGAGCTTCACTCAGCACAACGTCGGATCACGCGTGGACCGGCGCCTGGCCGGCTTCCTCGAGATCTGGCGAGCCCCCGTCGACGACCCCGACGTCAAGACGGCGTACCGGCTGCTGGCCGACTTCATCCTCTGCGGCGGCAAGCGCGTCAGGCCGCAGCTGTGTTACTGGGGCTGGCGCGGCGCCGGCGGCGGCGACAGCGAGGAGATCATCACCGCTGCCGCGGCCCTGGAGCTGTGCCACGCCGGCCTGCTCATCCATGACGACATCATGGACGGCAGCGAGGTGCGGCGCGGCCGGACCAGCGTGCACAGGAGCCTGGCGGGGCTGCACCGCGGACCGGGCGCGGAGGCGTTCGGGCAGGCGGGCGGCATCCTGCTCGGCACGCTCAGCCTGGCCTGGTCCGACACGATGCTGGCGTCGTGCGCGGTGGAGCCTCATCGGCTGCGCGCCGCGCACCACGTGTTCGACGCCATGCGCACCGAGGTCATCAGCGGCCAGTACCTCGACATCCTCGCCCAGCTCCGCTCGGGCGCGAGCGTGGCCGAGGCCCTTACGGTGATCCGGTTCAAGACCGCCAAATACACCGTCGAGCGGCCGCTGCAGATCGGCGGCGCGCTGGCGGGGGCCTCGATGGAGCTGCTTGAGTCGTACTCCCGCTTCGGCCTGCCGCTGGGCGAGGCGTTCCAGCTCCGAGACGACGTGCTCGGCACGTTCGGCTCTGAGCCGGAGACCGGCAAGTCGGCGCTCGACGACCTGCGCGAGGGCAAGCACACGGTGCTCTTCGCGCATGCCGTGCGGAGTGCCTCACCCGCCCAGCTCATCCATCTCAAGAGCTGGCACGGCAACCCGGAGCTGACCGAGGAGCGCGCCGCGGAGGTGCGGGAGATCCTGCGCGACACGGGCGCGCTGGCCGAGGTCGAGGAAATGATCGAAGAACGCGTGCGCGAGGCCGTGACGGCACTGGCCGCGGCGCCGATCGAACCGGAGGCCGCCAAAGCGCTGGCCGTTCTGGCAGACCAGCTCGCGCACCGCACCAAGTAGGGGGTTCCCAGATGGGACGGGTACTTCTCGCGGCCCCGCGCGGCTTCTGCGCGGGCGTCGAACGCGCGATCAGCACCGTGGAAGAGGCGCTGAGACGCTTCGGCGCACCCGTTTACGTGCGCAAACAGATCGTCCACAACACCTACGTGGTCGACGACCTCACCCGGCGCGGCGCGGTCTTCGTCGAGGAGCTCGACGAGGTGCCCGACGGATCGCTGGTCGTCTTCTCCGCCCACGGCGTCTCGCCGGCCGTCAAGGATGACGCGGGGCGGCGCGGCCTGCGGACGATCGACGCGACCTGCCCGCTGGTCACGAAGGTCCACAAGGAGGCCGTGCGCATGGCCGAGGCGGGCTACGAGATCGTGCTCATCGGCCATGCCGAGCACGAGGAGGTCGAGGGCACGTACGGCGAGGCCCCCGACCGCATCCACATCGTGGACCCGGCCCGCCCCGGCGAGGTGTCGGCGAAGGGGCCGGTGAAGGGGCCGGTGAGCTGGCTGTCGCAGACCACGCTGGCCGTGGACGAGACCATGCGGGCCGTCACCGAGCTGCGCAAGCGCTTCCCCGACATGGTCGACCCGCCCAGCGACGACATCTGCTACGCCAGCCAGAACCGCCAGGAGGCGATCACCAGGATCGCCCCGCAGTGCGAGCTGGTCATCGTCGTCGGCTCGGCCAACTCCTCCAACTCCCGGCGGCTGGTGGAGGTGGCACTGGGCGCCGGCGCGGACGCGGCGTACCTGGTCGACAGGGCCGCCGACGCCGACGAGCGGTGGCTCGACGGCGTGCGGACCGTCGGGGTCAGCTCCGGCGCCTCGGTCCCCGAGCGGCTGGTCGGGGAGTTACTCGACTGGCTCGCCGCCCGCGGATACACCGAGGTGGAGCCGGTGGCCCTGGCCGAGGAGACCCTCACGTTCTCGCTTCCGCTCGAACTCCGATCCACCCGCAAGCCCGGTTAGGTCCCATACCGAGATTGGTGGTGCAGCACGATGACCGAAACGACCAACTCAGCAGCCCCTGAGACCCTCAACGGCCACGGACAGCTCAGCCTCAGCACCGAGGCCGCCAGGCAGCTCTCGACCACGACCAAGACGCCGCCGCAGATGCAGGAGATCACCTCGCGCTGGCTGCTGCGGCTGCTGCCGTGGGTGCAGTGCTCGGGCGGCGTGTTCAGGGTCAACCGGCGGCTGACCTATGAGCTGGGCGACGGCCGCATCACGTTCAGCAACACCGGCTCGGACGTGCGGGTCATTCCCGCCGAGCTCACCGAGATCCCCATGCTGCGCGGCTATGACGACGCCGAGGTGCTGCAGGCCCTGGCCGGCAGCTTCGCGCAGCGTGAGATCGAGGCGGGTGAGGAGATCGTCTCCGAGGGCCGTCCCATTGACCGGCTGGTGCTCATCGCCCACGGCCGCGTGGGCAAGGTGACCCGCGGCGCGTACGGCGACGAGCAGAGCCTCGGCGTCCTGGCCGACGGCGACTACCTCGGCGAGCAGACGCTCACCGAGGGCGGGCGGTTCACGTTCACCGCGCGGGCCAAGACGGCCACCACCGTGCTCACCCTGTCCAGGCAGGACTTCGAGCAGCTGGCCGAGCGGTCGCCCACGCTGCGCGAGCACCTGGACCGCTACCGTTCGAGCGAGGAGCACGCCCACAACGACTACGGCGAGGCGGCCATCGACATGGCGTCGGGCCACACCGGCGAGCCCGTGCTGCCCGGCACGTTCGTGGACTACGAGCTGAGCCCGCGCGAGTACGAACTGAGCGTGGCCCAGACGGTCCTGCGCGTGCACACCCGGGTCTCCGACCTGTACAACCAGCCGATGAGCCAGCTCGACCAGCAGCTCCGCCTCACGATCGAGGCCCTGCGCGAGCGGCAGGAGCACGAGCTGATCAACAACAGGGAGTTCGGCCTGCTCCACAACGCCGATCTCAGCCAGCGCATCCGCAGCCGCTCGGGCCGGCCGAGCCCCGACGACCTCGACGACCTGCTGGCCACCGTGTGGAAGGAGCCGGCGTTCTTCCTGGCGCATCCGCTGGCCATCGCCGCCTTCGGCAGAGAGTGCAGCAAGCGCGGCGTCTACCCGCAGTCCATCGACGCCTTCGGGCACAAGGTGCCGGCCTGGCGGGACATCCCGATCTTCCCGTGCAACAAGATTCCGATCTCGGACACGTACACGACGTCCTTCCTGCTCATGCGCACCGGGCAGGAGAACCAGGGCGTCGTCGGCCTGCACCAGACCGGCATTCCCGACGAGTACCAGCCCAGCCTGTCGGTCCGGTTCATGAACATCAACGAGAAGGCCGTCCTCTCCTACCTGGTCAGCGCCTACTACTCGGCGGCCGTCCTGGTGCCGGACGCGCTCGGCGTGCTGGAGGACGTCGAGGTCGGCAGGAACGGCTGACCGAGGGACCGCACACCGGAGGCCGGCACCGAGCGCATCGGTGCCGGCCCGCGCACTGTGAAGGAGCGACCATGAGCCAGCCGTTCGAACTGCCGGACTTCTACATGCCGTACCCGGCGCGGCTGAATCCGCACCTCGAAGAGGCTCGCCTGCACTCCAAGCAGTGGGCGCGCGACATGGGCATGCTCGACGACCCCGGCGTCTGGGAGGAGTCCGACCTGGACGCCCATGACTACCCGCTGATGTGCGCCTACACCCATCCCGACTGCGACGGCGCCGAGCTGAGCCTGATCACCGACTGGTACGTGTGGGTCTTCTTCTTCGACGACCACTTCCTCGAGGTGTTCAAGCGCTCCGGCGACCTGCGGGGCGGCAAGGCGTACCTCGACCGGCTCGCCCGTTTCATGCCTATGGGCGATGACCTGAGCATGCCCGAGCCGACCAACCCGGTCGAGGCCGGCCTGGCCGACCTGTGGGTGCGTACGGTCCCGAGCAGGTCGGCGGACTGGCGGTCGCGGTTCGCCGAGAGCACTCACAACCTGCTGAACGAGTCGCTCTGGGAGCTGGCCAACATCAACCGGGGGCGGGTGGCCAACCCGGTCGAGTACATCGAGATGCGCCGCAAGGTCGGCGGGGCGCCCTGGTCGGCCGGGCTCGTCGAGCACGCGGTGGGCGCCGAGGTGCCCGCGCGGATCGCGGGGACCCGTCCGATGCGGGTGTTGAAGGACGCCTTCGCGGACGCGGTGCACCTGCGCAACGACCTGTTCTCGTACGAGCGGGAGGTCAGGGACGAGGGCGAGCTGAGCAACGGCGTGCTGGTGCTGGAGACGTTCCTCGGCTGCGGCACGCAGGAGGCCGCCGACGCCGTCAACGACCTGCTGACCTCGCGGCTGCAGCAGTTCGAGCACACGGCGCTCGCCGAGCTGGGCCCGCTGTTCGTGGAGTACGCGATCGACCCGATCAGCGCGGCCGGCGTGCTGGCCTACGTCAAGGGGCTGCAGGACTGGCAGGCGGGCGGCCACGAATGGCACATGCGCTCCAGCCGGTACATGAACAAGCAGGCCGTGTCAGGCAAGCCGCTGGGCATGCCGTCGATCGTCAATCTGCTGGGGGCCAAGCGGCTGCGCAACTTCACGCACGTGCCGCACGAGCGGGTGGGGCCGTCGCGGATCCCCGACCTGTACATGCCCTTCCAGCTCAGGTTGTCCCCCCATCTCGACACGGCCCGGCGGCACACCGTGGCGTGGTGCAGGGCGATGGGGATGCTCGACCCGGGGTTGTGGGACGAGCGGCGGCTGACCGACATCGACCTGCCTCTGTGCGCCGCGGGCCTGCATCCCGACGCCACCCCTGAGGAGCTGGACCTGGCGTCGTACTGGCTGGCCTGGGGGACGTACGCGGACGACTACTTCCCGGCCGTCTTCGGCCGGTCGCGCAACCTCGTGGCGGCCAAGATAGCGGTGGAGCGGTTCTCGTCGTTCATGCCGCTGGACGGCTCGCCCGCGCCGCCGCCCGCGAACACGCTGGAGCGCGGCCTGGCCGACGTCTGGGCGCGTACGGCGGGGCCGATGCGGCTGGACGAGCGCCGCGAGCTGCGCGGCGCGGTGGAGAGCATGTGCGCGAGCTGGCTGTGGGAGCTGGCCGGCCACTTCGCCAACCACATCCCCGACCCCGTGGACTACGTGGAGATGCGCCGCCAGACCTTCGGCGCCGACCTGACGATGAGCCTGGCGCGGCTGCGGCACGGCAAGAGGATCAGCCGGGAGGTGTACGAGAGCGGCCCGATGCGGGCGCTGGTGAGCGCCATCGCCGACTGCGGAACGCTGATCAACGACATCTTCTCCTACCAGAAGGAGATCGAGTTCGAGGGCGAGCTGCACAACTGCGTACTGGTGGTCCAGAACTTCTTCGGCTGCGACTACCCGACGGCGCTCGGCATCGTCAACGACCTGCTTACCTCGCGCATGCGGCAGTTCCAGCACATCGTCGAGCACGAGCTGCCGGTCGTGTGCGACGACCTCGGCCTCGACGCGGACGCCCGGCGAGACCTCGACGCGTTCGTGAACGAGCTGCGTGACTGGGTGAGCGGGATACTCAACTGGCACCGGCACTGCTTCCGGTACGACGAGGAGTCGCTGCGCCGCCACAACCGGCCGCCACGGTTCCGGCTGGGCGGCCCGACGGGCCTGGGCACCTCGGCGGCCCTGCTCGCTACGCGGGCAGGTGATGGGCACGGGGCTCGTAGTACCAGCCCATCATGCGCAGCAGCCGGCGCTGGTACGGCGTGACGTTGTGCAGACGGATCCACCGCTGCGACGGCGGCAGCGTGGGCATGACGAGCACGCGCAGGCCTGAGACGTCGATGAAGCTCAGCCTGCCGGTGTCGACGACGATGTACGCGCCCTGACGGCAACTCGCCAGGGCGCCCGCGACCGCGGGGCTGTTGGTGGCGTCGATCTCCCCGATGAGCGCGACGGACGGCGGCCCGGGTATCGCGCACACCGTAATCATCAGCTGCCGGTCCTGGTAGAGCAGCCGGTCTTCGGCGCCGCTCACGCTTCTCGCACCCCCCAACACACACGCTCTGGGGGTCGTAATCCTGCCTCTGACGATTAACCAGAACCTAGGTTACACGAAGTATGTTTGGCTATGTTATTTTCGCCGGAAAATGACCGAATTACGGGGAAATTATGACGGCCCCGGCGTGGCCGTGCGCCTGGCGGGGCGGACCCGGATTCGGGCTCGCCGGCGCGGCTTGAGGGCGCTCCGGCAGGGTGGCCGCCTCGGGGGGCGTCAGGCCTCCGAGGTGCGGGGACGGCCGCCGAGGCCTTCGCGCCAGGCGCGCACAGGAGGGAGGCCCATCGTTGCGCGGGTGGCGCAGACGGCGGCCGACGCCCTCGCGGCCGAGTACTCCGAGCAGGCCGTGACAGCACTCTCGCGGAGCGCACCGATTCCCGGCCGTTGATCGCGGCTCAGCCGGATATATACGACTGGTGCGGATTTGCTGTGAAATGACATGGCGACAAATGTCAGTTTACGGCCATACCGCCATCCCGTATGGCCAAAGCCTGTTTTATCGGTATAGGGGAGGAGGAATGCTGACGATATCAATGGCGCAACGTGCACCAGTTCGACAGGAGCGCTGAATATTCCATGAATGGAGCACATCGGCTGCTGCCGATATCAATGGCCCTGGCACAGGCGATTCTGCACGCCGTGCATTCCACGCCCGCGATGGCCGTGCGATCGGCAGGCGGAGCCGTCGCGGCACGCGCGGCGATAGAGATGATCGGCGTCCCTTATTCGTGGGGCGGCGGCGGGGTGCAGGGGCCCGGATTCGGGATAGGAAAGGGCGCCAAGACGTGGGGGTTCGACTGCTCGGGGCTCGCGGAATACGCGTGGGCGCGGGCCGGGGTGCGGATCGGTTCGACGACGCAGGAGCAGTGGCGTTCGGGGATCCGGATATCCAAGGAGGAAGTGGAGCCGGGGGATCTGGTCTTCTACGACAACGATTCAGAGAAACGGGGTCCTGAGCACGTCGGCCTCGTCGTGGACGCCACACGGATGGTGCACTCGCCGTACACCGAGGAGTCCGTACGGGTGGACCCGCTCGACCGGCGTACCTTCCTGGGCGCGGTCCGTCCGGGCGAGAAGGCCGTGAACAGCCACGGCCCCGCGGCCCAGGTGATCCTGCAGTGATCGACCCGGGTCACGGGGCGCGGATAGCTCAGTGCGCACCAAGCCCGTGCCGTGGCCTCGCGAATGTCCACGGCCCGTTCTTCTGGTTCACCTCAAAGTGCCAGGAAGGCGACCTTGGCCGGGCGGGCTCTGGCTCGAGCGCCGCGATCGGCTTCCTGCCTACGCCACGTGAGGAGCCGTCAGTCGCTGTCGACCGTGGTGCCCAGGACGTTGGCGTTGATGTCGCTCACGTCGACCGGGAGGACCTGAATGTCCTTGACCGAGTCGTTCAGGAAGTTGTTCAGCGCGGTGAGGTCGTCGAGCGTGGACAGCTGGCTCAGGGCGGTCCACCCACTGGTCTGCGGGTTGGGACCGACGTCGGCGGAGGCCGCGGCGGCGGAGAAGCCAAGAGCGGCGGCGGCGATTGCTGCACCGGCCAGAATGCGACGGATCATGTGTGCTTTCCTCCATGGATCGGCGCGGAAATTTCCGGCGCCATAGTCGTTTCTGCAGGGCTGTGAGGTGCCGGAAATAACAATCGCGGGAGGCGGCCAAAATCGCAACTCAAAAAGCTCACACGGAGGTCAAGGAGGTGCCTCGATTTCTTGGCACTCGGTTTTCACGCTCGTCAACGAAGCGCGGCGCACACACAACGAAACAATCCGGCGAACGAGCTTTGTTTTTACCGGGCGCACGCACGACGGGGCGGTCGTTCACCACTGTTTAGCAAATGATCAACCGAAAATGGAGAACCGCTCTTACGCCGGCGGGCGTAGTGGCGGTGCCCTCCGCGGGAGGACGCCTGAAGCCGGCAAAGCGGTGAGGATGACCGGCGAGTCGTCAATCCGGAGGAAGGTGAGCTCGGTGCGGGCGCGTATCCGCAAGACGGTCATGGTTGTCCACATCATCGTGTCCGTCGCTCTGCTCGGCGAGGTATGGGGCCTGGTCGTACTGAATACGACAGCGGCCCTGACAAAAGACACGGGACTGGCGCACGCGGCTTATCGGCTGATGCCCGGCCTCGTCTTCGCGGGCGGCATACCGCTCAGCCTCACCGCATTGATCACCGGCATCGCACTGGGCCTGACCAGCCATTGGGGACTATTTCGCTATTACTGGGTGGCGGCCAAGCTCATGCTGCTGGTGGCGGTGATCTGCGTGGGCATGTTCCTGTTCGATCCCGAGGGAATGGCGGCAGTCACCGCGGGCGGCGCCGCGGCCCCCGCCACTCGCCAGTGGGGCCAGATCGCCGCGCTCGGCGCCCAGATCGCCATGTTGATGACCGCGACCACGCTGTCGGTCTTGAAACCCCGCCGCAAACTCCGGTGACGGCGGAGCGGGCGACGGGATACAAAACGACTATGAACTCGGCCCCACCGCCCCTCGTCACCGCCGCCCTGGACCGCGCCGCGGACTTCGCCTACTCCTGCGACCCCGCCGTCGGCCGCCTCCTCGCCACCCTGGCCGCCCACGTCCCTCCACATGGGCGCGTACTCGAGCTCGGGACCGGGGCGGGAGTGGGGCTCGCGTGGCTGGCGAGCGGGCTCGTGCCACGCACGGACGCGACGGTGACCACGGTGGAGTACGACGGCGAACGGGCTTCGCAGACCTCCTCCGGCGACTGGCCGCCCTTCGTGCGCTTCCTTACAGGGGACGCGCTGGAGTTGCTGCCCGGGCTGGGGACGTTCGACCTGATCTTCGCGGACGCGGTGGCGGGCAAGCAGACGGGCCTCGACCTGACGATCGCCGCACTCAACCCCCGGGGCATGCTGGTCGTGGACGACATGTCGCCGGCTCCGGGGACGGTCTGGGACTCTGAGTTCGCCGCCAAGCAGGACGCGGTCCGCCGGACCCTGCTCACCCACGAGCGGCTGGTCACTGTGGAACTGCCACACGGCTCCGGCGTCATCCTCGCCACGGCCCGCTGACGCACTCCACCCACACCGCCGCCTCGCCGCATCGCACCCCATCGACGCGGCGCCCGAGGGCGCCAGGTTGAAAGACCGCCGCGCATGCCGCACACGCACCGTCACGCGACGTCGCGCCGACTGCCAATGGACAATCATGGGAGGATACCCCTCATGGCAGAGATCGTCGGCGGGGGACGTCCGGTCAACGACGCCGAGCGGCGGGTGATCGCCTATCTGCGTGACCATGCGCCCGCCGACTGGCTGCTGCTGCACAACGTCGAGGTTCCGCGCGGCCACGACGTCTTCGAGCTGGACCTGATCGTGCTGACCGGCCACTCGCTCGTGGCGGTCGACGTCAAGGGCACCAGGGGCCGCATCCAGGTGTCGGGCACGCGCTGGTTCCCGCCGCGCAGGGAGGCGTTCGGCTCTCCTGTGGCCAAGCTGCGCGGCACCGCCAAGGCGCTCAAGGGCCTGCTGGTGTCCAAGGCCACCCAGCTGGAGCGGGTCTACGTCGACAGCCTGGTCGTGCTCACCTCGCCCGACGCCGAGCTGGTCGACCCCGCGGGGCGCGACGCGGTCAACGTCACCGACCTGCCGGGGCTGCTGAAAACGCTGAGCGACGCCTCCAGGGTCAGGCGCGGGTGCAGCCCCGACGCGAAGCCGTACCGCACCGCGATTCTCGACGCGCTCAACCAGACGGTACGCCGCAGCACCGCGCCGCCGAGGTTCGGCAACTGGGAGGTCGAGGAGCAGCTCGGCGGCGACACCAAGGTCACCGAATACCGTGCGTTCAACGTGACGCTGCCAGGCAGCGAGACCGTGCTGCTACGGGTCTACCAGGCCGACCCGCTGGCCGACAGCGAGGCGCGGGCGGCCGAGCGGCAGCGCATCGCCAACGCGTACCAGACGCTGGCCAGGATCCCGCCGCACCCGTGCGTGGTGCGCTCGCGCGACTTCTTCGCCATCGACGACGAGAGCCGGTTCGTGCTGGTGCTGGACGACGTGCACGGCGAGGCGCTGCACCTGTCGGTGGGCACGGGCGCCCGGCTGAGCGTGATCCAGGACCTGCTGCGCGGGCTGGCGCACGCCCACGCCCACGGCGTCGTCCACCGCGCGCTGACCCCGGCCTCCGTGCTCGTCACGGACGAGGGGCACGCGGTGCTGACCGGGTTCGACTACGCCAAGCCGGGACCGCGTAACTACACCGTGGCCCACGAGCTGGGCAACGTGCTCGACGCGCACTACGTGGCGCCGGAGTGCCAGGAGCGGCCCGACCGGATGACGACCGCCTCCGACGTCTACGCGGCCGGCGCCATCGCCTACCACCTGCTCACTGGCCGGCTCCCGGCCGGACCCGACGCCCACGCCCCCGACGTGCCCGAGGTCGTACGCAGGATGCTCGACCACTCTCCGGCCAAGCGCCCGACCGCCGCCGAAGCCCTCGACGCCCTTGAGGGTGCGCCGCTCCAGGAGTCCCGCCTCAAGCGACTGGTACGTCGGCTAGTGTCCCGATCATGACCATACGCCTGCGTCCGGTCGAAGAGGATGATCTACCCTTCTTGTACAGGCTCACGAGCGACCCCGGCAGCACGGGTGAGTTCCAGTGGTACGGCTTCCAGAATCCCCACCGCATGCGCGCGCGCTGGCTGGACAACGGAATGCTGGGCGACGACGGCGGCATCCTGATCATCGCGAACGGCGACGACAAGATCGGCCTCATGTCGTGGAGCAAACAGGTCGCCAACCGCGCCAGCTACTACTGGTCGATGGGGCTGATCGTGGCGCCGGAGCATCGCGGCCAGGGCCACGGCACCGAGGCGCAGCGGCTGCTCGCGCGCTACCTGTTCGACCACACGACGGCCAACAGGATCGAGGCGTCCACGGAGATCACCAATGTGGCCGAGCAGCGGGCGCTGGAGAAGGCGGGGTTCACCCGCGAGGGCGTCATCCGCGGCAGCGGCTTCCGCGCCGGGGAGTGGCACGACGGTGTGCGCTACAGCATGATCCGCTCCGACCTGGCGTCCTCGGGCGGGCAGGCTACGGCGTAGCGCGCCGGCGGGCGTGAGATACGTACACGCCAGGCTGAGCCCCCCCGCAGGTCCTCCCGATACAGGTGCTCGGCCGGCACGCAGCTCGGAGACGGCGCCGTCCCCGCTCTCGATCCGCCGGCCGATCAACGCCTCGGCGGTGCGCAGGCGTGCCTGGTGGTCCGGCGCCGTCACCGCGTAACAGCGAAGGACCGGGGTCGCAGCGGCGCGAGCACGTGGAAGGTGACCGACACGATCAAGCTCCTCGACGGAGATCCCGAGAGCTTCTGTATCGGTTCTGGACGATTCTTGTGCGGCTTGTCCAGACCCTGTTCTCAGAGATCCCACCGAAAGGATCACCCCATGAAGCTCAGCCGAGCAATGATCGCGGGCCTCGCGTTGGCACTCAGCCTCGGTACGGCCCCAGCCGCGGTGGCCGACCCCGTGCCGGAGTCGGATCAGGCGCAGATCCTCGCGACGAACTTCCAGATGCCGTTCCCCTGCAACCAGACCTGGACAGGCAACTCCAACGCCAGCAGCGCGCACCAATCATGGGAGATCGACTTCAACCGGGGCAGCACCGCCGACGCCGACCTCGGCGACACGGTGGTGGCCGCCGCCGCGGGAACCGTGGTGATCTCCGCGCACCAGGGCTCGACGAACGGCTACGGCAACCTCGTCAAGATCGACCATGGCGGCGGCTGGGCCTCGTACTACGCCCACCTGAACACCCGTACGGTCAGCCAGGGCCAGTCGGTGTCGCAGGGCCAGCAGATCGGCACGGTCGGCAACACCAGCAAGCCGGGCAACAACATCTCGCCCCACCTGCACTATGAGGTACGGCTGGGGACCAACTACCCGGACAACATCCAGAAGGCCGTCTTCAACGGCGTCACGTTCGGCTACCCGCAGCAGACCATAACCTCGAAGAACTGCGGCAACCCCTACACCCCGTCGGCGGTCTGCGGCTCGGGCTACGACGTGATCGACTCGGCCACGCTCGGCAGCGACGGCGCCGTCTACCTGCTCTACAACAGCGCCAACGGCAACAACTGCGTCACCACGGTGAAGTACAAGAACGTCGGCACGGCCACCGCCACCACGGCCTACCTGGAAGTGCAGGGCAGCACGAGGAAGACGGACTCGGGCAACTACGGATATTACGCGGGACCGGTCATCTCGTCGGCGGCCGGCAGCTGCGTCAAGTGGGGCGGCAAGGCCGGCTCCTCGACGTACGACAGCGCGTTCGAGCACTGCGGATAAGGAGTCAGGGGGGCCGGGTGGGCACACCACTGTCACCCGGCCCCTTTACACGTGCGTGAACGTGTCCAATACGTCTATCACGTAGAGCGACGACTCGTCACCGGAACAGGAGACCGCGACCCTGCCGCCGACCCGCTGGCCCACGAGCGCCTCCAGCCAGCCGTCGGGCACGGACCCCTCCTTCAGCGTGAACGCGCTGGGCCCGCCCTTCCGGTAGGAGGAGTCCACGACCGTCCGCGACGGCCAGGACGCCTTCACGTACTGGATCACCACTTTCGCGCCGGCCACGATCTCGTCCCCCGAGCCGTCGATGAGGACACGGGGCGGCGCCCCCGGCACGAGGTCGGCCGGGATCACCGGCAGGGTGCGACCGACGAGCCGGGCGTCGGGCGGGTAGCCACCCAGGATGTCGAAGACCAGCACCAGCGTGTCCGCGGGCGCGAGGCCGGTCAGCGGCACGTTCGGCCCGAGCGCTTCGGACGCCGGGCTGATCAGCATGACCCGGCTGCCCGCCGGGCGGCCGATGAGAGATTGGCGCCAGGTCTCCGACACCTGCCTGCCGTCGAAGACGACCGCGGTGGGCTGGTTGCCGTCATAGGTGCTCATGTACGGCCGGTTGCCCGACCACCGCCGGATGTCCACGTCGGCGAGCACCACGTCGCCTGGCAGCGTACGCCGGCCACTGCCCATCGACAGCACCGTGATCCGCGGCGTGCGACCCGGCTGGCCCTTGGGTATGGCGACGACCGGCTTGGTGCCGAACGCACCCGTGACAACGGGCTGCGTGCCGTCCTCAGCCAGGCCACACGAGGTGGCGAGCATGAGCACGGCCGGCCAGAACAGACGCACGATTTCCTCCACGACCGGATCCTCGAGGGGCCGAACGTCTTACTTGCCGCAACGGCCAAAAGGAAAGCTGCGGGGCTCGCCATCTCACGACAAAGACGCGGGAGACTGGAGCCCGTGAGTAAGCCGAACCTGTCGCGCCGGGTCGCTGAGGCGGCCGAGATCGCGCTGACCACACGGAAGTACGTGACGTTCATCGACGTCGTGACGGGCCTGCGCTGGCTGCACTCCAGGCATGTGGACACCTGGCGGCAGGGCCGGGTCGCCACGCTGTCCGAGCTGGCGGCCGTCGACGAGGACCGCCTGCTCACCACGGCCACGCTGCTGAAGGAGTGGGCGCTGGCCAAGGGGCTCAAGCCGGTGGACGCGCCGTACGTGGCCGGCACCCGCGACCGCCGCGAGCTGCGCTTCACCGCCGGGCACGGGCAGGAGCCGTTCCGCGTGCACTGGCTCTCCCCGGACCTCAGCGAGGCCAGGGTCCGCAGGCTCACCGAGCCCAAGGTGCCCGACCTGGTGGTGGTGGCCCCGCTCAACGACTGGACGTGTGCCACGTGCGGCGACACAGGCCCTTACTTGATCATGGAGGACGACCAGCCCCACTGCCTGACCTGCGCGGACATGGACCATCTGGTGTTCCTGCCGTCGGGGAACGCGGCGCTCAGCCGCCGGGCCAAGCAGGAGAGCGGCCTGTCCGCGGTGGTCGTGCAGTACAACCGGCGGCGCAAGGTCTACCAGCGCATCGGCCTGCTGGTCGAGGAGGCCGCGCTGGCCGCCGCCGAGGAGCGGTGCCTGGCCGACGAGGAAGTACGCCAGCTGCGCCGCGAGCGCGACCGGGTGCGCAGGGCGGAGCAGGACGTCGAGTTCCAGGCCAGGATGGCGGCCGAGATCGCCAGGCTGTTCCCCGGCTGCCCCGAGCAGCGGGCCCAGGAGATCGCCGAGCACGCCGGACAGCGCGGCAGCGGCCGGGTGGGCAGGACGGCGGCGGCCAAGGCGCTCTCCGAGACCGTCATCACGCTGGCCGTCATAGCCTCGATCCGGCACCTCGACACCGACTACGACCACCTGCTCATGTCCGGCGTGCCGAGGATGGAGGCCAGGGACATGGTCAGGGAACGCATCGAGCGCAAGCTGGAGGAATTTCGCCGATGAGCGACTGGCACGACGTACGGGAAGAGCTGCGCGCGTACGCGCTCGGGCTGCCCGAGGCCCATGAGGACCACCCGTGGGGCGAGACCGTCATCAAGGCGAACAAGAAGGTCTTCCTCTTCCTCGGCATCGAGGAGCAGACCGAGAAGTGGGACCCGAAGTTCAGCGTGAAGCTCCTGTCGGAGACACGCGGCCACGCGCTCACCGTCGAGGGCGCGGAGCCCACCAGCCACGGGCTGGGCAAGGCGGGGTGGGTGACCGTGCCGTTCCTGTCGGAGCTGCCGGAGACGGACGTGCTGCTCGACTGGGTGGAGGAGAGCTACCGGGCCATCGCGCCCAAGAGGGCGGTCAAGGCGCTGGACGAGCGGCCGCCCAGGCTCAGGTGACCGCCAGGCGGGTGGCGTACCGCTCGTCGCGCCAGAGCTCCTTGTCCAGCACCTCGAGCAGCGTGGCCGCTGCGTCGTGGACGTCGGCGTAGCCGATGTAGAGCGGCGCGAAGCCGAACCTGAGGATGTCCGGCGCCCGGAAGTCCCCGTGCACGCCCCGGTCGATCAGCGCCCGCATCACCGGGTAGCCGTCGGGGTGGCGGAAGCTCACCTGGCTGCCGCGTGCGGCGGGGTCGGCGGGCGAGACCAGCTCCAGCGCGTCGCCGATCAGGTCGATGAAGAGCGAGGTCAACGCCATGCTCTTGGCCCGCAGTTGGTCCATCGGCACCCGCTCCCACACGTCGAGCGCCGCCTCAAGCGCCGCGAACGACAGCACGTGCGGGGTGCCCACCGAGAACCGTCTGACGCCCTCCGCCGGGCGGTATCCGGGCTCGAACCCGAACGGTTCGGCGTGCCCGTGCCAGCCGGACAACACGTTCTCGGCGGTGGCGTGGTGCCGGGGGTTGACGTAGAGGAACGCGGGCGCGCCCGGTCCCGCGTTGAGGTACTTGTACGTGCATCCGACCGCGAAGTCCGCCCCCGAGACGTCCACCTCCATGGCCCCCACGCTGTGGCACAGGTCCCAGACCATGAGCGCCCCGGCCTCATGGACCCGGGCGGTGACCGACGGCACGTCATGGCGGGCGCCGGTGCGGTAGTCGACCTCCGACAGCAGCACCACGGCCACGTCGTCGAACCGCCCCTCCGCGAAGTCGCGCACCTCGTAGCCGCCGAGCAGCCCGGCCAGGCCCTGGACCATGTAGTGGTCGGTGGGAAAGTTCCGCACGTCGGAGACGATCACCCGGCGCTCGGGACGCAGCCGCAGCGCCGCCGCCACCGCCTGGAAGATCGCGATCGAGGTCGTGTTGCCCACCACGACCTGGCCGGGGCCCGCGCCGATCAGCGGGGCCAGCCGGTCGCCCGTGGTCAGCGGCTGCGCGAACCAGCCGGAGTGGTTCCAGCCGCCGACGAGCTCCTTGCCCCACTCGTCCTCGACCGCCTGCCTCACCCGTTCGGCGGTACGGCGGGGCAGCGCGCCGAGCGAGTTGCCGACGAGGTAGACGACCCCCTCCGGCAGCACGAACTCGTCCCTGAAGCCCCGCAGCGGGTCGGCGGCGTCGAGGGCGAGGCACTGGTCCCGGTCCAATTCCACTCCTTTTATGGCGACATGGTGGCTAATACCCGATTCACGCCATTGTGCTACGTGGAGAACACCGCACGCACGGAGCCCACCCCCTCGACGCGTGCCTCGAACACGTCCCCTGGCCCGACGGGCACCACCGGGCCGAGTGCGCCGGTCATCACCACGTCCCCGGCCCGCAGCGCGTAGTCCGTGCGGCCCAGCCGGGAGGCGAGCCAGACGGCGGCGTTGAGCGGGTTGCCCAGGCACGCCTCCCCCGAGCCGGTCGAGACCTCCTGGCCGCCCCGCGTCATCGTCATCGCCGCGGCCCGCAGGTCGAGCCCCATCAGCGAGACGGGCGTGCTGCCCAGCACGAACGCGCCGGCCGAGGCGTTGTCCGCGACCGTGTCGGCCAGCGTGATGTCCCAGTCGGCGATCCGCGAGTCGGCGATCTCGATCGCCGGCAGCGCGAACTCCACCGCCCTGAGCACGTCGGCCACCGTGAACGGCCCGCCGGCCAGGTCCCTGCCGAGCACCAGCGCGACCTCGGCCTCGGCCCGCGGCTGCAGGAACCTGTCCACCGGCACGGGAAGCCCGTCGGAGTACGACATGTCCGCGAAGAGCATGCCGAAGTCCGGCTGGTCGATGCCGAACTGCTTCTGCAGCAGCGGGTTCGTCACGCCGACCTTCCTGCCGGCCAGGCGCCGCCCCGCCTCGAGCGCCCGACGCGTGTTGATCTCCTGCACGGCGTACGCGTCGGCCACCGTACTGACCAGGTCCCTGATCGGCCCACATGGTTTGCCGGAACGCGCGGCCTCGGCCAGTCGGTCGGCGGCCTGGGTCCGCGAGTCCACGGCCTCGGACCATTCGTCATACATCGGGCTGCTCCAGTTTGATGGTGATCGTGGTGGGTTCGGAGTAGAAGTCGAGCGACTGGACGCCGCCTTCCCTGCCGATGCCCGACAGCTTCACGCCGCCGAACGGAGTGCGCAGGTCGCGCAGGTACCAGGTGTTCACCCAGACGAGCCCGGCCTCCAGCCGCTGCGCCACCCGATGGGCGCGGTCGAGGTTGGCCGTCCAGAGCGTGGCGGCCAGGCCATAGTCGCTGCCGTTGGCCAGGTCGATCGCCTCGGCCTCGCTGTCGAAGGGCGCGACGTGGCACACGGGACCGAAGATCTCCTCCCGGTTGAACCTGGACCATTCTGACAAGCCTGTCACTACCGTCGGTTCCACGAAAAATCCGGTATCGCGTGGGTCGCCGAACGAGGGCACGCCGCCCCCTGTGAGCACCTTGGCTCCCTCCGAGCGGGCCAAGGAGTAGTAGGAGAGCACCTTCTCGCGGTGCTCCTTCGAGATCATCGGCTGCGGCTCGACCTCCTGGGCGCGGATCGCGAGCCGGGCGCAGAACTCCTCGAAGATCGGCCGCTGCACGTAGAGCCGCTCGGTGCACAGGCACACCTGTCCGCCGTTGGTGAAGACCGACTTCACGGTGCCGTCGATGGCCCGGTCGAGATCGCAGTCCTCGAAGATCAGGCCGGCGTTCTTCCCGCCCAGCTCGAACGAGATCGGCTTGACCCGGTCGGCCGCCGTCCGCATGATCGCGCTGCCCGTCGCAGTGGACCCGGTGAACGTCACCGCGTCCACCCACGGGTGCTCGACCAGGAGCTGGCCGGCGGAGCCGTACCCGAAGATGATGTTGACGACGCCGGGGGGCAGCCCGGCGTCGGCGCAGATCTCGGCGAAAACCGCCGCCGAGCCGGGCGTGTGCTCCGACGGCTTGACCACCACCGTGTTGCCCGCGACGAGCGCGGGCGCGAGCTTCCAGGTCATCAGCAGGAACGGCAGGTTCCACGGGACGATCACCGCGACCACGCCGAGCGGCCTGCGCACCGTGTAGCTGAGCATGCCGGACAGGTGGAAGGCGTCGTCCGGCCGCTGGGCGGCGATCTCGGCGAAGGCGCGGAAGTTCGCGATGCCACGCGGGATGTCGAGCGTGCGGGTCTGGTCGAGCGGCTTGCCCGTGTCGGCGATCTCCGCCGTCACCAGGTCGTCGAAGCGGGACTCGATGCCCGCGGCCAGGCGCCGCATCCACCCGGCGCGCTCGCCGACGGGCATCGCCGCCCAGTCACGCGCCGCCTCCCTGGCCGCGCGCACGGCCCGGTCCACGACTTCGGGATCGGCCTCGTGCACCTGCCTGATCACCGCGCCCGTCACGGGGTCGTGGACCGCGAACGTCTTGCCCGCGCCCACCGGCTCACCACCGATGAAATGGGTCAGCACGACACTCTCCTCTTCTCCCCTGTATAGATCGCTGAGCGATTGGCGGACAACCGGGTGCTTCGGGACCTTTCGCTCGTAATCGTCTCGCTGTAACGCGGCCCGCGCTATGAGCGATGGTGTTGCACATGCGAACCACAACCGATCAAGTCGCTGCCCCGGACGGCACCTTCGACGTCCATCTGTGGTTCCCCGACGCCGGGACCGGCCCCGGCATCCTCCTGGTCCAGGAGATCTACGGCGTCGGCCCCTACATCGAGAAGGTCGCTCTGGACCTGGCCTCGCGCGGCTACGTGGTGGCCGCTCCGGACCTCTTCTGGCGCCTCCACCCCCACTGGCAGGGCGAGCACACCCCCGAGGGCACCGCGGTCTCGATCGAGCTGGCCGGCGGGTTCGACTTCGCGCAGGGCGTGGCCGACTGCGCGCTGACCGTCGCTCACCTGCGCTCGCTGCCCGAGGTGAGCGGTGGGGTGGGCGCTCTGGGGTTCTGCCTGGGCGGCTCGATCGACTACACGCTCGCCGCGCAGGTGGAGCTGGACGCCGTCCTGTCCTTCTACGGCTCCGCCGTGCCCGACTCGACCGGCCTCATGGACCGCATCGCGGCGCCCCTCCTGCTGGTCTTCGGCGGCAGCGACCCGTACATCGAGCGTGAGCGGGTGGCCGTCGTCGAGGCAGCCGCGGAAGGCAGACGGAACGTGGTCGTGCACATCGAGGAGGAGGCCGGCCACGCCTTCCACAACAGCGAGGCTCCGATGTTCCACCATCCGCAGGCGGCCGAGCGCGTGTGGGAGGTGGCGCTCGCGTTCCTGTCCGGGCACCTGCCCGTGACCCTGTCCAGATAGACATCTTCCGGTACCCCTGGATGATCGCCATCATGGTCGGATGGCGCGCACGTGGGAATTGTGGGGAACCGTCATTATTGCTGGTACGTTTGCACTCCCCGTCGCCTTGCTAGCAATCTTGTTCCTCTCCCGCCACCGCGCCCGCGCCGGCCATCCGGCACCCCTGCGCACGTCGATCGCCGACATCGGCATCGTGGTCGGCACGGCTCCATGGATCTGGATGACCCTCACGCCGTCAAGCGGTCAGACAGGAGTCAGTCTCGTCCCGTTCACAGACCTGACCGACCTGGTCAGAGCGCCATGGGAGGCGGTGTTCGTGCAGGTCGGGGGCAACCTGCTGGTGTTCGCCGCACTGGGCGCGCTGCTGCCGGTACGCAGCCGCGCAATGTCCTCGACGGCGCGCGTTGCGGCGGTCGCGGCCGCGTTTTCGGTCATCGTCGAAGTCCTCCAGTACGCCTTGCGTCTCGGCCGTTTCTCCTCCGTGGACGATGTCATCCTGAACACGGCAGGCGCCGTGATCTTCGCTTTGATTACTCGCCGCTGGTGGGCCGTTCGAATACCGGCCGAGACCGTTCCACGGTAACGGTCTGCTAAAACTCGGCTGAATTCACCACTGGGGCACGATCCGCTCAAAAGAAGCCCAGGACCAAGCCTTCTATCTGTGCGATCGTGGACAAGACGGGGCAAGTTCTCTGGAGACGCCAGAACCTGGTTGGTGACAGAGGGTGATCAAAGTTGTCTGAATCCCCGGTACCCCACGAGCCCCCTATCTATCGCCGCATCGCCGACGGTCTCCGCGCCCGGATCCTGTCCGGCGAACTGCGCGACGGGGACCGACTACCGGGCGAGAACGCACTGATGGCCGAATACGCAATCGCACGAGCCACCGCCAGGCAGGCGCTTGCCGTACTGATCAACGAAGGGCTGGCGGTTCCCAAACGAGGTTCGGGGGTTTACGTGCGGCTGTTCAAACCGATACGCAGGCACGGCTCACGTCGCCTGTCACGAGAGCAGTGGGGTCAGGGCCGCGCCATCTGGGACGCGGACACACGGGGCCGGCCTTTCACGGTGGACCGGGTGGAGGTGGCGTTGGAGCGGGCCGGCGAGGAGGTGGCGGGCGTCCTGGAGAGCGGCGAGGTATGGGTACGCCGGCGCCGCTACTCGGTCGACGCCAGGCCCGTGCAGCTGGCCACCTCCTACTTCCCCGCGCACCTGGTCGAAGGCAGCGCGATCACCCTCGCGGACACCGGACCGGGCGGTGTCTACGCCAGGCTGAGCGATCTGGGCGTCCCTCCTGCCCATTTCACCGAGGAGGTGCGCGCCCGCATGCCGGGGCCGCGCGAGATCGCGCTGCTCGACCTGCCCGGCGGGACCCCGGTGATCGTGATCGCGAGGACCGCGTACACGTCCGGGGGGCTGCCGATCGAGCTCAACGAGATGGTGCTCGACTCGGCGGCGTACGTACTCCAGTACGACTTCGACGCCTAGTTCAAGACCATCTGTCAAGCGATAGGTTGACCTGACCGTCACGATCATTGAATTCTCTAGAGAGGTGCTCCATCTTCGAAGGAGATGGAACCTCGCCTGGGGGCCGGGAAAGGCGGACAGCGATGTCGTTTGATCGGCATCTTGCCGAGATCGCCCGGGAGTACCCCCAGTGGACCATCTGGCGGAGCGACGCGGGCCGCTGGTGGGCCACGAGACACCATCCGCTCAGCGCGGCGCAGCGCGCTGCCGGATGTGCGATGACCATCGACGCGGACGACCCGGACGGTCTGCGCGACCAGCTCCGGGATCAGGAGATGCGGGCCCACGAGCAGCACCCGCGGCAAGCCGGGCCCGCACCTCCATGACGCGGGCCGTGGAGCGTTCCGCGGCCGGCGTCCACAAGCAGCCCGGTGCCGGGTCCAGCGTCTCGGCGGCTCCGGCACCGGGCCTCCAAATCCAGGAGGGGCCACGAACGCGGAAGCCTCCGACCCTATCGGGGGCGGGGGCTTCCGCTCCGCGGCCCTCCCGGCGACTCCTCACCACGCGACCGCACAACCCGCTCTGCGCGCCCCCACGCCGCCCTCCCGGGCCCGGACACCGCTCTCCGGGACCGCGGCGCCGCAAGAGCCGCGCCGCCCTCTCACGCGTGCGACCAACGCGCCGTCGCCTGTGCGCCCCCTTTCGAGCGGCACCCATACGGGCGCCGGCTCGAGCTCGGGGTGCGCGCTCATGCCGAGGCGTGCAGCCCATACGCCCCCGGGTCGTGCGCGACGTGGGGTGGCCGGGGCAGGGTTACTTGTGGACCTCGGACAGCCGGACGATGTGGACGTCGGTGTCGTCGGAGACGCCGCCCTTCACCTCGGGCTTGTCCGCCTCGTCGTCCGTGTCCACGATGACCCGCACCTCGTCCTGGGGCGACACGGGAGACGTGGCCGGCTCGGGGATCAGCGGCCCGGCCGTCGACTCCTTGCGCATGAGGTCGCCGAGCACCGAGCTGACCTCGGTCAGCCGCCGCACGACCTCCGTGTGCGTGTTGGTCAGGTATTCGACCCGCCGCCCCGCCTGCTCGTCCAGCGCGGCGGTGCGCTGGCGCGCGGAGGCCAGCATGGCCTCGGAATCGCCACGCGCTGCCGACACCAGCTGGTCGGCCTGCGCGTTGGCGGACTGCAGGAGCTGCTCCGACTCGGCCTGGGCGGCCGCGATCAGCCGCTCGGACTCGCTGCGCGAGTCGCGCAGCAGGTCCTCGGCCTCTGTGCGGGCGGCCGCGAGCTGCTCCTCCGCGTCCGTGCCCGCCTGGGCCAGCATCCGCTCCGCGGCCTGCGTCGCCTCGTTCACCCGCCGCTCCGCCTCCGCCTGGGCGGAGGTGAGGATCTTGTCGGCGGTCTCACGCGACGTGGTCACGAGCCGGTCGGCCTCCGACTTGGCCGCGTCGCGAACGCTGGCCGCCTCGGCCTCCGCGTCCTCCCGCTTGGCCGCGGCCTCCTCCTCGCCGAGCCGGAGAATCTGGGCGAGCCTGGGGCTGAGGTCCTCGTAGTTCTGCGGCGTCTCGACCATGCGCCGCCTGGCCTCCGCCAGCTCGATGCGGCCCTGCTCGGCCTGGTCGATGGCCCGGGCCAGCCGCTCTTCCAGGTCCCTTATCTGGTTACGGGTACGGATCATGTAGTCGTGGACCTGACGGCGGTTGTAACCGCGCATCACGACTTCGAAGGTGTCCTCTTGCATCAGATCAGGAATGCTCTCGTGCTGGTTCATCATGGGGGCTACCTAATGAGTGGTTTGCGTGAGGCGGGGGGAAAACTGCGGGTTGTGAGGGTCTGACGACGAGACGTCAGGAAACGACTTTCCTGCCATCTGCCCACGTCCGCAACCGGAACGCCACAGCCGGACCTGGAATTACGATGTCTCGGATGTACATTGCAGCATTGGATAACGGGGCAGTCCCAGACATACACCCCGAGGCGTACATAGCCCCTGGCGCCGTGGTGGTCGGCAGCGTTCGCGTGGGACGGGCGTCCAGCATCTGGTACGGCTCCGTTCTCAGAGGGGACGACGAGCGGATAGAGGTCGGGGAAGAGTGCAACGTACAGGATCTGTCCTGCCTGCACGCCGATCCGGGCGAGCCCGCGATCCTGGAGGACCGGGTCAGCCTGGGCCACAAGGCCATGGTCCACGGCGCCCACGTGGAGTCGGGCGCGCTGATCGGCATCGGCGCGATCGTGCTGGGCGGCGCCCGCATCGGCGCGGGCACGCTGGTGGCGGCCGGAGCGCTCGTCGGCCCGGGCAAGAGGATCCCGTCCGGCGTGCTGGTCGCCGGTGTGCCCGGGAAGATCGTGCGCGAGCTCACCGACGACGACCGGGCCTCCTTCGCCCGCACGCCGGACAACTACATGGCCAAGGCGCTCAGGCACCGGCAGGCGTCATCGCTTTGATCAGGACCTCGTCCGACACCGATGCGGTGTTGAGCGGGTCGGCGTACTCGGGCAGCTCCGGCCGGAGGAAGCGGACGAAGTCCACGGTCAGCTTCAGGTCGGGCACGCCCTTGATCTGCTTGGCGTTGGCCTTGGTCTCGTCCTTCTTGAGCAAGTTGTAGCTGTCCCAGTCGCTATAGGCGGTGACACCCCATTGGAGCACATCGGGGAGGTTGGACGGCCAGCGCCGGCCGACCTTCCACTTGCCGCCGTCCTCCCTGTAGAGAGCGACGAAAGCGCGGCCCACCCTGCCGAGCGCGAGGTCCACCCAGCCGGCCTTGACGGCCAGCTCCTGCGGCTTGGAGCTGCCGTCCTGGGTGTACTTCACCTCGACCTGGCCGCTCTCGTCGGCCGTGCCGGTGGTGACCGACACCCAGTTGGGCTTGGCGTACGAACCGGGCTGGCGGGCCATCAGGCCGCCGAGCGAGAACTTCCGCTTGGGCTGCCCGCCCTTCTTGCCCTCGACCTTGACCCTGGCGTACATGAGGATGTCCCCCGCCAGCTCCTGGTAGACGAAGGGGCCGCGGAAGCCGTCGAACCAGGTCGAGGTCTTGGGCTCGAGATACAACGAGCCCTTCACGGTCTTGTTCACGTCGAGCTTGGCGATTCTGTCGACGTCCTTCTCCGTGTCGCTCAGCTTGGTCCACATCGACATGTCCGTGGCGTCCTGGAACTCCGTCGAGGCCCCGCCCACCTCACCCCCGGGCGTCGGCGGCTCGGCGTTGTCCAGCGTGAGCACGCCCGGCCCCGTCGGGGACGGTTGTGCGGACGTGGTCGTGCCGCAAGCGGAGAGCGCGCCGACGACCGCCAGCACCCCTGCTACCTTCGCCCTCATAGCCGACATTCTGCCGTGAAATACCGATGGGTGATCGGAAGCTGCCCAGTACGATGACGCCCGTGCGACCTTGGGATGCGTTCACCTCCGCCGAGGCGGAGGTCCGAGCGATGGTCGCGGACCCGCGCTGGCAAGGGCTTTCCGTGCCGGATCGCGCCCACGTACTGGCGGCCAGAATTCTTGTGACCCCAGATGGCGACAGGTGGCTCTTCGGTGCGCACGCGCGCTGGCACCTGCACGACCCGGCCGACGGCCGCTGGCACCTCGCGCCGCCTCCGAGGGGCGTACGGGCGCGCCAGGTACAGCACCCGGCGGCGGTGCTGCCCGACGTCGTGATCCCGAACGGGCCCGACTTCCACGCCGAGCCGGGCTCCACCCAGGCGTTCATCGGCCCTGACGTGTCGGAGGACCTTACCGAGCGGCTCAGGGTGCTGCTGCGGGCCAGCGGGCGCAAGTCGGAGCTGGACTACCCGCTGACGGCCTTCGACGAGATCTTCGCCTCCGACGTGCCGAGCACGGTGGCGGCCATCTGGGGCACGATCATGTGGTGCGCGTACGCGCCCGCGTTCGACGGCAACGAGCGGCTGATCACCGTGTTCGGCGAATATCTGCGGCGCTCGCTGCCCGGCGACGAGTGGGTGCGCTGGTTGCCCGCGCCGCCGCTGCTGGACCTCGTCACGCTCGTGTCCGAGCGGCAGGAGGCGGGCCGCCCGCGCGCCGCGCTGAGGCTCGCCGCCATCATGGCGGACACGGCCCAGATCCTGCTGTCCGACACCCGTTTCAGGCCTCGGGCGCTGGCGCTGCTCACGATGGTCGAGCCCATGCTGCGCCGGCCGGGCCTCAATGCCGACCTCACGGACGCGGAGGCGCTGCGCGCGGCGTGGCTGGAGCGTTGCCCGCGCCGGCTGTGCCGGGCCCTGCTCGTCGAGAACGACCCGGAGTCGCACTTCTCACACGCCGTCTACGACCTGGTGGAGGCGCTGTCCTTCACGCCCGACCCGCCCATGGCCGCCGCCACGTTCCTGGCCGACCTGTCCGACTCCAAAGGGGCGCTGCCGGCCCGGCTGGACCACCGGCTCAGGCGCGCGTACGGGGAACTGGACCGCGCCGGGCTCACCGGCACCTCCGCGAGCGAGTCGACCGAGCCCGACGGCTTCCCCGTGCAGGGCGGCGTGCTGACCAAGCCCGCGCCGGCGCCGGAGGTGGCGCCGCCCGATCGGACGAGCGCGGCGGCCGTGCTCGGGGCCGCGTACGCCACCGGCCTCGCGTGGGGCACGCTGACGGGGGCCAAGGTGCCGCAGGGTGGACTGGCCGGGCAGGCGGCACTGGTGCGCAGGCTCGTCCCCGAACGCGACGACAACCACACAGACCACACCTAAACCACAAATAGCGTTATTTCACCCTTACTCCGCCTATATCGTTCTAACACTTGAGGTCACAGGTAATTCTCCGAATTGTGATCTCCGATTCGGGAAATGACCCCACTGGGGCCCCCGAGGATCGGAAAGGAATGACTCCGATGGGCCATGTCGCCAGAAGGGACATCGCCGTAACCTCGTAGAGGGTGTGGGCTGCGGAAGGAAGGACGACGCGGTGGGGCACGATGACCTGGACTCTCGGGTCCACGACCGTGTCGCGTTGGACGAGATTGCGCTCTACGCCGAGGTGCTCACGGCCGTGGCTGTCAGCGAGCGGCGGCTGACCTTGGACGAACTCGACGACGCGCTCGGATTGCGGACTTCGGCGAGCCGCTGAAGGATCAATCACGATTACTAGCCCCGGGAACCTAGTTAACTGGTTTCCGGGGTTTCCTATAACTAGTCAATCGCGCCGTACGGGTCCTTCTGAAGGAGGACTAAGAGCGGACGAGGCGCGCGATGGCCGCCGAGGCCTCCTTGACCTTCGCCTCGGCCTCCGGCCCGCCGGTGTTGATCGCGTCCGCCACGCAGTGGGAGATGTGCTCCTCCAGCAGCCCCAGCGCCACCGCCTGGAGCGCCCGCGTGGCCGCGGAGACCTGGGTGAGCACGTCGATGCAGTAGGCGTCGTCATCGACCATGCGCTGCAGGCCCCTGATCTGACCCTCGATCCGCCTGAGACGCGTCAGATATGCCTGCTTGTCTCCGCTATACCCATGCATGGCCTCTACGGTACCCGTAACCCGATAGGGGTCTACAGGTAAGCGCTCAGCCGAGGTCGGTGATGAGCTTCTCCCACTGCTCGGCCACCTCGCCGGCCGCGTGGCGCACCGCGGTGTCGAGTGCGCCCGCCGCGAGCGAGCGCCGCCTGCGCTCGTCGTCGATCAGCGCCAGCAGGGCCGCCGCGAACAGCTCCAGTTCGCCCTCGCTCTCGGGCACCAGCACGCCGTTGTAGCCCGTCGCCACGAACTCCTGTGGCCCTCTGGCCCCTTCGAAGGCCACCACGGGCACCCCGCAGCCCATGGCCTCGAGCACGGCCATGCCGAGGTCCTCGGTGCGCGAGGTGGTGGCCACGATCGACGCCTTGGCGAACTCGCCCGCCAGGTCGGGGGTCGTGCCCATGAAGTAGACGTGGTTGTGCAGGTCGAGGTCGCGGACCAGCGCGCGCAGCCGCCGCTCCTCCGGGCCGCCGCCGTACAGCCGCAGCCGCCAGTCGGGCCGCTTGTCCGCCACGATCGCGAACGCCTGGATCAGCCGGTCGTACGCCTTGACCGGCACCCACCGCCCGCCGGCCGCCACGATCCTGTTGTCCATGCGCGAACGCGGCCACGGGCCGCTGGGCAGCGCGTCCAGCACGGAGTGCACGGCGGGCCCGTCGGTGAGCAGTTTGCTCCACTCCTCGCCGGCCGACTCCGTGGCCGTCACGACGGCGTCCAGGCGCGGATAGAGACGTTTCACCGGCCCTGGCACGACGGGCCTGCCCCACTCCCTGGCGATCTTCAGGGTCTCGCGCGGGGCATGCCTGGCGGCCTGGACGCCGAGCCCCGGCCTGGTCGTGATCAGTACGTCGGACTTGAGGTTACGCAGGAGCCGCCACAACGCCACCTCGGTGCGTACCTGCCCGCGCGGGAACAGGTGCCTGACGCCCGGCCTGGCGTCGATCACGCTGCGCATGGTCACCTTGGGCCCGACGGGGAAGAACGGCTTCTCCTTCTGCCGCCGGACGCTGATCACCTCGACGTCGTGCCGCTCGGACAGGGCGGTGGCGAGGTTCAGTGTGGCGCGCACGTCGCCCCGCATGGCGTACGCGGAGGCGAGGACCAGGCTGACCTTCATCCGCCCACCTCGATGCGCAGCTCGTCGTCCGCGGTGTAGCAGGGTCTGATGGGCACGCCGTCCACAGTGGCCGAGGGATAGTGCAGCCGGCGTCTCTTGCCGTCGACGTCGTCGAGCCGCGAGCCCATCTTGAGCGGCGTGGACAACCCCTCGACCTCCAGCGCGGGCTCCCACGTGCCGGAGCCCACCTCGGCATCGGGGTCCGCCCCCACCACGTCCACCAGCGAGACGGCGGCGTGGAAGCGCACGCCCTGCACGGTGGCCGTGGCGCGGATCCGCGCGTTCGTCTGCCTGCGCTCCAGGGTCAGCATGGCCTCGTGGCGGGAGTCGTCGTCCTCGAGCCCTGTGTACGCCAGCAGGCCCGTCACCTCGAACCGCCCCTCCCTGAACCAGATCGCGCGCACCTCGGCCACCGGTTCGGCGTCTGAGATCTTCAGCGCCAGGTAGCCGTTGCGCGTTCGGTACGAGCGGTAGGCGAGGGTCCGCCTGCACAGGGCGTACGCGTCGAGGTGGTCGAGCGAGAAGCCGGGATCGACGCTGCGCAGCCTGCTGCGCTTGCCGTCCCGGCGCAGGTAGGCGTCCCAGCGGCCCGTGGTGAGCTCCAGCGGCGCCAGCGAGACCGCGAGCGTGGCCTCACGGGCCCGTGCGCCTGGCGTGCCGAGTCGCACGTCGCGTTCCACCCCCGTGGTGCGATGCCTGAGCACGAGTTCGGTGCCGTCTTCCAGTGGTGCGTCGATGGCGAGCCGGAGGGCGAGGACGTCGGCCAAGGTGACTTCGGCGTCCGTGACGACGACGCCCATCACGAGCCCCCTCCCCGTCGAATAGAGCCATGCGACGTTGAGGTTACCGTGATTTTCCCGTTATGTGGATGCCGGATTACGGACACTTGGCTCGCTGACGTGCGAACTCCCCCACAGCAGCGGTGAGGGAGTCCGACAGCCGGCGGTCAGGAAGCGCCCTTGACCGACTTGATCAACAGCTGGGCCACGTCCACGACTTCGAGGGACTCCTTGGCCTCGCCGTTGTTCTTCTTCTCGTTGATCGCGTCGCCGAGCATCACCATGCAGAACGGGCAGGCGGTGGAGACGGTGTCGGGGTTGGTGGTCAGGGCCTCGTCCACGCGCTCGGTGTTGATGCGCTTGCCGATGCGCTCCTCCATCCACATGCGCGCGCCGCCGGCGCCGCAGCAGAAGCCGCGGTCCTTGTGGCGGTGCATCTCCTGGGTCTGGACGCCCGGCACCTTCGACATGATGTCGCGGGGCTGGGAGTAGACCTTGTTGTGGCGGCCGAGGAAGCACGGGTCGTGGTAGGTGATCTTCTCCTCGATCGGCGTGATCGGGGTGAGCAGCCCCTCGTCCACGAGCTTCGACAGCAGCTGGGTGTGGTGCACCACCTCGTACGTGCCGCCCAGCTGCGGGTACTCGTTGGCCAGGGTGTTGAAGCAGTGCGGGCAGGTGGCGACGATCTTCTTGACGCCGGCCTCGTTGAGCGTCTCGATGTTCTGCTGGGCCAGCATGTTGAACAGGTACTCCATGCCCAGGCGGCGGGCCGGGTCGCCGGTGCACGCCTCCATAGGGCCGAGCACCGCGAACTTCACGCCCGCTATGTGCAGCAGCTCCGCCACGGCCTTGGTGGTCTTCTTGGCCCGGTCTTCGAGCGCGCCCGCGCAGCCCACCCAGAACAGGTACTCGGCGTCCTCGGGCATCTTCTCGTCGACGACCTCGACCTCGAAGTCGAGCTCGGCGATCCAGTCGGCCCGCTTCATCTCGGACATGCCCCACGGGTTGCCCTTGTTCTCCAGGTTCTTCACCATCGCCCCCGCCTCGGACGGGAACGACGACTCCACCATCACCTGGTAGCGGCGCATGTCGAGGATGTGGTCGATGTGCTCGATGTCCACCGGGCACTGCTCGACACAGGCGCCGCAGTTGGTGCACGACCAGAGCACGTCAGGGTGGATCACGCCGTCCTCGCCGACCAGCGGCTTCTCCAGCAGCGCCAGTACGTCGGTGTCCTTGTGCTCGACGCCCTGCTGGGCCGCCAGCAGGTACGGGGCCACCTGGAAGGCGTGGTCACGCTGGTCGAGGATGAGCATCTTCGGCGACAGCGGCTTGTCGGTGTTCCACGCCGGGCACTGCGACTGGCAGCGGCCGCACTCCGTACAGGAGTAGAAGTCCAGGAAGCCCTTCCACGTGGTGTCGGCGATCTTGCCGCGCCCGAGCCTCTCCGGGTCGAGGTCCTCGTCCTCGAAGTCGACCGGCTTGCCGTCCACGCGCATCTCGGGCGCGCCGCCCAGGCCGTCGGGGCGGCGCGAGAAGAGCACGTTGAGCGGCGCGGTGAAGATGTGCAGGTGCTTGGAGTTCACCACGATGACCAGGAACACCAGCATGAAGCCGATGTGCAGCAGCAGCGCGATCTCCTCCAGCAGCGCGCTCTGCGGCAGCACGTTCCCCAGCCCCAGCGAGACGAACGCCCCGGAGGAGTAGGGGAAGTTGCCGTTGGCGGCCGCCGCGCCACGGGCGAGGAACAGCGTCCAGATGATGTTGAAGATCATGAACAGGACGAGCCACGCGCCGCCCAGGTGCGAGCCGGAGAAGCGGGAGGTGCGGCCGAGCGTCTTGGGTGAGTTCTTGATCCGGATCGCGGCGAACGCGATCAGGCCGAGCACACACGCGACCGCGATGAAGTCCTGCAGGAAGCCGAGCACACCCCACGTGCCGATCAGCGGGATGTGGAAGTCGGGCGTGCCGGTGATCGCGCCCTGGATGATCGCGCCGTACGCCTCGATGTAGACGGTCAGCAGGATGAAGAACGCCCACATGACGAAGAAGTGCGCGGTGCCCGACGGCGTCCACTTCAGCAGCTTCTTCTGCCCGAACACCTCGACGAGCTGCGCCTTGAGCTCGTCCGTGGCATGGGTCTTGGCGTACTCGATCCGCTCGGGCGCGGGAGGCCCCACTGTCGCGAGCTTGAACAGGAACAGCACCCTGCGGCCCGCGACGGCCACCGCCAGGACGGTCATCAAAAGCCCGATGATGGCTACCCAGAGCACGGGTCCTCCCACAGACGACGTTGGCTGTCAGCGTACGGTCACCCGCTTCGCAGGCATCTCCCGAGAATCCTACCCGCGGGTAATATTTCCGGAATACGCGACATACCCTATGGTCACCGGGTTATGCAGAACAATGCTCTAGACGGCCAAGTACCTCTGAATGGTGGGCACGAGCAGCTCCACCAGCTCGTCGTGGCTGGCGCTGGCCAGGGGCTCCAGCTTGATCACGTAACGCCCCATGATGACGCCGAACATCTGCGCGAACGCCGCCTCGATCCGCAGGTGCGGCACGCCGAGCCGGTCGGCCACCTGGTAGAGCAGCGCGTTGGTGATGAACTCGCGGAACATCGTGACCGCCTGCTCGTTGGTCATGGCCGAGCGGATCAGGGCCACCATCGGCTCACGCGTCTCCGGCGTGGCGGTGACCTTCAGTATCAGGTCTACAAGCCGCTCGGCGATCTCCTCGCGCGGCCCTTCGAGCAGCAGCGCGATGACGGCGTCCGGAGTGATCGGCAGCTGCATGGCCGCCGCGAAAATACCCTCCTTGGTCTCGAAGTAGTGGTGCACGAGAGCGGGATCGACCTCGGCCTCGCGGGCGATGCCACGCACAGTGGCCTTGTCGAACCCCTTCTCCGCGAACACCTTCCTGGCCGCGGTGAGGATCTCCCCACGCGTGTCGGCCGACCCCGGCCTGCGCCCGGGCTTGCGCTTGGTGGTCACCTGCCCACCGCCAGGTAGACCCGCATCGGCACGGGCAGCATGCCTTCGGGGAACTCCTCGCGCAGCTCCACGCGCTGCCGATCGACCAGCTCGTCGGCGGACTCCGGCGAGAGCGCCGCCATGTAGGAGTGTGAGCGCAGATCGAGCAGGAAGTGCTCGATGCCGACCAGCCTGGTCCAGGGGATCCAGCGCTCCTCGATCACCTCGAAGGACGAGGCGATGGGCGGCACCGACCACTGCTCGACCGCGGGGCCGTAGTAAGTGGGCACGGCCTCCGCCAGGCGGGCCTCGTAGGCGGCCAGCCAGTCGGCCTGGGCCGCGTGGTTGAAGTTCCAGCAGCCCACGATGGCCCCCTCGGGCCGCAGCACCCGCCTGGCCTCGGCGATCGACGCCACCGGGTCGAGCCAGTGCCACGACTGCGCGTACGTCACCAGGTCGGCCACCCCGTCGGCCAGCGGAAGCGTGTTGCCGTCGGCCAGCACGGCCGCGACGGCGGGCGGACCGCTCTCCGAACGCGAGACCAGGCGGGCGAGCATCTCCGCGCCCGGGTCGATCGCGATGACGTGGGACCCGCGCGACCTGAGCGCGCGCGTCATGATGCCGGTGCCCGCGCCGACGTCCACCGTGGTGGCGCCGTCGAGCTCGACGCCGGACACCTCGCTCAGCGCGCGGTACAGCTCGTCGGGATAGCCGGGCCTGCCCGCGTCGTACGCGTCGGCCACCCTGTCGAACACCCTGGCCAGGTCCTTGATCGGCCCCATGTTCATGAGGAGGCCGCCAGGTGCAGCCGCGCGAACGCGAGCCCCTCCGCCAGGTCGTCGATCCGTTCGGTACGGCTGGCCGCCTTGCGCGTGTTGACCTCCAGCACCACCAGCCCCGAGTAGGCGGTGTTGGCCAGGCGCTCCAGCAGCTGGGCGCACGGCTGGTTGCCCCTGCCGGGCACGAGGTGCTCGTCCTTGTTCGTCACGCCGAGGCCGTCGGCCAGGTGAACGTGAGCCAGCCTGTCGCCGAGCTTGACGGCCATCTCCATGGCGTCGGAGCCCGACACCGCCGTGTGCGACAGGTCGAGCGTGACCTGGGGGAAGTCGTAGTCGATCGGGTTCCAGTCGGGCGAGTAGGGCACCACGTCGTTGCCCCTGGCCCTGAGCGGGAACATGTTCTCGACCGCGAACGCGACATCGGTCTCGTCGCGCATCCTGGCCAGACCCGTCTCGAACTCCCGGGCGTAGTCACGCTGCCAGCGGAACGGCGGATGGACCACGACTGTCGAGGCGCCCAGGCGTTCGGCCGCCTTGCGCGCCTTGACCAGTTTGGCCCAGGGATCGCGGCCCCAGACCCGCTGGGTGACCAGCAGGCAGGGCGCGTGAATGGCCAGGACGGGGACATGGTAGTGCTCGGAGAGCCGCTCGATCACGTCGATGTCCTGGCTCACCGGGTCGGCGCCCACCATGATCTCCACGCCGTCGTAGCCAAGGCGCGCGGCCAGCTCGAACGCGTCAGGAGTGCGTTCCGGATATACCGAGGCGGTGGACAATGCGATCTTCGCATTGGGCACGCGGATGACATCAGCCACGCTGCCAGCCTAAGCCGGTGGAGCCGATCTGGCGCGAAAGCCCCTTTGGTGAGCCGCGTCCAACGGCTCGCCACACTGCACTTACCGTTGGGGCATGCCACGGATAGCGAAAGGTGCGATCCCCAGCCCGAACATCTGGAACACCCCCCAGATCTACGAGCTGGAGAACCGCGCCGTCGATCCCGAAGGCGCGGCCGACGAGGCGATGCGCGCGCTGCGCCCCTGGGACGGCGGCACGGTGCTCGACATCGGCTGCGGCACCGGGTACCACCTGCCCGCGCTCTCCGCCACGGCGGGGACGGTGATCGGGGTGGAGCCGCACGAGGACCTCGCCATGCTCGCCCGCCGCCGCTGCGCCGGGCTGGCCAACGTGACCGTGCATGCCGCCGCGGCCCAGAACCTTCCCCTCCCCGACGCGAGCGTGGACGTGGCCGTCGCGCGCTGGGCGTACTTCTTCGGTCCCGGCTGCGAGCCCGGCCTGCGCGAGCTGTCCCGCGTGGTACGCCGCGGCGGCGCGGCCTTCGTCCTCGACCTCGACGCCACGCGCGGGTCGTTCGGCCGCTGGTTCTCGCGTACGGTGCCGGCGTACTCCGCCCGGGAGGTCGAGTCGTTCTGGGTCCGCCAGGGGTGGCAGCGGCGGCCGCTCGACCTCAGGATGGCCTTCGAGCGGCGGGCGGACCTCGAGGCGGTGCTGCGTATCGAGTTCGCGCCCGACGTGGCCGAGCAGGCCATAGCCGAGACGCCGGGCCTGGAGCTCGCCTATCCGAACGTGCTGCGGTGGCGTTACTACTGAGTTCATGGCCTCACACGCTCCTCCAGGCGACGGCACTTCCTCTCGGCCTTGACTTTGACGTCAGTGTCAACGTTTACCGTGGTGGCATGCGCATCGGAGAGCTGGCGGAACGTACCGGAGTGAGCACCCGCTCGCTCCGCTACTACGAGCAGCACGGCCTGCTCAGAGCCCGTCGCACGGCCAACGGCTACCGTGACTACAGCGAGGACGACGTCCGGCTGGTGTCCGAGATCCGGGCGCTGCTCAAAGTGGGTTTCACGCTGGAGGACACGCGGCCGTTCGTCGACTGCCTGCGCCGGGGGCACAGCACGGGCGGCTCGTGCGCGGAGTCGGTCGAGGTCTACGAGCGCAAGCTCAACGAGATCGACGAGGAGATCCGTGTCCTGCTCGCCCGCCGCGCCGAGGTGGCCGCCCAGCTCGCGCAGTCATGCCCAGGTTGCTTCGTAAGGGGATAGACATGATCAAGCTGACCACCGAGAACTTCGAGGAGCAGGTGCTCAAGAGCGACAAGCCGGTGCTGGTCGACTTCTGGGCGGAGTGGTGCGGGCCCTGCCGCATGGTGGCGCCGGTGCTGGACCAGATCGAGGCGGAGCACGGCCTGACCATCGGCAAGCTCAACACCGACGAAAACCCGGAGATCATGGCCCGTTACGGCGTGATGGGCATTCCGACGCTGCTGCTGTTCGAGAACGGCGAGCCGGTCAAGCAGGTCGTCGGGGCCAAGCCCAAGCGCATGCTCGTCTCGGAGCTGGGCCTGGAGTAATCCACGGGGCCGCGCCTGTCGAAGATTGTCAGTACGTGCCGCTAGCCTGCTCCGCATGGCCAAGACAGCCCAGAAGCCCGGATACCGCTGTGCCGAGTGCGGGTGGCGCACCACGAAATGGGTGGGCAGGTGCGGCGAGTGCCAGGCGTGGGGCACGGTCGACGAGGAGGGCGCGCGCGCCGGCGTCAACGTCGTCCAGGCCGGCGCCACCACCGCGCCCGCCGTGCCGATCGGGCAGGTCAAGGCCGAGGTGGCGACCGCGCGCACGACCGGCGTCGGCGAGCTCGACCGGGTGCTCGGCGGCGGCCTGGTGCCGGGAGCGGTCGTGCTGCTGGCTGGCGAGCCGGGCATCGGCAAGTCCACGCTCCTGTTGCAGGCCGCGGCCAGCATCGCCGAGCGTGAGACGGTCCTCTATGTCACGGGCGAGGAGTCGGCGGCCCAGGTGCGGCTGCGAGCCGACCGCATCGGCGCGATCCGCGACCACCTCTACCTCGCCGCGGAGACCGAGCTGTCGGCCCTGGTCGCCCATGTGGAGAAGATCCAGCCCAGGCTGCTGGTGGTCGACTCGGTGCAGACGGTCGGCTCCGCGCAGGCCACCGGCGTGCCGGGCGGGGTGACGCAGGTCCGTGAGGTGGCCGCAAACCTGGTCCGCCTGGCCAAGGAGCGCAACATGGCCACCGTGCTCGTCGGCCACGTCACCAAGGAGGGCTCCATCGCGGGCCCGCGCACGCTTGAGCACCTGGTCGACGTGGTGCTCAACTTCGAGGGCGACCGCCACTCCAGGCTGCGCATGGTCCGCGCGGTCAAAAACCGGTTCGGGCCCACCGACGAGGTCGGCTGCTTCGACCTGCACGAGCGGGGCATCGAGGGCATCACCGACCCGAGTGGCCTGTTCGTCTCCCGGCGCAGCGAGCCGGTGCCCGGCACCTGCGTCACCGTCACCGTCGAGGGCACGCGCCCGCTCCCCGCCGAGGTCCAGGCCCTGGTCGCCCGCACGGAGGCGCAGCAGCCCAGGCGCACGTCATCGGGCCTCGACACATACCGCGTGCAGATGATCCTCGCCGTCCTGGAGCGCCGGCTCAACGCCCGGCTGGGCGGCTGCGACGTGTTCACCGCCACCGTGGGCGGCATCAAGCTGGCCGACCCGGCCGTGGACCTCTCGGTCATGCTGGCAGTCGCCAGCGCCGCCGGGGACAAGCCCCTGCCTCCTGGGCTGGTGGCGCTCGGCGAGGTGGGCCTGGCGGGCGAGTTGCGCCCGGTCAAGGACGTACGCAGGAGACTGACGGAGGCGGCCAGGCTCGGTTTCAAGCGGGCACTCGTACCCGCCGGATCCCTGGAAGAAGGCGGCCGCAGGCGCAACGGACAGCGCGCGTTGGTGCCGGTGGGGCCGGTGGCGTTCGCACCCGGGTTCGAGGTGGTGCAGGCGGAGAACGTCTGGGACGCCCTCACACACGTGACATAGCGCGGCTAAGCTGGGCGTGACCGATCGACACGGGGGTCATGTGGATAGGAGTCTGGACGACCGTCGTCGCGAGGCCCTGGCCGCGGTGGCCCCGGGCACACCTCTCCGCGACGGCCTGGAACGGATCCTGCGCGGGCAGACCGGCGGATTGATCGTGCTCGGCTACAACCAGGTCGTCGAAGAGGTCTGCAGCGGCGGTTTCGAGCTCGACGTCGACTTCTCTGCCACCCGGCTGCGCGAGCTGGCCAAGATGGACGGCGCCATCGTGCTGAGCGACGAACACAAGATCGTACGCGCCGCCGTGCACCTGGTGCCCGACCCCGCCATCCCCACCGACGAGTCCGGCACCCGCCACCGCACCGCCCAGCGCGTGGCCAGGCAGACGGGCCTGCCGATCATCGCCATCAGCAAGTCGATGCGCATCATCGCCCTCTACCTCGACGGCATCCGCTACGTCCTGGAGGAGTCGGCGGTCATCCTCTCCAAGGCCAACCAGGCCCTGGCCACCCTCGAGCGCTACAAACACCGCCTGGACGAGGTCTCGGGCACCCTTTCGGCCCTGGAGATCGAGGACCTGGTCACGGTCAGAGACGTGTCCGCGGTCGCCCAGCGCCTCGAGATGGTCCGCAGGATCGCCGACGAGATCAAGGGCTACGTGGTCGAGCTGGGCACGGACGGCCGCCTGCTGTCCTTGCAGCTGGACGAGCTGGTGGCCGGCGTCGACTCGGAGCGCGAGCTGGTCGTCCGCGACTACCTCCCGGCCCCCTCCGGCCGCCGACAGAGGCGCCTGATCGACGCGATGCACGACCTGGACAAGCTGTCGGGCACCGAACTGCTGGACCTCGGGACCGTCGCCCACGTCCTGGGCCACATCGGCACCGACAAGCTGGACAGCCCGGTCAGCCCCCGGGGCTTCCGCCTCCTGGCCAAGGTTCCACGCCTGCCGGCCACGGTGGTGGAGCGCCTGGTGAACCATTTCGGCGGGCTGCAGAAGCTGCTGGCGGCCAGCATCGACGACCTGCAGGCGGTGGGGGGAGTCGGGGAGTCGCGCGCCCGTAGCGTCCGAGAGGGCCTCTCCCGCCTGGCCGAGTCCTCCATCCTCGAACGCTACGTCTAGACCGCCCAGGATCGGCCTCGTCGCCTCCGCCCGGGCGGCTAGGTCCTCGGGCCGTCCAGGACGTCGATGAGGGTAGTGGCGAACCCGGCCGGGTCGGACCAGTAGCCGGTGTGGTCGCCCGGGAAATCGATCACGCGTTTCCCCCAGCGGTCGGCCAGGGCAAGGCCGGCCCGGTAGGGAAAGTGCTGCCGGGAGTCCCGGCCGCCGGCCATCACGATCCGCGCCTGCTGGGCGTCCAGGGTCGCCAGATCGGGGCGATGGCCGGGCGCCTGCCGCACTTCGTGATCGAGGAAGAAGCCGAGGTTGCCGGACAGGCGGCGGATCAGGTCAGGGTCGATGTCGGCTGGTCGCTGGAGTGAGTCCAGGCCGATGCCGGTCATGAACATCTGCATCGCCGGGCCCGCGCCGTCCCGCCGGTAGGTGTCGTACACCTGCTGGAAGAACGTCCGCCATCTGGCGGCATCGGTCAGCATCTCCGCCAGGGGCGGCTCGTGGGCGATCAGCCTGGTGACCAGGCCGGGGCTCTGGCTGATCAGGGCGAGTCCGATGACTGCGCCCGCGCTGCTGCCGAAGACGTGCGCCGGGCCCTTCGCGACTGTCCGCAGCAGGCGACGCGCGTCGTTGACGTGGGTCTCGCCCCAGGCCTCGTCTTCGAATGATGCGTTGAGGATGCTTCTGGAGAACCCGCGCCGGTCGTAGCTGATGACGGTGTAACGAGGGGCGAGCAGGTCCGCGACGGTGTCGAACAGGTCGGCGTCGCCGTTGCTTCCAGGGATCAACAGGAGTGCGGGCCCTTGCCCGCGCACCTGGTAGTGGAGGCGGGCACCGGGCACGTCCAAGGTGTGGGCCTGCTTCGTGGGCATGGCAATGATCCTCCGCACTTACCGGCCGTCAGATGGATTGCATACTAACCGGCCGACAAGTAAGTTGCTCGGCCAATGGCGGTGGCCGTCAAAGCAGCCAAAAAACTTCCGGCTGGATGTAGAGAACGGACGCGCGCCTCCGACCCCTCCGCGAAAGCGAGAACAGCTGACGTGAAGGAGCGGGACATGCGCAAGATCATCTACTGGGTGCACACCTCGGTCGACGGGCACATCGACGGGCCTCAGGGCGAGTTCGACTGGCCGGTGATGGGCAGGGAGCTCTCGGCGTACTCCGACGCGCTCACCGAGCGGGTCGACACCCTCCTGTACGGGCGCGGCGTGTGGGAGGGCATGGTGAGCTTCTGGCCGACCGCCGAGTCGATGTCCGACCACCCGCACGTCCTGACGTACGCGCCGATCTGGCGTGGCACCCCGAAGATCGTCTTCTCGGCCACCCTGGCCGAGACGGAGTGGGCCGCCGCCATCATCAGGGAGAACGTCGCCGAGGAGGTCGCCGAGCTCAAGCGGCAGCCCGGCAAGGACCTGCTGCTGACCGGCGGCTCCCGGCTGGCCGCCACGCTCACCGATCACGGCCTGATCGACGAGTACCACGTCGCCGTGCACCCGGTCGTGCTGGGCGGCGGCAAGCCGCTGTTCCTGCCCCGGGAGGACCGGCTCAACCTGCGGCTCGTCGAGTCACGCACCTGCGACTCGAACATCGTGGTCATGCGCTACGACCGGGCCTAGACGGCCGTGGAGGGGAACCGGCCGGCGCTCAGCGGAGGTGGAAGACGCCCTTGGGGGTGCGGAGTTCGCCCATGTGCACCGTGGCCACGTACGTCCCCGGCAGCGCGGTGGCCGGGGTGGCGCGGCAGTCGGTGCTGGAGCGGTGCCGGTCCCATTCAAGCGACCGGACGTAGGGCACCCCGCGCTGCAGTTTCTTGAGCTCCGAGCCCACCCCGCTGACGCAGTCCGCGGTGGACCAGATGCGGTCCTCACCCGAGGTGATGCGGACCTCCATGGCGCGCGGCCCGACGTCGGCCGTGCACATCACGGGGCCGATGTTCACCAGCGTCACCATGAACGTCGGCCGGGCGCCGGCCGAGTAGATCTCCTCCTTGCCTCCCTGGAGGCTGAGGACCAGGTCCTCCTTGGCGCAGGGGTCGCCCGGGCGCTTGGGAGCCGCCGCCGCGGTGGCCGTGGGGGTGGTGGTCGGGGTCGGTGACGGGCTGGCCGTGCCCATGGCGAGCGTACGGAGCCCCGCCAGCAGCGGATCGACGACGGGCGTAGCGCTCGGTGACGTCTGCGCGCTGGACGCGCGTTCCGGCCCGCTGCCCCCGCTGGAGCACGCCCATGCCACGACGGCCACTACGACGAGCACCGCCACCAGGACGCTCATCCGGCGGCGCCAGTAAACATCACCGCCGTCGCCACGTATAGTATCCGGATCCATACGCACAGGATGGTTCCCGCAGTGGCTACGTTGAGTGACGACACGCCGAAAGCTTCATTCTCCGAATACGCTTGACCGCGTGGTTGAGCCGAACCTCCTACACGCCCCCGTTCTGGACTGGTACGAGGACAACGCCCGAGACCTCCCGTGGCGTGCCGCCGACGCGACCCCGTGGGGCGTACTGGTGAGCGAGATCATGCTCCAGCAGACCCCGGTCGTACGCGTGCTGCCCATCTGGCACGACTGGATGGCCCGCTGGCCCACGCCCAAGGCGCTGGCCGCCGAGCAGCCGGGCGAGGCCGTACGCCACTGGGGCCGGCTCGGCTACCCGCGCAGGGCGCTCCGGCTGCACGCCTGCGCGAGGGCCATCACCGACGAGCACGGCGGCGAGGTGCCCTCCGACCACGCGACCCTGCTGTCGCTGCCCGGCATCGGCGAGTACACCGCCGCCGCGGTCGCCAGCTTCGCGTACGGCGGCCGCCACGCCGTCCTGGACACCAACGTCCGCCGGGTCTTCGCCAGAGCCGTACGCGCCGAGGAGTACCCTCCTACAGCCACCTCGGCGGCCGAGCGGCGGCTCGCCGAGGCCCTCCTGCCCGAACTGGGCGCCGCCCGCTGGGGCGTGGCCGTGATGGAGCTGGGAGCGCTCGTCTGCACGGCCCGCGCCCCGCGCTGCGCCGACTGCCCGATCACTCACCTGTGCGCCTGGCGGCTGGCAGGCAAGCCGCCGCACGCCGGCCCCGCGCGCAAGGGCCAGACGTACGCGGGCACCGACCGCCAGTGCCGCGGCCGCCTGCTGGAGGTGCTGCGGTCGGCCCACGGCCCGGTCCCCAAGGCCGCCCTGGACGCGGTGTGGGACGAGACGGCGCAACGCGAGCGTGCCCTGGACGGCCTCATCGCCGACGGACTGGCCGAGCACCTGGACGACGGCACCTACCGTCTCCCGGTCACCTGACCCACGGGGGTATGGTCCGCTCTGTCCCCTTGGGTGCCAGGTCGCAGGCGTCCGGCTCGGAGACCCCGTCCGGGTTGTAGGCCTCGGCCCCGGGCGGCGCGACCACGATCGACACGAAGCCGCGCACCGGATCCGCGAACATCTGCCGGCTCACGTTCGCGGGCAGCACCATGGTGTCCCCCGCGCCGACCTCGACCCGTTCACCGCCCAGCTCGACGACGGCCGCCCCGTCGAGCCAGGTCCACACCAGCTCGGCGTCGAACGCGTGCACCGGCCCCACCATGCCCGGCTTGGCGTCCACCCGCCACACCGCCTGTCCCGCCCCGCCCTGGGTCGGGGAGGCGAGCGTGGTCATGACACCGTTGGGCGTCTCGGTCTTGCGCGTATCGGCGGACATGACAACAGACATCAGGATCTCCTTTCACGCGATCCACGGCGGAACGCCGTAGTCGGCCCCGTCCGCGGCCATGGCCCGCGCGCCGGCGGGGGCCGTGACGATGGCGGTGTAACCGGAGGCCGGGTCGGCCAGGACCCGCCGCACCGTATGGGCGGGCATGACGACGGTGTCCCCGGCGGCCACGCTGAACGTGTCACCGCCCAGCTCCACGGTCGCCGTCCCGGCCACCCAGCTCCACACCTGCTCGCTGTCGAAGTCGTGCACCGGCCCCTCGGCGCCGGGCCGGGCATCGACCCGCCACAGCGCCCGGGAGGCCCCTCCCTGCGTCGGCGAGGCGAACGTCGTCATGACCCCGGTAGGAGTCTCCGATCGCCGCGCCTCCGCCGAACGTACGACAGTCACTCCGTGAACCCCCTAAGATAGGCAACTACGTTGTCCATATAGTCAATCAGGTTGTCCATCATGTCAAGCCAAGGCTTCGAACTACCGCTCCGTCTGCTGCTCGCGTTCCGGGTGCTGATCGATGAACTCCACGCCGAGCTCGCCCTGCAGGGTCATCCGGACATGCGCCCCATGCACGGGTTCGTCATGCAGGCGATCGGCCAGCACGGCACGACGGCCGTCGAGCTGGGGCGTACGCTCGGGGTCTCCAAACAGGCCGCGGGCAAGACCATCGACACCCTGGAACGCGTGGGCTACGTGGAAAGAACCGCCGACCCCCACGACACCAGACGCAAGATCGTCCGGCTGACCCCGTACGGAATGGACGCCCTGAACCGCTCGGCCCGCATCTTCGACACCCTGCGCGCCCGCTGGGCCTCAGAGCTCGGAGAGGACCGCCTGCACGCCCTGGAGTCCGACCTGCGCAGGATGACCCCGGCCAACCTCTGGCGCCTCGACACCCCCGGCTGGTTCGGCACCCTCTGAATCCGAAGGGTCAGGCGGCCAGCTGGAGGCCAAGGCTGGTGAGGTTCGTACGGGCCCAGTCCAGCTCGTCGGCCAGCAGCGACACCAGCGCCCCAGGCCCCTTGGCGCGCCCCGGCACGGTCAGGTTGTGCGTCTCGACCTCGATGTGCGCGCTCCCGCTGACCGCCCCCGACAGCATCGCCGTGAGCGTGTCGTGCAGCACGGCACCCGTGCTCGGCGTCTCCCCCGTGTGGTTGTGTACGTGCCCCAGCTTGACCACAGGCGCACCGGCCGCGGCCAGGCCCTTCAGTGCCGCACCGGGCTCCTCGGCCCCGCAGGCGAGGTGGCAGGCGTCCAGGCACACGCCCAGGTGCTCGGAGTCGATGCCGCACACCCGCTCCAGCGCCTGCTCGGTCGTCTCAAGCACGCACCCGGGCCACGGCTCGAACCCGACCCTGATCGTCTTGCCTGTCACGCTGTAGATGCCGCGCAGCTCGCGCGCCAGGCGCTCGAGGCGGCGGGTGGCGATCGAGTGCAGATCGGCGGGCCAGTCGCGGCGCCATCCGATCGGGATCGTCGAGATGCTCCCGAACCGCACATCCTCCGGCAGCAGGAACGCCAGGATCTTGGCCAGGGCCATGGTGTAGCGGTAGCGCTCGGGCTTGGCCCAGTCGGGGCCGGGGACCTCCTGGTTGCGGCCACCGGTGCCGTTGAGGCTCACGACCTCCAGGCCGCGCTCCTCCAGGGAGCGGCGCAGCCGTACGAGCTCGATGCGGTCGGCCGTGAGGTGGTCGGCGACGCTCGGCGAGAGCCACAGCCCGATACCCATGCGCTCCACGCCCAGCCGCTTGCGCACCGGTACGGCGTAACGGGTCAGGTGGGCGATCAGGTTCTCCAGGTCTTCAGCGGGGTGGACGCCTGCGTTGTAGGCGAGGTGAACGAGCGTTCCGTCGGCGTGACGTAGGCGCATCGGTTTCCTCCACGGCTTGCTCTTTGTGTTCCGGTCGCCCGCCCTCGGACGTTCCGGCCCTTGCGAGCATGCCTGCTCGGTGATGGGCCGCGCGTCCGCCCTGAGGTGATTCCGCACTACTCCCCAGGGAGCAGGCGTCAGCCTAGGAACACGCTCTTGTGAGTCGCTTGGATGAGACTTGGCGAAGCTCTACGCAGTGTAGTACTACTCGCGGTGGTGGCGGTACACCCGGTACCTCAACAATTACGCAACGGCCCGAGTGCGTGTCCCTTGGGGATCGCCACAAGGCCCGAGACAGCCACCATGCCCGCCTGTCAGCGGGGTCTCCAAGGAGACAGTGGTGGCGAGCGGGCCTCACGTAGAACGTGCGAAAGCCCCCGTGTGAGGCATCTCACACGGGGGCTTCCGGAGATCCGTCAGTGCTGGATCGGCGCTGCGATGGCGGCGGCCGAGTCCGGGACCTTGGAGGCGGACTCGCCCTTGAAGAGGAACTTGGCGTTGTCGCCCTCGCCCTCGATCGTCACCTTGACGACCTGGCCCGGCCGGAGTTCGCCGTACAGGATCTTCTCCGACAGCGAGTCCTCGAGCTCGCGCTGGATCGTACGGCGCAGCGGACGGGCGCCCATGACCGGGTCGTAACCCCGGTCGGCCAGCAACTGCTTGGCTTCAGGCGAAACCTCCAGCCCCATGTCGCGGTCCTTCAGCCGGGCATCGACCTGAGCCAGCATCAGATCCACGATCTTGATGATCTCGGCCGGCGTCAGCTGATGGAAGACCACGATGTCATCGACACGGTTGAGGAACTCCGGCCGGAAGTGCTGCTTGAGCTCCTCCTGCACCTTCGACTTCATCCGGTCGTAGTTGGAGTCGGCGTCATTCGACTTCGCGAACCCCACCCCGATGCCCTTGGAGATATCCCGCGTGCCCAGGTTGGTGGTCATGATGATGACCGTGTTCTTGAAGTCCACCACACGACCCTGAGCATCGGTCAGACGACCATCCTCCAGGATCTGCAGCAGCGAGTTGAAGATGTCCGGATGAGCCTTCTCGATCTCATCGAACAAGACCACCGAGAACGGCTTACGCCGCACCTTCTCCGTCAGCTGACCACCCTCCTCATACCCGACATAGCCGGGAGGCGAGCCGAACAGCCGCGAAACGGTGTGCTTCTCCATGAACTCCGACATGTCCAGGCTGATCAGAGCATCCTCATCACCGAAGAGGAACTCCGCCAGAGCCTTCGACAGCTCCGTCTTACCCACACCAGAAGGACCCGCGAAGATGAACGAACCACCAGGACGACGCGGGTCCTTCAGACCAGCACGCGTACGCCGGATCGACCGCGACAGACCCTTGATCGCATCATCCTGACCGATGATCCGCTTGTGCAGCTCATCCTCCATACGGAGCAGACGCTGCGACTCCTCCTCGGTCAACTTGAAGACCGGGATGCCGGTGGCGGTCGCCAGAACCTCGGCGATCAGCTCCTGAGTGACCTCGGCCACGACGTCCATGTCGCCGGCCTTCCACTCCTTCTCCCGCCGCTCGCGCTTGAGCTGGAGCTGCTTCTCCTGGTCGCGGAGGGCAGCGGCCTTCTCGAAGTCCTGCGCGTCGATCGCGGACTCCTTGTCGCGGCGGACATTGGCGATCTTCTCGTCGTATTCGCGCAGGTCCGGCGGAGCGGTCATCCTGCGGATGCGCATCCGGGAACCCGCCTCGTCGATGAGGTCGATCGCCTTGTCGGGAAGGTAGCGGTCGCTGATGTAGCGGTCGGCCAGCTGCGCGGCGGCCACCAGCGCGTCGTCGGTGATGGACACGCGGTGGTGCGCCTCGTAGCGGTCGCGCAGACCCTTGAGGATCTCGATCGTGTGGCTGAGCGAGGGCTCGGCCACCTGGATCGGCTGGAAGCGGCGCTCCAGCGCGGCGTCCTTCTCGAGGTACTTGCGGTATTCGTCGAGCGTGGTCGCGCCGATCGTCTGCAGCTCGCCACGCGCCAGCATCGGCTTGAGAATGCTGGCCGCGTCGATCGCGCCCTCAGCCGCGCCCGCGCCCACGAGCGTGTGCAACTCGTCGATGAACAGGATGATGTCCCCGCGCGTACGGATCTCCTTGAGCACCTTCTTCAGACGCTCTTCGAAATCACCGCGGTAACGGGAACCGGCGACCAGAGCACCGAGGTCAAGCGTGTACAGCTGCTTGTCCTTCAGCGTCTCGGGCACCTCACCCCTGACGATCTTCTGCGACAGCCCCTCGACGACGGCGGTCTTGCCGACACCGGGCTCGCCGATCAGAACCGGGTTGTTCTTGGTCCTCCGCGAGAGGACCTGCATGACCCGCTCGATCTCCTTCTCACGGCCGATCACCGGATCCAGCTTGCCCTCACGGGCCGCCTGGGTCAGGTTGCGGCCGAACTGGTCGAGCACCAGGGAGGTCGAGGGCGCCGACTCCTGCGGACCACCCGCCGCGGCCGGCTCCTTGCCCTGGTAACCGTGGAGCAACTGGATGACCTGCTGCCTCACACGGTTGAGATCAGCTCCAAGCTTGACCAGCACCTGGGCGGCCACACCTTCACCCTCGCGGATGAGCCCGAGCAGGATGTGCTCGGTGCCGATGTAGTTGTGGCCCAGCTGCAAAGCCTCACGGAGCGACAGCTCGAGGACCTTCTTGGCCCGCGGGGTGAACGGAATGTGCCCCGACGGAGCCGACTGGCCCTGGCCGATGATCTCCTCGACCTGCTGGCGCACACCCTCAAGGCTGATGCCGAGGCTCTCCAGAGCCTTGGCGGCCACGCCCTCACCTTCATGGATCAAACCAAGAAGAATGTGCTCAGTGCCGATGTAGTTGTGGTTGAGCATCCTGGCCTCTTCTTGGGCCAGGACGACAACACGCCTCGCTCGGTCGGTGAACCTCTCGAACATCTCGTCGCTCCTCACAGAGCGGTCAGTCAGGCCGGTAAATCCGGTCCCGTCATCCCGCATGCTAGCCCTGGCTCGGCGAACCGTGCCCACTGCCGCTGACACGCTCTATAGCAGAGACGTTCCCCGAGAGCAGGGCGTTCACCCTCCATCCAACTACTGTTCGGGGGTGACGTGTTCCCGATACGCCGCAAGCGAACGATGTTTAAGACGCTTCTCGGAAGCGTCGAAAATTGCCCTCGCGACGCATACGGACCCACACGGATCGGCCATCGGACGCGCCGGAGCGGAGTAGGCGTTGGGGACCGCCCCTTCGCCCGCACATCTCGGATGCCGCGTCCGTATCGTTACGCAATCATCCTATGTACGGGAGGGGCCCCCGTCCAAACGGCCGTCCTACGCCCTGAGCACAACGCGGCACGGACCGCACACCGGGGGAATCACGCGATCTGGTCAGCCCGGTTACCGAGTTCATCTCGCATCATGAGATCAAACCTGCCCCGGGACACCACATTCGCCGCACTTGTGTGCACGCGAGATGGCAGGGCATTGTGCGCACATGCCGGGGAACGGGGTTTGTGCGAGCCATGCTCGGGTTAGCAGGTTTTACCCGGCACCAAGGAGCCGGCAGGGCTGCCGGTATTGCCCGGAGCCGTCCATCCCGCCGGTCGCGGGTTTACTTACAGTAGCGGTGCCCGGTTTACGTTCGGAGAGATCACCGCTATAGACGCGGCCGTGGCCGGAGATCGCCTTCAGGCGACTTCCGGCTATACGTCACCGTGATTTACGGCGATGGCGCGTTCCATGAACGTGGTTCCACTCGTGACGTACGGCCGCGAACGTACGTTGAATGAGGTATGGCCCCGTGACTGACTTTCCGGGAGCAGCACGGGGCGTAACCAGATATGCGGGCGACCGCCGGTGAAACGGTGCCGGTCCATGGACCGGCACACCCGACCAAAACGCCCGCATATGCGCGGTGTGGAAGATCGCCATCCGGGCACGCGGCATTCGAGAACCGGCCCCAGATACGATCATGCGCTTATGGCGGCCGCCGGGGTCCTAGGCGAACGGCATAAGCGCATGGTCGATAGGCGACTCGCTCAGTGAGCCGCCTCGTACTTCTCGACGACCGTGGAGGCGATCCGCCCGCGCTCGCTGACCGGCAGGCCGTGAGCCTTGGCCCACTGCCGGATCTCGGAGCTCTTCTCGCGGCTCATCGCCCGGCTGCCGCCGCGACCGCGGCGACGCGTGGAGACTGCGCCCGCCCTGCGCGCGTGCTGCACGAAAGGCGTGAGCGCGTCCCTCAGCTTCTTCGCGTTAAGGTCGCTGAGGTCAATCTCATAGGACGAGCCGTCAATAGCGAAGCTGACCGTCTCATTGGCCTCGCCCCCATCGAGGTCATCGATGAGAATCTCCTGGATCTGCTTGGCCATGTACGCAATCCTTTCGCGGAGCATTGTTTCATTCGCCTGCCCAAACATATACCCGGAAAGGCGCGGAGACAATTCAGCGCTGCGGGGATTCGGCTGACTGGCCGATCAGTTCTGGCTCCTCGGCCTGATCCTCACGGTTTCGGCGACCTCCGAGGACCTCGGATCGGACCAACTTCACTACGCCAAAGATGAAGGCGCCGCCCACCACCACCGGGGGGATGAGCGCTGACAATACGTCTGTAAGGGCTTCCATTCGTCCTCGCCTCCACGGCTAGCGGGGTTTCGGGGGCGCATTATGTGGATGGGAGCGCGACCAGGAGGAGCACTGGGACCCTCGTGACGCACAAGGTGTCTACCACCCAGACACGACCATAGCGGCGCACAGATGCCCCACGCGTCGCGGGGGCGCCAACGTCCGGCAACCCGGACGCCCCATAGCCTAATGCCAGTCTCTCCAGACTCCTTACCGGATCAAGGGAAAATTTTGAGAATTGGCATCCCGCCTGGGGCAGATGGCTCACTGAAGATCTTTTACGACGCGCGTTCCAGCTAGTCTGTCATGCGGTCCCCGCTCCAGGGGCTTGTCGATCAGGATGAGCAGGCCCACACAGAACAGGAGCATTCCGGCGAGCAGATTGGCCACGGGAATGCCCATCAGCATGACAGGCCCCGGATACAGCAGGGACCGTTTGAGCAGCGCCCCGGACGGAACATCGTCCGGGGCCAGGCGAATCCTCATGATCGCCTTCCCGAACGTCCTGCCGCGCCTGGAATGGGCCCACCAGTCGTAGCCCACATAACCCAGCCCTGCGGCCAACCACGCGAACGCACCGGGCAGCCGGCCGTCGAACACCTCCAGCATGCCTACAGTTCGGAAGATGCCCCATAGCGCGATGAACAGAATGTAATAGAACACCCCGAAGACGAGCGCTTCAATCGCTCGGGCGGCGAGCCGTTCCCACCATTCCGCGGGCAGCGCGTCCGCCCACGACGGCGACCCGGCCATAACTCCCACCTCGCGTCATCAGCGACCCAGGCCCTCATTTTGGTACGCCTCCCGCACACAAAACAGGGGCCGGCACGAAGCCGGCCCCTGCTTTTACCTGTCGCGTGAACTACTTGATCTTCACCACTACGGTGTTCGCGAACTTGTCGGCGAACGTCTGCTGCAGAGGCTTGTCCCACAGCTGCGAGGCGCCGTTCAGACCCGTGCCGATGACGCCGAACAGCGGGCCGATGAACGGGATGACGCCGAGGAAGTACCAGCCCCAGGTGCCTGCCGCACGCTTGAGCGCCGCGTCGGTGGCCAGGCCGCCGGGCGGCATCCCGGCACCGACCGGCACGACCTTGATGCCCATGACCATCTTCCCGACCGTCTGGCCGTTCATCTTGGTCATGAAGAAGTCGTAGCCGACATACAGCAAGGCCAGGAGGAGATACTGAACGAGCCCCACCAGGAAGCCGCTCAGGATACCGGTGGTAAGACCTGTGGCGGAGTCGTAGCCCACGGCGAGCAGGCTGACGACGATGGTGATCAGCGTGTAGAGGATGCCGAAGATGACGCCGTCGATGATCCTCGCCACCAGGCGCTGCCACCACTCCGCCAGCGGAGCCGGCGCGCCGGGCGGCTGCACGCCCACCGGACCCGGCTGTCCGTGGGCCTGACCGTAGCCGGGCTGGCCGTACTGCTGCGGCTGCCCGTAAGCCTGGCCGTACTGCTGCTGGTCGCCGTACTGCTGGCCGTAGCCCGGCTGGGCCTGCTGCTGGCCGTACTGGGGCTGACCGTACTGCTGCTGGCCATAGTCCGGCTGGCCCGGCTGCTGCTGGCCGTACTGGGGCTGCTGACCGTACTGCTGCTGCCCGTAGTCCGGCTGGGACTGCGGCTGCTGGCCGTACTGCTGCTGGCCGTAGTCCGGCTGCGACTGGGCCTGCTGGCCGTAGCCCTGCTGCCCGTAGTCCGACTGCGGCTGCTGGCCGTACTGAGGCTGCTGACCATAGTCAGGCTGGGACTGGGCCTGCTGACCGTACTGCTGGCCCGAGGGAGGCTGCTGGCCGTAGCCCTGCTGCCCGTAGCCGGGCTGCGACTGGGGCTGCTGGCCGTAACCCTGCTGGCCCGACTGCGGCTGCTGGCCGTACTGGGGCTGCTGGCCGTAGCCCTGCTGGCCCGGCTGCTGCTGGCCGTACTGGGGCTGCTGACCATACTGCTGCTGCCCGTAGTCCGGCTGCGACTGGGCCTGCTGGCCGTAGCCCTGCTGCCCGTAGCCGGGCTGGGACTGCGGCTGCTGGCCGTACTGGGGCTGCTGGCCGTATTGAGGCTGCTGCCCGTACTGGGGCTGACCGTACTGCTGTTGCTGGCCGTACTGGGGCTGCTGGCCATACTGCTGTTGCTGGCCGTAGCCCTGCTGGCCGTACTGGGGCTGCTGACCGTAGGCATCGTCCGCCCGGTAGCCGACCACAGTCACGTCGGGGTCGGGCTCGCCGGGGCGGCGACCCGCGTTCTGTTGACCGTATTCCGGAGTGCCGGCGGGATTGTCGCCGGATTCGTCCTGTGGATACGGCGGCTGTCCGGTGCTCACCGTGTCACCTCGCTTCGAGTGCGCATGTGGCACGTGTCAGGACACATGCCTGTGCTGCCCAACGTATCGACATAGGTATCAACAATCACCTTTCCATCTGGTCAAGGTCCGCGTCACCCGATGTCAGGTGGAGCAGCATGCGGGTGTTGCCCAGCGTGTTCGGCTTGACGTGTTCCAGGTCGAGGAACTCGGCCACACCCTCGTCATACGAGGCCAGCAGTTCGGCGTAGACCTCGGGTGAGACCGGTGTGCCCTGGATCGGGCGGAACCCGTGCCTCGCGAAGAAGTCGACCTCAAAAGTGAGACAGAATACACGTCGCAGACCCAGATCTTTGGCGTGCTGGATCAACGCGGAGACAATCCGGTGGCCGACGCCCATCCCCCGGCACTCGGGATCCACGGCCACCGTGCGGATCTCTGCGAGGTCCTCCCAGAGCACGTGGAGCGCGCCGCAGCCGACGACCTGCCCGCCTCGGTCGGCCACCCAGAACTCCTGTACGTCCTCGTACAGCGTCACAGTGGCCTTTTCCAGGAGCCGCGGGCCCGCGCCCGCGTAGGTGTCCACCAGGCGCCTGACCGCGCGCACGTCGGGCGTGCGGGCTCTCCGGACCACCACCGCGGTCTCGGGCGTTGTCAGTTCGGCCACCTGCTCCATGGCTCTCCAGGGTACAGATCTCATTACGGCTCGGCCCTAACTCCCATAGCTCGGCCCATCCTGTTACATCCCGTGGCCAGACGAGCACGGAGCTTGCCCCCAGTCTCGTTTGCGCGAAAGCACGGACATAGAGGGCATAAGGTCTGTTCTGCACAGGTGATCACGAGATCACCTTGTGACCCTTCGGTTGTGAAACCTCTACAGACTTGGCAGTTCTGGTTGAGCACGAACCTGGAGTGCATTAGTGTCCAGCGACAATGTTTCCACGCGTGCCGCGCGGGAGACACGCTCAATTCCCGAAAGGGAAGCCGGGGATCCATCGGTGGCGACCTCCAGCGCCACCACAGGGGTGAGTCCGAGTCTCTCGGTAGGGCTGCTCCGGCCCGAACCCGTCAGCTAACCCGGTAGGCGTCCAAGAGAGGAGCTGGTTGGTGAAGCGCACGCGCAACGGCGGGGGGAAGTCGGCGGGCAAGCACGCCCGCCCTCCGGAACGGGCACGGCGCCCACGCCACTTCGGTGTGGTGAGTCTCACAGTCGCCGCGCTGCTGTTCGCCATCCCCGTCGGTTCGGCGTCCGCGGACCCCAAGCCCTCGTTGAAGGAGCTCGCCGACCAGGCCCAGGAGCTGCACACGCAGATCGAGACGCTGACCGAGCAGTACAACGGCCAGCGGGAGAAGCTCAAGACAGCCAAGAAGGCCTCTGAGGTCGCGCAGAAGACGCTGACGAGCAGCGAGACGGATCTGGCCGCCAAGCGCGCGAAGGCCGCCCTGCTCGCCCAGAACGCCTACATCACGGGCGGCCTCACCAAGACTCTGGCGTTCGCGACCTCCGAGGACCCCGAGGAGTTCCTCAGCCGCGCCGCGACCTCGTACGCACTGGAGCAGGAGCAGGGCGAGGAGATCAACCAGCTCGCCAAGGCCATGGACGCCGCCGCCCGTGCCAAGGCAGGCGCCAAGGCGCGCATCGACGAGGTCCAGAAGATCGTCGATGACCTCCAGTCCAAGCGCGACAAGATCACCAAGCTGGTCACCAAGGTCGAGAGCAGCCTGTTCAAGCGGGCCCTCGGCGAGGCGGGGCAGCCAGGCACGCGCGCCGTGCGGGTCAACCTGCCCATCGCGGGCAGCGGCAAGGCCGCGGAGGCCGCGCGGTGGGCGCTCACGCAGCAGCTCAAGCCGTACGTCTGGGGCGCCGAGGGCCCGAGCTCCTACGACTGCTCCGGGCTGGTCATGGCGGCGTACCAGCGGGTGGGCATCTCGCTGCCGCACTACACCGGCGACCAGTGGACCGCGGGCAGGCACATCTCCCGCTCTGAGCTGCGGCCCGGCGACCTGGTGTTCTTCTACAGCGACCTGCACCACGTGGGCATCTACATCGGCGGAGGCATGATGGTGCACGCCCCGCAGACGGGCGACGTCGTACGGGTCTCGGCACTCGGCAGGCGGCCCTTCGCCGGCGCGGTGCGCATCGCCGACTGAGACATCCCGCAGCACTAGATCAGCTGGCGGCGCGCGGCCCAGGCCACGGCCTCGATCGCCGTGGCGACGCCGATGCGGTCGCAGATGCCCCGTAATCTCCGGCGTACCGTGCGCCCGCTGATATCCAGACGTCTGCCCACCCGATCGACCGTGACTCCCCTTGCCAGCTCCGCCAGCAGCGCCAAATCAGCATGGCTTAGCTCAACGCCTTCAGTGAGCACATCCATCGGGAGCCCTCCCCCCCAACAGCAGAACTCGGACCTCACAGATGGGCCAAAGCCGCTCCTCGCAGACGGTAAACGCATCCTGGAAAGGTCGTCAAGCATGACAATCGCCGCACTTGACGAGCTCTATTGACATGATCCGTTATATATGAGGCACTCGCGATATGTCAGGGCGCCCGGTCTCGGATGAGTGATCTCATTGGGCCTGCCATGTGCCATCAATGGGATCTTCGGGCGTTGCCGATTTGGATCTGTTCGGCGCGGAGTTTCGGTGTGATCCATAAGCCGGTCGTTGCCGCCGGAGCGCGCGATTCGCGATCTTCCGCTCGCACGGCGAGCCACCAATCGCTCGCTTTGTACGGCGCCGGCACTCCATTCGAGAGATCCAGGTCAAGCCGACGTATTGGATTATTCGGAGCCGCATGCTCCGATTGGCCTAGGGGTAATCGAGTGGCCGCCGCCGCGCTGCTCGCGCCGCCGCCCGTGGCCGGCGGCCCTGTTTCCGGGCGTGCGTGCCCGGTCCCCGATATGGCGATCATGCCGGCACTCGTGAGGCTTCGGGCGCTTCCGGCGTTGGAGCGGGACAATCGCCGGCGACCTTGACCCGATGCTGACAACTGCCCTCGTATCGGTAACCGGCGTGCCGGAAGGCAGCTTCGCGACCACTTTCTGTAAGGGACTCGGTCAGGCGTTGGTGGCGTCGTACCGGTCCCTGGCCGCCTCGACGTCCTCGATGTGCGTCTCCGCCCAGCTCTTGATCGCGGCCACCAGCGGCATCAGGCTCTCGCCCAGCGGGGTGAGCGCGTAGTCCACCCGTACGGGCACCGACGGAGTGAGCGTGCGCGAGACCAGGCCGTCGCGTTCCAGGCCGCGCAGGGTCTGGGTGAGCATCTTCTGGCTGACGCCCGCGACGCGCCTGGCCAGGTCGCTGTAGCGGCGCGGCCCCTCCGCCAGCGCGCTGAGCAGGAGGGTGACCCATTTGTCGCTGAGGCGGTCGAGAAGCTTCCTGGAGGGGCATTGGGCGAAGTACGCGTCGAACGCCTGCCTGGCCTCGTCACGCCGCTCCACCGCCGTCTTCGTGGCCATCTGTTCGCTCCTCCTCCTGGGTGGGTTACGCACTTCAAGGTGCCTCCTTACCAGAAGAGAGTAACTCTTCCTACGCTCGTCGCCATGACGAACATGCGTGCACTCATTGGCGGCTCCGGCGCTCCTCAGCTGGTGGAGGTGCCGGTGCCCACCGCGGGGCCCGGACAGGTGCGGATCAAGGTGGCGGCGGCCGGGGTGAATCTGTTCGACCTCGCCGTGGCGGCCGGGACGCTCGCGGACCACGGCGTGGCCCGCAAGCTGGACTCGTACGGGCTCGGTTTCGACGCCGCCGGGACCGTCGACCAGGTGGGCGACGGGGTCGCGTTCCGCGTGGGCGAGGAGGTCATCGGACTCGTGGCGCGCCTGGAGCTATCGGTCAAGGCGCAGGCCGAGTACGTGGTGGTCGACGCCTCGGCGGTGGCGCGGGCCCCACGCGGCTTCACGGCCGTGGAGGCGGCCACGATCCCGCTCAACACGCTCACGGCCTGGCAGGCACTCGACCGCGCGGGCGCCGGCCCTGGCCGTACGCTGCTGGTCACGGGGGCGGCTGGAGCCGTCGGCGGCTACCTGGTCGAGCTGGCCACCCTGCGCGGTGCCCGAGTGGCGGCGGTCGCGAGTGCCGGGGACGAGGAGCTGGTCCGAGGGCTGGGGGCCGAGTGGTTCGTGCCCCGCGGCGACAATGTGGCCTCCTCCGTACGTGCCCTCGTCCCCGGGGGCGTGGACGCCGTCGTGGACGCGGCCGTGCTCGGCCTGGCGGCCTTGGACGCCGTGCGGGACGGCGGGGCCTTCGTCGCGCTCTCCGCGGGGGTGGCGCCCGTGGGGCTGCGTGGGATCGACGTCGCCACGGTGTTCTTCCGGGCCGACGCCGCCCAGCTCGCGGAGGTGGTGCGGCTGGTGGAGGGTGGCCTGCTGACGTTGCGGGTGGCGGAGACGTACCCCTTGGACAAGGCGGCCGAGGCCCACGCCCGCCTGGCCGCCGGCGGCCTCCGCGGCCGCCTCGTCCTCATCCCCTGACCCGCCGCCCTCGCGCGCACCCCAGCGGGCGACGCGGGCGGCGGGCCGCCGTACGGGTCAGTGGGTGGGCTTGACCAGCGGGAACAGGATGGTTTCGCGGATGTTCTTGCCGGTGAAGGCCATGATCATGCGGTCGATCCCCACGCCCACACCACCCGTGGGCGGCATGGCGTACTCGAGGGCCTGCAGGAAGTCCTCGTCCAGCTGCATGGCCTCCAGGTCGCCGCCGGCTGCCAGGAGGGACTGCTCCGTCAGGCGGCGGCGCTGCTCGATCGGGTCGACCAGCTCCGAGTAGGCCGTGCCCAGCTCGGTGCCGAAGCCGATCAGGTCCCACTTCTCCGTCAGCAGCGGGTTGTCCCGGTGCTGACGGGTCAGGGGCGAGGTCTCCAGCGGGTAGTCCATGACGAACGTGGGCTGGACGATCGTGTGCTCGACCAGTGCCTCGAAGAGCTCCTGCACCAGCTTGCCCGAGCCCCACTTCGGGTCCCAGTGGACCTCGCGGCGGTCCGCGAGCTTGCGGAGCTCCTCCAACGTGGTCGAGGTGGTGATCTCCTCGCCGACGGCCTCGGAGACGGCGCCGTACAGGGTGATGCGGGGCCATCTCGCGATCCCCAGGTCCACCTCCACCCCGTCGTGGACGACCACGGAGGTGTCCAGGGCGGCCACCACGGCCTTCTGGTACATCCGCTGGGTCAGGTCGGCCATGTCGTTGTAGTCGAGGTAGGTGCCGTACGCCTCGAGCATCGTGAACTCGGGGTTGTGCGTGGAGTCGGCGCCTTCGTTGCGGAAGTTGCGGTTGATCTCGAAGACCTTCTCGATGCCCCCGACCACGAGCCGCTTGAGGTAGAGCTCGATCGCGATGCGAAGGTAGAGCTCCATGTCGTAGGCGTTGATGTGGGTCTTGAAGGGCCGGGCCGTCGCGCCGCCGTGGATGGGCTGCAGCATCGGGGTCTCGACCTCGAGGTAGTCCTCCTCGTGCCAGAAGTCGCGCACCGCGCGCACCGTGGCACTGCGGAGGCGGGCCATCTTCCTCGACTCGTCGTTGACGATGAGGTCGACGTAGCGCTGGCGGACTCGTGCCTCGGGGTCGGTGAGGCCGACGTGCTTCTCCGGCAGCGGGCGCAGGCACTTGGCGGTGATCTGCCAGCTGTCGGCCAGGATCGACAGCTCGCCGCGCCGGGAGGTGATGACCTCGCCGGTGACGCCCACGTGGTCGCCCAGGTCGACGTCGCGCTTCCACGAGGCCAGCGACTCCTCGCCCACCTTGTCGAGCGAGATCATGACCTGCAGGTCGGCGTCGCCGTCGCGGATCGTTGCGAAGCAGAGCTTGCCGCCCACACGGTTGAGCATGACGCGCCCCGCGACCGCGACCGTTTCACCGGTGGCGGTGTCGGGCTCCAGGCCCTGGTATTTCTCCCTGACCTCGGCGTTGGTCGCCGTGCGTGGGAAATTCACCGGGTAAGGGTCGACGCCTTCGCTGCGAAGGCGGTCGAGCTTCTCCCTCCGGATGCGCATCTGCTCGGGAAGTTCGTCGCTCACAACATCAAAGGGTAGGGGATATGGCGAACTGCAAGGCCTCGTCGGTCCGCTGCAGGAACACTGCAGGACCTGTGCAAGAGCTCTCCCTTATCAATATCTCACGAGCTCAGGGGGGAGCCGGCAGGGAGCCGGTCCAAGGAGAGCTCAAGGAGAGAAGATGTTGAAGAAGATCGCCACCGGTTTACTCGCCGTCGCCGCGACCAGCACAGTGGCCCTGTCGCTTCCTTCCGCCGCCAGTGCCAGCACGGCCGACAACGACGACTACTCCAGCTCCTGGGGTCCCGTCTACGCCAAGAACCACCTCGCCAAGTCGCAGGGCTGGGTCGGCGTCAACTGGGACGAGGACGGCGAGTCGAACGAGGTCACCGTCCGCGGCCGGCTCTACGACCTGGACAACCGCGACGCCGACGAGGGTGGCAAGTGCGCGTACGTGAAGTTCGAGGCCAGCGACTTCGACGACGACTGGTCGCAGGTCTACTCCAAGAAGTACTGCGGCTTCCCCGGCTACAAGAAGTTCTCCTTCCAGGAGAACGACGTCACCAGCCTGCGGGTGAAGGTCTGCCAGATCGGCCAGTACAGCAACTACCCGACCAAGTGCGGCCACTGGGAGTACATCTACACCGCCGAGAGCGAGTGACGGTCGACCCCGAATACGCGCAAGCGGCCCCCTTGCCCGAGTGGGGGGCCGCTTGCTGGCGTCAGGTCGTGTTCCTGTTGTAGATCAGGCGCAGTCCGATGAGCGTCAGCCACGGCTCGTGCACGTCGATCGAGCGCGACTCGCCCACCACCAGGCTCGCGTGCCCGCCCGTCGCCACCACGGTCACCTCGTCGGGGTCGTCGGCCAGCTCGGCCGCCATGCGCTCCACGATCCCGTCCACCTGGCCCGCGAACCCGTAGATGATCCCGGCCTGCAGGGCCTCCACCGTGTTCTTGGCGATCACCGAGCGCGGCCTGACCAGCTCCACCTTGTGCAGCTGCGCCCCGGCCGCGGCCAGCGCGTCGACCGAGATCTCGATGCCGGGCGCGGTGACCGCGCCGACGTACTCGCCCTTGGCCGACACCGCGTCGAACGACGTCGCCGTGCCGAAGTCGACGATGATGCAGGGGCCGCCGTACTGGTCGATGGCCGCCAGCGCGTTCACGATCCGGTCGCTGCCGACCTCTTTGGGGTTGTCCATGCGTACGGGCACCCCGGTGCGGATGCCCGGCTCCACGATCACCGCCGTGACGTCGCCGTAGTAGCGGCGGCACATCTCGCGCATCTCGTTGAGCACGCTCGGAACCGTGGAGCAGATGGCGATGCCGTCAATGTCGGCCCCCTTGAGCAGCGGCGACTGCGTCAGCAGGCCTTGGAGGACGACCGCGATCTCGTCGGCGGTGCGGCGGGCGTCGGTGGCCAGCCGCCAGTGCTCGATGACGTCCTCGCCCTCGAACAGCCCCAGCACCGTGTGCGTGTTGCCGACGTCGATCGTGAGCAGCATCAATTACCCCCGCAGATCCAGTGCGATGTCCAGGGCCGGCGCAGAGTGCGTCAGCGCCCCCACCGCCAGGTAGTCAACGCCAGTTTCGGCCACGCGACGAGCCGATTCCAAGGTCAATCCCCCGCTGGCTTCAAGTACAACCCTGTTTTTCGCCCGATTTTTCACGACTTGTACGGCGCGAGCTGTGTCCTCGATTGTGAAGTTGTCCAGCAGGATCTCCTCGGCCCCCTCATCCAGCACGGCCTCGAGCTGGTCGAGCCGGTCGATCTCCACCTCGATCGGCAGCTCCGGGTAGAGCTCCCTGACCGCCCTGAACGCCTCGGCCACCCCTCCGGCCGCCACCACGTGGTTGTCCTTGATCAGCGCGGCGTCCGACAGCGACATCCGGTGGTTCACGCCGCCGCCGCAGCGCACGGCGTACTTCTCCAGGGCCCGCAGACCGGGCAGCGTCTTGCGGCTGTCACGCACGCGCGCCGCCGTGCCGCTGATCGCCTCCACCCACCTGCCGGTCAGCGTGGCCACCCCCGAGAGGTGCGTGAGCAGGTTGAGCGCCGTGCGCTCGGCCGTCAGCATGGCCCGCACCGGCCCCTCGACCGTCATCAGCACGTCTCCCGCCCGCACCCGCTCGCCGTCCTTGGCCTTCCTGTCCGTACGGGCGGCGCCCAGCCGGAGGAACACCGCCTCGGCCACGGCCAGCCCCGCCACGACGCCGTCCACGCGGGCCACCACGTCGCCCGCGCAGAACTGCTCGGCCGGGATCGTGGCCAGGCTCGTCACGTCGCCCGCCTCCTGCAGGTCCTCGGCCAGCGCGCGGTCGAGCAGCGCGTCCACCTCGGCCGGGTCCAGCCCGGCGGCGGTGAGCTCCTGCGCCAGGCGCGGCGGCATCGCATCTCCATGAGGCGTGTACGTCATGCGGGGGCCCTCCTCGGTCAGGGTCACGTCCAGGTGGCCGAGCCAGTCGTTGTCGTCGCGGGTGTCGTGGTCTTCGCGCCAGTGCGAGCCGCGGGTCTCGAGCCTGGCCGTCGCCGCACCGGTGAGCACGGTGGCGACGGTGAGCAGGTTCGTGGCCTCCCAGGACTCGGTGCAGGCGGGCACCTCGACCGGCGTCCAGCGGGCGTCGCGCAGCGCCCTGGCCGTGGCCAGCAGCGACTCGCGGCTGCGCAGCACGCTCGCCCCGGTGCTCATGTGGGCCTGGATCCTGGGCCTGACCCTCGGGTCCACCAGCCCGGTCGCCGTTCCGTCCTCGACCGGCTCGCCGGGCGACGGGCGTACCGCGTGGATGTCCTCGGCGATGCGCTCGGCGAAGACCAGCCCCTCGAGCAGGGAGTTGGAGGCCAGGCGGTTCGCGCCGTGCACGCCCGTGCAGGCCACCTCGCCGCACGCGTACAGGCCCTCGATCGAGGTACGACCGCGCAGGTCGGTGCGGACGCCGCCGCTCGCGTAATGAGCGGCGGGGGCCACGGGGATCGGCTCGGTCGCCGGGTCGATGCCGTGCTCGCGGCAGATGGCGTAGATCGTGGGGAAGCGGGACTCCCACTTCTCACGGCCGAAGTGGCGGCCGTCGAGGTACATGTGGTCGCGGCCCGTCTCGCGTATCCTGCGCATGATCGCCTTGGCCACGACGTCGCGCGGCGCCAGGTCGGCGAGCTCGTGCACGCCCTGCATGAACCGGCCGCCCTCGTGGTCGACCAGGTACGCGCCCTCACCCCTGACCGCCTCAGAGATCAGCGGCTGCTGACCGGTCGAGCCCTCGCCGAGCCAGAGCACGGTCGGGTGGAACTGGACGAACTCGATGTCGCGCACCACGGCCCCGGCCCGCAGCGCGAGCGCGACGCCGTCGCCGGTGGAGACGGCGGGGTTGGTGGTGGCGGCGTAGACCTGGCCCATGCCGCCGGTGGCCAGCACCACCGCCCTGGCGCGCACCGCGCCCACCCCGTCACGCGCGCCCTCGCCCATGACGTGCAGCGTCACGCCCGTGGCCCGGCCCCTGGCGTCCTTGAGCAGGTCGAGCACCAGCGCGTGTTCGATCACCTCGATGCGCTCGGCGCGGGCCGCCTCGACGAGCGCCCGCTGCACTTCCGCTCCCGTGGCGTCGCCACCCGCGTGCACGATCCGGCGCCGCCGGTGGCCGCCCTCGCGCGTGAGCTGGAGCTCCCCGTCAGGGGTGCGGTCGAAGCGGGCGCCGCGGGTCATGAGCCGCCGCAGCGCGCCGGGCCCCTCCGTGACGAGCGTGCGCACGGCCTGCGTGTCGCACAACCCGACGCCGGCGAGCAACGTGTCATTCAGGTGCTCATCGGGGGTGTCGCGGGGATCGAGCACGGCCGCGATGCCGCCCTGGGCCCATCGGGTGGAGCCTGCAGACAGCACGTCCTTGGTGACGACCAGCACCTTGGCGGACGGCTCAAGTTCGGCGTAGCGCAGGGCCACGGTCAGGCCCGCGACGCCCGAGCCGACGACGACCACGTCCGCTTCGACGGTCCAGCCGGGTGCGGGCGCGGTCAGCCGTAGGGGAATCGCCGGTGCACTCATCAGGGGTCTCCTCACTGAGGCGATTTCGTCAATATGACGATAACGCCTGGCGCGGCGTGCGCATGCCCCGGGGTCCCCGTGGCCGTCAGGCGGGATTCAAGGTGAGGGTGACGTTGTCGATCAGCCTGGTCGCGCCCACCTTGGCGGCCACCGCCAGCACGGCCGTCCCCTCGTACGACTCGTCCACATCGGCGAACGTGGCCGGGTCGGCCAGCGCGAGATAGTCGACCTCGAGCCGGGGTCCGGCCGCGTCGAGCACCTCTTGCGCCGCCGCGCGGATCCTGGCCGGAGTGAACTCCGCGGCGCCCGCCCGCAGGGCGCGGGAGAGTGCCAGCGCCACCTGCCGGTCGTCGTCGGACAGGTAGCGGTTGCGGCTCGACAGGGCCAGGCCGTCGGGCTCGCGTACGGTGGGCGCGCCCAGGATCTCGATCGGCAGGTCGAGGTCGGCGACCATGCGGCGGATGACGGCGAGCTGCTGGGCGTCCTTCTGGCCGAAGACCGCGAGGTCGGGCTGGACGAGGTTGAACAGCTTGAGCACGACCGTGAGCACGCCGTCGAAGTGGCCGGGGCGGGATGCCCCCTCGACGATCGTGCCCATGTGGCCGGCGGAGACGCTCACCTGGCGGTCCGGCGCGTACATCTCTCCGGGGTCCGGGTGGAACACGACGTCCACGCCCTCCGCCCGGCACACGTCAAGGTCGGCGTCGAATGTACGGGGATAACGGGAAAAATCCTCGCTTGGGCCGAATTGCAGAGGATTGACGAAGATGCTGACCACGACCTGATCGGCGCGGGCGCGGGCCTGCCTGATCAGCGACCGATGGCCCTCGTGCAGCGCGCCCATGGTCGGCACCAGGGCCACCTCACCACCACGGCGCGCCTTGACCAGGTCTTCCCGGTGCCTGGCGACGATCAGCTCCATACGACCCTCCGAACGCGACGATTAAGTCCATATATTGCCCCCGAGCGCGTCGAGCAGCCGCTCCGCCTCCTCCGGCTTGAGCAGGCCCGCCGCCAGTGCCCGGTCCGCCGTGAGCCTGGCCAGCGCGATGTAGGCGTCGGCCGCCTCGGGTGCCGCCAGGATCAGCGCGTCCACATGCTTGCGCACCGTGCCCGCGTCGCCGCGGACGACCGGGCCGGTCAGCCCGGTGATGCCCAGCCGGAGCACGTTGTCGAGCGCGGCACCGAGCAGCGGGCCCAGCATCCGCCCGGGATGCTCGACGCCGATGCGCCCCAGCAGCTCCTGCGACTCGGCGATGAGCGTGACCATGTGGTTGGCGGCCCCGGCCAGTGCCGCGTGGTAGAGCGCGCGGTCGGAGTCGGCGATCCAGACGGGCTCGCCACCCATCTCGATCACCAGGGCCTCGGCGATCGGCCGCAGCACGTCGGGGGCGGTCACGCCGTACGAGATGCCGGTGAGCTTGTTGAGGTCGTCGTCCCTGCCCGTGAACGTCATCACCGGGTGCAGCGCCAGCGGCAGCGCGCCGACTCTGGCCGCCGGGTCGAGCACGGACAGCCCGTACGCCCCGCTGGTGTGCACCAGCAGCTTGCCCTGCAGGTCGGCGCCCGTGGTGGCGAGCCCGTTGACGAGATCGGGCAGCGCGTCGTCGGGCACGGTGAGCAGGATGAGCTGAGCCGCCGCGACCACCTCGTCGGGTCTGGACAGCTTGACGCCGAGCCGGTCGGCGGCCCATCGCTGTGAATTGTCCGACACACCGCTCGCGGCCACGATCCGGTGCCCTGCCTGCGCCAGCGCGGCACCGAGGGCCGAGCCCACCTTGCCTGCTCCGAGCACGCCGACCGTCAGCCGTGCCGGGCGATCCCCTGCGTCCATGACGTCACACCTCTGTCGAGCTGATGGCACCGCCGACCAGCGTAACGGCCTTTCAAGGCTGCAGATGTGACCGCCGCTTTGCCGCATGTTGAGTTAGCGACAAAAGCGACAAGGGCATACAAAACGTGCACCCCCTGTCGGAAGAGATGAGGAGAGGGTTTCATCGCATGGCAGCGGGCGCCAGGTCCCTCATCCAGGACCGACGCCCGCGCGCATGAGACCTCTTGGAGGTGCGCCGGCTGGCCGCTCGCCGACCGGCCAGCCGGGGTGAGAGCCCGGGCCGGACGAGCGCCGGCCCGGGTCGTCCTTTTGTCAGTGGTGGCTCGGCCCGTAGACGTTGGCACCGCCCTTGCAGCCGGCGAACGCGACACCGATGACGGCCACGGCGTTGCCGCAGATGTCGATCGGGATGTTGATCGGGATGTGCACCTGGTTGCCGCCGAGCACGCTGCCGTCGCCGCTGGTGATGTCCGCGTGAGCCGGGGCCGCGAGCGACAGCATGGCGACGGCTCCTGTGACGACCATGAGCTTCTTCAGCACGAGGGTTCCTCTCGGTTGCGCGACCTGGGCCGCTGGATGCTTGCTCGGGAGCGATCGGCTCGGCCGATTGAGGGTTGGCGGAACGCGATCACTCGATGACAAAGGGTAAAGCTACCGCAAGTCGGCGACAATGAGTAGTCGTTTGATAACGATGCGTGTCAGGCGGAAGCCATGAGATAGTCCAGGCATGTGGCTCACCTGGCGCGCCGCGACAGAGCGTGCGCTGTACGGCGAGGAGGGCTTCTACCTCCGCGAACGCCCTTCGGGCCACTTCCGCACTTCGGTCAGCGCCTCGGCGGCGTTCGCCGACGCGGTGCTGGCGCTGTTGGCGGAGGTGGACGCCGAGCTCTGCGGCCCTGACGTGCTCGACCTGGTCGACATCGGCGCGGGCGAAGGCACGCTGGTCGCCCAGGTGCTCGCCGCCGCAAAGCCCGCGCTGCGCGACCGGCTCCGCGTCACGGCCGTCGACCTCTCCCCCAGGCCCGAGGGCCTGCCCGAGCGCATCGCCTGGCGGCGGAGCCTGCCCACCGGCATCACCGGCCTGGCCATCGCCAACGAGTGGCTCGACAACGTGCCGCTCGACGTGGCGGAGCAGACCGCCGACGGACCGCGCCTCATCACGGTGAACGTCCACACGGGCGAGGAGCGCCTCGGCGGCCCGCTGCGGCCCGCCGACCGCGCCTGGCTCGACCGGTGGTGGCCGCTGCCCCGCGTGGGCGCGCGCGCGGAGATCGGCCGCCCCCGCGATGAGGCATGGGCCTCTGTCCTGGCACGCCTCAACCACGGCCTGGCGATTGCCATTGATTATGCACATGCTGTGGATAACCGGCCGCTCTGTGGCACGTTGACCGGTTACCGCGACGGCTCGGTCGTCGCCCCCATCCCCGACGGGACCTGCGATATCACGGCTCACGTGGCGCTCGACGCGTGCGCGGAGGCAGGGCGCCGGGCCGGCGCGATATCCACAACCTTGTCCACACAGCGTGACGTGCTGAGGGCGTTGGGGATCACCGGGACCCGGCCGCCCATCGACCTGGCCCACGCCGATCCGCGAGCCTACATCCGCGCCCTGGCCAGAGCCTCGGAGGAGGGCGAGCTGATCGATCCGAGAGGCCTTGGCGGCTTCGGCTGGCTCAGCCAGCGGCGCTGATCTCCAGGGACTGCAGCCCTCGCATGATGTAGCCGGGTTTCCAGGCGGGCTCCTGCCGCAGCTCCAGCTTGCCCGCCCGGGCCAACAGGGCGCCGAACGACTCCATGAGCTCGATGCGGGCCAGCGGTGCCCCGAGGCAGAAGTGGATGCCGGCCCCGAAGGAGATGTGCGGATTGTCCGCGCGGCCCACGTCGAGCCGGTCCGGCTCGTCGAAAACCGCCGGGTCGCGGTTGGCCGACCCGAACAGCAACGCCACCTCCGCCCCGCGCGGGATCCCCACGCCGTGCACCTCGATGTCCTCCAGCACCCAGCGCTCGAACATCTGCAGCGGCGTGTCCCAGCGCATCAGCTCCTCGACGGCCGTGGGCAGCAGCGAGCGGTCCTCGCGCAGCCGTGCGAGTTCGGAGGGGTTCCTGAACAGGGCCCACCAGCCGTTGCCCGTCACGTTCACGGTGGCCTCGTGGCTGGCGTTGAGCAGCAGCACGCACGTGCCGACCAGTTCGTCCTCGGTCAGCTCGTCGATCTGCGCCAGCGCGCTGATCAGGTCGTCACCCGGGGTCCGGCGGCGCTCCGCGGCGAGGGTCTTGAGGTAGCCGGCGAAGTCCGACGCCGCGCGTACGGCCGCGTGCTGGGCGTCGGGTGCCGGGTTGAGCTCGTACATGCCGCAGATGTCCGCCGACCAGGGGCGCAGCAGGTGGCGGTCCTGCTCGGGGATGCCGAGCATCTCGGCGATCACCGTCACCGGGAGCGGCTCGGCCACCTCGGCGATCAGGTCGCCGCCGCCCTTTTCCACGAACGCGTCCACCAGTCCCTCGGCGACGGCGCGCACGCGGGGCCGCAGGGACTCGACCATGCGCGGCGTGAACGCCTTGGATACCAGCCGGCGCAGCCTGGTGTGCACCGGCGGCTCCACGTCGAGCATGCCCGCCCTGATCACCCGCCAGAACGGCTCGTGGAACTCCGGCTCAGGCGGCTTGCCGAACTCCTCGTGGGTGGCCACGTGCAGGTAGGACCTGCCCAGGCGGCGGTCCCTGAGCAGGGCGTTCACGTCGGCGTGGCGCGAGATCAGCCACTGGTTCGTCGGCTCGAAGTAGCTGACGGGCGACTCGCGCCTCAGCTCGTCGTACACGCGGTACGGGTGGGCCACGAAATCCGGATCCCAAGGGTCAAAGCGCACTATTTCATAGTAGGAGCGGAACCATCCTGCTTCCGGTCGGCGCGCTTGCTGCGCATCCGGATGTTCAGCAGCTCGACGACGAGCGAGAACGCCATCGCGAAGTAGATGTAGCCCTTGGGGATGTGCTGGCCGAAGCCTTCGGCGATGAGCACCACGCCGATCAGCACCAGGAACGACAGCGCCAGCATCTTGATGCTGGGGTGCCGGTCCACGAACCTGCTGATCGGCCCCGAGGCGAACAGCATCACCAGCACCGCCACCACGACCGCCGCGATCATCACGCCGAGCTGGTCCACCATGCCGACGGCGGTGATGACGGAGTCGAGCGAGAACACGACGTCCAGCACCATGATCTGCAGGATCACCGAGGTGAAGGAGGTGACGGCCGCCTTCTTGCCGTCCCCGCCCGCGGGGGCGTCCATGCTGTGGCCGATCTCGGTGACGCTCTTGCCCAGCAGGAACAGGCCGCCGAGCAGCAGGATCAGGTCACGTCCCGATATGTCGTGGCCGAAGACGGCGAACAGCGGCTCAGTGAGCCGCACCACCCACGACAGGGCGAGCAGCAGGAGCAGGCGGCTGACCAGGGCCGCGCCCAGGCCCAGCACGCGGGCTCTGTCGCGCTGTTCAGGGGGTAGTTTCCCGGCCAGGATGGAGATGAAAATGATGTTGTCGATCCCCAGGACGATCTCCAGGGCGACAAGGGTGAAGAAGCCGATCCAGATCTGCGGGTCGGTCACCCAGTCCAACATCTGCGCACCTCCATGACACGTGAGCGGGGTTTCCGGTAGCAACGAGCCACACGGCGCAGAAGTTCGCCGACTTGCGATCGAAGGTGGGGTTTCGGTTATAGTTCCCGTCGTAGGTCATGAGTGCCAGCACTAAGCCCCGGCTTGCTGGCCGGCAACCCTCGCGTCCGCGGCGGGGTGCCCCGGGTGAAGACCTGGTCCGTCACGAGGTGTGGCGGGCAAGCGCGGGCTCCGTGGCTGCTTCCAGGGGTCCGAAGACCCTGAGGGAGATGTGCCGTGTCCACGCTGACGATCTTCAGCTCTGTCCCCGCCCAGGCCGTTGAGGCGGCTCCCGCCGTCACGAGCAGGCCGATTCCCGCCGTACTCGGGGCCGATCTCGAGGTGCCCGTCAAGGGCGGAAGGCTCGTCGGCTACGCCAACCTCGACTACGCCGCCAGCGCGCCCTGTCTCGAGCCGGTCAGCGCCGCCGTCACCGCCGCGCTCCCGGCCTACTCCAGCGTCCACCGGGGCGCGGGCTATGCCTCCCAGCTGACCACCGCCCGCTACGAGCAGGCCCGCCACACGGTCAGGGCGTTCGTCGGCGCCCGCCCGGACGACGCCGTGATCTTCACCCGCAACACCACCGACGCCACGAACCTCCTGGCCGGCTGCCTGCCCGCCGGCACGACCACCGTGGTCTTCGACACCGAGCACCACGCCTCGCTCCTCCCCTGGAAGAAGTCCGTACGACTGGCGCCGCCCGCCTTCCCCGGCGAGGCCGTCCGCGCCGCCGACGAGGCGCTGGCCGCGATCGACGGGCCCAAGCTGCTCGTGGTCACCGCCGCCTCGAACGTCACCGGCGAGCTCTGGCCCATCGCCGCCCTGGCCCACATCGCGCACCGGCACGGGGCCCGCATCCTGGTGGACGCCGCCCAGCTCGTACCGCACCGGCGGCTCAACCTGACCGCGCTCGATCTGGACTACGTGGCCTTCTCCGGGCACAAGCTGTACGCGCCGTTCGGCGCCGGGGTGCTGGTCGGGCGCCGGGACTGGCTCTCGGATGGTGAGCCGTACCTCAAGGGCGGTGGCGCGGTGCGTTCCGTCGGGGACGAGACCGAGTGGCACGACGACCCCGAGCCGCGGCACGAGGCGGGCACCCCCAACGTGCTGGGCGCCATCGCGCTGGCCGCGGCCTGCGACGCGCTCACGGCCACCGGCTGGACCGCGGTGGTGCGGGAGGAGGAGCGGCTGATCGCCCGGCTGCGCTCCGGGCTGGCCTCGATCGAGGGCGTGCGTGAGCTGTCACTCTGGGGCGGTGATCACCCGCGCGTCGGCATCGTGTCGTTCACGGTGGACGGCTACTCGGCCCGCGAGGTGGCCGAGGTGCTCTCCAGCGAGTACGGCATCGGGGTGCGCGACGGGAAGTTCTGCGCGCACCCGTTCGTCCGGCACCTGCTCAACGAGACCGATGGGGGCTGCGAGGACGGCACCGCCTCCGCGGTGCGCGCCTCGATCGGCATCGGCACCACGGAGGAGCACGTCGACCGGCTGATCGGGGCGCTGCGGGATCTCGTCACCCGCTGAGCCTCATTCCCTGTTCGGCGGCTTGCGGTGCGGCGGCGGCTCGTCGGAGACCAGGGCGTCGATGTCTCTCATGTCGTCGTCGTTGATCATGCCTGCCCGGCGCTCGCTGGGCTGCCTGGGCACGCGTGGCGCCTCCGCCGGTTCCTTGGACGCCATGGGCGTCGTGGGCCCGCCGGTCATGGTCGTGACGTTCGACGGCTCCGGAGGGCGCGCGCCCGGAGCGTACGCGGCGAGCTCCTCCTCGGCGGCCCGGCGCTCCCCGCGCCGGCGGAACATCGCGCCGAACAGGCCGTCGAGCCCGATCCGCCCACCGCCGAGCGCCAGGAACAGCAGGCCCAGCGCCCCGAGCGCGCCGGGCAGTTCCCAGCCACCGGTGATGGCGAGCACACCGTGGCCGGCGTGCATGAACGCGATCGCGCCCAGCATGTCGAGCAGCAACAGGAGCCCCACCAGCCGCACCAGCAGGCCGAGGATCAGGAAGAGGCCGCCGACGGTCTCCACGACGGTCGCGTACGCCGAGGTGAGCTCGGGCATCGGGATCCCGACCCCCCTGAATGCCTGCCCCACGGCTGGGAGACCGCTCGACCACTTCTGCAAACCGTGAGCCAGGAAGATGACGCCGATCGCCACTCGCGCGATCAGGGCCGCGACATCGAACACAGCTCTCTTCATGGTGTTTTCTCCCCCCATTCCCGGTCTTTCTCCCCATGTCCGGCTTAGGGATGCGTTTCCATACGATTCCTTGACCATCCCCCCGGCTGGATCACCCACCGGTGCGGTGGCAGCATGGCCATATGACGGAACGTGTGGTCGGAATCGGTGCGGGCGCGAAAGAGCTGGCCACCGAGGACATGATCCTCAACATCGGCCCGCAGCACCCGTCGACCCACGGGGTGCTCAGGCTCCGGCTGACGCTCGACGGCGAGCGCATCACCGCCGCCGAGCCGATCATCGGCTACATGCACAGAGGCGCGGAGAAGCTGTTCGAGGTCCGCGACTACCGTCAGATCATCATGCTGGCCAACAGGCATGACTGGCTGTCGGGCTTCGCCAACGAGCTGGGCGTGGTGATCGCCGCCGAGCGCCTGCTCGGCATGGAGCCCCCGGTCAGGGCCGTGTGGGCGCGAACGCTGCTGGCCGAGCTCAACCGGGTGCTCAACCACCTGATGTTCCTCGGCTCCTATCCCCTGGAGCTGGGCGCGATCACGCCGCTGTTCTACTCCTTCAACGAGCGCGAGCGCATCCAGGCGGTCATGGAGGAGATCTCCGGCGGACGCATGCACTACATGTTCAACCGGGTCGGAGGCCTCAAGGAGGACCTGCCGCTCGGCTGGCTCGACCGGGTGTCGGAGGCGGTCGCGGAGACCCGCCGCCGGGTGCCCGACATCGAGGACCTCATCCTGCACAACGACATCTTCATCGCCCGCACCAAGGGCGTCGGCGTGCTCTCCCGCGAGCAGATCATGCAGTACGGCGTCAGTGGCCCCATCGCCAGGGCCTCCGGGGTCGACTTCGACCTGCGCCGCGACGACCCGTACCTCGCCTACCGCGAGCTGCCCGTGAAGGTCGTCACGCGGCACGCGGGCGACTGCCGGTCCCGGTTCGAGGTGCTGTTCGACCAGCTCAAGGTCTCGCTCGACCTGGCCGACGCCTGCGTCGAGCACCTGCGCTCGCTGCCGCCCGGGCCGATCAACCAGCGCCTGCCGAAGGTGCTCAAGGTGCCCGAGGGGCACACGTACGCGTGGACCGAGAATCCCCTCGGCATCAACGGCTACTACCTGGTCTCCAAGGGAGACAAGACCCCGTGGCGGCTCAAGCTGCGCTCGGCCTCGTACAGCAACATCCAGGTGCTGCGCGAGATGTTGCCCGGCCACCTGGTCGCCGACATGGTGGCCATCCTCGGCTCGATGTTCTTCGTCGTGGGTGACATCGACAAGTGAAGGCCGAGCGAGACAAGTACGTTGACTGGCTCCGCGCCCTGAGCCTGTGCGTCGTCGTGGTCTGGCACTGGGCGTTCACCATCCTGCAGTGGAAGCCGGACGGCCCCGAGCCCACCAGCCCGCTGGGCTTCACCTCCGGGCTGTGGATCCTGACCTGGCTGCTGCAGGTGCTGCCGCTGTTCTTCTACGTCGGCGGCCACGTGCACCTGCTGTCCTGGGAGCGGGCCCAGGCCCGCGGCACCGGCATCGGCTCGTTCGTCTGGCGGCGCATCCGCGCGCTGGCTTTACCCGCCCTGTTCCTGTCCGGGGTGTGGATCGCCATCGGAGCGATCGTGACGTTCACGTTCCACGTGGACTGGATGTGGCGGGTCGTGCTGCTGGTGCTCAGCCCGCTGTGGTTCCTCGGCGTCTACCTCGTGCTGATCGCGCTGCTGCCGGTGGCCCTCTGGCTGCACCGCCGCTACGACGTGCTGGCGCTGATCTGGCTCGGCGGCGCGTCGCTGGTGGTGGACGTGGTGCGCTTCCGGTACGGGGTCGACTGGGTCGGCTGGCTCAACATGATCCTCATCTGGGGGCTCGCCCACCAGGCCGGCTTCTTCTACGACCGCATCGTCATCCTGCCCAGGCGCTACGACGTCGCGGTGCTCTGGACGGGGCTGTTCGCCCTGTTCGGCCTGGTCTACTCCGGCATCTACCCTGGCTCGATGGTGGGTGTGCCGGGCGACAAGTGGTCGAACATGGCGCCGCCCACGTTCGTGATCGTCGCCCTGCTGCTGTTCCAGATCGGGCTGGTGGAGGTGCTGCGGCCGTCGATGGAGCGCGTGCTGGAGCGGCCCGGCTGGCGGCGGGTGAACGGCTTCATCAATCGCTACGCGCTGCCGCTCTTCCTCTTCCACACGACCGGGATGGCCATCGCGCTGGGGCTGTCGTGGTGGCTTTTCGGCAGCCTGGGCACTGAGATCCCGCCTGACCTGAAGTGGTGGCTGGAGCGCCCGATCGCGATCATAGGACCGCTGATCTGCACCACCCCGGTCATATACCTGTTCGGCCGCCGCAGAGCTGAGGTCGCCCAAAAGCAGGGCGGGGGAATCGGCCGGTCAATAGGCTCTGACCATGGTTGACATCGAGTTCCGGGCCAACCCCGAAGACGAGCGGATCATCCGTAACGCTCTGCGCGAAGGCGAGCGGCCGAGCGACGTGATCCGCCGGGCGCTGCGCCTGTTGCAGCGCGAGACATGGAACGACCGGCTGCGCGCGAGCACGCGGCCGGCCGTCGAGGATCTGTCCTAGTCCGGCTTCTGCTCGTCCGAGTCCTTCGGGATGCGGCAGGCGTGCTCCAGGTAGAGGGCGGCGCAGATCAGCGCCACGCAGGCCAGGAACGACCCCGTCGCGACGAAGAACTCCGATCGCGGCGTCTCCCTGTCGAAGATCTGCACCGTGTAGAGAGCGAATCCGGCGAACAACCCCCCGAACACCGCCCCCGCGTACGCCGAGGCCTTCGCCAGCGCGGCCAGCCTGGCCACCGACAGGGGTTCCACGGGCTTGGTGCCCGGTTTCCTGGCGATCCTCGCCTTGGTCGTCCACGCGCTGAAGCCCTCGCCGATGGCCAGCAGCAGCACGGTGGGGATCGCGGTCCACGGCATGAGGGGCAAATCGGAGTAGACCGGTCTGACCACCCCCCACGCGATCAGCGCGACGACGATGACGATGCCGACCAGGTGGCCAGGGTGGGTGGGCTTCAATCCGGCCTCTGCAGACTCAGGTCCTCGCGCAGGCGTACCCCTTGCTGGTCGACGCCCTCCACCAGCTCCGCCACCCGGCCGCGCCCGGGCAGCACGCCGTCGGGGTCGGCCTTCACCCAGGGCACGAGCACGAACGCGCGCTCGTGAGCGAGGGGATGCGGCAGCGTCAGCTCCGGCTCGTCGCAGACGGTGTCACCCACCACGATCAGGTCGACATCGAGCGTACGCGGCCCCCAGCGCTCGGCGCGCACCCGGCCGAAGGCGTTCTCCACGCCCTGTGCCCGTTCCAGCAGCGTGCGCGGCGCCAGCGTGGTCTCGGCGATCACGATCGCGTTGAGGTACGGCTTCTGCCCGGGAGGACCGCCGACGGGATCGGTCTCGTAGACGGGGGAAGCCCTGACGAACTCCAGCCCCGGGGCGTCGAACAAGGTGTCCACGGCGCCCTGCAACGTCTGGAACCGGGGCCCCAGGTTGCTGCCCAGAGCCAGGACGACTTTCATACGCGGCTCCGCTCAATGGTCACGACCACGTCGTCGAACGGCAGCGGGATGGGCGCCGCCGGTTTGTGCACACTCACCTCGACCTTGCTCACCAGCGCGTCGGCCAGGCACACGTCGGCCAGCCGTTGCGCGAGCGTCTCGATCAACGCGACCGGCTCGCCCTCCACGACCTTGACCAGCGCCTCGGCCAGCTCTCCGTAGTGGACGGTCCTGGTGAGATCGTCGCCGGCCGCCGCCGGCGCGGTGTCGAGGAACAGCGTCGCGTCGATCACGAACTCCTGCCCGAGCTCCCGCTCGGCAGCGAGCACGCCGTGCCTCCCTCTGGCCCGCAGGCCCTTGAGAGCGATGCGATCAGCGGTCAAGCTCGCCTTCCTCCTCCTCGTCGTCGTCCCCCTGGAGCACCGGCGAGCCGTGGTGCATCCACAGCCGCCACCCCTGCGAGGTGCGGATGTAGACGTTGCTGGCCACCACCTTGCCCGCGGCGAAGCTGGCCTCGCCCTCGTCGCCGGCGGTGAGGATGTTCTCGACGCAGGTCAGCACGGCCACGTCGCCCAGCACGTTCGTGTTGACGTCGGTCAGCACGAACTGGATGTAGGTGGTGTTGGCCATGATCAGGGCCCACGACCTCAGCACCTCGGACCGGCCGCTGAGCAGGGTCCAGCCCGGGTGAACGCAGCTCACCTGGTCGTCGCCCGAGTCCTCGGCCCAGATCTCCGTCATCTTGTCGAGGTCGCCGCTCTCGATCGCGGCGTAGAACTCCTGGTTGACCGTCTCGATGGCGGCGGTGTCGACGCTCATGTGCCTGCTCCGGCTCTCTTCCATGCGGCGGCCACGCGCACGGCATCGGCGTTGGGGGCCACGTGGTGGACGCGTACGCACCAGGCGCCCGCGTGCGCGGCCAGCGCGGTCACGGCCAGCGTGGCGTCGTCGCTGCGGCTGAACGGCCGGGGCGTGCCGTCTGGATCGGCCAGCAGCCGCCCGAGGAAACGCTTGCGCGAGGCCCCGATGAGCAGCGGATAGCCCAGCTCGGCCAGGCTCGGGATCCCGGCCAGCAGTGCCCAGTTGTGCTGGGCGTTCTTGGCGAAGCCGAGGCCGGGGTCGAGCACGATCTGCTCCTCCGCGACGCCCTCCGCCAGGACCAGGTCGACCCGCTTGCTCAGCTCCTCGCGGACCTCGGTGACCACGTCGGCGTAGACGGCGCGGCTGTCCATGTCATGGCTGTGGCCGCGCCAGTGCATCACCACATACTGGACGCCGGTCTCGGCCACCACGCGCGGCATCTCAGGGTCGGCGAGACCACCGCTCACGTCGTTGACGAGCCGCGCGCCTGCCTCCACCGCGGCCCTGGCCACCTCTGCCCGCATCGTGTCGACGCTGACGGCCACTCCCTCGGCGTCGAGCGCCTCGATCACCGGCACGACCCTGGTCAGCTCTTCCTCCAGCGACACCCTGGCCGCGCCGGGGCGGGTGGACTCGCCGCCCACGTCGACAAGATCAGCCCCCTCCTCGACCAGGTCAAGGCCGTGCTGGATGGCGGCCCTCTCGTCGAACCACTGGCCGCCGTCGGAGAACGAATCGGGGGTCACATTGACCACACCCATGACGAGGCACCGATCCGCACCTCCCGGCACGTTGATGGGCACGCTAGTCATGGGCCAAGCCTAGGCGCTTCCCCACACATGTTGACATCGTGGGTACCCCGTTCGGTCATCAGCGACCCAGGATCAGCGCCATCGCCTCGGATCGGGTCTTGTCACTGGTGCGGAAGTCGCCGCGGACGGCCGAGGTGACGGTCTTGGCGCCCGGCTTGCGTACGCCCCGCATCGTCATGCACAGATGCTCGGCCTCGACGACCACGATGACTCCGCGCGGCTCCAGGACCCGCATGAGGGCGTCGGCGATCTGGGACGTCATGCGCTCCTGGACCTGGGGGCGACGGGCGAACACGTCGACCAGGCGGGCCAGCTTGGACAGGCCGGTCACCTGACCGCGCTCGTTGGGGATGTAGCCCACGTGCGCCAGGCCGTGGAACGGGACCAGATGGTGCTCACACGTGCTGTAGACCTCGATGTCCCTGACGAGCACCATCTCGTCATGGTCGACGTCGAAGACCTTCGTCAGCACGTCTTCGGGCGTCTGGCCGAGCCCTGAATACTGCTCGGCCATGGCACGGGCGACCCTTGAGGGCGTATCGAGAAGACCGTCACGGTCGGGGTCCTCGCCGATCGCGTAGAGGATCTCGCGTACGGCCTTCTCGATACGGCCCAGGTCGACGTCGTGTGGAGTCACGCACTGTCTCCGGACGGGAGGGCGTCCTGGTGGCCCCCGGTGAGCGAACCGTTGGCCGACTGCTCCTTGGGGGTCAGGATCGGCGGGCGGTCCGAGGGGAGCCGCTTGCCGTAGCCCGCGTAGGACGGGCGGTGCTCCTTGACCACCACGGCGGCGAAGATCTGGAGCACCTGCTCACGGGAGAGCGTCTCCTTCTCCATGAGCTCGAGCACCAGGTTGTCGAGGACGTCGCGGTATTCGACCAGAATGTCCCACGCCTGGTCGTGCGCCGTCTCGATCATCCGGCGGACCTCCTCGTCGATCGTGGAGGCGATCTTCTCGGAGTAGTCGCGCTCGTGGCCCATCTCGCGGCCCAGGAACACCTCGGCCTGCCCGGTGCCGAACTTACGGGCGCCGAGCTGCTCGCTCATGCCGTATTCGGTCACCATGCGGCGGGCGACGGCCGTGGCCTTCTCGATGTCGTTGGAGGCCCCGGTGGTGGGCTCGTGGAAGACGAGCTCCTCCGCTGCGCGGCCGCCGAGCAGCATCGCGAGCTGGTCCATCATCTCGGACCTGGTGGCCAGGAACTTGTCCTCCATCGGCAGCGTCATCGTGTAGCCGAGCGCGCGGCCCCGGGACAGGATCGTGATCTTGTGGACCGGGTCGGAGTTCGGCAGCGCGTGCGCCACCAGCGCGTGACCGCCCTCGTGGTAGGCGATCATCTTCTTTTCCTTGTCAGACATGACCCGCGACTTGCGCTCGGGCCCTGCCATGACGCGGTCGATCGACTCCTCGAGGACGTCCATCGTGATCAGCTTCTGGTCGGCCCGCGCGGTGAGCAGGGCGGCCTCGTTGATCACGTTGGCCAGGTCGGCGCCGGTGAACCCGGGGGTGCGGCGCGCGATGACGTCGAGGTCGACGTTGGGCGCGAACGGCTTGCCGCGGCCGTGGACCTTGAGGATGCCCTTGCGGCCCTCGAGGTCGGGGCGGTCGACGGTGACCTGCCGGTCGAATCGGCCCGGGCGCAGCAGCGCCGGGTCGAGGATGTCGGGCCGGTTGGTCGCGGCGATGAGGATCACGCCGCCCTTGACGTCGAAGCCGTCCATCTCGACGAGCAGCTGGTTGAGCGTCTGCTCGCGCTCGTCGTGACCGCCGCCCAGGCCGGCGCCGCGGTGGCGGCCGACAGCGTCGATCTCGTCGATGAAGATGATCGCCGGGGCGTTGGCCTTCGCCTGCTCGAACAGGTCGCGCACACGGGAGGCACCGACACCGACGAACATCTCGACGAAGTCGGAACCGGAGATCGAGTAGAACGGCACGCCCGCCTCACCGGCCACGGCGCGGGCCAGCAGGGTCTTACCGGTGCCGGGCGGGCCGTAGAGCAGCACGCCCTTGGGGATCTTGGCGCCGATCGCCTGGAACTTGGCCGGGGCCTGCAGGAACTCCTTGATCTCCTGGAGCTCCTCGATGGCCTCGTCGGCCCCCGCGACGTCGGCGAACGTGGTCTTGGGGGTGTCTTTGGTGATGAGCTTGGCCTTCGACTTGCCGAAGTTCATCACTCGCGAGCCGCCGCCCTGCATCTGGTTCATGATGAACAGGAAGATCAGCACGATGATGACGATCGGCAGGAAGCTCACCAGGATGCTGACCAGGAAGTTTTCCTGCGGCACCTCGGTGGTGAAGCTCTTGGTCTTGCCGGCCTCGTACTGAGCCTGGAGCTCGTCGGTCAGCTTGCTGCCGTAACCGGTGACCCAGTTCGACTGGATCAGCTTCGTCGGGGCGTCACCTGGCTTGACCACGACGGGGTTGACCAGCGTCGCCTCGATCCGGTTGTCCTTGTCGACAATCCTGGCGTTGCTGACGTTTCCGGTGCGAATCTGCTGGAGAACCAAGGACGTGTCGGCCTGCTTGTAATTGCCACCGCCACTCCAAAGCTGGGTGACGAGGAGGAGCAGCACGACGATGCCCAGGATCCACAGCAGTGGCCCACGTGTAAATCGCTTGAGATCCATCCGATGCGGAACCCCTTGCGGGCCCGTCCCTTCCTGACCATGTCCTGGAACCCCGGGCTGGCCCGGGGCCGCGGCATCCGACACCGCGACTTCTGACTACCCGAAGGCGACACGCGGTCACCCTCCAAGAGTCTGAAGGTACACCGGCAACGCGCACGGGGGGACCCGCCCGCTACACCGGTCTTGCCCTATCAACGTACGTCACGTTGTGCGGTGTTCCCGGCCCTGTTCCAGATTGCTACTTGTAAACATGTGGGGCCAGAGTGCCGATGAACGGCAGATTCCGGTATCGCTCGGCGTAGTCCAGCCCGTAACCGATGACGAACTCGCTGGGAATGTCGTAGCCCACGTATTTCACATCCATGGGCACCTTCACCGCGTCGGGTTTCCGCAGCGCGGTGCAGATCTCCAGCGACGCCGGATTGCGCGACTTCAGGTTTTCGAGCAGCCAGTGCAGGGTCAGGCCCGAGTCGATGATGTCCTCGACGATCAGCACGTGGCGGCCCATGATGTCGGTGTCGAGATCTTTCAGCACGCGCACGACGCCGGACGACTTGGTGCCCGCGCCGTACGACGACACCGCCATCCAGTCCATCTGCACGGGCACGTGCAGGGCCCTGGCCAGGTCGGCCATCACCATGACGGCGCCCTTCAACACCCCCACGAGCAGCAACTCTTTACCCGCGTAGTCCTCGTCGATCCGCCCGGCAAGCTCTTTGATCTTCGCCTGGAGCTCGTCCTCGGGAATGAGGACCTTTTCCAGGTCATTGCCCATGTCGGCAGCGTCCACCTGTGGTTCCTTATGCGATGGGACTGATGGCGACTATCAGGGTGCCATACCGCCGCACGGCGGACAGACCCCCCGGCAGGTCCACGGCCTTCTGCCCGTGCCAGCGCGTGACCAGCCGATCCACGGCTAGGACGTGAGTGGCGGAGAGGGCTCCTGAAGGCGCCCCGGCCGCGATGGCCGCTCGCCGCAGCACCCTCCGCCTTATGGCGTCTGGGAGCTTTTCCAGCTCCGGTACGGCTAGCGTCACCGATCCCGGAATATCGCTAAGAGCGCAATTCTGGAACGCCGATTCCGCCCATTGATCGAGGGCGTCGGCGTCCTCACGAGCGATCCTGGCAGTCCTGGCGAGCGCCTCGGCCACTCCCGGGCCGAGCTCCGCCTCGAGGACGGGGATGACCCTGCTTCTGACGCGAACCCTGGTGTAGCGGGGATCCTCATTGTGCGGGTCGTCCCAGGGCACGAGGCCCATGGCCTGACAGGCCTTGACGGTGGTGGCCCTGGGGATGTCGAGGAACGGTCTCCGGTAGCGGCCGCTGCGGGCCGCCATCCCGGACAGCGACCTGACGCCGCTTCCCCTGGCCAGTCCCAGGAGCACCGTCTCCGCCTGGTCGTCCCTGGTGTGGCCGAGCAGGACCACCTGCGCCTGGTGCCTGTCGGCCGCCTCCGCCAGCGCCGCGTAACGCGCCTCCCGCGCCGCGGCCTCGGGCCCGCCCTCGGTGCCCACCGTCACGGTGAGGACCTCGGCGGGATGGAGGTCCAGCTGCGTTTCCCCGATGTCCGCGACCGTCCTCGCCCGCTCGGCCGAGCCCGGCTGGAGCTGGTGATCCACGGTGAGCAGCCCGGCGCGTAGCCCCATCCGGGTGGCCACGAACCCCAGCGCCGCCGCCAGCGCGAGTGAGTCGGCTCCGCCGCTGCACGCCACCAGGACCAGCGCGCCCTTCTGGACGTCGGCCAGCGCCTCACGCACTGCCCTGCGCACGTCGGCTACGGCTGGATGTGGGCCCACGGGTGCCATTGTCCCGTGCCGCCGCCCGACGCGACGCCACCCACACCCACCCCGCCGACGCGACGTCTCGAGTGCGGGGGGTGGTGTGGTCAGGGAGCCTATGCCGGGAGGGCCGGGGTGCCGATGACGCGGTTGATCCAGGCGTCCGGGTCCGCGAGTTCCGGGGTCGTGGGAAGCGTCTCCGGGGAGGTCCAGATCCGGTTGAAGCCATCCATCCCGGCCCGGTCCACCACCGTCCGTACGAATGCCGACCCCTCCGCGTACTGCTTCATCTTGAGGTCGATCCCCAGCAGCCGGCGCACCGTGCGGTCGAGCCGGGAGCCGCCCTCACGGCGCTGGGCGAACTTGGCGCGGATGTCGGCCACCGAGGGCACCACGGACGGGCCCACCGCGTCCATGACATAGTCGCCGTGCCCCTCCACCAGGGTCATCACGGCCGTCAACCGGTCGAGGATCTCCTTCTGACCAGGCGACTGGATGGCGTCGATGAGATTGCCCTCGCCGCCGCGCACCACGTCGGCCACCGTGTCAGCGGCGTTGCGGAGGCGTTCGAGCAGCGTGGGCAGGTCGAGGTCGGAGGCGAGCAGGAACTCGGTCATCTGCGACCGGACGTATTCGCGCAGCCACGTCACGCCCGTGAACTGCACCCGGTGCGTCTCCTCGTGGAGGCACACCCACAGGCGGAAGTCGTGCGGGTCGACGCCCATCTCACGTTCGGCGTGGACGATGTTCGGGGCGACGAGCGTCAGGCGGCCCGTGGGCTCCTGGCCCGTGGGGTCCGGCGGGAGGAACAGCTCGTACTGCCCCAGGACCCGTGAGGCGAGGAAGGCGAGGACGGCCCCCACCTCCACGCCCGTGATGCGGGAGCCCACGGCCGTGACGATGGCGGGCGGCTGGTTGGAGCCGCTGCTCATGCGCTCCGTCAGCGGCTCGAGCACCACGCGGAAGCCCTCGACGTTCGCCTTGATCCAGCCAGGCCGGTCGACGATGGTCGCGGCCTGCGGCGCGGTATCCGTGTGGATCTTGGTGAAGCTGCGCACGTGGCCCTCGGCCTCACGTGACAGGGTACGGAGCTCGGTGACGGCCTGCCTGGCCTCCTCCCGGCTCACCTGAGGACCGGGGCGCACCAGGCGCGTGCCGGTCGTGACGGCCAGATCCCAGTCGATCACCTGCATAACGTCCACCGTACGTGCTCCACGCCTGTCCTGCGAAGGAGCGCCGGTGTCTGGACTGAGGAGAGAGGGAGCGAAGCGACCGAACGACGAGGGAAGACACCGGACACCAGCGACTGAGCCGCGATCCGAAGGATCGCCATCAGCCCGCGAAGGAGCGCCGGTGTCTGGACTGAGGATCGCTCTCAGGAGCGGGCGACTATGGCGGCCAGGCGGTCGAGGACGGGTTCGGCGGTGACCGGTACGTCGTCCGCCATGAAGGCGAAAGTCACCAGCCGCCCGTCCTTCGTCGTCGCCATGCCCGCAAGCGTGTTGACGTTGTTCAGCGTCCCGGTCTTGGCCCGTACCAGGCCGACCTCGTCCCTGCTGTCGCTCGACGTGAAGCGCCGGCCGTTGCCCAGCGTGCCGGAGAAGCCGGCGATCGGCATGCCCGAGGCGATGGCGTGCAGGTTGGGCTGGCTCGCGGAGCCGGACATGGCGATCAGCTTGGCGAGCGCGCTCGGGCTGATGCGGTTGCGGGTGGACAGGCCGCTGCCGTCCGAGAGCGAGATGCCCTGCCCGGCTCCGATCCGCTGGAGCACCGCGATCACGGCCTTGGTGCCGCCATCGAAGGACGCCTCCTGGCCCTCCTTGATGGCGACGTGCCTGGCCAGGGCCTCGGCGAGGTCGTTGTCGCTGTGAGTGAGAGTGTGCTCGACGAGGGAGTAGAGCGGGGCGGAGTCCACCCGGCCCAGCTCCGGGGCGCCCGCCGGGGCCTTGCCGGGCCGTACGGAACTCGACACCGCGATGCCCTGCTTGCCCAGCAGCTTGGCGAAGGCCGCGGCGGCGTATTGGGGCGGGTTGGAGACGCGGGGCTGTTTGACACGCGGGTTCTGGCGGCCTTCGTCGATGGTCAGGGCGTAGACGGGCGCCACCTCGCCGTCCGGGACGTAGTTCGGCTTCCATCCCGGGGCGATCGGTGTTCCGGTGAACAGCGACGCGTCGTACGAAAGGGTGATTTTTCTAAGGTTTTGCGATTTAAGGGTCGCGGCGGTGCGGGCCGCCAGCGTGGCCAGGCTCGCCTGCCTCGGGTACGAAGGCTTCGCCGACGGACCGGCGAGCAGCGGGTCACCGCCTCCGACCAGGACGGCCGTGCCCGGTTTCGGCCCCTGGACGACCCTGGTGGACAGGCGGGTGTCCGGGCCCAGGGACGCGAGGGCGGCGGAGCAGGTGGCGATCTTCGTGGTCGAGGCCGGGACGATCGGAGTGTCGGCGTTGGAGGCGAAGATCCGCTCGCCGGTGGCCGCGTCGAGGACCACCGCGCCGACCCGGTCGCCGAGCGCTTCGTCACCCAGCGCGTTGGTGAGCTGCCGCGTCAAAGTACCCTTGGTCGGGAGAGGTCCGTCTCCTGACTTCACCGAAAGCTGGGCCAGCACCGGCCCCGAGGTGACCACGGGGACGGGGGGAGACTCTTCCGGTGGGGACGCCGTCGGCTTGGCTGGAGACTGCCTCGTCAACGCGCCCAGGCTGAAGCCGGTGGTCATCGCGTAAATGCCGGTGACGATCGTCAGGGCCTGGAGCACGGCGAGAGTGGTCAGCATCAGCCACCGGTCGTGCCGCGCCACGTCGCCTTCCCTCTCTCCTGGTGTTCGCCTACGAGACATTAACGCCCAGCCGGGGGTGCCCGGGGGCTTGAGTGCGGGAGACGATGCCTGACCTGGCGTTGCCTGGTGAGGCGGGTTCGGCCCATGAGAAAGGACCGCGGTGGAGTTCGACGTCGTCGTTGAGATTCCGAAGGGGCAACGGAACAAGTACGAGGTGGACCACGAGACAGGGAAGATCAGGCTCGACCGGCTCCTGTTCACCTCCACGCAGTATCCCGCCGACTACGGCTTCATCGAGCACACCCTCGGCGAGGACGGCGACCCGCTCGACGCGCTGGTGCTGCTGCAGGAGCCGACGTTCCCCGGTTGCTACATCACGTGCCGGGCGGTGGGCATGTTCAGGATGACCGACGAGAAGGGCGGCGACGACAAGGTCCTCTGTGTCCCCTCGACCGACCCGCGGATGCATCACATCCAGGACATCCATCACGTGTCGGAGTTCGACCGGCTGGAGATCCAGCACTTCTTCGAGGTCTACAAGGACCTGGAGCCGGGCAAGTCCGTCGAGGGCGCCAACTGGGTGGGCCGCATCGAGGCCGAGGCCGAGATCGAGCGCTCTTTCCGCCGGGCCAAGGACTCGGGCCATCACTGACCGTCCCCTTCAGCGGGGCCTGGTGGCGCCCACCAGGTCCCCGCGCCAGATCGAGGCGACCCGCACGACATCGCCGGTCTGCGGGGCGTGCACCATCTGACCGTCGCCTACGTAGATCCCGACGTGGTGGATGGTGCTCGGATCGTCTTTGACATGGCCGAAGAAGAGCAGGTCGCCTCGTTTCAGCTGGTCCAGCGGCACGTGCTCACCCGACGTCCACTGGGTGCCCGTCCAGTGGTCCAGCTGTTTGCCCGCCTTCTCCCAGGCCCGCATCGTCAGCCCCGAGCAGTCGTAGGTGTCCGGGCCGGCGGCCGCCCACACGTACGGCTTGCCGAGCTGGGTCAGCGCCCAGTTGGCCGCCACGTCGCCCAAGGCCGAGCCCCCCGCGACCAGCCCTGACCGCGACGCGGCCCGCTGCCTGGCCAGCAGTTGCGCGTGGCTGCGCGCCTTGTCCACCTGGTGGCGCAGGACCGCCGTACGCGCTCTGAGCTCCCTCGTGTCCTGCCGCTGCCTGGCCACGGCTTCCTCGGCGGCGCTCTTGGCCTCTTCGGCGCGCTCGGAGGCGGCCTGCTGGGCGGCGAAGGCGTTCGCGGCCTCGGTACGCAGGATGGCGGCCACCTCCTGGGCGTCGCTCATCCTGCCGAGTATCGCCGCCCGCTCGCCCCAGAGCTGCGTGAGCACCCCTGCCCTGTGCAGGACTCCGTCCCTGTCGCCCCGGTCGACGATCATGCCGATGATCGGCGCCATCGGGCTCAGCCCGCCGTAGCTCTCCGCGGCCAGCAGCGCGACATCCTGCCTGGCCCGCTCGACCTCCGTGTCCGCCCCTGCCAGGCGTGCCTGGGCCTGCCCGTACGACTGCTCGGCCTGCCGGAGCCGGACCAGCTCGCCGTTGTACGCCTCGACCAGCCGCTCCACCTCGGCCGCCAGATCGTCCAGCTGCGACTGCGCCGTGGCCAGCTCGGCCGTGGCCGCCCCCAGTTCTTTCGAACGGTCGCGTGCGGCTTGGCGAGCCCGCTTCACCTCCCGCGAGGAGGGGGCGGGGTCGGCCTCGGCGGGCGGGCACAGCGCGACTATGAGGCAGCACGCGAGCAGCCCCGCCCGAAATGCACGCATTGGTCCCCCTGGAAACACACGGCTACTCTATGCACACGTTTCCCGCCGAGCCGCTTACGTAACGTAGTCGGCGCACGCTCGTCCTCGCCACAAAAGACCGGGGGATCGCGTCGGTGTGTTGCGGAGTACCGCTGTGCAAGGGGTCGGGGGGTCAGCCGCTCAGGGTGGGCGAGGGCACTTCGGTGGGGGTGGCCGTCTGGGTGGGCGTCGTCGCGGTCGGGGTCGGCGTCGTGGGAGGAGGCTGCGTCTCGGTGGGCGTGCGGGTCGGCGTGGGGCAGGGAGTGCGAGTGCGGGGTGTGGACGGCGGCGAGTGCTCGGGCGGCGAGTGCCCGGGCGGCGCGCCGGTCGGCGGGGCCTGCGTCGGAGGGGTGACGTACGTCGGAGGCGGGACGTGCGAGGCAGGCGGCTCTTCATTGGGCCGGGGCTGCCCGGAGGACGGAGGCGCACCACCGGCCGACGTCGAGCGAACCGCGTCGTGGGCCGGTATGACGGTCGGCACGAGCATCGGAGCGCCGGTCACGACGATCGGCTGAGTGGATCTGCTGTCCAGGACGGGCTCCCCGGTGACCGGAACCTTCCCTGACTCGGAATGCCAGGGCAGCTGGATGCCGGGCGGCTGGCCCGTCGCGGGAAACGCGGCCGTCGCCACACCGGACACCCCGCCGCCGCTCCCCCCGCCGAGCTGCTGGAAGATCACCACTATCGCCACCACGGTCGCGACCGCCGCCAGCGCGCCCGCCACCGCCTTAGGCCACCCCTGAGCGGCGTTCTCCGCGGAGACGGGAAATCCGGCGGCGCCGAGGGCCGCCGTACGCCTGGCGACGTAACGGCGGTAGGGCAGCAGCTCCGGGTCGATGAAGCAGCTCATCACCCGGACGCGGAGCGAGTCGGGCAGCGCCTCCGTGGGCAGCAACTCGAAGACCTTGGCCGCCGACACCTCCCGGTGGCGGTGCGGCGCGCAGATCTCGCACCGCGGCAGGTGCCTGACCAGGCGCTCGCGCATCTCCTGGGTCAGCTCACCGGAGAACCCGGCCAGCATCGCGGCCCGCCGCGGGCAGTCGTACGGGCCCTTCCTGGCGAGGACCTCCGCGGTGATCGCGTCGTGCAGGCGCTCGCGGGCCTCCTCCAGAAGCGGCTCCAACTGCCGCGTCCCGAGCACCAGCGCCATCTCTGACGGGGGTAGCGAGTGCCGGTACGCGAGCTCCAGGACCTCGCGGTCGGCTACGGGCAGGCTCTGGACGGCGTTCCAGGCCATGATCCGCAGGTCGGCGTCGGCCGGGTCGTCCAGGGGCGGCGCCTCAGCCAGTGCCTCGGCGGCGCCCGGCGGCGCGGCGGCCCTGCGGCGCAAGCACTCCGCGCGGGCCAGCGCGTACAGCCAGGCGCGCAGCAGGTCGGGGTCGGCCAGCGCACTCGCGTGCGCCTCGGCGGCGATCAGCGTGTCGCGGAGCGCCACCTGGGCGCTGTCGGCGCTCCGCAGCAGGGACCAGCAGTAGCAGTAGATGCTCTCCGCGTACGTGTCATAGAGCGCGGAAAGCGCGCCTGGGTCACGGGCGCGGAGTGCTTCGACCAGGACGCGGTCATTCATATGACCGAAGGTAATTGATTGGTAACTAGTAGTTCTACCGGTTTCAGCCTACCGCATGGCAGCGCCTTTGAATTTGGGCAGAATTATTGCTTATGTTCTGAGACGACCTGCGTGCTCCGGTCCACCGCGAACGGCTCGGTCACGGGCTTCACCGTGTGGACCGGCACGGCACCGGCGAGCGCCAGATCCTCGTAGGGACGGCCGGTGGACCCCCAGGTCCTGGCCGCGATGTCCGTCGTCGCCACAACGGCTCCCTCGGGCAGCCCCGACACGGTGAGAATGAATCGCGGCGGACTGCCCGCTTTCACGTCGTCCACGAACGTGCTGCCACCACCGAGGAGTTTGCCCGCTTTGTCACGTAGCAACGCATTCACGACCAGGCTGCTGGCCGGCATTTGATATGGATTACCGACATATCCAGTAATGAGGTATGAGCCGTCCTTCTGGCGCAAAGTCTGGCTCCGGGTGATGGGAAAGCTCTGGAATGCCGAGGGAATTCGGGCCGCCAGCCGCCAGCGCGCGGGACGGTACTGGATCGTCACCTTCGCCGGCTTCTCCGACGACGTGGCCTGGCCGGTGAAGGCCAGCGACCCGCCCGGCGGCACGGCGTCGAGCGGCTGGTCCATCCTGACCACCTCGGTGCCCTTGGCATCTTGCCCGACGATCGTGGCCACCACGTGTTCGCCGAAGTGCCATGGGTTGGCGTTACTGAGCACGCCTGCCCAGCTGACGGCGTACCCGTCGGCGGATTTGACGATATTCGAGACCTGCTCCTTGAGAGCGAGGGGCTTGAGCTCTTGTACTGGCCGTTTCTCGCTGGAGCACCCGGCGAGGCAGATCGCCCCGAGTGCCCCGAGTGCGAGCAGGCTGACGGTTCGGCTACGCGGGATCACTTTGCCGTGATAACCCGTGCATGGGCACGGATGGCAGGTGACACGCGCCAGGCGTACCAACTCTTTAACGGGGACGGGCGACCCTGGCCTCGTCCCAGACCGGGTCCGGCGACTCGTAGACCGCGCCGTCGGAGCCGAAAACCAGGTAGCGGTCGAAGTCGGCGGCGAACCAGCGGTCGTGGGTGACCGCCATGACCGTGCCGTCGAACGCGTCCAGCCCCGCCTGCAACGCCTCGGCGCTGGCCAGGTCGAGGTTGTCGGTCGGCTCGTCGAGCAGCAGCAGCGTGGCCCCGGACAGCTCGAGCAGCAGGATCTGCAGCCGCGCCTGCTGCCCGCCCGAGAGCGAGTCGAACCGCTGCTCGGCGGTGTGCCCCGCCAGCTCGTAGCGGGCCAGCGTCTTCATGGCCTCGTTCTTCAGCTTGGCGTGCTCGCTCATGACGATCTCGACCGGGGTGCGGCCGAGCAGGTCGGGCCTGGCGTGGGTCTGGGCGAAGTGGCCGGGGACGACGCGGGCGCCGAGCCTGGCGACGCCGTCGTGGGCGACCGGCCCGTCGGCCAGCAGGCGTAGGAAGTGGGACTTGCCCGAGCCGTTGGAGCCGAGGACCGCGACGCGTTCGCCGTACCAGACCTCGAGGTCGAACGGGCGCATGAGCCCGGTGAGCTCCAGACCCTCGCAGATGACCGCGCGCTTGCCCGTGCGGCCGCCTCTGAGGCGCATCTTGATGTTCTGGTCGTTCGGGGCCACCTCGGGCGGCCCGGCCTCCACGAACTTGCGCAGCCGCGTCTGGGCGGCGTGGTAGGGGGCGGCCATGCCGTCGTTGTACCTGGCTTTGTTCTTGAGCATGTTGACCAGGGCCTTGAGCTTGGCATGCTCCTCGTCCCAGCGCCTGCGCAGCTCGTCGAGGCGCTCATTACGGGCCTTGCGGGCCTCCACGTACGTGGCGAACCCGCCGCCGTGGATCCAGATGTTGCCGGACTCGACGGTCACGATGCGGTCGGCCGCGTTCGCCAGGAGCTGGCGGTCGTGGCTGACCAGCAGCACCGTTTTGGGCGTCTCCCTGAGCTGCTGCTCCAGCCACTCCTTGCCGGGGACGTCGAGGTAGTTGTCGGGCTCGTCCAGGAGCAGCGTCTGGTCGGGGCCGCGCAGCAGCGCCTCCAGGACGAGCCGCTTCTGCTCGCCTCCGGACAACGTGGCCACGTCCCGATATTTCACTCTTTCGTACGCGACGCCGAGCGCGGCCACCGTGCAGGTGTCCCACAACACCTCGATGTCGTAGCCGCCCGCGTCGGTGTAGTCGCTGATCGCCTGCGCGTAGCGCATCTGCGTCTTCTCGTCGTCGCGCTCCATCATGGCCAGCTCGGCCTCGTCGAGCCGCTCGGCCGCCTTGCGCACGGCGGGCGGGGCGACTCCGAGCAGCAGGTCGCGCACACTGCTGCCGTCGCGCACGCTGCCGATGAACTGCCGCATCACGCCCAGCCCACCGGAGCTGGCCACGCTGCCGTCGACCGGCTGGATGTCACCGGCGATCAGCCGCATGAGCGTGGTCTTGCCGGCGCCGTTGGGCCCGACGAGCGCCGCCTTGACGCCTTCACCGATCCTGAAGGACACGTCGTTGAGCAGGGGCCGCCCGTCGGGCAGCACGTACGTGAGATGTCCTACTTCGACGTGGCCCATCCCGGCAGGTTAACCGCCGCCTTACGGTGCGGTCATCACATTTTCGCGGATCAGCGTCAGCGGCGGTTCATACGAGCGCGTTCTTGTAGAAGATGCTGGCCTTGCGTGCCCCCGGGGCACCTGAGGCGAGGCCGAGGCACAGCCGGGGCCGTCCCGACACGATCTGGATGGCCAGGCCCTCCGGCTCGCGGTAGTCCAGGGACTTGCCCGCCTGGCTGAGCGAGCGCTGGACCTTGGCGCCCGTGCGCAGGTCGACGCAGGTGAGGTACGTGTTGCCCGGCGCGGGATTGGAGGAGCCGTAGGCGGTGCCGTCGAGCAGGTAGAGGTAGTTGCCGTAAGCCGTGTAGCCCTGGAAGACGCCCAGGCCGGACGGCTGCGCGACGTCGTACAGCTTCCTGGCCGTGCCCGCCTTGACCGCCGCCAGCGAGTACGCCACGAACCGCGCCTGACCGCCGACCCGGCACCGCATGATCAGCCGGTTGGTGGACGGGTCGATCGCGCACGTGGTGCTGGTCGCGCCCGAGATCAAGGTGTACTTGGTGAGCGCCGAGGACGACGGCCTGAGCGTCTGGCCGTTGACGAACTTGAACCTCGCCAGCCGCCTCCCCCAGGCGTTCCCCGCGCCGTCGCTCACCGCGTCGGTCTCCGTCCACAGGTAGGCGGAGCCGCCCGACGGCTCGACGCCGATCTGCACGCCGTGGCCGAAGCCCAGCAGGTACATGTGGCCGAGCACCGACCCTGACAGGCTCAGCTTGGTCACGCAGAGATCTCCGGCCGCCGCCGACCCCGAGCCGTTCTTCAGCTGGGCCAGGTAGATGTGCCCGTTGACGTTGTCGAAGGCGAACGACTGCAGCACCGTCTCGTCGTACAGCGCCTTCTTCCAGAGCAGCGAGGTGGCGGGTGCCGCCAGGTTGAACCGCCCCTGGGCGGAGGCGGCAGCCGCCGTCTCCGTGCCCACCAGAGCTGTCGCGGCGACTCCGGCACCGACCTTGAGCAGATCGCGGCGAGTGACCGGCATTTGACCTCCATTACGGACATTTACGGATATTTCAGGAAGTCATCACCATAGTGGAGTTGCACCGAAGGCCACCGCCGCATCCCACAATCCGTTCCGGCGGAGAGTGAGAGGGGCCCTAGACAGTAAGTGATCTAATGACTAGAACTGTAGGGAACTCCCCTCCCCAAGGACCAGTGATGACGCGATTCCGCTCCGCCTTAGCACCCCTGGCCATCGCGTTGGCGGGCCTGACGGCCGTGCCGCAGCAAGCCTGGGCGGCCCCGCCCAAGCCCGTCCCGTCGGTAGCGCAGCAGCAGCAGGCCACGCCGGCCGCCGCCTGCGCGCCGACCGTCAAGGGCACCACGACCGACGCCCGGCTGACCAGCCTCTTCACCAACTACGGCAACGACAACAACCGGGTGGACGACTGGACGGGCGCCGACGGCACCTACTCGGTCAAACTGCCGAGCGGCAAGGAGCTGTGGATCTTCTCCGACACCTTCCTCGGCCGGGTCAACCCGGACGGCTCGCGCCCGCCCGTGGTCGAGGAGGGCGGCGACACGGTCTTCCTCAACAACTCCTTCGCCGTCGAGCGGGACGGCAAGCTGTCCACGATCCACGACGGCACCGCGGAGAAGCCGACCGCCGTGATGCCCCCGCGCGACCAGAACCACTGGTTCTGGGCCGGTGACGCGACGGTGGCCGGCGGGATCGTGGAGGTCACCTACCAGGAGTACGAGCGGTACGGCACCGGCGCCTGGGACTGGCGCTGGCACCGGAACGTGGTGGCCAGGTTCGCCGCCGGCCGGCTGAACGAGCCGATCAGCGTGAGCGACCTGCCGTCCGCGCACGGCATCTCGTGGGCCTCCGCGATTCTCAAGGACGGCGGATACACCTACGTGTACGGCGTCGAGGACCTCGGCTCGCCCAAGTACATGCACGTCGCCAGGGTCAGGGGGCTGAGCCTGCTGGGCGCGTGGGAGTTCCTCAAGGCGGACGGCACCTGGTCGCCGGACGAGGCCGACTCGGCGCGGATCATGAGCGGCGTGGCGAACGAGTACAGCGTCACCCGGGTCGGATCGGGGTATGCCCTGATCACGCATGACACGACCGAGGTGCTCAGCCCGAACATCGTGGCCTACACCTCGTGCTCGCCGGCAGGCCCGTTCACCGCCAAGCAGCACGTCTACACGACCCCCGAGACCAGCGGGAACATCTTCACGTACAACGCCCACGCACACCCCGAGGTGGCCGGCAACGGGCTCGTCATCTCCTACAACGTCAACAGCTTCGTGAACACCGACCACTACCGGGACGTGACCATCTACCGGCCGAGGTTCCTGGATGTGACCTTCCAGTGAGGCGTAACTGGGCGGCCCGCCTGCGGCACGTCACGATCGACGGGCTGCGGGCGGTCGTGCTGGAGAACGAGCGGCTGCGCGTGACCGTCGTGCCGGACAAGGGCGGCGATGTGGTGGAGTTCCTGCACAAGCCCACCGACACGGACTTCGTCTGGCTCTCCCCGCAGGGCCTGCGCGACCCGCACGACCACCTCCAGGGCGCGGCCGATGACGTCGCCCAGTTCGTCGACCACTACGAGGGCGGCTGGCAGGAGATCTTCCCCAGCGGGGGCGCGCCGAGCGAGTACCGCGGCGCTCGGTTGGCGCAACATGGGGAGGTCTCCGGGCTGCCATGGCAGTGCGAGGTCGTGACCGACTCCGAGGAGGAGGTCGCGGTACGGCTCAGCGTGCGCACGCGACGGCTGCCGTACCGGATGGAGAAGGTCTTCAGGCTGAGGTCGGGGACGGCGGCGCTGGAGATCGAGGGCCGGGCCACCAACGAGGCCGACATCCCCCTGCACGCCATGTGGGGGCAGCACATCGTGTACGGCCTGCCGTTCCTGCGCCCCGGAGCCACGATCCGGTTGCCGGACGGCGTCAAGGTCATACCTCACGAAAGCGCGATAAATCCAGCAAAGGGCCGCCGGGTGAAGGCGGGCGGCCCCTGGGACTGGCCGCGGGTGCCCGCCGATCAAGGCGGCGAGACCGACCTGAGCGTGGTCCAGGAGCGGGGAGCGCCGAGCGACATCGTCTATCTGACCGGCTTTAACGAGGGTTGGTACGAAATTTCGGGGGATATCGGTATCCGTGTGGAGTGGGACGCGACTCTCCTGCCGTACCTGTGGATGTGGCAGGAGCTCGGCGCGTCCACCGATTATCCCTGGTGGGGGCGGGCGTACACAGTGGGTCTCGAGCCGTTCTCCAGCATGCCGACCGACGGCCTGGCCGCCGCCGTGGCCAACGGCACGGCCCTGATCCTGGACCCGCATGAGACGAAGGTGTTGCGGTTGCGCGCGGAGGTACTGGCATGAGTGAGTTCAGCGGCAAGGTGGCGCTGGTGACGGGCGGTTCCATGGGCATCGGGCGGGCGGTCGTCGACCGGCTGGCCGACGGCGGGGCGTCCGTGGTGTTCTGCGGGGTCGAGAAGGACGCGGCGCTCGACAGCGGAGCGGCGAGCCTTGGGCGGAGAGCGGCAGCTTGCGTGACCAGCGGAGCCCCGTGCGAGCGCGACCATGGACACGAGAGCGTCACCGGTGTGATCGCCGACGTGCGCAAGGCCGGCGAGATGCGCGACCTGGTGGACCTCGCCGTGGCGAAGTACGGCGGGCTCGACATCGTGGTCACCTGCGCGGGCGTGCAGCGTTACGGCACGGTCGAGGACACTCCTGAGGACGTCTGGGACGAGGTGCTCGACATCAACCTCAAGGGCGTCTATCTCGCCTGCAAAGCCGCCATCCCCAAGCTCAGGGCCCGCGGCGGCGGCTCGATCGTGATCATGTCGTCGGTGCAGGCGTTCTCCTCGCAGGCGCAGGTGGCCGCGTACACGGCGAGCAAGGCCGCGCTCAACGGCCTGACCAGGGCCATGGCGCTCGACCACGCCTCCGACGGCATCCGGGTGAACGTGGTCTGCCCTGGCTCGGTGGACACTCCGATGCTGCGCTGGGCCGCGGACCTGTGGCGGGGCGAGCTGTCGCAGGAGGAGCAGATCCAGCAGTGGGGCCGCTCCCATCCGCTGGGCCGGGTGGGCCGGCCCGAGGAGGTGGCCGAGATGGTGGCGTTCCTGGCAGGACCGCGCTCGTCGTTCATCACGGGCGCCGAGCACCGCGTGGACGGCGGCCTGCTCGCGCAGAACCCGGCCGCCCTCCCCGAATAGATCGGGCGGTGCTTCCCGAGAAGCCCACGGAATCCCCTTGTTGCGCACCAAAGCTGGCAAGAGTTGCGCCAACGCCACGAACTCCCAGGTCATCCCGCTGATACCAGTGTTCCTCGGCGTGCCGGGCACGCGCCCCGGCTCCGGGCGCGCAGCCCCGCACGGGACCTCGAAACGACCCACTGATCGAGGAGAGACCTGTGAGGCTATCCAGAAAGGCCGCCGGCCTCGTCGCCGCGGCCGCGATCTTCACCGCGGCCACCCCCGCCGGTGATGCGGTGGCGAGCCCCCGCTCGACCTGTTACGGCGGTCGCGTCTGCCTGTACGCCGCCTTCGACTTCAACCGCGGCCATGCCGACCTCTGGCGTGACTTCATCGAGGACGACCCTGACTTCGCCGACAACAACTGGCTGAACTGGGACTTCTCCAACTCCTGGCACAGCATGGACAACGAGACCAGCTCCATCAGGAACCGCATCGGCTGCAGCGCCACCCTCTGGCAGCACCCGGGCTACACCGGCGCTCACAGCACCTTCACGCACGACTCGAACGACGGCTTCCTGGTCAACAACGCCATCACCAACAACCGAGCGAGCGCGCTGGACATCTGGTGCCGCTGAACAATCACGGTTTCCGGGCCTGGCCGCCGGAAGCCGACCGCCGCGGACTCCTCGCGGTCGCGCTGCTGCTGATCTCCGCTGCCGCCTGCGCCGCCCAAGAGCCCGCGCCACGGGCGCCCGTGAAAGGCGTCTCCTCGGTGTCAGAGCTGGTGCTGCCGTTCGACGCCTACAAGACCACTCCCGAGCAGCGGGCCATCCTGGGCAACGCCCACAACCAACTCGTCGTACGGTGCATGCGCAAGAAGGGGACCACGATCGATCTGCCCGAGGAAGACCCCGTCACCATCGCCGCGATGGACCCCGGCAACTCCCGCCGCTACGGCGTCGCCGACACCGTGGCGACCAAGAACTTCGGCTACCACCTGGCCCGGCTGCACTTCCCCGACATGACGGGTGCCTGGGCGGGCAAGCTCTCCAAGCCGGCCCGCCACCGCCTGTACGGGTCCGCCGTCGACCGCGGCTGCCTGGACAAGGCCACGCTCACGCTCGGCAAGGGCGCGCAGAAGGCGGACTGGCCGTGGCTGGCCCTGCAGGACTCGCTCACGCTGGAGCAGGCCGCCAAACACCCGTCCGTGACGGAGGCGGTCAAGCGCTGGCAGTCGTGCATGAGCCAGGCGGGCCACTCGTACCAGACTCCCGAGGCCGCCATCGCCGACAGCCGCTGGAAACTGGACAAGCCGGCCATCAGCGAGAAGGAGAAGCGGGTCGCGTTCGCGGACACGACCTGCAAGTGGTCGTCGGGCCTGATCGCCGCCTGGTTCGCGGCTGACGCGGAGCTCCAGCGGACGCTCATCCGGGACAACCCCGAGCGCTTCGCCGCGCTCCGCGCCAACCTCAAGCAGCGCCTGGCCCGCGCGTCAGGCCTGCTGGCCGAGGACGAACGCGGCCAGGTCCGCTGACTGGCGCAGCCTGCTCGGCTCGTGGACGTACATCATGTGACCTGCCTCGTAGTACTTGAACTCCACGTTCGCGGCCAGCTCCGCGGGCACGGGCAGGTGGGCGAAGGCGTGCTCGGCGGCGTAGTACGGCGTCGCGCCGTCGTGGTAGCCGCAGGCCACATGCACCCGCAGGTGCGGGTTGGCCCGCATGGCCGCGGCCAGCTTGTCGACCACCGCGACGTGGGCGCCCTCGAACTCCTTGAACGACCACGGCTGCACCCGCGAGGTGAGCACCTCGTACAGCAGGTCGTTGGCATAGCCGAGCTCGGTGCGGAGGTAGTGGTTGAGCGCGGCGCTGTAGGGGCCCATGATCGCGTTCATGCTGGGGTCGGCGGTGAAGTGCTCGCGCCCCGAGTCGGGGTCCCAGCCGGTGAACCGCCCGTCGAGCCGCCCGACGACCCGGCGGCGCGAGCGCAGCACCTCGGTGAAGAACCGGATGTGCTCGATCCGCAGGTCCACACGGTCGACGTAGTCCTCGCTCAGCCCCGTCAGCGCGGCGATCGTGGAGACCGCGGCCGCGCGCTCCTCGTTGCCGAGGCGGCTGCCGCGCGCCAGTGCCCACAGGTAGTCGCGCTCGGCGAACGCCTCGGCCTCGCGCAGCACGTCGTCCAGCGGCCGGTCTCCGTGCAGCCCGTGATAGTGCGCAATAGCGGCATAAGTCGGCAAATAGAGGGCGTAGGACAGGTCGTTGCCCTGGTTGAAATCGCCGGTGATGTAGTCGAGCACCGAGGAGATCAACATCACGCCGTTGAGGTACATGCCGTACCGCGACTGCAGGTGATCGGCCAGCCCGGCCGCCCTGACCGTCCCGTACGACTCCCCCGCCAGGAACTTCGGCGACATCCACCGCCCGTTCCTGGTGGTCCACAGCCGGATGATCTCCCCGACCGACTCGATGTCGCCGGTGAAGCCGTGGTACGGCTCCGCCTTCTCACCCTCGGCCGCCCGCGAGTAGCCGGTCGAGACCGGGTCGATGAAGACCAGGTCGCTCACGCCCAGCAGGCTCTCCTCGTTGTCGGCCAGGCCGTAAGGGGGAGGCAGGAGCGCTCCCGCGTCCCCCATCACCACCCGGCGTGGCCCGAGCACGCCCAGGTGCAGCCACACACTCGAGGAGCCGGGCCCGCCGTTGAACGCGAACGTGACTGGCCGGCTCAGCGGGTCGGCCCCGTCGAGCGTGTACGAGGTGACGAACATCTCGGCCTTCGGGCGCAGGCCCTCGAACTTGCCGTCGTTGATCACCTCCTCGCGCAGCACCATGGTGCCGGTGGTGGCGGTGTACGCCTGCCCCGACGGCAGGGTGTGCGAGGTGGTGACGAGGTTGTCGGCCGGGGGTGCCGGCTGTGTTGCTTCAGACATATCGCCCAATTATGGAGCTATCTCGAGGGACACGGTGGGGTCGGCGAACCGATCGTTCGGCACGGTGGCGTACCAGCCGGGCCGCCCGGGGTCCCGGTCGTACGGATAGCCGCCCGTCTCCCGATAGAACTCGGCGTAGCGGGCGACCTTCTCCGCATCCAGCCGCACCCCCAGCCCGGGCCCCGACGGCACGGCGATGGCGCCCTCCGAGTACGCCATCTTCCCGCCCTCGATCACGTCGTCCCTGAGCTGGTGGTAGTGCGCGTCGGCGGCGTAGGTGAGGTTCGGCAGCACCGCGCCGAGGTGCAGCATGGTCGCCAGCTGGATGCCCAGCTCCCCGGACGAGTGCACGGCCACCCCGAGCTGGAACGTCTCGCACACGCCCGCCGCCTTCACACACGGCCTGATGCCGCCCCAGAACGTCGTGTCCAGCAGCACCACGTCGGCGGCCCTGCGCAGGACGTTCGAGGCGAGCTGCTCGAAGTTGACCACGACGGTGTTGGTCGCCAGCGGCACTCTGACCTGCTCGCGGACGGTCCTGAGCCCTTCCAGGCCCCAGACAGGGTCCTCCAGGTAGTCGTTGTTCAGCCCTTCGATGGCCCGGCCGAAGCGCAGCCCCTCGGCCACCGACAGCACGGCGTTCGGGTCGTACCTGAGCCGGTCGTCCGGGAACGCCTCGGCCAGCGCCCGGTAGCACTCGAGCTCGAAGTCCGGCGGGAACACGCCACCCTTGAGCTTGTGCACGGTGAACCCGTGCGCCGCCTTGAGCTGCCTGGTGTGCTCGACGAGCTGCTCGGGCGTGCGGATCTCGTCATACCCCTCGGCCGCGTACCGGAAGAACAGGTACGAGGCGAACGGCACGGCGTCGCGGACCCGCCCGCCGAGCAGGTCGCAGGCGGGCACGTTCAGGTGCTGCCCGATGAGGTCGATGCAGGCGAACTCGATGGCGGCGAGGAGCTGCGTCCTGTTGTTGTAGAGCGAGGCCGTCGGGTTGGCGATCTTGAAGCGCAGTGCCTCGAGCTGGAAGGGATCATGATCCTTCAGGTACGGCATCAGCGCACGGAACGCCGACTCCGCGCTCTCACCCCCGCCTCCCATCTCACCCAGGCCGACCAGCCCGTTGTCGGCCTCGACCTCGACGATCGTGCGGACGAACCTGCCCCAGTGCGCGCCGTTGCTGTGCCGCAGCGGCGCCTCCAGCGGGACCGCGACCGTCGTGGCCCTGATGTCAACGATCTTCACGAACACGTCCCCCAAATCGCGGCCACCCCGCAGGCGGGCAGCCGTACCTTGACCGTCTCGTCCACCACGTCGAGCCCGCGGGCCGAGCGCAGCCCGGGCAGGCGGACCGCCACCTCGACCGGCTCGGCCGCCAGCGACTGCAGCCGCACCACGCGCTCGTCCCCGGACCGCCCGATCGACGTGATCAGCACGTCGGGGTGGTCGACCGACACGTACGTCTCGGTGACCTCGGGGCTGTCGGTGACCAACGCGCCCACGAACGGCTCGGTCAGGCCGGAGGCCGCCGCCGCGCCGATCCTGCGGCCGTCGGCGCCGGCCGCCGAGGTGACCGCGTAGCGGAACGTGGTCTCGCCCTGCTGCTGGGCAGGGAAGTTGGTGTCCCAGATGTTGTTGAGCGCCCACGAGTAGACCGTGCCGTCCTCCTGGTCGAGGGTGGGCGGGAACGGCGCGTACGGCATGTGGATGGTGCCGAGCTGCACCAGCGGCGCCTCCAGCGTGGCCCAGGCGACGGTCAGCTCGGGATCCTCGAACGCGATCCAGTGCCTGATCGGCAGCATGTACTCGGCCGAGCCCGGCACGCGCGGCACGTCGGGGCCGCCGACGCCGCCGGTGAGCTCCCAGGCCGTGGCAGGGCCGGCGGCGAACGGGAAGGCCAGGAAGACCGCCTCCTTGGCCGGGGTGCCCTGCTTGGCGAGCTGGTAGGTCAGGTCCAGCCTGGGCACGCCGTTGTGCAGTTCGATCGTCGTACGGATCCAGTCCACGCCCTTGCCGTGCAGCTCCACGACCAGCTTCTCGCCGACGGCCGTGCGCTGGGCCTTGGTGATGGTGGCGCCCTTGCCGATGGCCCGGTCGCCCAGGAGCGTGCGGTCATGCGCGCCAACATGTCCCGACAAATGATTGAAATGTGGGGCGGTGGCGTACTGGTCGTAGACGTACTGGCCGAAGCCGGCCGCCGCGTCGCCGTTGACCAGCTCGCGGCCCGCCCGCTTGTCGAAGATCGAGCTGATGTAGCCCTCGCGCACGTCGTAGGCCACGCGGTAGAACTCGTTCTCGATCACCCCGCTCAGGTCGAGCTCGACCGGCTCGGGGGCCTGGGTCTCCCCCGGCACGACGTCGATGCGCGCGTATCCGAAGCCGGGAACGCCGGGGACGACCGCCTGGACGTGCCGCCCGATCGGCCGGGTCGGCCAGTCCTCCGGGTGCACGAACTCCTCGTGGTGCGCGAGCGTCTCCCCGGTCCGCGAGTCCACCAGCGCGATCGGCACGTCGATGCCCACCACGTCCCTTGGCAGGAAGGCACGGACGACGTCGGTCCTCCCCCACGTGCCCGGGTTGAAGACGGCGAACGAGGCCAGCGCGCCGCCCTCGGCGCCCGCCTCGGACAGCGCGGCGGCGAACCTGCGGGTCGCGGCGTGCAGCAGGTCGGCCGCGTCGTCCTGGGCGTCGTAGGCGCCGGACGACTTGCGCGTCCACTGCAGGCCGCCCGAGTCGCCCGCCTCCTCGGCGTCCTCCCACGGGTTGGCCGCGCCCCAGGTGTGCTCGTTGAACAGGGCCACCTTGTCGTAGGCCGCGTCGATCTGCTCGGTGGCGTCCACACCCGCGATCGTGTGCAGGGTCTCGGCGACCCGCAGCGCGGACTGCGCCCTGCGTACGTAGCCGAGCGGGCGCGCGCCCGAGCCGAGCCCGTCCGCCCACCAGTCCGTCCAGTCGCCCTCGTGCACGGCCAGCCGGTCGTGGTAGCGCTCCTCGACGTGCTCGAAGAAGTCGCTGTTGACGGCCGAGCGCAGGCGCGGGTAGGCCCACTCCTCGTTCCACCGGCGCGCGATTGAGGCGGGCACGATCGAGGGCCCCGCGTTGTCGGCGTGCGCGCCCTGCACCCGCAGGTGCAGCACATCCAGCTCGTACGGCTCCTTGGGCGCGTCGGGCCCCTGCCACCCGAACGTCCCGGGACCGTACGGGTACCCCCGCGTGGCCAGGGCGGACAGGTAACGCGGCAGCAGGTCGTCGGCCAGCTCGTAGGAGTCGGTCAGGCCGACCGTGTTGCCCTCCATGTACGCCATGCCGTGCGGCGTGTCGGTGAACCAGACGATGACCTCGTTCCCGCTCGGCGCCCGCCAGCGGAACGGCCTGGTCAGCTTGTCGCCGCCGTGCAGATAGGGCACCGACCGCCCGGCCCAGTTGTGCGCTGCGGCCAGGTAACGCACGCCGGACGCGTTGAGCGCGTCCACCAGGCCGACGACCGCACCGGGAACGTCGGTGTGCATGGCGGACTTGGTGGCGAAGCCGTACCGCTCCTTGAGCCGGCCGGTGAAGCGGAGCTGGCGGTACAGCTCCTCGGTCGAGCACGCCTCCGTGTGGAGCTGGAACGGCAGCGCGGTCACCTCGATCACGCCCTCGCGGGCCTTTTCCGCGAAGGACGCCACCATGTCGGCGGGCCGCGCGTCGAGCCACTTCAGCGCGGGCATCGACGACTCGACCGTCCACCGGAACTTGGCGTCGTCCGGCCAGGACGCGGTCTCCTCGGCCAGCCGCAGCGCCGCGTCGAGGTAGTCGAGGTGGTGGCGGAGCACGGTGCCCTGCGGGTCGGTGTAGCCGATGTCCAGGTGCGAGTGGTGCACGACGAACACGCTCCACTTGCGCTGCGGGGTCACCGTGACCTGCGCGGAGCCGACCACCCCCGCGTCGTCGCGGCACTCCAGCGTGAGCACGCGCGGCGCCTGCACCTCGGGCACCAGCAGCGTCACGTCGCTGCCCGACGCGCTGTCCACGCCCACCAGCACGTGGGTCAGCGGCTCGGTGCTGGACACCCTGACCGCCTGGCGGCCGTCGTGGGTGAACAGCGGCAGCACCGCGACCCGCACCTCCAGTCCGCGCACGCTGATCACCGGTGTCGAGGTGTCGTCGCGCAGCGCCTGCCTGATCCCGTCGTAGTCGGGACTGCCCAGGCTCCGCTGGAGCAACCGGCTCGTCATCAAACACTCCCTAGAGACAGGCCCCTGGCGAAGAGGCGCTGGGTGGCGAGGAACAGCACGACGGTCGGCAGCGAGACCACGAGCCCCGCGGCCAGCCCGACGGGCACCGGGGTCCCGGCGTACACGTCGGTCATCAGGCCGGCGATGGCGGTCATCACCGGCCGCACGTCCTCGGTCTGGGTCAGGGTCAGGCCGAAGATGAGGTCGTTCCAGACGAAGGTGAACTCCAGGATGAACACCGCCGTCAGCGCGCTGAGCGAGATCGGCAGGTAGATACCCCAGAAGATCCGCCAGGTCGAGGCGCCGTCCATCCTGGCCGCCTCGAAGATCGAGAATGCTACGCCGGTGTAAAAGTTACGCAGCACGAAAGCGGCCAGCGGCACGCTGATCGCCGTGTAGACGAGGATCATGCCAAGGCGGCTGTCGTACAGGCCGGCATCGCTGTAGCTCACGAACAGCGGCACGAGCAGCATCTGCGAGGGGAAGACCGTACCGCCGAAGATCAGGATGAACCAGAAGAAGCCGTGGCGGAGCCGGAGCACCACGATCGTGTACCCGGCCAGCGCCCCGATGAGCACCCCGAGCAGGGGCGAGACGATGGCGTACAGCGCGGTGCTGGCCAGGCTCTGCGTCAGGTTGGCGCTCTCCAGGGCCCGCCCGAAGTTCTCGAACAGCGAGAAGTCCAGCGAGGGCACCCACGCGCGGCCCGGATCGTACGAGCTTGCCGGGCGTGAGGCGTTCACGAACAGCAGGTACGTCGGCCCGAGCCAGAGCAGCCCGAGCACGACGAGAACGGCACGCCTGATCATGAGGCCACCTGCCGCTTGAGGTAGAGGTAGGACGCCAGCCCGGTGACGACGGTCAGCATCACCGCCACGGCCGAGCCGTAGCCGTAGTCGCTGGCCACGAATGTTTCCTTGTACATGGTGACCGCCAGCGTCTCGGAGTTGCGCCCCGGGCCGCCCTGCGTCAGCACCCACACGATGTCGAACGTCTTCAAGCTGGCCACCAGCGCGAGCCCGACCACGACCGCCGTCAGCGGCCTCATGAGCGGCCAGATGACGAACCTGAACAGCTGCCAGCCCCCGGCCCCGTCGAGCCGCGCGGCCTCGATCGGCTCCTTCGGGATGGACTGCAGCCCCACCACGAAGAGCAGCATGTTGACGCCGAGCTGCTGCCACGTCCAGACCAGCAGCATCGCGAACGTGTTGACCGGCGCGTCCTGCAGGAACGCGGTGTCCACGCCGAGCAGCATGTTGGCGATCCCGCCGTGCGACAGGATCGGGCTCCACACCATGGCGAGGCCCGCGCCGCTCAGCGCGTACGGCAGCAGGAACGGCACCCGGAACCAGATGCCGCCCTTGATGTCGTACGACAGCACCGCCACCAGCAGGCCGAGCCCGACGGGCAGCACCATGGTCCCGACGACCCAGAGCAGCGTGTTGCGGATCGAGGTGAGCAGGGCCGGGTCCTCGAACAGCTTGCCGAAGTTGTGCCCGCCGATCCACTGCGCCGGCTCCAGGCCGTCGTAGCGGGTGAAGCTGAGGTAGGCCGTCCACAGGAACGGCGCGTAGAGCAGGCCCGCGACCAGGAGCACCGCGGGCGCCACGTATCCGGATCGGAAGCGGCCGAGCATGGGAGCACGCGTGTTCATGGCCTCACGCTCACTGATGCGTGCTCCAGTACTCATCGGCGGCCTTCTGGATGGTGTCCAGAACCTCCTTGTAGCTGGACGGCTCCGTCACGAACTTGCTGAAACCGTCGAGGGCGGCCGTCAGAATCGGCGGCGGCGTGGCCTCGAAGTACCGGTTGACCAGGCGGTACTGGCCGCTGCCCGCGTCCTTCGTGACGGCGCCGAGCGCCTTGTCCGCGATGCTCACCTTGGGGTTGGCGCTCACGTCGCCCCTGCTGGTCGCCCACTTCTCCTGCGCCTCCGACGTGGTCCACCACTTGAGGTACTTCTGGTTGGCCTCCGGGTCGGCCGCCTTGGTCAGCGAGCAGAGCGGGCCGCTTTCGAAGATCATCGAGGTCTTGGGCAGCGAGGGGTTGACGTTGGGGATGACGAAGAAGTCGTAGTCCTCGCCGGGCTTCAGGTTGCGCTGGGTCATGCTGGTGTTGAACCAGGTGCCGAAGGAGACCATCGCGGCCTTGCCGTTCTTCAGCACGTCGCCTGGATCCGTCTTGTCACCCGGATTGATGAAATATCCGGCGTCAATGAGCGACTTCCACTTCTCCATCACCTGGACCACGCCCGGGTCGGTGTACTTCGCCTTGCCGGTGGACAGGCGGTCGTACAGGTCGGGGTCGGTGCCGGCCAGGAGCTGCTCGAACCAGACGAAGGAGAACAGCACGCTGGTGTGGTAGAAGGCCTTGACGCCGTTCTTCTTCAGCGTGTCGGCCACCTTGACGAGGTCGTCCCACGTCTTCGGCGCCTCGAGGCCGTACTTGTCGAAGACCTTCTTGTTGAAGAACATGCCCCAGTACGCGACGTTCATCGGCACGCAGTACTGCTTGCCGCCGATCGTGTAGTAGGGCTGCAGGTCCTTCGACAGGTCGCCCGCCTGGATCGCCTGCTGCCAGATGTCCGTGGTGTCGGCCACCTGCTTCTGCTTGACGATCTCCTCCAGCATCCCCCCGGTCTGCCAGGTGAACAGGTCAGGCTTGACGTTCGTGCGGAACGACGCCTCGATGAACGCCTGGTACTGCGCCGAGTCCGTGTATCCCGTCGGCTTCATGCCCAGGCCGATGCTCTGCTTGGACAGGGCGCCCATCTCGTCGAAGTACTTCGTCCAGGCACCCTTGTCGTTGTACAGGGTCAGCTCGGTCTTCTTCTGCGTCTGCGCGCCGTTTCCACCACAGGCGGTCAGGACGAGCGCTGCCACGCCGAGCGTGACCACACGTGACCGGAACATGGACCGGCCTCCTTGTTTCATCAGGGGGATTGCAACCTGTGCTCTATAACCGTCTTCACGTCCACCAGGTGGGCCCGCATGCGCTCCTCGGCCTGCGCCGCGTCGCGTGCTTCGATGGCCCCCAAGATCGCCAGGTGCTCCTCGTAGTCGCGGCGCCGGTCGTCGAAGATCTGCAGGATCTCCTGCTGCTCGGGGCCGTGGACGGTGAGCAGCGAGTCGACGACCTCGTGCAGCACGCTGTTGCCCGCCAGCCGGGCCGTCGCCCGGTGGAAGGACATGTTGGCGTCGTGCAGAAGGGCGTCGTCGCCTCGCAGGTGCCTGCCCGCCTCGTCGAGCACCCGCTTGAGCGCCGCCAGCGCCTCGGGGTCCGCGTGCTCGGCGGCCATCGCGGCCAGCGGCGGCTCGATCACGATGCGCGCGCCGAGCAGCTCCAGGAGTTGGGTGGCGTGCATCTCGCGCATGTTGGGGTTGGGCAGGACCACCCGCTCGATGTCGGCCCCGACGTAGATGCCGGAGCCGTGCCGCATTTCGACGGCCCCGGTGGCCTCGAGTCTGCGTAGCGCTTCGCGTAGCGTCGGGGTGGTGACGGCGAAGCGCTGAGAGAGCTCCCTGGTCGAGGGCAGCCGGTCGCCCGGCCGGTGCCCGCCCGTACGGATGAGCTCCAGCATGCGCTCGGTCAGAGCGTCGGACAGTGTCGGCCGCGTTACCTCGGACATATCAGGTGATCTAATCACTTTCTGGCTTTGGCGTCTATGATTTCGCCATGACAGCGTGCGGTGGCCCGCTACGAGCGGGCGCCGCGGGCCTTCGTCACCGATTCAGCAGGTCCGTCATGATCGCGATCTGCCCCTTGCGCGAGTCCCGCACCTGTCCGGCCCACTTCTGAACGGCCGGGTTCGCCCCGCCCGCCACCTCGGCGGCGGCCATCCGCACGGCGTCGCCCTGATGCGCGATGAGCAGGTTGAGCAGGTCGTACTCGAAGTTCTTCGACTTCTTCAACGCCTGGACGCGTTTGACGTCGGTCTGGGGCATGCCGCCATGGTGGTCGTGCGCGCCGGCCGCTGGCGTGAGCGGCTGGTCCCAGGAGTGCAGCCAGCGCAGCATCATCTCGACCTCGTCCTGCTGCGTATTCGCGATGGCCGCGGTCAGCGTCTTGAGCTCCGGCGTGGTGGCACGGGCGGCGCCCACCTTGGCGATCTCGATGCCCTGCCGGTGATGCGGCACCATCATCTGCACGAACATCACGTCCTCGGCGTTGACCGGGACGTCCTGGGACGTGGCCGGGCCGCAGGCGGTGATCAGCAGGAGGGCTGCCAAGGCGGGCCATGCGCGCACCGGCCTCACCTCTTACTTATAGGAAACCTTCCTAAGAGTTTTATCCGACTTCCTGGCCTAGGTAAACGGCTCAGTACTTCGCGAGGTGCCCTTGCGTGTGATGCCTCGCGATCCCCAGCATGGCCCACGGTGGGGGAAATCGCCGCGTACAACGCGAAGAAGCCCCCCGCGTGATCGCGGAGGGCCCCTGATCTGGAGCCGCCTTGGGGATTCGAACCCCAGACCCCTTCATTACGAGTGAAGTGCTCTGGCCGACTGAGCTAAGGCGGCGTGCTCTGTAGCTTCGAAGAGTCTACAGGAGCCCGAGAGGTTCTCGCTCCCATTGATCTACCGGTCCCTGGCGGCCGCCCCGCTCGGGTATTCACCGGTCCGCTGCCCCGTAGTGCTGTGATCGTACTGACCGGGCATGCTCACGTCCGGCTGCTCGGGGTCCTCCGCCAAAGAATCTGCGACGGGTTTCCCCCAAGATCAGGGGGGATCTCTTGCCCCGTATCGTGGTCGCACCGGATGGCAGAAGGCTGGCGGTCGAGGAGCGAGGAAAGCCCGACTTGCCCTCTATGTCGGTGAATCGCCGTACATCGCATCGTGCTGTTTGCGAGGCGAACACACGCTGGCCTTCGAGCACGCGCACCGCCGCCCCCCGTCGTTGAGCCGCACCACCACGGAGTCCGACGGCACGTTGTGCCCCACCACGGTCCCCGCTCCCTCAGGGGTATCCACACTCGACCCCACCCGGGGAGCCGAGGCCCGGAACTCCTGGTACAGGGGATGCTCGTACTTGAGACAGCACATGAGCCGCCCGCACGCCCCCGCGATCCGCAGTGGATTGACAGGAAGGTCCTGATCCTTGGCCATCCGCACCGAGACCGGCTCGAAGTCCTTCAGGAACGTAGCGCAGCACAGGTCACGGCCGCAGGGGCCGATGCCGCCCTGCAGCCGTGCCTCATCCCTCGGCCCGATCTGCCGCAACTCGACCCTGGCCCGGAGGTTACGGGCGAGATCGCGTACCAGGGCACGGAAGTCCACCCGGTGCGGGGCCGAGAAATAGACCGTGTAGATGTTCTCCTCGTCGAGGTAGTCGATCCCGACGACCTTCATCGGCAGCGTGTGCCGTTTGATCAGCCGTTTGGACACGCTGCGCGCCTCGGCCCTGTGCCGCTTGTTGGCCTCGTCGCGGGCGAGATGCTCCTCACCCGCGAGGCCCGCGCACACCGGTAGCCCGTCGATGTCCTCGCTCGTGTACTGCGGCGCCCACACGCACTCCGCCACCTCGGGACCCGAGTCGGTCGGCACGAGCACCTTGTCGCCCACCTTCGGGCTGTGCTCGCCGGGATCGAGGTAGTAGAGCCTCCCGTAACGGGTGAAGCTCACGGCCATGATCATTCCCATGGGCTCGAGCTCGCCTCCTGACGGCCTAGGGGTCGTACAGCCACATTACGTGTGCCACGGGCGAAGAGTGAGGGCGGAGCCGGATCACTTGCCTACCGGGCACACCTTGTCGTCCGGCAGGAAGAGCCCATAGGCGCTCATCAACTCGCTGTTGTCGACCGCACATGGGGCATACAGGACCTGACTCACCCCCGGCTGCTTCCTCAGTTTGCTGACCACCGGGGGCCACTCCACCTCGGGCTTCAGCATCACTTGGAACGTTTCCGGCATGTCCCCTACCCTGACGGCCTGGAGCAACTTCTTGTTGTCCCGGTGCTGGCGGCGGAAGTTCTCGAACGCCGCCGCCTGATCCTCGAAGAAGACCTCCTGTACCCCAGGCGTGGCCTTGATCGTCTTGTCGATGGCCCGCTTCTGGGCTGCCGTCGCTGCCTTTCCATCCTTGGTGACCTTGAAACCGCCATTCTCCTGGGACTCGCGCTCGGCACCACATGCCGGCAACGGGGATGCCTTGGCGCAGAGGAATACATTGATCTGCGGCTTCAGTGGCTCGGCCGGGGAGGGTTGCTGCGCCATGGCCTCCAGCACGCCGGGCATCCCCCGAAGCGCCGTCCGCACCTCCTGCGCGTCGGTCCCCTTCCTCAGCTTCAGCCTGAACGACGTCGGCAAATCGGTGGGCGTGACCTCGTCCAGCACCGCCTTGTTGTGCGCGAAAGCGGCTCGGAAATTCTTGTAGGCGGTCTGCTGGTCTGTGAAGGACATCTCTTCGAGCTGCGGCAACTCCTCCAGCTTCCGCTTGACCGCCTCCGTCTCCTCAAGGCTCACGTCGCGCCCCTGGCACGCCTCCTTCGGGGCCGACTTCGTACACAGGAAGACGGCCACCTCCGTGCTCTCGGCGGACGGGGGGTCTGCCGCCACCACACGATCCTCGTCGCCCGGACCGCCCAGCCACATGGCCGTCGCCGCCCCCGCGAGCACCACGACCGCCGCCGCCGCTGTCACCAGCCGGAAGTCCACCCGGAACCGCCGCCGCTGCGGCTCCCGCAACGGGCTGAGCACGCTGGTGTCGACCGTCGCCCCCGCCTCGACGAGGGCCTCGCGCAGTCTGTCCTCCACACGGCTGGTCATGAATCCTCCCCAAGCACCCGGCCGAGGGCCGCCAGCCCTCGTGCGATCGTGGACCTGACCGTGCTGGCGCCGATGCCCATGGTGTCGGCGATCTCCTGGTCGGACAGGTCGAAGTAGTAGCGCAGCGTCAGCGCCTCCCGCTGCCTGCGCGGCAGTTCGTGCAGGGCCAGCAGCACCTCTCGGCGCTCCTCCCCCATGAGCGCGGCGCTCTCCGCCGACCACACAGGCGGCTCGTACGGCACCGCGCGCCGGAACACCCTCGCCCGCCTGCGCAGCACGGACCGGCACCCGTTGAGCACCGCCGAGCGCACATAGGCCAGCGCCTTGTCGGCATCGCGTAACCGGCCGCGGCCCGCGTGGGTGCGTGCGAACGCCTCCTGCACGACGTCCTCCGCGCTCGCCTGATCGCCGACCATGATCAGGGCCAGTCTGACGAGGCCCACGTGGTGCTCGGCGAAGATCGACGCCACGTCGGCCCGCTGCCGCGACAGGGCCTCTTGTTGGGTGACTAGTTCGACTTCCACGTATCAGAGACGCCTCACAGCCCCATCTGCTGCTCGCGATACGCGACCGTCTTCCGCAGCGGGGTCAGGAACGCAGCGCCAGCATCATCGCCTCGACCGCCATCTGCGGATTGACATTCACCGCCAGCCGTTCCCGGCACTGCATGATCGCGTCGATCCGCCGCAAGGTCTCATCCGGCGTGGACGCCTTGGCCAGCTGGTCGAGATCGAAGCGGAGGTCGTCGTTGGCCAGCTCGACGCCGGCCCCGAACTGCATGGCCAGCACGTCCCGATAGAACGACACCAGCTCCAGCAGCGCCGAGTCCAGCGAATCGCGCTTGATCCGCGTGGCCCGCGACTTCTGCCGGTCCTCCAGCTCCTTCAGGGCCCCGGCCCCACCGCGTACCAGCCCTCGGTTGAGACCCTTGCCGGTGGACCCCTCGCCGTAGATCTTGCGCAGCTCGGCGGTCTCGCTCTCGTTGAGCAAGGCCGTGGCCGCGGCGGCCTCCTCCTCGGCCGTCTTCACCAGCCGCTCGGCCGCCGAGACGCACTCTCCCACCCCGGTCAGCGAGCGTGGAATGCTCAGCACCGCCTCACGACGCCGCCTGACGCCCTCGTCGAGCGCCAGCGCCCGCGCCCTGCTGATGTGCCCCTGGGCGGCCCTGGCGGCGAACCTGGCCACGTCCGGCGGCACGCTGTCGCGCGTGGCCAGCACGTGGGCGACGGCCTCCGTGGCGGGGGTGGTCAGGTTGACCACGCGGCAGCGCGACCTGATGGTGATCATCAAGTCGTCCGGAGCCGGCGCGCACAGCAGCCACACCGTACGGGGCGGCGGCTCCTCGATGGCTTTGAGCAGGGCGTTCGCGGCGGACTCCGTGGCCCGGTCGGCGTCCTCGAACAGGATGACCCGCCACCGCCCCTGCGTCGGCGCCCCGGCCGCCCGCAGGATGAGCTCGCGGGTCTGCTTGACGCTGTAGGACAGGCCCTCGGGGCGTACGGACTCCAGGTCGGGATGCGAGCCGATGAACACCTGGTGGCACTGGTCGCAGTGGCCACAGCCCCCATCGGGGCACAGCAGCGCCGCGGCGAAGGCACGGGCGGCGTCCTCCCTGCCCGAGCCCGGCGGCCCGGTGAACAGCCACGCGTGGGTCATGCCCGCGCCGCGCCCGCCCCCGACGACCTCTCCGGCCGCCGCCGCGGCCCGCGACAGCACGGCTACCGCCTGGTCCTGCCCGACGAGGTCATCGAAAACTGCCACGACGTAAGGCTAGCCGCACATCGCGGTCCCCACGCCCGCTACTCCAGTACGGCGCAACCGCCCCACCGCGGGCGGTTGCATCTGCCTCTCCTGGCCGGCGCCACCATCCCATTCCCGGCCCCGCCCGCCGCTCCGGACCAACGCCACCACCCCACCACCGCACCGGGGCGGCGCGACCCGACGCCCAGCAGTACAAGCGCACCACCGTCTCCCACACGCCCGCACTCCCAGGCGCGCCTCCCCCACCCACGCCCGTGCCGGCTCAGTGCAGGCATGGCACCGCCTCGGAGTGGCCCGCGCGTGCTGGGTCGGTGGCCGTATCAGAGTGGCGGCGGTGAAGTGATGTGGCGCCGCCCTGCCGGCACGATCGGCTAGTCGCGGATGGCGGGCATCGTGCCCGTGGCGTCCTCAGACTCCTGCGGCACCGGGTCCGGCAGGATCTCGCGGATCCGGTCCTGGATCTGGCGGGTGATCACCTCGGCCGCCAGAGTGCCGTCCACCACGAGGTAACGCTCGGGCGCCGCCGCCGCCAGCGCGCGGAACTCCTTGCGCACCCGCTCGTGGAACTCCAGCGGCTCCGCCTCGATCCGGTCGGCGGCCCCTCCCAGCCGGGTCAGCCCCACCTGGGGAGGCGTGTCGATGAGCACGGTCAGATGCGGCACCAGCCCGCCGGTGGCCCAAGCGTTGATCTTGGACACGTCCTTGGGGTCGAGCGCCCGCCCCGCCCCCTGGTAGGCCAGGGAAGAGTCGACGTAGCGGTCGGTGATCACGAGCGAGCCCCGGTAGAGCGCGGGACGGATCACCTTCTCCACGTGCTCGGCCCGGTCGGCGGCATAGAGCAGCGCCTCGGCCCGCGCCGACAGCCCGCGCTCGGCCGCGTCGAGCAGGATCGCCCGCAGCCGCATCCCGACCTTGGTCGAGCCCGGCTCGCGCGTCTGCACCACGTCGAAACCCTGGTCACGCAGCCAGATGGCGATCAGCCGCGACTGGGTCGTCTTGCCCGACCCCTCGCCGCCCTCGAACGCCACGAACAGCCCTGGCGCCTGCTCGGCCGCCTCCGCCGTGAACCGCTCGCCCCGCACGGTCGCGATCAGGTCGGCCGACAGGGGGACGCCCTTCCTGTCGTCCATGTGCCGCAGGGCCAGGATGCCCACGACCATCGCGAGCGCCCCGCCGATCACCAGCACCAGGTTGGAGCCGTCGAACCGGTAGGCGAACTCGCCCATCCGGAGCACGTGCACGCCGAAGATCGCCGCGAGCGGGTTGGCCACGGCGACCACCAGCAGCAACGTCACCCTCGCCGTGGACTGCAGGAACGAGAACGTACGGCCGCGCAGCCCGTCTTCGACCTCGAGCCCGATCAACGTGTAGCCGATGATCCAGGCGATGCCCGCGCAAGCCCCCAGCAGCACGGTCAGCATGACCACGATCACCAGGTTGTGCACCAGCGCGGTGGCCATGAGCACCAGCCCGGCGACTGTGATGGCCAGGCCGAACAGCCGCCGCCGCGACAGCTCGCGGAGCAGCCTGAGCCCGAAGAACATGCCCAGCGCCATGCCGGAGAACACCGCGCCGAACACCACGCCGTAGGCCGCGTCGCCGCCGCCGAGCGCCCCCACGTAGATCTTCGCGACCCCGACCACGGCCCCACCCGCCGCGAACGCGCCCAGCATGCCGATGATCAGCCCGCGCACCAGCCGGTTGCGGCCGACGTACCGCCAGCCCTCGACGATCTGTTTGAGGACGGAAGGCGTGGAGATCGCGCCGTCGCGCTTGGGGATGCCGCGCAGCGTGAAGATCAGGAAGGCCGAGACGAGGTAGGCGCAGGCATTGACGATCAGCGCCAGCCCGGTGGCGGCCGTGCCGGACGCGAACGGCATCAGGCCCCCGAACGCGTCGCCCACTACGGACAGCGCCGCGAACAGCAGGGCCGCGACCGGCGCGGTGCCGTACGTGACCAGCAGGTTGAGCCGGTTGGCCGACTCGAGCTGCTCCTTGGGCACCAGGTTGGGCACGGTGGCTTCCTTGGCCGGGACCCAGAACAGGTTGACGCACTCGACCAGGATGGTCGCGATGATCACCCACTGGTAGCTGATCACCCACTGGAAGCTGTAGATCAGCGGGATCGACAGCACCACGGCGAACCTGGCCAGATCGGCCACGAACATCGTCAGCCGCCGGTCGAACCGGTCGGCGAAGACGCCCGCGAGCGGCCCGAGCAGCACGGCAGGCAACATCTTGGCGATGAACACGCCGCCGACGGCCAGTGACTGCACACGGTAGTCGCCCTGCGTGATGTTGGCGGCCAGGGCGGTCAGAGCCAGGATGTTCAGCCAGTCGCCCAGACTGCACACCGACATGGCCATCCACAGCCGTCGGAACGGCGCAATGGCCAGCACGTGGGAGGGGTGGCGTCGGCCAAGGGCGGTCATGATTTCAGGGTATCCAGGAAGTGGGCGGACAACAGACGAGCCGGATATTCCGGGCTGGCTCGTGGCTGAGGGTATTACGTCCGCGGGCTCGCGCGCAGGTTACACACCTCGAATGGGCCCCGGAAAGCATCATCAATTCATAACTCCGGCCTCACGCCGGGACTCTTCCACCAATGGCTCCCACTCCGCGCGGATGGCCGCGGGCAGCACCAGCTCGCCCCACAGCTCGACGAGCAGCACACCGTCCACGTGGTCGAGCAGTTGCCGGGGCCCGGCCTCGCACAGCAGCAGGGTGTAGGCGGTCCGGCGCGCGTCCCGGTCGGCCAGGTCGTACAGCCGATCCCTGAGCCGCACGACACCCAGCGCGGCCCCGACCGGCAGCCGCCACAACCGGCTGGGCACGTGGAACGTCCGCCCCTCGCTCACCCGGGCCGCGAAGTCGACCTTCGCCTCCAGCGCCAGCTGGAACCCCGCCGCGTCGAGAATGCGCCCCGCGGTCTCGAGCGTCGGCGACTTCCTGCCGTGCTCATAGGCCGACAGTGTGGTCCTCGACGTGCCGCTCACGCTGGCCAGGGCCCGCTGGTTCATGCTCGCCGCATCCCTGGCCTGCTTGAACAGCAGCCCGCCGCGCTTGGCCCAGAAGGCGGCGTGCGCCGCCTCCATCGGCGAAGAGACCATGCCCACCTCCGATTTGTATCCGGTCGGATACTCTACGCCACGATGACAGCCCGTGGCTACTGGATGGCGGAAAGTCAGGTACGCAACTCCAGCATCGTGATCTCCGGTGGCGCCCCCACGCGTACGGGCGGGCCCCAGAACCCCGCACCCCTGCTGACGTATACCTGCACCCCGTCGACCGTGGCCAGGCCGGAGACCACGGGCTGCTGCAGCCCCACCACCAGGTTGAACGGCGCGATCTGCCCGCCGTGCGTGTGCCCTGACAGCTGCAGGTCGACGCCGTGGCGGGCGGCCTGTTCCACTTGCACCGGCTGGTGCGCGAGCAGCACGGTGGAGCGGCTGGTGTCCCGGCCGCCCAGCGCCTTGTCGAAGTCGGGGCCGTCGCCCGCGGACTCGCCGTTGAGGTCGTTCACCCCGGCCAGGTCGAGCACGGCGCCCTGGTGCCTGATCTCCACGCGCTCGTTTCGCAGCGAGCGTACGCCGAGCTGGTCGAGCTCCTCGATCCACTCCATGGGCCCGCTGGGGGCGAAGTACTCGTGGTTACCGGTCACGAAATATGATCCATAGCGGGACTCGAGGCTCTTCAGCGGCTGCGCCAGCGCGCCCAGCTGGGCGACCGACCCGTCCACCAGGTCCCCCACGATCGCCACCACGTCGGCCTCGAGCCCGTTGATCATGCGAACGATCCGCTCGGTGTGCCCTCTGCCGGTCAGCGGTCCCAGGTGGATGTCGCTCACCACGGCGAACCGCAGGCCGCTGAGCCGCGGATCCAGCTTCGGCAGCGCCACCTTCACCCGTTCGATCACGGGGTCGCCGAGGGCGCTCGTCATGCCGTACCCAACCGTGCCCAGCGCCCCCACTCCCGCGACGGTGGCGGTGGCCCGCCCCAGAAAGAGCCTCCTGCTCATCGGGGGCGCCTCGGGTGCGGGCTCGGGAAGCGCCGGGCCGCCCGCCATGGCCGGCACCGGCTCCGGCTCGGGCGTCGCCCGCCGCTCGGCCTTGCGCACGAAGAGCGCGGCCACCGCCCGCGGCACCTCCAGCACCACGAGGAAGACGAGCAGGTAGAACATCAGGGCCAGCCAGATGTATCCGGGCCAGGCCAGCCAGTGGCCGAACTCCATCCGGGTGCCTGCGAACGTGGCCACGACAAGGGCGGTCAGACCCACCACGCCCCAGGTCAGCGCCTTACGCAGCCGCCCGGGGCCGGTCGTGGAACGCACCATCCGATGCCACAGATAAAAGTGCGCAAGCAGGATCAGGCCCGCGAACACCAAGACGATCACGTCATCGATGCTACTTCCGGCGGCCCCGTCCGGCGGCCTCCGGAAGTAGCGGAATGTGCACTTACGACTTCGCCGCCGGCTTCTTCGCCGCGGGCTTCTTCGCGGGTGCCTTCCTGGCGGTCGTCTTCTTGGGCGCCGGCGCCCGCTCACGCCGCTCGGCCAGCAGCTCGGCCGCCCGCTCTGTCGTGATGTCCTCGACCGTGTCGCCCTTGCGCAGCGACGCGTTCGTCTCGCCGTCGGTCACGTAGGGCCCGAACCGCCCTTCCTTCACCACAATGGGCTTCTTGGAGTTGGGGTCGTCGCCCAGCTCGCGCAACGGCGCCGCGGCGGCCGCCCGCCGCCCGCGCTGCTTGGGCTGTGCGAACAGCTCCTTGGCCTGGTCGATCGTGACGGTCAGCAGGTCATCTTCCGAAGCCAGCGAACGGGAGTCCGTCCCCTTCTTCAGGTACGGGCCGAACTTCCCGTTGTACGCCACGACCTCCTCGCCCTCCAGCTCGCCCACGGGCCTGGGGATCGTCAGCAGCTTGAGCGCGTCCTCCAGCGTGATGGTGTCCAGCGACATCGTCTTGAACAGCGAGCTGGTGCGCGGCTTGGGCGCGTCGGCCTTCTTCGTCCGCTTCTTGGGCGTCCCCTCCTCGGGCGCCTCAGGCAGGACCTCCGTCACGTACGGCCCGTACCGGCCGTCCTTGGCCACGATCATGTTGCCGGTCACCGGGTCGTGCCCGAGCTGCCGGTCGCCCGTCGGCCGTGAGAAAAGCTCCTCGGCCTTCTCCGCCGTCAGCTCGTCGGGCGTCATGTCCTCGGGCACGTTGACCCGGGCGCCGTCCCTGTCCAGGTACGGGCCGTACCGTCCGACCCGCAGCACGATGTCCGTGCCCTTGACCGGGAACGAGCTGATCTCCTTGGCGTCGATGTCACCGAGGTCGGTGACCATCTCCTTCAGCCCCTCGTCGCCGTCGGAACCGTAGTAGAAGCGCTGCAGCTCCGGCACGCGCTCGGCCCGGTCGTTGGCGATGTCGTCGAGCACCTTCTCCATCTCGGCCGTGAAGTCGTAGTCGACCAGGTTGCCGAAATGCTGCTCGAGCAGGTTGACCACGGCGAACGCCAGGAACGACGGCACCAGCGCCGTGCCCTTCTTGAACACGTAGCCGCGGTCGAGGATGGTCCCGATGATCGAGGCGTACGTCGAAGGCCGCCCGATCTCCCGGTCCTCCAGCTCCTTGACCAGCGACGCCTCGGTGTAACGCGCGGGCGGCTTGGTCGAGTGGCCCGCCACGTCGAGCCTGCTCACGCTGAGCGCGTCGCCTTCCTCCAGGTTGGGCAGCCGCTTCTCGGAGTCGTCACGGTCGGTCGAGGGATCGTCGGAACCCTCGACGTACGCCTTGAGGAACCCGTAGAACGTGATCGTCCGGCCGGAGGCGCTGAACTCGACGTCCTCGCCCGACGACGACCTGCCGCTCACCTTGACCGTGACCGACTCGCCGACCGCGTCCTTCATCTGCGAGGACACCGTCCGCTGCCAGATCAGCTCGTACAGCCGGAACATGTCGCCCGACAGCCCGGTCTCGCCCGGCGTGCGGAACTCCTCACCCGACGGCCGGATCGCCTCGTGCGCCTCCTGCGCGCTCTTCACCTTGCTGCTGTAGACGCGCGGCTTGTCGGGCACGTACGCGGCGCCGTACAGCTTGATCGCCTGCGAACGCGCGGCCGCCACGGCGGTCTCCGACAGCGTGATGCTGTCGGTACGCATGTAGGTGATGAAGCCGTTCTCATAAAGCCGCTGCGCCACCTGCATCGTGTATTTCGCGGAGAACCCCAGCTTCCGGCTGGCCTCCTGCTGCAATGTGGTCGTCCGGAACGGCGCATAGGGCTTACGCGTGTACGGCTTGCGCTCGACGGACTTGACCGCGAACGACGAATCCCTCAGCCTGCCGGCCAGTTCGCCCGCGGCGGCCTCGGAAAGGTGGAGCACGTCGGCGTTCTTCAGCTGCCCCGTGCTGGCGAAGTCGCGGCCCTGCGCCACCCGCTTGCCGTTCACCCCGGTCAGCGTCGCCGTGAAGTCGCGCGGACGCTCCTCGGGCTTGTTCGTGTCGAAGAGCGCCTGCAGGTCCCAGTAGTGAGCAGGCGTGAACGCCATGCGCTCCCGCTCCCGCTCCACCACCAGCCTCGTCGCCACCGACTGCACGCGACCTGCGGACAGGCGGGGCTTGACCTTCTTCCACAGGACCGGGCTGACCTCGTAGCCGTAGAGGCGGTCGAGGATGCGCCGCGTCTCCTGGGCGTCCACGAGGCGGAGGTTGAGGTCGCGCGGGTTGGCCACGGCATCCTGGATGGCCTGGGGGGTGATCTCGTGGAACACCATGCGGTGCACGGGGACCTTGGGCTTGAGCACCTCGCGCAGATGCCAGGCGATGGCCTCGCCCTCGCGGTCCTCGTCGGTGGCCAGATAGAGCTCGTCAGCGTCCTTGAGCAACTGCCGCAGCTTGTTGACCTGCGACCGTTTGTCGGGGTTGACGACGTACAGCGGCTCGAACTCGTGCTCGACGTTGACCCCGAGTCGCGCCCATGGCGCGCCCTTGTACTTCTCGGGGATGTCGTCGGCCTTCTCCGGCAGGTCGCGGATGTGGCCGATGCTCGATTCGACGATGTAGCCGCGCCCGAGGTACCCCGCGATCGTCTTCGCCTTGGCCGGCGACTCGACGATCACCAGGCGTGTTCCGCCGGCGCTGCCGTTCTTGGCTGGCACGCTGCTTCCTACCTCGCTGTTCGCTTGCAAAATCCCCCTGCCGGGAGTCGGCACAGACTGAAAGGTAACCCGACTCGCGGAAATTTCCTTCCCCCGCGGGCTACCCACTAGCTTCCGGGTCCACCCACAAGCACGCAGAATAAGGCCCATCGAGCGGCATGGCGCCCTGACTCACCCTGGAGACTAATCGTTGTGCTCGACTACTCCTACATGGATATCTTCATTCCGCGCGATCTCACTCGCGAAGCAGCACGTCAACTGCTGACCGAACACGCAGAGTACGGCCAGTGGGAGCTCGCCCGCGTACGTGTGCACCCCGACGGCAGCCGTCACGTACGGCTACGTCGCAAGGTCATGCGGGTACGCAGCACGCTCTGAACGTGGACATGGCTTTGCCCGTCCCAGGCCGCGCCCCCGGAACGGGCAAAGCGTCTATCGCTGACTACTCACGGGCTGTGAGCAGTAGCCGAACTTTGTATAGGTACTGTCTGATTCCCTTACTTCCGGCCGAACCGGAAGCGGCGGGCGGTCGCGAACAGCGCGGCGGAGGCGGCGAACATCGAGCCGAGCACGAGGGCGAGCAGGGAGCTCGAGTTCATCCCGGTGAGGCCGGCGGGCTGCTCGGCGCTCATCAGGCCCAGACCGCTGACCGGCAGGCTGTTGACGGGCAGGCCGCGGGTGGCCGAGGTGACCGCGCCCCCGACCGGGGTGGAGGACACCAGCTGGGTCGCCGGGTCGAGCACGGACACGGCGCCGGCCGAGGTGGCGGGGCGCCGGGCGCCGTCGGCGGAGCCGGCCACGCGGGTCTTCTTCGGGTGGGCCGGGGCCTGCGCCTGGGCGGGCAGGCCGGGCAGCTCGGGCAGGCCCGGCAGGCCGAACGTGCTGGAGACGTCCTCGACCAGCGGCAGCGAGGTCACGCCCAGTTGCTGCGGGGCTCCGCCGACACCCTGCACCCTCTGCGTGACCCCGGCGACGTCCTGCAGTCCGCCCATGGCCGGGACAGCGGGGAGCGTGGGCAGCAGCCCGCGCTTGGCCTCCTTTGTCGCGGTGGCGCTGAAGTGGCCGTACCCGATCGGGCCGCCGTGCCCCGGCTTGCCGACGTTCGCCCCGCCGAGGCACCCGGCCGCGGCGTCGCCCAGCACGGCCACCGCGTTGCCGCAGACGTTGATGGGAGCGGTGATCGGCGCGATGACCTGGTTGCCGGCGAGCACCCCGCCGCGGCCGGAGGTGCGGTTGCCGCCACCCCCGGTGTTGCCGACCTGGGCGCCGCCCTTGCAGTGGGCGTCGGACCTGCCGAGCACCGCGGCCGCGTTGCCGCAGATGTTGATCGGGGCGGTGATCGGCGCGATCACCTGGTTGCCGGCGAGCACCCCGCCGCGGCCGGAGGTGTAGTTGCCGCCCGCGCCCCTGCCGCCGTTCTTGACCGTGGCGCCGCCCTTGCACCCGGCGAACGCGTGGCCGAGCACGGCCACCGCGTTGCCGCAGACGTTGATCGGGGCGGTGATCGGCGCGACCACCTGGTTGCCGCTCAGCACACCGCCCCGGCCCGAGGTACGGTTGCCGCCCGCCCCCGAGCCGCCGCCGCTGTTCTCGACCTTGGCGCCGCCCAGGCACCCGGCGGGCGCGTTGCCGACGGCGTTGCCGCAGACGTCCGCGGGCAGGCTGATCGGGGCGATGACCTGGTTGCCGCTCCCCACCCCGAAGCGCCCGTCGGTGTCGTTGCCGGTCGAGCCCGTGGCCTTGTGGTAGCCGTGCGAGCCGCCGTTGTTGCTCACGGTGGAGCCGCCCTTGCAGCCGGCGAACGCCCGCCCCACCACCGCCACGGAGTTGCCGCAGATGTTGATCGGTGCGCTGATCGGCGCGATGACCTGGTTGCCGCCGAGCACGCTGCCGTTGCCCGAGGTACGGTTGCCGCCGGCGCCCACCCCGGTGTTGTGGACGCTGGATCCGCCCTTGCACCCCGCCGTCGCCTCGCCGAAGATCGCGACCGCGTTGCCGCAGACGTTCAGCGGCGCGGAGATCGGCGCGGTGATCTGGTTGCCGCCGAGCACGCTGCCGTCGCCCGAGGTACGGTTGCCACCCGCGCCGCCCTTGCCCTGGTTATGGACGGTGGCGCCGCCCTTGCAGCCCGCGTCGGACTTGCCGATCAGCGACACGGCGTTGCCGCAGGCGTTGATCGGGACGCTGATGGGCGCGTTCACCTGGTTGCCGCCGAGCACGCTGCCGTCGCCCGAGGTCTTGTTGGAGATGCCGCCCCTGTTGACGACCGTCGCGCCGCCCTGAGAGGAGGCATGGGACGAGCCGACCGCGGCGATGGAGTTGCCGCTGATGTCGATGGGGAGGGAGATCGGCAGGTCGACCTGGTTGCCGCCGCCGACGGACCCGTCGCCCGAGGTGTCGGCCAGCGCGGTGCTGGTGCCGCCGAACGACATGACGGCCACCGCGAGGAGGGCCGCAGGAGTAGATGCCTTTGCCCACGTACGCATGATGAATGCTCCTAGTGGTTCTTCTTGGGGGGATACCTGAACGGATCGCGGGCAGCCGAGGCCGTATGAGGTTTCGCGCACAGCGGAGACCCCGGATCAGCTTCGCGAACCAGCTGAACTGACGTGTTTCACCCACCGGCGAAGGGGTGTCAGACCACGCTCCGCCGCACTACTTCGTGATTCGTGAAGGACCGGTTCTGGCTGAAGAAAAGACCGGCACCTGGGCGGGGGTCAGTCAGGTGAGAAAGAGGGGTCGTCCGCCGCTGTGCGGACGACGGGGGGAAGCACGCGCGCCAGGAGAGCGCGCCGCGCCTGGAGCCGCGGGTCGAACACGGACCTCGCGACGTCCCCCGCAGCGGCCCCGAACGGGCCGCCGGCACCGCCATTGGGCACCAAGCCGTTGGTGTCCAGGATCTTCCCGGCGGTGGATGGTGTTGGCAGGCCAGGATCCCGCTGGCTGTTCAGCCCGTCAACCGTACGTCCGGCCATGGCCTCGGCGTTGTCGGACTCCGAGACACGGTCCGGGCGGGTGAAGGATTGAGTCGCCGCGGCGTCACTCACCGCGGCCTCAGTGGTGGCGGCCTCCAGGGCCGCCGTCGCTTTGGCAGCCACCGTCACTTTGGCAGCAGCCATTGTTTGGGCAGCCGCCGGGTCGGCGGTGAGCATGCCGAACACGACAGCAAGCAGCCACCCGGCGGCCACCAGGGCGCCAATCGTGACTGCCCGCACGACGAGCCGACGGGCACCGGCCGCGAACCGCGCCATCCGGTCAACCCGATCGGTGGTCGCGTCCTGCGCCGGGACGATCACGGGCAGGCGATGCGCACGGAGGGTCATCGCCCTCAGCTGCAGCACCACCACGCTCGCCACGTGACCTCCCGAATTCCAGAACCGGCCTCAGTCGTGAGGCCGGTCCGTGGACTCACCCCTCAACGGTCCGTAACCGTAGCAGCACTCAAGGTTGCCGCAAGCGCTTTTCACCTGAGAGCCAGAATTTCACCAACTCCCCCAACCGCAAACCGCCCCGAACTGCCCCAATGCCCTCCGCCGTACGCCATCCGGAGGCCAGCCGCACCCCACCAAAGCCCCATCGGAAGCCCCCGCCGTCCCCACTTCGAAGTCCCGGGGATTCTCGGTATGAAGCAGTCCTCAGAGTTTGCTAACCTTACTGAGCCGACGCGGGATGACGGTCTCGCGTGCAGGCACCAAGTCCGGGTGGCGGAATAGGCAGACGCGCTAGCTTGAGGTGCTAGTGCCCAGTGATGGGCATGGGGGTTCAAGTCCCCCCTCGGACACGTACCTTTTCACTATGTGAGGGCTGAGATGGATCTCGGCCCTCACTTTTGTTTGACCAGGGTGATAGGTCAGCCGTAGACCCATGCGCCGGTAGGTCTCGTTCTTGAACTCCGCCGGAGCCTCGGTGATGGCTCGGGCCATGTCGCCGATCTCGGTCACCAGGGCGGCGATCTCGCTTCTGGACGTGCGTACGCTCCTCTTGCGCGTGCGTAGCTCGGCCTCGGCCTTGAGTCGTTCCGCCTTGGCTTCATTGATCCATTGGCCGATCTCGGCCGGGTCGCCACCGGCTTCTATGGCGGCGCGGTAGCGGGCCAGCTTGGTCAGCCAGGAAACTCCGGATGCAGACATGGCGGGATCTTCGCCTCCGCCGGCGACTTCGACGGAACCACCCTGCTGAACCCGCGGGTCCACGGCCGGATCCAGATGGCCTACGCGTTCCTGCCGCATCTTGCGGCCAAGGACGCCCGCGGACCAGCGGCGATGCGCGCCCGCGCGCCGATGTTGGCGTACGGACGGATCAGCGCCTCGTAACGCAGGCGAACGAACTCCTTACCACGGCAGGCCGCGAGCTCCTTGGCTGTCTCGGCCTCTCCCACACCACGCTGGACCCGAACATCTGCGACCTCACAGGGCGCTGACGGCAAGGGCGCGGTCGACCTCTGCTGCCGCGGTTAGGCGATCGTCGCCGACGCGAACCAGCCCTGACGCAGCTCACCATCAGGACAACGAAACAACCAACCCAAGGAGAGCCGCATCGGCAGTTCGGGTTCGGCGCCGGGTGCCGGACCGCTCGCGGCGTAGAGCTGTTCGTCGATGGCGGCATGGCCCAGGTCTGACCAACACGGTGCGTCGGGCTCCGGCGGGGGTCCTGACTCCCGCGCTACCCAGATCCGCCGCGGCCCTTGCGGGCGGCATAGCACCCAGAGGAGATGTCACACCAATGACAGACACCGACAGGACAGGTGGCCGGCACAAGGTCATCGCCATTACCGGCGCCAGCAGCGGAATAAGACGGGTCCGCGTCGTCGACGCGGCGGTCACCGAGTTCAGCCAGCTCGACGTACTGGTCAACAACGCCGGTATCGGCCCGATCTCCCCATTGGACGACCTGCGCGTCGACGAGTGGGACGAAATGATCGACGTCAACCTGGGCGGCGTACTGCACGGCATCGCCGCCGCACTGGCGGTCTTCCGTGGTCCGACCCACCGCACAGCGACGATGCTCGGCCGGTGCGTGGGCCAACCGGCACAGCGGTAGAGCGTTCATCACCTTCGACTTGAGGCGGCAGTCGGGCCACGGCGCCCGCGATGGCCTGGTACCTGCGGGCCGAGGGCTACGACATCGGTCCCGACCACCTCGGCGACGACCTGCCCGCCGCCGTGCGCCGCCAGTGCCAGGCAGACATGACCTGGCTTCACGAGAAGCACACGCAAGCCGCCCGGGCCATTCCCGGACCGGCCACCATCAGGAAGGAACAACACTCATGAGCAAGCTCGCACTCGTCACCGGCGCCACCTCTGGCATCGGTAGGGCTTTCGCCGAGCGTCTCGCCACCGACGGCTACGACCTCATCGCCGTCGGCCGCAACACCGACCGGCTCAAGGAACTCGTCGACGCCCACCCAGAGGTCACGGTCCGGCCAGTGACCGCAGACCTCTCCACCGTGGCCGGCATCGACACTGTCGCGCAGACCGCCGCCGCCGAGCCCGTCGACCTGCTCGTCAACAACGCCGGTGTGGCGCACTACATGGCCCTTGCCGACCTGCCCGCCGACATGGCCACCGAACTGGTCCACGTCAAAATTCTCGCCCCGGCGCTGCTTACCCGTGCCGCGCTCACGGGAATGCAACAGCGCGGCACGGGCACCATCGTCAACGTCGCCGGCATGATCGCCTTCAGCGGACCCGCCCCCAGCTCTGTCATGCCGCGCCGCGCCGTCTACGCCGGCGCGCTGGCCAACCTGCTCACCTTCTCCCAAACCCTCAGCGCCGAGCTGGAGGGAACCGGGATCAGGGTGCAGGCCCTTCTGCCGGGTGTGGTCGCCACCGAGTTTCACACCCGCCAAGGCATGGACCTCAGCGCGATACCACGCATGAGCGCCGACGACGTGGTCACCGCCAGCCTGCGCGGACTGGCACTCGGCGAGGTCGTCACCGCCCCCGGCGTGGAGAACGACGACCTCCTGCAGGCCGTCTTCGCCGCCGACCTCGCCGCGTTCGGCGCACAGAGTCCCACCCTCGCCAGTCGCTATCGCACCTGAACGACCGGCGACGGCATAGGTGGTTTTCGCCGAGGCGAACGTGCCGTCACAGATGCGAGCTTAAGAGCATGACAACGACGGGCGGCACGCTGGCGATACTGCTCGACGGCAAGGCTACCGACGGACAGCTGACCGTGGGCCGATTCGACGTCAGCGAAGGTGAAGCACCGCCGTTTCACATGCACACCCGTGAGGACGAGGTGTTTATGTTGATCAAAGATTCGGCGCTGGTGTGGTACGGCGACCAGGAGCCGACCTGCTGATGATTTGCACGCAGGCTGGCATTGAGGGGATGTTCCGGCATGCGGACGGGACAGGGCGACTGTGCGCCGGGACGGCTTCGAGATCCGCCCCGACCGGATGGCGGAAGCGGCCGAGATGTTCGGCAACGTCATCGTCAGCTCACCACGCTGAGAGACCTGGAAGAGATCATCGAGGAGGGGCTCACGCATGTACGGACTGGTACTCCCCGGACAGGGCGCCCAGCGCCCGCGAATGGGCGCCGACCTGTTTCGGCGCTATCCCGAGATTGTCGCTGCCGCCGAGGATGTCCTGGGCTGGTCGCCGCCCGAGCTTTTCGAGCGGGGCGACGTTGCACAGCTGACCGACACCCGGTACGGCCAACCCGCGGTCTTCCTGGCGAACGCGCTGCGGGCGCTCGCCCCACGGGACGAGGTGGCGTGATGAACCTCAGCCCAGACCCGTCGTTCAACTTCAATCTGCTGCGCTGGATCGGTACCGCCCCGTATCGTGGCGCCGACATCGCTGAAGTGCTGGATCTGGCCGGTCGGCTCACCCCCGGCGACTTCGAGAGCTGGCACTCGCAGTTCCGCGCTCTCGCCGATCGTGTCGCGACCGAGGGATGGGCCGACGAGTCCACGTCGTCGGCGACCCGGCGGGACCGGGCTTTCCGCGCCGCCTCGTACTACCGCGCGGCCGACTTCTTCTTGCACGGCGATCCCGCCGATCCACGCATCGGGCAGACGTGGGCGGCCGCTACCGAACAGTTCGATCGCGCGATCGCCGAACTCGACCCGCCGGGCGAGCGCGTCACCATCCCGGCCGACGGGTTCACCGTCCCGGCGATCTTCTACCGGGCCGGCCCCGACGGCACGCCCCACCCGACCATCCTGATGTTCAACGGGTTCGACGGCAGCCAGGAGGAGATGCTGCATGTGTGCGGGTTCGCCGCACTGGAGCGCGGCTTCAACGTCCTGACCTTCGAGGGGCCCGGGCAGCCGAGCGTGGTCCGCGGGCAGGGGCTCAGGTTCCGCCACGACTGGGAGGCCGTGGTCACCCCCGTCGTCGATTACTGCGAGAAGGTGCCGGAGATCGACGCGTCGGCGCTCGGCCTGCTGGGCCTGTCCTTCGGCGGGTACCTGGCTCCCCGCGCCGCCGCGTTCGAGCCGCGCGTCCGGGCCGTGGTCACCATCGACGGCCTGTACGACGGCTATCAGTCGGTGCTGGGCCTGCTGACACCCGAGCTGCGGAACCTCCTGTATGCCGGAAACGCCGACGACTTCAACACCGCGATCCGGCACGCCATGGCACACAACAACGCCCTGCGCTGGTACATCGAGCAGGCCCTGTGGAGCTTCCGGGTCGCCAGCCCGTACGAGTTCTTCGAGCGCGCGCGCCCTTACACGCTCGACGGTGTCACAGACAAGATCACCTGCCCGGTGCTGGTGTGCTCGGCCACCACCGACCACTTCAACCCCGGCCAGGCAGAGAAGCTCGCCGAGGCGCTGGGCGACCGGGCCACCCTGCGGCCGTTCACCCCCGAGGAGTCGGCCGCGTCCCACTCCCACCCCGGCGCCTCGGTCCTCATGAACGGCGTCGTCCTCGACTGGCTCACCGCAACCATGACCCCCGCGGCCGTCGCTTCTGGTAGGGCGCGGTGAACGGCCAGGACCCGGCCGCGGGGACCGCTCGGCTGCGGCCGCTGCCACCCGTCGGGCTCGCCCCGGTCCAGCGCGCCCTCTACGAAAGCCTGGCGGCCCGCGAGGTTCCCTGGGCCGAGCGCGCCGGCGCACGGGCCATCGATCGGGACGGCAGTCTGCTGGGCCCGTTCAACCCGCTGCTGTTCAGCCCCGTCATCGGCGCGGCGCTGGTCGAGGTGTTCCGCGCCGACGGCCGTGCCACCTCACTGCCCCCGCGCGTCCACGAGATCGTCGTCCTCACCGTCGGTGCCGCCTGGCGCGCCGGCTACGAGATCTACGCGCATACACCGATCGCCGAGGCCGCGGGACTCTCGGACACCGTGATCGAGGCGATCGTCTCCGGCGGGCGCCCGGACTTCGAGTCCGCCGAAGAGGCCGGCGCCTACGACTTCACCCTGCAGCTGGTCACCAGACAGCAGGTGGATGACGTCACCTACGCACGAGCGGCGGTCGAGTTCGGCGACGAAGGCCTGGTGGACATGGTTCTGCTCATCGGCTTGTACCTCAGCGTCTGCGCCATCATCAACGCCTTCGACATCGGCGTCCCCGTCGGCCCCGCGGAAAGTTTTTCGGTGCGGTGACTGCCGTACCGGACGAGAGAACAGGAGAAAAGCAATGATCTACCACAGCACACGGATGAGCATCAGGCCGGGTGTGGCGGCGGAGAAGCGGGAAGAGGCGGTGGAGAGCCTGCGTAACCAGGGGCGGGTGATCCCGTCAGTGAAGTCGTTCATCGTCGGCCGTGACATCGGCGGTGAGTACGAGTTCGCCGCGACCTACGTGATCGAAGATCTCGACGGGTACTGGGAGTACCTGATTCACCCGGCCCACCACCACACCGACATGATCGGGTTGCCGCTGGTCGACAAGTTCGTGTCCTACGACGTGGTCGACGACGACGACCCGGAGATGGCCGCGAAGATCGCCGCACTGCACCAGCGCCGCTACGACAACGACCCCGAGCTCACCCAGCTGGTGGCCAACCTTGCCAGTTACGAGGGCAGCGCCGCCCCCGGCCCGCACGGTGACCGCTGACCATCAGGCTCGACCCGGCGGGCCCCGTAAGGCCCGCCGAACCCGGCGCCGGGGACACCCAGATCACCCTGGGCGTCCCCGCCCAACCCCTCAGCCCAGGCGCGTACCGCCGCGAGCGGATCGTCCAGCGTCCGCCCGAGCACAGTGAGCGAGTACCACGTACGCGGCGGAACCGTCGGCTCGACGCGGCGGGAAACCAGGCCATCGGCCGTCAGGCTCCGCAAGGTCTGAGAAAGCATCTTGTGCGAGATCCCGGGCGCGGCACGCCGCAGTTCGGCGAAGCCATACTCACCCGGGTACGCAATACCGGCTACGGGAACGTGTGGTGGCGGATGGCGGTCGTCGGCATCGGGTTCGCTCTCGCCATGTCGCCGCTGACCGGGGCCGCCATCCAGGCGGTCAGCCCGCAGGAGGGCGGCCTCGCCTCGGGCGTCAGCAGCACCACCCGGCAGATCGGCGCGGTGCTCGGCGTGGCGGTGCTCGGGGCGATCGTCCACACGCGGGAGTCCGGCGGCGCCTCCTTCGAATCCGGCCTCAACAGCGCCTTCCTCACGGCGGGTGCCGTGACGCCGGCCTGCGCCGTACTCACCGGCCTGTGGCTGACCGCGGCCCGGACGCCGAGGGACGTCCGGGCGGAACAGTCAGGAGGCCAAGCAGTCAGTGGGCCGCCGCTGACAGCCCCTTCCGGTCGGCCCACGGAGGTCAGTGGGCAGTAGTGGGCCTCTGCGTCCGCACAACCGAGACCGTGGGCAGGACCTGACGAATCGAGGTCAGTAGGCGAGTTCGCCGATGCCGCCGTCGACGCGCAGGACGGTGCCGGCGGTGTAGGCGGACTCGTCGGAGGCCAGGTAGACGGCCGCCTTCGCCAGCTCGGTGGCGGTGCCGATGCGATGCAGGGGCACGGTCTGCCGGAGTTCGTCGTAGATGGCGGCCTGTCGCTCGGGGCCGAGGGACTTGAACGTGTCCGTAAGGGTCGGCCCCGGGCTCAGCCCGTTGACCCGGATGCCCCGGTCCTTCAGCTCGTAGGTCAGCCCGCGGGAGAAGGACAGCAGGCCAGCCTTCGCGGCACCGTAGACCGCCGCGTTCTCGTGCCCGATGAAGGCGGAGACGGAGCCGACGAGAATGACCGAGGCTTGCCGTGACAGGAGCGGCAGCAACGCCTTGATCAGGAAGAACGGACCCTTGAGATTGGTGGCGATGAGCCAGAGTCGGCCATGAGCGAGATGGGGGTGGAGGCCGGGAACCTGGAGGAGGCCCGCAAGCTGTACCGGCAGGCCATCGAGATCGGTGGTAACCCCGAGCAGCTTGCCACGGCGTTCATCAGCCTGGGCTGGCTGGAGAAGACGGCCGGGAATCTGGACAAGGCCCGCAGCCGATACCAGCAGGCCACCGAGACCGGCGACCCCGACGTGGCGGCCCAGGCGCTCCAAGGCTGGGCCGGCCTGGAACGCAGCGCCGGAAACCTTGATCGAGCCCGCCAGCTCTACAAGCGGATCCTTGAGGTAAGGCAACCACCCACCGAGCCCGGCAAGTGAGGCGGTGCCTTTCATGGGCCCGTGCATGCGGAGCAAGATCACCCGGGTCAGTCGGCGGCGTGGACCTGCTCGACCGTCACGCCGTTCTCGGTCCACATGGTGCCCACCTTGTCGTCCGGCACGGGGTCCGTGGCTGGGCAGGCCATGCAACGGCTGCTGCGTACCACTCCCTGGGACACCGACGGGTACTAGCTGACCGTCGCCAGCAGGGTGCTCCACTCCCGTTGGAAGTAGTTGAGGTCGTAGCGCGCGAGGGCGTCGTAGGCGAGTTTCATGTCCTCCGGTGGTACGGTGGCGCGCTCGTGCAGTTGCTGCGCGAGGCGGTGAAGATCGGGAGCAGGCTGGCCTGTCAGCTCGGCGAGGTCGCCCAGACAGGCGATCGGCTGGAGGAGGCATGGCAGGCCGACCAGGATGGCCTCGGCAGCGCAGCGGCTCCAGCCTTCGGCTATTTCGGGAACGAACACACCGACGTCGCAGGCGCGTAGCAGGCGGAGGTACCAGATGGGCGCCGCCGAGCTCGAAACCCTGGAAGCCCACCTGTCAGCGCTGGTGGGCACCCAGCCCGTGCGCTTCGACACCCCCGGCTGGATCGCCCGCGACCTCGGCGAACCGGCGTGAGACATTACCGGCCGTTGATCAGGCGCAAGTGCGGAGGTACGCGTCCAGTTCGGCGGCGTCCGTGAGCATGCCGTGGCCCCGGGTGGACAGGCGGGCTTGCCAGTCACGCAGGGTCGGCTCCAGCGGGGCGATCCACTCCAGCAGGTAGCCGCCTCGCCTGAGCTGGTGGGTCAATCGCGGTCCGCCAGGTGGGCGCTGCTCCTCTTTGTGGCGGGCTCAGCAGGCCGTCGAGGCCAGCGGCGCGACCGCCTCGCACAGCTCGGCGGCGGCCTGGGCGACGAGCTCGGAGAGGGTCGCGTCCGGGTCTGCCAGCCAGCGGGACGTGGCGCGCCGGGAGATCGCTATCGCCACGTCGATGATGAAGCGTGCCTCGCCGGGCTCGACGCCGCGGCGCTCGAGCGCCCGCGCCAGCGCGTCGGCGATGTCTGCGAGCTTGATCAGATCGCGCTCGGCCAGTGCCGGGCTGGCGGCGATCACCCTGACGCGGCGCAGCAGGAACTCGCGCGGGCGAAAGACCTCATCGGCGGTCCCCAACGCGGTCAGCAGCGCCTCGATCGGCGTGAGGCCCGGGTCGGCCGCCTCGACCTGGGCGACGAGGTGGGCCTCGAGCTCCTTGCCGGCGAAGAGGACTTCCCGCTTGTCGGGGAAGTAGCGGTAGAAGGAGCGCTCGGTCAGACCGGCGGTGCGCGCGATCTGCGCAACCGAGGTGCCCTCGAACCCCTGCGTCTCGAACAGCTCGAGCGCCGCGCGCTCGAGCCGGCCCTGTGCGTCAGACTCCCATCTCGGCATACCGACCAGGATATGACAGCAGAAGCTGTCGTCGCAGTGCTATGGTCAATGACAACAGATGCTGTCATCACTTGGGAGATTGTCATGAAGGCTCTTCAGTTCGACCGGTTCGGATCCCCGGACGTGATCGTGCTCCGCGACGTCCCACAGCCGCAGCCGGGACCCGGCCAGATCCGGATCGCCGTACGGGCATGCGGCCTGAACCCGGCCGACTGGGCGCTGGTCGACGGCCTCTTCGCCGACCAGCTGCCACCGCTGCCACGCGGGCTCGGCCTCGAGGTCGCGGGCACCGTCGACGCCCTCGGCGAGGGCGTCACCGGCGTCGAGATCGGCGACCGCGTGTTCGGCCCGGCGACCTTCGACGGCCCGACGGCCGGAGCCGCCGAATATGCCCTCATGGCCGCCTGGGCACGCATTCCCGAGGGCGTCACCGCCGAGCAGGCCGCCGCGCTGCCCATGGCGACCGAGACGGCGTGGCGCGCGCTCGACAACCTCGGCGTCCAGCCGGGTGAGCTGCTGCTCGTCCACGGCGCCGGCACCACCGTGGGAGAGACGGCGGTACGCCTCGCGCTGCACCGCGGTGTCCGGGTGATCGCCACCGCCGGGACGACGCGGGCCGCCGCCCTGGAAGAGATCGGCGCCCAGGTGACCGGCTACGGCGATGGCATGGCCCAACGCGTCGCCGCACTGGCCGCAGACCGCGTCGACCGCGCCCTGGACACGGCCCCGACCGGCGGCCGGGTCGACCGCGCCGACCAGCCCAGCCCGGCCGGCGGCTCGCTGCCGACCCTGATCGAGCTGACCGGAGACCCCGACCGCGTCCTCACCGTCTCGGACTTCGCCGCCGCGGCCGAGCTGGGCACCCGGACCACCCAGATCGACCTGCGCTACGACCTGATGGACGAGTTCGCCCGGCTGGCCGGCGATGGCGTCCTGGTCGTATCGGTCGCCCGCACCTACACACTCGACCAGATCCAGGAGGCGGCCAAGCTCAGCCAGTCCCGCCGCCCCGGCGGCAAGCTCGTGCTCGTCCTGTGATCGCCTCGCCGGCCTGGCCAGGATCCGACGCGAATCATCGATCTGAATGTGCGCCGACGAGGTCGGCTCGTCGGAATTCTCCACGAGTACTCACATGCCGCTCAACCTGCATGGATGGATTTCCAGCAGGCGCAGAGCCGGGTGAACCCGCCGGTGGACATCAGGCGCTGCTGGGCGAGCTCTGACCTCCGCATGCCGTTCCGGCCGGCCTCGCCCAGCAGTGCCAGCACGCTGTACTCGGCCATGCTCACGTTCAGCGGAGCAAGGCCGGCCTCGATCTCACGCCAGATCCGATCATGGGTGAGCAGGAACCCCCGCCATGCCTGGTCTTCAAGCTCTCGCAGCTTGTCGGCCGCCATGAGCAGCACGGTATCGACAGGTCATCTCGAGAACCAACTGATGTGCCTGCCTGCGCAGCAAACCTTGTTCGCGGCGGCGACATGGCGTTGGCAAGCCGGTGCGTGACCTGCTCGCCCCGACGTCGAGTCGCGAGGAGACCCGGGCCCATCGTTATCTGGGTTGTCAAACGAACTTGCTGGTCAGCCGCGGCGGAGGTCGTCGAGTCGAACGCGCCTTCGACGGTCCACTCGGCAGTATCGGCGTAAGTGGAGAAGTCGACGGGCTGATCCCCGTCACCCCAGTAACTGAAGGTGCCGACCTCCCAGCCGACCCACTGGTAGAAGGGCATGTTCAGCACCTCCAGGAAGGCAGCGATTCATGTGCGGCTAGGAGAACTGGCCCGCAGGACTGGTTGGACGAGTCTCTGGCTGCTGGATGCGCTCGAAGAGAGGCCAAGCGGCTTTGCCCGGGGCCGGCCATTCGCTGGTTCGCGGTCCTGTGTTGCTTCAGGGCCCGTCGCGCGAGCTCTGAGAAGGTCTGCGACGTCGGTGAGTCCGATCTCGATGCGTCCGTAGATGCGGGGGTTGAGCAGTGTCGTACCGTCGAAGTCTCCGGCGGAGGCGAAGACCGCGACCGGGATCGTCAACGCCTGGAAGAAGGCGAACAGTGGCCGCATGGCGTGTTCCAGGACGAGCGCGTGGTGGTCGCCTCCGCCTGTCGCGGCGAGGAGGACGGGCTTGTTCGCGAGCGCGTATTGGTCGACGAGGTCGAAGAAGTGCTTGAACATGCCCGGGTACGTGCCGCGGAAGACGGGTGCGGCGGCGATGAGGAGATCGGCATCCTCGGCGAGCCGGAGTGAGTCTTCGACCTCGGGTGTGACGTCATCGCGCTCAATCGCTCCGGTGAACCCCGCGCCCAAGCGGTACACGTCAACCCGGGACACCTCGATGGGGAGCTTGTCCTTCAGGGTGTCGAGGACGACGTCGACGAGTCCCATGGTCTTGGACGGCTGGCTGGGGCTGCCGTTGACGACGACGACGCGCAGGGCCGGGCCGGGGTCCGCTACGGCGGTCATGCCGCGCTCTTCTCGCGCAGTGCGACCTCGCGGCGCACGACGGGTGCCACCTGTGTGCCGAGCAGTTCGATCGCCTGGAGGTGCTCCTTTTGCGGCATGCCGCCGAAGCCCATCTGGATGATGGCGCGGTTGAGGCCGTACAGCTCGTGGTAGGTGAGCAGCTTGTCGATGAGCTCCTGCGGGCTGCCGACCAGCAGGCCGGCCGCGGGCGAGGACTGCGCGTCGAACGCGGCCCGGGGAAGTCGCAGGCCGACGCCGCGCTGGTGGTTGTTGTCCATCATGCCCCTGGCGAAGTAGGGGTACATGGTGTCGCGTGCGCCCTGGCTGGTGCGTCCGACGAACCCGTGCGAGTTGATGCTGATCGGCAGTGCGTGCGCGTCGTGCCCGGCCTTGGTCGCGGCCGCTCGGTAGAGCTGGACTGTCTCCTCGTGGAAGGTCATCGGTCCGAGTAGCAGGGCCAGGGCCATGGGCAGGCCGAGGTGGCCGGTGCTGATGGCCGACGCGGGCGATCCGCCGACCCCGACCCAGATCGGGATGGTGCCGCCGTCGGCGCGGGGTGCGATGTCGGCGTCGACCAGGGGCGCGCGGAAGTGCCCGGACCAGGTGAGCGGGTTGTGGTCGCGGATCTTGAGCAGCAGGTCGAGCTTCTCGCGGAACAGGTCGGCGTAGTCTTTCAGGTCGTAGCCGAACAGGGGGAAGGACTCGGTGTAGGAGCCGCGGCCGGCGATGATCTCGGCGCGGCCGGCGGACAGCAGGTCGATCGTGGCGAACTGTTCCCAGACGCGTACGGGGTCCTCCGAACTGAGCACGGTGACCGAGCTCGTGAGCTTGATGTGCTCGGTCTTCTCCGCGGCGGCGGCCAGCAGGATGGCCGGCGCTGAGCCGACGAAGTCGGTGCGGTGGTGTTCGCCGACGCCGAAGACGTCCAGGCCTGCCTGGTCGGCGACCTGTGCCTGCTCGATCGTTTCGCGGACGCGCTGCCGGGGGGATGGAATGGCTCCGGTGGACGGGTCCTGCGTGAGCTCCCCGAACGTCATGATGCCGATCTCGAATGGCATGTCGTTTCCTTTCTCCGACCGGAGGCGCCGCGCGCCTCCGACGGCTGATCCACACCTCTATCAATCTGTCTGCGCAAGCAATTATTCCGCGCGGATGCGCCACAAACTTTGCGCAGGACGGGTCGGCAGCGTGGGGCCTCAAGGACGAGCTCAGATGCGGAGTTGGGTTAACGCCAGGGGTCAAATAGTTGCCTGCGAAGGCAGGCTGCGTTGACTGGTCATCCACCTAACCATCAGCTGACGCGGAGCGGCTTGCCCGGCGATTCCCCGTCGTGGGGCGAGGAGGCAGAACATTGCCTCAACGACGGCTCAGCGGTCCTGCCGGCCGCGAGCCTGTAGGGCTCAAGAACTCGAATCACTACCAGCGCAGAGCCCTTCGTCCGGTTGGACGGAAGGGGTGAAGGCACCGAGCGGCCAGCCCGGGTCTCCCGTGATCACTTTTCGTGATCATTTCCACACTGTACGTCGTCACCCGGCGTCTGTTGTCTTTGCCCGCACTGCTGGGCCTCCCAACGCCACGTTGATCAGATCGGCCGGGTTGTCCTTGGTCTGGGCCACTTTGCGGACCGTCTCGGGGGCTACCTCGTACCCAGTGGCGCAGGGGGGGCGGCCCTGGCACTACCACCCCCTAGCAGGCCTTCATGGCGAGGACCTCGACAGTTGATCGTCGCCGAACCGCTACGTGCCGTGGTAGGCGGACCTACTTGGCCGCGTACTTCCGGACGTTCGTGGTGAGCGCGTTCTGGTGTTTCCACGAGGGGAGGTGCTGGTAGACCACTTCACCGAAGGCCGACGCGGTCTTCAGGTCGCGGGTCCAACCGCCCAGCAGCTCGGATCCGACGCCAAGCCAGTTCACCGGGATCGCCCCGGCCTGGACCAGCCGCATGACGGCGGTGTCGTGCGTCTCCTTGATGGTGGCAGCCGAGGCGTCCACCACCACGTACACTTCATAACCGCGGTCGATGGCGGTCAGGGCGGTCAGCGCCACGCAGACGTCGGTCTGGATACCCGCCATGATCAGCCGCCGGCGGCCGGTCCCCTCGATGGCTGCGGCGAAGCCCTCGTCCTCGAACGCGTCGAACACCTGGGGGCGCCTGTTGACGGGGTGGTCGCCGAGGACGTCGAGGAGCTCCGGGTACAGCGGACCGGCAGGTGCGTCGTCGTCCGTGGTCGTGACAACCAGCGGCATGTCGAAGATCTTTGCAGTCTTGGCCAGGGCAAGGGTGCCGTTCAGGTTCTCCTCGAGCGTGTGGGATCCGATCAAGTTGGAGAAGCCGACCGCATGGTCAATCAAGACGATCGCCGCGTTGTCGGGGGAAAGCGGTGTGCGTGCCATGTCTTCCTCTTCTAATGTCGAAGTGCAGGCGAGGGCGGGTCTGCCCACCCCTGTCGGTTGCCGACCCATAATCGATGTGCTCGATTTGGCTTGCCGTCGGCATGCCATCACGCTCGCATCGATGGCAGAACGTTCGCCTCGGTGAAAAACGCCTACGTCCTCGCCTATTCACCCTTCGGCACAAATACGCCCGCAGGCTCGCGGAGGAACTGAGGCTGACGCGGGGCACGGTGCGGGAGCGCGGGCGTGTCGGCTGAGCGGCGAAGGGCCGATCGTGCAGCGACCATGTGGGGCTCAAAAATAGGATGCGGTGTCTGACCTGCCGGTCTCGGGTGGTGTCAGCCGGCCATTTGATCAGCTAGCGCTCGGGTGCTCGTTGATGAGGCCGCCGAGGATGGTGGGACGAGCACGGCGTCTACCAGCGCACGTTCGGCAGCAAGCGCCTGCGCCATCCCGTCGTACGCCTGCCAGTCGTTGACGGGTGTCAGCTCGTGGCCTGCCGGAAGAATTCTTCGGCGCTGGTCGGCTTGACGCCGGGGTAGCGGTGGTTGTCGAGCGGGTCGAGCTTGCCCTTCCCGGTGACCATGGCCCAGGTGTACTGCAGAAGGAGGTACTCGAACGGGTCGGTGGCCACCTTCTTGAGGCGTTCGATCTCGGCGCTGAGCTCGTCGGTGCTGCCGAGCCGCCGAACCTCCAGCCGCCGTCCCGAGCCGCGTTCCATCGCCTGGTGCAACTCCTTCAACGTCAGCACATCGCCGACGACCCGCACTGTGCGTCCGGCGGCCGAGGGGTCGAGGGCTGCTTCGGCGGTCCACTCGGCGGTATCGGCGTAGGTGGAGAAATCGACAGGCTGATCGCCGTCACCCCAGTAGCTGAAGGTGCCCGTTTCCCAGTCGATCCAGTTGTACCAGGGCTCGTTCAGCACCTCGAGGAACGCGCCGATCAGGATCGGCGTGGATGCCACGGTGCTGCCGCGGGTGAGGTCGCCGGCCTTCTTGCGCAGGTCGACGAGGTCGTTGTCGCCGTAGTCGAGCCGGTCCATGGCGAGGGAGAAGTCCGAGGGGATCCAGCGCGGGACTCCGGCCTTCTCTGCGGCACGCAGCAGGTCGACCTGGCCGTCGATGATGACCTCCGCGTCCCCGAAGACGGTGGAGACGACCACGTCCACGCCCTCCAGCGCGCGGGTGAGGCGGTCGCCGGAGTCGCGGATGTCGCCTTCCACGATCTCGATGGCCGGGTCGTGGGCGAATGCCCGGCGGCCCTCGGTGTTGCCGGGCCTGACCATGGCCCGGACCTGCACGTCCCGTCGGCGCAGACTGGCGACGACCAGGCGGCCCAGGCGGCCGGTGGCACCGGCCACGAACACAGTAGTCATGAATGCTTCCTTCAGGAATGAGGCGAGAATGAGGCCGCGGATTTCGGCGGACTCTATAGTTGAACCTTAAGGCGCTTAACTTTGAAAACAATTAGTTTGGGCGCGGAATAACGATATGTAGTGACGGCATGGTCGCCGATGGGCCTTACCGGTCGCAGGAGCGGCCGGATCGGGCCACCGCGGGGGGAAATTACAGTGCGGCGATTTCTTTACGGCCGCCAGTGTTTTCAGCCGGCGGTCGTGAGATCGGGCTGATGCCACCGAAGGTGATGATCCCCACTTCGAAGGGATTGGTCATTTTCGTCCTTCGCTGGAATTTCGGCCATCGACAGATCAGGCCGGCTTGATGGCGGCCAGCTCGAACTCCAACGTGATCTTGTCGCTGATCAGCGCGCCCCCGGTCTCCAGAGCGGCATTCCAAGTGATGCCGAAGTCCTTGCGGTTGATGACCGCGGAGCCTTCGAAGCCGATGCGGTGGTTGCCGAACGGGTCGACGACCCCACCCTGGAATTCGAACGGCACGGTGATGGAGTTGGTGGCGCCCCTGATGGTGAGGTCGCCGGTCAGTTCCACTGTCTGCTCGCTCGTCACCCGAACCCCGGTGGAGGAGAAGGTGATCTCCGGGAACTGGTCCATCGCCAGAAAGTCGCCGCTGCGCAGGTGCTCGTCGCGCTGCCGGTTGCGGGTGTCGATGCTCGCGACCTTGATGGTGACGTTCGCGGTGCTTCTGCTGTGCTCCTCCGCGTCGATGTGCACGCTGCCCTCGAACTCGTTGAACTGGCCGCGGACCTTGGTCACCAGCGCGTGCCGGGCGACGAACCCGATCCGAGTGTGAGCGACATCGAGAACGTAGTCGCCGGACAGGCCGGACAGAGCGGTCGTCGTTGCGGTGCTTGTCACGTCGGAACTCCTGAAATCCATGAGCGCCACGATTTTGGTGACGCATCACTTACATGACATGGACCATACATGATGAATCACCTAACTGCTAGACTGCCTGGGTGGCTGTGACGAATGACATCCCGTGGCTGAACGACGACGAGCAGCGCATGTGGCGGCAATGGATGGGTCTCAACGCGGAGCTTCTGGCAACGCTCAACCGCGAGATGCAGGCCGACACCGGGCTCTCCAACCCGGACTACCAAGTGCTCGCCGTGCTGACCGAATCCGCCGAAGGACGCATGCGGATATCCGACCTGGCGGCGTCGTTGCAGTGGGAACGCAGCCGGGTCTCCCACCACGTCGTGCGCATGGAGAAACGAGACCTGGTATCCCGGCAGGGGTGCCCCGAGGACGGCCGTGGCGCCTTCGTCCGCGTCACCGAGACCGGACAGGCGGCCATCGAGCAGGCCGCGCCCGGCCATGTGCGCGCCGTACGACACCTGGTCTTCGACGCGCTCACCACGGATGAGGTGGCTCAGCTCGGCGAGATCTTCCACCGGTTGCGCACCCGGGTCGGCCTGGCAACCGAATGAAACCGTCCGGGGTGATGCCGCCCGCCCGCAGGAGTAAACAATCAGAAGGTTCTGTGACGCTGGGTGATACGTGCTGATCAGGAGTCGAGTGCGACGGGTGGCATCCACAGGTTGCCGGTGAAGGCGCGGTGGATCGCCTCGAAGGCGCCCTGCCCGTGCTTGCGGGCGCTGTCGAGGTAAGAGCGGATGGTCAGCCAGTGCGCGACGCCGTCTTCGGATTGATGGCAGCCGGAGATCTTCACCTGGGTCTTTGACCGGGCGCAGCGCGCGCTCGCCGGTGTTGTTCGTGAACGGCACCCTGCCGGGGAAGTCGGCGAAGCGCAGCACGTCATTCGCCCGGTCCCGCAGACGTTCGAGCAGGTTGCGGGCCAGGGACTGTTTCCGCCCCGGCGCTCGGGGATGCAGCGACAACCCGATCGCGATCCCGTGGTGGAAGGACTCGAGTAGACGCGCACCCGTTCGGGAGGGATCTCGGCCAGCCCTGCCTCGCGGGCCTTGACGGCCTGCTTGTTCAGCTCGGCCAGCGCCCAGCGGATCTGGGCCGGCCACCGCTGACCGGGATGGTCCTCGGCCGCCGCAGTCAACTCTCTGACCAGGTGGGCCTTTCGCGGTACCGGCGGACCAGGGTGCCAACGGCATCGTCGTCTTCGGGTGACCACGTGCGCCAGCGCCTCTGGGCGTGGTCAGTTTTTGAGCTGGGAACTGGATAGTCCGCGGGTGCAGAGTGGGCGCCGCGTGATGGCCGCCGGCCTGCCCGGGCCGGCCGGGCCGCCCCCACCACAGAATCCAGCCCGGAAGTGGACATGAAGGTTACCTGCATGCTGCGCGGCTCCGCCGAGCCGTCCACCCGAATCCCGGCCTCCAGCGCAGCCGTGCAGCGGAGACCCACGAAGGAATCAAGCACGTGGCAATGGACGCGCTGACCCAGGTCGCCGGGTACTGGATGGACCTGACGGGAATCTTCGCCTTCGCGATGTCAGGGGCGTTCGTCGCCGTACGCAAGAACTTCGGTGTCTTCGGGGTGCTCCTCCTGGCCGAAGGGGCCGGTCTGGGGGGCGGCCTGTTCCGCGATCTGGTCATCGGGGTCGTTCCCGTCGCTTTCACCGACTGCGGCTACTACCTGATGCCCGTAGCCGCCGCGCTGGTCGCCTTTTTCAGCTCGCGGGTGCACCGCCACAGCGGGGTGCTCGCGGTCATCGACGTGTGCGACACGGCCGCTCTGGCGCTGTTCGGCGTCACCGGCGCGGTCAAGGCGCTCGGACACCACTTCAGCTGGCCGAGCGCCATCGCGCTCGGCGTCGCCAGCGCCGTCGGCGGCGGCATCCTGAGCGGCGTTCTGGCTATGGAGGTGCCACCTTCGCTGCGCTGGGAGCAGGATCTGTACGTGCTGCCCGCCGTCACCGGCGCAGGCTCGGCGATCCTGCTCGACACGTTAGGCATGCTCAACGGCGTCACCGCGCCGTGCGCCGCCGTACCGGCCTTCGGCCTGGGGCTGCTGGCCACGCGCCGCCGTTGGCGCACGCCCCAAGCCCGCATCTGGCGCAACCCGTTCTCCGGCATGCGCCACCAGCCCGCACAGGCCCGGACGGCATCGACGGCTGACGGCGAGAAGACGCCCCGCTCGGCGGCTCCAAGCTGATCGTCTGACTCGAGCAGGAACGAACCATGAACATCGGGGTGAATCAATGACCGTGTCCGACGTCCCGCCGCCGCTCCCCGAGCGCCGGATGGAGAGCCTCTGGTACCTGGTCGCGAATGACGGCCGCTACCCGTGGGATACGCAGTGGAAGCGCAAGGTCGACTTCGAGTACCTCCAGGCGTGGGCGAAGTCGATCGAGGTGAACGGCTTCTACGGCACCCTGCTTGCCACCCAGCCCATCAGCGGGCTCGACCCGTTCATCACGGCGGCCTCGCTGGTGCCGACCGGGTGATCCTCGACATCGTCAGCGGGCGCATCGGGCTGGAGGCCGCCGGGGTGCACCTCACCCGCGCGGCCAAGCACGGCCGTGCCATGCGTTTCGGCGTCCGGCTGAACCTGATCGTCCGGGACACCGACGAGCAGGCCTGGGCCGCCGCCACCTGATCGGGCCAGACGATCAGGTCAGGTCAGGTTCGCGGCGACTAGGTCGGCGGCGCGCTCGGCGACCATGAAGGTAGGCAGGTTGGTGTTGCCCCGGGGGATGCGGCGCATCACGGAGGCGTCGACCATGCTGAGGCCGGACACGCCCAGGACCGCGCAGTCCGGCGCGACGACCGAGGCCGGGTCGGCGGGGTCGCCCATCGCGCAGGTGCCGACGCGTGATAGGTGCCGAAGCTGCGCCGCCGGACCGTCCTGGCTCGCCACTGCGGGCTGACCAGCCGCGCCTCGTCGACATCCCGTGCCGCGATGCCCCTCTTGAGCAGCAGGCGGCGCAGCGCGAATCGGGACATCAGGCTGCCTGACCCGGATATCCACTCGAGGTGCTGATCAAAATGCGACCTGGTCGCCACTGTGGTGGACTGAAGCATGCCCAAGAGCCGCGGCCGCCGCAAGGCCACCAGCAGCAGACCGGTCCGTCGTTCACCCCTCCCGCCGCGCCGATCAGACCTGCTGCTGCGTGACGCCCGGCAGCTCACCGGCCTGGACGATCCGCTGATGGCCGAGACCTGGGCCAGCGGTTGGCTCGGTCAGGCATGGTTGACCGCGGAGCTGGGCGAACGCGAGGCCGAGCATCGGTTGTGCATGGAGGTGACCGGCAGGGCATCCACACGCCCGCACCGCACGGCTTGGCCGCGATCGCCGCACTGGCGCGGGTCGCGCCCGCCACCGACATCACCATGCTGGCCGAGACGATCGACATCCTGGCCGAGACCCAGCCGCTGCCGCCCTGGCACACCGCCATGTCCGCGGACACGGCATGGACCGCGGTGGCGGCATGGCGAGCGGTGGACGTGTGGGACAGCGAACAGGTGCTGCTCATCGACTACGACGGCCCCCACCCCCACACGCTGATGGCCCAGGTCCGCAAGCCCGGCGGGCTGATGATCGGCAAGATCGCAATCTTGGAGCCTGGCACCGCGGCCCAGTGGGACCAGCTACGCGAGGTCGGCGAGGTTCCCATGCCGATCAGCCAGGCTCCTGTGGCCGACGTACTCGCTGACCTGGCCGATGTGCTGCGCACCACCGATATCACCTGGCCGCGCAACGACGATGAGAACTTCGTCGACAACCGGGCGCTGGCCTGGTCCCGCTGCCGCGACCACCTACCCGACTGGCCTGAACGAGACAGTCTGCCCGAGGCCGAACGCCATCGCCTGATCCAGCAGTTCATCACCGCCAACAATCTGGACGACGAGGTGAGCAGGTCACTGGCCGAGCTGTTCCTGGACTACGGCGAGGGCTACATCGTCTCCGGCCCGCTGGCCTGGAGTCCGGCCGAGGTCATGCTGCTGCTCACCGACTGGCTACCCCGCAAAGCCATCCTCGATGCTGCCCAGCGCACAGCGCTCCCCAACGCCCTGCGCCAGTGGTTGACCTACGCCCTGGAGCAGCGCGGCAGCGATCCCCGATGGATCGCCCCGGTCGTCGACGCCGTCGACGACCACCTTCGCGAGTTCCGCCAAGCGTTCGATGACGACATCTCATGGGGCCCCGCCAAACAGATCGCCACCGCCCTCACCGATCGCGGCGTCGACCTCACCGACCGGCAAGCCGTCGACGATGCCATCCGCGCACTCAACGCCGAACGACTCGCCCGCCGCCTTCTCCCGTGATCAGTTGGAGGTAGCGCGTGGCATCGAGGGCGTGGAGTCACCGCCGGCCGACATAGACACCGCGCAGAGTTCCCGGTCATGGTCTGCGGCATCCGCGGACGGCGTTCCTGAAAGCCCCCACCGGAGCGCTCTCCCCACGCAGTAGTTTGGTCCCGCGACAGAAAAGGGGGATTCCGTGCCCGGCATGGCCCGTGAACGACTGGCCGAGTTGCTCGATGTGTCGGCGGAGCCGGCCGCGTCCAGCGTCTATCGGAAGCTTCCCAGGACCGATCTGTCGGTGGCGGTCGATGGGGTCGGTCCGCTGCGGTTCCCCATCTCCGACGAGCAGGCATCCCAACTGCACGAGCTCGGCCGCCGGGCGCGGTTCGGGCGCGGCGAGCATACCCTGACCGACCTGGAGGTACGCGACACTTGGGAGATTCCCAAGGAGCTCGTGCGCGTCGAGTGGACGGAGGCGTTCGCGGCCGTCCTCGACGGGATGCGCGCGGAACTGGGGCTGCCGCCGCACTGCGAGCTCACGCCGGAGCTGCACTCCATGCTCCTGTACGAGACCGGGCAGTTCTTCGTCGCCCACCAGGATTCCGAGAAGGACGACGCCATGGTCGCGACCTTGGTGGTGACGTTGCCATCCGCGCACACCGGCGGCGAGCTCGTCGTCGAGCATCAGGGCCAGACCAAGAAATACCGGGGGCTGAAAACCGTGGTCTCGCTGGTGGCCTTCTACGCCGACTGCCGGCACCAGGTTCTTCCCGTGAAGAGGGGCAACCGCGTCACCCTCACCTACAACCTGCTCCTGACGGGCGACAGCCAGGCTGTGGCGACCGAGCATCCGCTGGTCAGTGATCTCGCGGCCTGCCTTCACACACACTTCACCACCCCGGTCGTCCTCCCGTACAGCCCTCGCAGGGGCGAACCGCCGACGCGGCTGGCGTACCTCCTCGACCATGAGTACACCGCCCGCGGGCTGAGCTGGTCCCGGTTGAAGGGCTCCGACGCGGCGCGGGGCGCCCTGCTGCGGGCTGCGGCGGAGCGGGCAGGTTGCGAGATCACCCTGGCCCTCGCGGAGATCCAGGAGACCTGGGACGCCTACGATCCCGACGAGGATGCGTGGTACGGCGACTATGCGGACGAGGCCCCCGACGACTACGAGGACTCGCCCAGCGCGGACGACAGGCAATACGTCCTTCAGGATCTGATCGAGACCTCCACCACACTCTCTCACTGGATCGGCCCGGAAACAGGGCGGCTCGAGGACATCTCCCTGGACCTCAGCGACGCCGAGGTGGCCTCGACGACCCCGACGGCTGATATGGCGCCCTACTCCTCGGAGTACGAGGGTTACATGGGCAACTACGGCAACACCCTGGACCGCTGGTACCGGCGAGCGGCGCTGGTCATCTGGCCACGGGGCCAGGGCTTCGCCAGCCGAGCTGAGGCGTCTCCGGGATGGGCGCTGGACGCACTCGTTGCGATGGCCCGCGCCGGGGAGAGCGCGCAGGCCCGTGAGGCGGCGCGGTCGCTGGAGCCCTTCTGGCACGCCGCCGGCCGTTACGCCGACCAGTCCGAACTTCTCCGCAAGGCGTTGGAAGCAGCCAGAGAGCTGGATGACGCGCGGATCGCCGCCATGCTGCTGCGGCCGTTCGCGTTGGAGCGGCTGGTCCCCGGACACGGCCCGACATTCGGCGGCCTGGCGGCGCACTACGGCGATGCCTGGATCGACGGTCTGCTGCACGACTGGTCCGAGGGCTGGCGACCCGGCTCCTACGGCCTCGCCCAGGCGCCGCTGGAATGGCTAGAGGATCTTCCACGGCTGTGCACCTCGCTCTCGGTCGAGGGAAGCGCGTCCATCAAGGCCGCCCTCCGCATCGTCGATCTGTCGTGGACGATGTTCGCCGGTCAGGTCGGTCCAGCGCTCGACGGGCCGCTCACCTCCCAGCGGGAAGCATGGCTGACCGCCCTCGGGGCGCCATGCTGTGGGATTATCGCGGCCGCGGCCCAACTGGGATCGACGGGCGTCCTGGAGGACGCCCACAAGCTCGCGCGGACGGACGGCGAGCGGGCGCTCGCGCTGGTGTTGGCCACGTTGCGAGCCGCGGGGCCGCAACGGGCAGGTTTCGGCGAGCTGGCCACCAGCTGCGCCGAACGGATTCAGGCATCGCTCGCCCGGCCGCAACGTGCGCCTGGCGACTGGTCGATCGAGCTGCCCGGCGGATGTGCGTGCGAGCTGTGCAAGGTGCTCGGCACGTTCCTCCAGCATCCGGAACGACGTGATTTCGACTGGCCGCTCGCCAAGGACAAGCGCCGGCACGTCCACGCCCGGATAGATGACGCGGAGCTGCCCGTCCGCCACGAGACCAGAAGGCAGGGCCGCCCGTACACCCTGGTGCTGGCCAAGACAGAAGCCCTCTTCGAACAAGAGCGCCTGGCCCGCAAGCGTCACGAAGCAAACCTGGCTTGGCTCACCGACGACTGGGGCCTCACTGTCACATCCCAACGGGGATCGTCTCACCTCGCATGACCGTCGTAAGTGCGGGGATCTCCGCCTGGTAGGTGAGCGTCAGGCCCATCCATCGGCACAAGGCGGCCTGTTCGTACCCCGCAGGGGGCCTATCCGGATGCCGCGTCCATGCCCCAGCGCCCGGCGCCGAGCAGGTGCAGGTGGTGGGTGTGGAAGGCGTGCAGTGTGCTGCGATGGCCGACGCTGACGAGCATGCACCGCGGTAGGCGCTCGCGGATCAGCCGGTACAGCGCGTGCTCGAGCCCCTCGTCGACAGCGGACGTCGCTTCGTCGAGGAAGGCCAGGCTGGGCCGGGTCAGCAGGACCCTGGCGAACCCGAGCCGTTGCTGCTCGCCTGGCGACAGCGTGCGCGCCCAGTGGGCCTCGTCGTCGAGGCGGTCCTCCAGGTGGCCGAGCTGGACCCAGCGCAACACCTCGCGTGCCCGCTCTTCACTGATCCGGTGGCCGGCTTCAGGGTAGGCCAGCGCGGTGCGCAGGCTTCCCAGGGGCAGGTACGGCTGCTGTGACAGGAACAGCGTGTGGCTTCCCATAGGGCGGCGGACAATGCCGTGGGCGTGCGGCCACAGGCTCGCCAGGCTGCGGAGCAACGTGGTCTTGCCGCTTCCCGAGGGCCCCCTGACCAGTAGCGCCTGCCCCGGACCCAGGCTCAATGTCAGGCCTTCGATCAGCGGTTGGCTGTTGGGACGCCACACCCGCAAGTCTTCGATCTCCAGCGTGTCGGCCCGGTGGATGACGTCCGGGCTCGACAGGGCGCGCGACTCCGTGTTGGCGTCCATCAGCGCCGTCAGCCGGTCCAACGTCGCCCGGTAGGCGGCGAAGTCTCCGTAGGAGTTCCTGAAGAAGGACAGCGCGTCATGCACCTGGCCGAAGGCGTCGGCGGTCTGGGTGACGTCGCCGAGTGAGATCGTTCTGTTGAAGAAACGCGGCGCCTGAATGATGAAGGGAAACACCACCGAGGCTTGTGACACCGCACTGTTGAACACCTGGAGTTTCAGCGACCCCTTGACATACGCCCACGTGTTGGCGATGACGGAGGAGAACCTGGCGGCCAGCGTCGTCCGTTCCACCCCCTCACCGCCGTAGAACGCGACGTTCTCAGAATTGTCCATCAGCCGCATGAGGGCGTAGCGGTACGAGGCGGACAGCTTTTCCTGCAGAAAGTTGAGCCGGATGAGCGGGCGGCCGACCTTGAAGGCCACGACCGACGCCGTGATCACGTAGGCGTAGGCGAGGAAGACCATCGCCCTGGGCACCTGGTACCCGAAGATCGTCATTGCCCCCGACAGCGACCAGAGGACGGCGGTGAACGACACCAGTCGCAGAGCGGCGGCGATCGCGTCGAGCGAGAGACCGTAGGACTGCTCGGTGAACTGCGTGATGTCCTGCTCGATGCGCTGATCGGGGTTGTCGATCGGAGCTTTGACGAACCTTCCCAGATGATAGGCGCGTCCGTCCAGCCAGTCGCCGATCGCGTGGTCGTTGAGCCAGGTGCGCCAGTGGATGATCAGCCGCTGAGTGATGAGATAGGCGACCTGGCTGCTGGAGACGTAGATCGTCGCCAGGACTGCGATCAAGAGGACATGGAACCAGAACATGTTCGCGTTCATCGCCTGCAACGACGTGAACAGGCCGTTGGTCGCGTACGACAGGAGCACCTCGAGACGCACCCCGAGCACCGTCAGCCACAGCAGTAGCAGCAGAGTCACGAGCAGCCGCCAGCTGGCCCATGTGCGGCCAGGCCGGAAATACGGGAACGCCAGCCGCCGGAATTGCCGCCCCCAGCGCGTGTAGCGCGTCAGCAGCAGGATCGCAATGGCACCGCCGAGGACGATGACGCCGGAGTCCGCCGCGGTTGAGGTGAATGACGTGAGCCATTGGTGCTGCCAGTCCATGGATGTCCTAAAAGTCCCATATGTTCCGTTATGGGAAGATTAATGGATGGGACAGCTTGCCGCCGACTTCCCACACGAGTCACCACGTGCTCCAAAACCCGTGCTGAACGCGCTTCTCCCACGCGATCGAAGGGACATGACTTCGATGCCGGTGCGTCACCGCATCTTGTCGGGATGGTTCGGAATAGCCCACCCCGGCCGAGATCCGGTGTAACGAATCGCTGCTCGGTGCGACGCTCACCGAGCGGATGCGCCTGCGGATGAACAAGCTCGACTTCAAGATGGTCGAGTGTCTGCGCCGTCGGGGACCGGGGACGAGGACTTTCCCGACCCAATGGGCGCATCGGCCCGACGGCGGGGTGCGGCAGTCGGTGGTCTACTTCGCGCTCGACGGGGACCGCCTGCTGTCGTTGGGAGACCTGACCATCGCTCTGGAACGCGACTCCACGCTGGCGTCCATCAGCGCAGCTCCACCCCACAGACAAGGCCCGTCCCCACCCTGCGGGCGCCCCAGAACGAGCCTTGCCCACCAGGAATGCACGAGTAGGAACTGCTATCCGTCTCCCAGCCCGTGCGGGCCTTCGCTGTGGAGCGTGGTTCCACCGGCCGGGGTGCCGCCTGGACTCTGTCTGCGGAAAGCCTCGTAGACATCGATCAACACTTGCCGCTGCCGCCTGGTGATGGTGGCATCGGCCCGGATGGCGGATGGCACACTGCAACGCCTGCGGCCCGCGATGGGACCGACCTGCGCGTAGAGCAACTGGGCCGAGACGCGCAAGCCGTTGGCGAGTTGGCGAAGGATCAGCGCACCCGGCATCCATCGGCCACACCTTGCCCAGCCTCGACGCAGGGCGAACACCTTGGCCAGCATGCAGTACGGCGTCAAGAGCGGACATTGGACGGACGCGAGCCGTCGCGGAGGAGCGCCAGACCCACCATCGACACAGCGGCAGCAGCAGCGATGACCGCAGCCAGAATGATCATCTTGCGCATGAACCCACCTTGATTACCTGATGTGATTATCCGTTGCGGATTGTAGTATTGCCGGGCCGGTCGATCTGAATCCCGCACCATTTCCCTGGGCTCCCCAAGTACGCAAGCTCCGCCGTAGCTGCAGGCTCAGCATTGGGCCGCACGACGCTGCCAATAGATCCGGTCTTTACTGCGCAAGTTCTAGCCGTGGAGGTGTGGGTGCGATCACCCTTAGGCGGCAGTACCTGGCCGGGATCACCCTCATCATGGTCGGTGGAGAGCTTGACCAGCGTCAACACAGTGTGGACGTTCCACTCGGCGCAGGCGGCCACCGCCGCATACGCGCCGCTGTACACCGTCCGGGCCGACGCGCACACCGACCTCACCGGCCGGGTCCGTGACCGCAATCCCGCCGTCGACATCACCCTCGATCCCTGCTACGCCACCGGTGAGGAGATCACGACGGTGACCGCGCAGGTGTCGTTCGATGACGGCGCCACCTGGGCGAAGGTGCCGGTGGTGCACATCGCGGACCGGTGGAGGGCGCACGTCCTGCAGCCCCGCGGTGAAAACCACGCGTCCTTGAAGATCACCGGGGTCGACGTCTCCGGGAACTCCGTTGAGCAGACCACGGTCCGGGCGTTCGCGTTCGGGTAACAACCGGATCGCCTGACAGGCGGGAGGATAGGGGGCGTCGCCGATCACCTCGGCGGTGCCCCCGAGCCGACGTCCAGCCACTGCTTCGGCAGAGCGTCGGCTCGGATGGCCCGTTGGAACCCCGCCGACCCAACCAAGATCAGTGCCGCAGACCGCGTGGCGCGAAGGCGAGAGGCGAAGCGCAGCTCACACTGACGCTCGACGGCCTGCGCCCCTGATCACACCAGTCCGCAGGACCGCCAGGCGATCGGCACACGCGGCGACCACTGCCCGCTGTCACCGCGCACCACCACGTACGCGGTGAGCGGCGGCGCGAACGAACTGCCACCGCACAGGACCCGCCCCGTGTCGACCGAGTAGCTGCCCGCCGGTCCGTTGCCGCCCGACTGCGCCGTGGTACGGCCCTGCCACAGCACCCGGCCATCGGCGGCGCGCTTGACCTGGACGGTGACCTGGGTGCCCGGCGTCAGGTAGTAGCCGCGGACGGCCACGGTCTGGTACGGCCCCTCGTTGGTGGTGGAGCAGCTTTCACCGTCGCATGAGGGCCCGCTGCCGGCGTGGTTGCGCTTCACCATGATGACCCAGGCGAGCCTGCGGGCCGCACTGTCGTTGTCGCGCCGCGCCTGGGTGCGGGAGCTCGGGACGACGCACCGGTAGTCACCGGCGTACGCCTCCCGCCAGACGAACCCGGTCGTGCACGCGTGCCAGACGCCGGAGGCGTTCTCCGACCGCGTTCGGTCGCGTACGGACGGGTCCACGCAGGCGTGGTCGCTGGGCCGCGCGCCGCGCCAGACGTACCCGGTGGCGCAGGTGTCAGGGGCGAACGCGGTCTCGGCGGAGGCCCCCGTGACCCCGAACACCGACATCGCCAGGCACCCCGATGCGGTCATCGCCGCGAGCCTGCCGGAACCTGTGATCATGTTCTTCCTCCAGGAGAGATCAGAGAACGGATCGCGGGCGGGCACTCCCCGACCCCCGTGATCGCATCCTGTCTCGCAGCCCACCGCCGGAACATGAGTAACCCCTACTCACATTCGGCTCTCCGGAGTGCGGCTCGTGCTCTGGCCCGCCGTGCCGGCCGCCTGCGCCGTGCCCGGCACGGCGACCAGCGCGGTGACGACTGCACGCCGCCGTGGTCCCTACACCTTCGTCGCTTGCGGCAGGAGGACGGCCCCGGCGCCATGGTGAGGCGTCGGGGCTGCGTGGATGAAGGTTGAGCAGGCGTTCGTCCGGCCATGCCACCAGTTCGGCCGGTTACTCCGCCAGTCGCTTAGCGCGCGGCCTGCGAGGTGACGTGCTGAATAGCCTTGACGGCGATCTCGGGCTGGTCGAGGTAGATGTAGTGCCCGCTGTTCTTGGCGGTGCGCAGCTTGCTGCGGCTGGACAGGCCGAGCCACTTGCGCTGGCCCGCGGTCCACGCCTGCTCCAGGCGCGGCCCGTAGGTGGGGATGGCCGCGAGGTACTGCTTGCCGTGCCGGATCACCTCGACCGGGATGTTGCCGGCGGAACGGACCTTGCCGTCGGTGATGACGAGCTTCTCCGGGTTCTGCCCCTGGAAGATCGCGAGGTTCTGGGCGCGCACCTCGGCCGCCGGTCCCGTGGCCGAGGCGGGAATCGTCCTGGAAATGTCGGCGACCATGGTCGGCGGTGTGGCGTCCATCAGGACCAGGCCCTTGACCCTGTCCCGGTGCTCGGGGGCGTACCTGGCGGCGATCAGCCCGCCCAGCGAGTGCCCGGCCAGCACGACCGGGTTGTCACCGGCGATGCGGTCGAGCACCCCGGTCAGGACCTTGCCGGTGCTCGCGAAGTCCTGTGGCCCATCCGGCTGGTCGCTGCCGCCCGCACCCAGCCGGTCGTAGGAACACACCCGGTTCTTCGCGCTCAGCGTCTTCTGCAGGGCAGCCATCTTGCCGAGAGCGTCACCCCCGCCGTGCATCAAGATGATGACCGGCTTGCCTTTCGCCGGGTCGCCCGAGCAGGACACGTTCACCGACCGGCCGCCAATCTCGATCTTCTTGGTGCCAGAGAACGGATCAGCCTTCCGCGGCGTGGAGGCGAAGGGGTCCCACTCCTCCGCCTTAGTGGAGGCGAAAGGGTCCCAGTCCGCCGCCGAGGCGCTCCCGGCGCCGGCGATTCCCACACCGACCACGGTGCAGCACAGGACGGCCGCGGCGGATGCCTTGAACTTGCGAAGCATGATGTCCTCCAGTCAGAGAAATGACGCCGAGCCGAGTAACGCGGCGATGCGGTGGGGAAGCGGCCGAAGCGCTGCGGCCATGACGTAACGCTATGGAATCGACCGCCCCGGGATCGTCACCACATGGTGGACATTCGCCGGTAGCTCTCACGGGGGACAAGTGCGCCGCGACAGACCTGGCGCGATCAAGGGACCTGCCCCGTACATCGTCGCCGACGGCGAACGGGTCTGCCCTGGTGCACCCCGGCATCGCGCTGTCGCACGTAGCCGCGTAAGGCAAGGCCGGCGGCAGGAGGGCGGCCTCGGCGACATGGGCAACCGTCGGGGCTGCTTGGACCACGGGTTGAGCAGTCGGTCACCCGGCCGAACGCTCGGCCAGGCGCGTGGCAAAGGACGTCAGACCACGCGGATGTGCGATGTGGTCCGGGTCGATGTCGAGGCCTTCCCCTGCCCCCAGCATCTCCCAGGTGTCACGGGCGTTCTGCGTCTCCTCCTCGAAGGTCTGATCATCCAGGGAGATGCTCTCTTTGGGCAACGGCATGAGGATGACGCCCCCGCTGCCCTGCCCGTCGGCGGCACCGAACGAGCCGACGCCATAGTCTGAAGGCAGGATCTTGCTCAGCGCTGCGATACCCGTCGGGTCACGAGCCTACGAGGTCGCACCGCCAAACGCCGCAACGGGCGCACTAGCGGGTCGGCGTGCCGACGTCGGGCAGGGTCGCCAGTTGCCCAGGCCAGGGTCTCCCTGACCTGGGCCTCTTTTGCCCCAGCCGCCCGGGCGCCGCCGGGCGATGAGCCGGCGATGACGCCACCGGCACCAGCGCCTGCGCTGAGCCGTCATCGTCCTCGCCGTCCGTATCCACGCCACGGTCGCGGTCAGCGAAGGTATGTGAGTTGCGCGGATCTTAGGCCCTGTGCTGGGCCGGACTGGATTCGCCGGCGGGGATCGGTTGTTGCAGCAGGGCGGCAAGCCGGCGTCCACTGGCTTTCAGACCGAAGGGGAAGGGCGCGAAGGTCAGTCGGAGCGCCCGGTCCTGCCCGGCGGTCCGCACCGCCGTATGGCCGCGCGGCTGACCGTCGTGCCCGAGGCCTGCCCAGGTCAGCGCTCGCTGGAGGCCGCGCGGTAGTGCAGGTCCTGCACGTACGGCGTGGCGGTGATGGTGTACGGCGAGGTGACCGTCGCCACCGTGGCGGAGCCCCGGGTCACGGTGGCCGCGGCAGTGCCGGCCTTCAGCGGGAAGGTCTTGGCGGACACCCCGGCGGGCGCATCGTAGGTCTGTGTGGTGCCGCCGATGGTGACCGACACCTTACTGGCCGCGGTGAGCATGCTGAGCACCTCGACCGTGTCACGGGCCGCCGTGCTGCCGCTGCGCAGGTTCATCAGCTTGGTCTGCTCGAACGACGGCGTCGCCGCGACCGGCTGGACGCGGTGGGTGAGGTAGGCGACGTCGTTGGTGATCTTCGGGCAGCCGAGCTTGTGGCAGGTCAGGTAGTAGGCGTTGATGTCCAGGTAGGTCCACCCGGCGTTCCTGGACGGGGCGAACTGGGTGTTCTCGGAGTAGTCGTTCCAGGTGGTGAGCTGGACCCAGTCGGCCCCACCGTCGATCGCGCCCTTCCACGATGCGCGCAGGTTCTCGGTGTTGCCGGCCTCGTCGAAGATGCCCTGGTTGGGGCGCTCGTCCTGGACCGACACCGGCTGCATCCAGATCTTGCCCATGCCGTGCGCGGTGGTGATGTTGGCGGTCAGGTTCGCGTTGCCCGCGGGGCTGCGGCTGCCCCAGTTGGAGAAGCCGTAGCTGATCGAGGCGAAGGCGTCGCGGTTCTTGCCGAAGTCGATGAAGCAGGGCACCAGGGCGACCTTGATCCCGTGCGCCGTCTCCATGGTCTTCATCCAGTCGGCCCACCAGGCGGCGGTGTGGCCCTCCGCCTTGAAGGGGGCGACGACCAGGCGGTTGTCGGCGAGCCGGTAGACCGACTTCGACGCGGCGAGCTCGGCGATGGCCGCGGCCAGGGTGGCGCTGTCCACCGAGGCGAGCCCGTTCGTGTCCGGCATGAGCACGATCTTGAAGCCGGGATCGACGGCCTCGGCGGCCTTGACGAGGTTCTGCACGCGCGTCCAGTTCGCGCTGGTCACCGACAGGATGTCCACGGTGAAGCCGTCGATGCCGGCGGCGATGGCCTGCTTGACCTCGGTCTTCAGGTCGGCTAGCGCGTAGTCGCCGGTGATCGGGGCGCGGCCGGCGGGCCGGTCGCGTAGCAGTCCGCCGTACGCGGCGTGCTTGCCGCTCTCCCCCTCCGGCTTGAGGTAGTTGCGGGCGTAGTAATCGTTTTCCGGAGCGGCGTTGTCCAACGAGATCGGGTACGGGGTGAAGTAGTGCGCGAACACCTTCTTGCCCGAGGCCCGCAGCGCCGCCGTGCTAGCCAGGGTGAACGGCAGCGGCCCGTCGGTCTGCTCCTCCCCCGAGCCCGGCGTGTACGTGACCGTGAGCTTCGGCCCGCGGTCGCCGGTCTCGCGCGAGGACATCAGGACGGTCGTAGTGTCGGACGTGCCGGTGAGGGCGAAGGCGTAGGTGCCGTCTCCCTCGATCGCGGAGGAGACGTCCAGCTTGGCCGTCGCGCCGGCGGTGAACCCGGTGTGCGAGGCGACGGCGCTGTCACCGGCCGCCGGGCGGGTGTTCCAGGTGGTGGCGGCCTCGGTCCACGAGCCGGTCACCTCGCGGGCGGAGATGGTGGTGTCCGTCGTCCTGGCCGAGACGACGTCCAGGGTGACCTTGACATCCTCGGCGTCCTCCGGAATCCCGGTGACCTTGAACCGGGTCAGGGCCATGCGCTGCCCCGCGGCGACGCCGCCGCAGCCGGAGCCGCAGACGCTCAGCCACGTCGCGGTGGCGAAACTCTTGGCGGGCTCGGCCTGGCTGACGAACACGTCCTCCGCGGCGGCGAACGTCACGCTGACCGGAGCGACCGCGGACGCCTGCGAGGGGGCGACGGCGACGGTCCCCAGTGTGACCGAGGCCGCCACCGCCGCCAGTAACGCCCGATATCGGTTGACCATGGAACTCCCTTTGACTCTCGACGCGGCTCCTGGGGCGGAGCCGCTGTGCAAGACCCAAGGATGAGGCAAGATCAACCACCTTTTCCTGCCATTGGCCCGAAGTCTGATTTTTGGAACGTCACCAACTCGTTCCGTACACGACCGCTGACGCACCGGCCGGGAACGCGCGGACTCTGCAGCAGGGCAGTGCTGTACCGGCCGTAGCGCACCGTGAGCCCTGGCACCTGCTCGACGAAGGTCTGCTTGCCACACGCCGGATGCGTCCTCCGCTACATCTGAGGGAGCCGTGGCTCCGTGACCTGCGCCTTTCACGGCGACTCGAAGCCGTGTCAGAGCGATGTCAGGTCCGTGTAGGGGCGCGGGGCCACGATTCTCGGCATGGATACAACAATGCGACCCTCACCCGACAGCCAAGGCGCCCAGCCGAAGGGCTTCGTCGCGAAACTCCTCGCCGACCGTCACTCCGTCCCGTTCTCCATCGCACTGCACCTGGTGCCCGGCGCGGTCATCGTCGCCGTGTACGCGTTCATCGCCGCCCCCCTGGTCCGGGCGATACACTTCCCGATCTTCCTGGCCTGGGCCATCGCCCTCGCGGTTGTGCTCTTCCCGCTCCAGCTGTTCCTGCTGTGGCTGGGCAAGAAGAAGACCGGCCGCTTCACGATGAAGGGCGTAGTCCACTATCGCGACAAGCCGGTCTCGCGCGGCAAGGTCTTCTGGCTCGGGGCCGCGTGCCTCGTGTGGATGACCGTGGTCTCGCTCTCGCTGACGCCGCTGGACAACATCGTCTACGACTGGTTCTTCACCTGGGTGAACTACCAGGGCGCCGGCCCCGACGGCACCACCTACCTCCAGGGCTACTCGCACGAGCTCGTGCTCACCACGCTGCTCATCTGCGCGCCGTTCACCGGCTTCACCCTGCCCCTGCTCGAGGAGTACTACTTCCGCGGCTTCCTGCTGCCCCGCCTCCCGCAGCTCGGCAAGTGGGCCCCGTTCTTCAACACCTTCTTCTTCTCGGTGTACCACTTCTGGGCCCCTTGGACGGTCCTGTCGAAGCTGGTCTTCCTCTACCCGGGCGTCTGGCTCGCCTGGAAGAAGCAGGACATCCGCATCTCGATCGCCATGCACCCCGGCTCGGCGCTGCTGATGACCGTGGTCGGCGTCATCGCCCTCGCCTCCGGCGCCACCTCGATGTAAGACCACCCGAAACGAGGGGGTGCCGTCCGCCGGCCGAGGGCCGGATGCGTCGCTCCGGAGCAGGCCACAAGCACGCCAAGCAGGTCGACCCCGGGCTGTCCGTGGTCCAGGCCGGACTGACGCCGGCCCACGGTAGCGGCGCCGTCGGAGGAACCGTGAACAAGATCAAATTCTTGAAGAGGCAGATGTTCGGCCGAGCCAACTTCGGCCCCCTGCGGGAAGCGCGCCCCGGTACGGCCACAGGTCCGAGCCGCAGATGCAGGTCGCCGCCCTGGCCGGGATGAGCGTGGAGTACTACGCCAAGCTCGAACGCGGACACCTGGCCGGAGTCTCAGCCGGCCGCGCGGCCCAACCTGCAATGGATGCTCGACACCATCACCACCGCCCCGGCCATCATCGGCAACAACCGCTCGGACCTGCTGGCCGCCAACCACCTGGGCCGGGCCATGTACTACGACGTCTACGCCGACCCGGCCAGCCCACCGAACTTCGCCCGCTTCACCTTCCTCGACAGCGCAGCCCGCCGCTTCTACCCCGACTGGGACGTGGCCGCCGACATGTGCGTGGCCAACCTGCGCACAGCGGCCGGCAAGGACCCGCGCGACAAGGGAGCGCCGAGCCGGACCTGTCCATAACGATCTATGCCGCCGAACCAGGCTCCCGTCCGAAGACGCGCTCCGCCTGCTCGCCTCCTGGGCCGCTACTCACCAGCACACCGATCAACCCCAAGAGACAGACCGCCCGCACCGGCACCTGCTCTAGATGTTCTGGCAGGTGGACGAGCCGGGCGAGACGCTCGAGCCCTACATCAAGGAACGCCCACCCACCGGCGCGTGGGCGTGCCCGTCACCGCCCGAGGCGGACACCAGCCCGGCGATGTAGTCGGAGACCGCGGCGACGGTCGGTTGCCGCCACAGCAAGGTCGTCGGCAGCGAGCATCGGAACCGTTTCTCCAGCCGCCGCAGGACGACCACCGTCAGCACCGAGTCCAGCCCCTGCTCGATCAGCGGCCGGTACGGCGACAGGTCGGCGGGGGCCAGCCGCATCTCCTGGGCGATCTGCGCACCGACCTCCTCGAGCAGGAACGCACGCAGTTCCTCCGGCCCCAGATCGGCGATGGATTCGGCGGGCCGCACGCCTTCGGCACCGTTCTCCGCGGCGGCCGGCACGTCGATCACCGGGTACCGCAGCCCCGACAGCCAGCCGACGACGGCGCCGGCGCGGTCGGTCACCCGTACCTGCACCGTGTCGGCGCGTTCGGGGTCGAGCCAGACCTCGATGTCGACCGTGTCCGGTGGCTCTCCGACGGTGATCAGCCGATCGACGTTCGTCACCATGCGAAGCAGCGGGTCACCGGGGAACGCGCTCGGCGCCACCGACATCGCCGCGTCCAGAACGGGTGCCCACGTGGCGGCCGGCCCGCACCGGACCCGGGCGCGCAGCGCGCCGTGGCCGCGCAGCAGTTCCTCGACCGTCCAGTCGAACCCGGTGCCGGGCACGCCGACGGCGGCCAGCCGCTGCGTGACCAGGCCCGGCTCCGCCTGGACGAGCGGCTGCGCCGGCGGAGCCGGCGCCCCTCCCGGTTCGGCGGGCACCGTGGCAGTGGCGATCACCTGCCAGGTGGCGTCCGGTTCGCCGGCGATACGGGCGGCCAGCCGCAGCCCGGTTTCCTGCCGCACGACCTGGACCTCGCGGCGGTCGGCGGTCAGCAGCGGCGCGGACATCCTCACCTCGCCGAGCACCTGACCCCCGGCCGCGGCGAAGAAGGTCGCCGCGAGAACCGCGGCCGGTACGATCTCCACGCCTTCGATGGCATGGCTGCCGGGATAGGGCCGGGTCTGGTCGTCCACGCTGGTCCGCCAGAGCCGTACGTCGGTGCCGGCGAGATCGATGCCGTCGCCGAGCAGCGTGTGCGTGCCGGGATCGTGGCCGCGACCGGCGGCGTCCGGGACCGACGGCGCACGCCAGTGCCTGCGGCGCTGCCACGGGTATGAGGGGAGCACGACCGGCCCGCCGGTCGGCTGCAGCCTTCGCCAGTCCACGTCGAGGCCGGCGCAGTGCGCCGCGGCCACGCCGGCCAGCAGGCTGGGGCGGTTCCGCCGCAACGACGTACCGACGAAGACCTCCTCGTGACCGGCCGTGCCGAGCGTCTCCAGCACCGAGTGGGTGACCACCGGGTGCGGGGAGATCTCGACGAACGCGCGGTATCCGTCGGCCGCGGCCGCCTTGACCGCGTCGGCCAGGCGCACCGGCCGGCGCAGGTTGGCCGCCCAGTACGCACCGTCGAAGCCAGGGTTCGCGCGCGGATCGTCCAGCGCCGTCGAGTAGACGCGGATGCCGGGGACGCCGGCCGTGAGGTCGGCCGCGGCGGCGGTCAGGTCGGCCAGGAGCGGATCCATCTGCGGCCCGTGGAAGGCCACGTCGGAGGCGACCCGGCGGCCCGGGATGCCCTCCTTGATCCAGCCGGCCAGCACGTCGGCCACGGCGTCCGGTTCTCCGGAGACGACCGTCGAACCGGGTGACGCCGCGATCGCGGCGACCACGTCGGTGCGGTCCCCCAGCAGCCGCGCCGTCTCGGCGAACGGCAGGTGCACCATGGCCATCGCGCCCCGGCCCGCGACCCGGCGGAGCAGGCGGGATCGCCGGCAGATCAGCCGGGCGCCGTCCAGGCGGCTCAGCGCCCCGGCCGTCACGGCGGCGGCGATCTCGCCGACCGAATGGCCGATGACCGCGTGCGGGCGCACCCCATGCGCGCGCCACAGCTCGACGAGGCCGAGCTGCATCGCGAAGATCATGGTCTGGATCCGGTCCACCTCGGTCAGCTCGTCCTCGGCGAGCACCTCCCGTGGCGAGAAGCCGATCTCGGCGGCGAACACCGGCTCCAGGTCGTCAATCACCGCGGCGAACACCGGCTCGGTCGCCAGCAGCTCCCGGCCCATGCCCGCCCACTGCGAGCCGTGCCCGGAGAACACGAACACCGGGCCGGGACCGGGATCGGAGAGCACCCGCCCGGTGGTCACCGCGTCGTGCGAGGCGCCGGTGGACAGGGCGCGCAACCGGTCGGCCAGCGCGGCCGGGCTCTGCGCCGCCACCACCGCCCGGTGCGGCAGGTGGGCGCGGCGCAGCGCGAGCGTGTGCCCGACGTCGGCCGAGGGCAGGCGGCCGGCGACGCCGGCGAGGTTGCCTGCGGCCTGCCGCAACGCCGCCGGCGACGCGGCGGACACCGGATACAGCCGGCCCGCGGTCCCCTCGGCGGGTGGTCCGGCGGGCGGCGCCTGTTCGAGGACGACGTGGGCGACGGTGCCGCCGTAACCGAAGGCGGAGACCGCGGCACGGCGCGGATGCGCGGAGTCGGGCCACGGCGTCGGCTCGTCGACCACCCGCAGCCCGGCGCCCGTCCAGTCGACGGCCGGGCTGGGCTTGCCGAGCCGGCTCGGCGGGAGCTCGCCGCGGTCGAGCGCCAGGACGGCCTTGACCAGGCCGGCGATGCCGGCGGCGCCCTCGAGGTGTCCGATGTTGGACTTGACCGAACCGATCAGGCACGGCTGCTCCGCCGGCCTGCCCGACCCGTACACGGCGGCCAGCGCGCCGGCTTCGAGAGGGTCGCCGACCGCGGTACCAGTGCCGTGCGCCTCGACGTACCCGACCGTGCCCGGCTCGACGCCCGCCTGCCGCAGCGCGCGGCGCATGACGTGCTCCTGGGCCTGGCCGCACGGCGCCATGATGCCCGCGGTGCGGCCGTCCTGGTTCACCGCGCTGCCGAGGATGGTCGCCAGGATCCGGTCCCCGTCCCGTACGGCGTCGGCGAGCCGCTTGAGCACCACGACGGCCGCGCCCTCGCCCCGCCCGTAGCCGTCGGCGGCGGCGTCGAACGACTTGCTCCGCCCGTCGGGGGCCAGTGTGCCCGCGGCGTCCAGGGTCAGCGTCTCGCCGGGGGACAGGATGAGGTTGACCCCGCCGGCCAGCGCCACGTCGGTCTCGCCGGCGCGCAGGGCCTGCACGGCCAGGTGGACGGCGACCAAAGACGCTGAGCATGCCGTGTCCACCGCCAGGCTCGGGCCGCGCAGGTCGAGCGCGTACGACACCCGGTTGGCGACCGCGCAGGTGGCGGCGCCGATCCCGGTCCACGCCTCGATGTCAGGCAGATCCTCCAGCAGGCGATGCCCGTAGTCGCCGGTGCAGACGCCCACGTACACGCCCGCGTCCGTGCCGGCCAGCGCGTCCGGCGACACTCCGGCGTGCTCCAGCGCCTCCCACGCGGTCTCCATCACCAGGCGCTGCTGCGGGTCCATCAGCTCCGCCTCGCGCGGCGAGAGCCCGAAGAACTCCGCGTCGAAGTCGGCCACCCCGTCGAGGAAGCTGCCGTAGGGGATGGTACGGCGTAACGCCGCCGCGTACGAAGGGCCGCGATCGGCGTAGTCGCGCCAGCGGTCGGCGGGCGCCGGTCCGCTGGCGTCCCGGCCCTCGCACAGCAGGTTCCAGTACTCCTCCACCGATCCGACGCCGCCGGGCAGGCGGCAGCCGATCCCAATCAGCGCGATCATCTCGGCCGGTCGATCCATCACACATCGCCTCCTCATATCAGCGCCCACGCGGGCGACTCGAGAATCTTCACGACGGCGCCCGAGATGGTCACGCCTGGCCCGAAGCCGATGTCCGCCGCCTCCCGGGCGGCCGAACTCGGTCGTCTGTGTGGACGGCCGCTCAGCCGGGTCCGTCAGAGGCGTACTCCGCGGGGATGTCGAGGATCCGCAGGACGGCGCAGGCCAAGGTCTTGCCGGCACCCACCCCGATGAGCAGCACGTAGTCGCCGGGAGCCAGCGCCCCGCCGGCCAGCAGGTGGTCGAGGGCGACGAACTGGTCACTGACCCCGAGGTGTCCAATGCCGGCGCCATATTCCCAGGTGGTGTCGGCCAAGGTCAGCCCGAGCCAGCTCACCCGCTCCTCCACGTTGTCCCGGCGCCCGTGAGGGAACGCCACGCGCGTTACCTCGTCGAGCGTGATCCCCGCCTCCTTGAGCGTGCGGTCGACCAGCACCATCAGCGTCGACTGGATCGCCAGCATGACGCCGGCACCGTCGCGGGCCAGCAGCCGCTTGCGGAACTCACGGTGGCGGGAGGTGAAGTCGAGCGGCCGGCCCACGGTCGCGTCCGGCGGCCACATCGGCACGCCGCCGTCGTTGACCGACTCGGCTTCCGGCAGCACGGTCACGTTGACCGACCGCAGCTCCGCGAAGCCCGGGTCCGTGGTGAGCAGCAGCGCGCACCCGGCGTCGCCTACCACGTAGCCCTCCATCATGCGCCACCGGTCGACCAGCGGGCTGCCGTGGTTGTCGGCGCCGACCAGCAGCGCGGTGCCGCCGGGCCGCAGGTAGCCGGCGGTGAGCTGCAGAGCGCTGAACAGCCCGCAGCATCCTTGCCGCAGCTCGACCGCCAGGACGTCGCCGCCGACCAGGTGCTGCTGCAGGTAGTACTGCGGCTGCCAACCCTCCGGCCCCTGGTGCCAGACGTCGGCGTACAGCATGAGGTCCAGGTCGCGCGGTGACATTCCGCCGGAGCGCTCGAACGCGTGCCGGGCCGCACGGAGCGCGAGCTCTGGAGCCGGTACGTCGCCGGCCACCGCCGCACCGCGCAGGCGGAAGTAATCCCTCTCGTCGGCCGGATAGCTGCCCTCGGCGACGGCCGTCTCGATGCTGACCACCGGCGGCAGATGGACGCCGATACTGCGCAGGTAGATGTCGGGTGTACGCATCCGTCCTCCTTCGGTGCGGCATGCCGCGGCACGGGGCGGGGTGGAACGAATAACCCTCTGCTGGGGAAACGAGCCTGCTGGAAGAGCTGTCGGCTTGCCGATCACAGGCCGGCGATACGTACGGCGGGCCTCACGACCCTGAACGTTGACAGATGTGTCCGGCGGGCGATCAGCGCCGATGTTAACCGAATGGATCATCCATGACTAGTGGTGTCATTCTTCGGACGGACCATGCATAATCTTCACCGCCGATGATCAGGTGTACCGGAACGGAGTCAGCGATCGCAGGCCAGGTTCTCGGGCGGCGTGCCGACATGGCGGCGCCACTCCCCGGCGCCGAGGTCTCGTCCGACGGAGGTGCAGGCGGCGGAGATCCACGCGAACGGGGAGACCGGCGGCCCCCACCCATGCCCCAAGCCGGAAAGCAGCTCACCCATGTCCCAGAACCAGGCTCTGGCCACCGGTAAGAAGCACACCGGCCGGCTCATCCTCGTGCTCGCGGCCCTCACTGCGGTCGCTCCGCTGGCCATCGACATGTACGTGCCCGGCTTCCCCGGCATGGCCAGATCCTTCGGCACCCCAGCCTCCTCGGTCCAGCTGTCCCTGACGGTCTTTCTCGTCGGGCTCGCCGCGGGCCAGCTCCTCCTGGGCCCGGTCAGCGACGCGGTGGGCCGCCGCCGCGTCCTGCTGGCCGGCGCCGCGCTGTTCACGGTGCTGTCGCTGGCCTGCGCCGTCTCCCCCAGCATCGAGATCTTCGATGCGGCGCGGCTGTTACAGGGGGTCGCCGGGGCGGCGGGCATGGTGGTCGCCCGGGCCGTGCTCACCGACCGCTTCCACGACACCCCGGAGGCGGGTCGCCGCTTCGCGGCCCTGTCCGCGATCGTGTTCATGGCCCCGGTGGCCGCGCCACTGCTCGGCGGGGCCATCCTCGGCGCCGGCTCCTGGCGCCTTGTCTTCACCGCGCTGGCGGGCTTCGGCGTCCTGCTGATCGCGGGGCTCCTCGCCTGGGTGCCGGAGAGCCTGCCCGCCGACCGCAGGCGATCGGGCGGGGTCACCGGCGTGGTCAAGGCCATCGCGATGCTCGCCGGGCGGCACGCCCTCGTGGGGTACGTGCTCGCCTCGTCCTTCACCGGGACCGCGCTCTTCACCTACATCGCCGGCTCGACATTCGTCTTCCAGGACGTCTACGGCCTCTCGGCCACGCGGTACAGCCTCGTCTTCGCCGTCAACGCCCTCGGCATGCTGGCCTCCAGCGTCCTCTTCGGCCGCCTGTCCGCCCGCGTCCGGGTGGACACCCTGTTCGGCGCGGGGCTGGCCGTGGCCGGCGCCGGTACGGCGGCCCTGGTCGCGTCGCTGGTCACGACCGGCGGTTCCTTCGCCGCCACCTGGGCCTGCCTGTTCGTCACCGTCGCCGGCCTCGGCACGGCGCTGCCCGCCACCACGACCATCGTCCAGTCACTCGGCCATGACGCTCCCGGAGCGGCCTCCGGCCTGCTCGGCGGCAGCCAGTTCATCCTCGGCGCGGCCGCCTCACCCCTGTCGGGTCTCCTCGGCGACGGAACGGTCTCCATGGCCGTCATCATGCTGGCCGCCTTCGGCCTCGCCGCGCTGTCCCTCATCCTGGTGCGCGGTGCTGGGGGGCGTGCGGCGAGGGCCGGGCAGACTCCCGGACCACGAGCCGGCACCCCCGGCGGATGACGCCGGACGCGGCTGTCGCGCTCTGTACATGCGTAGGAGTTCGTGCGCGATCGCGGCTCGCGCTACCGGTAACCCCGCTTGAGCAGGTATTTGGCTCCTGCCTCGAAGCCCTCGGGGCTGAGCAGTTCGAACCCGAAGGCGTCGGCGAGCCGGTTGGTCGTGTTGAAGGCGGCACAGACCGCCAGCGCGTCCTTGACCTGCTGAGGTGAGACACCTGCGGCCAGCACTTCTCGCACGTCCTCGGCGCCGATCTTTCCCTCCCGGGTCAGCTTGCCGAGCATCCGCAGCGTTGCCCGCAGCGGCCCCTCGACGGGGGCCGATTCCAGGTCGGCCAGCACCGCCGCCACCCGTGGCCCGTCCTGGTACGCCTGCCTTGCGGTCGCGGTGTGCGCGCCGACGCAGAACGCCGACTCGTTCACCTTGGACACGTAGGCCGCCATCAACTCCCGGTCGCCTACCGACCAGGCGGACGGCCCGCGCATCGCCTCGTGGGTGAACTCCTTGGCACGGGCGCCGTAGAAATCGGGCCGATAGAAGACCAGCTTGGCGGCGTCCGGTACCGGGTGCCCGGACAACAGCCGGATGAGCGCGAAGAACAGCTTGGTTCCGGGGCCATAACCGTGGTTGAGGATGTCAAGTCGCATGATCCGGCCTCCCGGTCGCTTCGGCCAGTGCGGCCAGTCCGGCTTCATACAGCCGGGCGGACTGGCCGACCGCGGCGCACACCACCAGCTCGAAAAGCTGGTCCTCGGTGCAGCCCGACGTCTTGGCCGCAGCCAAGTCCTCCTCGGTGACCTGCGCCGGTCTGCCGGCGACCTTGCCGATCAGCGCGTCCAACGGCGGGGGGAGGCCGTCGTTGCTGAAGGCACGCGCTCGCTGCTCGGCAGATGCCCTGCCCTCCCCTTTCAGGACGCGATCCACCAGGGCTCGGTGCGCTGCTCGCTTCTTGTCCTCATCCGGCACGGCGTCCTCCGCCTCCTTTGCAGCTGGGCTGTCTGCCCTCATGTACAAGACGATCGGCGCGCCGCCGAACACGACACGCAGCCGAAGAAGGCCAACGACAGAGACGTACCCGCAGGCCGGGCGGATGATTTCCTGGCGGTTGCCTCATGCGCCGCTTGGACGAGAAACGCGGCGAGCCTGCTGGCCGAAGAGCAGGTAGCGGCCCGAAGCTTGCCTACGGAGGCACCTGGACCGCATCGAACGGAGCCGTCACGTTGACAGTCAACGGAGCACCTGCCCGGTATGACGATCTGCGGGCGCTGTTCATCAACTGCACCCTCAAGAGGCGTCCCGAGCGCAGCAACACCCAGGGGCTGATCGATCTCAGCGCGCACATCATGGACATGCAGGGCGTACGCGTCGAGCAGCTGCGGGCCATCGACCACGACATCGCCACCGGCGTGTGGCCGGACATGACCGAGCACGGCTGGGAGAGCGACGAGTGGCCCGCCCTCTACCAGCGGGTCCTGGCCGCCGACATCCTGGTCATCGCCGGGCCGATCTGGCTCGGTGACAACAGCTCGGTGACCAAGAAGGTCATCGAGCGGCTGTACGCCTGCTCCAGCCTGCTCAACCAGGTCGGCCAGTACGCCTACTACGGACGAGTGGGCGGCTGCCTGATCACCGGCAACGAGGACGGCGTCAAGCACTGCGCCATGAACGTGCTCTACAGCCTTCAGCACCTGGGCTACACCATTCCGCCCCAGGCCGACGCCGGCTGGATCGGCGAGGCCGGGCCAGGCCCCTCCTACCTCGACCCGGGCTCGGGCGGGCCGGAGAACGACTTCACCAACCGCAACACCACCTTCATGACCTGGAACCTGCTGCACCTGGCACGCATGCTCAAGGACGCCGGCGGCATCCCGGCCCACGGCAACCAGCGATCGGAATGGGACGCGGGCTGCCGCTTCGACTTCGACAACCCGGAGCACCGATAGAGGAGGTCCGGCGACGACCTCGAACATGCTCGGTCTGGGTACCTTGGCGCTGCTGCGGCACCCGGAGCAGCTGGCCATGGTGCGCGACGACCCGGCACGCGTCGAACCCGCCGTCGAGGAACTGCTGCGCTGGCTCGCGATCGTGCATGCCGTGCCGCGGACGACGACGGCCGAAGTGCGGCTCGCCGGGCACACCATCCCCGCGGGATCTATGGTGCTCGTCTCGGTCCCCGCCGCCAACCGGGACGAGGCCCTCATCGACAAACCCGACACACTCGACATCACCCGGGGAGGCGCCGGCCACGTCGCCTTCGGCCACGGTATACATCACTGCCTCGGTGCGCCGCTGGCGCGGATGGAGATGCGCATCGGCTTCCCGGCACTGTTGCGGCGCTTCCCCGACCTCGCACTGGCCGAACCATACGAGAACGTGGCGTTCCAGCCGTTCAACATCATTTACGGGCTGCGGTCGCTGCGGGTGACGTGGTGACAAGAGGAACCGCCGTGAGGATCGCCGGGCTCGGTCGCGTCGTCGGCGACCGTGTCGTCTAGCAGCGCATAGAGCGGAGACGCCAGCGTTGATCCGTTCGGTGGCGTGGACGTGGCGCAGCCGGCTTGCCTGAGGCCAGGCCTGCCCGGCCGCGCGCCACCACCGCGCAGGGTCAGCGCGCCTGTGGGGTGCCGACGCCTCGCAGCAGTGTGTCGACCACGACGTCGGCGGCCTGTGCGGCGCTCAGCTCGGACAGGCTCTCGGCGGCGTGTTCCATCAGCGGCGGCAGGACCGTGGCCGCCCAGCCGGGCGGCAGGTCGGAACGCAGCAGGCCCTCGTCGGCGGCGCGCTGCAGGAAGGCGTCGACCTCGTCGATCAGGCGGCGGCGGCGCTCGAGGATCGTCACCTCGCGGAGCATGCGGCTCGTTTCCACGGGCCACTTGCGGTTGACGGCGATGATGCCCTCGACGTATCGATGCAGTGCGACCGCGACGGGGGCCTCGCGTAGCCTGGCGGCCTCGATGGCCTCCTCTACCGCGTCGTAGCGCGCTCCGTAGACGGCGGCCATGAGGTCTTCGCGGGAGGCGAAGCGGCGGTAGACCGTGCGGCGGTCCACCCCTGCCGCGGCGGCGATGGCCGCGATGGTCGCCGAGGGGTCGTCGGCGAGCATGCGGGCGCCCGTGCTCAGGACGCGTTCCAGGTTGCGTGTCGCGTCTGCTCTCACCTGCCCAAGGTACCCCGTCACGTAGCACATGAAGAAACTAGTGTCACGTTAATGGGTGATTTACAAGTTTAACCGCTACCTCTGTGAGGCGGCTATCCTCCGCCGGACCAGGCGTCGCCGAGTTCCTCCACCGTGGCGATCACTCAGCGAGGTGTGACTGCGGCTGCTCGAGACGTACCGGCACAAGCAGAGCCCTTGCAGTCATGTCACGCCGATGCGCAGCTTAGGCACATAACTGCTACAGTTATGAGGCAGTTAGAGAACGTCAGTAAAGGAGCCACTCATGGCCACGACATGGCTCATCACCGGAGCGTCACGCGGCTTCGGACGCCACCTCACCGAAGCCGTCCTCGAAGCAGGCGACCAGGTCGTCGCCACCGCACGCGACCCCAAGCAACTCGACGACCTGGTGGCCCGCCACGGCGACCGGATACGAGCGGTCGCGCTCGACGTCACCGACACCGCCGCAGCCTCCCGAGCGGTCAAGGAGGCCGCCGACACCTTCGGCACCCTCGACGTGGTCGTCAACAACGCCGGCTACGGCAACAGCGCACCTATCGAAGAGATGGCCGAAGACGACTTCCGCGCCCAGATCGAAACCAACCTCTTCGGTGTCGTGAACGTCACACGGGCCGCCCTGCCCGTCCTGCGCACCCAACGATCAGGAGTCTTCGTACAGTTCTCCTCCATCGGAGGGCGCGTCGGCGGCACCCCCGGAATGGGCGCCTACCAGACCGCCAAGTTCGCCGTCGAAGGCTTCTCCGAGGTCCTCGCCAACGAAGTCGCACCCTTCGGCATCAAGGTCATCATCATCGAGCCGGGCGCGTTCCGCACCGACTGGCAAGGCTCCTCCATGGAGATCCACCCCGTCGGCGCCGACTACGAGCAGACCGTGGGCGCCATCCACCGCTACCGACGCGACACCGACGGCGCCCAGCCCGGCGACCCCGCCCGCGCCGCCAAGATCATCATCGACGTCGTCCGCGACGACGACCCACCCCGACGACTCCTCCTCGGCAGCGACGCCGTCGCCTCCGCCCAGAAAGCCGCCGAGATCCGCGCCGCCGAAACCGAGAAATGGGCCGACGTGAGCCGCTCGGCCGACTACCCCGTCGACGAACGCTAGCCGGCGGGAGCCTTTCGCGACATCCCCTATTGCGGTCGCATCAGGTCGAGGTCCTCGCCCCATGCGTCCAGCACCGCGCCGTGCCCGGCGCGCCGGGCCGCTGCCTCGACATGGGCGAAGATGCGCCGCTGCAGGGGCACGTCGCCCGTTCCTGAGATGCGGTGCACGGCGTCCAGCAACAGGCCGGTGTCCCAATCGGGCAGCGGGTATCGGGCGAGTTCCCATTCCAGGTACTTGTTGTAGGGGCGGGGGCGACGGTCCATTGCGAAAAGCAGCTCCAGCAGAAAGCGGATGCTGTCGGCCGCGTCGAGGCGGGCGGCGAGTGAATGTCCGTCACGGTCGTTCTTGACGGAGCGGTAGAGAGAATTGGCATAGGCGTCGAGCCATTCACCGGAGTCCCGGAATGCTTCATCGGCGTCGAGCCGTGCCTTGGCGGCCAGGATCTGGGCGATGCCTCCGTCGAGCCGGTCGAGCACGATCCGGGCGCGGGCGAGGGCGTAGCGCTCGAAGCCCGGCATTCCGGCCGCGCGGAACTCGGCGAGGGAGAGGATGACGAGGTCGAGCTCGGGGGTGCGGTGGCCCGTGAACCGGATGAGATCCGTTGCCGCGCCGTCGGCGAGGACGACGTACAGGTCATGGTCCGAGTGCTCGGTGATCATGTCGTCGTGGGCGTGGGAGCCCTTGAGGACGAGTCCGACGACGGCGGGGTCGGCGGTGGCGAGTTCAACGAACGCGTGGTAGGTGAGGGGCTGCTGAGTGGGCATCGTGTGATCTCCGCTCGTCGGTCGCCTCGGCCGGGGCGCTGAGCTGCGTATGGGTGGCTGATCGGCTACGTCGCCGGTACTCGGTGGGTGTCAGCCCGACCAGCGCCCGGAAGCGGCGGGCGAAGTAGGTCGGGTCGTCCCAGCCGACGGCGGCGCCGACCCGGGCGGCCGGCAGAGACGAGTGTGCCAGTAACGTGGCGGCGCGTTCGGCCCGCAGCCGGGCCAGGAAGCCCAGCGGCGTCAACCCGGCGTACTGTCTGAACAGCCGGCCGAGGTAGGCGGGATCCAGGTTGACCGCTTGGGCTAGGTCGTCCAGCCGCCACGGATGGGCCGGCGCGGCCTCGAGCCGGGCGATGGTGGCGGCGACCGCGGGGTGGACGGCGGACTCGAACGTCGGCTGTTCGGGGTCGCGGCCGTCGGCCAGGACGCCGAGCACGGTGACCAGCCGGCCCAGCACGCGGCCCGGCCGGCGCTGATCGGCTCCGAGGTCCCGTTCGAGCAGGCCGATCTCCGCGATGGCCTCCTCGGCGGCGGCCGGATCGACGTTCGTGACCGCCACGCCGTGCGTGCCGGATGCCGCCGGATCGGTCCACAACATCCGGCGCAGCATCGGGATGTCGTACAGCGCCGCCAGTTCGGCTCGTAGCGCCTGAGCGGACAGGCAGCAGTTGGCGACGGTCAGGTCGGTGCAGTCCCGGAATCCGTGCCAGGCGCCGGGGCGGAGCACGATGACCTCACCGCGCCGCAGCGGGCGCTCGCCCTGGCTGGTCACGTGCCGGCCGTGACCGGTTCCGATCACCGCGATCTCGAGGAAGTCGTGCGCGTGCGGCTCGATGTCGGGGTTCAGGTGGTGGACGCCTGCCAAGACCGGACCCCCGGCGAACAGGGCGTGCTCGTGCAGCGTGGCAGGCATGTCGGGATCGTACGACTGTTCGCCGGGATCGGCCTAGCCCGTCGCGGCACACCACGACGATGCTGGGTGGTATCCCAACGGCAAGAACCTTGGAGGTCAGCGATGATGACGACCACGACCGGGCAGTCCCGCAGCGATGTCGGCGCCGACGGCCGGGTACGGGAGGAGCTTGTGGCGGCGTACCGCGAACACGGTTTCGTCCGAGTGCGAGGCGTTCTGGAACCGGACCAGGTCGAGCGCTTCCGGGCCGGCGCCGAGGCGTTCCTGGAGGCGCATCGCGCGGAGAGCCTGGAGAAGCGAGGCGTCTTCAGCCAGCTGGTCAACGTCTGGCAACACGACCAGACGCTGCGGGAGCTCACGTTCGACCCACGGCTCGGCCGGATCGCCGAACAGCTCGCCGGCTTCTCGCTGCGGCTCTGGCACGACCAGATGCTGGTCAAGGAGCCGCACAACAACGCCGCCACGGAGTTCCACCAGGATCGTCCGTACTGGCCGCACGCAGGCGACCGGCTCCCGCTGTCGGCGTGGATAGCGCTGGTCGACGTTCCGCCGGAGCGGGGGTGCATGACCTTCCTGCCCGGCACCCAGGATCGCACCGGCCTGCGCCCGCAGGACCTCCACCACGAGGAAGACCTGTTCGAGCTGGACCCGTCGCTGCGCTGGATCCCCCGGGTCACCGTGCCGCTCCGCGCCGGCGACTGCACCTTCCACAGCGGCTACACCGGCCACATGGCGCTGCCCAACCGTACCGACCAAGCTCGGCTCGCGCACGTCACCATCTACATGGACGAGGCGACCCGCTACAGCGGAACCGGGCACATCGTGACCGATCCTCTCGGACTCGCCGCTGGCGACCGGTTGGACGGCGACACCTTCCCCCGCCCCTGGGCCTGACCCGCTCAAAGGCCACCGCGACCTCATGCAATTTCCAGGGCGTTCACGGCGGGGTCGGCAGCGCAGTTGGGACTGGGCGGTCCTCGCACCTTGGTTTCGTCGTAACTCATCGGTTTCTGTCTGACCAGCCATAAGCAGATTTATTGGCCGCTGGCGGGTTCTGCCTCCTACTGTGTCGCCGTGAAAACAACGCTGATCACAGGTGGAGCGAGTGGCATCGGGTTGGCGCTCGCCAAGCGGCTGGTCGCCGACGGGCAGGCGGTCGCCGTCACCGGCCGCGACGAGGCCAGGCTCGCCCAGGTACCTGGCGTGTTACGGCTGCCCGGGGACGCCACCGACTACGACGCCGTACACGATGCCGTGGTGGCGACCGTCAAGGAGTACGGCAGGCTCGATCACGTTGTCGCCAACGCCGGCTTCTCCACTCACGGCCCGCTCACCGAGACCGCCCCGGACCGGCTGCGCGACATGGTCCTCACCAACGTGCTCGGCCCCGCCCTGCTCGTGAAGGCCGCGTTGCCCGCGCTGCGCGAGACCCGCGGCCGGATCGTGCTGGTCGGCAGCGTCGCCGGGTTCGTCCACTCGCCGGGCAACATGTACTCGGTGACGAAGTGGGCGGTGACCGCGCTCGCCGAGAACACCCGCATGCTCGTGACTGGCGACGGCGTCGGTGTGACGCTGATCGCGCCCGGCCGCGTGGACACCTCGTTCTGGCCGGACGGCCGCCCCGACGGGCCACTGCTCAGCGCGGAGAACATCGCCGACGCCATCGCCTGGGCGCTGGCCCAGCCCGCAGGCGTGGACGTGAACACGGTCGTCGTGCGCCCCACCGGCCAGCCCACCTGATGCCTGCCCTCTACTCCCGCTTCTCCGGCGGCAGCGTCGGCAGGCTGGCCGGACTGAGCGACGGCGTGTTCGCCATCGCCATGACACTGCTGGTCCTGGAGTTGCACGCGCCGGTGGTCGAGGCCGTGCACCGCCAGAACCCTGTCTGGGAGAGCGGCGCCCTCAACGCGGAGCAGGGGTTATGGCACGCGCTTGTGCTGCTCGGGCCGAAACTGCTCACCTACTTCATGAGCTTCCTGACTCTCGGCATCTTCTGGTTGGGGCAGCAGACGCAGCTCAACCAGTTCAAGCGGGCCAACCGGCATCTGACGTGGATCCACCTCGCGTTCCTGGCCGCGGTCTCGCTCATGCCGTTCTCCACAGCGCTGCTCGGCGAGTACATCGACTACCGGCTCGCCCTGGCCGTCTACTGGCTGAACCTGCTGCTGCTCGGTGCGATGCTGCTGGCCAGCATCACGTACGGGCACCGGGCCGGACTGCTGAAGGCGGACGTGGACCGTGAAATACGCCGGGCGCACCGACGCCGGATCGTCATCTACCAGGCGCTGTACGCGGTCGCCGTGGCACTGTCGGCGATCAACACGTATGTCAGCATCGTACTGATCGTCCTGCTCCAGCTGAACTCCGCGGTCGCGCCCAGGATCTGGCGGCTCAGCAGCTTCTGACACGGTAAATACGATCGAACATAAGTTCTAATTTAGTCTTCACTGGACATCCCACAAGGATTACGATCTTCCTGCTGGTCCGACCAGACCGGCTTTCCATACTGGTGGGGCCGTCAAGGACGCCCTACGGCGGAACGGGGAAGATCGATGATGAGACGCAGGCTGCTCGCGTTAGGCATCGGCTTGGGGCTGCTGGGCGCCACCGCCGTTGCCGGGCCCGCCCAGGCCGCGGATGTGGTGTCGGCCCCGCTGACCTTCAGCACGGCGAACGCCCTGCAGGTCGCGACGTTCTGGCTCGCCGACGGGGGTGCCAACCTCAGGAGCGCCACGCCCTACGCCCCGCGGACCGAGGTACGCGGGGAACGCACGTCCGGCGCCGTCGTTCCGCCCGGCAAGCCCGGCCTGGTCACGCCGGTGCCGCCGGAGGCGGAAGGCGAACTGCCCCAGACCTCGGGCAAGGTCTTCTTCGTCGGGGCCGACGGTCAGCCGCACTGGTGTTCGGGCACCGCCGTGCAGACGCAGTACCGCAATCTCGTCGCCACGGCCGCGCACTGCGTGTACGACATGGAGGGCGCCCCCGCCACGGTCGACAAGTGGGCCTTCGTTCCCAGTTACTCCGAGGGCACCACCCCGTCCGGCCTGTACGTCGGAAAGCAGGCGTTCGTCCATTACGACTTCACCCAGTACAGCGACCACGACCGCGACTTCGCCTTCGTGAACGTCTACAGCGGCGTCGTCCCGTCCTCCTCGGGAGCGCTGACCACCACTGGGAGACTGGTCGACATCGTCGGCGGGCAGGGCCTCGCCTTCAACCAGACGACGACCCCAACCGTCGACGTCTTCGGCTACCCCGCCGGCCTCCACCCCGACGGAACCCGGCCCTACACCGGCGAGACCCTCGAACGGTCCACCGGGCAGACCTTCGTCATGAGGCTCTCCGAGCCTCCCGCCGACCAGCCCATCGGCGTCGACTCCCCGTTCACCGGCGAAGGCTCCCTCGGCTCCTCCTGGCTGGAGAGCTACAGCGACGACCACCGCCTCGGCTACCTCAACGGCATCACGACCGGCGTCTCCGACACCGACGGCGACGGGCGCTACGACACGGGAGTCTCCCCGTACTTCGACAGCGGGCTGTACACGGTCTTCCGCGCCGCGGCCTCGTCCTGGAGCGGCCGCATCATCTGAACGGCCTAGATCGCTGATGTGAATTTGGGTTAGTGGTCGTAGGCGGTCAGGGACCGTTTCACGGGTGCGTCGGTGTTCCAGTTGTGCCAGATTGCGGCGTTGAGGGCGAGGATGCGCTGGCTGATACGGGCCCAGAGGCCGTCGGGGTGGCGGGCGTTGTGGCGTTCGAGGCCGAGCTGGTTCTTCAGTGTCCAGATGATCGCCTCGATGCGCTGGCGCAGCCAGCCGGGAAAGGGCAGGGCGCGTGCAGGCTCGTCTTCGCGGGTCGGCCGGATCAGGAGATGACCCAGATCGGCGGCGGCCTTCTCGATGCCGGCTCCGGCGAATCCCTTGTCGCACACGATCGGGCATGGCCCGTCGGCTATCTGGTGGACGTGCAGCAGGTGCAGGGCCTGCTTGCGTTCATCGAGCTCTTTGGGGTGGGCCAGGCTGAAGCCGGTCACCGCGCCATCAGCGGTAGTGATCAGCATCAGCTTGGCGCCCCAGTAGAAGGCGTGGTGGGACTTGTCCATGCCGTATCCGGCGATCTCACCCAGGTGTGATCTGTTGACCGTCACTCGCGAGGCGCCGCAGCGGATCGGGGTGCCGTCCATCAGCCGCAAAGGCTCGTGCCAGGTCGGGACCTGGCGGGCCAGCCACAACGCCGCCGCCGACATGGCCGGCCCCAGATCACGCAGTTGCCGGTTGTACTGCGACTGGGACGGCAGCCTGGGGAACAGGTGCCCGATCCGGCTGGCCGCCATCCGCATCCAGCGGCGTTCGTCATCACACCGCAGCAGCACCTGCGCCACTGCCACGACCACCGCCTCGGCCGGGGTCAGCACCGGCGGCCGGCCCCGTCCGCGAGGCCGTCCCCGCGAAGGCATCACGTGATCGTCCAGATGCACATAGAGTGCGGTCAGAAGGGCGTCTAAGTCAGTCTTCACACACCGACAATGGACGCCCTTCGTCACGCCCGCGGCCGATCACCAAAATTTCACATCAGCGATCTAGCCGGCGGCCGTGATGCGATAACCCACTCCGGGCGTGGTGGTGATGACCGGGGGCTCGCCGAGTTTGCGGCGGAGGCGGCCGATGGTGACCGTGACGGTGTTGGTCAGGGGGTTGGCGTGCTCGTCCCACACCTGTTCGAGCAGGTCCTCGGCGCTGAGAAAGGCGGGGGCGGCGCGGAGGAGGGCTTCGAGCAGGGCGAACTCCTTGACCGACAGATCCAGGGGACGGCCGTCGCGGGTGGCGATGCGGCGCAGCGGGTCGAGCTCGATCCCCGCCGCGCGCAGCGTGCGGGGCCGGGCGGAGGGCTGGCGGCGGGCCAGGGAGCGGATGCGCAGCACCAGTTCGGGGAAGTGGAAAGGCTTGGCCAGGTAGTCGTCGGCTCCCAGGGTCAGGCCTGTGACCCGGTCGACGGGCGAGTCGGCGGCGGTCAGCATCAGGACCATGACGCGGTCGTCGCGTTCAATGATCATCTGGCAGAGCGTGTCGCCGTGGATGCCCGGCAGGTCACGATCGAGGACGACCACGTCGTAGGCGTTGAGGTCGAGCTTGGCGGCGGCCTCCAGGCCGTCGTAGGCCACGTCCACGGCCATGCCCTGATCGCTCAGCCCTTCGACCAGCACGTCGGCCAGGGTACGGGCGTCCTCCACCACGAGCACTCTCACGCCGGAACCCCCGCCGGCACGGCCGCCAAGGGCAGTGAGATGGCGGCCCGGAGGCCTCCTTCCGGCCGGGCCCGCAGGTCGAGGGTGCCGCCGTGCGCCGCGGCGATGGCCGCGACGATCGACAGGCCGAGCCCGGAGCCGCTGCCGGAGTGCGTGCGGTCGGCGCCGAGCCGCTGGAAGGGCCGGGCCAATCGATCAACCTGCTCCTGGTCGAGGATGCGCCCGCCGGTCTCGACGACGAGCTGAGTCGTCGCGTCGTCAGTGGTGGCGGCGAGGCGGATCCAGCCGCCGTCCTGGTTGTGGGTGACGGCGTTGTCGATCAGGTTGTCGATCATGCGAGTGAGGAGCGTCCTGTTCCCCTGCGTCCACCCGCTGTCGTCCGCGCCCAAGAAGTCGCCCGAGAAGTCGCCTGAGGAGTCGACGGTGATCCTCTTGGCGGTGATGTCGGCGGACCGGGCGGCCAAGGCCGCGGTCGCCAGGCGGCCCAGCGAGAGCGTCGTACGGTCGGGCAGGGAGCCGTGCTGGGCGCGGGCGAGCATGAGGAGACCTTCGAGTAGCCGGTCGACCTGGTCGAGCTCGGTGCGGAGCCGGTCGGCCAGCGCGGCGGTCTGCGCCGGTACGGGCTCTGGCTTGGCCAAGGCCACGTCCAGGGACGCGCGCATGGTGGCCAGCGGAGTGCGGAGCTCGTGGGAGGCGTTGGCCACGAACCGGCGCTGCGCGGCGAAGGAGCTCTCCAGTCGTTCCAGCAGATCGTCGATGGTGTCGGCGAGATCCTTCACCTCGTCGTCCGGGCCATGCACGGCCAGTCGCTCGTTGAGGTTGTCGGCGGTGATCCGGCGGGTCGCCGCCGTGATCATCGACAGCGGGCGCAGCACCCGGCCCGCGATGACCCGGCCCAGTATGACCGACACCACGCCCATGACCACGAGTGCCACCACCGAGCCGATCAGAAGCTGGCGCGACTGCGCCGCGTGGGTGTCCGACAGCCGAGCCTGCAGCCATGCGATGCGATCGGCGTCGGCAAGCGTGGCCGGCTCGGCCGGAGCCGCGGATCGGCTGACCATCGTCCCGCCGAGGCCCACGAGGTTGGTGATGACCAGCAGTCCGACGCCGGAGAGCAGGAACATGACACCGTACAAGACGGTGAAGCGCAGTCGTGCGGTGCTCTCCGGGCGTCGCCACGTTCTCATGCACACCAGGATGCCGCGCCGGCCCTAACAGCGATGTGACAGCCCCTGTTCGGCCCCTGTTAGGGCCTGATCCGTACAACCGGTCACATGCAGGCAACCATCGAAGTCAACGGGCTGCGCAAACGGTTCGGCCAGACCCTGGCGCTGGACGGCATGTCGTTCACCGTACGGCCCGGCCACGTCACCGGTTTCGTCGGCCCGAACGGGGCGGGCAAGTCCACCACGATGCGGGTGATCCTCGGATTGGACGCGGCCGACGAGGGCCACGCGCTGATCGGCGGGCGAGCGTACAGGAGCCTGCGCACCCCGCTGCGCCACGTCGGCGCGCTGCTTGACGCGGGGGCGCTGCAGCCGAGCCGCACGGCCCGCAATCACCTGCTGTGGCTGGCCCACTCGCAAGGACTGGGCGCGCGGCGGGTCGACGAGGTGCTCGAGCAGGTCGGGATGCGGTCCGCGGCCCGGCGCAGGGCGGGCGGCTTCTCGCTGGGCATGCGGCAGCGGCTCGGCATCGCCGCCGCGCTGCTCGGGGACCCGCCGGTGCTCATGCTGGATGAGCCGGTCAACGGCCTGGATCCCGAGGGCATCGTGTGGATGCGCGGCCTGCTGCGGTCGCTGGCCGGCGAGGGGCGTGCCGTGCTGGTGTCCAGCCACCTGATGAGCGAGCTGGAGGACACCGCCGACCATCTCGTGGTGGTGGGCAGGGGCCGCGTCATCGCCGACACCAGCGTGGCCGAGCTGATCACGACCGCCTCCCGCGGCCGGGTCACGCTGCGGACGCCGGCGCGCTCCGCGGCGATGTCGGTGCTGGGCCACGCCGGCGCCACCACGGCCGTGGCCGATCACGACGTGCTCGTCGTCTCAGGACTGCCGTCCGAGCGCGTCGTGGCCGTACTCAACGCGAACGCGGTGCCGTTCTCCGAGGTGACAGGTCTTCGGGTGACGTTGGAGCAGGCCTACATGGACCTCACCAGCGACGCGGTCGAATACCGGGGAGCGACACGATGAGCGCCGTCTCACATCGGGCCGGGCTCGAGGACTTCGGGCGGCTGCTGCGCGCCGAGTGGACCAAGTTCAGGACGGTACGCGGCTGGGTGGTCGCCATGGCCGCGGCGGCGCTGGTCACCGTACTGCTCGGGCTGCTCTCCGCGTCCGGCAACCACGCCTCGTGCAGCTCTGGTCCCGTCGAGGTCGCCTGTCCACCACCTTTGGTGGGGCCGGACGGCGAGGCCGTGACCGACAAGTTCTACTTCGTGCACCGGCCGCTGGCAGGGGACGGCACCATCACCGTCCGCCTCACCTCCATGACCGGCCAGATCCGCAAACCCGACGTCGCCGCTGGGGTGCGGAACGTGGTTCCCGGGCTCGTGCCGTGGGCCAAGGCCGGAGTCATGATCAAGGAGAGCACCAAGCAAGGCTCGCCCTACGCGGCGGTGATGGCGACCGGCGAGCACGGGGTGCGGATGCAGCACAACTTCACGCACGACGTGGCCGGCCGGCCGGGCGGCGTCTCCAAGCAAGCGCCGCGCTGGCTGCGGCTGACCCGCTCCGGCGACACCCTCACAGGGTACGAGTCCGCCGACGGCACGAACTGGACCCGAATCGGCACCGCGACTCTGGCCGGACTACCGCGGACAGTCCAGGCCGGAATGTTCGCGGCCTCCCCCGGCGACCTGACGGTCACGCAGGGAGATCTCGGCGGCTCCATCGCGGCGGTGCGCTTCACCGAGGCCACCGGCGAATTCGACCAGGTCAAGGTGGAGGGCAACGCGTCCGGCGCCTGGCGCGACGACGACATCGGCCTCGATCTCGCGCCCGACGGCTCGCCCCACCACCCTGGCCGCGCCGGCCAGTCCGGCGGCACCTTCTCCGTAACCGGCGTCGGCGACATCGCGCCGGACATGGAGGGCCCGACCGCCGAACGTCCACTCAGCAGCGTGCTGACCGGGCTCATCCTGGTGATCGTGGTGGCCGTCATGTTCGTCACCGCCGAGTACCGGCACGGCCTGATCCGCACCAGCCTGCTGGCCGGCCCGCGCCGCGGCCGGACGCTGGTGGCCAAGGCCCTCGCGCTCGGCCTGGTCACCTTCGCCGCCGCCCTGCCCGCCACCACGATCACGTTCGCGATCGGGGGGCAGATCCTACGCGCCAACGGCAACGCCATCCTCCCCGTGTCCCTGCTCACCCAGGCGCGCATCGTGATCGGCATGGCGGCGCTGCTCGCGCTGGCCGCCGTACTCGCCCTCGCCCTCGGCGCGCTGCTGCGGCGCAGCGTCGCGGCGGTCATCACCGCCATCGTGGCGATCGTGGTCCCGCACGTCGTCGCGACCACCTCGATCCTGCCCGACAGCGCAGCGCGATGGCTGCTGCGCGTCACCCCCGCGGCCGGTTTCGCCATCCAGCAGAGCATCCCTGAGTACCCGCACGTGCTCCAGCACTACGCGCCCACCGCCGGGTTCTATCCGCTGCCGCCGTGGGCCGGCCTCGCCGTGCTCGCCGTCTATGCCGCGCTCGCCCTCGGCCTGGCCGCCTTCCAACTCCGCCGGAGAGACGCATGAAACCTCATCGCCCGCGCATCCGCGGGAGGCGTGCGTGAGAACGCACCTGCATGCCGAGTGGACGAAACTCCGTACCCTGGCAGGCACCGGCTGGCTGCTGTTCACGATCATCGTGCTGACCGTCACCGCCGGCGCCGCCGCCTCCGCCGTCGTCTCCTGTGCCTCGGAAGGCTGCGGCTACGACCCCGCCAAGATCAGCCTCTTCGGGGTCCAGGTGAGTCAGGCAGTCGTCGCCATCCTGGCCGTACTGGCGATCACCGGCGAACACAGCACCGGCATGATCCGCATGACCCTGACGGCCATGCCGGACCGGACCAAGGTGCTGGCCGCCAAGGCGATCATCCTGGTCGGCCTGATCCTGATCGCCGGGAGCGTCGCCGTGCTCGCCTCCACGCTGGCCGCGCGGCCCATCCTGCTCGACAACGGCTTCCCCGCCGACCCGCTCATCCTCACCAGCGGCCCCATGCTGCGCGCCGCCTTCGGCTCCGTCCTCTACCTGGCTCTCATCGCCCTGCTCAGCCTGGGGATCGCCACCGCCGTACGTGACTCCGCCACCGCCATCGGGGTCGTACTGGGCCTGCTCTACCTCTTCCCCGCTCTCATCCTCATGATCAACGACGATCACTGGCAGCGGCTGCTCTGGCAGATCTCCCCCATGAACGCCGGGCTCGCCATCCAGACCACCACCAACCTCGCCAGCCTGCCCCTCACCCCATGGGCGGGCCTGGGCGTGCCGGCCGCCTGGGCCGCAGCGGCGATGCTGGGTGGCGGGCTGCTGCTACGGGCCCGCGACGCATGGCCGAGGCCACCTGGATTCACTAAAGATGTAAGCCCGTACATCGATCGATGTACGGGCCATTTCGCCCCGCGGGACGATCAAGGCCGATGTTCGCGCAAGCAGGCTGGAAAGCGTGAGCAGACGTATTGACGCCCTCGACGTGCTGCGTGGCGTCGCCATCATGGGCACGCTGGGCACGAACATCTGGATCTTCACCGCGCCAGGCGGCCCCCTGGAGTTTCTGCAGCTCGGCGGCGACGCCGGCGTGGTGGAGACGTTCCTGCGCTTCCTTGCCAACGGCAAGTTCCTCGGCCTGCTGACCCTGCTCTTCGGCGTCGGCCTCGAGCTGCAGCACCGCAGCGCGCTCCGCAAGGGCCTGGCCTGGCCTGGCAGGTATCTCTGGCGCGCGACGCTGCTCTTCGTCGAAGGCGCCCTGCACTTCGTCCTGGTCTTCGAATTCGACGTGCTGATGGGCTACGCGATCACCTCCGTGATCGTCGCGTACCTCGTCGGCAGGAGCCGGCGAGCGGTCACCGCCTGGATGGTCGCCGCCGGGACGTTGCACGTCGCCATGGTGGCCCTGACCACCGGGGCCCTGATGATGACGGGGCAGGGTGGCGGCGGCACTCTCCCCTACTCCCAGCTCGGCTGGCTCGACCAGGTGGCGCTCCGCCTCCAGAACGTCGTCCTCTTCCGCTTCGAGCTGGTCTTCATCATCCCCATGGGGATCGTCCTGTTCCTCCTCGGCACCCGCCTGATGCGCGCGGGGGTCTTCGAGGAGCACGGCGCGGGCCTGCGCAGGAAGCTGATCGTCTTCGGCCTCGGTCTCGGCGTGCCCCTCAACCTGGCCACCTCCTTCGCGGGTCCGTCCTGGTTCGCCGTCGACCGCTACCTCCTGGCGCCGGTGGTCGCGCTGGGCCTGCTCGGGCTGATCACCTCGATCGTGCTCGGCATGCGGGGCGCGCCAGGCCTGCTCCGCCGCGGGATCACGGACGTCGGGCGCACGGCGCTGTCCTGCTACGTCTTCCAGAACCTGGCGGCCAGCATCCTGTGCTACGGCTGGGGCCTGGGGCTGGCCGACCGGCTCGACGGGCTCCGTCCCTGGTGGGTGCCGGTGGCGTGGGCCGGGATCTGCCTGCTGTTCATGGCGCTGTCCTCGCTGTGGCTGCGCAGGTTCAGCCGCGGGCCGCTGGAGCTGGCCTGGCAATGGGCCTACCAGGCACCGTTGCCGGCCCGTCAGACATGAGTACGTGCACGACGACCGAGCCCGTACGCTGGTCGCCGGGAGGGACGGCGAAGTCATGCGTTATCGGCGGGCGGTGGAGCGGCTGCGGCAGCTCGCCCAGGCGTGCGAGCAGACCCGGCGCGTGCCGGCGGACGAGCCGTTCCTGCGCGAGGCCCACGTGTTCGGCGACGTACTCGAGGGAGCCGACCCGATCGATCATCTCGAGATCGTCCTGGTGCTGAACCTCCCGCCGGAGGAGGTGAGCTGGGGCACCCATCCGCCGGGCACCGCGTGGCTGGTCGACTTCCTGCGGCTGGACCAGGGCGGGGTCGCCTACTGGTGGCGCTCCCACCAGGACCCGGTCTCGAACCATCGCATCCATGACCCGGTCCGGTTCTGGTCCCTCGACGGCCCGGACAAGGGCGTGCTGGACGCGCTCGCCGAGCGCCGCTTCGACCTGCTGCGCGGGGTGACGCCCCAGCCTCAGGAGGAGCGCGCCGAGGTCGCCGGGGAGTTGCAGGCGGCGCTCGACCATTTGCGTGCCGTACGCGACTCGTACTGGGACCGCCAGTGGCGCCGGCGGCATCGCAGCCTGAGCCGGTATCCCGAGCACCACCTGTGGGAGGCGGTCCAGGGCTACCTGGACCTGCTCGACGCCCGCGACGAGTGATCGACCACGGTCCCTGGGGGATGCTCTCAGGGACGGTTCAGGGAACTCCCCGACGCCCACGCACGCCCGGATGGCTCAGACTTGGGTGTCATGGGGATGAAGAGAGCGGGCATGATCGCGGGGCTTCTCGGGCTTGCGGTGCTGTTATCCGGGTGCGGCCTCGCCGGTCCACTCGATGAGGAGACCGCGTCCTACGACGTGGCCGACAAGGTGGCGGGAGTGCGGGTGGAAACCGACTCCGGCACCATCGAGGTGGTCGAGTCCGACCGCCAGGGCATCCACGTGACCGAGCAGCTCAGCTGGCGCAAGACCAAACCGGAGACCAGCCACAAGGTGCAGGGCGACACGCTGACGCTGGCCTTCAAGTGCGCCCGCACCTGGGGGTTGGGCAGCGGTTCCTCGTCCTGTGAGGTCGATTACAAGGTGGAGGTGCCCAAGGGGCTCCGCGTCGATGTCAGCTCCGACTCCGGGGACCTGACGCTGAAGGGACTGTCCGGCGAGCTCAACGCCCGCACCGACTCCGGGGCGATCGAGGCAGCCGATCTGGCGGCCACGCGGGTCGCGGCGGAGACCGACTCGGGCGACGTGGGCCTGACGTTCGGCGGTCAGCCCGACAAGGTCGTGACCTCCTCGGACTCCGGCAATATCTCGATCCACGTGCCGCAGGGGCCGTACAACGTCGTCGCCAAGACCGACTCGGGCAACAAGCACATCACGGCGGCCGCCGACCCCTCGGTGGCCCGGCAGATCGAGCTGACCACCGACTCCGGCGATCTGGAGGTCGTCACCCCATGAGGACTCGTGGCACGGTGAAGTTCTGGAAGGACGACAAGGGCTGGGGGGCGATCTCCTCGCCGGAGCTCCCGCCGGGGCGTGACGCGTGGGCGCACTTCAGCGACATCGTGGCGGAGGGATACCGGTCGCTGGAGGCGGGCGACGAGGTCGAGTTCGACGTCGTCGAACGGTCACAGGACAGCTTCGACTACGTGGCGGAGAACATCCGCAAGCTCTGAGCCGACCGGCCGAAAGTACCGTCGCGGAACTGCGCTTTCGGCCGATACCGGCGCCGGCGCGGGCCCCGCAGGATGGGAGCTCATGGCACATGAATCTCCCTCCGAGGCCGCTGGTAGGCCGCGGATCGCCGCACTCGACGTCGTGCGCGGCTTCGCGCTGTGCGGGATACTGCTGGCCAACGTCCAGCCGATCGCCAATGCCGGTGACGTCGTCCTGGAACATCCCGTGGAGACGACCGGGACGATGTGGTTAGGGCTGCTCGTCCATCAACGGTTCTTCGCGATCTTCTCGCTGCTGTTCGGCATCGGGTTCTCGCTCCTCCTCGACTCCGCCGCCGGACGTACCCCCAGCCCGCGGCTGCTCCTGCTGCGCCGGCTCCTGGTGCTGCTCGGGATGGGGCTGATCCATATGTTCGCGCTGTGGCAGGGCGACATCCTCACCATCTACGCCGTCGTCGGCCTGGTGGTGCTGCTGCCCTCGACCTGGCTGCCCCGATGGGCCGTGGCCGGTCTCGCCGCCGTGCTCATCGCCGTGGCTGCTGCCTTCGGCGGCTTCACCGCGCTGGTCCCCGGGCTGTTCCTGGCGGGCTCGGCGCTGACGCGGTACGGAGTGGTCGACCGGATGGAGCGGTCTTCCCCTGTCCTGCTCACAGTGCTCTTCGGGGCCGTGGCCGTGCCTGTCCTGTGGCTGCAGGCCCACGGCCACGAAGAGGTGTTCGCCGTGGCCGGACTGCTGGTCGCCGGCTTTTACGTGTGCGGCCTGCTGGTCCTGCTCAGGACGCCGCTCAGGCCCGCGTTGCAGGTCGTCTTCGCCCCGCTGGGCCGCATGGCCCTGACCAACTACCTGAGCGCCACGATCCTCGTCCTGCTGATCTCCCAGGCCGTGGACGGCCCGCCGGACAGCTGGCCCTTGACCACCGTGTTCGCGATCGCCGGCGCCATCCTCGCGAGCCAGTGGCTGCTGTCCACGCTGTGGTTGCGCCGATACCGCTACGGCCCGATGGAGTGGCTCTGGCGCTGGGCCACCTGGCTGCGCCGCCCGGCGATGCAGCGGATCGGGCCGGCACGCGTTCAGTAGGGGCATGAACCGTGAGACAGTCGCTCGCAATCTGGCCGCCATCGGCCGATGAGTTCCGCCGCCGGCGGGAGTCATACCGTCGACGGTGAAACGACTGGAGGTTGCCATGACGACCACTCACACCCTCGCGATCCCGGGTGGACGCCTGCGTTACGAGGTGCGCGGCTCGGGCCCGGTGCTGCTGGTCACGGGGGCACCGATGGCCGCGGCGGACTTCGCGCCGCTGGCCGACGCGATGGCGAGCGACTACACGGTGGTCACGCACGACCCGCGGGGCATCTCGGGCAGCGTGCTCGAGGACCCCACGCAGGACTCCACCCCGGAGCTGCGGGCCGACGACCTGGCCCTCCTCCTGGATGCCCTGGGCGCCGATTCCGCAGATGTGTTCGGCAGCAGCGGCGGCGCGGTGACCGGGCTGGCGCTGGTGGCCCGCCATCCCCAGCGGGTGCGTACGCTCGTCGCGCACGAGCCGCCCTCGCTGGAGCTGCTCCCCGACGCCGCCGAGCAGCGCGCCGCGACCGATGACATCATCGCGACCTACCACCGGGACGGCATCTGGGCGGCCTTCGCCAAGTTCATGGCCAACGCCGGGTTCGACCAGGGCGGCGAGGGCGCCCCGGCCGGGCCTCACGCGGAGCCGACCGAACAGATGCTTGCCGACATGGGTCGTTTCCTCGCCCACGAGCTACGCGGCACCACCCGCTACGTGCCTGACATCGCCGCGCTGAAGGCCGGCCCGGCCCGCGTCGTGGTGGGCATCGGCGACGCGTCGCACGGGCTGGTCACGTACCGGACCTCTGTGGCACTGGCCGAGCTGCTCGGCACGGCGCCCACGGAGTTCCCCGGCGACCACGGCGGCTTCATCGGGAAGACCGGGGAGTTCGCCGAGGTGCTGCGAAAGGTGCTCAGCGCCTGAGATCGGCGGAAGAGAGCCGGGGCCTCTCATGTTGACCTGAGAAGTCTTCAAGGAGGGGCCTATGAGCAAGCGAGCGCTGGTGCTGGGCGGCGGCGGGGTCGCCGGGATCGCGTGGATGACGGGCGTCCTGGCGGCGCTCGCCGACGGCGGCGTGGACGTCACAGGGGCCGACCGCGTCGTCGGCACGTCGGCGGGCTCCGCGGTGGCCGCCCAGGTCACCAGCGGCGTGCCGCTCTCCAAGCTGCTCGAGCGGCAGATCGACCCCGCGCTGCAGACGCTCGAGCTGCCCAGCGGGGTACCGCTCGAGGAGCTGTGGCCCAAGCTCCAGGAGATCTACGAGAACACCCCCGACCCGGCCGAGACGCGGCGGAAGATCGGCGCGCTGGCGCTCGGCGCCACCACGATCAGCGAGGCCAGGCGGCGGGAGGTGATCGAGGCCCGGCTTCCGGTACACGAGTGGCCGGATCGCGATCTGGTGATCGTGGCGGTGGAGGCGGCCGGCGGCGAGCCCAGGCTGTTCGGTCCCGAGTCCGGGGTGGGGCTGGTGGACGCGGTGGCGGCCAGCTGCGCGGTGCCCGGCATATGGCCGTGCGCGACCATCGACGGGGTCCGGTACACGGACGGCGGCGTGCGTACGTCCACCAACGCCGACCTCGCGGCCGGGTTCGACCGGGTGCTGGTGCTGGCGCCGATGCCCGACATGGGCGAGCCGGCCTGGGCCAAGCTGGACGGCGAGGTCGAGGCCATCGAGCCGGACGAGGACTCGCGCGCCGCGTTCGGCATCGACCCACTCGACCCGGAGGTCCGCACACCCAGCGCCAAGGCCGGTTACGCCCAGGGCCGCGCCGCCGTCTCCCGCGTCGCGGCCCTCTGGGAGTGAATTACGACCCTTGAACCTCCCGTGGCGGGAGGGCTGATGTTCAACGCAGCCTGATCGTTTTCGAGGCGCCCTCCTGATCGGCCGGCCCGCGGAACGTGAACGCGGAGCCGGCCCAGGTCACGGTCAGCTCGTCCAGGTCGCACCGCGGGTCGGCCACGGTCAGCGTGGCCGTGCCATCGGGCCGCTCGCGAACGAGGACCGCGCACGGGGCGGAGGCGCTCAGCCCGCCGACGGCTCCGGCGTTCCAGAAGCAGGCCGCCGTGATCCCCAGCGAGGGCACCTGTACGGCCTGCACCCGGGCGGTGTTGGCGAGGACCCGCACCCAGCCCGGGTCGGCCGCCCGGGCACGGGTCTCCTCCTGCGACGCGCCCGGGAGGAGCACATAGAGGTAGCCGGCCGAGCGGGGATCGACGCCGTGGTCCAGCCAGAGCGTCACGTAGTCGCGGGCCACGCCGCCGCCCGTGCGGCGCTCGCGCAGCGTCCGCAGGGGCTGGGACACGACGTAGCCGCCGTGGCCTTCCAGGTGAGCCCAGCCCTCCCGAACCGTCAAAGGGGCTCTGGTCCTGCGGTTGTCCACGACTGTCTCGACGGTCATGCCGTCCTTCGCGGTGATGCCCGCGCCCAGGCACACGATCGCGTCGTCCAGGAAGAACCAGGACTTGAAGGCCTCCAGAGTGCTCTCCAGGCCGCTCATGTGCTGGCCGACGGCCGCGTACGTGCCGTCGGTGGCGCCGCCCACCCAGCGCCAGGGAGTGCACGTGTCGCCCCACGCCTCCCCCGCGCCGTCGGGCAGCCGCCGGGCCGAGACGGTGGTGCCCGGCAGCCGGTAGGGGTCCACGGTCGTCCAGAACGCGTCGGAGTACTGGTCACCGTGGCCCTCGGCCCACCAGTAGAGCATCCCGGAGCCGGTGTGCCAGCCGCGCAGGTTCTCGCCGTTGCCGTGCTCGTAGTGGCCGATCCTGGATGAGGCCATGCTGAGTGCCGCGCACCAGCCCGGCCTGCGGTGCACGGCCCTGGCGCTCATCGGCAGCAGCCGGTGCCCGACCGGCTCCGCCGCGGCGGGCACGGCGTCGTCGTCCATGATCGCCGCCAGCCGGGCGTGGAACGCGGGCTCGGGATGCTCCAGCATCGGCCGGTACGTGTCGCGTACGGCCCAGCCCTTGACCATGGCGTGCCAGCGGGCCCGCTCGGCGGCCGAGGCGCTCTCCCCCAGCAGCAGGACCGCCGCGGCGATCCCCCGCCCCTTCTCGTGGTCGCCGAACGGCCTCCTGCCGACTCCCCTGCCGCGGACCAGGTCCATGCAGGCGCCGTCCAGGACGAAGGGGGCGAACGACCTCTCGACCATGTCGAACACGTTCTGGTCGGAGACCTCCCACGGCGAACCCCTGAGCACCGCGAAGAGCGTCGCCAGCCCCGACAGCAGCGTCACCCCGTAGGCCCCCTGGTAGGGCACGTACGTGTGCTGGATGAACGACCCGTCCCGGTAGAACCCGTCGCCGTCACGGACGAGCCGGAACACCGGCGCGAGCGCGGAGACCGCCAGCGCGGCCTTGCCGTAGTCGGAGCCGAGCATGGCCCGTAGCAGCATCACCACGCACAGGTCCACGCGGTTGGCCCCGGTGCTGGTGCCGCTGTAGCGGCCGAGCCGGTGCTCCGGGACGAAGTGATCGACCGCGTCCCGCAGCGCCGCGCTCCGCGGCTCGGGCAGATCGACCAGCACGGCCGTGTCGAGCAGCGCCTTCGGCACGCCGATCTGCCAGTGCCACCAGTTGCCCACGGGGTCGCCGCCCGCCGCGTACACGTGCCGCCGGTAGTGGTCCACGCCTGCCACGACGGCCGCCGCCAGGCCGGGGTCGCCGGCCAGGCCGGTGCCCTCCAGCACGTACGCGTGCGCCATGTCGCGCAGCCGCCGCGGCGTCGCCATGAAGGAGGGGAACGGCTGGTCGGGCCAGAGCGAGGTGCGGGCGGGCGCCATGGTGTCGCGATAGCGGGCGGCCTTCCTGCCCAGCTCCGCCAGCCAGGTCCGGTACGGCTCCGCCGCCGGGTCGTACCCCGACCCGGCGGTCACCTCCCGCCAGCGGCGGCGTAATCGCACGAAGGAGTCGTCGGGCGTGTGGGCCGCCTCCGCGGGCACCAGCGCGCCGAGCGCCCCCACCGCGGCCACGCCGCCGACCTGGAGGAACGAGCGCCTGGTTGGTCGCTGCACGCCTCGATTATCACGGTGTTCGGCGCAGGCCGGTGAACCAGTCGAGCACCCGCGGCAGCGAGCGGAACGCCGAGGTCGTGTGATCGACGTTCCCGACGTAGGTGAGGGACGCCTCGACGCCGCTCGCCCGCAGGTCGCGCAGGCAGTGGCGGGAGTTGGCGACGGCCACGTCCCGGTCGGCGCGGCCGGCGAACAGCCGGACCGGCACGCCGGGACGCCAGCCCGAGCAGGTGCCGTCACTGGCCTCCATCGCCTTCAGCACCGCCCCGGAAGGGTGCGAGATCCGCTCCAGGTAGGCGGCGGTGACCAGCTTGCGCGGCGACGCGGGCAGCCCGGCCACGATCTCGTCGAAGCTGTGCCGCCCGTCGAACAGCTTCTCGACGCCTGGCTTACGGAACACTTCCGACGGCGAGTCGTAGAGGTGGTGCAGGCGGTTCATCGAGACCGTCCAGTAGGCCAGGTAGTAGGTGGCGCTGTGCGGGTCGAGCCGCCCGCCGAGCAGCGCGGGCATCTCCGCGTGCCGCACATCGAACGGCCCCGCGATCGGCGCGACCGCACGCAGCCTGAATTCGGAGTCGTCGCGCAGCCACTTGCCCAGCGCCATGGACGCCTGCCCGCCCTGCGAGAAGCCGGTGACCAGCACGTCACCGCTCAGCGTCCGCCCCTTCCGCCCCGCCAGCTCCTTGGCGGCCCGCAGCAGGTCTGCGGAGGCCGAGACCTCGGTGGCCGCGTCCATGTACGGATGGAATCCGGGCCCCTTGCCGAGCCCCAGGTAGTCGGGCGCCACCCCGGCGAACCCGGCGGCGGCGAACATCAGCGGCGCCGCCCGCCCGTCGCCGTCGGACACCGATCCGGCGTCGGCCTTGGTGGCCAGGGTGCCGTGCTCGTAGCTGACCGTCCACAGGTCCTTCCGGGACCTGGCGGGCAGCGCGACGATGCCGCTCGCCGTGGTCGGGGTCCCGTCCACGGCGAGCGTACGGTAGACCACGGCGTACAGATCGGCGCCCTGCGGCTTGGCGGGCACCGGGAACTTGCTCTTGGTCAGATAGGCGGCGACCTGTCCGGCCGATAAGCGCGCGAGCCGGTCGGCGGAGACGATCGAGCCCCTGTCGTCGATCGTCACGGCCTGGGACCGGGATGCTCCCGTCACGGCCAGGGCGGCCGGGGCGGTCGCGGTGGCCAGGACGAGCCCGGCGCAGGCGAGGGCCAGCAGTCTCGTTCTCATGGGAGTCTTCATGCACCGAAAACTACGGATCGGCGCGGTCGCTCCCCAGCCTGCGCACCACCCACCGCTCGGTAGGGTCCGCCCTACCGTCAGAGGGGGAGTACGGACCCGAACCGCTTGATGGTCCTGATGATCGGCGCGGTCTCGATGTGCCCGATCGCGGGCAGCGCACCCAGGCTCTCGGTCAGGTAGCGGTAGAACGCCGCGTCGTCGTCGCACACGACGGTGGCGAACAGGTTGGACGGGCCCGTCGTCGCGCCCACGAACGCGACCTCCGGGTGCCCGGCCATCGCCTGCCCCGTCTTGTCCAGTTCGGCCGGCGGCACCGACATCCACAGCTGCGCCTCCACCCGCTTGCCCAGCAGCGCGGGCAGCGCGTCGAGATGGAAGAAGATCGCCCCCGCCGCGCAGAGCTGCTCCATGCGGCGTCTGACCGTCGACTCCGACCAGCCTGTCACCGCCGCCAGGTCCGCGTAGCCCGTACGGCCGTCCCGCGACAGCGCCTCCAGCAGTGCGTCGTCGCCGGGACCCAGCGTGATCGGCTCGTCCCCGCCATGACCGGTGAACACGCGCCCGGCCGCCAGGGCCGCCACCTGCTCGGGCGACAGCGCGGCCGGCCCCACCCAGCCGACCCGGCCGCCGACGAACATGTGCAGCCTCCTGTGCGCCGTGACCGACAGCACGCGGTCCGTCCGCGCCAGCCTGCCCAGCAGCAGCGACTGGCGCTCCTTCGCCGTGCGCTGGGTCGCGCTGCAGGAGATCTCGGTGCCGCCGGACAGCAGGTGCACCCAGAACGTGTCGGAGCGCCGTCCGAGCGCCTCGGCGATCGAGACCGCCGCGTCGGGCGTGCACTGCAGCCTCAGCACCCATGACTCGTAACCGAGCCGATGCCCGTCCACGGCGCCGACCACCCGTGCCATGCCGCTGGAGCGCAGCCGCCGGTAGCGGCGGGCCACCCGCTGGTCGGACACGCCGAGCACCTCGCCGATGCGGCTGAACGAGGCCCGCCCGTCCACCTCCAACGCGTGCAGCAGCCCCCGGTCCACCTCGTCCAGCTCGATGTTTTCCACCATTACAGGCTATCTCGCGTGAAAAATCGCCAAGATCTCCGCTTCCGCTGGCGAATACCCGCAGACATGGCCGACCGTGGTCGCCATGACCCAGACCTCCGAAGCGACGGGGACCAACTGGTGGCCCCTGGTGGCCGCCTGTCTCGGCGCCTTCATGCTCCTCGTCGACGTGACCATCGTCATGGTCGCCCTGCCCGAGATCACCACCGATCTCCGCATGACGTTCACTGACATTCAGTGGCTGCTGGACGGCTACGCGCTGGCTCTGGCCGCCCTGCTGCTCGCCGCCGGCTCCTTCGCCGACCACGCCGGGCGGCGCAGGGTCTACCTGGGAGCGCTTGCCGTGTTCGCGCTGGCCTCCCTGGCCTGCGGCCTGGCGCCCACCGGCGGCGTGCTGCTCGCGGCCCGTGTGCTCCAGGGCGTGGGCGGGGCCGCCATGATGGCCACGACCCTGGCCCTCGTCAGCGCCGGCTACCACGGCAGGCAGCGCGGTATCGCGTTCGGCATATGGGGCGGCGTCAACGGCGCCGCCGCGGCCGTCGCCCCCGTGCTCGGCGGCCTGCTCACCGAGCACCTGCACTGGCGGGCCATCTTCCTGGTCAACCTGCCCATCAGCCTGGCCGCCATCTGGCTCACCCTCCGAACGGTCGAGGAGTCGCGCCTGCCCGGCAAGGGCCGGCTCGACTGGCCGGGCATGGTCACGTTCACGGTTGCCGCGGGCGCGCTCACGTACGGACTCATCGAGGCGGGGCAGCACGGCTGGACGACGGCGCAGGCGCTCGTGCCGCTGGCCGGGGCGGCGGTGGCGCTGGCGGCCTTCGTCGTCATCGAGACCCGTAGCGACCATCCCATGCTGGACCTGCGGTTGTTCGCCAACCAGTCGTTCAGCGGGATCATGACGGGGGCCACGCTGCTGATGCCGGCCGCGTTCGCGTGCATGGCCTTCACCTCGATCTGGCTGCAGGGGGTTCTCCGGCTCGGCCCGGTGGACGCGGGGCTGGCGCTGACGCCGATGGCCGCCACCTCCCTCGTGGTCTCGGTGGCCGTCTCCCGCCTGTTCCCCCGGCTGTCTGCCCGCGCCGCGATCGGCTGCGGGCTGCTGCTGATCGGCGCGGGCGCGTACCTCCAGGGCACTCTCGACCAGCACTCGACCTGGACCGCGCTGGCGCCCGGCCTGGCCGTGACGGGCCTCGGCGTTGGGCTGGCCATCCCGTCGCTCAACTCCGCCGCCATGATGTACGTGCCGCCGCAGCGCGCGGGCATGGCCGCGGGCGCGGTCAACACGGTCAGGCAGCTCGGTTACGCGCTCGGCATCGCCGTGCTCGGCATCCTGTACCAGGGCGACCTGGCCCCGTACGCGGCGCTGAACGACGTCTACCGGGCGAGCGCCGTCACCGGCCTGGTCGCGGGCCTGCTGGTGCTGGCCGTGGTCCGTTCGAGCAGAGCCAGGTGAGCCGCCCCGAAGTAGATCAGCCTGCGGCGGCCGGTGAGGACGGGGAACGGGATCTGGCGCCTGACCTTCCACTCGGCCGCTGCTTGGCGGTCCTCGGGAACCGCGACGAGCACCCGGACGCCGGCGGCAGCGAGCTCGTCGCGGCGCCGGATGAGGTCTTGGACGTGCCTGTTGCAGACCGGGCACGACGTCGACCGCATGAAATAGACGAGCACGGCATTGTCGCCCTGGTAGTCGGACAGGCGGACGGTGCGGCCGTCGGTGTCCTCCAGCACTACGTCGGGCGCGGGTGATCCGGTTTCGAGCATGGCGGAACTCCCCTTCAATTCGGGTGGTGGAAATACGGTCCGTTCAGGTCAGGCGCTGGTGGTTCCGGCCTCGTGCGGGCCGCCGGTCGCGTCGGTCTTCGCGCCCAGGCTGAGCCGGACCGTGCTACGTGCCCGGTGCAGCTGGGACTTCATCGCGGCGTTGCTCAGGCCGAGCACCTCCGCGACCCTCCGGCCCGGGTAGCCCAGTACATCCCGCATGATCAATACTCTGCGCTGAACGTCCGGCAGCTCCCTGATCGCCTGCGCGACGAGTTCGGCTTCCAGGCGCCGGATGACCTCGTCCTCGGCCGAGGTCACCAGACCGGCGCCGCCCTCGTCATAGCCGTCGAACAGCAGTCGAGCGCGGCGCAGGCACTCGTTCCGGACGATTCTGAACATCCACGATGCCAGCGCCCCGGTGGCGCGCAGTGAACCGATCTTCCGGTAGAGAATGATCAGCGCTTCCTGCGCGGCGTCCTCGGCATCCTGCGGGGACGCACAAAGATGCTCCGCGAAGCGCCGCACGTGAGGATGAGCGCCATGGACCACCGCTGTGATCGACTCTCGATCACCAGCCTGTGCGGCCTCGATGAGCCGCGTGCTCGCCCAGCCGGCACTCATCCGAATCTCCTCCCCAGCGTGACCGTCACCCCATAAGAGGCCCCCACACCGCGAAAGGATTCACCGTTCCAGGACCGACCTCTCCGGCGCACCCCTGCGACGTGCAGGTGGCGTGGAAGAAGCAGTAAGAACCCCACGGCGGACGTGGGGGAATCCCCGGCGTGTTCACGCCGGGGAGGAAGTCACTTGTCGTACTCGTACGCCCCCGCGTCGACTGCGCCGTCGCTGCCGTCGATCGCCCGGCCGGTCACGTCCATGTCACTGAACTTCGTGACGCCGAGATCGATGGCGGGGCTGCCGGCACGCAGGCTCAGCGGTTGCTCCGTGTTCGTGAGGTCGAACAGCGGGTCGGCCGTGACGTTGTTCGTGCCGCCCATCTGGTGCTGCTGGGCGCCGAAGAACACGTTGTGGTGGCTGTCGGTGACGTTCGGGCCGTAGGCGGTCTTCTTCACGGCCTGGATGACGTTCTGCGACATCGACAGGTGGGCGTTGGTGCAGCCGGCGTCGCAGACCACGCCCTGGGAGTCGGCCTGGGTCAGGTACACGCTGTTGTTGCGGAACACGGTGCCCAGCACGGGTCCGTTCGGCTCGGGCTCCTCTCCCGGCTCCTGCGGGCCGCGGGTCACCAGGGCCGCGCCGGTCTGAGGGCCGGTGATCACGTTGTACTCGAAGACGTTGCCCGAGGTGCCGTCGGGGTCGACGGGGCTGCCGTCCTCGTTGACGTCCCTGCTCGTCCCCAGCTCGGTGAAGGTCTCGTTGTCCACCGCGATGTTGTGGTGCACGCGATTGTGGGAGCCGAGGAAGATCTCCACGGCCGCGCCGTCCATGCCGTAGTCGTAGCTGAACGCGATCGAGCCGCGGATCTCGTTCCAGCCGATGTTGGAGCTGTCGCCCTGGACGAGGATCGCGAACGCGCCCGAGTCGTCGTTGCCCGGCTCCTCGGTGAGCGCGCTCATGTGGTTGTTGTCCACGAACTCGTTGGCCGTCACCGCGGTGTAGAGCGCCTTGGGCGCGATGTAGACGCCGGCCGCGGCGCCGGTGATGTAGTTGCGCTCGATGACGTTGTCGTTGCCCGTCACCTTGACTCCGGCCCACTCGCAGCGGCCGTCGTCCTGTGGCAGGCCGACCTGCAGGTTGTAGACCTGGATCTGGGAGCCCTCCAGGCTCACGCATGCCTCGGTGTGCCCGGCTACGATCGGTCTGGCGTTGCTCGTGCCGTAGGTGTCGACGGTGATCGGGGCGTCGGGAGTGCCCGATTCGGTGATGCTGAGCTGCTGCCCCTTCCACGTGCTGCCACGCTTCAGCAGCAGCTTGGAGCCGGGCGCCAAGGTCGCCGCCGACGCCTTGGTGAGCGTCTTCCACGCGGTGGCCTCCGAGGTGCCGGCGGCGGAGTCTTTGCCGCTGACGGAGTCCACGTAGTAGACCGCGGCGGCCGCCGATGCGCTGTCCGTCGCCATGGTCGTGGCGAGGGTGGTGGCAGCGAGCGAGAGCGCCGCTGCCGTGGCGCCGGTCCGCAGGTTCCAGCCTGACATTCAGCCTCCAGAACTGGCCGGGGCTCCGTCACGCAACGAAGATCATCCCCAGCTTGCGGCTGCCACCTTAACCGGCCCCTGTCGAAAAGTCGCTATTTTTCCTGACTTAATTCCTGGCCTTTAAGTCCCCGCTCGGAGCGGCACCACGTTCCCAGTCGCCCCGCTCCGCGGCAACGCGAACCAGGTCGCTTTACCGACCAGGTCAGGACGTGTGACGTAGCGCTGGGGATGGCAGCCGTAGAAGCCGTCGGAGAGCCTGGCGATGATCCGCAGCCCGCGCCCGTGCTCGGCCTGCACGTCCGGCGGCGACGGCTGCGGCAACAGCGGACTGCTGTCCACGACCACGCACATGATCTCCTTGGCGTCGATGTGCAGGGCCAGTTCGTACGGGCCGTCGCCGTACATGAGGGCATTGGTGATCAGTTCGCTCACCATGAGGACGGCGTCGTCAACGAGATCCGAACAAAGGGAGAGTGCCGACAATTCTTCGCGGATGATCACTCTCGCGTGGCCGACGGTCTGGGCGTCATCGCGCAGCGGCCACACGTACTGCATCCGGCTCCGGCGAGCTGATCGCAGCGTGGTCATGGCATCTCTTTCCTGTGCTTCCCGGGCTTCCCGGACCGAAGGGCAGCGAATACGCGTTTCGCTCAACAAGAGGACCTGCCTATGGGTTGACGTACACGGCTGTCGAAACGTGTACGCACGAAGAAGGCTTTTGGGTCGAATCTTCGGCGAGAAATCGCAATTCTTTTTAACAGGCGCCCGAAACGACGGGTATGGGCAGTGCCATGAGCAGTGCTGACGAGAACACGTCCAAGAACGACCCCCAGCCACGCCCCGGCGCCGCCCGCCGGCCGGGCAAACGCGGGGAGCCGCCGCCGAAGCCCAAGCCCGCCGGGATGAAGGCGCTGGAGCAGGCGCTGTCGAAGGCGGGCAAGGAGTTGAAGGACCTCACCTGAGCCCGGACGCCGGGTCAGCGGGGCGGGGCGGCGGCGAGCAGGGACCAGAGGCGGGCCGGGGTCAGGGGGACGTCGGTGATCTGGTCCGCGATCTCCGGGAGGGCGGCGGCGACCGCGTTGGCGATGGCGGCCGGTGGGCCGATCGTGCCCGCCTCCCCGACGCCCTTCATGCCGCCCGGCGTCACTGGCGAGGGCGTCTGCAGCATCACGACCTCGATGTCCGGCACCTCGCGCGTCGTCGGCAGCAGGTAGTCGGTGATGGGCTGGCCTTCGGGGGTGTAGACGATCTCCTCGGTCAGCGCCATGCCGATGCTCTGGGCCACGCCGCCGCAGATCTGGCCCTCCACCACGGCGGGGTTGACCAGCACGCCCGCGTCGTTGACCACCCAGTAGCGCTCCACCTCGACGGCCCCTGTCTCCGGATCCACGGCCACGGCGGCCGCGTGCGCCCCATAGGCGAACGTGTAGCCGGCCGGGTCGTGGCTGACCCGTTCCTCCAGACCGGGTGAGACGCCGTCCGGAAGGTCCCAGCCGCGCCACGCCGACGTGGCCAGCTCGCGCAGGGTGATCGACGCGGCCGGGTCGCCCTTGACCCGTACCGCGTCCTCGGCGATCTCCAGGTCGTCGGGGGAAGCCTCCAGCCGGTGCGCGGCGAGCGCCACGAGCTTGCCGCGGAGCTGGTCGGCGGCCCGGATGAGCGCCCCACCTCCGACCGCCAGCGAGCGGCTCGCGATCGACCCGATCGACGAGTACGGCGTGGCCGCCGTGTCCCCCAGCACCACCCGGACCCGCTCGATCGGCACCCCCACCCGGTCGGCCGCCAGCTGGGCCAGCGCCGTCTCGATGCCCTGCCCGATCGACACCACCCCGGACGACACGACCACGGACGCGTCCTGCTCCATCCGCAGGACCGCCGTCTCGTAGCCGGCCGCCTGGATGTCGGTGGCCTTGAGGTCCATCGAGGGCCCCATGCCGGTGCTCTCCACGTGGCAGGAGTATCCGATGCCGCGCCTGCGCCCGTCGGACTTCTCGACGGGCGTGACCAGGTCGCGGAGGGTACGCAGGGCGAGCGGGTAGTCGCCGGAGTCGTACCGCTGGTAGACGCGCGTCGTGTACGGCAGCTCGCCGGGCCCCAGCATGTTCCGCAGCCGCAGCTCGACCCGGTCGATCCCCAGCCTGCGTGCCGCCTCGTCGATCAGCCGTTCCCTGGTCAGGCTGCCCTCCGGCTGGCCGAAGCCGCGGTAGGAGCCGGTCGGCGTGGTGTTCGTGACGACGCCGCGCACGCGTACCGCCACCCGGTCGAACCGGTACGGCCCGGGCAGCAGCGTGGCCGTCACCGCGAAGGTCGCCGCGCCCACGTTGGAGGGATGGGCCCCCATGTCACCGATCACGTCGGCGTGCAGCGCCAGGAAGCGCCCGTCGTCGTCGAGCGCCAGCCGCGCCCGGTGCACGGCCGCCCGCGCCGGCAGCGTGGCGAACAGCCGGTCGCCCGGCGACTCCGACCAGCTCACCGGCCGGCCCAGGCGCATCGCGGCCAGGCAGATGAGGGCCTCGTCGGGATAGACGTGCTCCTTGCCGCCGAACCCGCCGCCCGTGTCGCCGCTGATGACGCGTACCCGTCCGTGGGAGAGCCCCAACGCGTCCGCCAGGTGCTCGCGCACGTGGTGGGGCGCCTGCGAGGAGACGTGCACGGTCAGCTCGTCGCCGGCGTACGAGGCCACCACGCCGCGCGGCTCCATGGGGTACGGGGAGACCCGCCCCATCGTGAACGTCATCTCGACGACGTGCGCGGCCTGCTCGACGAAGGAGGCGCAGTCCGCGTCGCCCAGCGTGAAGTCGGTGACCACGTTCGTGCCCCACTCCGGGTACAGCAGCGGCGCCCCGTCCTCCAGCGCCCGCTCCGCCCCTACCGCCGCGGGCAGCTCGTCCAGCGAGAGATCGACGACCTCGGCGGCGTCCCTGGCGGCCTCGGGGGTGCGGGCGACGACGACCGCGAGGGGCTGACCGGCGTACCTGATGGTGTCGTCCAGCACCCGGTACGACGTCATGCGCTGGCCGGGGGCCAGGCTCACGCAGGGCAGGCGCAGGTCGGCGGCGTCGGAGGGGGTGATGACGTCGAGCACGCCCTCGACCGCCCAGGCCGCCTTGGCGTCGCAGCCGACCAGCCGTCCGTGGGCGATGGGGCTGCGCACCACGTACGCGTGGGCCGTGCCGGGCAGCCGCACCGCACCGACGTACCTGCCTTTCCCGGTCAACAGCCTGGCGTCTTCCCGTCGCGGCGTCCTAGCGCCGACATAAGGCTCACCCATGGTCCCGATTCTGAGCGCCCCTCGCCGACCTGTCGACGACCACCACAGCAGAGGCGCCATCGCCCAACCCACCGCAACCCGTCCCCCTCCCCGCCAATGGACCGCGACCGGGAAGGGGACCGACGGTGGGCTCACACGACTTCGAAGGCCGCCATCATGGCCATGTCCTCGTGTTCGAGGTTGTGGCAGTGCAGGACGTACCGGCCGCGGTAGTCGGTGAAGCGGGTGACGATCTCGACGGTCTGCGCGTCCCGCAGTTCGACGGTGTCCTTCCACTCGGGCGGCCCCTTCGGGCGCTCGCCATTGACCGTCAGCACCTGGAAGTGGTCGAGGTGCAGGTGGACCGGGTGGGCGACGTCGCTGCTCAGCCGCCAGACCTCGATGTCACCGAGCTTGGGCCTGGCCTCCATCCGCTTCGGGTCGAACGGCTTGCCGTTGATCAGCCAGCCCATGCCCCCGTTGCTGAACTCGAAGTCCCGCGTCACCTTGGCCTTGCCGGGGTCGAGCGCCTCGACCGTGGACAACCGCGAGGGCACGGATGATTCGTCGGTCTCGTCCCGGTCCACGGCGAACCGCAGCACCTTGCCCTGCGCGCCCTCCCCCTCCAGGTTCCGCAGTTCGACGTACTGCCCCAGTTTGTACGCGGCAAAGTCGATCACCACATCGGCCCGCTCACCGGGGGCCAGCCGGAGCTGCCGCACCGTGCGAGGCTGCGCCAGCAGCCCGCCATCGGTGCCGATCTGGATCATCGGCCCACCGGTCGCCAGCTCGTACGTCCGGGCGTTGGAGGCGTTGCACAGCCGCAGCCGGTACCGCGCTCTGGAGACCCGCAGCTCCGGCCACGGCGCCCCGTTGACCAGGATCACGTCCCCCAGCACGCCCCCCATGTAGGCCTCGAGCACCCCGGGCCGGCCCTGCAGCCCCGGATACAGCATCGTCCCGTCGGCGGCGAACGACCGGTCGCAGATCAGCAGCGGCAGGTCGCGCTCCCCGGTCGGCAGCGGCAACGCCTCCTCCTCCGCGTCCCGCACCAGGAACATCCCGGCCAGACCGCGCCAGACCTGTGGCCCCGTGTAGTCCATGCGATGGTCGTGGTACCAGAGCGTGGCGGCCCGTTGATCCAGCGGGAAGACGTACTCGCGGGACGCCCCCGGCGCCACCAGGTCGGTGGGGAAGCCGTCGGACTCCGGCGGGTTGTGCCCTCCGTGCAGGTGCAGGACGGTCGGCTGGCCGAGCTGGTTGACCAGCTTCACCACGGTTCGCCGCCCGCTGCGTGCCTCGATGGTCGGTCCGGGGAACGTGCCTCCGTACCCCCAGATGCCGGTGCGCAGGCCCGGCAGCAGCTCCACCTCGGCCGCGCGTTCGGTCAGCTCGTAGAAGTCGGCCCCGCCCGCGCTCCGCACGGGCTTGGCCACCTCCGGGACCGGCAGCGGCACCGCGAACGGCTTGGGCAGCGGCGCCTTGCTGGCCAGGAGCTGCGGCTGCGGGGTGCCGGCGATCAGCGAGCAGCCGGGCGCCCCGGCCGCCACCACCGCGCCCAGCCCCAGCAGCCGCAGCATGTCGCGTCGCGTGGGGGTCATGGCCGGGACATGATCCGGCCGAGCTGCGCGACGCCCCCGCCGAACAGCAGCACCCCGAGCGGCACGTGCACGACCTTCACCCCGGCTTCGCCGAGAATCGCCGCCACCACCGTGAACGCCACCAGCAACGCGGCCGGAGCGATGAACTGGCCCTTCCCTCCGCCGGGCCACCGGACCAGGATCGCGGCGACGAGATGCGCCACCCCCAGGGCGAGCAGGGCGATCGCCGAGGCCATGTGCAGCGCGCGCCCGCCGGGCGAGGAGAGCAGCAGGCCCGCCGTCACCGACTGGAACAGCAGCGCGACGACGTGCAGGACCACCACGGCCCTGAGCACCTGCATGGGCCAGGTCGCCGGCCGGGCGGCGAGCGTGTGCTGTGCGGTCATGATCTGTCTCCCGAGAGTGCTCCCGCGGCGAATGCCTCCCCGCGTCCGGTGGTGATGAGGGTCTCCGCGCGTTCCGTGGCCACGATGGCGCCGAACGCGCAGAGCCGTACCAGGTCCTCGTCCGTCCTGGAGCCGCGCCAGGCGGCCACGTCCGCGTCGGTCACCCGGTACGGCGCGAGCGCGGCCAGCAGGGCCAGGCGGGCCCCGGGCCGCTCCCCGGCGGGCACGTCCGCGAGCGGCCCGTCCAGCCAGGCGTTGCCCATCGGCGGGTGCTCCCCGTCCCAGGCCGCGACCGCGCCGGTCACGGCGGCGCGGGCGGACTCCCCGAGCAGCTCGCCACCCGTCCCTGCCACGGCCCGAAGCGCGGCGTAGGCGGTTCCCACGGCCGTGCCCGTGCCCCAGGCCGGCTCCGGCAGCGTGGGCAGGTCCGCGACCAGCGACAGGCTCTCGCCCGGCGACAGCCGCCTGCGCACGACGCGGGCCATCGCCCGGCCGCCCACACTCCTGACCAGGCGCGACTTCTGGAGGTTGGCCGGGAGAAGGTTCTCGGTGAGCAGCGACGAGGCCATGCGGTTGATGAAGTGGAAGGTCAGCGCCGTGCCGATGTGCTCGGGCCCGATCTCCGGCGTTCGGCGCCGCGACTTGGCCCAGGCCAGCAGCTCGGCGTGCCGGGGATCGGCGGGCGTGCCGCCGGCGGCTATGGTCTCCGCCAGCCGGTGGTCGCCGGTCGCGTGCAGCAGCGTCGTGTGCGCGGCCACGCAGAACGGGCAGCGGTTGGCCATCGACACGCCCACCGCCACGATCTCCTTGGCGGCTCTGGGCTCCTCCCCTGCCAGCAGCGACTCGCGGAGCATGGCCCAGGTCGCGGCGAGCACCTCAGGGGAAGGCGAAAGGGTCAGGAAGACGGCCATGCGCGCCATGCCGAAGTCGTCCGCGAGCTGCGCGTAGACCTCGGCGACCCGTCCGGTCGCCGACTGCTCCTCCACCGGGGTGACATAACGGAACTGGCCGGTCATTACCGGCCCCCATCTCGGATCATCTCCATAGCCGGACATCGTGCTCTTCTCCCGGCGCCGGGTCGTCGTGCCCGAGGAGACTCCTCACCTACCACCCTGGGCGCAGGATCGTGCGAAGTACTTCGCCGGGAGTAGCACCGAATTACGACCGGCCGCCGAGGACCGTGTCCAGGCAGAGGCTCTAATGTGCAGGGATGACCTCTCCGCGCGGCTGGCGGCCGCTCGCCCTGGACGGCGCGCTCGCCGCCGTCGTGGCCGCCATGGAAGCGGCCACCGTGCTGGTCACTCCGAAGGCGGGCGCCCTCGACCTCGCCGCCGTCCTGATCGGCTCGCTCTCCCTCGTCGCCTGGCGGCGGGCGCCCCTGGTGTCGCTGCTGCTCAGCACCGCCTGCATGCTCGTCTACTCGGTGCACGCCCAGCCGGGCCCACCCGCCTCGTTCCCCGTGCTGCTGTCGGTCTTCGGGTCGGTACGGGCCGGCCACCGGCTCCTGCCCGCGCTGGCGAGCGCGGTGTTCCTGGGCACCAGCCTGGCGGGGAGCCTGGCCACCGCCGGCGAGCGGAACCCCCAGGACATCGTCACGGCAACGACGTTGCTGCTCGGCTGGTTCCTGGCCTCGGGCGTGACGGCGACGGTCGCCAGGCACCGGCAGGCGTACGTGGAGCAGGCCGAGCAGCGGGCAGCCGAGGCCGAGCGCACCCGCGAGGAGATGGCCCGCCGTCGCGCGGGCGAGGAGCGGCTCAGGATCGCCAGGGAGCTGCACGACTCGCTCACGCACAGCATCTCGATCATCAAGGTGCAGGCAGGGGTGGCCGTCCACCTGGCCCGCAAGCGCGGCGAGGAGGTTCCCGCCGCGCTGCAGGCCATCCAGGAGGCCAGCGGCGACGCGATCCGCGAACTGCGCGCCACGCTGGAGGTGCTGCGCGACGACTCCGACGACGGCGAACCGCAGGCCAGCGGCCTCGACCGGCTCGACGGCCTGGTGGAGCGGGCGCGCTCGACCGGACTGCCCGCCACGGTGACGATCTCGGGGGTACGCAGGGAGCTGCCGCCCGAGGTGGACCGGGCCGCGTACCGGATCGTGCAAGAAGCCCTCACCAACGTCTCCAGGCACGCGGGCGGGGCGGCGGCGTCGGTGCGCATCGACTACGGCGGCGACGAGCTGGTCGTGCAGGTGGACGACGACGGACGGGCGAGCAGGGACGCGCCGCCCGTGCCCGGCGTGGGCCTGCTCGGCATGCGCGAGCGGGTCACGGCGCTCGGCGGCCGGCTGCGGGCCGAGCCCCGCCCGGAGGGCGGCTTCACCGTACGCGCGGAGCTTCCGCTCGGCGCAGAGCTTCCACTGGGGGAATTGACGTGATCCGCGTGCTGCTCGTGGATGACCAGGCACTCATCCGCGGCGGCTTCCGCGCGCTGCTGGAGGCCGAGGACGACATCGAGGTCGTGGCCGAGGCCGCGAACGGCGAGCAGGCCATCGCACTCGCCCTCGAGCACCTGCCGGACGTGGCGCTCATCGACGTGCAGATGCCGGTGATGGACGGCATCGAGGCCACCAGGCGCATCGCGGCCGACGAGCGGCTGAGCGAGGTCCACGTGGTGATCCTCACCAACTACGGCCTCGACGAGTACGTCTTCAACGCGCTCAGAGCGGGCGCCGGCGGGTTCCTGGTCAAGGACACCGAGCCCGCCGACCTCCTGCAGGGCGTCAGGGTCGCTGCCCGGGGCGACGCACTGCTGTCGCCCGCCATCACCCGCCGCCTGATCGGCGAGTACGTGGCCCGCCGCCCATCGCCGGAGCCGGAGGGCGTCGACGTGCTCACCAACCGCGAGCGCGAGGTGACCGCCCTGGTCGCCCGCGGCATGTCCAACGACGAGATCGCCGCGCACATGGTGATCAGTCCGACCACCGCGAAGACGCACGTCAGCAGGGCGATGACCAAGCTGGGGGCGCGTGACCGGGCGCAGCTGGTGGTCTTCGCTTACGAGTCGGGGCTGGTCACTCCGCGTCGGGCCTGAGGGCATGTGGTGGAATGAGGCGTGAGCATCATTTCGCGCGGTTTCCACGGGCGGCGCAGACCGGACAGCGACCGGCTGCCACCTGGGCAATACCTGGTAGACGACTTCCCTGTGCTGTCCGCCGGGCCGACGCCGCGGGTGCCGCTCGACCGGTGGGAGTTCACCATCGACACGGAGGCGGAGCAGACCCACCGGTGGTCGTGGGAGGAGTTCCTGGCGCTGCCCATGGAGACGCCCACGGTCGACATCCACTGCGTGACCAAGTGGTCGAAACTCGACACCACCTGGGAGGGCGTCTCGCTGGACGTGTTCTTCGAGAACGTCGAGACGGCCGCCGAATACGCGCTGGTCTACTCGTACGGCGGCTACACCACCAACCTGCCGCTGGAGGACCTGCTCGACGGCAAGGCGTGGATCGTGCACAGCTTCGACGACGAGGACCTGGAGCCCCGGCACGGCGGCCCGGCGCGGCTGATCGTCCCGCACCTGTACTTCTGGAAGTCGGCCAAGTGGGTACGCGGCATCCGCCTGCTGAACGACGACTGGCCCGGCTTCTGGGAGACGGCCGGCTACCACAACTACGGCGACCCATGGCGCGAACAGCGCTACGAGGGCGACTGAGGTGCCGCCGCGCCTGGCCTGGCGGGCCGCCGAGCTCGCCGGGATCGACAACGAGACCGCGACCGCGCGCACGCTGCGGTTCCGGGTGCCGGGCTGGCCTGGGCACCTGGCGGGGCAGCACGTGGACGTACGGCTGACGGCCGACGACGGCTACACCGCGCAGCGCAGCTACTCGCTGGCCGCGCCCGCCGACGGCGACCTCATCGAGCTGACCGTGGAGGCCTTTCCCGACGGGGAGGTCTCGCCGTACCTGACCGAGGTGATCGAGGTCGGCGACCAGGTCGAGATCCGCGGCCCGGTGGGCGGCTGGTTCGTCTGGCGGCCGGAGAGCAAGGCGCCGGTGCTGCTGGTCGGCGGCGGGTCCGGCATCGTGCCGCTGATGGCCATGATCAGGGCGCGCAGGCAGGCGGGCAGCCGGGTGCCGTTCCGCCTGGTCTACTCGCTGCGCGACCAGGACCGCCGCTACTACGCCGAGGAGCTGCGCCGCCCCGACCCCGGGCTCGACGTCACGTACATCTACACCAGGTCCGTGCCGCCCGAGACATCGCGCCCGGCGGCGCGGATCATGCTGGACGACCTGGCCGAGAGCGGCTGGCCCGCGACCTTCGAGCCCGACTGCTACGTGTGCGGGCCGACCGGGTTCGTGGAGGCGGCGGCCGATCTGCTGGTCGCGCTGGGGCACGCCCCCGAGCGCATCCGAACCGAACGTTTCGGCCCTACCGGGGGGAGCTGACATGACCGCGGAACATCTCGACGGCAACGCACTGGCCGGTCCGCTCAGCGAGATCTTCGCCGTTGACGTCACCGCCGCCACCGGCCGCTGCGCCGGCTGCGGCCTCACGGGCCCGGTCGCCTCGCTCCGCGTGTACGGCCCGGAGCCCGGCCTCGTGGCCCGCTGCCCCGGCTGTGACGAGGTGATCCTGAGGCTGGTACGCGGCCCCGGCACGGCCTGGCTCGACCTGCGCGGCACCGTGTCACTACGCGTGGATCTGCCGGACTGACGGGGTTCCCTCCGCACCAGGGTGCCCGGGTGGGTACACTCGGGCACGTTCAACCGGCCGAGATCTGTACGGCGAGGCTCTTGGCCATGGGCGGCGGCCCTCGGCCCCATCCCTCTGGAGTCACGTGAGCAGCGGGCTTGTCGACGCGCCGCCTACCGAGCCGAGCGCGCCACCACGGCGTCGCCGCCGCTGGCTGCGCTGGGTGATCGCGGTCACCGTGACCGTCGTCCTCCTGGTCGCGGGCGTCGCCGTGGGCGTGCTGGCGAAGCTGAACGGCAACGTCAAGCACATCGACGTCACCGACGACGACCTCGGCGCCACCCGCCCGCCCAAGGTCGCGGGCACCGCCATGAACGTCCTGGTCGTCGGCTCCGACCAGCGCGACGGCAAGAACGCCAAGTACGGCCACCACATCGCGGGCGAGCGCACCGACACGATCATGCTGGTCCACGTGTCGTCCAAGCGCGACAACGCGATGGTCGTCAGCTTCCCGCGCGACTCGCTCGTGCAACTGCCCGCCTGCCGCGCCACCGGCACCCTGCCGGGCCAGCGACCGCACCTCGGCATGATCAACGAGTCGTTCAACTCCGGCGGCATCGCCTGCACCTGGAAGACGATCGAGTCACTCACCCACATCCGCATCGACCACTTCGTGAAGGTCGACTTCACCGGGTTCAAGAGCATGGTGAACGCCGTCGGCGGCGTCGAGGTCTGCCTGCCCGAGCCGGTCAACGACAAGAAGGCCCTGCTGCGCCTGCCCGCCGGGCGGCAGACGCTCAACGGCGAGCAGGCGCTCGGCTACGTCCGCGCCCGCTACAGCATGGGCGACGGCTCGGACATCGGGCGCATCCAGCGGCAGCAGATGTTCATCGCGTCGATGGTCAAGAAGGCGATGAGCGGCGAGACGCTCACCGACCCGGCCAAGCTGCTCGGCGTTCTGGACGCCGGCACCAAGGCGGTGACCACCGACCGCGGCCTGACCTTCGGCGTCATGAAGGACCTCGCGACCAGCCTCCAGGGCCTGAACGTCGGGCACATCCGCTTCATCACCACCCCGTGGCACTACTCGCTCACCCAGCCGGGCCGGGTCGAATGGGTGCAGCCGCAGGCCGGGCGGCTGTTCCAGATCGTGGCCAAGGACGAGAGCGTCCAGGGCGTCAAGGGCGGCCAGGCCAAGGTGGGCCGTACGAACATCCAGATCGAGCTGCGCAACGGCACCTGGCGCAGCGGCCTCGGCACCCAGGTGGCCGCCGCCCTGGAACAGCGCGGCTACCACATCACCAAGATCGGTGACTCGGCCCGCAAGCCGCAACCCAAGACCACCATCCTGTACGCGCCCAACGGCGAGACCCGCGTGCCCACGCTCACCGACGACCTGCTCTCCGCCGTCACCCGCAAGGTCGCCGCGGCACGTACCAACCGGCTGGTGCTGGTGATCGGCGACGACTGGAAGGGCCTGAAGCCCCTGCGCGCCGACGACACGGAGGCCATCAAGGGCTTCGACGCCACTCACGACACCTGCGCCGCCTGACCACGGGTCACAGGGCGTCGGAGAGGCCGCCGCCGTCTATGGCGGTGAAGCCGGCGTCCTCGATCAGCGGCAGCACCGCCTTCTTGGCCCCGTCGTCGTCGCCCCAGTAGGGCATGTCGGCCCGCGAGCCGCCACGCTGCCCCGCCGTGCCGAGCTTGAGCAGCTCCCGTGGGTACTTGGTGTTGAATGTGCGCACCAGACGCACTCCGGCGCCCAGCACGTGCTGCTGGTACTGCGGGCTGGTCAGTCCGCCGGGGACCGCCAGCACCACGGACAGGCCGTCGCGCTCGGCGATCGGGTTGCTGGGATCGACGACGATCTTGCCGGTGAGCGCGCCCCCGAGCTCCGCCACCACGACCGGGAACGCCTCCCAGCCCACCGCCATGATCACGACGTCGCCGTACCGCGTGGCTTCGAGAGGCGTGCCGCCCTGAGCGAGGCCGTCCGCGGCCAGGGTGGCCGCCTCCACCCGGGCAGGGTCGGCGTCGCTGAACAACACGTCGTGCCCGGCCATCGAGAGCAGGCGTCCGAGCGGCACGCCGAGCCTTCCAGCACCCAGGATTCCCACACGCATGCCTTGATCACCTCGAAACCGGGAACTGCCCAGAGGGGCTGGTGACATTCCTCCCCAGGGCAGGTGTTCGCCACGCGACGAGGAGTGAGCCATGCGAAGAGCACCGAGAACCCGGCGATGGCCCTCGACGCGGTGGTCAAGGAGGTGCCGCGGGTGAGGCCCGTCGTCCATGAGGCGCCGAGGCTGCTCGACGCCCCGCTCGAACCGGGTGGGTACGAGGTCCCGGCCTGATGGTACGCCGGACCGTACATCCCGCTCGTGCACCGCGACCCCGCCGCCTTCTCCGAGCCCGGGGAGTTTCGCCCGGAGCGCTTCCTTGACGGGCCCCAGAACAGGGCCCGGATGCCGTTCGGCGGCGGGCGGCGCTTCTGCGCCGGGGCGCAGCCACCCCCCTGCTGGAGATGCGCGTCATCATCAGCGAGGTACTGCACCGCCTGGAGCCCACGGCGCCCGATCAGGCGCCGGAGGCCAGGCGGCTGAAGAACGTCACCCTCGCACCCGCGAAGCTGACCCGCGTCATTGCGCGCGCTCGGACTCCTGCTCGGACGCGGTAGGCGGGTAGATCTCCTCGTGGCGCGCGTCGGCGCCGAGCTCCTCGCGGAGCCTGTCGTAGTCGATATTGTGGTTGGTGTACTTCAGCTGGCGAGCGACCTTCGTCTGCTTCGCCTTGGCTCTTCCTCGGCCCATGGCTACTCCCTAGTCCCCGCTGTCATGCTATCCAACAACGTTACGACTTGAAGAATTATGCAACTGCGCTGGATTAGTCTGGGCTATATGCACGTGGAGGTCTACCAGGCCAAGGCCGACTTCTTCCGAACGCTCGGCCACCCCGCTCGCATCCGAGTGTTGGAGCTACTCCAGGAAGGGCCACTCCCCGTCAGGGACCTGCTGGCCCAGATCGACATCGAGCCCTCGAGCCTCTCCCAGCAGCTCGCCGTCCTGCGCAGGGCCGGGATCGTGAGCGCGATCCGCGAGGGCAGCACCGTCGTCTACACGCTGGCCACCCCCGAGCTGGCCGACCTGCTCGGAGCCGCCCGCCGAATCCTCACCGACATGCTCGCCGACCAGGGCGAACTGCTGGCGGAGCTGCGAGCCGAGGTCACCTGACGAGCGCCCGCCGCACGTGCTTGGGATACCAGGCGGTGAAGACGGCGGGCAGGACGAACGTGAGCACCTTGATGGCGATGACCAGCGTCGTCGCATGGGGTGAGACGTTGAGGACGAGCGCCAGGGAGACCGCGGCGACGGTGAAGGCCACCGCCCAGACCGTCGTGATGACCGCGTTGACCCGGTAGAACTGCGGGGTCTCCCAGACCTCCTTCGGCGTCATCGTGCGCGCGATGCCCAGCGTGAACGGCTTGCGGATGGCGAGCGAGCCCCACGCCGTGCCCGCCAGCCAGACGTTGACCAGGGCGGGCCCGTACGGCGTGAGCGGCGAGTGCGGGTCCAGCAGCGACAGCACCGTGAGGCAGGCGAAGAACAGCGCCGCGCTGGTCTCGATCACCATCTCGTCCCAGGCCTTGCCCGCCCGGCGGTCGACGAGGACGAGGACGAGAGCGATGACCAGGCCGGTGATGGCGCCCCAGCGCCACTCGTCGCTGGTGGCGATGACCGCGTAGACGATCCAGGGCAGGAAGCCGAGCAGGCCGCGCATCGTGGGGGTGTCCTTTCACATTCCATTAGTGACAGGTCGAAGGTAGAACTTCCTCTGTCGATATGTCAACATAGGAATATGAGCCTTCGACATGCCGTGCTGGGACTGCTCTCCGAGGGGCCCGCGAGCGGATACGACCTGATGAAGATGTTCGACATCTCGCTGTCGAACGTGTGGCCCGCCACGCAGAGCCAGCTCTACGCAGAGCTGGGCAAACTAGCCGATGCGGGTCTCGTGGACGTGTCGGCGGAGGGGCCGCGCGGCCGCAAGGAGTACGCGATCACCGAGAACGGCCTGGCCGAGCTGCGCCACTGGATCACCGAGGTCGAGCCGGCCAGAGTCCTGCGCAGCGACATGCTGCTCCGCGTGTTCTTCCTGGCCCAGGTCTCGCCCGAGCAGGCCCGCGCGTACCTCCGCCACCAGGCCGAGCATGTCGGCAAGCAGCTGGAGCACCTGGAGGGCATCCGCGAGTTCCTCGAGAACCGCGAGGACAACCTCTCCGTGTACGGGCGGATGACCCTCGAATACGGCCTCCGCCTGGGCAAGGCGCAAGTGGAGTGGGCCGAATGGGCGGAAGGCCAGATCCGTTAGGCTCTGGCCCATGGTCTCCGAGCTGTTCGATCCCAAGGCGTGGCAGGCGGTCGAGGGATTCGACTTCACCGACATCACCTACCACCGGGCGGTCGACCAGGGCACGGTGCGGATCGCGTTCAACCGTCCCGAGGTGCGCAACGCGTTCCGCCCGCAGACCGTCGACGAGCTCTACCGCGCGCTCGACCACGCCCGGCAGACCACCGACGTGGGCTGCGTGCTGCTCACCGGCAACGGCCCCTCACCCAAGGACGGCGGCTGGGCCTTCTGCTCGGGCGGCGACCAGCGCATCCGGGGCAAGGACGGCTACCAGTACGCCGACGGCACACCGTCGACCGGCCGCCTGCACATCCTGGAGGTGCAGCGGCTCATCCGGTTCATGCCCAAGATTGTGATCTGCGTGGTGCCCGGCTGGGCCGCGGGCGGCGGCCACAGCCTGCACGTCGTGGCGGATCTCACATTGGCCAGCGCCGAGCACGCCCGCTTCAAGCAGACCGACGCCGACGTGGCCAGCTTCGACGGCGGCTTCGGCTCGGCCTATCTCGCCCGGCAGGTCGGGCAGAAGTTCGCCCGCGAGATCTTCTTCCTCGGCGAGACCTACACGGCGGCCGACGCGCACCGCATGGGCATGGTCAACGCCGTGGTCCCGCACGAGGAGCTGGAGCGGACCGCCCTGGACTGGGCCCGCAAGGTCAACGGCAAGTCGCCGACCGCGCAGCGGATGCTCAAGTTCGCCTTCAACGCGATCGACGACGGGCTGGTCGGGCAGCAGGTGTTCGCGGGAGAGGCGACGCGGCTGGCTTACATGACGGAGGAGGCGGCCGAGGGGCGCGACTCGTTCCTGGAGAAGCGCGAGCCCGACTGGTCGCCGTTCCCCTGGCATTACTGATCGCCGGCTTCCCCCGGCCGTGCGGGGACCGGGGCATCCCGAGGCGCGAATAAGGAGAGGCCCCGGTCCGGCGCTTGCGGGCAGACTGGGGGCATGAGGATCAAGGTGCCGGCGGCGTTGACCGAGTCCCACGTGAAGTACGACGGGGAGGCCGGGCGCGTCTGGTCGGCCGGGCTGCCCGCGCTGGGCGAGCGTTACCTGGAGGAGTGGGGGCTGCGGCTCGACGGGGAGCCCAGGCACGGCGTGGTGTCCCTCGTGCTGCCCGTCGTACGCCAGGACGGGACGAAGGCCGCGCTCAAGCTCCAGCCCGTCACCGATGAGAACGCCACCGAGGCGCCCGGGCTGCGGACCTGGGCGGGCGACGGCTCCGTGCTCCTGCTCGACTCGGACCCCGAGACCGGCACCCTGCTCCTCGAGCGGCTGGAGGCGGACCGGTCGCTCTCGAGCGTGGCGGACGACGTGGAGGCGCTGGGCATCCTCACCGAGCTGCTGGCGCGCCTGGTGGCCTATCCGGCGCCGGAGGGCATGCGCCGGTTGGGCGACATCGCGCAGGCCATGCTGGACGACGTGGACCAGGCGCTGAAGAGTCTGCCGCGGGAGCGGGACCGCCACTGGATGAAGTCGTGCGCGTCGGCGGTCTCCGAGCTCGTCTCCGAGCCCGGCGACCGGCTGCTGCACTGGGACCTGCACTACGACAACGTGCTGGCCGCCGACCGGGAGCCGTGGCTGAGCATCGACCCCAAGCCGCTGGCCGGCGATCCGTGCTTCGACCTGTGGCCCGCCCTGCACAACCGATGGGAGGACGTGGCCGGCGACGTGACACGGGGTGTGCTGCGCCGCTTCGACTTCATGGTGGACCGGCTCGGCCTCGACTCCCAGCGGGCGGCCGGATGGACGCTCGGCCGGATCCTGCAGAACGCCCTGTGGGACGTCGAGGACGGCGAGAGCGAGCTCAAGGAGGTCGACCTCGCCATCGCCGAGGCCGTACGTCAGCGCATCTGAAGGACGATCTTCCCCTGGCCGTGGCCGGCCTCGATCTCCCTGTGCGCCTCCGCGGCGTCCTCCAGCCGGTACGTCCTGCGTACCGCGAACGTGAAGGCGCCCTCGGCGATCAGGGCCGCGTAGCGCCCGAGCCGCTCGGCGCTGCGTTCGCCCTGGACGACCCGGACGCCCAGCTCGGCCGCCTTGCCGTGCTCGACCAGCGTGACGATCCGGCCGCGGTCCTTGACCAGCTCGATCGAGACCTCCAGCGCGTGTCCTCCGGCCCCGTCCAGCGCCGCGTCCACGCCTCCGGGAGCGAGCGCGCGTACCCGGTCCGCCAGTCCTTCGCCGTAGGCCACCGGGATGGCACCGAGGTCGCGCAGGTAGTCGTGGTTGACCTCGCGGGCGGTGCCGATCACTGAGGCGCCGCGCCGCCGGGCGATCTGCACGGCCGCCGTGCCCACGGACCCGGCCGCGCCGTGCACGAGCAGCGTCTCGCCATCCGCGAGGCCGAGCCCGTCGATCGCGAGCTCGGCGGTCTGCACACCCGAGGTCAGCCCGCCGGCCACCTCCCAGGGCACCCCCGCGGGCTTGGGCGCCACGCTCGCCCCCGGGACCACGATGTACTCGGCGTACGCGTTCAGGAGGGAGAACCCGAGCACCTCGTCCCCTGCCGACACCTCGGTGACCCCCTCACCCACCTGGTCGACCACGCCTGCGAACTCGTTGCCGGGAACGCGCGGGAAGGGGGCTGAGGACATGTACGGCGGCAGCCACCCCGCCCGTACGGCCGCGTCGAACGGCTGCACGCCGGCCGCCCGCACCCGTACCCGTACCTCTCCAGGACCCGCCTGCGGCGCGGGCAGCTCCATCAGCTTCAGCACCTCGGGGCCGCCCGGCTCGGCGAAGGCGGCCGCTCTCATCACTTCAGTCATGGGCGCCAGCCTGCAACCTCAACCGAAGTTGAGGTCAAGTGGCGCAAAACGGCAGACTTATCGGGAACTTTCCGCTTTAGTCGCGCTTTATCTGTATATAGTCCGTCAGGACGTCAATGGGGGATCGGCTGACCGAGGCGGGATGACCGAGTTCTTAGACACCGTACTGAGCTTTCCGACTGTCATTTTCACTTTCCTGCTCGTGGTGGTCATCGGCTATTGGCTGACCGTGATCACCGGGCTGTTCGACCTGGAAGACGACGCCGCCTGGCTGGGCCTCGGGGGAGTCCCCGCCGGGATCGCGCTCTCGCTGTTGATCGCACTGGCCTGGCTGCTCTGCCTCATCGGCAGTGTGGTGGCGAGTGGCGGCCTGCTGATCGCCGTCCCTTTCGCCGCCCTGGGCGGGGCCTGGCTCGCCATCCGTGGCCTGCTGGTTCCGCTGCGCCGGCTGCTCCCTGAAGGGGATCGCCACTCGCGTGGCGACTTCGTCGGCCAGATGTGTGTGATCCGCACCGGCGCGGCCACCCCCGACTTCGGCCAGGCCGAGGTCACCGCCGCCGACGGCTCGTCCGCGGTCGTGCAGGTACGTACGACCGGCCAGGACCGGCTGGCCCGCGGCGACAACGCACTCATCTTCGAATACGACAAAGACGGCGAATTCTTCTGGGTCATGCCGTACGAAAGTGAGCACTGATGGACATCATCTCCACCGGCTTCGGCGTATTTCTCGCCGTCATCCTGGTCATCGTGATTGGCCTGCTCCTCGTCATCGGCCGCCTTTTCCGCAAGGTGGAGCAAGGTAAGGCGCTGATCGTCTCCAAAGTCAACAAGGTGGACGTCACGTTCACCGGCGCCGTGGTGCTGCCCGTCGTCCACAAGGCCGAGATCATGGACATCTCGGTCAAGACCATCGAGATCGAGCGGACCGGTCGCGAGGGCCTGATCTGCCGGGACAACATCAGGGCCGACATCAAGATCACGTTCTTCGTCCGGGTGAACAAGACCGCCGAGGACGTCATCAAGGTCGCCCAGGCCATCGGCACCGCCAGGGCCAGTGACGAGACGACGCTGCAGGAGCTGTTCAACGCGAAGTTCTCCGAGGCGCTCAAGACAGCCGGCAAGCAGCTCGACTTCGTGGACCTCTACACCAAACGCGACGAGTTCAGGGACCAGATCGTCCGGCTCATCGGCACCGACCTGAACGGCTACAGCCTCGAGGACGCCGCCATCGACTACCTCGAGCAGACCTCGCTCATGCAGCTCGACAAGAGCAACATCCTCGACGCGCAGGGCATCCGCTAGATCACCGAGCTGACGGCGATCGAGCACGTGCGCACGAACGAGTTCCGGCGCAACGAGGAGAAGGAGATCACCCGCCAGAACGTGGACGCCCGCGAGGCCATCCTGGAGCTGCAGCGCCGCCAGGCCGACGCCGAGCTCAAGCAGCGGCGGGAGATCGAGACCGTCAAGGCCCGCGAGGAGGCGGAGATCGCCCGGGTGCAGGCCGAGGAGCGGCTGCGCGCCCAGAGCGCGAACATCAAGGCCGACGAGCAGCTCGGCGTGCAGAACGAGAACCGCGCCCGCGAGGTCGCGGTCGCCGAGAAGAACCGCGAGCGCGTGATCGCGATCGAATCCGAGCGGATCGAGAAGGACCGCCTGCTGGAGGTCATCGCCCGCGAGCGGGAGACCGAGCTGTCGCGCATCGCCAAGGACAAGGAGGTCGAGACCGAGAAGCGCTCGATCGCCGAGGTCATCCGCGAGCGCATCGCGGTCGACAAGACCGTGGCCGAGCAGGAGGAGAGCATCAAGCGGCTGCGCGTGGTCGAGGAGGCCGAGCGCACCCGCCAGCAGGTGATCATCGCCGCCGAGGCCGAGGCCCAGGAGAACCTGGTCAAGGACATCAAGGCGGCCGAGGCCGCGGAGGCCGCGTCCAAGTTCAGGGCGCGCGAGGAGCTGGTGCTCGCCGAGGCCAGGCAGCAGGCCTCCGAGCTGGAGGCCCGGGCCAAGATCCGGCTGGCCGAGGGCGTCCAGGCCGAGTCGGCCGCGGCCGGGCTGGCGCAGGTGCAGGTCAAGGAGCGCGACGCCGAGGCCATCGAGAAGGTGGGCCGCGCGGAGGCGCTGGTGCTGAAGGAGAAGCTGGCCGCCGAGGCCGAGGGTGCCAAGGCCATGGCCCTGGTCGAGGGCGACCGGATCAAGGCGCAGGCCGAGGGTGAGCAGGCGATGGCGCTGGCCGGGGCGGCCGCGGTGGGCGAGAAGCTGAAGGCCGAGGCCGAGGGCCTCACGGCGAAGGCTGCCGCGATGGCGGCGCTGGACGAGGCCAGCAGGGGGCACGAGGAGTACCGCCTGCGCCTGGAGGCCGACAAGGAGATCAGGCTCAAGCACATCGACGTGTCGCGGCAGGTGGCGGAGTCGCAGGCGAGCGTGCTGGCCGCCGGGCTGGCCAAGGCGAACATCGACATCGTCGGCGGCGACACGATGTTCTTCGACAAGGTGGTCGGCTCCATCACCGCCGGCAAGGTGGTCGACGGCTTCGTGGACCACTCCGAGGTCGCCGGGGCTCTGGTCTCGCCGTACGTCAACGGCTCGGCGAGCCTGGCGGCCGACCTGGCGAGCGTCATCGGCGGCGTGCGTAGCGAGGACATCAAGAACCTGACCGTCTCCGCCCTGCTCATGCGGCTCATCCAGGACGGCGGCCCGCAGACGACGGCGCTCGGCGAGCTGCTGGAGACCGCCCGCAGGCTCGGCGTGGCCGACTCCCCGGTGGCCGCGCTGGCCGGGGTGAAGGGCTGACGTGAGCGAGCTGGAGGCGGGGACGTACGAGGTCCTCAGGAACCGGCTCCAGGCCCAGGCTAAGGCGCTGACGGCGGCGGCCGAGAGCCTCAACGGGGAGCGGCTGAAGGTGTTCGGCGGCGCGGAGCTGCGTCTGCTGGGCACCGAGCGAATCCGTACCGAGAACAACTGCGTCCCCAGGGACATCGTCTCCCTGGGCGACGTGATGCTCTTCGGCTACAACGTCTTCATCGGGCTCAAGCCGGAGACGGCGGTGGCGGACGTGTTCGCGGTGCACCGGTTCTCCAGGGACGGTGACGCGTTCAGGTTCGACGCCGACAAGCTGGAGACGCTGGACGATCCGGCGTTCAAGAAGGACTTCGCCGAGCTGTACCGGTACTACAAGGAGACCCGGCTGCAGCAGCTCAGGCGGGTCGAGGGCAAGCTGCTGGCCGTGTTCCAGACAGGTCCGGCGGACCTGCGGGTGCTGCGGTGGGCGGTCAGCAACGGCGGGGTCCCGAGATATCTGGACAACCGGGGGGAGCGTGACCACGTCTTCCCCCCGTCCCACGACTTCGAGTGGACGCCGACCACGCGCGACGACCACATCCTCGGCCGGCACCCGCACATCTCGATCGAGGACGAGGTGTTCGTCGAGACGGTCGGCGGCGACCTCACCATCAAGATCGAGAACAACACGGAGACCGGGGCCGGCATCTACGCCGAGCCGGTCGCCGAGCCGCTGCAGAGCCTGGCGGACGCCGACGTCGAGTACGCCAGGGTGGGTCCGCTCATCCTCATGCGGATCAGGCCGTACAAGGAGACCGACCGGCGCCACCTGGTCTTCAACACCCGCACCAAGGCCGTGATCAGGCTCGACGGCCTCGGCCAGGCCTGCCAGCGCCTTCCCGAGGACCAGGGGCTGATCTTCCCCGGCGGCTACTACCTGACGACCGGGGTCAGCAAGACGTTCGACACGGACGTGACGGACCTGGAGTTCGAGCGGGTGGTCCGCTCGCCCAACGGCGAGGATGTCCTGTACGTCTTCCACGCCAGGGGCGACGGGCGGTCGCTGCTGCTGCCGTACAACGTGATCAGGAAGGAGGTCGCCAACCCCATCGTCTGCCACGGCTACTCGCTGTTCGACGACGGCACAATGGTGGTCTTCCGGGCGACCTCCGACGAGCCGACCCGGGTCCACCCGATGCAGGTCTGGCAGACGCCGTACGTCTCCGACACGTACGCCGCCGCCCAGCCCGCCGGCACGGGACCGCTGGAGCGCATCGGCAACGCGGAGCTGGTGCGCGGCATCTCCGACTGCCTGTCCGTCTCGCGGATGGTCGAGGAGATGGCGGCTTCGGCGGGGACGTTCGAGGGGCTGATCGCGGCCTGCACGCGGACGTTCGACTCCTACCACTGGCTGGCGGAGCACGACCTGAGCGAGCCGCTCGCCGACGTGCGGGCCACCGCCGAGCAGGTGCTGGACGAGTACGAGCACGTCGAGCAGCTCACCCGCCAGGCAGCCGACACGCTCGCCGCCGCCGCCGAGGAGACCACCCATCTCGTACGCGAGGCGCGGGCCGACAGCCCGGTCACCGCGGACGCCTGGGTCGACATGCTTGCCACGCTGCGCCGGGCCCAGGGCCGCCTGGTGACGTTGCGCGAGACCCGCTACATCGACCTGGCCGGCCTGGACGCGCTGTCTTCTTCCGTGGCGGAGGAGCTCGCGTCCGTCGGCCGGCGGGCGGTCGACTTTCTGCAGGGCGCGGACGCGTTCACCGCCTACCACGCGGCCGTCGAGGAGCTCGCCACCGCCGCGGCGGCGATCGGCACCGTAGCGGAGGCCGCCCCCGTGGCGGACCGGCTGGCCGCGCAGGCGGAGGGGCTGGAGGTGGTGACGGAGGTCGTCGGCTCGCTGGACATCGCCGACGCCACCGTACGCACCTCCATCCTCGGTCGGATCGCCGAGATCCTCGGCGGGGTGAACCGGGCCCGCGCCATCCTGGACGGGCGCCGGCGCGACCTGCTGGGGGCGGAGGGGCGGGCCGCGTTCGCCGCCGAGTTCGCCCTGCTCGGCCAAGCCATCACGGGCGCGCTGGCCATGGCCGATACCCCGGCCAAGTGCGACGAACAGCTCGGGCGGCTGATGCTCCAGCTGGAGACCCTGGAGTCGCGCTTCGGGGAGTTCGACGACTTCGCGGCGCAGCTGTCGGCCAAGCGGGAGGACGTCTACGAGGCGTTCTCGGCCCGCAAGCAGACCCAGCTCGACGACCTCACCCGGCGCGCCGACCGCGTCTTCGCCTCCGCGGAGCGCATCCTGGGCAGCATCACGCGCCGCCTCGGCTCCCTCGGCTCCCTGGACGAGGTCAACACTTACTTCGCCACCGACCCGATGGTGGCCAAGGTCCGCTCGGCCGCCACCGAGCTGCGCGCGCTTGGGGACGCCGTACGGGCGGAGGAGCTGGACGGGCGCGTCAAGTCCGCCCAGCAGGAGGCGGGACGGGCCCTTCGCGATCGCCTCGACCTCTTCTCCGACGGCGGGGAGACGCTCCGGCTGGGCCACCACCGCTTCGCCGTCAACACCCAGCCCATCGACCTGACGCTGGTGCCGCACGACGGTTCCATGTACTTCGCGATCACCGGGACCGACTACCGCTCGCCGGTGCCCGCCTCCTTCGCCGACACCCGGCCCTTCTGGGACCAGCTGCTGGTGTCGGAGACGCCCGAGGTGTACCGGGGCGAGCACCTGGCCGCCTCGCTCCTGGACTCCCTCTCCCCTGGGGCCGCTCTTGAGGACGTGGTGCGGCAGGCGGTGGAGTCACGCTACGACGAGGGATACGAGCGCGGAGTCCACGACCACGACGCCACTGCCATCCTGGACGTGCTGGTCCGGCTGCGGTCGGGGGCTGGGTTGCTGCGGTACCCGGCGGCGGTGCGGGCGGCGGCGCAGCTGTTCTGGGCCTTCGGGGTGGACGAGGTTTCACGTAAAACATTCACCACGCGGGCCGTGTCGCTCGCCCGCGCGCGCGCCGTCTTCGGCACCACCGCTGCCCTGGACTCGCTGGCCGCCGAGCTGGGGACGTTGATCGCACACTTCATGACGAGCCTCCGTACGAGCGCGCCGAGTCCCATCGCCGGCACGGGCACGGCAGCCGGCGTCGAGCCTCTCGCGGGTGAGTACCTCGTCGAGGAGCTCGGGAGCAGCCCGTTCGGGCTCGTGACCAGCAAGGCGGCACGCGACCTCCTCGACGGGTTCAGGAAGACCCTGGGCCCCGCCAAGGTGCGTGAGTTCGAGGAGGAGCTCAAGAGCGTGCCGCTCCCCGAGCGCCTGCAACTGGCCCACGCCTGGATGGCCGCCTACCACCAGGGCCCCGAGGTGACGGAGGCCATCGCGGTGCAGCTGTGCGACGTCCCTCGCCACGACTCCAGCGCCGCCACCCAGGAAACCGTGGACGGTCTCCTGGGCACCCATCCCCGCATCAAGGACCGAAAACTCGACCTCCGGCTGGACGAGCTCCTCACCAGGACGCGCCAATTCCGGCAGGAGCGGGTCCCGGCGTACCGGGCGTACCAGCGGCGCAGGAGCGAGCTGGTCGAGGCCGAGCGCCGGCGGTTGCGCCTGGACGAGTACAAGCCCAAGGTCATGAGCGCCTTCGTCCGCAACCGTCTCCTCGACGAGGTGTACCTGCCGCTGATCGGCGACAACCTGGCCAAGCAGCTCGGCGCGGCGGGCGCGGGCAAGCGTACGGATCAGATGGGCCTCCTCCTGCTCATCTCCCCGCCCGGCTACGGCAAGACGACCCTGATGGAGTACGTGGCCAGCCGTCTGGGCCTGGTGTTCGTCAAGGTGAACGGCCCGGCCCTGGGCCACGAGGTGACCTCGCTGGACCCGGCGGACGCGCCCGACGCGACGGCCAGGCAGGAAGTGGAGAAGATCTCGTTCGCGCTGGAGACGGGCAACAACACGCTGCTCTACCTCGACGACATCCAGCACACCTCGCCGGAGCTGCTGCAGAAGTTCATCTCGCTCTGTGACGCCCAGCGCCGCATCGAGGGCGTGTGGAACGGCCGCACCCGCACGTACGACCTGCGTGGGAAGCGGTTCGCGGTGTGCATGGCGGGCAACCCGTACACCGAGTCCGGCCGGCGGTTCCGCATCCCCGACATGCTGGCCAACCGGGCCGACGTCTGGAACCTGGGCGACGTCCTGTCGGGCAAGGACGACCTGTTCGCGCTGAGCTACATCGACAACGCCCTCACCTCGAACCCCGTGCTCGCGCCGCTCTCCGGCCGCGACCGCGCGGACGTCGAGCTCCTCGTACGACTCGCCAAGGGCGACACGACCGTCCAGCCCGACCAGCTCCGCCACCCGTACAGCAAGCCGGAGCTCGACCAGATCCTCAGCGTGCTGGCCAAGCTGGTGCGCGTCCAGGAGGTCGTGCTGGCCAACAACCAGGCCTACATCGCCTCGGCCGCCCAGTCCGACGCCGCCCGCACCGAGCCCCCGTACCGGCTGCAGGGCTCGTACCGCAACATGAACAAGCTGGCGGAGCGCATCGTCCCCGCCATGAACGACGCCGAGCTGGAAGCGGTGATCGACGACCACTACCTCGGGGAGGCCCAGACCCTGACCACGGACGCCGAGGCGAACTTGCTCAAGCTGGCCGAGCTGCGCGGTCGCCTCACCCCGGCCCAGGCCGAACGCTGGGAGGAGATCAAGACGGCGTTCCTCAAGGCCAGGGCGCTCGGCGGGGCCGGCGACGACCCGATGACCAGGGCCGTGGGCGCGATCGGGCTGCTGGCCGACCGGGTGAGCGAGGTCGGCACGGCCATCCGGGAGTCCGGCCGCTGACCGTCAATCGCCTGAGTGCGTCACCAGGCGCGCCTGCGACACCGCCTCCGCGCCGGCCGGGACCAGCGGCAGCCGCACGTCCGGGGTCGGGATCAGGCCCTGGGCGTGCAGCACTCCCTTGATCACGGTGGGGTTCGGCTCGGCGAACAGCGCGGCCGAGAGCCGGGCCAGCCGGTGCCCGAGCGCCCTCGCCCTGACCGCGTCGCCCGCGTTCCAGGCGTCCACCAGCTCGACGTAGCTCCGGGTCTCCAGATGGGCCGAGGCGAGGATCCCGCCGACGGCGCCCAGCGCGAGCAGCGGCGAGATGAACATGTCGTCGCCGCCCACCACCTCGAACCCCTCGGGCAGATCCCCCAGCAGCTCCACCGCGTCCTGGTCGATCCCGCCCGCCGAGTACTTCATGCCCGCGATCATCGGGTGCGCGCCCAGGTGCCGGAACGTCGCGGCGCCGACCGCCTGACCCGTCCGGTACGGGATGTGGTAGATCACCAGCGGCACCGGCGTCTCCTCCGCCAGCGCCTCGAAGTGCGCGATCACCCCGCGCTCGCCTGGCCGCAGGAAGTACGGCACCGTCACCAGCGCGGCGCCCACCCCCGAAGGCAGGCTCCGCAGAGCCCGGGCCGTCGAACGCGTGTCGTTCCCCGTCACCCCCACCGTCAGCAGCGCCTGCCGCTCCGCGCACACCCGCGCGCACGCCTCGATCACCAGCGCCCGCTCGCCGGGGTCGAGCGCGGCCACCTCGCCCGTCGTGCCCAGCGCGACCAGCCCGGCGGCCCCCTGGTCGAGGTAGTCCGAGGCCAGCTTCTCGATCGCGTCCACGGCCACCTCTCCCGACGAGGTGAACGGGGTGACCAGCGGTACGTGTAGTCCTCTCAACATGCTCCGAGCCTGGCCTGTCCGGACACGTTAGGTCCAGCGCGGATTTCTTCGTTTGAGATTAAGCTCAGCTTATGCTCGACCCGCGCAAGCTCCACCTCCTCCGCGAACTCGCCAGGCGCGGCACGATCGCCGCCGTCGCGGAGGCGGTGACGTTCACGCCTTCGGCCGTCTCCCAGCAGCTCAGCGCCTTGGAGCGGGAGGCGGGCGTGCCGCTGCTCGAGCGTACGGGCCGTACCGTGACATTGACGCCCGCGGGCCACCTCCTGGTCGAGCACGCGCACGCCGTGCTGGAGCAGCTCGAACGCGCGTCGGCGGCGCTCGCCGCCGCGCGGGGCGGGCCCTCGGGGCCGCTGCGGATCGGGGCGTTCCCGACGGCGGCCCGCGTGCTCCTCCCCCCGGCCCTCGCCGATCTGACCGGGGCGCATCCCGGCCTGGTGCCGATGGTCTCCGAGATCGACCCCGCCGACGTCTCGGCCGCGCTGCGGGCCGGGGAGCTGGACGTGGCGCTCGTGCACGAGTACGACTTCGTGCCGCCGGTGACCGACGCGTCCATCGAGACGGAGCCGCTGTTCAGCGAGCCGATGTACCTCACCGACCGGCCCTCGGTCGCCGACGCCCGCGCCGACTCGTGGATCACCGACAGGCCGGGGACCCTCTGCCACACGATGGCGATCAGGGCATGCCAGGCGGCCGGGTTCGAGCCGCTCGTACGGCACCACATCGACGACTTCGACACCGTGCTCGCCTTCGTCGCGGCCGGTCAGGGGGTCGCGCTCGTGCCCCATCTGGCGGCGATCGACCCGCCCGAGGGGGTGACGCTCACCCGCCTGCCGTTGAGCCGCCGCACGCTGGCGGCGTTCAGGAGGGGAAACGGCGAGCACCCCGCGATCAGGGCGGCCGTCGCCGCCTTCCACAAGGCGATCACCCACCTCCCCCTCTGACCCCGAGCAGCCCGTTGACCAGGTCGGCGAAGGCGGCGGCCAGCCGCTCGTGCTCCCCGGCCCGCAACCGGCTCGCTATCGGCTCCATGTGCAGCGTGCCGAGCAGCATGTGAGCGATCTGCTCGGCGTCCACGTCGGGCCGCCCCTCGGCGATCAGCCCGGACACGTGCCGGTGCCAGGCCAGGTAGATCGGGTTGGCCTCCCTGGGCTGCTCGCCGTGGCTCTTCCTGGTGACCATGGCGTGCTCGATGGCGCTCATCAGGTTTCCGTTGCGTGCCGCCAGCTCCGCCACCGCCGCGAAGAACGCGACCAGCCGCTCGGCCGGGTCCGCGCCCGGGCCCAGCGGCGGCGGCCCCTCGGTGAAGGCCTGCTCGAGCTCGCGCGCCCGCTCGCTCATCAGCTCGAGCATGAGCCCCGTACGGCTACCGAACCGGTGGAAGACCGTCCCCTTGCCCACGCCGGCGGCGGCCGCGACGCGCTCGACGGAGACCTGCTCGGGCGGGTGCCGCCGCAGCAGCTCCTCGGCCGCCCGCAGGATCGCCTGCCTGTTGCGCGCGGCGTCGGCCCGCTCTCGACGTTCCATCCGGACATTCTTTCCCATGGACAAACTTGACCAGTGGTCCATATATTAATTGGACCAACGGTTCAGTTTAAGGAGTCCCAGCATGCGCGCGATCGTCCTGTCCGAGAAGGGCGGCCCGGAACGGCTCGAAGTGACCGACCTGCCACGCCCGAGTCCCGGCGAGGGCCAGGTCCTCATCCGCACGCAGGCCATCGGCGTCAGCTACGCCGAGACGCAGATCCGGGCGGGCACGCTGCCGTTCCCGCTGCCGCTGCCCGCCGTGATCGGCGCGGAGGCGGCCGGCGAGGTGGTCGAGGTGGGAGAGGGGGTGGACGCGAAGCTGCTCGGGAGCACGCTCGTGGGAGTGACCGGCGGGCTCGGGTCGTACGCCGAGTACGCGCTGCTCCCCGTCGCCATGACGTGTCGCCTGCCGGACGGCGTGACCCCGGTGGACGCGCTGGCCGCGGCGGCGCCCGGCGCGATAGCCCTCGCCCTGCTGCACAAAGCGCGCCTCGATGGCGGGGAGACCGTGCTGGTGGAGGCAGGCAGCAGCTCGGTGGGGACCTACCTGGTGAGGCATGCGAAGGAGTTCGGGGCCGGACGGGTGATCGCCACCGCCGGCTCGGCCGCCAAGCGGGACCGGACCGCTCGTCTGGGCGCGGACCTCGTGATCGACCACAGCAAGCCCGACTGGCCCGGCGAGCTGCCGGATGTGGACGTGGTCTTCGAGTCCGTCGGCGGCACGGTGGCCAGGCAGGTGCTCGACCATCTCACTCCCGGTACCGGCCGGATGCTGTACTACGGGCTGCTGAGCGGGGAACCCGCCGCCGTCACGGCCGCCGACCTGATGGAACGCGGGGTGACGGTGACCGGTTGCAGCGGCCCGGGGTGGGCCGGGGAGGTGTTCGCCACGTACCTCCCGGCGATCCTCGACCGGCTCACCGACGGGAGGAGCCGGGCCTATGTCGACCGTACGCTGCGGCTGGAGGAGGCGGCGGAGGCCCACCGGCTCCTGGAGAGCCGCGCGATCGCAGGCCGGATCCTGCTCGTCCCCTGAGCGTCAGGCGTTGAGAACCGCTTCGAGCACGGCCACGGCACTGGTCTGGTCCTGGTCGTACTCGCCGGCCGTCACCGCCACGACCAGCTCGTCCTCCGGCCGGACGACCAGGCGCTGCCCGCCGTTGCCGATGCCCTCGCTCCAGCGGCGCTCCCCGGTGCTCAAGTACCACTGGTAGCCGTACTCGAACCCCTGGTCGATCAGCACCCGCGGCCGCAGCATCTCCTGGAGCCACTCACCTGGCACGATGTCCCGGCCGCCGTCGAGCACCAGTTGCCCGATGGCGGCCAGGTCCGCCGGCCGCAGCCTCAGCCCGGCCGCCGCGCTCACCGTCCTGTGCTCGCCCTTGGACCACTCGAAGGTGGTCACCCCGAGGGGCTCGAAGAGCGCGGTCGCGGCGTACTCCTCCAGCGGTTTCCCCGCCCCGCGCGCGATGATCCCGCCGATCAGCGCGCTCGCCCCGCCGCAGTAGAGCCACCGCTTCCCCGCCTCCTCGATGACCGGCCGCTCCAGCACGTACCGGTACCGGTCGGGCGCCAGCTCCATCGCGATCTCGCTGTTGGCCGGGCTGGTGTAGGGGGCGTCCTCGTTCCATTCGAGGCCGAGCGTCATGGTCAGCGCGTGCTCGATGGTGAGATGCGCCCGTGCGGGATCCGCCGCCAAATCCTGGAGTTCCGGAAATTGGGCCACCAGTCCCGCTCCCGGCTCCGGCACCAGCCCTTCGCCCAGCGCGATGCCGTACAGCAGCCCCACCACGCTCTTGGACACGGACCTGAGGTCGTGCAACGTGTCCCGGTCGAACTCGACGTGCCCCAGCGAATCGCCCAGCCGGTGGTCCTGCCCGGAGCCGTACCGCTCGAGGACGAGCTCCCCGCTCCGCAGCACCACGAGGCCGTGGAAGTACGGCGCCTTGCCCGCACGCAGGACCTCGTCGACCCGTTCGGCCATTGTCATGACGTTCCTCCTGAAGTCGGTCGGTACATCCCGGGATACCGCCTCACACGGTGTCAGGCTCAACCACGGAGCTCGTCCAGCGCGCGCTCCCACGGAAAGGGCTCGGCCACGGCGTCGGGCTCGTCCGAGGCGAACTGCCCCGGGCCCAGCACGACACGGACGCCCTCACCGCGCAGCAGGTCGATGCTGCGCAGGAAAGGGCGGCGCTCGGCCAGGGCGTTGTTGACGAAGGGGAGCACGACGACGGGGATGCCGAGCCCGGGCGCCTCGGCCAGCAGGCCCAGGGCGTAGGTGTCCGCGATGCCCTGGGCGAACTTGTTGACCGTGTTGTAGGTGGCGGGCGCGACGACGATCGCCCCGGCTCGGGGCGGTTTGGGCTCGTACGGCTTGCGGTACTGGCTGCGGACCGGCCGGCCGGTCTGCCGTTCCAGCGCCGGCACGTCGATGAAGTCCAGGGCGGACGGGGTGGCGACGACCTGGACGATCCAGCCCTGTTGCTGCGCCATGGCGACGAGCCGGCCGACGTCGGGAGCCGGTCCGGCGGCGCACACGATGACGTAGAGCTCCTTGCTCGATGGTCGGGTCACGCGAGGACTCCCTAGGGTGCGGCGTACGGTGACCCTCTCATGCGGGTCAGCCAGGCGGGCGGCCAGGGCGGCGCGATCCGAGACCCGCGTCCCTCGCCCGGGCCACGGCGGCGGCGCGGTCGCCGACGCCGAGCTTGGCGAAGACGTTCGACACGTGATTGCGCACGGTCTTCTCGCTCAGGAACAGCCGCTCGGCGATCGCCGGGTTGGTCAGCCCTGCCGCCATCAGGTCGAGCACCTCCAGCTCGCGGTCGGTCAGCTCGGGCAGCGCGCGGGGCTCGACACGCGGATCCGACAGCGCGGCGAGGACCCGGTCGCCCGCTCCGCCGTCGAAGACGACGTGCCCGGCCGCCACCGCCGCCAGCGATCTGGCGATCTCGGCGGGGGCGGCCTCCTTGAGCAGGTAGCCCCGCGCGCCCGCCCGGATCGCCTCGAGGATCGTCGCGTCGTCCGACAACATCGTCAGCACCAGCACCGCCACGCCCGGACAGCGGGAGCGGATCTCGCGGGTCGCCTCGATCCCGCTCATGCCGGGCAGGTGCAGGTCCATCAGGACGATGTCCGGCGACGTGGCGGCCACCAGTTCCACAGCCTCCTCCCCTGAGGCCGCGTGCCCGGCGACCTCGACGCCGTCCAGGTCGCCCAGCAGCCCGATCAGACCCTCGGCGAACATCGGATGGTCCTCCACCACGACGACCCTGGTCATGTGGCCTCCTTCAGCGGCAGCCTGACGAGGATGTTCGTGCCGCTCCGCGTCGTGGACAGGTCGAACGTGCCACCCAGTTCGGTGGCGCGGCGGCGCATGGAGCGCAGGCCCACGCCGTCGCGCCGCTGCTCGGGCAGGCCCATGCCGTCGTCCTCCACCCGCAGCTCCAGGTGCGCATTCGTCTCGGCGGACCGGTCCGCCCTGTCGAGGTGGATCGCGCAGCGCGAGGCGGCCGCGTGCCGGGCGGCGTTCGTCAGCGCCTCCGCGGCGATCCGGTAGGCGGCCAGTTCGACGGCGGCGGGCAGATGTGGCAGCTCGGGAGAGGCGTCCACCTCGACCGCGAGGTTCCCGGCGAACCCCTTGGCCAGCGCGTTCAGCGCCCCGGCCAGGCCCAGGTCGTCCAGCGGCGGCGGGCGCAGATCCTGCACGATCGCCCTGATGTCCACGACTGTGCCGCGGATGCGGGCCGACAGCTCCTCCAGCAGCCGCTCCGCCTCCGGCGCTCCGGCGACCAGCCGCCGCCCTCTGTCGGCCTGGAAGGCGAGGGCGGCCAGCGTGGGCCCGACGCCGTCGTGCAGTTCCTGCATCAGCCGGGCGCGCTCCTCCTCGCGGGCGGCCAGCAGCCGCTGCCTGGACCGCTCCAGGTCGGCCGCCAGGCGATGGGCGCGCACGGTCACGGCGACGTGCGGCGCCAGTTCGGCGAGCACCGCCCGGTCCCTGCGTCGCAGCGGCTCGGCCACGACCAGCGTCCCGATCCGCTCTCTCCGGTGCTCCAGCGGAACCCGCGCGGCCGCCGCGGCTGCCTCCCCCCACGAGGCGATCACGGCGCCGTCCTCCTCCACCGCCACGTAGCGGGCGCCCAGCGCGTGCGCCACCGACTCGGCGACCTGGTCGAGCAGCACGTCCGGGGTGCCTGCCCCCGACAGGCGGGCGCCGAGGTGGCGCAGCAGGGCCACCGGATCGTCCCGATCGCCGAAGACCAGCTGGTTCGCCCGCGCCCGCAGCCATCCGTGGACGGGCTGTGCCAGGGCCGCGACCACCGCCACGGCCACCGGGGAGAGCCCGTCGAAGAGCCCGCCGAGGAGCAGGACCGCGCCCGCGTAGGCCGCCAGCAGCACGCCGGTCAGCGCGCCGAGCGCCAGCGTACGGGCCAGCAGCAGATCGACGTCCCACAGCCGGTGACGCACCACCGCCACCGTCACCGCCACGGGCAGCGGGATCGGCGCCAGCGAGAGCAACGCCATCCCACCGGGCGGGTTCGCCAGTGACACGCCCAGCATGACCACGGTGACGATGCCCGCGGCGAGCACCCACTGCACCTGCCGCCGCACGGCCCCGGACGCCGCCCGATGCCGGTGAGTCAGCGCGGCGACGGCCGCGACGACCGCAACGCCGCCGAGCGCGAGGCCGGCCAGTTGGGCGGGCACCGCTAGTGACGCTCCCACCGGCTCCACCCCGGCGTACCCGGGCGGGAACAGGCCGGGTACGTCCATCTGCCCGACCGGCTGCAGCGCCCATCCCAGAGTGGACGCCGTGATGGCCGCCAAGCTCAGCACGAGAGCCGGCCACCAGCGCCGCGACGGCAGCCGCCCGTCGGGGAACAGCAGCATGAACAGCGTCGGCACCGCCAGGTAGGCGGGCGCCCAGATCCAGTTGGAGAACCACATGACCTGGTCGGCCAGCGGCAGCCCGAGCGCGGGGTCGTGGATGCCGAGCAGCCCGTACGCCCCCGTCGCCAGCCCGATCGCCTGCGCCGCTCCGATGGCCAGCATCAGCAGGCCGATCCCGCCGGCTCGCCGCTGGCCCACCAGGTACGCCCCCGGCAGCCCGAACGCCAGCGCCCCGACCGCGCGGAACGCCTCGAACCGCGTCACGAGATCCGGGACACCGAGCTCTCTGAGCCGCGGTTCGACGGCCAGTGCTCCCGCCACGAACATCAGGAGCGCCGCCGCGGTCGCGGAGGTTCTGTAGACCCGCACGTTCGGCATCGTGCCATCCCGGTGTCCCGGCGTCATGGGCCCACATGTCCCGATTCATGGGTGACTTCTCGCCCGGCGCCGCCGCACGGATCAGCGCTGAGAGTGCCCTCAGGGTCTCTCAGGCGTGCCGCGCCGGGGTGATCACGGCCGTGCGCTAGCGGACGGCACAGCTCGGACCCAGACTCGCCAAGTGCAGCCCTTCTGCGACGAGATCGACAGTGGTCTCGGTTCTCGCCGAAATGATCTCGCTCCGGCGCCGAAGCTCGGCGGCGTAGTCGCCGGACTGGTAGAGCGCTGGATCTGGCCTCGAACACATGAGGGTGTCGTCAGGGCCCATCCAGAAGAGGGCATCGGCCTGGTCCTCAATGGTCGAGTTCGGATCCAAAGCGCGGTCCGGCATCGGCTGGGGTCCCAACCACGTGCCCGCGAGAGTCGTCAACGACGGCGTCGGCCAAGAGGCCAAGGTTTGCTCCACCCTCCCCGGGACGCCTTCCGGCAACGACGCGATGGCCGAGTTGACGGTCGAGAACGGGAGCACGACGTAGAGCGACCCCGGATGCTTCTCGGCGAGAATAGTGCCGGCGCTCGGTTGATCAGGATTGTCCGGCGGGATCAGTCCTCCAGGAGTCGTGTGAACTCCACGCCGTAGATGGCCGCCGCCGATGAAGAGGAGAGCGCGGCGCCGTTTTGCCAGCACCTCCCGTTCGACGACATCGGCATAGAACGTTTCTCGCTTGTCTTCCGTGGGCAACTTGCCCGCGTCCGCGGCGCTTTGGATTTGGGACCAGTCGATGGCGGGGTCGCCGAGAACCACTCGGATACGCTTCTTGCACGGTAGCGATTCGTTGACCGAACGGACCGTTCGATAGAACTGCTCGTACACGGGGCAGTCCCAGTAGACACGGCCGCCGATCGTAGTACGCCACATGTTCGAGAGCTCGGCATCGTCAACGGACTCGAGATCCAGGAAGAAGCGGTCGGAGAGGTTCTGGTAGAAGGCGTTTCCGCACTCGACGACGATGTCGTCGACCTTGGACTGCAGCGCCGGCATCCGGACCAGCGACCGTAGGAACGCGTGGAACAGTTCGTGCATATGTGGGTCCCCGAGGCCCACGAGCGGGTGCCGGTCAAGGGCGTTCAGCACACCCTGGAAGGCGTCGACCCGTACGAGTTCGCCGTTCTCGGCGCTGCTGTCCGCGCGCGTTCCGTACCCGCCCTTGTTGTTACCGCGGTCAACAATGTTGCCGAAGGCGGATGCGCTCGCGGCAAAGGCGGAGAGTTTCAGGAAGTTTTTGCGGGTAATGCTCATGACTCGCGCCCTCTCTTGCCATTTCATTGGTGGCGGTGAAACAAGGTACCAGCCGGCCGATTACACCTGTCTTACACGCGATGTAATGCCGATGTCATCTCGTCCCGAATGTGGTCGCGGCTGCGGGAAACACATGAACGTCGAGGTCATTCGGCCCGGCGCTTACGAGGATTCGTCCACACGCCGGTGTGAATATCACACTGATCTAACGCCCGGCAGCGGACGATGCCGCCATGCGAGTACTGGTTGTCGAGGACCACGCGAAACTGGCCGGACGGATCGCCGAAGGGCTCCGCGATGCCGGGATGGCGGTGGACGTCGCGCTCGACGGCGCGGCGGCGTTGGCCGAGGCCGGCCGCACCGCGTACGACGTGATGGTGCTGGACCGGGATCTGCCCGCGGTACATGGGGACCAGGTGTGCCGCTCAATGGTCGGCAGCGCGAACGGGCCCCGGATTCTCATGCTGGCAGCCGCTGCCCGCGTCGACGACCGCGTCGACGGTCTGGAACTGGGTGCCGACGACTACCTCGGCAAGCCGTTCGCATTCCCCGAACTGGTGGCGCGGGTACGCGCGCTGGGCCGGCGCGGCGCGTCCGCACCACCGATTGTGCGTCGCGGCGACCTCACCGTCGACCGTGCCCGGCACCGCGCCAGCCGTGGCGGGCGCCCGCTGTCCCTGACGCGCAAAGAGTTCGGAGTACTGGAAACGCTCGCGGCCGCCGACGGCGCCGTGGTCAGTGCCGAAGAGTTGCTCGAACACGTCTGGGACGCCCATGCCGACCCGTTCAGCAACATCGTCGCGGTCACGATGACGAGGCTGCGGCGCAAGCTCGGTCCGCCACCGCTGATCGAGACCGTCGTGGGCAAGGGATACCGGATGTGACGAAACCGGAGCCGCCCATCCGGGTACGCCTGACGTTGCTGTATACCTGCCTCTTCGCCGTCGGCGGGGCCATCCTTGTGGTCATCACCTATGTCCTCGTCGCCGCCCTGCCCACAGCGGAATCCTCGACGATCCAACTGCCGGACGGCGGAGTGAGCAGGTCATGGCTTCGGATGCCGGACCGGCAGGCTTTCGAGCCAATCTGCCGTCAGGCTCTCGCCACCAAGGACGCCGACCTCAACCTGCGTGACAAGTGCGCGTCGGCTTACCAGATCTGGGGCGCGCAGGACCAGCACGACGCGACACTTTCCCACCTCGTGCAGTACTCGGCGACCGCGCTGGCCGCGGTGGTGGCCCTCGCGGCCTCGGCCGGCTGGGTCGCCGCCGGACGGGTGTTGCGACCTGTGCACCAGATCGCCGCGGCCGCCCGCACAGCCGCCGAACACATCGCCAACGCCAGCCACGAACTGCGCACCCCACTCAGTCTCATGCGGACCACCGTGGACGTCGTACTCGCCAAGCCGGCACCCACCTCCACCGAACTGCGCGCCATGGCCCACGACGTTCGCGACGCCGTCGACAACGCCGAAGCACTCGTCGAAGCCCTTCTCACGCTGGCCCGCAACGAGCGCGGGCTGACCGTTCACGAGGACGTCGACCTGGCCACTGTCGCCGAGGACGTCCTGGACTCCGTAGATCTACTCGACCGGCAGCCGCACACCTCGCTGCAGCCCGCCATCACCTCAGGCGATCCGCTCCTCCTGGAACGCCTCGTCGCGAACCTCGTCGACAACGCCGTGCGCTACAACCATTCCGGCGGCGACGTCTGGGTCACCACGTGCACGGTGAAGGGACGACCCACCGTTGTCGTGGCCAACACCGGCCCAGTCATCGCGCCCGACGCCGTCGACGACTTGTTCCAACCGTTCCATCGGCTGAACGACCGCACCACCAATGACGGCTTCGGACTGGGACTGGCCATCGTCGCGTCGATCGCCGCGATGCACCACGGCGCCGTCCGCGCCTATCCCAGGCCGGAAGGAGGCATTCACGTCGTGTTGACCCTGCCGTGAGCAGGCCGCATCTCGCTCATGACTCCACGGTGAGAGGCGTCGCGATGGCCTCCAGGCCCTTGCGCTCGGCCTTGACCCCGAACAGCAGCTCCACCAGCCCCGCCGCGATCATCACGATGGCGCCGATGGAGAAGGCGAGCGCCGTGTCCCCGGGCACCCCGGTCTCCACCAGCGAGGCGAAGACGAGCGGCCCGGCGATACCGCCGGCGGCCGTGCCGATCGCGAAGAAGAACGCGATGGCGAGGGCCCTGGTCTCCATGGGGAAGATCTCGCTGACGGTCAGGTACGCCGAACTGGCCCCCGCCGAGGCCACGAAGAGCACCACGGACCAGCACGCGGTCAGCGTGACGGCGGTCAGCACGCCCTGGTTGAACAGCCAGGCGGTGCCCAGCAGGAGCACCCCGGACCCGATGTACGTGGCCGAGATCATCGGGATCCTGCCCACGGTGTCGAAGAGGTGGCCGAGCAGCAGCGGGCCGAGGAAGTTCCCGACCGCGATCACGGCGAAGTAGTAGCCCGTGTGCGTGTCGATCTTGTAGAAGGTGGACAGGATCTGCGCGTAGCCGAAGGTGATCGCGTTGTAGAGGAACGCCTGCCCGATGAAGAGTGACAGGCCCAGGATCGTACGTGTGGGGTAGAGCGCGACCATGGTGTGCGCGATCCGGACGAATCCGATGGACTTGCGCTGGCGCACGGTGATCGACTCCGACGGCTCCGGCAGGTCGACGCCGATCTGCCGCTCGATGTCGCCGACGATCTCCTCGGCCTCCTTCTCCTTGCCGTGGATGAACAGCCAGCGCGGGCTCTCCGGTACGTTCCGCCGTACCAGCAGGATCGCCAGGCCCAGCACCACGCCCAGGCCGAACGCGACACGCCAGCCGATGTTCACCGGCAGGTCGTTCAGCAGCGGCACGGTCAGCAGCGCGCCGCCGGCGGCGCCGAGCCAGTAGCTGCCGTTGATGATGATGTCGATGCGCCCCCGGTGGTGGCTCGGGATGAGCTCGTCGATGGCGGAGTTGATGGCCGCGTACTCGCCGCCGATTCCGAACCCCGTCATGAACCTGAACAGGAAGAACCACCACGCATGAAAGGAGAACGCGGTCATCAGGGTCGCCAGCAGATAGACGACCAGCGTGATGAGGAAGAGCTTCTTCCTGCCGAACCTGTCGGTCAGCCAGCCGAAGAACAGCGCCCCCGCGCAGGCTCCCGCGACATAGAGCGCGGCGGCCAGGCCCGCGACCTGCGCCTGAGTGATGTCCAGGCCGCTTCCCGGCTTGGCGAGCTGCCCGGAGAGGTTGCCGACGATGGTGACCTCGAGCCCGTCGAGTATCCAGACGGTGCCGAGCCCTACGACGATCATCCAGTGCCAGCGGGACCAGGGGAGCCGATCGAGGCGCGCGGGCACTTTGGTGGTGACAGTACCGGTTTCCACGTCGCTCATAAGCTCTTGTGGCTACCCGCGTTCTCGCTAGGTAGGCTTCCTGGCTTCCAGGATGCCGGTGCTGAACCACGGCCCGCCGTACCAGAACCGCCAGCCCGCGTCGCGTCGCCGCACGTCGACCACGCCGAGCGAGCGCAGCGTGTCCTCGTACGCGACCGTGTGCTGGAAGTCGGCGAGCAGCATCAGCCCGCCGGGCCGCAGCACCCGGTGCGCCTCGCGCACGGCCTGCGCGCGCCCCTCGGCGTCGGGGATGTTGTGGACGGCCAGGCTCGACACGATCACGTCGAACGCGCCGTCGCCGAACGGCAGGTCGCGCATGTCGCCGGTCACCAGCTCGACCCGGTCGGAGACGCCCTCGGCCTCGGCGTTCGCCCTGGTCGTCGACTCGTCGTTGCCTGACTGGTCCTTCGAGCGCCACAGGTCGACGCCGGTCGCCGTGCCGTGCTCCAGCCGTTCCGCCGCCATCAGCAGCACCGCCCCACGGCCGCAGCCCAGGTCGAGCAGCCGCTCGTCGCCCTTCAGCAGTTGGAGTTCCCCGGCCCAGACCACGAACTTGCCGCGCCGCGTCGTGTAGAGGTAGCTGGCGGCGCTGGCCAGCGTGTAGAGCCCGCCGAACAGGAACGCGATCCCGGCCGGGGCAATGTCCAGCAGGAAGGAGATCACCGCCAGGGCCAGCAGCCCGATGGCGCCCAAGAACAGACCGGCCAGCGCCCAGGGTGCGTCGAATCCATAACTACCGTGTCGCTTGCGCACATTCACGTTATATCTCAAGGTGGTCTTGACATGGAATTGACCGAACCCTTCTCTTTCCTACCGTCTATCCCGCACAGCTCATTACTACGGTGACGTGGATGAGCACACGATGGGGGTTTGACCAGGCATGACAGTGAACCGGCGGGGATTCGGCCTAGGCGCGAGCATGGCACTCACGTTCGCCTCGGCTCTGCTGTGGGGTGTAGCGCATCTCGCGGCCGAACGCCGCAAGACTGGCCTGGCGCTCATGTTCGGGCATGTCGCGATGCTCGCCGGCGTCCTCGCCCTGTTCACCGCGTACAGCGCCAACCTGCTGTCGCTGGCGGTGCAGCCCCGCTGGCTCGTCTGGCTCACCGTGGCGCTGGTCGTGATCGCGCTCGCCTGGACCGGCGTGATCGTCTGGTCTTTCGTCCTGGTACGTCCGCCGAGCGCGGACACCGTGGGCCGCTTCCTGACCACGACGCTGACCGTCGCCCTGTGCGCGCTGGTCCTGACCCCGACCGTGTACGCCGCCAGGCTCGCGTACCTGTCACGAGACGTCGTGAACACCCTGTTCTCCACCGCCAGCAGCACGCCCGTCATGGCCCAGGACCCGTGGAACGGCGCCAGCCGGGTCAACTTCCTGCTCCTGGGCGGGGACGCGGCGCCGGGACGGCCCGGTGTGCGTACCGACAGCATGACCGTGGCCAGCGTGGACACTGAGACCGGCGCCACCGTCCTGTTCGGCCTGCCGCGCAACCTCCAGAACGTCCACTTCTCCGACGGCCCGGCCAGGGCGCGCTTCCCCTACGGCTTCACCGGCGACGGCCCCGACACCCCCGGGCTGCTCAACGAGATCTACCAGTTCGCCGAGGACAATCCAGACATGGTGCCGGGCGTGGCGAAGGGCAAGCGCGGCGCGACCCTGCTCAAGCAGACGATCAGCGACATCCTCGGTATCGACGTGAACTACTACGCCCTCGTGGACATGAAGGGGTTCGCGGAGATCATCGACGCCATGGGAGGCGTGAAGGTCACCATCAAGGAGCCCATCGTGTACGGCCGCTGGCGCGAGGGCCTGCTGCCGACCGGCACCCGCAGGCTGTCCGGCCAGGAGGCCCTCTGGTACGGCCGCTCGCGTACCGACAGCGACGACTACGTCCGCATGGGACGCCAGAAGTGCCTGCTCAACGCGGTCGCCAAGCAGGCCGACGCGCTGACCGTGCTCAACAGCTTCGAGCGGCTGGCCGCGGCCACCAAGCGGGCCATCTCGACCGACCTCCCGCAGGAGCTGCTGCCGGCCGTCGTGGACCTGTCGCAGAAGGTCAAGGACACGAAGATCCGCAGCCTCAGCTTCGTGCCGCCGCTGATCAACACGGTGTACCCCGACTGGTCCCTGATCCGGCACAAGGTCGCCGAGGCCCTGAAGGCGCGCCCCTCGCCCAGGACCGACGCCAGCCCGGCGCCGGACCTGGACCGCCCGGTCAACCTCGACGCGACCTGCGCCTAGACGGTCTCATCGAGGTGGTCCGCGTAGTACTCGACGGCCCGCCGGTAACCGCCGACGTGGCCCGACTCGGCCACCACCTTGAGCAGCGTCGAGACCGCCTCCTGAGAACGGCCGAGGTTGTACAGCGTCATCGCCATGAACGTGCGCAGCCCGGCGTCACCGGGGTACTCCCCCAGCGCCCTGACGAACGTCTCCAACGCCTCGTCATACCGCCCGAGCACGCGCAACGTGCTCCCGAGCCCGGTGTAGGCCCCCAGCCGATCGCCCAGCTCCTTGTCCGCCAGGGCCCTCTCGTAGTACGGCACCGCCTCGGCCTCGAGGCCGAGCGTGTCGTGCACCCAGGCCGTCTGGTAGGCCACCTCGGCGTCGTCAGGATGCCGGCGCGCCAGCCCGGCCAGCAGCTCCCTGGCCTCCTCCGCCCTGCCCTCCTCCCGGAGGCGCACGCCCCGGGCCAATTCGTCGTCGCGCATGCACACAGTGTGGCATGATGTTGCTCGACCCGAAACGGAAACGATTTTCATGCTCATATGGAGGGGCCGTGAGAGTGGCGTTCGTCGGAAAGGGTGGCAGCGGCAAGACGACGATGTCCGCGCTGTTCGCCCGGCACGTGGCGAGGCAGGGCGGGCCGGTGGTGGCCATCGACGCCGACATCAACCAGCACCTGGCCATGGTGCTCGGCCTCGACCGGCAGCCCGAGCCGCTCGGGGCCCGTCTCACCGAGATCAAGGAGCGGCTGCGCGGCGACAACCCGCGCATCCCCTCCGCCGACGCCATGATCAAGACGACCCCGCCCGGTCGCGGCTCCCGGCTGCTGAGCTTCGACGACCTGGCCGCCGACCCGTACGCGCTGACCACCCCCGAAGGCCTGCGCCTGCTGGCGACCGGGCCGTTCAGCGAGGACGACCTGGGCGTGGCCTGCTACCACTCGAAGGTGGGCGCGGTGGAGCTGCTGCTCAACCACCTGGTCGACGGTCCCGGCGAGTACGTCGTGGTCGACATGACCGCGGGGGCCGACTCCTTCGCCTCCGGGCTCTTCACCCGGTTCGACCTGACGTTCCTCGTCGCCGAGCCGACCAGGCAGGGCGTGAGCGTCTACCGGCAGTACCGCGACCACGCCGCCTCGTACGACGTCGCGCTCGCCGTGGTCGGCAACAAGGTCCACAGCCAGTCCGACGTCGACTTCCTGCGCGGGCACGTGGGCGACGACCTGCTCACCTGGATGGAGCACTCGGCCGCCGTGCGCGCCATGGAGCAGGGCCGCCACTTCACCCTTGACGACCTGGAGCCGGTCAACGCCGACGCGCTGGCCGTCCTGCACAAGGCCCTCGATCAGCAGGAGAAGGACTGGGAGCGCTTCGGGCGGCAGACCGTGGAGTTCCACCTGCGCAACGCCCGCGCGTGGGGCAACGAGCGGACCGGCTCCGACCTGGCCGCACAGATAGACCCGGATTTCGTGTACGGCCCCTGAGTGCTTACCTCAACCCATCTGGAGCAAGAACGAATCCCCGCATAGCGTCAAATTTGATCCCTTTCGAGAGGAGACAGCATGTCGCTGACCGTTCCGAACGAACTGCTCGACCAGGCCAGAGCCGGTGACGTGGACGACGCGGCGTTTCTCGCGTGTGTCCGCGACTCGCTCCCGTACGCGTGGTCGCTGATCAACGAGCTGGTCGAGCAGCGCGAGCAGACGGGAGCCGAGTTCGCCGACAACCAGGTGCCACCGCCGTCAGAGGAGGCCCGCGGCCAGCTTCTGCGCTGCCTGGCCAGCGACGCGATGCGCGGCGCGCTGGAGCGCCACTTCGGGGTACGCCTGGCGTTCCAGAACTGCCACCGGGTCGCCGTCTTCGACCCGACGGCGACGAAGGCCCTGCGCGACTTCGTCACCCCGAGGGCTCAGATCCTCAACCAGAAGCCGGAGCTGGTGGACTGCTGAACCCGCCGCGTCGGTGACCCTGCCCGGGTCACCGGCGCAGCATGGGCAGCACCTCGGCACCGAACCGCCGCACGTTCTCCAGTGTCCGCCGATGCTCCCCCAACCCCTCGACCAGCAGAACGAACCGCTCGATCCCGGTGTTCTCCGTGGTACGCAGAATCGTCTCGGCACAATGCTCGGCCGACCCGACGGGATGAATTCTGCTCAACAGATCCGCATATGCCGGGACATTTCGTGAAGGTCTGGGCCGGCCGTCCACCGGCACGTATCCGGCCAGTCCCGGCTCCAGCCACCGGGGCAAGGACTCCTTGATCTCCCGTACCGCCTCCGCCGTGGAGTCGGCCACGTAGGCGACCCCGGCGGCGAGGTGATCACGGGCCGTGCCGCCACGGGCCGCGTAGTCGGCGACCAGGGCGGCCTTCTCCGCGTCCCCGATGTGCATCCCCAGCAGCATCGGCAGCCCTCGCTCTGCCGCGATCCCCACGGTCGCCTCGGAGGTGCACGCGACCACGGGCCGCATCCGCGCGCCGGGCACCATCTGGACCTCCCTGAAGCGGAAGAACTCCCCGTCAGCGGCGACGGGTTCCCCCGAGAGCGCGCCGAGCAGCAGGTCGAGCGACTCCCCGAACCCCCGCTCGAACCGCTCCAGACCCGTCCCGAACACCTCCAGGTCCACCCACGGCCCGCCCCTGCCGACCCCCAGCGTGAACCGCCCGCCGGACAGGTGATGCAGCATGGCCGCCTGCTCGGCCAGCGCCACGGGATGCTGGGTGGACAGCACGCTGACGGCCGTGCCGAGCCCGATCCGCGAGGTCCTGCCGAGCGCGACCGCCGCCAGGGTGGTGGCGGAGGGGCAGACGCCGTAGGACATGAAGTGGTGCTCGGCGATCCACGCGTCGTCGAACCCCGCCTCTTCCGCCGCCACAACCAGTTCGACGGCGTTCGCCAGCACGTGCCCGGCTTCCTGGCCGGGAAATCGCGCCGCGACGACAAAGACCCCGATCCGCATGTCAGCCGAAAAGCGCTTCCTGGCCCTCGCCCACCAGCGGGTCCCGATGGTGCTTGAGGTGCCGCCACTGCGGAAGATCGTCCAGGTAGGACCACGAGAGCCGATGATGGGGCGTCGGCCCCAGCCGGGCGAGGGCCTCCTGGTGCAGGGGTGACGGGTAGCCGGCGTTCTCGGCGAAGCCGTACTCCTCGCAGCCGATCGTCCCCATGTACGTGTCGCGCCGGACCTTCGCCAGGACGGACGCGGCCGCGACCGAGACGCTCGCGGCGTCCCCCTTGACCTCCAGGCGCACCAGCCAGGGCGGGCCGATGTAGTCGTGCTTGCCGTCGAGGATCACCGCGTCCGGGCGCACCGGCAGCGCTTCCAGAGCCCTGCGGGCCGCTCTGCGCAGGGCCTCGGTCATGCCCAGCGCGTCGACCTCCGTGTGGGTGGCCTCGCCATAGCCGACGCCGATCGCCCAGGCGGCCAGCTCATCGGCGAGCGGGACGCGCCTGGCGGCCGAGAGCTGCTTGGAGTCCGTCAGGCCGGCCGGCGGTTCGGACAGGTCGGTGACGACCGCGCACACCGTGACGGGCCCCGCCCAGGCGCCGCGGCCCACCTCGTCGATGCCCGCGACCGTCCGGGTGCTCGGCTGGGAGAGCAGGAGGTGCTCGATGTCGTACGTCGGCGCCATAACGGCAAACGCTACCCGTCCAGGGGGTCTTCCGGTGGGCGCCTGTCCGCGGCGCGTACCGGATCCAGATCGGCGGCGATGTAGCGGGCGGCCACGTGGATGGCGCGGAGTGTCACCGACACCGACGGCCGATGGACGCTGGAGCCGCGGGCGACGGCGTGCACGTCACGACCCACCGGGTTGCCGGGGAACTGACGTACGGCCAGCCCCCGCACCCCGGCCGCCAGCGCCAGAGCGGGCACGGCCGCGATGCCGATCCCCTTGGCCACGAGCGAGAGGATCGTCCCCAGGCCCTCGAACTCCCACGGCGTGCGCCGGGCGCCGCCCACGTCCACGAAGAGCCGGTCCACCGCCAGCCGGGACTGCTCCCCGTCGGGCGTCGCCATCCACGGCTCGTCCCGCAGCTCGCGCAGGTCCAGCGGCACGTCGGGGTCCGCGAGGCGGTGCTTGCGCGGCACCACCAGCACCAGCGGGTCATGCAGGAGGGGGAACACCCGCAGGCTCTCGCTGTCGCGCACCCGCCCGTACCAGTCGTCCACCAGCGCGATGTCCACCTCCCCCGACTGCACCTCCCGCAGGCCCCGCCCCGACCTGCTCTGCCCCAGCCGGAGCGTCAGCTCCGTGTGGCGGCGCAGCGAGCGCGCCAGCGCCGGCGCGAACGCCACCGCCGCCGTCGGGAAGGCGGTGACCATGACCCGCCCCGCGGGCGTACCCGCGTGTGCGGACAAGTCCGACTCGGCCTCCTCGACCATCGACAGAATGCGCTCCGCGTGCGCCACCAGCCGCCGCCCCGCGTCGGTGAGCTCGGCACTGCGCGCGGTCCTGTCGATGAGGGCCGTACCGGTCTCGCGTTCGAGCGCGACGAGTTGCTGCGAAACGGCCGACGGACTGTACCCGAGAGAGGAAGCGGCCGCAGCGATACTGCCACGACGAGCGAACTCGCAGATCAGGACCAAACGCCGCAATTCAAGCATCAGTCTTCCTTATGCCTACCCACAAAAAGCCTCGCTTGTGCTGATGCCTTCATCAAACCACCCTGGGAACGTGACAAACATGACCGTTACCCTCTCTGCCACCTTGGCGGCAAACGAAGACATCGACCGAAGACGGCGCGCCGGGGAACGCGTGCTGCACCTGGCCTTCGGTGAGGCAGGGCTGCCCGTCCACCCGGCGCTGCGCGACAGGCTGGCCGCCGCATCAGAACGCAACGGCTACGGGCCGGTGGCGGGGGCGTCCGAGCTCAGGACGGCGGCGGCGGGCTACTGGACACGACGGGGGCTCAACACCGACCCCGAACTGGTCGTCTGCGGGCCCGGCAGCAAGTCGCTGCTGTACGGCCTGCTCCTGGCGATCGGCGGGGACATCGTCCTGCCCATGCCCAGCTGGGTCAGCTACGCCGCACAGGCCGATCTGGTCGGCTCCCGTCCCATCCTGGTGCCCGCACCGCCAGGAGAGGGCGGAGCGCCCGACCCCGACCTCGTGGCCGCCGCGGTGCGCCGCGCCAGGGCACAGGGCAGGACCGTCAACTCGCTGCTGGTGACGCTGCCGGACAACCCGACGGGCCGCCTGGCCGGGCCGGAGACCATCGGCCGCCTGGTGGAGATCGCCCGCGAGCTCGATCTGTTGATCATCTCGGACGAGATCTACCGCGACATCATCCACGACCCGGACGTGCCGTACACCTCGCCCGCCGATCTCGCGCCGGAGCGCACGATCATCACCACCGGGCTGAGCAAGAGCCTCGCGCTGGGCGGCTGGCGGATCGGCGTGGCCAGGCTGCCCGCGGGCGCCCACGCGCTGCACAGGAGCCTGCTCGCGGTGGCCAGCGAGATCTGGTCCGCGCCCGCGGCTCCCGTGCAGGAGGCCGCGGCGTACGCCTTCGGCGAGCCGTCCGAGCTGAGCGAGCGCATCGAGCGCAGCCGCAGGCTGCACGGCGCGGTCGCGAGGGCCGTACACGAGAGGTTCGCCGAGATCGGGGCCGCCGCACCCCCGCCTCAAGGTGGCTTCTATCTCTACCCCGACCTGAGCCATCTGCGACTCGGCGGCTCCGCCGAGATCACCAAGATCCTGCTGGAGGAACACGGCATCGGCGTCCTGCCGGGACACGCGTTCGGCGACGACCCCGCGGCGGCCAGGGTGCGGGTCGCGGTGAGCCTGCTTTACGGCGACACCGCCGAAGAGCGACTGACCGCCCTGAACAGCGCAGATCCGCTCCAACTTCCCTGGATCTCCGCCAATTTGGACTTTCTGTCGAGGGGCTTGAAAGAGCTCGCAGTAGTACGGCACGGCGTGGTGCGTGAACGGCAGCCCGCGTTCGTACCGACGCCATGTCACAGTTAGGCGAATCTTTCCCCAAGAGCCGGTTTGCCGTCCCCCAAAAGGGGCCTCTGACCTGCGGAAACACCCCATCTGCAGAAACCTGCAAAAGATCTTCCTTTGGGCATGGTTACGTGCACGTCTCCTTCCCCTCATCATGTGCACATGCCCGCTCTTGTCACCTTGTCCGGGCGCTCCGTGCGCCTGGAACCTCTCAGCCTCGCGGTGATCGACGATCTCGTCGCCGCGGCGAGTGAAGACCGTTCTACTTACGCCTTCACTCGCGTCCCGGATGGCCGGGACGAGATGGTCTCCTATGTGGAGGCCGCCATGGCTGAGCAGGCGGAGGGCCGCACTTTGCCCTTCGCCATCCGGTGGCTGAACACCGACCGCGTGGTCGGTGCCACCCGTCTCATGCACCTGGAGTACTGGCAGGGCCCCATGCCCTGGCCACCGGGTACACGCGGTGCGGTGGGCGAGATTCCGTCCGTGGCCGACATCGGTTACACCTGGCTGGGCGCCGGCGCCCAGGGCACGGGTGTCAACCGTGAGAGCAAGTTCCTGATGCTCTCGCACGCCTTCGAGACGTGGAACGTCCACCGCATCACCCTGAAGGCAGACGTACGCAACACCAGGTCCCGGGCCGCCATCGAGGCCCTCGGCGCACACTTCGACGGGGTGCGACGAGCGGATAGCCGAGGCGCCGACAACACGGTCCGAGATACCGCGTTCTACTCGATCCTGAACTCCGAATGGCCGCTCGTACGCGAGCGACTGGCCATGCGGCTCGGACTGGTCGAGGCAGCCTGAGAACCCGTCCACCACGGCCCCGCCCCAGAAACTTTGGGCGGGGCCGTATTTTTTCCTGCCTACAGGTGCTCTACATGACACGCCCCCGCGGTGTGAGTCATGCCTAGCCGACCCTCATCGTCCCGGGGCGCGCTCAACGCCAGATTAAAGACGGATCAACGGCACATCTGACGATCAGTCCGGAATCTAGGTGACAAACGACATTAGATCTATCATTTGGTAACAAAACGATCCATTGGCTTGGAGACATACGGCATGGCTGGTCAGAGCGTTGAGGGCGGGCTCAGGTTCGCCGTGCTCGGTCCTGTCCGCGCGTGGCGTGACGGCCAGGAGTTAGATCTTGGCACCCCGCTGCAGCGTTCCATCCTCGGCATGTTGCTCCTGCGCGAGGGTCATGCGGTCACCCCCAACGAGATGATCGACGCTGTGTGGGGCGAGGAGGCGCCGCCGCGAGCCCTCGGCGCGCTGCGCACCTACGTCTCCAGGCTCCGCACGGTGCTCGAGCCGGACAGGCCCGCTCGTTCCCGCCCGGAGCTGCTCACGTCCATCGGCAGGGGCTACGCGCTGCGGCTGCCCGACGGCTCGCTCGACCTGGTCCGCTTCGAACGCGGCGTCCAGGAGGCCGAGAGCGCCCGCAAGGCGGGCCGGCTGTCCGAGGCGGCCCGGGCTCTGCGGGCCGCGCTGTCGTTGTTCGAGGGCGAGCCGCTGGCCGGGACCGTCGGCCCGTACGCCGAGCACCAGCGCGACCGGCTGATCGAGCGCCGTATCAACGTCGTCGAGACCCTCATGGACGTGGACCTCGAGCTGGGCAACCACGCGAAGATCGTCTCGGAGCTGATCGCGCTGACCGCCGACCACCCGCTGCGCGAGAAGCTGCGCGCCCAGCTCATGCTGGCCTACTACCGGTGCGGGCGGCAGGGCGACGCGCTCACCGTCTTCACGGACACGCGCGAGGCCCTGATCGACGAGCTGGGCATCGAGCCCGGCCCCGAGCTGGCCGCGCTGCACCAGCGCATCCTGGCCGCCGACCCAACGCTGGCCGCCGCCGGCGTGGCCGAGGAGGAGCCCGCCGAAGCGGAGGAGCCGCGGCCGGCGCTCCAGCTGCCGCGCCCCGCCCAGCTTCCCGCCGCCGTCAACGACTTCACCGGCCGCCAGGAGATCGCCACACGCCTTCGTACCCAGCTGTCGGCGCCTGAGGGCGTCCCTGTGGCGGCGATCTCCGGCATCGGCGGCGTCGGCAAGACCGCGCTGGCCGTGCACGTCGCCCACCTGGCCGGTGACCTGTACCCGGACGGCCAGCTCTACGCCGACCTGCGCGGCTACGCCGGCGAACCCACCGCGCCCGAGTCGGCGCTCGGCGGGTTCCTGCGCGCGCTCGGCATACCGCCTGACGTCATTCCCGCGGGACTGCAGGAACGTTCCGCGCTCTACCGGTCGCTCCTGGCCGAGCGCCGCATCCTCGTCCTGCTGGACAACGCCCGCGACGCCGAGCAGGTCAGCCCGCTGCTGCCGGGCTCGCCCGGGTGCGCGGCGATCGTGACGAGCCGCGGCAAGCTGGCCGATCTGCCCTCCGCCAAACTGATCGATCTCGACGTGATGGAGCCGGGCGAGGCGCTGTCGCTGTTCGCGTCGGTGGCCGGGGCGGAGCGCGTGTCGGCCGAGCACGGCGCTGCCATGGACGTGGTGGCGGCCTGCGGGTTCCTGCCGCTGGCAGTGCGGATCGTGGCCTCCAGGCTGGCCGCGCGGCCCTCCTGGACGATCGCCTCGCTGGTGCCCAGGCTGGCCGACGAGCAGCGCCGCCTCGACGAGCTGCGCGTGGGCAACCTGGCCGTCGAGGCCACGTTCGCGCTCGGGTACGGGCAGGTGGGCTCCCACGCGGCGCGCGCCTTCCGCCTGCTCTCGCTGCCCAACGGGCCCGACGTCTCCACAGGCGCGGCGGCCGCCGTGCTGTCGGTGAGCGAGCTCGAGGCGGAGTCCGTACTGGAGTCCCTCGTGGACGCGAGCCTGCTGGAGGCCCCCGCGCCCGGCCGCTACCGCTTCCACAACCTGCTCAAACTGTTCGCCAGGCGCGAGCTGGACAAGACCGAACGGCCCCAGGCCAGGACGCTGGCGCTGCGCCGGCTGCTCGGCTTCTACCTGGCCTCGGCCCAGTCCGCGCACCGGCTGGCCTACGAGGGCAGCATGATCCCCGGCAATCTCGTGGTGATCGGCAGCGGGCGCGCCTTCGGCTCCGCCGACGAGGCCGTGGCCTGGCTGATCTCCGAGGGCGACTCACTGTTCGCGACCATCAACCAGGCCGCCGCCGCGGCCCGCACGGCCGAGCAGCTCCTGCCCGCAGCCGACCTCCTGCTGGCGATGGAGCCGCTGCTGGAGTCGGGCACGCACACGCGCGAGTTCGGCAACGCCACCCGTGCCGTGCTGGCAGCCGCGCGGGAGCTCGGCGACACGGCGAGCGAGCTGCGCGTCCGGTACGTGCTGGGCCGGGTCCTGTTCGCCGGCAACCGGCTGAAGGAGGCCGAGGAGCACTTCAGGGCCGTGTATGAGCTGTCCGTGGCCCGTGGCGAGAAGATCGTCACCGGCGAGGTGCTCAACGCCCTGGCCGTCGTCGTCGGCAGGCAGCGCCGCCACACCGAGGCGCTCGAGCTGTTCGACTCCGCGAAGCGGTTCTACCGCGAGCACGGCGTGCCGGCCGGCGAGGCTCTCGTGCTCAGCTACTCCGCCCGCGACCACCTGGGGCTGGGCCGTCCCAAGGACGCGATCGCCGCCGCGGAGAAGGGCCTGGCCATCTTCACCGAGATCGGCAGCGGCGCCGGCACCGCCCGCGCCCGCTACCACCTCGGCATCGTGCTGTCCCGGGTCGGCCGGCTCACCGAGGCCGTCCACCACCACGCCGAGTGCCTGGCCTTCTTCCGGGCCAGCAAGCAGCGGGTCTGGGAGCAGCGGGTCTGCTCCCGGCTGGCCGAGACGTTCATCGCCGCCGATCGCTACCCCGACGCCGTCCGCCACGCCGAGCAGGCCCTGGTGATCTCCCGCGAGATCGGCCATCCCTACGGCGAGGCGCTGTCACTCACCGTGCTCGGCAAGGCGCTGCACGGCCTGGGCAGCACCACGAGGAGCCTGGACTGCCTGCGGCAGGCGTTCGACATCTTCTCCCGGCTCGGCGCTCCCGAAGCCGGGGATCTCAAGGTCCTGCTCGACGGCATCCTCGTAGCCGAAACCGTCACCGAGCCCACCGCCAAGGCCGTCATCGAGTCCTGAGTACAGCTCGTCGTCCAGACGTGTCATCCACACATGGTTGATCAAGGCTGTCCTTTCGATGAGAAACCTGCTGAATGGACTGCCGTTACGATCTTGACCATGCACGACAGCAGGGCGGCAGTCTGATGGGCAGGTTTCTTGTCGATCAGGCCGTTACGAATGCGTGGTGATGCAGCCCGGCCGGTCATCTTTGACCGCCACACGTCGCTAGGGGGCCCGGTCATCCGGATGCTCCGCGTAGCGGCCAGCCGCCTCACTCCAGACGACCGGCCGGACCTGACACGGCCCTCGAACCCCCCGGGTCCGTGTCCTGGCCTGAGCCTCCACCCGAGGGGTCAACGTCGAATTAACGGCTGATTAAAGCAGGAAATAGCCTTCTGCGATGAGTGGCCTGATCGCGTCGGCGTCCGCGATCTCGCCGTCGCCGACCAGCTCGGCGATCACGTTGAGCAGCGGGCCGAGCGCCAGCTCGCCGTCGCACACGCCCGCCAGCGCGGCCTCCACCGTGCCGACCTCCCTGCTACGTCGCAGCCCCTGCGTCTGGCGCAGCACGATGCGGATGGGATCCTCCGCGCCCGGCAGGCCGATGCGCTCGTCCAGCAGTCCGTCGGCGGTACGCAGGCGCGCGGCATCCAGCCCCTTGGCCCGGTGGGCGGCGGCGACGGCGTTGAGCACGGAGTCCACATAGTCGCCGACCGGGAGCGCGACCTGGTGGTCCAGGTGCTCGACGCGTACGACCGGGTCGAGCGTGCCGGAGTTGCGCATGGTGATCCAGCCGAACCCGACGCCCTCGACCTTGCGCTCGTCGAACCAGGCCAGCCAGCGGTCGTAGTGCTCGGCGTAGGCCTTGGTGCCCTGCTCTGCCGCGTCCCTGAGCCAGAGCTCGACGTACTCGGCCGGGTCCTGCACGTCGCGCTGGACCACCCACGCGTCGCAGCCGGTCTCGCGCAGCCAGCCGCCCACGCGGTCGCGCCAGTCTTCTCCCTCGACGTGCAGCCAGTTGGCCAGGAAGTGGGCCTGGCCGTCGGGGTTGAGGTGGCGGGGCGTCCGGCGTACGAGGTCGCGGCAGAATCCGTCGCCGCCCGTCTCACGATAGGTCAGGTCGCCCGCGGGTCCGATGACGAACGGCGGGTTGCTCACGACCAGGTCGAACAGCTCGTCCTCGACCGGCTCGAACATGGACCCCGTACGCGCGTCCACGTCGGAGATGCCGGACAGCTCCCAGCTCAGCCTGGCCAGCTCCACGGCCCGCGGATTGACGTCGGTTGCAACGATCCGCTCGGCCCGCTCCGCCAGGTGCAGCACCTGCACCCCGCACCCGGTGCCCAGGTCGAGCGCGCGCCCCACCGGGCGGCGGGTGACGAGCTGGGCAAGGTTCGCCGAGGCGCCGCCCGCGCCGACGACGTGGTCGGGCCGCAGCGCCGGGTCGCCCGGGCGCACCTTGCGGTCGGATACCAGGTAGCCGCCGGTCTCCCAGGGCTGAAGATGCACGGTCGCGCTCACGTGGTCGCCGTCGGCACTGACCAGGCCGGAGTCGAGGACCTCCGGCGCGACGGACTTGGCGGGGACGGGAACGCCGAGCCACCACAGCCTGATCAACGTGGCCAGGGGATCGCCGTCAGCGGTCGCCCGCAAGGCCGGGACCAGCTCCTCCCTGGCCAACGCCGAGGCCGCCATGCCGCCCAGCCGATCGCGTACGCCGTCGATGGTGTAACCGGTCTCCAGGAGATGATGGCGTAGTCGTTCCACGAGTCCATCTTTTCACTGCGGACTCCCCCGCATGATCCGCTGGTCACGCCGCCCCAGGCTCGTCGCACGATCTGATGGTCGCACTCGCACGGGGCTCCGCTGGTCACGCAAGCTACCGCTCTCCGCCCCAGGCTCGTCGCACGATCTGATGGTCGCACTCGCACGGGGCTCCGCTGGTCACGCAAGCTACCGCTCTCCGCCCCAGGCTCGTCACTCCGGTGAGTATTCATACTGTTACCTAAGAGGCCAAGCGTTCTGCAAGCGGCGGACAAGTGAGAAGCGTTATCTCTAGGGAAGTCACCACGCCGTCCCAAGGAGCGGACCCATGCTGATCCCCTGCTTGGCTTGCGAGTCCCGATTCGGCCCCGACGAGTACTTCAGTGCCTGCTCCGACTACAACCGCGGCATGGATCTCGTGTCCTGGACGTGCCCGCGCTGCGGCAACCGCGACGACCTGCGCGTGCTGCCGGGCGAGCTGGGGTTCGGCTATCCGCATCGGGGCAGGTTCGACGTGCACGACCGGGTGCGCGTGCCCGGGCTGCGCAGGCAGCGCGGCGACCTGCGGCTGGACATCCTGCTCGACCGGGCGAGCTGGCGCGTCCCCACCCGGCTCCGGCCGACCGGCGTGACGGTGCACCGTCCGGCGTCACGGCGGCCGCACTAGAGAGGGCGCAGGGCGCGCCGTCCGCGTGCGCGCGCCCGGACGGTGGCCCTTCGGGGTCGCAGCGGGGAGTGTCGTCAGAGGAGACGTCGAGAAGAGGGCCAAGGAGGCGGCGCCGGCCAACCGGTCGCGCTTCCCTGGCGCGTTGGGGACGGTGGGTGCGCCGGCCGAGGACGTGCGAGCAGCCGGGGCCGGCGTCACTGCTGGCGGAGGCTCTGCCAGGCCGCGGCGCCCAGTCCCTTGATCTCCTCTTCCGTGGGCGTGTGCGCGCCGGCGAACCACAGGCGGCACATCTCCTGCGCCGGCCCCAGCCACAGCACGTAACACATGGTCGGGTGGACCGGCTGGAGCAGGCCGTTCTTCATGTGCGGCCGCCACCAGTCGGACACCTGGCGGAAGAACGCGCGCCTGGCCTCGGCCACCTCGGCGCCGCCCGGCTCCTGCTTGCGCGGCGGCCGCTCGCTGACCAGCAGCCTGGCCTTCTCCGGGTGCTCGCCCGCCCAGCGCATGTGGAAGGCCACGACGGCCTCGATGCCGGCGCGGGCCTCCTGGTGGCTGACCAGCTCAGCGAGGAAGGCGTTCTGGTACGCGGTGAGGATCTCGGCGTACAGCACGCCGAAGACGTGCTCTTTGCTGGCGAAGTGGTGGTAGAAGCTGCCGACGCTGACACCGCTCTCCTCGCGGAGGCTGGCCAGCGTGGTGGCCGACACCCCGTCCTGGCTGAAGCGGCGGAGGGCACCCTCGATGATGCGGGTCCGGCCGTCGCGTCCGTTCTTGGCACTCTTCACGCTGTCAATGGTGTGCCACCAGAACGTTGTTCCGCAAATAGACCGGCTGGATCGATCATAGCGGTCACCTCCACCGATCCGGAGCTGACCTTCATCCGGGCGTCCGGCCAGAGCCTGCGGATGAGCCTGAGCACGCGCCGGTTCTCGCCCAGCACGTCCATGCCCACGGTCCTCGCGCCGCGTACGGAGGCCCGCAGGAGCAGCGTGTCGACCAGCTGAGGCCCGATCCCCTGCCCCTGCCACCGGTCGGCGACGACCACGGCGATCTCCACGTCGGCGCAGTCACCCCGGAAGCTCATGGCGTGGCCGACGATCTCGCCGCTCGCCACGGTGGTGGCGACGAGCGCGTCACGGCGCTCGTCCGTCGCGAGCAGCGTGCGCACCAGCCCGGCGGCCGGCGTGCTGATGCCGGTGAAGAACCGGAGCGTCTGCGTGTGCAACGACAACCCGGCCAGGAAGCACCTGATCCGCTCTTCGTCGTCGGCACGCGCGGGGCGGGTCTGAGTTCCTCGCATAGACCCAGGCTCGCAGTCAATGCTGAGTCTGTCAATTGAACTCAGGTATAATAGAAAGATGAACGTTCCCTTCCGGGTGAACTTCCGGGTGAACAATTGCTCGATCGAGCGCACCCTGGACATCGTCGGGGAGAAGTGGACCTTCCTGGTGCTGCGCGAGGCGTTCAGCGGCGTGCGGAGATTCGCCGACATGCAGGCCAACACCGGTGCCCCCCGCCAGGTCCTCAGCGCCCGGCTGGCCCGGCTGGTCGACGAGGGACTGCTGCGCAAGGAGCCCTACCGCGAGCCGGGCCAGCGGCAGCGCGACGAATACCGGCTCACCGAGAAGGGCCGCGACCTCTATCCCCTGCTGGTCGCGCTCATGCACTGGGGCGACAGATACCTGACCGACGAGGAGGGCCCGCCGGTGGTGCTCACCCACCGCGACTGTGGCGCCCCCATCGAGCAGCACTTCCGGTGCGCCGACGGCCACGAGGTGGGCGGGCCGCGCGAGGTGACCCCGGTGCCGGGGTCAGGTGCCGAGCTCAGGAGCGCATAGGCGCGTGCGGGGGCACCCCTCCCGGTGCCTAGGCTTGAGAGCGTGTACCGGTTCCTGCTGACGCCTCGATGGCTGGCGCTCCACTTGGTGGTGCTGCTGGTCATCCCCGCTTTCGTGTTCCTCGGGCGGTGGCAGTACGGGCGTTTCGAGGAGCGGTCGGCCAACAGCACGCGGGTCACCGCCAACATCGAGGCCGCGCCGGTGCCGCTGGAGAAGCTGGCCGCCCCGGCGCAGCGGGTCCGCGAGGACGACCGGTACAGGCAGGTCACGGTCTCCGGCACGTACGACCCGGCCCACGCCCTGCTCGTACGCAGGCGCCCCCAGAACGGGCTGAACGGCTTCTACGTCCTGACCCCCCTCGTCACCGGCAACGGCACGGCGGTGATCGTGAACCGGGGCTGGGTCCAGGCAGGCGCCACCGCCGACGCCACTCCCGAGGTGCCCGCTCCGCCCACCGGGAAGGTAAGTGTCACCGGACGGCTACGGCTCAGCGAGACCGAGGACTCCAGCGGCATCAGAGAGCGCTCAGGGCTGCCGCCAGGACAAGTGCTCCTGATCAACGCGGACAAGATCGGGCAGGGGCTGCCTTACCAGCTGGTGGGCGGATACGTGGAGCTGACCGAGCAGTCGCCCAAGCCCGCCACGGCGCCGGCGCCGGTTCCCCAGCCGGACGTGGGCGCGGGGGGCGGGCTCAACCTGGCGTACGCGATCCAGTGGTGGCTGTTCATCGGTGTCGCCCTGGTCGGCTGGGTGCTGCTGATCCGGCGCGAGGTGGCCGAGCGGAAGACTGGGGAGGACTCCAAGGAGTCCGTGGCCGCCGCCAATTAAGGTATTGAGGGTGATCCGCCACATTGAGTTCGCCAGTATCCGTAATTTTCGCGACGTAGGTGGATATGCCACCCAGGACGGGCGCACCGTCCAGTGGCAGCGGCTCTACCGGGCCGACTCGCTCGGCTGGCTGGCCGGAGACGATCTCACGACCTTCCGCGCTTTACGCGTCCGTACGGTCATCGACCTGCGGCACCCGTTCGAGATCGAGAAGGCGGGACGAGTCCCGGAGACCGAGGGGCAGAACTACCAGAACCTGCCCATCGAGGGACGCCGCTGGGACAGCTCGCCGTACAGCGAGGAGATCGGGGTCGGGAGATATCTCGCCGACCGCTACCTGGAGATGACCGAGGACGGCGTCGAGCACCTCAGGACCGCGCTGGAGACGATCGCACGGGCCGAGAACGCCCCTGTGGTGATCCACTGCGCGGCGGGCAAGGACCGCACCGGCGTACTCACCGCACTGACCCTCTCGCTGGCGGGCGTCGGCGAGGAGGACATCGTGGCGGACTACGCGCTGACCGGGCTGGCCACCGAGGCTTTCATCGCTGACTGGCGCGGAAGGCATCCCGGCGTACCGCTGTGGCCGGGGTTCGGCCTGGCGCCCGCCGAGACCATGCGGTTCTTCCTCACCGACCTGACGGCGCGGCACGGCTCGATCGAGAGGTATGTCACACAGGTCCTGAACATCTCCCCCGCCACCATCGCCGAATTGCGCGACCACCTTCTGACTGAACCGAACTCAGACGGGTAGAGGCAGGCCGGGTCCCGCCTGCTGAGTCCAGGCGAGCGGCCCATTCCGGGCCTGGGACCGCCCGCCATCCCCCTCCCGGCGGTCCCGGGTCAAAAATCTCGGATACCCAACGGATACGTCGCAGCTTGTTCGACGTTATCCCGCCGTCGTACGGTTACCTGCGTGACTACGCCGCTGCTCCCCGACCCTGACCCGAGGCGGCGCGACTACGTGATCATCTCCGCCGACGATCACCTGATCGAGCCTCCCGACCTGTTCGAAGGCCGGCTGCCGGAGAAATACGCCGAGGTCGCGCCCAAGGTCGTGGAGACGGAGGCGGGTCACCAGGTCTGGCGCTACGGCGGGGCGACCTACCCGTGCGCCGGCATCGACGTGGGCGCCGGGCTGCCCCGCGAGCAGCGCACGCTCGAGCCGGTCAGGTTCGAGCACATGCGCCCCGGCTGCCACGACATCGAGGCCCGCATCGAGGACATGGATGTCGCGGGCATCTGGGCCGCGCTGTGCTTCCCCGGCATGCTGGCCATGCAGTCGGGCATGCCGTTCGCCAGGACCCGCGACCAGGAGCTCGGTCTGGCCCTGGTCAAGGCGTGGAACGACTGGCACATCGACGTCTGGGCGGGCACCTATCCCGAGCGCATCATCGGTCTGCAGCTCCCCTGGCTGCCCGACCCCGACGTGGCCGCCAAGGAGATCCGCGCCAACGCCGCCCGTGGATTCAAGGCCGTCGTCTTCCCCGAGTTCCCGACCCGGCTCCGGCTGCCGTCGATCCACTCGGGCCACTGGGACCCGTTCTTCGCCGCCTGTGAGGAGACGGGCACGGTCGTCGCGCTGCACGCGGGCGACTCCTCGTGGTCTCCCGTGCCCTCGCCCGACACGCCCATCGAGGCCATCACCACGCTGATGCCGACCAGCGCCATGTTCGCCTGCGCCGACTGGCTCTGGTCGGGGCTGCCGCTGCGCTTCCCGGCGCTACGCATCCTCATCGTCGAGGGCGGGGTGGGCTGGCTGCCGATGCTGGCCGAGCGCGCCGACTACGCCCTCGACCACCCGGTCGCCGGCGAGGCGTCGTGGGAGGGCGGGCTCAAGCCCAGCGAGGTGCTGCGCCGCAACTTCTTCTTCGGCACGCTCGACGACCACGCGCTTTCAGGCGTGCGCCTCGCGGTCGGGCTCGACCACGTGCTGCAGGAGAGCGGCTACCCGCACTCCGACTCGACCTGGCCGGACACGCAGAAGTCCGTGGCACGCAACCTCGGAACGCTCCCGCCCGCCGACATCGCCAGGGTCGCCTACGGCAACGCGGCACGCCTCTTCGGCCACCCGCTGCCCTCACGCGCCTGGCTGCGGATGGAGGAGATCTAGGCTTCCTTTTCGAGGAGTCGCCCCTGGATGACGTGCCGCTCGTGCTCGACGTAGCGCCCGCTCTCGCCGAGCAACGAGGCGACGAGCCACAGGAACACGCCGAAATCGTCGGCCACGCCGATCACCATCAGGAAGTCGGGCACCACGTCGATGGGCGACAGGATGTAGACCACCCCGAGCCCGAGCAGGGCGAGCTTGCCCTTGCCCATGCCTCCGTACTGCCCGCGCATGACCGCGCCGACCATCCGCGGAATCGCCCGAACCCTGGTCATCAAGCTGGGCGAGCCTGGCTTGGTCACCTCGCGGTACGTCCGCCACGCCGCCGCCGCCCGTGCTGCCTTCGCCATCATGAGAAACCCCCTACCCCCGACTTCTCACGACATAACGCGTCGCCGGGGCCACGAGTTCCTGGCGATCAGCGCATCGCCGCGTGCTCGAACGGCCTGGCCTGCTCGATCTGCGCGGCCACCCTGATCAGCAGGTCCTCTCTCCCGGCCGCCGCCACGAGCTGCACGCCCACCGGCAGACCCGCCTCGTTCCGGTGCAGGGGCAGCGAGATGGCCGGCTGTCCGGTCGCGTTGATCGGCGAGGTGTACGCCACGGCGTGCCCGGTCCTGCCGAACGCGGTGCTGAGATCGTCCGGCGGGATCCAGCCCAGCGGGAACGGCGCGACACCCAGCGAGGGCATCAGCAGCAGGTCGTGGCCCGCGCCCCACCACGCGGCCATGCGGCGGCGGAAGCCGTCCACCCACTGGACGGCCAGGATGTGGTCGGCTGCGCTGTGCTTGTGCGCCGCGGCCAGCATGGCGGCGTTGCGCCGCTCCAGCTCCTCCGGCCGCACAGGCTTGCCGCGCAGCTCGCCGAGGCCCGCCACGTGCGCGGCCAGGTTGTTGGCCACGATGGCGCCGAACTGCTGCGCGAAGCCGGGCTCGGCGAGCGCCTCGGGGGCGCCTGGCGCGACGTCGTGACCGAGTGACTCCAGCAGCGCGGCGGCCCTGGTGACGGCCTCGGTGAGCTCCGGCCACTCGGGCACGGCCCCGTTCGGATGCCTGGTGACGAACCCGACCCGCAGCCGGCCCGGCTCCCTGCCCACCTCGGCGGCCAGCGGGCCGGGCAGCGCGGGGGCGTCGTACGGGTCACCGGGGTGCATGCCGGACACGACGTCGAGCGCGGCCGCCGTGTCACGCACGCTCCTGCTGACGAATCCCGCGCACGAGAACCCGCTCCACCCCTCGCCGCTGGCCGGTCCCGCACTGACGCGCCCGCGCGTCGGCTTGAGCCCCACCAGGCCGCACAGGGACGCCGGGATGCGGATCGACCCGCCGCCGTCGCTCGCGGTCGCCAGCGCCACCATCCCGGCCGCCACCGCCGCCGCCGACCCCCCGCTCGAACCGCCCGGCGAGTACGCGGGGTCGTAAGGGTTGCGCGTCGGCCCGAACGCCACCGGCTCCGTGGTGATCGTGCTGCCGAACTCGGGGGTGTTCGTCCGCCCGAGCATGACGAACCCGGCCTCACGCAGCCGCACGACGCCGTACCCGTCCGCGCCGGGCTCGACGCCGTCGCGCACGTTCGAGCCCGCACTGTACGGCTCGCCCGCCTGCCGCCAGCCGAGGTCCTTGAGCAGGATCGGCACGCCGCGGAACGGCGCGTCTTCCCGGATGGAGTCGATCTCGGACAGCGCCCGCTCGAACCGGCGGTGGATCACCGCGTTCAGCTCGCCGTCGTGGGCCTCGATGTGCGCGATGGCGGCCTCGGCCAGCTCCCGCGCCGACACCTGCCCGTCCCTGACCGCCTGAGCCTGACCGACCGCGTCCAGCCTGAGTACGTCGTCCATGCGCGCTCCTACGCCTTGGGGGCCAGCTCCCGCACGGCCTGCTCGATGGAGACCTCTCCACCCGGGATCGGCGCGAGAACAGGGGTGTCGAGTCCGTTGTCCACGTACTGCCGGATCCGGGCGCGGCAGGTGGCCGCGTCGCCGTGCACGATCAGGGCGTCGACCACCTCGTCGGGGATGGCCTTGAGCGCCGCCTGCCGGTCGCCGGCCTGCCACGCCTCGTGCATGGGACGCAGCACCTCGCCCCGGCCCAGCCAGTCGTGGAAGGCCGCGTACACCGGGACGGTCAGATAGCCGGCCAGCATCCACCTGCCCATCTCCCGTACCCGGTCGGCGTCCTCGCTCACGCAGACGAACAGGCGGGCGATCAGCTCGGTGCCCTCGCCGATCTCGGCGCGCACCTTGCGTACGTCGTCGGGCGAGAGCCAGTTCGTGATCGCGCCGTCGGCCTCTTCGGCGGCCAGCCGGAGCATCCTGGGCCGCAGCGCGGCCAGCACGATCTTGGGTGGGATCTCCGGGGCCCGCTCCAGCTTGAACCCCTTGATCTCGAACGTCTCGTACGCCTCCGAGACCTTCTCCCCGGCCAGGGCCTTCCTCAGGAAGCGCAGCGTGTCCCGCGTGCGCGCGTACGGCTTCTCGAACCGCCCCGCGTTCCACCGCTCGACGATCGCCGGCGAGGACGCGCCGATGCCCAGCACGAACCGCTCAGGCGCCAGGTCGGCCAGCGTGGCCGCGGACATGGCCAGCAGCCCGGGACCGCGCGTCGAGACGGGCACGATGGCGCTGCCCAGCCTGATCCCCGGCGCCCACTGCGCGGCCATGGCCAGCGGCACGAACCCGTCGGCCCCGTTGACCTCGGCGGACCAGGCATCGGTGTAACCGAGCTCGGGCAGCTCCGCGATCAGCTCCTGCGACTTCGACAGCGAGCGATCGTAGAAGGGGATGGTCATGCCCCAGTTCTGAGTCATTCACGGCCTCCGAGCGCCTTCAGGGCTTCAACGCACCCCCCGCAACCCGCGGTTGGCCGCTGGACGCGTCCAAGCCCGCAGTCTGTGGTTTCGGCGCTGGACGCGCCAACCATACCAACCGACCGGTATGTATCACTAGGCGCGCAGTTCGTGGACCGCCGCGATGAAGTCCTTCGTGATCCCCCTCAGCCCCGGCAGATGCGACAGCCCGACCAGCCGGTCCACCAGCGGCACCGTCACCTCGATCAGCCGGTACGTACGTGCACAGCCCGGCGAGGTGTCATGCACCCAGAACAGCACCATGCCCATGGACAGCAGCCAGAGCAGCTCGGGCAGCTCCTCGCGCAACTCGGCGTTCATACGGTCGCGCGACCCCTCGACGACCTGGCGGTAGATGTCGATGGAGGCCTCGCGGGCGGGTGACGACTGTTCGCTGAACGGGCTCAGCGGATTGGTCGGCTCGGCCGCGTGTTTGTAGAACTTGACGGCGAACTCGTGGTAGGGCTCGGACACGCGTACCCATTCGCGTAGCACCCCGCTCAGCCTGGCCGCGAACGATGTCTCGGTGGCCAGGAACTCCCTGCAGGCCGCCTCGTGCTCGGCCTGGGCGCGGTCGTAGTACGCCTGGATCAACGCCTCCTTGCTGTCGAAGTAGTAGTAGGCGTTGCCCACGGACACCCCGGCCTCGGCGGCGATGGCACGCATTGTGGTCGCGTCGAAGCCGCGCTCCCTGAACAACCGCAATGCCGTCTCGACGATGACCTCTCGGGTGCTCTCCGATCCTCGGTTTCGGGCTTCGGACACGTTCGTCACTTTACGTCGTGATGGGGCATGGAGCAGAAAGCCTGCTCATCTGACTGCCGCCCCTCCGTTGTGTCGGGCCAAGATCATAGCGGCAGTCCAATTTAGCAGGTTTTCCACTCGTAGGTCATGAAGCCGCACGGTGATCGCCGCCACAAGGCAAAGTTGCGACCGCGGCATGAGTTATCTCCTGTGAATGGTGGGATTGTCGTTTCAGGCGGAAGGGCTATTTCCGCGAAAAGGCATCGACATGTGGATACGTGGAACAGTGCGCCTCACAGTAGTCGCACTCCTCGGCGTTGAGATCTCCATAATCGCACTGGCCTCGGCCGCTTCAGCCGCCACCCACCCCGGAGGGTCGGCGATGCCGAGCAGCAACAACACGGACGGCCCCACCGACTGGGACTTCGAGGTCGGGCCGCATCTGGGTAAGGCGTGGGCTTTCGAACGGCTCATGATGGACCGCACGGAGCAGGCGGCCCTGCCGGACTGGCCGATGAGCGAATCGGCCGACGCGCAGGACTGGCCGATGAACGAATCGGCCGACACACAGGACTGGCCCCTGGAGCCCACGATCGGGCAGCGGCCGCCGCGTCCTCCGGCCATCGAGCCCGACGAGGGGCTCGTACACATTCGGGTGGCGCGAATACCCCGGGCGCGGCCGCAACTGCCACGCAAGCGCGCTCGCGCCCATCTGTCGTCGCGCAAGGACGCCGGCGTTGGTCTGACGTCGCGTAAGAACGCCGGCGTCGATCTGACGCGCGTCCTGCCGCGGCAAGGGGCCATGCACATGTCCCACATCACCGCCGCCGGCTGGCTGAAGGGCGTGGGCGTGAAGACGAAGTCGAGCGGCAACTGCACGAGCAAGCAGGTACACCACTGCACCTCGCTCGACTCGGTGCGGACCGGGACGATCGCCGGCATCATCGAGCTGAAGCGCGAGAGCGGCTGCCCGATCATGGTCACCGGGGGTACGGAAGCAGGCCACGCCCCTGGGGTCTACAGCCACGGCAACGGCTACAAGCTCGACATTGCCCACAACGGCTGCATCGACCAGCACATCACGAAAAATCATGAGAAGGCGGGTGTGCGTAGCGACGGCGCCCGGCTGTACCGCGCCGACTCAGGAACGGTCTTCGCCGATGAGCGCGACCACTGGGACATTCTCTTCCGCTGACACGGCGAACCGGCTGCTCCCCCACCCTCCCGGGCCGGGCAACCACCGGCTGGACACCACAGCTGTAAGACGGCCGTGAGACGGCGGACGCCGCGCACCGAAGCACGCGGCGTCACACCATCGAACGGACGGACGGACTACAGCTCGGCCGCGACCAGCTCGGCGATCTCCGCCGCGTTGAGCGCCGCACCCTTGCGCAGGTTGTCGCCGCACACGAACAGGTCGAGCGTGTTGGGGAAGTCGACCGCCTGACGGATGCGGCCCACGTAGGTCGGGTCGTTGCCCACCACGTCGAGAGGCGTCGGGTAGACCCCGTTGGCCGGGTCGTCCATGAGAACCACCGTCGGCGCCGCCTCAAGGACGCGGTGCGCGTCGGCGACCGTGATCTCGCCCTCGAACCGTGCGTGCACGGCCAGCGAGTGGGTCGTGATCACCGGAACGCGCACGCAGGTCGCGGAGACCTTCAGGTCGGGGATGCCGAGGATCTTGCGGGACTCGTTGCGGAGCTTGAGCTCCTCGGAGGCCCACCCGCCGTCCTTGTAGGAGCCCGCCCACGGCACCACGTTGAACGCGATGGGCGCGGGGAACGGGGACTCCTCAGGCAGCTTGTTGGCCAGCACCTTGCGTACGTCGCCGGCCGCCTGCCCGACCGTGCGGTCGCCGGCCAGCGCCTCGACCTCGTCGTAGAGCCGCGCGGAGCCCGCCACACCGGCGCCCGACACCGCCTGGTAGGAGGCGACGACCAGCTCCGTGAGCGTGAACTCGGCGTGCAGCGCCCCCATGGCCGCCATCATCGACAGCGTCGTGCAGTTGGGGGTCGAGATGATGTTGCGCGGCCGGTTGCGCGCGTCGAGCGGGTTGACCTCGGGCACGACCAGCGGCACGTCCGGCTCCATGCGGAACGTGCCGGACTTGTCGATCACGATCGGACCGCGCTCGGCCGCGATCGGCACCCACACCGCCGACACCTCGTCGGGCACGTCGAAGATGGCCACGTCGATGCCGTCGAACACCTCGGGCGCCAGGGCCTGGACCACGACGTCCTCACCGCGTACCTGGAGCACCTTGCCCGCCGAACGCGGCGAGGCGACGAGACGGATCTCGCCCCAGATGTCCTCGCGCGTCGACACGATGTCGCGCATGACGGTGCCGACGGCGCCGGTCGCGCCGATCAGGGCAAGATTGGGCCTTCTGCTCATCGTCCGGTACCTCCATACACCACGGCTTCGACCTGGTCGGAGTCGAGCGAGAACGCGCGGTGGGCGGCCTGCACGGCCGCGTCGACGCCGTCCTGCTGGACGACCACTGAGATGCGGATCTCCGAGGTGGAGATCATCTCGATGTTGACCCCCGCGTCGGCGAGGGCCGCGAAGAACGTCGCCGTGACGCCGGGGTGCGAGCGCATGCCCGCGCCGATCAGCGACACCTTCCCGACCTGGTCGTCGAAGAGCAGCGACTCGTAGCCGATCTGGCCCTGGATCTTCTTCAGCGACGACAGCGCCGTCTGGGCGTCGGCCGTGGGCAGTGTGAAGGAGATGTCCGTGCGGCCCGTGGCCGCGGCCGAGACGTTCTGCACGATCATGTCAATGTTGATCTCGGCGTCGGCCAGCGTTTTGAAGATCGAGGCAGCCTCTCCGACCTTGTCGGGGACCCCGACAACAGTGATCTTGGCCTCGCTCCGGTCGTGCGCGACGCCGGAGATGATCGGCTGCTCCATCTCGGTTCCTTCGGTGTAAGGGTCGGAGACGACCCACGTGCCTTCCCTGGTGCTGAAAGAGCTGCGGACGTGAATCGGCAGGTCGAACCGGCGCGCGTATTCCACGCACCGCAGATGCAGGATCTTCGCGCCGCAGGCGGCCATCTCCATCATCTCGTCGTAGGAGATCCTGGGGATCTGCCGTGCCGGCGGCACGATGCGCGGGTCTGCGGTGAAGACGCCGTCGACGTCGGTGTAGATCTCGCACACGTCGGCCTGCAGGGCCGCCGCCAGCGCCACCGCCGTGGTGTCGGACCCGCCGCGGCCCAGCGTGGTGATGTCCTTCGTGTCCTGCGACACGCCCTGGAACCCGGCCACGATCGCGATGTTGCCCTGGTCGACCGCCTCACGGATGCGGCTGGGCGTCACGTCGATGATGCGCGCCTTGCCGTGCGTCGAGTCGGTGATCACACCTGCCTGCGAGCCGGTGAACGAACGGGCCTCGTGGCCGAGGTTGGCGATCGCCATCGCCAGCAGGGCCATCGAGATGCGCTCGCCCGAGGTCAGCAGCATGTCGAGCTCGCGGCCCGGGGGCAGCGGCGACACCTGCTCGGCCAGGTCGAGCAGCTCGTCCGTCGTGTCGCCCATGGCGGAGACGATCACGACCACGTCGTTGCCGGCTTTTTTCGTCGCGACGATCCGCTGCGCGACCCGCTTGATGCAGGACGCGTCGGCGACGGACGAACCACCGTACTTTTGCACAACGAGCGCCACGAGAGTCTCCCGGTCTGGACTGTGAGCTGTCAGTCTACTGGGGCCATCTCATGCGGCCGATGGGCCGTTCCAGAATATGGATGATCAGACGGCGGTGGTCTCCTCGGCCACGTCGAGGCGCGAGTGCGCGGCCAGGGCCTGCAGCGCGCGCATCGCGGCGCCCGCGTGGTTGCCCCAGGTGTTGAAGTAGGAGTACTGCCACCACCAGAGCGCCTCGTGGGGACGCCCCGCGTGGTAGTGGCGCAGCCCGTGGATGAGGTCGGCGGCGACCGCGGTCAGGTCGTCGGAGAGCCGGTACGGGGTGACGCCCGTGTCCTTGTACGGGTCGAACACCTCGGCGTAGTCGTCGACGGCCTCCAGTCGCTCGGCCAGCGCGGTGCGCACGCCGTCGATGTCGGGGTCCTCGCTCATCGGCGGCTCGTTGTTGCCCGCGAGGATCACGTCCTGGTTGGCCCCGAGCTTGGCGCCCGCCAGGCTCACCTGCGCGACCTCCACCAGCAGCAGCGACCAGATGGCGTCGCCGCCCTCGCCGCCCGCCACCCTGGTCAGGCCGTCAACATAGTCCTGCGCGTGCCCGGCGATCTCTTCCGCGAGGGCGCTCCACTGGTCAGACATCCAGCAGCCTCCGTCCTTCGAACGCGCGGCCCAAGGTCACCTCGTCGGCGTATTCGAGGTCACCGCCCACAGGCAGACCGCTGGCCAGTCGTGTCACTTTGATGCCCATCGGCTTGACCAGACGGGCGAGGTAGGTAGCAGTCGCCTCGCCCTCGAGATTGGGATCGGTGGCGAGGATGAGCTCCGTGACCCGGCCGTCGGCCAGGCGCGTCATGAGCTCGCGTATGCGCAGGTCGTCGGGGCCGATGCCGTCGATCGGGCTGATCGCGCCGCCGAGCACGTGGTAGGTGCCGCGGAACTCGCGCGTCTTCTCGATCGCCACGACGTCCTTCGACTCCTCGACCACGCAGATCACATGCGTGTCGCGGCGCGGGTCGCGGCAGATACGGCACTCTTCCTCCGAGGCCACATTGCCGCAGACCCGGCAGAACCGGACCTTCTCCTTGACCTCCAGCAACGCGTGCGCCAGCCGCTTGACGTCGGCTGGATCGGCCGCCAGCAGGTGGAACGCGATCCGCTGCGCGCTCTTGGGACCGACGCCGGGCAGCAGGCCGAGCTCGTCGATCAGGTTCTGGACGACCCCTTCGTACATGCCTAGAACCCTGGCAGCTGTCCGAGGCCGCCACCGCCCAGCCCTTGGGCCAGCGGTCCGAGCTTCTCCTGTTGCAGGTCGGCGGCAGCGCGGACGGCGTCGCGGACGGCCGCGATCACCAGGTCGGCGATCGTGTCGGCGGTGTCCTGCGGGTCTCCGGCGTCGATCACGCTCGGGTCGATCTTGAGCTCGAGCAGCTCGCCCGAGCCGTTGACGACGGCAGTGACCAGGCCGCCGCCTGACGAGCCCTCGATCTGCGCGTCGTTGAGCTCCTGCTGGGCGCTCACAAGCTGCTGCTGCATGAGCTGGGCCTGCTCCAGCAGCTGCTGCAGGTTGACATCCCCTGGGTTCACCGTGGTGCGCTCCTCGTGGCTCCGCATTCTTGACTCCACGAGCCTACGGGGTTTGGGCGGCGTCATGTACTGGGGTGCCCCCGCCTATGGGATGTTTTTGGCCGGATCTCGGCCCCCCTCCAGCGTCCGAGACCCGGCCACCACGTCGGCGGAGCGGCCGCACCACGCCGACGCGTTGAGCCAGGACACTAACGAGCCGAACGTTGCACACAGGTTGCGTTCATTCAATCACCCTCTGCAATCCCCCTGAACGGGTTGCGCGAATGGCTCCCAAGACGGATGCTCTAATTGACTACTTGGAGTGACCGATGAGTTACGCCCATCTCCACGCGTACTCCCGTCTTCTGCGCGGAGCACACGAAGCGGCTGCGACTGGCCGCGCCTGGCCGGAGTTGCCCCGCCGCCTGATCACCGCATCCTGGCAACGGTCCCTGGAGGCTGGGATCGACCCGGAAAGCAAGGGCGCGCCCCTAGTTTACGACCTTTCCCGCATAAAGGACGTTCGCCAGGCCCACCCCCTGCGGCCGTTGCTGCCCATGATCGCCCAGACGCTCGCCGGCCTGGCCGACGAAGTACTGATCGTCACGGACGGTGACGGCCGGATTCTGTGGCGTGACGGCAGCCACACGATCATGCGCCGCGCCGACCAGATCGGCCTCTCCGACGGGCACCAATGGACCGAGGACACCGTCGGCACCAACGGCATCGGCACCGCCCTCGCCGCCGGCGGGCCCGTACACGTCTATTCCGAGGAGCACCTCATGCGGGTGCTGCACATCTGGTCGTGCAGCGCCGCCCCCATCACCGATCCGGACTCAGGCATGATCATCGGCTGCGTCGACGTCAGCGGCACCTCGCGCAGCCTGCACCCGGCCACCGTCGCCCTGGTCGCCGCCACGGCCAAGCTCGCGGAGACCCAGCTCGCGCTGCGCATGCACGAGCGCGACGAACGCCTGCGCCGCCGCTTCGAGTCCCTGCGCGGACGGCCCGGGGTGCTGCTGTCGTCGACCGGCCGCGTCCTCTTGGGCGACCCGGCGGGCGACCTGGGCGAGCGCCTCCGCCTCACCGGCCGCCGGGTGATACTCGCCGATGGGTCCGTCGCCGTGCTCGAGCCGTTCTCCGACGGTTTCCTCATGCGGCCCACGCCCTCCGCCACGCCGCCCACCCTCGCCCTCTTCTTCCTCGGCGAGAGGCCGCCAAGGGCCACGTTCGGCGACCTCGACCGGCCCCTGTCGCTCCGCCACGCGGAGATCCTGACCCTGCTGGCTCTCCACCCGCACGGGCTTACGGCCGAGCAGCTCTCGTTCCATCTCTACGGGGACGAGGGCAATCCGGTGACGATCAGGGCGGAGATCCACCGGCTGCGGGCCCAGCTCGGGGAGGCCATCGCGGGCAAGCCGTACCGGCTGACCTGCCCTGTGGACGCCGACTTCCTGGAGGTGCGGCGCCACCTGTCGGCGAACGACCCGCGCGCGCTGGCCCGCGCGTACACGGGGCCCCTGCTGCTGCGCTCGGAGTCGGCGGAGATCCGCCGCGAACGCGACGAGCTGGAAGCCCAGGTGCGTGCGTGCCTGCTGCGGCACGGCTCGCCGGACGAGCTGTGGGCGTACGCGCAGACCTGCAACGGCCACGACGACTACGAGGTCCTGGAGCGCCTCGCCTCCCTTCCCTCCACCGACCCCCGCTCCGCCGCCGCCCGCTCCCGCCTGTGCGTGTAACCCTTTGGGTTACGGCTAACCCTTTGGTTACGGCTTCATTTGTTACGGCGGAGCACGGGAGGACGCCGCCCGCCGTCGTCACTACGGACCCTCACTTCAACGCCACTCGGCCGCGCGGGTCCAGACCGTAACGTCGCAATCTTGGCCGTCTGGGTGGTGCTGCTTGACCGGCACGCCCGACTAGGACGGCGACCACGGCGCTCGATCTCGCCCACCTGGGCCAGGCGCCGCTCGAAGGGCGACGTCAAGCGGCATCCCTACCCGGGCGGACGGGCCCATAGAGCAACCACGCCCAAGCGAGGACGAGTGGAAACGACCCTCCGAGCGCGTCCGCCCCAAGCGGCACGAGCGGAGGCGGCCCTCCGCTGCCGAGCGCGTCCATCGAAGCCGACCCCGAGCGAGCACGAGTGGAGATGGCCATCCCAGTGCCGAGCGCGGCGTCGTAGGGCGGTGTGTCGCGGTCGCCTGAGGGTGCGTCGCCGGGTCAGGTGTGGTTGATTTCGCCGATCACCTGGGCGCCCAGCTCACGTTCGAGCAGGGCCATGCCCGAGACCGCGTCCACGTCGGCGTCCGCGTCGTTCAAAGGGTCGACGTCGTCCGAATCCGGGACCTTGTTGCGCACGGGGACCGTCTCCGGCCAGGCCGCGGCGCCGCCACGGGCGGACGGGACGCGGGGGCCCGCCTGAGCGGCGGCCCTCGCTGCCGACCTCGCGGCGGCCAAGCCCGTACCGCCTCCCGGAGAGCCCCCAGCCGGTGCGGCGCCGGCGGCGTTCTGTACTACGGGCACGGTCTGCGTCAGGTCGGGGGTCGGCGGGGAGCCGGGGCCGAAGTCGTCCGGGGCGTCGGGCCAGGACTCGTCCGTGGTCTGGTGTCCGGGGGACGCGGCCGGGGGTTGGCCTGGGCCAGGCTCCTGGGCGTCCCGGTCGTCGTGGGAACCGCCGTGCGATGCCGTACGGCCCTGGGAGCCGGGCTGGGAGGCGGCGGGCTCGGCCGCACCCTGAGATCCGGCCGAGCCCGCCGAACCCACCGCTGATCCGTGACCGCCGGCGGGGCCACCGTGACCTGCGGCCGGGCCGTGTGAAGGGGCGCGGGAAGGGCCTCGGGGAGGGGCCGGGGAGCCGCCGACGACCGCTTCGACGCGCCACGTGCCGCCGAGCACGTCGCCGAGCGCGCCGGCCACCACGGCGTCCTTGCCGCCGCCCGTGAAGTTCTTCATCGCGCCGACCTGGGTGAAGCCCAGCGTGACCAGATTGCCTTCCACGCCCACCACCTGGGCGTTGGTGCTCACGTTCGCCCAGACCACGATGCTGCGCTGCTTGAGCGCGGCGAGCACGGCGGCCCACTGGGCCTGTACGGCGCCGACTCCGCTCCCCGCGGGAGCGCCGCCGGCCGCAGGAGCCTGCTGTGCCCCGCTCACCGCCTGAGACGTCTGCGGCGCGCCGCCCGCCGCCGGGGCCGCCTGCGTACCGCCTGATGCGCCTGCGGGCGGGGAGCCGGGGCGGACGGGCTCGGGCCAGTCATCAGCACCCGCACCCGCCGAGGCCGGCGAGTCGGAACCGGCGTGTGACTGCGCGGCCGGAGTGGCGGGAGATTGCGTGGCCGGAGCTTGGGAGTTCTCGCCGGCCAGATCGTTTTCGGCCGCCGCAGGGACGCGCGCGCCGACATGGCCGGACGAGGTGCCCGGTCGTGGGATGGGCACCGAGGCGGGCGCGGGTGCGGCAGCCGGAGCGGGCGAGCCGGAAGCGGCCCGGACGGCCATCTGGGCGACGGCGCCGCCGCGTTCGAGGCGTTCGAGGCGGGCGAGCAGGGCCTCCTCACCCTGCGCGGCACCAGGGAGCAGCACGCGCGCGCACATCAGCTCGAGCAGCAGCCGCGGCGACGTGGCGCCGCGCATCTCGGTGAGACCGGCGTTGAAGACCTCCGCCGCGCGGGTCAGCTCGGCCGGGCCCATCGAGGCGGCCTGCTGGACGAGGCGTTCGAGCTCGTCGGCGGGGCGGTCGAGCAGACCGCTCGAGGCAGCTTCGGGGACGTTCGCCAGGATCACCAGGTCGCGGAAGCGCTCGAGCAGGTCGGAGGCGAAGCGGCGAGGGTCGTGGCCGCCCTCGATCACCCGGTTGACCGTGTGGAACACCTTTCCGCCGTCACGTGCCGCGAACGCGTCGACGACCTCGTCGAGCAGGTCGCCGTCGGTGTAGCCGAGGAGCGAGACGGCCTTGGCGTACGTGATGCCGTCCTCCTCGGCTCCGGCGAGGAGCTGGTCGAGGATCGAGAGCGAGTCACGCGCGGAGCCCGCGCCCGCCCGAACGACGAGGGGCAGCGCGTCGGGCTCGAAGGGCACGTTCTCGGAGGTGAGGATCTCCTCCAGCAGCCCGCGGAGCGTCGCGGGCGGCATCAGCCTGAACGGGTAGTGGTGTGTACGCGACTTGATCGTCCCGATGACCTTTTCCGGCTCGGTCGTCGCGAAGATGAACTTCAGGTGCGGCGGAGGCTCCTCGACGAGCTTGAGCAGCGCGTTGAAACCCTCTCGGGTCACCATGTGCGCCTCGTCGATGATGTAGATCTTGTAGCGCGCGGAGACGGGGGCGAAGAACGCCCGCTCGCGCAGGTCACGCGCGTCGTCCACGCCACCGTGCGAGGCGGCGTCGATCTCGATGACGTCGAGGTGGCCGGGCCCGGTCGGGGCGAGCGCGACGCACGACTCACAGACGCCGCACGGGTCGGGAGTCGGGCCCTGCTCACAGTTGAGAGAGCGCGCCAGGATGCGGGCGCTGGAGGTCTTGCCACACCCTCGGGGGCCGCTGAACAGGAAGGCGTGGTTGATCCGTCCCGTGCGCAACGCCTGCCGCAGCGGGTCTGTGACGTGCTCCTGACCCTTGACCTCGGCGAACGTCCCGGGCCTGTACTTGCGGTAAAGCGCAAGGCTCATGCGACCATCCCGCCTGCGAGGGGGCTCCCAACGAAGAGACCCCTCGCACACCCGCCAGAGCCCGCTTATCCTTGCTGCCTTCCGGCCCTGGGGAGGTTCACAGGATGACGCCGCGCGAGGGGTCCCTAGATAGTCTAGCGGGATGCCGCAGTGCTCGCTCCACCCCGGAAAAGGTGGTCTGCGCACACCCGGAAGTCCGGTAAGCTCGTCGGCGGAGGATTCGCCTAGTGGCCGAGGGCGCACGCTTGGAAAGCGTGTATAGGGCAACCTATCAGGGGTTCAAATCCCCTATCCTCCGCGCCTGGTTGAGGCAGTAAACGCAAAGGGGCCGACCCCATCCAAGTCGGCCCCTTTTGCTATGCCCTGTCTCAGTTTTAGTCTCGGTTGGCGTCAGCGCGTTGCCTCGCGCACATCGTGCGGATCGCTCCACCGGTCTGAGCTTCTGTTCGGTGAACCGGTAGTGGGCGGACGACGTCATTAGCGGTGTGAAATCCGTCCATTGGATCGGCGTCGCAGCGGCGGCGGTCATGCTTTCCGCGGCGATCGTCCTGGTTCCGGGCACGGTCGGCGAGCCGGGACCGCCAGCGTCGGCTTCGTGTCCGCGGCGATGGGACAGCAACGAGATCGGCGACTGGGTGCCGAATGCCGCCGACCTCGACGGTGTTGAGAACTCGCTCGTGCCCGGTACGCCTACAAGCGCGTTGATCTGCGCGTACCCCGGGCAGAACTCGAATCCGGGCGGGGAGTCGCTCGCAGGATCACGGATCTTGACCGACCAGGCCAAGTCGATGGCCTACGACCTGGGCTACCTTCCGATCACCATCGATCGCGTCGGGAAAGCGTGCACGTTGGTGGGCGGGGGGATGACGAACTACCTCATCCGGTTCGCCTACCCCGATGGCCGGGCGCTGTGGGTGGGCAGCGCCGAAGAGGTCAACTCCTGCGTCACGACCACCAACGGGACGGTCGTCAGCAATTCGTTCGTCGGGCGCAGCATCACCGCTGCCTACCGCACTGGGACCTGGAAACTCCTCCAGCCGAAGGACCCTTGCGACCTGGCGACCGGACGACGGGGGCAGGGTGAGCAGATGGTGCCCGATGGGGCCATCAAGGTGCTGGTCTGTCGGGATGAGCAGAGCGGGAGCTCAACACCCCGCCCGTCGCACGCGCTGGAGCACGGGGAGCAGCAGGCGCGTGAGCTGGCGGCGGAGCTGAACTCACTGGACGCCGAACCGGGCGGGAACACGTGCAGGGAAGTCGGTGGTGGGCGACGGGAGATGTTTTATCTGCACTTCGGTTATGAGGAGGGACCGCCTGCTTGGGTGCGGATCCTTCCCCGTTGCCGGCCCTCGGTGAACAACGGGGTGCTTGTGGGCGATCTGGATGATGCGCTTCTTGATCGGTTAGATCGGCTGGCGCCGCCTGCCTGAGGCCTGCCTGCCCTGGCCAGGACCTTCCTGACTTAGGCTGCCTGGCCGCCCACCGCGAAGCCATGGGAGCCGGGTGTTCTTCGGGCCAGGGTGCGAGACCTGCGAGACAAGCCCAACCGGCGTGGCCACGAGCGAATGCGGAAGCTCAGAGTCACGGTCCTGCACCAGCATGCTCGGGTACGTTCGCGGCCGAGTCCTACCATCGATGGATGGGGCTTGACTACAGCTATGAGCTTTACCTGCATCGCCGCGATGCAGCCGGCGTGATGTCCGATCTGGTCGCCGACAGGACGGCCGTTCATGACCCTAAGAGGTCTACCGTAGTTGAGCTACCGGAGGGGCAGCACCTCGTGATGCCCTTCACCAGCGGATTTACTGGTGGGCGAACCCTGCCCCTAGGCCCCGCACTGGCGCTGGATCTGACGATCCGCTTCGCCGAGGACCAGCACCTCCTCGACTATGCCGAGGCCCGCTCGATCCTCCCAGAGGACACCGGCTCCCAGCGGTCCACCTACGCAGACAGCCGACGACACCATGACGTCGGCTACATCTACCTCACCGTGCACGAGGCCTCATGGCTGCACCCTGATTACCTGGAACTATGCTTCATGGCGGCCACGAGCACTATGAGTTGTCTGTTTCGGGAATCGGTGTCGATCCGGGACTTCTTCGCCACCTTGACGATCCGCAACTCAGGGCTGCTCTGCGTGCTCGATGTGGAGGACGACGGGAGGATCGTAGTGTCGGTGGGGAGCCGGCGACTGTTCGAGCCCGTGCCCGGGGCACGGTGGGCCTCGATTCCTGACCTGCTGTCCGCGTACAACCTCATCCCCTGATCGACCCAGTCCCTCCAAGGGAGCCGCGCCCACATCAGGCTCCGTACTTTCATCCTGGGCTGCGGCCGTCTTCGACTGTGACCTTCGGCGGTGGATGGCGGCCGTCACCCGGTTGTTCACCCTCGGCGCCTTCGACCGGCTGAAGACGTCCGCGGGCACCTACCGCCGCTCGGTCGCGCACGTCGCCATGGGCGTGCGCCGCGGCACCGCCGGTTGATCTCGATCATGTGCTGCAAGGTCACGCCGTAGGGATGCGCGCGATGGCCTCTGGAAGCAGTTTCTGGACAACTACCGGCGACTGAATCAGTTCGTACTTCGGCGCTGGAATGCCTGCTGCCCGCGCCACCGACAGCAGCCCGCTCACATCGGGCCCGTGGGTCAAAACCGATCGGCGGCCATCGGGCCGGGGCACGTACGCGGCACCAACCTGGCCACCGGGACAAGGCCCCTCGTAGGCAAGAGGTACGGGCGCCTCACTCAGGCACTGATGGACGTCGAGCTTGGGTACGGAAGGGAGCATCACGGGTTTCTCATGCGCCAGGTTGCGGCCTCTTCGAACTGGACAGAGGTTCGGACACCCGGGCTTCCGCACGGTGCTCCCCCGCCGGTTTTCCGGAAAAGCGACCAACTCACCCGCCAACCGCCCGGATCCGCCGCCGGCGCCGCAGGTCGGCCAAGTTCCGAACCAAGACGGTCAGGCGAGGGACGGGTCGTCGTGTTCCACGGGGTCGCCGCCCAGCAGGTCGCTTGCCGACCGGTGGATCTTCGCCAGCGCGCTCATGAGGTGCTTGCGTTCCGTCGCCGTGAGGTCTTGGGTGATTCTCTCTTCCAGGAGCCGCCGTTCCGCCTCGATCGGCTCCCGTAGCGCGCGTCCCGCGTCGGTGAGCCAGAGCCGTACGAGGCGGTTGTCCCGCTCGTCCCGCCGCCGGGTGAGTAGCCCGGCCTCGGCCATCCGGGCGGCCACCTTGGTGACGGCGGGTGTCGTGACGTTCGTCGCGGCGGCAACCTCGCCGGGGGTACGGCCGTCCTGCTCCCACAGCGCGGCGAGCAGGTGATCCTGCCCGAGGCGCAGCCCGTGGCGGCGCATCGCGGCGTCCGCCGCCGCTCGGATCGCCTTCGTCGTCTTGCCGTGCAGGTCCAGGAGTTCGGACACCGTGGGCCTCCGGTGGAGTTTGCGCAACCGGCCGAACGGGCCGTCGATGGCCGGTTGACGATGAATCGTTTACCGGTTAACGTTCCTCACGAGAAAAATCATTAACCGGTAAACGAAACTACGGAGTCCCCATGCTACTGGTCACCGGCGCCACCGGGCACATCGGCCGTGAGCTCGTCCGCGAACTCGACGTGCGGGGCGCCACCTTCCGCGTCCTGGTGCGCGACCCCGCCCGCGCGGCCGGCCTGCCGGAACGGGCCGAGCGCGTCGTCGGCGATCTGGACGCGCCCGCGACGCTGACGACCGCCCTCGACGGCGTCGAGAGGCTGTTCCTGCTCGTACCTGGTATCGGCATCGAACACACCGAACACGCGATCGCCGCCGCGAAGGCGGCCGGAGTGCGGCACGTCGTGTACCTGTCGTCGTACGCCGTCATCGGCGATCCGATACCCGCGATGGGCCGCTGGCACCACGAACGCGAACAGTTGATCCGCGCCTGCGGCATCCCCGCGACGTTCCTGCGGCCCTGCGGCTTCATGACCAACGCCTTCGACTGGCTGCCCACCCTGCGTGAGAGGGGTTACGTCCTTGACCCGGTCGGCCCCGGCCGCGCCGCGCCGATCGATCCCGCGGACATCGCCGCCGTCGCCGCCGTCACGCTGACCGAGGACGGCCATGAGGGCGAGGAGTACCTGTTGACCGGCGGCGAGGCGTTCACCGTCGCGGAGCAGGTCCAGATCCTGGCCAAGGCGATCGGTCGCGACATCGAGGTCCGGACGGTGGCCACGCCGGCCGAGGCGGTCCGGTTCCGCTACCCCCACGGAGCGCCACAGGCTCTCGCCGACGCCCTTGTCGAGGGGCTCACGCTGATGCGCGCGGACACCGCCGGGGTACGCAGCGACGCCGTACGGCGCCTGCTGGGACGTGAGCCACGGACGTTCGCGGACTGGTGCGCTCGCAACGCCCACGCGTTCCCCGGGCCGGCCACCGCCTGATCCGACAGCCACCCTTCGCCCAGCCGCCTGGCAGTGAAGGCTCAGGCGATCTCTGGGGCGGCGGAGATCGATGGTCGCGCCCGTGGCCGGGAAGAAGGTCAACGGTCGGAAACGCCACAACCAGCCGCGGCGCGGGGATACCCGGGTCGCCAGGACCCGATCAGCAACATTGTGGTGAGCGGAAAGGCGATCTCAAAGTCCGGCGGTAGCGAATAGGGCTTACCCGAAAACGAGGTGCGCCACTACAGATCCAGAGGACATGCTCCAGGCGTGGACGATGCCCCGGCTTTCGAAATATCCCAAGTCACAGGCTCGGCAGAGTTGGCGGATATCACCGCGGGACTCCTTGGCCGGCTGCCGTCATGGTTCGGCATCCCGGAGGCCAACGCGCAGTACGTCGAGTCGGCGACCCGTCTCCCTGGTCTCGTCGCGCGCGCCGATGCGGAGTCCATAGGCGTCTTGCTGTATCGGCGGCACTTCGCCGAGGCGGCCGAGATCCACTTGATGGCGGTTTCCCCGTCCTGGCATCGCAGAGGCGTCGGCAGGGCGCTCGTCAACGCGCTCTCTTCGAAGATCAGCGTGGACGGCTGCCGGGCGCTCCAGGTGAAGACGCTGGGGCCGACGCATCCGGATCGCGGCTACGCCAAGACCAGGGCGTTCTACCGGTCTGTTGGCTTTCTCCCGTTGGAGGAGACGAACGGCCTGTGGCCGGACAACTCTTGCTTGATCATGGTGAAGTGGCTGTCGCCTGCCTGTGGCTAGGCGGCGACCACGGCCTTCGAGCGGTCCATGGCCATGTGTACGGCGAAGCCGCCGAGCACCGTACCCGTGACGTAGCGCTGGACGCGGAGCCACAGCGGGCGGTGGGCCAGGAAGGCGGCCAGGGCGCCCGCCGAGATCGCGATCAGGCCGTTGACCGTGGTCGCGACGGCGATCTGGACCGAGCCGAGCGCCAGGCTCTGCAGCAGCACGTGTCCCATGGCCGGGTGGATGAACTGCGGGAGCAGCGACAGGTACAGGATGGCGACCTTGGGGTTGAGCAGGCAGGTGAGCAGGCCCATCCCGAACAGCTTGCGCGGGCGATCGGCCACGAGCTCGCGCGGCTGGAAGGCCGAGGTTCCGCCCGGCTTGACGGCGTTCCAGGCCAGCCAGAGCAGGTACGCGGCGCCGGCCAGCTTGAGCACTGTGTACGCGATCGGCACGTACGCGAAGACGGCCGTCAGACCCAGGCACGTCGCGGTCAGGTAGAAGGTTAAGCCGAGGACGACGCCGGTGAGGGAGATCAGGCCGGCCCGGCGGCCTTGGGAGATCGAGCGTGAAACCAGATAGATCATGTTCGGGCCGGGCGTGAGAACTATGCCCAGCGAAACCAGCGCGATCCCGATCAAGCCACCCGTCATATCGGCAGATTAGCGGACATATACGAGATTCCTCATCACAACGGCCATCGCTCCGCGTAATCGGGACATTACGGGGGAGAGGGGAGGCATGCAGTTCGACGACGACGCCCAACTTGATCCATCGCAGGTCGAGGACGTGCGGGCCTCAGGTCCGCAACCGGGCGGGGGCAGGGGCGGCTGCATGCTGCCCATCGGCGGCAGAGGTGGCGGCTGCCTCCTGCTGATCCTGGCGGTGGCCGGGATGTTCCTGTTCGGGGTCTTTCCGTCGCCGTTCACCGGTAACGAGAGCGGCCATCAGGGCGGCGGGCAGCAGCCGAGCGCCCCGCCCGGGCTCTCCCCGACCGGCAACCTGGCCGCCCGCTGCCGTACCGGGGCCGACGCCGAGCAGTCCGAGGACTGCCGCGTAGTGGGGACGGTCAACAGCATCCAGTCGTACTGGCGGCAGGCGTTCGGGGAGCGCGGGCGCAAGACGTACACGCCTGCCAAGACCGTGCTGTTCTCGCAGGCGGTCAACACCGCCTGCGGCACGGCCGACTCCGCCGTCGGTCCCTTCTACTGTCCCGCCGACCGCAAGGTCTATCTCGACCTGACGTTCTTCAACACGCTCCAGCGCGACTTCGGCGCCGAGGGCGGGCCGTTCGCGCAGGCGTACGTGATCGCCCACGAGTACGGCCACCACGTGCAGAACCTGCTCGGCACCATGAGCAGGGTCGGTCCCAAAAGCAGGCCGGGAGCGGGCAGCCCGTCGGTACGACTGGAGCTGCAGGCCGACTGCTACGCGGGCGTCTGGGCGCACAACGCGGTCAAGACCGGCTTCTACCGTGAGCCGTTCTCCCAGAAGGACATCGACCAGGCGCTGAGCGCGGCCTCGGCGGTGGGGGACGACAGCATCCAGCGGCGCACGCAGGGCCGCGTGACCCCCGACGCCTTCACGCACGGCACGTCGCAGCAGCGGGAGAAATGGTTCACTGTCGGGTACGAGAGCGGGGACCCGATGCGGTGCGACACGTTCTCCGGAGGTATTTAGACGAACCATCGGGGAAGCTGTCAGTCGCGCAGCACCCCCAGAAGGGACGTCAGGATGGACTTCAGAGACGACGTCGAACTCGACTCCTCGCAAGTGGAGGACGCCGGCGGTTATTCGGGTGGGGGCGGCGGCGGCGGTTTCCCCGGCGGCATGATCATCGGCGGTGGCGGCATCGTCAGCCTGATCGTGCTCGTGCTGGTCTTCGTGCTGAACAACGTGGGCGGCGGCGCCGAGCCGGCGCAGCGGCGGCCCCCTTCCAACCTCTCCTCCCAGTGCCAGACGGGCAAGGACGCCGACCAGTCGGAGCGGTGCCGGGTGGTGGGCGTGGTCAACAGCATCCAGGACTACTGGAAGCAGGAAATTTCGACATATCGCCCGGCCAAGACCGTCCTGTACTCGGGCCGGTTACGGACGAGCTGCGGCACGGCCAGCTCGGCGGTCGGCCCCTTCTACTGCCCCGGCGACCAGCGCGTCTACCTCGACCTGAGCTTCTTCGACCAGCTTCACAGCCAGTTCGGCGCCAAGGGTGGCCCCTTCGCGCAGGCGTACGTGATCGCCCATGAGTACGGCCACCACGTACAGGACCTGCTCGGCGCGCTCGACTCCGGCGGCTCGTCGGTCCCCATCGAGCTCCAGGCCGACTGCTACGCGGGCGTCTGGGCGCACAACGCGGTCAAGACCGGCTTCTACGAGAAGCCCTTCACCCGGGCGGAAATCTCCGAAGCCCTGGACGCAGCCGCGGCGGTGGGCGACGACAGAATCCAGCAACGCACCACCGGCAGAATCGATCCTGAATCGTTCACGCACGGCAGCTCCAAGCAACGCGTCAACGCGTTCCAACGCGGCTACGAAAACGGCAATCCCAACGACTGCGGGCTGGCTGAGCTGCGCTGACGCGTACCGACAACGCAAGGAATCGGATTCTCTCCTAAAATCGGGGGGGTGATCTTCAAGCTTGTCGGCGACGGACGCCCTTATCCCGAACACGGACTGACCCACCGCGAGTGGGCGCAGATCCCTCCACGGCAGGTCCGGCTCGACTCGTTGATCACCACGAAGGCCATGCTGGACCTGCATTCGTTGCTCGCCGCCGACTCCACCTTCTACGGGGATCTTTTCCCGCACGTGGTGCAGTGGCAGGGCGAGCTGTATCTGGAAGACGGGCTGCATCGCGCGTTGCGCGCGGCCCTGCACCAACGATCGATCCTGCACGCCAGGGTCCTGGAGTTGCCCAGCTGAAAATGGAAAAGGGGAGCCGCGTGATTCGCGGCTCCCTTTTCGCATGCGCGCCCGCCCGCCGCGTCTTTCCAACATCATGCATGGCGAATGCCGCGTCGCGCGTCGGACCGGACAAGCCGAAGGGCCCCTGACCCGCAGGTCAGAGGCCCTTCTCGGTGGCGGTGGTGGTGGGATTTGAACCCACGGATGAGTTGCCCCATCACACGCTTTCGAGGCGTGCGCCCTCGGCCACTAGGCGACACCACCGCGCACGAGCTTACCGGATCCGCCGAGTAGCGAAGAACCGCTTTAGTACGGAGGAGCACTCGTCGGCCCGCACCCCCATGATGACCTCGGGCCGATGGTTGAGCCGGCGATCGCGTACGACGTCCCAGAGCGAGCCCACGGCCCCGCCCTTCTCGTCCACGGCGCCGTACACGATCCGGTCCACCCTGGCCTGCACGGCGGCGCCCGCGCACATCGTGCAGGGCTCCAGTGTCACGACGAGCGTGCAGCCGCTCAGCCGCCACTGCCCGCGCCCCATGGCCGCCTGCCTGAGCGCCAGCACCTCGGCGTGGGCCGTCGGGTCGGCCGAGGACTCGCGGTCGTTGCCCGCCATGGACAGGACCTCGCCGAGCGGGTCGAGAACGACCGCGCCCACGGGAATCTCCCCCCTGGCGGCCGCCGTGACGGCCTCCGCCAGCGCCAGGCGCATGGCCTCCTCGTACGTCACGACGAGAGCCAGATCACCGCAGCCGGTCGAGCTCGTCGGCGAAGGACAGCCGCTCGGCGATCACCGACAGGATGTCGGCCGGCAGCAGGCCCTCCTCCATGCTCAGCTCCAGCAGCTCCTCCGAGCTCACCCCGAGGTCACTGAGGAGCTCGAAGTCGCCCGCCGGGCGCACGCCGAGGCCGTTGCCCTCCTTGTCGGGCGCCACGCCGGCGAACTCGGCGAACAGCTCGCCCAGACTGTCGGAAACCACCGCGTGCACGTCGGACAGGAAGACACGCGGCTCATCCTCGCCCCGGTATCGGGCGATGGCGAACCACTCGTCCTCGACCTCGACGCAGAGCAGGGCCAGCTCGTCGCCGCCGAGCCCCAGCGTTTCCGTGACAGCGTCACCGAGGTCGTCGACGATCTCGGCATCGCCCAGATAGACCTCGGCACCGCTCCAACCGTCGGAGGTCCTGACGAAGGCCGCAGAGAAGGTGTTGGACGCCATGTCCGCGCTCCAGGGGGTCAGCCGAAGACCGATTCGATGGCACGCTCGAACGGCTCGGAGAAACCGAGCCGCGCGGCGATGCTGGACAACACATCTTCGGGCAGCAGGTCAATGTCGCCGGAGAGGATGCCCAGCTCCATCTCGTCCAACCCGAGATCGGCGAAGATCGACAGATCTCCGGCGGGGAGCACCGTCTCCTCGTCCTGGAGAATCTCGTCGAGCTCCTCCTCGTCCGGCACTGGCACGTCGAGGTAGTCGAGAACCTGATGAGCCAGCGGGAAGTCCCAGGAGGCGGCGATGTCGGACAGGAAGACGTCGACCCGCTCGCCAAGGACCCGCAGCGCCACGAAGAACTCATCCCCCACGGCGACCAGGCCAATCGTCCCGCTCTCGCTCGGCTGCTGGCGCAGGGCGTGGATGAGCCCCTTCAGATCGGACGTGAGCGTGACCGGCAGCAGCTCGGCATCCCAGCGATCGTCCTCGCGATATACCACGATGGCGAAGTCGAGAGCGTCTTCGTCTGTCATCGCCATCTCCACCCGACCCCTGCCCCGACAGATATCACCAGCACCCAATCGTTCCAGAACCGGCCACCAGGCGTGGGCCTCTCCGACCAAATTGTGATCAAAACCAATGAGCCGAGGTGGCCGAGTCCGGCAGCCGGCCATAGACAGGGGGTCTGTACCTACGCCCACCAGCAGATAACTTGTCCTTTATGGAAACCCTCGTCGTAGATCATCCGCTCGTGGCGCACAAGCTCACCACGCTGCGCGATGTCCGCACCGACTCGCCGACCTTCCGCAGGCTCGCGGACGAGCTGGTGACGCTGCTCGCGTACGAGGCCACCCGCGACGTGCGCGTCACCGACGTCACCGTCGAGACGCCCGTCGCCCCGGCCCACGGCGTGCGCCTGGCCAAGCCCCAGCCGCTCGTCGTGCCCATCCTGCGGGCCGGGCTCGGCATGCTCGACGGCATGACCAGGCTGCTGCCCACGGCCGAGGTCGGGTTCCTCGGCATGATCAGGAACGAGTCCACCCTGAAGGCCGAGACGTACGCCACGCGGCTGCCCGACGACCTCTCGGGGCGGCAGTGCTTCGTCGTCGACCCCATGCTGGCCACCGGGGGCACGCTGGCGGCGGCCGTGCAGTTCCTGTTCGACAGGGGAGCCGTGGACGTCACCGCCATCTGTCTGCTGGCCGCTCCAGAGGGGCTGGCCTACATGGACAAGGTGTTCGCGAACTCGGGCAAGCCCATCCGCGTGGTGACCGCCTCACTCGACGAGCGGCTCAACGAGAACGGCTACATCGTGCCCGGCCTCGGCGACGCGGGCGACCGCCTGTACGGCGTCGTCTGACCCTGCGGCGTGTGCTGAAAAGCACCCTTCCTGTCACATGCAGTCACCACTTCGTTACATACTGTTGTTAGGTGGGTACGAAGAAGACAGGAAGGCAACTTCCGCATGCGCGTGGGGAGCACGATGAGCGATCACACCGAGGCGGATCCGACTCCGTACGCGGAGGTCGAGACGGTGCTGTGCGACGAGTTCGCCGGCATCCACTCCGCGACCACCGTAACGCGGTGCGTCGAGGCGGCGCACTACGGCGCGCTGGAGGTCACCGGTTACGCCCATCCGAGCCTTGTAGAGCGCATCGCGCGCAAGCACCTTCACGTCCTGGCTCTGGTGGCCAGCGAACGAGGCTAAGCAAGATCAGACCTAACCCGTCAAGTCACCTTTACCCGGGCACCCGGGTGGGTAATGTAGAGGGCGGGTGGAGTTGGTAAGGGCACGGAGGCGACGGTGCAGGTCAAAAAGATCCTCACATACGGTGGCATCGCATTTGTTGCGTACTACCTGTTCGCGCGACCATCTGACGCCGCGGACGCGGTGAAGGGAGCGTTCGACACAGTGTTCAACGCGGCCGACTCGCTGGCTCAATTTGTGAACAGCCTCTCATGAGACTTGTGACCCACGGGGACTCCGCTCCGTCGTCGGTCAACCGTTACCTCCTCCCCCAAGAACAACAGTTCATCATGGTGCGTCGGCACCCTGCCATCCTGCTGCGCCCGGTCGCCGAGGTGCTCGGCGGCCTGATCCTCGCCGGGTTGCTCAGCAAGATCTTCGGCGGCAGCGCTCAGGGCGGCACGGCACTCGTCGTCGTCTGGTGGCTGTGGCTCCTGCTACTTGTCCGTTTCGTATGGAAAGTCGCGGAGTGGTCGGTCGATTACTTTGTGGTGACTTCTAAGCGCATGCTGCTGACCACCGGACTGATCACCCGGAAGGTTGCGATGATGCCCTTGGGCAAGGTCACCGACATGAGCTTCCAAAGATCTCTACTTGGGCGCATGCTCGGTTACGGTGAGTTCATCCTTGAGTCGGCCGGTCAGGATCAAGCACTGTCCACAGTTGAGTACATTCCGTATCCGGAGACCCTGTACCTAGAGGTCTGCGGCATGCTTTTCCCGAGCAAGGACGAGAGCGACGATTAATCTCCCGGCGGGGAATTCTTCAGCAGGGATACCCGATTCGGCTACTTCATGCAATCATTGCGTGTTGTTGACCCTTCCCCGCCTTGAGAGATGAGATGCCGAGTCAGGGAACCATCGGTGACCGCGTCCGCGGATTGCGGCTGAACAGGCGGATGTCCCAGGCCCAACTGGCCGGACCCGACCTGTCTGACAGTTATGTCTCGCTCATTGAGTCGGGCAAGCGCACGCCGACTCCTGTTGTGGCTCGGCTGCTCGCCGAGCGGCTGGGGTGCACGACCGAGTTCCTCCTTCACGGGATCGAGCCTCGGCAGCGCATCGACACGGAGCTCGGGCTGCGCCACGCCGAGCTGGAGCTGCAGCACGGCGACCCGTCCGTCGCCGCCGACCGCTTCACGGAGATCGTGAAGGCGGCCGACGAGGAAAACGCCATGCTGACCGCGCACGCCCGGTTCGGCCGGGCACGCGCCCTTGAGGCCCAGGGGCGTCTGGGTCAGGCCGTGGAGGCGTTCGAGCGCCTGCGCAGGGAGGCCGCGGCCCACCCCGAGCGGCTGGCCGACCTCCCGCTCACGATCGCACTGAGCCGCTGCTACCAGCGGGCAGGCGACCGGCTGCGGGCCCGTGACCTGGCCTCCGCCGCCCTCGAGCAGGCCGAGCGGCTGTCCATCACGCAGGGCGAGATCGCCGTCGACCTGGCCGCCGCGCTCGTCGAGGCGCGCAGCGAGCACGAGGGCGACTCCCCCGAGCTCGAATACGTCAAGCGGGTGCTGGACCTGACTGGCGTTCCGGAAGTTGTGGACCGTTCCGGAGAGATTCACGCGCTGTGGCACGCGAGTGCCGAGGCCGCGGCGGGCGAGGACTCCGCACTGGCCGTGCGCCTGGCCGACGACGCGATCATGGCGGGCCGCCATGCCCGGCTGTCGCTGCAGCTTGCCAGGACCGCCATGCACTGGTCCAGGCTGGGCACGGCGCCGTTCGACGAGGCCGAGCGGCTCATCGCGGCCGCGTCCAAGGCGTTCGCCGCCTCCCCCGCCACCAAGAGCGAGCACGGCGAGAGCCTCATCGTGCACGCGCGGGTCAGCCTGCGTTCGGGCAACCTGGCGCGCGCGGGCGAGCTGGCCGGCGTGGCTCTCGATCCGGCGGACGACCGCAGGGGCACGACCATCGCCGAGGCCCACCTCGTGCTGGCCACCGTCGCGATCGACCTGGACGGCGACGCTGCCAAGCACCTGAGCAACGCGCACCGGGTGCTCGACACGCTCGACCGGCCGGTGTTCGGCTCTGACCGGCAGGCCGCCCGCTGCTGGCGCGAGCTTGGCGACTTGTACGGCAGGGTCGGGTCCGGAGCGCAGCAGACGGCCGCATATCGTAAAGCCCTCGAAGCCGCCGGAGTCCGCTCCGCGCTGGCAGGGGTGACGGTTGACGCCGTAGTACCCCGCTGATCCTCCCGGAGCTCCAGATTTGGTGTTTTGAGTCTGGAATAATTAGGGTCTACCAGTCATTGACTCATAGGATGATTGGTTTCCCCGGAGGAGGCGGACTGTGAGTCTGCGTACGGCGCAGCGGGCTTCGCTCGTCGACCAGGTGATCGATCAGCTCAAAGAGCAGATCACCTCAGGGTCGTGGTCGATGAACGGCAAGATCCCGACCGAGACGGTGCTCGCGGAGCAACTCGGAGTCGGTCGTAACACCGTTCGGGAGGCCGTACGCGCGCTCACACATGCTGGGCTGCTTGAGTGCCGTCAGGGGGACGGCACTTACGTCCGCGCGACCAGCGAGCTGTCCGGCGCGATGCTGCGGCGGCTGAAGCAGGCCGAGCAGCTGGAGATCCTCGAGGTACGGCGCGCGCTCGAGGTGGAGTCGGCGCGCCTGGCCGCGACCCGCCGCAACGATGACGACATCAAGCGCATCGAGGCGGCGCTGGCCGAGCGGGACCGGGCCTGGGAGCTGGACGACCCCGACTTCTTCGTGGAGGCCGACCTGGCCTTCCACATGGCCGTGGCGCACGCGACGCACAACCTGGTGCTGATCGACCTGTACGACGACTTCTCGGCGGCTCTGCGGGCCAGCATCACGGCGGCGGGCACTTCGCTGAACAAGAGCTACATCCCGCATGACGCCATTGCCCGCGCCATTTCGGCGGGCGACGTGACGGCGGCCGAGCGTGCCAGTCACGCCTGCATGGAACACATCCTCATCGCCCTCACCGAGTCCTGACACCCACGCCTGGGTGTGACCAAGCAGACAACTCCATCAGGAATGGCGCCCGATCGCTCCGGTGCTCTAGCGGAAGAGTGAATAGCGAAGGGAAAACGCCATGACCATTCTTGTCGCCTATGACGGCTCCGCCGATTCGCGCGCCGCGATCGAGTTCGCGGCCAAGCATCTCGCCGCCGAGGCCACCCTCGTCGTCACGGTGTGGGAGCCGCTGCTCGTCCAGCTGAAGAAGTATCCGCTGGCGGCGGCCGCGATCGATGCGGGCACCGAGGACGAGGCGCATGCCCTGGCCGATCAGCACGCCAAGGAGGGGGCCGAGCTGGCGGTCGCCTCCGGGCTCACCGACGTCACCTACCGGGCGGTGGCCGACAACGAGTCGATCTGGAAGACGATTGTGGACGTCGCGGACGAGGTCGACGCCTCGTTGATCGTCACGGGCTCGCGCGGTCTGGCCGGGGTCAGGTCGGTGCTGCTCGGCAGCGTGTCCAACCACGTGCTGCACCACGCGCACCGTCCGACCCTCATCGTGCCGCCGGCCAAGGCTCCTCGGTAGGTTTCCATCCGAGCTCCCGGCCCACGCGCCGCCGTACTTCGGCTGGGGTTCTTCAGGGGGATGTCCGGTCGCTAGGACGCGGCGGGCAGCGCGGCGTCCGGTGAGGGAGCGCAGCCGGTCTCGGGTGCGCAACCGGCGGTCGCGGGCTCGCCGCCCGTCGCTGACATGGCGCAGGAGGCCTGTGGCGGGCACAGCCGGACGTCGATGCGGCGCGCGCCCGGCCCCTCGTCGCCCAGCCGGTCGTGCGGGTTGGCCACCGGGCACCGGTCCAGCGACAGGCAGCCGCAGCCGATGCAGTCGGTCAGGTCGTCGCGCAGCCGCTGGAGCTGCTCGATCCGGTCGTCCAGCTCGCCGCGCCAGGCCGCCGACAGCCGGGCCCAGTCCTCGCGGTTGGGGGTGCGCTCGTCCGGCAGCTCGGACAGGGCGTCCTTGATGGTCTTGAGCGGGATGCCGATGCGCTGGGCCAGCCTGATGAACGCGATCCTGCGCAGGGCGTCGCGATGGTACCGGCGCTGGTTGCCCGCCGTACGACGGCTCTTGATGAGGCCCTTGGCCTCGTAGAAGTGCAGGGCGGACACGGCGACCCCGCTGCGCTCGGCGAGCTGGCCGACCGAGAGCTCCTTTGTGTTCCAGGCGACCTTCGTCATACCTAGAGATTACTTGAGGGTTCGCTCGAAGAACGTCTCCAGGACCACCACGGTCTGCGTCCCCGCGACACCGTCCACGCCGAACACCCGGCGCAAGACGTCCTGCAGTTCGGCCGTCCCGGACGTACGGACCTTGAGCAGCACCGACGCGGGACCCGCGATCACGTGCGCCTCCTCGACCTCCGGGATCGTCGCCAGCCGCTCCGCGCTGTCGCCCATCCACGTGCTGCCGTCCACGAGCACGTACGCCGTGACCGTGCGCCCGAGCGCCGCCTGGTCCACCTCGATCGTCGTGCGTCTGATCACGCCGCGCTCGCGCAGCTTGCGCACCCGCTCGTGCGCGGCCCCGCTCGACAGCCCCACCGCCTTGCCGAGCACCGCGTACGACTGCGTCGCGTCCTCCAGCAGCAGGCCGATCAGCATCCTATCGATATCGTCCACGACTAAATGGTATCTGGTGTTATGCCCATCAAACAGTACGGCGTATGGTAGGCGGCATGACGGACACGATCCCCACTGAGTTCGAGGTGCTCGACGAGCGGTTCGCCGCGGTCGGCGGAGACGACAACATCGAACGGCTCCACAGCGGCACCCGCTGGGCGGAGGGCCCTGTTTACTTCCCCGCCGGCCGGTTCCTGGTCTGGAGCGACATCCCCAACGAGCGCATGCTGCGCTGGGACGAGATGACCGGAGCGGTCGGCCCGTTCCGCCAGCCGTCCGGCTACACCAACGGCAACACCCTCGACCGCGAGGGCCGTCTGATCTCCTGCGAGCACGGCAACCGCCGCGTCACCCGCACAGAGCATGACGGCTCGATCACGGTGATCGCCGACCGTTGGGAGGGCAAGCGGCTCAACAGCCCCAACGACGTCGTGGTCCGCTCCGACGGGTCGATCTGGTTCACCGACCCGCCGTACGGGATCATCAGCAATTACGAGGGCTGGGCCGCCGAGCAGGAGATCGACGGCTGCCACGTCTACCGCGTCGACCCGGTGACGGGCGAGGTCCGGATCGTGGCCGACGACTTCGTCCGTCCCAACGGCCTGGCGTTCTCGCCCGACGAGAGCCGGCTCTACATCGCCGACACGAGGATGAAGCACCTGCGCGTGTTCGACGTGCGCGAGGACGGCACACTGGCGGGCGGCAAGGTCTTCGCCGAAGGCACGGAACATGACAATTTCGACGGCCTCCGGCTCGACGACACCGGCCGCGTCTGGGCCGCGGCAGGCAAGGCGGTGCTCTGCTACGACCCCGACGGGACGCTGATCGGACGGTTGAAGCTGCCGGAGTTCACGTCCAACCTGGTGTTCGGCGGGCTCAAGCGCAACCGGATGTTCATCACGGCCTCGTCCTCGCTCTACTCCCTGATGATCAACGTCACCGGCGCGCGCCCGGTCTGGGCCGGGCGTTAGCCTCACTCCCACCTGAACAGCCGCACGGCCAGGCCACCGAAGATCACCAGCCCGGCGGCCACCACCGCCAGGTGCGCGAGCTGCGGCGGGTGACCCGCCCAGGTGTCCCTGAGCGCCTGGGCGAACGGCCCCGCGACGGAGTAGTCGCTGACCGCCCGGAGCGCGTCCGGCATGATGTCGCGCGGCACCCACATGCCCGCCAGGAACATCAGCGGGAACATCACCGCCGACCCGATCCCCGGCGCGACCTTCGCGTTGGGCGCCAGCGCGGCGATCACCAGCCCGATGGACATCAACGCGGCGCTGCCGAGCAGGAAGACCAGGATGAACCCCACCCACTGCCGCGGCGCCGCCGAGCCGAAGACCAGCGAGCCCGCCACGATCAGCACGGCCGTGGAGACCGCTCCGACCGCCAGATTGATCAGGAGCTGCACGCCCAGCAGCCGCCCCGGGTGCACGGGAGTGGTGGACATCCGCCTGAGCACCCCTTGCTCGCGGTACGCGGTCAGCACCGAGGGCACCACGCTGCAGGCCAGCGTCAGCAGTGCGAGCAGCGTCATCATGCTCGGCATCTGCGTGTCCACGAACCGCTCCCCGGACGCCTCGCGCTCGGTCATCGACGGGATGCTGAGGCCCAGCACGACCAGCAGCGCCACCGGCAACCCGATCGTGAAGATCAGGAACGGCCATTCGCGCAGGTGCAGCTTGGCCTCCACGAGGAGCAGCTTCATGACAACTTCCTTCCGGTCAGCGCGAGGAACGCGTCGTCGAGCGTGGCCTGCTCGATCCGCAGGTCTCCTGGAACGATCTGGTGCTGGGCCAGGGCGAGGGTGACGGCCGGCGCGAGATTGCCCGTGCCGCTCACCACGAGCTGGTCGCCGCTCCTGGCGACCTCACGCACCTCGGGCAGGGCCAGCAGCAGGCCGTCGTCGACGGGCGCCGACGGCCGGAACCTCAACCGCTGCTCCCCGCCCACCTGCGCGATGAGCCCGGCGGGCGTGTCGGTGGCGACCACCTTGCCCGCGTCGATGAGCGCGATCCGGTCGCAGAGCCGCTCGGCCTCCTCCATGAAGTGGGTGACCAGCACGATCGTCACGCCGGAGTCGCGCACGTGCTCGACCAGCTCCCAGGTGTCCCTGCGGGCCTGCGGGTCGAGCCCGGTCGTCAGCTCGTCGAGCACAGCCACGCGCGGCCTGCCCACCAGGGCCAGCGCGACCGAGAGCCGCTGGCGCTGCCCGCCGGAGAGCTTCTTGAACGCGGTGTCGCGCTTGCCGGCGAGGCCGACCCGTTCGAGCAGCTCCGGCCAGTGCGCCGGGTCGGGGTAGAAGGAGGCGTACAGGTCCATGGCCTCCCACACCTTGATCTTCTCCGGCAGGGCGGCGCTCTGCAGTTGCATGCCCAGGACCTGGCGCAGCTCGCCCCTGTTGAGCTGCGGGTCCAGGCCGGCCACCCGTACAGTGCCGCCGTCCGGCACCCGGAGGCCGGCCAGGCATTCCACGGTGGTGGTCTTGCCCGCGCCGTTCGGGCCGAGGATGCCGAAGATCTCGCCCTCGGCGACCTCGAACGACACGTCGTCGACCGCCAGGTGGTTCGGGTACTGCTTGCGCAGGTTCCTGACTTCGATGACTTTCATGCCATCGACGCTAGGAACACGGGATTCATTGGAGAATCCGGCTGGATGTCGGGCAAGGGTGTACCTAGGTGCAGTGGCCGGGCTGTGCCCGTTGCCGCAGACTGAGTGCATGCTGTTGCGAAGGTTCGGTCAGGTGGCGACCCTGCTCGCGCTCCTCCTCGTCGAGGTGCCCGCGATCGCGCTGAGCCTCGCCATGCTGCTGCTGTCGTTCGCGCTGGGGATGATCTTCCTGTTCCCTCCGCAGGCCATGATGGTCAGGAGGCTCGCCGAGCTCAACCGGCGGCTGATGCGGGAGTGGGCCGACGTCGGCATCGAGCCGCCGTACCTGCCCGCGCCCCCGCCTCCGGTTCCTCAGGCGGACGGCATGTACCGCGCCGACCGAACCCTGTACAAGACGCCGCGGATACCCGCCTGGAACAACCGGTGGAAGTGGCTGGCCGGCGACCCCGCCACCTGGCGCGACATGGTGTGGCTCGTGCTCGACCCGGTGGTGAAGGTGGCGCTGGCGCCGATGTTCGTCCTGCTCCCGGAGCGTGGCCTGCGCGTCTACGCCCTCTGGAGCGAGCTGCTGCTCGGCGCGACCGCCGCCAGCCGCCTGGCGAGCCAGGTGAGCCACCTCAGACGGACACGTAACCTCGCCGCCGACTCACAGGCCGCCGAGATGCGCAGGATCGAGCGCGACCTGCACGACGGTACGCAGGCCAGGCTAGTGGCGATCGGCATGACGCTGGGCGCGGTCGAACAGCTCCTCGACGACAACCCCTCGGCGGCCAAGGCGCTGCTCTCCAAGGCCAGGGATGCCTCCTCCGAAACGCTGACCGAGCTGCGCCGTGTCATCCGCGGCATCCACCCGCCGGTGCTGGCCGAGCGCGGGCTGGCCGACGCCGTGCGCGCCCTGGCCATGGACAGCCCGCTCCAGGTCACGGTGGACGTCGATCTGCCGCACCGGCCGGAGCCTCCGGTGGAGGCGGCGGTTTACTTCGCGGTCAGCGAACTCCTGTCCAACGCCGCCCGGCACGGCGACGCGCACTCGGCGGCGGTGGACGTCAGCTCCAACGGTCCCAACCTGCGCGTCACGGTCACTGACGACGGCATGGGCGGCGCCGACCCGGCCAAGGGCAGCGGCCTGTCCGGCATCGAGCGGCGGCTGGCGGCTTTCGACGGGGTGCTCGCATTGAACAGCCCGCCCGGCGGCCCCACCACCGTGACGATGGACCTGCCTCAGGCGCTGCCCGGGCACTGGGCGGGCAACCTCCCCAAGATGCCGCGCTGGAAGTCGGCCACCGTCATGCTGCTCTGGGCCACGGCCTGGTGCCCGACGTTCCCACAGGGACTCGTGGCGGGCGTCTTCAAGATCTTGAACGTCGATGAGAGGGCCTGGTTCCTCGCTCTGTACATGCCCGACGTCTGGCAGTGGCCGGTCATCCTCGGCATGATCACACTGGGCGTTCTCATGCACATCCTAGCCATCTGGCTACCCTCCACCCACAACCGCGAGCGCTGGCTCGAGCGTGTCCGGCCGGGCAGACTGTCGTGCTGATGAAGAACCGCGTACTGATCGCTGAAGACCTCTACCTGCTCAGGGACGGGCTGGTGCACCTGCTCCAGGCCCACGGCTTCTCGGTCGTGGCCGCCGTGGAGAGCGGACCCGAGCTGCTGAAGGGCCTGCTGGAGCTCCGCCCTGACGTCTCGATCGTGGATGTACGGCTGCCGCCCACGTTCACGGACGAGGGTCTGCAGGCCGCGCTCGCGGCCAGGGGGAAGGTGCCCGGGCTGCCGATCCTCGTGCTGTCCCAGCATGTCGAGCAGCTTTACGCGCGCGAGCTGCTGGCCGACGGCTCGGGTGCGATCGGCTACCTGCTCAAGGACCGCGTCTTCAACGCCGAGCAGTTCATCGACGCCGTACGCCGGGTCGCCGAGGGCGGCACGGCCATGGACCCCGAGGTGATCGCCAAGCTGCTGGCCAGCAACGCCAGGCACGAGCCGCTGGCCGCGCTCACGCCGCGCGAGCGGGAGGTGCTCGAGGCCATGGCGGAAGGGCGCTCCAACACCGCCATCTGCCAGCGTCTCTACCTCAGCGAGAGCGCCGTGGCCAAGCACACGGCCTCCATCTTCGCCAAGCTGGGGCTCGCGCCGTCGGACGACGACAACCGCCGCGTGCTCGCCGTACTCGCCTATCTCAACAGCCGTTAGCCGTTCCAGCCGGTACGGGCCCGCGCCACCGCCACGCCTCCGTTCGCCTGCACGTCGGCGACCAGGGCCGGGACCCCTGGAGGGAACGTCCGGCGAGCCCCCGCCGGAAACGGTCGGGCCTGGAGGTGGTCATCCGACGGGACTGCCCTGACTTGTCGGTCGCACCAGCTATTTTCATAGAGGCACGGCGCGACGAAGGGGTGGTAACAGGTGAAAATCCGGGTTAACCGCGATGTTCTAGCAGATGCGGTGGCGTGGGCTGCCCGAGTTCTGCCCGCCCGGCCCGTGGTGCCCGTCCTGTCCGGGCTGCTGCTGGAGGCCGGCGACGAGCTGACCCTGTCGGCGTTCGACTACGACGTCTCGGCCAGGGCGGCGGTCGACGCCGACGTGGCCGAGGAGGGCCGCGTGCTCATCCCGGGGCGGCTGCTGGCCGAGATCAGCAGGAGCCTGCCCGCCGACGACGTGGAGATCGTCACCGAGGGCCCCGAGGCGGTCCTGACCTGCGGCAGTGCGGAGTTCGGGCTGATCACGATGCCGGTCGAAGACTTCCCGACCATGCCCACCATGCCGCCGAGCATCGGCGCCGTCGGCGGCGGCGTGTTCGCCTCAGCCGTCGGTCAGGTCGCGCCCGCCGCCAGCCGGGACGACACGCTGCCCATGCTCACCGGCATCAGGGTCGACATCGAGGGCGAGGCCGTGGCGATGGCGGCCACCGACCGCTACCGCATCGCGGCCCGCGACTTCACCTGGCGCCCGGCCAGCCCCGACCTCGCCGTCTCCGCCATGGTTCCGGCGCGGGTGCTGGTCGAGGTGGCCAAGTCGCTGCGCGGTGGCGAGGTGTCGATCGCGATGGGTGACGGGGTGGCCGGGTTCGAGAGCGTCGGGCGCAGCACGACGGTGCGGCTGCTCGACGAGCAGTTCATCGACTATGGTGCCCGGCTGACCTCCGACTGGTCGATCAGGGCCGACGTCGCGGTGGCGCCGTTCGTCAACGCGATCAAGCGGGTGGCCCTGGTCGCCGAGCGCAACACCGCGATCCGGCTGTCGTTCAGTCAGGGGCAGGTGCTCATCCAGGCGGGCGGCGGCGACATCGGGCGCGGCGCCGAGGTGGTCGACTGCGAGCTGCGCGGCGACGACATCGAGATCGCCTTCCAGTCGCAGTTCCTGCTCGATGGGCTGACCGGGATCGAGAGCGAGCTGGCTCGCATCAACATGGAGTCGCCCACCAGGCCCGCCCTGATCCAGGACGTGCCCGGCGACGCCGAGCCCGCCTTCCGCTACCTCGTCATGTCCCTGCGCCAGGCCTGAGCCGTCACGTCTGCCGGCCCGCACCCGCCTGGCGTTCGGCGACCAGCTTGAACACCCTCTTGAACTCCGCGTACGCCTGCTCGCCCACGGCGGCGGCATGCTCCGCCTCCATGACGGCGAGTATGGCGTCCGACTTGACCATGTGGTCGCGCCCCTTCTCGGTGGGCACGATCAGCTTGGCCCGCCTGTCGGCCGGGTCCGGCTGCCGTTCCACGTAGCCGAGCTCTACCAGCTCGTCCACCAGCGTGCCGATCACCTGCTTGTGCTGGCCCGACTGCGCGGCCAGGTCCGTGGCCCTGCTGCCCTCTTCGTCCAGGTACGCCATCACGGCCCCGTGCCGCGGCCTCAGCCCGGGATGCCCCTGCTGGGCCAGCGTCTCGAACAGCTCCCGTTGCAGGCCGAAAAGGGTCCTGCTCGACAGGATGCCGAGATCGGGCTCGTCCTGCTTGCGCCGGCTCCTGCGCACCGTCACATCCTCCCTTTAGTCATAAATCTTGATTGTCACTAAAAATTACTATATTGTCGGCTGCATGAGCATCTTGATCACTGGTGCCAACGGCACCGTTTCCAGCGCTGTTCTTCGTTCCCTGACCGGCACCGCGGACGTGCGGGTCCTGGTGCGCGACGCGGCCAAGGCGCCGTCGGGGGTGGAGGTCGCGGTCGGCGACCTGGACGACCCCGCCACGCTCGACCAGGCTTTCGAGGGTGTGGAGACGCTGTGGTTGCTGACCGCCATGGGCCCGCACGCGCCGCATGCCAGCATGAACGCCGTCTGGGCAGCGCGAAAGGCGGGGGTGAGCCACGTCGTGCGCATGTCGGCCATCGGCGCCGCCCATGACGCGCCGACCCGCAACGGCCGCCTGCACGCCCTGTCGGACGTCGAGCTCGCGGCCTCGGGCCTCGACTGGACCGTCATCCGCCCGGCCTTCTTCATGCAGAACCTCTTCGGCTCGGTCAACGGCGACACCTTGTACGGCGCGACGGGCGAGGGCCGGCTCGGCATGATCGACGTACGCGACATCGGCGACTTCGCCGCCGCGGTCCTGCGCGATCCCGCACAGCACAAGGGCAGCACCTACACTCTCACGGGCCCGGCCAGCATCTCACTACAGGACGTTGCCACCGAACTCGGCGCGGTGTACGGCACGCCGATCGCCTACCAGCCGGTCACCCCTGATGACGCTCACCGGTCGATGCTGGATGCGGGGCTGCCGGCGTGGGTGGCCGCGGTCACCAAGGAATACCTCACGGCGTACGCGGCGGGATGGGGCGACTACACGACCCCCGACTTCGAGAAGGTGATGGGCCGCCCCGCCCGGTCGTTCGCCGGCTTCGCCCGCGACCACGCGGCCCAGCTCCGCCCATGACAACACGTGGCCTTTCGGGGACAGGCTTATTTACTGGTGACCAACTCGTCATCGGAGACGGCGGTCTTCCGGCCGGTGCTGAGCGTCAGGAGCAGTGAAGCCGCTGTCAGCGCCGCACCGAACCAGAATGCACTTCTGACACCTAGATGATCGGCGAACAGTCCACCGAAAAGCGCTCCGAGCGCAATAGATGTGTTATATCCCAGGGTGTTGAGTGACATCGCGGCTTCAAAGGTGTCGGGCGCGGCAGCGAGCGTCATGTTGGTCTGGCACAGGTTCATGGCGCCGAAGGAAATTCCCCAGAGGACCACCGAGATGATCAGGCCGGTCTGCCCGTGGCCGATCGTGAGCAGCAACAGCAAGGACGCCACGAGTCCCGTGCAGGCGACGATGAAGCTGGCCCTCGGATTCTTGTTCACCGTGTATCCGGCGATGAAGTTTCCGGCCGCGCCTCCGATGCCGTAAATTATCAGCAACCCAGTGATGTGCGCGGGCGCGTCGGAGGAATTGTTCTCCGCGAAGGGCCGTATGAATGTGTACGCCCCGAAATGGCCGAGCACGTACAATATGACGGCGAACATCACCGAACGCAGCCGCCCGTTCTTGAGCGGGAGCCGGAAGACTTCGCGGACCGAAACCGCGTTGTCCGACGGCAGCGATGGGATCATCGTAGCGACCGCGAGGAACACCAGCGCGCTGAGGCCGCTCCAGATGAGAAACGTGGTCCGCCAACTGGTGAGGCTTTCAAGGAATGTTCCCAGCGGCATGCCCACTACCGTGGCGATCGAGATGCCGGACAACGCGACCGCGGCCGCCTTGCTCGCGTGCCGTCCCGGGACAAGGCGCATCGCCATGCTCACGCCTATGGCCCAGAACACCCCGTTGGCGAATCCCATGACGAGCCGCGTTGTCAAGACCAGCGAAAAGCTCGGCGAGATCGCGGTGACGAGGTTTCCCAGGGCCAATATTCCCAGCAGCGCGGACAGCAGCACGCGCCGGTCTACGCGCCTGGTCCATGCCACGATGAACGGTACGCCCAGTCCGGCTGAGACGCCGTACAAAGTGACCATCAGCCCGGCGACGCCCACTGATATACCCAGGCTTGAGCTCACCGGGGTAAGCAGCCCGACGGGCATCAGCTCAGTAGTGACGAAGACGAACAGACTGGCGGTGATGACAGAAACACCCAGCCATGATCTCAAGGCCGAATACCGGTGTTCATCGTGCATGGCAAATTTCTTCTCTCTGATTGTCGGGGTTGCGCGAGCAGCGTGGCGCTGGTGATCACCAGGATTCCCACCAGCTGCAGAATCGACAGCGTCTGATGCAGAAACAGATATCCGAGGAGGGTCGCGACGATCGGACTGCCCAAGGCAAGGAAGGAGACCGCCAGTGCCGGCAACCTCTCTATCCCGCGGAACCAGATCGCATAACTGATGACAGCGCCCAAGGAGACGAGATAGCCGAACCCGATGATGTTCGTTCCACTGATGGTGGTCGGCAGGCCTTCGATGGACAGCGTGAAGGGCAGCAACACGAGTCCGCCCGCGATGAGCTGCCAGCCGGTGAAGGGAAGCAGGCCCACTCCGTCTGGACGTCCCCACAGTTTGGTCAGCGTGATGCCGGTGGCCATGGTGGCTGCTCCAGCCAGCGCCGCCGCCACGCCGACGAAATCCAGTGCCGTTGTCCCCTTGAACACAAGCAGCACGACACCGCCTGCGCCGAGGACGCAGGCCGTCACGTGCGTGTACCGAATTCTGTCCCCGATGAGCAGCGCCGCCAGGACCAGTACGAACATCGGTTGCACCGCCGTGATCATTGCTGCTGTGCCACCCGGTAGGTGATAGGCCGCCACGAACAACAGGAAGTTGAACGCGCCGATGTTGAGCGTTCCGAGCACCAGGGCGCGCCACAGCCAGATCCCGGTCGGCAGCGTGCGGGCGAACGCCAGCAGAATCAGGCCCGCGGGAAGCGCCCGCACGGTGGCGGCCAGCAGCGGGCGGTCCGGCGGTAACCACTCGGTCGTAACCAGGTAGGTACTTCCCCAGATCGCCGGCGCCAGTGCCGTCACACCCGCGGTAAGGAACTGCCTGCCGCTCTTCATGCAGCGCCGCCCTCGGGACCGAAGTCGCCGATGCCGGGCAACGTATATGCGTTCACGTTCAACCGTTCCTCGATATCAGCATGCTGATTTGGCCCCACCGTTGGGTGGAGCGGTCGCAATGCTGGTGGCGGCGGTGGGCGGGCTGTTGGCTGATCCATGCCGACCCAGGTCGATCAGCGGCGCGAAGACCCGCGGGGCAGCCGGTGGTGCAGGGATCACGTGGCCGACCGACCCCGGCACGACTCACCGCCCGGTGTCCTGGGGATACCAGCGCAGCTCGACGGTGTTGCCGTCCGGGTCCTTCACATACACCGACTGCGCTTCGCCACGCGCGCCGAACCGGGCCAACCGACCCCTCCAGCACGGTGAAGACGCCGGAATCGATCCCGGCACGTTGAGCACCAGGTGATCAAAGGCTTTCACGCGCACCGGCGATCTCCGCGGCTCGGTGGCTTTGTGGTGCGCCGTACGGCGCGGAGTGCCTCGTTCGTCATGCCCTCTAGCCTCGGACATTGAGGATCAATGAGTCCAACGCATAGTTGTCATGTTAGTGATCGTGGTTCACGATTGATTCGTGGAGCTACAGCAGATGCGCTATGTGGTCGCGGTGGCGGAGACGGCGAACTTCACCCGTGCCGCCGAGCGTTGCCGGGTCGTCCAGTCCGCCCTGAGCCACCAGATCGCCCGGTTGGAACGAGAGCTGGGCGCCCGGCTCTTCGACCGCACCAGCCGCCGGGTCAGCCTGACCCCCGCCGGCGAAGCGTTCCTGCCCGCCGCCCGGCAGGCTCTCGACGCCGCCGAACGGGCTCGCGCCGAGGTGGCGGCGGCCTCCGGGGAGCTTCGCGGCCAGCTCGCCATCGGCACCATTCCCACCGTCACGGCGGTCGATCTGCCGAGCGCGCTGAAGAGCTTTCACGTGCGCCATCCGCAGGTGCGGATCACGCTGCGCGTGGGGGCGAGCGACGAGCTGGCCGCACAGGTACGGCAGGGCACCCTGGACATCGCCTTCCTGGGGCTGCCGCCGAGCGTGCAGCCGAGGGGCGTCCAGGGACGCGCTCTGGCGCGGGGTGAGCTGGTCGCGGTGGTGGCGCCCGGCCACCCGCTGGCCGACGCGGCCGACGTGGATCTGCACCGGCTGTCGAACGAAGTGTTCGTCGACTTTCCCGCCGGTTCCGCTGCGCGCGCCCAGTCGGACGAGGCGTTCGCGGCTGCCGGCGTCAGCCGTGAGGTCGCCTTCGAGGTGACGAACGCGGACCTCGTGGCGCGGCTGGTCCGGCTGGGCCTGGGTATCGGCATGATGCCCGCCGCCTTCGTGCCCGAACTCCCCGGCGTGCACGTCGTCGAGCTCCGTGATCCACCCACTCGGGTGGAGCACCTGATCTGGAGCCGCCTGCGCCCCTCACCGGCCGCCGCCGCGTTCCTGAATGCCCTGGACATACCCGAGGACGATCGCCCGGCTCTCGAGGGGTAGAGTCCACGAGCCGATCAGCCTTCGTGACATCTTGATCTTGCGTGACCTGCAAGTTCCCCTGCGGTTCGCCGACGTGCCCGGGGAGAAGATCGGGTGAGGCTACGCCCCGGCGGCGTCGCCGAACTCGCCGCGCCAGGAGTGGGCGGGCTCGAACCCGAGGACGGAGCGGGCCTTCTCGATCGACAGCAGGGTGCCGTACTCGTCCACGTCACGCAGCTCGACGCCGGGGAAGACCGCCTTCATCAGCTCGGCCGAGGGCCGGTTCATGATCGTGTCCGCCGCCGCGATGATGAAGCTCTCCGCGCCGGTGACCGGCGCGTCCAGGGCGAGGCGACAGGCCAGCGCCACGTCGCGGACGTCGATGTAGCCCCACAGGTTCCACCTGCGCGACTCCGGGTCCTCCCAGAACGAGGGCACGCGCTCGTACTCGTGCGGCTCGAAGATGTTCGAAAAACGCAGCGCCACGAACGGGATCCCCGACCACTCCGAGACGTGCGCCGCGGTCGTCTCGCCGACCACCTTCGACAGGGCGTACGTCGAGGTGGGCACCGGATAGTGCGCCTCGTCCACGGGGGCGTACCTCGGCGGCACGTCGAACGGCAGCCCCAGCGTCGTCTCGCTCGACGCCCACACCACCCGCCGCAGCCCCTGCTGGGCGGCGGCGAGGAAGACGTTGGCGTTCATCGCGGTGTTGTCGGTGTACGTCACAGCGGGGGTGCGCAGCCCCGGAGCGGGGATGTTGGCCAGGTGGACCACGGCCTCCACGCCCTGCAGGACCTCGACGGTCTGGCCGTAGTCGGTGAGATCGGCCTGGAGCACCGGAACGGTCGTCCGGTGCGGCACCATGTCGGTGGCCACGACCTCGTGGCCGTGATCCAGAAGGTCGGCGACGACGGCCCGACCGGCCTTACCGGCTGCGCCCGTTACACATATTTTGGTCATGCTCCCAGCCTTCCACCCTGGAGTGGACTCCAGGCCAGCGCGGGCCGCTGCGATTGCGCCAGGACCGTTGAGACCTACAGGCGATCACGCTCCGAAGCTGTTACGCACGGAAATGCGGATTTGCGCATTCACTGCGCATCACGGACCGACATCGCGCATCGAATTCCGGACCCTACATTGGTTTGATCAGTGCTGAGCCATGTCCACGAAGCGACTGTAGTGTCCCTGGAACGCCACCGTGACCGTGGCCGTGGGACCGTTACGGTGCTTGGCCACGATCAGGTCCGCTTCACCCGCCCGCGGTGATTCACGCTCATAGGCGTCCTCCCGATGCAGCAAGATGACCATGTCGGCGTCCTGCTCGATAGATCCGGATTCGCGTAGATCGCTAACTGCGGGGCGTTTGTCCGTGCGCTGCTCCGGGCCACGGTTGAGCTGGGAGATCGCGATGACCGGGACCTCGAGCTCCTTGGCCAGCAGCTTGATCGCACGGGAGATCTCCGAGACCTCGTTCTGCCGGCTCTCGGTCTTCTTCGGCGAGCTCATCAGCTGGAGGTAGTCGATGACCACGAACCTCAGGTCGTTACGCTGCTTGAGCCGTCGGCACTTGGCCCTGATCTCCATCATCGACATGTTGGGCGAGTCGTCGATGAACAGCGGCGCCTCCGCCACCTCGCTCATCCGCCGGGCCAGGCGCGTCCAGTCGTCGTCGCCCATCATGCCCGAGCGCATGGTGTGCAGCGCGACCCTGGCCTCGGCGGAGAGCAGGCGCATGGTGATCTCGTTGCGGGACATTTCCAGCGAGAAGATGACCGTGGTCATCCCATGCTTGATAGCCGCAGAACGGGCGAAATCCAGACCTAGTGTGCTTTTTCCGATAGCGGGCCGTGCGGCCACGACGATCATCTGGCCTGGGTGGAGGCCGTTGGTGAGCTGGTCGAGGTCCTGGAAGCCGGTCGGCACGCCGACCATCTGGCCGCCGCGGCTGCCGATGGCCTCCAGCTCGTCGAGGGCGCCGGGCATGATGTCGGCCAGCGGCGCGTAGTCCTCCGAGGTGCGGCGCTCGGTGACCTTGTAGATCTCCGCCTGGGCGCGGTCCACGAGGTCGTCGACCTCTTCGTTCTGTCCGCCGTAGCCGTAGGAGACGATGCGGGTGCCGGCCTCGATGAGGCGGCGGAGGATGGCCTGCTCTCTGACGATCTTGGCGTAGTAGCCGGCGTTGGCCGCCGTGGGGACTACGGCCGTGAGGGTGTGGAGGTAGGCGGCGCCGCCCACCCTGGCCATCTCGCCGCGCTTCTGCAGCTCGTCGAAGACGGTGACCGCGTCGGCGGGCTCGCCCCGGCCATAGAGGTCGGTGATGACGTCGTAGACCATCTGGTGGGCGGGGCGGTAGAAGTCGTCGGAGCGCAGGATCTCGACGACGTCGGCGATGGCGTCCTTCGACAGCAGCATGCCGCCGAGCACCGACTGCTCCGCGTCGATGTTGTGCGGCGGAGTGCGCTCGAATCCAGGGCCGGCGCCAGTCTCTTCGTCAATGCTCACCGCGCCCCCTAGAACCTTGCAGGCGGTCGCACCACCCCCACTTGTAGCCGACCGGTCTGACAGTTTCCCGGACTTGCGCGTCGAGTGGCAACGCGGCCTGTGGACAACCCTGTGGTCAAGCTGTGCAGTACTGCGCCCAGGGTGTGAAAGGCCTGTGGACACAGGCTGTGGATAACTCTCCGGGATATCCACCGAATGGCCTCTGACCTGGAGGAACGCTATCCACCGGCTGTGGAGGAAAGAAAGTTTCCCCGACAAGCCACGTAATGGCCATAATAGACAAATGCCCATTACAACCAGGGATCGGGAGATACTCCGGCTGGCGGTGCCCGCGTTCGGCGCGCTGGTGGCGGAGCCGCTCTTCCTGCTCGCTGACTACGCCATCGTGGGGCACGGCCTGGGCACCACGGCGGTGGGCGCGCTGGGCGTGGCGGGCACCGTCCTGTCCACATTGGTGAACCTGTGCGTCTTCCTCGCGTACGGCACCACGGCCTCCGTGGCACGCCAGACGGGCGCGGGGAACCACGCGCGGGCCCTGCGCAGCGGTGTGGACGGGATCTGGCTGGCGTTGGCCATCGGCGCCGTCCTCATAGCCGTGTGCTGGCCACTGGCCCCGGGAATCGTGCAGCTGTTCGGGGCGGGCGGGGACCAGACGGCGCAGGCCATGACGTACCTGCGGATCAGCCTGCTCGGCGCGCCCGGCATGCTGGTCGTGCTGGCCGGGACGGGGGTGCTGCGCGGGCTGCAGGACACGGTCACGCCGCTGGTGGTGGCCATCGGCTCGTTCATGCTGAACGCCGCGCTGAACGCCTGGTTCGTGCTGGGGTTACATTGGGGCATCGCCGGGTCGGCCTGGGGGACGGTGATCGCCCAGACGCTGGGCGCGGCCGTCTACCTCGCCGTGGTGGCCAGGGGCGCGATCAAACTGGGCACACCGCTCACTCCAGGGCTCGCAGGGGTCAAGCAGGCGGGCACGGCCGGGTTCGCGCTGCTCGTCCGTACGGTCTGCCTGCGGGTGGTGCTGCTCGCGGCCACCGTGATCGCCACCAGGATGGGCGAGGCCGAGCTGGCCGCGTACGCGATCGCCACCCAGGTGTGGACGCTGCTCGCCTTCGCGCTGGACGCCATCGCCATCGCCGGGCAGGCCATCACGGGACGCTCGCTCGGCGCGGGAGACGTCGCGGCCACCAGGGCCGCCACCAAGAGGATGGTGCAGTGGGGCCTCTGGTCGGGCACGTTGCTCGGCGTGCTGGTCGTCGCCGCCAGGCCGGTGCTGCCCGGGCTGTTCGACGCGGATCCGCTGGTCACCGAGCTGCTGCTGGCCCTGCTGTGGCCGGTGGCGGCGTTCCAGCCAGTGTGCGGGGTCGTGTTCGTGCTCGACGGCGTGCTGATCGGCGCGGGCGACCAGCGTTATCTGGCGTGGGCGGGGGTGTGGACGACTCTGGCGTACCTTCCCGCCGCCTTCCTCGCCTCCGGGATGGGGGTCGTTGCTCTTTGGTGCGCGCTCGGGGTGTGGATGCTCGCACGTTTGATCACGCTCGTACGCCGGGCCGCCGGCACTGACTGGCTGGTAACCGGCGCGTAGGGTGCGCGGCCCCGCCTGACTGCAGTGGACCGCTAAACGCCGCCCCGCTGTAATCACTTTGTGCTTGGTGTTGTCCAGGATTATGGGGAGTTCCCTGAGTGGGGTGTTCCTTGGCCACTATTCTGCGACGACTGTCGCCCTCTGAGGCGACCGGGTTACGCACGGGAGCCCGACACAGTCTGTCCGAGCTCTATCGCCCGGCCGACCTGGTGGTGCTCGGGCTCGGCGTGATGATCGGCGCCGGCATCTTCTCCATCGCCGGGAAGCAGGCGGCCACCGCGGCCGGGCCCGGCGTCATACTCTCCTTCATGATCGCGGGCATCGCCTGCCTGCTCGCGTGCATGTGTTACGCAGAGCTGTCGTCCATGATGCCGACCTCCGGCAGCGCCTACACCTTCACGTACGTCATCTTCGGCGAGGTCTGGGCGTGGATCATCGGCTGGGCGCTGATCCTCGAGCTGCAGTTCGCCGCCGCCGTGGTGGCCAGGGCATGGGCCGCGATCACGGTCAGGGCGATCTCCAACTTCGGGGTACGCGTGCCGGACGAGCGGCTCTTCGGCGACGTCCTCGTGTTCGTGATCCTGGTGCTGCTCACCGGCGTCGTGGCGCTGAGCGCGCGGGTCGGGCTGCGCGCACTGTGGATCATGGTGTCGGCCAAGCTGCTGGCCATCGGCGCGGTCATCGTCGTCGGCCTGCCGCACATCCACGTGGCGAACTTCGGCGACTTCTACGCCCAGCCCAAGAGGCTCTCGACGCCGCCCGCGACCGTGCTGGAGATCCTCTCCGGGCAGAGTCAGGCGTTCGGCTGGTTCGGGATCTTCGCCGCGGCCTCGGCCATCGCGTTCGCGTACATCGGGTTCGACGTGGTCGCGACCGCCGCCGAGGAGACCGTGAACGCGCCCAAGGCCATGCCCAAGGGCATGATCCGCAGCCTGATCATCGCCACGATCATCTACATCGCCGTGGCCCTGGTCATGGTGGGCATGGTCTCGTACACGAAGATCTCGGTGGACGAGCCGCTGTCCAGCGCGTTCCGGGCGATCGGCGTGGACTGGATGGTGCACGTCATCGACGTGGGCGCCGTGCTCGGCCTGACGACTGTGATCCTGGTGCTGATCGTGGGGCAGACGCGGGTGCTGTTCTCGATGGCCCGCGACGGGCTGATCCCGCGCGGCCTGGCCTCGGTCAGCCGCAGGAATCACACGCCGTCCCGGGTGACGCTGGTGATCGGGTTCGTCGCCATCGTGCTGGCCGAGTTCGTTCCGGTGCTCACGATGCAGGAGCTCGTGGTGATCGGGACGCTGTTCGCGTTCGCGTTCGTGGCGGCCGGGGTGATCGTGATGCGGCGGCGCATGCCGTACCTGGAGCGCGGGTTCGCGGTGCCACTCTCGCCCCTGCTGCCGGGGCTGTCGCTGGTGGCCACCCTCTGGCTGATGGTCAACCTGCGGGTGCTGACCTGGGCGTGGTTCGCCCTGTGGATGGCCTTCGGCCTGCTCGTGTATCTCGTGTACGGCCGGCGCCACAGCCTCCTGGCCCGGCCCCGCGACCCGGTCGAGCCGGCACGCGGGCGCCACCGGCGCTAGAACCGGCGCGTCGCCAGCACGCTACGCAGGAACTCCCTGGTTCTGAGGTTCTCCGGGTCAGTGAAGAGCTTCTCGGCGGGGCCCTTCTCGAGGAGCACGCCACCGTCGAGAAAGCACACCGTGTCCGAAATTTCGCGGCAAAAGCCCATCTCATGGGTCGTGAGGATCATCGTCATTCCCGACTCCTTGAGTTCTCGGATGATCCCCAGCACCTCCATCACCAGCTCGGGGTCGAGGGCCGAGGTGACCTCGTCCAGCAGCATCAGCCTGGGCTGGGTGGCCAGCGCCCTGATGATGGCCACCCGCTGCTGCTGCCCGCCCGACAGCTGGTCGGGGTACGCCCCCGCCTTGTCCTCCAGCCCGAACCTGGCCAGCAGGTCGCGTGCCTGCTCCTCGGCCTGCGCCCTGCTCACCTTGTGTACCTGGCGCGGCGCGAGCGTGATGTTGTCCAGCACGGTCATGTGCGGGAACAGGTTGAACGCCTGGAAGACGATGCCCAGCCGCTTGCGCACGTCGTCCACGTCCACGCGCGGATCGGTGATCTCCTCCCCCTCCAGGAGGATCGCGCCGTCGTCCACGGTCTCCAGCAGGTTGACGCAGCGCAGCAGCGTGGACTTGCCCGACCCGGAGGCGCCGATCAGGCTCACCACCTCGTGCGGGCGCACCTCCAGGTCGATGCCGCGCAACACGTGGTGACCGTGGAAGTTCTTCCACACCCCGTCGATCGTCAGCAAACTCATGCGCCCCGCCTCCTGCGTGTACGGGCCGCCAGGTGGTCGGTGAACCTGGCCATGGGGATGGTGAGCAGGATGAACAGCAGCGCGGCCGCCAGGTAGGGCGTGTAGTTGAACGTGCTGGCCACGTGGATCTGCGCCTGCCTGAGCGCCTCGAGCGGCCCGATGGTGGCCACGAGCGCGGTGTCCTTCTGCAGCGAGACGAAGTCGTTCAGCAGCGGCGGCACGACCCTGCGGGTGGCCTGCGGCAGCACCACGAACCGCATCGTCTTGCCGTGGCTCAACCCCAGCGAGCGGGCCGCCGCGACCTGGCTCGGGTGGATGGACTCGATGCCCGAGCGGAACACCTCGGCCACATAGGCGCCGTACGAGAGCGTCAGCGCGATGATGCCCAGCGTGACCAGGTCGGACGGGATGCCCTGCAGCCGGAGCGCGGGCAGGCCGAACCCGATCAGGTAGACCACCAGGATCGTCGGCACGCCGCGGAAAACGTCGGTGTAGAGCGTGGCCAGCGCCCGGATCGGGAAGAACGCGGGCGTCCTGATCCCACGGGCAAGCGCGACCAGCAGCCCGACGACGAGAATCAGCGGCTCGGCGATCAGGAAGATCTTGATGTTGAGCAGGAAGCCACTCAGCACGTCGGGCAGCGCCGCGACGAAGATCCCGGGATCGAAGAACAGTTTCCGCACGCGGGGCCAGCCGGGCGAGTTGGCGACGACCCACGCGACCAGAACGATGAAGACGATCGTCGAACCCGTCGCGATCGAGGTGGAGCGGCGGGTGTGCGACCTGCGCACCCGCTCCCGCTGGAGCTGCCGCTCCGACTTGACCCATTCGCCCGATATAGCCTGGGCGCGCTCGCTCACCACAGCTCGCTCACTGCAGCTCAGGCGCGCCGGCGGCGGAGCCGAGCCACTGCTGCTCGATCTTGGCCAGCTCGCCCTTCGACTTCAGCGCGTCCACGGCCTTGTCCACGCACGGCTTGAGGGCGCTGCCCTTCCCCATGACCAGCCCGAACTCCTCGGGCGTGCCGCCAGTCGAGCTGAACTGGCCCACGATCTTGGACTTCTCGACCTGCGCGGCCGTCACGTAGAACGCCGTCGGCAGGTCCACGACCAGCGCGTCCACCTGCTTGTTCTTCAGCGCGTTCACGGCGTCGATCTGCTCGTTGTAGACGTTGGGGTCGGCGGCCGGCTTGATCACGTTCTTGACCGCGTCGAACGAGGTCGTGCCCACCTGCACGCCGATCTTCGCGTCCTTGAGCTCGGCCAGGCTCTTCGCCCCCGCGAACTTGCTCCCGTCGATGGCGACGATGGCCTGCTTGACCGTGTAGTACCCCTTGCTGAAGTCCACGGCGTTCGCTCTCTCAGGCGTGATGGACACCTGGTTGACGTCGAAGTCGAACTGCTTGTCGCCCGGCGCGAACGCCGAGTCGAACTTGACCGTGCTCCACTGCACCTCGGTACGGTCGAAGCCCAGCTCCCCCGCCACGGCGAAGGCCACCGCACTCTCGAACCCCTGCCCGTTGCTGGGGTCGTCGTCCTTGAACCAAGGCTCATAGGCAGGCTTGTCGGTCCCGATGGTCAGCTTGCCGGGGGTGACGAGCTTGAGCTGCTCCTTGGTGCACGCAGTGGACGGGGCCGTGCCGGCCGGGGTGGCCGTGTTTTCAGCGGGCGCACAACCAACGAGGGCCACGGCCAGCGCGAGCAGCATGAGGGGACGGGCCATGGCCAAAGCCTCCAGGGGGAAAGCGCGAAAGAACGAACGCATTCTACGATGCCCGGATAGGAAATTACGCCCGCGGGTAACTCTGACCACGGTAATCGTCCCAGGTGGGCTCGCGTAACGGCGGACGGCCGGTGAAGGGTCAGAGGCCGTTTCCTGGAGGGCCCTCACCGAAGTGCGGCGGGTGGCCTGACCAGGCGCAGCCGTAACATATGGGCTTCTCAATGGGGTGGGCAACGCAAAAGCCCCCTCCTATTCGGAGGGGGCTTTCACAAAGGCGGTCAGCCGGCGACGACCTCAATGTCCACAGAGGCAGACACCTCGGGGTGGAGCTTGACGGTGACGCGGTGCGAGCCGACGCTCTTGATCGGGTTGACGATCTCGATGCGACGGCGGTCGAGGATCGGCCCGCCGGCGGCCTTGACGGCGTCGGCGATGTCGCCCGTGGTGATCGAGCCGAACAGGCGGCCCGACTCGCCGGCGCGCGTGGTCAGACGCACGCGCAGGGCGCCGATCTGGCCGGCGACCTCCTTGGCGGTGCCGAGGTCGCGGATCTCGCGGGCGTCGCGAGCCTTCCTGATGCCCTCGATCTGCTTCTCGGCGCCGCGCGTCCAGCGCATGGCGTAGCCGCGCGGGATGAGGTAGTTACGGCCGTAGCCGTCCTTGACCTCGACGACGTCGCCAGGGGTGCCGAGGCCGGAGACCTCGTTGGTGAGGATGAGCTTCATATCGACAGGCCTCCTTTAGCGCGCGGTGCTCGTGTAAGGCAGCAGGGCCACCTCACGCGCGTTCTTGATCGCGGTCGCCACGTCGCGCTGGTGCTGGGTGCAGTTGCCCGTCACCCGGCGCGCACGGATCTTGCCGCGGTCGGAGATGAACTTCCGCAGCAGGGCCGTGTCCTTGTAGTCGACGTAGGAGATCTTGTCGTGGCAGAACAGGCAAACCTTCTTCTTGGGCTTGCGCAGTGCCGGCTTTGCCATCGTGGTGCTCCTTTCAGAGCCCCGCCTTCCGGGCGGGAATGGACTCGGGCTTGTGGACAGGTTTTAGAAAGGCGGTTCGTCGCTGAAGTCGCCGCCGCCGCCGAAGCCGCCGCCGCTCTGCTGGCCGCCGCCGAAGCCGCCACCTCCGCCGCCGCCGTAACCGCCGCCGCCCTGGGGCGCGGCGGGCGTAGCGGAGGCCCACGGGTCGTCGGCCGGACCGCCGCCGAAGCCGCCGCCACCGCCACCGCCCTGGCGGGAGGTGCGGTTGACCTTGGCGGTGGCGTTACGCAGAGACGGGCCGACCTCGTCGACCTCGACCTCGTAAACGGTGCGCTTCTCGCCTTCCTTGGTCTCGTAAGACCGCTGCTTGAGCCGCCCCTGCACGATGACCCGCATGCCGCGCTGCAGGCTCTCGGCGGCGTTCTCCGCCGCCTGCCGCCACACGTTGCAGGTCAGAAAGAGGCTCTCGCCATCCTTCCACTCGTTGGTCTGTCGATCCATGAACCGCGGAGTGGATGCGATGCGGAATCGAGCCACCGCTTGCCCCGTCGGGGTGAAGCGCAGCTCCGGGTCGTCGACGAGGTTGCCGACGATGGTGATTACGGTGTCGCCTGCTGCCATGGCTAGCGCTCGCCTTCCTGCACGCCTTCGCTTGGGTTACGGCTCAGAGTACGGGGCTTCCCCGACAAAAAGTTGGGGAGCTGCAACAAGAAAACTGCTCGTCAGCCTGCCACACCACGGTCGTGCCAACTGACGATCGTAGTGGCAGCCCGACATTGCAGCTTTCTCATTGCTAATGCACGTCCGGACGCAGGACCTTGGTGCGCAGGATGCCCTCGTTGAGGTTCATCTGCCGGTCGAGCTCCTTGACCGTCGCGGGCTCCGCGGACAGGTCGATGACGGCGTAGATGCCTTCCGACTTCTTGTCGATGTCGTAGGCGAGACGGCGACGGCCCCAGACGTCGACCTTCTCCACGGTGCCGCCGTCGTTGCGGACCACGGTGAGGAACTGGTCGAGGGACGGCGCGACAGTGCGCTCATCGAGCGAAGGGTCCAGGATGACCATTACTTCGTAACGACGCATGCGGGACTCCAACCTCCTCTGGACTCTTGCGGTCACGACACTCTGCCGTGACAGGAGGACGCTGACGTCTGTGCCCGGGCGCCCCTTTCGGCACCTCGGGGCGATGGTTCACCCATCACAACGCAGCGTGCCTAGGTTACCAGCCGCGAGTACGTGGGAAGGCCTTTAGGAAACCTAGGGGGTGGTGGCAGTGCCACACGTGCTTCAGCCCTCCGAGAGGGAGCGGTTCAGGCTCACGCTCAACACCGACGGACAGTCTCACCCTGTGGAAAACGTCCTATCCGTGGCCGCGCTGGTCTGCGGTGTGGTGGCTTTCGTCTCGACGTTCTGGGTATCCGCGCATGTGATCTCGTCGTGGTTCGGCACGCTCGGTTTCGGCGTGGGTCTCTATTCCCAGTACCTGTCGGCGACCACGCCGCAGCGCACGCTCAACATCGTCGGCCTCGTCGGGTCGTTCGTGGGGGCCGCCCTCGGCATCGCCCACGGCGGTTTCCTTCCCCATCCATGAGGAACGGCCCCGGCGTACGTCTCCGGGGCCGTTCGATATGTGACTCACCTGCCGATGTGCAGATCTATCCCGAGCAGGACCAGGAACCAGAGGAACACCGCCAGCAACGCCTCGGCGACGTCCCTGAGCAGTCCGGGGGTGATGTAGTGGTAAACCCAGGCCACGTAGAGCCCGATCACGACGTAAATCAATAAGATCAGCGCTCGCCAGCGCCAGCGTGCCATGTCGCTTCTCCTCGCGTAGGGGGCGCCAGCCGACTGCCCTGACGCGCTCTCGGCAAACCGCGCTTCGCCGCCCATGCAGGCCGTAAGCTCGGAGACTATGGTGCGCATCGGAGCTCATGTCGGACAGGACGACCCCGCCGCTCACGCAGCGGAGGTGGGGGCCGAGGTGGTGCAGTTCTTCCTCGGCGATCCCCAGGGTTACGACAAGCCGGTGCTGCCCCCCAAGCCGGTCGAGGGCGTCGACATCTACATCCACGCTCCTTACCTGGTCAACGTGGCCACCACCAACAACCGCATCAGGATCCCCAGCCGCAAGCTGCTCGAGCAGCACCTCAAGGCGGCCGCGGGCCTCGGCGCCAAGGGCCTGATCGTGCACGGCGGCCACGTCAACAAGAGCGACGACCCGCAGGTGGGGTTCGACAACTGGCGCAAGGTGTTCGAGCGCATGGAGTGCCCGATCCCCGTGCTGATCGAGAACACCGCGGGCGGCGGCAACGCGATGGCGCGCAAGCTGGAGCGCATCGCCCGGCTCTGGGACGCTCTCGACGGGTTCGACGTGGGCTTCTGCCTCGACACCTGCCACGCCCACGCGGGCGGCGAGGAGCTGGTCGACCTGGTCGAGCGGGTCAAGGCCATCACCGGACGGATCGACCTGGTCCACTGCAACGACTCGCGTGACGACTTCGACTCCGGCGCCGACCGCCACGCCAACCTGGGCAAGGGGAAGATCGATCCCGAGCTGATCCTGGCGGTCTGCCGGGCGGCCGGCGCGCCGATCGTGGTGGAGACGCCCGCCGAGGGCCAGGCGGACGACATCGCGTTCCTGCGGAAGAACCTCCAGTAAATACACACAGCCTGTGGATAACTTCCCTGGATTACCCAGACGAAGAAGCGGGTATAGAAATCAGCCCGCCCACGCGCCACTCAGGAAACGTCCCGCGTTGAGCAGCATCAGCGGCCCGCAGATCAGCGCGTACCCGGCGATCGCCCACGGCTTCCTGGTCCCGACCTTCGCGACCAGCACCCAGAGCGGAAACCACAGCAGCAGCGAGCGCGGGATCGACAGGTAGTACGCCGACGTCATCAGCGCCGCCGCCTGCAGCCCCGTGTAGACGAGCTCGCTCCACCTGCGCAGCAGGAGCAGCCAGACCAGCACCGCGAACGCCACCACGGCACCGGCGATCTCCATCCGGAAGGCCACGGCGAAGTCGTCGGAGCCCATGGCCGAGCGCCAGGTGGTCTTCCACGCATCCCACGGCCACGCGAAGTCGCGCCCCCACCCGGCCTCCTGCGCGTGCTTCCAGGCCAGCCAGTCGCCCGACCGGCTGTAGTGGTAGTACGAGTACGCCACCAACGGCACGAAGGGCACGGCCAGCCACCCGGCCCGCCGGACGGGCTCCCTGCTGGTGAAGAACTCCACGACGAGCGCGACCGCGAGAAAAAGCCCCGTGATCCGCACGCACGAGGCCCCCGCCGCGAGCAGCGCGGCAGCGGACCAGAGCCCCTGCCTGGCGGCCAGCCAGGCCGGGATCGCGAAGGCCAGGAAGAGCGACTCGCTGTAGCCCGCCGCGAGGAACACCGCCATCGGGAAGAGCAGCAGCGCCAGCACCGCCATCCAGCCGGACGCGCCTTCCATCTCGGCCAGCCGGGCCAGCGCCACCATGGCCACCGCCCCGGCGACCAGGGAAATCAGCAGCCCGGCCGCCGACCAGTCCGGCACAAGGACGTGCACGGCCCGCAGCACCACCGGGAACCCGGGAAAGAACGCGGGCAACCCGTCGTCCACCGGCTTGCCGGGCTCGCCGTCGTAGCCGTACTGCGCGATCGTGATGAACAGCCCGGCGTCCCACTGGCGCCACTTGGCGGCGTACGTGCCCAGGGCCGTCCCGAGCAGCGTCGCCACCAGCAGCCCGGCCCGCGAGCCGAACCAGAGCAGCAGCGCGTCCCGGCCGGCCGAGCGGGTGATCATCGGACGGCGGACGCCAGCGTGAACCGGTCAGGAGCGTCGTCGAAGACGCCGCCCGCCTGGTCGTCGATGTCGGCTTGGCGTACCACGTCCTTGTCGGGCCGGAGAATGTCCCGCACGACGAACGCCATCATGATCCCGATCGTGATGATCCGTCCCCAGACGGCGGTGTAGTACGTGTCGTCACCGATGCCCAGGTCGCTCCTGCTGAGCGGCGGCTGGGCGAGCAGGTAGAGCCAGATGGCGGCGAAGTACCAGACCTCGGCGAGCTGCCACAGCGCGAGGGGCTTCCAGTTGGGCCTGGCCAGCACGGCGAACGGCACCAGCCAGAGCACGAACTGCGGCGACCACACCTTGTTCGTCATCATGAACGCGGCCAGCGCCAGGAAGCAGACCTGCACCAGCCTGGGCCGGCGCGGCGCGGCCAGCGTGAGCACGGCGATGCCCAGGCACATGATGGCCAGCGCGGCCATGCCGAGCGTGCTCACGTCGCCCTCGCCGAGGATGGGCCACCCTTTGTTCTGGAAGAACAGCCACGGCGAACCCCAGTCGACCCCGCGCTCCTGCGAGAAGACGTAGAACCTGCGCCAGCCCTCCCACGCGAAGACCATGAACGGCACGTTGACCACGAGCCACGTGCCCGCCGTCGAGGCCAGCGTGACCAGGAACGGTCGCCATCGCCCGGTACGCCACGTGAGCAGGAACAACGCGCCCACGAACATCAGAGGGTAGAACTTGGTCGCGATGGCGAGCCCCAGCAGCACCCCGGCCAGCACCTGCCTGCGCCGCCCCCAGGCCAGCAGCATGCCCATCGACAGCGCGCCCGCGACCAGGTCCCAGTTGATGTAGGCGGCCAGCACCACGGCGGGCGAGATGGCGTACCAGAGCGCGTCCCACCGCCGCGTCGGCCCGGCCACCGCGGCCATCAGCAGGACGCCGACGACCAGGCACAGGCCGAGCAGGATCACCGTCAGGTCGTAGAACCTGACCGCCTGCACGACCTTGTCCGGCGAGAGCGCCCTGGCGATCCAGCTGATCACCTGCATGACCTCGCCCAGCACGACCGGATACTCGACCTGCTTGTCGAACGGCACGTGGGCGAAGTAGGGGTTCTGCGTCGCCAGCTCCCTGTCGAAGTACAGGGGGTAGATGTCGGTGTAGCAGAAGTTCGTGTACGTCGAGACCTGGTCGTTCCAGCCGCCGCTCCGGCACGGCAGGCGCACCACGTACGCGAGGATCGCCCCCATGGTCGCGATCACCACCAGGGGAAGGTACGGCACGGCGCGCGCCACGAACGGGACGCGCACCTCCGTGCTCGTCACTGGTCCTCGGGTCGTGCCATCGAGGTCCACCCCGTGGACCTCGGCTCAGGCAGCCGGCCGCCACCGTTGCCGTGACCGTTGCCATTGCCGTTGTTGCCGTTGGCCACGTCGCCGTTGGCGGTCTGCGGGAACCCGGTATCGCCGCCGTCGTCGATGGTGGGGGCGTCGGTCGGGGTGGCGTTGTCATCGCACGGCCCGACGAGGCAGTCCTGGTTGCCGCTCTGGTCGCCCAGAGGGTCGTCCCCGCTGTCGAACGGGTTGTCGGCACTCGGTGTCGGCGTGGGCGTCGGGCTCGGCACGATGTTCTCGGGCAACCCGACCTCGGCCTTCTTCGGGAACTGCTCGATCGGCAGGCCCTCGTGGGCGAGCAGCATGAACTTCCGCCAGGTGGCCGTGGGCGGACCGGCGCCCTCGAAGCCCAGGGACACCTCGTATGCCCTCGAGTAGGGCTTCGCCGCGCTGTATTTCTTGCTCGGCTTGCCGCCGGGGGTGGTCGGGCAGCTGGCGTTGATGGGCTGCACGACCTTGGTCTTCGTCCTGCACTCCTCGCGGTAGAACCCGACCGCGGCCGATATCTGCGGCGTGTAGCCGACGAACCAGGCTTCCTTCTCGTCGTTGTTCGTGCCGGTCTTGCCTGCGGCCGGCCGGTTGCCCAGGCCCTGGCCCCGCGCGGTGCCGTTCCGCAGCACCTCCTGCATGGCGACCGTGGCGTCGGCCGCGACAGCGGGATCGACGACCTTCTTGGAAGCCCTCTGCTCACCGTAGACGACCTGGTTGCCCTGCCTGACTTCCTGCACCACGTGGTACTTGGTGTACTTGCCGCCGTTGGCGAAGATGGAGTAGCCGGCGGCCTGCTCGACCGGGGTCACCAGCGCGCTGCCGATGGCGAACTGGAAGCTGTGCTCGTCGACGTCGGCTTCCATGCGCTCCTGGTTGAACCCGGCCGACTCGACGAGGTTCTTCACGTCACCGAGCTGCCCCGGCAGTTTGTAGGCCATCGATACAAACGCGGTGTTGACCGACTGGGCAGTGGCCTTGATCACATCGATGGACCTGCCGACGTTGTGGCTGTTCCTGATGCCTTCCTTCTGGATGCCGGGGATCTCCTTCGGCACCGTCTCGTTGCCGGGCACGTAGCTCTTGAGCGAGTAGCCGGCCTGCAGCCAGGCCGCCAGCACGTACGGCTTGAACGCGGACGCGGCCTGCTTCTTGGCGTCGAAGGGCTCGTTGAACGGGTCCTTGACGTAGTTGCTGCCGCCGTAGAAGGCCAGGACGCGGCCGTTCTTCGGGTTAACGGCGGCCAGCCCCGCGTGGTACTCCTTGCTCATGCTGCTGGTCGTGCTCTGCACCGCCTCCTTGGCGGCCAGCATGAGCTTCCTGTCGAAGGTCGAGGTGATGCGGTAGCCACCGCTCCTGACCTCATCGGGAGTGAGACCGCGCTGCTTCAGTTCCTCTAGGACCTGCATCACCATGTAGCCCTTGAGGCCGCCGAGCTCGTTCTCGTTGCTGTCCTTGCGGAGCTTGGGCCACTTGGCGGTCTGCGGAAGCTGGCCGTACCTGTCGGGCCACTGCTCGGCCATGTACTTGATGGTGGTGTTCCAGCGCACCTTGAGCGCGGGGGCGTCAGGCTCCCAGTTGGGCTGCTGGATGCGCGCGGCGAGATAGGCGCCCTGCTCGGGAGTCAGCTTCGCGGCCGTGGCGTTGTCACCGAAGTACGCCTTGGCGGCGGCCTCGACGCCGTAGGCCCGGCCGAAGTTGACGGTGTTCAGGTAGTTCTGGAGGATGTCGTCCTTGGACAGCTTGTCGTTGATCTTGACCGCGACGAAGATCTCGCTGATCTTGCGCTTGATCGAGACCTCTCGGTTGAGGCCGTCGTAGTAGTTACTGGCCATCTGCTGGGTGATCGTCGAGGCGCCCTGCAGCTGCTGCCCGGTCGCGGTCATGTAGAGCGCGCGGAACATGCCGGAGATGGAGATGCCGGAGTCCTCGTAGAACGTCTTGTTCTCGATGGCCACCGCGGCATCCCTGACCGTCTGGTCCATCTTCGAGATCGGGACGATCTCGCGCTTCGTGCCGAGCTTGGCGATCTCCTTGCCGTCCCGGTAGTAGATGATGCTCTGCTGTGCGAGGGCCTCGGATTTGGCCTGCTCGGCGTCCGGCACCGGCGTGTTGGCGTACGCGATCATGACCATGCCGAACAGGCCGGCTGCGAGCACGACGAACCCGGCCACGACGATCTTCCAGCTCGGCACGAACCTGCGCCAGCCGCCCTTGCCGCCCTTCTTGGTCGGCGGCCCTGGCGGCTCCGGCGGCTCGCCGTCGCCCCGCCTGCGCGAGCGCCGCGGCGCGTCGCTCACGAGCGTCTCCTGGTTACTCAGCGTGCGCGCGTCCTGCCGGGCGCGCGAGCGCGGCGGCGGCTGGTCGCCGCGCCTGGGAGACTCCTCGTACGGCTGCGCGGCCATGGCGCCGGTCTGCTCGTAGGCGGCTTCCGGACGACGCGGCGGCTGCGCCGCTCCCCAGCCCGACTCACCGGTTTGCGGCGCGGAATCCTGGGGCACAGAACGGGATGAGCTGGAGCGACGGCGCCTTCCTGGGCGGCCGGTCCCCTCGTTCATGCTGTTACTCACACGTCCTCGCATCGTCGTCGGAACATAAACGGCGGTTGGGCGTGAGGTTCTCGCCGCCCTCGGTCATCACGCTTGGCCAGCGGTTTCAGGCGGTCCGTTGCCAAGGATGTACGAAACCGTCAGGTGGTTCCAGGAACAACCTTGGCAGACCTCGACCACGTACACCCGGAACTCATCGTAATCATGGGCCATTGCGGCGAGTTCTGACGCGACCTTTGCCTGACCGGCATGCCGTCCGAGCGAATCGCCGTAGACATAGGTCACGTTGGTGACGTTCTCCTTCTCGCACACCGGGCAGAGGCGTTCGGTCGGCTCGCCGAAGTAGCGCGCCGCGCGAAGGAGGTAGGGCTGTGCGTCACAGACGTCGCCGCGGGCGGCTCGCCCCGCGCGCAGGGATCGGACCACCGCCCGTTTCGCCAGGCCGTAATCCACCACCCTTCTCTGTGACCACATGAGCGCCAGACTACGGCGTTTTGCGACTCCATCCCAACGGCTTGGCAGATTCATAGATTGCAGCCATATAGCGGTGCGACGTATCCTCGGGATGTATCGGCTCGATACATTGACGCGAGAGGAGGCGGTTCCGGTGGCCGGCGGACAGGGCAGGGTCTTGGAACTGGCCGTGCTCGGGTCGCTGCACGAGACTCCGCTACACGGCTATGAGCTGCGCAAACGGCTCAACGCCCTGCTGGGGATGTTCCGCGCTTTCTCCTACGGTTCGCTGTACCCCTGTCTGCGGTCGCTCCTGGCTCAAGGTCTCATCGCGGAGGAGCAGCCCGCTCCTGCCACGATCGTCGGCGGCCGATCGAAGATCGTTTACAAGCTGACCGCCGAGGGCAAGGAACGGCTGCAGGAGCTGCTGACACAGGCCGGTCCCTCCGCCTGGGAGGACGAGAGCTTCGGTGTGCACTTCGCGTTCTTCCGCCACACCGAGGCCGAGGTGCGCCTGCGCATTCTCGAAGGACGCCGTAGCCGGTTGGAGGAGCGGCTCGACGCGGTGCGCACGGCGCTGGCGCGCACCAGGGAGCGCCTCGACAGTTACACGCTCGAGCTGCAGCGCCATGGGCTCGAGTCGGTCGAGCGCGAAGTGCGCTGGCTGAACGAGCTGATCGCAACTGAGCGTCGGGCCTCGTCAGAGGAGGGGCCCGAAAGAGATACCACGTCAACTGATGAGTAAGGGAGCGAGTGCGATGGGTTCGGTTCGCGTGGCCATTGTCGGTGTCGGCAACTGCGCGTCGTCGCTGGTCCAGGGCGTTCACTACTACAAGGACGCCGACCCGGACACACGGGTCCCGGGCCTGATGCACGTGAAGTTCGGCGACTACCACGTCGGCGACGTCGAGGTCGTCGCGGCGTTCGACGTGGATGCGAAGAAGGTCGGCCGCGACCTGTCGGAGGCGATCGTCGCCAGCGAGAACAACACGATCAAGATCTGCGACGTGCCGCCCACCGGGGTGACCGTCCAGCGCGGCCATACCTTCGACGGTCTGGGTGAGTACTACCAGGAGATCATCGAGGAGTCCGACGAGGCTCCCGTCGATGTGGTCCAGGTGCTCCGTGACAACCAGGTCGACGTCCTGGTCTCCTATCTGCCGGTGGGCTCGGAGGAGGCGGACCGCTTCTACGCGCAGTGCGCCATCGACGCCCGCGTGGCGTTCGTGAACGCGCTGCCGGTCTTCATCGCCTCGGACCCGGTGTGGGCGGAGAAGTTCACCGAGGCCGGGGTGCCGATCGTCGGTGACGACATCAAGTCGCAGGTCGGGGCCACGATCACGCACCGCGTGCTGGCCAAGCTGTTCGAGGACCGCGGGGTGGAGCTGCTGCGCACGTACCAGCTCAACTTCGGCGGCAACATGGACTTCATGAACATGCTGGAGCGGAAGCGGCTCCAGTCCAAGAAGATCTCCAAGACGCAGTCGGTCACCTCGCAGATCCCGCACGAGATGGGCAAGGCCGACGTGCACATCGGGCCGTCGGACCACGTGCCGTGGCTGGACGACCGTAAGTGGGCGTACGTGCGGCTCGAGGGGCGGTCGTTCGGCGACACGCCGCTGAACCTGGAGTACAAGCTGGAGGTCTGGGACTCGCCCAACTCGGCGGGGATCATCATCGACGCGGTCCGGGCCGCCAAGATCGCCCTCGACCGGGGGATCGGAGGGCCCATCCTGTCGGCTTCCTCGTACTTCATGAAGTCGCCGCCGCGGCAGTACTCGGACGACGAGGCTCGGGACTACGTCGAGAAGTTCATCCGGGGCGAAGTCGAGCGCTGACCCCCCTTGATACGGCGCCGCGCCCTTGGTCTGGGATGCGGCGCCGTCCCTTTCGCCCGGCCTACAGGCGTGCCGCAGGGGGCAGCTCGGACGGCGAGGCGGGGTGCCAGGCCATCGGGTCGGACCCCAGCTCGTCCAGCAGCGGCACCTGCTCCCGGCACCAGGGCGAGATCGCCAGCAGCCCGTTCATGACCCCCTCGGCGAACTCCTTCCACGGCATCCACCGCGTCTCCCCCACCTCCTCGGGGTTGGGCACGACGGGCGAGGACACCGTGGCGCGGTAGACCGGGCAGAGCTCGTGCTCGACGATCCCGTTGGCCATGACGGCGCGGTAGGCGAAGGTCGGCAGCATCAGGTCGACGCTCTCCACAGTCAGCCCCAGCTCGTAGGAGAGCCGGCGCGCGACCGCCAGGTCCACCGGCTCGCCCGGCAGCGGGTGGCCGCAGCAGCTGTTGGTCCAGATCCCCGGCCACGTGACTTTGTGGTGCGCCCGCCTGGTGAGCAGCACGCGGCTGTCGTGATCGAAGACGTAGCTGGAGAACGCCAGGTGCAGGGGCGTCTCACGACCGTGCACCTCGTACTTGGGCGCGGTGCCGAGTGCGTGGCCGTCACCGTCAACCAGCACAACGTGTTCCTCAATCGTCACGCTATGAAGCGTACGAGATCATGGCGACCGCTCGGAACCCATGGACCGCATGCGGCGCCGGCATCTCCGCATTCAGGCGACGTACGGAGGACTAGGCTTGCGGCGTGTCGTTTGTCGCCGACCTACGCGTCGTCCTGCGGGGCAATGATTTCCGGCGGTTGTTCGCCACCCGGTTGATCTCCCAGTTCTCCGACGGGATCTTCCAGTTCGGCGTGGCCGGGTTCGCCTTCTTCAGCCCCGAGAGCCAGACGACGGCGCTCCAGGTGGCCGCCGGGCTGGCCGTGCTGCTGCTGCCGTACAGCCTGCTCGGGCCCTTCGTGGGCGTGTTCATCGACCGCTGGTCGCGGCGGCAGATCCTGGTGGTGGCGCCCATCGTGCGCGGCGCGCTCCTGCTGGTCGCGGCGGGGCTGGTCGCCGCCGACGTGCCCGATCCGGTGTTCTACGCGGCGGCGCTCGGCGTGCTCGGGGTCAACAGGTTCTTCCTGTCCGCGCTCGGCGCGTCGCTGCCGCACGTGGTGCCGCCGGACCGGCTGATGGCGGCCAACGCGGTCACGCCCACCTCCGGCACCGTGGCCACGTTCGTGGGCGTGGGCCTCGGGTTCCTGCTGCGCGAGGTGTTCGGCGGCGACGACCCGGGTGTCGCGCTGCTGCTGGCGACCTCCGGCGTGGTGTTCGGGCTGAGCTCGCTGATGGCGCGGACGATGGGCCGCGACCTGCTCGGCCCGGAGTACGACACCAACAGGCCGCAGGCCCGCGAGGCCATGCGCAACGTGGTGGTCGGCCTGGTGGACGGCGCCAGACACCTGCTCCACCGCCGCGTGGCCGTCGCCACCATGGGCGCGATGGCCGCGCACCGCTTCTTCTACGGCATGGCGACCGCGCTCGGCATCATCCTCTACCGCTACTACTTCACCGACGGCGACCCCGACGCCGCGCTGCGCGGGGTCGGGGTGGTCGTGGCCACGTCCGGCGTCGGCTACTTCCTCGCAGTGATCATCACCCCGTACGCGACCGAACGCTTCACGATCGAGCGCTGGGTGCCGATCGCGCTGTCGGCCTCCGGGGTGCTGACGGCCGCGCTGGTGCTGCCGTTCCAGGAGTGGGGGCTGCCGGTGGCCGGGTTCGTGCTGGGCGTGGCCGGGCAGAGCGTCAAGATCTGCGCCGACACCACCGTCCAGCGCGACGTCGAGGACATCTACCTGGGCCGCGCGTTCTCGATCTACGACATGCTCTTCAACGGCATGTACGTGCTCGCCGCGGCCCTGTCGGCGGCGATCCTGCCCGCAAACGGGAAGTCCTACCTCGCCGTCGTGATCATGGCGGTCGGCTACCCCCTGGCGGCGTTCGCGTACCGGATCATCACCCGGCAACGTCGTTCGACCGCGCCCACTCCGACAACGCCTCGGTAGCCGCCTCCTTGCCGATCACGCCCTTGTCGAGCCTGAGCTCGAGCAGGAACTTGTAGGCCCGCCCCACCACCGGCCCGGGCCCGATGCCCAGGACGCGCTGGATCTCGTTGCCGTCGAGCTCCGGGCGGATCTTGGCCAGCTCCTCGTCCTCGGCGAGCTTGGCGATGCGCTCTTCGAGGTGGTCGTAGGTGCGCGACAGCGCCGCCGCCTTGCGCTTGTTGCGCGTGGTGCAGTCGGCCCTGGTCAGCTTGTGCAGCCGGTCCAGCAGATGACCGGCGTCGCGCACGTAGCGGCGCACGGCGCTGTCGGTCCACTCCCCCGTGCCGTAGCCGTGGAAGCGCAGGTGCAGCTCGACCAGCCGGGCGACGTCCCCCACCACGTCCTTGGGGAACTTCAGCTCGGTGAGCCGCTTCTTGGTCATCTGCGCGCCGACCACCTCGTGGTGGTGGAACGACACCCGTCCGCCCGCCTCGTGGCGGCGCGTCTTCGGCTTGCCGATGTCGTGCAGCAGCGCCGCCCAGCGCAGGATCCGGTCGGCCTTGCCGTCCTCCTCCTGCGCGATGGCCTGGTCGAGCACGGTCAGCGAGTGCTCGTAGACGTCCTTGTGCCGGTGGTGCTCGTCGATCTCCAGGCGTAGCTTGGGCAGCTCGGGCACCACGTGGGCGGCCAGGCCGGTCTCGACGAGCAGCCGCAGCCCTTCGCGCGGGTTGGCGCCGCAGACGAGCTTGTCGAGCTCGTCGCGGATGCGCTCGGCCGAGACGATCTCGATGCGCTCGGCCATCGCGGTCATCGCCGCCACGGCCTGCTCGTCCACGCGGAACCCGAGCTGCGAGGCGAACCTGGCGGCCCGCAGCATGCGCAGCGGGTCGTCGCCGAAGGACTGCTCGGGGGTGCCCGGCGTACGCAGCACCTTGGCGCGCAGGTCGTCGAGCCCGCCGTAGGGGTCGACGAACTCGTGACCCGGCAACCGCACCGCCATCGCGTTGACCGCGAAGTCGCGCCGCTCCAGGTCCTCCTCGAGCGTCTCGCCGTACATGACCTCTGGCTTGCGGGACTTCGGGTCGTACGACTCGCTCCGGTATGTCGTGATCTCGATCAGCCAGCTGCCCTTGCGCAGCCCCACGGTGCCGAAGTCGATCCCGATCGTCCAAACGGAGTCGGCCCAGTCCCTGACGATCTCCAGAACCCGCTCGGGGCGGGCGTCGGTGGTCAGGTCGAGGTCGTTGCCGATGCGGCCGAGCAGCAGGTCGCGTACGGGGCCGCCGACGAGGGCAAGCTCGTGCCCACGCGCGGCGAAGAGGCGGCCGAGCTCGTCGGCCACCGGCGCGATCTTGCGGAACAGGTCCGTCATGGCCCGCCGCTGGCTGTCAGTCAGAGTGATGTCGGACAAGCGGGTAGGTCCTTCTTGTGCTGCCGAAACATATCCCCCGAGCCACATCGGGTCGGGGTTACCGTCGGTCTTGGGACCGTCGGGGGCCATGGAACAAGGCAAGGAGGACTATATGAAGGACGCCCTCGCGATCCACCGCTGGCTCCTCGCACACCAGGTCCATCATGAGATCGTACGCCTTCCGCGTCCCATGACTTGCGCGGAAGATCTGCCCGAGGCGGTCTCGGCGGCACCCGACAGGTGCCTGATGGTCACAGTGCTCGAAGTCGCCACGAGGGTCGGCCGCGAGGTCGTCATCGGATTCACCTCCCCCGTGTCGGCGCCGCCACCGCTGGGAGCCGTCGGCGGAGTACTGGGCGTGCGCCGGGTGCGACCGGCCCCGGCCCACGTGGTCAACGCGGCCACCGACTACGCGAGCGGGCTGGTGTGCCCGCTGCTGCTGCCGGAGTCGCTGCCCATGTTCATCGACGACCGGCTGCTGGACGACGACGATCCGGTCTACACGGCCACCGGCGAACGGCACACCGCACTCACCCTGCGCGCGCTCGACCTGTTGGCACTCCTGCCAGGCAAGATGGTCGACCTCCGCGCGAAAGGATCACGTGAGGCGGTCGCGCGACGGCACTGAACCCGTACCATTGCGGGCGTGCGTCGTCGTACTCCAGCCCGGGCATCCGCGTGATCCGTAAGGTCACGCTGCTCTCCGCGTTGCTCGCCTTCATCGTGGTGGCGACCGCGCCGGGCGCGGCTGCCACGAACGCCGTGAAGGCGAGCAGGCAGACTCTGGCCCTGTCGATCTCGTCGATCACGCCGGAGGCGCCGACCGCGCAGACCGATGTGATCAAGTTCACGGGCACCATCCGCAACGACACCGGGGTGCCGCAGTCCGCCCTGCGCGTACGACTGCGCTACACGGCGCAGAAGTTCACCGATCGCGTCACCATGGCCGCCTATCAGAACGACCAGAATCCCGCGACACTCCCGGGCAACGTCTCCGGCACCTCGGGTCTGGACATCCCGGCGCTGGCCGCCGGCGCCCAGGCGCGCTGGGAGTTCACCGCGACGCCCGTGCAGCTCGGCTACCGCTCGTTCGGGGTCTACCCGGTGGCCGTCGACGTGGCGCAGTACGGCGTGCCGATCACCATGTCGCAGCGCACGTACGTCACCTACGCGCCGCCCACGGTGCCCAAGCTGCCGCGTAACAAGCTCGCCATCGCCCTGCCGGTCATCGACCAGCCGCACCGGGCGACCGACGGCTCCCTGTTCGTGGACGACAAGCTGAGCCAGTCGGTCACCGGCAAGGGCCGGCTCGCCGATCTGGCTCGCATCGCCCAGTCGGCGCCCAAGAGCGTCACCTGGTTCGTCGAGCCGGGCCTGCTCGACGACCTGAACGCGATGAAGGGGAAGTACCAGGTCAAGACCAAGGACGACGTCCAGGACAAACCGGCCAGCGCCGAGGCCGGGAGCTGGCTGACGACCATGCGCACCGCGCTGGCCGCCTCTCCGGTGTTCGCGGTCCCGTACGCCGATCCCGACGTGGCGGCGCTCGCGCACCAGGGGCTGGACGCGCAGCCCAGCAGGGCGATCGAGCTGGGCAAGCAGAAGGCCACGTCACTGCTCGGGCGCGAGGTCAAGACCAACGTCAACTGGCCGCCCGCGGGAGTGCTCGACGCCGACGCGCTGGACCTGCTCTCGGTCAGCCAGGACAAGGTCGACAAGGTCCTGCTCAACCCCACCAACCTGCCTCCGCAGCCGCCCGTGCCGTTCACGCCCGACGCCGCCACCACACTCGAGTCGGTGAACGGGCCCGTCACCGCATTGGTCGCCGACACCGAGCTGAGCAAGCTGTTCGAGCCGGAGACCAGCACGTCGGTGCTGCTCAGCACGCAACGCTTCATCGCCGAGACCGCGATGATCGCCGCGGAGGCCGGCCAGACCTCGCCCAGGTCACTCGTCATCGCCCCGTCACGCCGCTGGGACCCCAACCCGACGCTCGTCACCGCGCTGATGAAGACCGCGGACAAGCTGCCCTGGCTGCATCTGACCTCGCTGGAGTCGCTCAAGCCGACCAAGCTGGCCGTCCCGCGCGCAGGGCTGACCTACACCGAGCAGGACCGCAAGCAGGAGCTGACCTCGAAATACCTGACCCCGGTCAAGAACGTCAGCTCGCAGGCGCAGCTCACCTCTCTGATCACCGCCGACAAGACGCCGTCGAGCTTCGACGCGGCGGTGCTCAGGCTGACCTCGTCGGCCTGGCGCAACAACACCCGCGTGGGCCGCTCGGTGTACAAGCTGGTCAGCGCGGCGGTGAATGAGCGGATTGACAAGATCCAGATCACGGGAGCCGGTCCCGACCGGCCGCGCACGCTGGCGGGCAGCAACGGCGTGGTGCCGATCAGCGTGAAGAACTCGCTGACCGTGCCCATCGCCCTCTACATCGACGTCACCTCCAACAACCCCGAGCTGTTGCAGGTCAACTTCGCGCCGACGGAGCCGCTGACGATCGGCGGCGGACAGAGCGGCACGGTCCAGGTGCCGATGAACGCCGCCACCAGCGGCAGCGGCGACGCGACGGTGACCGTCCAGCTCAAGACCGCCGACGGCCGGACGTACGGCAAGCCGCAACGGCTGACGATCCGTACGACCGGCTACACCGGGATCGCCTCGGTGATCGTGGGCGCCGCGCTGACCGTGATGCTCGCCGCCGTGGTGACGCGGGTGCTGCGGCGCAGGTCGGAACGGAAGGTCGCGCGCGCGGCCAAGACCCGGGAGAGTGAGACCGTATGAGCCGCATGCTTCGGGCCAGCGCCATCATGGCGGCGGGCACGATGGTGTCCAGGGTCACGGGGTTCGTGCGGACCATGGTGCTGGCCTACGCCATCGGCACGGCCGCGCTGGGCGACTCCTACAACGCCGCGTACGCGATCCCGTACAGCATCCTCGACCTGCTGCTCCTCGGTGTGCTGAGCAGCGTCGTGGTGCCGATGATCGTGCGGGCGCAGCAGCACGACGCCGACGGCGGCCGGGCGTACGAGCAGCGGCTGCTGACGATCTCCGCGGTGGCGCTGATCGTGGTGGCGGTGGTGGCGGTGTTCGCCGCGCCGCTGCTCATCGACCTCTACACCGACTGGGCTCCGGACAGCCCCAAATACGAGACCGCGGTCACGCTGGCCCGCTTCATCCTGCCGCAGCTCGCCTTCTTCGGCGTGGGCGCGGTCGCGGGCGCCATCCTCAACACCCGTGACCGCTACGGCGCCCCCATGTGGGCTCCGGTGGTCAACAACCTGGTCGTCATCTGCGTGTTCCTGGTCTACGCCATGACGGGCGGGGGCAACGACGTCGCGAACGCCGACACCGGCGATCTGGCGCTGCTGGGCCTGGGTACCACGGCGGGCATCGTGGCCCAGGCGGTCATCCTGATCATCGCGCTCAAGCGGGTCGGGTTCGCCTTCGTGCCCCGCTTCGACGTGCGCAACGCCCGGCTGGGCGAGATGGGCAGGGCCGGCGTCTGGACGATCGGCTACGTGATCGTCACCCAGCTCGGCTTCATGCTGACCACCAACCTCGCCAGCGCGGCGGGAGACGCGGTGCCGGGCCACGGCATCAGCCCGTACACGCTGGCGTTCCAGCTCTTCCAGCTCCCGTACGGAGTCATCGGCGTCTCGGTGATCACCGCCATGCTGCCCAGGATGAGCCGGGCCGTCGGCGAAGGCCGCTTCGACGACGTGCGCAGCGAGTTCGGGTCAAGCGTGCGGCTGATCTGCTCGCTCATGGTGCCGGTGTCGCTGCTGCTCATGGTGCTCGGGCCGGCGATCACCGTGCCCATCTACGGCCACGGCGCCAACAGCGTGGCCGACGCCGTCTACATCGGCAACGTGCTGCAGGTGTACGGCCTCGCGCTGGTGCCGTTCTCGCTGTTCCAGCTGTTGCTGCGGGTCTTCTACAGCTTCGGCGACACCCGCACGCCGGTGTTCATCGGCGCGGGCACGACCGCGGTCAACGCGGTGCTCATGGTGCTGTTCAACGTGCTGCTGCCGGCCCGTTACGTTGTGATGGGGCTGGCGCTCGCGTACGCCATCGCGTACGCGCTGGGCGCGCTCGGGGCGTGGTGGCTGGCCAGCCGCCGGGTCCGGGGGCTGGGCGGCTGGTCCATCGGCATGGCACTGACCAGGATGTACCTCGCGGCCATGCCCACCGCCGTGGTGGCTCTGGCGGCGGTCTGGGTAGTCACGGGGGTGTTCACCGGGCTAGGGTTCGTCAACTCCTTGATCGTGCTGGCCGTCGGCGGAGGCCTGGGATTGCTGCTCTATCTCGGCGTCGCCCACAGAATGCGCATCCCGGAGGTCAATTCCATCGTTGGGATGGTCGCGGGGCGGGTAGGCCGGTAAAGAACGCGGGCCGAATCCACTCGGCACTACCATGGAGCCCGACACGCGCGAATGGAAGCAGGAGGGGCGTGGGCGGATCCACCCGGCATAACGTGCCTTCGTGGGACACCACCACGCAGGTGATTCGAGTCATGAGCACGCCCGATCGGCCAAGCGGAGTGAGCCAGTGAGCACGTCGGCCGTCGAACCCGGCACCCGTCTGGCCGAGCGCTTCCGGCTCGAGGACCGCGTCAGCGAGTCCGACGGCGCCACGCTGTGGAAGGCCATCGACGAGATTCTCGCGCGGCCCGTGGCCGTCCACACCTTCTCGCCCGACTTCCCCCGCGTCCACGAGGTCGTCACGGCCGCGCGCGCCGCGAGCAGGCTGACCGACCCACGCCTGACGCAGGTGTTCGACGCCGCGGAGGACGACAAGGCCGCCTACGTCGTCAGCGAGTGGGTCACCGGCGAGTCGCTGACCGACCTGCTCGCCTCGGGCCCGCTGGAGCCCGAGCGGGCGGCCGGGCTGGTGGCCGAGGCCGCGGAGGCGCTCGCCCACGCCCACGAGGCGCGGCTCTACCACCTGTGCCTGCGCCCCTCCCACCTGGTGTGGACGACCGGCAACACGGTCAAGGTGCTCGGCGTGGCCGTCGACGCGGCGCTGGCCGGGCTCACCACCGACCAGCCGGCGCTCGACGACGCCGAGGGCCTCGGCCGGCTACTGTACGCCGGGCTGACCGGCCACTGGCCGGGCGACGAGGAAGAGGGCGGGCTGCCCGCGGCTCCCATGACCGACGGCCACTTCTGCTCGCCCCGCCAGGTCACCGCCGGTGTGCCGAGCTACCTCGACACGGTCACCGTGCGCGCGTGCCTGCCCGAGTCCCGCAGGGGCCAGGGCGCGCTGGCCAGCCCGTCCGACGTGGCCGAGGCGCTGGCCGGCGTGGCCAGGCCCATGCCGATCCCGATCTCCTACCCCTCGACCCCCGCGGTGGCCTCCGCCTCCCACACCGAGGGCCTGGACATCGCACACCGCCAGCAGCTCACGGTGCCACCGCTGCCGCCCGCGCCCCACCGCCCGCAGAACGGCGGCGGCAGCGCGCTCAACCGCGTGCTGATGACGCTGGTCGTGCTGCTCGTCATCGCGGCCGTCGGCGTCGGCGCCTGGACGATCGGCCGCAGCCTCGGCGGCCCGACCACGCCCGAGGCGAAGGGCACCGCCCCCAGCTCCTCCTCTTCGGCCTCGGCCGAGGCCCAGGTGGTCGAGCCGAAGAAGGCACAGGGGTTCGACCCGCTCGGCGACAATACCGAGAAGCCCGACCTGGCCGGCCTGGCCATCGACGGCAAGCCCGGCACCCTGTGGAAGACGGAGCGGTACGACAGCGCTGACCTGGGCAATCTCAAGAAGGGCGTCGGCCTGCTGCTCGACATGGGCAAGTCCATGCAGATCAGCGACGTGGTCGCTACGCTGTCGGATGCTCCGGGTGCGACCGTCGAGCTCAAGGTGGGCGACTCGCCTGATCTGGGCTCGCTGAAGACGGTGGCCACCGAGAAGAACGTGGCCGGCAAGACCACGCTGACTCCTGATCAACCGGCAACCGGCCAGTACGTTTTGATCTGGTTTACTCGTGTTCCGATGGATGCGGGCGAGTTTCATGGCACCATCTATGAGGTAGTGGTGCACTCTCCCGGATCGGCATAATCAGGAATCCCTCTTGTGAACTCCCCACCCGAGACACCCTCAGCAGCGGAGCGGCCGGCGGTCACAGACGCCGAGCTGCTGACCGCGCACATCAACGGGGATCCACACGCCTTCAGCGAAATCGTCAAGAGGCACCGCGATCGCATGTGGGCGGTCGCCCTGCGTACGCTCGGTGACCCCGACGAGGCCGCCGACGCCGTGCAGGACGCCTTCGTCTCCGCCTACCGCAAGGCCGCCACGTTTCGCGGCGAGGCTGCAGTCACGACGTGGCTCCACCGGATCGTGGTCAACGCCTGCCTCGACAGAATGCGCCGTAAATCGGTCAGGCCCGTCGCGGACGACGAGCTGATCGAGGCCGCTGAGCGCGAGACCCCGCTGCCTGACCAGACCGTCGAGCGCGAGGTCTCGATGGAGGTTTCGGCCGCACTCAAACTGCTGCCCAGCGACCAGCGGGCGGCGCTGGTGCTCGTCGACATGATGGGCTATTCGGTCGAAGACGCAGCTCAGGTGCTCCAAGTGCCGAGCGGAACGGTGAAGAGCAGGTGCGCGCGGGGGCGCGCGAAACTTGCCCCAATTCTTTCGCATCTGCGGAACCGAACGGACCTCAATCGCGTCTCATCCGCGAAGGGAGCAGAACTTCGTGACGGGTGATACGCACTACGATCTGGAAATCCTGGCCGAGCTGGCCGAGGGTCTCCTAGACGTCGGCACGGCGCGCCAGGTCCGCGAGCATCTCGCGGTCTGCGACCCCTGTGGGGAGCTACTGGCAGACCTGGCGGCGGTTCGCGAGGTGCTCGCGGCGACCCCCATACCGGCCATGCCGATGGGCGTCGCACTGCGCATCGACAAGGCCTTGGCCGCCGAGGCGGAGTCCAGCCGGGGAGGTGTCGGCCTCGCGGAAGCACCTGACTGGGACGAGCTCATGCGGGACGCCCCATGGGAGCGGCCGGTCGAGGTGGCCACTGAAGAAGCCCCCGAACCGGTACGCCTCGGCGTCGTCTCCGACGACGGCACGATCGTCCCGGCCAAGCGCAGAGCCTCGCGGCGGCGCCGGTGGGCGATGCCCGCGATCGCGGCCGCGGCGGCCGCCGCCGTGGTGGGCGGAGTCGTGGCCTCGAGCAGCCTGCTCGTGAGCGCCGGCGGTGGCACCAGGGCTCCGAGCGGTGGCGTAGCGGCGCAGTCCGCGCCCCCGACCACGCCCGCGACCCCCTCCAAGGTCGGCCAGCGGGCCAAGTCCTACGCGCTCACCGACAGCGGCCACAACTACAGCGACCAGGACCTGCGCCAGCCGCTCGAAGGCATGTTCGGCTTCCAGCGCATGGTGCTCGACGGCTCCGACGACGCCGGCAAGGTCGACAAGTGCGTGGGCCGGGTGGCGAGCCGGTCGAAGCTGCCGACGTACGCGGTCGACCAGGGCCAGTACAACGGTCAGGAAGCCCTGATCGTGGCCTCTTGGAAGGACAAGGCCACCCAGAGGTTGCGCATCGACATCGTCGACCCGTTCAACTGCAAGAACCTCCGTAGGCCCGCCCTGGGCCACTGGTAGGCAAAGCACGCGTTCAGAGCCCGCCTAGGCGGGCTCTTTCGCTGTGTACAGGCGTCGTGTGTAGGGCAGGGAATCACGGCGGCCTAGGATCTGTTGTCGCCGGTGCAACAGCAGACGAGGAAGGCGTGGAGCGTTGAGCGACGTTCGTAACGTGATCATCATTGGATCCGGCCCAGCTGGCTACACCGCGGCCGTCTACTCCGCGCGCGCCGAGCTCAAGCCGCTGATCTTCGAAGGCTCCGTCACGGCGGGGGGTGCGCTCATGAACACCACCGACGTGGAGAACTTCCCGGGTTTCCCCGACGGCATCATGGGCCCCGACCTCATGGACAACCTGCGCAAGCAGGCGGAGCGGTTCGGTGCCGAGCTGGTGGCCGACGACGTGGTCGAGGTGGACCTGGAGGCGAACCCCAAGGTCGTCAAGACCCACACCGACACCTACTACGCCAAGTCCGTCATCCTGGCGATGGGCTCCGGCTATCGGGAGCTCGGCCTTCAGAACGAGAAGCGCCTGTCGGGGCACGGCGTGTCCTGGTGCGCGACCTGTGACGGCTTCTTCTTCCGCAACAAGGACATCGTGGTCGTCGGCGGTGGCGACACGGCGATGGAGGAGGCCACGTTCCTCACCCGGTTCGGCCGCATGGTGACGGTGGTGCACCGCCGCGACTCGCTGCGGGCCAGCAAGATCATGCAGGAGCGGGCGTACGCGAACGACAAGATCCGCTTCGTCTGGGACTCCGAGGTCGTCGACGTACTCGGCGACACCCACGTCGAGGCCGTGAAGCTGCGTAACGTCAAGACCGGCGAGGAATGCGAGCTGGCCACTGACGCGTTGTTCCTGGCCATCGGGCACGATCCGCGTACCGAGCTGGTCAAGGGGCAGATCGATCTCGACGATGAGGGCTACGTCAAGGTGGCCTCGCCGTCCACGGCGACCAACATCGACGGCGTTTTCGCCGCGGGAGACGTCGTCGACCACACCTACCGTCAGGCCATCACCGCGGCCGGCACCGGCTGCGCGGCCTCGCTCGACTCCGAGCGCTGGCTGGCCAACACCGAGAAGTAAGGAGCGCACCGTGAAGGCTGTCACCGACGCCTCTTTCGAAGCCGACGTCCTCAAGAGCGACAAGCCCGTGCTGGTCGATTTCTGGGCGGAGTGGTGCGGCCCGTGCCGTCAGGTCGCGCCCATCCTCCAGGAGATCGCCAACGAGCACGGCGACAAGCTGGAGATCGTCAAGCTCAACATCGACGAAAATCCGGAAGTCCCGCGCCAGTACGGTGTGCTCCAGATCCCGACGATGAACGTCTACAAGAACGGAGAGGTCGTGAAGCAGATCATCGGCGCCAAGCCGAAGGCCATGATGCTTCGCGAGCTCGACGGCATCATCTAGCCCGCCCTCCCGCGGCGCGCGCCCAGCCCCCCGCCCTTGGCGGGGGGCTTTCGCGTTGTACGGCCCTGAGCGGTCGTCAGACGGGACGTAGCGCGCGTTCTGGACTCATGGAGCCCAGGAGGCGCTCCAAAGCCACCTCGACGTCCTCACGCCACGAGACGGCGGTCTTGAGTTCCAGCCGGAGCCGCGGAAACCGCAAATGGGGACGAACAGTCTTAAAACCAACAGAAAGCAAGTATTCCGCCGGAACTACGCAACTAGGCTCTTCCCACTTGAGGTCACCAAAAGCTTCAATGGCTTTCACTCCGCGCCTGGTCAGGTCTTTGGCCACGCCCTGGATGAGCATTCGCCCCAGCCCCCCACCCGAGAACTCCGGAATGATGTGCGCCGTCATGAGCAGCACCGCGTCGGCGCTGACCGGCGAAGTGGGGAAGGCCACGGAACGAGGGCTGTAGAGCGGCGGGCTGTAGAGCACGAACCCCGCGGGGACCCCGTCGACGTACAGGATTTTCCCGCAGCTGCCCCATTCGAGCAGTGTGCCGGAGATCCAGGCCTCCTTCTCCAGCCCGGGATCGCCTGACTCGACCGCCCGTTCCCCGCTGACCGGATCGAGCTCCCAGAACACGCACCGACGGCAGCGCCGCGGCAGATCTTCGAGATTGTCCAGGGTTATGTTGACCAGCCGGCGCGACAACTACGGCCCCCTGTCGTTGACCCGGAAAAGCGCGCGAAAACCGCGTCCACAGGTGGCATCGTAGCCCAGTGGAGATGTGGCCAGCGGACACCACGACGGTCGAGCCCGTCACGGGCGACATGTCCGGTTAGCGTAATCTGGTATTTCAGTCCGATATGACACCTAGGAGGTGGGCCGTGACAGGAGAGCTGGATCACGGTCAGACACCCGCGACCCAAGGGTCGCGCATCGACGCATACGTCGATCGGTACGCCGCGCGAGCTACCGGGATGGTCGCCTCCGAGATCCGAGCTCTTTTCGCCGTCGCGTCGAGGCCCGAGGTGGTCTCGCTCGCCGGCGGCATGCCGTACGTCACGGCTCTTCCCCTCGACATGGTCGGCGAGCTGGTCTCCGACCTCGTCACCAGGCGCGGCACCGTCGCGCTGCAGTACGGTTCCGGCCAGGGCGACCCTCATCTGCGCGAGCAGATCTGCGAGGTCATGCGGCTGGAGGGGATTCATGCCGGGGCGAACGACGTGGTCGTCACCGTCGGTTCGCAGCAGGCCCTCGACCTGATCACGCGCATCTTCATCGACCCGGGCGACGTGGTGCTCGCCGAGGGTCCCTCGTACGTCGGCGCGCTGGGCACTTTCGCCGCCTACCAGGCCAAAGTCGTTCATATCGCCATGGACGATCAGGGCATCGTGCCCGAGTCGCTGGCCCAGACCATCTACGCGCTGGAGACGGCCGGGGCGCCCATCAAGTTCCTCTACACGATCCCGACCTTCCACAACCCGGGCGGCGTCACCCTGAACATCGCCCGCCGGCAGCAGGTGCTCGACATCTGCCAGCGGGCCGGGGTACTGATCATCGAGGACAACCCGTACGGACTGCTGGGGTTCGACGGGGAGCCCATGCGGGCCCTTCGGGCCGACAATCCGGACGGCGTGGTCTACCTGGGGTCGTTCTCCAAGACGCTCGCCCCCGGATTCCGCGTCGGCTGGGCGCTGGCCCCGCACGCCGTCCGCGACAAGCTCGTGCTGGCCATGGAGTCGGCCGTGCTCTCGCACTCCTCGTTCACCCAGCTCGCCGTGGGCCAGTACCTCGCCACGCAGCCGTGGCAGGAGCAGATCAAGTCGTTCAGGGAGCTCTACCGCGAGCGCCGCGACGCGCTCCTGGACGCGCTCGGTTCCCTGATGCCCCCCGAGGTCACCTGGACCCGCCCCGCCGGGGGCTTCTTCGTCTGGGCGACCCTGCCCGAGGGGCTCGACTCGAAGGCCATCCTGCCGCGGGCGGTGGCCGAGCGGGTCGCGTTCGTGCCGGGGACCGGGTTCTACTCGGACGGGAGCGGCGCCCGGCACATGCGGCTGTCGTACTGCTACCCCGAACCTGACCGGATCCGGGAAGGAGTGCGACGGCTGGCCGGGGTGATCGAGCAGGAGATGCAGCTGAGGGACACCTTCGGCACCAGCTCGATCCGCGACCACCAGGGCGTCGACACTCCCGGCCCCGACCTGGCCTAGCGCGTTCTCGGGCGGCGTGATCGCGCCGCCCGCTCCGGGCATCGCAGACGCCTGGCGCTCCGAATCCTCCGCACGTCACCGAGCGGACGCGCCAGGCGTCGCCACCGTGCCGGGCGACGACCCCATGGCGGTACGGTTGGACAGCGGCGCGTGCGATCAGCGGAGGAGAAGTGATGAGCGATCTGGGCCACGTGCTCGTGCTGGCCGGAGGTCTCTCCTACGAGCGAGAGGTGTCCCTTCGCTCCGGTCGCCGAGTCAGCGAGGTGCTGCGTGCGGCGGGCGTCGATGTGGAGACCCGCGACACCGACGCTTCCCTCGTGCCGTCCATCCTCGCGGACCCGCCGGACGCGGTGTTCGTGACCCTCCATGGTGGCGCGGGTGAGGACGGCGCGATCCGTTCCGTCCTGGAGCTGCTCACCGTCCCGTACGTGGGCGCCGACCCTGACGCGTGCCGGGTGGCCTTCGACAAGCCGACCGCCAAGGCCGTCGTGCGCTCTGTCGGCCTGCAGACGCCGGAGTCGGTCACGCTGCCGAAGGAGACGTTCCACGACCTCGGCGCCACGGTGGTGCTGGGCCGCATCGTGGAGCGACTCGGCCTCCCCCTGTTCGTCAAGCCCGCCCGGGGCGGGTCGGCTCTGGGCGCCTCGATCGTCCGCACGGCGGAGGAGCTCCCCGCCGCGATGGTCGGCTGCTTCGCGTACGGCGACACTGCGCTGATCGAGCGTTACGTGGAGGGCGTGGAGGTGGCGGTCTCCGTGGTTGACCTGGGCAACGGCCCGGTGGCTCTGCCGGCCGTCGAGATCGTCCCGGACGAGGGCGTCTACGACTACGCGGCCCGCTACACGGCGGGGCACACGGAGTTCTTCGCTCCCGCCCGCCTTTCCGCCCAGGCGGCCGCGGCCTGCGCGGAGACGGCGGTAACCGCCCACACGGCGCTCGGTCTCCGCGACATCTCCCGTACGGATCTGATCGTCGACGCGGTCGGCGCCCCGCACTTCCTTGAGGTCAACGTGGCGCCGGGGATGACGGAGACGTCGCTCCTGCCGATGGCCGCCGAAGCCGCCGGCCAGGACCTGGGCGACCTCTGCCGCACCCTCCTCCAGAACGCGGCAGCCCGCTCCCACGCCTAGCCCTCCCCCTTCTGGAGGGCTCACCGCACTTCCCGGTGGGGCCGCCGATGGCGTCGTCCAGCGGCACGACCCTGCGCGCCGGTCCCACCACGCGACGGGGTCACAGTCTGAGGGACGCCTCGACGCGGCACGCCGTCCCCAGGCGGACGCCCGCCACGACACCACTCGGCACACGCCCCGCGGCAGCACCGCCACGCGACCGGCGCCGCCACACGACAGGCACCGCCACACGACAGGCGCCGCCACGCGACAGGCACCGCAGCGCCGCCGGGCAGACGCCGACACAGCACCGCCTGGGCATGGCGGCGCGACGCACGCCCTATCCCCCACCGCCGCGCGTGAGGGCACGGGACACACACCGATCCGCCACCGCCGCGTAGTGGCGACACGCCACAGACACCCGATCCGCCACCCCGCGTACATGCCTGACGCAGCATCGCGCAACGCAGGCCCGGCACGCCGCCACCAAGCGGACGCCCGACATGGCGCCGGCAGACACAGAACCACGCGGCACACGCCGGGCACGACACCGCCGGACAGACGCGCCCGCGGCGGCACCGCCAAGTGGACGCCCATCACGGCACTGTCGGATAAGTGCCCAGGGCGGCACCGTCAGGCACGCGCCCCGACGCGGCATCGGCGCGGCATCGGCGCGGCACACGCCCGATACGCCACTACGGGGCAGCGGCCGGGACGGCACCACCGCACAGCGGCGGACACGCCGCCACCCCACAGCGGCCGAAGCGGGACCTCCAGACAGCGTCCGGCACTGCGCCACATGGCAGACGACTTGCAGCACCAGTAGCGGCGCCTCGCCCCGGAACCGCTCACCTGAGACGCAAAGTGCCCTCCCCCTCAGGCGCTCAGCCATCGCATCCGCTGGCGTGTCGTCCATCGACCGGAGCCGCCGCCACGCCGCCCGATTTGGCATCGAGCGCGGCACCGGCGCGGCACGCCCAATCCCTCCCCCTCGGTCCCTCGGCCCAGACCAGACGATGGGGCAGGACGCCGCTCGGAGGTGAGTAAGTAGCCTTACCATGTGCTGATCGATTCGATGTACCCCAAGAGCTTTGCCAGCGACAACCACGCAGGCGTGCACCCGACCGTCCTGGAAGCCATAGCCGCCGCCAACCACGGAGACGCGCCCGCATACGGTGACGACAGGTGGACCTCGGTGTTCGAGGACAAGATCAAGGAGGTGTTCGGCCCGGGCGCCGAAGGATTCGCGGTGCTCAACGGGGCGGGTGCCAACATGGTCGGGCTGGCCTTGATGCTCGGCCGTTACGACTCCATTCTCTGTGCCGCCAGCGCCCACATCGCCACCCATGAAACGGGAGCGGCGGAGCGTCTGCTCGGCGTCAAGCTGATGACGATCCCCACCGAGGACGGCAAGCTTCGCCCGGACGACATCAAGTCCCGTCTGGGCGTGATCGGCAACCCACACGAATCCCAGCCATCAGTCGTCTCTATCTCCCAAGCCACCGAGTTCGGCACCTGCTACTCCCCCGACGAGATCGCCGCCCTGGCTGAGACCGCACACGAGGCCGGCCTACGGCTCCACGTGGACGGCGCCAGACTCGCAAACGCCGCCGCCTACCTCGACTGCGACCTGAGGGCCATCACGACGGACGCCGGGGTGGACGTGTTCAGCTTCGGCGGCACCAAGAACGGCGCCCTGGCCGCGGAGGCAGTGGTGATCCTCGACCCCTCACTCGCCCCCGGCCTCCCGTACCTCCGCCGCCAGTCGCTCCAGCTCGCCTCGAAGATGCGTTTCGTCTCTGCTCAACTCTCGGCGCTACTGACGGACGACCTGTGGCAGGAGAACGCGTCGCACGCCAACAAGATGGCCGCGCGCCTGGCGAACGGCATAGCCGACGTGCCTGGCGTCTCCCTGACCTACCCGATCGAATCCAACGCCGTCTTCGCCGCCCTCCCGCACGCCGTCGCGGAGACCCTCCAGAGCCGCTACCTCTTCCACTACTGGGACCAGCCCACGGGCGTCGTCCGGTGGATGACCGCCTTCGACACGACTCCGGAACACGTAGACGACTTCCTGGCCGACATCCACAAGGCTGCCGTCAAGTAGCCGGCCCCGCCCGCACCGGTCGAGGTTTCACGTGAAACACACCGCCTGAGAACCGCCACGGCGCCACCCTCGGATTCTGCCGCGGGTCGCATGTTTCACGTGAAACCTCGACCGAGGGCGGGCGCCTCGCGCTCAGCGCCATCGCCAGAAGAGGCGCTGGACGGAGAGCGACCGCCGCGTTTCACGTGAAACATCATCCCCGACAAAGGCGCCACGTCGGGGGCGCGCACGCGGCGAGCAGCAGCCCCCGTCGGCCGAGCGCCATACGGCACATCGCCCGGAGGTGCGGGCCCTCAGCCCCCAAGATGCGAGCCTCCAGGTCGGAAGAGACGGGCCCTCGGCCAGAAGGGTGCGAGCCTTCAGGACGGAAGGTGCGGGCCCTCAGCCGGAAGATGCGGGCCTCCCTCAAGAGGTCATCAGCCCCTAGAAAGTGGGGACTTCGGTGTCGTGTCTTCGGAGCGGAAGTCACCGAGGACCACCAGGCGTTCGGCGGAGCGCATTTCGCAAGGGACAAGCGCCCCATCCCCCGACCCGCAGGAGCCGCCGCCACGACCACGCCGCCAACCTCCGGAGCACGGCCCATCAGCCCCGACAGCGGGCCTCGTTTCACGTGAAACATCAGCTCCGAGCCTGGGCGGCGTTGGTTCGTGTTTCACGTGAAACAGAGAGATCTAGTCTTCGGCTTCTCGCATCGCGCGGACGGCTTCCGGTGCCATCGTGCCGATGATGCGCTCAAGGTCGTCGATCGTGGCGAACTCGACGACGATGCGGCCCTTGCGCCGTCCCAAGTCCACCTTCACCTTGGTCTCGAAGTGATCCGAGAGGCGGTCGGCAAGGTGGGTCAGGCCGGGAGCCGTGGGCTTGGCCACCTGGCGCTCGCGGGCGGGCTTCTTCGCGGCCTTGGCGCTCCCCATGGCCACGATCTCCTCCACCGCGCGGACCGAGAGCAGCTCTGCCACGATGCGCTTGGCCAGCTGCATCTGCTCCTCAGGGCTGTTGAGTCCGAGGAGGGCCCGCGCGTGACCCGCGCTGATGACACCGGCGGCCACCGTACGCTGGACTTCGGGCGGGAGGTTGAGGAGGCGGAGAGTATTGGTGATGTGAGAGCGGGAGCGGCCGACTTTCTGGGCCAGCTGCTCGTGCGTCGCCTGGAAGTCATCGAGGAGTTGCTGATAGGCCGCGGCCTCTTCGAGGGCGTTCAGTTGCTCACGCTGAAGGTTCTCAATGAGCGCGTCCCGGAGGAGATCAGTGTCCTGGGTGTTGCGGACGATCGCCGGAACCGGGTCCAGCCCGACCTGCTGGCACGCTCGCCAGCGCCGCTCCCCCATGATCAACTCGTACTGGCCGCCTCCAACCGACCGGACCACAATCGGCTGCAGGAGCCCGACCTCCCGGATGGACGCCGCCAGCTCTTCAAGGCGCTCTTCGTCAAAGACCTCACGCGGCTGGCGCGGATTGGGGACGATCGCGTCTAGCGCGACCTCCTTGAAGTACGCTCCGGCGATCGGCCTTGGGCCTGTCTCCCCCGTTGAACCGTTCGACGGAGCCGGCACCGTCCCCGAACCGTCAACGATGGGACCGGTCGGGATGAGTGCCCCGAGCCCCTTGCCCAATCCCCGCCGCTGCTGACTCACTGCGTCTCCTCATCCACCCGGTCGATTCCGGTCACTCCAGGAGAGGTTACCGTTGCACGCCCCGCACGGTGCCCCCTCGCCACACACCAGCCCGCGGTATTTACACCGACACGGCCACAAACCAACCCAACGACCGCCTGTCCCCAGTCATGTCCGCCCGAGCCTGGCCCTCCATCCCACAACCGACCCAATGCCACGGCCGCCCCAAAACTCCCCCACGACTGCCTGCGCCCGACCGGCTCGCCGCCAGGCAGCGTTGCCTGCGCCCGACCGAATCACTTGGCCGCCACTCGGCCGAACCGCTTGGTGCCGCCCCGCCACCCAGCCGCCCCGCCACCTGGCCAACTCGGTGCCCTGCCGCCCGGCCAAATCACTTGATGCCGCCCTGCCGGCTCGCCGCCAGGTCGCCTGGCCGCGTTGCCTGCGCCCAGCCGATTCGCCCAGCCGCCGCCCGACCGAATCGCTTGGCCGCCCCGCGCCCCGCCACCTGGCCAACTCGGTGCCCTGCCGCCCGGCCAAATCACTTGATGCCGCCCTGCCGGCTCGCCGCCAGGTCGCCTGGCCGCGTTGCCTGCGCCCAGCCGATTCGCCCAGCCGCCGCCCGACCGAATCGCTTGGCCGCCCCGCGCCCCGCCACCTGCCCAACTCGGTGCCCTGCCGCCCGGCCAAATCACTTGATGCCGCCCTGCCGGCTCGCCGCCTGGTCGCGTTGCCTGCGCTTGGCCGGTTGCCCACTCGCCCACCCAGCGGAATCGCTGTCGGGAGTGGCGCAGTTCCGCCTCCTGCTATCTCACGGGCTCACAGTCCAGCCGACTCGTCGCGCCGTCGTTCCGCCACCTTGCCGTCCTGCCACTCGCCATCTCACCGGTACGCCGTCTCCCCCGGCCATCCCATCGCCGAGGCGTCTCGCCATGCGGGCCCGCCGCCTGGCAGTGTCGCCGGATTCTCCGTGTTCGCCCCACCGCCTCACGGACCCGGCGTCTCACGTCTTCTCCGTAGGGCCGCTCGGCCATCCTGTCGCCTCGCGTGACCCACCTTGCGGGACTGCCGTCTCACGGCCCCTCAGCCTCGCTGGGTCGTGCTCTCAGTCCGGAGGGCCGGTGCTAGTGGGACATAGCTAGGCAAAGCAGCGCACGTCTCCGCAGCAGCGGTCCAGTCGTTGGTCGGGCGGGGCGCTGCGGGACTCTGCGGGCGCACGCGGGCAGGCTGAGTATCCGTACGGCATGCAGGCGGCACTGCCGAGCGGACCCGAGCGGACCTGGATGGGCGTGCTCTCTGGCCCGGGTTCAGAGGTAGAAAGGGCGGCGGCGAGGGGCGGTCAGGACACGGTGGTGCGGTGGGCGATCTCGCGGGCCGCGTCCATGTACGCCATCGCCCCGCTCGACCCCGGGTCGTACGTCATCACTGACTGACCGTAGCTGGGCGCCTCGGACAGGCGGACGCTGCGCGGGATCACGGTGTTGAGCACCGTGTCGCCGAAGTGCGCCCGCACCTCGTCCGCCACCTGCGAGGCCAGACGGGTGCGCCCGTCGTACATCGTCAGGACGATGGTCGAGAGCTTCAGCGTCGGGTTCAGGTGGGCCCGGATCAGGTCCACGTTCCGGAGAAGCTGCCCGAGCCCCTCCAGAGCGTAGTACTCACACTGGATGGGGATCATGACCTCTTCCGCCGCCACCAAGGCGTTCACCGTCAGCAGGCCCAGCGACGGCGGGCAGTCGATCACGATGTAGTCCAGATCGACCCCTTCGTAGGCCGCCAGCGCGCGCCGGAGGCGGGCTTCCCTGGCCACCAGGGAGACCAGTTCGATCTCCGCGCCGGCCAGGTCGATCGTGGCCGGCGCGCAATAGAGGTTCGGCATGTCGGGGACCTGCTTGACGATGTCCGCCATCGGAAGGTCGTCGACGAGGACCTGATAGACGTCCGGCACGTCGCCCCGGTGCTCCGTGGCCAGTGCCGTGGAGGCGTTGCCCTGGGGGTCGAGGTCCACCACGAGGACCCGCTGGCCGTGCATGGACAGGGCGGCGGCGATGTTCACCGACGTGGTCGTCTTGCCCACGCCGCCCTTCTGGTTGGCCACCGCGATCACCCTGGTCTTGGGCGGCCGCGGCCAGGTGCCGTCGCCGTCGCTGGGGGTCTGGGCGGCGGTCGGGGTTGCAGATGTTTCACGTGAAACCACTGAGCTGAGCGCCTCTCGTACCAACGGCGAATCACCGGGGTTCAGGGGGGTCTGGGTCACGATGGCCATCCTTTCAACCAGTGGTGTGCCGGTGTCGGGATTTGACTGTCGCGACACGCCCTTTTCGGGCCAGCCAACCCCGCTTGGACTCTCAGACGGACGGCTGCCCGGCCAGCCAAGACCGCTTGACGCGACTGGCACAACCGTCACCTCCTTCGTCGCCGCCCGACTTGCTCTGGCGCGCGACCCGCTACCACCCGAACCAATGTTGCAGGCGGCTCGACCTTACCGCGCCCGACAGTCACGAGCTCGGCCGATCGGACTCCGCTGGCCCGCAATTGGGTCTCCGCCTCGCCAAGCTCCGCCTCGGCGCGCTCCCCCTTCATGGCGATCAGTTCGCCGCCCTCGCGGAGCAGCGGCATGGCCCACTTCAGGAGGCGGTCGAGCGGCGCCACCGCGCGGGCGCTGGCGACGTCGAACTCGCGCTTGCCCGCCAGCTCCTCCGCCCGCGCGCGCAGCACCTCGACGTTGTCGAGCTTGAGCGCCTCGACACACTCCTCCAGGAACACGGTACGGCGGAGCAGCGGCTCCAGGAGCGTGACCGTGATGTCCTGGCGGACGATCGCCAGCACGAGCCCGGGCAGCCCGGCGCCGGACCCGATGTCCACCAGGCGCACCTCCGGCGGCACGACCTCGGCCACGACCGCGCAGTTGAGCAGGTGGCGATCCCAGATCCTGGGCACCTCACGCGGGCCCAGGAGCCCGCGGACCACGCCGGGCCCTGCCAGCAGCTCGGCGAACGCGTTCGCGCGATCCCAAGCCTCCCCGGCGAAGACGTCGCGCGCTATGTCCGGCGGCGCCGGAAGCTCATCGCTCACTGGTCGGTGGCCCTTTCTGGGACTGATCCGTCCTGGCTCGGCGGGGAACAGCCCGGCGTTGATCTGTTGCGAGTGGTCTCTACCTCAAGGCTAGAGGTGAGATCACAGTGGAAGACTAGCGGGCCGCTCTGAAGGCGACCTTTGAGCACGCCGCCGTCGGTATGGCTCGTCCGAGCGGGAGAACGCTAACAAGGCGCGTGCGCGCACATACGCACGTTCAGGTGGACGTACAGGGATAAAAGAGCACAAATGCGAAACGGCCGTCCGCCTCGCGTGCGAGCGGGCAGACGGCCGGATCGGATGACGTAACACTCCTCAGGCGGGCAGGACCACCACGTAGCGATGCGGCTCCTCACCCTCGGACTCGCTACGGAGCCCGGCGGCCGCCACCGCGTCGTGGACGATCTTGCGCTCGAAGGGCGTCATCGGCTGCAGCGACTTCGGCTCGCCCCGGTCCTTGACCTGGGTGGCGACCTCAGTGCCCAGCTTGGTCAGCTCGGCCCTGCGACGCTCGCGGTAGCCGCCGACGTCGAGCATCAGCCTGGAGCGCTCGCCGGTCTGCCGGTGCACGGCCAGGCGGGTCAACTCCTGCAGCGCCTCCAGGACCTCTCCCCCGGGGCCTACGAGTTCGTTGCCCTTGAGACCCACGACGGAGACCATGGCGCGGTCCCCCTCGACGTCCATGTCGATGTCGCCGTCGATGTCGGCGATGTCGAGAAGGCCCTCGACGTAGTCGGCAGCGATCTCGCCTTCCTGCTCCAGCGCGTTGAGATCAGGAGCCTTCTCCTGCTCGGCCTCGGTCATGGCCGGCCTCTCCTTCATGTTCAAGACTTCTTGCTGCCGGTGCGCTTGCTGCGGGACTGGCGGCTTGGCTGCTGCCTGACGATCTTAGGCTCCGGCGGAGGCGGAGGCGCCTGCTCTTCTTCCGGCGTGGTCTTGCGAAGCTTGGCGATCAGGCCCGGCTTGGGCTGCACGATGACCGGGTTGCCCTTGGCGTCGAACTGCGGCATCGGGTGCCGGCTGTAGAACCAGTGCTGCTGGCCGAGCGTCCACAGGTTGGTGGTGACCCAGTACATGATCAGACCGAGCGGGAAGTTCAGGCTGAAGAAGGCGAACAGCGGCGAGATGTACATCAGGATCTTCTGCTGCTGCGCCATCGGGTTGTCCGGCATCTGGGCCATGGAGCGGGTGACGCTCTGCCGGACGGTGAGGAACGTGGTGCACGAGCTGATCGCGACGAAGAAACCAATGACGATCTTCTCGCCGACGTGAGGGGCCTCGAAGAACGTGGCGGGAAGCGGGGCTCCCAGGATGAGGGCCTGCTTGGCGCTGTCGACCAGCTCCTGCGTCATCCCGAACTTCGGCTGGTCCGCTGCGATCGCCCGCAGCACGGTGAACATCGAGATGAAGATCGGGAACTGCGCCACGACGGGGAGGCAGCCGCCGAGGGGGTTGGCGCCCGCTCCTTGGTAGAGCGCCATGACCTCCTGGTTCATGCGCTGCTTGTCGTTCTTGTAGCGCTTGCGGAGCTCCTGGACCTTCGGCGCCAGCTCCTGCATCTTTCGCGACGAGCGCATCTGCTTGAGGAACAGCGGGAAGATCAGGATCCGCATGCAGATGGTCAGCGTGATGATGGTGAGCGCCCAGGTCAAGCCGCTGTTCGGGTCGAGCACCGTGCTGTATGCCTGGTGGATCCAGGTGATGACTTGGGCGACGGCTGTGTACAGCCAGTTGAGCCAGGACAGCTCCACCGAGCTATCTCCCTTGCGTTTCGTGGGACCGGACCGGGCGTGGGGGCACCGGGTCTATACCTCCGGGATGGAATGGATGGCACCGCCCGATGCGCCGGACAGTCAGCCAAGTGCCGCGCAGTGCTCCATGCGTAGCAATCGCCTCGAGTCCATATGCACTGCACGACGGGTAGAAACGGCAGCGTGGACCGAGCATCGGGCCGATGAAGGCCCGGTAGAACCGGATCGGGATGATCAGCGCTCGAGCTGCGAGGCTCGGCGTCACCCCTTGCGGCTGCTCCGTCATTTTTGTCCACCCGTCGAGGACTCGCGCCGCCTGAGCAAACGTTCCAGCGCGGAGTCGAGCTCGGCGGCCAAGTGCTCGAATCGCGCGGACGCGGCCGGTGGATTGGCGCGTACCACCAGCAGGCTACCTCGCGGCAGCCGGTCGAGACGGTCCCGCATCAGGTGTCGGAGCCGTCGCTTGACCGTATTCCTGATCACGGCGTCACCGACGGCCTTGCTCACTACGAAACCCACCCGAGGGGACTCTTCCCCCGAAATGGCAAAATGCACCACCAGAGTAGGGCGACCCGCGCGTTTGCCGCGCCTGACCGCCGCATCGAACTCCATCCCGCGCCGCATGCGGGATTGACTAGACAGCACCGTATACGCCTATCGCCCGCCGGTGAGATCCACCGGCGGGCGCAAAAACGCGCGGGACGGTCAGGCCGACAGCTTCTCGCGGCCCTTGCTGCGACGGGCGGCGAGGATGGCGCGACCGGCCCGGGTGCGCATCCGCAGCCGGAAGCCGTGGGTCTTCGCGCGGCGACGGTTGTTCGGCTGGAAAGTACGCTTGCTCACGGGTGGGCTCCAGGCTTGATGGTGCGCCGCTAGGGCGCCGAACACACATGGATGGCCTGCCAGGGAAGCGAGGGCACGCGAAATAGCCGTCGCGTGACAAGCCGACCGTCGTACGTTACGGGGGAACCACCGTCCAGGTCAAACTGGACGGGTTATCCACCTTTCCACAGGCGACTTTTCCACTGCCAGACCGGTGTCCACAGTATGTGCACCCAGGTACCACTAGGCTGTGGACAACGCTTGAACACAGCTGTGCACATGGATACTGTCGGCCCTTCCGGACCCGCCCCAAGGCTGTGCACAACTTGTGGATCTCCTGTGGAGGACCTGGGTGGGAAGCCCAGGCTCCACGCTGTGGACGAAGGGGCCGCCGGTCACAGCGGGCGGCCGCGCATGTGGATAAACGATCGCGGGGGGCCGCGAGAGGGAGGAGGGGAACCGCACC
>NZ_CP191983.1:0-40100 GCF_050944675.1 Nonomuraea sp. CA-141351
ATGAAGATCCCTCACCCATCCCCCGACGCAGTGATCAAAGGTTCGACGATCTTCGTCGTCCTCCTCATCGCGGCCGTCGCCGCCATCGTCTCCTACCGCCACGCCTACGAGCTCGTTATTGACCACGGCGAGAACGGCCTCACCGCGGTGCTCGTCCCCCTCACCGTCGACGGGCTCGTCTACGCCTCCAGCATGGCGCTGCTGCAGGCGGCCCGCCTGGGCCAACCTGCGCCAGTCCTGGCCCGAGTCCTCCTGGGCCTCGGCATCGTGGCCACCCTCGGCGCCAACGTCGCGCACGGCTGGGGGAACGGCATCATCGGCGCGATCGTCAGTGCCTGGCCCGCCGTGGCACTGGTCGGCTCGTACGAGCTGCTGATGTGGTTGCTCCGGGCCGACGCCCGGGCCACCGCGAACCAGATCGACGCCGACACGGACCAGGTGGACCGGGAAGCACTCGCCGCCTACCTTGCGAGCGTCGAGGCCGGCGAGAAACTCAGCCAGCGCGAGCTCGCCCGCCGGTTCGGCCGCTCTCGCCGGTGGGCGGCTGCCATCGTGGAACAGGCGAGCGCGAGTGACGAGGATCGTCAAGGTGAGCTGGCCGCAGCCACCTGAACGCGCAAGCCCCCGCCCGGCTGACTCCGGGCGGGGGCTGATATTTAGAATTCCGTCACACGTCGAACTCACCGGCGCGTGCGCCAGCGATAAACGCTCGCCATTGTGAAAGTGTGAACCAGTGGGCAGGACCGCCAGGGTTCTCACTGTCCCTGACACCAACCACACCCGGCAGGTTGGTCGCAACCTCAACGCAGTCGTTGCCGCCACCGCTGTATGTGGACTTACGCCATTTCGCGGACCCGGCACTGATTGCGTCAGCTTTGATCACTGTGAGCCTCCATGATCTGAACTATTCGCTCCCGGGATTTACCCGGATCTAGCGATGCACTCATCAAACTGGACCACCGCCTTTGGTAGCCGGCGACCAGTGGTTCCACGAGCACATCGTCGTTGATGTGGTCCAGGTAGACCACGTCCGGATATACGTCCTTAGGGAAGCCTAGGATCACGAATGGCCCCTCGAGGCCCGGATGGGCGCCGATGTCGAACGGAAGCACCCTCAGCTCGACGTTGGGCCGCTCCTCGGTCGCCAGGGCGCGCAGTTGCTCGCCCATCGTGCGCCAGCCCCCAATCGGACGCACGAGCGACGCCTCGGAGATCACCGCCTGAAGGCGCGGAGCATCATCCCGGTCGAGCAGCTCTCGCCGGCGCATGCGGGCAAGCACTCGCCGCTCGATCAGCTCGGGGGAATCCTCGGGCCGCAACACGCTGATGACAGCGCGGGCGTACTCCTCTGTCTGCAGTAGTCCGGGGACGAGCTGCGGTTGCCACGACCGGATCGCCGCGGCCGCGTCCTCCAAACCTACGAACGCGCCAGTGAGCACGTCGCCATACTTCGTCCACCAGGCGCGGCTGCTGTTGCGCGCCTCGTGCGCCAACCGCATCAGCGCAGCCCGCGCGGACGCGGCCGCGTCGTATACGTTCAGTGCCGCCGCAACGTCCAGCGGTGTGGGCCTGGTCTTGCATGTCTCAATGCGCGTGACCTTGTAGCGGGACCAGCCAAGCCGATCCGCAGCTGACTCCGCTGTGAGCCCGGCCTGCTCGCGCAACTGCCGGAGTTCACGAGCTAAACGCATGAGCTGCAAAGACGCCCTGATCGTCTCCGTCATACCGAGACAGTTTCCAACACCACGCCGGACCTGAACAACTGCAGCTAGAACGTGAATCTGCACTGTGCATTGCAATAAAAGGGGGCAACAGTGCAGCATGATGCGGGAGTGGCCCCAGGGCATGATCGTCCGGTGAACAAACCTCCCAGCCCGATCACTGGGGTGATCATGCCCGGGGGACCACGTTGCTTGGCGGGGGTTGTGACCAAGCCCTTACGCCTAGGCGCCAACCATACAGCGGCCCGCATACAGGTGCCCGGATTCCCGAGGAATCGGAATCGGTCTGTAAACCGCTTCCCCGCCCTAGGCGTCTGGAATCCAGATGGTTCTGTTCCTGAGCTGCGACTCAGGGCGGCGGACCGGAATCCTGCCCTCTTAACGCTCAGGGGGAGGATTACCCGCCGAGGGGAGCTGCCGGCGCGCTGAACGGACTACGCCTCGCGCACCATGGCCACGACCGCCTCCGTATCCACAAGGCTAGGCAGGACGCGAACGGCGCCGGCATCGCGCAACTCATCAACGGAACTGCGCCCTGATGCCACAGCGACCACCGGCACGCCATTTTCGAGCGCAGCCTCCACATCCGCGGGCGTATCACCGATGAGCACTGCATCCTCGGGCGCGGCCGGCTCCCCGAGCACGGACGCAGCCCGTCCAAGAGCGATACGCACCAGCTCGGCACGAACTTCATCGTCTTCGCCGTATGCGCCAATATCCCAACGGATGTGCCTATCCAGACCGAAGACCTGGAGCTTGATCTTGGCAACCGTACGAACGTTACCGGTCAGCACAGTCTGCAAAACCCCAGGCATCGCGCTCAGCGCGTCTAAGGCCGCAACCGCACCGGGCAGAGCGTGGCCGCGCTCCCGTAGATCGGCCGCTCGCGCGAAGTGTGCTTTGGTGAGCGCTGAGGCGAAGCGCTCGAAGTCCTTTCGACCAGTCTTCAGACCATGCAGCTTTGCCGTCTCCCGGAAGATCACGGATTCGGTGATTCCGTCGATCTTCGCCTGCTTGCGCATTGGCACGCCAGTCACCTGCTCAAACGCCTGTGCTGACAGCTCACGACCCACCCCCCTCGTGTCGATGAGTGTGTGGTCGATGTCCCAGAGCACGATTCGGCGTGCTGCCATAGATCCCTCCAGCCATCACCCGATGCGTTCCAGACTGTCACACACTCGTCCGGAACCGTCCGCGGAGGCTCGGTACCGTCTACGCTCGATGCATCGGCAGAAAGGGGGCCGGATGAGTGCTTCGGCGCTTCCCGTTGGCGAGCGGATCCGCTACTGGCGGGAAAAGAAGCAGCGCAAACAAGCCGCAGTAGCCGGACTATGCGGCATTACCGAGGAGTATCTCAGCCAAATCGAGCGTGGCCTGAAGCTCCCCTCTCTGCCAGTGCTGCATGCTCTCGCTACCGAACTCGGAGTTCCGATCTCGGCTCTGCTGGCAGGGTCTCAAAACGAGCTGCCAGCAGAGATCCCGCACATTGCGGACAGCGTGGTCACTGCCCTGATGGGATACGGACCGTTGGGCGCTTCCAGCCACGTGACGCCGGCCAAGCTACGTGAGCGTGTGGAATCGGCCTGGCTAACGTGGCAGACCAGCCCGAATCGGTACACAGAGGTGGCCACCGTTCTCCCCGCCCTCATCATCGACACGGAACGCGCCGTACGCATTCACCGTCTTAACTCGGACGCTGCTGCACGACGGGAAGTCTTGCGAACGGCCGCAGATCTCTATTTCATGCTCCGCTCGTATTGCCGCCGGGCCGGGCGAGTCGATCTGTCGCTAATGGTGGCGGATCGAGCATTGCGCGCAGCCGAGGACGCTGATGATCCGATTCGCATGGCTGCGGCGCAATGGAACCTAGGGCATGTACTTCTCGCCGATGGCGAGTACGAGGGAGCCGAACAGATCGCGCTCCAAGGTATCGAACGACTGCGTGCCGTACCGGAGGATGTAGACACGATTGCGATGGCAGGTGCACTGGAGTTGGTCGCCGTAGTCGCCAATGCCCGGCGCAAGGAGTGGTTGCAAGCACGCGATCGTCTCTCCGACCACGCCGCCCCACGCGCCCAGCACGTTGGAGAAGGTAACGCGATGTGGACGGTATTCGGACCCACCAATGTCGAGCTCCACGCAGTAAGCATCGAAATGGAAGCTGGCGAGGCCGGGGAAGCTCTGCGCGTTGCGGATCAGATCGACACTACCCGCCTACCGTCCATCGAGCGGCGCTTCACGTTCCTTTTGGAGGTTGCTCGCTGCTACGACTTGCGGCGTGAGGATCCGGCCGTGCTGGTACATCTTCTCGACCTCGAACAGATTGCACCCGAGGACTTGGCCAGAAACCCGCTTGCTCAGGACATGGTCACCCGCCTCCGTCGTCGTGTACGTCCTACGTACCGGCGACAGGTCGATGCGCTGGCGGAGCGCCTGAGTCTTGTGTGATTCCTAGCTGCTGGTTACCCGAACCCACAGTTCGGGTAACGGCCTGCGGATGTCCTTACCGTCTCAGGAAACGTCGCTCGACGGACAGAGACGGTGATCATGCAAGGCATGGCAGACGCAGCGCAGGCCGATGCCAGCACTCCGATGGCGCTTTCAGTCGCTGATTGGGATGGCATCCGCGTGCCACGGCACGTCGGCCTGGCCATGCTTCAGCGCATGTCCAGCGCCAGTCCGCCGGTCATCGTCGACCCTGCCGAACGTGCCCTGTACTTCCTGGTGCCCACTGGTGTGGCTGACGACTGGGAACTGCCCGACAGGCGGGTCTTTGACATTAGGCGCCGCATCGTCGTCCCCCCAGCTCAACGGCAGATGCCGCCCGGGCGGTACTGGCTCACGTTGCCGAGACTATCGGCGCGACGCGTGGGCTCCAGGTCGCTGCGTGCAGCGCTGGAGAGCGTCCGGAACGCCCTTCTCGCGCCTCGAGCGGAGACGGGACCACTGACCGCGCCCATCGGCGTTCCGACGTCGACGCGCGGATGTCTGAACAGATAGCGGGGCCCGCAGGCGTTCGCCGCGCCGTACGGGCCCCTTGATCAGGAAGGACCTCCTGACCCGTGAAGAAGCCTAGAGCCATCCGGATCCGCTGGCACGCGGATCAGCCCCCGATGCCGCTTGGGTGCAGATGGTGCGGAAGCGCCCCATACGCCCATGACGATGTGTCCCTCTCTCACCGCTCGCATCACGGATGGGAGCATCCGACCGTCGCGCAGGTGCGGGCGCGGATGGCTGCCCGGCGCCGGCTGGGCCTGGGCCGTCAGATGCCGCAGGTGGCCGCGGCGCGCCCGTCGATCCGCCCGTCGGCGCGGCTACACCGTGTTCCGACCACCTCCCCGTGGGGTGCGTCGGCCTCAAGCGGGCGCGGCGGCGCAGCGATCCAGGCATCCAGCGCCGCCGCGCCTCCCATCTGCCAGGTCGACGAACTCCAGCCGCTCCAGAGGAGGTCCGCATGACGGATCTAACTGATGTCTGTGTCGAAGGAGGTTTCGTCGGTGGCCGCGTCGACGGCGGGCCGGTGCTTCCCGCCGGTCAAGCCAGGGTCTACAACGCGCTGCACGGCGGTAAGGACAACTACGGGCAGGACCGGGAGCTCGCAGACGAGCTACTGAAGATCTTCCCCGGGCTGCCCCAGGTCGCCGACGCGAACATCAGGTTCTTGCGACGAGCTGTAAGGGACCTGGCACGAGCGGGGATATGGCAGTTTGTCGACCTGGGCTCGGGCTATCCGATCGAGCCCTACCTGCACGAGGTCGCCGCAGAGGCTGCGGAAGGCATCCGCATGGCCTACGTCGACCAGAACGCCACGGTGTGCAGCCACCTGCGCGCCCTGTGCCGCGCCGAAGGCGTGGTCACTGTGGAGCACGACCTGCGCAACGTCGACGCCGTACTGGGCGATCCGCTGCTGCAGAAAGTGATCGACTCGCGGGTGCCGACCGCGTTCATCATGGGGGCGGTATGGCACTTCCTCGGCGATGAGGAGGTCCGCCAGCTCATCGGCGACCTGCGAGAGCGGTCGGCGCCAGGCAGCTTGATGGTGTTCAGCCTGGCGCGGCGTGACGACCTGCCGCAGGAGAAGATCGCGAAAGCGATCCAGGTGTACGCCGAGCGCGTCAGCCCGGTCGTGCTGCGGACCATGCCGGAGATCCTGCAGCTGCTCGGCGGGTGCGCGCTGCTGCCTCCTGGGCTGGTCAAGACCTATGCCTGGTCCCCCGATGATCCGGACGACGTCACGTTGGCCATCGACGACGCCGACACGCCCCACCTGTACGCGGCGGTGGCTGGCTTCCTACCAGATCGGCGCTCGCTCGCGGGATACGCGAAGGAGGGATGGTGACAGTTCTCCAGGCGCCCGAAAGCGAGTGCGCGCACTGCGGCACACGGATTGTCAAGACCCGATACGAGGGCATGGTCGTCACCGAGCACTGGGACGCGGTCCAGCCCCAGCCCGGCGTGCTCTTCGCGATGGAGTGCCCGAGCCGGCCACGGCCGGGCGCCGGCCACGGCGCGTTCGACAACCACCAGCCCCGATAGCTCCCTCGCCCGCTGCCTGCGAATGGCTGCGGGCAGGGGCGGGCGGCCCCGGCTACCTCGGCCCCACCCATAACCGCGTCTGGGTGCCGGGGCCGCCCTTTTTCCTTACAGCTCCGCAGAACGGAGAGCCCGCCATGTCCTCACCCCACCCGCACGTGACCGACGGTGTGCAGACGGCAGACCTGTTCGACTTCGCGGCCGGCCAGATCAAGGACGCGGCCACCACGTTATGGCCCGGCGAGCCCGTCACCCTGCTAGGGCATGTCCCGAGCGTCACCGGCTACGTGCAGCGCGTCCTGATCGGCGACCGGCGCCTGTTCGCGAAGGCGTCGATCCTGGGCGTGTCGCTCGTGTCGATCCTGCGCGGCCTCTACGGCACCATGCCCGACGTACAGCGCGCGCAGCTGGCGTACGCCGCGCGCGCCGACAATCTGCCGCGCCGCGAGGCGGCCCAGCTCACGTTCCTCGCCGAGCTCGGCCGCCCGCAGGTGTGCTCGCTGGCCGGCGTCCACGGCGGAGTACTGTTCACTGAAGTCGCCGACGGGCAGAGCCTCGTGGCACGGCTGGCATCCGATCCCGGCCAGACCGCCGCCCTCCTGGGGATGGTTCTGGCAGAGCTGGACGATCTCCACGCCCTGGACCACCGCCACCTGGACAGGGTGGGCTCGATCGACCAGCGGGGCATCGCGGCCACGTTCACCCGGAAGTTCTCCGGACCGGACGGGGACGCCTACGCCCGCACCATCGGCGCCCACCGCGTCCAGCCCGAGCAGCGCCGCGCCGTGATGGCGCTGCTGCGCGCCTCGATACCAGTCCTCTTGGAATGCCGCCCTCCGGTCTCGCCCATGGTGGTGGCGTACGGCGACCTCAAACCCGAGCACGCCCTCTTCCCCGACAGCGGCGCCCCGCCGCTGCTGCTGGACCCGGGCCTTCGCACAGCCTGGCACGCCGAGGACCTCGCCCGGCTGATCAGCCGAACCCTGCTGCAGGCCGTCACGGACATGGACCTGCCCGCCCTCGGCAAGGTCCTCGCCGGGGTGTCCGCCGTGGTCGAGCAGCACGCCCGCACAACGGCCCAGCCCACCCGCTGGCTCCGGAACCTGACCACGCTGTGGCTGATGGACACCATCAGCATCGTCTCCAGTTACCTCACCGCGCCGCCCGACCTGCCGCTGCCCCGCCAAGGCGAAGCCGTCGCCCGACGCCCGCTGCTGGTGGCCACCGTCGTATACAAGGCCGCCACCGCCCTCGGCCGCCACGGCACCGCCAGCGTGTGGGAGTCGGCCCTGTCCCGCGCCGTCCAAGGGGTCCTGGCATGACCGGCCTCACCGTCGGAATCCTGGGCGCCGGCGCGGTCGGCCAGGCTGTCGCGGGCACACTCGTGGCCTCCGGCCTCGCGCAGGAACTCCTGGTCGCGTCCCGCACCACGGTTCAGGCCGACGCGCTCGCGGCCGACCTGGACGACATGCGCACCGCTCTCGGCTCTCCGGCCCGGCCACGCGCATGTCTCCCGCAGGATCTCGCGGACTGCCAGGCCGTGGTGATCGCCGTACGCGATCACTTCACCAACACCAACACCAGCGACGTACGCATGGGCGGAGCTGCGGCGAACGCGCTCCTCCTGCGTGACATCGCCCGCCAGATCGTCCACGGCCATCCCGGCGTGATCCTGGTTGTCACCAACCCGGTCGATCTCATGGCCCGGCTCGTCGCCGAGGAGTCCGGCCACCCCCGCCTCTACGGGATTGGCTCTAGCCTCGACACCGCCCGCTACCGGCTCCTCCTCGCCGCCCACTGGAACGCGCCTCCCTCCGCCATCGGAGGTCACGTCATCGGCGAGCACGGCGACCACGCCGTCATCTGCGCATCCACCACCACCCTCAACCACCAGCCGCCGCCCGGACCGATCCCGCTCGCCAGGATCCGCGCCGCCCTCGCGCAACGGCCCGCCCGGATCAGCTCCGGCATCGGCCGCACCCGCACCGGCCCCGCCGGCGCCGTTATCACCGCGCTCCGCCACACCCTGGGAGACACTGACGGCACGGTCGAGCTGAGCCGGCCATGGCGTGGAGGTGTCTGGCTCGGCCAGCCGATCGTTTTCCGCGCGGGCCGGGCGGAGCCGCGTCTGCCGGACCTCTCCCCGGAAGAGTCCCAGCAGCTGGATGCGGCGGCGGCCAAGCTCGCCGCCGCGTTCACTGACCTTGCCGCATCGAACCGGAAGGAAATCGCAGGATGACCAGTAAAGACGCCACCGCTGTGCGTGTGCGGGCCGCGGAAGCCGACATCGCCATCGTCGGCTCCTCCACCGTCACCGACTGGGCCCGCCGCTACTTCACCCCGTCATGGACAGTGGAGACCGTACCCATCGACGAGGCGTTCCGCGGCCCGCAACTCACCACGATCAACGACCCCGGAACCTACGCCGAACTTGCCGAGAAGATCACTCGGCTGCCGCATACGGAGATCACCTACGCCCGCAAGCCGATGCTTGTCACCCACGTCCTCGAAGGCATCGTCGCCGTCTCACCCGACGAGCGGCTCGCCTTCAAGTCGCTGCCCGAGGTCGACCTCCTCGACATCACCACCGGGAAGAGCTCGAGCGAAGGGCTCGCCACCGCCGCCGCCCGCCTTGCCCGTGAGATGATCCGCGGCCAGCTCATCCGCGCTGGCTGGTCTCTCCTGCACGCCTCTGCCATCTCTCGCAAAGGCCGCGTCGTCCTGGTCTTCGGACACAAGGGCTCCGGCAAAACCACCCTCGCGCTCACCCTCACCCGAGGCGGCGAATGGGACCTGGTTGCGAACGACCGAGTCTTCGTCCGCGTCGAGGACGACCGCGTACGCGTGCTGCCATGGCCATCCGCCGCCGCCGTCGGCCTCGGCCTGCTCGACGCGCTCGGCTGGTACGACCATATCCGGGACCGGCTAGCCGGCGGGGAGGAGCTCCACCCCACCCAGCATCAGCGTGTCAGCGACGCCCTCACTCAGGGGCTTCGCACCCCGCTGTGGGACGGCAACAAGGAGCTGAAGGCCCAGATCTGGCCGATCCAGTTCACGCACTGGTTCGGCATCGACCTCGCGCAGGAAGGCGATGCCGCCGCGCTGCTGTTCCCGCACGTCGACCCGACAGCCGCCCAACCGTACAAGGCCGCGGCCACACGTTCTCTGTCCCGCGACGACTTCATGGCCGGCGCCACCGAAGACCGCTACCCCGACGTGTTCGAACTCGTCCGCGCCCCGATCGGCGGCAGCGATACCTCCCGCTCCGACGCCGCCGCTCGCCTCCAGGCGCTCCCGCACCACTCGGTGGTGTTGACGCACGACGTCGCGGCCAACGCCAAGGTGCTGGACGCAGTCCTCGCGGACGTGTCGTAGGGACGAGGACCGCCGAGCAGGCGAAGGCCTCGAGTCTGCGGGAGAGGGCGTCGACCCGCCCCAGCCGACGAACCACCTGAAGCTCCCCGGCTCGCCGCCTGCGAATGGTTGCGGGCCGGGGCACGAACAGGCGCGGTGGCGCTCCGTTCGACCGGTCCCGCCGCCGCGCCTCCCCCCGGAAGGAGGAATCGCGTGCTCTCCGCAGATGACGTGCTCTCACTGGCTGGGCTGATCGTCATCGCCGTCAGCGCCAAGCCCATCGTCGACCGCATGGTCCTCATAGCCGAGAGCGACCCGGCCCTCATGTGCGCCGCATGCCAGATTCGCCGCCGCTCGTACCCACTCCTGGCCGCAGCGCTCATGCCTCGCTGCTACATCCCTGCCTGCTCGCAGGGCCGGAAAGGACTCCGTCCATGACCGATCCCTGGCTGCCCTGAAAGTCCGGTGCTGGCCTCATCCGAGAACAGCGCCCCCATAGACGCGCGGCGGCGTGGTTGAGGGCCCAGGGGGTTGCTTGGGGTCTCCCGCGCCGCCGCGCCCCTTCCGACCGACAGACAGGAGAATGGCGCCCCCGCCCATCATGGGCGGGGGCGTCTTCCATGGTGGAGTGGCGCGGCCGAGGTTTACGCGCCAGCGCTTACAGACGGTTCGGCGGCCTGCTGGTCAGCTGCACCAGAGGCAGCCCGTCACGGTCGCGGGGCGCGGCCACAGGGGTGACGGTGCGTCGTCCGGAGAACCAGGCCCATGCCACGATGGCGCCGTCGATGATCTGCTCGACGCGGGCCTCGTCCAGCGCCCACTCGGGCGGAATGACGCCAAGCGCGATGCACAGCCGTACGGCGCCCATCAGAAGCAGAGCGATGGCGCCGCGCAGGAGCAGGGGTTCGCGAATGGTCCGGTTCAGACGCATGCTTTCTCCTCGGGTTGAGATGGGCCCGGCCACGTATGGGGACACGGGTGACCTGGAGTTTGGGAGGCGCGCAGCAGATACAGCCGCGCCAGGTCATCGGGCATGGAAAGTGGCGGCCCAGGTGAGCTGCCCGACAATGCCGTCATCGTCGAGCCCCGCGTCGCGCTGGATCTTCCGGCACACCTCGCGAGAGCCCGCGCCGTAGGCGCCGTCGATGTCGATTTCATAGCCCAGCCGTGCGGCGGCCTGCTGCCAGTCCCGTACGTCTTCGCCGCGGGTTACCGGCGGGTAGCGGAGAAGCCTGCCCGGCCAGCCGTCACCATCGCCGTCATGGCCAGCCTTGATCAAGCGGGCGACGGTGGCGCGGAAGTCGTCCATGGCGATGCCATGCGGGTCTGGTTTCTGTCGGTTGACCTCTTTATGGCCTTTGACCCTGCTCGCCGACAGGCCGAACTCCTTGCACAGCTCGGCGCACAACCGGTGGTAGGCGTCCAGTTGCTCGGCGGGCCAAGGCTGGCGGCCGTCGTTCTCCGCCTCTATGCCGAGTGAGGCGGAGTTGGTGTGCATCGCCGACGTCGAGGGGGCGTTGTGCCAGCAACGTCCGGCGGCGATGACGTAGATGTGGCCGGATCGGCCGAGCCCAATGTGGGACAGCGGCCCGTCGAGGCCAGGGCGGCCGTCGCGGACCACCGCGAGCGAGGGGTAGTCGCCGCCGCCGGCGGGGCCCGCGGTGTGGTGGCACACGATGCCCTGCACCCCGGGCTGTGGTCCGTGGCCGCGGGTCTGCCACCCACGTACCTCGGTCACGGGGTAGCCGGTGCGGCGGGCAATGGCGGCGAGCTGAGTCAGGTACGGCATGAGGTGTCCTCCTGTCCGTGATCGGCCTCGGCGAGGCGCCGACGGGCGACGGTGGCGTAGTGCTCGGTCAGCTCCACGCCGATGAAGGACCGGCCCTCGGCGAGGGCGGCCACACCGGTGGAGCCGGATCCGGCGAACGGGTCGAGGACAGTTCCGCCAGCCGGGCAGATGCGGACGAGCTGGCGCAGGATCTCGACGGGCTTCTGGGTGATGTGCTGGCGCTCGCGGCCGCGGGGCTGGGAGCCCTCGACCAGGCCGGGCAGGTAGATCGGCGTGTCGTGGCGGAAGGGGGCGCCGTGGCTGCCCCACAGGATGTATTCGCACTCTCGACGGAAGCCGTCGCGCTGCGGCCGGCTAATGGGTTTGCGCCAGGGGATGATGCCGCGCCAGGTCCAGCCGGCGGCCTGCAGCGCATCAGAGGTGGCGGCGGTCTGCCGCCAGTCGCAGAACACCAGGCAGGAGGCGCCCGGCCTGGTCGCGCGGAGGCCTTCGGCGAGGATCAGAGTGAGCCAGTACGTGTAACCGCGTTGGTCGCGGTTGTCGCCAGCGAAGTCGGCCAGGGCGTGCCCGGCATCGCCGGAGACGTACTTGTCGCGGGCGGTCTGAGTGGCACGTTCGTTGGCGGTGCGGCCTCCGGAGTTGTACGGCGGGTCGGCCAGCAGCAGATCGACAGAGTTGGCAGGGATGGTGGACAGCACGGCAAGGGCATCGCCGTGGTGGATGGTCCAGGACACTGGTCTCCCCTTCGGGTCGCGTACACCCGCTGGCGGGTGAGCGAGTCAAAGTGAGGGGTGGACATCCCGGGGGGCCTGGCCCCGGCTTCCCCCCGGACGAGCCGGGGCCAGGAGTTTGTGGGTCAGATGCGGGCGATGACGATGCCGACCGCGGCGACGATGACGCTGATGACGGCGACGATGACGCTGACGATGCCAATAGTCTGCCGGCGGCTCTCTGCCAGCTGGGGGCGGGTCACGCCTTCGCGCTCGATCGCGTCGACACGCACCTCGAGTTTGTCGATCGCGCCCTGCGTGACGGCGCGGTCAGCGTCCTGGCGCTGGGCCAGTTGATCGACACGCCAGTCGGCGTGATCGGCTCGCTGCAGTAGGAGCGCCACCTGGCCCTTGATCTCGGCCAGTCCCACCGCGGTGATCTCGGACAATTTCGCGAGGGCGAGCTGTACCTCGTTGCCCGGTTGCTGGTCGGTCACCGGCGCTCCTCATGACGTGGCCGGCAACCGGGGCGGTCGGTCACGTCTTGTATTCCCATTGGACGCTAAAGCTGGAACGCAGTTGCGAGGTGCTGAGCGCTCCGCCACTTGTCTGGTAGGCGGATATCGTCAGCTGATCGTTCACGGCGCAGGGGAAGTAGCCGTGGATGGGGACGTACGTCTCAGTATCCGCTGGGGGTCGTACCGCTACCTGGAACTTGTCGACACCGAATGTCCGCAGAACGGCGTAGCGGGAACCGGTGGCGTTGAACTGGTAGCCCACGATGCCTTCCACGTGGTACCAGCCCGCGGTCTGCACCACGTATCGCTCGGGGTTCGGCGAGTCGACGTGACCGCCATCGCTGTCAATTTCCTCCGAGCCGACACCGAACGTGATGTCGGTGAAGGTGGCGTTCGGGATCGACTGTGATCCGAACTGCTTGGCGTGGAACAGCGGGGGTCGCAGCAGAAAGTTCAGCCCGTCCCGCACGTCGGTGTTGAGCTTCGCGGCCGTGAGCAGCTCCCCGACGACCCACGTACGAGGATTAGGAAGCGTTGCCACGCGATACCTCCTTGCCGGCGATCCGGTCGCACAGCTCGCACAGCTGCTCGCGGTTCCGGCACGCGGCGCAAGGCCAGAACTGCAGGATGGCGGGCCAGGTGGACACGTTGGACGTGACAGCGTCGATGTTCTCGGGCCACCTCAGGGCGCACGACAAGCCCCATCCGCCGCCGGCGCACTCGGTGCACCACATCCACGTCGCGTCCCGGGGAAGGGTGAACGCGGCCCCGCACCGCCACGGGCAGTCGGCGATCCAGCGCCCCTCATCCACCCGGGCTTTGGCGATGACGTCCGGGTTGTGGCCGGTCGGCCTGGGGACGAGCGGTTTCCCGAGCGCAGCACGCTGCGAGTCCAGGTATTCCCAGAAGTGCTCCCACTGCCGGATGGGGTTCGGCGCGGGGAACAAATCCTCGGCGAAACGTAGGGGAGAACGAACTGGCACCCTCACTCCTCAATATCCGAGCGCGTTGGAATCGAGCAACCCGAGCACCGGGTTGTCCAAGGTGAAGAACGAGCCGTACTTGGTCGCGGACTGCAGCGTCCATGTCGTGATCCATGTGCCGGGACCGGTGACATGCGTGATGCCTCGGATGAACACGTCGCGCTGGATCGGGGCGCCGCCTCCGGACGGCCGCCGGATGATTCGGATCCGGTCGCCGATCTCCCGGCCGAGAACGTGAGGGAAGAGAGTGTCAGGGTCGGCGTGCGCGTGGATCTCGATGGCGTCGAACCGCTCTTCGGGCTCTTTGCTGACGTACAGGATCCAGCCCGCGTACGCCTCGACCTCGGTGTCCGACTGCAGCAGCAGGTCCGACGCTTGGAACGTCTTGACGAGAAACTCCGCCTGACTGGCAGGGTCACCGGCGACCTGCTCGACACCGCCCACCCGGGCGGCGCGGATCTCGTTGTAGAAGGTCACGTCGTCGGTGACGAGCTTCGCCCGCGCCGGCGTCCTGGTGCCGGCGACTCCGAACGTTGCCTGCACGGTGCTGCTGCGGGCGTCCAAAATGATGGCCTGCCGGTTGCGGAAGACGACCCTGCCGCTCCCGTCGATGTACAGTTCGCCGATCTCCGACTCAGCGACGGCCTGCAGCTCGGCGAGCGCCTCGCCTTCGAGCGTGGTGGCCTGCAGCGTGCTGTTGCCGGTCGCAATGGCCCTGTCGGCCAGTGGCCAGCCGACGCCGTCCAAGATGCGAGTGACGCGCGCTCCGGCGTTCTCACCCGCGCCGACAGACGTGACGGGCGGACGTTTGCGATTGCGCAGCACCTTGAAGCCGTCGGTAGCCGTCACGGTAACCAGGGAGGAGACATCGGCGATGTGCTCGATGTCCCATTCGTCGATGAAGCCGCGCCACAGGTTGTATGTGATGCCGTTCCATGTGGCCCGGTAGCGGATGGGCTTCATGGCGGTGACGCGACTTCGGCCTCCGGTCACGTACGGACCGGCCAGGTTGGTCGAGTCGAAGCGCCGATCGGTGTTGTCCAGCGTGCACTTGGCGGTGCCCGCGTCGTACCTGATCCGCGGCGACTCGACGCGGGAGGAACCGCGGCGCGTCTCGATGCCCCACTTCGCCCACGGGGTGACATCCGTCCACGTGCCCGCGATCGGCCCGATCTTGCTGTCACCAACGGCCAGGCCGTCCATATGCCAGTAGCCGCCAGCGTCCCGTTGCAGATGAAACTCAGTGGTCTGGGGCTTCCCGCCCGGCCACGCCAGCGTGCCGGAGCTGTTGTAGTCGGTATGGAAAGGGGAAGACGGGGTGGTGTACAGATACAACTCGGCGGTGCCGTTGCCCAGCGCGTTGATCGTGTACCTGACTTCGATCCTGACCCACTGCCCGACGGGCACCGGGTTGGCGAGCATGGCCGCGACCGACGTGCTGAACCCCAGGTACAAGCGCAGCGACCTGTCGGAGAACATCCACAATGCCGACACCACGGCATTGCCTGGCCCGAGCAGCACGAACACCCGCTGAGCACCCGCCGGCGCCGACACCAGGTACAGGTAGAACCTGGCGCAGATGACGTCCCCGGCCTGGGCCACCCCGGTCCAGTCGATGTGGCAGTCGACACCAGCGCTCGGGTTGAATGCGGACAGGCCGCTGGCGTAGGCCTGCGTGCTCGAGTATTGCGGACTGCCCGCGATGTTGTTGAAGGCATTCCCGCTGGCGCCGCCGCTGTTGCCCGTGGTGATCGTGGTCCCGCTGACGCCGCCCTCGAGCGTATTCACGCGAGCATTCCCACTCGGCAGGGTGTTGTCGAACATCACGTCGATGCTGACGGTGGGCAGGCTCATGTCGTCCTCCGCCAGGCGGCGCCGCTCCGGCGTTCGTACTGCTGGATCGACTCGACCACCTTGGCGCCGATCGCAGCCGAGGTGTCCATGCCGCCCTGGACCGTCACGTTGTAGTTGACGATCGTGGCCGCGGCCGCGCCGCCGGCGGCCGCCGACCAGCTCGGCGGCGACAGGGTGCCCATCGGGCGCAGGTACATGCCGCCGAACCGGTCGGCCACCTCGCTCAGGATGTCCTCGCTGCGGGCCCGCTTGCTCGCCGCGAGAGGGATGTACGCTTCGCCCTGCGTTTCCGGCTCCGCCCACATCCGGATCGTGTTCGCCGAGGCGATCTGGGCGACGTGGTGTTCACCGCCGCCCGCGAAGTGACGGATGCCGCCGTTGGCGTAGGTCAGGATGCCGCCGTCGGCTTGCCACGACTTCCGCGCGCCGAACTCCTGAACCTCGGTCCGCACCGTGATGACGCGGTCGCCCATGAGGCCTTCGTTGATCGACAGGCCGACCCGCCGCGCCGCCTCGAACACGCTCACTCGACCGTTGTCCATGGCTTCGCGGACCTTGTCGGCGACCGCCTGGCCGTGCCGGTAGCCGATGTTGCGCAGCACCTCCTCGGCGTCCTGCAGGTTCTTGGCGAACTCGTCGCCGGCCGACTTGCCAGACCGGCCGTACAGGCCGATGAACTTGGCGAGCTCCGCATCGCTCATCGATGCGGCGGTGGCCACGATGCCGGCGGCGCCGGGGCCGAGCTCGGCGAGCTCGGCGAGCATCTCCGGCGGCACCCGGCCAGCCAGGCTGACCATGTTCGCCCGCCACTGCTCCTGATCTTTGACCTGCGTTTCCAGCTCGGCCAGGAGCTCGGCGCTGGTCAGCTTGGCGTCGCCCCTGAGTTTCGCCCAGCTTTCAAGGACGGAGTCATTCGCGTCGCGGGTGTCGCGGGCGACCTCCTGGCGGGTGTCGCGCACGGCCTTCTCGGCCTCGGCGATGTCGCGGGCGGCGTCGCGTACGGCGCGCGTCTGCTCGGCCTGCGCCTCGGCGACCTGCCGGGCGCTGTCTTGGGCCACCTTCGCGGCGTCGGCCTGAGCGTCGGCGACCTGCTTCTGCGCCTCCTGCACCGCCTTGGCGTTCTCGATCCGTGTCCGGTCCAGTTCGCCTTCGGCGTCGGCGACGGCCCGCGCGGCGTCCTGGCGCTGCCGGGCGGCCTCGGCCTGCGCGTCGGCCAGTGCCTGCTCAGCGTCGGCGACGGCGCGGGCCGACTCCTCCCGCTGCCGTGCCGCGGCCGCCTCGGCCTCGGCCTCGGCCCGCCGCGCGTCCTCGATGCGGCCGATGGCGTCGACGACCTCGGCCGAGCCGTCGATCCCGCGCTGTTGGGCGTCGGCCAGCTCCTCGGCCAGCTGCGCGTTGCGGCGCTGGACCTCGCGCAGCCGCTCCAGCGCCTCCTGATAGGCGTGCTCGGCCTCGCGCCGGTCCAGGCTCGAGGCGTTCGGGTCGGCATTGATCTCATCCAGCCGTTCCTTGGCCCGCTCGATCGCGATCTGCGCGCCCTCCTCATCGAGGGCGGCGTTCGACTCGGCGGCGATGAGGTCCTCGAGGCGTTGCTGCGCGCGCTCGCGGGCGGCGGTCAGATCCTCGACGGCGTCCTCGACCCGCCGGTGGGCGTCGGCCACGCGCCGGTCGGCGTCGACCTGGCGGGCCGCCGCGTCCTGCTGCGCGTCGGCCACCCGGCGGGCGGCGTCGGCGACCCGGCGGCCGGCCTCTTCGGCGGCGCGGGCCGCCTGCTCGCGGGCGTCTTCCAGGCGCCGCTGCGCGTCGGCCTCCCGGCGCGCGCCTTCCTCGACCGCCGTGGCGACGCCGGCCTCGGCCTCGCGTACCCGGTCCTGGGCCGCGGCGACGGCCTCGGCCGCCTGGCGGTGGGCGTCCTTCACGCGCTGCTTGGCCGCGGCCACCCGCTCAGCGCTCTGCTCGTGGGCGTCAGCGAGATTGCGCTCAGCCCGCGCGATCCGCTCGGCGCCGGCGCGCTGCACCTCGGCCGCGCGCGCCTGTGCCTGCGCCAGCTCGTCCTGGGCCGAGGCGCTCTCCTTGGCCGACGACAGCAGGCTGCCCAACTTGGCGAACTCGGCGTAGGCGCCGGCCCACGCCTCGCGCATTTTCTGGCTGGCTTCGTCGGAGGAGTCGCCGATGATCTTGACGTCGTCGGCCGCGTCCCGGCTGGCCTTCCCCAGCTTGAGGCTCTCCCGTCCAGCCTCGCCCGCCCCATCCGCGAACAGGGTCAGCGCCCCGGCGGCGGGGTTGGTCACGGCGATCAACGCCTTGATCACGCCCGCGTTCTCCTGGCTCCACTTCACGAAGCTGCCGAGGGAGACGGTCGCCTTGGCTGCCCACTCGGTGACCTTCGCGAGGTTGACGGCGAAATCTGCCAGGAGTCCCGGGTTCTCCTCGACCGCGTCGGTGATCTCGAGGATCGCGGCGGCCAGGTGCTGCATGATCTCCGGCATGCGGGGGCCGACCTGGGACAGCACGGCCTCGAACGCACGTTCGACCCCATCGATGGCCGGGGACAGCTCCGACAGGGAGTCGATGCCCTGCTTGGCGAAGTCCTCGAATTCGGGGGCGAGCTCGGCCAGGTTGCGCCGCACGACCGGCGACAGCTCACCCAGCTCCCGCTCAGCGGCGGAAACGATCACGGTCCACACGTGCTCGAAGGGGACGCCCATCGCGGTCGCTTCGCGCTTGACGGCCTCCTTCAGATCACCGATGGCGTCCTGCGCGGCATCCGACCCGTGCGCGGCGGCCAGGCCGATCCCGGCCAGCGCGCCACCGAGCCCGACCGCGACCGCCTGCGTGGCCAGCGCGGCCACGCCGGGCAGCGCACCGATCGCCGCGGCGACGGTGGCGCCCGAGGCAACGCCGGAGCTGCGCACCGCGGTGAGCGCCGCCTGGATCATGCCGAGCGCGGCCGCGGCCGCGGTTCCGTCCACATCCACCCGGACGTTGATCCGGCGGTCGAGATCGCGGGCCTCCCTCTCCACCTTGTCGAGGTTGCGGACGGCCCGCTCGACTTGGGCGCTGACGACCACCTCGGGGTTCAGCTCGGCCAGCGCGATCAGCTCGCGGCGGATCTTGGCCGCCTCGGCCGCCGCGTCGCGGGCGTCGATGTCGATCTCCAGCCGCTTGCCGGACAGATCCCGCAGGCGTTGCGCCAGGCCGGCCAGCTGCCTCTCCGGCTGCGACAGGTCCGCCTCGACGTCGATCTTCGGCAGCCTCTTGGTCGCGTCTTCCAGCAGGCGGCGGGTCTTGATCGCGGTCCGACCGACGTCCTCGAGCCGCCGACCGAACCTGTCGGCCTGGGCCGCGTTCTGCGTCATCGCCGCCCCCTGCTGACGGGCCTGACGCTCCAAGCCTTCCAGCGCGCGCGTGAACTTCTTGGACGACTCCTCGGCAGCCGAGAGCCCCTTTTCAGCGTTCGTGGTGCCCGAGCCGTCCCACTTGCTCCGCAGGGCGATGATCAGATCACGCGTTGGCACGCCGCACCTCCTCGTTGGGCACCAGGACGACGTAGACCCCTTCGCCGTCCTCGGGGACGATCGAGGCCTGGGTCGCCGCCTTGACCTCACAGCCGCGGCACCGGCGCTTCTCGCCGGCGTAGGCGTGGCGGTGGCCACCGCGAGACTCGTCCCACTCGTCGCGGCGGGTGTCGCAGTTCGGGCACGTCTGGCGCTTCCACAGGTGGTGCCAGATCGCCTTGTCCCGGTCGTCGGCCGACCAGCGCAGGAACTCCGAGTGCGGGATGCGGTAGGCAGCGCAGACGTCCAGCTCCAGGGCTAGGGTCCTGTCCGCGCCCAGCCTTTTGGGAGGCTCTCGTCGGGTGTGCGCGCGTTGATGCGGATGGCGGTGTTGCACAGCTCGAGTTGCTCGGGCCCGTTCAGGACGTGCTTGAAGATGTGTTCCCAGTCGGCCTCGGACCGGCCGGACTCGTCGCACGCCAGCAGGCATGCGCGCGGGAACGTCTCGTCGTTCCACACCTTGTCGGCGGTGTCCGGCCGCGGCTTGTGCTGGCCCACGAGCGCCTCGAAGGCGTCGACCTCCATCGCGCGCAGCGGGATCCACTCGTAGCAGGCCCGCAGCTTCTTCTGTGCCCGGGTGAGAGCGGCCCGGGCCTTCTTCAGGGCGCCTTCGTCCACCTCGCTCTGCGTCTGCAGCAGGGCCAGGGTGAAGCGGGCCTGCTCAACCTCCTGCCGCGCCTCGGTGTCGTCGTCGATCCGGATCGGATGCTCGGCGCACAGGCGCGGCCGGTTGAGCAGGCGGTCGCTGGTGCTCATGCCGGGATGACCACGTTCTCGGCCGGCTCGGACGCGATGGCGTACTGGGTGGTGAACCGGCCCGGCTCGGCACCCATGCTGCGGATCTTGCCGACGGACAGCACCCGGACGTCGAACACGTCCATGAACCGGCCGGGCACGTCGCCGCCGTCCATCCACACGACGTTGCCCTCCGCATCGCGCGGCATCAGCGTGCGGGCGTCCTGGCCGTCCTCGCCCTCATAGAAGGTGATGCTGGACTGGTCGGCGTTGGTCAGGCCGGGGATGTTGCCGACGAAGCGGCTGTTCAGGTCCGGGGTCGGGATCGCCTGGCCGGCGACCAGCCAGCCCTGGATGTCGGCGACATCCTTGGACAGGTCGACGCCGGCGTTGATCTCGGCCCGGGTCACCGCAAGGATGTTGGCGATGGTCGGCAGCCAGAGGCACCTGGTGATGCCGGGCCTGAAAAATCTCTTAGCCGGAGTGATCGGCGTGGCGGCCATTAGTCATCCTTCCTGGAGGTGCTGCGCCGACTCTTCGGCGGCTGGGGCAAAGCGGAAGCCCCGGCATTTGCCGGGGCTTCCGAGGACTGGAGGTCGGGCCGCTGCGGGGGCTGCGGGGGCGGCGGCGGGTCGGTCTCGACCCAGCCCGAACGCTGGTGGTGCGGCAGGCTCTGCTTGCTGACCTCGATCGTGCGGCCGTCGAGGTTGGGGTGGGTGATCCACACGGTTTCCATGCGCAGGCCTCCCTTACGCCGAGGCGCCGATGATGACGACGTCGGCCGTCACGGGCGTACCGGCGCCGGAGTTGATCAGATTGATCAGGTCGGCTGTGCCGGCGGTGACGACGGTCCCGGCGGCCGAGGGGTCGTAGGCCAGGAACATGCCGCCGGGCCGGACTGGGTAGCCGTCGCCCTTGGCCATGAACAACAGCGGCCCGTTCGTGGCGTCGCTGACGATGTTGACGTTGTTGGTGTTCGTGGCCAGGGCGGAGACCAGGACCAGCTTGATCTTCGCGAAGGTGAGCGTCCCGCCCAGCGGCCCGGGAAGGGTGCCCGCCAGGTCGACGGCCTGCGTGCCGCTCGCCGGGATGGTGACCCGGTCGGAGTAGATCATGTCGGCCTGCCCGGCACCGGTCCCCTGGGCCAGGATGAGCTGGCGATTGATCGCCAGCGGCGCGGAGGCCGTGGTCAGGTCCAGCGCGGAGGACAGCTCGGCCTCCAGCTTGAACGACGACGACATTCTGAAGGTCATCAGCACTCCTTTGTGATCATCGGAACCCCAGGTCCCGTGCCGTCTTGTCGATCGCCGCGACGGCGGCCGCCAGGGCGCCGGACTGGCCGGCCTCGACCGCGGGGGCCAGGTACGGGCGGGTCTTCTGGACCTGCCAGTCGCGCGCGCCGCGCCGCCCGAAGAGCGGATGCCGGAAGCTGGTCGCGCCGGTGATGCCCTCGTACGGTCGGCCGTGCGGCGCCACAGCCGACCGGACCCGCAGGGACACTCCCGGGTCGCGCCTGGCGAACCGGATCGACAGCGTGATCGCGCGCGGGATCCTGGCCGACCACGCCGCGCGCAGCTTGGCGTCGGCGACGATCGGCTCGGCGGCCGTCTTCAGCGCCGGCCGCATCGCCTTGCGCAGCTCGGCCGGGAACTTGCCGAGCTCGCGATTCAGCTGCCGGATCGCCTGGGTGGGGTCTGTCGGCTCGGCCATCACGCCGCCGAGTAGGCGTCGACGTGCACGACGAACCGGATCGTGCACACGGGCCCGGCGTGGGTCTGATCGGCCGCCATGTCCAGCGTGAACATCCGCGCCCGCAGCACCGTGCCGCCCAGGCGCGAGTCCCGGTCGAGCTCGGCGCGGATCCCGGCCAGCAGCTCGAACGCCCGGACGCGGGTGGTGCCGGCGTCGGGCTTCCCGTCGCGGTGTGCGTCCCCGCGCCAGGCCGACAACAGGCACATCACGTCGTAGGACTCGTGGTCGGGGTTCAGGTCCAGCTGCTCACTGGTCAGCGCGGCGCGCACGTCGGGCTCGTCGCTGCTGCCGGAGTAGCCGATCTCGATCACGTCAGTCTCGACGTCCGTGACCGGACCGCCGTCCAGCACCTGGACGTCCGGCCAGGCGCGCTCGGCGAGCGCCACCAGGGCGTCGATGACAGCAGGGACGGTGAACATGCGGCAGGCCTTCCTGGTCGTGCTTGCTAGTCGCGGGGTCAGCGAATGAGCGGCTCATCGCGCTCTTGGTCCTTGCGCAGCCCGAGCAGCCCCGTGACTCGCCAGGGCAGCGCGAACGGGTGCATGCTGGCGGCGACAGCGGCGGCATCGCCCACGCGCGGGCGGCCGCCGGCGTTGTTGTGCTGCGAGCCCTGCCACAGGTGGCCGGTCAGCTCGAGCCCGGCCAGACGGAAGTTCTGCGGCAGCGGGGTGCGGCCGACGCGGGTCGTCACCCGCGCGGCGCCGCACCAGGCGGGCACCAGCAGCACGCCCTCGTCGTGCTTCAGCTCGTACCCGTCGGTCCCGGCCAGTGGGTCGGCCGCCGGCACCACCTCGCCGCCGGGCAGGCGGACCACGCTCACGACCGAGATGACGGGCCGGTCCGGCAGCACGATCACACCGCGGCGGGCCGACACATTCGCGACCGCGGTGTGCGGGCTGACGTAGCCCATCCGGTCCTCGATGGTCTGGCAGGCCGCGCCGATGAACCAGCGCAGCGCCTCATCGTCCTCGGTGCGCGCCGGGTCCTTCTTCAGAAAGTGCTTGGTGTCGGCCAGGCTGATGAACGGCGCGCCATCGGCCGGCTCGACGTCGATCACGTCGGTGAAGGCGCAGGCGTTGACGCCGGTCGCGACCCAGCGCACCCGGTGCAGCCCGGCCTGGACGGTCTCGTAGATGTAGCCGTAGGCGCCATCCGTGCCGGGCACCGATGCCTGGCTGTGGGCGGTGCCGTCGGGCAGAGTGATCGTGAGAGCGACGTTGCCGGCGTTCTCCGGCGCGCCGGCGGCGTTGGTGATGGTGACCGACAGGGGCACCGGGTCGCCGAGGTCGAAACTCATGAGCCGCTTTTGCGGGCCTGCGACGCACGCCGGGCCGGTTTCCCGGGCGGTTGCATCACAGGCGGGTCGTCCGGGGACGGCTCGTCCGGGCCCTGGTCCTGCTTCGGAGCCCGGGCCGGATCCGGGACGTGCACGAAGTACTGCGGAGCGGTCGTGACCGCCGGATCGTCGTCGGCCAGCTCGCTGCCGGCCGCGATGGTGCGCCACCCCTCGCGGGTGGGCATGTGGAACGTCTGCGCGGCGCGCTGCACGGCCGCCTCCTTCCGATGGAAGAGGGTGGGATCCCGCTGGATCCCGCCCTCGGCTTTGCTACGGGACGACGACGCGCAGCACGCGGAACGCGTCCGGGATCAGCACGTTGGCGCCGACCCGCCAGAACGCATACCAGCCGACCTCGCCGGTGGGCCGCTGGTTGGCGCCCTTGACGAGCGGCTCGTAGGCCACCGTCATGCCGACCCTGTCGACGATCAGGTAGTTGCTGAAGTCGCCGGCGAGCAGGATGTCGTTGGTGCTGGCGGCCGCGAGCGTGCCGTCCATCGCGCTGGACTCATACGCCGGGCGGCCGAGCAGCAGCGGCGGCCGGTCCATGCCCAGGTCGGCCCAGAACGCGTGCTGCGGGCCGGTGCCGGAAGCGAACTGGCGAGTCAACGAGTAGATCGAGTCGTTGGCGACCCAGGAGGCGCGCGAGCGCCACCGCGCCGGGATGGCGTCCTTGACCGCGTAGACGTCGGCGACGTCGTAGGAGGCGCCGCCCGTGACGCGGGAGCCGGCGACCGCCGCGACCGCAGTGACCACACCGAACGGCTGGTTAACGCCGGTACCGACGGCGAAGGCCGTGGCCTCCAGGTTGTCCTTGGCGTCGGCCAGGAGCATGCCGACCTGCGAGGCGATGTTGGTGTCCATCGTGGCCTCGAACGAGGCCTGCAGGTAGGCATCCGCCGAGTGAATGTGCACGAAGGGCTGAGCGAACGTCGGGCTGTTGTCCGGCACCTGCGTGGCCTCGGCCGCGCGCCACTGCGCGGTCACGCCAGCCGAGGAAACGCCGTGCCACTCGTTCGTAGTGATCGTCTCGGTGCGGGCGATCTGCCGGAACGGGTTCGTGCTGCCGGCGTTCGTCAGCATGATCGTGGGGTCGAGGTGGAACGGCACGAGGAACGCGCCGGCTGCGCCGGTGCCCTCGTTGATCGCCCGCCGGTGCTCGTCGGCGAACCGCAGCGCCTCCAGCTCCTCGGCCTCCAGCTGCCAGGGCTGCATGCCGCCCAGCACCGCCTCGAACGCTCGCTGGTAGGCGGGGCTGCCGGTGAGCAGCATGTGCCGGGCGATGCGGCCGTGCCGGTCGCCGCGCTCGATCAGGCGGGTGGCGCGCTCCCGGGCGTCGTCGTCGACGTCGGCCGGGGCCTGCTCGATCGCGTTCAGCGCCCGGGCGCGCAGATCGGCCGCGGCCACGGCGCGCGTGCGCACCTGGTCGAGGTCCTCATACGGGTCGGTCCGGACGTTCAGCGCCGGGGAGCGGTCGGCGCCGCCGGGCTCCAGACCGCGGCCGCGGGCGGTCGCGGTGCGGACGGTGGAGCGCACGCGCTCGATCGTGGCCGCGCGGCGGGCCAGCGGCTCGCGCTCGGTCTCCAGCGTCTCGAACTCGGTCTCCAGCTCGCCGAACCGGGTCGTCTCGGTCTCGTCCAGGTCGCGGTCGGCGAAGGTGAGCAGCTCGGTACGGATCGCCTCCAGCCGCTGGTCGATCTCGGCCAGGCGGCCGACGGTGCCGTCGCCGCCGGCGATCAGGTAGATCGGGCGGCCGTCGCGCCGGTAGCCGATGACATCGCCCGGCCGGGTGCCGCGGAAGTCAGGAAGGTCGTGGTGCATGGAGGATGCCTCTCTTGATCAGGCGGGCCCGCGCCTGCGCGCGGCTCATGACCGGACCAGAGCGGTGGCCCTGCTCGGGCTCCGACTCCTCCGTACCGGCCCCCTGCTCGGGGGTGGTGGGATCGTCTCCGGCCCCCTGCTCGGGGGTGGTGGACGCGAGTATGCGGGCGAGCTCGGCGCGCTCGGCCGTGCCGAGGTGGGCGAGCTCGGCGGCCAGTGAACGCACGCCGAGGATCGCGGCGGGCTCGTAAGCGGGCATGGGGGTGGGGCCGTACTCGCGCAGCGCGATCTCGCTGCGGACCACGGTCACCAGCTCGCCGCCGCGGGCGGCTCGGTACGGCGGGCGGCCGGGCTTGGACGGCTTGGACTGGATCATCCGGCCGGAGAAGGACTGCGCGGTGATGTCTCCGTTGCGGATCGCCTCGAGCACCTCATCGGCCAGCGGAGTCCGGTTGTAGCGGGTGACGGTCAGCAGGCCCTTGGCGTCGGCGCGCACCTCGAGCGGCGTGCCGAGCGGGACGCTGGCCCGCTCCGACGGGGTGCCGTGGAGAGTCGACGCGTGGTTGTAGAAGACGCCGTACCGGGTGCCGCGCTCGTTCAGGCTCTTGTCGAACGCGGTGCGGGCGATCTCCTCCATGTAGTGGCCGTCGCGGTCGTGGATCTCCGCTGGGGTGTCGAACACCGCGGCGTAGGCGGTGACCGTGCGGCCGTCCCCGCCGGGCGCGATCGCGATGTCCTCCAGCGGGAAGGTCCGGGTGACGTAGTTCATGCCTGGCCCTCCTCGGCCTGGTCGTCGTCGCGCTCATCGGCATCCGCCCCGTCGTCCGGCTTGTCGTTGGCCGGCGGCGCCTGGCCGTCCGGGCCGGGCTCGGGCCGCATCTTGTCGGGCGGCAGCAGCTGCACGCTGTAGAGACCCGAGTGCTTCAACAGGTTGAGGTCGTCGGCCTCGACCGCGGCGACCACGCTGGCGGGCTCGAACCCGGCGTCGCTCAGCGTGCGGATCGTGGCGGCCTTCTTGGACTGGATCTCGGCGATGTCGCCCAGGTCCTCGCGCAGGAACGCCACGTCGCGGTCGTTCCACCACAGCTCCGCGCCGTCGGGCACATCGACCAGGTGCGCCAACACGCCCGCGGCCCGCCGCCACAGCGGCCGCATGGTCGCATCAGCGAACCGCCGCCGACTGGAGGCGTAGTTGCCGGCGTTCAGCGAGCTGCCGGCCAGGCCCTCGGAGAAGCCGACGATGACCGGCGGCACACCGGCCGCGGCCGCCAGGCGGCTTTCGCCGATCGCCTGGACGGCCTTGTAGTCGAGGTCCTTCATCGACATCGACATCGCCTTGGCGTCCGCGCCGCCGCCGAGGTACATGGTTTTGTAGGCCACGTCCGCGCCGGCGTGCGCGGCCTCCATCTTCTCCACGAACCGGTCGAACATCTTCGGCGTCACCGAGGCGTCGACCGACACGACCACGCGCGAGGTCGCGCCGTTGCGGAAGAACGACCGCTTGTGCGTGACGGCCGCGCTGTCGGCTTCGATCTCTCCCAGCAGCGGCGTGATCCAGCTCATGCCGCGGAACTGAAATTCGGGGTCGGGGATGGGCGCGAAGTGTGCCACCTCATCCGGCAGCAGCACGGCGCCGTCGTCGGCGCCGGGCGCGCGCGGGTTGTAGATGTAGCCGAGCAACTCGCCGTCGAGGGCGTCGCCGTACAGGTCGGGCTCCTCATCCGACCCGGTGACGATGGTGACCCAGTCCGGCCGCAGCCGCTTCAGCGTGCCGTTCGGGCGGCGGGCGTAGAAGCTGTTGCCCGCCAGGTCGCTGTCTTGGATCATCCGCGACAGCAGATCCTGGGTGGTGGCGCCGGGCCAGGGCCGCTCCAGGGCGGCGAGGTCGCCGCCGGTCGACAGCTCGCCCGGGCCCGCCTCATGCAGCCGGCGGAAGGTGAACCGGGCCTCGGAGAACACCGACTGCCGCACGAACATCAGGGCCGAGATCGCGCCGTTGCGCTTGAGCACGTTCTGCGCGAGCGCCAGGAACTCGGCCGGGGTCGGCTTCTCCTGGCCGTTCACCGGTCGCGACATGCCGTAGTACGGCAGGAAGGAGCCGGAGTCATCGGCGAGCGGCGGCATGGAGCGCCGCCGGCGCATGCGCTGCAGCAGGTTCACCGCGGCACCTCCCAGTCATCGCCGCTGTCGTCGTCGACGTCGGCCAGCAGCAGGAACGAGGCCGCCGCGGCGGCGCCGGTGATGATCAGCCCGAACCCGATCCCGAACTGGATCGTCACGCCCACCGCGATCAGAAGGCAGCCGGCGACGTACCCGAGCCACGCTCGCGCCAGTTTCGACTTCATCGGATTGCCACCAGCGGCTCCTTCACCGGCTCGGCGATGTGGCCCTTGGTGGTGAACCCCCAGGCCGCCTCGGTCACGCCCTTCAGCGGACTGATGTCCACGCTGGCCAGCTTGCTGTCCCACGCCCGCGCGTCACCGAGCGGCCGGTCCACCGCGCCGGCGACCGCCGCGTCGAGCGCCGGATGGGGCAGCACGCGGATCGTGGGCTCGCCCTGCTCGGGCATGACCGCGTCGCGGAACTGGCCGTAGGCGTGGCCGACCTCGCGGTAGGTCGGCATGGTCAGCTCCAACTTCCCAACCTCCCCGTCCGGCTGCTTGATCTTCACGGCCTCGAGGTCGGCGATCAGGCTGCCGGCGGGCCCACCGGCGTCCACGATCCAGGCGGCCGGCCGCCACTTCTTCTGCAGGCCCTTGGCGCGCTTGGGGACCCACTGGGTGCCCGGCCGGTAGTCGATGACCTCGACGTGCAGCAGGCCGTCGGCCCGCCGGCCCGCGACCGCGATCGCGGCCCAGCTGCGATCCATGCTCACGGCGATGGAGAACACCACCCGGCCCACCGGCTCGGAGGCGGGATCGGCAACCGCCCTCCACTTCGCCTCGGGGATGACGGCCCACTCCGGCGCCAGGTCGGGCACGTGCTGGCACAGCACCTCGGTGCGGAAGATCGGTTCCGGGTCCGTCGACAGGGCCGAGGCGATCGCGTCCTCGGTGATCGTGTAGCCCAGGCTCGGGTTGGCCTGCGCCCACGCCTGCCGGTCCTGCAGCCGGCAGTGCTCGGTGTGCTTGTTGTCCGGCCGGCCGCACGTGCACTTGACGTCGTCCGGCGCCGACCACTCGAAGTGCCCCAGCGTCAGATCTACATTCGGGTCCGTCACCGTTGCTCGGCCCTGCTCCTGCAGCTGGTTGAGCACCACCGACTTGTCGTCGCCGGCGTTGGAGAATGCCCAGATCTGCGGGTCACGCCGCGCCATGGTGGTCTTGGTGACCGCGCCCCAGGCGTCCCAGGTCTGGTGCTCGCGCAGCTCGTCGAGGTTGACGTCGTCACCGGACAGGCCGCGGCCGCCGCGGCGGGAGGCGGCGGCGATCTTCCAGCGGCTCCCGTTGGCCAGGCGTAGCGCCTTCTTGCCGTTGGTTCTGTCGACGTGGGCAATCTCGCCGGCGAGTTCGGGCGTGCCCTCGACGATCTCGACGGCCTTCTCCCAGGACTCCTCGCTGATGTCGAGGTTCTGCGCGGTGCCGATGACCAGGCCGACGCCCAACACGAAGAGTTTCCAGAGGTTCTTGACCTCGACGATGGTCGTCTTGCCGTTCTGCCGGGCAATCAGCACCAGCACCGTACGGAAGCGGAAGCGGCCGTCCCAGCGCAGCTCGTGGGCGTGGATGAGCAGCCACCGCTGCCACGGGATCAGCCGCATGCCGATGATGTCCTGGCCGAAGTCGACCGCCGAGAACCCGCGACTGGTGGCCGGCGTCAGCGCGCACCCGCACCCGCACGGGCCCGGCGGGCCGGTCACCAGCGGCGGTGTCCAGAGCCTAGGAGTCGTGCTCCCCAGCAGCACCGGCGCGGAGTTGGGCAAGCCTTCCTCCGATCGGCCGGTCGTTCTTCATCGCCTTGCGCGCGGCCGGCGTCCCGCCGAGGTCGCGCAGCACGCCCTGCAGCTGCGGGCCCAGCCAGCCCACGGCCTTGGTCACGTCGCACATCGCCTCGAGCGCGGCCAGCCGCCTGTAGATCGACACATCGTCGGTGCCGGCCGCGTCCTGCCGCGCCTGAGCGAGCTCCTCGGCGCGCTCGATCGCCCGCTCGATCTCCTCGGCCTGGCGCATCGCCAAGACCTTCATCGCCTGGTCGGTCGGACCGAGCCAGTCCATCGCGTCGACGGTGGCCTTGACCGCGTCGCGCAGGTCCGGGGCGCGCTCGCGCTCGGGCTTGGCGGGGACGGGCTTGAGGTTGCGGCGGCGAGGCGGCATGACGGGGTCACCTCCTGCGGGTGGGGGGTAGGGGGTGCGGCGGGGGGAGAAAAAGGGAGACTGGCAGACGGGTCACCCGATGATCTTGGTCCGACGTCGCCACCCGGCCCCCCGGGGGTGCCCCGACCTGCGGCGATACCGTGCTCGGCGTGGTGTCGCAGTCGCTGCGTGAGCACGTGTCGAGCAGCAACGGTTCGACGCGTTCGAGGCTGTGAGGCTTGGTCACCACGTACGGGAGGACCTGGGTGGTGGGGCATGCAGGGGGTCAGGGGCGGGTGCACCCTGGCGGGCGGTCGTCGGGCCCGGCCTGCCCGGTGTGCGTGCCGCCTGGTTGTACCAGCGTGCTGCGATCGCACGCGCCGAGGCCGGGCGCTCGGCCGCGATCCTGGCCATGACCACGTCACGACCTGGGTCGAGGGTGACGATCTGCGCACCGTGCTGGGTGTAGGTGGCCAGCCAGTCGGGGGTGGGCTGCGCGTGGATGATGTAGACGTCGACGTCGTCCACGTGACGCAGCGCCTCGCGTACGGCGGCGGTGCGAGCTCGGTGCGCGATGGTGCGTACGGGCTCGGGGTGGGCCCAGGGGTTCCCCGATCGTGGCCCCGATAAGGCCCCCGCGATCAGGTCGTAGTCCACTACGACGTCGCCCGGTCCAGCTCGCCCCCGGACCCATGTTGACTTGCCCCCTGCAGGCGGGCCGGTCACGACGTACAGCACGCGTCACCAGGCACGGGACTGCAGCGGGGCGGGGCCGGTGGTCATACGGTTGCCCCGGGCCGAGTTGCACTTGCGCCCGCAGGTCGGGCAGCCCCGCACGCCGTGCGCCGCCCTCAGGTTGGCCAGGTCGAGCGGGTCGCCGCCGAGGCTGAGCGGGATCACGTGGTCGACGGTGTCGGCGCCGTCGTGACCGCAGAGCCAGCAGATGCGGGAGGCGGCCAGGACCTGAGCTCGTACCCGGCGCCACGGTCGCCCGCTACGTCCCTTGCTGCGGGCCATCGGGGTCCGGGTGTGCGCAGGGCTCCTGCTCTGGCTGGCTGTTGATGGTCACGCTGTAGGGCGTGCGCTTGGCAAGGTGGCACGCGCCGACCTTCGCGCCGTGGTCGTGGTCGACGTCGCAGTACCTGCGGCCCTGCTCGTCGAACTTGTGCTCGAAGACCAGAGCCGAGGTTGAGTAGACCTCGAGCCTGTAGATCTTCTCAGGGTGGAGCCCCTGCCGACGTACCCAGGCGAGCAGCTGCCTGTAGCGCTGGGGATCTGCTACGACGTGCGCCCAAGACCGAGCGTGCACGTCGTAGATCACTCGGGGGCTGGCGACGTCCAGCATGCCAATCACCTCTCCGTGACTTGGGCCTGGTGTCGGCGGTGTGGAGCGGTGCAGGATGCCCGCATGACGAAGGTGCTGATCGTGGCCGGGGTGGCGTTCGCCGTGTTAGCGGCGGTTGCCGCTGTGTTCATCGTCATCTCGCCTGGGACCGAGGCCGATCCTCCGGCGCCACCGGTTCAGGCGTCTCCGGCCCAGGTTGCGCCGCCTCCGACCTTGCTCGATGTGAGCGGCAGGGTTGTCCTGAAGACCTGGCCGGGCCAGGTCGAGTACGGCGACCATCCCGCCTGCTCCGGCAAAGGCGAGTACGCGGACATCCGCCAGGGCGCACAGGTGGTGGTCACCGACGCAGCGGGCAAGACGATCGGGGTGGGGAAGCTGGGCAGCGGAGTGCATGTGGAGGAGGGGTGCGTCTTCCGGTGGGCGCTGGCGGTGGCCCCCGGGGCCGACTTCTACGGGGTCGAGGTGTCGCATCGCGGCCTGTCGAAGTACAGCGCCGCGCAGATGAGTCTCCCGGTCGAGCTGGTGCTTGGGGAACGCTGAGGTGGCGGTTCAGTCCACGGGCCTGGGGCTGGGCCGAGCGGTTCCCCTCCGCCCGGCCCTCATTCCCCTCACCCGGGAATCCCGCGAGGCGGGTCTGTGGGGCCCGACGCCCAACCGTGGCACGGCGTCGGGGTCTTACTCATCGTGGGCGGGGGAACAGGGCCCGCTCTCGGAGCTTGCGGGAGCTCGCCAGCGCTGCGGCCACGGGCCGGGGCTGGTCTACCCTTCCCTGCGCGTTCCCCCTGTTTGGGAGTCCTGTTCGGGCATGCGTCATCGCCCGAGGTCAGGATGCCTGTGGATAACGTGATCGTCAAGCGGGCGGCTGGGTGTCGCGGGTCCTGCGGTAGCCGCGACGGTTCTTCATGACGGCGTCGATGGTGGCGCGTTGCCACCGCTTCACGCCGTGCTTGGTGTCGTCCGGCGGTGGGATGCGGCCGCGCGAGATGTCGGCGTCGACGGTGCCGCGCTTCAGGCCGGTATAGCTGACGATGTCGGCGATCGTCAGGAGGTCGTCGGAGTCCCCCTCAGCCGGGGGCACCTCACGCAGGAAGGCGCGGCGCACGAGCTGGTCGACGGCGGCCGCGTCGTACTCGGCCCAGCGGCCGCGCCGCCCGAGCGCGGGCGGCCAGTCGGGGTGCTTGCGCCAGACGTCCTTCACGGTGGCCAGGGCCCGGCCGTATCGGGCGGCGATCTCGGGAGCGATCAGGCGTTCTGGCGTTACCATGGCCGTGTCGTCCTCTCTGTGAGTGGATGGTCAATCTGCGGGCCTGGCAGGGCTGCCAATTGGGCTTCGGCCCTCCCTGCCAGGCCCTCAACGTTTCGTGGCGGCGGGCCCGCGCCCGCCACCGGTGGCAGGGCAGATTCTCCACGGTCGAGGGGCCCGGCCCCGGGCTGGCTGCCCGGGGCCGGTGGTGACTACCTCTCGTGCCGCTCCAGGATGGCGGCGGTGAGGCTACTCGCGACGACCGCTGTCGTGCAGATCATGTGCACGGCCTCGTATCGCCATTCGATCCCTTCCGCGAGCGCGATCTGGATGATGTCGATCGCGGTGAGGATGCAGAGGGTGGCCTGGTCGAGGTGGGCCTTCAGGTCTTCCGTGATGGGCTCACTTTCGACCAGGGTTCGCATCCTCTCGATCGAGCCGACGAACTCCTTCGGGGGAGTGTCGGTCCCCGGGATGGGGAGGTCGATCGGGATGGGGAGCAGGCGGGCGACTGCCCGCAGGTGGTCCAGCGCGATCGCGATGGCCTCGGCCATCTCGTGGATCTGCTGTTCCGGTGTGTCAGCCATTGCTGACCCCTCTCTGTGGAGTTATCAATCTGCGCCGGTCGGGGCTGCCATCCCCTTCCGACACCCCTTAATTTACATGATTAGAACGGTGATTTGCAAGATACAGAGCGAAGAAAGAGCGGACCGATTCAGTGGTCGGCCCGCTCTGGATTGATCAGCCGATCAGCTCCGCATCGCGCACCTGATCGTCCACGATCGTCGCCGTGAAGCGCCGCCCCGGAAGTGCTTCGGCCTCGATGCCGAGCTGCTGGGCGAGCTCGGCCGCTGGGACGCGCAGCGGGTCATCGGTCGGGTGGTGGGGCGTGACGATCTCGGCGAACTGCCCGTACAGCAGCAGCACGCGGGCCTCGACCCGCGCCGGGGGCTCGCCGATCGAGGCGGCCGCGTCGGGCCCGGTCTCCCATTCGTCCTTGCCGGTCATCCTGTCGTCCTCTCTTCGCTGCTGTCTCGTACGCGCTTGGCCAGCCATTCCCATTCGTACAGGGGCCAGCAGGGGCACCCGCGCCACCAGGTGCCCACGTCCTTGCTCGGCGGCTCGCACCAGCCGCTCTCGCACACGATCACGACCTGCTGCGGGCACTCGTGGCAGAAGCGCCGGTCAGGCTGGCCATGCACGCAATCGTGGCGGGCCAGCAGGTCGCGCACCCGCCACGTCATCGCACCGCCCGCCGGTGTCTCTGGTGTGATGCCCCGGCACCACGGGCAGACGACGTCGAGGGCCTGGCCGTCGAAGGTCAGGGCCAGGGCTCGTGCGATCGTGGCCACCAGGGCGCGGGTCTGCTCGTACGCCCACAGCGCGAGCTCGTAGCTGACGCCCGGCTCGGCCAGGCGCGCGAGTGCGTACGCGAGCCACGGCCGCGCGTCGGCGAGACCAGTGCTCGGCGGCGACAGGATTGGGCAGGCGAGCGCCAGGCCGAGCTCGTCCGCCAGCCACACGATGTCAGCCAGCAGGTCCGTGATGATGTCGAGCACCGGCACGCGCACGGGCGCGGGGCTGGCCCCGATCGCGTCGCCGGTCCGGTCGACGCGCTCCAGGAACGCCTCATGGTCGCGCTCGTCGCGTTCCTCGGCCGTCAGCCGCGGCCGCCGAAACGGCACAGGCGTCGCGCCAGGCAGGCGCTGGCCGTACAGGTCCGGCCAGTAGGCGGCCGCCCACCGGAGATCCGCGATCGCACGCTCGGCGAGCGTCACAGGCGACCCCGAGCAAGCTCGCGGTCGTCCGCCGGCTTCCATCCCTTCACCGTGATCACGTGCGTGCCCGCCTTGGGGTACACGGCCGTGTGGTAGATGAAGCACGGCTCGCAGGCGACCACCGTGTAGTCGCCGGGCTGCACCTCTCGTGTCGCGGTCTCTCCGGTAGCGGGATCGTGCACGGTGACGACGAGCGGCCTCTGGTCCATCTGGGTTTCTCCTAGGTCTTGCGGCGGCCGCGGTAGCGGTCGAGACGGATCACGTTCGGCGGGTCGGGGATCGGCGCTGGATGCGGCGTCGGGATCGGCAGGGGCTCCTGGCGGGCTGCGCCCTGGCAGGTTGCGACGTGCGGCATCATGACCCGCTCCCACGGCCGCGCCGGCATCTCGGCGCTGATGCGGCGGGACCGTACGGTGCCGGTCGCCTCGGTCCAGACGGCGGTGTTCCCGTCCGGATTCGGCTCGGCGTCGACCAGGAGCCGGGCGCCGGCCATCGTGGTCGTCCACCGAACATCGGCACCGCAGCGGCCGCAGGCGCGGATGTCGCTGAGCTTGAGCATCTGTCACCTCTTCTGCCGGCGGGCCCGGGCGCGCTGCCGGTGCCGGTAGAACCGGCGGCGGCGCTCGGCGGCGGGGCTGTTGAGGGTCAGCACCACGGCGACGGCCAGGGCCTTGCCATGCTTGGGCGTCACCCTGGCCGTCCACTCCGGCGTCGAGGCTGGGCACGGGCAGCATCGGGCGTGGACCCGGTGCAGCAGCTGCAGCGTCTGCTCGTAGGCGGCCTGGCGTCGGTTCATGAGACCTCCCTGCGGTGGTTGTCGAGGATCTGGTGAGCGCGGATGACGAGCCGCGCGTAGCCGGTGCATTCGCCGAGCTCGGCGCGGGCGGCGGCGATGAGCGTGGTGCCGAGGTCGGGTAGGCGGGCGAGTGCGGCCACGGCCGCCTCGTAGGCGGACGGGTCTGGTTCTGCCGTGTCGGGTCCGGCCCCGGGCGTTGACGGGACGGTGAGAAGCAGCGGCGGCTGGTAGCCCCTCCCGACTCCCTTGCGATCCCTGGCCGAAGGCTCGCGGCGGCCCGCCTTCCCCCCTTCCACCTCAGCGCCGTACGGAGATGTATGCGCGTGATGGGAGGTGTGTGGGAGGTGCTGTGTAGGTGGCCGGGTGCTGCACCCGGTGATCTGGGGGGCAGCACCCGGTGTTCCGGGGGGCAGCACCCGGTCATTACTTGCTGGTATCCCGGTATCTCCAGGTGCTGCACCCGGAGATACCGGGATATCCACAGCCGGATCAGCGGGTGCTGCACCCGGTGTTCTCCGGCCGCGAGACTTCGCTGGCGGTGCCTCGACGCCCTCCGGCATGACCAGTTGCCGCTCGTCCGGGTCGAGCATCGGCACCCGGTCGCCGAGATCATCCGGGATCGCCAGTTCGTACTCGTCTGCCAGGCCTCCGCGGCCGGCAGACGACCCCTCGAACACCCGCACCATGAGCCCCACTTCGCGGAGCCGCTTGAGGCAGTCGCGGACCGTCTTGACGTCCCGGCGGCACACCCGGGCCAGGCGCGCCTCGCTCGGCCGCACCCTCGTGCCGTCCGGATTCCCGTACGTCGCGGCGATCACCGCGATGTGCTGCACGACGCCCGCGCTGACCTTCTTCTTGCCCTCGCCGAACGAAAGATCTGCCCGCCTCACCACCCTCAACCATTCGAACAGAATCCGGTCGCCCGCCGCCATCTCGCCTTCTTCCCCGGGGGTTGTATGGGATCGACTCGCTAGGCGCTGTCGGGTGGCGGCCGCGCCTCGCGGGCCTCCAGCCACGCCATGACGCGGCGACGCATCTCAGGACCTGCCGAACCGGAGCGCAGCCGGTGTACGGCGTCCTCGCCGACGTCGAGTTGCAGCGCGACCTGCCACAGCAGCAGGCCGCACTCCCGCCTACGCGCGTTGAGTGCGGCCCAAAGCTCAGCAGGCGTCATGCGGGACGCAGCCGCACGACGTCGCAGGCACGCACCGTGTCGCGCCATATCTGGTCGGCGCCGTCGGCCGGCGCCCCGGGCCGCGGCTCGTCCCACCAGACGTACAGGACATGCTGGCCGCGCTGGACGCCCGTATCCGTCACCGTTCCAAGGCGGTTGCCCGGGCCGATGATGCGAGTGTCAGTCCAGGTGACTGCTCCGATCCAGGTCATCTCCTACTCCTCCTTCGGCACGGCGGATGATCGGTGGTGCTGGCGGAGCCGAGGCCGACGGCGAGCCCGCCCAGCGCGGCCAGGGCCGCGAGCGCCCCGCAGCAGACGGCCCGCGGCCCGGGTCCGGCGTCATGGCGGGTCACCGGCGACGCCCCCGGCGGGCCGCCGGTGCGCGCCAGTGGCGACGCCGTCTGAGGTACACGTGCCACTGCCCGCACGCACAGCGGCGTGGGAGGGCGTACGGCCGCGTGTCAGCCGCGCGGGCGGCCGCCTCGGTGGAGTAGCCGTCGAGCTGAGGGCGCGGGCACCCGTCCAGCTCCATGGCCATCCATTCGTGGTTAGGCCAGAGCTCGTCATGCAGTGCGGCGAGCAGCTCGTCCTCGGGCGCGTCGGGGCGCGGCCGTGGGACGCCCTGCAGAGGCGTCGCGCATTCGCTCCGGGAGCGAACGTGGAGCAGCCGGATCGCCGGGCCCCGCAGTAGGAGCAGGGTCCCGACGATCGCGGCCGCGGCCATCAGGTCGAGCGTCACGCTGGAGCTCCGGGGGCGGGTGCATCCTCGGCCGCCGCCGGAACGTACGGCCGGGCCGGGTTCTCCACAGCGCGGATCGCCGCGGCGGTGGCCTCGTTCGCGCGGGCCCGCGCCCGGTCGTCGAGCTGCGCGCGTACCTGGGCGCCGAACCGCTCGACCACCTCGCGCGTGTGCCATGCGAGGTTCAGCGCTGCCTGAAGCTTGGTGTCGTCGCCGTTCAGGGGGACGCTGATCATGGTGTCGCCGATCCAGAGCATGAGCGCCTCTGGCGTGGATTCGAGCCGGACGGAGTCCGGGGTGACGCGCCGGTCGGCAGCGTGCACCGCGACGGGGTAGGCATCGGCGGGCGGCTGCGTCATGACGCACCCCCTCCGAGCTGGGTAGAGTGCTTCATGTTGTTGGTCCTCTGATCAGTCGCAGCGGGATCGATGCGGAACCCCGTCGTGGTCGCGGCGGGGTTTCGCTTTTTACGGGTCTTGTCGGCGCGGTCCTGTGCCGCCCCGAGCTCGCGGCACAGGTACTCCCGGACGTCGTCGCAGACCGCGATGAAGGGCTCGCCTCTGTCGGTGGCGGTGTAGACCGTGAAGGTCCGCAGGAGCGCGAGGATCGCATCGACCTTGGACTCGGGCAGCGTCAGCTTGGGGCCGGTCTCCGGCCCTTCCCACAGCGCCCGGACCTCGGTGGCACCCTTGTCCCGACCGCGGCGGTCGAAGGCGGCGACGTCGGCGGCGATGTCAGTCATCGACCCGCACCGTGAGGTAGATGGTGACCTGGCCCTCTTCCTCACGCCGGGGGATCTGCTTCGACCGGGTCACGACGTTGAGCACGTGCGCGAGGCGGGCGAACGCGGCGTCGACGTCGGAGGGGGTTCCGATGATGTGGATGCGGGTGAGGCCTTCGGCCTGCGCTTGGTCGTACGTCTTCTGAGCGAGGGTGGCGCGGGCGTGGCCGCCCTTGTGGCCCTTGCTGTACCGTCCGTTGGTCGTCACAGGGTCCTCCTGGACTGGGGAAATGGGGTGGGGAAGCCGCTGGCGTCGCCGGCGGATGGAACTGGTGGCGCTATCGCGACCGGCGGCCGGGCGCACGCCCCGCCGCGGTGGTTGCCGTACGCGAGCCAAGACGGGCGATCTCCGCAATGTGCTCCCTCGTGAAGCGGTAGAGCTTGCCGGTCCGCCAGTGGGGGAACCTCCCGGCCCGCGCCTGCCGCTTGAGGAACAGCGGGTTCAGGTTGAGCAGCGCCGCCGCCTGTTCAGGCGTGAGAAGCACCTGGTCAGCGGAGGGCTCGGCGTCGACGCCGGGGTCGATGTCGGAAGTCGTGCTCTCGTCCATGTCTCGAATCTAGGTCTGATCAGACCCAAAAACAAGTATCTAGACCTGAAAAGACGTTGTGTGCTCTAATCAGTCGCGAACGGTCGCGAAAAGACCTCAGGAGGCGTGAAACGATGGACACGAAGGTGGTGAAGCGGTCATCATTTCGGAAGCGCTACCGATGCGGCGGTAGCCGGAGCAGGCGCACGGCGCCGGAGGCGAAGGCATGGACGAGACGGAGGCATGGCCCGAGGACGCGGTTAAGCGCCTCGCACAGGCTGTGCGGGATCGTCGTGACGAGCTGGACGTCACTCAGACCGAAGTCTCCGGGAAGGGCGGCCCGTCGCCCGCGACGCTGTCCCTCATCGAGAGCGCCGCCCGCTACTCCTACTCCCGCAGCACGCTGCGAAAGCTGGAGAAAGGCCTACATTGGCCCGCCGGCGAGGCCATGCGTATCGTCCGCGGCGAGACCGCATCCACCTCGCCCGCAGCTGCCGACGACACGTCGGCCGTGCGTCGCGTCCCGATCGAGACCGGACGTCCCGATGTCCGAGCGGTCGTCGAGACGTTCGCAGCGTGGGACGCCCCTCCTAAGGACAAGCTCCAGGTCCTGCAGAAGTTGCTTGAGCAGGCCATCAGCGAGATGTCCAACGAGGCCGACTAAATAACGCTTCGGACAATTTCCGGTTGGAACAGTCCACAAACGCCGGTTTGTGTGCAGGAATATCACCCTGCACGGCAGCGGGCTGGGAATCCCACTGCAATGGAGTTGTCCGAATGGCGGATGTGAAAAGCGGCCACAACGACGAAGTTGTGGTCGTGATCTGTGATGAATTGCCCGAGGACTGCCCTCGTTTCATCGTCGAGGGCGGCACTTGGCGAGTCGTCTACGTGCGCCGCGATTACTCCTTAGTAACTTCCGGCGTCGAATAACGACGATTTGCCACTCGGGCTCAGGACGACTCACCCTGGAGGCCCGAGTGGCTTACGCGGAGAAGCGTGCCCGCACGTGGAGCGCGCGATGGACAACCCCAGCCCCCAACGGCCAGCGTAAGAGCGTCGGCGGTTTCCGCACCCGCCAGGAGGCGCTGGACTACGCGCGCCAGGCCGGAGGTCACGCCTGATGGCCAGCGCGGAGAAGCGCGGCAAGACCTGGCGCGTGAAGTGGAAGAACGGCGATGGCGAGTGGGTCTGGGAACCGGGATTCGCCACGAAGCAGGACGCGCTCGACTGGGGGCGCGATCAGGAGGCGAAGGTTCGGGCCGGTACGTGGATCGACCCGAAGGCCGGCGAGATGACTCTGGCCGAGTGGTGCGATGAGTGGTACGACGCCCAAGACCTCGACATCACCACGATGGTCAACTACGAGTACGCCATCCGCCTGCTGATCAAGCCGTATCTCGGCGGGAAGACGTTGAACGAGCTCACGCCGCTCCTGCACGACAAGTGGCAGAAGCAGCTGCGGCGCAAGCACAAGGACAGCACGGCCAACACCGCCCACACCCGGCTGCACACGATCCTCGAGGACGCCGTCCTCAACAAGAAGATCGGCAGCAACCCGGCGATGAAGAAGGGACGCCGGCGGGGCAAGCTGCAGGAGGCCGTCGAGGCGGCCGAGTCGTTGTGGACGACGCCGGTGGTCGTCCTGCGGATCGCCGAGCGCGCGGCGATCTGGACCGGCCGCGAGGACGAATTCATCGCCGTGGTGCTCAAGGCGTTCACCGGGATGCGGTGGGGCGAGCTGCTCGCGCTCGACGTCGACCACTGCCTGTTCCGCAAGGTCCAAATTTTCTGGCAGCTGAAGGAGGTCAAGGGCGCGTTCCTCCGGGATTTGCCGAAGGGCAAGCGACGGCGGGAGGCCACGCTGCCGCCGTTCCTCGGCGACCTCCTGGCCCGCCAGATCGAGCGGGCCAGGAAGCGGACCTGTCTGTGCCAGGGCGAGCAGCCGCGGTGGCACAAGGACCTCGACAACCCGTTGCCGGTGTGCGAGGGCGGCCGTCAGTACCTGTTCCTGGGGCCGAAGCTCGGCCACTTCCGCCGGAGCAACTTCGGCCGGGACATCTGGCGGCCGGTCGTGGATGGGGAGCACCCGGCCACGGGAGGCAAGGCGGCACGCCCGGCCCGGCCGGTGGTCCACGATGGCACGCGCTGGCACGCGCTCTGCGAGGGCCTCACGCCGCATGATCTCCGGCACAGCCAAGAGACGTGGCTGGGGGAGGAGCAGGTGGCGCAGAAGGCGATCAACCGGCGCATGGGTCACAAGACCAAGCGGATGGAGTCCATCGAGACGATCTACACGCACGTCTCGGATGAGATGGAGCGGCAAATCTGCGACGCCCTGGAGCGGCGCCTGTGGGCCGCCGTGGGCGAGCTGGCGGCCGAGCGCCCTACGGACGGGCCTGCCTCTCCTGTGGCCGTCCTGGATGAGTTGATCGCCGTCTGGCGGGCTCGGCAGGCGGCCGCGGGGACACGAGACGAAGATCATGTCCCCGCCGTGTCCCCGAACGACGAAAGGCCCCTTCCCAAGATCTCGGGAAAGGGCCTCTGAGCTGTGGTGGGGCTACCAGGACTTGAACCTGGGACCTCTTCCTTATCAGGAACGATTCGCACACCCGTTCACCTGCGGCCCGTGATCGCGACTTGCGGTCTACCAGCCCTTTCGGGACCCGTTGCGGATCTTCGCGACTTTTCGCGACCACAGCCACATCAAGATCATGTCCCATCCGTGTCCCAAACGATCTTGCTGAGGCAGCAGCACCC